>NZ_AP027339.1:0-2190000 GCF_055394245.1 Sphingobium sp. TomTYG73
ATGAAGGGTTTCACGGCAGTGGCGGATAGTTTGAGCGTTCAGGCATCGCATGATGGCGCGCGTCTGGAATCGGCGTGGGACGCGATCCGCGCCGGGCTTCGCCGCGACATCGGCCCGCGCATGTTCGATCAGTGGCTGAAGGCCGCTCGGCTGGGCGACTATTGCCCCGAATCCCAGACCCTGGACCTGCTGTTCGCCTCCGACTTCACGGCCAATTTCGTGTCCGGTCATTTTGGTGACCGCCTTTGCATGGCATGGCGCTGTGCTGGCGTAGGGGTCCGGGAGGTCAGGCTTCGCCGCGCGCCTAACTCCATCGGCCCGCGCCTGCTCGAAGCCGCACCGGTGGAGGAGATCGCCGTTGTTGATCCGGTTTCCCTTGATGCCGCCCCCGCTTGCAATTTTCAGCCGCGCCACAGCTTTGCCGATTTCGTAACCGGCGAGTCTAACCATCTCGCCTTTTCCGCGGCGCAGGCGATCGCGGCAGAAGCGCAGCCCCGTTTCAGCCCGCTTTTCATCCATGGCAGCACGGGACAGGGCAAGACGCACCTGCTCCACGCCATCGCCCAGCACTTCTCCACCCACTCTCCCGCCGCGCCCGTGCTCTACATGTCGGCGGAGCGGTTCATGATGGAGTTCGTGAACGCGATGCGCGCGAACGAGACCATGATGTTCAAGGCGCGCCTGCGCGCTGCCCGCCTGCTGCTGATCGACGATATCCAGTTCATCGCGGGCAAGGGCTCCACGCAGGAAGAATTTCTACACACTATCAATGACTTGATCGATTCTGGCGCTCGCATCGTCGTGACCGCCGACCGCGCCCCGCAACTGCTCGATTCGATCGACGCCCGCATCCTCTCCCGCCTCGCCGGAGGGCTGGTCGCGGACATCCGCCCGGCCGACCTCGACCTGCGCCTGTCCATCCTGGAAGCCAAGCGCGCCATCGCCGGCGACCCGCCGGTCCCTGACGCCGTCATCGATTTTCTAGCGCGTTCAATTCGCTCAAACATTCGTGAGTTAGAAGGCGCTTTCAACAAACTGATCGCCTACGGCCAACTGACCGGCCGCTCCGTCGATCTGGAATTTGCCCAAAGCATGCTCGCCGACGCCGTGCGCGCCAACGCGCGCCGCATCACGGTAGACGAGATCCAGAAGGTCTGCGCGGCGCACTACAAGATCGACGCCTCGGAGATGCGGTCCAAGCGCCGCGCTCGCGCTGTGGCGAGACCCCGTCAGGTGGCCATGTATCTCGCCAAGAAGATGACGCCCCGGTCGCTGCCCGAAATCGGACGCATTTTTGGCGGCCGCGATCATAGCACCGTCATCCACGCCGTACGCACGATCGAGGGACTGCGGCAAACGAATGCGGATATAGACGCCGACATCCGCGCCCTCCTGCGCCAGCTGGAAAACTGACGCTGACAGCGATGTAGCGATGGATTAGGGTGTCGCCGTGATCCGACATTTTGCCCTTCTGCTCGCTGCTATACTTTCCTTCACGGCCGCTGCTGCTCAGGTTCCGGCTTCTTCTCCTTCCCAGGATGTGCAGGTTGCGCTCGATACAAGTGCTGGCCGCATCATCGTCGCCGTCCATCTAGCCAAGGCGCCGATCACCGCGCGCAACTTCTTGCGCTACGTCGATCAAAAGCGGCTGGACGGCACCACATTCTACCGCGCCGTGGGGACAGCCGATTATGGCTTCGTCCAGGGCGGAACGCAGAATGATCCCGCGCGCGCACTCCCACCCATCACCCATGAGTCCACCACGCAAACCGGGCTTACCCATGATGAAGGCGCGCTTTCCATGGCACGCTATGCGCCTGGAAGCGCCACCGGGGATTTTTTCATCGTCCTTGGCAAGATGCCCAGCATGGACGCGCAACCCGCGTCGCCGGGCGATAATCAGGGCTTCGCTGTGTTTGCCCATGTGGTGGAGGGTATGGACGTGGTCCGCGCTATCCTGTCGGCACCCAAGTCGCCGACTGCGGGCGAGGGGGCTATGAAGGGGCAGATGCTTCAGCAGTCCATAAGGATCATGACAGCCCGTCGGCTTCCCTGATCCTTTCGAGCCGAGAAATTCGGCGGTCTCCTACGACTCCAGGGCGAAGACCGCCCACGAGCGTTTCGTCCGAGGTCAGCCCTTCCGTTCGGGGGGTAGGGTGATCTTCACATCCTCTCCATTCTGCCCCGGAAAGCCGGTGAACATGGCGTCGATCAAGTTGGGGACGAGATAGGTCAACCTGTTCGACAGGGATTGCGCGGACGCCTTGCCTTCGAACAGCCGCCGGTTATCGGCCGCCCGATCGATCTTCATGCTGAGGTCGCTGGTATACACGGTATAGCTGCTGACGTCGCTGTAACCGGGGCCGAACAGCCACGGGTCATAGAAGCCGTAGCCCCAAGGCCTGCCCCAGCGGCCGCGCCAGCCCCAGCCGCCATAGAAATAGGGGTCGGGCGGGCCGAAGCCGGTAGAGCGCACCTTCTCACGCCCATTATCGACATGATAGGCGACGCGGACGATCAGGTCCGCGCGGGCCGGATCAGATGCGGGAGTGTAGCCCGTCTGCGCCAGGCGTTGACCTACCATCCCTGCATATTGCGAAAATTCAAGGCCACCGGCGAGACTGGGGTCATCAGAAACGATTGTGAAGCTCTGCCCGGCGGGTGCAGGCAATTGCTGGAAGCGCGCGACATTTGCTTTGAAGGATGAAGCACAGCCAGAAAGGCCGATCAGCGCCAACGTCGGCGCCGCAACCATACCAATCTTTTTGATAAGTTTCATATTCCAGCGTCCCTAAGGCAGAGAACCATTGCAACCTTGCGCCCGACAATAGCAGAACGCAACTGAACATCATTTGAACGCTCAAACAAGGCGGGCGGACGCAATAATGTCAGCTATAGGCAAGACGTCACGGGGATCGTTATTCCGTCGACGACGGGCAGCGTTTCAGCGCATCAGGCCCATCGCATCATAGGCCGACCGCAATGCGGGTTCAGCGGCGGCACGCGCCTTCGCCGCACCATTCTCCAATATAGCGTCGAGCGCCGCGTCATCTGTGCGCAGTTCAAGGAAGCGCGTGCGGATAGGCCGGAGGGTTTCAACCAGCAGTTCGCCCAAAGCAGGTTTGAAAGCCCCAAAACCCTTGCCTGCAAATTCGGCGCACACGGCGTCGGCCGTTCTGCCGGTCAAGGTCGCGTAGATGCCGATCAGATTATTCGCTTCCGGCCGGCCCTGCAGACCCTCTGCCGTTTCGGGCAATGGTTCCGGATCAGTCTTGGCCTTCTTCACCTTCTGCATGATCGCGTCATCCTCATCGGTGAGGTTGATGCGGCTCATGTCCGACGGATCGGACTTTGACATCTTTGCAGTGCCATCGCGCAAGGACATGATGCGCGCCGACTCCTTGGGGATGATCGGATCAGGCAAGGTAAACAGCTCGACCCCGAAATCCGTGTTGAACTTTGTGGCGATATCCCGGGCCAGTTCGAGATGCTGCTTCTGGTCCTCGCCCACAGGCACATGCGTAGCATTGTAGACGAGGATGTCGGCTGCCTGGAGTACCGGATAGACGAACAGGCCGATCGAGGCGCCTTCGCGATCCTTGCCGACCTTGTCCTTGAATTGTGTCATGCGGTTCAGCCAGCCAATCCGCGCCGTGCCGTTCAGTAACCAGCATAGCTCCGCATGGGCGGGGACCCGTGCCTGATTGAACAGTACAGAGCGATCGGGATCAATCCCCGCAGCGACAAGCGCCGCCGCCATGTCCCGGACGTTACGGATGCGCTGCTCGCGCCCCTCATGCACGGTGATCGAATGCATGTCGGCCAGAAAGAAGAAGCATTGGCTTGCCGCATCCATCTCGTCCTGCATCCGAACCCAATTGCGGATCGCGCCCAGATAATTGCCCAGGTGCAGATTACCGGTCGGCTGGATGCCGGAAAGGACGCGCATTCTTCTATCCATTCTCTTGGGTTGTGGTTGAACCCCGTCGGCGCATGAGTGCCGTAAGGTCGGACACCCGATAGGCGCCCGTCAGGAAACAGGCTATCCCGTAAAGCGCTATCCCGGCGCCGACAAGCACGGTCAGCGCAAGATAGCGCTGGATCATTACCCCAGCTAACCATGGTTCAAGAAGGCTTTCGCCCGCGACAAGCGCGCCGCCCATGACCAGTGCTGCCAGGGCAAGTCGAGGAAGCCTTCGGCGCAGCTGCGCATCAGCAATGAAATGGCCGCGCTTTACCAGCGTTGCATAAAGCATGGCGACATTGACGGTCGAGGACATCGCAGTTGCCAGCGGCGGGCCTACATGCCCGAGCAGGGGGATTAGTGCGATATTGCCGATGATGTTGATGAGGATGGATAGCATCGCATAACGCACCGGCGTTTTGGTGTCGCCACGCGCATAATAGCCGGGCGTCAGAACCTTCACGAGCACATAGGAGGGGAGGCCGATCGAGAAGGCGGACAATGCCCAGCCACAGCGACGCGCATCCTCAACGCTGAAGCGGCCATATTGAAAAAGGCCGCGAACGATCGGCTCGGCAACCGTGATGAAGGCGATCGTCGCGGGCAATGTGAGAAAGAGGGCCAGCTCGACGCCGCGATTTTGCGTTTCCATGGCCACCTGCTCCTGCCCCGTCGACAGGAGCCGGGAAATGGTCGGCAGCAATATGGTGCCGAGGCCGATTCCGATCAGTCCAAGCGGCAGTTGGTTCAACCGATCGGCGTAGTAGATATAGGTGATCGACCCGGAGGCTAGCAGCCAACCGGACAAGGCAGTGGAAATAAGCAGGTTGATCTGCGAAGCGCCAGCACCGGCGGCAGCTGGCACGATAAGACGCAGCAATTCACGCACGTCACCGTCAAGACGGGGGCGTTTGAGCTTCATCGAAACGCCCGCGCGACGGCAGGCCCAGATCAGCCATAAGAGTTGCAACGCTCCGCCCACAGTGACCGACATGGCCTGGACACGAGCCGTTTCATATTCGTCCGCCCCGTGGAAAAGCCATAGCCCGGCGATCATGGCGACATTAAGCAATATGGGCGCGGCGGCATTTACCCAGAATTTATCCAGTGAATTCAATATGCCGCCTAGCAACGAAGCAAGACTGATCAGCGCGAGATAGGGCAGGGTGATACGCGACAACAGCACCGCAAAGGCAAACTGCTCCGGCGTCGGGTTTTGGCGCGAGAAACCGCCGGATAACAGCCAAGTGATGGGGTAGGCCGCAGCAATCAGAATGACAGTGAAAAGAATGAGCACCGGTAGCAGGACGGCAAGCGCACGTTCGGCGAAATGATAGCCGTCCGCGACACCGCCCGGCCCCGCCGCCTTGCGGTTGAACATCGGAATGAAGGCTGCGGAAAAAGCGCCCTCCGCAAACAGGGCGCGAAACATGTTGGGCAGGCGAAAAGCTACGCCATTGAAAGCGTCCGACGCAAAGCCTGCGCCGACATAGCGCGCGGCCAAAGAGTCACGGACCAGCGCTAGCACCCGGCTGGCGAGCGTTAGCCCGCCTACCGAGCCAAGCGCCTTGACCAACTTCATGGGATTATCTCTCCCGCCGCGCGAGGTTGGGCTGGTCGGTTCTGCCTACGGCCGAAGCGCAGGGCAGACCGCTTACTCCGCTTACCGCAAGCTTGGCGAGCCCAGCGGGAGCGGAGTGCGGCCTCATATGTGCTTCAGGCGTGACCAGCCGGTTCGCCTGCGGTTTGTGCGATCGCCTGAGCCTGCTGCTCGTAAAGTCCACCGAAATCGATCGGGTCCAGCAACAGCGGCGGGAAACCGCCATCGCGGATCGCATCGGCCAGAACGCGGCGGGCGAAGGGAAAGAGCAGGCGCGGGGCTTCTGCCAGCATGAAAGGCTGAAGCTGTTCGTCCGGCACATTGCGCATGCCGAAGAGCGCGGCGTACAGCAGTTCGACCGCAAATGCCGTACCCTGCGGAGCGAGCGCCTTCACTTCGATTTTCAAGGAAACTTCTACGACTTCATCACCGACCTTGTCGGCCCCGATGTTGAACTGAACATCGATTTGCGGCTGATCTGGCCATTGGTAGACGGCAGGCGAATTAGGGTTCTCGAACGAGAGATCCTTCACATATTGGCTGATGAGCGCGATCTGTGGGCTCGTGTCGGCGCCGTTACCCGCGCTGGTCTGGATCGTATCGGCTTCGTCGGCCATTTGAGTTCCCTGAATTTCCTGTTGGTCCGGGGGCAACCGGCCCCAAGACGTTAGCCCGTGCGCTTAGCAGGGGCGGCGGGGCAGGGCAATGCCGCCGCCAAAAGGCGCCATTTGAATATGGGCGGAAACATGCCTATGTTGATTGCGTTGTCGTTTTCAGATCTAGTCTAAAGGGTTCTTTGCCCCGTGTATGTAATCGTGATCCTCGCCCTCATCGCCGGTTTTCTGGCGTTGCGGCTCTACTCCGTACTGGGAAAGCGGACGGGGCATGAGCAGGAACCTGCGCTGCGTCCGGCTGAGGAAAGGGCGAAGGTAACTGTCCTTCAGCCTCGCACGATGACGGACATGGCCGGTGATTCGGTGCGATTGGCCGATGGCTTGATTGCCCAAGGTAGCGAAGCTGGCGTGCGCGCATTGATCGCGGCCGACCGGAATTTCGATGTGCCGCAATTTGTCGAGGGTGCGAAAGCAGCCTACAAGATGGTGCTTGAGGCATTCTGGCGGGGCGATCGTTCGGAACTGGAATGGCTGTGCGATACAGATGTTCTGACGTCTTTCGAGGAGTCCATTGCACAACGCGAGGCTGCGGGTCATGTGCTCGAGAACCGGCTTGTTCGTATCGAAAAGGCGCAGATTGTAGGCGCCAGCGTCGATGGACGTGTTGCCGAAGTTTCGCTTCGTTTCGAGGCCGATATTGCAGCGGTGACCAGGGACAAGGACGGCAATGTCGTCGCCGGTTCGCTGACCGATGCAGTGAGCACCAACGATATCTGGACGTTCACGCGCGACTTGCGCAGCACCGATCCCAACTGGAAGCTTAGCGAAACCGACGAGGCCGCATGAACTTCAGGCAGCCGTGGGCAGCGCTGTCGGCTGCGCTGCTCTTGTCGGCATGCGCGGGCGGTGTCATCCCACCCGGAGCGACAGGTCCTGCCCCTTCGAGACCAGTGCGCGGGTCTGAGGCCCCGGTCAGCGCAGTTCCCGCGACGCCGCGCCCAGCTTTACCGTCCGCGACGCCATCGACCCAGGCCGCCGACCATTTAACTGCGGTCGCTGCCGGAGTTGCGCGTGGTCCCGATATTGCACCGCTGATCGAAGCAGGAGAGCGTTCACGCAAGGCGCTGGAGGCATTTCGTGTTTCCTGCCCGTCGCTGATGAAGCGCATCGATCAGAGCGGCCTTACAAGAGGATCGGACTGGAACAACGCCTGCGCTGCTGCGTCCAGCTGGCCTGAAGCGAGCGCCAATGAATTTTTCGCCCGCTATTTCGAGGCGGTGCAGGTCGGTCCCGGCACAGCGTTCGTCACGGGATATTATGAGCCTGAAATCTCCGGGTCGCGAAATGAGCAAGCAGGCTACCAGATCCCGATCTATCGCCGTCCGCCCGAGCTGATCGACGTCAGTCTTGGCTTGTTCAGTGACAGTCTCAAGGGCAGGACCATTCGCGGCAAGGTGCAAGGGAGCAATTTCGTCCCCTTTGACGAGCGTTCCCAAATCGTCGCTGGTGCGCTCGCCGGTCGTGGGCTCGAACTTGCGTGGGCGGCGGACCCGGTCGAATTCTTCTTTCTTCAGGTGCAGGGCAGTGGACGTCTGCTGCTGCCCGGTGGCGATGTCATGCGGATCGGCTATGACGGGCAGAATGGCCGCGATTATGCTGGCATCGGCAAGCTGATGAAGGATCGCGGACTGATCCAGGCGGGGTCGATGCAGGATATCATGGCATGGTTGCGCGCCAACCCGGTGGAGGGCGCGCAGATCATGAATGAAAACAAGAGCTTCGTGTTTTTTCGTGAACTGACAGGGCCGGGGCCGATTGGCGCCATGGGGGTGCCGGTGACGGCTGAGGCGACCGTCGCCGCTGATCCGCGATATGTCCCGATGGGGGCGCCGGTGCTGCTTTCGCTTGATCGCGCGGAGCCCAATGGCGTCTGGATTGCCCAGGATACGGGCGGTGCCATCAAGGGCTCCAATCGATTCGACAGCTTCTGGGGTGCAGGTAGCCGAGCGCGGTCGATCGCCGGGGGCATGTCGGCACGCGGTAGCGCGCTGATCTTGCTGCCCGTTGGATCGGCGGCGCGGCTGACGTCACAATAATTGCGGCTGGCGATGGCCCGTCGGCATCTTTCCTCTGACGAACAGGCGCTTTGGAGCGCTCTTACTCGGTCCGTTCGCCCACTGCGGCCTGGTCGGCATAAAGTCGATATGACTGAGCCTGTCGCAACGGTGCCAGGCAGCCGAGCTTTGCCGCCTGTTCCTTCGCGGCCTATGGAAACACGTCCATCCCGCTCCCCGGCAGCTATTCTCGATAATGGGTGGGAGCGTCGTATCCGGGGCGGGACGCTGGCGCCGGACGTGGCGATTGACCTTCATGGTCACACCCTCTCGAGCGCGCATGCAATGCTGAATCATGCGCTTTCTTCCGCGTTGGCCCGTGATTTGCGCATCTTGCTTGTCATAACCGGAAAGCCCCCGAAAGCGGCCGTTCCAAACCGCGAATCCCGGCGGGGCGCAATCCGGGGTGAGATCGGTCACTGGCTCGAAACCAGCCCCTTTTCCGACCGGATCGCGAGCGTCAGACAGGCTCATCCGCGCCATGGCGGGGATGGAGCTATCTACATCATATTGCGGCGCAAAAAATAGCCGCCCCAAGGTCTGCCACTGACCTTTTCTTAACCAGCGTCCTCCATAAGCATCCCGATCCGTGGCTCATTATCGAGCTGCGCTCTGGGCAGGAGGCACATGCAGGGCGTGACATTGAAAAGCCGCGCCACTGCCTTCGCCTGCGCCGCGGGGGCGCTGGTGTTTATCCTGTCGCTTGTGCTTGGGCAGGATCAGGCCGACGATATCCTGGGCATCGGCAGATCGCTGATCGTCGCGATCCTTTGCGGCACATTGAGCTGGGCTTCAGCGCGCCAGACGGTCGCCACGACCGCGAGCGCCATTGATGTCGCAACCGAAAGGCTGATCGCCGCTGCCCATGGTGATCTGCAATCGTCCGTACCGCCTGAGATCGCCGTCGAATTGCCCGACCTGTCGGTAGCGATGACCAGCCTGTTCAGTCAGGTCCGCACCAACCTCGACCATGTGCAAACGCTCGCATTGTTTGACCAGGTGACGGGCCTAGCCAACCGCACCAGCTTTTGCCGACAGGTCGAAAGGCTGCTTGCCGAGCGGGAAGAGACCTGTGCAGCGGCGCTGTTCTTCATCGATCTCGATGGCTTCAAGGGGGTGAATGACACTCTGGGCCATGCCGCGGGTGACCAACTGCTCGCTCGTGTCGCCGGACGTCTCCGCGAAGTCGTGATGGCGCAGGTCAGTGCAGGCATGAACGATGCGGTCATCGGTCGGCTCGCGGGTGATGAGTTCACGATGTTCTTCCCTAAGTTGCCCGGACCCGAGGCTGCGAGCCGGATCGCGCGCGCTATTCAGTTCGCGCTGAGCGAGCGCTTCGATCTGGGCAGCCAGCATATAGAGTTGGGCGCATCAATCGGCATCGCCTGTTACCCCGATCACGGCGATACCCTCTCTGCCCTGCTGCGATCCGCCGATATCGCCATGTATCATGCCAAGCATCGGGGCCGGAACCGGGCCGAAATGTTCACTGCCGAACTGGCGCTGGAAGCCGCCGACCGCGCCGAACTGGAGCGGGATTTGTTACTGGCGCTGCAACGGGACGAGTTTATTCTGGAGTTCCAGCCACAGGTGGAGGCTGTGAGTGGCCGGGTCGTCACGGCCGAAGCCTTGATCCGCTGGGCACATCCCGAACGTGACATGGTCATGCCGGGCTTCTTCGTACCTGTCGCGGAGGAAAGCGGCGCCATTGTTGCGTTGGGCGATTGGGTAATGAGCCGTGTTTGCGAAACGGCGGCGCGTTGGTCAAAGGCCGAGATCGGGCAGCGCATCGCGGTCAACATCTCGTCACGGGAACTGTCCCAAGCGGATTTCTTCCTGCGGCTGCGGCACGCCATGGCGGCGCATCAGACCCCGCCGCACATGCTGGAGCTGGAAATTTCCGAATCGCTGGCGATGGGAATGGACGAGCGGGTGCGTGCGCAGTTGAAAGCGCTGCGTGAGGAAGGCGTGCGGATCGCCATCGATGATTTCGGCACCGGTTATTCCAACCTGTCCCGCCTCAAGGAGTTGCCCGTCGATCGGGTCAAGATCGATCGGAGTCTGGTGCGCGACATCGCCGTGTCGGCTGAGGCACGTACCATTTGCAGTGCCGTTGTCGGCCTAATCCAAGGGCTGGGGATGGAGGTCGTGGTGGAGGGCGTCGAATCGGAAGCGCAGATGGAAATGCTGCGCGTTATCGGTTGCACGATGTTCCAGGGATATCATTTCGCCCGACCCACCAGCGAGCAGGATTATCTGGCCCGCTTTGCACCAAAGCAGGCCATCCAGCGCCGAATGGTTTGAAGGTCAGGCCGCTAAGGCCCGGCGGACAATAAGCGCGTATATGCGCGTTAGATCCTGCAGGTCCTGCACGGCCACTGCCTCATCCAGCTTGTGCATCGTCGCATTGTTCAGGCCGAATTCGACCACGGGGCAGAGGCGCGAGAGGAAACGGGCGTCCGAAGTGCCACCAGTGGTGGAAAGTTCCGCTTCCACCCCGGTCACTTCCCTGATCGCTCCTGCGGCAAGGCTGGACAAGGCTCCGGGTTCGGTCAGAAATGATTCGCCGCTGATCTTTGCGGTGACGGTGCCGCCCTCCGCTGCGGCAATCGCGTTGATCCGTTCAATCAGCTGCGCGCCACTATGTCGATCATTGAAGCGGATGGAGATACGTGCATTCGCTGCGGCTGGAATGACATTGGTCGCGGGGTTGCCGACTTCCAGGTCCGTGATCTCGATATTGCTTGGCTGAAACCAGTCGGTGCCTTCGTCCAGCACCACGGCATCTATGGCGGCAAGAATGCGAACGAGCCGTGGCACCGGATTGTCGGCCAGATGCGGATAGGCGACATGCCCCTGCACTCCGTCAACCCGGATCCACATGTTCACCGAACCGCGTCGGCCCACTTTGATGACGTCTCCGAGCCGCTGGGATGACGTGGGTTCACCAACCAGGCAGAGATCGGGCCGTAGTCCATGCGCGGCCATGCGATCCATGAGCGCCAGCGTGCCGAAAACCGCAGGGCCTTCTTCGTCGCCAGTGATGATGAGGCTGACCGTACCCGGCAAGTCTTCCGGAATGCTGGCAAGCGCGGCGACGAATGCAGCGATCGATCCCTTCATATCGACTGCGCCGCGACCATAGAGCAGGTCGCCGCGAAGCTCGGGCGTGAATGGGTCACTTGTCCAGCCATCCCCGGGCGGCACGACGTCCAGATGTCCGGCGAAGGCGAAGTGCGGACCCGCTCCGGTCGTCCGCCAGGCGAGCAGATTTTCGACCGGACCGTCGGGCTCGTCCCCCACAACAAAGCGGTCGACCGTGAAGCCGAGCGGAACCAGCATCGCCTCCAGCACGGCGAAAACCTCACCCCGCGCAGGCGTTACCGAAGGACATGCAATCAGCTTTCGTGCTATGTCCACTGTGTCGGCATTGGTGCTGGTCATGCTCATGGGGCTGCGTTAGCGAAAGCCGAGCGCCTTTGCCAGCGGAGGAAGAGATCATGCCCAAGATCGATCTTGCAGCCATAGAGCAGAATAACAGGACCGGTTATCCGGCACCCTATTCTAGGGCAGTCGATGGACGCTGGGTGCGAAAGCTCGGCCATGGTTGCGGGCTTGCCGATTTTGGCATCAGTCATGTGATATTGAAACCGGGCGCGGCTTCATCGCAGCGGCACTGGCATGAGGACGAAGATGAATTCGTCGTCATGCTGAGCGGGCAGGCTGTGCTGATCGAAGAAGAAGGCCGCTTTTCGATGCAGGCAGGTGACATGGCAGCTTTTCCAAAGGGAGAGCCGAATGGGCACCAGCTTATCAATGAAAGTGAGGGCGATTGCGAGTTCCTGGCTTTCGGGCGAGTGCCGCAGGGGGACGCGCATTATCCTGACATCGATCTTAGATGGTCGATGGGAGGCTATCGGCGCAAGGACGGGAGCGCTTTTTGAGCGGCTATCCGGGCTTCGACAGGCGGATGATGCTGGCGGGCATGGGGACCGCCCTGTTGGCCGCCCAGGCACCTGCTCCAACCCTCATCAAGCCGCCACGCTTGCGTCCGGGCGATGTCGTGGGGCTTGTTGAGCCAGCGGGCTTTACGGATGATATGTTCGATCTGGCTGTCGTGCGGGAAACGATATTAGCGATGGGGTTGAAGCCCAAGCCTGCCCGGCATCTGGTCGAGCGATATGGCTATCTGGCGGGCAAGGACGAGGACCGGGCCGCCGATGTGAACGCGATGTTCGCCGATCCGGAGGTCCGGGCCGTGTTTGCTGTTCGCGGCGGATGGGGATGCGCGCGCATCCTGCCTCATCTGGACTTTGCAACGATTCGCGCGAACCCCAAGCTGCTGATCGGATTCAGCGATATAACCGCGCTACACATGGCCTTTGCGACGCGAGCGGGCTTTACGACGATCCATGGACCCAATGCCGCAAGCAGCTGGCCGCAATTCAGTTGGGATGCCTTTCGCGCGATTGCCTTTGAGGGCGCTACTCCGACATTGATCAACCCGCAGCCCAAGGAGGACCGGCTGGTTCCATTGGGCGGGCGCATCCGGACCTTTGGCGAAGGACGTGCCAGCGGGCGATTGCTGGGCGGCAATCTGACCGTGCTGGCGGCCATGGTGGGCACGGGCTGGCTGCCAGACTTTGCGGGTGCCATCCTGTTTCTGGAGGATGTGGATGAGGCACCCTACCGGATCGACCGGATGCTGACCCAGCTGTCGCAGGCAGGCATTCTTGGCAAGGTTGCGGGCGTGGTATTTGGTCAATGCACAAGCTGTAGCGCACGGGAGCCGTCCTATGGCGGTTTCACCTTGTCCGAAGTGCTGCAGCAGCATTTCGGCCCCCTTGGCGTTCCAGCATTTCAAGGCGCTGCCATAGGTCATGTCGCGAGCCAGTTCAGCCTGCCGTTGGGCGTGCGCGCTGAAATTGATGCTGATGCGGGGAGCATCCGTTTGCTGGAGGCGGCGGTTAGCTGAGGATTTCAGTCCGCCTCGTCTGAGGGACGGATGTAAGCTCCGCGTCCATCGGGCGGGATCAGTTCGTTGCCCCGGATAGTCAGCGTCAGCGTATTGAAACCGGGCTGCGGCACGTCTTTCGTCGGTTCGGCCAGCAGCCGGACGGTGTCATCCACCTCCTGCCAGCGTCCTTCGGCGAAAAGATCAAGAGCGCCATAGACGAGATACCATTGAAACCGCCCATCCGGCCGGAGCATCAGTTCAGATCCGGTCTCCATGACGCCACGAAGATAATAATGGCCCGCACGCTGAGTGGGCGAAGGCTCTGCCAAGGCTGGCGTGGCGAGGAAGGCCGCCAGCGGTAGGAATGGTGCGATCAGCCGCATGCGGGCCAAGATAACAGATTTTGGCGACGAAAACCTGTCTTACGACTAGGCCCGGCTGAAGGGGAGTAGCTCTTCATAGACATGCAGCGGCGGCTTCCCCTCCACGCGTGCGCCTTTCCGCATCAGGAACGCATGGCGGACGATTTCCGCCTGTTGCTCAAGTCCATACCTCCAAAAAGGCCGACCCTGCACGATGTCGTAGCCATAGCGACAGAAGGGATGGCGCATCAGCGGTAGATACCATTTGCCGCCCCTCTGAGCTTGCCAGACATGGGTCATCTCGTGGATGAAATGACCCTGCAAGTGCAGCCCCTGGTCGCAGAAATCCGCGCAGAAGAGGCCGCTCTTGGGATTGAACCAAAGATGCCCGTCCGGCGACATGGTCACGCGGGCGGGCTGAAATGGCCACCATTTGCGATTGTGAGCCCGAACCTGATCATAGGCGATCGCATCGCCGAAAACTGATCGGGCTAGCGCGACTTCTCCCAAGGTCAAAGACCGGCTGGTCAATGCTTATTTGACTCCGCCGGCTTTGGGAGTTGGGGCGCCAGGCTTCTGGATCGCGGCATCGACCAGCAGGCGGTCGCCATTGGCGAGGAGGAAGGTCAGCGTCATCTTGCCCCGGTTGATAGCCGTATCATTGACTCCCCAGATCATCAGATGCTTGCCGCCCGGCGCGAAGGCGACCTTCGACTTGGCGGGAATGTCGACTGAATCGATCTTCTGCATCATCATCATGCCGTTATGATCCATGCTCTCGTGCATCTCTACCTTGAGCGCGTAATCGGTTAGCACGCCGCGTAGTTGCGTCGCTGCGTCACCGCCATGCACCACGAAATATCCAGCCGATGGCGTATCCTTGTTGGGGCTCAGGCGGACCCAGGCCTGGTCGATATAGGTCGGTGCAGGATCGCCGCATGCCGCAAGCGTGAAAGGAGCGGCAAGGGCAAAGAGGCTGAATAGTGCGCGCATCAGGAGGCTTTCGTGACTGTCTCGTTTCCGGTCGGTTGTTACGGTAATCGCCCGCGCTTCTTGTGCCAAGAAAGATCACGCCTATATCCCATCCGCAAACGGCCTTGCCTTGGCGCTTTCGTGAGGTATGGGGCCGTCGACCGCTGAATGAAATTGGGGTTTAAGAGGACAAGATGGGAAAAGTAATCGGCATTGACCTTGGCACCACCAACAGCTGCGTGGCTGTGATGGATGGCGGCAAGCCCAAGGTGATCGAAAATGCGGAAGGCGCGCGCACCACGCCGTCGATCGTGGCCTTCACCAAGGATGGCGAGCGCCTGATCGGCCAGCCCGCCAAGCGACAGGCCGTCACCAATCCGGACAACACGATTTTCGCGGTGAAGCGCCTTATCGGCCGACGCTTCGACGATCCGACCACCAAGAAGGACATGGAGCTGGTCCCCTATCACATCGTGAAGGGCGGCAATGGCGACGCATGGGTGCAGGCGGGCGGCAAGGATTATTCGCCTTCGCAGATTTCCGCCTTCACGCTTCAGAAAATGAAGGAAACCGCTGAGTCTTACCTCGGCGAGACGGTCACTCAGGCGGTCATCACCGTTCCCGCCTACTTCAACGACGCCCAGCGTCAGGCGACCAAGGACGCCGGGCAGATTGCGGGCCTTGAAGTGCTGCGCATCATCAATGAGCCGACTGCTGCTGCGCTCGCCTATGGGCTTGAGAAGCAGGACGGCAAGACGATCGCGGTCTATGACCTTGGCGGCGGCACCTTCGACATCTCGATCCTTGAGATCGGCGATGGCGTGTTCGAGGTGAAATCGACCAACGGCGACACCTTCCTTGGCGGTGAAGATTTCGACGCCAAGCTCGTCGAATATCTGGCCGAGGGCTTCAAGAAGGATGAGGGCATCGACCTCACCAAGGACAAGCTGGCGCTCCAGCGTCTGAAGGAAGCGGCCGAAAAGGCGAAGATCGAACTGTCCTCGGCGCAGTCGACCGAAGTCAACCTGCCTTTCATCACCGCTGACCAGAATGGCCCCAAGCATCTGGTGAAGAACATCACCCGCGCCGATCTGGAGCGTCTGGTGACGGACCTCATCAAGCGCACCATGGAGCCTTGCAAGAAGGCTATGGCCGACGCTGGCATTTCCGCGAGCGAGATCAGCGAAGTCGTCCTCGTCGGCGGCATGACCCGCATGCCCAAGGTGCGCGAGGCCGTGAAGGAATTCTTCGGCAAGGAACCGCACACCGGCGTCAACCCGGACGAAGTCGTCGCCATGGGCGCGGCCATCCAGGCGGGCGTGTTGCAGGGCGACGTCAAGGATGTGCTGTTGCTAGACGTCACCCCGCTTTCGCTTGGCATCGAGACGCTGGGCGGCGTGTTCACCCGCATGATCGACCGCAACACCACCATCCCGGCCAAGAAGTCGCAGGTCTATTCGACCGCTGACGACAATCAGCAGGCGGTGACGATCCGCGTGTTCCAAGGTGAACGTGAAATGGCGGCGGACAACAAGCTGCTCGGCCAGTTCGATCTGGTCGGCATCCCGCCCGCGCCGCGCGGCGTGCCACAGATCGAGGTCACCTTCGACATCGACGCCAACGGCCTCGTCAACGTCCATGCCAAGGACAAGGGCACGGGCAAGGAACAGCAGATCCGCATCCAGGCTTCGGGCGGCCTCAGCGACGCCGACATCGACCAGATGGTCAAGGACGCCGAACGCTTCGCCGAAGAGGACAAGAAGCGGCGTGAAGGCGCAGAGGCCAAGAACAATGCCGAAAGCCTGATCCACACCACCGAGCAGCAGCTGTCCGAGCATGGCGATAAGGTGGACGCTGCCCTCAAGTCCGAGATCGAAACCGCGATCGCCGCGACCAAATCCGCTGTCGAAGGCGGCGACGGCGAAGCGATGAAGGCCAAGGCGCAGGAACTCGCTCAGGTCGCGATGAAGCTCGGCCAGGCGATCTACGAGAAGGAACAGGCTCAGGCCTCGGCTCCGGGCGCTGAAGCTCCCAAGGCTGATGACGATGTCGTCGATGCCGAATTTTCGGAAGTGGACGACAACAAGGCATAAGGCCCGATGAAACGCTTCTCGACTTCGCTCGAACCGAACGGTTATGGTAGCCGTTCGTGCCGGGCGAAGCCGAGGGACGTGCGCGCGCCGGGGGCGAAATGAGTAGCGAATTGGACTATTACGAACTGCTCGAGGTCGATCGCTCGGCTGATGCAGGCACCATCAAGAGCGCCTACCGCAAGCTGGCGATGAAATATCACCCGGACAAGACCGGGGGATGCAGCGACGGCGAAGCGAGGTTCAAGGCGGTTTCCGAAGCCTATGAGTGCCTGAAGGACCCGCAGAAGCGCGCGGCCTACGATCGCTACGGTCACGCTGCCTATACCAATGCCCAGAATGGCGGCGGTGGCGGCTTCAACGGGCGTGGCGGCGCGGGCGGCTTTTCCGACCTTGGCGATATTTTCGAGACGATCTTCGGCCAGAGCGGCTTCGGCGGCAATGGCGGGCGTCAGGCGCAGCGCCGCGGCGCAGACTTGCGCTACGACATGGAGATTACGCTCGACGAAGCCTATCACGGCAAGAAGACCGAGATAGAGATCGAAGTCTCCGCTTCCTGCGAAAGCTGCGACGGATCGGGCGCGCAGCCCGGCACCGGCGTCAAGGCCTGCGGCACCTGCGGCGGCCATGGCCAGGTGCGGGCGCAACAGGGCTTCTTCGTCGTCGAGCGCACTTGCCCCGGCTGTCACGGCGCGGGTCAGGTCATCGAAAGCCCCTGCCGCACCTGTCGCGGCGAAGGCCGGGTGGACAAGCCCAAGACGCTGTCCGTCAACATCCCCGCCGGCGTCGATGAAGGCACCCGCATCCGCCTTTCCGGCGAAGGCGAAGCGGGCGCACGCGGCGCACCTGCGGGCGACCTCTACATCTTCCTGCATGTGAAGCGGCATACGCTCTTTGAACGGGACGGCACGACCCTGTTCTGCCGCGCGCCCGTCAGCTTCACCACGGCGGCACTCGGCGGTTGCATCGAAGTGCCCGGCCTCGACGGCCAGCGTCACGAGATCAAGATCCCGAGCGGCATCCAGTCCGGCAAGCAGATCCGCCAGCGCGGCGCAGGCATGCCGGTGCTGAACGGCCGGGGGCAGGGCGACCTTGTGATACAGGTCGATGTCGAAACCCCGACCCGCCTTTCCGCCAAGCAGAAGGAACTGCTCGAAGCTTTCCGCGACACAGAAACCGGCGAGGAATGCCCGCAATCGACCGGCTTCTTCAGCAAGCTCAAGGAATTGTGGGGCGACTAAGCGCGCGCCGTCTCAAACCTGAAAATCAGAAGGCCGGGCGCAGCATCATCTGCCCCGGCCTTTTTGCATCAGCATCAGCTGGGCAAAACTCGTTTCTCTCACCGGTGAACGTTCGTTTCGTCGCCCGACGGTCAACAACCAATGCCAGACAGGCGGTTATTGTTGTGGTATGCTTAAGCGTTGTTCTACCATAGACAAAAATCGCTTCAGGCGCTCTTCCGCGCCCCTGTAGTGCGGGCATGGAAGCCCGATGGCGATGATATCTTCGTTGTTCAGATATTCAGTGCCGTGGCTCGCTACAATTGCGGCCCTTATCCGGTCTTGGCGTGCTTTATACTGCTGATTGTAGAGGCGTTTCGTGCGCTCAGCAGACATGCCTTTGCAGCGCATCTCGTTGAATGCGTCGTGCGACAATGCATTTCGGAAAACATCGAAATTTTGAAAAGGCGGGGCATCGACGACGGCGGGAGAAGCCAGCGAGGTCAGCAGATACATCCAACTCATGCCCGACTAATATCACGCCGCCGGAGACGGGCAACGTCCGCCATCCACCCATTTCCTATCATCCCAGCGTAAGCTGGGATCTCATGAGGCTAAGCTGTGCCCTGTCGTGAGAGATGCCAGCTTGCGCTGGCATGACGGGAGGGTATCCGCTCACGACCCAATCAGAAATGCCCTTCCGCACATGAAAAGGGCTAGCGGATGGAACCAGCTATCAGCTGCAAAGCAAGGCGAATGTCACGCAAGCCCACCCCCGGCCCCTCCCGCCTGCGGGAGGGCGGTGGCCGCAACCCAGCCATTCCGTCATCCCCCCAGTAAAGAATGAGAGTGCCTCGTTCAGGCCGCCAAAAACATATCCGGATCGATCGCCATCAGGCTTTCCGCGCCACCCTCGATCTTCCGCCGCAGCGCGCCCGCATCCGGCATCACCCGCTCAGCAAAAAAGCGCGCCGTGACCAGCTTCGCCTCCAGATAGCGCGCATCGCCTTCGCCCGCTTCCAGCAGCGCCGCCGCCGCCTTCGCCATGCGCAGCCACATAAGGCCGGTCGAAACGATGCCCAGGATATGCATATAATGTACCGCGCCAGCCCCTGCATTATTAGGGTTCTGCATCGCATTCTGCATCAGCCACATGGTCGCCGCGCCCAGCTGCCCGCTTGCCTTCTCCAGCGCCTCGGCCACGCCAGCCAGCTTCTCATTGCCCTTCGCCTGCGCGACCTCGTCCGCGACGATTTTCAGGAAAGCCTGCAGAGCCCGGCCGCCATTCATCGGCAGCTTGCGGCCAACCAGGTCCATCGCCTGCACGCCGTTGGTGCCTTCGTAGATTTGGGCAATACGGGCGTCGCGTACATATTGTTCGGCGCCATTTTCCCAGATGTAGCCATGACCGCCGAACACCTGCTGGCACATGACCGCAACGTCGAAGCCCTTGTCGGTGCCATAGCCTTTCAGCACCGGGGTCAGCAGCTGGACGAGATCGTCGGCGGCCTGCCGTTCCTCCTCCGTCGCGGCGTGCTGCGCCAGATCGACCTGCATAGCGCCCCACAACATCAGCGCGCGCAGCCCCTCGGTCAGCGCCTTCGCCTCCATCAGCATGCGCCGCACATCGGGGTGGACGAACAGCGTATCGGCTTTTTCGTCTTTGTCTTGAGGGCCGGTCAGTGCGCGGCCTTGCCGCCGGTCGCGCGCATAATGGACCGCGTTCTGGAACGCGATTTCCGCTTGGCCGAGGCCCTGCATGCCTACCCACATGCGCGCGGCGTTCATCATGATGAACATGGCGGCGAGGCCCTTATTCTCCTCGCCCACGATCCATCCCTTGGCGCCGTCATAATTCATGACGCAGGTGGCGTTGCCGTGAATGCCCATCTTATGTTCGAGCGATCCGCATGACACGGCGTTGCGCTCACCCAACGACCCATCGTCATTCACCAACAGTTTGGGCACGACGAAGAGGGAGATGCCTTTGCTGCCCTCGGGCGCGTCCGGAGTCTTGGCGAGCACCAGGTGAATGATATTCTCGGTAAGGTCCTGCTCACCGGAAGAAATGAAGATCTTCGTGCCGGTGATCGAATAGCTGCCGTCATCCTGCCTCACCGCCTTGGTCTTGATGAGGCCAAGGTCCGTGCCCGCATGGGGCTCGGTCAGGTTCATCGTGCCCGTCCATTTGCCAGACACCATGTTGGGGAGATATTTCTGCTTCTGCTCTTCGCTGCCCTTGGCGAGCAGAGCGGACACGGCCCCGCTGGTCAGGCCATGATACATTTCGAAGCTGTGATTGGCCGACAGCACATATTCGCCAACAGCAGACGCGACAATATTGGGCAGGCCTTGTCCACCATATTCGACCGGCGCGTGCAGCGTGGTCCATCCACCTTCCACATAGGTGTCGAATGCCTGCTTGAAGCCCGGCGGCGTCGTGACGCTGCCATCCGGGTTTCGAACGCACCCTTCCTTGTCGCCGACCGCGTTGAGCGGAAAGAGTACTTCCTCAGCAATCTTCGCGCCCTCTGTGAGGATGGCATCCACCAGATCCGGCGTCGCGCTCTCAAAGCCGGGCAGATTGGTATAGCGATCAAGGCCCACCACATGGTCGAGTATGAAGCGCGTTTCGCGGATCGGGGCGGAATAGCTGGGCATCAATCTTCTCCGGTTATCTTTTTAGTCGCGAATGTTCAGGGCTTGTCGAGAGCTGCGACAAAGCCCGAAAGTTCCGCGATGGCGGCATCTATGTCGCTTTTCTGGCGGGTGAGCAGTTCGATGCGAGCCTTGCATTTGGCGACTGTGACGCGCCGCTGCTCCTCATGTTCCTCATCCGCATCGTAAAGGTCGATCATTTCGCGAATCTCGGCGAGGCTGAAGCCGACCCTTTTGCCACGCAGGATCCAGGCAAGCCGAGCGCGGTCACGGCGTGAATAGATGCGGGCGAGGCCATGACGTTCCGGTGCGATCAGCCCTTCATCCTCATAGAAACGCAGGGCGCGGGCCGTGACGCCAAACTCCTCCGACAGGTCGGTGATGGTGTAGCTTTGCCGTTCTTTGTTGTCGGGCAATTCGATGCCCGCGATGCCGCTGCGCTGATCCATGGCGTCTTAGCTAAGAAAGGTTGACGTTAACGTCAAGTGTGATCTGCGGCAATTTGCCCTGATGACAGTCGGGCTTTGGGAGGTTAAGCGGCGCCTTATGACGGGGGCAATCAGACAATCGGAAGTCGCGCGGGGCTTGCTGGCCGCGTTGGCGCTGCTTGTCCTGACCATTCATTTGATCACGCCCGCCGGTTTCATGCCGGTTCGTACGGATCGGGGCGTGATGGTGACCCTCTGTACGGGGCAGGGCGCGGTCAACGTCCTGGTCGATCGCGATCAAGCGCTGGGGAAAGAACATCATTCGCAGGATGACGGCGTCCCGGTTCAACAACATTGCTCCTTCGCCGCCTCGGTTCAGCCGGTGGTTCCGCCGCTGATTTTGGCCGATCTGCCGTTGCCAGCGTGGCAGACTGTTTTCGGGCCTATCGCATTCGCGCTCAAGACGGGGCTGATCGCCCGACTTGCCGCACCGCCTCCGCCATCATCCGGTCCTCCTCTGTCCTCCTGAAGCTGTCGTTTATCGCTGCGCTGAGCGCGGCACGATTTTCTTGAGGATGAATTCATGTCTGCATTTACCGCTTTGCGCAGCGTGTCGCTGTGCGCTCTTGCCTGTTCGCTGCTTTCCACCCCAGCTTTCGCTGATGAAGCTGGTGACCAGGGCCGTATCATCGTAACCGCCAGTCCTACAGTAGAAGATGCCGTTACCCATATAAGCCGGACGGCGGGCGGCGCCGATGTCGTTGCTGCCAAGGATTTCGAAGACAAGTTGGCCGTATCGCTGCGCGACGCGCTGGCCTTCTCCGCAGGTGTCTACACGCAACCGCGCTTTGGCCAGGAGGTGCGCATTTCGATACGCGGTTCCGGACTGTCGCGGAGCTTCCATATGCGGGGCCTGACGCTGTTGCAGGATGGCATCCCGATCAACATGGCCGACGACAACGGAGACTTTCAGGAACTGGATCCGCAGGTGTTCCAGCATCTGGAGGTCTATCGCGGCGGCAATGCGCTGCGACTTGGCGGATCGACTTTGGGTGGCGCCATCAATGCGGTGACACCCACCGGACGGACGATGCCGGGCGCGGAATTGCGCATAGATGGCGGCTCGTTCGATACGCTGCGTGCGAAGGCGGCCTATGGTTATGCCGATGCTCGTGGTGACGCTTGGGCATCCATTACCGCCGACAGGTCCGATGGGGACCGCGCTCACGGAGAGAGACGCGCTTTGCGTTTCAACGGCAATGTTGGGATCAAGGTGAACGATCGGGTGGAAACCCGTTTCTATGTCAACGCCCAAACGATCCGGCAGAAGCTGTCGGGAGCGCTGACCGAAGCGGATGCGCTGAATGACCCGGCCAAGGGCAACTTTGCAGGTGATCAGGCGCGCAACATCGATTCCATCCGGTTTCAAAACCGTACCACGGTTGAACTGGACGGCGGTCAATTGGCCTTCGGCGCCTATTTCAATACGAAGGCTCTAAACCATCCCATTTATCAGGTGGTCGATCAGAAATCAGAGGATCGTGGACTGTTCGCCAGCCTTGACCTTTCGGGAGAGGTGCGGGGGCTTCCGGTCGAACTAACGCTGGGAACGCAGGCACGTTTTGGCCATGGTGATTTCCGGCAGTTTGTTAATATCGACGGCAAAGCGGGCGCTCTCACGTCCATGCAAAAGGCGCGGGCGCAGACGATCAACAGCTATGTGGAGGCCAGGATCGCTCCGGTTCAGGGCTTATGGCTGATCGCAGGTGGCATCTATACGCATGGTGAGCGGCGGCTGGACAATCGCCTCGTGCCTTCACGCAGCGGCGAGGCGAAATTCGATAGCTTCGCGCCTAAAGTCGGGCTTCTGTATGCACCCTCTCAGGCGGTGCAGGTCTACGCAAATTACAGCCGGTCTGTGGAGTTGCCTGGCTTCATCGAACTGGGCCAGATTGCCGCTGGACCAAGTGGGCCGCTGCCCGGCTTCACGCCCCTTGATGCGCAGCGGGCCTGGACGGCGGAAATCGGCACGCGTGGCAGCATGGGGCCAGCCCGTTGGGACATAAGCTTCTATCGCGCGGGCCTGAAAGGCGAGTTGCTGCAATATAATGTCCAGCCGGGCGTCATCCCGGCGGCGACATTCAACGCAGGCCGGACACGGCACCAAGGCATCGAGGCCGCGCTGGACCTGACCCTCGCGCCTTGGGCGACGTTGCGGCAGGTCTACCAGTATAGCGACTTCCGTTTTCGTAATGACGCGCAATTTGGCGACAACCGCCTCCCCGTCGTGCCACGTCATTTCTACCGGGCGGAAGTTAAGCTGGGAACCGATCGCGCCAGCATCGCTCCGGCTGTGGAATGGGTGCCGCAGGGTGCTTGGGTCGATTATAGCAATAGCAAGCGGGTTGATGGCTATGCGACGTTCAACATCGGGGCGCAGGCGCAGTTGACAAAGGGCGTCAGCCTGTTCGTCGATGCACGCAATCTGACGGGTGAGCGAGCGATAGGCGATATCGGAGCGCTCGTAAGCTATAAACCGGACGATCCATCGATCCCTGGGAACCAGGCCAGTGCGGCCTTCTATCCCATCGAACGCCGGGCGGTCTACGCGGGCGTGCGCGCGCGTCTCTGAAAAGGCAGCGGCCTATCCTCATGAGGGGGTGGAGCGGGGCGGTAAATGCGGCTAGAGGCGGCGCCATGTTGCGTCTCTCCGGCCTCAAGCTGCCCCTCGACCACCCGGCCGATGCGATGCCTGCCGCCATTTGCGAGCGGCTGGGAATTGAGGCATCGGACCTCGTCCGTCACGTCATCGTGCGCCGGGGCAATGATGCCCGGCGGAAGAGTGCAATCCAACTGGTTTATACTGTCGATGTCGAGCTGGTGGACGAGGCCGCGGTGCTTGAACGGCTTGGGGATGACCACGACGTGCGCCGTCGCCCGGACACCGACTACCGCTTCGTCACGCATGCGCCACAGGGCTGGTCGGGGAAACGTCCGGTCGTGGTGGGCGCAGGCCCATGTGGACTTTTCGCGGGACTGATCCTCGCGCAGATGGGCTTCCGGCCCATAATCCTCGACCGTGGCAAGGTTGTGCGGGAGAGGACCAAGGATACCTGGGGTCTTTGGCGGCGAGCCGAACTGAATCCCGACAGCAATGTCCAGTTCGGGGAAGGCGGCGCGGGCACCTTCTCGGACGGCAAGCTCTATTGCCGTGTTAAGGACCCGCGTTTCCTGGGCCGTAAGGTGCTGGAGGAATTTGTCGCTGCGGGCGCGCCTGAAGATATTTTGACCGAAGCGCATCCCCATATTGGGACGTTTCGCCTCGTCAGCATGGTCGAAAGCCTGCGCCGCCAGATCGAGCAACTGGGCGGCGAATATCGCTGGCAGCACAAGGTCGATGAACTGGAGATGGAGCGGCAAGGCGACGGAGCGCAGCGCTTGCGCGGACTGCATCTTTCCGACGGCAGCTTTATAGAGGCCGACCATGTTGTACTTGCCGTGGGGCACAGCGCCCGCCCGACTTTCGAGATGTTGCACCGGCGCGGCGTTCATATCGAAGCCAAGCCCTTTTCGATCGGGGTACGGATCGAGCATCCACAAAGCTGGATCGATCGAGCCCGCTACGGCAATTGCGCGGGTCATCCGGTACTTGGAGCGGCGGCCTACAGCCTTGCGCATCATTGCGAGAATGGCCGCACCGTTTACAGCTTTTGCATGTGTCCGGGGGGGCGCGTGGTTGCTGCCACGTCTGAAGAAGGACGTGTCGTCACCAACGGCATGAGCCAATATAGCCGTGCGGAATTCAACGCCAATTCAGGCCTGGTGGTTGGCATAGAGCCGGAGCGGGATTTTCCGGGAGGGCCTTTGGCGGGCATCGACCTTCAGCGGCATTGGGAAAGCCAGGCCTTTGTCGCAGGCGGCTCTTCCTACTGGGCTCCAGGCCAAAAGGTCGGCGATTTCATGGCGCGGCGTCCCTCAGAAGCGCTCGGGGAGGTCATCCCTTCCTACAAGCCGGGCGTCACCATGACCGATCTGTCCCTTTGCCTGCCTGACTTTGCAATCGACGCCTTTCGTGAGGCGCTGCCCGCATTTGGCCGACAGATTGCCAATTATGATCACCCTGATGCGGTCATGACCGGTGTCGAAACCCGAACCTCATCCCCCATCCGCATCACACGAGGCAAGGATTTTCAGAGCCTGAATGTGGCCGGACTTTACCCCGCTGGCGAAGGCGCGGGCTATGCAGGCGGCATATTGTCGGCGGCCATTGATGGCATCAAGGTTGGGGAAGCCGTCGGCTTGGCGATTTCCGCCTGAGTCGTGCGGCGTTGCCGTAAGGTAAATCCATCAAAATCCAATGAGGGTAGCGGTTTAACGCTGTCTTTTGCCAAGCTAAAACAAGTTAAGCGGGTAAATTACTTTCGATCGATAAATTAAGCTCCGATGAAATAATTCTTATGCCCATGACTTCATTGGCGATAATTTGTTACCCGGCCACGCGGCTTTGCAATATATAAGCAGCCGCTGCTCTCGGCCGGTCCGACGCTGCCGCAGCGGCTTTTCAGTAAAAAATTGCTAGAGAAACAGAGGAGGCCTCTATGTATGCCAAGCCTGTGATGGCGGCGCTTTGCGTCTGCTTGGCTGTGCCGATGGTGGCAGATGCCAGGCAGGGATCTGGGCAACTGACGGTGGTAGCACCCGATAAAAGCGCAATAAGCTATGAAAAGTGGACGAATCGGACAGCATCAAGATTGTCGCGGAGCATCCGTCAGGCAACTTCCCTTTATCGTGATGGAGCATCGATCGGATATTCCCGCGTGCAGTTCCGTCTGGGAGAACAAGGGCGGCCGGAGAATATTTCTCTGGCGGGCTCTTCGGCATCCCGCAGTGTCGATCGTATATCGATGCGCGCTATCCGATCGATGGGATCGCTTTACCCCTTACCGCAGGAGGTGCGCCCTGGGTCGAAGTTCGAGGCATGGGTGATTGTGGCGAATGATGCGACGGACAGGGACAACATGCTGAGCAGTTTGCGCGCTCAACACTTTGCGCAGGCGGCGGCCGATCGGCCGATCCTCCTCGCGGCGCGTTAAATAGCAGAAAAGTCGGCTCCAAGCGCGCGGCATGAAGTGTGCGTCTTGAGCTGCGTGAAACTTACCGTCAAAGGCGGCGTTCCCCATGCCATGCGCCGCCTTCATTTCGATCTTCACAATGGCACCGGCTTTACCCGCGATGACGAGGGGCGGGAGTTGGCCGAAGAGGCTGATGCCCGTGCTCTTGCCATAAGCAGCATACGCTCGATCCTGAGCGAGGAAGTGCTGATGGGCGTCGTCGATCTGACGGGCTGGATCGACATAAGGAGTGATTCTGGCGTACAGATGGGACGAGTGTCCTTCAGCGAGGCTGTGTGTCTCCGGCTCGGCCCAGGAGACCGCGATGGTAGAGGCTCATCTCGCCAAACTTAGATTCCGTCACCCGTTATCTCCGGAAGAGGAAGAGGCGATCCGGGCGATCACGCCGCCGGGCCGTCATGTGCCTCGCAACAGCATCATCGCGCATGAGGGAGAACCTCTGGAGGCCAGCACGTTGCTGCTCGAAGGAGTGATGTGCCGCTTCAAGGATTTGGCGGATGGCAAGCGGCAGATCACGCAAATACACATCGCGGGCGACTTCGTTGATCTTCATGGCTTCACGCTGAAACGGCTGGAGCATGATGTCATGACGCTGACAGACTGCGTCGTGACCCTGGTGCCCCATGAGCAAATCCGACAGTTGATCGAGCAGTGGCCGCGCATAGGCCGTCTGTACTGGTTCAGTACAAACCTGGATGCGTGCATGAGCCGCGAATGGGAATTGTCGCTCGGCCAGCGTTCGGCGGCGGGCCGGATGGCGGCTCTTTTTTGCGAACTATATGTCCGTCTACAGGTGATCGATCAGGCGAGCGACCGGTTCTATATCGGGATGAGCCAATCTCAGCTCGCCGACAGCCTTGGCATGACGGCGGTCCATGTAAACCGCACGCTCAGATTGCTCCGCGACCGGGGGCTTTTGAAATATCAGCGTGGCGAAGCGCAGATCCTTGATCTTGAGGGTTTGAAGGCCCTCGCGGAGTTCGACGCGCGCTATCTCTATCTCGATCCTGATCCGCTTTGACATTGCTTCTCAAGGAAGGTGTTGATTTCGTTGCAGTTAAGGTGTCGATTGGTGCCGTGATCATAAGCGGGACTTGAGGACCGATGCCAACGATGCAGGAGCGGCAGCCCAAGGGCACCGAGGCGGTGAAGCCTCCCATTCCGGGGGATGAGGCCGATCGGTTGCGAGCACTGGAACATTACCGGCTTGGCGGCATCGGTCGGGAACGCCCGTTCGACCATATAACCCAGTTCGCAGCTGACCTGTTCGATGTGCCCATGTCGCTGGTGTCGATCGTGGGATCGGACACCCAATGTTTTCGCGGTGCGTGCGGCATCGATGAGACCCACACCTCGCGGGATGTCGCCTTTTGCGCCTTCGCGATCCTGCAACCGGAGGTCATGGTGGTGCCGGATGCGACGAAGGATCCGAGGTTTAGCGGCAACCCATTGGTCACAGGGCCGCCGCACGTCCGCTTCTACGCTGGTGCGCCCTTGCGGGTGGCTAATGGCCAGCCGCTTGGGACCTTGTGCATCGTTGATTACAAGCCGCGTGATTTCAGCGAGGCGGATCGGCAGCGGCTCGCCCAGCTGGCACGGACGGTGATCGACCTCATCGAATTGCGGGTCGAAGGATTCGCGGCTGACGAACATCGGCGCAAGCTTGATGACGAACGCCAGTTGCTGAAGCTGACAGTAGAGAATGTGAGTGGCGGCGTCGCGGTGGTGGATCGGGACCTGCGGCTGATGCTGTGGAACCAAGCCTTTGTCGATCTGTTCGATTATGCTCCCGATAGCGTGACGGGCGGAAGGGATGCGCGTGAACTTATCCGCCTGACCGCACAGCGCGGTGAACTGGGACCCGGCGACCCGGATCAGATCGTCGCGGGATTCGTCGAGTCCATCCGTACCAGCGACAGTCGTCGGTTGGAGATTCAGCGCCGGAACGGTCGCATCCTCGATATCCGCCGGGAATCGATCCGTGGGGGGCGGTTCATCATGACGGCCCGGGATGTGACGCAGGAACGGCAGATCAGCCGCCTGAAGGACGAACTGGTATCGACCGTCAGTCATGAATTGCGGACGCCGTTGACCGCTATCTCCGGTGCATTGGGACTAATGGCGGGTGGCGCCGCTGGCGAATTGCCTGACAGGGCCAAACAACTGGTCGCGATCGGCAGCAAGAATGCGGAGCGGCTGATCCATCTGGTCAATGACCTGCTGGACATGGACAAACTTCAGTCGGGGAAGCTGGTCTTTCATTTCGACGAACGGGAATTGGGCTTGTTGTTGACCGAGGCGATCGAGCAGATTGGGCCATATGCGGAGCGCTTCGGCGTTAAGCTTGAATTCGACCACCCGGCTGAAGCGGTCGTCGCGAAGGTTGATGGCAATCGCCTGTGTCAGGTGATGACCAACCTATTGTCCAACGCTTGCAAGTTCTCGCCGTCGGGTGGGACCGTCCATGTTTCCCTTGAGGGGGCGGGGGACGTCGCGCGGATCCGCGTCGCTGACGAGGGGCCGGGGATTTCGCCGGAGTTTCGCGCGCGGCTGTTTAAGCGTTTCGAGCAGGAGGACGGTGCGCATCAGCATGGCCATGCGGGCACCGGCCTTGGCTTGGCGATCAGCAAAGGCATCGTAGAGGCGCATGGCGGAAGCATCGCGCTGGATTCCGCGGCGGAAACAGGGGCGACGTTTATTGTCGAATTGCCACTGTGATGCCGAATTGACAGAAAGGCCCGAGTTGACCCGCATTCTTTATGTTGATGATGAGGCAGACCTGCGGGAGATCGCGGCCATGTCGCTTGAGCTGGACCCGGAGTTCGAGGTGCGAACGGTGGCCTCGGGTGCGGAAGCGCTTGAGCAGGCGAGGCAGTGGCAGCCTGCTCTCATCCTGCTTGATGTGATGATGCCGGGCATGGATGGGCCTGCGACTTTGGCGGCGTTGCAGGTTGAGCCCGCCACCGCGACAATTCCCGTCGCGTTTATCACGGCCAAAACTCATCCACGGCACGTCACGAACCTGAAGGCCCTCGGCGCGCGAGCCGTGCTTGCCAAGCCGTTCGATCCGATGAGCCTCGCGGGGACCGTGCGGACATTGCTGGAGCCATGAGTGATGCGGAAGCGCAAATGCAGAAGATGCGACAGCGCTTCCATGAGCGGGCCGCGTCCGATCGGAGCGTCATCATTTCGGCGCTTGAAGCAGGGGATCGCTCCCGCCTTTTGCATCTCGCCCATGGATTGGCGGGCGTGGCCGGGATTTTTGGCTATGCCGATATTGGCGGCCATGCGTCCGCGTTGGAGGAGGCTTTGGACGCGAGCGTTGGTGATGCGGCCGTAAAGGAGTTTGGGCAGGCGCTTATAGAAGCGTTGGGGCGCGTTTAGGGTCGACTGATCCAGACGTACTCAGGCAGGCTGCTCCGCTGTATCCGTATAGAAAAGGGCGGCATCCGAAGATACCGCCCTTGTTCCAGCTGAGCTGGATCGGTGCTCCGCGCGGGGCGGAGCAAAACCGATTACTTGAGCTCGACAGTCGCGCCGGCTTCTTCCAGCTGCTTCTTGATCTTCTCGGCTTCGTCCTTGCTGGCGCCTTCCTTGACAGCCTTGGGCGCGCCTTCGACGAGCGCCTTGGCTTCGGTCAGACCCAGGCCGGTGATGGCGCGGACTTCCTTGATGACGTTGATCTTCTTGCCACCGTCGCCGGTGAGGATCACGTCGAACTCGGTCTGCTCTTCAGCAGCCGGAGCAGCGGCGCCAGCAGCCGGACCGGCGACGGCGACGGCAGCAGCGGCCGAAACGCCCCACTTTTCTTCCAGAGCCTTCGACAGCTCAGCGGCTTCGAGGACGGTGAGGGCCGAGAGCTGATCGACCAGTGCGTTGATGTCTGCCATGTTACTATATTCCCTTCTGGGCGGGGCATGAGCCCCTCAATTGAAAGTTGATAACCTGTCTTGTCGGTAGGACCGCGGCGATTAGGCCGCGTTCTTTTCCGCATAGGCGTTGAAGACCCGCGCGAGCTGCGCAGCCGGTGCCTGGGTGACGGTCGCGAGCTTGGTCGCGGGTGCAACGAGCAGCCCAACGATCTTCGCACGCAGTTCATCCAGCGACGGCAACGATGCGAGCGCCTTGACGCCCTCTACATCGAGCAGCACTTCGCCCATTGCGCCACCAACGATCTCAAGCTTGTCGTTGGTCTTGGCGAATTCGACTGCAACCTTGGCGGCGGCAACCGGATCGGCCGAGGAGGCGAGGCCGACAGGACCGGTCAGCAGGCTGCTGAGCGCGGTATAGTCGGTGCCTTCAAAGGCGATTCTGGCGAGGCGGTTCTTCGTAACCTTGTAGGTGCCACCGGCTGCACGCATCTTCTGACGCAATTGGGTCGACTGTGCGACCGTCATGCCGAGGTTGCGGGTCACGACGACCACGCCAACATCTGCCAGATGTGCGTTCAGCGCGGAAACGACCTCAGCTTTCTGATTACGATCCATGCCATTCTCCACTTCATGTTCGCTGGCGAACCAGCAAACGACTAAAACCCGCGCGAACGCGGGGCACTTAAAGTCCGAAGGGGAGAGGTCGACTGGCCCGTATCCCTTGAGGAGAACAGGCAGACCCGGACAGGACACAAGGTCCGGCCGGTAAAGAGCTTTTCCCCGTCTAGGCCGGAAATTAAGAAGGGCAAATTCCCTTCACCGACTGTCTCGGACGGAAGACCCCGAAGGGTCCGCTGCGGGGGCCTCTACAGAATTGGAGGTTTCCTGTCACGCGAAAGTTGAAAGTGACGTAGAGAATGGCGGAAAAGCGCCATTTTTGTCCCGAAGTTCACACCATATGCGCGCGCGTCCCCGGGCGCGCGTGGGCGTCATGGGAAGCGGTTCGACGTTTCAAAGAGGGCTGGGAGATAGGCAGGTTGGGGCTGTGTAGGACAGCGGGAATGGGAGGGTGTGGGGGAAATAGGATGGTTTTTGCGGGGGGTGTGGTTTGGGGGATACAGGTGGGCGCGAGGCAGAGGGGGCCTTGGAGAACGAGGTGACGTTGCGCTAGCCCACCCCCCGGCCCCCTCCCGCTTGCGGGAGGGGGAGATAATGCTGTCCTAAACCCGGTCGGCCTGCACCACCGCGTCCAATGCTCGCAATGCCGAGAGGATGCGGTTCAGGTGCTGGGCGTCGTTCACCTCCAGATCGATGATGTCGGTGTGGAACGGCCCTTCGCGGTTCACCAGTTGAAGGTTCAGAATGTTCGCCTTGGTCGCGCCGAACACATTGGCGACGGCGGCAAGCGCGCCGGGCTGGTTCTTGACGATGACCTGAAGGCGGGCGGTGCCGCCCTTGGACTTGCTGTCCCAGCTGAGATCGACCCAATCGTCGTCCTGCCCGGCTTCCAGCGACCGGCAGTCAATGGTGTGCACCTCGATCGGTTCGCCCGTGCGGCGTACACCGACGATGCGGTCGCCGGGTACGGGGTGGCAGCAGTCGCCCAGATTATAGGCGATGCCGGGCGTCAGGCCACGGATCGAGACGGGCGCGTGCTGGCGCGGATGCGCTTCCTCTATCCCGTCTACGCTGGTGGAGCCGGGGATAAGAGCCTCCATCACCTCTGAATCAAGCAGGCGATGGGTGGCGATGGCCACCATCAGAGACCCGCGATCATCCAGCTTTAGCCGCTTCAGCGCGGCCTTCAGCGCCTTGTCACCCAATTCGCTCGCCAGTTCGGGCGAGAAGCGGCCGATGATTTCCTCATAGAGCTTCTCACCCAGCGCAACTTCCTCGCCGCGCTGTTTCTGGCGAATATAGCGACGGATCGCTGCGCGGGCCTTGCCGGTGATCGCAAAGGTGAGCCAACCCGGCTGCGGCTCCTGCCCTTCCGATTTCAGGATTTCGACCTGATCGCCATTTTCAAGGCCGGTACGCAAGGGCACGACGCGGCCGTTTACCTTGGCGCCGACCGTCTGGTTGCCCAGCGAGGTATGGACGGCATAGGCGAAGTCCACCGGCGTGGATCCCTTGGGTAGCTGGTGCAGCTCGCCTTTGGGCGAGAAGGCGAAGATCCGGTCCTGATACATCGCCATGCGGGTATGTTCGAGCAGTTCGTCCGCATCCTGGCTCTGTTCCAGGATTTCGACCAGGTCGCGCAGCCATGCCGCATGATGATCGGCCGCGTCGCCCTTCTGCTTGTAGGCCCAGTGCGCGGCCAGGCCGAGTTCGGCGTCGTTGTGCATGTCGCGGCTGCGAATCTGCACCTCGATCCGGGCGTTATCCTGATGGATCACCGTGGTGTGCAACGAGCGATAACCGTTGCGCTTGGGCGTGGAGATGTAATCCTTGAACCGGCCCGGCACCATTTTGTAGGTCTGGTGGATGACCCCGAGCGCACGGTAGCAGTCCTCTGTCGTTTCGGTGATGACGCGGAAGGCCATAACGTCGGTCAGCTGTTCAAAGCTGATGTGCCGTTCCTGCATCTTCTTCCAGATGGAATAGGGGTGCTTTTCGCGGCCTGACACGGTGACGGACAGGTTCTTGCCGCCCAGCAGCAGTTGCAGCTCCGCCCCGATGCGATCGACCTTGCCGTGGCCGCCTTCCTTCAGCTGTTCGAGGCGCTTGGTGATGCTATCATAGGCTTCCGGCTCAAGCTCCCGGAAGGCGAGCAGCTGCATTTCGCGCATGAAGTCGTACATGCCGATCCGCTCCGCAAGCGGGGCGTAGATGTCCATCGTCTCGCGGGCAATGCGGCGGCGCTTCTGTTCATTCTTGATGAAGTGCAGCGTGCGCATATTGTGCAGCCGATCAGCGAGCTTCACCAGCAGCACGCGAATGTCGTCCGACATGGCGAGCAGGAATTTGCGGAGATTTTCCGCCGCCCGCTCATTTTCCGACATCGCCTCAATCTTCGACAGCTTGGTGACGCCATCGACCATCTTGGCGACGTCCTTGCCGAACGCGCTTTCGATCTCGTCATAGGTGACGAGCGTGTCCTCGATCGTGTCGTGCAGCAGGGCCGTGACGATCGTCTGATCGTCCAGGCTGAAATCCGTCAAAATACCAGCGACTTCAATGGGATGGCTGAAATAGGGGTCGCCGCTGGCGCGCTTCTGGGACCCGTGCTTCTGAACGGAAAAGACGTAGGCGCGGTTGATCATCGCCTCGTCCGCATCCGGATCGTAGCGCTTCACCCGCTCAACAAGTTCATATTGACGCAGCATCGTGACCCGATTGTCCGGGAAGCATCTTGCTGTGCAACAAAAAAATCCCATCTTTGGACAAAATGGCTGCTCTTTTGCATGGGCTGTGGCTTTGAGCTATCTAGACGGACGATGAAACATAATCTGGCGCAGGACCTGGAACAGTGCGCGCTCCCCAGCGCGCTGGAAGCGATGGGCGAGCGCTGGTCGTTTCTCATCCTGCGCGGCGCATTGTCGGGCATCCGGCATTTTGAAGATTTTCAATCGTCGCTCGGCATTGCGCGCAACATCCTGGCGAACCGGCTTTCGCGGCTGGTCGAGAACGGGATCATGCTGCGTCAGCCGATGCAGTGCGACCGGCGCAAGATCGAATATCGCTTGACGGAAAAGGGGCAGGAACTGGCCCCGGTCATGATCGCATTGCGTCAATGGGGCGAGAAATGGGGATGCGGATCGCCGTCTTGCCAGGTGCTGGCGGACAAGCGCGATGGCCAGCCGATTCGCCGTGTGACCATTCAGGCGCATGATGGCCGGGCGCTGGAACTAAAGGACCTTGTCTGGCTTTGCCCCGACGAGGTCACGCCGATGGATCAGGAAGCTGCTACGGCGGCGTAACTTGGGTGGCTTCACCCTGAACCTGAATTCGCCTAGGCTGACGGCGATGTCTGTTCAACCTATTCAGCCTCAGCCTTTTTTCGCTGACAAGAACCGCGCTTTCTGGAACCTGCAATCCGTCGGTTGGGCGGGTGCGTTCCTGCTGCGTGGGTCGTCCACCATCGCCAATGGGCAGCCGCTCTCCAGCCTGATCCCGGTGATGATTTCCACTGTGTCGGGCTATTCGGTGACCCTGCTGATCGCGGTCATCTTCCGATTTCTGCAACGACAGCGGCCGATCATCACCTGGGGTGCTTCGATCGTTACCGTGGTAATGGCGGCTGGACTGGTCGCCTTTATCGACGCCTGGGTTTTTTCGACCCAGAACCGGGCGAGCGAAACGGCGGGGCTGCAACTCTTCCTTGGCGCCTTTTATCTCAGCATAACGCTGCTGGGTGCCTGGTCGGCGCTTTACTATGCCATCAACTTCTACCTTCAGGTGGAGGAGCAGGCGGACCAGCTGCTGCATCTGGAAAATCAGGCGTCGAGCGCGCAACTAGCCATGCTGCGCTATCAGCTCAATCCGCATTTCCTGTTCAATACGCTGAACAGCATATCGACGCTGGTGCTTTTGAAGCAGACGGATCGCGCCAACGCGATGCTCTCACGCCTGTCGTCCTTTTTGCGCTATACCCTGATCAATGAACCCACGGCGCAGGTGACGATCGAGCAGGAGGTGGAGACGCTCAAACTCTATCTGGAGATTGAGAAGATGCGGTTCGAGGACCGCCTGCGGCCGGTATTCAACATCGATCCGGCCGTCGCGCAGTCGCGATTGCCTTCCCTGCTGCTCCAGCCGCTGGTGGAAAATGCCATCAAATATGCGGTCACCCCCAAGGAAGAAGGCGCCGAAATCTCCATCACGGCGCAGCCTGCCGGTGAAAATGTCCGGATCGTCGTATCGGATAGCGGCCCGGGATTGAACGAGGGGTTCACTCGCCCGAACATCCCCATGAGCGAGGGAACAGGCGTTGGCCTGGCGAATATCCGCGATCGCCTGATTCAGGCGTTCGGGGAACGACAGAGCTTTGAAACGCGTTCCACGCCAAGCGGCTTTTCGGTCCATATCGAAATGCCGCTTAATCTGGATGAACCATCGAAAGTGGCCGCATGACCATCAGAACAATCCTCGTCGATGACGAAAGCCTGGCTATTCAAGGCCTCAAGCTCCGTCTGGAAGCGCATGAGGATGTCGAAATTGTTGAAACCTGCTCGAATGGCCGTGAAGCCATCCGCGCCATAAAGACGCATAAACCCGACCTTGTGTTCCTCGACATTCAGATGCCGGGATTTGATGGCTTTTCTGTCGTTCAGGGCCTGATGGAAGTCGAGCCGCCGCTGTTCATCTTCTGCACCGCTTATAGCGATCATGCGATTCGCGCTTTTGAGGCGCAGGCGGTGGATTACCTCATGAAGCCGGTCGATGAAGGTCGGCTTGCCGACGCGCTGGACCGCGTGCGTCAGCGCCTGTCGGAAAAGAAGCAGGTGCAGGAAGCGGAGAAGCTGCGCGAGGTGCTGGCGGAGGTCGCTCCCGATGCCATGAACGATTTCAACGCGGATGAAGAGGCGCCATCGTCGAACCGGTTCGAGAAGCTCATCAACATCAAGGACCGGGGGCAGATTTTCCGCGTCGATGTCGATTCGATCGAGCGGATTGACGCTGCGGGCGACTATATGTGCATCTATACGGCGGATAATTCGCTCATCCTGCGCGAGACGATGAAGGATCTGGAGAAGCGGCTCGACCCGCGCAATTTCCAGCGGGTGCATCGGTCGACCATCGTGAACCTCAGCCAAGTGCGGCAGGTGAAGCCGCACACCAATGGCGAGTGCTTCCTGGTGCTGGAATCAGGCGCTCAGGTGAAGGTCAGCCGGTCGTACAGGGATGTCGTCGCCCGCTTCGTCCATTGAGGCGAGTCTAGCGGAATACCCATTGGCGGTTGAGGCCGAACACCACGGCTGGCGTCACGAATATCATGGCCGGGATGGGCGACCATTCCGGCCATTGCATATGGGTGACGCAGAGGAAGACCCAGAGGGCGTTCAAAGCATAGCTAAGCAGGGACACGGCCACGAACTTGACGCCGCGCGCCGCATGGTTTCCGTCGCTATCCTGATCACGGAAGGTGAAGAGGCTGTGGGTGACATAGCCGATCAGGACCGCCGCCACATAACCGGTCGTGTTGGCAAGCTGCGGGTGCCATCCGGCCAGAGCCGCGAGCGTCCAGTAGATGGTGGCCTGGCAGGCGGTGATAAAGAGGCCGCTGAGGCCATATCGCATGATCTGCCAGAACAGGGCCTGCCGTTCCGGCGTCAGACGTGACAGCAATTTCATGAAGGCCCCGTTGCGATTTGATGCGAACGCTCTAATCCACCGGCCATGAACTTGCAAAGCGGCTTCACCCTGCGGGAAAGATCCCGGCGCGCCCTGGTTTGGACGTCTGCATGGGCGCAGGTGCACTGGAAATGGCTGACCTTCCTGATGTGGGTCGCGGCCGTGACCTGGCTGCTCTATTCGCGCTGGCCCGCCATCCACTGGCTGACGCTCAACGATACCGACGACAATATGCGGTATTTGCAGGTCAAGGACTGGCTGGCGGGGCAGGGCTGGTACGATCTGAGGCAATATCGGCTTGATCCGCCTGCCGGGTTCAACATCCACTGGTCGCGGCTGGTCGATCTGCCGATTGCGGCGTTGATGCTGTTCTTCCGCGCTTTTCTGGAGCAGGGGCTGGCGGATCGGCTGGCCTGCGCGATTGCGCCGATGATCCCTTTGTTGCCGCTGATGCTGGGGCTGGGTTTCATTGCGCGCCGCCTCGCTGGCGGCAATGGCTGGATACTGGCCGCCCTGGCCCCCTTCGCGGCGCAGATGGGCATCAGCATGTTCCTGCCGATGCGGATCGATCATCATGGATGGCAGCTGGCCCTGACGGTACTGATGCTCGCGGGGCTGATCGACCGTAACTGGCTGCGCGGCAGCATCGTGGCGGGCGTGAGCAGCGCGCTGTCGATCACCATCGGCATGGAGATGATCGTCTATCTGGCGGCGGGCGGGGCGCTGATCGCGCTTCGTTGGGTATTCAAGGAAGGCGCGGCAAGGCGGATGCTGCCCTATGCGCTGAGCCTTGCTGGCTCGGTTTCCATCCTGTTCCTGCTGTTTGCAAGCTACGCAAACCGGCAGATGGTGTGCGACGCTATCTCGCCTATCTGGGTCGCCATATTCGGGGCAGTGGGCGCGGGCATGACGCTGCTGGCGCTGCTGCCACTACGCAGCTGGCAGGCCCGGCTGGGCGCGGGCGTGCTGGTGGGGGGCGCCGTTGCGGCCTTTGCATGGCTCAATTGGCCGCAATGCCTGACGGGCGCCTATCAGATTTCGCCGGAGCTGGAGCGGCTGTGGCTCGCCAATATTCGTGAGGCCAAGCCGATCACGGTTCAGGCGTGGAGCCTGATCGTGCCGCTGATGGCCATTCCGGTAGCGGGGCTGTTCGGCCTGATCTGGGCGCTTTGGGAGTCGCGGCGCGATAGCGATCGGCTGTGGGCCTGGGCGACGGTCGGGCTGATGATGCTGTTCTCGACGGCGCTTCTCTTTTGGCAGTTGCGGGCCGGACCAGCGGCGCAGCTGCTCGCCATCCCGGCGGCGGCGTGGGCGGCGCATCGGGTGCTTCAGCTTATATTCTTCGGCAGGCCTCTTGCGCGTTTGTTCGGCATCGTCGGAGCCGCGCTGCTCGCCGTGGCGGTGTTCGCGACGCCGCTTTATCCGCAGATCAACCAGCTCTGGGCGGCCGTGACCGGCGAAAAGCCCAAACCGCAACGCCCGGCGGCGAAGACTCGACTACAGTCGATCAGCAAGGCCAATGGTCGCTGCCGGTCGCTGCCAGCGCTGGAGGTGCTGAACCAGCTTCCTTCCGCTACCATTTTCACAATGGTGGACCTGGGGCCGCGCCTGATCGCGACCACGCATCATAGCGCGATCGCGGGTCCCTATCATCGCAATGGCACGGTTATCTTGGACCTGCACCATGCCTTTGACGGACCGGCGGACGGGTTCCGGCCGATCGCCGCGCGGCATCATGCGACCTACCTGCTGATCTGCCCCGGATTTCCGGAAGGGACGGTTTACCAATCCCGGAGCCCGCGCGGCTTTTATGCAGGGTTGATGCGGGGCGATGTTCCCGGCTGGCTGCATCCCGTGGCGTTGAAGAGCGGCTTCACCTTGCCCTACACCCTCTATCGCATCGATTATTCAGCGGCGGGCAGCGAAAAAGTCACGCAGCAGCGCTGACGCTTCCGCTTCGCCCAGTCCGCCATAGACTTCAGGGCGGTGCAGGCATTGGGGCTGGGTGAAAAGTCGGGGGCCTTGCTCGACCGCTCCGCCCTTGGGGTCGGCAGCGCCATAATATAGCCGGGCGATGCGCGCGTGGGATATGGCCCCCGCGCACATCGGGCAGGGTTCCAGCGTTACCCAAAGGTCGCAGCCGGTGAGGCGGAAATCGCCCAGCCCTTCCGCCGCAGATCGAAGCGCGACGATTTCGGCATGAGCGGTCGGGTCGCAGTCGCGCCGGTTGCGATTTTCTCCTTCGCCAACGACCCGCCCGTCGAGCGTGACGACGGCGCCGATCGGCACCTCGCCCGCAAGTTCGGCCGCGCGTGCGAGTTCGAGCGCGCGGCGCATGGGTTCGGGAAGCGGAAAGGGCGGTGCCATCCGCCAGCCCTTACAGCATAGCGATCGTCTACGAAATGATCAGGGCTTCTTCACATCGACGGTCGGCACTTCGACGGTTTCGTTCCGCGTGCCCACTTCGACCTTGGCCACGTCGGCCTGGAACTTTGGCATTTGCCCGCCTTCCACGGCGATTTTGGGCAGGCTGCCCTCCTGGGTCTTTTGCAGGTCGATGAAGCCGGTCGCGATGCCAGCGGCCAGCACCAGCAAAACAATCACCAACAAGCCACCAATGAGTCGCATTGCTCCCTCCTTTCGTCTATCGGCTGCAAACGTCCGAGCCATGGAAAGGGTTGCGAAAGCGATCCGATCTGGCCGGTGGGCGGGTTGACGGCTTTCCGGAATCCCGCTACTGGCGCCGCTTTCCGAACGAACATGAACTACAAGGTTGATTGACTATGTCGCGCATTTGCGAGCTGACCGGCAAGGGTCGCCAGGTGGGTCACAATGTTTCCCACGCCAATAACAAGACGAAGCGCGTGTTCCTGCCCAACTTGCAGAATGTGTCGCTGATTTCCGAAACGCTGGAAACCACCGTCAAGCTGCGCGTGTCGACGCATGGCCTGCGTTCGGTTGAACATAATGGCGGGCTGGACAACTGGTTGCTGAAGACCAACGACGACAAGCTGTCGCTGAAGGCGCGCCGTCTGAAGCGCGATATCGTCAAGAAGCAGGCTGCTCCGGCCGCCTGATTCGGTTCGATTCGTTTCGGCTTTAAGAAGCGGCCTGGTAACGGGCCGCTTTTTTGCGTGCCGGGAGGATGCGCCCGCGCGTCATTCCTGCATGTGCGGCGCTGCCCGATACCGCTTTTTTCTCAACGGTCGCGGGGCGCCCCGCGCAGCGCGAATTTCAGCAGCAGGGTGCGCTGAAAAAATTCATGATTATCGTCTGACACGATCCACACGATAGTGCGCCCGGCCTCGCGCGTGATAGCCAGTCCTTCGAAGTTATCGGCCAGCAGGGGCGGAGCGAGACGGGCGATCGTGCGGGCGGTCAACCGATCGCCGGATTCCGGATGGGACGGCAGCTCTATGAGGGCAAGAGTGGCCGTGAACAGATCGCGCAGCGTCACGCGGCGATTGAGCACCAGAATGTGACGGTCATCCAGAGCGACGGCATCCGTCGGACGATAGCCGCGCGGCGCTACGTAGCGAAGATGCATGGGCGATGCGGTGCTTTGCTCCGCCGGATCTCCGGCAAAGAGCAGCGTGTCATGGCTTCCATCCGCCGTCATTCCCATTTCCGCGATCACGAGGAAGCGCCCGTCGGGTAGGCGCGCCATGGATTCGATCGAGCCCGTTTCCGGCCAGGCTTCTATCTCCGGCCAGGTGCGGCACGTTTCCACCCGTGAAAAGCCGGGGGCGTAGCGGCAGATGCGCTGAAGCATCTCAAAACCGACCCAGTAGCGATCCGATTCCGGATCATGCGCCATCGCCTCTGAATCCCACGCCCACCATGGCTGGGATCCGTCCTGTGCCCTGATTGGCAGGGGGGCGATGAAGGGATGCCGGCTATCGAGAACGGGGTTGACCGCGAAACCCATTAGAGTGCCGGAATCGCTCAACGCCAGAACCTGTCCCTGCTGATCTACCAGCAGGGATGAGATGCCGCCAAATCCATGGTGGGGGCTGCTGAGTTGCCAGCCTCCCAGATAATCGAGCGCGCCGATGCCGTGAACAGCCGGATCGGACGCATTTAGTGGCAGGGCGCGCGCGGTAACGAGCAGCGGGCCAGGCCCAAATAGTTCAGGCTTGTTCTTGTGCGGCGCCGGCAAAAGCAGGATCGCAAGCAGCAGGACGATCAGGATACGGCGCATCGCCCCGCCATAGGCAATCCCGCCTGCCGGACCAACGGCTGATTGTTCATATATGCTGTTCGCCTGCGGGACAGGGACCAGTTTTTCCATTGCGGTGATGAGCGTTCAGGTCCGCTCTTGATGAGCGGCAACCGGCTGGGGACGGTGCTTTTTTATCTGAACGGTGGCTGACACGCCCATTCAGGCTTGGCTCAATGCGAATCGGCCAAAAGGGGTGCAATCGATGGGGCGGCGGAGACGCGCCGGAGTCGGTAACGACATGATTGAGGAGCACGCCATGAAGACCAAGTTTCTGATCAATATGGGGGCCGCGCTGGCAATGGGCGTTGCTTCCTTGGCCGTAACCGCAGCGCCTGCGCAGGCCCGTGACGGCTGGGGCCGTTATGATCGCGGCGACTATTATCGCGGCGATCGGGGCTATCGCGGATACCGGGGTGACTATTATCGCGGCTATCGTGGCGACCGTTACTATCGCGACAATTATTATCGTGGCTATCGCGGCGGCTATCGCTGCCGGGACAATGGCACGGGCGGCACGATCATAGGCGCGATCGCCGGTGGCCTGCTCGGCAATGAGATCGGCAAGGGCAGTGGCCGCTACGGCCGCCGGGGTGACGGCACCACGGGCGCGATTGTCGGTGCGGGCGTAGGTGCGCTGGCTGGCCGGGCGATCGATCGGGACTGCTGATCAGCCACCCGTTGTTGGATAGAGAAGGGCTGCCCCAAAAGGGCGGCCCTTTTCATTGCAATCGCGCGGCCCAAAAGAAAAGGGCCGCTCCGTTGCCGGGCGGCCCTGTTTCCAAAAATCCCGAGAAGGGAAATTACATCGCGTTCGCGGCAGCGTTCGATGCAGCGTTGCTGGCGTTCGAAGCGGCATTGCTGGCGTTCGAAGCAGCATTCTCGGCAGCGTTCATGGCGTTGTCAGCAGCATTCGAAGCGTTCTCAGCAGCGTTGGCCGAAGCATTGGCGGCATTGTCTTCGCCCTTCGAGCAAGCGGCGAGGCCGAGCGAAGCGGCGAGAACGAGCGAAAGAGCAATCGACTTGGACATGGGCAAACCCCTCTCAGAGATAAAAACGTCGCAGACCACTCTCGGAGAAAAGTTCACCCCCCATTGCGCCTGCGGGGCCGATTCGTAATGCCTTGGATCACTCAAGGCAATCCCCATAGTGCGACTCGCCAATTTCCGGGCTTCCACTTCCATGGCCTATTTGGAACGCGGCAGGCCCATTGACGTATATAAAGATTTCTTTATATGATGTGCCCATGAGCGCCGCACTCGACATCTTTCGCGCCCTTGGCGATCCGACGCGGCTGCGCATCATCTATCTTCTGCGCGCCATGGAGCTTGCGGTCGGTGAAATCGCGCAGGTCGTGGGGCAGAGCCAGCCGCGCGTGTCCCGCCATGTCCGCATCCTTGCGGAGGCGGGTCTGGTCGAACGGCGCAAGGAAGGCAATTGGGTTTTCCTGCGACTGGTCCGGGGGGAGGCCATGGCGCCTTTCCTGACCCTGTTCGATCAGCTGGTGCCGTCGGAAAGCGAAGATTTGTGGCAGAAGGCCGACCTTGCCCGGCTGGCGGCGGTCCGTGCGGATCGGTCACGGGCGGCGGAAAGCTACTTTGCGGAACATGCCGAGGAATGGGACGCGATCCGGTCGCTGCACGTGCCCGATGTGGATGTCGAAGCGGCCATGACCGCGCTTTTGAGTGCTGAATCCATCGGCCATTTGCTCGATATCGGCACGGGTACGGGCAGGATGATCGAGCTGTTCGGGCGCTCGGCGGATCAGGTTACCGCGCTTGACCGCAGCCCCGATATGTTGCGGCTGGCGCGGGCCAAGCTGCCTGCCGATGCAGGTGACAAATATGCGTTGGTGCTGGGCGATTTCGGCGCCCTGCCGCTGGAGCCGGGCAGCGTGGACACCGTGGTTCTGCATCAGGTTCTGCATTATGCGCAGGCGCCCGAAGCGGTGATTGCGGAAGCGGCGCGCGTCACCGGGGCTGGTGGCCGGGTGCTGATCGCCGATTTTGCGGCGCATGAACGGGAAGAATTGCGGCTGCGCGATCAACATGCGCGGCTTGGCTTTTCGGACGAGCAGATCGAAAGCTGGTTTGCGGACGCAGGTTTGGAGCTGGAACGGGTGGAGGTGCTGCCCGGCCAGGAATTGACGGTAGTATTATGGCTGGGCCGCCGCCGGGGCGCGCGAATCCTGCCCATCGAAGGACGAGTTTCCCTATGACCCTGAGCTTCCCATCCGTCGAAGAGGCCGCGCGGGCTTGGCAAGCGCCGCTCTACGCCGATCTGGCGGGCGACCTGAATGTGAGCTTCGAATTCTTCCCGCCCAAGACGGAGAAGATGGAAGAGCAGCTGTGGTCGGCGATCGAGACGCTGACGCCGCTCGCGCCCAAGTTCGTGTCGGTGACTTATGGTGCTGGCGGATCTACGCGGGAGCGGACGCACAACACGGTGGCGCGGATCGCGAAGGAAACGCCGTTGTCCGCTGCTGCGCACCTGACCTGTGTCGCGGCGAGCAAGGCCGAGATCGACGAGGTGGCGGACGCTTATTGGGAAGCGGGCGTGCGCCATATCGTGGCCCTGCGCGGCGATCCGCCGGAAGTGGGCACGAAGTTTCAGCCGCATCCTGAAGGGTATAAGGGCGCGGCCGAGCTGGTCGAAGGCTTGCGCAAGCGTCACCCGTTCGAGATTTCGGTAGCGGCCTATCCGGAGACGCACCCGGATGCGTCCTGCGCGCAGAGCGACATCGACAATTTGAAGCGCAAGCTGGACGCGGGTGCTAGCCGAGCGATCACGCAATTCTTCTTCGAACCGGAAACCTTCTTCCGCTTTCGTGACACGGTGGCGGCTGCTGGCATTACAGCGGACATCATTCCGGGCATCATGCCGGTGAGCAATTTCGCGGCTGTCCAGCGCATGTCGGCCATGTGCAACACTGACGTGCCGGGCTGGATGGGCAAATTGTTCGAGGGGCTGGATGATCTGCCCGCCGCGCGGCAGCTGGTGTCCGCGACGTTGGCGGCGGAGCTGTGCCGCAAGCTCTATGCGGGCGGGGTGCGCGACTTTCATTTCTATACGCTCAACCGGGCGGAATTGAGCTATGCGATCTGTCATCTGCTCGGCCTCCGCCCGCAACTGGAGAAGACGGCATGACCGCCGAGGAACGCTTCCGCGCCGTGGCAGCGGAGAAGATCATGATATTCGACGGCGGCTATGGAACGTCGATCCAGAAGCACGGGCTGACCGAGGCGGATTATCGCGGGTCGCTCGGCCTGGCGAAGGATCAGAAGGGGAATAACGACCTTCTGTGCCTGACGCGGCCTGACATCGTCGAGGGTATTCACACCGCCTATCTCGATGCCGGGGCGGACATGATCGAGACGAACACCTTCAGCTCCACCAAGATCGCGATGGCCGATTATGGCTGCGAGCATCTGGTGCGGGAGATCAACATCGCCGCCGCGCGGATTGCGCGCAAGGCGTGCGAGGCGGCAACGGCGAAGGATGGGCGGCCGCGTTTCGTGGCGGGATCGATCGGGCCGACGAATAAGACTTTGTCGATCTCGCCGGACGTCAATGATCCGGCCTATCGCGAGGTCGATTATGACACGCTGAAGGCCGACTATCGCGAGCAGTGCGATGCGTTGATCGAGGGCGGGGTGGATTTCCTGCTGGTCGAGACCTGCTTCGACACGCTGAACGCCAAGGCGGCGGGCATGGCGGCGCGGGAGGCCGAGGCGGCGGCGGGGCGGCCTGTGCCGTTGATGCTGAGCTTTACCATTACCGATATGTCGGGGCGCAACCTGTCGGGGCATACGATCAACGCCTTCTGGTATTCGCTGCGGCATTTGAAGCCGCTGACCATCGGGGTGAATTGCGCCTTTGGGGCGGATTTGCTGCGGCCTTATTTGAGCGAGCTGGCGAAGAATGCCGATACGCTGATTTTGGCCTATCCCAATGCGGGCCTGCCCAATGAGTTGGGGCAGTATGATGAGTTGCCGGAGACGACGGCGAGCCTGATCCGCCAGTGGGTGGATGAAGGCTTGGTAAACATGGTCGGCGGTTGCTGCGGCACCACGCCTGCGCATATTGGTGCGGTGGCGAAGGCGCTGGCGGGGCATAAGCCGCGTCAGGTGCCGGAACTGCCGGTGGTGACGCGGCTTGCCGGGCTGGAGCCCATGCACATCGCGGCGTAGATCAAAATTCCCTCTCTCCTTTAGGGGAGAGGGTTAGGGAGAGGGGCCTTAAAAGGCGGCCTCTCCTCGCATTCCCCTCTCCCCGGCCCTCTCCCCTGAAGGGGAGAGGGAGAAGGTTCAGACAATGACCCAATCGACCGCCACTTTCGTCAATATCGGTGAGCGCACCAACGTTACCGGTTCAGCCAAGTTCAAGAAATTGATCATGGCGGGCGACTATGCCGCCGCCATCGATATCGCCCGCGATCAGGTGGAAAATGGCGCGCAGATCGTCGATGTGAACATGGACGAGGGCCTGCTCGACGCCGTGGAGGCGATGACGACCTTCCTGAAGCTGATGACGTCGGAACCGGACATCAGCCGCGTGCCGGTGATGATCGACTCTTCCAAATGGGAAGTGATCGAGGCGGGGCTGAAATGCGTTTCGGGCAAGCCGATCGTGAACTCGATCAGCATGAAGGAGGGTGAGGAGGCTTTCCTGCATCATGCCCGCCTCTGCATGGCTTATGGCGCGGCCGTGGTCGTCATGGCCTTCGATGAGACGGGGCAGGCGGATACGCAGGCGCGCAAGGTCGAGATTTGCGAGCGCGCCTATAAGCTGTTGATGTCGATCGGCTTTCCGCCGGAGGACATCATCTTCGACCCCAATATTTTCGCGGTGGCGACCGGGATCGAGGAACATAATAATTACGGCGTCGACTTCATCGAGGCCTGCCGCGAGATCAAGAAACGCTGCCCGCATGTCCATATTTCTGGCGGCCTTTCGAACTTCAGCTTTTCCTTCCGCGGCAATGAGCCGGTGCGGCGGGCGATGCACAGCGTGTTCCTCTACCACGCCATTCCGGCGGGTCTGGACATGGCGATCGTCAATGCGGGGCAGTTGGACGTCTATGACGCCATCGACCCGGCGCTGCGCAAGGCGTGCGAGGATGTGCTGCTGAACAGCGATCCCGAGGCGGGCGATCGGCTGGTGGAACTGGCCGAAAGCTTCAAGGGCAAGGATGCTGCGTCCGAAAAGGCGGCCGAGGAATGGCGCGGCTGGCCGGTCGCCAAGCGGCTGGAGCATGCGCTGGTCAAGGGCATCGACATGTATGTGGTCGAGGATACGGAGGAGGCCCGCCTTGCCGCCGTGAAGCCGATCGAGGTGATCGAAGGGCCGTTGATGGACGGCATGAATGTCGTCGGCGACCTGTTCGGCGCGGGCAAGATGTTCCTGCCGCAGGTGGTGAAGTCTGCGCGCGTCATGAAGAAGGCGGTGGCGCACTTGCTGCCCTTCATCGAGGCGTCGAAGGAGCCGGGCGCCAAGGGCAAGGGCCGGATCATCATGGCGACGGTCAAGGGCGACGTTCATGACATCGGCAAGAATATCGTCGGCGTCGTGCTTCAGTGCAACGGCTTTGAAGTGATCGACATGGGCGTGATGGTGCCGTGGCAGGACATCATCAAGGCCGCGAACGAGAATGATGCGGACATGATCGGGCTTTCCGGCCTCATCACGCCCTCGCTCGATGAGATGGTGACGGTGGCGCAGGAAATGCAGCGCGCCAACATGACGATGCCGCTGCTGATCGGGGGCGCGACGACTTCGCGCGTGCATACCGCGCTGCGCATCGATCCGGCGTTCACGGGGCCGGTGGTGCATGTGCTGGATGCCAGCCGCGCGGTGGGCGTGGCGACCGCGCTGGTTTCGGAGACGCAGAAGATCGACTTCGTGCAGAAGACGAAGGATGATTATGAGCATGTGCGCAAGGCGCGCGAAGGCAAGGGGCAGAGCCAGCTTCTGTCGATCGAGGATGCCCGCGCCAACGCATTCGAAATGGACGAGGCGCTGAAGGCGCCCCGTCCGCTGCTGCCGGGTATCCACAGCTTCCCTGATTGGGACCTAAAGGACCTGATCAAATATATCGACTGGACGCCCTTCTTCCGCGCGTGGGAACTGGCGGGCAATTATCCGGCTATCCTCGAGGACAAGGTCGTCGGCGAAAGCGCCACCAGCCTGTTCAACGACGCGCAGAAGATGCTGGACAAGATCGTCAGCGAAAAATGGCTGACGGCCCGCGGGGTCGTGGGCCTGTGGCCCTGCCGCCGCGAGGGTGATGACATCATCGTCCATGTCGAGGATGAGAAGCATGTCACGCTGCCTATGCTGCGCCAGCAGATCGCCAAGCGCGAGGGCCGGGCGAACATGTGCCTTGCCGACTTCATCAGTCCCAATGGCGACTGGATGGGCGGTTTTGCCGTGTCGATCCATGGCATCGAGCCGCATTTGGCGCGCTTCAAGGCGGCTATCGATGACTATTCGGACATTCTTCTGAAGGCGCTCGCCGACCGCCTTGCTGAAGCCTTTGCCGAGCGGCTGCACCATTATGTCCGCACCGCGCTGTGGGGCTATGCGGAGGGCGAGCAACTGACCAACGAGGCGCTGATCCGCGAGCAATATCGCGGCATTCGTCCGGCTCCCGGCTATCCTGCCTGTCCCGAGCACAGCCTGAAGCCGTTGCTGTTCGACATGCTGGACGCGCATCATGCGACGGGCATCACTCTGACGGAAAGCTTTGCCATGCTGCCGACCGCAGCGGTCAGCGGCTTTTACTTCGGCCACGCGCAGGCGGAATATTTCGGCGTGGCGCGCGTCGGCCGGGACCAGCTGGAAGATTATGCGCAGCGGCGCGGGATTGATCTGGAAACCGCAGAGCGTTGGCTGCGGCCCAATCTGGATTGAGGAGCAGGGCCGATGCGGCGTTTTTTCCAAACTTCCTTCCCTCGCTTTCTCCTGCTGGGGTTGGTCGCTGCCGTCACCGGCTGCGCGCATGACCAGAGCGTTCGGCACGATGGCGGCATTGCTCCGGGATCGGTCTATGTGGCGATGGGCAGTTCCTTCGCCGCAGGGCCGGGCATTGCGCCATCCGCGAACAGCAAACCGGCCATGTGCGCCTGCTCCGCAAACAACTATGCGCAGCAGCTTGCAAAGCGGCGCGGGCTGGAGCTGGTCGATGTCAGTTGCAGCGGGGCGACGACCGGCGGCGTACTCGACGGTTGGGCAGGCATCCGCCCGCAGATTGAAGCACTGACGGCGGAAACGCGGCTCGTCACCATCACCATTGGCGGCAATGACGTGGGCTATATCGGGGGTCTGATGGGGGCGTCCTGCCGTCAGGTGAATGCGGCGAGCGGGGTTCGCTGTCCGCCCACCCTGGCGCCCAAGGAAGAAAGATGGACGGCGCTGGACGCAGCGCTCCGCCATATCGCGGCCGAAGTGCGGCAGCGCGCGCCCAAGGCCAAGTTGATATGGGTCGATTATCCTGTGGTGCTTCCGGGGAAAGGCCTTTGTGCTGCCACGCCGGTTTCTCCTCAAGATGCGGAGATGGCGCGGGTCATGGCGAAACGGCTGGCGGCGCTGACGGCGCGCGTGGCGCGGGATACCGGCTCATCCATTCTTGCGGCCTCGCGCCTTACCGTCGGTCACGACGTCTGTGCACCGGACCCGTGGATGGACGGTTATCCGGTGCAAGGCGGCAAGCCGGTCGGCGCGCCCTATCATCCCACGCTGCCGGGCATGACGGCGATTGCCGCCGCGCTCGACAGGATGCTTGATCGCTAAGGCGGCGTTACCGCTTTTCGTGGTTCGCGGCCACGGCCTTTGCCACCGCCTGCATGAGCTGCCAACGCGTCGGGATCGATTCGGTCGTGCTGCCGATCATTACCGCCACCGCATAGCTGGTCCCGTCTGGCGCCGTCATGATGCCGACATCATTGAAGCCGGTGGAGCGGGCGCCTAGTTCCTGCCCGGTCCCGGTCTTGTGCAGATAATGCCAGCCAGCGGGCACGCCGCCCTTGATCCGCTGCGGCCCGGTCTTGGCTTCGCTCATGATGGACATCAGCAATTGGGCCGAAGCGGGGGACAGCATGCTGCCTTCCTTGAGCTTGGCGAGCGCCTGCACGATCGAAGAGGGCGCGGCGCCATCAGGCGGGCTGGCGAGATAATTGTCGAGCGCCTTCGCTCGCGCCGCCATCGGCAGTTTGGCGCGAGCCGCGTAGAAATTGCGGCCGATCGAATAATCCTGCCGCCACTCCAGACCTGCGGTCGTCGCCTGCAACAGCCGTTCGCCCGGCCCGAATCGGATATCCTTGATGTAGCGCCGTGACAGATAGGATCGCACAGCCTCCGGCCCGCCAACCGCGCGCAGCAGGGTGTCGTTCGCCGTATTGTCGCTTTGCGTCATCGCGCGGCGCATCAGGTCGGAATAGGTCGTCGTCCATCCGCTGTTCCCCACCAGCGCAGCACTTGGCTGGTGGAACAGGGTCAGGTCTTTCCGCGTGATCGTCGCCGAATCGGACAGGCGAATCTTGCCGCGATCCACCGCGTCGAGGAACGTCATCGATACCCAGAGCTTCGACACGCTCTGCTGTGGGAAGAGCGAGTTGCCGTTCCACGCTACGGTCCAGTCGCTGCCGATGCGGCGAACGGCGATGCCGACTTTTCCGCTGAAGCTCTGGCCCAGGTTACGAACGACGCTGACGAGAGCGGGGGGCGGCGTTTCGCGTTGATCGACGTCCAGCGCCTGGAAAGGTTTTGGCGGATTGGCGACAGGCTTGATCGGAAAGGTCGATGTCGTCGGCTGCACCCGCGGCGTGGCGCGCGCATGAGGTTCCACAGGTGCGCTGACACAAGCCGAAAGCGCCGCCATCAACAAGACAAGACGGGCCGAACCGCCATAAGGACGCGTGTCGCGCCCGTCATTTCCATTCTTCATCTGCGTCCCCGCGCTCTCCCTACCTCTCTTGGTGGCGCGAGCCTTCCGACTGACAAGGTTCATGCGACGAATGATTCCACAATTGCGATGTAAGGAGTCTGAACGGAATGCTTCTTGCGCTCAGTTAAGGTTAAGCCGCGACCGGGGATGGAGACGAGATGAACATAGAGGTTTTGGACCGGCGAATGCTCCTGCTGGGCGGCGCGGCTGTGGCGGGCGCGCTGATGTTCGGCAGCACGGCTATGGCTGCTCCGTTTGCATCGCGCAGGATCGCCGTGACCGTTCGGGGCACCGGACGCGACGTGATATTGATAGCGGGTTTGGCGAGCGGCCCGGGGCTGTGGAACGGCCTGATGGCGGCTTTGCCGGGCTATCGCTGGCACCTTGTCCATGTGCGTGGCTTTGCGGGATTGGCGGCCGATGCCAATGTGAGCGGCCCCCTGATCCAGCCGCTGGCGGATGAGATTGCGCGCTACATCAGTTCGGTAGGGCTGCGGCGGCCAGCGGTCGTGGGACATTCCATGGGCGGTACGCTGGCTATGATGCTGGGGCTGAAGGGCGTGGCGGGCCGATTGATGGTGGTCGATATGCTGCCCGACGGCGCGGCCATGGTGGGCGGCACCGCGCGCGGCATGGGCTATCTCGCCGACCAACTCAGTCAATATTTCACGGGGACCAAGGCGGGGCGGAGTTACCTTGCGCAGATATTGGCGCAAGCTCCGGGTGCGAGGGGGAGTGACCCGGACGTCATTGCCAATGCCCTTCGCGACCTCGCCAATATCGACCTTGGGCCGCAGCTTGGCCGCATCAGCGTGCCTATGGACGTTGTTTACGCCACCGGATCCGATGCCGCCCAAGCGGCGCAGATCGGTCGAAACTTTCGCGCGGCCTATGCTGCCAAGAAGGATTTGACGCTGACGCCGATCGGGCCGGGCGGCCATGTCATCATGGCGGATCAGCCCGCGCGGTTCAGCGCGGCGGTGAAGCAATTCCTGTCCAGTTGAGCCGCCCACCGTCAGGGCGCGAGCACCGTGTCCACGGCCTCAGGCAGCATGTCGGGATAGTCGAGCGTGTAGTGCAGGCCCCGGCTTTCCTTGCGGCGGAGCGCCGAACGGACGACCAGACGGGCGACCTCCAGCAGGTTGCGCAGCTCGATTAGGTCGGGCGTCACGCGGAAATGGCCGTAATATTCGTCCACTTCCTTGGCGAGCAGGTCGATGCGGTGCTGCGCCCGTTCCAGCCGCTTGGTGGTGCGGACGATGCCGACATAGTCCCACATGAAGCGGCGGATTTCCTTCCAGTTGTGCTGGACGATGACCTCTTCATCGGAATTGGTGACGCGGCTTTCGTCCCATGGCCGGATTGGCGGGGGCGCGGGCAGATCGTCCCAATGGGCGCGGATGTGCCGAGCCGCCGTCTCGCCGAACACGAAACATTCGAGCAGGGAGTTGGAGGCCAGACGGTTGGCGCCGTGGAGGCCGCTTTCGGTGACTTCGCCAGCGGCATAGAGGCCGGGCATGTCGGTGCGGCCGTCGAGATCGATGATCACGCCGCCGCAGGTATAATGCTGCGCCGGGACAACCGGGATCGGTTCCTTGGTGATGTCGATGTCGAGGTCCAGCAGCCGGGCGTAGATGGTCGGGAAGTGGTGCCTGACGAACTCCGGTTCCTTGTGACTGATGTCGAGATGGACATAGTCGAGGCCGAGCCGCTTGATCTCATGGTCGATGGCGCGGGCGACGACATCGCGCGGGGCGAGTTCGGCGCGGGGGTCGAAGCGGGGCATGAAACGCTCGCCACCACCGGGGACGCCGGGGGGGAGCTTCAGATGGCCGCCTTCGCCGCGCACGGCTTCGGTGATCAGGAAATTCTTGACCTCCAGATTATAGAGGCAGGTCGGGTGGAACTGGTTCATCTCCATGTTGGAGACGCGGCAGCCCGCGCGCCAGGCCATGGCGATGCCATCGCCAGTCGCGCCGCGCGGGGCGGTGGAGAAGAGATAGGTGCGGCCCGCGCCGCCGGTGCAGAGGATCGTCGCCTTGCCTAGCAGCGCATCGACATGCTTGGTCCGCTTGTTGAAGGCGTAGACGCCCCAGACATGGCCGTCGCCCGAATAGCGCTCGCCATGGCGGGAGGTGATGAGGTCGATCGCGACCATATCCTCCAGCAGGGTGATGTTGGGATTGGCGCGCGCGGCCTTCAGAAGCGCGACCTGCACGGCGTGGCCGGTGGCGTCGTCGACATGGACGATGCGGCGATGGCTGTGCCCGCCCTCCCGCGTCAGGTGCCACCGTTCGCCAAATTCCTCGCCGCCGTTGAAGGGGACGCCGAGTTTCGCCAGCCTTTCGATGGCGGCGGGGGCTTCGGATACGACCAACTCGACCGTTTCGCGATTGTTGAGGCCTGCGCCTGCGACCATGGTGTCGTTGACATGGGCTTCGAAACTGTCGCCTGCGTCGAGAACAGCGGCGATGCCGCCCTGCGCCCAGTTGGTCGAGCCGCTGTCGAGGGCGGCTTTGGCCAGGACGATGACCTTGCGGTCTTGCGCCAGGTTGATGGCGGCGGTGAGGCCTGCTGCGCCGGAGCCGATGATGACGACGTCGTGGGTGGTGGTAGGCATGGACTTACTCGCTCCCCTCCCGCAGGCGGGAGGGGTTGGGGGTGGGCAAATGCGCAAGCGTGGTGGCTATGTGAGACATCACGCCTTCCAGATTGGTCAGCACATCTGCATTGGTGAAGCGCAAAATGGAATAGCCTTGGGCGCGGCAATAGGCGTCGCGGCGCGCGTCATAATTGGTTCTGTTGTCGTGGGTGGAGCCGTCGAGTTCTATGATGAGCCTGGCTTCACGGCAGAGAAAGTCCGCGAAGTAGGGGCCGATCGGGATTTGGCGGCTGAATTTGTGGCTGTTTAGCTGACGGTTGCGGAGATGTTGCCAGAGGAGGCGTTCTGGTGGGGAGGCTTGGTTGCGGAGGGACTTGGCGCGGGTGGTGTTTCGGTTTTTGAAAGGTCGCGCTGGCCCACCCCCCAGCCCCCTCCCGCCTGCGGGAGGGGGAGCAGGTTGCCCTTCCTCCTTCACGCGGCTGCCGTCAGGTTGAGGAAGACATCCTCCAGATCCGGGTCTCGCGTGACCACATCCACGATCGAGAGGCCGCTTGCCTGGACGGCGCTCAGCACCTGCCCGGCATTGGCGCGGTCCTTCATATAGGTGATGGTCAGCGTGCGCGGGTCGGACAGTTCTACCTTCTCGAAACACGGAGCGTCCGGCGCGGCGGTGATGTCGCGGTCGACCGTGACCTGCACGACCTTTTCCTGCGCCATCGCGATCAGTTCACGGGTCGGTTTGTCGGTGATGAGGCGGCCGTGATTGATGATGCCAATGCGATCGCACAGCTCTTCGGCTTCTTCGAGATAGTGCGTCGTGAGGACGATGGTCACGCCCTGTGCGTTGAGTTCGCGGACATAGGCCCAGAGCTGCTGGCGAAGCTGGACATCGACGCCTGCGGTCGGTTCGTCGAGCACGAGGATCGGCGGCGAGTGGACCATCGCCTTTGCCACCAGCAGGCGGCGCTTCATGCCGCCCGACAGGGTGCGGGCATAGGCGTTGGCCTTGTCCTCCAGATGGACGGCGCGCAGCAGTTCCATCGAGCGGCGGCGTTCTTTCGGCACGCCATAATAGCCTCCCTGATTTTCCAGCGTCTCGAATGGCGTGAAGAAGGGGTCGAAGACGATTTCCTGCGGTACGATGCCAATGCTGTTCTTGGCATTGCGGGGGTTCTGGTCGATGTCGAAGCCCCAGATTTTCGCGGTGCCGCTGGTCTTGTTGACGAGGCCAGCGAGGATGTTGATCGTCGTCGACTTGCCCGCGCCATTGGGGCCGAGCAGGCCGTAAATCTGGCCGCGCGGGATGGTGAGGCTGATATTGTCGAGCGCGCGCTTTCCGCCCGCATAGACTTTGGTGAGGTTGGTGATCTCGATCGCGGGCATGGGGGCGGGGGCGGGGCTGTCGGTCATGGCGGCTTATGTGGAGTGGAACGGCTGAAAATGAAAGTCACCTGTTCCTGCCTGCGCAGGAACACGGTGCTTTCAAAACTCGTCAGCTACGTCCATCAGGCCCATGAGCTTCCTGGGCGCTATTTCCCGCCAGCTTTTTGCCAGCCGGTCGTCAATATGATCCCAGTCGGTGTCGCCAAGGTCGAGGCGGATGCCGACCCAGCCGTCGCCGAAATAGGCGGGGCGGAAATAGCGGGCGGGGTCGCTGTCGATCAGCATCGCCTGTTCTTCGGGCGCTGTGGTCTTGACGAGCAGGGCGGTGATGCCGTCGCCATGATGATCATGGCTGAAATAAGCGAATTTCTTGCCTTTTTCGATGCCGAAACAGGGCATGCCATGCGACGTCACCTCATCCGCCTGGGGAAGGGCGAGGGCGCGTTCGCGGATTTTGGCGAGCAGCCATTCGGGCTGGCGCGCGCGGGTCACGAAGTCGGCGAGGGTGCGGGAATAGAGTTGATGCTCTGCAATCAGGATGCGGGCGGCGAGGCTGTCGGCGGTGTCGCCGGGGAGGATGGCGACCTCCGTCTGCGCCAGCACCGGGCCGTCGTCCAGCTCGCTGGTCACGACATGGACCGAGCAGCCCGCATGGCTGTCGCCCGCGTCGAGCGCTTTCTGGTGGGTGTCGAGGCCCTTATATTTGGGGAGGAGGCTGGGGTGGATGTTCAGCATCCGGCCTTCCCAGCCAGCGACGAATTCCGGCGAGAGCAGGCGCATGTATCCGGCGAGCGCGACATATTCCGCGCCTGCCTTGCGCAGTTCACCGTCGATGATCTGGTCGAATTCGGCGCGCTTTAGCCCCTTGTGGCTTTGGGCGAAGGTGGGGATTCCTTCCGCTTGGGCGAGGGTGAGGCCAGCGGCTTGCGGATCGTTGGCTGCGACCAGGACGATCTCATAGGGGCAGGATGGGTGCTTGGCGGCGTAGAGCAGCGCCGCCATGTTGGACCCTCGCCCGGAAATCAGGATGCCGACTTTGGCCTTTGTCATATCATCCCCGTTCGGGCTGAGCTTGTCGAAGCCCCTCCCTTTCTTTGAAGAGAAGTGAAGCCCTTCGACAAGCTCAGGGCGAACGGTTATTCTTATCTCGGCCTTCTGATTAACCGAGATGCGTGGCGGTCCAGTCGGCCTTGGCGCTCCAGGTCTCCTGGCTGCCCTTGACGGTGCAGCCCTTTTCGCCAGCCTCTACAACGCCGACGCGGACGACGGTTTCGCCTGCGGCTTCGAGTTCGGCGGTCACGGCGTCCGCCGCGTCAGCATCCACCGCGAGCACCATGCCGACGCCGCAGTTGAAGGTGCGGGCCATTTCTTCCGGTTCGATATGGCCCTGCGCTTGCAGGAACGCCATCAGGCGCGGCTGCTCCCAGCCGTCGGCGTCGACCACGGCATGGCAGCCTTCGGGCAGGACGCGAGGGATGTTTTCAAGGAGGCCGCCGCCGGTGATATGGGCGAGCGCGTTGATCTTGCCGTCGCGCACCAGCGGCAGGAGCGGCTTCACATAGATGCGGGTCGGGGCCATCAGCGCGTCGATCAGCAGGACTTCATTGTCGAAGATGGCCGGGCGGTCGAGCTTCCAGCCCTTGTCAGTGGCGAGGCGGCGGACGAGCGAGAAACCGTTGGAGTGGACGCCTGATGAGGAGAGGCCCAAGAGGACGTCGCCTGCCTTCACCCTGTTGCCGGTCAGCGCCTTGCTGCGTTCCACCGCGCCGACGCAGAAGCCGGCGAGGTCATAGTCTCCGGCAGCGTACATGCCCGGCATTTCGGCGGTTTCGCCACCGATGAGGGCGCAACCGGCTTGCTTGCAGCCTTCGGCGATCCCCGCGATCACGCGTTCGGCGACGCCGCTCTCCAGCTTGCCGGTGGCGTAATAGTCGAGGAAGAAGAGTGGCTCCGCGCCCTGCACGATGAGGTCGTTGGCGCACATGGCGACAAGGTCGATGCCGACACCGTCATGGCGGTCATGGTCGATCGCGAGTTTCAGCTTTGTGCCGACGCCGTCATTGGCCGCGACCAGCAGCGGGTCGTCATAGCCAGCGGCCTTCAGATCGAAGAAACCGCCAAAGCCGCCCAGTTCAGCATCAGCGCCGGGGCGGCGGGTTGCCTTGGCCAAGGGGGCGATGGCGCGGACCAGTGCATTGCCCGCTGCGATATCGACGCCAGCCTTGGCGTAGCTGTAGGATTCGGTGTCGCTCATGCCCGCGCCCACTATAGCAATGATGCGGAAAACGGAACGGCAAATGGGTTGCCGCTTGGCAGATGGGGGAAATCTCGCCAAAAGGGCGCGCGTGAGCCTGTCCACTGCCTTCCAAAGCCAGATTTTCCGGCCTTCGTCGCTGATCCGCCGCTTGTCGCGGCCCGTCCAGATTCTGGGCGCGATCATGCTGGGCCTCGCTGCCGCAGCCTTGTTCGCGCAAATGGAGGGCGAACGCGGCGTGCCGCCGATCGCGAGCGGGGGCGACTATCAGGTCAGCGGCATCAAGGTCGATGTGCTGGGCAAGGACGCCAACAGCGCACGCCTAGCGGGCTGGCGGCTGGCGCAGCGGCAGGGCTGGCGGATGCTGTGGACGCGCACCCATGGCGCGGCCGGGGTGCCGAACCTTTCCGATTCGCAGCTCGAGGCCATGATCTCCGGCGTGGAGATCGAATATGAGCAGGTCGGGCCGACCCGCTACATCGCGACGCTGGGGATTTTGTTCGACCGCGCGCGGACGGGGCAGGTGCTGGGCGTATCCGGCCATGTCATGCGTTCGCCGCCGCTGCTGGTCATTCCAGTAATGTGGGATGGCGGGTCGGCTGTTTCCTATGAGCGGATCAATGAGTGGCAGAAGGCATGGGCGCGGTTCCGCACCGGGGACAGCGCGATCGACTATGTTCGGGTGAGCGGATCGATCGCCGACCCCATCCTGCTGAATGCCGGGCAGGTCGGGCGTCGTGGCCGTTTGTGGTGGCGCGTGTTGCTGGATCAATATGGCGCCGCCGATGTGGTGGTGCCGATCGCGCGGCTTCAGCGCGAATATCCGGGTGGTCCGGTGAGGGGCACTTTTACGGCGCGCTATGGGCCGGACGATACGTTGATCGGCAGCTTCTCCCTGCGTGCGACCGCCGAAAGCGCCCTGCCGCAGATGATGGATGAAGCGGCGCGGCGAATCGATCAGCTTTATACCGCTGCGCTCAATGACGGCCGTTTGCGGCCCGACCCGTCGCTGATCATCGAGGAGCCGGTCGATCCGGACGCGCTCGCGATCGAAAATGGGACCGAACAGTCATTGGAGACGACCGAAACGCCGGTGCCGTCGGCGACGACCAGCAGCGTTTCGATCCAGTTCGACACGCCCGATGTAGGATCGGTGGCGCAAGGCGAGGCGGCGGTGCGGTCTATCGTGGGTGTCAGGTCGGCGGCGACCAGCAGCCTTGCTCTGGGCGGGACTTCCGTGATGCAGGTCAGCTTCGACGGCAGCGTGGATGCGCTGCGTGCCGGGCTTCAGGCGCGGGGCTTCACCGTGTCCGGTTCCGGAAATATGCTGCGCATCAGGCGGGGCGGCGCGGCGCTTGGCGGGGCGGGAACATCGGCGCCGCAATGAGCCAGATCAGCCTGCCGTTCGAATGGCCAGGGCAGGGGACGGACGATGACTTCCTGGTCAGCGAGGCCAATCATGTGGCCGTCCGCCATCTGGAAAATTGGCGCGAATGGCCTTTGGCGATCAGCGTGTTGAGTGGCCCGGCCCGGTCGGGGCGATCGATGCTGGGCCGCCGTTTCGCCGCGATGAGCGGCGGCACGGTGATCGACGATGCGCAGGGGCAGGACGACCGGCTGCTGTTCAACGCCTGGAATGATGCGCAGACGAGCGCCAAGCCGCTATTGCTGATCGGGGACAGCGCGCCGACGTTGTGGGACGTGGCTCTGCCGGACCTCCGGTCGCGCCTTGCCGCCGCGCCGCATGTCGCGATCGAACAGCCGGACGAGCCGCTGGCCCGGGCGCTGGTCGAACGGGCGCTTGGCCGCGCCGGTTCGCGTTATGCGCAGGATTTGCCGGAGTGGCTGCTGCGCCGGATCGAGCGCAGCTATGCCGCGATTGCTGAGGCTGTTCGCCTGCTTAACGAGGCGGCATTGTCATCGGGGCGTAAGATTTCTGTCGCTATGGCCAAAGAGAGCCTGCAAGCGGCGGGTTTCTTGCCTATAGTGGCGGACGATCCGCACCCCTCATCATAGTGAGAGAGACGTGGCCGAAGCTGATCCGTCCGCCAGCCTGACACTGCCCACCGACCGCTATTTCAACCGGGAGCTGTCCTGGCTGGCGTTCAACCAGCGCGTGCTGGAAGAGGCGATGAACCGCGCGCATCCGCTGCTGGAGCGGCTGCGATTCCTGTCGATTTCCGGCGCGAACCTGGACGAATTTTTCAGCGTGCGCGTGGCGGGCCTCAAAGGCCAGCAGTTGCAGGATGTCGATATGCGGTCGGCCGATGGGCTGACCCCCGCGCAGCAACTTGCCGCGATCACCGATGAAACCGCGCGGCTGATGACGGCGCAGCAGAAGGTCTGGGGCGCGCTGCATGGTGAGCTGACGCGGGTCGGGATCGAGGTCATGGGTCCTGCGAGCGAGATCGATGCGGGCAGCGAGACATGGCTGCGCGAGCATTTCCTGAGCCAGGTTTTTCCGATCCTGACGCCGCAGGCGCTGGACCCGGCGCATCCTTTCCCCTTCATTCCCAATCAGGGGTTGTCGATCGTTTTCGATCTGGAAAGGCTGTCGGACAAGCAGCCGATCCGCGAGCTGGTGATGATCCCGTCCTCGCTCGCCCGCTTTGTGCGGATGCCGGGCACACCTGCGCGCTACATGGCTTTGGAAGCGGTGATCCGCCGTTTTTCGGGCGATCTCTTCCCCGGCTATCGGGTGCGCAACAGCGGTGTGTTCCGCATCATCCGCGACAGCGATATCGAGATTGAGGAAGAGGCGGAGGATCTGGTCCGCTATTTCCGCAGCGCCATCAAGCGCCGCCGCCGGGGCCGCGTGATCCGCATGGAGATCGAGGAGCGCATCCCCGAGCCGGTCGAGGAAATGTTGCAGGACATGCTTCAGGGGCATGAGGCGATCATTGCCGAGGTCGAGGGCTTTGTTGGCATTGGCGACCTGAGCGGCATTGTTGAGGAAGACCGGCCGGATTTGAAGTTCGAGCCCTATGCGCCGCGCTTCCCCGAGCGCATTCGCGAATATGGCGGGGATTGCTTTGCGGCGATCCGGGCGAAAGATATTGTCGTCCATCACCCCTATGAAGCGTTCGACGTGGTTGTTTCGTTCCTGAAACAAGCGGCGTCCGACCCGGACTGCGTCGCGATCAAGCAGACGCTGTATCGCGCGGGCAAGCAGTCGGCGATCATCCGCGCGCTGATCGACGCGGCGGAGGCGGGCAAGTCGGTGACGGCCGTTGTCGAGCTGAAGGCGCGGTTCGACGAGGAACAGAACCTGATGTGGGCCGATGCGCTGGAACGCGCTGGCGTGCAGGTGGTCTATGGCTTCATCGACTGGAAGACCCATGCCAAGGTGTCGATGGTCGTGCGGCGAGAGGGCGAGGCGTTCCGAACCTACTGCCATTTCGGCACGGGCAATTATCACCCCGTCACCGCGCGCATCTACACCGATTTGAGCTTCTTCACCGCCGATCCCGCCTATGGCCGCGATGCCGCTGCCCTCTTCAACTATATCACCGGCTATGTCGAACCGCAGTCACTGGAGAAGCTGGTGATGAGCCCGCGCGACCTGCGCGATCGGCTCTGTCAGCTTATCGATGCGGAGATCGAGCATGTCCGCGCTGGCCGCCCCGGCGATATCTGGGCCAAGATGAATTCGCTGGTCGATCCGGCGATCATCGAGAAGCTGTATGCCGCCAGCAATGCGGGCGTGCAGATCGACCTGATCGTGCGCGGCATTTGCTGCCTGCGGCCGGGCGTGCCGGGCATGTCGGAAAATATCCGGGTGAAATCGGTCGTCGGCCGCTTTCTGGAACATAGCCGCATCACCGCTTTCGGTAATGGCAAGGCGCTGCCCAATAATGGCGCGAAGGTGTTCATCAGCTCGGCGGACTGGATGCCGAGGAACTTTGATCGCCGCGTCGAATTTCTTGCCCCTGTGGAGAACCCGACCGTTCACGACCAGATTTTGGACCAGGTGATGGTCGCCAACCTGATCGACACCGAACAGAGTTGGGAGCTGGACAGCGACGGCCATTATGCCCGCGTCGATTCGACGGATCGCCCGTTCAACCTGCACCGCTATTTCATGACCAACCCGTCTTTGTCAGGCCGGGGTGCGTCGCTGGATAGTGGGGCGGTACCGACATTGCGCCTGCGCGGACGGGCCTGAACGGTCATGAATTCGATGCTGAGCCAGGTGCGCGCCATCGCTGAAACGATGGTGACCTCACCCGCCCATGCCAAGGCGCGCACGGCGATCATCGACATCGGGTCCAACAGCGTCCGGCTGGTCGTCTATGACGGGCCACGGCGCATCCCCTTCATCCTGTTCAATGAAAAGGTGATGGCGGGGCTGGGCGCGTCGCTTGGGCGAACGGGACGGATCGAGCCGGAAGCCATGGAGCGCGGATTGCGGGCGGTCGGGCGCTTTGCCCATTTGTGCCGCGAGATGGAGGTGCGGGACGTGCGCTGCGTCGCCACCGCCGCCGTGCGCGACGCTGCCAATGGCGAGGAGTTCATCCTGCGCGCGCGGGACATGGGGCTGGAAGTCGAACTGCTGACCGGGGCGCAGGAGGCCGTCGCGGCGGCCTATGGCGTGCTGTCGGGCATACCGGGCGCGGACGGCATTGTTGGCGATCTAGGCGGCGGTAGCCTGGAGCTGGCGCGGGTGCGCGACGGCGCGGTGCATGAAACCATCTCGCTGCCGCTGGGCGTGCTTCGCCTGCCGCAGATCCGGGCGAAGGGGCCGGCCGTTTTGGAGCGGCAGGTGAAGAAGATGCTGGCGAAGGCGGGCTGGAATGCCGGACCTGACCTGCCCTTCTATCTGGTGGGCGGGTCGTGGCGCGCTCTGGCCCGGTTCGACATGCAGCTGACCAACTTTCCGCTGCCGGTGGTGCATCAATATGCGATGCCCGCCGCCCGCGCGGAGCAACTGACGCGGATCGTGTCGCATGTGGGCCGGGCGCGGTTGAAGGATATTCCGTCGATCACCGGATCGCGCGTGCCGACTTTGCCCGATGCGGCGGCGTTGCTGTCGGTGGTCGTCCGGCAGTTGAAGTCGAGTGAATTGGTCGTGTCGGCCTATGGCCTGCGCGAAGGGCTGCTGTTCGAGGATCTGCCCGCTGACATTCGTACGCATGATCCGCTGCTGGTGGCGGCGGAGGCGGAGGGCGAGGCGCAGGGGCGCTTCGCGGGCCATGGCGACATGATCGACCGCTGGATCGGGCCGCTGTTCCGCGACGATGAGCCGTCCTGGCGGCGCATCCGCCGGGCCGCTTGCCTGCTCGCCGATGTCGGCTGGCGCGCCAATCCGGATTTCCGGGCGGAACGTGGCGTGGAGATTGCCCTGCACAGCAATTGGGTGGGCATTACGGCCTGCGAACGGGCGATGCTGGCGCAGGCTCTGCACAGCAATTTCGGTGGAGCTGTCGCCCCTGTCCCAGGCATTGGCGAACTGGCTTCTGCCGCAGCACTCAAAAGGGCGACTTTGTGGGGGCTGGCTATCCGTCTTGGCCAGCGGTTGTCGGGCGGGGTCGAGGGGCCTTTGCTGGCGTCGAAGCTGGAGATGTTGGGCGACACGCTCGAACTGCGGCTGAAAGGCGTGGACATGGACCTGTTCGGCGAGGCGGTCGAGCGGCGGCAGCGGCATCTGGCGCAGGCCATGGGGGTTAAGTACCGGATGGCCTGGTGAGTGGGTGTGTGAAGGGTGGACTCTCTCCCTCTCTCCTTTAGGGGAGAGGGGAGCAACGCCAAGGTCTAACAGGCCCCTCTCCCGCCTTCGCTACGCTCGGCACCCTCTCCCCTGAAGGGGAGAGGGGAAATTGCCCAACTTGCCCCCGCATCTATAAGGCCCTATTGCGCGCGCCCATGAACAACAAGCATGCCCCCGACCCCGCTCTCCTCGCCAAGGCCGAAACGCTCGTGGAGGCGCTGCCTTATATGCAGCGATATGCGGGGCAGACGTTCGTCGTGAAATATGGCGGCCATGCGATGGGCGATCCCGAGGCAGCGCGCGATTTTGCCGAGGATGTCGTGCTGATGAAGGCGGTCGGCATCAATGTCGTCGTCGTGCATGGCGGCGGGCCGCAGATCGGCGCGATGCTCAAGAAGCTGGGCGTCGAATCGCACTTCGTGAACGGCCTGCGCGTCACCGACAGGGAAACGGCGCAGATTGCCGAAATGGTGCTGGCGGGCTCCATCAACAAGGAAATCGTTGGCTGGATTTCCGGCGCGGGCGGCAAGGCGGTCGGCATTTCCGGCAAGGATGGCGGGCTCGTCCTGTGCGAGAAGGTCGGCGATACGCGGGCGCCCGATCCCAATTCGGGGATTGAGCGCAATGTCGACCTCGGCTTTGTCGGCGATCCGGTGAAGGTCGATCGGTCGATCCTCGACACGCTGACGCAGAGCGGCATCATCCCGGTCATCGCGCCGGTGGGCATTGGTGCTGACGGGCACACTTATAATGTGAACGCCGACACGATGGCGGGCGCGATCGCGGCGGAGCTTCAGGCTTCGCGCTTCTTCCTGCTGACCGATGTCGCGGGCGTGCTGGACAAGCAGGGGCAGTTGCTGACTGACCTCGACCCGGCGGCGATCAAGGTGCTGCAAGAGGATGGCACGATCAGCGGCGGCATGATTCCGAAGCTGGAAACCTGCGTGAAGGCGGTCGAGGGCGGCGTGGACGCTGCTGTCATTCTCGACGGACGGGTGCCGCATGCGATGCTGCTGGAGATTTTCACGAAGCGGGGTGCGGGTACTTTAGTGCGGCGGTGAGGGATTCTCCCATCGTCATCCCAGCGGAAGCTGGGATCTTAAGCCCGGTTGCGCTTCCTCTCCTGAGATCCCAGCGTTCGCTGGGATGACGCCAAGTAGGCAGAAGAACAAGGGAACCCTTGTCGCGGCCTCCCCCGCTCGGCTAGAGCAGCGGCAGTCAATTTGGAGACCGCATGGCCTACGCGCTCTATCAGATCATTGTCATCCTGCTCGATGTGCTGTGGTGGATCATCATCATCCAGGCGATCATGAGCTGGTTGATCGCCTTCAATGTCATCAACACGTCCAGCGATATCGTACGCACGATCATCGTGGCGCTCGACCGGATGACGGCGCCGATCTACAATCCGATCCGACGGGTGATGCCTGACCTTGGCGCGCTCGACCTGTCGCCGATGGTCGTGCTGCTCGCCATCCTCATCATCCGACAGGCCATATTGCCGCCGCTCTTCGGGCAGGTGTGAGCGTCTGGCGACAGGACGGCAACGACCTGCTGCTCTCTGTCCGGTTGACGCCGGGCGCGGCGCGTGAAGATATCGGCGGGTGCTGGACGGACGAGAAGGGCGCGCAATGGCTGGGCGCGCGCGTCCGCGCAGTCGCGGAAAAGGGCAGGGCGAACACGGCGCTCATCGCGCTGCTCGCTAAGGGGCTAGACTGGCCACGCAGCGCGATTTTGCTGGAATCGGGTGACAGCAACCGGCTAAAGCGGCTTCGTATCAAGGGCGGTGTCGACGCGCTGGCGCGCCTGTCCGCCATCATCAAGGAACGGGTTGAGGCAGCATGACCATCGGCAAGATCATCGACGGAAAAGCCTTCGCCGCCACGCTGCGCGCGAAAGTGGCGGAGGGCGTCGCCGCCTTTGTCGAACGTACGGGGCGCAAGCCGGGCCTCGCCGTCGTGCTGGTGGGCGAGGACCCGGCCAGTTCCGTCTATGTCCGCAACAAGGGCAAGATGACGGTCGAGGCGGGCATGGAAAGCCTGGAGTTCAAGCTGCCCGCCAGCATCGGCGAGGATGCGTTGCTCGAACTGGTCGAGGAATTGAACGCCGATGACCGGGTGGACGGCATTCTCGTCCAGTTGCCGTTGCCCGGCCATATTGACGAGGCGGCGGTGATCGGCACGATCGACCCGGCCAAGGATGTGGACGGGTTCCATGTCGTCAATTCCGGACGGCTGGCGACGGGGCAGGAGGCGCTGGTGCCCTGTACGCCACTGGGCTGCATCATGCTGCTGAAGGATGAGTTGGGCGACCTGTCAGGCATGGAGGCGGTGGTCGTGGGCCGCTCCAACATCGTGGGCAAGCCGATGGCGCAATTGCTGCTGGCCGAGAATTGCACAGTCACGATCGCGCATAGCCACACGCGGGACCTGGCTTCGGTCGTGCATCGCGCCGACATCGTAGTGGCCGCCGTGGGCCGCGCCGAGATGGTGAAGGGCGAATGGATCAAGCCGGGCGCCACCGTCATCGACGTCGGCATCAACCGCGTGACCGACACCGAAGATGGCAAGAGCCGGATCGTCGGCGACGTCGCCACGGCGGAAGCGCTGGCCCATGTGGGGGCGATCACGCCGGTGCCGGGCGGTGTCGGGCCGATGACGATCGCGGTGCTGCTGCGCAATACGCTGGTGGCGGCCCATGCGCGCGCGGGGCTGGCGAAGCCGGAGGGGCTGTGACAGCAAGGCGGGCCGTCCTGATCGCGGCTTGCCTTATCGGGCTGGTCGCGGCGCGGCCGCCGATGCGGCATCAGCCTGATCCCAGTTCCGTCTTCGCCGCCGAAATTGCCTTCAACCGTCTTGCGCGCGACAAGGGGCAATGGACCGCCTTTCGCGAGACCGCCGCCGAGGATGCGGTGATGTTCGTGCCGCAGAGGGTGTTGGCGAAACAATGGTTGAAGGGGCGGGCCGATCCGCCCAAGCCGGTGAGCTGGACGCCGTCCCTCATTCATGTCTCGTGCGACGGCAATCTGGCGGCGAGCACGGGCAACTGGCAGCGGCCGGATGGAACGGTCGGCTATTTCACGACGATCTGGCGGCGGGACAAGCGGGGCGCGTGGGAATGGGTGCTGGATCATGGCGATACGCTGGCCGCGCCGCGTGCCGCGCCGGAGTTTCTGGTGGGGAAGGTCGCCACCTGCAAGCGGGGCAAAACGCCTGAGATGGTGGGCGCCAAGGCGAAAGCAGCGGTGCCACCTACCGATGAAAGCCTTTTGTGGAATGCGGAGGTTGCGCCCGATGGCGGGCGTCATGTCACTGTGCGCGTCTGGAACGGGACGAGCTATGACATGGTGATAGACGACAGGGTGGCGGCGCCGGGGGCATGATCGAGCTGTTCATCTCCGCCTTCGTCACGCTGTTCGTGGTCATCGATCCGCCCGGTTGCGCGCCCATCTATGCCAGCCTGACCACCGGGGCGAGCCATGCGCAGCGGCGCGCGATGGCGATCCGCGCGGTTGGCATCGCGGCGGTGATCCTGTTTATCTTTGCGCTGTGGGGGAAGCAGCTGCTGGGGGTGTTGGGCATCGCACTCGACAGCTTCCGGATCGCGGGCGGGATCATGCTGTTCATCATCGCCATGGACATGGTGTTCGAAAAGCGCACCCAAAGGCGCGAGGACCGCGCGCACAAGATCGCCGAGACGCCCGAGGTCGAGGATGTGTCGGTATTCCCGATGGCGATGCCGATGATCGCGGGACCGGGGTCGATCGCCACGGTGATGCTGCTGATGTCGCGGGCGGATGGTATAGCCGAGCGGCTGGTCGTCATGGGCGCGGTGTTGGTGACGCTGGTGCTGATGCTGGGGGCGTTGCTGGCGGCGGGGCCGATTATGGCGCGGCTGGGCAGCAAGATCGAGGCGGTGATTACGCGCTTGTTGGGGGTGCTGCTGGCGGCGCTGGCCGCGCAATTCGTGATCGATGGGCTGAAGGCGAGTTTTTAGAGCGTGATAGTCGTACGCGGAAGCATCCGCATTTATGCTCCTTTTCGTCGCCCCGGGCTCGACCCAGGGTCCCGTGCCTCGGCAGCGTCAGACAAGAAGCGGGACCCCGGATCAAGTCCGGGGTGACGATTACTCACATATGATCATGCTTTAGGATCGTCCCGACAAGACGCCCGAATGCCCGCTAAAAAAGAAGCCGGGAGCGCTTGTGGCGCGTCCCGGCTCCGTTCGAAGTGGCGGCAGGCTTAAGCCCGGACGTCGCTTTCCGTGACCGGCGCGATCTTGATTTCGACGCGGCGGTTGCTGGCCTTGCCCTCGACCGTGGCGTTGGAGGCGATGGGCTGCGTTTCGCCGAAGCCGCGCGTTGCGATGCGAGCCGACTGGACGCCGTGGCTGGTCAGATAGTCAGCGACCGACTGGGCGCGGCGTTCTGACAGGGTCTGGTTATAGGCGTCCGCACCGTCGCTGTCGGTGTGGCCGTAAACGTCGATATAGGTTTTGGGATATTGTGCGAGGACGGACGACACTTCGTCCAGCGTCGGGCGGAACTGCGGCTGCACGGCGGCGCTGTCGGTGGTGAAGGTGATGCCCGACGGCATGCGCAGCACCAGATTGTCGCCATCGCGGATCACGTCCACGCCGCTGCCGGCGGTTTCCTCGCGCAGCTTGCGTTCCTGCGCGTCCATGTAAGCGCCGATGCCTGCACCCGCGACCGCGCCGATGCCTGCGCCCAGGATCTTTTCCGTGCGGTCACGCTTGCCGCCGACCAGGTCGCCGAGCAGATAGCCGCCCAGCGCCCCGCCGATGCCGCCGATCGCGGCCTTGGAAATCTGACGCTGCCCGGTGTTCGGGTCGGTCGTGCAGGCGGCGGTGGCGAGCATGGCGGCCAGACCAGCCGTACCCATGATGCGATGAGAAATCCGCATAGATTCAGTTCCCTTTTTGTCTTGCACCCGAAAGCGCGGATGCAGGCCCCAATCGTCAAAGCCCGCCTTTTGTTCCACAGGCGAACTGAACCGCAGGTGAGGGGACGGTTGTGAAACTGTAAGGAACAGGGTTATAGGGCGTAGCTGACCACCATGGCCACGATCCCCCTGCACGCTCCGACGCCCTTTCCCTGGGCAGACCTCGTCATCATTCTGGCGCTGGTCGCTCTGAATGGCGTTTTCGCCATGTCGGAACTGGCGATCGTGTCGGCTCGCCGCCCCCGGTTGCAGGCGATGGAGAAGGCGGGGCGGCGGGGCGCGCGCACGGCGCTGATGCTGGCGAGCGATCCCGGCAAGTTCCTTTCCACGGTCCAGATCGGCATCACCCTGATCGGCATCATCGCGGGCGCCTATTCCGGCGCGAGCCTTGGCGGACCCGTTGGCGAGCGGCTCCAGCAATTCGGATTGTCGCCCAATAGCGCCGAGAGTCTGGGTTTTGCGCTGGTCATCGGCCTTACCACCTATGCCTCGCTGATCATCGGGGAACTGGTGCCCAAGCAGTTCGCCCTGCGCTCGCCTGAACCCATTGCAGTCATCATGGCGACGCCGATGCTCTGGCTCGCCAAGATTACCGCGCCGATCGTGTGGGTGCTGGACGGGTCGAGCGCGCTCATTTTCCGCCTGCTGCGCATGACGCGGGAGTCGGAACATCATGTGACGGCCGAGGAATTGCACCTGATCGTCGCGGAGGCGAGCCGGTCTGGCGTGATCGAGGAAAGCGAGCGCGCGATCATTTCGGGCGTCGTGCGGTTGGCCGACCGGCCGGTGCGCGAAGTCATGACGCCGCGCATGGATGTGGACTGGATCGACATCGGCGCGGATGATGAAACCATTCGGGCAAGGCTGCTGGAAACGCCGCATACGCGTCTGCCGGTGGGCCGTGGAACGGTCGAGGATATTATCGGCGTCGTGCAGGCGCGCGACATCATGACCGCGCTGTTCAGGGGAGAGCGGCTGAACCTGGAGTCATTGATGCGCCGTGTGGAGGTCGTGCCCGATCAGGTCGATGCGATGGACGCGCTGGAAGTGCTGCGCCGTGCGGACGTGCCCATGGTGATGGTGCATGACGAATATGGCCATTTCGAAGGCATCGCGACGCCCGCCGACCTGCTGTCCGCCATCGCGGGGCATTTCGCGTCCGATCGCGACGTGCATGATGAACCTGACCTTGTCGAACGGGAGGACGGCAGCTTGCTGGTGTCGGGCCAGATGCCGATGGACCTGCTCGCGGATCGGATCGGCATCGACCTGCCCGAGGACCGCGATTATGCCACGGTGGCGGGCCACGCGCTGTGGCTGCTCAAGCGCTTGCCTGAGGTCGGTGATTTCATCGACGACCAGGGGTGGCGATTTGAAATTGTCGATATGGATGGGCGCAAAATCGACAAGCTGCTGGTCGCGGAGCGTTAAAACGGCCTTCTGGCGACATTGCAGGAGATTCGGGTCGGCTTGTGACCAGGGCCGGTCATAAGGACGCTTGATTCCGATAGGCGAACGCACCCATTGGCTTGGGCGAGATAATTCGATATTTCGGATTTTATCGAATAGTCGAATCGGAAGGTCGCCATCCGTGGCAGGTGAAAATCAGCAGATGTCGTTACCGGACGCCGTCGAAGCACTGTCGGCATTGGCGCATAATCACAGGCTGGCCGTCTTCCGCCTGCTTGTTCGTGCAGGGGCCTCAGGTGTCCCGGCCGGAGAAATAGCGCGCGAAGTGGGCGTATTGCCAAGCACGCTCTCCACGCATCTCACCATCTTAGGGCACGCTGGCCTGATCCAGTCCCGACGCGAGGGGCGATCGGTTATTTACTCCGCCGATTATGAGGGGATGGGTGATCTTCTGAAGTTCCTCGTTTCCGACTGCTGCGCAGGACGTCCGGAAATCTGCGCACCTTTGGTCGCCATGGTGGACACCGCAAATTGCTGTTCGCCTCAATGACAGTCATCCGCAACATTGCCGCTGAAGCCTTGGGCACGGCCATGCTGTTGGCCGTCGTCGTGGGGTCGGGGATCATGGGACAGCGGCTTGCCGCCGGTAACGATGCGATTGCGTTGTTGGCGAACACGGTGGCGACCGGGGCGGGCCTCGTCGTCCTGATCCATATGTTCGCGCCGCTGTCAGGCGCACATTTCAACCCGGCGGTAACGCTTGTTTTCCTGCTGCGGGGTGAAGTCACCCCCCAAAAGGCTTTGCAATATGTGGTCGCCCAGATTTGCGGCGCCGTTGTTGGCGTATGGACAGCGCACGCGATGTTCGCCGAGCCAGTGTTGCAAATCTCGACCAAGTTGCGCGACGGCTGGGGGCAGGGTTTTGCGGAAGCCGTCGCCACCTTCGGCCTGATCGGGACGATATTGACGACACAGCGGTCCCGACCCGAGTTCACGCCGACGGCGGTGGGGCTCTACATCACGGCCGCTTATTGGTTCACGGCGTCCACATCCTTCGCCAATCCTGCCGTGACCGTGGCTCGCGGCCTTACGAACAGCTTTGCGGGGATTGCGCCATCATCGATCCCCTTGTTCATCGGCGGCCAAGGCGCAGGCGCCATAGTCGCGCTGATGGTGTTTGGCTGGCTTTTACAGGAGGACCCGTATCGTGCCTGATACCTTTCCCATTACGATATATCACAATCCCGATTGCGGCACGTCGCGTAACGCGCTCGCGATGATCCAGGCTGCGGGCTATCGTCCCGAGGTCATTGAATATCGCGACATCGGCTGGACCCGTTCCCTATTGGAGCGCCTGATCGCCGATATGCGTGCGTCGCCGCGTGATCTGTTGCGAGAAAAGGGCACGCCTGCCGCGGAACTCGGCTTGATGGGCGCGGATGCCACGGATGATCAAATCCTGTCGGCGATGGTTGAGCATCCCATCCTTGTGAATCGCCCTATTGTGGTCTCCCCTCTGGGCACAAAATTGTGTCGTCCCTCAGAGGTCGTATTGACCCTATTGGACCGCCAGCCCGAGCGATTCACCAAGGAGGATGGTGAAGTCGTAAAGCCCTGAGACGACCCGAGTTTCACAAAAGCACTTCCCAAACGCAACGGGCGCGGCATTCACTGCCGCGCCCGTCAGGTTCATCAGGAGGGGCTTGCCCTCCGTTACTTATTTGCCAGCAGCTGCAGGGCCGGTGGCAGGTGCCGCGTTGGCCGGAGCCTTGCCCTCGACGCTTTCGGCAGCGTTCGTCGCATTGGCGGCGGCTTCGCCGGGCGTTGCGCTCGCTTCTGCGGGTGCGGCATCGGCGGCGGGCAGGGGCAGGTTGGAACCCTGCGTGTTGAGCCATGCGATCAGGTTTGCGCGGTCGGCCGGGTTGCCGAGGCCCGCGAAGGTCATCTTGGTGCCGGGCGCGAATTCACGCGGGCTGGTCAGCCAGTGATCCAGATTCTCGAAGGTCCAGTTGCCGCCCTTCTTCTTGAGCGCGTCGGAGAAGGCGAAGCCGCCCTTGCCCTGTCCGATGCCTTCGCCAACGGTAGCATAAAGGTTGGGGCCGATGCCGTTGGCGCCGCCCTGGTTGACGGTGTGGCAGGCCGCGCACTTAGCGAAGACCTTTTCACCGGCGGCGACATCCGCGCTGGCGAGAAGCGTGTTCAGGCCGGGACCAGCAGCTGCGCCGCCTTCACCCTCGGCCTCCACGCCTTCGATCGCATAGCCCATCTTTTCGGGCCGTTCGTCATGGAAATATTTGGAGCTGACGATGCCGCCACCCAGCGCAATGATCCCCGCAAACAACGCCCAGCCTGCAATGGTGTTGAAACGATCACTCATTTCGCTTGGATTCCCTTGAATTTCTGTTCTGGCGGCTTGGTTTCCGCGCCCCCTCTAGCGCGCTGCCATAATGACGCAAGAGCGAACGTGCAAGCATGGTTGGAAGCTGTAACGCCTTCGCCGGTGTCAGTCGGGGATTCCGACACGCTTGCGCGCGCGTGGAGGAGTGCCTAAGCGCGCTTCATCCATGGAAAACTATCCTGCCCCCGCCCGCGCGCTGGTCGCGGAACTCGCCGAAAAGGCCGCAACGGACCCGTCGCGCGCCATCGCCTATCAGGGCGCGCCGGGCGCCAATTCGCACCTTGCGGCGCTTGGCTATGCGCCCGATTGGGTGCCGCTGCCCTGCTTCGCCTTTGAAGATGCGATCGACGCGGTGCGCAATGGCTTGGCGGCGCGGGCGATCATTCCGATCGAAAACAGCCTGCATGGCCGCGTTGCCGACATGCATTTCCTGCTGCCCGAATCGGGGCTGCACATCGTTGACGAATATTTCCTGCGTATCCGCCACTGCCTGATGGCCATCGACGACAGCCCGGTCAAAAGCGCGATCAGCCATCCGCAGGCATTGGGGCAATGCCGTCATTATCTGCGCGAGCGGGGTATCCAGCCGGTGGCCTATGCCGACACGGCGGGAGCCGCGGCGCTGGTCGCGGAATCGCGCAAGCCGGGGGAGGGTGCCGTTGCGCCCTATCTGGCGGCCGAGCTTTACGGCCTCAAGATGGTGGCGGAGAATATCGAGGATAGCGACGACAATATGACGCGCTTCCTTGTGCTGTCGCGCGAGCCGACCATGCCGGAGCCCGATGATGGGCCGGTCATGACGACATTCCTGTTCGAGGTGAAGAATGTCCCCGCCGCGCTGTACAAGGCGATGGGAGGCTTTGCGACCAACGGCGTCAACATGACGAAGCTGGAAAGCTACCAGCGGGGCGCGAGCTTCGCCGCGACGGAGTTCTTCTGCGACATTGAGGGCATGCCCGGCGACCCCGCCGTTGACCGGGCGCTCGCCGAACTGGAATTCCACAGCAAATGGGTGCGCATGCTGGGCAGCTATCGTCAGGCGCGGCCCCGGACCTGATGGGGTGACGGGCCGGGCGCTGCTGCCTATAGTCGATCCCATGCTGGCCGCGATCCTTCTTTCCGCTCTTGCCATGAGCGCGATCGTGGCGGTGCGCTATTTGGTCACCAGCGGCGGCTTTGCGCTGGCGACGCGTGTCCGGCAGCCGGGCCTCTATGCTGGAATGGACCCGCAGATCCGGCGGGAGATTGCGTGGTCGCTGGCGTCGGCGCTGATCTACGGCATTCCGGCGGGCGTGGTCGCCTGGGGATGGCAGGCGCGGGGCTGGACGCGCATCTATACGGATGCCGCCGCCTATTCGCTCGGGTATCTGCCTATATCCGTGCTGCTATACCTCGCGGCGCATGACAGTTGGTTTTACTGGACGCATCGCTGGATGCACCGGCCGCGCCTGTTCCGCGCCGCCCATGCCGTGCATCATGCGAGCCGCCCGCCAACGGCCTGGGCCGCGATGAGCTTTCACCCGTGGGAGGCGTTAAGCGGCGCCATCGTCATTCCGGCGCTGGTGTTCCTGATCCCCATCCATATTGCCGCGCTGGGCTGCGTTTTGGCGATCATGACCGTCATGGGTGTGTCCAACCATATGGGGTGGGAGATGTTTCCGCGCTGGCTGGTGCAGGGACCGGCGGGCCGCTGGCTGATCACTGCCAGCCATCATCAACGGCATCATGAACAATATAATTGCAATTACGGGCTTTATTTTCGTGTCTGGGACCGGCTGTGCGGGACCGACCGGGGATTGGGCGATTTTAGGAAGGCGCACGGATGAAGGAAAAATTGCTGCTCGCGGCCGTGGCCATGATGATCCTGCCCGGCGCCGCGCCAGTGGGCCAGCCGCAGCCGATCAGCATCGGGGTTGAAGGCCTGCGATCGCACAAGGGAAACCTGCTTGTCTGCGTCGCCCGGTCGCCCGCCTATTTTCCCGATTGCAGCCATGATCCCGACAAGCGCCACCTGGTCGTCGCCGCCACGTCAGGGGTGATCCCGTTGGGCGATCTGGCGCCCGGAACCTATGGCGTCGCGATCATCCATGATGAAAATGGCAATGGGAAGCTCGACACGTTCGCCGGTATTCCGCGCGAGGGCGTAGGGTTCTCCCGCAACCCGGCGATCCGGTTCGGCGCGCCCAGTTTCCGATCGGCGCAATTTACCGTGACGGGGTCGGCGATGCGTCAGGACATAAAGGTCAAATATTTCCTCTGATTGCATCCGTCCGGAACTGTAATGGCAGCGAAACATTCTAAACGCTGACCATATTGATGGAACAGGGGATTTATGAACCATCGACAGATATTGTTCGCGGGCCTTGCCTTTATTGCGCTGGGTGCCGCCGACACCGCTTTTGCCCAGACGAACGACAGCAACGTGCTGACCGTCGGGATCGGCGCCGCCGTCATTCCCAGCTATGAAGGGTCGGACGACTATCGGGTGATCCCCGTCCCGCAGCTGCGCGGCAAGGTGAGCGATTTCGCCTTCTGGACCCGCGGGCCGAGCCTGTATTTCGATGTCATTCCCAATCGGGGGCAGGATATTGACCTTCAATTGGGGCCGGTGGCGGGCGTCCGTTTCGATCGGTCGAGCCGCAAGAATATCAAGGATGCCGCAGTGCGCGCGCTTGGCGAACGCGATAAAGCGGTGGAGCTTGGCGGCTTTGTCGGCATCGGCAAGACCGGCGTTCTCACCAGCGCCTACGACAATCTGTCGGTGCGCGTCGCCGTGACGAAGGATGTCGCGGGCGCGCATGAAAGCTTCATCGTGACGCCAGCGATCGAATATTTCACCCCGCTGTCCACGCGCAGCTTCGTGGGTCTGGGCGTGTCGGCCGATTATGTGGGCAAGAAATATGGCCGCTATTATTATGATGTCGATGCCGCCGGGGCGCTGGCGTCCGGTCTGCCGGAATATTCGCGCGCGGGCGATGGTTCGGGTTTCAAAAAGGTCGGCGTCAACCTGACCGGCGGCCTGTCGTTGTCGGGCGACATTCGTAAAGGCTGGGCGCTGTTCGCGCTGGGCGGCTATTCGCGGATGCTGGGCGACTATGCGGACTCGCCCATTGTGAGCATCGCGGGTTCCAGGAATCAATGGATCGGTGCGGTCGGCGTCGGCTATACCTTCTGATCTTGTGCGGATAGGGTGACGCCCCACATAAGGCGCTGTATGGACGCGGCACCCAAGCGCAACAAGGCAGGAGAATACGGCAGTGGCGACCCTAGGAATGAGCGACACCGATCAGGCAGCGGTGGAGGCGTTCCGCCGTGACGTGGTGGACCCGTCGCGCACCAGTCTTGTCATCGTCGATTTCTGGGCGGAATGGTGCGGGCCGTGCAAGCAGTTGACGCCCATCATCGAGAAGGTCTGCGCCGACTATGCGTCCAAGGGCGTGAAGCTGGTGAAGATCAACGTCGATGAGGATAAGTTCATCGCCGCCCAGTTTCGCGTGCAGTCTATCCCGACCGTCTATGCCGTGTTTCAGGGCCAGCCGGTCGCTGACCTCAGTCAGGCACGCACCGAGGGGCAGTTGAAGCAATATCTCGACCAGTTGCTGGCGCAGTTGCCGATCGAATCGGATGAGAAGACGCAGCTGGAGGAAATCGCCCCGCTCATTGAAATGGGCGAGGAAATGTTGGCGGGTGGGGAGCCAGACCGCGCGCTTTCGGTGTTCGAGCAGGTTGGCCAGATGGTGCCTGACAATGCGGATGTCGCTTCCGGCCATGCCCGCGCACTGGTGGCGCTTGGGCAGCTGGATGAAGCGGAGGCCGTGCTCGCCGCTCTGCCCGCCGACGTAGCCAAGGATCAGGCGATCGACCGCGCCCGCGCCGCCATTGCTTTGGCGCGCGACGCCAGACCCGTCGCGGACCTGTCCGGGGTCGAGGCGAAGGTTGCCGCCAATCCCGACGATCATGATGCACGCTTCGAACTGGCGGGCGGCCTGATGGCGAATGGCGAGCGGGACCGGGCCGCCGACGAACTGCTGGAGATTGTCCGCCGCGACCGGGAATGGAATGACGGCGCGGCAAAGGCGCAGCTGCTCAAGCTGTTCGAGGCCACCGGCCTTGAAGACCCGTGGGTCGCGGGGCAGCGGCGGAAATTGTCGCAGATCCTCTTTTCCTGACGGCGCGGCCGGTGAACCGCGCCCGCGTCTCCATCTTTCCGTTGTCCGGGGCGCTGTTGCTGCCGGGCATGGACATGCCGCTGCACATATTCGAGCCGCGTTACCGGGCGCTGATCCATGATGCCATGGCGCGGGACCGGCGCATCGGCATGATCCAGCCGCGTGGGGAGGGGGCCACGCCCGCCCTGTACGATGTCGGATGCCTGGGCCGCATAAGCGAGTTTGAAGTGCTGGATGACGGCCGTTTCAACATCATATTGGAAGGGCTGGCGCGTTTTCGGGTGATCCGCGAACTCGACGTCACCACCGCCTTTCGCCAGATCGAGGCCGATGTCGAGCAAGCGCCGGAGGATGAAGTTCTCCACGCCGTCGAGCGCGCGGCGCTTGAACAGGAATCGCGGCGCTTTGCCGAAGCATTGGGCTATGTCGTGGACTGGACCGCCGTGTCGCGGCTCGACGACACGTCGCTGGTGAACGGCATAGCCCAGATCGCGCCCTTCGATCCTGCCGCCAAGCAGACCTTGCTGGAGGCGGACAGCCTAAGCGAGCGGTGCGACCGGATCATTCAGCTGATGCAGATCGTTGGCCGGATGGAGCCTGATGGCGGGGCGACGATGCAATGAGCGTGGCGCCCGATCCTTATCTGTTGGCGAAGCTGGTCTGCCCTGTGACGCGGACGCCGTTGCGATGGGATGCTGAGAGCAGCGAGCTTGTTTCGGAGGCGGCGGGTTTGGCCTTTCCGGTGCGTGATGGCGTGCCGGTGCTGGTGGTGCGGGAAGCGAGGTCGCTAGGTTAGAAAATCCTCCCCATCGAAAGATGGGGAGGGGGACCGCCGCCCATGGCGGTGGTGGAGGGGAAGGACGCGCAGGTCGTGCCATTTTCCCCTCCACCATGCTTCGCATGGTCCCCCTCCCCATGCTCGGCATGGGGAGGATTTGACTCTAAGACTCCAAAGCCGTCTCGATCAGATCCCGGCCTTCCTTACTGTTCCAGTCCATCGCGCCGATCACGCGCAACATCTCCTTGCCCTCCCGGTCGTACAGCACGGTGGTGGGCAGCATGCCGGTCGCATAGTGGAAGCCGAACTGGTTTTCCGGATCGATGAAGCTCTTAAGGTGCGGCAGCGCATGCTTGGCGAAGAAGGGTTTCACCACGCTTTCGCCCTGGCTGTCCTGAGATATGGTCAGTACGGCGAGACCCTTGGCCCCGTAAGCCTTGGCGACGGCATCTAGGGTCGGCATTTCCGCGATGCAGGGCGCGCACCATGTCGCCCACAGGTTCACCAGCAACGGCTTGCCCGCGAAATCCTGCAAGGTGGCGTCCTTGCCATCCGGCCCGGCGAAGGCGAAATCGGGGGCGGGGGTGCCTGCCTTTGAACGGTCGAGCGTGAAGCTGAACGCGCCTTTGCCGCTTTGCGGGGCGGCCGTCCCCTCTCTGGGCGCCTCGCCGCTTGTCGGGGGGACTGGCGCGCTGCTATTGGCTTGATCTTGCCCCGCGCCCGGCGATTGCCTATCGCACGCGCCGAGGCCAGCCAGCAGGAGCAGTGTCATTACGCAGGGCAAAGTTGATCGGGACGGGGAAGGTCGCACGGGAGACGGCTCCAACAGCATGTGGGGCGGACGCTTCGCAGCTGGTCCGGCTTCGGTCATGCGCGAGATAAATGCCTCCATCCCGTTCGACAAGCGATTGTGGAGGCAGGACATCGCCGGGTCCAAGGCGCACGTGGCGATGCTGGCCAAACAGGGCATCGTCGAAGGCGAGGACGCGCAGGCGATTACCGAAGGGCTGAACCGCATCGCCGCCGAGTATGAAGCGAATGGCGTACCGGTTAACCTGGACCTTGAAGACATCCATATGGTGACCGAGTCCCGGCTGGCCGAACTGATCGGCCCGGCCGCTGGACGGCTGCATACGGCGCGGTCGCGCAATGACCAGGTGGCGACCGATTTCCGCCTGTGGGTGCGCGACGCCATTGATGAGGTGGCAGCGGGGCTTGAGGCGCTGCAACAAGCGCTGCTCGCCCGCGCGGAGGAACATGCCGACACGGTGATGCCGGGCTTCACCCACCTTCAGTCCGCGCAGCCGGTGACGCTGGGCCATCACCTGATGGCTTATTATGAGATGATCCGCCGTGATCGCAGCCGCTTTGCCGATGCGCGCGCGCGGTTGAACGAATGTCCGCTGGGCGCGGCGGCGCTGGCCGGGACGGGTTTCCCGATCGATCGCCAGGCGACGGCGGCGGCGCTGGGCTTTGCCAAGCCGACCGACAATAGCCTCGACAGCGTCAGCGACCGTGACTTCGCGCTCGATTATCTGATGGCGGCGACGCAATGCAGCCTTCATTTGTCGCGGCTGGCGGAAGAATTCATCATTTGGGCGAGTCAGCCCTTCGGCTTCGTGAAGCTGCCCGACGCCTATTCGACCGGCAGCTCGATCATGCCGCAAAAGCGCAATCCTGACGCCGCCGAACTGGTGCGCGGCCATGCCGGGCGGATCATGGGGTGCATGACGGCGCTTTGCGTCACGATGAAGGGCCTGCCGCTCGCTTATTCGAAGGACATGCAGGACGACAAGCCGCCGGTGTTCGAGGCGCATGATTTGCTGGGTCTGTCGATCGCGGCGATGACCGGGATGATCGAGACGGTGACGTTCCGCACCGATCGGATGCGCGGCCTTGCCGAAAGCGGCTTTGCCACCGCCACCGACTTGGCCGACTGGCTGGTCCGCGAAGCCAATGTGCCGTTCCGCGAGGCGCATCATATCACCGGCCGCGCCGTCGCGGCGGCGGAGAGCGCGGGCACGCCGCTCGCCGACCTGCCGATCGAGACGCTGAAAGCGATTGACGCCCGCATCGATGAGCGCATCTATGCGGTGCTGACGGTCGATGCGTCGGTCGCGAGCCGCAAAAGCCATGGCGGCACCGCGCCCGATCAGGTGCGCGCGCGGATCACCCAGGCGCGGAAGGAACAGGCATGAGGATCGCCATCAGCCGGAACATCGCTTTCGCCCTGCTGGCGCTTGGGGTTGCCGCCTGTGGCGGACGTCAGCCGTTAAAGCCGGTCGCAGGGCAGAAAATGCCTGCGGTGCCGGTCGGCGCGGTGGCTGCCCCCACCGCGCAGCAGCTCATGACCCCATCCATGCAGTCGCGGCCCGAGCGGAGCGTCGACATCCTCTCGCAGTCGGAGGAGCGCAAGGATGATCCGTTCAACCTGCCGCCCGAAAACCAGCCCTGACAAGATTCGCTAGGACAAAAGAGCCTTGGACCATTTCGACTATGTGAACGGCGCCATGCATGTGGAGCAGGTGCCGATGGCGGACATCGCGCAGGCGGTCGGCACGCCGGTCTATATCTATTCGACCGCTACCCTGACGCGCCACGTCAATGTCTTTCGAGAGGCCCTGTCGCGGCTGGACGATCCGCTGATCGCCTTTGCGGTGAAGGCCAATCCCAATGGCGCGGTGCTGGCGACGCTGGCGAAGCTGGGGCTGGGCGCTGACGTGGTTTCGGGGGGTGAGCTGCTGCGCGCGATCGCGGCGGGCATTCCGGCCAATCGCATCGTCTTTTCCGGCGTCGGCAAGACCGCCGAAGAGATGAGGCTGGCGCTGGAGCATGGCATTTTCCAGTTTAATCTGGAGAGCGAGCCGGAAGCCGAGATGCTGTCGGAAGTTGCGGTGTCCATGGGCAGACAAGCCCCGGTCGCCTATCGGATCAACCCCGATGTGGATGCGGGGACGCACGCCAAGATTTCGACCGGCAAGTCGGAAAACAAGTTCGGCATCCCCTACACCCATGCGCTGGAAAGCTACGCCGCTGCCCGTGACCTGCCGGGATTGGATGTGCAAGGCGTCGCCGTCCATATCGGCAGCCAGCTGACCGATCTTGCCCCACTTGAGGCGGCCTTCACGAAGGTCGGCGTCCTGATCGAAAAGCTGCGCGCCGCTGGGCATGCTATCCGCACCGCCGATTTGGGCGGCGGACTGGGCGTCCCCTACGACCCATCGCTCCCGATTCCGCCGCTGCCGGCTGTCTATGGCGAGATGGTGACGCGGGTCACGCAGGGCTGGAACGTCCGCCTGATGTTCGAGCCGGGTCGGGTCATCGTCGGCAATGCAGGTGCGCTGCTGTCGCGGGTGGTGCGCGTCAAGCAGGGCGCGCAGGCACCGTTCGTGATCGTCGATGCGGCGATGAACGACCTGATGCGGCCCAGCCTCTATGATGCCTGGCATGATATTCGCGCCGTTGATCCTTCGGGCGCGCGGGAGACCGCCAATGTGGTGGGGCCGGTCTGCGAAACGGGCGATACCTTCGCCATGCACCGTGACATGGACGTGGTGCAGGCAGGCGATCTCGTCGCCTTCATGACGGCGGGCGCTTATGGCGCGACCATGGCGGGCACCTATAACAGCCGTCCGCTGACGCCCGAGGTGCTGGTGTCCGGAAACAAATGGGCCGTGGTCCGCGCGCGTCCGCCGATCGAGGCGCTGATCGAGGCGGACAGCATTCCCGACTGGGTGCAGGGCTGATGCAAAGCCTGCCCGTCTTTCTGGTGTTGAAGGGCAGGCCGGTTATCCTGACGGGCAGCGGTGAGGCTGTGGAGGCCAAGCGGCGGTTGCTGGAACGGGCGGGCGCGCGCGTCGTCGGGGAGGTTGAGGACGCAGCCATCGCGATCGTTGCCGATGGCGATGATGCGACGGTTGCGCGGCTTAAGACGCGGGGCGTGCTGGTTAACGCGACCGACCGGCCGGAGCTTTGCGATTTCACCCTGCCTGCCATCATTGATCGCGATCCCGTGCTGATCGCCATCGGCACTGGCGGGGCTTCGGCGGGGCTGGCAAAGGCGCTGCGCCAGCGGATCGAGGCAATATTGCCGCAAAAGCTGGGCAGGCTTGCCACCGCGTTGCACGCTGCCCGAGACGCCATCCGCGCACGCTGGCCCGATGCCAGCGCTCGCCGCCGCGCAATTGATGCCGGGCTGTCGGCTGGCGGTCTGATTGACCCGCTGGGCGAGGATTCCGCTGACGAGGTGCCCCGCTGGCTGGCGGAGCAGGGCGATGCGGAACCCTCCCGTCTTGTCGCACTGCGCCTGCTGTCGGGCGATCCCGATGACCTGACGCTCCGCGCGGCGCGCCTGCTCGGGGAGGCCGATCGCATCTATCATAGGCCCGACGTGCCCGCCGCGATCCTGGACCGTGCCCGCGCCGACGCTGTGCGCATCCCCGCCACCATGCCGCCGGATACACCGGGCGAAGGGCTCTCGCTCTGGCTGGAGATGCCGCAATGAGCCGGGTGTTCGTCAATGAAGGCGGCCATGCCCGCGAAATCTCGCTCGATGATTTTTGCGCGCAGGCCGACCATGCTCCTTTCAGCTGGATTCATGCCGATGGCTGGCGGGAGGATGCCCAAAGCATCGTCTCGCGCTGCGACCATATGCCGCAGGCGGCTCTGTCGGCGCTGTTGGCGCAGGAAACCCGGCCGCGTTGCACGGTGATGGCGCATGGTGCGCTCATCAACCTGCGCGGTCTGGGGGCGGACGCCGAGGCAAGCGGCGACCCGCTGGTGTCGATCCGTCTGTGGGCCGAACATGCGCGGGTGATCACCGTCAGCTACCGCCCGCTCGCGGCGATGGAGGCGGTGGTGAAGCAGATGCTGGCCGGAGAGATTCGCGATCCGGGCGACCTTATCGCCGCCTTTGCGCAGGAAATCACTGAAGCGCTTGATCCGGAAGTCGCGCAACTGGGCGATGATCTGGACGAGATCGAAAGCGCGCTGAGCGACAATGGCGCGGCCGAGGTGCGGCGGCAGGTGTCGGAAATCCGGGCGTCGGCGATAAGCTATCGCCGTTTCATCTCACCGCAGCGGCAGGCGCTTGAAAGATTGTCAGCGGCGGATGCGCCCTGGCTTCACCCCGATGATCGGCTGCATTTGCAGGAAGCGGCGGACCGCTGCGCCCGCATGGCGGAGGAGCTGGAGGCGGTGCGCGAGCGATCGGCGCTAGCGCATGAAGAGCTGACGGACCTGCGCGCGGAACAGATGAACCGGCAGGCGTTGATCATATCGGTAGTGGCGCTGGTTTTCCTGCCGCTCACCTTTCTGACCGGGCTGCTCGGCATGAACGTCAACGGCATTCCCTTTGCCCATGAAGCCTGGGCCTTTTGGGGCGTGGTAGGGGTCTGCGTCGCCATGGCGATCGGGATTGGCGGCTGGTTCACCGCGACTCGCTGGTTGAAGCGCTGAAACCCTGATCGTTTCAGGGGCGGGCAGCGTTCAGCCGGGCGATTTCATCATTCAACGCCTGGATCGATGAGACCAGCCGCGCCCGATCGACCTGCATTTCCTCAAGCGCGTCGCGCGTCTCGCCCAGTTCCACCGCGCGTCGCGCAATGCGGGCGTCGAGTTCGGCATTGTGCCGGGTGAGGGCGTTCACCTCATCGGCGCGCTGGCACAAATGGCGGAGCCGCGCGTCCAGCACATCGAAGTCGAAAGGCTTGGTGACATAATCGTCCGCACCTGCTTCCAAAGCCTCCACGACGCTGTCGTTATCCTGCTTGCCCGCGATCATCACGAAACTCGCCTGACCGGCAAGGCCAGCGGCACGGATTTTCTTCATGGTGGCTATGCCCGGCAGGATCGCCAGTCCCATGTCGATCAGGATGATGTCCACCGACCGGCTGAGAAGGCGGTTCAGCGCCACGAAGCCATTTTCGGCCAGCACCACGTCATAATGGAGATGGGAAAGGCGACGCGCGATCACGGCGCGGGCCGTGTCGTCTTCCTCGATCAGCAAAAGCCTGCGGCGACGGAGCGGGCGAGCGCTCTTCGCCTTGTCGCTGTCGGTATTGAGCGTCCTCGCAGCGGATTTGAAAAACTGCATGGCGTGCGTCTCCTCACACGCCTTGATCTAGGATAAGTGCGCAAAGAAATGGTTAATGCGATCTTGCCTGTGAAGGTGCTTCCGCTTCGGGCGCATAGGCGCGCAGGAAGCAATCGACCGCAAAAGCCACATCGGCCTCCACTTGCTCGGGCGTGGGCGGCTGACCATTGCCCCAGATCATCTGCTGGTGACTGCCCGACAAGGTGAGCACAATCAGCGTCCGCGCCGCAAGCTGGGCATCGGCGCGGCGCAATTGGCCCCGCTCCATCGCCCCCTCCAAAAAGCGGGCCAGCAGATTGCGCGTATATAAGGGCGCAAGTTCCAGGAAAATCTCGCCCATTTTGGGAAAGCGGCTCGACTCCGCCGCCACCAGCCGATGCAGGGCGATCGCGTCTGGTGACGTCACCTTGCGCAGCAGATCATGACTGAAGCGCAGGAGCGTTTGATCAAGTGGACCACCCGTGTCCAGAAGCTGGGCGAGGCTGGAATGATAGGTTTCCGTCGCGTCGCGCAGGACGGCGGCGAACAATTCCTCCTTGCCGGGGAAATAGCTCCACAAGGTGCCCTTCGACCCACCCAGCTCGGCGGCGATGGAGGACATGGTGGTCGCGGCATAGCCATTTTCCAGGAATGACCGGCGGGCGACCGCGACGATCGCATCACGGCGATCGCGCCTGTTTGCTTCGCGGCGGGATAGGGAGGCAAGGTCTGCAGGGGCGCTCATAAAGGCGTACCATATAGTACGATTATCTTGTTGACAAGGCCGTGCAGCAGGCGCAAAGGCGGTTTTCATACCACATGGTACAGTTTCTTATGTCCCTAAATCGTCTCATTAATTCCGCGCATGCCGGGTTTCTGCCGATCGCGATCTTGGCGCTTTCCGCCTGCGCGGCCGTGCCAGATCTCGGCAAGGCGCCCGCGCCCCGGACAGCCTCCAGCATCGCGGCGTCGGAAACGCTGGGGCAGGGCGACGCGCTATGGCCAGCCGATGGATGGTGGAAAAGCTATGGCGACTCGCAACTCGACGCGTTGATGGAGGAGGGACTTGCCGCCTCCCCCGACATCGCTGCCGCTTCCGCGCGTTTCCGCCAAGCATCCGCCGCCGCGCAGCAGGCCGGAGCCCCGCTGCTCCCGTCGGTTGATCTTACCGGATCGGCCGCCGCGACGAAGCAGAGCTATAATATGGGCTTCCCCAAGGACTTCGTGCCCAAAGGTTGGCTGGGCACGGGGAAAGTCGCGCTCGACCTGAACTTCGACCTTGATCTCTGGGGCCGGAACCGGGCCGCGCTGGCTGCCGCCACATCGGAGGCGGAGGCTGCCAGCATCGATGCGCAGCAGGCGCGTCTGATGCTGACGACGGGCATCGCCGATGCTTATGCCGACCTGGCCCGCCTGTTCGACCAACGAGCTATCCAGCAACGCGCGCTGGACATCCGATCCGCCAGCCAGAAACTGGTGACGGAGCGGCAGCGCAACGGGCTGGAAACGCGGGGCAGCGTGCGGCAAGCCGATGCGACCGTGTCCGCCGCCCGCGCCGTGCTGGCGGGCATCGACCAATCCATCGCCGTCCGTCGGCATCAGATCGCGGCGCTGATCGGCGCAGGCCCTGATCGCGGCCTTGCCATCACGCAGCCGCATCTGGGCAAGGTCGCGGATTTGGGCCTGCCCGCCGATGTCACCACCAACCTGGTGGCACGCCGCCCCGATGTCGCCGCCGCGCTTGCCCGCACGGAAGCCGCTGCCAAGCGCATCAAGGTCGCCCGCGCCGACTTCTTCCCGGCCATCAGCCTCAGCGCCCTCGTCGGGGTACAGTCACTCGGCTACAATACTTCCTTCCTTGACCCCTCGACGTCGGGTCCCCGCTCTTTCCTCGACACCTTGTTCAGCAAGGATTCGCTGTTCGGCAATGTCGGACCAGCGATCAGCCTTCCCATCTTCCATGGCGGGGAACTGCGTGGCCGCTATCGTGGCGCGCGGGCGACCTTCGACGAAGCCGTCGCCAATTATGACAAGACCGTCCTTGGCGCCTATCGCGACGTGGCCGACGCGGTCACCGGCCGCCGGATATTGGGTCAGCGGCTGACCGAGGCCCGCGCCGGGCTGGCCGCGTCGGAGGAGGCCTATGCCATAGCGCAGAAGCGCTACCGGGGCGGCCTTTTCACCTTCCTCGACGTGCTGAATGTCGAGGACCAGCTGCTTTCCGCCCGCCAATCCGTCGCGGAGCTTGAAGCGCTGACCTTTTCCACTGACATTGCCCTCATTCGCGCGCTCGGCGGCGGCTTCGCTGCCAGCGGCACATCGTCCAAGGACCTGCCCAATGGCTGATGCAGCCCCCGAATTCACCGCCGATACCGGCAGCGCCGACAAGAGCGCGCGGATGGAGCAGCGCAAGAAATGGCTGGTCCGCCTTGCCATCGCCGTGTTCGTCATCGGCGCGATCTATGCCCTTTGGTATCTGCTGATCGGCCGCAATCATGTCGGCACCGACAATGCCTATGTGAATGCCGAGATCGCGCAGGTGACGCCGCTTATCTCCGCGCAGGCCGTTGAAGTGCGGGTGACCGACACGCAGGCGGTGAAGCGCGGCGACATATTGGTGCGGCTCGATCCCACCAACGCCCGCATCGCCGTTGCGCAGGCGGAGGCCGACCTTGCCGAGGCGCGCCGCCGCTTCCGCCAGACCGCCGCGACCAGTTCGTCGCTCGCTGCCCAGGTTCAGGCGCGGGGCGCCGACATCACGCAGGCGGGCGCGCAGCTCGCCGCCGCTCAGGCCGATTATGACAAGGCGCGCGTCGATCTTCAGCGGCGCGAGGCACTGGCGCCCGAAGGCGCCGTCTCGGGCGAAGAAGTCACCAGCGCGCGCAAGGCATTTGCCGCTGCCCGTGCGGGCCTTGAACAGGCGCGCGCAGGCGTGGCGACGGCACGCGCGACTCAGGGTGCGGCGGAAGGACAGCTTGCCGCCAATGATGCTCTGGTCAGTGGATCGACGGTCGAAACGGACCCCGCTGTCCTCGCCGCCAAGGCGAAGCTGGAAAATGCCCGGCTCGACCTTGGCCGCACGATCATCCGCGCGCCGATAGATGGCGTGGTGACGCGCCGTCAGGTGCAGGTCGGCCAGCGCGTGGCGCAGGGCAGCCCGATCATGAGCATCGTCCCGCTCAGCCAAGTCTATGTCGATGCCAATTTCAAGGAACGGCAGCTGCGCCGCGTACGCGTCGGCATGCCCGCCACGGTCGTTGCGGACATCTACGGCGGCGACGTCGTCTATCATGGCAAGGTCATCGGCTTTTCGGGCGGCACCGGATCGTCCATGGCGCTGATCCCCGCGCAAAACGCGACCGGCAACTGGATCAAGGTGGTTCAGCGCCTGCCCGTGCGCATCGCGCTTGATCCTAAGGAACTCGCAGCGCATCCGCTGCGCGTGGGCCTCTCTACCGAGGTCGAGATCGACCTTTCGGGCGCCTGAGGAACCACGCGGTGACGGAGGCTGCGGAAAGATTTTTCATGGACCCCCGGCGGCGGATGCTGGCCGGGTTCGTGCTGGCGCTCAGCAATTTCATGGTCGTGCTCGACCTGACGATCGCGAACGTGTCGGTGCCGCACATCGCCGGAAATTTGGGCATCACGCCTGACCAGGGCACCTGGATCATCACATCCTATGCCGTGGCGGAGGCGATCTGCGTGCCGCTGACCGGCTGGCTTGCCCAGCGGTTCGGCACGGTGCGCCTGTTCATCTGGGGCATGATCGGCTTCGGGCTCTTCTCGCTTCTCTGCGGCCTTTCGACGACGCTCGGCATGATCGTCGCCTGCCGTATCGGACAGGGGCTGTGCGGCGGCCCGCTGATGCCGATGTCGCAAACCCTGTTGATGCGCATCTTTCCCGCCGAACAACGGGCGAAAGTGATGGGCCTGTGGGCCATGACCACGCTCGCTGGCCCAGCGGTGGGGCCGATCATCGGCGGCTATATCAGCGACAATTGGAGCTGGCACTGGATCTTCTTCATCAACCTGCCGATCGCGGTGATGTGCGTATTCTCCGCTATGGTGCTGCTGCGCCCTGCCGAAACGGAACGGCATAAGCTCCCCATCGACTTTATCGGCCTCGCTTTGCTCATATTCTGGATCGGCTGCCTCCAGATCATGCTCGACACCGGCCGCGACCACGACTGGTTCGGCGATCCGATGATCGTCGCGCTGGCCGTGATGGCCGGGATCGGCTTCCTCGTCTTCATCATCTGGGAACTGACGGAGGAGCATCCGATCGTCGATCTGCGGGTGTTCCGCCATATCGGCTTCACATCGGGCGTGCTGACATTGTCGCTATGCTTCGGCGCCTATTTCGCCGGGATCGTCATCATCCCGCAATGGCTTCAGATGTCCATGGGCTACCCCGCCTATTCGGCAGGGTTCGTCACCGCCTTCACGGCGATGACCGCGATCATCGCCGCACCCTTTGCGGGCCGCGCGGTCGGCAAGATCGACGTGCGCCTGCTGATATCGGGTTCTGTGATCTGGATGGGCATGGTCACCATGTGGCGATCGGGCTGGACCAGCACGGCCGACTTCTGGACTTTGGCCATGCCGCAGGTCGTGCAGGGCTTTGCCATGCCCTTCTTCATGATCCCTCTGACCACCCTGACGCTGGGATCGGTGCGGCCGGAAGAGACCGCGTCGGCGGCGGGCATGCAAAGCTTCCTGCGCACGCTGGCGGTCGCGATATCCACCTCCATCGTCCTCACCGGCTGGGGCAATGGCCAGCGAACCGCGCGCAATGAAATGGTGTCGGCACTTGATCCGGGCGTCGGATCGCAGCTCGCGGGTTCCGGGCTGTCGGCTCAGCAGACGCCGCAGATGATCGCCAATCTGGTCGATCAGCAAGCGACCATATTGTCGATGAACCATGTCTTCTTCGTGGCGGCACTGGTCCTGTTCCTTGCGGGCGCGCTGGTCTGGTTCGCGCCCAAGCCCACCGGTCGGGTGGACATGTCGGCGGCGCATTAGAGCAAGCCTATTTCCCGGTCGATGCCGATGGCGCGCAGGAACGCCGCGTCATGGCTCACCACGATCAGCGCGCCGTCATAACCGCGCAGGCCCTGTTCGATCGCCGCGATGCTGTCGAGGTCGAGATGATTGGTCGGCTCGTCCAGCATCAGCAGCGGCGGCAAGGTGGCACCTCCCAGCACGCAAGCCAGCCCGGCGCGCAACAACTGCCCGCCGCTAAGGCTACCCGCCTGCTGCAACGCCAGATCCGCCCGAAAGCGAAAGCGCGCCAGCGCCGCCCGCACTTCATTATGCGTCGCGCTTGGGTGCAAGCGGGCGAAATTATCCGCGATGCTGGCGCGTGGATCGAGCAGTTCCACCTTCTGGTCCAGCAGCGCGCAGGCCGCCGGCCGCTCGACCTTCCCCGCCAAGGGAGGCAGACTGCCCGCGATCACATGCAACAGCATTGATTTGCCCGCGCCATTAGGCCCGGTGATCGCGATCCGTTCCGGCCCGTTGACGCTCAGGGTCAGCTCCCGGAGCACCGGCGCGCTGGTATCATGACCTGCCGTAACATGGTCCAGCGTAACGATTCTCTGCCCCGCCTGAACAGCGGTGGAGGGCAGGGCGACGGTCAGGCTCTCGACCACCTCGATCCGCTGCCGTGCCGTCTCTGCCGCCAGCGTTGCTTCGCGGCGCAGACGCTCCGCCAGCCGCGCCGCTTCGCCACCTGAACCCTCGGCCCGATCCTTTCTCAAACCGATCAATATGCGCGGCATGTCGCCCTTGGCCCCCTTGCGCGCTCCGGCGGCGTCGCGCCGCTGCTTGCGTTCGGCCGCGACCTGCGTCCGCTTGGCGATCTCCTTCCGATGCCGTTCGGCATGGGCCAAGTCCTGCTCTGCCGCCGCAAGCTCGACCGCCTTGCGCTCCTGCCATGAAGAGAAGTTGCCGCCATGACGGCTAATGCCCAGCGTGGTCAGCTCGGCGATCGCCTCCATCTCCTCCAGAAGCGCCCGATCATGGCTGACCACGATCGCACCCGCCCGCCAGCGCCCCAGCAAAGCGATCAGCGCCGCGCGCCCCTCCGCGTCCAGATTATTGGTCGGCTCGTCGAGCAGCAGGAAGTCGGGCCGGGCAAAGATCGCTCCGGCCAGCGCCGCCCGCGTCCGCTGACCGCCGGACAATTGGGCGAGCGGTGTATCGGGTTCTACGCTCAGCCCAACTTCCGCCAATGCTTCCTCGATCCGCGAAGGCAGCGTCCAGTCGCATGCTTCCAGTTCGGCCATGTCCGCATCGCCCCGCTCGGCCTTGGAGAGCAGCGCCATAGCCTCCCGAACACCGAACAAATCCGCGATCGTCTCGCCCGGCTCGACCTGCACCGTCTGCCGCAGGTCGGCCACCGTCCCGTCCAGCTGAACACTGCCGCCGCTGGGCTTCAGTCTGCCGGAAACAAGCGCAAGCAGCGTCGATTTGCCGACGCCATTGCGTCCGACAAGTCCAATCCGCTCGGAAGTGAAACGAAAATCAAGGTCGCTAAGGACGGATGTCCCGTCAGGCGCGGACCAGCTGATATGAGAGAGAGTAATCGCAGGCATGGACAAAAAACTTCCTGAAAGCAGAGCGTTGGGGCTTCGCGATCAGTTGCAGGTCCATGATGATTATCCTCCGAAAACTGGCCTGTGCTAATATAGCAGGCACCTTCCGCTGGCAACCGGCGGCTTCTGCCCCGATTGACGCGGCGCAGCATCGCCGTCACTGAAGGGCCAAAAGGGCTGGGTCCAAATGCGAATCGTCATCATCGATGACAGCGGCCTGCGCGCGACGGTTCTCGAAGAAGGACTGCGCGAGGCGGGTTATGACGATATCCACATCGTCCCCCCGCGCGGCGGCTTCGTCGCGCGGCTCGAACGCATGGCGCCCGACGTCGTGCTGATGGATTTGGGCAGCCCCAGCCGCGACACGCTGGAGGAAATGCTCACGGTCAGCCGCGCACTGGCCACCCCGATCGCCATGTTCGTCGATCAGTCGGATGAATCCATGATCGGCGCGGCGATCGACGCGGGTGTTTCGGCCTATGTCGTCGATGGCCTGCGCAAGGAGCGGGTAAAGCCGGTGCTGGAACTGGCCGTGCGCCGCTTCAACGCCTTCGCCCGACTCCAGACCGAACTGGACGAGGCGCGGACGCAGCTTTCCGACCGCAAGATCATCGACCGCGCCAAATCCATTCTGATGAGCCAGCGCGGCATCAACGAACCGGACGCCTATGCGCTGTTGCGGTCGAGCGCGATGAATCAGGGGAAAAAGATCGTGGATGTCGCCCAGGCACTGATCACCGCGAGCGACCTGTTGGGAGGGGGCCTATGACGATATCCTTGCGCATCGCCTATTTGCCGCTGACCGATTCCGCCGTGCTGGCGGTGGCGCGGGAAAAGGGTTTCGCGGAGGAGGAGGGGATCGCCCTCGATCTCGTCCGCACGGTCAGCTGGGCGACGTTGCGCGACCGGCTGATCTTCGGTCAGGTGCAGGCCGCGCACATGCTGGCGCCGCTCGCCATCGCGGTGACGCTGGGTTTGAGCCAACAGCCCGCGCCGCTGTCGGCGCCCTATAAGCTCAACGTCAATGGCAACATGCTGGTGATGGCGCGCGAGTTCGCGCAGGCGCTCGACCCTGACGTCGCCGCACGGCTCGACGATCCGCTTGGCACCGCCCATGACTTCGCCGCCGCCATCGGCCTGTGGAAACGCAAGCCGGTGATCGGCGTCGTCCACCGCTTTTCCAGTCACGCGATTATGCTGCGCTACTGGCTGGCGAGTGCGGGCGTCGATCCGGATCGCGACGTGTTGTTGCGCGTGGTGCCGCCTTCGCTGACGGTTGAGGCCCTGCGCGGGGGCGAAATTGACGGTTTCATCGCTGGCGAACCCTGGGGCAGCGCGGCTGTCGAAGCGGGCCTTGCTGAAGCTGTCGCCATTGGCGAGCGAATCTGGCGGCGCGGCGTGGAAAAGGTGCTGGCCTTCCGCACCCCCTGGCTGGAGGAAAATCCGCAGACCGTAGACGCGCTGATCCGCGCGCTGGTCCGTTCCGCCGCATGGTGCGATGACCCGGCCAATCATGAGGCGCTCGCGCATCTCCTGTCGCAACCGCATTTCGTCGATCAGCCCGCCGACCTCATCCTGCGCGCACTGTCGGGCCGCATCACCGCACGACCGGACATGCCACCGCTCGACATGCCCGACTTCATGCTCTTCTCTCGCGAAGCGACGCCTTTTCCCTGGCGTAGTCAGGCGCTCTGGCTCTATTCGCAACTCGCCCGCTGGAAGATGGTGGATCATACGCCTGAAAACGCGGCCAAGGCCGGATCGGTATTCCGCCCCGACATCTTCCGCCGCGCGCTGGCCGACAGCAATGTGGCGATTCCCGGCGCCAGCATGAAGGTGGAGGGTGCCGTCGCGTCCCCCTTGGCCGTGGGCTCCAAGCGCGGCGAATTGACGCTCGGCCCCGACCGTTTCTTCGACGGCCGCACATTCGACCCCGAACATATCGAGGATTTTCTGAAGAGTTTCTAACGCGTGTGGCGCTCGAAAAAATTGTGCCTTGCAACATGAAACGAATCATTAGATAAGGAAAAGGTCGCGCGACGAAGCGCGTTCATGGATGAGCATGCCCAAGGATGGGGTCGCGCTCTCCTCAAACAATATTTGCAGCAAAGCCGCTGGCCGGGTCCCGTCACAAACGGGCGTCCGGAGAGCGGCTTTTTTTGTGTCCATTTCACTTGGATTGAAGGACCTCGTCATGGCAACTGCTTATTGGGATCGCGAGAAAGGCGGCGAGGGGACAGCCGGACCAACCAGCTTCTGGAAAGCTGGCCACACGCCGACCCTGATTGCCGCTTTCCTCTATTTCGACCTCGCCTTCATGGTGTGGGTGCTGCTCGGGCCGCTTGCGCCCTCCATTTCCAAGACGCTGGGCCTGACCCCTGCGGAAAAGGGCCTCATGGTCGCGGTGCCGACACTGGCGGGCGCGCTGCTTCGCGTGGTCAACGGCCTGTTGGTCGACCGCATTGGCTGCAAGCAGGCGGGCGCGATCAGCCAGGTCATCGTCATCCTTGGCCTCTTCACCGCCTGGTTCATGGGCGTGAATAGCTTCGGCGGGACGCTGGCGCTGGGCGTCATCCTGGGGTTTGCAGGCGCTTCCTTCGCCATCGCGCTCCCCCTGGCAAGCCGCTGGTATCCGCCTGAGCATCAGGGCAAGGCGATGGGCCTTGCCGGCATGGGCAATTCGGGCACGGTTCTGGCGTCCTTGTTCGCGCCGATCCTTGCCAAGCTGTTCGGCTGGAACGCGGTGCTGGGCCTCGCCTGCATCCCGCTGACCATCGTGTTTTTCCTCTACCTGATCATGGCGAAGAACGCCCCCAACGCGCCCGCGCCCAAGAAGCTGGTGGATTATTTCCGCCCGCTGAAGAGCGCCGACGCATGGTGGCTGATGGGCTTTTATTCGGTGACCTTTGGCGGTTTCGTCGGTCTGGCCGCGTCGCTGCCGATCTACTTCACCGACCAGTTCGGCCTTACCCCGATCACGGCAGGCTATTGCACCGCGGGCTGCGTGTTCGCCGGGTCGCTGGTTCGCCCCATGGGCGGCGCGCTGGCTGACAAGATCGGTGGCGTGAAGGCGCTGATGATGGTCTATATCGTCGCCGCATTGGCGCTGGCGGGCGTATCCTATGCGCCGACGCTGGTCTCTGCCTTGGGCTTCTTCGTCGCTGCGATGCTGGCGCTGGGCGTGGGCAACGGCTCGGTGTTCCAGCTGGTGCCGCAGCGTTTTCAGGAAGAAATCGGCGTCATGACCGGCCTGGTCGGCATGGCGGGCGGCATTGGCGGCTTTTACCTCGCATCCTCGCTGGGTATCGCCAAGCAGTTCACGGGCAGCTTTGCCCCCGGCTTCCTGATCTTCGCGGGCCTCGCCGTGGTCGCGTTCCTCGGTATCTCGCTGGTGCGTGCCAAGTGGCGCGCGACCTGGAGCACCGGCGCGCGTATCTGATCAACGCTTACCGGAGAGGAGAGGCGGCGGCACTCGAAAGAGGAGCCGCCGCCCTTGTTTTTGGGCAATGAGAACCGCTTCCTAAGAAGTGAAGCCCTTCGACAAGCTCAGGGGAAACGGTGAAAAGGTGGAAGCTGAGCGCAATCTCTAACTTTTCCGCCGAATCGCTTGACCCCAGCCGCGTTTCATTTATGCTGCACTGCGAAGGACAAGGTTGTCCTCTACTGACATAGCTGCGGTGATCCACGGTTGGATCGTCAAAGCGTTAATGATGGCAAAGCCGCCATCCAGACTCCTGGGTTCAAAGCCCAGGGGTCCGGATGGCGGCTTTTTTTATTGTCTGGAGTCAAGGGATGGATTTTCAGAACAACGCCGGACCGGAGACGGCCAACGAAGAGGATATCTTCGTGCCCTCCGACGATGTTCGCGAACATCTGGTTGTTGTGGGCAACGGCATGGCCGGTTGCCGTGCGGTCGAGGAACTGCTGGCTCGTGATGCGGGGCGCTACCGCGTCACCATCTTCGGTGCGGAACCCTATGTGAACTATAACCGCATCATGCTCTCGCCGGTTCTGGCCGGGGAAAAGAGCTTCGATGACATCGTCATCAACAGCCGCGAATGGTATGATGAGAACAAGATCGAACTGATCGCCGGTGATCCGGTGACGGCGATCGATCGCGCAGCGAAGACCGTCACGAGCCAGTCGGGTCGCACTGTTGGCTATGACAAGCTGCTGATCGCGACGGGTTCCGATCCGTTCATCATCCCGGTTCCGGGCAAGGACCTGCCGGGCGTCATCAGCTTCCGCGACATGAAGGATGTCGACACCATGCTGGAAGCCGCCGGAAAGGGCGGCTCTGCGGTGGTGATCGGCGGTGGTCTGCTCGGCTTGGAAGCCGCGCACGGCCTGACCCTGCGCGGCATGAAGGTGACGGTGATCCACCTGATGGACACGCTGATGGAGCGGCAGCTGGACGAGGCGGCGGGTTGGCTGCTCAAGTCCGCGCTCGAAGGACGCGGCCAGACGATCCTGACCGCCGCCAACACCGAAAGCATCTACGGCGACGGCAAGGTCGAGGGCGTCCGCCTGAAGGACGGCACGGAAATCCCCGCGAGCCTTGTTGTCATGGCGGTGGGCATCCGTCCTGCGACCGCTCTCGCCCGTGAAGCTGGCCTTGAAGTCAATCGCGGCATCAAGGTCGACGACCATATGGTCACCAGCGACCCCGATGTCCTCGCGGTCGGCGAATGCGTCGAGCATGACGGTAACGTTTACGGCCTCGTCGCGCCGCTGTGGGACATGTGCCGCAGCCTCGCCGATGGCCTGACCGACCAGCACACGGGTTACAAGGGCTCGGTAACCTCGACCAAGCTCAAGGTTGCGGGTCTGGACGTCTTCTCCGCCGGTGACTTCTCCGGTGGCGAAGGCTGCGAGGACATCGTCCTGCGCGACGCCTCGCGTGGCGTGTATAAGCGCGTCATCGTCAAGGACGACAAGATCATTGGCGCGGTCCTCTACGGCGATACCGTCGATGGCGGCTGGTATTTCGACCTCCTCAAGCGCGAGGAAGATGTCGGCGAAATCCGCGACCTGCTGATCTTCGGTCAGGCTTTCGCCTCTGGAGGAGGCGCGCTGGACCCTAAGGCGGCCGTTGCGGCGCTCTCGGACGATGCCGAGATTTGCGGCTGCAACGGCGTCAGCAAGGGCCAGGTCGTTGCCTGCATTGAAAAGGGTGCATGCAGCCTCGACGCGGTGCGCGGCACCTGCAAGGCGTCGGCCAGCTGCGGCAGTTGCACGGGCCTTGTCGAAAACCTGCTGGCGGTGGTGCTGGGCGATGACGTCCAGTCCGGCCCCAAGACGATGTGCAAATGCACCAGCTTTGGCCATGATGATGTCCGCCGTGAGATCGTGGCGCAGAATATGCGCTCGATTCCCGAAGTGATGCAGAAGCTGCACTGGTCGACCCCGGATGGCTGCTCCTCGTGCCGCCCGGCGCTCAACTATTACCTCCTCTGCGCGCTGCCCGGCGAATATGTCGATGATCAGCAGAGCCGCTTCGTCAATGAGCGCATGCACGCGAACATCCAGAAGGACGGCACTTACTCCGTCGTCCCGCGCATGTGGGGTGGCCTCACCAACCCCAAGGAACTGCGCGCGATCGCCGACGTGGTCGAGAAATATGATGCGCCGATGGTGAAGGTCACCGGCGGCCAGCGTCTCGACATTTTCGGCATCAAGAAGGAAGATTTGCCCGCCGTCTGGGCCGACCTCAATGCTGCGGGCATGGTGTCGGGTCATGCTTATGGCAAGTCGCTGCGCACGGTGAAGACCTGCGTCGGCTCCGAATGGTGCCGCTTCGGCACGCAGGATTCGACCGGCCTTGGCGTCAAGACGGAACGGATGACCTGGGGATCGTGGATGCCCCACAAGTTCAAGATCGCCGTATCGGGCTGCCCCCGCAACTGCGCGGAGGCGACGATCAAGGACTTTGGCGTGGTCTGCGTGGATAGCGGTTACGAACTGCATGTCGGCGGCAATGGCGGCATCCATGTCCGCGCCACCGACTTCCTCTGCAAGGTCGCGACCGAGCAGGAGGCGCTCGATTATTGCGCCGCCTTCACCCAGCTCTACCGCGAGGAAGCCCGCTATCTGGAGCGCACCGCGCCGTGGATCGAGCGTGTCGGCGTGGAATATGTGAAGCAGCGGATCGTGGAAGACGAAGCAGGCCGCGAGGCTCTTCGCGCCCGCTTCCTCTACTCGCAGAGCTTCTCTCAGGAAGACCCCTGGGCGCAGCGCGCAGCTGGTGCGGAGAGCGAATTGCACCAGCATCTTGAACCCATCGCCATCGCTGCGGAGTAACCATCATGACCGATTGGATCGACATCGGAACGCTGGCCGACATTCCCCAGCGCGGCGCTCGCACGGTGCAAATCGCAGGCGAGAAGGAAATCGCCGTCTTCCGCACCAGCGACGACAAGGTCTTCGCGCTGGTCAACGAATGCCCGCACAAGCAGGGGCCGCTAAGCCAGGGCATCGTCCATGGCCACAGCGTCGCCTGTCCGCTGCACAACTGGAACATCGCCCTGAAAACGGGCGAGGCGCAGGGCAATGACGAAGGCTGCACGCCGACCATCGCCGTGAAAGAGGAGGGCGGTCGCATCCTGATCGCTCGCCCGGCAGCGATGAAGGCGGCAGCCTGACGAGCATCAAGCTTCCGGTCCCTAGCCACAACGGCGGGGACCCGGGTGGGGGCGTCTTGTTGGCCATCCCTTGCGGCAAGCGCTTCCACCCAATTCCTATTCCTCGGGACGAAGAGGTAAGAGCATGACAGAGGCCATCCGCACCACCTGCGCCTATTGCGGCGTCGGTTGCGGCATTTCGGCCACGCCGACCGGACCCCGGTCGGTCACGATCAAGGGCGATGAAGCGCATCCGGCCAATGGCGGGCGCCTCTGCTCCAAGGGCACGCATCTGGGCGAGACCGTCGGCCTGACCGGCCGCCTGCTGCACCCGATGATCGGCAACAAGCGCGCCAGCTGGGACAAGTCGCTGGACCTCGTTGCGAAGAAATTCCGCGAGACGGTGGATCGCTACGGTCCCGACAGCGTCGCCTTCTACGTCTCCGGCCAGCTGCTGACCGAAGATTATTATGTCGCCAACAAGCTGATGAAGGGCTTCATCGGCACGTCCAACATCGACACAAATTCGCGGCTCTGCATGTCGAGCGCGGTCGCCGGTCACAATCGCGCCTTTGGCGAGGACATCGTGCCAGCCAGCTATAGCGACCTCGATGAGGCCGACCTCATCGTCCTCGTCGGCTCCAACACCGCCTGGTGCCACCCGATCGTTTATCAGCGCATCCAGGCCGCCCGCGCGGCGCGCGGCACCAAGCTGGTCGTCATCGACCCGCGCCGTACCGAAACCTGCGAAGGCGCGGACCTGCATCTGCCGGTGAAGCCGGGCACCGACGTCGCCCTGATGAACGGCTTGCTCGCTTGGTGCGACGCCGAGGGCATCACCGACCCGGCCTTCGTGGCAGATCACGTCAACGCGCCCGAAGGCTTCTGGGAGCATATCCGCACCGGCCACGACCTCTGGACGACGGCCAAGACCTGCGACATCGCGCCCGCGCTGCTGGAGCAGTTTTTCAAGCTGTTCGCCGCCACGCCGCGCACCGTCACCCTATTCAGCCAGGGCATCAACCAGTCGATCCGGGGCACCGATCAGGTCAACGCGATCATCAACGTCCACCTCGCCACCCGCCGCATCGGCAAGCCGGGCGCCGCGCCCTTCTCGATCACCGGCCAGCCCAACGCGATGGGCGGCCGCGAAGTCGGCGGCCTTGCCTCGACACTTGCCGCCCACATGGACTTCGCCCCCGAGAATGTTGAGCGTGTCGGCCGCTTCTGGGCCGCGCCGAACATGGCGACCAAGCCCGGCCTCAAAGCCGTCGATCTCTTCCGCGCCATCAACGAAGGCCGGGTCAAGGCGCTCTGGGTGATGGCGACCAACCCCGCCGTCTCGCTCCCCGACGCGAACCGCGTCCGTGAAGCGTTGGAATCTGTCCCTTTCCTCGTCGTGTCGGACATCATCGCCGACACCGACACCAGCGTCCATGCCGACGTCCGCCTGCCCGCCGCCGGATGGGGCGAGAAGGACGGCACCGTCACCAATAGCGACCGCACGATCAGCCGCCAGCGCCCCTTCCTGGCGCTCCCCGGCGACGCCAAACCCGACTGGTGGATCGTCAAGGAAGTTGCCCGCCGCATGGGCTTTCGAAACGCCTTCGCCTATGACCGGCCCGCCGACATCTGGCGCGAACATGCCCGCCTGACCGCCTATCAGAATGACGGCCAGCGCCTGCTCAACCTCCGTGCCCAGGCCACCATCGGCAACGACGCCTATGAAGCGATGGAGCCCTTCCGCTGGGGCGGCGACAAGCCCTTTGCCGATGGCTGCTTCTCCACCCCCGACGGCAAGGCGCGGCTGGTCCTCACCAAGCAAATGGACCTTCAGGAGCCGCTCAAGCAGTGGCCCATGACGCTCAACACCGGCCGTTACCGCGACCAGTGGCACACGATGACGCGCACCGGTCTCTCAGCCAAGCTCGCCCGCCATCGGGAGGAGCCGCTGGTCGATATCCACCCGCAGGACGCGCAGGAACTGGGCATTTGCGACGGCGACCTCGCCCGCGTCCAGACCGCGCAGGGCAACAGCATCTTCCGCGTGGCTTTCAGCGAAGGCCAGCGTGTGGGTGAAATCTTCACGCCGATCCACTGGACGGATCAGGTCTCCACAGGCGGCCGCACCGGCCTGCTGCCGCGCCCGCTGGTCGATCCCCATTCCGGCCAGCCCGGCTTCAAATCGACGCCCGCCAGCATCGAAAAGGTCGCCACCGAGTGGAAGGGTTTCCTCATCCTGCGCGGAGAGCAGCCCGCCAAAATCCCCTGCCTCTGGGCCACGAAGGTCACCGTTCCCGGCGGCGCGCTCTACGAAGTCGCGGGCAATGGCGACCCCGTGCGGCTTGAAGCCTGCCTGCCCAAGGGTGACCGCGTCGAAGCCGTCGACATGACGCGCGGCACCCGCCGCATCGCCATCATCGGGGAAGGCAAGCTGGCAGCGGTCCTCTTCGTCACCCGCACTGGCCTGCTGCCGTCGCGTGACTGGCTCATCAGCCAGCTCGAAGCCGAAGAGGTGGGCGCATCCGTCCTCGCCGCGCGCGGTCCCGGCAACCAGCCCGACAAGGGGCCGACCATCTGCGTCTGCTTCGACATTGGTTTGAACCAGATCGTCACCGCCATCCGCGACCAGAGCCTGGTCGATGTCCCCGCCATCGGCAAGGCGATCGGCGCTGGCACCAATTGCGGGTCCTGCCGTCCCGCGCTCGCCAACATCCTCGCCCAAATTCCGCAGGAGGCCCTTCATGCAGCCGAATGAACTAATCGCCCCCGGTGAAGTCTGGCTGGTCGGCGCAGGTCCGGGCGACCCGGACCTCCTCACCCGCAAGGCCGAAAAGCTGATCGCCGCCGCCGAAATCGTCTTCTACGACGCGCTCGTCGGCCCCGGCGTGCTCGATCTCATCCCCCAAGGTGTCGATCGGGTCAGCGTCGGCAAGCGTTCGGGCCGCCATTCAAAGGCGCAGGAAAGCATCAACGACCTCCTCCTCGCCGCCGCCAAGGCTGGCAAGCGCGTCGTGCGCCTCAAGGGCGGCGACCCGTCGGTCTTTGGCCGCTCGTCCGAAGAGATGGAGCATCTCGCTGCCGACGGCATCCGCTTCCACATCTGCCCCGGCATCACCACCGCCAGCGCAGCAGCGGCCAGCGGCAGCGCGTCGCTCACCCTGCGCGGCAAGGCGCGAGGCCTGACGCTGGTGACCGCGCATCTGAAAGCCGGTGAACCGCTCAAGCTCGACTGGGAAGCGCTGGCCCGTCCCGGCGGCACGCTCGGCATCTATATGGGCCGCGCCGCCGCTGGAGAGATCAGCCGCCAGTTGATCGCCGCCGGACGCGATCCCGAAACGCCGGTGATGGTGGCGGTGAACGTCTCGCTCCCCACCGAACGCCTGATCCGGGGCAAGCTGTCCGCGCTAGCCTTCCTGGTCGCCACGATCAGCGACGAAGACCCCACCCTGCTGCTGATCGGCGAAGCGGTGGCGGGAACGACCATGCCTGTAGGGGTTGCAGCCAGCGTCGCTCTTCAGCTTTGAAGACCGGCTCTTTGCAACTTTTGCCCTGAGCTTGCCGAATGCCCCCGAACTTAGTTGGAAGGAAGGGAGGGGGCTTCGGCAAGCTCAGTTCGGCTCGCGCCAGCGCGCCAGATCCTCCGGCCGATTGATATTCGGCAGCACCAGTTCCGGCCGCTCCACCACCCGCGCGCGAGACCGCTCGATCCAGCCAAAGATCGACCGATTATTCTCTTCTGCCAGATGCGCATCCAGCTCGTCCGCGAGCGACGCAGGCCAAAATCCCGCAAGCTGCTGCCCTTTCAGCACCGCCCCACTGTCACCCACAAGCGCCTCCACCAGCGCCGCCGGATAAACGGGCATGTCGCACCCCGTCGTCAGCACCGCATCGTAACCTTGACTGCGCGCATAATGCAGCGCCGCGTTCAGCCCGCCCAGCGGCCCCATGTCCGCCGCTGGCCGATCCGCTAGCCCCGTCAGCCCCTCGACGCTCCGCCCGCAGACCACCACTGCCTCCACATGCGGCGCGATCGCCGCCACAGCATGGTCGATCAGCGTGCGCCCGTCCGGCATCAGCGCCAATGCCTTGTCGCTGCCGAAACGGCTGGATCGTCCCCCAGCCAGCACCGCACCCAGCAATCGCATTATCCACTCCTTGGCAGAACCCTCAACTTCCCCTATGGCGCGCGGCGTGAGCGGGCAACTGTTCACGAAAGATCGCGCCGGAAAGGGAATGCGGTGCGGACGGGATCACCGTCCAACTCCGCGGCTGTCCCTGCAACTGTAAGCGGCGAGCGCGATGCACAGGGAAACCCGCAAGCCTTCAAAGGGGAAGGCGAGGGGGACCAGCCACTGGACCAAAAGTCCGGGAAGGCGTGCATCACCGCGACGACCCGCGAGCCAGGAAACCTACCGGCGCATGGTCGCTCTTGCCTTGGGTCCAGGGATAGGTCCGGGCACGGTGTTTTCCGTCTGAGCGACGAAGCGGCGCAGGGCCGCATCGGTGCGCGTGACGGGGCTGGCGTCTCTTCTTCCCGCGCACCGGCCGCTCATGCGGCAGGCCCTGGGCTCATGTCGCATGGCGCTCAGGGAAGACAGAAATATGATCAGGACCGGAATTTCACTGCTGGCGCTCCTCGCTGCCACCCCCGCGCTCGCCGCAGACGCGGACGAAATCATCGTCACCGCGCTCGGCATCGAACAGCCTACCGATGAAGTCGGGCAGGCGGTGACCGTGATCGACGAAAAGACGATTGAAACCCGCCAGAATGTCAGCGTCGTCGATTTGCTGGTCACCACACCGGGAGTCCGCTTCAATCGTACCGGGAGCTTGGGCAACGTCACCAGCGTGTCGGTGCGTGGCGCCGAAACGACGCAGACGCTGGTGCTGATCGACGGCGTGAAGGTCAACGACCCGAGCGGCATCGGCGATCAATATGATTTCGGCAATTTGCTTGTCGGCAATATCCGCCGGATCGAGGTGCTGCGCGGTTCCAACTCCATTGCCTATGGCAGCCAGGCGATCGGCGGCGTCGTCAACATCATGACCGGTATCCCAAGCGAAGGGTTCGGCGGCAAGGCGTCGGTCGATTATGGCTATGCCGATACGCTGAATGCGAAGGCGGATGTATCGGGCACCAGCGGCATATTGTCGGGCGGCGTGGGCCTCGCCTATTTCCGCACCGATGGCATCTCCGCTGTCTCTTCCGATTTCGGTGGCGCGGAAAAGGATGGCTATGAAAATATCACTGGCAATGCCCGGCTGAAGATCGCCTTCACCGATGATCTGAGCCTCGACCTGCGCGGCTATTATATCAACGGCGATCTCGACTATGACAGCTTCTTTGGCACGCCGGCCGACAGCCCCGACGTCGCGAAGTCCAATCAATATATCGGCTATGCGGGCGTGAATTTGGCGCTGTTCGACGGCAAGCTGACCAACCGGGCGGCCGTTACCTGGTATCAGCAGGATCGCGATTATTATTTCGTGCGCGGCAACGCCCCGGACTTCGGCTATTCCGGGACGAACCTGCGCTTCGAATATGAAGGCGTCTATCAGCCCATCGATGACGTAAAGCTGCTGCTCGGCTATGAACATGAGCGGCCCGATTATGAGTTTTTCGGCTTCGGTTCGCAGGAAAGCCACCGCGCCAATATCGACAGCGTTTATGCCCTCGCGGTGGTGAAGCCAGTTGAAGGCCTGTCCATGACCGCAGGCGTGCGGCATGACGATCACAGCCAGTTCGGCGGCGCGACGACGTTCGGCGCGAACGCCAACTACACGCCCAATGGCGGCGCGACCAATTTCCGCCTGAGCTACGGGGAGGGCTTCAAGGCGCCGTCGCTCTATCAGCTTTACGATACATTCAGCGGCAATCCGAACCTGAAGCCCGAGCGTTCGAAGAGCTACGACATCGGCTTCGACCAGAATCTGGGGAGCGACCGGGCGGTGCTGTCCGTCACCGGATTCTGGCGCGACACGCGGGACCAGCTGAATTACGACAATACGACATTCACCTATGGCAATCTGGATCGCACCCGCGCCAAGGGCGTGGAAACGACGCTGACGCTGCGTCCGGTCGATGCACTGACCTTCACCGCCGCCTATAGCTATGTCGATGCGCGTGATCGTTCGCCGGGCAGCGCGGCCTTTGGCGAGCGCCTGCTGCGCCGCGCCGCTAACGCCGTCAGCGCATCGGTCGATTATGCCTGGTCCTTCGGCCTGTCGACCGGGGCGACCGTGACGATGGTCAGCGACAGCGTCGATCTCGACCCCGTGACCCGCAACCGGGTGCAGATTGACGGCTATGCGGTAACGGATATCCGCGCGTCCTTCCCGATCACGGAAAGGCTCGAAATCTATGGTCGCATCGACAATCTGTTCGATCAGGAATACGCCACCGCCTATGGTTATGGCACCTACGGCCGGTCGGCCTATGGCGGCGTGCGTGTCCGCTTCTGACGGTAGAAGGTGAAGGGGGTGGGCGACTGCCCCCCTTCATCGCAGGGGCGCGGCCTTTGGGCGCGCCCTGCCTTTGCTTGCGGCGTCCGCCTGCGCCACGATGCTGCGCGCGGCCCGCACATAGGCGGGGCCGCCGCAGACCGTCCAGGCTTGCGGCACGCGGATGCGAGGAATGGATCGCAGCACCGGGTGGTGCAGCATTTCCGTCCCCTGATCGACGACCTTTTCGCTGCCTTGCTCCACGATCAGATAGTCGGGCCTGGCCGCGATCATCTGTTCCAACGGCACCTGGGCCAGCGCTGGCTTGCCAAGTTTCGCAGCCAGATTGGTGAGGCCCGCGCGCCGGATCAACTCATCGACCAAAGTGCCGGTCCCGGTCATATAGCCGCGCCGCTGATAATAGGCAGCCACGCCGCCGCGCCGGGACCGGGGCAGGGCGGCAAGGTCGCGCTCCATGCCCGCGATCATCGCCTCGCCCCGCGCGGGATGGCCGACAATGGCCGCCACCTGCCGGATCTGTCCCCTGATCGCCGCGAAACTGTCCGCGCTCGCCAGCCCCAGCTTGCGCCATCGCCCGTCCGGCGCGCTGACAACGCCGCCAGTGCCATCGGGAAAGCCGATCACCAAATCGGGACGCAGCGCCAATACCTCTTCGGCCGGACGTTTCAGTACCGGAAAACGCCGCGCCTTGGCGATCGCCGCCGACAGTTCCGGATCATGCCCATAGGGACTCAGAGCCGCGATCTGCCCCGGATCGGCGAGCGCCAGCACATATTGGTCGGAACAGGTGTTGAGCGACACGATACGCTTGGGCGGCGCGGGCGCAGCGCCGGTCAGGCCGACCAAACAACATATCGCCAACAACCTTCTGCGCACCAATCCAGCCTCCGCAAAGCGCCGTGCTCCCGCTTTCGCCGCAGCACTACAACCCCTATCAGCAGCCTTGGAGCGCGCAAGCCATGAAGGCCCGCCGCCATCCCCTGCTGCTCCCCATCCTGATCGCGCTCACGCTTTTGGCAGCGCTTGGCTCCCTCACGCTGGGCGCCGTACCACTCTCTCCCGCCCGCATCCTAGCCGTCCTCACCGGCGGCGGTGATGAGGTCGCCCGCGCTATTCTCATCGACCTGCGCCTGCCGCGCATGCTGCTCGGTCTCATCGTCGGCGCGATGCTGGGCCTCGCCGGAGCCGCGCTTCAGGGCTATCTCCGCAACCCACTCGCTGAACCCTCGGTCCTTGGCGCCTCCAACGCGGCGGCTCTCGGAGCAGTCTGCGCCCTATATTTCGGCCTCGCGCAGCTTCACCCGCTCATCCTCCCCGCCCTCGCCATCATCGCCAGCCTCATCGCCATCGCCGCGCTGTTCCTGCTCGCAGGCCCATCCGAAAGCCCGCTGACCCTGATCCTCGCAGGCATAGCCGTCGCAACCCTCGCGGGGGCGGGGATCAGCCTGTCGCTCAACCTCTCACCCAATCCCTTCGCGGCGATGGAGATCATGAACTGGCTGATGGGCAGCCTTGAAAATCGCAGCTACGCCCATGTCTGGATCGCGCTGCCCTGCGTCCTCCTCGGCGCCGCGCTGCTGATCGCCGACGGCCGCAGCCTCGACGCACTGACCTTGGGGGAGGAGGGCGCACAGGCACTCGGCGTTGACCTTTCCAGGGCACGGCTGCGCATGATGCTGGGCGTCGCGATCGGCGTCGGCGGAGCGGTCGCCGTGTCGGGCGCAATCGGCTTCGTCGGCCTCATCGTCCCCCATCTGGTCCGCCCCCTCACGGATCGCTCCCCTTCGGCCATCCTGCTCCCCTCGCTGCTCGGCGGCGCGGCGTTGCTCACGCTGGCCGACATCGGTGTCCGGCTGATCCCCACCAGCAGCGAATTGAAGCTCGGCGTCCTGACCGCATTGCTCGGCGTTCCCGTTTTCCTCGTCCACCTGATGCGGGAGCGGCGGCTATGGTGACCATCCGCGCCGAAAACCTCTCAGTCCGCCTCGGCCGCCACCCCGCCGTGACCGGCGTCACCACGGTGCTGGAGCCGGGGCAACTGGTCGGCATCATAGGCCCCAATGGCGCTGGCAAATCCACGCTGATCCGCGCCCTGCTCGGCCTCGTCCGCGCGGAAAGCGGCGCCGTGTCGATCGATGGACTCCCGATCACCAGCCTCAGCCGAAAGGACATAGCGCGCCGAGTCGCGTATCTACCGCAGGGCCAGACGCTGCACTGGCCGTTGCTTGTCGAACGGCTGGTGGCGCTCGGCCGCATGCCCCATCTTGGCCCGCTGTCCCGCCTGTCTCCGCAGGATGAGGCTCTAGTCGATGCCGCGCTAGCCCGCGCCGATGTCCTCCACCTCAAGGGCCGGATCGCAACCGAACTGTCAGGCGGCGAACGCGCCCGCGTCCTCCTCGCCCGCGCGCTGGCAGTAGGCGCGCCCGCGCTCATCGCCGACGAACCCCTCGCGGCTCTCGACCCCGGTCATCAACTGGATGTCATGGACCTGCTCAAGGCCGAATCCCGCGCCGGCTCGCTGGTCGTCACCGTCCTGCACGACCTCGGCATGGCGGCCCGCTATTGCGATCGATTGCTGCTGATGGACAATGGCAAGCTTGTAGCCGATGGCAAGCCGCTCGACGTCCTGACGGAACAGAGCCTTGCCCAAGTCTACGGCATCTCCGCCTGCATCGAGCCCGATGGCGAATGGCCGCTGATCCTGCCAACCGGGCGGATCAAAAGCTAACCACCACACTCCGTTCGCCCTGAGCCTGTCGAAGGGCTTCTCTTTTCTTTTAAGAAGGAAAAGGCTTCGACAAGCTCAGCCCGAACGGGGTGAGGTGAGTTATTCTCCAAATGCCTTGGGCGCAGCCGCCACCACCGTATAAGTCCCGGCACCAACCTCCGACACTTCCAGCGCCCGCTCGGCAACCCCGCCACGCCCGAACCGGAACGCGCCATCAATCCCCGAAAAGCCCCCCGAATCGCGCAGCCGCGCCGCCGGGAACACCGTCCCCGGTTTCCAATCCCGCGCAATCCGCACGGTCAGCAGCACCGCGTCATAGCCGAGCGCTGAAAGCCGGAACGGCGCGCTGCCATAACGCGCGCGATATTTGCCCGCCAATTGTCCATAAAGCCCGTCCGACACGCTGGCGAACCACGCGCCCCGCAAAGCCGGAGCGGACGCCAGCCCGCGATCCGTATTCCACAATTCCGTGCCCAGCAGGCGCGCCGTCGCCCCGCCATTCTTCCGCACGATCGGCGCCAGCTGCAACGCCACCCGCCCGCTATCCGCGATCAGCAGGGCGTCATAGCTGGACGAAGCCTGCAATTTCTTGACCGCCGCCGTCATCGAAGCAGGCGTCCGGTCGAACGTCTGCATAGACACGACGGTCGCGCCCACACCCTCGACCGCGCGCAGAAGCGAGGTGCCCGACCGCTCACCATACATGCCCTTGGGCACCAGCGCGGCGAACTTCGACAGCCCCTTGCCCTTGGCGAATTCGACGACGCGCTCGATCGACTGGTTGGGATTATAGCCCATGATGTAGACGCCGTTCCCGGCAACGCTCACATCGTTGGAAAAGCTGATGACCGGCACATTCGCCTTTGCGGCGATCGGACCCACGACCCGCGCGTCTTCGGCCAGCAGCGGCCCCAGGATCAGGCGATTGCCTTCCGCCAGCGCCTTGTTCGCCGCCGCCGCCGCGCCCATGCTGGTGTCATAGGTGGTGATGCGCACCTTGTCGGCCTTGGTATCCAACAGCGCCAGCGTGGTCGCATTGGCGATCGACTGTCCCACGCCCGCATTCGGCCCGCTCATCGGCACCAGCAGCGCGACGCGGTGGCGCAGCGTGTCGGTCGGCAGGCCCTGTGTCACATCAGGGCCACTTGGAACAGGCTCCGTCGGCCGCACCGGACCCGGCCCACGCGGCACGATCGACTGACAGGCGGCGAGAGCCAAAGCGCTGGCGGCGAACAGGATACGCGCACCGCGCTTCATTGCCGCGAACATGTCCGCTTGCCGGAGGGCATCCGTCTCTGTCATCTGGCGTCCTTATGGAAGATACAACTTCTGGGCTGGAGCCCGGGCTTTACATCGTTGCGGGGCCGATCGGCAACCTCGGAGACCTTAGCCCGCGCGGGGCGGAAGTCCTGCGCCTTGCCGATGTGATCGCCGTGGAAGATACACGGGTGAGCGCACGTTTGCTGCGTCACGCGGGGTCGGATCGCCCAATGATCCCCTATCACGATCACAGCGCCGAAGGCGTCCGCGCCCGCCTGATCGAGCGGATGGCGAGCGAATCGGTCGCGCTCCTGTCCGACGCTGGCACCCCCCTCATCTCCGACCCCGGCTACAAGCTCGTCCGCGACGCCCGCGCCGCCGGTCGCAACATCATAACGCTGCCCGGCCCCAGCGCCGCCATCGCCGCGCTCACTTTGTCGGGCCTGCCCACCGACCGCTTCCTCTTCATGGGCTTCCTGCCGGTGAAGCAAAAGGCCCGCGCCGACACCCTGGCTGAAGTCGCCGCCCTGCGCGCCACCCTCATCTTCTACGAAAGCGGCCCGCGCCTGTCGGAAAGCCTCGCCGCCATGGCCGAGGGGCTGGGCGACCGCGAAGCCGCCGTGTCCCGCGAAATCAGCAAGACCTTCGAGGAAACCCGCACCGGCACCTTGACCGAACTTTCCGCCCGCTACGCCGACGCCCCGCCCAAGGGCGAGATTGTCGTCATCGTCGGCCCGCCCGGCGAAGCTCTGCCCGCCAGTGCCGAGGACGCCGACGCCGCCCTGATAGAGGCCATGGAACGGCTCCCCGTCTCCAAGGCCGCCGGAGAGGTCGCCAAGAAACTCGGCCTCGACCGCCGCGCCCTTTACGACCGAGCCCTGGAACTGAAAGGATGAAGCGCCAACAGGCCGAACAACGCGGGCGACAGGCAGAGCGCATCGCCGCATGGTGGCTGCGGCTCAAAGGCTGGCAGATCGTCGGCCGCCGCCTGCGCACACCCGCCGGCGAGGTAGACCTTGTTGCAAGACGCGGCGCGATGCTCGCCTTTATCGAGGTAAAGGCCCGCGCCACCGCCGCCGATCTTGACCTTGCGATCGACGAACGCCGCCTGTCCCGCGTCGCGTCCGCAGCCGAAATGCTCTTCTACGACCTTGCAAAGCCGGGCGACGACATGCGGATCGACGTGATCCTCCTTGCGCCGGGCCGTCCGCCGCGCCATCTGGCGAATGTCTGGCATGGGGGCTGATCCTTTCATCCCCGGAAAAAGGATTGGACATGACTGAGCTCAACCCCCTCACCATCGCCGTGCAGATGGATCCGATGGAAGGGATCAACATCGCGGGCGATTCCACCTTCCACATCATGCTGGCAGGGCAGGCGAGGGGGCATCGCCTTTACCATTATCTCGCGCCCGACCTCACCTATCGCGACGGCCGCGTGCTGGCGAAGGCGCGCCCGGTAAAGGTTCAGAAGGTCCAAGGCGATCATTTCGCCCTTGGCGAGCCCGAACTGCTCGACCTCGGCCGCGACGTCGATGTCGTCCTCATGCGCCAGGACCCGCCCTTTGACCTGAGCTACATCACCGCCACCCATTTGCTGGAGAGGGTGCAGGCCGAAACGCTGGTGGTGAACGATCCCGCTGCCGTCCGTAACGCGCCCGAAAAGCTGTTCGTGCTCGACTATGCGCGCTTCATGCCGCCGACCATGATCACCCGCGACCTTGCGGAAGTCCGCAGCTTCCTCGCCGAACATGGCGAGATCGTGGTCAAGCCACTTTACGGCAATGCGGGCAACGCGGTCTTCCATGTCGGTCAGTCCGGCGCGAACATCTCCGCGCTCGTGGAACTGTTCAACGCTTCATGGGTCGAGCCCTTCATGGTTCAGGCCTTCATTCCCGGCGTCGCGCAAGGCGACAAGCGCATCGTCCTCATCGACGGCGAAATCGCGGGCGCCATCAACCGCATCCCCGGCGCAGGCGAAATCCGCTCCAACCTCGCTGTGGGCGGATCAGCCGCACGCACAGAACTCACCGACCGGGAACTGGAAATCTGCGCCGCCATGGGGCCGGAACTCAAGCAGCGTGGACTGCTGTTCGTCGGGATCGACGTAATCGGCGGCGAATGGCTGACCGAAATCAACGTGACGTCCCCGACCGGCATCGTGTCGATCGACGCCTTCAACGGCACAGACACCGGTGCCATGATCTGGGACGCCATCGATGCGCGTCTGGCGGCAAGAGTAGCTGCTTGAGCCACCCCCTGCCGTCCCACTCCCGTCATCTCAGTGACCCAAAGGGCGGCTTCAGCCAACGCTGGGACCTCGTGCCCCAAGCCGTGCAGCTCGAAAGAGATTCCAGCCTCCGCTGGAATGACGAAGTATGACCAACTGGGTCCTCCACCTCATCGACGCAGGCGGCTATTGGGGCATTTTCGCCCTGATGGTCATCGAAAATGTCTTCCCCCCGATCCCGTCCGAACTCATCATGGGCATCGGCGGCATCCGCGTCGGCCAAGGCCGCATGGCGATGGAGTGGCTGCTCGTCGCGGGCACGCTGGGCACCACGGTCGGCAATTATTTCTGGTATCTGGTCGGCCATATATTGGGCTTCGCACGACTCAAGCCGCTGGTGGACCGCTATGGTCGTTGGGCTACGCTGGAATGGCGGGACGTTGAGGCGCTCGACCATATATTCGGCAAATACGGCCAGATCGTCGTATTCGTGTTCCGCTTCCTCCCCGCCTTCCGCACCATGATCTCGCTCCCAGCGGGCCTGTTCCGCATGGGACATGGCAAATTTCTCGCCTGGACGGCGGGCGGCGCTTTGATCTGGAACATCATCCTTGCCTATGCAGGCTATGTCCTCGGCCAGAATTTCCGCGACATCGACAAATATGTGGGGCCCGCGGCGACGGCGTGCGTGGTCGGGGCAATTGCGCTCTACCTCTGGCGCTTGGCAACCTGGAAGCCGAGGGGGTGAGTGGGCTGTTCCCCCTCCCGCAGGCGGGAGGGGGCTAGGGGGTGGGCTGGCGCAACGTTGGATTGAGTCTTGTAACGGCGAGGTCGAAGCTCGCTACGCTCGCGCCCACCCCTAACCCTTCAAACGAGTCACGTGCCTCGTTTGAACGTTTACGGGAGGGGAACAGCGTCCCTCCGCCCAACTCAAGCCCGAGGATGCGCATTCCGATAGACATCCAGCAAATGCGCCGCATCCACCTGCGTATAAATCTGCGTCGATGACAGGCTGGCATGCCCCAACAATTCCTGCAAAGACCGCAAATCCGCCCCGCGCCCCAGCAAATGCGTCGCAAAGCTGTGCCGCAAAGCATGTGGCGTCGTCCGATCCGACAGCCCCAGCCTTCCGCGCGCACCCTGCACCGCGCGCCGGATCAAAGCCGCCGACAGCGGACCACCCCGCGCCCCCCGAAACAGCGCCTCATCCCGCTCCACAGGATAAGGGCAAACCGCCACATAAGCCTCGATCGCCGCGCGCACCTGCGGCAGCAGCGGCACTTGTCGGCTCTTGCCCCGCTTGCCCGTCACCCGCAGCGTATCGCCCAGCGGCAGCACGTCGCCCATCAGCCCCATCGCCTCGCCGATCCGCAGCCCCGCGCCATAAAGCAGCAACAGCACCGCCCAGTCCCGCGCGCCGATCCATCCCTCGCGCGCCGTCTCCGCAATCTCACCCGCCAGCGCCACCGCCTCGTCAGGGGAGATCGGCCGGGGCAGACCCCGCTTCACCTTCGGCCCTTTCAGCAGCGGCACCCGCGCATCCTCGCCACCGACGAACCTCAGGAACCCGCGCACCGCCGACAATTCCCGCGCCGCCGATCCGTTGCCGATCCCGTCCATCCGCCGCGCCGTCAGGAACGCCCGCAGGTCAGCCTGATCCACCCGCGCCAACCCCGCCGCCGTCACCGCTTCCCCGCGATGCTCCGTCAGGAACGCGATCAACCGCTCCGCCGTCGCCATATAGGCGCGCACCGTATGCGTCGAGCGCCGCCGGTCCAGCGCCAGATGCTGCCGCCATGCTTCCACAAGATCACCACTCGCGCTCATGGCGCCAAGTCTAGGCGATGGCGTCACCAAACGGAATCCCCCGATCAACCGGCCCTTGAAAATCCCGGCCAGATAGGCACATGGAGCGCATGGCAACCGCACCTGACATGGCCGACATGCCCACGGGCACGCTGCTGCAAATCTCGCCGCGCATTGGCCGTGTTCTTGCGCCCAATCCGTCGCCCTTCACCTATACGGGCACCCAGACCTATCTGGTCGGGTCAACCGACGTGGCGGTGATCGATCCCGGCCCCGCCGATCCCGATCATCTCGCCGCGCTGCTCGCCGCGATCGCAGACCGCCCCGTGCGGGCAATCCTGTGCACCCACACCCATCGCGACCACAGCCCTGCCGCCGCGCCGCTCTCGGCACAGACCGGCGCGCCCATCATCGGCTGCGCGCCGCTGGTGCTGGACGATGACGGCCCGCGCGCCGACGCCGCCTTCGATCCTTCCTATACGCCCGACCGCATCCTCGCCGACGGCGAACAGGTGACAGGCGAGGGCTGGACACTCGAAGCCGTCGCCACGCCCGGCCACACCTCCAACCATCTCTGCTTTGCGCTGACCGAGGAAAACGCCCTCTTTACCGGTGATCATGTCATGGGCTGGTCCACCAGCGTCATCTCGCCCCCGGACGGGGACATGGCCGACTATATGCGCTCGATGCAGCGGCTGCTCGATCGGCATGATGCCATCTATTATCCCGCCCACGGCGATCCGGTGCCCAATCCGCGCCGTCTGGTGCGTGGCATGATGGGGCATCGCAAGCAGCGGGAAGGGCAGATCATGCGCTTCCTTCAGCGCCACGGCGCGTCCGAAATCCCGGCGATGGTGGCGCAAATGTATAAAGGCGTCGATCCGCGCCTTCATCCCGCCGCCGGGCGTTCGGTCCTTGCTCACCTTATCGACCTGAACGGGCGTGGCGTGGCGGAGGTCGCAGGGGATGGCCGCTGGCAATTGCGCTAGGGGAAACAGTTACTGGCCAACCGCCGCGCCGCCCGCTAGTGGCGCGGTCAAAGGCCGTGAGGAGTTAGGGACATGAACGCCATCACCGGAATCCCGCAGGGGACCGACCTGCGCGCGGAGATCGACCGGCTGCGCAAGGAACGCAACGCCGTCATCCTCGGCCATTATTATCAAAAGCCCGAAATTCAGGACCTGTCCGATTTCGTCGGCGACAGCCTCGAACTGTCCCGCAAGGCGGCGGAAACCGACGCCGACGTCATCGCCTTTTGCGGCGTGCGCTTCATGGCCGAAACCGCCAAGATATTGAGCCCCGAAAAGATCGTCGTCCTGCCTGACATGGACGCTGGCTGTTCGCTTGAGGACAGCTGCCCGCCCGCCCAGTTCAAGGCGTTCCGCGAAGCGCATCCCGACCACATCGCCTTGAGCTACATCAACTGCTCGGCCGAGGTGAAGGCGCTCTCTGACATCATCGTCACCAGCTCCTCGGCGGAAACGATCCTCTCCCAGATTCCCCGCGACCAGAAGATCATCTTCGGCCCCGACAAGCATCTGGGCGGTTATCTGAAGCGCAAGTTCAACCGCGAGATGCTGCTCTGGCCCGGCGTCTGCATCGTCCACGAAGCCTTCAGCGAAACCGAACTGCTAAAGCTCAAGGCCCAGCACCCCGACGCCCCCATCGCCGCGCATCCCGAATGCCCGCCCTATATCGTCGATCATGCCGATTATGTTGGTTCGACCAGCGGCATCCTGCAATATGCCAAGACGATGACCGGCGACACGCTGATCGTCGCCACCGAACCGCACATCATCCACCAGATGCGCAAGTCAGTGCCGGACAAGAACTTCATCGGCGCTCCCGGCGCGGACGGCAACTGCAACTGCAACGTCTGCCCCTATATGGCGCTCAACACGATGGAAAAGCTGTACCTCGCCCTGCGCGACCTCCAGCCCCGCATCGAAATGGAAGAAGGCCTCCGCCTCGCCGCGAAGAAGAGCCTAGACCGGATGCTGGAACTGGCTAGCGGCACGGTAGGGAAGGGCGACGTGGGCAATCGCTAAGGCATGCTCCTTGTTTTCCGTCACCCCGGGCTTGACCCGGGGTCCCGCTTTACGTTCAATCGTGTGAAAGCGGGATCCCGGCTCAAGGCCGGGATGACGACGCGGTGAGCGCCGCCTGCGTTTGCTATCCCACTCCGATCAATGCACAGAGAGGCCAGATGACCTTCACCTTGCCCGGCTTCGACCTAGACGCCTTCATCGCCTCCACCCTCGCCGAAGACCTCGGCCCTGACAGCTGCGATGTCACCAGCGAAGCAGTCATCCCCGCCGACGCGATCTTCGAAGGCGTGATGGACAGCCGCGACGCGGTGACGCTCGCTGGCCTCCCCATCGCCGCCGCCTTCTTCCGCGCCCTCGACCCTGACGTCGAGATCGAGCTACTCCGCCAAGACGGCGACCGCGTCGCGCCAGGCACCGACATCATGCGCATCCGTGGCAAGGCACGCGCGATGTTGACGGCGGAGCGCTCCGCCCTCAACACCGTCCAGCACCTGACCGGCATCGCCACCATGACCCGCGCTTATGTCGACGCGATCATGGGCACCGGCGCGACCCTGCTCGACACGCGCAAGACCATTCCGGGCCTCCGCGTCCTCGAAAAATATGCGACGCGGCAGGGCGGTGCGACCAATCACCGCATGGGCCTGTGGGACGCGGCGATGATCAAGGACAATCATGTTGCGGTCGCAGGATCGGTCGAGGAAGCCGTCCGCCGCGCCGCCGCCGCTGGGATCAAAAGCATCATCGTAGAGGTCGACCGCATCGACCAGATCGAACCCGCGCTCGCCGCCGGAGCCACCCACCTGCTACTCGACAACATGGACGCGCCCACCCTGCGCGGCGCGGTGACATTGGTCGGCGGCCGCGTGCCCACCGAAGCCTCAGGCGGTGTCACGCTCCAGACCATCCGTGCCAAGGCTGAAACCGGCGTCACCTACATCAGCGTCGGCCGACTCACCCAATCCGCCCCCGCTGCCGACATCGGCCTGGACTTCGCCTTCGCGTAAAGCCTCTTAACCCTCGATCGTCACCGTCGAGGGATGATGCTTGTCCAAATGCCTGCGGATGATCCGCAGGTTCTTCGTGTTGGACTTGAACAAAAAGTCGAACACATCGCCCGCGAACGGGATCGCGCCGACGAGCGTGTCGAACCCCACATTGGCCGCCATGCGTGCCAGCTGCCATTTCGGCATGCCCAGGTTCCGCGCTTCCCACACGATCCAAGCGCCCATGGCCGCAGTCGCCAAATCACCCACCACCGGGATCAACCCGACCAGGCTGTCCAGCCCGACGCGCCGGTTCGTACCGGGAATGACGAACAATCCTTCCAGCATCGCTTCCATCGCTTCGATCCGCCGCCGCACCGAAGCGGGGTCGCGGCCAAAGCCCGGCATGTCACGCACCACGCGGTCAAACTGGTCTTGCGATAACGCCATCATGTTCCTCCTGCCCCCTAATTGGTGGCGCGGAACAGATGGTTCAATGGATGCCGCGCGCGGGGCGAAGGCATGAATCCGGTCAGCCGCCGCGACACCAGCGACCAGCGCACCGGCGCGCCCAAGGCAATATAGCCGTTATGCGCCTGCATCAGCGCCTCGGCCTGCGCCACCCGCGCCATGCGCTCGGCCGCGCTGCCCGCCATGCTCGCCGCCCGCAATTGGGCGTCGGCCTCCACCGAGCAATGCACCTTGCGCGCGCATCCGGCGCGGCCGAGATACCAGAGCACGCTGTCATAGGCGGCGACTTCATCGATCAACCGCAGGTCGGCATCATCCTTCATGCCCACCCGCTCGACGCCCAACCCGATCATCGCCAGGTCATGGCGGACGAGCGCGAACAGGCTCGTCGCCCCCGGCCCTTGCGGCAAAGCCACTCGCAGCACCGGAGCGTCGCCATTGTCGCGGCGCCATCGCGTGATGACCGCACTGGCCGCCGCTCGCCGGTCCCCCAACGGCATCGCTGTCCAATCCGGCGCAGTCGGGGGCCGAGGCAGATCAAGCTGCGTAGGCACGATCTTGTCGGTAATGGCCCACCCGCCCAGCGGAAACAGGATGGGCAACTGGCTGCGATCGATCGCCATGTTGATCGCCCGCCGCACGCCGTCATCGTCCAGCAGCTTGCCCTTGCCGGTCACGGCAAATCCCAACAGCCCTTGCACCGGGTCGATCCGCACCGCATCGCGATCAACCCCGGCTGGCACCAGCAGCGGCAGGTCGGCGAACCGCCCGCCCAGCACCGCCGCCGCCTTGCCCTCACGAAAACGAATGATGGCCAGCGCGGCTCTGTCCGCGCGCAATATGCGTGTCTCCCACGCCGCCGCCTTCGCCTCCTCCCCATCGTCGTCGCGGGGCGCCTTGTCGATCGGCGTCAGCGTCAACGCCTTGCCCCATGGTTCGCGCCGGTAAGGCCCGGTGCCGCCCTGCCGCGACAACAGCGCCATTTGCGGTTGCGCCAGCATCTGCAACAAATAGGGGCGGGGCTGGGACAGGCGGATCTCGATCACCTCGCCGGTCATCGGCACGACCGCCTCCACCGCGTCCAGCGGCCCGTCCGGGTCCAGCCGACGCAACGTCTCGATCCGCGCCATCAACAGCTGCGCGACAGTCTTCGCCGTCACCTTCGTCCCATCGGCCCATAGCGCGCGCCGCAGGCGAAAGATATAGCTGCGCCCATCCTCCTCGACGATCCAGCGCTGGGCCAGCGCGGGCAATATCTCGCCGCTGGCGTCAAAGGCGACCAGCCCCTGCGCCGTCGCCTCCAGGATCAGCTTGGCACCCGGATTGGGCAGGTTCTCGATTGGTTTGGCGAAATCCGTGGGTGATCCGATCACGCTCACCACCACCGGCCCGCTTGCCTCCTGCGAACAGCCCGCGATCATCGCGGCCGCGCCCAGAAGGACAGCCATCGATCGAAGCAGGGGAGCAGCCACGGTCATGTGTATGACAGGCTTAGGGTTTATCAGGCTCAAGTTGAAGCGTTTAGAGCGACGATCGTTCAATCAAAATCACTTTCCCCCGTTCGCCCTGAGCTTGTCGAAGCCTGTCCTGAGCGCCTGCCGCAGGCGGGCAGTCGAAGGGGGCTCTACTTTTTCAAGCACAATGCGTCAGAAGGAAGGGAAGGGCTTCGACAAGCTCAGCCCGAACGGGTGACTCCGATGCACCTACACCCAGCAAAAAAGCCCCCCTGTCCCGGAACAGGATTTCATTAACCACGACTCCGCATTGGCCGCCCTTTCCCAACCGTCTATGTCTTTAGTTATGCGTATCCTTTCGACGATCCTGCTCGTTTCCGCCGCCGCTGGCGCCGCTGCCCTGGCACAGGGGATGCCGACGCCCTTCACTGTGGTCGAAAGCGGACGCGGCTACACCTCGCTCAAGGATGCGGTGGCGGCGATCGGCAATGGCAAGGGCACGGTCCTGATCGCGCCCGGCACCTATGCGCAATGCGCGGTGCAGCAGGGCGGGGACGTCGCCTTCCGCGCCCAGACGGCGGGCAGCGTCATCCTCGACGGCATGCCATGTGAAGGCAAGGCGGCACTGGTCTTGCGCGGCCGGTCCAGCAGCGTGGACGGCATCGTGTTCCAGAATCTGCGCGTGCCCGACGGCAATGGCGCGGGCATCCGACTGGAAGGCGGCAATCTCACCGTCACCAACAGCCTGTTCCGCAACAGCGAGGAAGGGATATTGAGCGGCGACTCGCCGGGCAACAGCGTCACGATCGACAAATCCACCTTCCGCCATCTTGGCCGGTGCGACCGCGACCTGGATTGCGCCCATGGCATCTATATCGGTCGATATGGCAAACTTACCGTCACGCGGTCGCGATTCGATCAGGGCGATGGCGGCCATTATCTGAAAACCCGCACGCCCCGCGTCACCATCACCGGCAACAGTTTCGACGACAGCCACGGCCGCCTCACCAACTATATGATCGACCTGTCCAACGGGGCGAGTGGTGAGATCAGCGGCAATGAAATGGTGCAGGGCCGGGACAAGGATAATTACAGCGCCTTCATCACCGTCGCTCCGGAAGGGCGCGAACATGACAGCGGCGGCCTGTCGATCGCTGGCAACAGCGCGTCTTTCGTGCCCGGCCTGCAACGCAGCAGCAGCTTCGTCGCCAATTTCACCGGCGACGCGGTGAAGATCGGCGCGAATCGCCTGGGGACCGGCATCAAGGTAACCGATCGCCGCTGACGGTCCGGCTTGCGCCCTCGGTTGCGCCGCCCGATAATGGCGTCATGCGCAGCACCTATGATTCCGCCACCGTCCGCCTTTATCATCTGAGCGACAGCGAAGAAGGCGGCGCTGCGACCACCCTCTTTTACGGCCCGTTAAGCGAAGCCGTGCATATAGCGCAGCAACAGCCTCAGGAAATCCAGGACGGGCTGTTCATCGCGACCGACAATGATGTGGTTGCCTGGCTGGATTTGCAGGAGGACTGAACGCAGTCCTTCTGGATTAGGAGGGCTTGTGCAGAAGTTGGAAGGCTTTTTCGAGGTCGATTATGACCGCGATCGCAAGCTGCTACATATCACCACTTACGGCTTCTGGAATCTGGATGCGGTCGATCAGTTCGGCCGCGCGCTCGAGGAAGAAGTCCGCGCGGCGGATCCGTCGTGCGACGTTCTGGTCAATACCTGCCGCACGGAAATCCATACCCCCGAAGTCAGCGAAGCGCTCGGTCGCCTCTCCTACACGCACAAGGATTCGGATACCGGCCGCATCGCCGTAGTCTCGCCTTCGGTGCTCCTGCGCATGCAGACGAGACGGCTGCAAAATATGAACACAACCTACGGCTATTTCGAAACCGAGCAGGAGGCTCTCGACTGGCTCGCGACTCCTGCTGATTCGTCGGCGCCGCAGACGCGCGCCGCTGGCTGAAGCGACCGGGATCGCTCGTGCGGCGGTTGCGGCGCTGCTCAACCGTCGGCAAAGCCGAAAGGCGCGTAGCCCCGCCGATAGTCCTCCGGCAGCATTTCACGCCCGATGGGCGGTGCGGATCGCGCCATGCACTGGCTCCGGTGGCACAGGCGGCATGTCAGTCCGATCGGTGTCGGCTCGGACGCTCCAAGTCCCTGCGTATATATCAGCCGATGGGCATGGTCCGCCGCGCAGGCGAGCGCGATCGCCCGCTCCACACGCGGCGCCCCCCAGCCGCCGCCGCCCGCCGTCACCCTCCGCGCGATCGAGAAAAACCGTTGTCCGTCGGGCAGTTCCAGCCATTGCGTCACCACTTCGCCGGGCCGCTCGAACACATGATGGATCGACCAGAGCGGGCATGATCCGCCATGCCGCGCAAAGGGAAAGCCTGCGCCGTCCAGCCGCTTGCTGACATTGCCCGCCCTATCGACGCGCAGGAAGAAGAAAGGCACTCGCTCGTGCCCCGGCTTTTGTAGCGTGGTCAGCCGGTGCGCCGTCTGTTCAAAGCTCGTTCCGAACTGCCGGGCTAACGCTTCGACATCATAGCGCCGCGCCTCCACCGCCTTGGCGAAGGCCGCATAGGGCATCAATATGGCGGCGGCGCCATAATTGGCGATGCCTTGGCGGGCCAGCTGCCGTCCGCTCGCGCTGGAAAACTGCCCGTCCTTCAGCAGGGACTCCATGTCCCTGCGCATCTCCAGATAGGCGATCTGTATCGCCAGCTGAAAGGCGGTGCTCGCGCCGTCCAGCGCATCGTCGATCAGCACCGCGTCCCGATGCCGGTCCAGCCGCCGCATCGACCCCGCCATGACATCGGGCGGCAGGCGCCGGACGCGCAGGCCATGCTTGCTTTTCAGCCATGCTGCCGTGCCGCCTGCTTGTTCGATCTGCGCGGCGATCCTTTCCCCCGCATCGTCCAGCGGCGGAAAACTGTTGCGCCGCGCGCCCAGGAACCGGCGCGCCTCGGCCGCCGGGTCCGGCGCTTCATCGGGAGCGTCGGCGCGATCGCCGCTCCGATCCGCCAGCGCCATCTGCTCCTCGCGATAGGCTGTATGCAGCCGCAATAACGCTTCGCTGAACCCCGGATAGTTGACCGCGACATCCTGCATTGCCAGCGTGGGAAGGTCGATGTCCGCGAACATCGGGTCCTTCAGCGCCGCCTGCAACCGTGCCGTCTGCTCCGCGCCGCCGTCGCCCGCCAGCTCGCTCATGTCCATCCGGTATGTGCGCGCCAGCCGCAGCAGCATATCGGCGGTCAGAGGCCGCTGGTTCCGCTCCAGCAGCGCGACATAGGAAGCGGAGATTTCGAGGTCCGCCGCCATATCGGACTGCGTCAGCCCCAGCTCCCGCCGCAACCGCCGCAAGCGCGGGCCCATATAGACGGGACGATCCTTGGCCATGTCGCTTGCGCTCCTGTGCAGACATTACAACTATACAGAGAAAGTTTGTAAAGATCGACAACTGAACTTTACACCCCCTCCCGCCACAGGTCATCCTCCCCCAAAACGCGTTTAATTCGCCAATTCATTCAGGGGATTCCCATGACCTACGCCCAACAAATCACCCGCGCCTCCTCCCTGCTGGGCGAAGAGCCCAACTGGAATGGCATCGCCGCCGATTCGGTCGCCAGAATGCGTCTCCAGAACCGTTTCCCCACCGGCCTCGACATCGCCCGCTACACCGCCGCGATCATGCGCCGCGACATGGCCGCCTATGATGCCGACCCGGCGAACTACACCCAGTCGCTGGGTTGCTGGCATGGCTTCATCGGCCAGCAGAAGATGATCAGCATCAAAAAGCATTTCGGCACGACCAAGGGCAAATATCTCTACCTCTCCGGCTGGATGATCGCGGCGCTGCGCTCCGAATTCGGCCCGCTGCCCGACCAGTCGATGCACGAAAAGACCAGCGTCCCAGCGCTGATCGAGGAACTCTACACCTTCCTGCGCCAGGCGGACGCCCGCGAACTCGGCATGCTGTTCCGCGACCTCGACAAGGCCCGCGAGACGGGCAATGAAGTTGAGGTCCATCGCCTCACCAACGCGATCGACAATCACGAAACCCACATCGTCCCGATCATCGCCGACATCGACGCAGGTTTCGGCAACGCCGAAGCGACCTATCTGCTCGCCAAGAAGATGATCGAGGCGGGCGCCTGCGCGCTCCAGATCGAGAATCAGGTCTCGGACGAAAAGCAGTGCGGCCATCAGGACGGCAAGGTCACCGTTCCGCACGAGGACTTCCTCGCGAAGATCCGCGCCTGCCGTTATGCCTTCCTCGAACTCGGCATCGATGACGGCATTATCGTCGCGCGTACCGATTCGCTCGGCGCCGGTCTCACCAAGCAGATCGCCTTCAGCCGCGAGCCGGGCGACCTTGGCGACCAGTATAACAGCTTCCTCGATGTCGAAGAGGTCGCCGATCCATCGACCCTGCGCGGCGATGTCGTCATCGCCCGCGACGGCAAGCTGCTGCGTCCCAAGCGCCTGGCGTCCAACCTCTTCCAGTTCCGCCCCGGCACGGGCGAGGACCGGGTCGTCCTGGACTGCATCACCTCGCTTCAGAACGGCGCCGATCTGCTGTGGATCGAAACCGAAAAGCCCCATGTCGAACAGATTGCGGGCATGGTGGACCGCGTCCGCGAGGTCATTCCGAACGCCAAGCTGGTTTACAATAACTCGCCGAGCTTCAACTGGACGCTGAACTTCCGTCAGCAGGTATTCGACAGCTGGCAGGCCGAGGGCAGGGACGTTTCCGCCTATGATCGCGCCCGGTTGATGAGCGCGGACTATGATGCGACTGACCTCGGCCGCGAGGCTGATGAAAAGATCCGCACCTTCCAGAAGGATGCCGCAGCGCGGGCGGGCATCTTCCATCACCTCATCACCCTGCCGACCTATCACACGGCTGCGCTGTCGACCGACAATCTGGCGCGGGAATATTTCGGGGACGCCGGGATGCTCGGCTATGTTGAGGGCGTCCAGCGCCGCGAAATCCGCGAGGGCATCGCCTGCGTGAAGCACCAGAATATGGCGGGCAGCGACATTGGCGATGATCACAAGGAATATTTCGCCGGTGAGGCAGCACTGAAGGCTGGCGGCAGCCACAATACGATGAACCAGTTTGCAGCTTGAAGAACCAAGGAAAGGAGGACGAAATGAATGAACCCACGAGGTCCCGCGCGGTTTTCTCGACCGAGGATTTCTCGCTGCTCAGGACGGCGGTGGCTGATTATCTGCAGAAGGTGAAAGACACGCCGGATTCGGTGAAGTTCGCTAACCTTTATCACCGGCTCGGTCGCCTACGATAATCGCCCGCTGTCGATGAGAGAAAGCCTGCCTCCGGTGATCCCGGCGGCAGGCTTTTCTAATCACCGTCAAGCCCGCTTTGCGCTTTCGCCCGAACGGCCGGACGCTTATCCTGAAGGTGTCAGACCCGACGGGAGAGCCTCCATGCCCTACACGCTCATTAGCGCGAACCGGAATTATTCCAGCTGGTCACTGCGTCCCTGGGTGCTGATGAAGGCGCTCGGCATTCCCTTCGCGGATCGGCTTGAGCCCTTTGTGCAGAGCATAAATTACTCTGCCTTCCGCAACTTTTCACCAACCGGGCAGGTGCCAGCCTTGATCGATGGCGATCGGACGGTGTGGGATTCCCTCGGCATCACCCTCTATCTTGCCGATCGCCACCCTGCCGTATGGCCACAGGAGGAATCCGCCCGCGCCTTCGCCCAAAGCGCCGTTGCGGAAATGCACAGCGGCTTTGCGACCCTGCGCAACGAATGCCCCATGAATGTCGGCGTGCGAGTCGAACGCGACCTGCCCTCGCCACAGCTGAACCGCGACATAGCGCGGCTTTCGGAATTGTGGGGGGAGGGGCTGAAGCGCTTTGGCGGCCCCTTCCTCGCCGGGCCAGCCTTCACCGCGATCGACGCCTTCTACGCGCCCGTCGCCTTCCGGGTGCGGACCTATGACCTGAATGTCGGGCCAGTGGCACACGGATGGGTCGATCACATGCTGGCCCACCCCGCAATGCGGGAATGGGAGGCCGCTGCTCTCGCCGAAACCTGGCGGGAGGAAAGCCATGAGGCGGATGTGGGCGCCGCTGGCCGCATCATGCAGGATTACCGCGCGTCCTGACTCGCCCCTTGCAAGCCTGCTATCCCCGGGAACAGCAAATATTGGTCCCATGCCCCCTTTCGCCGCGCCCGCTCTGGGTCTAGGGGGAAAGGGTTATGGTCAAGCCCCGCACGCTGTACGAGAAGATTTGGGACGCGCATGTCGTTGAACGCCGTCCCGATGGAACCTGCCTCATCTATATCGACCGCCACCTCGTACATGAGGTGACGAGTCCCCAGGCCTTCGAGGGTCTAAGGATAGCGGGCCGCCCGGTGCGCCGCCCCGATCTGACGCTCGCTGTTCCGGATCACAATCTGCCCACGACGCCCCGCCGCGATGCGCAGGGCAACCGCATCCCCATCGCCGATCCAGAAAGCGCGCAGCAGCTTGCCGCGCTGGAAAGAAATGCGCCGGAGTTCGGCGTTCGCCTGATCGGCGATGCGGATCTTGAACAGGGGATTGTTCACGTAGTGGGGCCGGAGCAGGGCTTCACCCTGCCGGGCACGACGCTGGTCTGTGGCGACAGCCACACCAGCTCGCACGGGGCGCTAGGCGCGCTGGCCTTCGGCATCGGCACCTCCGAGGTTGAGCATGTGCTCGCCACGCAGACCCTGCTGCTCAAGCAATCGAAGACCATGGAAGTCGTCGTCGAAGGCGAACTGGGCTTCGGCGTTACGCCCAAGGATGTGGCGCTGGCCATCTGCGGCCGTATCGGCACGGCGGGCGGCACCGGCTACGTCATGGAATATCGCGGCTCTGTCTTCCGCGACATGTCGATCGAAGGCCGCCTGACCGTCGCCAACATGTCGATCGAGGCAGGCGCGCGTTCGGGCCTGTTCGCCCCGGATGAGAAGACCGTTGCCTATCTGAAGGGCCGCCCCATGGCGCCCAAGGGCGCCGATTGGGATGCCGCCGTCGCCTATTGGAAGACGCTGGCGACCGATGAAGGCGCGCAGTTCGACAAGACGATCGTGATCGAGGCCGCCGACATCGTGCCCAACGTCACCTGGGGCACCAGCCCCGAGGACGTCGTGCCCGTGACCGGCGTCGTTCCCGATCCGGAAAGCTTCGCCGACGCGTCCAAGCGCGCCGCCGCGCAGAAGTCCCTCGACTATATGGGCCTCACCGCCGGACAGCGGATGGAGGACGTGGTCGTCGAACATATCTTCATCGGCAGCTGCACCAACAGCCGCATAGAAGATTTGCGCGCCGCCGCCGCCCTGCTGAAGGACAAGCATATCGCCAGCGGCATCAAGCAGGCGCTGGTCGTTCCCGGATCGGGTCTGGTGAAGCAGCAAGCCGAAGCCGAAGGGCTCGACCGCATCTTCACCGATGCCGGGTTCGAATGGCGCGAACCCGGTTGCTCTGCGTGTCTGGGCATGAATCCCGACAAGGTGCCTGCCGGAGAGCGCTGCGCTTCCACCAGCAACCGCAACTTCATGGGCCGCCAAGGCCCCGGTTCGCGCACCCATCTCGTATCCCCCGCCATGGCAGCCGCTGCCGCCATCACCGGGCATCTGACCGACGTGCGAGAATTGCTGAACGAAAAACAGGGAGAGGTGGTCGCATGAAGAAGGTATTCTGGGTGCTGGCGCTCGGCGCGCTGGCCAGTGCCGCCATGGCGGCGACCCTCGGGCGTGCGGAAGACAGCCGCCGCCTGGAGACCAAGCGGGCGCATTGATGGACAAGCTGAATATCGTTGAGGGCAAGGCCTATCCGTTCGGGATGAAGAATGTCGATACCGACATCGTCATTCCGGCGCATTGGTTGAAGACCATTTCGCGCTCGGGCCTTGGCAAGGGCGCGTTCGAAGTGCTGCGCAAGGAACCGGGCAACGTCTTTGACGATCCGGAATTTGCTGGCAGCCCGATCCTGATCGCGGGCGACAATTTCGGTTGCGGGTCCAGCCGCGAACATGCCGCTTGGGCGCTCGCTGACCTTGGCATCAAGGTGGTGATCGCGCCCAGCTTTTCCGACATTTTCTCCGGCAACGCTTTCAAGAACGGCATCCTTACCGTGGTTCTGCCGCAGGAAGCGATCGACCGGCTGATGGAGGTCGCGAAGACCGATCCCATCCATGTCGATCTGGAACATCAGACGGTCACGACGCAGTTTCAGGATCGATTCCAGTTCGAAATCGACCCGTTCCGCAAGCATTGCCTGCTTGGCGGGCTGGACGAGATCGGGTTGACGCTGGGGCAGGCTGACACGATCAGCCAGTTCGAGGCGAAGGACGCCGGGCTGCGGCCCTGGCTTGTTCCTGCCGTTGCGTAACCGTCCCGATCTTCCTATCTCATCCCAGACTTCAGCTTCTTTTTGACAAGGCACAGGCATGACGACTTTCGATGATCGCGAAAAGGCCTTTGAAAATATGTTCGCCCATGACCAGGAAATGCAGTTCCGCATTCAGGCGCGGCGGAATCGGCTGCTCGGCGAATGGGCGGCGGTCAAAATGGGGCTGACGCCGGAAGAGACCGACGCCTACGCCAAATCCGTAGTGCAGGCCGATTTCGAGGAAGCCGGTGATGAGGATGTCATTCGCAAGCTGGTGGGCGACATGACCCAGGCGGGCGTAGACATTGACGAGCCAGGCGTGCGAGCGGCTCTGGAAGAGCAGCAGGTGATCGCGCGCCGCCAGTTCATCGAAGCCCAGTAAGCAGGACGGACACGCCCCATGCCAATGGCTGCCGACGATATTGCGGACATGATCCGGGCGGCTATTCCGGACGCGGAGGTCGAAATTACCGACCTCGCCGGTGATGGCGATCATTATGCGGCGCGCGTCGTAGCCGAAAGCTTCCGGGGCATGAGCCGGGTCGCGCAACAGCGCGCCGTCTATGCTGCGCTTGGCGGTCGCATGGGCGGCGTGCTCCATGCCTTGCAACTGACCACTGCCGTTCCCAACTAACCGCTATCATTTTTCATGCGCGCTGCCTGCAATTTTTCAGCGCCCGACAGGACTGGACCGACCATGACCGACGCCGTGCATCAACGGATCGCCGATATTGTGAATAGCAATGACGTCGTGCTCTTCATGAAGGGCACCCCTCTGTTCCCGCAATGTGGTTTTTCCAGTCGTGCAATTGCCATCCTCGATCATCTGGGCGTCGCCTATGAATCCGTAGATGTGCTGCAGGACCAGCTGGTTCGGCAGGGCATTAAGGCTTTTTCGGATTGGCCGACCATCCCCCAGCTCTATGTGAAGGGCGAATTTGTCGGCGGCAGCGACATCATGATGGAAATGTATGAAGCTGGTGAGCTTCAGCAGCTGATGACCGACGAAGGCGTCGCAGCGGCTAACTGAATCGCAGCAGTCAGACCTTAATGATCTCTGGAAGGATAGCGTCCAGTAGCAGCATGGCTGCTGGCGTAATCTTCAGATGCTGCCCTTTGCGCTCGATCAGGTCCAGCTGGGCGAGCCGCGCAATGGCAGCTTCATCGATCAACTGTCTGACGGGGATACCGGATAGCGCCGAGATGCGATCAAGATCGACGCCCTCCGCAAGCCGCAATCCCATCAGCAGCGCTTCACGCCCGCGATCTTCTGGCGTCAGCACTTCCTCGCTTTGCAGCCCGTGGCCATTCCGGCCCACCGCGCCCATCCAGTTTTCCGGCTTCTTGTGGCGAAGCGTCGCCATCCCCTCGCGCCGTCCATGCGCGCCGGGACCGATCCCGGCATAGGTGCCATATCGCCAATAGGTGAGGTTGTGGCGGCTTTCCTGACCGGGCTTCGCATGATTGCTGATTTCATAAGCGGGCAAACCGGCGGCAGCGGTCATGTCCTGTGTCTGTTCATACAGGGTTGCGGCATGGTCCGGGTCAGCAGGCGTCAGCTTCCCCTGAGCAACGAGCGTGGCGAACCGCGTGCCCGGCTCGATCGTCAACTGATAAAGCGATAGGTGATCGGTGCCAAAGGACAGGCCGCGCGCCAGCTCCGCCTCCCAATCCGTCTCGCTCTGCTCAGGCCGAGCATAGATCAGGTCCATGTTCACCCGGTCGAATTCGGACTGCGCGACATCCAGCGCAGCCAGCGCCTCGTCCACATCATGCGCCCGGCCGAGAAAATGCAGCGCCTGATTATTCAGCGCCTGCACCCCGAGTGACACGCGGTTCACCCCCGCACGCGCCAGATCGGCGAAGCGCGCTGCTTCCACCGAACTTGGATTAGCCTCCAGCGTGATTTCCATGTCTGCCGTTGGCCGCCAGTAGCTGGCGGCCGCGTCGATGATGTTCGAGACGATTTCCGGCGGCATCAGCGACGGCGTTCCGCCGCCGAAAAAGATGGATGAGAGCGGCCGCCCGCCAGTCAGCCCCGCTTCATGAGCCAGATCCTCCAGCAGCGCCGCCCGCCAGGCGTCGGTATCGATGTCCGCGCGAACATGGCTGTTAAAATCGCAATAAGGACATTTGGAAACGCAAAATGGCCAGTGCACATATAAGGCCATAGGGTCAGGCGCGGGGGCCGGGGAATCGATCGGGGGCAGGGGCATGAGTGGGGGCGTCCTTAGACGGCTTTGGGCCGCACGGCTAGCAATGGCAGCGCTCGCGATGACAGGGATCATTGCTGATCAGCCCACGAAAGCCTCCCCGTTGGGCCGGGCGGCGCCGACCCAGACGGTCATGCCCGCCGCCTATTACGGTATGGAAGAGGCGGAACGCGGCAACCTATTGCTGCGCGACGTCGTACTGGGCATGCACAATGACGAGCGCCAATCTCTGGGCCTCACGCCGTTGGCATGGGATAGCGCCCTCGCTCAGGATGCTGCCCAATATGCCCGGCAGATGGCCGTGACCAACCGCTTCCAACATTCCCCGCGCGCATCCCGCGCCGTTCCCAGCGGTGAAAATCTTTGGATGGGTCCGCGGCGTCTCTACGGATATGAGACGATGATCGGTGCTTTCCTCGACGAGAAGCGCCTGTTCCGGCGCGGAGGCAAGCTGCCGGACATCAGCATGTCAGGCCGCTGGGAAGATGTCGGCCATTACACGCAGATGATCTGGCGCGGCACTCAAAAGGTCGGCTGCGCCCTCGCCGAAGGGCAGAATTATGATTATCTCGTCTGCCGCTATTTCCCAGCGGGCAACGCCTTTGGCAAAGGCCCGCTGGACGCAGACGACAGCCCCTTCGGCTCCCGTCTGGCCAGCATGGGCGAATAAGCCCGCGTTGCTTTTCTAGAAAACCGTCGCGACTAGCTGCGTGAAGGCATCCGCACGATGGCTCATCGCATGCTTCTTTTCCGGTTCCATCTCGCCAAAGCTGATCGTGTGGCCCAACGGCTGGAACATCGGGTCATAGCCAAAGCCCTTGTCCCCGCGCGGCGGCCAGATGAGGATGCCGTCAACCCGACCCTCAAACACCTCGACATGCCCGTCAGGCCACGCCACCGCCAACGCGCAGATGAAATGCGCACCATGCCCGGCGTCAGGCCCCTTGGCTTCGATCGCATCCCATACGCGCTGCATCGCGATGCTGAAATCCTTGGTTTCACCCGCCCAGCGAGCGGAGAAGATGCCCGGATCACCATTCAGTGCCTCAACGCACAGCCCGCTATCATCCGCCAGCGCGGGAAGCCCCGACAGATCGGCCGCCTGCATCGCCTTCAGCTCTGCATTGGCGATGAAGGTCGTGCCCGTCTCCTCCGGCTCAGGCAGGTCCAGCGCCGCCGCTGACACAGTCTCGATCCCGTAGGGCGCCAGCAGTTCGCCGATTTCCCGAACCTTGCCGGGATTATGGCTGGCGATCACCAGCTTGCCCGGCCCCAGCTTGCGGATCGCCTGTTCCTGTCCGAAATCGTCGCTCATGATTATGTCATTCTCCCCATTCGCTTCGAGCATAGTCGAGAAGCGCGCAGTGCATAGATAGCATTTCTCGAAACGCTCAAAACGAACGGATGAACGCGCTTAGCGGCCTGTCGCCTTGTCCTGAGCAGCAAAGATTTGCGAGCAACCGATGCGCGCCAAACGCAGCAGGCGCAGCAATTCTTCCTCGTCATAGGCGGCGCCCTCGGCCGTCGCCTGCACTTCGGCGAACTTGCCATCGCCGGTCAGGATCAGGTTGGCGTCAGTTTCGGCATTGCTGTCCTCGGCATAATCGAGGTCCAGCACCGGCGTGCCATTATAGATTCCGCAGCTGATCGCCGCGACCTTCTGGATGATCGGGTCTTCGGCCAGCGCGCCTGAAGCGATCAGCTTGTCGATGGCAATGCGCAGCGCGACCCAGCTGCCGGAAATCGCCGCCGTGCGGGTGCCGCCATCGGCCTGGATCACGTCGCAATCGATAACAATCTGCCGCTCGCCCAGCTTTTTCATATCAACGACGGTGCGCAGCGACCGGCCGATCAAACGCTGAATTTCCTGCGTGCGGCCCGACTGCTTGCCCTTGGCCGCCTCACGGCTGCCGCGCGTATGGGTGGCGCGGGGCAGCATGCCATATTCCGCCGTCACCCAGCCTGACCCCTTGCCGCGCAGGAAGGGCGGCACCTTTTCCTCCACCGAAGCGGTGCACAGCACCCGCGTATCGCCGAAGCTGACCAGGCAGCTGCCCTCGGCATGGATGGTGAAGCCGGGCTCCATGGTGATGTCGCGCATCTGGTCGGGCGCGCGGCCGGAAGGACGCATAAAATTTTCTCCGAAGGGTTCAGTCGGTGCGGCTTAGCGCTGGGAGCGTCGTCTTGCCAGTGGCGATACGTGCGAAAGATGGTAGGAAGCGCCCATGCAGTTGCGTCGGATGATGATTTTCGCGGTCGCCGCCCTGACAGCCGGTTGTGCGGCAGAGCGGGTTGAACTTGAAAAGCCCGCTGCCCGCGGTGACACGATCCGCTTTTCGGCGGGTCCCTGTTTCGGCGTTTGCCCCAGTTACAGCCTGCAGGTGACGCCTGACGGCTCGGGCCTGCTGGAGCCTGAGCGGTTCACGTCCGTTCCGGGCGCGACGCGCTTCACCGTCACGCCAGCGCAATATCGCCGTTTCCGCGCCGCGCTGGCGCAATTCCGGCCTCCTGCAGGAACAGTTCGGCGCATCACCCATGGGGAGAACTGCACCCGCTTCGCGACCGACATGCCCGGCTACACCATCGAATGGACCAGGGATCAGCAGCCGACCACCCGGCTGGAGTTTCAGTCGGGATGCATGGACGCCGGTTATGGAAAGCTGCGTGCCACCATTGCGGCCGTTCCCCGGATGCTGGACATCGACGCGATGGTGAAGCCGTCCGCCGTAAGATAGCCCCGGCTTGAGTACGGCCCTTCGCTCGCCTAGATAGGGGCGCATGGCGGTCACACCGGTTACCGAACTCAATGAGCGGGCGCGCGACGTTTTCCGGGTGGTGGTCGAAAGCTATCTCGGAACCGGCCTGCCCGTGGGTTCGCGCACCATCAGCAAGATCGCCTCGCTCAGCCTGTCGCCCGCATCGATCCGCAACGTCATGCAGGATCTGGAGGAACTGGGACTGCTGGCTGCCCCGCACACTTCGGCAGGGCGCATGCCGACCGAAACCGGATTGCGCCTTTTTGTCGATGGCATGATGCAGGCTGCCGAGCCTTCGGTCGAGGAACGCCGCGCGATCGAGGCAGGCATTGCCGAGGGTGGCCCGATCGAGGAAGCATTGTCCGCAGCGACTGCCGCGCTATCGGGCCTCTCTGCCTGCGCGGGAATCGTCATGGTGCCCAAGCGCGAGCCGGTGATGCGCCAGTTCGGCTTTGTGCCGCTCAATGATCGTCAGGCGCTGGCCGTGTTGGTGGGACAGGACGGCTCTGTAGAAAACCGCGTGCTCGACATGCCCGCAGGCGTGACGCCCAGCATGCTGAACGAAGCGGCGAACTTCATGTCCGCGCGCTTTGCCGGAATGACGCTCAGGGAGGCGGGCGAAGCCCTGCGTCGCGAGATGGAGGGCGAGCGAACCGCGCTTCAGGGCGCGGCGCGGGAACTGGTGGCGCGCGGCATCGCTGTCTGGTCGCAGGATGCGGATGACCGTCCGGTGTTGATCGTGCGCGGTCAGGCGCATCTGCTGGATGATGGCACCGCCGCCGACCTGGAACGGGTGCGCCAGTTGCTCGAACAACTGGAAGGCAAGCAGGAGATTTCGCGCCTGCTGGAAGGCGCGCTGGCGGGCAGCGCGACGAAAATCTTCATCGGGTCGGAAAACAAGCTCTTTTCCCTCTCCGGTTCTTCGGTCATAGCCGCGCCTTACCGTGGCGGCGATGGCCGTGTTGTCGGCGTGGTCGGCGTCATTGGCCCGACGCGCTTGAACTACGCGCGAGTGATCCCCATGGTGGATTTCACTGCGCAGACGTTATCGAGATTGATGAGATGAGCGAAGACAAGCTGAATATCGAAAATACTGAAGTCGTTGACGAACTGCCCGAGGACGCAGCGCCTGTGGGCGATGCGGCTGCTGAACGCCTTGCAGCGCTGGAGGGTGAGCTGGCGGCGGCGAAGCAGGACGCGCTCTACGCCCATGCCGAAACGCAGAATGTCCGTCGGCGGCTTGAAAAGGAACTGGCCGACACGCGCGCCTATGCGACGACGTCGTTCGCGCGGGACATGCTCTCGGTGGCGGACAATCTGGGGCGCGCGCTGCAAACCATCCCGGCGGAACTGCGCGAGGATGAAAAGTTCAAGGGGCTGGTCGCTGGCCTCGAAGCGACGGGCCGGGAACTGGAAGGCGTCTTTGGCCGCAATGGCATCGAAAAGCTGGTGTCGGTTGGACAGCCGCTTGATCCCAACAAGCATCAGGCGATGATGGAAGTGCCGTCGGATGATGTCGAGCCGGGGACAGTGCTGGTGGAGATGCAGGCGGGATACACGATCCGCGATCGCCTGCTGCGCCCGGCCTTGGTGAGTGTTGCCAAGAAACCCGACTGACGACCATTCGCTAGCTAATCCAAAAACCCGCCGGGCTTGATCTGGCGGGTTTTTCATACGCGTGACGGCAGAAGGCCGTGCTAAGGGTGATGCACAATCTTTCCGTGGCCGTGCGTGGGCGGCTTGAAAGGGAAGGCGCCGATTCCCAAAGCATGTTCGACGTCGCCGCCCGGATCGACGAAGCGGCCAGCCAGATCGAAAGGCTCGACCCATGATCCTGACCGCCAATGTGCCGACTAAAAACGGCAGCCGCTATCTCCAGCAGCTGTGCAAGCATTGGAGCCACAAGTTTGAAACCGACTTCGATGCGCAGCAGGGCGTGATCGCCTTTCCTATGGGGCCGATCCGCATGGCTGCCGACGAAGACACGCTGACGGTGGCTATCGACCCGGTGGAGGGTGCTGACGTCGAACGTTTCCAGCAAGTCGTGGCCGACCATCTCGACCGCTTTGCCTTTCGGGAAGCCCCGCTAAGCTTCGATTGGCAGTGACCGCCTTAGAACACATCCGTCATCCCGGACTTGATCCGGTATCTTGCTTCCAAGCTTGTCTGCGCTCTCATCGGAGCGGAATACGGCGCGCGCTGGCAAGGTGATGGGCATGCGTTATCGCCACGGCGAGCGCATCGGACGCATCCGGTCCCGCAACCTTGGCTCCCGGCAACAGCCGCGAAACCATGGCGTGGACCTGATCTTTCGACGCGTTGCCAACGCCGACGACGGATTTTTTGACAAGCCGCGCCGCATATTCGCCAACCTCCATCCCCGACCGGGATGCCGCAAGTAGCACGACGCCGCGTGCCTGCCCCAGCTTCAGCGTTGATTGCGGGTTCACATTGACGAACACTTCCTCGACCGCCGCGCCATTGGGCTGATGTTCAAGGATCAGGTCAGTGAGCGCGAGATCAAGCGCCAACAGCCGCGTCGCCAGCGCCATGTCGGCGTCGGTCTTGATCTGCCCGTTGGCGATGTGCGTGAGGCGATTGCCGTCAGCCGCGATCAAGCCCCAGCCAGTGGTGCCAAGCCCGGGGTCGAGTCCAAGGATAATCATGGATTTTTCCTCGCCCCTTCAGGGGAGAGGATTGGGAGGCTTATCGGCTTGCCGGTTAGCCGCACTTGGAGAGGGGAAGGTAGCAGCCGGATTCTCGACGCCGGGCAACCCTCTCCCCGCCGGGGAGAGGGGAGGGTGTTTATCAACCCAGCTTCTCCATGACCTCGTCGGACACTTCATAATTGCCCCACACGGTCTGGACGTCGTCATCGTCTTCCAGCGTGTCGACCAGCTTCATCAGGGTCGCGGCGCTGCCTTCATCGACTTCGACGGTCGTCTGTGGCTTCCAGGCGAGCTTCGCGCCTTCGGCCGGGCCGAGCTTGCCTTCCAGCGCCTTGGCGACTTCGTGCAGCGCGTCCATGGCGGTCCAGATTTCATGTTCGTCTTCGTTCGACGACACATCGTCCGCGCCCGCTTCCAGAGCAGCCTCGAAGATCGCATCGGCATCGCCAGCGCTTGCCGGATAGGTGATCAGGCCCATGCGGTCGAAGCCATGGCTGACCGCGCCAGACGCGCCCAGATTGCCGCCATTTTTGGAAAAGGCGGTGCGGACGTTGGTCGCGGTACGGTTGCGGTTGTCGGTCAGCGCCTCGACGATGATGGCGACGCCGCCGGGGCCGTAGCCCTCGTAGCGGATTTCCTCGTAGTTCTCCGTGTCGCCGCCGATCGCCTTGTCGATGGCGCGCTGGATATTGTCCTTGGGCATGGACTGCGCCTTGGCCGCGTTGATCGCAAGGCGGAGGCGCGGGTTCATGTCCGGGTCGGGCATGCCCATCTTCGCCGCCACGGTGATTTCGCGGCTGAGCTTGGAGAACATCGAGGAACGCTTTTTGTCCTGCGCGCCCTTGCGATGCATGATGTTCTTGAATTTGCTATGGCCGGCCACGGCCTGCTCCTAAACTTGTCTGATCCGAAGCGCGCTCTCTAGCGGGCGTCCCGCCCAAGCGCAACTAGACGAGGATCGCGGTGCCGGATGCCGACACCATCAGCATCGACCCGTTGGACCCCAGCACTTCATAATCGAGGTCGACCCCGACCACGGCATTGGCGCCCAGCGTCGCCGCGCGCATCCGCATCTCGCCGATCGCCTGTTCACGGGCGCGCTGGAGGACATCCTCATAAGCGCCCGAACGGCCCCCGACGATGTCCCGCACACTAGCGAACAGGTCACGGAAGAGGTTGGCGCCCACGATCACCTCGCCGGTGACGATGCCGAGATATTCCTTTGCCGGACGCCCTTCGAGGCGGCTGGTGGTGCTGACGATTATCTCGGACATGACGTGTCTCCCTGCGTCTTGATGCGGTCGAGGGGCCTGTCTTGTAGGAAGAAAGGCCCTTCGACAAGCTCAGGGCGAACGGGGAGGGATGGATTATTCCATCCCGAGCGCGGACAGATAGGTTTGGAGAATAGCTTCCATTTCCTGCCGGTCATGCTGCGGCATTTTGCGCAGGCGGACGATCTGGCGCATGATCTTCGGATCATAGCCGGTCGCCTTGGCCTCCAGATACACATCCTTGATATCGTCGCCGATGCCTTTCTTCTCTTCCTCGAGCCGCTCGATGCGTTCGATAAGAAGGCGTAGCTGATCGGCGGCGACGTTGCCCTCGCTCATATAATGTATCTCCGGATAGAATGTGAATCGGGTTGGCGCACGCTCCTAATGATTGTCAGCGTTCTTCGCCACACTCTCCTGCATCTTTGCGATCTGTTCCGGCGTCGCCTCGCTCTGATGGCGTTGTTTCCACTCCGAAAAGGGCATGCCGTGGATGATTTCGCGCGCCTCGTCCTTGCTCAAATTGCCGTCGGCTTCCGCGATCCAATCGGCGAGGCAATTGCGGCAAAAGCCCGCCGTTCCCATCAGATCGATGTTCTGGACGTCGGTCCTGTGCTGCAAATGCGCAATCAGGCGGCGGAAGGCGGTTGCGGCAACCGCATCGTTGAGCATATTGTCGGCCAAGGCGATCCTTTCGCTGATCTACATCATCCTGTCGTGCAGTAGGGATAATCGAAAACGGCGCTCTGGCAAGCCAGGGCGCGACCATGACGGCCAGGAGCTTTTTGAGAATGACGAAACTGCCGCCCCGTTCGCGCAAGGTCCGGATTTTGGCGACCCTTGGCCCCGCGAGCGACACGCCGGAAGTGATCCGCGCGCTGTTCATCGCCGGGGCAGACGCTTTCCGCATCAACATGAGCCATGGAGCGCATGAGGATCATGCGTCGCGTATCGCGTCCATCCGGGCGCTGGAAAAGGAATTCGGGCGGCCGACGACCATATTGGGCGACTTGCAGGGGCCCAAGCTGCGCGTCGGTACGTTCAAGAGCGGCCTTGCCGTTCTGGAGGTGGGTGCATCCTTCATACTCGACCGCGACGAAACGCCGGGCGACGCACGGCGTGTGAACCTGCCACACCCGGAAATCTACGCGGCGCTGGTCCCTGAAACCCGGCTGCTACTGGACGACGGCAAGCTGGTGCTGCGGGTGAAGAATGTGTCCGATGACCGGATCGAAACGGTGGTCGAGGTCGGTGGCACCCTGTCGAACCGCAAGGGCGTCAACGTGCCCGATGTGGTCGTTCCCGTACCCGCCTTGACGGAGAAGGACCGGCGCGACCTGAGCTTTGCGGTGGAGCAGGGCTGCGATTGGATTGCCTTGAGTTTCGTGCAGCGCCCCGAGGATCTCGCTGAAGCGCGCAAGCTGATGGGCGGCCATGGCGCGCTGATGGCGAAGATCGAGAAGCCCGCCGCGGTCCAGCGGCTGGAGGAGATATTGGAGCTGGCCGATGGCGTGATGGTCGCGCGCGGCGACCTGGGCGTCGAACTGCCGCCCCAGGCCGTGCCGCCGCTTCAGAAGCAGATCGTCGCGACGGCACGGCGCATGGGACGCCCGGTGGTGGTCGCGACGCAGATGCTCGAATCGATGATCAAGGCGCCGACGCCCACGCGCGCCGAAGTGTCGGACGTCGCCACCGCCGTCTATGATGGCGCCGACGCGATCATGTTGTCGGCGGAAACGGCGGCGGGTGACTGGCCCGAAGAGGCGGTCGCGATGATGGATAGCATCGCCCACAGCGTAGAGCGTGACCCCGGCTATTTCGCCCGGCTGCATTTCACCGAAACCAAGCCCGACGCGACCACCGCCGACGCGCTGGCGGAAGGGGCGGCGGGCATCGTCTCGGTCGTTGGGGCCAGCGCGATCACCTGCTTCACCTCATCAGGCAGCACGGTTCGCCGGGTGGCGCGTGAGCGTCCGTTGACGCCGATCCTGGCGCTCACCCCCCGGCTCGACACGGCGCGCAAGCTGGGTCTGACCTGGGGCGTGCATGCGGTGCGCACCAAGGATATCGACACGTTCGAGGAAATGGTGGGCAAGGCCCGGCGCATGGCGCTGCGGCATAATATGACGCAGAAGGGCAGCAAGATCGTGGTGCTGGCAGGCGTCCCCTTCGGCACTCCGGGGTCGACCAACGTGCTGCATGTCACCGCCATTCGCGGCGATGAGCTTACAGGGCGGGATTAAGCTGTAGCAGGCCTTGCGCTGCAAGATCGCGGCGCAAGGTCTCTGCGTCCCGGAAGAGGTGGCTGCGAATGCCCAGCGCTTCCGCCGCCGCGACATTTTCTTCCCGATCATCGATGAAGAATGTTTTGTCGGCGCGCAGGCCAAACCGGCTAAGCGCCAGGCGGTAGATGGCGAGGTCAGGTTTGACCAACCCTTCGGCACCAGACACCAGAATGTCGCGAAAGTTAGCGAAGAAATCCGCCTCCCGCGCGTGAAAGGGCTGCCAGAATTCGGCGCTGAAATTGGTGAGGCCATAGAGAGCGACGCTCCGGTCACGCAATTCGCCGACCAATTGCGCCATGCCTGCAACGGCGGGCCGTACGCTGTCGATGAAACGCTCGCCCCATATCCGAATCAGCGCTTCATGTTCTGGATGGCGGGCGATCAGTTCAGCGCTGGTTTCCGAGAACGGACGGCCCATGTCGTGCTGGCAATGCCACTCCATCGACACGACATCGCGCAGAAACGCGTCGAGCGCCCGATCATCATCGATCAGGCGCTCGTAGAGGAGCCGAGGCTCCCAATGGTACAGAACCTGTCCGACGTCGAATATGACGGCGGAGATCGGCTCGCTCAATTAGCCCTGGCGGGCCTTGAAGCGGCGATTGGTCTTGTTGATAACATAGGTACGGCCGCGACGGCGGATCACGCGGTTGTCCCGGTGACGGCCCTTGAGCGACTTGAGCGAGTTGCGGATCTTCATGGAAGTCAGCCTTCTAAGAATCTTGCGTGATCGGAAAATCGAAGCGCAGCCCCTATGGGTGGGGCGGCTGAAAGTCAAGGGCGGCTGGCCGCACTTTTGCCCCGTTCATGCCATATGCAGCAAAGACATGGCTTCAACTGTTGAAGGGATATCCGGTTCGGCATCGTCTATCGACTGCCGCATCTTTGTCGGAGATTAGCATGATCAAGCAGATACTCCTTCCCTCATTCCTTGCCCTGTCACTCGCCGGATGTGCGACGGCGGTGCCACCCGTCGAGGTAACCCGCTTCCATGTCGGAAATCCGGCGCAAAGCGGAACGTTGGCGGTGGAAGAAATGGCTGCGAATCCCGATGCAGGGCTCGAATTCCGGACCTATGCCGCTGCTGTCGAGCAGGAGTTGCAGCGTGTGGGTTTCATCGCCGCACCTGCCGGAGCGCGCAGCGACTATGTGGCATCGGTCGGTTTCCGCCGATCTTTCCGTCCGACTGGCTACGGCAATGATGGCAGGCCCGTGAGTGTAGGCGTTGGCGGAGCAGTCGGCAGCGGCGGCTATTCAGGGCTGGGCTTGGGTATCGGCATCAACCTGTCGGGACGGCCGAAGGATATGGTGACGACGGAGTTGCAGGTGCAGATCCGCAGGCGATCCGATTCGACGACGATCTGGGAAGGCCGGGCATTGACCCAGGCGCGCGAGGGTACGCCCGCCGCTCAGCCCGGTATCGCCGCGCAAAAGCTCGCCAGTGCGTTGATCGGGGGCTATCCGGGGGAATCGGGGCGCACTATAACCGTGAAATGACCATCTCGATCAGCAATGCCTTCGACAGCGGCAATATTCGCGTTCTTTCCATTATCGATACTGGCGACAGGGTCCGGGCCGAGCTGGAGATCGTCAAGGACAGGCAAAGCGACTTCTACCAATGGTTCCACTTCCGCATCGCGGGCGTTGCCGGGCGCGAAGTGGAATTGGCTATCGTCAATGGCGGGACCTCCGCCTATCCGGATGGCTGGCCGGGCTATAAGGCGCGCATCAGCGAGGATCGGGAAGTCTGGACCCAGGCGGATACCAGCTATGCCGATGGCGTCCTCACCATCAGCCTCTCGCCGGATCGCAACGCGCTGTGGGTTGCCTATTTTGCGCCTTATTCGATGGAGCGGCACCACGACCTGATTGCCTGGGCTGGTTGCCAACCGGGGGTCGAGCATCGGGAATTGGGCCTGACGCTCGACAAGCAGCCCCTCGACCTTCTGACGCTGGGCGACGGGCCTAAGCAGGTCTGGCTCTACGCCCGCCAGCATCCCGGCGAGACGATGGCGCAGTGGTGGATGGAAGGCGCGCTGGAACGGCTCTGCGACGAGGAGGATGCCGTCGCCCGGCTGCTCCGCACCAAGGCGACATTCCATATCGCGCCGAACATGAACCCTGATGGCAGCCGCCGGGGACATCTGCGGACTAACGCGGCGGGCGTGAACCTCAACCGTGAATGGCACGAGCCATCGATGGACCGCAGCCCGGAAGTCTTCCTTGTCCGGCAGGAGATGGACCGGACGGGGGTCGATTTCGCCATGGACGTGCATGGCGACGAAGCTATCGCCGCAGTGTTCCTGGCGGGATTTGAAGGCATCCCTTCGCTCGGCGACCGGCAACTCGCCCTCTATAATCGCTTTCGGGATACGCTCGCGGCCCGGACGCCTGATTTCCAGACGGCGCGCGGATACCCCTCATCGGCGCCGGGCAAGGGCAACCTGACCATGTCGACCAATCAGGTCGCCGAGCGTTTCGGCGCGGTCGCCATGACGCTGGAGATGCCCTTCAAGGACAATGATGATTTGCCCGATCCGGAATTTGGCTGGTCCCCGGCACGGTCGAAGCAGCTTGCCAAGGACTGCCTTGCGGTTTTGGCGGAGATGATCGGGGAGCTTTGAGCTGGATGATACGCCCTGACAGCAGCCAACCTAGTTAAACAGGTCGGCGAGAAAGTCCCTCATCGATCGGAAGCTGCGGTGGTCCGCGTCGGGGCTGTAGGCGAGGCCCTTTTCCGGCATGTTCACCGCCTTATCGGTGAATGCGTGTCCGGTGTTCCCATAAGCATGGATCTGCCAATCGCATCCCGCTTTCGTCAGTTCGTCGGCCAATGCCACCGTAGCCGCTGGGGGAGCCAAGGGATCGTCCCAACCGTGACACACCAACAGCTTCGCCCTGATGGCGGCGTTGGGAAAAGCTGGCGCGTCATAAATCCCATGGAAGCTGACGCCGCCCGCGATGTCGGCGCCGCTGCGCGCCAGATCGAGCACGCATTTGCCGCCGAAGCAGAAGCCGATCGCGGCCGTCCGGCTCGCGTCCGCTTCGGGAAGTGATTTGAGGACGGAATGAGCCGCATTGAGCCGGTCACGCAGCAGGGCGCGGTCGGCATTCACCTCGTTCATGTAGCGCGCCATGTCGGGGTCATCCCGGCTGGCTCGCTTGCCCTGACCATAGATATCCGCGACCAATAGCGTGTATCCCAGTTCCACGACCTTTTCGGCGTAGGCGAAGTCCGCTTCCTTGGTGCCCAGCGCATTAGGGAAAAGCAGGATGCCGGGCCGGGGTGCGCCTGCGTCTTCGTCGAAGACGGCCATGCTCTCGAAGGTTCCACCGGGGCCTTCATGAACCGTAACGCGGCGAGAGATAGTCATGGCAAGCCTCGCTGATGAGAATGGCAAGGCGACATTAGGCCGCTGGTAGTGCGTGGCAAGCGTCGCGGTGCCGGTCACTTTCGAGCGTATAAGAAAAGGGCGCCCTCATGAGAGGGACGCCCTTCTTTTTCTGCTATAGCCGTGTCTTAGAAACGGTAGCCGAGGATCAGCGCGCCCTGGTGACGCTCGGGGTTCACGCCACCGATCTGCTCGTAACGCGAATAGCGATATTCAGCGCGAACGATGAAGCCCTGAACCGTCGTTTCCAGACCGGCGCCCAGACGGTAGCCGTCCAGCTTGACGTTGTTGTTCAGCGCGTCTTCCAGGCGGGCATTGGTGTAGCCGCCCTTGGCATAGGCGAGGACGTTCGGCACCACTTCGCCGCCGATGCGGACGCCGGCATAGAGGTCGCGATCGGTGCGAACGCCGAACTTCTTAACGTCGGAATCGGCATATTCGCCTTCGATGCCGAACACGGCGCCGTTGACGTTGACGTCATAGCCGATCACGCCGCCATACAGCAGGCCGCTGTCATGGTCGACCGAGTTGAAATCGACATGGTCCACACCGACGACTGCGCCGACATAGGGACCGGAAAAGGGCACGGCGTCCTGAGCGAAGGCCGGTGCGGAAACGCTGGCAAGCAGCAACGCCGAAGCGATCAGTTTTTTCATGGGGGGCTCCTTTTCTGGGTAACCGGATGTTGTCTGAGCGCGCTTTAGGGAGCCTAAGCGGGAAGAGTAAAGCATCACAAACAACGACATACCGCATTGCACAACGAACTGTGGCAATGTTGCATCACGTCTTGAAATGGGTTCGCGGCGCCCTAGTCAGCCGGATGAGTGAGCAAGGGCCATCCATTGCTCGTGCGGCTTTAGAGGCTGCCGAACCCCGGCGCCTCACCGCGCGCCTGCCTGTCCAGCCGGGTTGGGCGTTTCCAGCCGATACGGGGACGCTTGCGCAGCCGCAAGGTGGGCCAGTCCCCATTGTCCACACGCTCGGCAAGGCGCATGCCCTGAGTCCGATAGGCTGACAGAACGGCCTCCGCCTGTTCCTTCAGCAGTCCAGCGAGCAGGATCGTGCCCCCTTCCTCCACGAGCGCGCAAAGCGAGGGGGCGAGTTCGATCAACGGGCCAGCGAGTATGTTCGCGATCAGCAGATCATAGGGCGCGCGCGTCGCGATTGCAGGGTGATCAACGCCCGCCGCGACATACAGCGCCAGTTGGCCTTGACCCTTGCCGACCGCGATGTTGTTGGCTGCGGCATTTTCCGCGCTGATGTCGACGGCGATCGGGTCGATGTCGGAAGCGGTGGTATAGGCATGGGGCCACAAATGGAGCGCTGCAAAGGCGAGCAATCCGGTGCCCGTGCCAATCTCCGCCACATTGCCAAAGCGCATGCCAACCTGCCGCATGCGGTCCAGCATCAGAAGGCAGCCTGCGGTGGTTTCATGCTGCCCGGTGCCAAAGGCGCGGCTCGCTTCGATCAGGAAATTGACGTGGCCCGGCTGCTCCGCGTTGCTGGCAAGATTGCGGATGTGGAAGCGTCCGGCCGTGACTGGCTCTAGTCCTTGCTGGCTCAGGGTTACCCAATCCTCATCAGGCAACTGTTCGATCAGCGGCTTGGTGCCGCCCGCGCTGGGGATCAGGGTACGGAGCAGTTTGATCGCGGCGGGGCTGGGTTTGCCTTCAAAATAGGCATCAAGCTGCCAGGCATTTTCATCATCCGGCGCGGCCTCGCTGGTCATCAGCACCGGCGGCTTGTCCATGAGCGCGAAGCCCGCGATGTCACCGTCCAACGCCTCCGCCTCGGCACGGGTGCAGGGCAAGGTGACTTTCCAGCTTTGGACGGAAGAGGGCGCGGCATCAGTCATGCCGCGCCCTTTAGAAGCTTCAAGCGGGAAGGGGAAGTCGTGAGGGCTTCAGTCGCTCTCCGGCTGCCTTTTCCGTGAAATTCAGGCCACCTGTCGTCCAAAATCGGATGATGCGGCACGCAGGCTGGCAAGCTTGCCCTCCACGCTCATGAAGCCGCGCTCCAGCTGGTCGATTTCGGAAGCAACGACTTCCGTATCCTGACGGATGGCGGAAATGGTGCTGGACATGGAGTCGGCCGCCAGCGCCGTCTCATCGACAGCGGCGGTGATCATGGTAACCGTCTGGGCTTGAGCGTCCATGGCATGACGGATGCGATCGGCGCTCGATTGCACTTCCCCAACCGTATCGCGGATTCGTTCATTGGTTTCCACCGACTGCCGCGTCGAAGCCTGAATATCCGCGATCTTGCCCGCGATTTCATCGGTCGCACGCGCCGTCTGGTTGGCAAGGCTCTTCACTTCCTGCGCCACGACGGCAAAGCCGCGCCCCGCGTCGCCCGCGCGCGCCGCTTCGATGGTGGCGTTGAGAGCGAGCAGGTTCGTCTGGCCCGCGATGTCGCGGATCAGGCCCAGGATCGACTCGATCGATTTCGCATGCTCAGTCAGAGTTGCCGACATCGTCACCGCATCGCCCGACTGCCGGGCGGCACGCTGCGCAACGTCTGCGGCGCTTTCGACTTCCGTGCGAGCATCCTCGATTGCCCGGATCAGCCCCGCAGAGGTGCGGGCTGCTTCGCGCATCGCGATTGCCGATTGTTCGGCGGCGGCGGCGACTTCCGAAGCCTTGCCCAACATGCCGCGTGTGGCGGCAGAGGCATCCTTCGCCTGTTCACGCAGCGATTCGCCGAGCTGGGAAGCGCCGTCGATCTCACCCATGATCCGCTGCTCGAACAGGGTGCCGATGCGTTGCCGTTCGTTGCGCTGCGCTTCTGCCTCGTCGCCCGCGAAGGCGTTGGTCATCATGCTGGCGTCGACCATGCTGACCATGGTGATGATGTTTACAAGGCGCTGGCGGGTGGCATCATCCGCCGCCTTTTGCCAGACGAGGTTGGTCAACTGCTTGTTGGCTTCCGATACCGCCGTCAGGACGAGGCCCAGGGGCAAGCCGCGTTTGCGGGCCAACCGGACACAGGCGATGGAGCTGCCCGCCCAACTGCCTGCCTCATAGAAGCTGAGCTTCTGCCGCACATATTCATGTGCTTCGGTTTCGATCTTGGCGATCGTGGAGGCGGCCAAGACGCTGCGCAGATGAGATTGATCCATGTAGCTGTCGAAGAAGGTACGGGCCGCGATCGACGCGCCGTCGCCTATCATGTCCCGAATCTCGCGAAGCCCCGCCGCCAATTCGCCGGTGGGATCTATTTCCGCCATGCTGGCGATCATTGCGCTCTTCGCTGGTGCGACGGACGTCATATGCGGCAAACCTCAATTCTCTTGTTTGTCCGTCGGGTCATAGCGCGATCTGGTTAATCAGTTCTTAGCCGTGATCGCCCGGTCCCTCTGCCAGCGCGGCTTGCCCTCTTGACCGTTCGCTCTTAAGGGGACGGGAATCAGGGACAAGCATCAGGGACGTAGGTAGATATGGCGCGAACCACGAGCCGGCCGCTCTCGCCGCATTTGACGATCTGGAAATGGGGGCCTGCTATGGCCATCTCCATCCTGCACCGCGTGACCGGCAACGGTCTGGCCACGGTCGGGATTCTGGGCGTGGTTTGGTGGTTGATGGCCGCTGCGATCGGTCCCGAAGCCTATGCCACCTTCATCAAATGCGCCACTTCGCCGCTTGGTTATCTGGTGATGATCGGCATCAGCTGGTTCTTCTTCCAGCATCTGATGTCGGGCCTGCGCCACTTCGTACTGGATATGGGTGCGGGCTATGAGCTCAACACCAACAAGACCTGGTCGCTGGTGATCCCGGTGCTGTCTACGCTGGCCACCGTTGCGTTGTGGGCCACTATCTTTTCGGGGAAAATCTGATGGGTACGGGAACCGGAATCGGCCGCGTTCGTGGCCTTGGTTCGGCCAGGCATGGCGCGCACCACTGGCTGGCGCAGCGTTACACGGCTGTCGGCAACCTGCTGCTCGTTCTGTGGCTGATCTTCAGCCTCGTGAGCCTGCCGGGGCTGGATTATGAGAGCGTCCGCAACTGGATCGCCAATCCGCTGGTAGCAGTGCCGCTGGTGCTGATGCTGGTCAGCATCTTCTATCATCTGCGCCTGGGCATGCAGGTGATGCTGGAGGATTATGTTCACGACAAGGGGCTGAACTTCTTCTGCATCCTGCTGCTGAACTTCTACACCATCGCTGGCGCCGCCGCTGGCATCTTCGCGATCGCCAAGATCGCCTTCACGGGGATCGTCAAGTAATGAGCGAAGCCTACAAGATCATCGATCACACTTACGACACGGTCGTGGTGGGCGCTGGCGGTTCGGGCCTTCGCGCGACCATGGGCAGCGCCGAAGCGGGCCTGAAGACCGCCTGCATCACGAAGCTGTTCCCGACTCGCTCGCACACCGTCGCGGCGCAGGGTGGAATCGCCGCTTCGCTCGGCAACAACTCGCCCGACCACTGGACCTGGCACATGTACGACACCGTCAAGGGGTCGGACTGGCTGGGCGACCAGGACGCGATCGAATATATGGTGCGCGAAGCGCCTGCGGCCGTGATCGAGCTGGAACATGCCGGCGTGCCGTTCAGCCGCAACGAGAATGGCACGATCTATCAGCGTCCCTTCGGCGGTCACATGCAGAATATGGGCGCCGGCCCGCCGGTGCAGCGCACCTGCGCCGCCGCCGACCGTACCGGCCATGCCATGCTTCATGCGCTCTATCAGCAGAGCCTGAAGTATGACGCGGACTTCTACATCGAATATTTCGCTATTGACCTGATCATGGAAGACGGCCCGAATGGCAAGGAATGCCGGGGCGTCATCGCCATCTGCATGGAGGATGGTTCGATCCATCGTTTCCGCAGCAAGGCGGTCGTGCTGGCGACGGGCGGCTATGGCCGCGCCTATTTCTCCGCCACTTCGGCACACAGCTGCACCGGCGACGGCGGCGGCATGGTGCTGCGCGCTGGTCTGCCTTTGCAAGACCTGGAATTCGTGCAGTTCCACCCGACCGGCATCTATGGCGCGGGCGTGCTGATCACCGAAGGCGCGCGTGGCGAGGGCGGTTATCTGACCAACTCCGAGGGCGAGCGCTTCATGGAGCGCTATGCGCCTTCCGCGAAGGACTTGGCATCGCGCGACGTCGTATCGCGCTCGATGGCGATGGAAATGCGCGAAGGGCGGGGCGTGGGTCCGAACAAGGATCACATCTTCCTGCACCTCGACCATATCGATCCCAAGGTGCTGGCGGAGCGTCTGCCAGGCATCACCGAAAGCGGCAAGATTTTCGCGGGCGTCGATCTGACCCGTCAGCCGTTGCCCGTCACGCCGACCGTCCATTACAATATGGGCGGCATCCCCTGTAACTATCATGGCCAGGTGGTGACCAAGGTCGGCGACGATCCGGAAGTCGTGGTGCCGGGCCTCTATGCGGTCGGCGAAGCTGCCTGCGTGTCGGTGCATGGCGCGAACCGCCTGGGCTCCAACTCGTTGATCGACCTTGTCGTGTTCGGCCGCGCTACCGGCCTGCACCTCAAGGAAACGATCAAGCCCAATGGCTCGCATCGTCCGCTTCCCGCCGATGCGGCCGATCTGGCGCTGTCGCGTCTGGATCACTACCGCAACGCCAAGGGTGGTTCGCCGACGGCGAAGATTCGCCTCGAAATGCAGCACACCATGCAGAAGCATGCCGCCGTGTTCCGCGACAGCGCGCTGCTGTCCGAAGGCGTCACCAAGATGGCGCAGGTCAATGCGAGCATGCAAGACGTTGGCGTTTCCGACCGTTCGCTGATCTGGAACACCGACCTCATCGAGACGCTGGAGCTGGACAACCTGATGAGCCAGGCCGTCTGCACCATGGTCAGCGCGGAAAATCGCAAGGAAAGCCGTGGCGCTCATGCGCATGAGGATTTCCCGAACCGCGACGACGCCGAATGGATGAAGCACACCGTTAGCTGGTTCGAAGGCTGGGGCGGCAAGGGCGGCAAGGTGTCGCTCGATTACCGCCCGGTGCATGACTACACGCTCACCGATGAGGCCGAATATATCAAGCCCAAGGCGCGCGTTTACTAAGGCGCGCCGTCCAGTGGGATAGGTAAGAGGGCGGGCTGCAAAGCTCGCCCTTTTTGTTTATGGTTCAGTTCAAGTCGAGGGAGGTCAGGCGATGGCGGATGCAAGCAGACATGGCGGCCAGTGTCATTGCGGCGCCGTCCGGTTCGAGGTTGAGCTGAGCAATGGCCTCGACAGCGCCCGCCGATGCACCTGCTCATTTTGCCGGATGCGGGGCGCCGTAGCTGTCACGGCGAAGTTGGACGGGCTTCATGTCGTTCGGGGCGCCGATATGCTGACGAGCTATCGCTTCAATACGGGAGCGGCGGAGCATTTCTTCTGCTCGCGGTGCGGCATCTACACGCACCACCAGCGCCGCTCCAATGCAAACGAATATGGGGTGAATGTGGCATGCCTTGAGGGAATGAGCCCCTTTGATTTCGATGAGGTGCCCGTGCTGGATGGCAAGAACCATCCGAGTGACAATGGCGGGCTTGCGCGGATGGCAGGAGTGCTGCGGTTTATTCGCGCTGAAAGTGAGGGGTGAGAGGTAGGTCGCCGAACGGGTTGGGACAGGCCGACTTGTCGGCTGACGACCAAAATCCGACTCTTTTTATCTCCCCTCCCTTTCAAGGGAGGGGCTATGACTGCAATCCACCCCTCGATGTCACGTTTTAGAATTGCGGCAAAGCCCCTCTGGCGCCCGTGCCATCGTCTCGCTAAGCCTTCATCCAATGACGATAGATCCTCTGGTCCTGCTGCAGGCCTATTCCATCGGCGTGTTTCCCATGTCGGATGACCGGGATGCGGAGGAGGTTTATTGGATTGAGCCCAAGCGGCGAGCGATCATGCCGCTCCATGGCTTTCGCATGTCCCATTCGCTGGCCAAGACGATCCGGCAGGAGCGTTTCCGCGTGACTGCCAACCGCGATTTTGGCGGTATTGTCTCGCTATGCGCGCAGGCGGCGGAGGATCGGCCGTCGACCTGGATCAACAAGGAGATCGAGCAGACATACCGGCATCTGCACGAGATCGGCTTTGCGCATTCGATCGAGGTTTGGGATGGCGAGGAGCTGGCGGGGGGCCTCTATGGCGTCGCTTTGGGCCAAGCCTTTTTTGGCGAAAGCATGGTGTCTCGAAAAACCGATGCTTCAAAGGTCGCTCTGGCCTGGCTCACCGCCCGCATGCTCTTTTCAGGCTTCACCTTGCTCGATTGCCAATTCATGACCGACCATCTTCGGTCATTGGGCGCGATAGAAATCAGCCAGAAGGATTATCTGGGGTTGTTGGCAGGTGCGCTGGGCGATGTGCCGCTAGGCGCGGGCCGTTCTTCGGCATTGGCCGGGGGTTCGGGGGGCTGGGCCGAACTGGCATTTGCGCCGCTCGGCGGAGACGCGTCCGATGGGGGTTCGCCTTTGCCGCCAAGCTTGACCGTGTCGGGGCCGCTTTCCGGCCAGGACATCGTGCAGCTTCTTACCCATACATCGTAGATAGGATGCTGCACCACGTTGCGGTCGGGCCGTTCCTTGAACAGCCAGCCCGAAAAGTTGCGGCGCCACTTATTGTCGGCGGTGCTGCGCACATCGAGTTGAACGAAAGCCCCGGTTTCGTGAACATTTTCCCAGGGGGCGGTCGTCTCACACGCCTGCAGGCGGACGATTGCGTCGCCTACGCGTAAGGCGTCGCCGGGCTTCATCGTGAGGTCGGTGGTGATGCCGTTGCGCTTGTTGAGCAGGCCGATCACCGCGACGCGATCCGCCATGGGCGTGCCAGGCAGGGCAGAAGAATCGCCATTGCGAATCTTCTGCCCCTCGATCTTCACGGGGCCGGTCTGGTTCGCAGTGGGGAGTTCATCGCCGCCGCAGGCCGCAAGCGACAACAGCAGGGCGAGGGGCAGGATCGGCAGGACCGTCCCCGCCGGGCGCAGGGTCATGATGCGTCGGGGCTCCACGCTTCATAATCGCCGGTCGCGCGCTGGCGCTGCGCACCTTTTTCCAGCGCACCCGTGGGCCGGTAAGCATTGGGAGTGCCAGTCGCGTTGGGCGTGAAATCCCGTTCCCAGATACGGGGCGGGGGGAGGAAGCTTTCCGGCGTTCCTTCGATCGTGTGATGCAGCCACCCATGCCATTCCGCAGGCACGCGGCTAGCGTCGTTATTGCCGTTGTAGATTACCCAGCGGCGGGTGTGGCCGTGCACGTCCGTGCCGCCTTCATAATAGACATTGCCCTGATGGTCCTCGCCCACTTTCTTGCCCTTGCGGGAGGTATAAAGTGCGGTGCCGATGGTCGCGCCATTCCACCAGGTGAAGATCTTGGCCAGGATTCCCATGGGGCAAGCGCTTAGCGCCTGCCGTGGGGGATTGGCAAGGCGGATATGGCGTCAGCGGGTGCGCGGCGGGCAGAAATCGAGGTTGGGGGGACTTTTGACCGCAGGATCGACGCAGCTGCCCCAAGATACACCGTCGCCCTCGGCGATGCCGAGTTCAGCCGCCCGCCCGCCTCGCAGCTCAAGGACGGCCGCCACGGGAACCCCAGCAGAAACCGGCACGCGTGAATAGGGTGCGGCATTGGCGGCGATGAAGGTAATCACCCCGTCGGTGCGGATGAAGATCATGTCGAGCGGGATCAGCGTGTCCTTCATCCAGAAGCTGGCGGTGCGGGGAGGCGACATGGGAAAGAGCATGCCGCTATTTGAATCCAGGGACTTGCGGAACATCAGGCCCTTTTCCTGCTCCTTTTCGGAGATGGCGGTTTCCACCGCAAAACGATGCCTTCCCGAGTCCGTACGGATTTCAAGGGGGAGCAGATTGGTCTGCTGGTTTGTAGGGCTGGCGGTCTTTTCCGCCTTGGGCTGAGTGGGAGAACAGGCGGCTAAAACCGCGACCAGGAAGGGAAAGGCGATCCGCATCCTGTTGTGCTAGCCTATCCGGGAGTAGTGGCGCCACAGATTTTGCGAGGCTCCATGGCGCGCCGTCACTGGTCGGGTTCTGGCGGCTCACCGGGGGCAGCGTCCGTCCAGCGACGGGCGGTGTCGAAACTGTGGCCTGCGCGCAGGAAAGCGGCGATGGCCTTTTCACGCTGTTTTGGATCTGTCGCCGTCGTGGCATAGGGGCCGAGGCGTTTGCGGCGGGCGAAACGATCGGCCGCAGCCCAGCTATCGTTATCGACCTGAGCATCCGCTTCTTCCCGATCAGTGTCCGCTATGCCATCGGCGCGCAGGGTCTGTGCAACGCGGCGTGCGCCATAGCCGCGACGGGTAAGCGCCGCGCTTTTCATGACGGCAAAGCTGCGATCATCGACATAGCGCAGTTCGGCCAGTCGCTCGACCAGCCGTTCCGGCGCGGGCGGACCTTCGCCAGCCCATCCGCGTTCCTGCAGTTTGCGGTTGAGATAGGCGAGCAGCTTCGCCCGGCTCGTCGCGAAACGGCCGACGTAACGCAGGGCCAGATCGCGCAGGCTGTCGCCATCCAGCGGCGGTCGGGGGCGTTTGCCGGTCATATGAGCGCCTTCATGGCAATGGTTTATGCGACGGGCGCCTTGATTATGCCACAGTGGGGCCGGAATTTTACCGCGCCTCATGCTGTAGAAGGCCAAGCTGGAATGCAACTATCCGGTGCATTGCCGCTTCAAAGATGATAGCGGCGCGCCCGGATGACAAGATTGAAATTGGGTGAAACCAATATGACGGGTTCGCAAAGCATGATGGCTCCTACGCCGACCAATGACGTCCTTCCCCGGCGCTTCTCGGATTTCGAGACGCTGGGCGAGGCGCTCGACTACGCGGCGCAGGGGCAGCGCGGGCTGAATTTCCATGATGCGCGTGGCAATCTGGCGCAACCCTACCCCTTTGCCGAACTGCGCGCTGATGCCATCGCATGCGCCCACCGCCTGATCGCCCATGGTGTGCAGCCAGAGGATCGCGTGGCTCTGGTGGCCGAAACGGGCACCGACTTCGCGCAACTGTTCTTCGGCATCATCTATGCGGGTGCCTGGCCGGTGCCGCTGCCGCTGCCCACCAGCTTTGGCGGCAAGGAAAGCTATATCGACCAGCTGAATGTCCAGTTGGACAGCTGCGACCCGATGCTGTTCCTCTTCCCCAAGGAACTGGAAGAGATGGCGGGAGAGTCTGGCCGCCAGAAAAATGTCGAGAGTATTGCGTTCGAGGACTTCATCGCGCGCGAGGCCGTGACCTGCGATCTGCCGCAGGCGAAGGGCGAGGAAATCGCCTATCTGCAATATTCCAGCGGTTCGACCCGCTTCCCGCATGGCGTCGCGGTGACGCACCATGCGCTGCTCAGCAACCTCGCCGCGCACAGCCATGGCATGCAGGTGCAGGATAGCGACCGCTGCATCAGCTGGCTGCCCTGGTATCATGACATGGGTCTGGTCGGCTGCTTCCTGTCGGTCGTCGCTAACCAGGTGTCGACCGATTATATGAAGACCGAGGATTTTGCCCGTCGTCCGCTCGCGTGGCTGGACCTCATCAGCCGCAATGAAGGCACCTCGATCAGCTATTCGCCGACATTCGGCTACGACATTTGCGCACGGCGCATGTCGAGCCAGACGAAGGCTCAGGATCGGTTCGACCTGTCGCGCTGGCGGCTTGCGGGGAACGGCGCGGACATGATCCGGCCTGACGTGATGCAGAGCTTTGTCGATGCCTTTGCAGATGCTGGGTTCTCGCCCAAGGCGTTCCTGCCAAGCTATGGTTTGGCCGAAGCGACCTTGGCGGTCACGATCATGCCACCGGGCGAGGGCATCATCGTCGAGCTGGTCGAGGAAACGGACCTCTCTGGCGGCGACGCGACCGAGGGACGCCCGCAACGCTTTCGTTCGATCGTCAATTGCGGCAAGCCCGCGCGCGACATGATTGTGGAAATTCGTGACGAGGACGGCGGACTGCTGAACGAGCGGCAGATCGGCAAGGTCTGGACCACTGGCCCGTCGCTGATGGTCGGCTATTTCCGCGATCAGGAGGCTACCGACGCCTGCATGGCGGATGGTTGGCTGGACACGGGCGACATGGGATATCTCAGCGATGGCTATCTCTACATTGTCGGCCGCGCCAAGGACATGATCATCATCAATGGCAAGAATCACTGGCCGCAGGATATTGAGTGGGCCGTTGAGCAACTGCCGGGCTTCAAGCAGGGCGACATCGCGGCCTTCGCGATCACCACGCCGGGCGGCGAGGAAGCGCCTGCCGTGCTGGTGCATTGCCGGACGTCCGACAATGACGAGCGTACGCGGCTGCGCGACCAGATTCGCGAGCGGGTGCGGGCGATCACCGGTATGAATTGCGTCGTGGAGCTGGTTCCGCCGCGTACCTTGCCACGCACGAGTTCGGGTAAATTGAGCCGGTCGAAGGCGCGGAACCTGTATCTGACGGGTGAGATCAGGCCTTATGACATTGCTGCTTGATTGGTGCGTCCGCTCCGGAACGCACTGAGGCATAATAGGATAACTAACCTCCGTTCGGGCTGAGCTTGTCGAAGCCCTTCACTTGCTTCAGCGAAGTAAAGCCCTTCGACAAGCTCAGGGCGAACGGCGGTTCAGTAGCGTTTTTAGCTCGCCTTCAGAACCTGCCGTTCGATCGTGGTCCACAGGCTCGCGAAAGCCTGCGCCGGGGGTGAAGACGCCGCGAAGGCACCCAGCGGCTTCCTCTTCACCGTCATCTGTTCGACCATGCTGGCCATCGGGACAGCGGGCCAGCCGGGCTGTTCCTCCAACGCCTTGCGGTGCAGGGCGCGGCGCCGATCCACCATGGAATAGACGGGCAGGATCGGTGGATGCGATCCGCCGCGCTGGACGAGGTAGCGCGCCACTTCGCCCATCGCTCGTTGCGATAGGGGCGAGGGGATGACCGGGATCACGATCATGTCGGCGGCACGCAGTACCTGCTCGCTGGTTTCGGTGAGGCCGGGCGGGCAATCCAGGATGATGCGGTCATAATCCTTGCCCAGATTCTCGATCAGCTTGGCGAGCCGCTTCTTCTTGTCCATCTCGCGAAAGAGATGGTCGAGGCTGCGCAGAGAGGTGTCGGCGGCGATCAGGTCGAGGCCGGGCACGGTCGAAGGCTGGATGAGCTTACGCACCTCCACATCCTTGCTGAAGATCGCCTGCGCCGCGTCGCGGCTCTGCTTGTCAGTGGAGATGAGCCAGCTGGCCGCAGCCTGCGGATCAAGGTCCCACAGCAACGTCCGCCGCCGAGAGATGGATGCAGATGCCCAAGCCAGATTGATCGCGAAGGTGGTTTTGCCAACGCCACCTTTGAGGCTGTAGACGGCGATGGTCGCCAATGCCGGTTCCTTTGCCATGGGGTGAAAGCTACGGCTTTGACCCGCCAAAGCAAGCGGACAATCATAAGTTAATGACGCTGTCGTGACAGGATTGGTTTTCCCGTGTCCTCGGCGGGGAAGGCCCATGAAAAATCCCGCCGGAAATATCCGGCGGGATTCTCTTCGATCGTTCTGAAGGATCAAGCCGCCGCGCGGCGTTCCTTCAGTTCCTCGTTCAGCATCTCCGCGAGCAGGAAGGCTAGTTCCAGGCTCTGTGCTGCGTTGAGGCGCGGGTCGCAATGGGTGTGGTAGCGATCGGCAAGGCCCTCGTCCGTGATGGCGATGGCGCCGCCGGTGCACTCCGTCACATTCTGCCCGGTCATTTCGGCATGGATGCCGCCGCCGAAGCTGCCCTCGGCCCGGTGCACGGCGAAGAAGCCGCGCACCTCGGCAAGGATGCGGTCGAACGGCCGCGTCTTGTAACCATTGGCCGCCTTGATCACGTTGCCGTGCATCGGGTCGCAGGACCAGACGACCGGATGGCCTTCGCGCATCACCGCGCGGACCAGCTTGGGCAGGCCCGCCTCGATCTTGTCATGACCATAGCGCGTGATGAGCGTGATGCGCCCGGCTTCCCGCGTCGGGTTCAGCACGTCGAGAAGGCGGATCAGCGCGTCGGGCTCAAGGCTCGGGCCGCATTTCATGCCGATCGGATTGCCGATGCCGCGCAGATATTCGACATGCGCTGAACCTTCGAACCGCGTGCGGTCGCCGATCCAGAGCATGTGCGCCGACGTGTCGTACCAATCGCCGGTCAGCGAATCCTGACGGGTCAGTGCCTCTTCATAGGGGAGGAGCAGTGCTTCATGGCTGGTGTAGAAGCTGGTTCCGCCAAGCTGCGGCACAGTATCCGGCGACAGGCCGCAGGCGCGCATGAAGTCGAGCGCCGCGCCGATCTGGTCGGCCACAGCGTCGAACTTCGCCGCGAGCGGGCTGCGGCCCATGAAATCCAGCATCCAGCCATGAACACGATCCAAACTGGCATAGCCGCCGGTCGAGAAGGCGCGCAGCAGATTGAGCGTCGCGGCCGACTGGTTGTAGGCGCGCACCATCCGCTGCGCGTCGGGTTCGCGCGATTCCGGCGTGAAGGCGATGTCATTGACATTGTCGCCGCGATAGCTGGGCAATTCCACGCCGCCGATCGTCTCGGTATCGGCCGAGCGCGGCTTGGCGAACTGGCCCGCCATGCGGCCGACCTTCACCACCGGCAGCTTGGACGCAAAGGTCAGCACCACGGCCATCTGCAACAGCACCCGGAACGTGTCGCGGATGTTGTTCGGGTGGAACTCCGCGAAGCTTTCGGCGCAGTCGCCGCCTTGCAGCAGGAATGCCTCGCCGGTCGTGACCTTGGCGAGTTCAGCCTTTAGGTTTCGCGCTTCGCCGGCAAAGACGAGCGGGGGAAATTGGCTGAGCTGACCTTCCACGGCGGCCAGCGCCTGTGCGTCACGATAGAAGGGCATCTGAATGCCCTTATGCTCCCGCCAGCTTTCCGGCGTCCACTTCGCCGTCACGTCATGTCTCCTCATGCTAAAAATAGTGGCCGCCCCTACGCCCATGTGGGAATCAAAGCAAGTTTATACCATCCCCATCCAGGATGCGGCGCGGAGAAGGCGGGTTTCAGGTGCAGCGGATTGTCCACGTGCTGCGCGAACCAAGTTCCGCCGCTTCATTTCTTGCAAGGATAATGCTCGTTCAGCGCGATACTGACTATGACCGAGGCCGGGGCGTTGCGCTGGTCGGGATAGCGTTCAAGATAGGCGATGACGATGCGCCGCACTTCTTCCGCCTGCATCCGGTCAGGCCAGCAATTTGGCTGGGCGCGACCAATGAACACGTCCTTCTTGATGCCGTCCACCGCGCCGACGATGTACGCGGTGCAGGCCAGCGCATATTCCGGCGCCTTGTTGCGGCACTTTGCGCGCAGCGTGGTGCCGGTTTCGAACATGAAATGCTGGGCGACGGCAGGCGGAGTGGCCACCGGGCTCCCGAACAGGAGCAGAGCTGTCAGAATGTGCCATTTCATGAGCGGATGGTGCGCTTCCTGCACTGGTCTGTCCAGCCGGGCAGGCGCGCGCGCGACACGGACTGGCGCATTATTACGAAACCGTAACATAGGGTAAATAAAGGATTTACCCTAGCCTTGGCCGCCATTCCCAGCGCTGCGGGTCACCGTCCATGACGTCGATGCCACGTTCGATGAGAGCATCCCTGATTTGGTCCGACAGGGCGAAATCCTTTTCCGCGCGAGCATTCTGGCGGCGATCGAGTTCCGCCTCCACCTCGGCGGGCGTCGTTTGCGCGTCCTTGGGCGTGATCCGAAGGTCCGCGCGGCTCAGTTGAAGGAGGTTGAGCCCCAACGCCTGATCGAACGCGGCGATCAGGCACAGCTTCTCATCGACCGGCACCTTCTTGATGGCAATCGCCTCTTCCAGCAGTGGTAGAGCGCGCGGGGTCATGAGATCGTCGCTGATCGCGGCGTCGAACTGTTCGAGCAGCGGCGCGAGCTTGGGGTGAAGGTTGGCGCGAAGGTAATCGAGGCGCGGTGACTGCCAGGTTACGCCTTCGGCGCGGCTTTTCAGCCCCTCTACGCCCATGATCAGACGTTTGAGCCGGGTCAGCGCCGCGCCGACGCTTTCGGCGCTGAACTCCAGCTCGCTGCGATAATGGGCGCCGAGGCACAGCAGGCGGTAGGCGAGCGGATGCACGCCCGCGTCGATCAGCGAGAAGAGGGTGGTGAAGCCGCCCTTCGACTTGCTCATCTTGCCCTGGCGATCGACGAGAAAATTGTTGTGCATCCACCAGCGCGCACCGGTGAAGCCGGGTTGCGCATCGCTGCAGCCGCAATAAGCCTGATTCTGCGCGATCTCGTTGGGATGGTGAATTTCCCGATGGTCAATGCCGCCGGTGTGAATGTCGAACGGATGACCAAGGCGCGCCTCGCTCATGACCGAGCATTCGAGATGCCATCCTGGCGCGCCCTTGCCCCAAGGGGAATCCCATTCCATCTGGCGCTGGTCGCCCGGTGGGGACTTACGCCAGATGGCGAAGTCCGACGGGTTGCGCTTGCCCGCTACCGGATCGATGCGGGCGTGGGCAGCATCGTCCCGCCCGCCCGCCAGTGCGCCATAGTCGGGAACGGTGCTGCTGTCGAAATAGAGGCCGCTTTCCAGCTCGTAGCAGTGCGCTGGCGCGATCTTCTTCGCGAACTCGATCATCTGCGGGACATAGTCGGTCGCGACAGTCCATTCGCTGGGTGCCATGATGTTGAGGTCCGCGATATTTTGCTTGAAGGCGTCGGTATAATGGGCCGCTATGTCCCAGATGCTCTTCGCCTGGGCACGGGCGGCGGCCTCCATCTTGTCATCACCCGCGTCGGCGTCGCTGGTCAGGTGGCCGACGTCGGTGATGTTGATGATGTGAGTGACGTCCAGGCCCTTCCACAGCAGCGTGCGGCGCAGCGTGTCCGTGAAGACATAGGCGCGCAGATTGCCGAGATGGGCATAATTATAGACGGTAGGACCGCAGCTGTAGACGCGCGCGTGGTTCCCGTCGATCGGAGCGAAAGGTTCGACCGTACGGGTCAGGCTGTTGAACAGGCGCAAGGGCGCGTCGGCATGCTGCTCGGCAGGGGTGAACTGGTCGCTCATGGTGAGTGCCATGCGGCGCTTCACCGCAGGAATCAACCATCGCGTTCATTGTAACAAATTGTTGCTAACGGGCCGATGCCTTGCACTAAGGCGTTTCCTTACCGATATTGCTGATGCGGGCCGGGCCCCTCTGGCGGCTGGAGTTGATCCAGCTGTGATGTCGGACCGCATCGAGTGCGCTCGGTGCAGGTTCGTAGGGCTGTCCCCCCTTCTAGCCTCGCGAAGACCGCGCCGGGCCACTCGATCCACATGATGTTTGTTGTTGAAGGATGGAGTTTTAACGCCGTGAACAATCCCGTTCGTACACCGAATTATGGGACGACGCAGGCGGCGCAACATGACGCCGGGCTGCGCAGTCACATGCTGGGCGTTTTCCGTAACATGGGGATCGGCCTGGTCATCACTGGCCTGGTCGCTGCCTTCATAGGCAATACGCCCGCGTTGGCCGCCGCGATTTTCAACACGCCGCTCAAATGGGTGGCTATCTTCGCGCCGCTGGCGTTCGTGTTCTTCTTCAGCTTCCGCATTGAAAAGATGACGACGGCTGGCGCGCGGATGGCCTTCTGGGCCTTTTCCGCCGTCATGGGCGTGTCGCTGGCCAGCATCTTCCTGGTCTTCACCGGGGCGAGCATCGCACAAGCCTTCTTCTCGGCGGCGGTGATGTTCCTTGCCATGGCGTTGTGGGGTTATACCACCGGGCGTGACTTGTCGAAAATGGGCTCATTCCTGATCATGGGCCTGATCGGCATATTGGTCGCGAGCCTCATCAACATCTTCATTGGCTCATCGGCCATGCAGATGGTGATCTCGATCATCGGCGTAGTTGTCTTCACCGGTCTGACGGCGTGGGACGTGCAGCGGATCAAGTCCGAATATTTCGCCTATGCCGGCCATGAAGTGGCGCAGAAGATGCAGGTCATGGGTGCGCTGTCGCTGTACCTGAACTTCGTGAACCTGTTCCAGATGCTGCTCAGCCTGACCGGCGAACGGGAATAATGATGCGCACTCCCGAAGCCGTGTCGGCCATGCTCTGCCCGGTCTGTCATGTCGGACTTTCGATGACGGATCGGCAGGGGGTAGAGATTGATTATTGCCCACAATGCCGCGGCGTGTGGCTGGACCGGGGCGAACTCGACAAGATCATCGAGCGGTCAGGCTCTGCCGCAACTCCGGCGCCGCAGCAGGTTCCCTATCGGCCGGATCGCGAATATCGCGACGATGGCCGATATTATCAGAAGAAGCGCAAGAAGAGCTTCCTGGAAGAATTGTTTGATTAGGACGGCCATCGTGCCGTCCTTTTTTGAAGCGCTTGCCTCTGGCCGCTGATCCTTTAGAGCTTTCCCTCAGTTCCACTTCGCGGCCAGGATTTCATGTCGACAAGCAATGCACCTCATGAGGTCACGCCCGTCATTCTTGCGGGAGGGTCCGGTACTCGGCTCTGGCCGCTGTCGCGCAAATCCTATCCCAAGCAATTCGTGCCGCTGCTGGGCGAGACGACATTGTTCCAGTCGGTCGCGCGGCGTCTTTCTGGCAAGGCCGAGCGATTTTCCTTTGACCGGCCGCTGGTCCTTACCAACTCACTCTTCCGCTTCATCATCGCCGAGCAACTGGCGAAGGAAAATATTGACCCGCAGGCTATCCTGATCGAGCCGGAAGGTCGCAATACCGCGCCCGCCATATTGGCCGCTGCGCTGTATCTGGTGGCGCGCAAGCCCGACGCGATCATGCTTGTCGCGCCTTCCGACCATGTCGCGCCCGATGTTGAGGCGTTTCATGCAGCCGTGGGCAAGGGGCTGGGCGCAGCGCAGGGTGGCGACCTTGTCACCTTCGGGATCAGCCCGACGCGGCCCGAGACGGGCTATGGCTATCTTCAGGCACAGAACAAGCCGGATGGTTCGGGTGCGCCGATCAAGCTCGCCAGTTTCGTCGAAAAGCCCAATGCGGCGCGGGCTGAAGAGATGCTGGCGACGGGCGATTATCTGTGGAATGCGGGCATCTTCCTCTTTGCCGCAAAGGACCTGATCGCCGCTTTCGAGCAACATGCGCCTGCGATCCTGTCGGCTGTGCGAGCTGCCGTTGAGCAGGCGGAGAGCGATCTCGGCTTCCTTCGATTGGCTGCAGAGCCTTGGGGGCAGGCGGAAAGCGTCGCCATCGACTATGCGATCATGGAGCGGGCCGACAATCTCTCGGTCGTGCCGTTCGATGCGGAATGGTCCGACCTTGGCGGCTGGGATGCGGTGTGGAGCCATTCGCAGCCGGATGAGAATGGCGTGGCGCTATCGGGTGCTGCGACGGCGCTGGATTGCCGCGACACATTGCTGCGGTCGGAGAGCGAGGGGTTGGAACTGGTCGGGCTCGGTCTCAACAATATCGTGGCGGTGGCGATGAATGACGCGGTGCTGATCGCCGACAAATCGCGCACGCAAGATGTGAAGCTGGTGGTCGAAGCGTTGCAGCGCAAGGGCGCGCCGCAGGCGGAGGCTTTCCCGAAGGATCATAGGCCGTGGGGCTGGTATGAGAGCCTGGTCGTCGGCTCGCGCTTCCAAGTGAAGCGCATTACAGTTCTGCCTGGCGCCTCGCTCAGCCTGCAAAGCCATTTCCATCGATCGGAACATTGGATCGTCGTCGAGGGGACGGCCAAGGTGACGGTGGGCGAAGACGTTCAGCTGCTGTCGGAGAACCAGTCCGTATATGTGCCGGTGGGCGCCGTTCACCGGATCGAAAATCCGGGCCGCATCCCGATGGTGTTTATCGAGGTGCAGACCGGGTCCTATGTGGGCGAAGATGACATCGTGCGGTATGAGGACCGATACGCGCGGAATTGATGCGGACCCAGACCGTCATCCCAGCGGAGACTGGGATCGCTTGAGGCTATGCCCTGCCCCATCGCTTGAGATCCCAGCCTCCGCTGGGATGACGGTTTTGGGTTGAGGTGAAACTTCAGTGCGCCGCTCCCCAGCTTGGGCCGTGACCGATTTCCACGCCTAGCGGCACGCTGAGCTTCACGATCGGTTCGGCGGCAGTTTCCATGACTTGGCGGATGACGGCGCTGGCTGGCTCCACATCCGCTTCGGGCAGTTCAAAGACCAGTTCGTCATGGACCTGGAGCAGCATCTTCACATTGTGCAGCCCTTCGGCCGCTAGCGCCGGTCCCATGCGGGCCATGGCGCGCTTGATGATGTCGGCGCTGGTGCCCTGAATGGGCGCGTTGATGGCGGCGCGTTCGGCGCCCTGGCGCTCGTGCTGGATCGGTGCCTTGATGCGCGGAAACCAGGTTTTGCGGCCAAAGAGCGTCTCGGTATAGCCGCGCGCGCGGGCTTTTTCGAGCGTTTCGGTAATGTAGAGGCTGATCCCGGGGAAGCGCTCATAATAGCGGCTGATCATGTCCTGCGCTTCGTCGGCGCTGATCTCCAGCCGTCCGGCGAGGCCCCAGCGGGAAATGCCGTAGAGGATGGCGAAGTTGATCGTCTTGGCTCGACCGCGCGTGTCGCGGTTCACTTCACCGAACAGCTGCTGGGCCGTGGCGGCGTGAATGTCTTCGCCTGCAAGGAAGGCTTCTCGGAGCGCCGGGACATCGGCGATATGCGCGGCGAGGCGCAGTTCGATCTGGCTGTAGTCTGCCGCGAGGATGACGTTGCCCGGCTCGGCGACGAAGGCGTGGCGGATCTGGCGGCCGACTTCGGTGCGGATCGGGATGTTTTGCAGGTTGGGGTCGGTCGAGGACAGGCGGCCTGTCTGCGCGCCGGACAGTGAATAGCTGGTGTGGACGCGGGCGCTGTCCCTGTTGATCTGGGCCTGGAGCGCGTCGGTGTAGGTCGATTTGAGCTTGGACAGTTGGCGCCAGTCCAAAATCTTTCCGGCGATTTCCGCGCCTTGGGCCTTCAATTGCTCAAGGATGGTGACGTCGGTGGAATAGGCGCCGGACTTGCCCTTCTTGCCGCCCTTGTAGCCCATCTTGTCGAACAGGATTGCGCCCAGTTGCTGGGTCGATCCGATGGCGAAAGGCTGGCCCGCAATGGCGTGGATTTCGCCTTCCAGCTTGGCGATTTCGGCGGTGAATTCGGCGGAGAGGCGGGACAGGGCTTCGCGATCGACCTTGATGCCTTCATGCTCCATCTTCGCGATGACCGAGACAAGCGGGCGGTCCACAAGTTCATAGACGCGGGTCGCGCCTTCGTTGGCGACGCGGTTCTTGTAGATCTTCCACAGGCGCAGCGTGACGTCCGCGTCCTCGGCGGCATATTCGGTCGCCTTGTCGAGCGGGACTTCGGCGAAGCTGATCTGGCTCTTGCCGGTGCCGCACACGTCCTTGAAGCTGATGCAGATGTGATTGAGGTGGACCTTGGCCGCTTCGTCCATGCCGTGGCCTGCGAGACTTTGTCCGGCGTCGAGGTCGAAGCTCATGACGATGGTGTCGTCATAGGGCGCGATTTCGATGCCGTGGCGGCGCATGACGGTCAGGTCATATTTGAGGTTCTGACCGATCTTGAGGACGCTGTCGTCTTCGAGCAGCGGCTTGAGCTTCGCAAGGACGAGGGCGAGGGGAAGCTGATCTGGCTTCTCCGCGAACATATCCTTCCCGCCATGACCCACCGGAATGTAGCAGGCCGAGTTCGGCCCGACCGCAAGGCTCACCCCGACGAGCGCGCAGGATACGCAGTCGAGCATGTCCGTTTCGGTATCGACGGCGACAAAACCCTCGGCATGGGCGGCGGCGATCCAGCGATCGAGCGCGTCTTCCGTCACCACTGTTTCGTAGAGGCTGCGGTCGATCGGCGGCTCTTCATCGAGGACCGGGGCGGACGGGGGCGTGCTTTCCGTGACGGCGAGCGCGGCGGTCGCGACCGCGACGGCTGCGGCGGGCGCGCCAAGGCGGGTCAGGAGCGACTTGAAGCCGTGATGCTCGAGGAAATTCTGGAGCGGTTCGGGCGGAATGCCCTTAAGAGTCAGCTCTTCCAGCGGTTCAGGCAGGTCCATCGCATCATGCAACGCGACCAGCCTGCGCGACAGGCGTGCCATGTCCGCATGGGCGATGAGGTTTTCCTGCATCTTCGACTTCTTCATCGAAGGCGCGGCCTCAAGCGCGGCTTCCAACCCGCCATATTCGCTGATCAGCTTGGCGGCGGTCTTGGGGCCGATGCCGGGGATGCCGGGGACATTGTCGACGCTGTCGCCCATCAACGCGAGGACATCGCCCAGCTGCTCCGGCTGGACGCCGAACTTCGTCATCACATAGTCCGCGCCGCGCCGCTCATTCTTCATCGTGTCGTACATGTCGACGCCGGGCTGGATGAGCTGCATCAGGTCCTTGTCGGAACTGACGATGGTGACGTGCCAGCCCGCTGCGACGGCGGCTTTGGTGTAGCTGGCGATGATGTCGTCGGCCTCGAAACCCGCTTCCTCGATGCAGGGGAGGGAGAAGGCGCGGGTCGCGTCGCGGATCATCGGGAATTGCGGGACCAGATCCTCCGGCGCGGGCGGACGGTTCGCCTTATACTGATCGTACATGTCGTTGCGGAAGGTGTGGCTGCCCTTGTCCAGCACTACCGCGAGATGGGTAGGGCCTTCCGCCTTGCCCAGTTCCTCGGCCAGCTTCCAGAGCATCGTGGTGTAGCCATAGACCGCGCCGACGGGCTGACCATGCTTGTTGGTGAGCGGCGGAAGCTGGTGATAGGCGCGGAAGATGTAGCCGCTGCCGTCGACGAGGTAGAGATGATTCTGGGCCATGGGCGCAGGGGATAGCGGGTAATGCTGGGTGGCTCCAGTGGGGTTGGTTGAGATGGCCGTCCCCGTGATTGGACACGCTGTCCGGAGGGACAGATGAAAATAGGAGCTGCTTTTGCGGACTGGCGAACGCAGCGGCAAAAAATGGCGGTTTTCCGTCGAAGTTCACACCATATGCGCGCGCGAGCCTGAGCGCGCGTGTGCGCGAGGGCGCATGTGCCGGACGTTTCAAAGAGGGATCGAGGATAAGCGCGCCGATGCGGGATAGGACAGGGTGAAATCGCGCGGTGTTGGAGAAATAGGATGGTTTTTGAGATTACTGTGGTCGTTGGGTAACGGTCGATATTTTCGCGTCGTTATTCGTCACCCCGGCCCTGACCCAGGTCTCTTTTTTTCTCTGGTGCCGATCGGGAGGAGGAAGCGGGACCCAGGGTCACGTCCGGGGTGACGACTGGAGCGAACGTCGTCAAACGACCATATCCAGACAGTGACATTGCCGCCGACAGCAAAAAAGCCGACATTTTCACCTCATGGCGAAGGCCACGCCGTAAACGAAAGAAGCTACGCAGAATATGTAAGCCGCGAATGCGGCCATGCCGTAGGGCTTGATTGCTCGAAAAGTCACAACAGCCGTAGCTAACGCTAAGGCCACGAAAAATCCGCCAACGAGCCAAGGTGATTGCTTCCCCATCGAAGGCAGCATCGAAATATACATTAGAATACCGAAGCAGAGCGCGCCGAACGTTGGCTTAATCCATTCGATCATTCCACGCTCTCTCCGGCGGTCGGTAACGTGACCTTTATGACCTAAACCGGCCAGTCCGCAATCCACCCATCTCGTCACCCCGGGCTTGACCCGGGGTCCCGCTGCCTTTTCATGCCAGCAGGTTGAATAGGTCCCGCCAGTCAGGATTGGCGCGCTCGATCAGGTCGTATTTCCATTCTCGCCGCCAGCGTTTGAGGCGCTTTTCATGTTCGATGCAGGCGGCGATGTCATCGCTGCGTTCGGCCCAGATGAGGCGGGTGAGGCCATAGCGGGCGCAGAAGTCGGAGCCGGTGCCCGAGCGGCGCTGGTGGATGCGGGAAGGGAGGTCCGAAGTCACGCCGACATAGAGTGTGCCGCGATAGCGGTTGGACATGATGTAGACCCAGCCGCCTTTTCTTTCGCGATCCATGCGGTGCGCTCTTGAAGAAGAAGCGGGACCCCGGGTCAAGCCCGGGGTGACGATGAGGATTGGGTGGGGTTAGAGGACTTCGGTTGCGCGTTCGGGTGGGCGGGCGATGACGGCGTCTTTTTCCGTGATGACGATGGCGCGTTCGATCAGGATCGGGTGTTGCGCCATGGCGTCGAGGACGGCCTTGTCGTCCGTCACGTCGAGGCCGATTTCCTTGACGATCCGCTCGCCCTTGCGGAGCGCCTCGGAAGGGCGGACGCCCGCCTTGGCCAGAACCGCTTCGATTTCGGAGCGGCTGGGCGGGGTTTTTAGATACTCTACTATCTCGACCTCAACCCCCGACGTCCCCTCCAGGATCGCGAGCGCGGCGCGCGATTTGGAACAGCGGGGGTTGTGCCAGATGGTCGCTATCATCGCTTCGACTTCCTTTATCGCCCTTGCTCGATCGGATTGCCCGACTGGTAGAGTTCAACTTCCATATTGGAAAAGAAGTATTTGAAGTTCCAATAAGCATAATAGGGGAGGGCAAGGCCGAAGGTGACCACGCAGAGAAGAAGAAGCCCGAGCGACATGATAAAATATTCCATGAAATGCCCGGTAAAAACGATCTTTCCCTTTTGCATGTCCATTCCCCCTTTTTATGAACCGTCTGTAGATGGCGCGGAAAGCCCCCCCTTCCGCGCACATATATCATTCCTCTCGGGCCAACCACTCTTCCAGCCACTTGATCGTGTAGTCGCCGTTCAGGAATTCGGGGTCCTTGAGCAGCTTCTGGTGGAGCGGAATCGTGGTCTTCATGCCCTCGATCACATATTCCTCCAGCGCGCGTTTCAGGCGCATGATGCAGCCTTCGCGGGTGCGGCCATAGACGATCAGCTTGCCGATCATGCTGTCGTAATAGGGCGGCACGCGGTAGCCCTGGTACAGGCCGCTATCGACGCGGACGTGCATGCCGCCCGGAACGTGATAGCTGGTGACGGTGCCGGGCGATGGCGCGAAGGTCTTGGGGTCCTCCGCATTGATGCGGCATTCGATGGCGTGGCCTTTGAACTCGATATCCGCCTGCTCGACCGAAAGCGGCTTGCCTTCGGCGACGCGGATCTGTTCGCGGACGAGGTCCAGGCCGGTGATCATCTCCGTCACCGGATGTTCCACCTGCAGCCGGGTGTTCATCTCGATGAAGTAGAATTCGCCGTCTTCCCACAGGAATTCGATCGTGCCCGCGCCGCGATAGCCCATGTCGGCCATCGCCTTGCGCACCACTTCGCCCATCCGGTCGCGCTCGGCGGCGGAGAGAACGGGGGAGGGGGCTTCCTCCAGTACCTTCTGGTGGCGGCGCTGGAGCGAGCAGTCGCGCTCGCCCAAGTGGATGGCGTTGCCGTTGCCGTCGCCGAACACCTGAAATTCGATATGCCGGGGGTTGCCCAGATATTTTTCCATATAGACGGTGTCGTCGCCGAACGCCGCCTTGGCTTCGCTGCCCGCCTGCTTCATCGAGGTTTCGAGCAGGTCTTCAGACGGTACGACCTTCATGCCGCGTCCGCCGCCGCCTGATGCCGCCTTGATGAGGACGGGATAGCCGATCTTTGCGGCGACCGCTTTTGCTTCCTCAACGCTGGAGAGCGCGCCGTCGGAGCCGGGGACCAGCGGCAGGCCGAGCGCGCCAGCGGTGCGCTTCGCTTCGACCTTGTCGCCCATGATGCGGATATGTTCGGGCTTGGGGCCGACGAAGGCCAATCCATGCGCTTCCACGATTTCCGCGAACTGGGCGTTTTCCGACAGGAAGCCATAGCCCGGATGGATGGCGTCCGCGCCGGAGATTTCAGCAGCGGAGATGATCGCTGCGACGTTCAGATAGCTGTCCTTGGCGGCGGGCGGCCCGATGCAGATCGCTTCGTCGGCAAGGCGCACATGCATGGCGTCAGCGTCGGCGGTGGAGTGGACCGCCACCGTCTTGATGCCCATTTCATGGCAGGCGCGGTGGATGCGGAGCGCGATTTCGCCGCGGTTCGCGATCAGCAGCTTTTCGATGGCCATGGGCGCGCCTTATTCGATGACGATCAGCGGCTGGTCATATTCGACCGGCTGGCCGTTATCGACCAGGACAGCCTTGACCGTGCCAGCATTGGGCGCGGTGATGGCGTTCATGACTTTCATCGCTTCGACGATCAGGACGGTGTCGCCCGCCTTCACGGTCGAGCCGACGGCGGCGAAGGGTGCGGCGCCGGGTTCTGCCGACAGATAGGCGGTGCCCACGATCGGCGAGCGGACGGCGTTGGCGGCAACAGCAGCTGCGGCTTCGGCAGGGGCTGCGACGGGCGCGGCCACAGGCGCGGCAGCGACCGGGGCTGCCAAAGGAGCGGGCGCATAGGCGACGGCGGCGGCGTTTGCGGCCTTGCGAGCGACGCGGATCTTGCGATCGCCGTCCTCCACCTCGATTTCCGTCAGGTTGGTGTCGTCGAGCAGGGCGGCGAGATCCCGCACCAGCTGCACGTCGACCTGCATTGCGCCCTTTTCAGCCTTATCGTTCATTTGAAGTCCCTGGACCGTAAAATCTCTTATGCGATGCCCGCGCCTATGCGCATTTGGGGCAAAGCGCAACTTTTGAGCGACGAGTTAAAGTTCCAGCGCGGCTTCCAGCGCCAGCATGTACGACATGGCGCCAAAGCCCGCGATCGTGCCCTTTGCAGCCATGCCTACATAGCTTTTGTGGCGGAACGGCTCGCGCTTGTGTGGATTGGACAGATGCACCTCTATGACGGGCACGCTGATGCCTTTGATCGCGTCGTGGAGCGCGATGGAGGTGTGGGTAAGGCCCCCGGGATTGAGGATGACGGCATGCGCGCCTTCCTCATGCGCTTCCTGCAACCAGTCGATCAGGTGGCCTTCATGATTGGACTGGCGGAAATCGATTTCGACATGGGCGCGGGTGGCGGCATCCTCCATCCGTTCGGCAATGTCGTCCAGCGTGTCATAGCCGTAGATTTCCGGCTCCCGCGTGCCCAGCATGTTGAGGTTGGGGCCGTTCAACACAAAGATTTTCCGCGCGTCGGCCATGGCATTCCCCCTTAGCATGTTGCGGCAGGGGCGTCGTGGCCCCTATATGCGCCGTAATCCTTAGCCTTTCGTGTCCCGCCAAGTCGAGACACCTTCTTTCGTAAGAGACAGGACAGAGCATTGCACGTTGACGGAACAGTATCGATCTCCATCAATGGCGAGCATCGCCGCGTGCGCGCGGGCATGACGCTGGCGGAACTGGCGAGCGAACTCGGCTTCGTGCCGGAAAAGGTCGCGGTGGAGCGCAACCTGGAGGTCGTGCCGCGCTCGACCCTGGCGCAGGTGTGCGTCGAGGATGGCGACGATCTGGAGATCGTGCATTTTGTTGGCGGCGGCGATGTGTCGGCGGTGGATGACGACAGCTGGACGGTCGCGGGCAAGACTTTCCGGTCGCGGCTGATCGTGGGCACGGGCAAGTACAAGAATTTCGAGCAGAATGCGGCGGCGGTTGCGGCTTCGGGGGCGGAGATCGTCACCGTGGCGGTGCGGCGCGTCAATGTGTCGGACCCCAAGGCGCCGATGCTGACCGACTTCATCGATCCTAAGAAGATTACGTATCTGCCCAATACGGCAGGCTGCTTCACTGGCGAGGAGGCGATCCGCACGCTACGGCTGGCGCGTGAGGCGGGCGGCTGGGACCTCGTGAAGCTGGAGGTGCTGGGGGAGGCGCGGACGCTTTACCCCGACATGGTGGAGACTTTGCGCGCGACCGAGGTGCTGGCCAAGGAAGGCTTCAAGCCGATGGTCTACTGCGTTGACGATCCGATCGCGGCCAAGCGGCTGGAGGATGTGGGCGCGGTGGCGATCATGCCGCTGGGCGCGCCGATCGGGTCTGGGCTGGGCATCCAGAACCGGGTGACGATCCGCCTGATCGTTGAGGGCACGAAGCTGCCGGTGCTGGTGGATGCAGGTGTCGGCACGGCTTCGGAGGCGGCCGAGGCGATGGAGTTGGGTTGCACCGGGGTGCTGATGAACACGGCTATTGCGGAGGCGAAGGACCCGGTGTTGATGGCGGCGGCTATGAAGGCTGGCGTCGAAGCCGGGCGCATGGCCTATCGCGCCGGGCGGATGGGGAAGCGCATGTATGCTGACCCGTCGAGCCCGTTGGCCGGGTTGATTTAAGCGCTTTGTGCTCCTGCGCGGGCAGGAGTGACCAAGTTAGGGCGGGATTGGGTTCCTGCCTTCGCAGGAACACCGGAGCGCTACTTTCGCCATTGCAGCAAATTGACCGGCTGCCCGCTTCCTCCTATGGGCGAAACGCATTCAGGAGGAGGAAAAGCGATGGTGAAGAAGCTATACCCCGATGCTGCGTCTGCGTTGGAGGGCCTTCTCTTCGATGGCATGCATCTTTGTGCAGGCGGCTTTGGACTTTGCGGAATTCCCGAGCGTCTGATCGACGCGATCCGTGATTCGGGGGTCAAGGACCTCACCATCGCCTCCAACAACGCCGGGATTGACGGCGAGGGGCTCGGCAAGCTGCTGCGGACCCGGCAGGTCAAGAAGATGATCTCCTCCTATGTCGGCGAGAACAAGGAGTTCGAGCGGCAATATCTGGCAGGCGAGCTGGAGGTGGAGTTCTGCCCCCAGGGCACGCTGGCGGAGCGCTGCCGCGCTGGCGGCGCTGGCATTCCGGGCTTCTATACCAAGACGGGCGTCGGCACGGCGGTTGCCGAGGGCAAGGAAGTCAAGAATTTCGACGGGCAGGACTATATCCTGGAACGCGGAATCTTTGCCGATGTCGCCATCATCAAGGGATGGAAGGCGGACGAAAGCGGCAACCTCATCTTCCGCAAGACCTCGCGCAACTTCAACGCGCCGATGGCGACCGCCGCCAAGATCTGTGTCGCTGAAGTCGAGGAAGTGGTGCCGGTCGGCAGCCTTGATCCCGACGCGATCCACCTGCCCGGCATTTATGTGAAGCGCATGATCGTCGGCGCGCCTTACGAGAAGAAGATCGAATTCCGCACCGTTCGCCAGAGGGAGACCGCATAATGGCCTGGAGCCGTGACGAGATGGCCGCGCGGGCGGCGAAGGAACTGAAGGACGGTTTCTACGTCAACCTTGGCATCGGTATCCCGACGCTGGTGGCGAACCATATTCCGGCGGGCGTGGAAGTGACGCTCCAGTCGGAAAACGGCATGCTGGGCATCGGGCCTTTCCCTTATGAGGGCGAGGAGGATGCGGACCTGATCAATGCGGGTAAGCAGACGATCAGCGAACTGCCGAACAGCGTCTATTTCTCCAGCGCCGACAGCTTCGCCATGATCCGGGGCGGGCATATCGACCTGACTGTGCTGGGTGCGATGGAAGTCGCGGAAAATGGCGACATTGCCAATTGGATGATCCCCGGCAAGATGATCAAGGGCATGGGCGGCGCGATGGATTTGGTCGCGGGCGTCAAGAAGATCATTGTCGTCATGGAACATACGTCCAAGGACGGCAGCCCGAAGTTCATCCCGGCCTGCACCCTGCCGCTGACCGGCAAGAATGTGGTCGACATGATCGTCACTGACCTCTGCGTATTCCAGCGGCCCGACCATGACAGCCCGTTCAAGCTCGTCGAACTCGCGCCGGGCGTGACGGCGGAGGAAGTCGCCGCTAAGACCACGGCTCATTATCTGAGCTGAGGAACGCGGCATGAGCCTTGAGGGCACCTATGACGAAGGCAATGTCTTTGCATTGATCCTTCAGGGCAAGATCCCTTCGACCAAGCTGTATGAGGATGCGCATACATATGCCTTCCTGGACATCCAGCCGCAGTCGAAGGGGCACAGCCTGGTCATTTCCAAATGGTCGAAGGCGCGCAACATCCTTGAGATCGAGGAGGATGCACTGGCGCAGGTGATGGCGACGGTGAGGAAAGTCGCCAAGGCGACGGCCAAGGCGCTCGATCCCGACGGCATCCATGTCGCCCAGTTCAACGGCGCGCCTGCCGGGCAGACCGTGTTTCACCTGCATTTCCATATCGTGCCGCGCTGGCAGGGCGGGCCGATGGGCTTTTCCGCCCATGCCCAAGGCAATTTCGCTGATCCCGCTGCCCTTGAAGCGCTGGCGGAAGAGATACGTGCCCAGTTCTAAGCCGCGTGCGAGTTACATGACCCAGCCGATGGAGAAGCGCTGACATGGCGCTGAAACCGTTCAAGGCGCCCGGCGCCCGGCTGGCGCTGCGATCGAAACCGGCGAGAAGCTATGTAGCGGCGGCCGATGGCAAGGCGGAGGTCATCCTCGACATCTCGCGGCTATTGTCGCGCAGCTTCCATGCGGCGCCGACCGGCATCGACCGGGTCGAATATGTCTACGCGCGTGAATTGCTGGAGCGGATACCGGAGCGGCTGGCCTTTGCCGCCGTGCATCCGGCGGGCGGCTATTATGGGCGGCTGAACAATGCGGCTGTGCGGCAGTTTCTGGCGTTTACGGCGGCGCGCTGGCGCAACAGCAGCGCCAAGGATGAGGCGGCGGGACGGGCCGCGGTGATCCGGCACCTGATCGCGCTGCGGCCCCGCCCGGTGCCTCGCGCCCGTAGCCCGCGCGTCTATCTGCAAGTGTCGCCCCACCATCTGGACGACCCGGATCAGGTGGGCGCGATCCTGCGGGCGGAAGGCGCGCGTTTCGTGACGCTGGTGCATGATGTCATCCCGCTCACTCATCCGGAGTTCGCGCGGCCGCAGGGGGCGGAGGAACATCGGCGGCGGATCCGCACGATCGACCGCTATGCCGATGGCATCATCGGCAACAGCCAGGCGACGATTGATGCGCTTGGCCCCTTCATGACGCGGAGCCTGGAAGGGCGCAGCCTCTGTGTCGCCCATTTTGGCTCTGACCCGCCCGATATATTCGGGGGCGATAGGCATGAGGTGCCGTCGCGGCCTTATTTCGTTTACATCTCGACCATCGAGCCGCGAAAGAACCACCTGCTGCTGCTCAATCTGTGGCGGCGTCTGGTAGAGCGGTTGGGCGATCAGGCTCCGGTGCTGGTGCTGATCGGCCGCCGGGGCTGGGAAAATGAGAATGTCGTCGACATGCTGGAACGCGCGGAAATCCTGCGGGGCCATGTCATCGAAGCGGGCAGCGTGCCGGACACGGAAATGCACGCGCTGGTCGCGGGCGCGCGGGCGATGCTGATGCCTTCGTTTGAGGAGGGGTTCGGCATTCCGGTGATCGAGGCGCTGTCGGTGGGCGTGCCGGTGATTTGCAGCGACATCGTCGCGCATCGGGAAGTTGGGGGAGAGGCGCCGGACTATCTCGATCCATTGGACGGGCTGGGCTGGATGCGTTTGATCGAAGCCTATGCGCTGCCGGATTCGCCCGAGCGCGAGGCGCAGATGGCGCGTATCAAGGCGTGGCGCGCGCCGCAGTGGCGAGACTATTTCGACATCATCATGCAATTGCTGGACGATGTGACGGCTACCGCGCCCGCTTGACGTCCCTGCCGGGGGTGCGCATGAAAGTTTTGTGGACAATTGCTTTTCTGCCGGGTGCGGACGGGATTTGACGAAGTGACGCCGCTGCCCTTCCTGCGATCGCCGCCCTTTCCCGGAATTGCTCCACGCGTGGCGGCGGTGAGTGTTCTGCGGGAGCAGGAGGGTGAGCTGGATGAGATTCCGGACAGCGTTATCGACCAGATCGCGGCGGCGCGGGTTGGAGGGGCCTTTTGGGGTCGCCAGCGCGAGGGCGTGAGGCTTGTGGCGCGAGCGGGGTGCCGTTTCCCCCGCGAGGGCTTGGAGCGCGATGAGATCGTCATTCTGCCTGCGCGGCCTTCCGGCAAACAATATGATCCCTGGGCGCTGGTGGCGCAGGCGCGCTCCGTCCATGCGGCGGCCGACGATGAGCTGGCGATCATTGCGGGGATGCTGGGCGTTGCCGTGCGTGACCCTGATGGGGAAGTGATCGCGCCTGAACGGCTTCGGCTGGCGGCAAAGCGAGCGGTCGCGGCGGCCAGCTACCGGGATTGTTTCAGCGGCCAGGTGGTGGGCGTCGAGCAAGCCGTCGCGCAACTGGCGGAGTGGGGCCGCCATCTGCAAGGCAACCGGCATATCGCCGCCGCCAGCGGCATGGCCTTCTGGAAGCGCGAAGCGATGCGGCGGTTCCTATGGGATGGGGTGCGTTCGCCGCCCTTCCTTTCCCCACGCGCCGGGGTGCGGCGCGCAAGGCGCGAGGGTGGGGCGCTGGCGGTCTGGCCGTCGCGGGTGCCATCGACCTTGCAGGCGGACGCGCCGGACGTTGCGGTTGCGCGGGTGGAGGATGGCTTCTTGCGGTCGAAGGGGCTGGGGGCCGCGCTGACGCCGCCGGGGTCGGTCGTCATCGACCGGTCTGGTATCTATTATGATGCGGGCGGGCCGAGCGATCTTGAGACGTTGCTTGCAACACATGCTTTTTCACCGGCGCTAGTGGAGCGCGCCGCTCGGCTCCGTGCGATGATCCGGGCGTCTGGCGTCACCAAATACGGACAGGATGGCGGGTCGATGCCCAGCCTTCCAACGGCCAAGCGCACGGTGCTGGTCGTTGGGCAGGTGGAGGATGATCTGTCGGTCCAGCTTGGTGGCGCTGGGGTCGAGGGCAATCTGGGCCTGTTGAAGCGGGCGCGGCGGGCTGAGCCGGATGCCCATATCATCTACCGGCCCCATCCCGATGTGCAAGCCGGGCTGCGGCGCGGGCATTTGAGCGACGCCGTCGTGCATGAACATGCCGACGCGCTCGATTGTGGCGCACCGCTGATGACATTGGTGCAGGCGGTGGACGAAGTGCATGTGCTGTCATCGCTCACCGGGTTCGAGGCACTGCTGCGAGACCGGCCTGTCACGGTGCATGGCATGCCATTCTACGCCGGATGGGGCCTGACGCGAGACCTGGCCGAGCCCAATCCGCGTCGAGGGCGCAAGCTGACGATCGACCAGCTTGTGGCGGCCGCCCTGATTCTCTATCCACGTTACCTCGACCCGGTAACAGGGCTGCCCTGCGGCCCCGAAATCATGGTGGAGCGTTTGGGTAGTGGATCGACGTCATCAATTTCATGGCTGATCCGAATGCGGACGCTACAGGGGAAAATTAGAAGATTTATGACTTTGTCTGCCGAGCATCTCCATGGCTGACGGCCAAGCCAAGACCTTCCTTTTTCTTCAGGGACCGCATGGACCCTTTTTCGCGATGTTGGCGGACGCCTTGCGGGCGCGGGGGCATTGCGCGCTGCGGATCAACATCAACGGCGGCGACAAGGTCGATTGGCCGGGCGAAGCGACCGATTATCGTGGTTCCTTCCGCAACTGGCCGCTCTTCTTTGACGATTATATCGTCCAACATGGCATAACCGACCTGATCCTCTATGGCGATTGCCGCCCCTATCATGCGTCCGCGCACAAGATGGCGCGGCTGCGCGGCCTGCGCGTCCATGTTCTGGAGGAAGGCTATATCCGGCCGGATTTCATGACGTTGCAAGAGGACGGGGTGAACGGCAATTCAACGCTGCCGCTCGACCCGCAATGGTATCTGGATCAGGCGCTGGGCCTGCCGCCGGAGGGCGGGCGGGAGCCGCAAATTCCTTCGACCTTTCGCAGGCGCGCGGTGAATACGACGCGCAACGGGCTGGCGTCGGCGATGATGTGGCCGGTCTTTCCCTTTTACCGGACGCATCGGCCGCAAAGCTTCCTGCTGGAGGCGGCGGGATGGTTCAAGAAGCTGATGCTGCGAAAGCGTGACGTGCGTTTGTCGCGGACCCAATGGGAGACGATACGGGACAAGCCCTATTTCGCTCTGCCGTTGCAGCTGGATTCGGACTATCAAATTCGCGTCCATTCGCCGTTTGGCAATATGCGCGCGGCCTTGCGGTTCGTGATCAAGAGCTTTGCCCGCTATGCGCCCGAGGGCACTAACCTGTTGGTGAAGCGGCATCCGCTGGATTCGGGATTGGTCGCCTGGGAGCGGCTGACGCGGCGGTTGGCGGCTCGCTATGGGGTGACGGATCGCGTCTACTATCTCGCCGACCTCGATATCGCGCAGGTGGTCGGCCGGTCGCTGGGCGTGGTGACGGTGAATAGCACGGTGGGCACGCTGGCGCTGAACAAGGGCAAGCCGGTGCTGGTGCTGGGACATGCGGTCTACAAGGTGCCCGGCGTCGTTTATAGGGGGACGCTGGACGAGTTCTGGTTGGATCCAGGCGCGCCGGATCAGACGCTTTATGCGGCGTTCCGCCGGGTGCTGATCGATCGCTGCCTGATCCGGGGCGGCCTGATGAGCGATCAGGGTCTGGACATGCTGGTCAGCAACGCGGTGGAACGGCTTTGCGGCCAGCGCCAGCAGGGAGAGCGCAGTTCGGATGCGCCAGTGCGGCGGATCAATCTGGCGCGGGTCAGCTGAGGACAGGAAGTCCGGCGCTGCGCAGGGCTTTGTTGACATAGCGAGTGAAGGCTGCCTTGCGGACGGGAGGGCGTGCGCGGAGCCATGCTAGTGCGACGATGGGACGCCATAGGGAAAGCTGATCAGGCGTGATACCACTTTGCCTGCGATAGGCGAGGCCAAGCTGACGGGCGGCCCAGTCGCGCCAGATGTTGGTGACGGGGTCGGCAGGGCCTTCGCCGAACCGCATCAGCATCTCGCTCCTGACGGCATCGGCGGCAGGCGCGCCGATCGCGGCCTTCGCCCAGTCGAGGACGACCAGCCCGTTATCATTGACCAGAATATTGTCGATGTGGAAGTCGCCGTGGAGGAGCTGATTGCCCTCCGGGAGGCGAGCGAGGTAATCGGTGGCGGCGCGCTTGAGCCGATCGGGCGCCGGGCCATATTCGATATCGGTTTTAAGCACGGACTTCACCGTGCGCAGTCCGGATGCCGAGCGACCGTGCATCTTATGGAAGAGGCGAGCCATGTCCCGGAGGAGGGAGGCCGCCGAGAAGGGCTTCTTGCGAATGGCTCTGGCGACGGATGGGCCGTCTATCTTTGGATAGATGAGGGCGCGTTTGTCATCGACCTCGACGCGCGCGCGGGGTGCGGCGGTGGGGAGGCCGAGGGAATCGGCCAGTGTGGCAGCCGCCCTTTCGCGCTCGATCATTTCTTCGGACACGGCGGGATGGAAGATCTTGATGACTTTTCCGTCGCCAATATGAAAAACCTCCGAGCTCTGGCCACGGTCGAGCAGCAGCCAATCGCTTCCCATTTCCAACGACATGTGCTGCATCATTTCCTCACTTCCGTGCATTTGCCGATCGCTCAATTGATGATAGCTGCGCCGACATGGAGTCCAGGAGCTTGCCCAAATGAAAGAGTTGATCGCCTTTGATCTCGACGGAACGCTGGCGGAAAGCAAGCAACCTTTGGGCGAGGAGATGGGGGAGGCGCTGGCTGACCTGATGATGGTCGCGCATGTTGCCGTGATTTCCGGGGGCGACTGGCCGCAGTTCGACAAGCAGGTAGCGAGCCGCCTGCCTGGCCGCGCGGACCTGTCGCGCCTGTGGCTGATGCCGACGACCGGCACCAAGCTTTTCACGCATCAGGCAGGCGCATGGACGCCAGTCTATGCCGAGTTATTTGACGAGGCGCAGAAGCAGAACATCTTCGCCGCCTTCGATCAGGCGCTGGAAGCGACCGGTTTCGTGCCGGAAGAAACATGGGGCGAACGGATCGAGGATCGGGGCAGCCAGATCACCTTTTCCGCGCTGGGCCAGCAGGCTCCTATCTATGCGAAGGAGGGATGGGACCCCGACTTTGCCAAGCGCCGTATCATTCAGGCCGACTTGCGGGAGCGGCTGCCCGGCCTGTCGATCAACATGGGCGGCGCGACATCGATCGACATCACGCGCGAGGGTGTGGACAAGGCCTATGGCCTCAAAAAGTTGCGCGACGCGAGCGGCATCGCTCTGGATGCGATGATGTTTATTGGCGACGCGATCTTTCCGGGCGGCAATGATTATCCGGCCAAGGAATTGGGGCTGGACACGGTGCGCGTGCGTGACCCGGAGGAAACGCTGTCCGTGATCGCCGCGATCGTTTCCTGCCAGAAGTGACCGATTTGCACTGATGCAGAGCGGCGTCGGTTGCGGCGTGCGGCCCATGATCTGAGAGGGGCGGGGGTGTGCTTCACAGGCAAACCCCTCCACCCGGCCTAGCCGTTGCGGGCGATGCCCTTCAGATGATGGAGCAGAAGGTCGGCATTGGCCTCCCACGTAAAGCGCAGTGCCGCATCGCGCACCGCTTCGCGCTCGGGCGGGTTGTAGAGAATCTCTCCGATGGCGGCCGCGATAGCTTCAGGGTCGCGGTCAACGATCTGGCCCGCTTCCGGACGGTCGAGTAGTTCGCGCGCTCCGCCGACATCGGTGATGACGATCGGCGTGCCGCAGGCGAGCGATTCGACCCAGGCGTTGGCGAGCCCCTCGGATGAGGAGGGCAGCGCCATCACATCGGCCGCGGCATAGATGCGCGGCAGACGGTCATGCGGGACCGAGCCGAGGAAGCCGATGCGCCGGTCAACGGCCAGTTCCTCCGCCTGCTTTTCCAGCGCCCGGCGATACTGACCTTGACCAGCGAAGAGCAGGGTGATGCCGGGCAGACGCGGAAGCGCCTGCACCAGCAGTTCCTGCCCCTTGCGCGGAATGAGCGCGCCGACGCACAGGACTACCGGCCCTTCAAAGCCCAATGCTTCCTTGGCGGCGGCGCGATCGGCCAGTTCAAAGCGATCAAGATCGACGCCGGTATAGTGAACGCGGATCTTTTCCGCGTCCATGCCGAGCTTGACCATCGACCGGCGCATTGCGCTGGACACGGCGAGCAGGCCCGCAGCTTCCGCCCCGGCGCGTTTTACCATGCCGCGCGTGTCGCGCCGTTTGCCCCAATAATGGATGTCGGCGCCGCGTGCCTTGACCGAATAGGGGATGCCGAGCGCGCGTGACAGGCGCTGCGCCACCGGGCCATCGGGGAAGAAGAAGCTGGCGTCGATGACGTCGAAGGGCTGCTGTTCATGCAGATGGCGTACCAGCGGCAGGATCGCGCGCGTCATGCTGCCGACATTGTAGCGCGCGCCGATCTTCGGGATCGTCGAAAAAATCGGGCGGTAGACGGTGAGGTTCTGCCACCGTTCCTTGCGCGGCAGGGCGCGGAGCGGCGCATATTGATTGCCAAGGCCGATCGGCCAGATCGGAACCCCGAGCGGCGCGATCACCGTGACATTGACATCGGGGCGGCTGGCGAGTTCCCGCGCCTGCCGTTCGACGAACACCCCGAAATTCGGACGGCTCATGTCCGGGAACAGGGTCGAGAGCGTAAGGACATTCAGCGTCATGCTGTCCCCCTTAAGGCATCGCGGTTAATCGAGAGTTAGGGCTGAAGCGCGGCTTTGGCTACAATTGTCTCACCAATTGAACCGCCACGGCGCCCCAGGGTGGGTCGCTGATCACCTGCTGACGGCTGCCACTGCCGAGCGGCAATATTTGCAACTTGTCACCCTCTCGCCCGATCAGTCTGCCGAAGACGAAGCGTCCGGCATGGCGTGGCAGCAATATGTCGCGGTTCAGCGCGCTTGCAAATTCGTCCGGGCCGATGCGGCGGCACCAGATTTCATCCCCGCTGCGATAATCACCGATGCTGGCGGATACCTGAACGCCGATCATCGCGTCGGCGGGTACGGGTGGGGGGAAGGACAGGCTCCGCGTGGGCGCGCGGGCGCCTTCGGGACCCAGCAGCGCCGCGACCGGCACCACGCTTTGGCCCGGCAGCGCTACCAGCTCGGACGAACCAACGCCCAGAGCGTCGGCGATGCGGTTCAGCCAGTTGACCGATACGGTTCGCGTGCCGGTTTCCAGCCTGCCTATCGTCTGCGCCGTGGTTGCAGGGCGGCAGAGCGCCGCGACTTGCTCCAGCGTCAAACCCTTGGCTTTTCGAACTTCTCTAATCCGGGTGATCATGCCTATTCCCGATTTTTCACCTATTTGGTTTTTCGTCTTTCCTACAAATGGTTCGTCGTGGCAAGCCCCTTCGCATCATTCATGCATAAGGAGGAAGCCGATGCGAAGCCAATATGTGGAGCAGAAGATCGAGGACCCCGCAGGACATGTCCAGACGGTGGCGGTGAATATGGGCGAATCGCCGCTGGCATGGCTGCATGCACGTGGTCACCTGAGCGAGCGCTATTTCAGGGCGGGGGAGTTGTTGCGCGCTGACTGGGAGAAGGCGGGGCTTGGTCCGCGTGTCACCATGCGATGGGACGCGGCGCCTTCGATCGGTGGCCCAAGGCGTGGCTCGGAAGCACCCGATCCCAGCATGGCTCAACTGTCTGCGCGGGAGCGTTTCCATGCCGCCATCGCCGCCGCCGGGCCGGGGCTTAGCGACATATTATGGCGGGTTGCCTGCGCTGGCGAGGGACTGGTCGCGGCGGAGCGGGCGCTCGGATGGCCGAGCAGGGCGGGCAAGCTGGTCCTGACGCTGGCGCTGGAGAGGGTGGCGGCCTGGTATCGGGTGTCGTGACGTTTAACGGCTCAGCTCGGCACCGAGGAGCAGCAGCAGTTTGACGTCGATGGCAAAACCTTCGGCCCGCCAGACGGCGATCTGCGCCGCCAATTGATCCAATGGAATGCGGTGGACGCGGATATCCTCCCCGTCCACGCCTCCACCATTTCCCGTTTTCCGCAGGTCATGGGCGCGGAAAAGGCAGAAGCTTTCGGACACCATGCCGGGCGAACTGTAGAAGTCGCCAGCGGCCTCCATGCGACCTGCGCGGTATCCGGTTTCCTCTTCCAGTTCGCGGATCGCCGCGCGTTCGGATGCCTCGCCTTCCTCATCGTCGCCGACGAGGCCGGCGGGCAGTTCGATGCAGCGGCGGCCAAGCGGCACCCGGAATTGGTCGACGAGCAGCACATGCCGCCGCCCGTCCGCATCCTCGTCTATGGCGAGGATGACGGCAGCATGGATGCCGCGCGCTCGCCCCACATATTCCCATCTGCCGCGACGCTTGGCGGTGATGAAACGGCCAGCCCACATGATTTCTTCCGGGGCGGCCATATCCTGTTCACTCATAATTCGATCAGCCTGTCGGGCAGTTCATTGATGTCATCATGCTCGCGCGGGAAATGCGTCGCGAGGACGGCGCCGACCTGACGCACGGCCTGTGCTAGCCCTTCACCTGGCTGGCCTGCCCGGATCGCATCGATCAGCGCCGCCATGGCATCGCCCCACGCTTCGGGCGCGACTTTTTCGTTGATCGCGCGGTCGGCGACGATCTCGGCTCGATGCTCGTCAAGCGAGAGATAGATGAGGACGCCGGTGCGCCCGCGCGTGCGGGCTTCGGCGGCGGTGCGGAAGAGAAGGATCGCGCGGCGGCGTACCCGGCGGGCCTTGGTAGCACGCGGCGTCATCAGCATCCGCAGCGGCATGATGGCGAGCAGATAGCGGACCACGAGAAACGTCAGGATGAGAAGGCCGGTCAGGCTTAGGATGAGCTTCCAGTCGGCAAGCTCATGTTCCCAATCCAGCAGCAGAGTGGACAGAAAGGCGCGCAGCTGCGCCGGGAACGCGGCCATGGAAGACAAAGCGAGGAATATGGCCACCACCGCCCAGCTGAGGCCGACGTCATGATAGCTGTCGGAACGGCGCGTGACGATCGTCACGATCTCGCCGGATGTTTGTGCCTCTGCTTCCTTGACGGCGGTGGTGACAACGTTGTGGTCGGCCTGATTGAGAAGGACTTGCATCACCAGCCCCCCGAGGCGCCGCCGCCGCCGAAACTGCCGCCACCTGAAAAGCCGCCTCCGCCACCGCCCCAGCTTGATCCGCCCCCGCCGCCAGAGCCCCATCCAGAGCCCATGCCGGGACCCCAGATAATGACAGGCGCGCCGCCACCACGGCGATAGCGCTTGCCGCCGCGCGCTCGTGACAGCAGTGGCAGCAGGACGAAGAAGATAAAGAACATGATGATCCAGAAGCCGAGGATGCCGCCGCCTCCGCTATCCTGCTGGCGGGCTTCGGCCTCCGCCTGCACGGCACGTGCTCGCGCCTGGTCCGGGGGCAGGGCGAGCAGCGACGTGATCTGATCGACGCCCGCGTCGATCCCGCCCGCCATGTCGCCAGCCTTGAAGCGGGGCGTGATCGCGTTGCGGATAATCTGCGACGACAGCGCGTCCGTCAGTATGCCTTCGACGCCATAGCCGACCTCGATCCGCACCTTGCGTTCATTGGGTGCGATGATCAGCAAAACGCCCTGGTTATTCTTGTCGCCAATCCCCCAGGCGCGGCCGAGGCGGTAGCCATAGTCCGATATGTCATAGCCTTGCAGGTCTGGAATGGTGGCCACCACCAGCGACCGCCCGCTCGCCTGCTTCTGCGCGATCAGCTTCTGGCTGAGCGCCTGTTCCTGCGCGGGGTCAAGGATGTTCGCGGCATCCACCACGCCCTTGTCGTCGAACTTCGGAAAGCTCTGGGCTCCGGCGGACGGAGCCATGCCAAGCATCGCTGACAGGAGCGCGAAGATCAGGAGCAGGCGGCGGAGCATCGCTGGCGCTTAATTGCTGAAGTCGACCTTGGGCGCTTCTTCGGCTCCCGGCGTGGTTGCCTGGAAGGGGGTCATCGGCTTGGCGCCATAGATGATCTTGGCACCGATCGCGTCAGGGAAGGTGCGGATGCGCGTATTATAGGCGCGCACTGCTTCATTATAGTCCCGAATGGCGACGGCGATGCGGTTCTCGGTGCCTTCCAGCTGTGACTGGAGGTCGAGGAAATTCTGGTTGGTCTTGAGGTCGGGGTAAGCCTCCACCGATGCAAGAAGCCGCCCGAGGCCCTGGCTCAGTTGCGCCTGCGCTTGCTGGAATTGTTGGACCTTGGCGGGGTCGGAGAGATCCTCGGCGTTGACCTGTACCGATGTCGCCTTGGCGCGCGCCTCCGTGACCTTCACCAGCGTGTCCTGTTCCTGCTTGCCGGCCGCCTTCACGGTGGCGACCAGATTGCCGATCAGGTTGGAGCGGCGCTGATATTGCGCCTGAACGTCGGCCCATTTGGCTTTGGCCGCTTCCTCCGCAGTGGGGACGCTGTTGATGCCGCAGGCGGACAGCGCAAAGGCGGTCAGCAAAGGCAGGAGGAAAGCAGGGGAAAATCGGCGCAGGATCGTCATGGAACATCCTCGGCATTGTTACGATGTCGGAAATAGGTGGTTGTCGAAGCGGGTGCAACGGCTCATCCTGTTAAACACGCAATCAGTGCAAGGGGTTCTCACATGGGACTGATTTCCGAATTCAAGACATTCATCAACCGGGGCAGCGTGATCGACCTGGCTGTGGGCGTCATCATTGGCGGCGCCTTCGCCACCATCACCAAGTCCTTGACCGATGACCTGATCATGCCGGTGGTGGGCTATCTGTTCGGTGGGGCGGACTTTTCCCGCTATTTCATCCGGCTCGGCGACATACCGGCTGGGTTCAAGGGCAATCCGGAAAGCTATGCCGACCTCAAGAGCGCAGGGGTCGCCATGTTGGGGTGGGGCCAATTCCTGACCGTGCTGGTCAATTTCCTCATCCTCGCCTTCATCATCTTCCTGCTGGTGAGGGCAGTGAACAGGCTGATGCCCAAGCCCGATGAGGCGCCTGCTGCAACCCCGGAGGAGGTGCTGCTGCTCCGTGAAATTCGCGATAACCTCAAAAAATAATTCGTTTCTGCGACGAAAGGAGCCTGCGGCGGGAACCATCTGCCGTGCGACCAGTTGATCGCGGTCAGAGTTCTGGGTGCTTTGCGCGGCCGGAATTCTTGCCGAATGACGTCAGCCCCAGGGGGGCGCAACAGGAGAACACGCCGTGAAAACCATCGTCTCAGTCCTCGGCCTTGCCAGCTTGATCGCGCTTGCTGCGTGCGATTCCAAGCAGGAAAACAAGGTCGAGAACGCATACGAGAATCAGGCGGACGCCATCGACAACCAGGCCAGCAACATGGAAGCGATGGCCGATAACCTGTCCGGCAATGCCGAGAGAGCCGCTGAGAACGCCGCCGACGCTTTGGAGAACAAGGCCGAGGCCACTCGCGAAGCGGGTGAACGCGCTGCCGATGCCGTCGAAGAGAAGACGGAGCGCTAAGCTTTCGCTTTCCCAAGCCGGAAAGGGCGTCGCGATGATGATCGCGGCGCCCTTTTTGCTGGCTGTTCAACGTCTTTAACGAGCCTTTAACCACGCCTTCCCCATGGTGCCGTCGCGCGCATCCGTGAAGGCCAAGGGAATGGACGAACTACTTCAGGAATTCATTGCCGAGACACAGGAAACGCTGGAAGCCCTGGCGGGCGAGGTCGTTGCCTGGGAGGCCGATCCCAGCGATCGCGACCGGCTGGACGCCATTTTCCGCTTCTTCCATACGGTAAAGGGCAGCTGCGGCTTCCTCAACCTGCCGCGTTTTGAACGGCTGAGCCATGCGGCCGAGGATGTGCTGTCGGAAATCCGCGCTGGAAACCGTACCGCCGATCCGGCGACGGTCAGTGCCGTGCTGGGCATTATGGACCGGATCGCCGAACTTGCCGAGGCGGTGGCGATCGGCGCTGCGCTGCCGGATGAAAATGACGACTATCTGATTGGCGCCCTAGCCGCACGCGAGGAAGGACCGGCGGCGGCGACGGACGTTGCGCCCGCGATCGAGGCTGTGCGTCAGGGCGGCGCGCAGGCGGTGCCCCGGACGATCCGGTTGCCGCTATCGCTGATCGATCAGTTGATGAACGGCGTGTCGGACATGGTGCTGGCGCGCAACGAGCTGTCTCGCAAGCTGCGCGAACGGTCGAGCGACCCTGAGCTGGAAAGCAGCTTCGAACGGCTTTCTACCTGCGTTGCCGACATGCGGGACGCCATTTCCAAGACACGGATGCAGCGCGTGGAGCGGCTGTTTACCGCCATTCCGCGCATGGTGCGTGATCTGGGCCGCGAACTGGGCAAGAGGATCGACCTGGTCCTTGAGGGCGGCGACGTCGAAATGGACCGCGAGATGGTGGAGATGGTGGTCGATCCGCTGACCCACATCGTGCGCAACAGCATCGATCATGGCATCGAAATGCCCGAGCAGCGCAAGGCGCTGGGCAAGCCAGAAGCCGGGGCGCTGAAGTTGCAGGCACGCCAGTCGGGCAACCAGATCGTGATCGAGGTCAGCGACGACGGGCAGGGTATCGACACCGGGCGGCTGGTGGAAAAGGCAGTCTCAGCAGGCAAGCTGACCCGCGATGCCGCCGCCAGAATGAGCGAGGCTGAAAAGCTGGAGCTGATCTTTCAGGCCGGGCTGTCGACCGCCAGCCATGTGACCGCGATATCGGGCCGGGGGGTCGGGATGGACGTGGTTCGCGCCAATGTGGAGCGGATCGGCGGCGTCATCGCGCTGCACAATGAGCTGGGGCGGGGATTGCGGATCGTGCTGCGCGTTCCGTTGACGCTGACGATCATTCCGGGCCTCATCATTCGGTCTGGGGGGCTGCACTTCGCCATTCCGCGCGCGGCGGTGGTCGAGATACTGCACGATAATAACGAGACGCTGCACGTCGCCGAAGTCGGTGGCGCTAAGATCGCGACGATCCGTTCGGTGCGCCATTCGATGATCGATCTGGAAGATGTTCTGGGAATGGAGAAGTCCGCTCAGCCGGGTCCGCGCGCGATCATGGTGGTGCGATCCGCGACCGGCGTTCCCTTCGCTCTGGGTGTCGCCGCTGTCGATAACCATGAGGAACTGGTTATTCGTCCTGCCTCTCCGCTGGTCATGGCGACCGGCGTCTATGCGGGCATGACGCTGCCCGACAATGGCAAGCCGATGCTGCTGCTCGACGCGGCGGGCCTCGCCAATGCCGCGCGCCTGCCGAATGTTGCGGATGAACGGGCCAATGATCAGGCGGATGACAATGACGATGGCGCTGTCCGGGTCGAGATGGTGTCGGCCCTGCGTTTTGAGGAGCTGTCGGGCGAACGACGGCTGATCAAGCTGTCGCTGGTTGAGCGGGTGGAGGACGTTGACGCGTCGCTCTTTGGTCGTTCGGGCGCTCATGCCTTTGTGCGGTTGGATGGACGGCTGGTGCCGGTGGCCAACGGCGCGCATAAATTTGCTGCCGATCATGTTTCGGCGCTGCGGCTTCGGGATGGCAATCAGGAAGCCTGTTATCCGGTCGCCGCTGTTCTCGACATCGTGGAAATGCCTGCCGTGCCCGACATGGTCGCCCTGCAAGGCGTGCTGAGCGGCGTCGCCATGGTCGATGGCGAACATCTTGAGGTCCTTAATCCCTTCGCGCTGTTTGCCTCCCTGCCAGATAGTAGCTTAGCAAGACGCGTTCGGGGACGGTGCGTCCTTGCTGACAGTGAGGATGGCTGGACGCGTGAGATATTGGCGCCCTTGCTGCGTCAGGCGGGCCATGAAGTCCTTTTGGGCCTGCCCCAGGATGAGACCGTCGATCCGGCGGACGTGGTTCTTTGTTCTGACCGTGACCTGACGCAGGCGGCCGAGATATTGGGATGCCGCATCGTTCAGCTGCGCGCGTCACCAAAACCGGCAGGGCCAGAGGATGGCAGTATTTATCGCTATGATCAGGACGCCCTGATGGCGGCCATCACTGGCACCCGGCGCTAAGGAGGTATTTATGGAGCAGCTTTACCTTCTGGCGACATTGGCCGACACCCGCGTCGCCGTGGAGGCGAATGAGGTCGAGGCGGTCGTGAAGCTGGCCGACATCTCGCCGGTGCCCGGCATGCTGGGACATGTTGCCGGACTGTCCGCCCTGCGCAGCCGTGTGCTGACGATCATCGACGTGCCCGCCCTGATCCATGGCGTGCCCACGCCGACGGATCGGCGGGGCCTGGCGATCATCGCCGACATCAGCGGGCACAGCTATGGCCTGATGGTGGATGCGGTGCATGATATTTGCCAGGTGCCCGAAGGCGATCTGCCGCTGCGTGGGCAGTTGCACAGTGCCTGGGCACCGTATGCGCGGGCGATCGTCGAACAGGATGGGCATCCGCACCTGTTGGTTTCGCTGGCGAGCTTCATCGAAACCGGCCCGCTGGCGCAGGCCGCATAAATTCCTGGCTCGTTTACGAATTACTCGGCTTTGGTGGCTAATCTTTCCTGCACGGGGAAAAATCCAAGGGACGCTTCATGAAAAACTGTCTGGTAGTCGATGATTCGAAAGTCATCCGCAAAGTTGCACGGCATATCCTGGAATCACTTGATTTGTCGGTAAGTGAAGCGGTGGATGGGCAGGATGCCCTGACCCAATGCGAAGCCGCAGCGCCGGACGTGGTCCTGCTGGACTGGAACATGCCGGTCATGAGCGGAATGGAATTTCTTCAGGCGCTTTCCACCGCGAAGGTAACCGCTCGGCCGAAGATCATATTCTGCACCACTGAAAACGGCATCAGTCATATCAAGGCAGCCGTGGAGGCAGGCGCCGACGAATATGTGATGAAGCCGTTCGATCGCGAAACGCTTGAAAGCAAGCTGTCGATCGTGGGCGTCATCTGAACCGTTCATTCGCCCCAGTCCATTCCTGACGCCAGAAAGCCCATCAATGTCCGCCGTCACGCCTATCCTGGCCAGCCAGAGCAGACCGCAAGTCCGCGCGATGGTTGTCGACGATTCCGTCGTCGTGCGGACAATGATCGCGCGTATCCTGGATAGCGATCCGGCGTTTTCGGTGGTTCACAAGACCAACAGCGCCGAACATGCATTGGGCTATCTGGCCGCGCATGAGGTCGATCTGGTCCTGTTGGACATCGAGTTGCCAGGGCAGAGCGGATTGTCGGCGCTTCCCGCCCTTCTTCGCGCGAATCCCGGCGGCAAGGTGGTCATCCTTTCCGGAAATTGCGAGGAAGGCAGCGGAGCCGCGATCGAGGCACTGGCGCTGGGAGCGAGCGACATTTTCACGAAGCCCGGCAGCGGTTGCTTCGGCGAACAGTTTCCCCAGGTGCTGGTCGATCGGCTGTCGCGCCTGTTCGGCGCCAATCTGGCACAGGCGGCTGAGGCGCAGCCGGTCGTCATGGCGGCGAGCAAGCCCACCGCTCCGCTCGCCTGCCTCGGCATCGGTGCTTCGACAGGCGGTATCCACGCGCTGAGTCAGTTGTTTGCCGGCATGACCGAGCCGCTGGGCGTGCCGATCCTACTGACCCAGCATCTGCCGGTCAGCTTCACATCCTATTTCGTCCAGCAACTCGCCCGGATGACCAGCCTGCGCGTGAAGGTTGGCGAACAGGGCGAAATGCTGGTGCCAGATACCATCTATGTCGCGCCCGGCGACGCCAATTTGCAGGTTCGCCGGGGCCTTTATGGGCGGGTGATGGTTACGTTGAATCCCCAGCGCACGCCCGCGGGAAATCTGCCCGGCGTCGATCCGATGTTCACCACCATGGCCGAAGCCTATGGGCCAGGCGCAGCAGGCGTCGTCCTGACCGGGATGGGCCGTGACGGCACGGTCGGCGGACATGACATCGTTGACGCAGGCGGTTGGATCGTGGCGCAGAATGAAACGAGCAGCGTCGTTTGGGGCATGCCGGGATCGGTGACAGCGGCTGGGCTTAGCTGTGCGTTGCTGGACCCCTATGCCATCATGGATTTCGTCGCGCGGCGCGGAAAGAGCAGAGGTTTGACACATTGACCCTTTCGACCGATTCATCCTCGAGCGGCGCCGCCCGCATCTTTTCGGCTCTGCTGGAGGCGCGCACCGGGCAGATATTGTCGGAAAGCCGCGCATGGCGGATGGAAACGGCGCTGAAGCCGGTCATGCGCACCCATGGCCTTGCGGACATGGATGAACTGGCCGCCCGCCTCCTGGGCAATCGTGATCCGCGTCTGGAAGATGAGGTGATCAACGCGCTGCTCAACAACGAAAGCAGCTTCTTCCGCGATCTCCAGATCTTCGACATGATCCACCGGCATATCCTGCCGTCCTTTTATGCGGATCGGCGCGACCGGGTGCTGCGGATCTGGAGTGCGGGCTGTTCCACGGGTCAGGAAGTCTATTCCCTCGCGATTCAATTGCGCAACGACATCGCGCGCTGGCGTGGCTGGCGCATCGAAATACTGGCGACGGACATTTCGACCGCCGCCATAGATCAGGCGCGCAGCGGCGTTTTTTCGCAGATGGACGTTCAGCGCGGTCTTGCCGTTGGCGACCTGATCAAATGGTTCGAACCCGCTGGAGACAATTGGCGCGCCAGTCCGGAACTGCGCCGGATGATCGATTTCCGGACGGACAATCTGTTCGATCCGAAGGCCCCATCGGGTGAATATGACCTGCTTCTTTGCCGCAATGTGCTGCTTTATTTCACGCCGGAACGGCGGCAGGAGGTATTCCGCCTTCTGAAGCGGCACAGCCAGGAAAAGTCGGTGCTGTTGCTGGGGGCGGGCGAGACCGTGATCGGCCATAGCGAGGATTTCATTCCCCATCCGGAATTCCGCGGCGGATATGCGCGGCGGCTGGAAACGGCGCGGAACAGCGACGAGGCGCTTCGCCGCGCCATCTGACCAGCGTTTCGCGCACATCCTGTCCCCGACACTGGTTCAGGGGAGTGCTTGCGCTTGATCGGCCATTCGCTCTCGGCCATTGTCTGCGGCAGTTGCCCGTTCTGATGGCGCGCGGCGAGGACAGATGATGGTTACGGGTTTCCGATGAGCGACATTCCAATGATCGAAACGCCGTCGCCCAATTTCGACGACCGCAAGCTGCCCATATCCATGCTGGTGCTGCATTATACCGGGATGCCGGACGTCCAGAGCGCGATCAACTGGATGGCCAGTCCGGAATCCAAGGTTTCCGCCCATTATGTCGTGACCGAAGAGGGGAAGATCGTCCGCATGGTCGATGAAGCCAGACGGGCCTGGCATGCGGGCCGGTCCCACTGGCGCGGCACGGATGACGTCAATTCGGCGAGTATCGGGATCGAAATCGTCAATCCTGGCCATGAATGGGGGTATCGGCCCTTTGCCGACGCGCAGATTGAGGCACTCATCCCGCTGATGCATGACATCGTGCAACGTCACGGCATCACGCGTGGCAATATCGTCGGGCATAGCGACGTCGCCCCGGCGCGCAAGCAGGACCCAGGCGAGCTTTTCCCCTGGTGGCGACTGGCCCGGCTGCGTCTGGCGCTGCCGCGTCCCACCCGTAATCTGATGGATCCGCTTTGGTCGGACAGTGCTTTCCTGCTGGCGCTGGAGCGCTTTGGCTATGACATTGCCGAGCCTGATGCGGCGGTGGTCGCGTTCCAGCGGCGCTTCCGGCCGGAATTGATCGACGGCGTGATCGATGGCGAATGCCGTGCGATCCTGCTCGCCTTGTTGCTGCCAAAGCCGAGGGGCGATGAATAAGCGGGGATGACGGGCGCGCGCAGTGCGTGTATAGCGCGCCGTGCCAGAGGGCCGGGCGGCCGCGGCGTGGCGGGTAACTTCCACGGCGAGGAAAGTCCGGGCTCCACGAAATGACGGTGCCGGCTAACGGCCGGCTGGAGTGATCCAAGGGACAGTGCAACAGAAAGCAGGTCGCTAACGCTTCGGCGCAGCGAAATTGAAAGGGTGCGGTAAGAGCGCACCGCGTCTCCGGCAACGGAAGGCGGCACGGTAAACCCCACCGGGAGCAAGACCGAATAGGGGCGGCGCGCGGCTTCGACTGCTAGGCCAGTTTCGGCTGAGACCGCCCGGGTTGGTTGCTTGAGGGACGGAGCAATCCGTCTCCTAGAGGAATGGCCGCCCATCCATGGCGACATGGTGGACAGGACCCGGCTTACAGGCCCTCTGGCACAGGACCGGCCGACATTTGGCTGATGCCGGGCTGCGAACACCACTGTTCTGCGCTTCCGGTGCTCACGTACTGTAGTACGCTGCGCGCCGGTTCTCGAACAGCGGCATTCTCGCCTCTGCCTGAGCCAAATGACGGCCGGTCCTGGTAGAGGATCCCTCCCGCACTGAGCGCGAGAGGATGTTATTTGAACCGCCGGGGTGGCGTTCTGCCTGCGGCTTACCTAATTGAGACCGATGGCACGAAGCAGCCGATCAAATGACTGGGGATTTCCCCGCTGGCGCAGCTACGGCGCATCGCGTGAGGCGCAACAGGTGCGCATGTGCGATCGGTATGGCTGTGACCAGCCGGGCAACTGCCCCGCGCCCAAGTCACCCAACAGCCCGGAACGCTGGTATTTCTGTTCCGATCATGCGGGCGAATATAACCGCAACTGGGACTATTTTCAGGGGCTGGACAAGGAAGAGCGGGAGCAGCGCGAGCGCGCCGAACGTCGCGATGCGGGCGGCTATCAGGGCAGCGCCTATCATGGCTGGGGCGGGCCGGGTGACGGTAGCCGGTCGCGGGACGAGCTTCACGCTTTGAAGGCGCTGGAACTGGAGGACGATGCCGATTTCGAGGCGGTGAAAAAGAGCTGGCGGCGTTTGGCCAAGGAATATCACCCCGACGTGAAGCCGGGCGACGCGGACGCCGCCGTCCGTTTCCAGACGATCCAGGCCGCCTATGAAGTGCTGCGGTCGGCAGAGGAACGGCGGACGTGGAAGCCGCGGGAGACCGTGGATTGAAGGATCAGGTCCGGTCCAACTGGCAGAATGCGGTCCTGGTCTGCCGCAAATGTTCGAAGAAGCTGGATGGGGGCTTTGGTCCCGATGGGGACGAGCGGCTCGCCAAGGCGCTACGGAAGCGGTTGTCGCTGAAGAAAGGGCGCAAAGCGGCGGCGGGAATTATCGAGGTAAACTGCCTCGGCGTTTGTCCCAAGGCGGCGGTGACCGTGGTCAATGGCGCGCAGGCGCGGGAATGGCTGCTGGTCCGGCCGGGCGCTGATCTGGACAAAGTCGCGCGAAGCTTGGGTCTTGCCCCGACCGATGGCGGGGTCAGCTAGCCTGTTTGAGCGGCGGCTCCAGCCCTGCTTGGGCGAGCAGGGGCATCAGCAGTTTCTCTTCCTTGCGCATCCGGTTGAGCAAGGCATCGATGATCTGGCGGCTTTCGCGGCAAAATTCGGGCCATTCGCGCGCAATGCGATCATCGCTCCATCGGGACATATAGTGGGTGAAGTCCAGCGCCAGCGGCGCCATTTCCGCTTGCAGCTTCGCCGCTGTTTCCCGCAGGGGTGCATGTGCCTGCCGCTGCATCGCGGGATAGAAGATATGGTCTTCCAGGGCGAGATGGGACATTAATTGCCGGGCAAACTGCCAGCGGAAGGTGCCAAGCTGGCGAGGCGTGGCGTTGTCGGAAATCAGCTGCAAAAATCCATCAGCGGCTATGTCAAGCGCGTCATGCTGGCTTTGTAATTGCTGCAGGTCCATCGGCCGTTTCCAAACATAGGATAAGATGCTTTTCGCACGGCGCCGTTAATAATCCGTTCTTTCCGGCGGTTATTGACCGAGGGAGGCGCCGTCCGCCGCGCCTTTCGGGCAACGGACGGCGTGACAAGCATCAGCCCGGCTGATCGGCGCGGCTCGCGCCTTCGCCGTCCAGGTTCAGCGCGACGAAATCCCAGTCGATCGCGTCCTTCAGCAGGCGCTCGGCATAGTTGGGACGCAGGTTGCGATAGTCGATATAATAGGCATGTTCCCACACATCGAGGATCAGCAGCGGCGTGTGACCATGCGCGACAGGGGTGTCGGCGTCGTGGTAGCTGGTGACTTCCAGCTTGCCGTCCTTCAGGATCAGCGCTGCCCAGCCGCTGGCGAAATGGCCCACGGCCTCGGCCTTCAGCTTTTCGATCAAGGCATCGACCGAGCCGAAGCCTTCGTTGATGAGGGCGAGCAGCGTGCCGGTCGGCTGCTTCTTTTCCGGCGACAGCGACAGCCAATAGAATGTGTGATTCCAGATCTGTCCGACCTGGTTGAACAGCGCGCCCTTGCTGCTCTTGATCAGTTCGACCAGCGACTTGCCCTGCAGGGCGGGGTCTGCGGCGACCAGTTCATTCGCCTTCACGACATAGGCATTGTGATGCTTGCCATGGTGATAGTCGAAGGTTTCAACCGAAAGAATGTCGCCAAAGGCATCCTTGGGGTAAGGCAGATTGGGCAGCACAAAGGCCATGTCGGAACTCCTCGGGTTCTTGGGATGGATGGCGGCATAACGGGTATGCCACCGAAAGGGTCCCGGCCCCGTAGCAGCCTTATTGCACTGCGGAAAACAGGATATTTTCGTTTAGCTGCATGGAAATATCCATGTGACAGCAGCGTAACGATGACATAGAATCATCGGTCAGGCCGTTCACAAATAGCGGCCGGATAATAGGGGACGGATCAATGGCAAAATTCTTCGGTAATTTGCATCTCGTGCTCGCCGTGGGGCTGGCGTTTGCGCTTGTGGTGATTTTCTCGGTTCCGGCGAACACGATTCCCGAGCAGGCGATCCTGCGCTGGCTCCACCTGTTTTTCGGCATCGTGTGGATCGGCCTTCTTTATTATTTCAACTTCGTCCAGATCCCGACCATGCCCAAGGTTCCGGCCGAACTGAAGCCGGGCGTGTCGAAGTTCATCGCGCCTTCGGCCCTGTTCTTCTTCCGCTGGGGCGCGGCGCTGACCGTGTTGACCGGGGCAACCATCGCCTGGCGCAGCGCCTATCTGGTGGAAGCGCTGACGCTTCAGCCGGGTTTCGTGCTGATCGGCGTGGGTATGTGGCTGGCGCTGGTGATGGCGTTCAATGTGTGGTTCATTATCTGGCCGAACCAGAAGAAGGCGCTGGGTATCGTCCCTGCCGAGGATGCGGTGAAGGCCAAGGCAGCGACCACGGCGATGATGTTTTCGCGCATGAACACCTTGCTGTCGTTGCCGATGCTTTACTGCATGGTGAACTTCAACGGCGGTTGATGATGAATGCGCGGGCGGGGCTGGTTGAGGCTGGCTCCGCCCTGCACTTATATGATGTGCTCCTGCCTTCGCGGGTTCTACCTCACCCCTGCGGCGGGGTGGTTTCGCCGATTTCCTCGCTGTCTATATTATTACCCAACGTCAGCCCATGGCGCGTAAGCATCGGGATATTGGCAAGGGCGAAGAGCAGCGAGACGACGGTGACGCCCCAGACCTTCACCGACAACCATGCGTCGAAGGTCATCGAGTGGCGCATCACTTCATTGGCGACCGCCATGGCGACAAAGAAGAAGCCCCAGTTGCGCGACAGCTTGCGCCAGCCTTCGTCGGTAAGGCCGTCATAGGCGGCTTGCAGCAGATATTTGAGCAGTGCCTTGCCGCGGAGCAGCCCGCCGAACAGCATCAGGGCGAAGAAGCTGTAGATGATCGTCGGCTTGATCTGAATGAAGCTCTGATCCTGGAAATAGATGGTGAGGCCGCCGAAAAAGAGGACGAGCATCGCTGACAACCACAGCATCGGCGACACGCGGCCGAGCTTTATCTTCGAAATGATCACGGCGATGACGATCGCGGCCATGAATGCGGCCGTGCTGAGGGTCATCGCGGTAATCGGATTGCCGGGACCCCAGATCCAGCCCGCGCCCTTGTAGCTCAGGAAGAAGACGAGCAGGGGGCCGAAGTCGAGCGCAAGGCTCAGATTGCCGCCGTGGGTGGGTTTTGTTTCAGTCATTGTGCATTTCCGTCCTCCCAGCGTTGAAATGAGGCGCGTGACTCATTTCAACCGGGATCTTATGAGGCTGGGTTGGGCCGTAGCGGCCCGAGATCCCAGCGTTCGCTGGGATGACGGAGGTTGGGAGCTTACCGCGCATAGGCTGTTCCCGCGATCGCGCGCGCCATGTCGCCTGCGTCGAAGGGGCGCAGATCCTCGATCTTTTCACCGACGCCGATCGCGTGGATGGGCAGGCGATATTTCTCCGCCGCCGCGACCAGCACGCCGCCGCGCGCGGTGCCGTCCAGCTTCGTCATGACGAGGCCGGTCACCTGCGCGACTTCCTTGAAGACCTCGATCTGGTTCAATGCATTTTGTCCCGTGGTCGCATCCAGCACCAGCACAACGTCATGGGGTGCGGCCGGGTTCAACCGGCCGAGGACGCGGCGAATCTTGGCCAGCTCGTCCATCAGCTCGGTCTTGTTCTGGAGGCGGCCTGCCGTATCGACGATCAGCACGTCGATGCCGGTGGCGGTGGCCTGCTTGACTGCGTCGAAGACGATGCCCGCCGCGTCGCCGCCTTCCTTGCCCGCGACGATGGGGATGCCGAGGCGGTCGGCCCAGACCCTGAGCTGCCCGATCGCGGCGGCGCGGAACGTGTCGCCCGCCGCCAGCATCACGCCATAATCCTGCTCCAGGAAATTATTGGCGAGCTTGGCGATGGTGGTGGTCTTGCCGGAGCCATTGACGCCGATGACCAGGATCACCTGCGGTCGGGGGAAGGCTTCGATCTCCAGCGGACGCGCGACCGGGGCGAGGACCTTCTCGATCTCCTCCGCGATGATTTCGCGCAGATAATCTTCGGTGAGTTCGCGGTTGTAGCGGCCTTCGGACAGACGGTCGCGCACGCGGGCGGCCATGGCGGGGCCAAGGTCGCTGACGATCAGCGCTTCCTCGATCTCGTCGAGCGTCTGGTCGTCCAGCGCGGCCTTGGTGAAGAGGCCGGTGAGGTTTTCGCCGAGCTTGTCGGAGGTGCGCTTCAAGCCGCCGAAGAGGCGGTCGCGCCAGCTGGTGCCGGGTTCAGTCATTGCCGAGCCTCTTGCGCGATCAGCACGCCATTCTCAAGGGCCGTGATGGTCGCGGGCGTGATGGAGGAGGGGGCTTGAGGCGTTTCGAAGTGCACCGGGGCGAAATTTTCCGCGTGGCCGGTGAGGCCGTTGCGCTCGACCAGCACAGACTGGGGGCTGCCGATGAGGCTTTGCAGCCATTGCTGGCGCTGCGCTTCGCAGGCCGCGCGGAGGCGGGCGGCGCGGGCCTTGATAGTGGCACGATCGACCTGCGGCATGCGGGCGGCGGGGGTGCCTGCGCGCGGGGAGTAGGGGAAGATGTGGCCGTGGACGATCGAGCATTGCTCGACCAGCTTCAGGCTGTTTTCGAACATCGCATCGTCCTCGGTCGGGAAACCGGCGATGATGTCCGCGCCGATACTGATGGCGGGGCGGGCGGTTTTGAGGCGCTCCACGATGCGGACGGCGTCGGCGTGACTGTGGCGGCGCTTCATGCGCTTGAGGATCATGTCGTCGCCAGCCTGGAGCGAGAGATGGAGGTGCGGCATCATGCGCGGCTCATGCGCGATGAGGTCGAAGAGGCGGTCGTCAATCTCCACGCTGTCGATGGAGGAGAGGCGTAGGCGGGGCAGGGCGGGCACGGCCTTCAATATGCGTTCGACCAGCAGGCCAAGCGAGGGCGATCCGGGAAGGTCGGGGCCGTAGCTGGTGACATCCACGCCGGTCAGCACGATTTCCTGATAGCCTGCGTCCACAAGCTCGCGCGCCTTGTCGATGACGGCGCCTGCGGGGACGGAGCGGCTTTTCCCCCGGCCATAGGGGATGATGCAGAAGGTGCAGCGATGGTCGCAGCCATTTTGCACTTCGAGGAAGGCGCGGGCATGTTCGGCGAAGGCGCTGGCCATGTGCGGGGTTGTGTCGCGGACGGCCATGATGTCGGAGACGTTCACGACCGCCTCCGCCTCACACGTCACCCCAGCGAAGGCTGGGGTCTCATGCCCAACGCCGTGCCCTATGGCCTGAGATCCCAGCTTCCGCTGGGATGACGGGTAGTGGGTGGGGTCGAGTTTCTCGCGGTTGCCAATCACCGCATCGACTTCCGCCATCCGCGCAAAGGTTTCCGGCTCGGTCTGTGCGGCGCAGCCGGTGACCATGATCCTTGCCTCTGGCCGTTCGCGGCGGGCGCGGCGGATGGCCTGGCGGGTTTGGCGCACCGCTTCGGCGGTTACCGCGCAGCTGTTGACGACGATGAGGTCATCCTGCCCGCCTGCCATCTCGCGGATGGCTTCGCTTTCCGCGATGTTGAGGCGGCAGCCGAGCGTGATGATCTGCGGGCCGCTCATGCTCTAAAAGCGGGTCCAGTCGGCCTCGCCGTCGAAGACGTGGGTGGCGGGGCCGGTCATCATGATGTGGCCGCCGGGCTGCCAATCGATGACGAGGTCCCCGCCGGGCAGGGTCACGCGGGTGGGGCCGCTGACTAGCTTGCGGCGCGCGGCTGCGACGGCTGTTGCGCAGGCGCCGGTGCCGCATGCGCGGGTGAGACCGGCGCCGCGTTCCCACACAACGAGGCGGATATGATTGTTGCCAATGATCTGTGCGAAGTTGACGTTGACGCGGGCGGGGAAGAGCGGATCACTCTCTATCAGCGGGCCAAGACGCTCAAAGTTCACACCGTCCAGATCGTCCACGAAGAAGACGACATGCGGGTTGCCGACATTGACAGCGGCGGGGGCGGGAAGGTCTTCCCAGCTGACCGGCATGGTCAGCGTGTCCATAGCGTAGGCGAGCGGTATCGCGTCCCAGTCCAGCCGGGGCGCGCCCATGTCTACGGTTGCGCCGCCATCGATCGCCTTGGCTTCCAGCAGTCCCGCCTTGGTTTCGATCAGCACGTCCCGGCCGACGAACAGGGGCACGCAGCGGGTAGCGTTGCCGCAGGCTTCGACTTCGCTGCCGTCGCTGTTGAAGATGCGCATGGATACGTCCGCGCGATCGGACTGGCCGATGAGGATGAGTTGGTCGCAGCCTATGCCTGCGTGGCGGTCGGCTATGGCTTGGGCGCGGGTGGGGGTCATTTCGACCGCCCCCTCGCGCGCGTCGATCACGACAAAGTCGTTGCCCAGTCCATGCATTTTCGAAAAACGGCCCATAATGGTCGCGCATGTAGGGGGTGTGGGGGGAAAAGGCCAGAGTTGCCCTTCATCCGTCATCCCGGGCTTGACCCGGGATCCCGCTTACTTGCGCGGGACCAAGCGGGACCCCGGATCAAGTCCGGGGTGACGGGTAGAGAATGTGGTTCGCGTCATTGCATCCCCCACCCCATTCCGCTAAGGGCCACATCGCAATCGGGCGGTTCGCCGTCTGATACCCTGACAGATCCATGGCGCTCACAAGGGAGCACCGGATGGACGCTGGCCGGCGAGTTTTCGCCCGCCGGCGGTTTTGTCGTTTGGCGGGGTGGCGCAATTTTCCGGGCTTTTCGGCCCAAATGAGGTGATGATGTTCGATTCGCTAAGCGATCGTCTGAGCGGGGTATTCGACAAGCTGCGTGGGCGCGGTGCGCTGACGGAGGACGATGTCCGCGCCGCGATGCGCGAGGTGCGAATCGCGCTGCTGGAAGCCGACGTCGCGCTGCCGGTGGTGCGCCAATTCGTCGATCAGGCGACCGAGCGGGCCGTGGGCAGCGACGTGCTGCGGTCGGTTACGCCGGGGCAGATGGTCGTCAAGATCGTCTCCGACACGCTGACCGAAACGCTGGGCTCCGAAACGTCCGACCTGCTGATCGATGTCAGCCCGCCCGCCGTCATCATGATGGTCGGCCTGCAGGGTTCGGGCAAGACCACCTCGACCGCCAAGATCGCCAAGCGTCTGAAGGAAAAAGAGCGTAAGAAGGTGCTGATGGCGTCGCTCGACGTCCAGCGTCCGGCAGCGCAGGAACAGTTGGCGGTGCTGGGCACGCAGACCGATGTCGCGACGCTCCCGATCGTGCCCGGCCAGCAGCCGGTGGAGATCGCCAAGCGGGCGTTGCAGGCGGCGAAGCTTCAAGGCTTCGACGTGGTGATGCTCGACACGGCGGGCCGTCTCCACGTCGATCAGGCGCTGATGGAAGAGATGAAGGCGGTGGCCGAGGTCTCGAACCCGGCGGAAATCCTGCTCGTGGTCGATTCGCTGACCGGGCAGGATGCGGTCAATGTCGCGACCAGCTTTACCGCGCAGGTCCCGCTGACTGGCGTTGTGCTGACCCGTATGGACGGAGATGCGCGCGGAGGTGCGGCGCTGTCGATGCGCGCGGTTACGGGCCGTCCGATCAAGTTTGCGGGTACGGGCGAAAAGCTGGACGCGATCGAGCCTTTCCACCCGGCGCGCGTGGCGCAGCGCATTCTTGGCATGGGCGACGTCGTGTCGCTGGTCGAGCGCGCGGCTGAGAGCATCGACGCCGAGGAAGCCGACAAGCTCGCCAAGAAGATGGCCAAGGGTCAGTTCGACATGAACGACCTGCGTGCTCAACTCAACCAGATGCGTCGCATGGGTGGCCTTGGCGCGCTGGCGGGTATGTTGCCGGGCCTGAAGAAGGCGCAGGCGGCGATGGCGGCAAGCGGCGCCAACGACAAGACGCTGATCCATCTGGACGCGATGATCGGGTCGATGACGCCCAAGGAGCGGGAGAAGCCCGCCCTGATCAACGCCAAGCGCAAGATCCGTATCGCCAAGGGCTCCGGCCGGACGGTGCAGGAAGTCAACAAGCTCCTGAAAATGCATCAGGAGATGGAAAGCGCGATGAAGAAGATCCGCAAGATGGGCGGATTGAAGGGCCTCGCCAAGATGTTCACCGGTGGCGGCATGGACAAGCTGATGGGCGGCGCGGGTGGCGCGCCGGACCTTGGTGGGCTTGGTGGATTGGGTGGCCTTGGCGGTGGCGGCAATATGCCGAACCTGCCGCCGGGCTTTCAGAATTTCATGAAGAAGTGAAGTAGCGCGTCATCCCAGCGCAAGCTGGGATCTCACTTCTCTCCAAGGGCAGAGAGATCCCAGCTTCCGCTGGGATGATGAATTGAGAAACAAGTAGTTCAGTACGGAAAGGTTAAAAACAACATGGCAACGTCCATTCGTCTTTCGCGCGGTGGTTCCAAGAAGCGCCCTTATTACCGCATCGTCGTGGCTGACAGCCGCGCCCCGCGCGACGGCAAGTTCATCGAGCGCATCGGCAGCTACAACCCCGTCCTGCCCAAGGGCGACGAGAAGCGCGTTGTGATCGACGTTGAGCGTGCGAAGCACTGGGTTGCCGCTGGCGCGCAGCCGACCGACCGCGTTGCCCGCTTCCTGGACGCCGCTGGCGTGAAGGAACGCGCTGTCCGCAACAACCCGAAGAAGGCTGAGCCGGGCCAGAAGGCCAAGGATCGCGCTGAAGACCGCGCGACCAAGGCTGCGGAAGCCGCTGAAGCTGCCGAAGCCGCCAAGGCTGCCGCCGCTGAAGCCGCTGCTGCTCCTGCGGTTGAAGAAGCTCCGGCTGTCGAAGAAGCGCCTGCCGCTGAGGAAGCTGCTCCCGAAGCCGCTTCTGAAGAACAGGCTGAAGGCTAAATGGGTAATCACCCCTCCCCTTCAGGGGAGGGGCCGGGGGTGGGGGCTGGCAATGGCTCCGCGCCCGGAACCCCCCACCCCAACCCCTCCCCTGAAGGGGAGGGGCTAGCCTCTTCGCGCGCCCTCACTCTCGCCGTCATCATTGGCGCGCATGGGGTGGCGGGCGAGGTTCGTCTGAAGCTCTTTGGGGAAGGGGTGGAAACGCTCAAATCCTACAAGAGCTTCGACGCTGCGGGCGGCGCGCTGACGTTGAAGTCGGTACGTGCCGGTCCCAATGGCGCGGTTGCGCGTTTCGCCGAGGTCAATGACCGAAGCGCGGCCGAAGCCCTGCGCGGGACGGAACTGACCGTTCCGCGTTCTGCCCTGCCTCCGCTGGAGGAGGGCGAATATTATCATGCCGACCTCATCGGCCTGCCCTGTTTCTCCAGCGAGGGTGAAGGGCTGGGCAATGTCGTCGCGGTCGAGAATTTCGGCGCTGGCGATATCATCGAGGTCGAACGGCCCAACGGCAAACGCTTCATGGCGCCCATGCATGCGGTCACGATCTCGGACGGACGGGCCGTGATCGAAGCGGCATTTGCGGTTTGATCGGCGGTCGCTGATGCCCCAAATCCTTACCGCCCTCTATCTGCTGATGATGATCGCCGCAGGGTGGCGCCTGTTCACCATGCCATGGAAGCGCGCGTCGAAGATTGGCGCGGCGGTGGCGCTGGTCATCCCTATTCCCTTGCTGTTTCTTTTGCCCGCCCTGATGAACCCGGAGCGGCCCTTTGCCGATCTGCTGCGTGCTATCGGTATTGCCCTGATGGCAGGCGGTTCCGTGTCGTTGCTGGGGGGCATGTCCGCGGCGTGGCTGCGCAAGCGCAAGGCGTGAGTTTTCGGACGCAAATATTGACGCTTTATCCGGAGATGTTTCCGGGACCGCTGGGCGTGTCGCTGGCAGGGCGCGCTCTGGCGGAAGGAAAATGGGTGTGCGATCCGATCCATATCCGCGATTTTGCGACCGACAAGCACCGCACCGTTGACGACACGCCTGCGGGCGGTGGCGCGGGGATGGTGCTGCGCGCTGACATATTGGGGCTGGCCATCGATCATGCGCTGGAGCAGGGGCCGGACCTGCCGGTGATCGCCATGACGCCGCGCGGCAAGCCGATCACCCAGACCCGCGTGCGCGAACTGGCGGCGGGTCCGGGCGCGACGATATTGTGCGGGCGGTTCGAGGGCTTTGACGAGCGAATTTTCGATGCCCGCCCGGTTGAGCAGATCAGCATGGGCGACATCATTTTGTCCGGCGGCGAGATGGGCGCGCTGATGCTGCTCGATGCTTGCATTCGGCTGCTTCCCGGAGTAATGGGCGCGGCTTCCAGTGGGGATGAAGAGAGCTTCGAAAGCGGCCTTCTCGAATATCCGCACTATACCCGGCCCGCTCTGTGGGAAGGGCGCGCGATCCCTGAAGTGTTGCGATCGGGGGATCATGCGAAAATCGCCGCCTGGCGGAAACAAAGGGCGGAGGATGACACACGGCTAAGGCGGCCGGACCTTTGGGAACGTCATATCGGCGTTCGGGACCAGTCGCCCTCTGGTGCGCAACGCGAAAAGTAGGACTTGAGTTATGAACTTGATCCAGCAGATCGAGGCCGAAAACATCGCGGCTCTCGCCAAGGATATCCCGGAATTCCGCCCCGGTGACACGCTGCGCGTCGGCGTGAAGGTCATCGAAGGTGACCGCAGCCGCGTCCAGAATTATGAAGGCGTGTGCATCGCCCGCTCGAACAAGGGCATGGGCAGCAACTTCACCGTGCGCAAGATTTCGTTCGGTGAAGGCGTGGAGCGCGTGTTCCCGCTCTACTCGCCGAACCTCGATTCGATCACCGTCGTCCGCCGTGGCGTCGTGCGTCGTGCGAAGCTCTATTATCTGCGTGGCCGTACCGGCAAGCGCGCTCGCATCGCCGAGCGCCGCGACGTCCGCACCGAGGATTGATCCTCCTCGCGGCTTTACGGTCGCTAAGTTGAACAGGCGGCGCTCGCAAGAGCGCCGCCTGTTTGCTTTTGGGGCCGATTGCCCCGATCAGATCCTACTGGACTTCGGCAGGACGCGTCGCCTTTTCTGGTCGCGTCTTCCACAATGACCAGCCCACGCCGCCTGCCAAAATGGCGAAGGTGACGGCCAGCGAGACCGGCGGCGGGATTTTGGCCAGGCCCAACGCGTCGGCGACAAATATCTTCGATCCAATGAAGATCAGCAGCAGGCTGAGCGCATATTTGAGGTAGTGGAAACGCTCCACCATCGCGGCCAGGGCGAAATAGAGCGCGCGCAGGCCAAGGATCGCGAAGATGTTCGACGTATAGACGATGAACGGGTCCGTGGTGATCGCGAAGATCGCTGGCACCGAATCGACCGCGAACACCACATCGACAAATTCGATCATGACCAGCGCCAGGAACAGCGGCGTGAAGAACAGAGCTCCCCGTCCAGTCCGGGGATCGGTCTGCCTCACCCAGAAATGCCGACCATGCAGAGTGTCGGTCACCCTCATGCGGCGCTTCACCCAGCGCAGCAGGGGCGACGCGCCGACGTCATAGTCCTTCTCTGCGGTCATCCACATCTTGATGCCGGTCGCGATCAGGAAGGCGGCGAAGAAATAGAGCAGCCAACCCCATTGCTGCACCGCCGCCGCGCCGAAGCCGATCATCACCGCGCGCAACAGGATGACGCCCAATATGCCCCAGAAGAGCACCCGATGCTGATAGAGACGCGGTATGCCGAAATAGGTGAATATCATCGCGATGACGAAGACATTGTCCATCGCCAGGCTTTTTTCGACGACAAAGCCGGTGACATAGTTGAGGCCCGCCGTCGCGCCCATTTGCCACCATATCCAGGCACCGAACCCAAGGCCGAGAAGGATGTAGAAAGCGGAAAGGGTAAGGCTCTCGCGCACGCCAATCTCGCGTTCGCGTCGGTGCAGGACGCCGAGGTCCAGCGCCAGCAGCGCGATCACGATGCTAAAAAAGGATAGCCACATCCAGAGCGGCGTACCGAGCCAGACCAGCCATAGGAAATCCATGGCGTCAGCTCCCGTTCCAGGCGGGGCGCGCCATCGACCGGCGCAGGCGGGCGTTCAGTTGATCCCTGCGCTGCAACAGCCTTTCGATGCGGCGGGGATCAGGCGCTGAGCGCAGTCGCTCCATCCGCAGCCGGTCATCGACGCGCTGCGCCAGAAGCATGAGAATAAAGGTAAAAGGCTTCATATGTGCCATCCTCTTTCGTGCGTTTCGCTCGATCGGATGACAGGGAAGGGTAAGGAGCCTGCACCGGTGTCACCCGATGCGGTCCGACATCACGTCGCTTCTAGGGAGAAGCAGCGCCAGAGGGGCCCGGTCCGCAGAGATTGGAATAACCGGTTCCCGCGCGGGGCGCAAGTCCGGCGGGCGACCTAGCGCTAGGCCGGTTGTCGGCTTGTGAACCACAGCCCGCCCAAGCTGATCGCCGCTGCCGCTGACATATAGAGGCCGACGAGCGCCACGCCCTGCACCTGGATCAGCCATGTTGCAACGATAGGGGCGAGCGCACCGCCGATGATGCCGCCGAGGTTGAAGGAGAAGGAGGCGCCTGTGTAGCGCAGTTGGACCGGGAAGAGGTGGGGCAGATAGGCCCCCAATGGTCCATAGACGAAGCCCATTAGGAACAGGGCGAGGCTGAGGATCAGGAAGATCGGCAGCAATTGTCCGGTGCCCATGGCGGGGCCGAAGATGACGCCCATCAGGACGGTGCCGATGCAGCCTGCGACCAGCACGCGGGTGGGGCTGGTCTTGTCCGCCCACCATCCGGCGATGATGATGCTGAGAGCCATGAAAAGGATCGCGCCGAGCTGGATCGCCAGGAAGGTCTCGCGATCGATCTTGAGGGTCGTGGTGCCGTAGCCGAGCGCGAAGGCGGTCGCGATATAATAGACGGCGAAGCAGGCGACGACGGCGAAGGTGCCCGCGATCGCTGCGCCCAAGTGGTTCGAGAGGAGCGTCGCGAGGGGGAGTGCGGGCGGCGGCGCTTCGGCTTGGGCGGCGGCGAACTCGGGGGTTTCGGTGAGTTTCAGGCGGACCCAGAGGCCGAGGAACACCAGCACGGCGCTACCGAGGAAGGGAAGGCGCCAGCCCCAGGCGAAGAAATCCTTGTCCGTCAGGAACATGCCCAGGATCAGGAACAGGCCGTTGGCGGCGAGGAAGCCGACTGGCGCGCCGAGCTGGGGGAACATGCCGAAGCGGGCGCGCCATCCGGGCGGGGCGTTCTCTACCGCCAGCAGCGCAGCGCCGCCCCATTCGCCGCCAAGGCCGAAGCCCTGACCGAAGCGCAGGATGCACAGGATCAGCGGCGCCCACCAGCCGATCATCTGGTAGGTGGGCAGGAAGCCGATGGCGAGCGTCGATCCGCCCATCAGCATGAGCGAGGTGACGAGCGTCGCCTTGCGGCCGATGCGGTCGCCATAATGGCCGAACACCGCCGCGCCCAGGGGCCGCGCGAAGAAGGCGAGGGCGAGGGAGCCGTAGGCGGCGAGAAGCTGCGCCGAAGGGGAGGAGGCGGGAAAGAAGAGGGGGCCGAACACGAGGCTGGCGGCGGTGGCGTAGATGTAGAAGTCGTAAAACTCGACCGCCGTGCCGATCAGGCTGGCTGCCAGCACCCGCTTGTGGCGCAGCATTGCACCTATTCCGTCCGCAGCCATGTCTTCCCCGCCCCTTGCCATGTCTTAAGTCTTCTTCGCTCGTTTCTGGTTCAGCAGTTCATAGGCCATCACCGCGCAGGCGACGGCCGCGTTCAGGCTGTCCGCTTTGCCCAGCATCGGCATTTTCACCAGCTGGTCACACTCGGCCTCGTAGGATTCGGGCAGGCCCTGCGCCTCGTTGCCGACGAGCAGGAAAGAGGGGCTGGCATAGCGCGGCTCCTGATAATCCTGCGTGGCCTTGAGACTGGTGCCGATGAGTTCGCCCGGACCCTGCCGCAGCCACGCCAAGAATTCGCCCCAGCGCGCCTGGGTGATCGATTGGGTGAAAAGCGCGCCCATGCTTGCGCGGACGGACTCTACCGAGAAGGGGTCGACGCAATCGTCGATCAGGATGAGGCCGCCAGCGCCCACCGCGTCGCCGGTGCGCAATATGGTGCCGAGGTTGCCGGGATCGCGGAGCGACTGGGCGACGATCCAGATGTCGGCCTTGCTTCGGTCGAGCTTGGCCAGCGGGGTCAGCCGGTCGCTATAGACGCCGACGACGGCTTGCGCATTATCCTTGCCGGAAATCTTGGAAAGAATGTCCGGCGTGGTTTCGATGACATCGCCGCCCGACGCCTCCATCGCCGCGATCAAGTCGGCGGCGAGGGGATGGGTCGACCCGGCGTGGAAGAGCATTTCCGGCAGCACGCCTTCCTCGCGCGCTTCGGTGAGGATGCGTAAGCCCTCGGCCAGGAAAAGCCCTTCGGCCTTGCGGAACTTCTTTTCACGCAAGCTGCGGACACGCTTCACCAGCGGGTTGGAAAATCCGGTGATCTCGCGTGCCACTGCGCCTGCTTTCCTCCTTGGAATGAGGCGGCCTCTCTATCGGGCCGGGGCGGAGCGCGGAAGAGCTATTCTTCGCCGAACTTGTCTTCGACCAGCGTGACTAGCTTTCCCAGCGATTCTTCCGCGCTGGGGCCGGTGGCGCTGATGATGATCGAATCGCCCAGCGCCGCGCCCAGCATCATGAGGCCCATGATCGATGTGCCGGTCACTTCGCTGCCATCCTTGCGCACGGTGATCTGGGCGGGAAGGCCGCTGGCCAGCGTCACGAACTTGGCGCTGGCGCGCGCGTGGAGGCCGCGCTTGTTGCTGATCAGGACTTCCTGACTGATTTCGCTCATGTAGTGCTGCCCAACAATTCGGATGCGACGCTGATATATTTTTGGCCGGCTTCACGCGCGGCGGCGACGGCCTGGCGCACGTCCATGACCTTGCGCGCGCTTTCCAGGCGGATGAGCATGGGCAGGTTGATGCCCGCGATAACCTCGATCTCGCCCGCCTTCAGCAGCGATATGGCAAGGTTGGACGGGGTGCCGCCGAACAGGTCGGTGAGCAGGATGACGCCCGAACCGTCATTCACCCGCTCCACCGCTGATGCGATGTCGGCGCGGCGCACCTCCATATCGTCTTCCGGGCCGATGCAGATGGTCGCGATCTGCTGTTGCGGGCCGACCACATGCTCCATCGCGACGACGAATTCCGTCGCCAGCGACCCATGAGTGACGAGAACAAGTCCTATCATCTACTTACCGGCCCACATTGTTTCATGATTTAAGCTTTCGGGCCTCCCGGCTCGCGCTTCTCCAGACTATCCTGGGGCGCTGATTCCATATTGCGGTGCGAGACCGTGGGCGAAAAGCCCGCCTCTTGCAAGTATTTGGCGACCCGTTCGGCGACATGGACCGAACGGTGCCGTCCGCCGGTGCAGCCGAACGCGACGGTCACATAGGATTTGCCGCTGTCCTGATAGCGGGGAATGAGCAGGGCCAGCAGTTCCTCCATCCGGTGCACTGCTTCCTCATAGGCGGGGTCTTCGATGATATAGGCGGCGACATCGGGGTCCAGTCCGGTCCGGGGCCGCAGTTCCGCTTCCCAATGCGGATTGCGCAGAAAGCGCATGTCGAAGACCAGATCCGCGTTCAGGGGCACGCCCCGCGAAAAGCCGAAAGATATGATCGTCAGCACCGGGGCAGACAGCCCCTCGCGCGAAAAGCGGTTGCGGATTTCCTGTTGCAGCGCGTTGCTGGTCAGGCTGGTCGTGTCGATGACATGCGTCGCCCAGCGGCGCAGCGGGTCGGTCAGTTCCCGTTCGCGTGCGAGCCCGTGAGTCGCGGGGCGATCCGATGCCAACGGGTGACGGCGCCGTGTTTCGGCGAAGCGGCGCTCCAGTTCCATGTCGGAACAATCGAGGAAGAGCGTCTCGACGTCATGGCCCCGGCGCGTTCGCAGGGCCTTTATGCGCTGAACGATCGTCTGCGCGTCGAACCCACGTGTGCGCGCGTCGATGCCGAGCGCCAGCGGACGGTCATCCAGTTCCTCGTGACCAGCTGGCACGGGCGTGTCGAGCAGCCGCTCCAGCAGGAGGAGGGGAAGGTTGTCCACGACTTCCCAGCCCATATCCTCCAGCGTCTTGAGCGCCGTCGTCTTGCCCGCGCCGGAAAGGCCGGACACCAGCAGGATGGTCTTGGGCGTCCGTGCGGTCACGCCAGCCCCATCGTTTTTAGCGCGAGTTCGACCTTGATCGGCGCCGATGCTTCAAAGGGTGAAACCTTGACCACCGGCAGGGGGGCACCGGCGACGAGCCATTCTTCTGGGTCGCCCGGCATGCGATCAATGTCCTGCGAAAGGTCGATGATCAACGCCAGCCGCGCCCCGTCGATCGACGGCAAGTCTACGACTCCGACGCCGCGCACCTCCATCTTTCCGGCGATCGTGGCTGGCGCGGACGCCTCCAGCTGCCCCCCGCTGGATCGCACGATGGTGTAATCGTCGCTGATGAGCGTGGCGCCACGGTCGATCAGGCGCAGGGCGAGATCCGATTTGCCCGCGCCGCTCGCGCCGCAGATCAGCACGGCCCGCCCATCTATCGCGACGCTTGTCGCATGCATTGTTTCGGTTGAGTCTTGCGCCGCCATGTCCCTGAACGCATCCTAGACCTAGAGACGGTGCGTGTGAATCGAATTGACGCAAAGAATTCACGCAAAGGTCAAAAACTTCGAGCAGCCGTCCTATTCCGAGACAATACCGGGGTCGCGTTCAACCCCCATGGGAAGGCGCAGCATGAAACAGGCGCCCTGCTGATTATCCTCACGGTCGGCAATGCTGATCTTGCCCTGATGCCCTTCGACGATCGACCGGGCGATGGCGAGGCCGAGACCTGAATGCTTGCCGAAGCTCTCCATTTCCGGGCGGACACTATGAAAGCGGCGGAAGACATGCTCGCGCTGGGACTCGGGTACGCCGGGGCCTTCATCCTCGACGCTGACGAGGACTTCATGATCGGCCACGGTCGCGACGATCTGCACCAGCCCGCCATCGGGTGAGAAGGAGATGGCGTTGTCGATCAGATTGTCGAGCACGCGGAGCAGGCGTTGCTCTTCGCCCAGCACGACGGCGACATCCTTGCGCGGGCGAGCGAAGGCAAGGCGGACGCCGCGCGGAACGCCCCGTGCCTCGCGCGCCACCACCATGCGCTCGATCAGCAGGCCAAGGTCGATCGGCTCGAACCGCGTGCGGGAGAGCTGCGCGTCGATGCGGGAGGCTTCGGCAATGTCGGTGACGAGCCGGTCCAGCCGCCGCACGTCATCCTGGGCAATCGCCATCAACTGATCGCGCAGTTCCGGCTTGTCGATCCGTTCCAGCGCGTCGAGGGCGGAGCGGAGCGAGGCGATGGGGTTTTTAAGCTCATGGCTGACATCGGCGGCAAAGGCGTCGGTGGCGTCGATCCGCTGTCGCAGCGCGTGGCTCATGTCCGACAGCGCGCGGGCGAGCATGCCGATTTCGTCGCGCCGCTCCGGCAGGCGGGGCACTGTGACCTCCCGCGCGCGGCCAAGGCGGACGCGTACCGCTGCGCGGGCGAGGCGCTGCAGCGGCTGTACAATGGTCCGGGCGAGGAAAAGCGACAGCAGCACCGACGCCAGCACGGCCGTGGCGATCACGATGCCGAGCCTCAGACGTTCGGCGCGCACCGTCCGGGTGATGTCGCGGGCATTTTCGGTCGCGAGGAGGCTGCCGCCGTCCTTCATGCCTGTAGCGGCGGAGATCATGAAGGTGCGGTCGGGCGCATAGCGGTTCATCGCCTGCGGCTGGCCGGTCTTGCGGGCGAGCAGCAGCTCTGGCCAGGCATTGGCGCGATCGATGGCAGGTTCTTCGAAATTGGGCGGTCGGTCGGCAAAGACGACGCGGTCCACCGCCTTGTCCAGAAAACGCGCGACATGGCGGCGCCACCCTTCTTCCGACGGCAGGGTCAGCCGGTAACGAGGAGCATCCATCGCAAAGCTGTCGGCGATCAGCCGTCCGTCCGGGCCATAGCGGCGAACGCGATCACGCGTCTGCCTGGCATAGGCGGCGATCAGGGCATTGTGCCGTTCGGCCGGTGCTGTCTCCAGGCCGATCGCCAGCAGCTTCAATTCGCGCGCGGACTGGTCGAGGCGCGCGTCCACGATCCGGGTGCGATAGCTGTCCAGATAGAAGAAGCCGCCCGCCAGCAGGGCCAGCGCGAACACGTTGACCGCCAGGATGCGCGGCGTCAGGCTGATCCGGCCCGACCAGCGCAACCCGCCGTCCCGCGGATCACTCTTCGGAGAATCGGTATCCGGCGCCATAGAGCGTATCGATTGCGTTGAATTCAGGATCGGCCTCACGGAATTTGCGGCGGAGCCGCTTGATGTGGCTGTCGATGGTGCGGTCATCGACATAGACGTCATCCTGATACGCCGCATCCATCAACTGGTTGCGATTCTTGACGACGCCGGGGCGCGCCGCAAGTGTTTCTAGGATCAGGAATTCGGTAACGGTCAGCGTGACATCCTGGCCCATCCATTTGACGCGATGGCGGGCGGGGTCCATTTCAAGCCGTCCGCGTATGATCGGGTCGGCGGCGGGCTCGTCACTGGCGTCGGCCAACCGGCCCACCTCCGCCCGGCGCAGGATGGCGCGGATGCGGGCGATCAGCAGGCGTTGGGAAAAGGGCTTGGCGATATAATCGTCGGCACCCATGGCAAGGCCCAGCGCTTCGTCCAGCTCATCGGTCTTGGATGTGAGGAAGATCACCGGCATCTGGCTTTTTTCGCGCAGGCGCCGGAGCAGTTCCAGGCCATCCATGCCCGGCATCTTGATGTCGAACACGGCAAGATCGGCCGGGTTGTCGAGCAACGCCTTCAGTGCTGCCTCCGGGTCCGAATAGAGGCGCGTCATGAAGCCCTCGGCCTGTAGCGCGATGGACACGGAAGTCAGGATATTCTTGTCATCATCCACAAGGGCGATGGTTGGAGTCATGCTTCTTCCCAATGATCTTGGTCGCCCTGCTCAGGCCTTCCTGTCCAGCGTTAGACGATGGCTGCCCTGCTCGCAAGAAAGGGGTAGGACGGCAATTATGCGGTTTGCGCCACTTAATCTGGGACAAATGGCTTGCTGGCGGGATTTGACGCTGGGGGTGCAAAGGCTTATTGGGCCTCCCGTCTGCAGGAATGTCGCCGCCCACAAGGGAGAGCGGCGCTGGGAGCGGATCGGTCGCAAGCGTTCGTTGTTGGCGAGCCGGAGTAATCACATCAGGAGCTAAGGCGTGCAGGCCAAATCCTCAATTACCCTGGATCAGCAGGGCATTTCCACGACCGCTGAACAACATTGGAATCTCGGCACCGCGCCGCTTGTCGAAGCTGCCATCGCAAATGGTGAGGGCATCCTGTCGAAGGATGGCCCACTGGTCGTGAAGACAGGCAAGCACACTGGCCGTTCGGCCAACGACAAGTTTATCGTCAAGGACGCCGAGACCGAAGCCACCGTGTGGTGGGGCAAGACGAACGTTCCCATGACGCCGGAGCATTTCGCCGCGCTGAAGGAAGATTTTTTCAAAGCGCTGGGCGAGAAGGACAAGCTCTACGTCGCCGATTTGTTCGGCGGTTCGCAGCCCGAACATCGCGTGAATGTCCGTGTCATCAACGAACTGGCCTGGCACAACCTGTTCATCCGCACGCTGCTGGTCCGGCCCAGGGCGGAAGAACTGAGCGGCTTTGCCCCTGAATATACCATCATCGACCTGCCGACCTTCCAAGCTGACCCGGCGCGTCACGGATCGCGCAGCGAAACGGTGATCGCGGTCAATTTCAGTGAAAAGCTGATCCTGATCGGCGGCACCAAATATGCCGGCGAAATGAAGAAGTCGGTATTCGGTATCCTCAATTATCTGCTGCCGACCAAGGGCGTGATGCCGATGCACTGTTCGGCCAATATCGGTTCGAATGGCGATACGGCGGTATTCTTCGGCCTGTCGGGCACCGGCAAGACGACGCTTTCGGCCGATGCCAGCCGCACGCTGATCGGCGACGATGAACATGGCTGGTCGGACACGGCGGTCTTCAACTTTGAAGGCGGCTGCTATGCCAAGATGATCAACCTGTCGGCCGAGGCCGAGCCGGAAATCTTCGCGACCACCAAGCGGTTCGGCACGGTGCTGGAAAATGTCGTCATTCACGAGCATACGCGCGAGATTGACCTCGACGACAACAGCCTGGCTGAAAACAGCCGTGGTTCCTACCCGATCGACTTCATCCCGAATGCGTCGGAGAAGAATCTGGGGCCGGTGCCCAAGAACATCATCTTCCTGACCGCCGACGCCTATGGCGTTCTGCCGCCGATCGCGCGGTTGACCCCGGATCAGGCGATGTATCACTTCCTGTCGGGCTACACCGCGCGCGTGGCGGGTACGGAAATCGGCGTTACCGAGCCTTCGGCGACCTTCTCCACCTGCTTCGGCGCGCCGTTCATGCCGCGTCACCCGTCGGTCTACGGCAATCTGCTCAAGGACCGGATCAACAAGGGCGGCGTGACCTGCTGGCTGGTCAACACCGGCTGGACCGGCGGCAAATATGGCGTTGGCAAGCGCATGCCGATCAAGGTGACGCGCGCCCTGCTGAACGCGGCACTGGACGGCAGCCTCAATGATGTCGAGTTCCGGATCGATCCCAATTTCGGGTTTGAGGTGCCGGTCGCGGTGCCGGGCGTTGATGCGACCATCCTTGATCCGCGTGCGACCTGGGCCGATCAGGCGGCCTATGACGAGACGGCCGGCAAGCTGGTCAAGCAGTTCGTGGACAATTTCGCCCAGTTTGAAGAGCATGTCGATGCTTCGGTGCGGCAGGCTGCGCTGACGGCGGCCTGACAAGCGGGGCTGCCCGCTTCCAAAGGTTGAAAAAGAGCCGGGAGCGGTGCTTCCGGCTCTTTTGCTTTCGGGCGGCGGCTTGCGGTGCTATTCTGGTGCCCAATTCAACGGGATTATGGCGATGTTTGACCAACTGATAAACAGCGTGGGCGGATTGGAAGCAGTGGCGGTGAAGCTGGGGCTTTCGGCCGAGCAGATGCAGGCGCTAATGGCGGAGATTGGCGGCAAGATCGCGTCTGGCGAAACCGATGTCGCGGCGCTCGCCACCACGGCGGCTGAGCATGGCGTGTCGGCGGACAAGTTGCAGGAACTGTTCGCGCAGTTTGGCGGCCCCGAGGCGATTCTGGGCAAGCTTGGTGGCCTGTTCGACAGTGACGGCGACGGCAGCCCGATCGGCGAACTCAGCAGGCTGGCAAAGGGGCTGTTCGGCTGAAAATCCGGTTGAAGCTGGCGGGGCATGATCGTCAGCTATCGGCCGTGAAAGTTTTTTCACCTTGCCTTAGCGGGGCCGAAAAGGCATTCGCGCCGCCATCACTTATTGCGAAAGCCACGCAACTGGCGTCCTGACCGGGCGTTGGCCAAGTGGATTTGGCAGGAGACAAGGTTTTGAGCGACGTGACGATCGAAAAGCCGGTACTGGAGCCGACCGGCGCCCTGACTGTCGAAACCGTGCTGTCGGTGCGGCATTGGAACGAACATCTGTTCAGCTTCCGCATCAGCCGCCCGGCAAGCTTCCGCTTCCGTTCGGGCGAGTTCGTGATGATCGGGTTGCAGGGCGACAATGGCAAGCCGCTGCTGCGCGCCTATTCCGTGGCCAGCCCCGCCTGGGACGAGGAACTGGAGTTCCTGTCGATTAAGGTGCAGGACGGGCCGCTGACGTCCAAGCTCCAGCTGATCCAGCCGGGCGACCAGATCTATCTTGGCCGCAAGCCGACCGGCACGCTGGTGACCGACGCGCTGCTGCCGGGCAAGCGCTTGTTCATGCTGTCGACCGGCACCGGCCTGGCGCCCTTCCTCAGCCTGGCGCGCGATCCGGACGTGTACGACTTTTATGAAGAGGTCGTCGTGGTCCACTCCGTCCGCCGGGTCAGCGACCTTGCCTTCCATGACGAGATGACCGGCAAGCTGGCGGAAGATCCGCTTGTCTCCGAACAGGCCGCGAACCAGTTCCATTATGTGCCGACCGTCACGCGCGAACCGTTCCGCAACAATGTGCGGATCGACAAGCTGGTCGAGAGCGGGGCGCTGTTCGAAGGCATCTCGGGCGACAAGAAGTTCAACCCGGAGACTGACCGCGTGATGATGTGCGGCAGCATGGAGATGATCAAGCAGTTCGCTGCCTTCTTCGAGGGCGAAGGCTTTGTCGAGGGCTCCAACGCGGCGCCGGGCGCTTTCGTGATCGAGCGTGCTTTCGTCGGGTAAGCGGGCGGAGATCAGTGGTACGAGAGGGGCTGGCGGTGACGCTGGCCCTTTTTGTTTGGGGATGGGCTCACCTCTGCGCAGGACCATTTGTAATCACTGCACTTCCGTTATCCCAGCGAAAGCTGGGATCTCGTGAGGCTAGGCCGAGCGCCATCGACTGAGATGCCAGCTTGCGCTGGCATGACGGGATGGGAGTGTCGGCTAACGACCATTTGTAGTCTTTGCCTCGCGCTTTACCTCGTCCCGAAACCTGCCATTGCGCGAGCCGCTCGTCCCCATAAGGCGCTCGGACTGGCATCGGAACGTCACTGGTCGGACAACTGCCAAGGAAAGCGTCGAGTGATTATCCAGCAAACGCCGACCATAATGCTCCAGCTTGCCATGCAGTCGATCACGAGCATACCTTGGACCAGGCCCTTAGACGGCAACTCACGATGCCCAACAAAAGTCCGTTCGAAATATAGCGTAGCGATATGGACAAGTCCGAGGGCTGCGATGGTCGGCCAATACCAATTTGAGGATCGAAGACGCCAAAACGGGGCCACTGCAAAGCTGATCGCGAGAGCATTGAACGAGAACCAAAAATACTGACCTTCGTAGCCATAGCTGCCGACGAGGATAAGGCCGCACAACCAGATCGCTATAAGCCCGAGTGTTAGAAGCGCCTTCTTCCACCACACCATTGTCAATCAATCCTCTCAGATTGCCTGCATACGAATATACCTGCTTACAGCGGCATAGCAATTTCCGGTATGGCTCCATCCTTGTTTGAAAGCAGTCCTTCCACTTTCCACCCGTTCAAGTCATCATCCGCCCGATTATGGGAGGGGCTAGGGCTGGGCGCGAGCGGAGCGAGCTTCTGGGTTATCCCACAAAACAAGGCAGATGTTGCGCCAGCCCACCCCCTAACCCCTCCCGCTTGCGGGAGGGGGAATGGCCGCCACCAGCCTCAAACCAATTCCACCTGTAGCACTGATGCCTCCGCTCCAACCACGCGTACCCGGCTTCCCGCTGGCGCGTCGGGGCCTCGGCAGGACCAGACGCTGTCGCCCACCTTCACGCGGCCGTGGCCTGCTTCGATGGGTTCGACCACCAGCACGATCTCGCCGATCAGGCGGGCGGTGCGGTCATTGAGCAATGGGTCCTGCGAGTTCACAGGATTGGCGACATACCAGCGGCGGCCGCCCCAGACCGACACCAGGCAAAGCAAGGCGAATATCAGCAATTGCACCGGCACGGACACCGGCAACAGCAGCGCGATCAGCCCCGTCACCGCCGCCGCCAGCGCGACCCAGATCAGGAACACGCCGGGGATCATCACTTCGGCGACGCCGAGCAGGGCGGCGAAGACCAGCCAGCCCCAATGATCGTCCAGCATGCCGAGCCAGTCCATCAGCTCTGACCCTGCGCGAAGGGGCCGCGGCGGGGCGGAGCGGGGGGCGAGGTCGGTGCGCCGTCACCGCCCAGCGCTTCCTTCGCGAGCGCGCCGATGCCGCCCAGCGTGCCGATCAGCTGCGTTGCCTCTACCGGGAACAGGATGGTCTTGGCATTGGGCGAGGTGGCGAATTGGCTCACCGCATCGACATATTTCTGGGCGACGAAATAGTTGATCGCCTGTGCGTTGCCGTTCGCGATCGCTTCCGACACCATCTGCGTCGCCTTGGCCTCCGCCTCGGCCTCGCGTTCACGGGCTTCGGCGTCGCGGAAGGCAGCTTCGCGGCGGCCTTCGGCTTCTAGGATCTGGCTTTGCTTCTGCCCTTCGGCTTTCAGGATTTCAGAAGCGCGCAGACCTTCCGATTCAAGGATCAGCGCGCGCTTTTCGCGTTCGGCCTTCATCTGGCGGCCCATGGCGTTGACGATGTCGGCTGGCGGGCGGATGTCCTTCAGTTCCACGCGCGTGATCTTGATGCCCCAGGCGTTGGTGGCATGATCGACGACCGACAGCAGGCGCGCGTTGATTTCGTCGCGCTTCGATAGGGTTTCATCAAGGTCCATCGACCCCATCACGGTGCGCAGGTTGGTCGTCGCCAGCTGCATGATCGCGACATACAGTTCGGAGACTTCATAGGCGGCCTTTGCGGCGTCCAGCACCTGGAAGAAGACGACGCCGTCGACCGACACCATGGCGTTATCCTTGGTGATGATCTCCTGCCCCGGAATATCGACGACCTGCTCCATCATGTTGATCTTGCGCCCGACGGCGTAGAAGAAGGCGGGGTAGAAATTGAGGCCGGGGCGCGCGACTTCGGTGAAACGGCCGAAGCGTTCTATGGTATATTGATAGCCCTGACGCACCACCTTGACGCTCACGGCCAGATAGAAGAGCACCAGGAAAGTCACCGTTAGCGCGAAGGTCGTCAGCATCTTTTTCCCCCTTAAGAAGCGCTTGACTATGACGCGGATTCGTTAACGGGGAAAGTCAAACCGTCACGAAGGCGGTTGGGCCATACAGGAGACTGCCATGTTGCTGCGCCACGCCCGATCGTTGCTGTTCCTGCCGGCGTCGAACAAGCGCGCCATCGCCAAGGCGCGCACGCTTTCCTGCGACATGGTCATGCTGGACCTGGAAGATGCGGTGGCTGACGACCGAAAGGAAGAGGCGCGCGCCAACGCGGTCGAAGCCGCCGCCGAAGGCTTTGGCAAACGGCTGTGCGCCGTGCGGATCAATGCTGAAGGGACGCCGTGGCACGGCCCGGAAATGATCGCGGTCAAGCGTTCCGCGGCCAGCTATGTCATCTTGCCCAAGGTCGAAAGCGGCAAGCAGGTGCGCGACGTGTTCAGCGTCTGCCAGAAGCCGGTCATCGCCATGATCGAGAGCGCGGCTGGCGTTCTTGCCGCCACGTCGATCGCGGCGGAAGAGGGCACGGCTGGACTGTTCATGGGCACCAATGACCTGCGACAGGACCTTGGCATTCCTCCTTCGGCGGGTCGGGAAGGGCTGAGCTTCGCCTTGCAGTCCGTGATCCTGAGCGCGCGGGCGGCGCGGATTGCGGTATTCGATGGCGTGTTCAACCGGCTGGACGATGAAGCGGGGTTCGAAGCGGAATGCGCCGCCGGGCACGCCCTTGGTTTCGACGGCAAGACGTTGATCCACCCGAGCCAGGTGCCCGTCGCCAACCAGGTGTTCGGGCCGGACGCGCAGGCGGTGGCTGATGCCCGGCGGCTGATCGAGGCGGCGACGGGCGGGGCTGAGCGGTTCGAGGGGCGCATGATCGAGGGGATGCATGTTGAGGAGGCCCGGGCGCTTGTTGCTCGGGCTGAGGCGGTGGTGGGTTGATGGGTGGAGTGTGATTATCTCGCGTGGCTCGTCATCCCAGCGGAAGCTGGGATCTCGTTAGGCTGGGTTGAGGGCTATCGAGGGAGATGCCAGCCTGCGCTGGCATGACGGAATAGTTTGCGAGCAACTTCAACATTTTCCCCTCCCGCAGGCGTTCACACGAGGCGCGCGACTCGTTTGAAGGGTTAGGGGTGGGCGCGAGCGTAGCGAGCTTGGGGGCTGGCCGTGAAGAATAAGCTCCAGCGTTGCGCAGGCCCACCCCCGACCCCTCCCGCTTGCGGGAGGGCGGATATGGCCTCTATCGCTCCGTAGCGTTGGCCGCATTCCCCGCCTCTGAAGGCACCGCCCCCTTCGCCGCAAAAACACGCAAGCTATCGAGCACCTTCTTCGCGATCGGCTGATATTGTTCGCTCAGCATCTCCGGATATACGAAGGTGGCGGTAACGATCCCCCCGTCCGGCTGGCGGAGCAGGCGGACGGCGACGTTATTGCCTTCGCCATCATTGGCCGTACCGCGATATTCATTGTCGCCGATAAAGTCGCCATCGACGCCTTCTGAACCGCTGCTCATCGACTGGACGACCTGCTGGAGCGTCTGCTGCTCGCCATTGCGCTGCCAGAAGACGCGGACGTCGGCGCCTGCGCCGGGGTCTTGAAAGACCGTGCCATCGGGGGTGCTCGCGGCGGCATCCTGCTCCCAGCCTTCGGGGAAGCTGACCGAAAAGCCGCGATCCTCATTCACATAGTTGCGGTTCTCGGCGGCTTCCGCCTTGCTTTCCGCGAGTGCCTTTGCCGTGGCGGCATTGGCTGCGGCGGCCAGTTCCTCCTGGCTCGGCATATCCGACACCGGCTCGGCGCGTCCGCAGGCGGCCAGCAGGAGGACGGAGAGGAGGGCGGCTTGGCTGAGCTTTTTCATGCCCTGTCCAAAGCATAGGCGGCCCGACATTTCAACGTCGCAACGATGCCGAGCGGCGGATGAGCGCTGCGCCGCGACGGGCGCGGTTCAGGCGGCGCTGTCGATCCCGAGTTCGGCGAGCTTGCGGTAAAGGGTCGAACGGCCGATGCCGAGGCGGCGGGCGACCTCCGTCATGCGGCCGCGATAATGGCCGATGGCGAGGCGGATGACATCCGCTTCGATCTCCGCAAGCTGGCGGACATGGCCGTCGCCTTCGAACAGGGTGATGCCGGCCGCTTCCCGGTGCGTCTGCGGCACGGTGCGCAGGCGGGGATGGAGCGGCTCGCCACTGGCGCGCGTCCGGATGTGGGCGGCGATCTGTGGAAAATCCTGCGGCGTCAAGGCGTCCCCTTCGCACAGGACGGCGGCGCGGAAGAGGGCGTTTTGCAGCTGGCGCACATTGCCCGGCCATTCATGCTGCATCAGCAGCGCGAGCGCATCGTCGGTCAGGCCCAGGCCACGCAGCCCCGGCTGGGTGGCGATGCGGGCCAGCAAATGGCGGCAGAGCGCGGGCACGTCGCCGATCCGCTCCCGCAGTGGCGGGATGGTCAACTGCACGACGTTCAGGCGATAATAGAGGTCCTCGCGGAAGCGGCCCGCTTCGATTTCATCGACCAGCCGCTTATTGGTCGCGGCGATGATCCGCACATCGACATGGACCGGCCGCCGCGCGCCCAGGGGTTGCACTTCGCCATCTTGAAGGACGCGCAGCAGCTTCACCTGAGCGTCGAGCGGCATTTCGCTGACTTCATCGAGGAAAATCGTGCCCATGTCGGCGGCGACGAACTTGCCGACCTGACGCTCGAAGGCGCCGGTGAAGGCGCCGCGTTCGTGGCCGAAAAGGTCGGATTCGACCAGGTTGGCCGGGATGGCTCCGCAATTGACCGTGACCATCGCCTGCTTGTGGCGGGGCGAGGCCGCGTGAATGGCGCGGGCGATGACGTCCTTGCCGACGCCGCTTTCGCCTTCGATCAGGACGGGCACGCGGGCGCGTGCCGCCTTTGCCGCAATGGCGAGGGCAGCGCGGAATTGGGGGGCAGCGCCGACCACGTCCTCGAACGACAGGGCGGCGGAGATTTTTTCGGTGAGCGGGCGCAGCTCGCCCTTGCCATGCTCCTGCGACAGGGTGGCGTTGAGCGCGGCGAGCAGCCTTTCGGGCGCGACCGGCTTGGCCAGATAGTCCGTCGCACCAGCGCGCATTGCATCGACGGCAACCGCTACACTGTTATGCGCGGTCAGGATCAATATGGGCAGGGCAGGGCGGCGGCTGCGCAATTCGCGGACGAGGCCAGTGGCTTCCGGACCCGGAATCCATTGGTCGAGCAGCACCGCGTCGAGCCGCATGCCGTCCTGCGTGCCGAGCATGGCGATCGCCATGTCACCGTCGCTGGCGAAGATCGTGCGCCACCCGGCGCGTGCGGCGAGCGCCGACACAAGCCTGCGCTGGGCAGGCTCTTCATCGATCAGCATCAGCATGGGAACGCCGTCGCGCGCCATCTTACCCCTCTTCTTGTTCCGTGGCAGCAGCCTAGCCCAAGGGGGTAAAGGCGCCCTTAACCGGAAAGTTTTTCTTGCGTTGTTTCGAGGTTGAGGGGGGAGAACCTTGTCGATAAGAGGGGCGCGCTTAAAAACACAGGCGACTAAGGGAATGGAAATGGCGTCAGAAGGAAATATGGAGAGCGCGACCCAGACCTATTCGGGGTTCGTGTCCCTCGTGAAGTGGGGCACCACCGCATGCGTGGTGCTGGCTGCGATCGTCGTCCTGCTGATCTCCAGCTAAGACTGGAGCGGCGAGGGGGATGTCGATGAAGATCGCAATCATCAAGGAGCTTGCCGAAGGTGAGCGCCGCGTGGCCGGTACGCCGGAAACCGTCAAGAAGTTCAAGGCGCTGGGCGCCGATGTCGCGGTGGAAGCAGGCGCGGGCCTGACCGCCGCCATCGCTGACGCCGACTATGCCGCGATGGGCGCAACGATTGCCGATCGCGCCGCGACGGTGGCGGGCGCGGACATTATCCTGGGCGTTCAGGGGCCGGACGTCGCGACCATTACAGGCGCGAAGCCCGGCGCGTGGATCGTCGCGGGTCTCAATCCCTTCGTGGAGCGCGCGCGTGTCGATGCCTATGCAGCGGCGGGCTATGAAGCGCTGGCGATGGAATTCATGCCGCGCATCACCCGCGCGCAGTCGATGGACATACTTTCCTCGCAATCGAACCTCGCTGGCTACAAGGCGGTGCTGGACGCTGCGGCCGAATATGGCCGCGCTTTCCCGATGATGATGACGGCGGCGGGCACGATCTCCCCGGCCAAGGGGTTCGTCATGGGCGTGGGCGTCGCCGGGCTTCAGGCGATTGCCACGGCCAAGCGGCTGGGCGCGCAGGTGTCGGCGACCGACGTGCGCTCCGCCACCAAGGAGCAGATCGAAAGCCTGGGCGCGAAGGCGGTTTTCGTCGAAAGCGTCGCGGGTATCGAGGGCGAGGGCAAGGGCGGCTATGCCACCGAAATGTCCGAGGATTACCAGAAAGCGCAGGCCGAACTGGTGTCCAGCCACATCGCCAAGCAGGACATCGTCATCACGACGGCGCTGATCCCGGGCAAGCCCGCCCCGCGCCTCATCACCGATGCGCAGATCGCGACGATGAAGCCGGGCAGCGTGATCGTCGACCTCGCCGTCGAGCAGGGCGGCAATGTCGAAGGCGCGGTGCTGGGCCAGGTGGTCGAGCGTCATGGCGTCAAGATCGTCGGGCACAAGAATGTGCCATCGCGGCTGGCCGCCGATGCTTCGGCCCTGTTCGCGCGCAACCTCTATAATTTCCTCTCGGCCTTCTGGAACAAGGACCAGAATGCGCCGGTGCTGGACGAGGAAATCGGCAACGCCATCCGCCTGACGCAGGGCGGCAAGGTCGTCAGCGACCGATTGCAGTAAAGGGCTGTTCCTCTCCCGTGCGTTGCGCGGGGGAGGAGGTCTTCGTTTTGGGGACGAGCAGTAGCGGCGGCCCTGCTGTGCGGAACGCCGTTTCGATCGGCCTCAACATGACCTTCAAAAGGCGGGAATGAGCGGGCTTCTCCTCTTCTATTTCCTTCTTGCCTGCACGATTGGTGCGATTGCCGCATGGCGCCTGTCGATGGACGAGCTGAGCGGCCGAGTCGTCCCGCTATTCCTGCTCACCCCTGCTGGCATTGCCGGAACTCTGGTGGTTGCGGCGGAAGTGAGCAGCAGTTGGGCGCGCTATCTGAGCCTGATCGCCCTCATTCTTGCCAGCGCTTCCTTTTGCGGCGGCTATGTCGCGACGCGCCGGGCTGAAAAATCGCAACGGGCAGCGAAACGCCCGTGAGCCCGAGCTTTGACGCGATCATCCTTGCTCAAACCGTGGCGGCGGCGCTGTTCGTTTTCGCGCTATGGCCGCTGGGGACCGTGGCATGCGGGAGACGGCGCCAAGCCGCTCTGGCAGGGACGGTCATCCTGTCCGCGGCCGCCGTCTACGACATGGATGTGCTCAACGCGCCGGAAATTATCGGCGCGCTGCTGATCGGCGGGGCGGTTGGCCTGTTGCTCGGACGGGAATGGCCGGAAAGCCGGTTGACGGTGCTGCTGACGATATTTGCCGGGTTCGCGGGAGCGGCGATGATTTCCGCCGCCGCTGCGGCTTGGCTCAATCCCTTCGCTTTCGGACTGGTTGATGAGGGGAGCGCCGATATCGCGATGCGCCATTTGCTGGCTCTCGGCGCGGTGGCGCTGGCGGGAAGTGGCGCCTGTGCCGCCGCAGCCTTCGCGCTGTTGAGGCGTGGGGGCGGAAATATGGCATTGCTCGCTATCAGCATCGGAATGGTCGGTTGGGCCACCGCAGCCTTCGCTTTCCTGCTGGAAAATATGGGCCTGGCCGTTGTCGGCGGGCTTGGCGGAGCGGCGGGAACGGGAATCGTGTTGCGCTTATGCGGTGGCGCGCGCGGGAAGGGGCTTGCCGACGCGGAGGCCCGTCCGTAACGCTGAAGCGGACAGACGCCGGGGCACTCCCGGACGGCAATTGGGGTAAGGCGCACCATGCAGAAGCTCGGCCTGATCGGCGGTCTCAGCTGGACATCGACGGCACGTTATTATCAGATCATCAATCAGGCGGTGTACCGCGCGAAGGGCGGGCAGCATAGCGCCCCCCTGCTGATCGAAAGTCTCGACTTCGCCGACATCGGCCGCTCCACCACTGAGGAGGAGTGGGCGCATGCCGCGCAGGTGCTGACCGCGTCCGCCCGACGGCTGGAGCAGGCGGGGGCAAAGGCGCTGTTGATCTGCGCCAACAGCATGCATCGCGTCTATGACGAAGTGCAGGGCGGGGTGGACACGCCGATCATCAACATCGCCGATGCGGTCGGCCGCAAGATGAAGGCGGACGGCGTGCAAAGGGCCGCGCTGATCGGCACCCGCAACGTCATGACCGAGAAATTCTACCGCCAGCGGCTGGTTGGCCATGGCATTTCGCTGCTGCCTGCGGACCTGGAACTCGCCGAGCGGATCGACCGCATTGTTTATGAGGAACTGACGATCGGCAAGGTCAGCCGCGAATCCGAACGCTATATGCGGTCGGAACTGACGGACATCGCCAAGGAGAATGTGCAGGCGGCGATCCTTGCCTGCACCGAACTGGAAATGATCGTGGATGTGAAGGCGAACGTGCTGCCTATCTATGACGGCACGGCGATCCACGCGCGGGCCGGGGTGGATGTTATCCTGGGCGACTAACCCGGCACTCCGTTCGTTTCGAGCGCAGTCGAGAAACGAATAGACCGGACAAGAAAAGGGGACGCCCTGTCGGACATCCCCCTCCTCCCCTTTTTAGCCTGTCTCAGAAAGCCGTGCTGATCGAGCAGGCCGCAGGGCCAAGGATCACGACGAACAGCGTCGGCAGAATGAAAAGGATGAGCGGCACCGTCATGATGGCGGGCAGACGCGCGGCCTTTTCCTCGGCGCGCATCATGCGTTCATGGCGGAATTCAGCGGACAGCACGCGCAGGGCCGAAGCGAGCGGTGTGCCGTATTTCTCGGTCTGGATCATGGTCGTGACCACGCCCTTGATCGCATCCAGCTTCACGCGGTTGGCGAGATTTTCGAAGGCCATACGCCGTTCGGTCAGAAAGCTGAGTTCGATCGCTGTCAGCTGGAACTCGTCACCCAGCTCGGGATAGGCCTTGCCCAATTCCTTGGCGACGCGGCTGAAGGCGGCATCGACCGTCAGGCCAGCCTCGGCGCAGATGACGAGCAGGTCGAGCGCGTCGGGCAACCCCTTGCGGATCGCGGCGGAGCGCTTTTGGATCTTGTTGTCGATGAAGATGTCGGGCGCCTTGTAGGCCAGCAGCAGCGCCACGGCGAAGGCCATGAAACGCTTCGCGCCGCCCCAATCGGGATAGATGCCGACACCATAGAGCAGCAGCGCGGCCAGACCGCCGATGACGATCGGCAGCACCATGCGACCGAAGATGACGGCGACCGCCAAATCCTTCGACCGGATGCCCGCCTGCGCGAGCTTCAGCTGTGCTTCCTTCAGCTGGTCGTCCTGCAACACCTTCAGGCTCGACAGGAAGGACCGCATCTGGTCGGTCGTCTGACTCTTCTTGACCAGCTTGGCGCGGCGGCGCGCGGTGGACGCGGTGATCCCCGCCTTTAGCTGTTCGCGCCGTTCGTTGAGCGCCTTGACCCGCTTTGCCATCGGGTCGCGCACGGTCATCACCGTATACAGCACGAACAGCATGGCGAGCGTCGCCATGGCGGCAAGCAAGGTGCCGAAATCCGTGGCGTTCATGCCGAAAAGAGTGCCGGCGGGGGAAGCGGTTTCCATGTCGTTCTATCCCCCGTCAGATTTCGAAGTTGATCATCTGCGCCATGATGAAGACGCCTATGCTCATCCAGCACATGCCGCCCAGACCGATGACCTGCATCGTCGACATCCCAAACAGGCCGGCCGGATCGGGCGTGAAGAAGGGGTGCATGTAACTGAAGTTAATGTAACAGATCATGCCGAACACCAGGAACGGCAACGCGCCGATGATGTAGGCCGACGCCTTGGATTCCGACGACATGGCGCGGATTTTCAGCTTCATCTGCGCACGCTGACGCAGCACGGTCGCGAGGTTGGAGAGGGTTTCGGCAAGGTTGCCGCCCGTTTCCCGCTGGATCGCGAGGCTGATGACGAAGAACTGGAATTCCGGCGTGCCGAGGCGATCGGCCGTTTCCTGCAACGCCTGATCCATCGTCTTGCCGATCTTGATGCGCTCGGTGATCAGCTTGAATTCCTCACCCACTGGCCCAGGCACTTCGTTTGCCACGACGCCCAGCGTTTCGGTGATGGGCAGGCCCGATCGCAGACCGCGTGTCAGCAGTTCGAGCGCGTCGGGGAATTTCATCGTGAACTGCATCACCCGCTTCTTGATCAGGCGGCCGACCCACATGTGGGGCAGGGCGAGCCCTGCGGCCAGGCTGACCATGATGGCGAGCAGCGGTGCGAAGCCGCGCACGAACAGAAAGGCGCAGATGCCCAGAGCAATGAAGGCGCAGGAGGTCATATATTGGCTGACCGTCCATTTCTTGCCGGTCATGCGGATGCGCTTGGCCAGATTTTCCGGGTTCGGAACCAGCGAAACGAGCATCTTCATCTCGTTGCCCGGCTGTCGATTGGAAATGGCCTTGCGCATGCGCGCTTCCATCAGCGCGTCGGTCGATCCGCTGTGACGTTCGCGGATCAGGGCGACACGGCGCTTGCTGGCCTTTTCAGCCGAGGGGCCAGCAAAGGCCATCGCTACCAGACCCAGGAAGGCCGCCAGCAGCATGATCAGCAATATCGAATTGCTCATGGTATCGCCCGTTCCGTAAAGGGGCATGCCGCCAGATGACGGCATGCCAGAACCAAATCTAGGCCTTGGCCTTGTCCTTGCGCGCCGGGATCAGCCCCCGGAGGTCGCCGATCTTGCCGAGCAGGGAGTCGCCCTTTTTCTTCGCGGGCTTGCCATCGACGGCTTCGCTCTCCTCGGCGGCCCCCATGGTGGCGTCGAGCAGGCTGACGCACGCGGCGCCGACCTTGCTGCCCTTGGCCGCCTCGGCCAATGTCTTGCCCAGCTTGGCGGCCTGTGCCGCGACCCGCAGGTCGAAGGGGATCAAAATGTCGACCTTGCGTTCGATCGAGGTTTCGAAATCCTTGCGGCTGATTTCCTGCGCGCCTGCATGGACGCGGTTGGCAACCACGATCACACGCGTTTGGGGGGCGTTGCTCTTCAGCCAGGACAGGATGCGAATCGAATCGCGCGCCGCCGCCAGCGTCAGTTCCGTGACCACCACGGCGACATTGACGTCGCTCATCAGGTGCGGATGCTGGATCAGCATATGGCGCGGCAGATCTACGACGCTGCATTCGAAAGCGGCGCGGAACTCCTCCAGCAGCTGGTAGAAGGCGCCACCATCGGTCAGCATCGGCTGGCTGATCGGTGCTTCGGCCGACAGGATCGCCAGCGTGTCGCTCGCCCGTACCATTGCGCGCTCGATGAAAAGACCATCGATGCGGCTGGGGTTATCGATCGCGTCGGTCAGGCCACGGCCCGGCTCCAGGTCCATCGCCAGTGCGTTGGTGCCGAAATGAACGTCGAGGTCGAGCAGCGCGGTAGGCCGCTTCTGCTTGTCGCTAAGTAGCCAGGCGAGCGAGGTGGCGATGCTGGAAGCGCCCACGCCGCCGCGCGTGCCGATGACGGCGGTGGTCAGATGCGGCCGTTCAGGCGCCGCGTCGCGCGGGGCGAAGAACACCGCCTGCGCCTGAGCCAGTGCGTCGCGAAGCTGGTCCGCGCCAAAGGGCTTCAGCAGATAATCCTGAATGCCGCTGGCGACGAGGTCACGGTAGAGCCGGACGTCATTGACCTGACCGGCGGCGATCACGACCGTGCCGGGTTCGCACACTTCGGCAAGGCTGTTGATGTCGTTCAGCGGGTCGCCGCTTTCGGACATATCGACGAACAGGATTTGCGGGCTGGCGCTGACCGACAGGCTCTGCACGGCATTGCGCATGCCGCCCTTGTTCACCTTTTCCGGTGCCCAGCCCATCTCGGCCGCGACCATCGCCAGCAGATCGTGGCTATGATCGTCGCAAACGAAGGCGTGGAAGGGATCGCGCTGTCCAGACATGGCAGGTTTCCAGGGTGCGTTCATGATCAGCGTCCTAAGTTCTTGAGATCGCCCGAACCGGTCGGCGTCTTTTCACGGTAGGTCGAAATGGCCCGGTTGGATGTCGCTGTGCGCAGGTCGCTTTCGCTGCTCTGGCCGCGCACCAGATCTTCAGGATTGGCGACCATCGCGGCAAGATTGCTGTTCACGGCGCAACCGTAGTTGGAGGTGGCGCCGAGCTGGGATTCGGTTTCCTTCTTGCTCGACCAATCGGGGCAGCCGGGCACGCGTGCCGTTGCACGGCGCACCACCAGCCGGACGCTGCCAGCAGGCGCGGAGCCTGCCGCAGCGGAGCTGTCCTCACCCACCAGCATGCCGTGGCGGGCGACGACATCGGCGATGCTTTCGCGCAATTCAGGACTGTAATAGGCATCGGTAACAATCGCGACCTGATCGCCATAGCCAAGGCCGATGGAAGCGAACCAGTCGTCCAGGCGCCGCGCTTCCGAAGGGGCAAGGGCGCCGTCAGGGCCAGCCTGAACGTCGAAAGTGTAGGCATCGTGGCTGACGACCGGCTGATGCACCGATTCGACCCCGCGATTGACGCTGGAATTGCAGGCGGCAAGCGGCAGCGCCAACATGGCGAGCGCGCCGAAGCGGAGGATATTTGTGGCGGACAGGGAAGTCATGACTGTCGTCCTTCCGATCAGAAGCTGAAGCCAGGCGCGGCGGCGGCTTTCGCCGAACGCTTGCCTGTGTCGCGGGGAGCTGCCGCCCGCGGGTCGGACGTCGGCGCCGGACCGGGTTCGCGGCGTGGCAAGGGCGCGCGCGCGCCGCTCACCCCGTCATTCCCCTGCTGGAGCAGAAGGCCCTGGGCGATATTGGCATTGCGGAAGCCATCGGTCGGCAAGTGCACGTCCGACGCGTTCATCGGCTTCACCAGATAAGGGGTGACGACGATGACCAGTTCGGTCTCATGACGCTGGAACCGGCGTGACTTGAACAGGCTGCCAAGGATCGGGATTTCACCGAAGCCCGGCGTCTTGCTGATCGAATTGGCGGTGTCGTTGTTGAGCAGGCCAGCGATCATGAAGGCCTGACCCGAACCCAGTTCGACCGTCGTTTCAGCCGTGCGGCTCTTGAGCGCCGGGACGGTGGTGTTCACCGAGAAGTCGAGGCTCGACACGGTGGGGCGTACGCGCAGCGAGATGCGGCCATCGGCCAGCACGGTGGGCGTGAAGGCAAGCTGCACGCCATATTGCTTGAACTCGATGCTGTTGCCCTGCGTGCCGTTGCTGACCGTGTAGGGATATTCGCCGCCCGCCAGGAAGCTCGCCGTCTCACCCGACAGCGCGGTCAGGTTCGGCTGGGCCAGCGCGGTGGCAAGGCCGCTCGATTCGGCAAGGTCCAGCGCGCCCGCGACATCCATGCCAAGCAATTTGGCTACGAAGCCGAGCGACGTGGTCCCGTCAATCGGGCTGTTGAACGTCCATTGACGAGTGATATCGCCATTGGGAAGGCCCGGCACGAAACTGCCTGAAGTCGCGAAGCCACGATCGGATCGGTTCATGTAGCCGCTGAAGTTGCCTGATCCCGTCCCCAGACCCCTCAGATTTACGCCGATCTGATGCCCTATGTCGCGGCTGACTTCCGCGATCTTGACCTGAAGATTGACCTGAAGCGGCGTCGCGGTGCGCAGGCGGCTGACAACGGTCACTTCCTTGCCCACAAAGGCCTGCGTCAGCCGTTCGGCCTCCGCTGCATCTTCTGGCGCGGCGACTGTGCCGGTCAGCAGGACCATGCCGTTCATCTTGTTCACGGCGATGGCGGCCTCGGGCATCGCGAGCTTCAGCATGTCGTCGATGTTCGACAGGTTGTTGCCGACCCGGACGGTGCCGGAAAACAGCACCTTGCCGTTGGTCGCGGTGGCGAAGACGGTGGTTTCACCGGCTGCCTTCGCGATCAGGTAAAGCTGGTTCTGGGCACGGACATGGACGTCGACCACATTGGGGTCGCCGATCACCACGTCCGACATCTTCGCGCCGAGGTTGATGACTTTGCTGCCGCCGACCGACATCAGGATCGCATTGTCCTGCATCGATGAAGGTGCGGCGTTGAGTGCGGTGGTTGGCGTGGCGGCCATGGCGGCGGCGAGGCCGAGAGCGATGGCGGGGCCGATGAGCGGTTTGACCGCCTTTTTGCCCGCATCAATGTTGATACGCTTCATCTTATTTCCCCCCGACCGGAACGACGGTCACATTGGTGCCGCGAGCGATGCGGATCACAGGTCCGCTGATGCCGCCCGCGCTGGCCGGTGCGCCGCCCCCTGCGGGCACTTCGACACCGGCGGTCTGCACTGGCTTGGCGGGGACGGAACTGCGCTGGTAGCGAGACACGTCGGCGCCGGTGGAATAGGTGCCGCCCTTGTCGACCGGACGGGCCGCAAGCTTGGCTATGATCTTCTTTTCCGCGTTCGGATTGGCGCTATCGGGCAGATCGACGTCGGCGCCAGCGATGGCGGCGTCGAGGTCCGACGCGTTGTCGGCGATCGAGCGCAGCGTGAGCGAGAGCGACCCGATGGTCTGCGCCACCGCGATCTTTTCGGCGATCTTGGGCGTCACTTCGATGGTGACGTTGGAATAGGTCTGCACGACCGGCTTGCCGTCCGCGCCCAGCGCGTCCATGCGCTGGTCGGTGGCGAGCACGCGGAGGTTACGCAGGATAGTCTCGGAAACCTTCAGCGGGTCACCGTCGCCGCCGCCCGCCACGCTCTGCGTCAGCATCAGGTCGACGCGGTCGCCCGGAAAGACGAAGCCCGCGACCGAATTCTGCGCCGACACCGGCACGGTGACAGCACGCATGCCCGGCCCGAGCGCTGCGGCAAGGAAACCGCGCTCACCCGGCTTGATCACCGAACCCACGGTCATCGGCTGACCGGCCGAGATGGCGGTGCGCACGACGCTGCCCGCCAGCTTGGCGGGATCGGTCTGGCCCTGAATGTAATAGGCCTGCTCGACCAGATCTTTCGGCCATGGCTGGAAGCGGAAGCTTTCCGCGTCGAGGATGGTGCCCACTGGGAGCGCCTTGGTCGCGACCAGCACATGAGGCTGATCCGCTTCCACCGGCATGGATGAAGCACTAGCCTGGGGCGCGCTAGACGAACTCAGCATGTTGCGCGCGAGAAGAGCTGTTGTGACCGCTATGATAAGCGCCCCCGCCAGCAGCACGATTTTCTTGCCGTCCATGATGAAATTCGCCTCCCTCAGTCAGGCAAGTGTCGCCCGAGCCCCGAATTTTACGCAAAATGGTTAAGATATCGTTCGCCAATCAACCAAAGGGCTGCGACCGATATTGCGATACCGTAAGGAATCTGGGGCTGGCCCAGCCGTCGGGTCGTCCGGTGGTGGACCACGGTGACGATCGTCACCACGCCCCCGACCATGGCCATGACCATCAACATCGACAGCACGGCTTCCCACGGGAACCACAGCGCCAGCGCGCCCAGCAGTTTGACATCGCCCCCGCCCATGCATCCCATGGCGAAGAGCGCGGCGAAAAGCGCGAATACGGCGAGCGCCAGTGCGACCTGCAACAGCATGCCCGGCCAGACCGGCATGCCATTGGCGATCCACCACAGCGGAGCGAGCGCAGCGATGACCAGGTTCAGCCGGTTGGATATGATCCGGGACCGCAAATCCGTCACCGATGCGATGACCAGCAGCACGCCAAGGGCGCACAGCAGCGCCGTCGTGAAATATTCCCCCGTCATGAATCTAAACCCTAGACCGAATGGCTTACCAAACCGTAACCATGCGCCCCATGGATTCGCCCGTGTCTGTTCCCCCGGCCTTTGACCGTCGCGCATGGCCGATGGATGGGCGGCTCGATTACTGGACCGCGCCCGATGGCTGGCCGTTGCGCCGCTATCGGCTGGGCGAGGGACAGCGCGGTCGATTGCTGATGCTCGGCGGGCGCGGCGACATGATCGAGAAATATCTCGAAGTCATCCATCATTGGGCGGGTAAGGGCTGGGCCGTCTCCGCCTTCGACTGGCGCGGGCAGGGCGGCTCGGGCAGGCTGAGCAGCGATCCGCTCTGCGGCCATATCGACGATTTCGCGCTATGGGTTGCGGACCTGGGGGCTTTCGTCACCGATTGGCGGGCGCAGGGGGCAGGACCCTGCGTGATCGTAGCGCACAGCATGGGCGGGCATCTGCTGCTACGCGCGCTGGCCGAGGGCATGGCCCCGCCTGACGCTGCGGTCGCCGTCGCGCCAATGATGGGCGTCCATACCGCCCCGCTGCCCCGCTGGCTGGCGGTGCTCATCGCCCGGACCATGTGCGCGCTCGGCTTTTCCCACCGGCAGGCCTGGACCCAGAAGGAAGATTCGCAGCGGCAGCGGGCAATGCGGCAGAAGCGGCTGACGCATGATCCGGAACGCTATGCCGACGAACTCTGGTGGCGCGATCATAGCCGGGACGTGGCGCTGGGTTCGCCAAGCTGGCGCTGGGTAGTGGAGGCGCTGCAATCGACCTTCGCGCTGGAGAAGGGCGGCAAGCTGGAGCGCATCGCCGTGCCGCTGCTGATCCTTGCCACCAGTGCTGACCGGCTGGTGTCCACGCCCGCCATCCGCCGCATCGCCGCGCGCATTCGGGGCGCGCGCATGCATGTCTATGGGCCAGAGGCGGCGCATGAGATCTTGCGCGAAATCGACCCGGTACGGCTGGATGCCCTGCGGCGGATCGATGCCTTTCTGGATGAGAACGCGCCAGCATGAGCCGTTTCGACATCGTGATCGTCGGCGGCGGCATAGCAGGCGCCAGCCTGGGCGCGGAACTGGCGGGTCAGCCATCCGTGCTGATCCTGGAACAGGAGGAAAGCGCGGGCTATCACGCCACCGGCCGCTCCGTCGCTTTCTGGGAGGAAACCTATGGCGGGCGGCAGGTGCAGCCGCTCACCACGGCTTCCGGGCCGCTGTTGCACTCGCCCGATCCGGCCTTCGCAAGCCGATCCTTCCTAACGCCCCGGCAGACGCTGTTCGTCGGGCGGGAGTCCGATAGGGCAGAGCGCGACCAATTGATGCGGGAATTTTCGGGCTGTGTCGAACTGCGCCCTATTGATCCTGCCGCGCTGGTAACGGGGCTGCGACCCCATTGGACGATCGGCCTGCTGGAACCGGGCGTGTGCGACATCGACGTCGCCGCGCTGCACCAGGCGTATCTGCGGCGCTTCCACGCGAAGGGTGGCAAATTGCGGCTGGGCACTGTTTTCGATCAGGCGACCCCAACGCCGGGCGGCTGGCGCATTCAGACGAACGGCGGCGTCATCGATTGCGGCATCATCGTGAACGCTGCTGGCGCATGGGCCGATGATGTCGCACGGCGCAGCGGCGTCGCGCCTATCGGCATAGCCCCACTGCGGCGCACCGTCGTGCAATTGCGCGTGCCCGCGATGCCGTCACCCGACCTGCCGCTGGTCATGGACCTTGGCTCCAGCTTCTATTTCAAGCCGGAGGGGGAGGGGCGCATCTGGTTGACCCCGCATGATGAAGAACCTTCGCCACCCTGCGACGCCGCGCCCGAAGAACTGGCGGTGGCGCAGGCGATCGCCCGTTTCGAAGATGTCGTGGACTGGCCGGTCGAGGCGGTCGAACGCAAATGGGCAGGGCTGCGCAGCTTCGCGCCGGATCGTGCGCCCGTCTATGGCTTTGACGCCGACGCAGCGGGTTTCTTCTGGTTCGCGGGGCAGGGCGGTTTCGGCATCCAGACCGCACCCGCAGCAGCGTTGCTGGGATCGGCGCTGGTGACCGGCGGATCGATGTCCGAAGCGGTGAGCGGGATCGATCCCGCCGCTTATTCTCCCGCCCGTTTCAAGTAAACTAAGGCCGGGGTACGGCTATTCGGAACGAAGAGGCGGCCATCACGTTGGGTCAATGGCCGCGCCCATATAGATGGGATACAATAAAGATGCGGCCGATCCTAAAGCATTTTCGAAGCGGATGGTATCATCTGCTGGGTAAGAAAATGCGGAAAACAAAAGACAATTAGAGCATGATCCAATTCAGTCTGATCGGCTCATGCTCTAGGAGTAGGAGAATGCCGTGATGAGAAAGTCGATATTATCAGGGTCGGTCCTGATCCTGTCAGGACTGTTTATGGCAAGTAGCAGCACCAGCTTTGCCCAGCCAACAGAGGAAATTATCGTGACGGGTCGCTATAGCGACGCCCAATCCCTTTCACAGAATGTCAGTTATGCCGATCTCGACCTCAGCACAAAGGCCGGGAAGGACGAACTGCGCCACCGTGTCGCGCTGACCGCCCGCTATCTGTGCGACAAGCTGGGCGAATCGGGTTCCTCGTCAGCCGTCGTGCCCAGTTGTCGGGATGCCGCGGTGAAGGACGCGATGGGACGGGTCGGCACGGTCGAAGAGGGCTTTGCGCCGCGTGGGACGACATGGGTCGCCGGTACGCGCTGGCAACCGCCTTATCCTGCGGACTGGACAGCAAAATATCCCTGAGCCCTGTCGGGGGAGCGGCGTTTCGCTCCCCCGTTCATATGCGGAAGAGTTCGGCGGCCGCGCAGGCGAGTTGATCGGCGCGCTCATTTTCAGGGTGACCGGCATGGCCCTTCACCCACTGCCAACTGACCTTGTGCGGCGCGGCTGCTGCCAGCAGCGCCTGCCATAGCTCGGCATTCTTGACCGGCTTGCGATCGGCGGTCTTCCAACCATTCTTCTGCCAGCCGAACACCCATTTGGTGATGCCGTCCATCACATATTTGCTGTCGGTGTAGAGCGTCACCTGACAGGGCCGCTTGAGCGCATTCAGTGCTTCGATGGCGGCCGTCATTTCCATGCGGTTATTGGTGGTCTGTGCCTCTCCGCCGGAGATTTCTTTTTCCGTGGTCCCAGAGCGCATCACCGCGCCCCAGCCGCCAGGGCCGGGATTGCCCTTGCACGCGCCGTCGGTGAAGATTTCGACCTGCGACAGTGCGCTCACGCTCGCAGCAACTCGGCCGGGGCGGTCTGCGCGTAAAAATCCAGCCGCCGCAGATAGGCCAGCGGGTCCTTGCGCGTCACCAGCGCGTCGGCGGGCGTGTTGATCCAGTCATAGGCCCGCGTCAGCAGGAAGCGGAGCGCCGCGCCACGGCACAGGATCGGGAAGGCGGCCTGCTCGGCATCCGAAAGCCCGTGCGCCGCCTGATAGCCAGCGAGCATTGCGGCCGACCGATCGGCAAAGAAGTGCGCGCCATCATTGCTGAACACCCATGCGCTGTGCGTGACGGCCAGGTCATAGGCGCGGATATCGGTGCAGCTGAAGTAAAAGTCGATGAGGCCCGTCACCTCATCGCCCAGCATCAGCACATTGTCGGGGAAAAGGTCCGCGTGAATGACGGCGCGCGGCAGCTCGGCGGGCCAGTGCGCGTCGAGATAGGCAAGTTCATCCGTGACCCGCTGGCCCAGGCCGGGCGCGATATCATCGAAATGGTCGCCGCACTTTGCCGCCAGATCGTGCCAGCCAGCGATGTCGAGCGCGTTGCGGCGTTCGCCCGCAAAGCCTTCCGCCGCGCGATGCAGCTGGCCCAGCGCCGCGCCCGCGGCTTTCGCCTGTCCGGCGGTAGGCTCGGTGACGGATATGCCGGTGAGGAACTCGATCAGGCAGGCGGGTCGTCCGCCGAGCTGTTGCAGGCGCTTGCCCTCTCGGTCCGCGATAAAGCGCGGCACCAGACAGCCGCGCGCGCCGAGATGATCGAGCAGGTCCATGAAGAAGGGCAGATCCGCTTCATCCACCCGCTTCTCGTAGAGAGTTAGGATATAGCGGTGGCCATTGCCGTCCGCGCCGGTGGTTTCCAGCAGATAGTTGCTGTTTTCCACCCCCTCGGCGATCCCCTTGGCGGAGACCAGCCGTCCCGCGTCATAGCGAGTCAGGAAGGCGTCGATTTCCTCGGCCGGGACATGGGTATAGACCGCCATAGTCTTACGCCGCTCCCAATTCGCGGGGAAGCTTGAACGAGATGGTTTCGCGCGCCGTCTCCACCTGCTCCTCCGTCACGTCGAATCGGGCGGCGAGCCGGTCCACGACTTCGCGCACCAATATTTCGGGGGCGGAGGCGCCTGCGGTCAGGCCGAGGGTCGCTACATTCTCCAGCCACGCAAAATCGATGTCGTCCGCGCGCTGGATCAGCCGGGCTGGCGTGCCCTCGCGTTCGGCGACCTCGACCAGACGCAGCGAGTTGGAGCTGTTGGGCGCGCCGATCACATAGACCGCGTCGCAGGCCGCGGCGATGGCCTTCACGGCCGCCTGTCGGTTCGACGTTGCGTAGCAGATGTCCTCGCCCTTGGGCGCGTGGATCGACGGGAATCGGCGCTGAAGCGCTTCGACAATCGCGGCCGTATCGTCCACCGACAGGGTGGTCTGGGTCAGGAAAGCAAGATTGTCGGGATTTTCGGGGATGAAGCTCTCCGCATCCTCGACCGTTTCGATCAATGTCATGTTGCCTGCATCGACCTGCCCGAAGGTGCCGACGACCTCGGGATGTCCCTTGTGACCAATGAACAGGATATGGCGCCCTGCCTCGACCTGCCGTTCGGCCTGCCGGTGCACCTTGCTGACCAATGGGCAGGTGGCGTCCAGATAATCAAGGCCGCGTTCTTCCGCCTTTGCGGGCACCGCCTTGGGCACGCCATGGGCGGAAAAGACCACGGGCACGCCGTCGGGCACCTGATCCAGTTCCTCGACGAAAATCGCGCCCTGCGCCCGCAGATTGTCCACGACATATTTATTATGGACGATCTCGTGTCGGACATAGACGGGCGCGCCATATTTCTCGATCGCCTTTTCGACGATGATGATGGCGCGGTCCACGCCAGCGCAAAAGCCACGCGGGGCGGCGATCAATAGCTTCAGGGGAAGACGGGCGGTCATGCCAGCCGCTTAGGCCAATGTCGCGCCGGAAGGAAGGGGTGAGGGGAGGCGCGTTCCTTTCGGTTGCGTGAGCGGCGGGGTGCGGATAAGAAGCCCCAGCCTGTTCCCAAGGGATTGCCTCGTGACCTTTTCTCGACTTGCGCTGACCGGAATGCTCGCCCTTGCCCTTGCGGGCTGCTCGCGCCGGGGAGAAATCGATGCCACGGGTGGCGTCGTCGCCGTCCGCTCGGCCTGCCCGACCGCCGCGATCCCCGCCTATACGGGTGACGTGACGCTGTTCAATCCTGCTGGCAGCACCGACGCCCGCGCGATCGACGTGGTGGCGAACATCACCGACCTGCGCGCCACCTGCTCGGAAGGGGCGCAATTCTACAGCGAGGCGAGCTTCACCGTGAACGCCCGCCGTTCCGACGCCACCGCCGCGCGGCAGGTGACGCTGCCCTTCTTCTCCGCCGTGGTGCGTGGCGGCAATGCTGTCGTCGCCAAGCGCGTCGGCCAGGTCGTGCTGGACTTCCCCGCGGGCCAGTATCGGGCCACCGCGACCGCGAAGGCTGGCTCCTACGTCGATAAGGCCGCAGCGACGCTGCCCGCCGACATTCAGGCGAAGATCACGCAGAAGCGCAAGGCGGGCGATGCCGACGCGGCCATCGATCCCTTCGCCCAGCCCGACGTCCGCGCGGCGCTGCAACGAACCAGTTTCGAGCTGCTCGTGGGCTTCAACCTGACCCAGGACCAGCTCCGATATAACGCGACACGTTAAGAGCGAACCCAATCTTCCGTTCGCCCTGAGCTTGTCGAAGGGCTCTACTTCTTGCAGGGAAGGATGAGGCTTCGATTTTAGCCCAGCCCGGACGGGTCTTGTGCTTTTCGAGGAAACACCCTTGTCTCTCTACATTCGTTTCACTGCCCATCTGAATGCCGTGCTGGACGCGCTGGAGGCGGACGGCACGCTGCCCGCGGGCCTCAATCGCAAGCCCGTCACGGTCGAGCCGCCCCGCGATCCCAGCCATGGGGACCTCGCCACCAACGCGGCCATGGTCCTCGCCAAGCCCGCAGGCACCAACCCGCGCGCACTGGCGGAAAAGATCGTCGCTGGCCTTGAAAAGCTGGACGAGGTGGAAAGCGCCACCATCGCTGGCCCCGGCTTCATCAACCTGACGCTGACCGACGCCACCTGGCGCGCCGAACTCGCCGCCATCGATGCCGAAGGCGCGGATTATGGCCGATCCGACACGGGCAAGGGCGTCACCGTCAACGTCGAATATGTCTCCGCCAACCCCACCGGCCCCATGCATATGGGCCATTGCCGGGGCGCGGTCGTCGGCGATGCGCTCGCGACCCTGCTCGAATATGCCGGGCACAAGGTCATCCGCGAATATTATATCAATGACGCAGGCGGCCAGGTCGATGTGCTCGCCCGCTCGGCCCATGTCCGCTATCGCGAAGCGCTGGGCGAAGATGTGGGCGCGATCCCGGAAGGCCTCTATCCCGGCGATTATCTCGTCCCGGTCGGCCAGGCGCTCGCCGCCGAATATGGCGACAAATTTGTAAGCGCACCCGAAAGCGAATGGCTCGTCCCCTTCCGCACCAAAGCCGTCGCCGCAATGATGGTGATGATCCGCAGCGACCTCGCATTGCTTGGCATCCACCACGACATCTTCGCGTCCGAAGCCGAACTGCAAGCCGCCGGAAAGCCCGAAGCCGCCGAGAAATGGCTGCGCGATCATGACCTCGTCTATGACGGCGTTCTCGAAGCGCCCAAGGGCGAAACGCCCGAAGATTGGGAGCCGGTCGAGCTTCCCCTGTTCCGCTCCACCAAATTCGGCGACGATCAGGACCGCCCGATCAAGAAGTCGAACGGCGCCTGGACCTATTTCGGTGCCGACATGGCGTACCATTTCCAGAAGGCGCAGACCGCCGACCAGCTGATCGACATCTGGGGCGCGGACCATGCCGGTACGGTGAAGCGCATCCAGGCCGCCGTCGCCGCGCTGACCGAAGGCAAGGCGCGCTTCGACGTCAAGCTCATCCAGATGGTCCGCCTGCTGCGCGAGGGCGAGCCGGTGAAGATGTCCAAGCGCGCGGGCAATTTCGTGACGCTGGCCGATGTCGTCCGCGAAGTCGGCAAGGACGTCGTCCGCTTCACCATGCTGACGCGCAAGGCCGATGCCCAGATGGACTTCGATTTCGCCAAGGTGGTGGAGGCGTCGAAGGACAATCCTGTCTTCTACGTCCAATATGCCCACGCTCGCATTTCCTCGCTCGGCCGCCGCGCCGAAGAGGCACAAATCGCACTTCCCGCGCCCGACCTGTCCCGCCTTGGGACTGAAGAACTTAACCTTGTTAAGTTAGCGGCGCAGTTCCCACGGGTGGTGGAAGGGGCTGCATCGGCCCGTGAGCCGCATAGAATTGCTTTTTATCTCAACGACTTGGCTTCTGAATTCCACAGCTGGTGGAATTTGGGGAACGACAATCCGCGCGCCCGCGTCATCCTGACGGACGATCCGGACGTAACTTCTGCGCGCCTTTTCTTAAGCCGTGGAATCGGGCAAATCATCCGTAATGGCCTTGCCCTGATGGGCGTGGCTGCGTTGACGGAAATGCAATAGCCAGGCGGAGGCACGGATAAATGGGCGACTTTGCGAGGGGGCGGCTCGATCTGGACGACGACGAGCGTCTGCCCTGGCTGGAGCCTGGTATCGAGGATGAGGAGGATGAGGGCCTGTCCCCCGTCCGCCTGCTCGGCTTCATCCTGGTTGCGCTCGTCTTGCTCGGCGGCGTGGTCGCTGGCGTCTGGCTGCTCAAGAATCGTTCGGCAGGCGGCGGCGAAGGCAAGCTGATCGCCGCGCCTGCGGGCGATTACAAGGTCCCCGCCCGCGAGGCCGATGCGAAGAAGTTCGAGGGCGAGGGCGACGCCAGCTTCGCCGCCAGCGAAGGCGTCGTGCGCGACGGCCGCATCGATCCCAGCCGTGTGCCCGAAGCGCCCGTGACCGCCACGGCCCCTGCAAAGACGCGCCAGGCCGTGCCCGGCAAACCATCGCAGAGCGTGACCGCGCGCGTCGCCGACGAAACCAACGTCCGCCCCGCCGCCGCGCAGCCCGTGCACAAGGGCGGGGCCGTGATCCAGCTCGGCGCCTATGGCAGCCAGTCCGGCGCGCGCGATGCCTGGACCCGCCTCTCCAAACGCTTCGCCTATCTCGCCCCGCTCACCATGTCGGTCGAGCCTACGGAAGTCGGCGGCAGCACCCTCTACCGCCTCCGTGCGACGGCGGGCGCTCAGGCGAACACGCTGTGCGGCAAGCTGAAGGTTGCTGGTGAGAGTTGCATAGTTGTGAACTAAGCTGCCCCTAACTCCCTCTCCCCTTCAGGGGAGAGGGTGCCGAGCGTAGCGAAGGCGGGAGAGGGGAACGCCGTTGCGCGACCGAAAATCGCTAGGTTTTGCAAAGCAACTGCGATCCAGCATAACGCCCGCCGAAGCTTGCCTCTGGTATCACCTGCGCGCGAAGCGCTTCGCTGGTGTCAAGTTCCGCCGCCAAAGTGTGATTGGGCCATTCATCGCCGATTTCACCTGTCGGGCGGCGATGCTGATCATCGAGATTGACGGCGATACGCACGGTTCAACTACTGAGTACGACGCAGATCGCACTGCCTATCTAAGCGAGCAAGGCTGGAGCGTCATTCGCTTCACCAACACAGACGTTATGCAGAATATCGAGGCCGTCCTGTCCATGATAGCGCAGCGCCTTCCCCTCTCCCCGACCCTCTCCCCTAAAGGGGAGAGGGAGTAAGTTCTCACTCTCTCTCGCTCTCTACTACTCCCACCCCCAACAACCCCTTCGACACGACGCTCCTTCGCCGCTACCATCCGCCCTCATGAAACCGGTAATTTTCGGCCTCTCCGGCGAGACGCTCACCTCTGACGAACGCGCCTTCTTCGCCGATGCGCAGCCTGCGGGCTACATCCTCTTCCGCCGCAACATCGCCGACCGCGCCCAATTACGCGCGCTGACGGACGACCTGCGCGCTCTCCACGGCCGCGACGACCTGCTGATCATGATCGATCAGGAAGGCGGCCGCGTCGCCCGCATGCAGGCGCCCGTCTGGCCCAGCTTCCCGCCCGGCGCTGTGTTCGACCGGCTGTATGACATCGCTCCGTCCAGCGCGATCGCAGCCGCCCGCGCCAATGCCCATGCCATCGCGGTGACGCTGGCCGAAGTGGGTATCAATGTCGATGCGCTCCCCCTGCTCGACGTCCGGCAGGACGGGGCCAGCGACATCATGGGCGACCGCACCTTGGGCGCCGAGCCGATGCGGGTCGCCGCGCTTGGGCGCGCCACTCTCGAAGGATTGGCTAAGGGCGGGGTCGTCGGCATCATCAAACATATGCCGGGCCATGGCCGGGCGATGGTGGACAGCCATCATGAATTGCCGATCGTGACCGCGAGCGAGGAAGAACTCGCCACCGACCTCGCGCCCTTCCAGACATTGAAGGCCGCACCGATCGGCATGACCGCCCATGTCATCTATACCAATTGGGACCCGAACCTGCCCGCCAGCCTTTCCCCCTCGGTGATCGAAACGATCATTCGTCAGCGGATCGGCTTTGACGGCCTTCTCATGTCGGACGACCTCGACATGAAGGCTCTGAACGGCAGCATCCCCGAATTGGCGGCGGGCGTCGTCGCGGCGGGGTGTGACCTCGCGCTCAACTGCTGGGCGCGGATGGACGACATGATCGGCATCGCCAATAGTCTTCCCGATATCAGCACGCAGTCGAAGGCCCGGCTCGACCGCGCCATGGCGTCGGCGCAACTCGATCAGGCCAGCCCGCCCCTCGAGCAGCTTCTCGCCACGCGCGACAGCCTGCTCTCCGTAGTGGCTGCATGAGGGCGAGCGCCATCCGCCATCTTTCCGCGCCTCCGCGTGAAAAATCACTCTTCGCGCAGCCCACGCGCCAGAGAGCCGCCTGAACCATGGACGACCTCTTCATCCCTCCGCCGCAGCCGCGCGAAGACATGCTGAACGTCAGCTTCGAAAGCTGGGAAGGGCCGCTCGATCTTCTTCTCGCGCTCGCCCGCTCGCAAAAGGTCGATCTGCGGGAAATCTCCATCCTCGCGCTGGTCGAACAATATCTGGCCCATATTGAGGGCGCGCGGAAGCTGAAGCTGGAGCTGGCGGCCGATTATCTGGTGATGGCGGCGTGGCTCGCCTACCTCAAATCCTCGCTTCTGTTGCCCAAGCAAGCCCAGCCTGATCCCAACCCCGACGAACTGGCGCTGCGCCTGCAATTGCGGCTCCAGCGGTTGCAGGCCATGCGGGAAGCCGGTGCCCGCCTGATGGCGCGCGACCGTGTCGGCCGGGACGTGTTCGTTCGCCCCCGTCCGGAGGGACTACGCCTCGTGCGCAAGGCGAAATGGGCCGCCAGCCTCTACGATCTATTGCAATGCTATGGGCAGGTGCGCGCGCGGACGCAGCCCGTCGTCCACATGGTCGTCGCCCGGCCGGTGATGACACTCGACGAAGCCATCCAGCGTGTCAGCGCGCTGGTCGGGTCGGCGATCGACTGGACGGTGCTCGAATCCTTCCTGCCCGATGGTCAGGACGGGCCAATGGCGCGTTCGGCGCTCGCCAGCAGCTTTGTCGCCGCGCTGGAACTGGCGCGGCAGGGGCGGCTGGAAATCCAGCAGGACGGCATTTTCGAGCCCATTTACCTGCGCGCCGCGCTGCCGGAACAAAGTGGGGGACGTTTGTTGTAATGCAGGAACCGGACGATTTCATGCGCGCGGTGGAGGCCGCCCTGTTCGTTGCCGAACATCCGTTGACCACCGTCGAATTGCGGCAGCATGTGGGGGAGGCCGGGGACATCGCCGCCGTGCTTGCCGCGCTGTCGGATCATTATGCCGGGCGTGGCATCAATCTGGTCGAACGGGGCGGGCGCTGGCATTTTCAGACGGCGGCGGATCTTGCCCATATATTGCGGCGGGAAAAGGATGAGACTCGCAAACTGTCCCGCGCCGCGATGGAGACGCTGGCCATCATCGCCTATCATGAACCTGTCAGCCGCGCGGAGGTCGAGGCCATTCGCGGCGTGCAGGTGGCCAAGGGAACGCTGGACGTGCTGATGGAAGCAGGCTGGGTCCGGCCAGCGGGCAGGCGGGAAGTGCCGGGCCGTCCACTGATTTACGCCACCACGCACGAATTTCTGTCACATTTCGGTCTTAGCAGCCGCCGGGATCTGCCGGGCATGGACGATCTGCGCGCTGCCGGATTGCTCGATCCCGTCGATCTCGCGCTGGAGGGCCTGGGGGCTCAATCCGTTCTGGAAAATGATGAGGAAGAAGCCTAGAAAGGGCTTACTGTCAGGAGAAAGTTAAAATGGGTTCCTTTTCGTTGATGCACTGGGTCATCGTTCTCCTGGTGGTCATGCTGTTGTTTGGCGGCGGCCGTATCTCCGGGTTGATGGGTGACGTTGCCAAGGGCATCAAGAGCTTCAAGAAGGGTATGGCCGACGATGACGACGACATCGCGCCCGCCAAGCCCGCTACGCGGATCGAAGGACATCGTGTTCCTGAACAGGACGCACCGACCGCCACGTCCGAAGAAAAGACCAAGGCCTGATTTTCATTTCACGCCCAAGCGGTAGGCGCGCATGTTCGATATCGGTTCGACCGAACTTCTGCTGATCGTGATCGTCGCGGTGGTCGTGATCGGTCCAAAGGATTTGCCGCGTGCCCTGTACAAGGTGGGCCAGATCGTCGGCAAGGCGCGCGGAATGGCGCGCCATTTCCGCACCGGCATCGATGCCATGGTGCGGGAAGTCGAGATGGAAGAACTGGAAAAGAAGTGGGCCGATCAGAACCGGCGGATCATGCAGGAACATCCGGCCGACGCTTCAGCAGTTCCCGCGATCGAGCCATTGCCGGGCTCTGTGGACAATCCCGCACCCGCCGCCACCACGCCTCCGCCGCCCTTCGTGGCGGAATCGGCGCCCGTTGTTCCGGCTCCTGCTGCCGACGGCCCACCCTATATCGCGGCGCAGTCCGCTCCGGCCGGTAAGGGCGACGCGCAGGCATGAAGGACATCGATGATTCCAAGGCGCCGCTGCTCGACCATCTGATCGAACTACGCGGGCGCCTGCTGAAATGCGTATGGGCGTTGTTCATCACCGGCGCGGTCTGCTTCTATTTTTCAGACAAGCTATTCGCCTTTCTGGTGCATCCTTTGAAGGAAGCCTTTGGCGACGCGGGCGGGCGACTGGTCTATACCAAGCTGTACGAGGCCTTTTTCGTGCAGGTGAAGGTGGCGATCTTCGGGGCTTTCTGCATCTCCTTCCCGATCATCGCGAACCAGCTCTGGGCCTTCATCGCTCCGGGCCTTTATGCCAAGGAAAAGAAGGCGTTACTGCCATTCCTGGTGATGACCCCGGTCCTGTTCCTGATGGGCGCCAGCCTCGCTTATTATATCGTCATGCCGACCGCGTTCCATTTTTTCCTTGGATTCCAAGGAAAAAGCAGCGGTCTCCAGGTAGAGGCGCTCCCCAGCGCCGATGCCTACCTTACGTTAGTTATGCAGTTCATCCTTGCATTCGGAATTAGCTTCCTGATGCCCGTCCTGCTGATGCTGCTCAATCGCGCCGGTTTCGTCACCCGCGCCCAGTTGATTGGCCTGCGCCGCTACATGATCGTCGGCGCCTTCATTCTCGCCGCCGTACTGACGCCGCCCGACGTCGTGTCGCAGCTGATGCTCGCCATTCCCCTATTGCTGCTTTACGAAATCACGATCGTCGCGATCTGGTTCACCGATCGCAAGCAGGCCCGGGAAGCTGCCGTCGCAGCCGCGGACGGAGCCGACGCTTCCACCAGCTAAAAAAAAGGCCCGCCATTGGGCGGGCCGCAAGGGTGGGAGCCTGTTTACGCTGCTTACTTCGCCGCGTCTTCCACGGCCGCGCCAGCGCTCTGCACGTCTTTGCCAGCGCCTTCGACGGTGTTGCATGCAGCCACCATCAGCGAACCGGTAAGCAGCAGAGCGGCAAGGATCTTCTTGGTCATGGTCGTCTCCTAGGAAAAACTCGAGCCGGACAGCCTCGCTATCCAGCGGCTGAGGAGGAGAACCCACGGCCACGAAATACGTTCCGCATCCGGAAATATCTGGTTTTGAACAGAAAAGGCCCAAAAAATCAGAGCCCGGAACGCGTCGGGGGGGGAGATGCGTTCCGGGCTCATGTTTTTTTGGATAGCAAGAGCGGGGGGCAAAAGATTTGCTATCCGGTATGCAGAACCCTCCATCGCGACATTTGGTTCCGCTGTTTTTGAATTCAGCTCTATTTTTTATTTTCTAGCAAAATCAGCTATTTGGAGACTGCATGGGAAAATATCTCACGCTGACTCCTTCAGATGAGCGGCCGTCCGCTGTTTCTATATTCGGGCCGGATGGTGGACGGCGGAAGTGTGTCTTGAGGCGCTGGGGGCGGAACGATAATAGGCGCAATAACATCGGCACCGACGGGTTCGGCGTAGCGCTCAGCGGCGCGCGGACTGCTCGGCCAAGCGCGAAGTGAGGGGCCTGACTGCCATTCCCGGCCGGGGTAGGGAATGCGAAACGCCGCCTCCGTACCGTGAAACCCGGGCATCTGATAGAAGATGTGCGCGCCGATCACAGCAACGGCGCGCTTCGACGCAGCCCATCCTGGGCGGACTGCCAGCGTGTGGTAGAAGGTCGCGAGCCCCACCGGGGCATAGACACGACCCGCAAGCGCCTGTTCCGCTATGCGGCGGGCGCGCGCCCAGCTTGGCGCATGGTTCGCCCGACCCATGGACCCGTCGCAACTGAAGGTGAATTGGCAAAGGGAATCGGCGCGCTCCGACCCCTGATACACGACGCCGCATACGCTATGGGGCCAGAGGGGGTTACGAAGACGGTTGAGAACAACCTGAGCGACGGCGCGCTGGCCTTCTTCGGGTTCGTTGCCAGCCTCATAATAGATGGCGGAGGTCAGGCAGTTGATCGCCCGGTAGCTGTCCAGTGGTGTTTGCCCGCGAAAGGCGGCGGCCGGAGCGGCATCGACCGTGTCGAGCTTCAGGACATGCTGGCTGTTGCCAGGAGAAGCGGGCAGATCCTGAAAGACGCCGTCAACGAAGAAGTAGGCGGAACCGGGGAAATTTTCGCCCGGCCTCTCCGCGACAGCGTCACGCGCCGCCGCGTCGGCAAGCATGTCGAGCGGAGCGGCCGTGATCAGGCGCGGCAAGGCAAGCGCGATCACCGCCAGCGCGGCTAATGCCATATGCCATAATCGCGCGCGCGCCATGTCGAAGCCGTCTGCTTTCACAAATTCATCGCGGCGGTGTGCCGCACGACCCGTCCTTAGCGCAAAAGCCTTGCCACTTTCTTCCCGCCCGATGCGATCTTTGCGCGGCAATGAAAACGGCTCTTTGGGTGGATGAGCATTCCCTTGCTTGGCAAGCGTGCATCCGCTCCGCTATGCGGGGAACATGCTGGTTCAGAATGATAGCCTCGCCCTGATTGGCAACACGCCGCTGGTACGCCTTACCGGCCCATCGGAAGAGACGGGCTGCGACATCTTCGCCAAGTGCGAATTCGCCAACCCCGGCGCGTCGGTAAAGGACCGCGCAGCGCTCTTCATCGTCAATGATGCGGAGGAAAAGGGGCTGTTGCAGCCGGGCGGCACCATTGTCGAAGGGACAGCGGGCAATACCGGCATCGGGCTTGCGCTGGTAGCCAATGCGAAGGGCTATAAGACGATCATCGTCATGCCCGAGACCCAGAGCCGGGAGAAGATGGACACGCTGCGCGCACTGGGCGCGGAACTGGTGACCGTGCCTGCGGCGGCCTATTCCAACCCCGGCCATTTCGTCCACACGTCGCGCCGGATCGCCGAAGAGACGGAGAATGCGGTCTGGGCCAATCAGTTCGACAATATCGCGAATCGCAAGGCGCATATCGTCGGTACGGCCGAGGAAATCTGGCAACAGCTGGAGGGGCAGATCGACGGCTTCACTTGTGCAGCGGGCACTGGTGGCACGATCGCTGGTGTCGGGCTCGGCCTCAAGGCGCATGACGAGAATATCACCATCGCGCTGACCGATCCCTATGGCGCGGCGCTCTATAATTATTATGCCCATGGCGAGTTGAAGGCGGAAGGGTCGTCGGTGGCCGAGGGCATCGGGCAGGGCCGTATTACCGCCAATCTGGAAGGCGCGCCGATCGACACGCAGTTCCGCATTTCCGATGAGGAAGGGCTGCACTGGGTCGAGCGATTGCTGGCGGAGGAAGGGCTTTGTCTTGGCCTGTCCTCAGGGATCAACGTCGCAGGCGCGGTCGCGCTGGCGAGAGAGCTGGGGCCGGGCAAGCGGATCGTCACCATCCTGTGCGACACAGGCTTCCGTTATCTGTCCACCCTCTACAATCGTGAGTGGCTGGAAGCGAAGGGCTTGACGGTCTTCCCCTGGCTCGCGCACAATCGCTGATCGTCGACAAGGGTCGCGGCGACAAGATAAAGAGCGCTTAATGGCTGAACATCCCCGCCGACAGGAAGGGTTGCAGCGTGTCCAGATCGGCCTGACGGGGCTGGCGGGCGTGGTGCTCCTCGTAGGTTTGGCGAATATCGTGATCGACAAGGCGCGGATCGATGATCCGGCGGTGCCACCGCCGACCGTGCCGACCCTGGACGTCAATGCAGTCGCGCCCAAGGAACCTTTGGCGGAGCTGGGCGTGCAGCCCGCGCCGGAACAGCAGCCGATCGTCCCGGATCTTCAGCCGGACCCTAATCTGAGCAAGCCGATGGATCGCGACCCACAGCCATCCGGCCGCTGAAGGTCCAGGCTGAGCCGCGCATTGCCTGAAGGGGCGCTACGCACATTCGTGATGCTTTGCTGGGACCGACCAGGTCCTGCTTGGTGGCCTCCGCTGATCCCGGTTCCAATCGCTGTCATGCTGGGCTGGAGGCTGGGTGGCTTCGCGCGGTATGGGCCGAGGACACTGATCGGCGGGATTTTCTGGGCAATGTTGGGATTAGCGATTTTGGCGCGGTTAAGCTGTTGGCGCGGGGAGTTGTTGCCTTGCCAAACTCGTCTCAAGGAGCGCGAAAATTGATATAGAACCAGAACAAAACGGGATTTCCCAAAATCTCCCGACTTTTCCCTTTTCTTGTGCCCCGGCCCTTGGTATCTAATTCGCATAGGGGTTTGTCAGGCTTTGCTAGTCCTGCGCACCGGGCCGCAATGACGCGGGTTGGTGAGCGGCTGCCTGCGCCCTTGCGAACAGAGGGGCAGCAGTCCGCACGTGCCGGAAATCATTCTCTTTACAGGCAACGCGTTCAGCGTAGCGGACGGCAAGGGCCGTTTCGTGCTGCCTCTGGAGATGCGTCGGCAGGTCAAGCTGTCCAGTGCTGGCGAAACGCGGCTTTATCTCTCCGTCCATGGCGACAACCCCTGCGCCACGGGCTTTGGAGAATCGCATCGCCGCTTCCTGTTCACCGAAGTCGAGGAACTGGCTCGCGAAGCACGGGCGCATGGCCGCGACTATAATGCCGACCTGGAACTTGAACGCCGACTCGGCACGATCGAGGAGGTGAATTTCGACGACGGCGGCCGCTTCGCCATGCATCCGGACATCAAGGATGAATATGGCATCACCGATGCTGTCTTCTTCTATGGCGTGGGCCGTTACATCCAGATCTGGAAGCCGGAAACGCTGGTCGACAGCAAGGATCGTCCGGAATTGATCCGCAACAAGGTGCGCCGCTGGCTGGACCAGCGGACGGCGGGGGACGGCAAGTGATCTCTCCTGCCGATCTGGATCGTCACATCCCGGTTCTGCTCAATGAAGTGCTGCATGCCCTCGCCATCAACCCCGGCGAGATTCATGTTGATGGCACGTTCGGCGCGGGCGGTTATTCCAGTGCGATGGCGGCACAGGGCGCGAAGGTTTTTGCCTTCGACCGCGATCCCGATGCCATCCGGGAAGGCGAGGCGCTGGCGAAGGAGAAGGGCATCACCCTGATCGCCGGGGAATTTTCCCGCATGGAGCAGTTGCTGGGCGATCGGGGCATTAGTTCGGTGTCGGGCGTGACGCTCGACATCGGCGTGTCTTCGATGCAGCTCGACCGGCCGGAGCGCGGCTTTTCCTTTCAGGCGGACGGCCCCCTCACCATGACGATGAGCCAGAACGGGATGAGCGCCGCCGATTTCCTGAACAACGCCCCTGAGCAGGAGATTGCCGACGTCCTCTATCGCTATGGCGAAGAGCCGCGTTCGCGCCGGGTGGCCCGCGCGATCGTGGAGGCTCGCCCGTTGGAGCGCACCGGTCAACTCGCCAGCGTCGTTCGCCGGGCGCTGGGCCACAAGCCACACGACAAGAAGGACCCGGCAACCCGCACCTTCCAGGCGATCCGCATTCATGTGAATCGCGAGCTGGAAGAATTGGAGCGTGGGCTGGAAGCGGCGGAAGCGATGCTGGAAGAGGGTGGTCGATTGGCCGTGGTGACTTTCCACAGCCTGGAAGACCGTATCGTCAAGCAGTTCTTGCGCCAGCGTAGTGGCGGAGAAGGCGCGGGGTCGCGCCACCTGCCGGAACGCAAGGCCGTCGCTGAGTCCACCTTTCACAAACCGGCCAAAGCGATTCGTCCCGGCGAGGCGGAGTTAGCCCGCAACCCGCGCGCGCGCTCCGCGACCCTGCGCAGCGCCGTTCGTACATCAGCGTCCATTTCTCAGCCAAGTTCTTCCAGGAGCGCCCGCCCATGATCGCGGTGAAGAGGTTGCAGAGCCTGATCTGGATCCTGCTCGTCGCGCTTGGTGCGCTTGGTGCTTATCTCGTATCGCTGAAAGTCGCGACCGAGCGCAACGAGCTGATGAAGGTGCAGATGCAGATCGCGCGGGCGCGAGCGGACATCCGTTATCTGGAAACGGAATTCAGCGCGCGGGCGAGCATGCGGCAGCTGGAGCGCTGGAATCAGGATGATTTCATGTACGCGACGCCGACCGCGCAGCAATATCTGGGCGGTGAGCGGGCGCTGGCGAACCTGGATGGCATCCAGCCTAACGGCCCCGACTATGTCGCGCCGCCGGTGATGGTGGCGATGGTCGAAAGCCCTGCCGACTTGCCATCTGCGCCGCAGGCCGCCCCGGCGAGTCCCGCAGCCACCCAAATCCGCAGCGATATCGCCGTGATCCGTGAAGCGCATGCGGCTGACAATGTCGAAAAGATTGCTAAGCCCACCGCCAAGACCGCTGCCGAAAAGGCGAAGGACGATGCGGACGTGTCGAAGCCCAATCCGGTGGCTCGCCATGCGGAACGGATGGCGATGTTGGATGCCAAGCTGCTTGACGACAGCACCATCGGCGACATCAGCGCCAAGGCAGCGCGCGAACGCAAGAAAGGCGCGCGCTGATGGCGACGATCATCGTTCAGCCGGGCGGCGCCAGGGCGGGCAAGCAGCGGGTTGATCTGACTGCGGTTGCGCACAACCGGCTGATGTTGCTGCTGATCCTGTTCATGGCGATCACGGCGGTGGTGATTTTGCGGCTCACCTGGGTGGGCATCTTCGCGCATGGCCCAAGCGGCGATGGCGCCGTTTCGGGCCTGCTTCCCGCCCGCGCTGACATTGTCGATCGTAATGGCGTGCCCCTTGCCCGGACGATGGATGCCTATTCGATTGCCGTGCGCCCGTCGAAGCTGATTGGTGAGCCTGCCGAGCTTGCGCGCAAGCTGCACGAAATTTTCCCCGACGAGCCCGAAGCGGCTTTCTACAAGAAGCTGACCGGCAAGGGCTGGGCCTATCTGCGCCGCCGCGCGCTGCCGGAAGAAGTTGCGGCGGTGAATGCGCTGGGCGAGATCGGCATCGAATTTCCCCGTGAGAAGGAACGCCTGTATCCCCAGCGCAGCCTGGCGGCGCATGTCCTCGGCTTTGCGCCCAATGCCGACGGGCAGGGTGGCATGGGGGTCGAGGCGGCGTTCAATGACCGGCTGACCGATCCGGCGCTGCGTGGTCAGCCTTTTGCCATTTCGATCGACAGCCGGGTGCAGGGCGCGCTGGAGAGCGAGCTTTACGCCCAGATGGTAGCGCAAAATGCCAAGGGCGCAGGCGGCATCATCATGGATGCGAACACCGGGGAAGTGATTGCGATGGCGTCGATTCCTGTGTTCGACCCCAATAAGCTGCAAAATTACGCGGGTAAGAAGTGCAGCGAATCGCCGCTCTGCAACCATATGGTCCAGGCGCGCTACGAACTGGGTTCGACCTTCAAGCCGTTGTCGATCGGCGAGGCGATGGATCGCGGCGTCGTCACTTCGATGGCGAAGCGCTACGACGCAACCGCCCCGCTCGCGGTGGCCGGGTTCAAGATCAAGGACGACCACGCGCTCGGCCGTTGGATCAATGTGCCGGAAATATTGGTGCACAGCTCCAACATCGGAACGGCACGGATCGCCGATGAAATGGGCGCCGCGCCGATGCAGCAGCTGTTCCGCAATCTGCAATTCGACCAGCGGGCGCCCATCGAGCTGAAAGAACGCGCCAAGAGCATCTGGCCTTATAATTGGGGCCGCATAACGACGATGACCGTGTCCTATGGTCATGGTATCGCGGTGACGCCGCTGCACCTTGCCGCCGCCTATGCGGCATTGGTCAATGGCGGCATCTGGCGGCCCGCCACCTTGCGTAAGCTGCACGCCAATGAAGTGCCCGAAGGCCATCGCGTCTTTTCCGCCGCCACCAGCGCGCGGATGCGGCAGCTGTTGCGGATGATCGTCGCGGCAGGTACAGGTCGCAGCGCCGACGCCAAGGGATTCCGGGTGGGCGGCAAGACGGGTTCCGCCGAGAAGCCTGAAGAAGGCCGGTACAATAAGAGTTCACTGGTGACGACTTTCGCGTCCGCATTTCCGATGGATAATCCCCGCTACGTCGTGCTGACGATGATGGACGAGCCCAAGGGCAACGCGCAGACTTTCGGCCTGCGCACGGCTGCCTGGACGGCCGCGCCGGTGGTCAAGCGCGTGATCGAACGTACCGCCCCGATGCTGGGTGTGCTGCCCGACGAACGGCGGGACGTCGATATTTCCGACCTCATGCCCCTGCTGGGGCAGGACAAGGACAAGGATTGAGATGCGCCTCGGGTCGCTTATCGAGGGGCTGGATGTGAAGCTCGACACGGGGGCGCCGCTGGACGCCTCGGTGTCGGGCTTCGCGATCGATAACCGGAAGGTTGCGCCGGGCACGGTCTTTGGCGCCTTCCAGGGACTGCGGGTGAATGGCGAGGATTTTATTGCCGACGCCGTGCGCGCGGGCGCTGTTGCGGTCGTCGCGCGGCCGGAGGCGAAGGTGGAGGGGGCGGTCCATATCGCCCATGACAATCCCCGCCGTCTTTTCGCCTTGCTCGCCGCCCGATATTTCGCGCCGTTCCCCGAAGTGACCGTTGCTGTCACCGGCACCAACGGAAAGACGTCGACCGTGGAACTGGCCCGCCAGCTATGGCGGATGCTGGGCCATCATTCCGCTTCGATCGGCACACTGGGCGTCACCACTTCCGTCGATCAGGTGTCGACGGGGCTGACGACGCCGGACATCGTCACCTTTCTATCCAACATGTCGGGCCTGAAGCGCGAGGGCATTACCCACGCAGCGTTCGAAGCGTCGAGCCATGGCCTTGCGCAATATCGGACGGAAGGACTGCCGGTGTCGGCCGCCGCCTTCACCAACCTGTCGCGCGACCATCTCGATTATCATGGCGACATGGACAGCTATTTCGACGCCAAGATGCGGCTGTTCGATGAGGTGGTCGCGCCCGACGGCGCGGCCGTAGTCTGGGCCGATGACGCATGGTCCGACAAGGTTATCCAGCGAGCTACGAAGCGGGGGCTTCGTGTGCTGAGCGTCGGGGTGCAGGGGCAGGCTTTGCGCCTTGCCAACCGCACCCCGACCCAGTTGGGCCAGACGCTGGAGGTCGAGGCCAAGGGTAAGCTCTACAAGATCAATCTGCCGCTGATCGGCGCCTATCAGGCCGCGAACGCCTTGACTGCCGCTGGGCTCGTCATCGCAGGCGGCGAGGATGTGGCGAAGGTTCTGGAACTGTTGAGCCGGGTTCAGCCGGTGCGCGGTCGCCTGGAGCGGGCGGTGATCACCAAGGCGGGCGCCCCCGTATATGTCGATTATGCGCATACGCCCGATGGACTGCGCGCCGCGATCGAAGCGCTGCGCCCCCATACGCGCGGTAAGCTGATCGCGCTGTTCGGCGCTGGCGGCGATCGCGATGCTGGCAAGCGTCCGCAGATGGGCAAAGTCGCCGCAGAGTTGGCGGATCATGTCATCGTCACGGACGATAATCCCCGATCAGAGGACCCGTCCGCAATTCGCGCCGCCGTCATGGCGGGGGCGTCGGGCGCGGAGGAGATCGGTGGTCGCCGCGCCGCGATCGCCGCAGCCATTGCGCGGGCCGGTGGGGATGATATCGTGCTGCTCGCGGGCAAGGGGCATGAACAGGGGCAGATCATCGGCGATCGGGTGTTGCCGTTCGACGATGTCACTGTTGCCCGGGAGTGCGCTGGGTGAGCGAGCTTTGGACTTCCGAGGAAATAGCGCAGGCTACAGGGGGTGCCGCTTCGGCACCCTTCGCCGTTTCGGGCGTCGCCTTCGATAGCCGCGAGGTGACCAACGGTGACCTGTTTGTCGCGATGAAGGGCGAGACGACGGACGGCCATCATTTCATCGACAAAGCTTTCGGTCAGGGCGCCGCTGGCGCGATCGTCAGCGAACCTGTTCCTCAACCTCATATATTGGTTCCCGACAGTGCTGCTGCGCTGGAAGCGCTGGGCCGCGCTTCCCGCGCGCGCATGCAGGGCAAGGTGATCGGGGTCACGGGGTCAGTCGGCAAGACGGGCACCAAGGAAGCCTTGTTTCAGGCTCTGGACCGCATCTGCCCGGGTCAGGTGCATCGGTCGGTCAAGAGTTACAATAATCATGTCGGCGTGCCGCTCAGCCTGTCGCGCATGCCCCGTGCGTCGGCCTTTGGCGTGTTCGAAATGGGCATGAACCATGCCGGTGAACTGGCGCAGCTGACGCGGCAGGTGCGGCCGCATGTCGCCATCGTGACCGCAATCGCCCCGGCGCACATCGAATTTTTCGGCACCGAAGAGAAGATCGCGCAGGCCAAGGCGGAGATATTCGAAGGGCTTGAGCCCGACGGCACGGCGGTCATCCCCTATGACAGCCCGCATGTCGCGACGCTCTACGCAAAGGCAGAACAGCATGCTGCGCGGATCCTGACCTTCGGTTTCGACGAAGAGGCCGATGTGCGAGCCCGCGACATGGTGCCAGCGGCGAACGGTGGCACATTGGTGACGGCTACGCTGCCCAGCGCCGAACTTTGCTTCACGGTGGGCGCACCCGGCGAACATTGGGTTTCCAACGCGCTGGCCGTGCTGGCGGCGGTCGAAGCATTGGGCGGCGATCTGGCTGCTGCGGGTCTGGCGCTCGCTGAAATGCCGGGCCTGCCGGGCCGTGGCGAGCGGCGGTCTGTCGCGGTCGCTGGCGGCGAAGCGCTGCTGATCGATGAAAGCTACAATGCCAATCCGCTGAGCATGGCCGCCACGCTCAAGCAGTTGGGCAGGGAAAATGCGAGCCGCCGCATCGCCGTGTTGGGCGGCATGCGGGAATTGGGCGATCGCAGCCACGAACTCCATGCCGGACTTGCCGAGTCCCTTGCCGCCGGTCAGGTCGACTACGCCATTCTGGTGGGCGATGAAATGAAACCGCTGGCCGAGGCGCTGCACGGTCAGCAGTTGGCCTTTGATCATGTGCCGGATACGGCGGCCGCCACCAATCTTATTCGGACGGAAATGCGCGCTGGCGACGCCATATTGGTCAAGGGCTCGAACGGCATCGGCCTGTCGCACCTGGTCGCCGCGCTTGGGGAACATAGGAACTGATGCTCTACTGGCTCGCCCAGACCATGGATTTCGCGGGGGTCTTCAACCTCATCCGCTATCTTAGCTTCCGCGCGGGCGCGACGATCGCGACGGCCTTCGTCATCGGCCTTGTGCTGGGTCCGCGCTTCATCGGTTGGCTTCGGGTGCGGCAGGGCAAGGGTCAGCCGATCCGTGATGATGGTCCGCAGACTCATCTGGCAAAGCGCGGCACGCCGACCATGGGCGGACTGATGATCCTCACCTCCATGATCACATCGGTGCTGCTCTGGATGGATCTGTCGTCCATCTACGTCTGGGCATGCCTGTTCGTAACGCTGGGTTTTGGCGCGATCGGTTTTCTGGACGATTATGACAAGGTGACGAAGGCCAGCCACAAGGGGCTGTCGGGCAAGATGCGTCTGGCGTTCGAATTCCTGATTGCTGGCATAGCGGCCTGGTTGATCGTCAACCAGCATGGCAATACGGCGCTCTATCTGCCTTTCTACAATGGCCCGGCGATCGAGCTTGGCCCCTTCTACTTCCTCTTCGCCGCCTTCGTGATCGTGGCGTTCGGCAACGCTGTGAACCTGACCGATGGTCTCGATGGCCTTGCGACCATGCCGGTGATCATCGCCTGCATGGCGTTCATGGCGATCGTCTATCTGGTCGGCCGCGCGGACTTTGCGGCCTATCTTGGCATCCCGCATGTGCCGGGCGCGGGCAATCTCACCATATTGTGCGGTGCGATCATTGGCGCGGGCCTAGCCTTCCTCTGGTTCAACGCCCCTCCCGCCGCCGTCTTTATGGGCGATACCGGCAGCCTCGCGCTGGGCGGCACCATCGGCGTGATCGCGGTGACCGCGCATCATGAAATCGTGCTGGGCGTTATCGGCGGACTGTTTGTGATCGAGGCGATGAGCGTGATCATCCAGGTCTTCTTCTACAAGCGCACGGGCAAGCGTGTGTTCAAGATGGCGCCGATCCACCATCATTTCGAGCAGTTGGGCTGGGCCGAACCGACGGTCGTGATCCGCTTCTGGATCATCTCCTTTGTGCTGGCCCTTGCCGGTCTCGCCACGCTGAAGCTGCGGTGAGCGCGATGACCCTTACCTCCTCCGCCTTTGCTGGCAAAACCTATGCGGTTCTTGGCCTGGCCCGGTCTGGACTGGCAACTGTAGAGGCGCTTGTGGCCAGCGGTGCGCGCGTCGTCGCCTGGGACAATCGGGACGAAGCGCGCGCGGCCGTCGCGGACAAGGCCGAACTGGCCGACCCGCTGGAAATTGATCTGGCTGGCTTTGACGGCGTTGTCGTTTCTCCCGGCGTGCCGATCAACAAGCATCCGATCGCCATGCATGCCAAGCTCGCGGGCGTGCCCGTCATCGGCGACATCGAACTTTTCGCGCTTGCTCGGCCGACCCTGCCCGCCCACCGGGTGGTCGGCATTACCGGCACCAACGGCAAGTCGACCACGACGGCGCTCGTTCACCACATCATAGAAGCAGCAGGCATTCCGACCCGGATGGGCGGGAATATCGGCCTGCCCATTTTGGGGCAGGAGCCGCTCCCCGAAGGCGGCATCTATGTGCTGGAACTGTCGAGCTATCAGATTGACCTGACGCAGAGCCTGGACTGCGATGTTGCCGTGCTACTCAATATCACGCCGGATCATCTCGATCGCTATAATGGCTTTGAAGGCTATGTCGCGTCCAAGGCGCGGTTGTTCGGCATGCAGTCGCCCGACCATGTCGCGGTGATCGCGACGGAGGATGAACCGAGCCGATCCATCGCGGCTCAGCCGGGCGCTCGGCGGGTAGAGGTGAAGGCTGGGGACATCGATCCCGCCGCCCAGGCGAACTGGCCGTCGCTTCAGGGGCCGCACAACGCGCAGAACGCAGCGATAGCCCTCGCCGTCGGGCGCGCGCTGGGCATCGATGAAGCGACGATCGAGGCCGCGCTGCAAAGCTATGCCAGCCTGCCCCACCGGATGCAGCGCGTGAAGGAACTGAACGGCGTACTCTACGTCAACGACAGCAAGGCGACCAACCCCGCCTCGACGGCGCCCGCGCTCGCAGCCTATCCGCCCCTCGATGGCCGCCCGCGGCTGCACTGGATTGTCGGAGGTCTGGCAAAGACAGACAATCTGGACGAATGCGCGCCATGGTTCGGCAATGTCGCTGCCGCTTACACGATCGGCGAAGCGGGTCATATGTTCGCCGATCTGCTCAAAGATCATATGGCGGTGGATGATAGCGAGATGCTATCGGCCGCCGTTCGCCGCGCGGCGCGTGTAGCACAGCCGGGCGATGTCGTGCTGCTTTCGCCAGCCTGTGCCAGTTTCGACCAATTCCGGGATTTCGAGGCGCGAGGCGATGCCTTCGTCGCGGCCGTCGCGGCGCTGGAAGAAGGGGGCCTGGACGGCTAAGGGCGGCGCAGGGGCGCAGAAGGGGCGATTATAATGTTCAGGGCAGGCGAACTGGTGAAGGGATTCAAGAACCGCACCGTTCCGCGCGAGCGCACGGCCCTGGCCATCTGGTTCTGGGAGATCGATCGCGTTCTCCTCTCGCTCATCGTTGCGCTGATGGCGATCGGTCTGGTTGCCGTCGCGGCTGCTTCGCCCGTGGCGGCGATCGACCGTTCGACCAGCAGCGTATCCGTCACGCCGCTCATCTATTTCTATCGCCAGCTTATGTGGGTCTTCATCGGCCTGCCGATCATGCTGGTCATATCGATGTTGCCCCGTCAGCAGGCCCGGCGGTTGGCCATGTTCATGACGGCCTTCTTCATCGTGATGCTGCTGTGCGTGCCGGTCCTCGGATCAACCGTTAACGGCGCGCGGCGCTGGATCGACCTGCCCGGATTCCGTTTCCAGCCCTCGGAATTCCTGAAGCCTGTCTATGTCGTCTCCATGGCCTGGCTGCTTTCGCTGCGGGGCAAGGACATGTCGCTGCCGGTCATTCCGCTGACCGGCGTGTTGACGCTGTTGATCGCGGCGATCCTGATGAAGCAGCCGGACTTTGGCCAGACGGTCATCTTCCTTGCCTGCTGGGGATGCCTGTTGCTGCTGTCCGGTGTGTCGATGCGGTTCATCGGCATGATGGTTGGCGTGGCGCTGGCTGGCCTGATCGCCATGTACATGTTCTACGAAAATGGCCGTCAGCGCATCAATGACTTCCTTGGCATCGGCGTCGCGCAGGATACGGGGCCGGACCAGACCGAGCTGGCGTTTCGCACGATCACCCATGGCGGTTTTACAGGGGTGGGGCCGGGGGGCGGCCAGGAGAAATTCCGCCTGCCCGAAGCGCACACCGACTATATCTTTTCCGTGATCGGTGAAGAGTTCGGACTGCTCGCCTGCATCGGCATCGCCTGCGTTTACCTGGCGATCGTTGTCCGCGTGCTGCTGCGCATGCTGGACGAGGATGATAATTTCACGATCCTGGCGGCAGCGGGACTTACAACGCAGTTCGGGTTGCAGGCGATCATCAACATGGGCGTCAATGCCCAGATATTTCCTTCGAAGGGCATGACGCTGCCCTTTATCAGCTATGGCGGCTCCTCTATGCTGGCCCTTTGTATCGGGGTCGGCCTGCTGCTTGCGTTCACACGGCGCAATCCCTTCATGGGGCGGCATACCGTCGTCAAATGGAGTGGTCGATGAGCATTTCCCGTCACTTCGTCCTCGCCGCGGGTGGGACGGGCGGTCACATGATTCCGGCGCATGCTGTGGCCGAAGAGTTGATGGCGCGGGGCCACCATGTCGCGTTGGTCACGGATGAGCGCGGCGCCAAGATCCCGGGGATCTTCGATCGTGCGCAGGTTCATGTTCTGCCCGCCGGGCGCATGACCAAAAACCCGAAAAGCTGGCTGGGCGCGCTTAAGGCCATCCTTGCAGGCCGCGCCATGGCCCGCCGCCTCAACGAGACCTTCCGCCCCACCGCTGTCGTCGGGTTTGGCGGCTATCCCGCCATGCCTGCGCTGTTGGGCGCGCTGGCGGATGGCATCCCGACCGCCATCCACGAACAGAATGCCGTGCTAGGCCGCGTAAACCGTTTCCTCGCCCGCCGCGTCGATGCGATTGCTACGGCTTACCCGAAGGTCGAGCGCCTGCGCGACAAATATGCGGGCAAGGTCCATTTGGTCGGAAATCCGGTCCGCGAGGAAGTGAAGGCACTGCGGGACGAGGAGTTTCCGGCGCTGACGGACGAGAGCGTATTCCGCGTGCTCGTGATTGGCGGCAGTCAGGGCGCCAGCATCCTTTCGTCGGTTGTGCCGGACGGCCTTGGCATGTTGCCGCTCAGCCTGCGCCGTCGTTTGCAGGTGACGCAGCAATGCCGGGCCGAGGATATCGAGCGGGTTCGGCGCTTCTATGCCGACCTTGAGATACCGGCGGACCTCGCGACCTATTTCAACGATGTGCCGGAAAAGCTCAGCTGGTCGCATCTGGTAATCGCGCGCGCAGGCGCTTCGACGCTGGCGGAATTGACCTGCGCGGGGCGTCCCGCGATCCTTGTCCCGCTGCCGAGTGCGATGGATGATCATCAGACGGTCAATGCACGCGAGATGACCGAGGCGGGTGGCGCGCGGACTATCCCGCAGTCGCGCTTCACCGCCGTGGAGCTCGCCAAGCAGATGCAAAAGATGGCGATGGAGCCCGGCGCGCTTCAGAACGCAGCCAAGCGCGCTCGTGCCTGCGGCCGTCCCCATGCGGCGCGTGACATGGCCGACCTGCTGGAAAGCATCGGCCCCGCGCCGATCATGAACGATCCCCTGAAGGTCGGTCCCGTCCCGACCAGCCTGAATTTGCAGGGCGTCCCTGCATGACGAGTACCCACCTCTTCCCGTTCGGGCTGAGCCTGTCGAACCCCTTTTCTTCCTTTAAGGAAGAAGTGAAGGCCTTCGACAAGCTCAGGGCGAACGGATGTTTGTACAAGGAATCCCGCGCATGAAGGGTGTCGGCACCGACATCGGCACGATCCATTTCATCGGCATTGGCGGCATCGGCATGTCCGGTATCGCCGAGGTGATGCACAATCTGGGTTACAAGGTTCAAGGGTCCGACGTAGCGGAAGGCTATGTCGTCGAAGGGCTGCGCAAGAAGGGCATCGACGTGATGATCGGTCACAAGGCCGAAAATCTGGGCGATGCCGCCGTTGTCGTGACCTCCACCGCGATCAAGAAGGGCAATCCTGAAGTCGATCTGGCGCTGGAAAAGCGCGTCCCCGTCATCCGCCGCGCGGAAATGCTGGCGGAGCTGATGCGGCTCAAATCCACCGTCGCGGTCGCGGGCACGCATGGCAAGACCACGACCACCTCAATGGTCGCGGCACTGCTCGACGCTGGCGGGGTGGACCCGACCGTCATCAACGGGGGCATCATCAACAGCTATGGCTCCAACGCTCGCCTCGGCAAGAGCGACTGGATGGTGGTCGAGGCCGACGAAAGCGACGGCAGCTTCCTGCGCCTCGACGGCACGCTGGCGGTCGTCACCAACATCGATCCCGAGCATCTCGACCATTATGGCAGCTTCGACAAGGTGAAGGACGCCTTCGTCGAGTTTGTCGAAAATGTGCCCTTTTACGGCGCGGCGATGCTCTGCCTCGACCATCCGGAGGTGCAGGCGATCCTGCCGCGCGTGCAGGACCGGCGCATCGTCACCTATGGTTTCTCGGCGCAGGCCGATATTCGCGGCGAGAATGTGCAGCCGATCCCCGGCGGCAACCGCTTCGATGTGCAGATCCGCGAACGTGACGGTTCGCTCCGCCGAATCGAAGGGATCGAAATGCCGATGCCCGGCCGCCATAATGTGCTGAACGCCATGGCGGCGATCGGCGTGGCGCTGCAAATGGGCATCGACGACGCGACGATCCAGACGGGTTTCGCCAAATTCGGCGGAGTGAAGCGCCGCTTCACCAAGGTCGGCGAGATTCCGGCTGGTCAGGGCGTTGCGACTGTCATCGACGATTATGGGCACCACCCGGTCGAGATCAAGGCCGTGCTGGCCGCCGCGCGCGAGGGTGCCAAGGGCCGCGTTATCGCGGTGGTACAGCCGCACCGCTATACCCGCCTTCGCGACCTGATGGATGAATTTCAGCAGGCGTTCAACGACGCCGACATCGTCTATGCGGCCCCGGTCTATCCGGCGGGCGAGCAGCCGATCCAAGGCGTGGATAGCGCTGAGTTGGTCGCGGGTCTGAAGCGTCGGGGGCATCGCCACGCTGCGACGGTCGAGGGCGCGGACGATCTGGCCCGCGTAATCGCTGACGATCTTCAGGCTGACGACATGGTCATCTGCCTTGGCGCGGGTGACATCACCAAATGGGCGGCCGGTTTGGCCGCAGCCGTCGCGGCGAAAGAAGCTGCCTGATGCGAGTTCAAACCTTCCTTCTGGGGGCATTGGGTTGACCACGACAGTGGCGCCCCTTCCTCCGGTTCGCGGGTCGCTGAAGGCTGATGCCCCGTTGGCTCCGCTCGTCTGGTTCAAGGCGGGCGGCGTGGCGCAGTGGCTGTTCGAGCCCAAGGATGTCGATGATTTGTCGGACTTCCTTGCCGGTCTCGATCCGGCCGTCCCGGTGATGGCGCTTGGCCTCGGCTCCAACCTGATCGTGCGTGACGGAGGCGTTCCGGGCGTCGTCGTGCGTCTGGGCAAACCCTTCGCGAAGGTTGAGCAGATCGACGCCACCTCGCTCCGCTGTGGGGGAGGGGCGTCCGGCATCCTCGTATCCTCGACCGCGCGGGATGCGGGCATTGCGGGGCTTGAGTTCCTGCGCTCGATCCCCGGCACGGTGGGCGGTTTCGTGCGAATGAATGGCGGCGCCTATGGGCGCGAGACTTGCGACATTCTGGTCGAGTGCGACGTAGTGCTGCGTTCCGGCGATCGGGTGACGCTGCCGCTTGACGCCTTGGGCTATACCTATCGTCACAGTAGCCTGCCTGAAGGCGCGGTGGTGGTAAGCGCCGTGTTCCGGGGTGTTCCTGGCGAAACCGCCGCGATCCAGACCGAAATGGACCGCATCGCCGCAGCGCGCGAAGAAAGCCAGCCGCTCCGCAGCAAGACCGGCGGATCGACCTTCAAGAATCCGGACGGTCACAAGGCCTGGGCTCTGGTCGATGAGGCGGGTTGCCGGGGACTGCAATTGGGTGGCGCGCAGGTTTCGGAAAAGCATACCAACTTCCTCCTCAACCTTGGCGATGCCACCAGCGCGGAGATCGAGGCGCTGGGGGAGGAAGTGCGCCGCCGGGTGAAGGCAAAGAGCGGCGTCGAGCTTGAATGGGAAATCCAGCGGGTGGGGGTGAAGAAGTGATCCTCTTCACCCTGCCGTCATCCCAGCGACCCGAAGGGCGGCGCCAGCCAACGCTGGGATCTCCCTGCACTGGCACGCATCATGAGATCCCAGCTTTCGCTGAGATGACGAATATTTCTGTTCTGGAGTTCTACAAATGACCCGTGGCCCCTGGCATGTCGCCGTCCTGATGGGAGGCTGGTCCGCCGAGCGCCCAGTGTCGCTGATGAGCGGCGAGGGTGTTGCAAAGGCGCTGGAATCGCGCGGGCATCAGGTCACGCGGATCGACATGGACCACAATGTCGCCGCCCGTCTCGCCGAAACCAAGGCGGACGTGGTGTTCAACGCGCTTCATGGCGTGCCGGGCGAGGATGGCACGGTGCAGGGCATGATGGACCTGATGGGCCTGACCTACACCCATTCGGGTCTCGCCACTTCGGTCATCGCGATCGACAAGCAACTGACCAAGCAGGCACTGGTCCCCCAAGGCATCCCCATGCCCGGCGGTCACATCGTCGACAGTGCCAGCCTGTTCGAAGCCGATCCCCTGCCGCGCCCCTATGTGGTGAAGCCCGTCAACGAAGGCAGCTCCGTCGGTGTCGCCATCGTGACGCAGGACGGCAATTACGGATCGCCCATCGGCCGTGATGTGGAAGGCCCCTGGCAGCATTTCGACCAGCTCCTTGCGGAACCCTATATCCGGGGCCGGGAACTAACCACCGCCGTTCTGGGCGATGAAGCGCTGCTCGTGACGGAACTCCGTCCAAAGAGCGGCTTTTATGATTTCGACGCCAAATATACCGACGGCATGACCGAGCATGTATGCCCGGCCGAAATTCCGAATGACATCGGCGAAGCGTGCAAGGCCATCGCCCTGCGCGCGCATCAACTGCTGGGCTGCAAGGGCGCTTCGCGATCCGATTTCCGCTGGGACGATACACAAGGGGTAGAGGGGCTCTACCTTCTGGAGGTGAACACCCAGCCCGGCATGACGCCGCTCAGCCTCGTGCCGGAGCAGGCGGCGAAACTGGGCATTGACTATGCCGAGCTGGTCGAGCGTATTGTCGAGGATGCGCTGATGCAGAAACAGGGCGCTAAGGGGGCAGGGCATGGCTGAAGCACGCATCCGGCGGGGAGGCACGGCGCGTCTGACGGGTGCGGGTGGACCTCGCGGCCGTAATGGATCGGGCCGGGGCAAGCCGGGCAAACGCCGTTCCTGGTTTGGTCGCATGCTTCATGCACTTCCAGTCAGCGAAGACACGCTGCAACGCATAGCGAGCTGGACCATAGTTGGCATCGTCGTCGCCGCCGTCGGTGGCATCGCCATGCTGCTGGGCGTGCCAGCGATGGCCGGACAGAAGGCGGCGGAGGTTGCAGCCAATGCCGGTTTTGAGGTTCAGAAGGTCGAAGTGCGCGGCGTCGAACGAATGGACGAGCTGCCGGTCTATAATATCGCGCTGGGCCAGGTGGACCGCTCCATGCTGTCGCTCGACCTGCCCAAGGTCCGTGACGAAATGCTGAAGCTCGGCTGGGTCAAGGACGCGCGCATTTCGCGGCGCCTGCCGGACACGCTGGTGGTCGATATCGTGGAGCGCGATCCGGTCGCTGTGTGGCAGCATGATGGGCAGTTGCACCTGATCGACGTCCAGGGCGTGGTGCTTCAATCGGTGTCTACGGATGCGATGCCCGACTTGCCGCTGGTCGTCGGCCCCGATGCCAATCGCCAGACTGCGGGCCTCAACAAGCTTATGGAAAATGCGCCCGCGCTGAAGCCCATGCTGGCCGGTGCGACCTGGGTCGGGAACCGCCGCTGGGATTTGCGTTTTCAGTCCGGCGAAACCCTTTCGCTGCCGGAAGGAGACAGGGCCTCTGCGACCGCGCTCGTCAATTTCGCGCGCATGGACGGCGTTAACCGCCTGCTGGGTCGAGGCATCGTGAAGTTCGACATGCGCGACCCGGATCGCTTCATCCTGCGTCTGCCGCAGAACCAGGTGAGCGATAAAGCCGAAGTCAATGCTCCCGCCGCGCCTCAGGGCGAGGAAGGCTGACGCGCATGGCCCAGCCCAAGGTCGACAAACTCGTCACCGCGATCGACATTGGATCGTGGAAGGTTTCTGCGCTCATCGCTGGCCGGACCGAAACGGGTGAATTGGCCATTTTGGGCACGGGCCAACGGGAAAGCCGTGGCGTCCGCCGGGGCTTTATAGCCGACATGGAGCGCACCGAACTGGCAGTGCGTGAAACGGTCGAGCAGGCAGAGCGCGTCGCCGGCACCAATATCGAGGATGTGTGGGTCAGCTTCTCTGGCGGGAGCCTCGTCAGCGACGTTGTCACTGTCGAGCGCGACATGGGCGGCTATCGCGTCGAGCAGCCCGACATCGATGATCTGCTTGCGACGGGCCAGCAGGGTATCGATCCCGATGGGCGGGTCGTCCTTCATGCCCAGCCCACATGCTTCACGATCAATGGCAAGGTGCCCGTGAAAAAGCCGCTCGGCATGCATGCGGACCTGTTGGGCGTTGATATCCATGTCGTGCTGGCGGACGGCGCGCCGCTCGCCAATCTCGACCTGTGCGTGCGTGGGGCCTATCTCAACGTCAATTCGATTGTCGCTTCGCCAATCGCGACCGGCCTTGCCTGCCTTTCCGAGGAGGAAAGAGACCTGGGCGTCGCGCTGGTGGAACTGGGCGCGGGCGTGACCAATGTCTCGCTTTATGCGGGCGGCATGCTGGTTGGGCTGCACAGCATCCCAATTGGCGCCTCAGACATTACCGACGACATCGCCTCAGCCTTTGGCATCCGCCGCAGCCAGGCCGAGCGGATCAAATGTTTCTACGGTTCGGCGATGCAGAACCGCCGTGATTTCCGCGAGATGATTGAGATCGCGGCGCCCCACGGTGATGTCGCCGTGCCGGGGCAGAGCGCTGGTCCCAATGCGGACGGCGGCAAGATCACCCGCGCCGCGCTGGTCGCCGTCATCTGCGAACGGCTGAACCAGTTGATGACGGAGGTCAACGCCGCGCTCGCGGGCATGGGCTTCAATACGCCGACAGGGCGTCAGGTCGTGTTGACCGGCGGCGGCGCGGAAATGAAGGGCATCGCCGACTATGCGCAGGGTGCGCTCGGCCGGGCTGTCCGGATCGGCAGGCCGCGTGGATTGGCTGCGCTGCCCGAAGCACATAGCGGTCCTGCCTTCGCAACGCTGGCCGGTCTGGCGCTTTACGGCGCATCGAACCCGGTTGATCTTAGAACGATAGCGCCTGCGCCCCAGACCGTTCATCGTATCAACGCGCCGCTATGGTGGCAGCGGATGGTGCGGGCGATGAAGACAAACTATTGAATAAATCTAAAGCCAGACGAACTTTGCTAGTGAAATACGCTGTTTTCTGTTGCATTAACTTTCGATGACAGTTTCGCTCATGTCGCCGAAGCTGGAGGGAGCTAGAATTTATGAGCATTGAGATCAGCCCACCGCATGTGGACGAGTTGAAGCCTCGCATCGCGGTGATCGGCGTAGGCGGCGCGGGCGGCAACGCCATCGCGAACATGATCGCCGCGTCGGTTGAGGGCGTGGATTTCATCGTCGCCAACACCGACGCGCAGGCGCTGAACGCCTCGCCCGCCGAGCGCCGCATTCAGCTTGGCCCGCAGATCACCGAGGGTCTGGGCGCAGGTTCGCGTCCGGAAATCGGCAAAGCGGCGGCTGAGGAAACCATTGTCTCGGTCGAAGAGGCGCTGAACGGCGCGCATATGTGCTTTATCGCCGCTGGCATGGGCGGCGGCACCGGAACCGGCGCTGCGCCCGTCATCGCCAAGGCGGCGCGCGACAAGGGCATCCTGACCGTCGGCGTGGTGACCAAGCCCTTCACCTTCGAGGGCAATCGCCGCATGAAGTCGGCTGAGAGTGGCATCGAGGAACTGCAAAAGCATGTCGATACCCTCATCGTCATCCCGAACCAGAACCTGTTCTTGATCGCGAACCCGAACACCACCTTCAAGGAAGCCTTCCAGATGGCTGACGAGGTGTTGCAGCAGGGCGTTCGTGGCATCACCGACCTCATGGTCATGCCGGGCCTCATCAACCTCGACTTTGCCGACGTCCGTTCGGTGATGGGCGAGATGGGCAAGGCGATGATGGGTACTGGCGAAGCCGAAGGCGACGGCCGTGCACTTCAGGCGGCGGAAAAGGCGATCGCCAACCCGCTACTCGACGGCGTGTCGATGCGCGGCGCGAAGGGGGTCATCGTTTCCATCGTAGGCGGCGACGACATGCGTCTGATGGAAGTTGACGAAGCCGCGAACCATATTCGCGAACTGGTTGATCCGGATGCGAACATCATCTGGGGTTCGGCCTTCAATGACGGCCTCAATGGCAAGATCCGCGTTTCGGTTGTCGCCACCGGCATCGATAGCGAGGCTACTGGTGGCGCGGCGCCGCTGACCCAGCCGTTCAGCTTTGCCAGCCGCCCCGCCGTTGCGGTTCCCGCCGCAGCATCGCGTCCGGCCCCGCAGCCTGCTCCGGCTTCAGCCCCCGAATCCGAGCCCGAAACGCTCGAACTCGATGTGCCTGCCGCCCCCGAACCCGCGCCGATTGTAGCCCCGGTCGAGGAACGGGCCGCCGCAGCGCCCCGGCCCACCCCGGCGGCTGCCTCCGCGCGTCCTGCTGCCGTGTTTTCGGATGAGGACCCGACGCAGGATGAACTGCTGCTCGGCGCAGAGGAAGTTGAAGCACAGCCTGCACCGGCTCCCGCTCCCGCGCCTCAGGCTGCGCCGCGCGCCGCTTCTGGTGGGACCCTGTTTGAACGTATGGCCGGTCTCACGCGAGGTTCCGACAAGAATGCCGGAGTGAGCGACGATGCCGGATCGACGCCCGACATACCGCGGTTCCTCAACCGTCAAAGCAATCAATAAGACGGCGATCCACAGGCTGTTTTATGTTTTAGAGCGCGCCATCGACTGCATCGGGCGGCCGGGCGCGCTTTATTTTGCGGTAAATTTCCCATTCACGCATCGATCCGGTAAAGGGCTAGTGTGAAACGCTCAGCTTTATGGATCCTTGGTGGCCTGCTCCTGACAGGAACCGCCCAGGCACAGCCCGCTCAGATCCAGTCGATCAGGCCGTCAGGCGCTGAAAATCTCAGCCGGAACCTGTCTCGCCTCGCGTCCAATCCGCGCGACGTCGATGCGCTGGTCGGAGCGGGTGATGCTGCGATCGAGATGGATGACATGCGGGCGGCGGCTGGCTTCTTCTCGCGTGCCGATGCGATCCAGCCCAACAATGGGCGAGTGAAGGCCGGGCTTGGCCGGGTCGCGCTCAAGGCGCAAAATCCTGCCGAGGCCTTGCGCTTGTTCGATCAGGCTACCCGTCTCGGCTACGGCGAGGCAACGCTGTTGGCGGACCGTGGCCTTGCGCGGGACATGACCGGAGATCAGGCCGGTGCGCAGCGGGATTATCAAGCGGCCCTCAAGCGCGCGCCGGATGATGCCGAACTAACCTATCGCTATGCCGCGTCGCTGGGGATTTCGGGTCAGGTCGATGCGGCCGAAAAGGCGCTCCAGCCCCTCCTGTACAAGAGTGATCGCGCCGCGTGGCGATACCGCGCGTTCATCCTGGCGATGAACAACAAGCAGGCCGAGGCGCGAAAGATCGCCAGCCAGACGCTGCCCGCGCAACTTGCCGCAGCCTTGGCGCCCTATATGGAGAAGATGCCCTATCTCACCCCGGCGCAGAAAGCGGCGGCGGTGCATTTCGGTCACTTCCCGACCAATGTGGGGACGTCGCTAGCGGCTGCGACGCCCCGGCCTTCCGCGCCGACGGTGGCCCCGGCTCCAGCTCAGGTAGCACCCCCGGCCCCCGCGCAGCCCGCCATCCCGGCGGCGCGCCCGCAACTGCCACAGCCAAGCCGACCTTCGATAGCAGCCACGCCAGCGCCATCCGCCCGTCCAGTTCCTGCCAGCCCCGCGCCCTCTACGTTCGCGCAGACCTCAACTGAAACACGCGCCGCGCAGGTACAGGGTCCGCCCGCGCCCATCCCGGATCCCGCCCCGCGCCCGGCAGCTCCGTCACCCGCGTCTCACAGCCAGCCTAGCGCCCCAGCGCAAGCGACCGTTCCAGCTTCGCAGCAGGCCGCTGCCCCCCCCGTCCAGCGTCAGCAGCCCGATCCGCAAGCGACCCGGACGTTGGCCGACATCATCCACGCCATCGACGTCCCCGAATCCGAACGCCAGCCGAGCGTAGCCGCTGTCGATCTGTCCGAGATCGAAGCGCTTCAGGCCGCCCGCCGCGCCGAACGCCAAGCCGCCGCGGACAAGGCGAAAAAGGCGGCCACGACGGCCAAGGAAAAGGCCGACGCAGCAGCCAAGGCCAAAGCGAAAGCCGAAGCTGACGCCAAGGCGAAGAAGGCCGCCGAGGAAAAGGCGCGGCTCGCCGCCAATCCGTCGCGCAACTGGGTGCAGATCGGCACGGGTGCCAACCGCAATGCACTGGGCTTCACGCTCAAAGCTCTTCGCCGGAAATATGACGCTGTTGCGCCGCAGGACGGCTGGGTCGCCAGCTGGGGTCGTACCAACCGTCTGCTGATCGGTCCCTTCGCCAGCTTCACGCGCGCCAAGACGGTGGAAGCGAAGCTGAAGTCCGCCGGTGCCGATGCCTTCGCCTGGCAAAGCGACGCGGGCGAGGTGGTCGAACAGCTCGGAGGCAAGTAAGGGCGTCCAGATGACGACGCTCGCCCCCTATGCCTCGCACCCTGCCCGAAGCCGTGGCCGCCTGCATCCCGAAGCGGGAGGCGAGACGCGTGGTCCCCGTGACATCTTCCAGCGCGACCGCGATCGCATCATCCATTCCATCGCCTTCCGCAGGTTGCGGCACAAAACCCAGGTATTTGTGTCCCCCGATGGCGATCATTTCCGTGTCCGCCTGACCCACAGTCTGGAGGTGGCGCAGATAGGCCGGACGACAGCGCGCACTCTGGGCCTCAATGAAGATCTGACCGAGGCACTCTGTCTCGCTCACGACATCGGCCATCCGCCCTTTGGCCATGCGGGCGAAGACGCGCTGGAAGCGGCGCTGGATGATCATGGCGGCTTCGATCACAACGCGCACACCCTGCGCACGCTCATGCTGCTTGAATCGCCTTATCCCTGTTTCCAGGGGCTTAATCTCAGCTGGGAAATGCTGGAGGGCCTTGCCAAGCATAATGGTCCCGTCGATCATCCCGGCTGGGCGATGCGGGAAGTCGATGCGCTCTTTCCGCTGGAGCTGTCCTCTCATGCCTCGCTGGAGGCGCAGCTGGCGGCGATCGCCGACGATATAGCCTATGACAATCACGACATTGACGATGGCCTGCGCGCTGGGTTGCTGACACTGGATCAACTGCTTGCCGTGCCCGTCGTCAAACATTGCTGGGACCGGGTGCGCGCTCGCTATCCGGACATCCCGCAGGATCGCCTGCTTCGCGAACTGGTGCGGGAACAGATTGGCCTTATGGCGAACGATCTCATCGCTTCCACCCGGCGGAACATCGCTGAGGCCCGCGTCGAAACGGTCGAAGATGTGCGATCCGCCGGACGCCCGCTGGTCTGCTTCTCGCCTGAACTCGCGGCGCAGGAACGCGACCTGAAGCGCTTCATGTACGCGTCGCTCTATCACCATCCATCGCAACTCGCCGCCGCCAACCGTGCGCGGATCATCGTGCGCGACCTGTTCCGGGCCTATCAGCAGCAGCCTGAACTCATGCCGTCTGAATGGCAGGACGATCGCCTGCTGAACGAGCCGGGCCGCAGCAGGCATATCGGCGACTTCATCGCGGGTATGACCGATCGCTATGCGGAAAAGCGCCACGCGGAAATCTTCGGAGAGATGGCTCTCGCCTGAAGCGACGGTTGCGCTCGCCCTGAACGCGCCCTAGCCTTCGCCCAACATGGCCCTTCACCCACAAATCGCCGCGCTCGCTGCCGGGTTGGAAGACCTCGCCGGATTCCTGCGCAGCCGGGGTGATCGCAAATGGTCGGGCCGGGTGGAGCTATGCGCCCATCTCGTGGCTGATTCCAACTTCACCGGGGTCGAGCATTTCCTGCGCCTGTTCGAGGGGGAGGAGAGTCTTGGCCAGCTCATTCTGGGGGATCCTGCGGCCGATGCCCGGCTGGATGAACTGCGCAAGATGACGCGCACCCTCGCCGATCGGTTGGTGAGGGAAGAACGGGCAACCGATTGAGCAATTGACGCCGCCTCCCATTTCCCGCAATGCGAGAGGGTCCCCGGCGCTCGATAGATTCGGCACCGGACATGATGCGGGAGAGCATGGGAAGCCTTTCAGGCCGCCCCGTCGCCGAAGGAGCAACCGCCCCGGAATCTCTCAGGCTAAAGGACCGCATCATGGGCAGGCACTCTGGAAAGCGGACGGGTCATTCCGTCCCACCGAAGGGGTAAGCCATCCGGTCGCTGGGCCGGTGGTCAAAGCTCTCAGGTTCCGTGACAGAGGGGGTGGCAGACGCCGGGATTCCGACTCCGGATCATTATGTCTGTCGCCATGACCCTTGCCACGAAAGGCCGCTCTCATGTCCGGCAATGACGACATCGCCCATATCGAAGAAGAATTGCCGCTGCAGGACCTGCCGCTCGACGCCTGGCATCGCGCCAAGGGCGCGCGCATGGTCGGCTTTGCGGGCTACCATATGCCCATCCAATATGAAGGCATCATGGCCGAACATGCCTGGACCCGCGAGCACGCCGGGCTGTTCGACGTCAGCCATATGGGTCAGCTCACCTTTTCCGGTGAAGGCGTTGACGAGGCGCTTGAACATTTACTGCCCAGCGACATCAAGGGGCTGAAGCCCTTTCGCCAGCGTTACTCGATGCTGCTTGATCAAGAGGGCGGCATCCTCGACGACCTCATGGTCTCGCGCCTGGGCGCGGGGGCGTTTGACGGCGCGGACATCTATATGGTCGTCAATGGCGCGACCAAATATGACGATATAGGCTGGATGATCGAACATCTGCCTGATGAGGTCGTCATGAACCATATGGACGAGCAGGCGCTGCTCGCCCTGCAGGGTCCTGAAGCGGGCGAGGCGCTGGCCAGCCTGATCCCTGACACCGCCGACCTCCTTTTCATGCAGTCCGGCCTTTTCACCTGGCGCGGCGTTCCGCTGTGGGTGAGCCGTTCCGGTTATACCGGCGAAGACGGGTTCGAGATCAGCATATCCGCCGCTGACGTCGCGCTGCTGGCCGATGCGCTATGCGCCTTGCCCCAGGTAAAGCCGATCGGGCTGGGCGCGCGCGATTCGCTTCGGCTTGAGGCGGGGCTTCCTCTTTACGGCCACGACCTGACGCCCGCTGTCAGCACCATCGGCGCGGATCTTGGCTTTGCCATCCAGAAGCGCCGTCGGGAAGAAGGCGGCTTTATCGGTCATGCGCGGGTTATGAAGGAACTGGCGGATGGACCGGGGGCCAAGCGCGTGGGCCTGAAGATCGAAGGCCGCCTGCCCGCTCGCGAAGGGGCGCCCATCTTCGCCGATGGTATCAAGGTGGGAGAGGTGACATCGGGCGGCTTTGCGCCCACCGTGGGCGCTCCTATCGCCATGGGCTGGGTCAGCCTGCCGCACAGCGCCATCGACACCGCGCTCGAAATCGAAGTGCGCGGCAAGCGCATCGCCGCCACCGTGGCGCCTATGCCGTTTGTGCCGCATCGTTACCGCCGCAAGGCCTGAATTTCCTGATTTTTTGTTGGTCGTGATTTTCAACTAAATCACTCCGAGGGGAGCAGTAAAATGAGCCGTTATTTCACCGACGAACATGAATGGATCGACGTAGAGGGCGAGATCGCCACTGTCGGCATCACCGATTATGCGCAGGAGCAGTTGGGCGACATCGTGTTCGTCGAATTGCCTGCCGAGGGCGTTAGCTTCGAAAAGGGGGATGACGCCGCCGTCGTTGAATCCGTCAAGGCGGCTTCGGACGTCTATGCGCCGATTTCCGGCGAGGTCGTCGAAGCAAATGGCGCGCTGGAGGAAGAGCCCGCCCTTGTGAACAGCGATGCCGAAGAGGATGGCTGGTTCTTCAAGCTGCGCATCGCCGACGCGAGCGAGCTGGAAGGGCTGATGAACGAAGCCGCTTACAAGAAGTTCGTGGCCTCGCTTTAAAATTAAGCCCCTCCCTTTCAAGGGAGGGGGAAGGGGTGGGTCGCGACCGAAGGGAGCGTCCGCCCTCACGTCACGGAGCAGCGCTCGCTGCGCTCGCGACCCACCCCCGACCCCTCCCGCCTGCGGGAGGGGGGAGATAAGTGAAATGCGCTACCTACCCCTTACCGAAACAGACAGGCAGGACATGCTGTCCGTCATCGGCGCGTCTTCGGTCGATGACCTGTTCGTCGACGTGCCCGCCGAGGCCCGCCTTTCCGGCAAGATCGCGGGATTGCCCGATCATGCCAGCGAACTGGCGGTGGAGCGCCACATGGCGGCTCTCGCGCGGAAGAATCTGTCGGCAGGGGAGGCGCCTTTCTTCCTCGGCGCGGGCGCATATCGGCATCATGTTCCCGCCAGCGTGGATCATCTGATCCAGCGCGGCGAGTTCCTTACCGCCTACACGCCTTACCAGCCCGAAATCGCGCAGGGCACATTGCAGGTGCTGTTCGAATTCCAGACGCAGGTGGCGCGTCTGCTTGGCTGCGACGTCGCCAACGCGTCCATGTATGACGGCTCGACCGCCTGCTGGGAAGCGATCGGCATGGCCCGCCGCATCACCAAGCGCGGCAAGGCGATCCTGTCCTCTGGCCTGCACCCGCATTATGTCTCGGTCGCGAACACCATGGCGAGGTTCACCGGCGACGCGCTGGTACATGAAGCGCCGAAGCTTGATGCCCCGACTGACATCGACGCGCTGATCGCTAGCATCGACAAGGATACGAGCTGCGTCGTCGTCCAGTATCCTGACATTCTCGGCCGCATCACTGACCTGACCCCGCTCGCCGATGCCGCTCATGAAGCAGGCGCGCTGCTGGTCGCGGTCGTGACAGAGCCAGTGGCTCTGGGAGCGATCAAGGCGCCGGGTCATATGGGCGCGGACATCGTCGTGGGCGAAGGCCAGTCGATCGGCGTCGGCCTCCAGTTCGGCGGTCCTTATCTCGGCCTCTTCGCGTGCAAGCAGAAATATGTCCGCCAGATGCCCGGTCGCCTCTGTGGCGAGACGGTGGATGCGGCGGGCAAGCGCGGCTTCGTGCTGACCCTCTCCACCCGCGAGCAGCATATCCGCCGTGAGAAGGCGACATCGAACATCTGCACCAATTCGGGCCTCTGCGCGCTGGCGTTCAGCATCCACATGACGTTGCTAGGCGAAAGGGGTTTGCGGGACCTCGCGACGCTGAACCATGGTCTCGCCGTTCAGGCAGCCGAGCGTCTGGCCCAGGTGCCGGGCGTCAAGCTGCTCAACGACAGCTTCTTCAATGAGTTCACGCTGGTCCTGTCGAAGGATGCCCGTGATGTCGTCCGCAACCTCGCCGACAAGGGCGTTCTTGGCGGCGTGTCGCTTGGCCGCCTGTTCCCGGATGCGGCGGAGATCGGCAACGGTCTGGTCGTCGCCGTCACAGAAACCGTGACGGGCGAGGATATCGAAGCCTTTGCCAAGGCGCTTGAGGAGGAACTGGCATGACCATGCTCAAGGAAGGCCGCCCCACCGCGCCCCAGGCCATTACCGGAGTCGATAGCGCCCCCGTAACCGCCACGGGCAACCGCGCGCTGATGCTGGAAGAAGCGCTGATCTTCGAGATTGGATCGATCGAAACCACCGGCGTTGACTTCGCCGAGGCGCCCAAGGTCGCCAGCCGCCTCGGCAATCTCGCTCGCACCGACGGCATCGGCTTGCCCGGCCTGTCGGAGCAGGAGACGGTGCGCCACTATACCCGCCTCAGCCGCCAGAATTACGCCATCGACCTTGGCCTGTTCCCGCTCGGCAGCTGCACGATGAAGCACAACCCGCGCCTCAATGAAAAAGTCGCGCGGATGCCCGGTTTCGCGGACCTACACCCGCTTAGCCCCCAATCGACGGTGCAGGGCGCGCTGGCCGTGATCCACGAACTTGCCGAATGGTTGATCAAGCTGACCGGCATGCACTCGGTAGCGATGAGCCCCAAGGCGGGGGCGCATGGCGAACTGTGCGGCCTGCTGGCAATCCGCGCCGCGCTCGGAGCCCGTGGCGACGCGCGCAGTGTCATCCTCGTCCCGGAAAGCGCCCACGGCACCAACCCGGCGACCGCGGCCTTTTGCGGTTACAAGGTCGAGGATATTCCCGCGACCCCCGATGGCCGCGTCGATCTGGCGGCTCTCAAGGCGCGCCTCGGCCCGGACGTCGCGGCCGTGATGATTACCAACCCCAACACCTGCGGCCTGTTCGAACGCGAGATGAAGACCATCTCTGACGCGGTTCACGCCGCCGGGGCCTTCGTCTATTGCGATGGCGCGAACTTCAACGCCATCGTTGGCCGGGTTCGCCCCGGTGATCTGGGCGTCGATGCGATGCACATCAACCTGCACAAGACTTTCTCCACCCCCCATGGTGGCGGCGGTCCCGGCTCTGGCCCGGTGGTGCTCAGCCAGGCGCTCACCCCCTTCGCGCCGCTGCCGTTCGTCGAGAAGCAGGGCGACAAATTCGTGCTGATCGAGGAAGAGACGGCGGACGAACATCATGCCAGCAGCTTCGGCCGCATGGTCGCCTTCCATGGCCAGATGGGCATGTTCACCCGCGCGCTGACCTATATCCTCAGCCACGGCGCCGATGGCCTGCGTCAGGTCGCGAGTGACGCGGTGCTGAACGCCAACTACATCCTGCGCAGCCTGAACGATGTGCTGGACGCACCCTTCGGGCAGAGTGGCCCCTGCATGCATGAGGCGCTGTTCAGCGACAAGGGCCTGGCAGAAGGCTTCACCACGCTCGACATCGCCAAGGGCCTGATCGACGAAGGCTTCCACCCGATGACCATGTATTTCCCGTTGGTAGTCCACGGCGCGATGCTGGTTGAACCGACGGAGACCGAAAGCAAGGCTGCGCTCGACCAGTTCATCCTAGCGCTGCGCAGCCTCGCCGAACGCGCGAAGGCGGGTGACGAAGCGCTGAAGGGCGCGCCCTATTTCGCGCCCCGCCGCCGCCTTGATGAAACGCTTGCTGCGCGCAAGCCAGTCCTAAGCTGGAGCGATCCAGCTCTCGCGGAAGTGGCCGAATGACGGACAGACCGGAGCCGTGGGAACCCGGCTCCGGTCCCGTGGCGTCGGGCAAGCGCCATGCGCCCGCGACGCAGCGTAACCGCGACGCCATCCTGGCGATATTGCGTGAGGCGCTCCCGCCTCTCGGCCTGGTTCTGGAGGTGGCGAGCGGCAGCGGCGAACATGTCCGCTATTTCGCGGCGGCGCTGCCCACCCTGGAATGGCAGCCAAGCGACCCCGATCCCGTTGCGCTGGCATCGATCGAAGCATGGCGCGCCGAGGCACTGCTACCGAATCTTCGCGTGCCCATCAGACTTGATGCCGCCGCCGCATGGCCGGTCACAAAAGCTGACGCGATCCTTTGCATCAACATGACCCATATTAGCCCATGGGCGGCGACCCTTGGCCTGATGGGGGGGGCGGGGAGGGCGCTGCCGCCGGGTGGATTGCTCTACCTCTATGGGCCATTCATCCGCGATGATGTCGAAACCGCGCCCAGCAATCTTGCCTTCGACGCTTCGCTAAAGGCGCGCGATCCGCAATGGGGATTGCGCCGCGTCGAGGATGTTGTCGCCGCCGCAGCGGCGAGCGGGCTGGCGTTGGACCGGCTTGTGGAGATGCCCGCCAATAATCTGTCGCTACTGTTCCGAAGGGCATCTTCCTGAAAGCCGGCCCGCGCTGACCCTTCGACAAGCTGAGGCCGAACGGATATGGGAAGCGCAATGCCCAATCAATTCCTGCCCCTTGTGACCGCCGAACTCACCGCGCCCGCCGATCCGCGCGCGGCGGCGATGGGCGGTGCGTTGGCGGCGCAATATCCGCATGCTGCCCGCGCCGTGCTCTTTTACGGCTCCTGCCTGCGGGAGCAGAATCTCGATGGGTTGATGCTCGATTTCTATCTCATCGTGTCGGATTATTGCACGGCTTATGGAAAGCGCTGGCTCGCCACGGCCAACCGCCTGATCCCGCCCAACGTCTTTCCGTTCGAACATAATGGCCTGATGGCGAAATATGCCGTGCTGTCGGAAGCGGACTTCGCGCGCCTCAACAGCCCAGCCGCTGACAATGTCTCTGTGTGGGCGCGCTTTGCCCAACCTTCCCGGCTGCTGTGGGCAGCGGACGACCTCGCCCGTCAGCGAGCGATCAGCGCAGTGGCGGGCGCCGCGCCCACCTTGTTGTCGCTCGCCCTTCCCATGACGGATGCGCAGGACGCGCTATCGCTCTGGAAAGCTGGCTTCACGCTTACCTATAATGCCGAATTACGGGCGGAGAAAAAGGGACGTTCGGTTTCGATCGTCGATGCCGACCCCGATCGCTATCGCCGTTTCGGAGAAGCCGCCTTGGCACAGGGCCTGCCGCCATCGCCGCCGGAACCCGCCAAGCATTGGCGCGCGCTGCAACGACGCGGTAAATATCTGTCCGTCATCCGCCTTGCCAAGGCCAGCTTCACCTATGCGGGCGGCATCGATTATCTGGCGTGGAAGATAAACCGCCATGCCGGAACCGCGATCCAGATAAGGCCCTGGCAGCGTCGTTGGCCCCTGATCGGCGCGCTTACTCTGCTGCCGCGGCTGTTCCGGGGTGGTGCGATCCGCTAAGCGCGTTGGACAGCGCGTGTGACAGACCCTTTAGTGTGTAAGGCTTGCGCAGCACCTCATGCCCGCCAAAGTCAGCGCCCTCCGCAATGTCCCCCGCATAACCGGTGACGAACAACACCGGCAGGCTGGCATAGGCGGCGGGTAGGGTGCGGACCATTTCCGGGCCGGTCATTTCCGGCATCAGCACGTCGCTTATGATCAACCCGATGTCGCGATGGCTGGTCAGCAGCTTCGCCGCTTTCGACGGATGATCGCAGGCGACGGGCAAATGGCCCAGTTCCGCGAGCGCTGCCATCGTCTGGTTCAGCACGCGGGGATCATCCTCCACCACCAATATGCGTGTCGGCGGATGCAGTACCGGCTCGCGTTTGGGCAGCGACGGGTCCGTTTGTAGCGCGCTGTCCGTGACTGCCTTGCGCGGCAGATATAGGGAAACGCAGGTGCCTTCACCGACCTGGGATTCGATACGGATTTCACCCTGGCTCTGTCGGACGAAGCCGAAAATCTGGCTGAGACCCAGGCCTGTTCCCTTGCCCACCGGCTTGGTGGTGAAGAAAGGCTCGAACACGCGGGCCAACACATCGGGCGTCATGCCACAGCCATCGTCCTTGACGCTCAGCGTGACATAATCCCCCTCGGCACATTCGCCGATTTCATGATCCGCCAGATGCACCTGGCCGGTGCCGATCACCAGCCGCCCGCGTCCATCCATAGCGTCCCGCGCATTGACGCACAGGTTCAGAATGGCATTTTCCATCTGATGCTGATCGACGAAGATGCGCCAGCCCTTGGACTGGTTCTCTATCGAAACGGTGATCTGATCACCGATCGACCGGTCAATCAACTCCACCATGCCGCTGACCAGAGCGTCGGGGTCCACGGCACTGGGCAGCAGCGGTTCTGACCGCGCAAAGGCGAGCAGGCGGCGGGTCAGGGCGGCGGCCCGATTGGCGCCTTCCATCGCATTGTCCAGGTGCCGCGCAGCCTCCTGCGGCTTCAGCCGCAGTCTGCGCTTGGCCAGTTCCAGCCCGCCGACGACCACCGCCAGCATATTGTTGAAGTCATGGGCAATGCCGCCGGTCAGCTGGCCGACGGCATCCATCTTCTGCATCTGGCGCAGCGTTTCTTCGGCCGCCGCGCGCTCGGACGTTTCCTTCTTCAACTGTTCATAGGCATCGGACAGTTCGGCCGTGCGCGCCGTTACCGCTTCCTCCAGCCGATCTGCGCGTTCGGCCTCCATCTCGGCCATGCGCCGCGCGTTTCGCCGCTCGGTATAGGCGGCATTGGCGACCCACAGGGCAAACAGGACGCATACGAACAGCACCAGCCCGAACAGCCTCGATGTGCGGTCCACAAATTGCGTGCGGTTGCCTGCCAGACTCACCGCAAGGCTACGCTCGCGCAGGCGGGCATTTTCCGCCTGTATGACGCGGTCGAGCAACGCGGTGATGTGTTTCAGGTCTTCCGACCGCCCCGCTTTGTGGAATTGAGCGAGCGCTGCCATCTTCTGGTCATAGGTCGTGCGCAGCCCTATTTCGTTTAGCGTCTTGCCGCGTTGGATGAATGCTTCCTGCAACTCCCGGACATTGGCGCGCTGCCATCCTGATCGACGGGTGGCGTAGTTCAGCAGCTTGAGCTGGCTGGACGCGGTGCGCCACTGATCCTGGAAAAGACGGCCGACATCGGGGTCTAGGCTGATCACATATCGCGCCAGCGTAACTTCCGCGCGCGCCGTCTTGGCTTCGAAAGCTCTTGCAAGGGCGATAATTTCGAAGCTGCGGCGTTGTTCCTGCAACGCCCGTTCATGGTCGCGGGATGCGTTGCTGGCGCTGTAAAGCAGGGTGCCCAGCGCCCCCACCAGCAGTATCACGAGGACCAGCGGAAGAAAGCGTCGTACCGCAGCCCGCCAGCCAGAATCCTGGTCGTCCATGTAATAGCTGTCTGCCATCAACCCCAGATCTTAGTCGAACAGCATTACAGGCGAAATATCAAGGAATAAAAGGTTCCAAAGGGCAGTCACGCTTCATCTGCCCCCTATCTCCTTGCATCGCGGCGATGGTTATCCGCGCGATGAACCGATTGCGCCGGTCGCCTTCCCTGCGGTTTCGAACATACCGATAATCTGGCCAACCTGTTCGTCGCTATGCTCGGCGCAAAGCGAGCAACGCAGCAGGAAAGTCCCCGCCGGTGTGGCGGGCGGGCGCGCCATATTTACGTAGAGCCCCCGCTCCAGCAGCGCTTGCCACATTGCGACCGCCTGCGCCTGATCCGTCAGGATCACGGCAATGATCGCTGACTGCGGCGTTTCCGTCCCCAGCTTGAAGCCAAGATCGGTGAGGCCCTTGTGCAGCCGCTGGCTGTTCTTCCACAGATGCGCGCGCTTTTCGCCCGCGTGCATCAGCTTGCGGATGGACGTTGCGGCTGTCGCGACGACGCTCGGCGGCAGCGAAGCGGTGAAGACATAGGGGCGGCAGACAAGGCGCAGTACCTCGAACTTGGGGTGGTTCGATACGCAGAAGCCGCCAACCGTGCCGACCGACTTGGAGAAGGTGCCGACGACGAAGTCCACATCCTTCTCGACGCCCTGCTCCTCATAGACGCCGCGGCCATTGGCGCCGAAAAAGCCCATGCCGTGGGCTTCATCGACCAGGATCATGCAATTGGGATGCTTGCGCACCGCCGCCACCATCTCGGGCAGGGGGGCGACGTCGCCCAACATCGAATAGACGCCTTCCAGCACGACCAGCTTCTGTGCGTCGGCGGGCAGGCGGCCAAGGCGCTTGTCCAGATCCTCGACGCTGTTGTGGCGGAAGCGGACGATTTCCGCATCGCCCAGGAAACAGCCGTCATAGATGGACGCATGGCTGTCGGCATCCAGCACGACATAGTCGCCCCGGCCAGCCAGCGTGGAAATCATGCCGAGGTTAGCCTGATAGCCCGTCGAAAACACCATGGCACCCGACGTGCCATAGAACTCCATCAGCGCGTCTTCGACTTCCTTATGGCCCTGATAGGTGCCGTTGAGCACGCGGCTGCCGGTTGTGCCTGCTCCGAACTCGTCCAACGCCTTCTTGCCCGCCGCGACGACATCCGGGTCGAAAGTCATGCCCATATAGTTATAGGTGCCCAGCAGGATCGTGTCCTTGCCCTTGATCACCGCCTGGGTGGGGGACTTCACCTCGTCCATGACGATCGCGAACGGATCGCGCACACCCGTCGCCAGCAGCGCCTCGCGCTCGGCGATCAGCGGATCGAATTTGGAGAAGAGGTCGCGCGCGTCAACCACTTCGGCGGGCGTGTGGGCGTCGGTGGCGGTTTCAGCAGCGTCGGTCATCGCATATATCCGTTCGGTTCGAGCAGCATCGAGCATGTCGAGATGCGTCAGGCGAGAAGTTTTCCCGTCATCTCGACCATCGGTCCTCGGCAAAGGCGAACCGGTTCGATGCGAACGGGGAAGGCTAGATTAGCCCTTCAACTTTGCTACAGCGTCCACAAGCTGGCCGATATTCTCGATCTCAGCCTGCATGTTCATCGTGATGATGATATCGAACTCATCCTCGATCGCCGCGACGAAGTCCATGACGGTCAGGCTGTCCCACTCCAGGTCGCCCGCAAAGCTGGTTGCCTCGCTCAATTCGACGCCCTTCTTGTTGAAAGGGGCGATCTGCGCGGCGATGCTGTCGAAAATCTGCTGGCGATCCGTCATTATCTGTTCAAAGCTTTCCCATGAAAGGGCGACTTTTGCCCCCAAGTCCCGCCTTTTGGCAAGGGAATAAGGCGGCAATCGGGCAGCATCGCGCCCGATTATGAGCCGCCCCGTGCTCGCCTTTAGCGGAAATTGTCGGCGTAGGCCTGGATCTTCAGCGTCTTGGGCGGCGTCGGGATGAAAGCGTAGCCGATCTCATACTTGTCGGCATAGGCGCGCGCCGCGTCCAGCGAGGGGAAGGTCAGCTTGACCTGGCTCTGCGTATCACCCGATCCGGCCCAACCGGTCAGCGGGTCCGGCTTCTTCGCCTCGCTCGGCGCAAATTCCAGAACCCATTTGTCGGTCCGTGCCTTGCCGGACTGAAGGGCGTTCTTCTGAATCTGATAGATGCGCGCAGCCATCGTGGCGTCAAACTCCTGGGAAGGGCGATGCGTCCGTTGCACCAGCGGACGGGCGGAAGTCAAGGCTTGCCACGGGCGTCGGCGCGTTTCGTGCGCAGCGTCGCGGCGGCGCCAGCCGGGTCGTCGGGCCAGGGATGCCGGGGATAGCGGCCACGCATCTCCTTTGCGACCGCGCTCCAGCTTCCCGCCCAGAAACCCGGCAAGTCCCGCGTCGTCTGGATCGGCCGCCCCGCCGGGGATGTGAGGGACAGGACCAGCGAGATACGCTCGCTGCCGACAACGGGATGCTCGGCAAGCCCAAACAGCGCTTGCACGCGAAGCTCCACGCGCGGCCCACCCTCGGCTGCATAGTCGATCTCATGGCTGCTCCCGGCGGGCGATTGAAATGCCGGAGGAGCCAGCCTGTCGAGCTGCTGTTTGCCATCCCAGCCGATAATTCCCTCCAGAACGCCGGACAATTGCGATCGGTCAATGTCGGACAGTCGCCGCTTGCCCGCAAGCAGGGGCGCGAGCCAATCGTCGAGCGTTGCCAGCAGCGAAGCATCCGACAGCGCCTCTATCCCTGCAAAAGCCCCCCGAATCCGCAGAGACCGCGCGGCATCAGACCAAGGCAGCAGGTCGAGCCCGCCCTGTTTGATGCCGTCCAGCAGAGCCGAGACGACAGCATCTGGGTCCGGCCTGTCGTCTGATCCCGACGACAACCGTACCGCGCCCAGCCGCCTTTCCCGCAGAGCCTCTATCCTTCCGGTTTCCGCCCGGAACCGCACCGTCCGATGTTCCTTCACCCGCCCGCCGAACAGGCGCAGCACTTCGACCTCGCTGATCGGCGCGGCGGAGAGGATACGCGCCCCAGCCGCGCTTCCCTGTACTTCCCCCACCGCGAGCCATTCCTCACGCGCCAGCGGGCTTAACGGATCAAGCCGGAACCCGCGCCCGCCAACGCTGGCCCATTCCGCACCATCGGCGGAGCGCCGCTTGGCTACCCGATCAGGAAAGGCCAGCGCAAGACATAGCCCCGCATCATGCTCGCCCGACGCTGCCTTCTGCCCGGAGCCGACCAGCTTCGCCCAGCGCCTCGCCATCGCGCGCGCGGCATCAGCCCGCTTCCCGCTTTCTCGCCGCCAGCGCGTCCGCCGTTGCGACAGATCGACATCCTGCCCGCCAACCCCGCGCTCTCCCAGCAGCACGGCCACCTCTGCCGCGACTTCCGCCAGCCCCAGCTCGCCCGCGCGCGCCAGCATATGTCCGATCCGCGGCTCCACCGGCAATCGCGCCAGCGCTTTGCCATGCGCCGTGATCCGCCCGTCATCGTCCAGCGCCTCCAGCACCGTCAGCCGCTTGCGCGCCTCATCCAGCGCAGCGGGCGGCGGCGGATCGAGCCAGCGCAAGCTCGCCGGATCGTTCACCCCCCAAAGCGCGCAATCGAGCAGCAGGCTGGAAAGGTCGCTCTCCAATATCTCGGGCGGATCGAAGGGCGGCATGCCCGCAGTCGCCGCCGCCTCCCACAGCCGATAGGCGACGCCCGGCCGCTGCCGCGCTGCACGCCCCGCGCGCTGGGTCGCAGCCGCCTGGCTCCCCCGCTCCGTGACAAGCCGCGTCACCCCCGCCGCCCGGTCATAACGCGGCCGCCGCGCCAGCCCGGAGTCGATCACGATCCGCACCCCATCAATCGTAAGGCTGGTCTCCGCGATAGAGGTCGCAAGGATCACCTTCCGCCGTCCCTCCCGCGAAGGACGGATAGCGGCCCGCTGCGCCGCCGGGTCCAGACTGCCGTGCAGCCGATGCACCTCCACGCCAAGCTCCTCCAGCCGCTCCGCCGTCCGCTCAATCTCCGCCACGCCGGGCAGGAAGGCGAGCAGGTCGCCCTCCGCCTCTTCCGCCAGCGCCCGTCGCACGGCCCCGGCCATCTCATCCTCGATCCGCTTTTCCGCCGCCCGGGCGATATGCCGCAACTCCAGCGGCTGTATCCGCCCTTCGCTTTCCAGCACCGGCGCATCGTCCAGCAACGCCGCAAAGCGCGCCCCATCCAGCGTCGCCGACATCGGCACGATGCGCAGGTCCGGCCGCAATGCCGCCTGTGCATCCAGCGCCAGTGCCAGCCCAAAGTCGCTGTCCAAACTCCGCTCATGCACTTCGTCGAACAGGACCGCCGATACGCCCGCAAGCTCCGGATCATCCTGAATGCGACGGACGAAAATACCCTCCGTCAGGACCAGCAGGCGCGTGGCGGCCGACTGCCTGCTGTCCATCCGCGTCGCATAACCGACGATCCCGCCCGGAACGCTGCCCATCAGTTCGGCAATGCGCTCTGCCGCCGCGCGAGCCGCCAGCCTGCGGGGGGACAGCAGCAGCACCTGCCCCGTGCACCATGGCTCATCCAGCAGCGCGGGCGCCACCGCCGTCGTCTTGCCTGCTCCCGGCGGCGCGACCAGAACGGCACTATTCCCCCGCCGCAAGGCGTCCAGCAGCCGGGGAAGAACATCGTGGATCGGCAGCGCGGCACTCATGTCCGTCCCTCTCGCGCCAATCGGCATCCGGTGCAATCCCACTATGCGAGGCGAAAGGTCGCCCTCAAAAGAATGAGCTTATCCGAATAGCAGCTTATGCATCGGGTTTCCCGGATCGAGCAGCATCTTCGCCGTCAGCCCCAGCGACATGATGATCAGCAAGGGCCGTATCAGCTTGCTGCCGAACCGCATGGCCAGCCGCGATCCGATCTGGCTGCCCGTGATGCTGCCGACGGCCATGGTCAGTCCCGCAATCCACATGACATGGCCGCCCAGCATCATCGTCAACAGGCCCGCCACATTGCTAGCCAAATTGGCGGCCTTTGTCTGAGCCGTCGCGCGGACGAGGCCGAGGCCCCCCAGCGCCAGGAAAATGGTTGCGTAAAATGCTCCGGCACCAGGGCCGAAGAAGCCATCGTAAAAGCCGATAGCGCCGATGAGAAGGCTTAGTCCCGCCAATCCCACCCGGCTGTGCCGATCCATTTCGCTGATTCGGGGGGAGAAGGTGAAATAGCCCGCCAGCGCTATCAGCAACGCGGGCATCAATCCCGCCAAAATGGCCGGGTCCACCCGCTGGATCAGCCAGGCGCCCCCCACTGATCCTATAAATGCCGCAACAATGGGCCAGCGATAGGCTCTCAAGTCCATGTGCCCGGCGCGTGCATAAGCGACGCAGGCGCCAAAGGTGCCCAGTGACGATTGCAGCTTGTTGGTGCCCACCGCCGCAACCGGCGGGACGCCCGCCGCCAGCAATGCGGGCAGGGAGATCAGCCCGCCGCCTCCCGCCATGGCGTCGATGCACCCGGATATCAAAGCCGCAGCCATCAGGAAGGCCAGCGTCTCGGGAGAAAGGATTAGGTCCAACGGCGTCCCACTTCAGCTATCCGCCGCGCCACTTGGCGTCGATGCGCGTCGAGCCTGCCGCCGCTGGAGCAGGAGGCGGTGTGGCTCAATAAGCGCGGGCGATAGCGAACTCAACGGCTTCGGTCAGCGCTGCCTTCGCCTTGCCCGTATCGAACCGGCCCAAAGCATCGATGGCGCGCTGGCCATAGAGGCGCGCCCGTGCGAGCGTATCGTCAATCGCGCCGGTTTTGCGAAGCAGCTGCGTCGCATGCGCCAGATCCTCGTCGCTCACCCGGTTGCCTGCGATCGCCTGCTTCCAGAAAGCGCGATCCTCTTCCGATCCGCGCGCATAGGCCAGGATCACCGGCAGCGTCACCTTGCCGTCGCGGAAGTCGTCGCCTGCATCCTTACCCATGGTCGCGCCGTCCGATTCATAATCGATGGCGTCATCGATCAGCTGGAATGCGATGCCCAGGTTCCGGCCATAGACGTCTAGCGCCTTTTCCTCGGCCTCGTCTCGATCCGCGACCACGGCGGATATGCGGCAGGCGGCGGCGAACAGGGCGGCAGTCTTGGCGCCGATAATGTCCAGATATTGCTCTTCGCTCGTGTCGATACGGCGCTGGGCGGTCAACTGATTGACCTCGCCCTCGGCGATCACCGCCGAAGCGTTGGACAGGATCTTCAGGATCTTGAGCGACTCGGCCTCGACCATCAGCTCAAAAGCTCGGGAGAAGAGGAAGTCGCCCACCAATACGCTGGCGCTGTTGCCCCAGATGATGTTCGCTGTCTTGCGGCCCCGGCGCAGACCAGACCCATCGACCACATCATCATGCAGCAGGGTCGCGGTGTGAATGAACTCAACCGCCGCCGCCAGCTTGTAATGGCGGCTGCCCGCATAGCCGACCAGCTGCGCGCAGGCGAGGGTCAGCATCGGCCGCATCCGCTTGCCGCCGCCCGCGATCAGATGGCCTGCCAATTCCGGGATCAGCGGAATGCGCGACTGCATCCGGTCCAGAATCACCGCATTGACCTGGTTCATGCCGTCGGCAACCAGCGTCATCATGGGGGTGAGCGACGGCGCGCCGTTGGCGCGGCCGATGGGGTGGACGTTCCCGGAGATGGGGCCGGAGGCGGGTGCGGTCATGACCCGGCCCATGTGGCGGTGCAAAATGCAGTTGGCAAGCGGGAATAGCTTGCACGGAGCGACGGATGGAGCAAAAAGCGCGCGGATATTTGGAGGATGAGCGTGGACGACACTTTGAAGCGGTATCGCGAGAGCATCGACAACATCGACGCTGCCCTCGTGTTCATGCTCGCCGAGCGCTTCAAGATCACGCAGGCTGTCGGCGAATATAAGGCGACGCACGCACTGCCACCCGCCGATCCGGGCCGGGAAGAACGACAGATCAGCCGCCTGCGCCAGCTCGCGACGGACGCCAATCTCGATCCCGACTTTACCGAGAAATTTCTGCGCTTCATCATCGATGAGGTGATCCGCCATCACGAACGGTTGCGGGACGCCTAAGGGAATTTTTTGCTCCCCGTTCGCCCTGAGCTTGTCGAGCCGGAGGCCGGCGAAGCCAACGGTCTTACTTCTCTTCGGGAGCAAGTAAGGCCCTCATGCCGAATGCAAGGAGCTCTGTTGGAACCTCACTGTTGATCCCACGCCCGAAAGGCGCCGTGCCTCAAGCCGGTTCGCTGACCGTTTCCCGCTTCCCTTGCGATCGCCCCAGCAGCACGCCCGTCAGCGCCAGCGCAAAGCCTGCCAACTGAACCGGCGCCAGCCTTTCGCCGAACAGCAGCCAGGCTTCCACCGCGGCAAGCGGCGGGACCAGCAGCAACAGCATCGACATCCGCGTCGGTCCCTGCGTCCGCACCAGCCAAACCAGCAGCGAAAGGCCGCCCGCCGACAGGCCCAGCACTGACCAGGCCAGGCCCAGCCATAACAGGGGCGCGCCATCCCAACGTGACTCTCCCGCAACCAGCGCCGCCGCGATCGCGATAATCGCGCCGCCTGCATTCTGCACCGCGCCGGAAATCCAGATGCCGTCACCCGCTATGGAGCCCCGTTGCACCAGCGTGCCCGCAGCCATGGCGACCACCGCAAGCAATCCAGCGATCGCAGGCAGAATCGGCACCGCCCCCGCGCCCGACTTCTCGATGGCAGGCAGCAATACGCAAACCACGCCCGCGATTGCGATCGCCAGCCCCGCCCATCCGCGCGCCAGCAGCCGATCGCCCAGCAGGAACGCGCCCGCCACCGCCACCATCAATGGTTGCAGCGCGCCGAGCAGCGACATGATGCCAGCAGGCATGCCGTTATACACCGCCCACCAACTGACGGTCAGGTAAACGCCATGCAGCATCGCGCCCGCCGCCAGATGCAGCATCAGCCGCTTGCCCCGTGGCAACCTCTGACCCGCCCGCCAGGCAACGAAGCCCAACAACAGCGCCGTCAGCGTCATGCGCACGCTCAGGATCAGTTCCGGCGCACCATGGGGCACCGTCCCACGCGCGACGATGAACCCTGTCGACCAGATCAGGACGAACAGCAGCGAAGCGCCGAAACCGATCACTCGCGCCCGGCCCGTATCGCCGCCCCCGCTGCAAAGGGCGTGATCGCGACGAGCAGCAGCGACGCAGCGCCCAGGAACTTCAGCGCCGCTCCGCTCCCATCGCCCAGCGTCCCCGCGCCAAATATCAGCAACGGCACCGCCAACGGCAGCGCCAGCAATCCGGCCAGCGCCCCGCTCGACCGCAGCCCCGCCGTCAAACTCGCCACCAGCAGCCCCAGCGCCGCCAGCGCTGGCGTGCCGATCAGCAGCCCCAGTTCCAGCATCCCGACCGTCGCGCCATCCAGCTTCAGCAGCGCGCTAGCGGGCAACGTCGCGATCATCAGCGCAGGGCCAAAGCCAAGCCAATGCGCGATCAGCCGCGCCAGCATCACCATTTCATCGCCAACGCCGCGCAAGGCGATCTGGTCAAGCACCCCCGCATCCCGATCAGGCGCGACCAGCCGGTCCACCGGCAGCAGGCTCGCTAGCAGCGCCGCGATCCACAACATCCCGCCACCCGACCGCCGCAGCAGCGCAGCGTCCGGCCCCACTGCAAAAGGATAAAGGCTCGCCACCAGCAGCAGGAAAGCCACCGGCAGCCACAGTCCCGCCGACTGCCACGCCTGCCTCAAGTCCCGCGCGACCAGCAGCGCCACCACCCTCACGCCGCCTCCTCCGCGACATAAGCGCTAAGGTCGATCACCACGGGCGAAGCCATCGGCAACGGCTGGTGCGACGCCGCAACCACGATCCCGCCTCCCGCCAGATGAGCCGCCACTGCCGCGCCAAGCAGCCCGAGCGACGCATCGTCCAGCCCATTGCCCGGTTCATCCAGCAGCCACAGCCTAGCACCACTAGCAATCACCCGCGCCAGCGCCGCCCGTTTGCGCTGCCCGGTCGAGAGCATCCGCACCGGAATCCCGCCAAGCGGCCCCAGCGCCATCGCCTCCAGCGCCCCATCCAGCGCACGCGCATCCGTTCCATCCAGCCGCGCCCAAAAGCCCAGCGCCTCGCGCAAAGGCTCTTCCAGATCCAGCGCCAGCCGCTCATCGTCCAGCGCGATCCTGCCCCGCCGCTCGATCGTCCCTGCCATCGGCCGCAGCAGCCCCGCGCAAATGCGCATCAGGCTCGACTTGCCGATCCCGTTCGGCCCACGCAGCAGGGCGCTGCCCCCCGGCTCCAACGCCAGGTCAACGCCCCGGAACAGCAGCCGCCCGCCACGCGCGCAGGCGATGCCCGACAGCCGCAGCGCCGCGTCGCTCATGGCGCGACCATGTCCTCCAACACGTGCATATCGATATCGGAAAGGCCGAAATGATGGCCGATCTCATGCACCACCACATGGGTGATCAGCGCGTCGAGCGGCACACCCGTTTCCACCCATTCATCCAGCAACGGCCGCCGGAAAAGATGCACCATGGGCGGGCCGTCTCCCGTCTGCTCGGGCTCCCCCACCGGCCGCCCGGTATAAAGCCCCGTCAGCCCGAATGGATCGTCAATCTCCATCTCCTTCAATATCCGTTCGTCGGCAAAATCCTCGACGAACAGGACCACGTTGGACAGATGGGACCGGAAAGGATCGGGCAAGCGCCCCAGCGCCTCAAGCGCCAGTCGTTCGATCTGCGCGACGGTTGGCGCGAAAAGAGGGGGTTGACCGGCGTCTGACATGGCTGCGACATAGGCGAAACAATATTATGAGGATAGAGCCATGATTGGTAAACTGTCCGGCGACGAACGGGCGCAGGGGCTTGCTTCTCTTGCCGATTGGACGCTGGTGAACAACCCCGAAGGCATCAAGCGGCGCTTCACCTTTGCCGACTTCAATGCCGCGTTCGGATTCATGACCCGCGTCGCGCTTCTGGCTGAGCAGGCAAACCACCATCCCGAATGGTTCAACGTCTATAACCGCGTGGACATCACCTTGACGACGCATGACGCCGACGGCCTGTCGCGCCGTGACATAGATCTTGCAAAGGCGATCGACGCACTGCTCCCCGCCTGAGCCGACGGTTCGATCAGGGTTGCCCTTCGATGCGATCCTCATAACCATGCAGCGCAGCGGTCACTGCCGGGTCACCAGCATAGCGGCGGCGCAGCATGGCGAGTTTCGCGTCGGTGCCGGTGCATAATTCGGCGATGCTTTCCATCAGGAACACGCGCCTTTCCCCATCATAGGGTTTCTCGCCCCGGAAATGGTCGCAACTGTCCCGATCGACCATGAAGCTGGTGACTTCCTGCGGGAAGGGCGTCGCCAGCGCAGCGTCGGGAGAGGGAGGCAGGTCCAGCGATCCGCGCGGTGCGGGCTGCGCCTGCACGGTTACCTCGGCCGACGGGCGCTGCGGCGCCGCGACCACCTCGATCGGCTCACCCTCGATAGCGTTGGCGGAAAGCACGGGCTCTGGGGCAGTCACATTGTCCGCAGACGCGGCATCGCCAGACGCGTCACGGCAAGCCGCGGTCAGCGCCAGAATCATCACCAATGGAACCAGCCCCACCCGTGCGCCCACCGATTTCCTCCCGCAAAATGGCAATGAGATCAGCGACATGCGGCAGCCGCTGTTCCTCCTCATCGAGAATCGCCATGAATGCGGCTTGCCTATAATCGCGCACGCGTTCTTCCGAAAGGCGGCTTGCCGCGGGTAATGCGGAAATTACGATATCCAGCAGCCGTTCGACACCATGAAGGCGTCCCCACAAATAGTCATTCTCCCGATAGGCTCTGCTGAAAAATGCACCGAAATTATTGAATTCAATACCTTTTAACGTGGCTTCGGCCCCGCCTGACCGAATAGCGCTGCAATCCTCCGGGGAAATCCGGTCCACCTTCACCGGATCATATTCTTCCATGGCGTGGCCCTGGAGCAACGGTAGGGTGGCGATGTCGTAAAAGGGGAAGCCGAGATAGGAGAGCAGCATGATCCGCCGCTCCGCCTTGGGAAGTCCCGCGAGCGCGTCGGCCAGCATCATCTCCGCCACATCATCCCGCGCCTTCAGGTCGCGTGCCTGTGCGATCGCGTCCAGCGCCGCCGCCGGGTCGGACGGCACTTCTCTGGCAGCGGCCCGGATCGCGCCATTGTAGAAATCCGTGCCTTCGCATTCGGTATAATGCGCCATCGATTCATAGATGGCGTCGTGCATCTTCTGGATCGCGCCGTTGCCGGCCTCAGAATCGATCTCCAGCGTGTCTGCCAGCCGCCGGGCCAGAAAGCGCAGGCGGCGGATGCGAAAACTCAGGTCATGGGTGCGGAAGAAGGCGACCGGCGGCGATCCCGGCCCGACATCCTCGATCAGCTTGTCCGCGCCGATCGTCCGGACATGCGACCACAGCGCCTGCCGGAAATTTTCCCGCATCAGCGGGCTGTCCTCATCACTCAGGCGGAACAGCAAACCGGCCAGATCCTCGACGATGCCCGACAGCTTCAAATGACCATAGGCCGGAAAGGCGAAGCCTGCCGAGTTCGCGGCCCGCAGCTGCGCCTTCGCACGCCAGGCGGACAGCCGCGCGGGCGTCGGACGGTCCAGGAACAGCATGCCGCCAATCGTGTTCTTGACCTCCGCCTCAATCCCCGGCCTTAAGGCATTCAGAATGCGTACCATCCGGCGAATGCGCGAAGAATGGCGATCGATCGCCTCCAGATTGTCGCGGATCGGTTGCTCGCGCGGAATGTCGCTGAGCGCGCCGAAAATCGTGCGGAAGAAACCGGGCAGTTGAGCCTTGTCCTCGGGCGTCGCGTCTTCCTGCTCGCCCTCCCGGTTCAGCCGGATCGATCGACGGCCCGGCTTCGGATCAATATAGACGAAACGTCGATCGACCTCGCGCCGCGACGGACGGTTGCGGAGAGCGCCGATCGCCTGTGCGAAGGGAGCGTTCGCCAGCACCGATCCGTCGATCAGTATCGCGTCCTCCGCGTTGCCGCGCGCCCAATGGCGCGGCAGGGCATGGGCCAAAAATGCATCCCGGGTCGGCCATGCGCGGTGCCGCTGTTTCAGCACCCGATCCAGTTCGCGCACCGTGAAGGGGGGGAATGCGCCGGGGAAGCTCGCCGTCGCCCGTGCGGCGAATACCAGCTCAGCCGGATCGGCGAACAGGCGGTCGCCACGCCCCCGCGCGTGGAAGCCGATGGAAAGACGATGTTCGGTTTCCACCACCTGGGGCGGGCTGTTGAGGTTCAGGCTTTGCGGATGGCCTTCGAAATCCGTGACCGTGACGAACAGGTCCAACGGGTGCCCCTCGGGCAGGAGCGGCGGCCCGCGCTCGGCCGCTTCCATCGCATCGAAGGCGTCAAGCATCATCGCCGTGAAGATTTCACCGCCAAAGGGCGGTTCGAACCATCTGGACCGGATGAAATTCGACAGCTTGTGCCGCACCTCCTCGCGCGTATCGGGTGCGACGGTTCTCTCCACTGTGTCGCCGGGCCGCCGCGCGGCCATCCACACCAGCGGCGTTGCCCAGAATTTGCTGATCCGCCGCGCTGGACGCGCATCCGGGTCCAGCAACTGCTCCACATCGGCATTTTCCAGCCACAGGTCGGTGAGCGGCTCCAGCGACTGCCCGGTTTCGATCGCCTGCGCCAGAAATATGCCGTTGATGCCGCCCGCGCTCGCCCCGGCGATGATGTCGGGCATTACGCGCAACCGGATGCCGCTTGCCGCTTCCAGGTCTTCCAGCAGCTTCCTGTAAACCGCTTCGCTGCCCTTGCTGCTCGGGGTGCCGTCATGGAAACCCCGGCTTGCCCGCGCCAACCGCCAGATTTCCTTGGTGATGCCGTGCATATAGACGGCCAGACTGATCCCCCCATAGCAGACCAGCGCCAGTCGAAGTTCCCGCTCTTTCATGCGGCGCGACTCCCAGTCGCTGGACTATAATCTGCCCCGATCAGCCCCAAACCTCTTCCCCGTTCGCCTTGAGCCTGTCGAAGCCTGTCCTGAGCGCCTGCTGCAAGCAGGCAGTCGAAGGGGGCTTCACTTGTCCTTGATACCACAGGCAAAGGCTTCGTCAGGTCCAGTCCGAACGAAAACACCGAACTCACAACCGAAACTCCGCCCAGATTGGCAAATGATCCGAAGCCTTGCGCGACGCCGCACTGTCATGCACGCCGCTGTCCACCAGCTTCAATTGCCCGCAATGCATGATCCGGTCGAGATGCGCCACGGGCCGCCGCGCATGAAAGCTCCGTCCGCAAGGCGCGAAACTATAATGGCGCGCAAAGTCTGCCAGACACCCCCGATTGGCGCTCCATTCGTTGAGATCGCCCATCAGCACGGTCGGCATTGCGTCGCGTTGCGCCGCCGCATGGATGACCGCCGCCGCCTGCTTGCGTCGCCACAGCCCCGACAGGTCGAGATGCATGCCAAATACGCGCAGCTTCGACTTGCCCAGTTCAACCTCCGCCATCGTCGCGCCACGCGGTTCCAGGCAGGGCAGATGCAGCACATCATGGGTGCGAATCTCCGCCTCCTTCCGCACCAATATCGCGTTGCCATGCCAGCCCATCGAATCGACATGCACGTTCAATGGAACCGGCTTGTACTGGCTCATCGATTCCAGCAGCCACGGCGGAATTGCGGCCGATCGAACGCCAAATCGGCGATCCGCTTCCTGCAGCGCAATGATGTCCGCGTCCAACTCTCCCAGCACCTCCAGCACTCGTTCGGGGCTGCGGCGGCGGTCGGTGCCAATGGCTTTGCGGATATTATAGCTGGCAACGCGTAACGACTTCATGGCGAGACAATGCGCCACATCCGCATGAGTTTCCAGCGCTCTTGGACGGTCTCCAAACTTCTTCGTCATAAGGCGGGCGGGGCGAGGGGGGTGGTCCATCCGTTCTTTGTTCTTGAAACGTTCACCATGGCAAGTCATAGCTCCCCCATGGCTAAGGCAAAGCGCAAATTCGTCTGTCAGCAGTGCGGCACGCTCTCCTCCCGCTGGCAGGGGCAATGCGATGACTGCGGCGAATGGAACAGCATTGTCGAGGAAGCGTCCGAGACCATCTTTTCCGCGCGCCATGATTTGCAAAGCGGCGGGCGCGCCCTGACCCTCGTAGGCCTGAACAGTCAGGTTGAACTGCCCCAGCGCACCAGCACCGGCATCGCGGAGTTCGACCGCGCCTTGGGAGGCGGCATCGTTCCGGGTTCCGCCACGTTGATCGGCGGCGATCCGGGGATCGGCAAGTCCACCCTGTTGCTTCAGGCGGCCGCCCGCATCGCCGCGCGCGGCCTTTCCGTTGCTTACATCAGCGGTGAAGAAGCGGCGGATCAGGTGCGCCTGCGGGCGCAGCGCCTCGGCCTTGGCAACGCGCCCGTGCAACTCGCCAGCGCGACCTCCGTTCGCGACATCCTGACGACCCTGGGGGAGGGGGAGCCGCCCGCGCTGCTCGTCATCGACTCCATCCAGACGATGCACAGCGACCTTATCGAAGGCGCGCCGGGCACCGTCAGCCAGGTTCGCGCGTCCAGCCAGGAACTCATCCGCTTCGCCAAGCAGCGCGGCACCGCTGTCATCCTCGTCGGCCATGTCACCAAGGATGGCAGCATCGCCGGGCCACGCGTCCTTGAGCATATGGTCGACACGGTGCTGAGCTTCGAGGGCGAGCGCAGTCATCAATATCGCATCCTGCGCGCGATCAAGAACCGCTTCGGCGGCACCGACGAGATCGGCGTATTCGCGATGGTCGCGGAGGGGCTGGAGGAAGTTTCCAATCCCTCCGCTCTGTTCCTCACCCATCGCGACGAAACAGTGACCGGCGCGACCGTCTTCCCTGCCTTGGAGGGCACGCGGCCCGTGCTGGTGGAGATACAGGCGCTTGTCGTCCGCCTTTCCAGCGGCGCCACACCACGGCGCGCGGTGGTGGGCTGGGACAGCGGCCGCCTCGCCATGGTCCTCGCCGTACTGGAAGCGCGCTGCGGCCTCAGCTTCTCCACCTGCGAAGTCTATCTGAACGTCGCTGGCGGCTACCGCCTGTCCGATCCCGCCGCCGACTTGGCGGTTGCCGCCGCGCTCATATCGGCGCTCGCGGAACGGCCGGTGCCTGCCGATCTGGTCCTCTTCGGCGAAATCGCGCTTTCGGGGGAAATACGCCCCGTCGCTCATGCCCCGCTGCGCCTGCGCGAATCGGCCAAGCTTGGCTTTGAACGCGCCTATGTTCCCTCAGCAGTCGCTGACGGGGTGAAGGGAATAGCGGTCAGCGGCTACCGCGCGTTAAGCCAACTGGTTGACCAGATGCTCGGCCGCGGATAGCCCGGCGCTCATGAACGCCGTCGATATCCTCGTCCTTCTCGCCATCGGCGGGTGCACAGTCTTGGGCTTGCTTCGTGGTTTCGTTCTTGAAACCCTTTCGCTGATCGCCTGGGTCCTCGGCATCTTCGCCATCCGCCTCTTCCACCCCTCCGCCACCGAACTCCTCACCCCCCTGGTCGGAACCACCGGAGGCGCGTCAATTCTCGCATTCCTTCTTGTTTTCGGCATCACCTTCGGCGCAGGAAAGCTCCTCGCCCACGCCATCGGCCGCCGCACCCGTCAGTCGATTCTTGGCCCAATCGACCGCGTCCTCGGCGGCGGCTTCGGCGCCATCAAGGGATTGATCGGCGCAACGCTGGTCTTCCTCGCATTCAGCCTGACCTACGACACCTTCTATGGCAGCGGAGAGCGCCGCCCCGATTGGCTTTCCGACGCCCGCACCTATCCGCTGCTCAACGCCAGCGGCCAAGCCATCAGCGAATTCGTGGCCGAACGCCGCGCCAGAAAGCCGGACGCCGAAAGCGATTGATCGCTATAGCCAGCCCTTTGCGCGGTAAGCGTCCGCTGTTGCTTTCAATCCCTCTTCGGTAGCAACTTCAGGCACCCACAATTTTTTGGGAGGCTGCTTGCGCTTTGTGACCACCCAATCGGGATGGCAGAAATAGCTGACTCGATCCTGCGTGAGTTTTGCGCCTTTGCCCCGCAGCATGCGATCCAGCCGCGCGCCGAGGCCCAGTGCCCAGTTGGGCGTGGCAAAAGTCCGCACGGGCCTTCCGACCGCTCGTCCGATCGCCTGTCCAAAGTCCAGATGGTCCCATCCGCCCGGCGTGCCGTCGTCCGCCTCATAACTGCGAGCAAGGCTCATTTCCGTTTCGCCAGCAAGCTGCAGGAGCAACCGGCCAAGGTCGCTTACCTCGATCAGGGACAGCCGCCCACTCGGGGGCAGTAGCATAATGCCTCGCTTGGCCATCCGGAACAGCTCCAGCATCTCCCGATCACCCGGCCCATAGATCGCAGGCGGGCGCACGATCGTCCAATCCAGTCCGCTCGCCTTGACGTGACGTTCGGCGAGCGCTTTGGACCAGCCATAGTCGGAAAGTTTCGGTTCCCGCGCAGCCAGCGATGACACATGGACCAATCGCCGGACGCCACGCTGCCGCATGGCATCGATGACCGCCATCGTCCCACGCGCGTTCCCGGCCTCGAACCCGTCGCGATCGGCCGCGTTTACGACGCCTGCAATATGGACCACCACGTCGGCGTCGCGTATCAGTGTGTTCAGCGCCGCACGGTCCTCAAGCGATCCGGGCACCCACTTTAGCCGGGCGCGAGGCGGCTGCGCCTTTCGGGTGATGGCTGTCACATGATGCCCAGCGTCCAAAGCCTGATTGAGCGTTTCGGCGCCGACAAAACCTGTCGCGCCGGTCATGGCAATGCGTAATTTCATGGGGATCAGACCATGGCCATCTGGTCGCGATGAACGAGTACGGATCGGGGCAGGTGGCCCAGCAAAGCCGCAATATCCTCACTGCGTTTGCCTGCGACCCTCGCCGCTTCCTCGCTGTCATACTCGCTTAGCCCACGCGCGATCACTCGGCCATCCGGCGCGACGATATCAACGACATCACCTCGCACGAATGCGCCTTCTATCTTCGCCACACCCGCAGGCAGCAAGCTGTTCCCGCGTCCTAACGCTTTTTCCGCACCGGCATCGACGATGATGCGCCCGCGAACGGTCAAACGCCCCGCGAGCCATCCCTTACGCGCCCGCTTGGCAGGGGCCGCGAGGAAGATCGATCCCTTGCCACCATTGATCCAATGCGACAGCGGAGCATCGACCTTGCCGGAAATGATGGCGAGATGCGCTCCGGCCCCCGTCGCGATCCGCGCCGCCTCGATCTTGGAGGTCATGCCTCCCGATCCCATTCCAGACGCGGATCCGCTGTCCGCCATATTTGCGATCCGCGCGTCAATGCGCTCGATTGTGTCTATCAACATGGCGCTCGCATCGACATGCGGATTGGCGGTGTAAAGCCCATCGACGTCGGAAAGCAGCACGACCGCGTCGGCCCGTGCTGCCTGTCCGATACGTGCCGCCAGCCGATCGTTATCGCCAAAACGGATCTCCGCTGTGGCGACGCTGTCATTCTCATTTACCACCGGCACCACATTGAGTGTGATCAGGCGTTCCAAAGTCGCAGACGCATTCAGATAGCGCCGCCGATGCTCAAGATCGTCCAGCGTCACCAGCATCTGCGCGGCGGTGATCCCCTTGTCCTGCAACAAACGAGCCCAGCATTGCGACAGTGCGATTTGTCCTGTTGCCGCTGAGGCTTGAGCGTCTTCCAGATTGCCACGCCCGCCCTTTGGCAGCTTCAATCGCCGTGCGCCCAGAGCGATTGCGCCTGACGAAACGATAATGATCTGCTGCCCGGCTGCTTTGCGGTCAGCGACATCTTCGACCAAGGTTCGGAGCCACGCTTCGCGAACCTCGCCATTCCCATCGACCAGCAGGGCTGAGCCGATCTTGATGACCAATCGCCGAACTTGAGAGGGGGGGAAGCCTGAAAGAGAGGAAGTCACGGGATCAGTTCCGTTCGCCTGGAACGTGAAGAATAAGTGGAGAGTGAGGAGTGTTCAGATCGGCGACCATGAAGCGTCGCCTTCGTCACTGGCCTCTTCCTCCATCGGTCTGCCGTCTGCAAGCAATGGCAGGACAGCATCCAGCAGCGGTTGCACACCTTCGCCAGTCGCGCCCGAAATGATGAATATCTTCTCCACGCCGGCCTCGCGCCGGATTTGGGCGGCGATGTCCTCCATCAATTCCGGCCCGAGCAGGTCGCCCTTGTTAAGGGCGACGATCTGCGGCTTGTCGGCTAGCCCCTCGCCATAGGCTTCCAATTCATCCTGCACGATCCGGAACTGTTCGACCGGATCGTCCCCAGTGGCATCAACGAGGTGCAGCAGCAAGCGGCAGCGCTCGATATGGCCAAGGAATCGGTCGCCGATGCCAGCACCTTCGGCTGCACCCTCGATCAAGCCGGGAATGTCTGCCAGGACGAATTCCTTGTCACGGTGCGTGACGACGCCGAGCTGCGGTTTGGTGGTAGTAAAGGCATAGGCCCCCACCTTGGCCTTGGTATTGGTCACCTGATTGATGAAGGTCGACTTGCCCGCGTTCGGCATACCGACCAAACCGACGTCGGCGAGCAATTTCAGCCGCAGCCAGACCCACATTTCCTGTCCCGGCCAGCCTGTTCCATGCTGTCGCGGCGCACGATTGGTGCTCGTCTTGTAAGACAGGTTGCCCCGGCCGCCATCGCCGCCGCGCAACAGGACCAAGCGTTGCCCTACCTCTGTGAAGTCGGCGAGAAGCTCCTGATCTTCATAGTCGGGATAACCATCCTCGTCCTCGGTGCCCTCGATAGGCTGGGGATCGGACAGGATCTGCGTTCCCACGGGCACCTTGACGACGAGGTCGTTTCCGCCTGCGCCGTAACGATTCTTTCCCGCACCCGGCATCCCACGCTGCGCCTTGAAATGCTGGGTGTAGCGGAAGTCGATGAGGGTATTGAGGCCAGCTACGGCTTCGAAGATGATATCTCCGCCCTTGCCGCCATTGCCGCCATCAGGGCCGCCATATTCGACATATTTTTCACGCCGGAAACTGACCGCGCCGGGGCCGCCCCAGCCGGACTTTATGTATATCTTCGCCTGATCCAGAAAATGCATGGGCTGGCCCATAGCCGCTTATGAAGCGGAATTAAACCTTGCCGTCTGCTATCGCTCGAAACTCACCTTTTCCATGCGGGACGGCGTCTGCTGGCGCAGTCCCTTTTCGTTCAGGCCGCGAGTGCGGGCATGGCGTCGTGATAAAGGTCCATTGCAGGATCAATCATCATGCGCCCGGGCACGCCTTCTTCAAAAATCAGGCATTCAGCCGCATTTCCACGGGCCGGACTGTAACGTTGCTCCGCCCGGCCGGTGTAACGAAAGCCGATTTTCCGAAGCACATTGCCTGATGCCGGATTGTCAGCGAAATGCGCCGCGCGAATCCCGCTGACGCCCGCTGCTCGGGCCATGCCGTACACCGCGCTGGCGGCCTCCGTCGCAAAGCCCAGCCCCCAATAGGGACGCGCTATCCAATAGCCGAGTTCAGGCGTGCCATCCTCGGTCAAATGGATGCCGCACCCGCCGACCAGACGTGGGGCACCGCGAGTGCGGGAAAAAGCCAGAAGACGCGGCAGGCGTGTGTCCTGCGGAAGGGCAAGGAAGCTGCGCGCGTCATCAATGCCATAGGGCGCAGGCACGCGGACAAGGTTGCGCAGGACCGCCGGATCGCCAATCGCTTCGGCCAGCGCGGATGCGTCTTCCATCCAGCCGGGTCTCAGAAGCAGGCGGGGGGTACGGGCGAACATTTGAAAATCTCTCCTCTGATCGACACGCCAATGGCCGTAAAAAGTTACGGCTTGACGACTTCTTTCCTCTGGCTGTGCCCCGCCCGCATGACGCGTGAGAAGGCTCAGGGTTCCAGAGGTTTGAGGGAAAATGAGGGGAGGTGTCGCCGAACGGAAAAAGGGGCGCTCCCGGATGGGGCGCCCCTTTTTCCCTCGGATTATCAGAGATGGTCCAAGACCATCTTCCGGAAGGATCGCCCCAATGATGAGGGACGATCCGTCATTGATCGTCCGTTATTCGGCTGCTTCAGCCATGGCATCGACCGACACATATTTACGGCCGAGCTTGCCAGTATGGAATACCACACGACCTTCGCCCAGGGCGAAGAGGGTGTGATCCTTGCCCATGCCAACATTGCGGCCGGGATATACGCGCGTGCCGCGCTGGCGAATGATGATGTTGCCGCCGATCACTTCCTGACCGCCGAACTTCTTCACGCCAAGGCGCTTCGATTCCGAATCGCGACCGTTACGCGATGAACCGCCAGCTTTCTTATGTGCCATGACTCAAACTCCTCGAAACTGGACTGCGGCTCAGGCGATCGACACGATCTTGAGGATCGTGTGGTTCTGGCGATGGCCGTTCTTGCGACGGTAATTGTGACGACGGCGCTTCTTGAAAACGATAACCTTTTCGCCCTTCGCCTGCGCGATGATTTCGGCGGCGACGGTCAGCTTGCTGGCGTCCTTCACGTCGCTGCCTTCGCCGGCGAACAGGACGTCATCCAGCGTCACCTTGTCACCAGCCTCACCGGCCAGCTTCTCGACGACGATCTTGTCTCCGGCGGCGACGCGATACTGCTTGCCGCCCGTGCGCACGACTGCGAACATGGCTCTTCTCTTCTTGTTCAAATCTGCTTTACGCAAATCGCCGAGGACATGACATCCTGTTGACCCGCGCGGGAATGTGGCCCGGTAGTGGACTGACTCGCTTATGTCAACCGGGAAGCCCCCTTCTTAGGGGTGGTTTTTGCGCAGGTCAGTGCCTATCTTCCCGTCTCGAAGGGAACCCGACGCGCATGATGCCGACATCGTATAGTACTGGCAGCATGAGAGGCAGGCTTCTCTTCATGCTGACCCTGTGGATGGCGATCGGTGTTGCGTTATTAAGTGCCCTGACGCCATTGGGGCCGCCGTCCAGCATAGCAACGGGCTCGGCGTTCAATCCTGCCACCACAGGCGTGGTGCTGAAGGCCCGGACCCAATCGGCACCGGCCGACTACCGCCTGACCCAGCCCGATGGTTCGGGCGACACCCCCTTGTTATCGTCATTGATGCCATGGTTGGTATCTGTAGCGGGCCTGTTGGCCGTCGTGGGGTGGTCGCGATCAAATCCCTTATATGTCCGCACCCGCCCCTCGCTCTTGCGCGGGGGTATTTCACACGCCTTTCACGCTCGCGCTCCGCCTGCCCTGACTTAACGCCCACTCCGTTAATCGTCAGGCAGGAGAGATCCATGACCTGCAGACGGTCACGCCGCAGCAACCGACGGCCGCCATGGTGCTTCATACCCGCCGTGTTCACTGGGCTGGGTGCTGCCGTCAGCCGCTATGCTAGCGGTCGCAGAATGAAAATATGATAGGCTGGCGGTGAAGGTTCAGAGGGCCGCACCGGCAGACAGGGAAGGACGTCCATGCCTCATCACACGCCCCTGATCGGAACAATCGTCGCGGGCCTCGTTGTTGCTTTCATAATGGGTGCCATTGCCCATCGTCTCAAACTTTCGCCGCTTGTCGGTTATCTTATCGCGGGGATCATGGTTGGTCCTTTCACCCCAGGCTTTGTCGCCAACACCAGTCTGGCCAACGAATTGGCCGAAATCGGTGTCATTCTGCTGATGTTCGGGGTGGGACTTCATTTTTCGCTGCGTGACTTGCTGTCGGTGAAGAATATCGCCGTACCCGGCGCCATCGGGCAGATCGCGGTGGCAACGCTGCTCGGCATGGGACTGTCGCACTATATGGGCTGGCCAGTGATGGGCGGCATTGTGTTCGGCCTCGCTCTTTCGGTCGCGAGTACGGTCGTTTTGCTGCGCGCCTTGCAGGGGGCCGATCTTGTGGAGACGCGGCGGGGGCGCATAGCTGTTGGCTGGCTGATCGTCGAGGATTTGGTGATGGTGCTGGCGTTGGTACTGTTACCCGCGCTGGCGAAGGTTATGAACAATGCAGACGCATCGGCCGGGATGGGTGACCTGCTGGCACCGCTGCTCAGCACCCTGCTGAAGGTCGCCGGTTTTGTAGCCCTGATGCTCGTGGTGGGCCGACGGGTCATTCCTTGGGCGTTGCACTGGGTAGTTCACACCGGATCGCGGGAGTTGTTTCGCCTGGCTGTGCTGGCAATCGCCCTTGGCGTGGCTTTCGGCGCGGCCGTGGCGTTCGATGTGTCATTTGCCTTGGGCGCCTTCTTCGCGGGCATGATCCTGGGCGAGACGCCGCTCAGCCGCCGCGCGACGGAGGAAACGCTGCCGCTGCGCGACGCATTCGCAGTGTTGTTCTTCGTGTCGGTGGGCATGTTGTTCAATCCGTCAGTGCTCGTCGAACAGCCGTTACCATTGCTGGCCACCGTAGCGATCATCATCGTCGGCAAGTCTATCGCCGCGTTCGCGATCGTGCGCGCCTTCGGCCATCCGGGGGATACGGCGCTGACGATCGCGGCGAGCCTGGCACAGATCGGCGAGTTTTCCTTCATCCTTGCCACATTGGGCACTGGCTTGGGCGTGTTGCCTGCGGAAGGACGCGACTTGATCCTTGCGGGGGCGATTGTGTCGATCTTTTTGAATCCGTTCATCTTCTCGATGATCGTGCGGGCGCACAAGAAGGAGGAGATTGAGGAAGAAGCGGAAGCGGAAAAGGCGCGCCAGCGTCCGCACATCGGCCATGTGATCCTGGTCGGATATGGCCGGGTCGGCAAGATGATCGCGGAGCGCCTGTCCGAACGCAATGCCCATTTCGTTGTGCTGGAGACGGACCCGGAACGGGCAGAGGAGGCCGCGGAGGCGGGCCATCCGGTAGTGCGGGGAAGTGCACTAGAGGACCGTTATTTGATGGCTGCGGGCATATGCGAGGCTCGGCGGTTGCTGATCGCGGTTCCGGAAGGGTTTGAAGGCGGCGCAATCCATGAACATGCGCGCCACCTCAATCCCAACCTGCAGGTGATTGCGCGAGCGCATAGTGATGCAGAGGTCGCGCATCTGGAAGGGATTGGCGTGCCCCATGTAGTCATGGGAGAGCGTGAGCTGGCAGCGCGGATGCTTCAGTTATCCGGCGCGGGCTGAACGTCGGTTGAGGCTGTCTCAGTCAACAATGTGTTCCTGTAAAGCCAGGAGCACATTGTTTTGGGAGCGGTGTCTTATCCGCGTGGCTTGCGAGGCGGGCCTTTGCGGGGGCCGCCCTTGAAAGGCCGGGCGCCATAAGCTGGCTTCGGACCACGACCTTCATTCGGGCGGCCCTTGCCACGTGGCGGCCCTTCGCGGCGGTTCTCGCGCGCCGTGTCCCGAGGTGTTCCCTCAATCTGTTCGAACTGGACTTCAGCGCCCTCGTCGCTCGCCTCGCCCGTGCGCTTCACCGAGCCGACGAAGCGGGATACGATGGCGCTGGGGATTTCGAACAGCGTTTCGTTTGCGGCGATCCGGATCGCGCCGATGTCCTGGCGTGACACATGGCCTCGGCGGCAGATCAGCGGCAGGATCCAGCGCGGGTCGGCATTGTGACGGCGGCCGATGTCCATGCGGAACCAGACGGTATCCTCAAAGCCCGGACGAGGCCCATCGCGGCGCGGCGGAGCTTCGCTGGCGTCGAGCAGTTCTTCGGGCGCGGGGAGGGCGGCGCGGGCGCTTTTCACCAGCATCGCCGCGATCTCCTTGGCGGACTTGGTTTCCAGCAACTCGGCGCCCAGTGTCCAATCCAGCTCGTCCAGCTCGGCGCGCTCCATCAGCTTTTCGCGCAGGCGAGAATTGTCCTGCTCCTGGATCGCTTCCTTGCTCGGCGGAGTGCCCCATTCGACCGGGATTTTGGCGCCACGCAGCATGGATTCGACACGGCGGCGGCGGGGGTAGGGGACGATGAGGACCGCAGTGCCCTTCTTGCCTGCGCGCCCGGTGCGGCCGGAACGGTGCTGCATCGTTTCTGCATCGCGCGGGATTTCGACGTGCACGACGAGGCTGAGGTTGGGAAGGTCGATGCCGCGCGCTGCGACGTCGGTGGCGACACAGACGCGCGCGCGGCGGTCGCGGAGGGCTTGCAGCGCATGGTTGCGCTCATTCTGGCTATGCTCACCCGACAGCGCCACGGCGGCGAAACCGCGTTCAGTGAGGCTGGCATGGAGGTGGCGGACATTGTCGCGGGTGGCGCAGAAGAGGATCGCGGTTTCTGCCTCATGATAGCGCAGCAGATTGACCACCGCGTTCTCGATGTCGGCGGGGGCGACCGTCACGGCCTGATAGGTGATATCGCCATGGCCGCGTTCGTCGCTGACAGTGGAGATGCGCAGCGCGTCTTTCTGGTAGCGCTTGGCGAGCGCAACAATCGGCTTCGGCATGGTGGCGGAGAAGAGGAGGGTGCGGCGACCTTCGGGCGTGCCGTCGAGGATCTCTTCCAGATCTTCGCGGAAGCCCATGTCGAGCATTTCGTCAGCTTCATCAAGGACGACGGTCTTGAGCCCCGACAGGTCCAGTGCGCCGCGTTCGAGATGGTCGCGAAGGCGGCCGGGGGTGCCGACGACGATGTGCGCGCCGTGGGAAAGGGCGCGGCGTTCCTTAGAGGCGTCCATGCCGCCGACGCAGGTAGCGATGCGGGCGCGGGCTTCGCCATAGAGCCATTCCAGCTCACGGCTGACTTGCAGCGCCAGTTCGCGGGTGGGGGCGATGGCGAGCGCGAGCGGCTTTCCTGCCACGGGCAGGCGCATTTCTTCACCCAGCAGTTCGCCCGCCATGGCAAGGCCAAAAGCGACCGTCTTGCCTGAGCCGGTCTGCGCCGAGACGATGAGGTCGCGGCCTTCCGCTTCGGGCTGGGTGACTTCGGCTTGGACGGGGGTCAGGCTTTCATAGCCTTTTCGCGTCAGGGCGTCCGAGAGGAGGGGCGGGAGATGTTCAAAAGACATTATATTTTCCGTCGGTAAAGCGACCCGCCATTCCCGACGGATACATGATGACCTGATGTGCTCCGGCTGTTGCTGGAGCCCGGGATGCAAGGTCACACACCCCGAAGTTCACACCGTCCCTGAGGGACTTCTGCTCTAGGCAGAAATGGGTGCCGGAGGGCACCCAAATAAGAAGGCCGCCTTCCCCCGCAAAGAGGGAAGGCGGCCCCTATATTAACTATTGCGAGGGATCAGACCGAAGCGACTTCCGCCACATCGACCTTCACGCCCGGACCCATCGAGGACGACAGGGCAATCTTGCGGACATATTTGCCCTTCGAACCCGACGGCTTCGCCTTGACGATTGCGTCAACGAAGGCGTCGAAATTCTTGCGCAGGTCTTCGGCCGAGAAGCTGGCCTTGCCGAGACCGGCGTGGATGATGCCAGCCTTTTCGACGCGGAATTCGATCTGACCACCCTTGGCGGCCTTCACGGCTTCAGCGACGTTCGGAGTGACGGTGCCGAGCTTCGGGTTCGGCATCAGGCCCTTGGGACCCAGAACCTTACCAAGGCGACCGACCAGGCCCATCATGTCGGGCGTGGCGATGACGCGCTGGAAGTCGATGTTGCCAGCCTGGATGCTGTCCAGCAGATCCTCGGCGCCCACGATGTCGGCGCCAGCGGCGGTAGCGGCTTCAGCCTTGTCGCCACGGGCGAACACGGCGACGCGAACGTCCTTGCCGGTGCCTGCGGGCAGGGTGACGACGCCACGGACCATCTGGTCGGCGTGACGCGGATCGACGCCCAGGTTGATCGCGATTTCGACGCTTTCGTCGAACTTGGCGGTCGCGTGGGTCTTGATGAGGCCCAGCGCCTCGTCAACGCCGTGCAGCTTTTCGCGGTCAACCGCAGTGGCGAGAGCCTTCGCCTTCTTCGTCAGCTTTGCCATGGTCTTAGCCCTCCACCACTTCGAGGCCCATCGCGCGAGCGGAGCCTTCGATGATCTTCGTCGCTGCGTCGATGTCGTTCGCGTTCAGGTCAACCATCTTGGCCTGGGCGATTTCAGCGAGCTGGGCGCGGGTGATCTTGCCAGCAACAACCTTGCCCGGTTCCTTGGAACCCGACTTCAGGTTGACGGCCTTCTTGATCAGATAGGTGGCGGGCGGCTGCTTCGTGACGAAGCTGAACGAACGGTCCGCATAGACGGTGATGATGGTCGGCAGCGGCGTGCCCTTGTCCATCTTTTCCGTCGAGGCGTTGAACGCCTTGCAGAATTCCATGATGTTCACACCGCGCTGACCCAGCGCCGGACCGATCGGCGGCGAGGGGTTGGCGGCTCCAGCGGGCACCTGGAGCTTGATATAGCCCGTAATCTTCTTGGCCATTTTCACTCTCTTTCAAGTTTAGCGGTCAGACAGCGGACTTAACATCCGCCTCCCGCACTAGCTTCCCCTGTCGTCATGCCAGCGGAAGCTGGCATCTCAGGCCGCAAGGGAACAGCCTGAAACACGAGATCCCAGCTTTCGCTGGGATGACGTAATCTCTTTTGTCGTCGCTCCGGACCCGTCCGGGTGACGAGCATAATTCTTACTTCGACAGTTCGACCTGTTCGAAGTCCAGTTCGACCGGCGTGGCGCGGCCGAAGATCGACACGGACACCTTGACCCGGTTCTTTTCGAAATCGAGTTCCTCGACGGTGCCGTTGAAGCTCGCGAAGGGGCCGTCCAGCACCTTGACGCTGTCGCCGATTTCGTAATCGACACTGACCTTGTGCTTGGGCGCGGCTTCGGCGGCCTTCTGCGCGCCGAAATAGCGGGCGGCTTCGCCTTCGCTGATCGCCTGGGGCTTACCCGACGAACCGAGGAAGCCGGTGACCTTCGGCGTGTTCTTGACGAGGTGGTAGATGTCGTCGTTCATCGCCAGCTTCGCAAGGACGTAGCCCGGCATGAACTTGCGTTCGACCTGCACCTTCTTGCCGCGTTTCACTTCGGTCACGGTCTCGGTGGGCACTTCCACCTGTTCGACCAGCTGGGAGAGGCCCATGCGCTCGGCTTCGGACAGGATCGATTCCTTGACCTTGTTTTCGAAGCCCGAATAGGCGTGGATGATGTACCAGCGCGCCATGTTACCGTCTCAAACTCCTACCAGGCGATTTACTGGGAAATCGCGGTAATCCAAAACTTCAAGCCTGTCCGGCGGCGAACGCCAGCAGCCAGCGAACGATCGCCCCGAAAAAGGTGTCGATGCCGAAGAAGAAGAGGCCGAGCAGCGTGGTCATGATACCGACCATCACCGCAGTCATGACCGTTTCACGGCCCGTGGGCCACACGATCTTCGACGCTTCGGTCTTCACCTGATTGACGAATTCGCCCGGAGAAACCTTCGCCATCACTGCCTCAACAACTTTCGAACAAACACCAAAGCGCGAAGCAACAGTCCGCCCTCCGGACCCCGCCATGTCGGCGTCCCGGGGTGCGGCCGCTGGCTCCGCGACCCATCTTCGCTGGGGCAACTAACCGCGAACCTTTGAAAAATCAAGGATCAGCGCTCAGCGACCTGGCAGGAGTGGAGGGACTCGAACCCCCGGCATTCGGTTTTGGAGACCGACGCTCTACCAGCTGAGCTACACTCCTGTACCGGCGAAGGAGGGCGCTTTAGCGTGGCCTGCGGGGGAGAGCAAGCAGGAAACTTTAGAGGAAAATGCCGCCTTTCATCACGCGACGGGTGCGGCCCTGTACCGGCATCCGATCGAAGGGCGTGTTGCCCGCCTGCGCTGCCATTTTCGTGGAATCTATGATCCATGGCGCATCGGGATCGATGAAGATGAGGTCGGCGGCGCTACCGGCGGCGAAGCTTCCTGCATCGACCCCCAATATGCGGGCCGGATTGGCGCTGAGCAGCATCATCAGGCGCGTCATCGACAGATGGCCTTCGCGCACGAGATTCAGCGACAGGGCTAGCAACGTCTCGGCTCCAGCCATGCCGGGAGAAGCGTCGGCGAAGGGTAACCTCTTATCCTCGGGGCCACGGGGATCATGACTGGAGGTGATCACATCCACCGTCCCGTCGGCGACCGCGACGATCGAGGCCCTGCGGTCATCCTCCGACCTTAGCGGAGGCGACAGGCGCGCGAAGGTGCGGAAGTTGGTGACGGCATTGTCGGCAAGGTAAAGATAGGCCGGGCTGATCCCGCAGGTGACCTTTACGCCTTCGGCCTTTGCCGCGCGTATGAGGTCAAAGCCCGCCTTTGTCGTCACGAGCCGGAAGTGGATGGCGGCGCCCGTTTCCTTCGCCAGCATGAGGTCGCGCGCGATCGCGATTGCTTCGGCGCATGCAGGTGCGTGGGGCAGGCCCAACCGGGTCGCCGTTTCACCGCTGGTTGCGACTGCCTTGCCCGCGAGGCCGCTGTCTTCGGCATGCGTGATGACTGTCAGGCCAAGGCCCGACGCATAGGCGAGTACCCGCATCATCACGCCTGAATCCGCGATCCATTGCCGACCAGTAGCCACCGCCTTGGCGCCCGCTGCCTGCATCATGCCGATTTCCGCCAGCTCGCCCCCTTTGAGGCCCCGTGTGGCGGCAGCGATTGGATGCACCCAGAAATCGGGCTTACCCGCGCGCGCGGCCTGACGGATGAGGCCAGCCTCATCCAGCGGGGAGGACTGGTCGGGCATCAGGGCGGCCCGCGTGATCCCGCCGAAGTGGAAGGCAGGCTTGTCGGTAGCGAACACGCCCAGATCGATGAGGCCCGGAGCCACCACCAGCCCGGCGGCGTCGATCGTTTCGGCGTCGTCCGGCACATCGACATTGCCCGAGGCGATGATCTGATCGCCTTCGATCAGGATCGCGCCAGTGCGGACGTCGCGGGCAGCGGGGTCGGCCAGCTTCGCGTTGATGATGGCAAGCTTGCTCATGCCCAACCCTCCACGCCGCGCGCGCCACGGGTCAGCACATCCAGACAGGCCATGCGGATTGCGACGCCCATTTCCACCTGTTCAGTGATGGCGGAGCGATCCGGATCATCCGCCACCACGCTCGATATCTCGACGCCGCGGTTCATGGGGCCAGGGTGCATGACCAATGCGTCGGGCTTGGCAATGGCAAGCCGTTCGGGCGTCAGGCCGTAAAGCATGTGATATTCGCGAGGCGAGGGGATGAAGGCGCCGTCCATCCGTTCATTCTGAAGGCGCAGCATCATCACGACATCGGCGCCATCCAACCCCTCGTCCATCCGATTATAGGGCGTGGCGCCCAGCATCTCCACCTCGGGTGGCATCAAGGTCGGCGGCGCGACGGCGCGAACCTGCGCGCCCAGAGCCGCGAGGCAGAGCATGTTCGACCGCGCGACGCGGCTATGCAGCACATCCCCGCAAATCGCGACGATAAGGCCCTCAAAACCTCCCTTGCGGCGGCGGATGGTGAGGGCGTCGAGCAGGGCTTGCGTTGGATGCTGGTGCCAGCCGTCCCCAGCATTGAGGACCGGGCAGTCCACCATGTCCGAAATCAGGGCAACGGCGCCCGAACTCGCATGACGAATGACGATCACGTCGGCGGCCATCGCGTTGAGGGTCATGGCGGTGTCGATCAGGGTCTCCCCCTTCTTCACGCTCGACTGCCCCGCGTGCATGTTCACGACGTCGGCGCCCAGACGTTTGCCCGCGATTTCGAACGACAGCAGGGTGCGGGTGCTGTTTTCGAAGAAGGCATTGATTTGCGTCATACCGGCTAGGCGGTCGTCATGCTTGCGCGCATTGTCCCGGTTGGTCCGCGCCCAATGTTCTGCCTCATCCAGCAGGAAACGGATTTCCCAAGGCTTCAGGTCGGCGATGGAGAGAAGATGCCGATGCGGGAACAACGCCCGGCCGGTCAGGTCGGACGAGGTGGGGGGAACGGTTATGTCGGGCATGAACGGACCCTTTAGGCGAGGGCAGGAAAGAGGGCAAGACGGGATGCTTGGAAGTTCCGTCCGCTTTCCTATCTGCATGGGATGCGGATTTTCACGATCGGGTATGAAGGGGCTACGCAGGGCGAGCTGATAGCGGCGTTGCAGAAGGCAGGCGTCAAGCTGCTGGCGGACATCAGGGCGGTTCCGCTTTCGCGGCGGCCGGGATTTTCCAAGAACATTCTGGCGGCGGGGCTGAAGGAGGCCGGGATCGACTATGTCGGGCTGAAGGCGCTGGGTACGCCCGCCGAGGGCCGGGAGGCGGCTCGCAAGGGCAATCATGCGAAACTTCGGGAGATTTATTCGGGCCAACTCGACCTGCCGGAAGCGATCGTCCAGGCGGAACAGTTGCGCGACTTGGCGCGAGAGCGGCCCACGGCTTTGCTGTGCTTTGAGCGGGAGGCGGACGGATGCCATCGCTCCTTATTGCTGGAGTATCTTTTCCCAGACGACGAGCGTGTGGACCTGAAGCCCTGAACCGTTAGAAGCGCCGCGCGACGGCTCCGGCGGTCCAGCCCATACCCACCGCCAGCAAAATGGCGGTAAGGCCGTATAAGAAGGACCATCGTTCGGCGGCGACCGCCATGAAGCGTTCGAACCCCGACTTGCGGATGGTGATGTCGCGGACGGCGGCGGCAACGACCCGCCCATCCTGCACGAGGAAGGTTTCCGCTGTATAATCGCCGACGATGACGCGCGCGGGCAGCGGGATGCGTGCTCGGTATAACACCCCGTCGGTGATTTCCACGGAGCCGGGCCGTTCGGCGAACAATCCCGATCGTTCGCGCAGATCGATCAACCCGGCCTGGAAACGATCAAGCTCTGCGCTGTCATTGAGAGAGGATGGGGACAGTTGCAGCTTGTCCACGCCCAGCTCGTAAATCGCGGCCGTTCGTTCATCGACTACGTTGGCGATCGGACGGGAAGAGGCGACCGCATAAAAGCTGGGTGCGGAGCGGAAGCGGGCGCTGTCCGCATTGACCCAGATGCCAGCGACCTTTTGTTTCTCGCGCATGGTGATGGATTGGTCGGGGCCTTTCAGCACGACCAATATGTCCGCGGGTTTGCTGGGCCGTCGGCCGTCGGGATAGACGATCGCTCCAAACAGCAGGAGGTCGGCGCCGGTGAAGCTGTACTGGATTTCCACTTCCCGTTGCGAGACGTCGGGGACGAGCATCGGCTCTCCTGCCGCGCCGAGCAGTGTCGAGAGGGGGAGGAGCAGTGCGAGACGGGCGCGCAGGTTCAACGCACTTCCACCGTGTAAATCTCATCCGGGCGGAAACCGAGACCCAACGCCATGCGCGCGGCGACCAGCAGTACGATTACCGCCAATAATATGCGCAGATATTCCGGGCGAACGGTCATCGAGATTCGGGTGCCGATCTGTGCCCCCGTCACGCTGCCGATCAGAAGCAGCATCGCGAGGACGAGATCGACCGCCTTTGTAGTCATGGCGTGCATCATCGTCGTTGCCATGGTGACGAACAATATCTGAAACAGCGAAGTGCCCACCACCGACTGGGTGGTCATGCCAAGCAGGTAAAGCATGGCGGGCACAAGGATGAAGCCGCCGCCGACGCCCAGCAGGGTTGTCAGTATTCCCGTCGCAACACCGAGCAGCAACGGTGCGAGGGGAGAGATATAGAGCCCCGAGCGATAGAAGCGCCACCGCATCGGCAGCGCAGCGACCAGGGGGTGATGGCGGCGCTTGCGGGCCTGCATGCGTTTGCCCGTCTTCAACAGGATCAGCGCCTGGACGGACTCCTTCGCCATCAACATGCCGATGCCGCCGAGCATCAGGACGTAAAGGATGCCGATAGCTGTATCGATCTGCCCTATGGATTGGAGCAGCCGGAACAACAGCACGCCGATGCCTGCCCCAATGATGCCGCCGCCGATCAGGACGCCGCCCATCCGGAAATCGACGGTGCCCCTCGCCATGTGGGTGACGACCCCCGATACGCTGGCGCCCGTGACCTGGGACGCGGCGGACGCGGCCGCCACGGTTGGCGGAATGCCGTAGAAGATCAGCAGGGGTGTGGTCAGGAAGCCGCCGCCGACGCCGAACATGCCGGAGAGCAGGCCGACCACACCGCCCAGGGCAATGATCACCAGCGCGTTCACCGACAGATTGGCGATGGGCAGGTAGAGATCCATGTGCGTACAGGGTTAGGCCGAATGGATGGCAAGATAAAGGCGCTGCGCGTCCGCCCCGCGTTAAAAATCCGCGCCGAGGGTAAGAGTGAGGCCGGATGAGGGCGATGCCTCTCCCGCTATGCGCTGCCGCCATTCGATGCTGAGCCGCGATGCGACGCGGGGGAGTGGCAGGCGGACCTGAACCTCCGGCCCGATGTCAACGCGCTCCACCTGCGGTTGCGCGCCTCCCGATACGCTGAAGCCGGTGCGTACAGGCGTCCCCGATATGGGCGTGAGCAGGGAAAGCTTGCCGTCAGCGAACAGGTCGTGCCGGTTGAACCCGACCAGGCCCGCCTGTCCATAAGCCTCCGCTTCCAATTTGCCCAGAACTGGAGTGGGGCCGAAGCCGCCCACGGCAAACAGCGCGTTGGCATTGCGTGCGCCATTTCCCAGAGAGATCCGGCGCTCCGCCGCGATGGAGATCGGAATTGATCGGGCAGGTTGCCAGGCTATCCCGGCGGCAGCCTCAGGTGAAGCGGGGCGATTGAAGGCGCGGCTCACGCGGCCATAGAGGGCGGCGCGGCCGGTGCTGGCTGGCGTCAGATCATAATCGAGCCGGAGTCCCGCTTGCGACCCGCCGAGCCTGCCGCCTGTGACAAGATCCTGCGGATTTGCGCTGCCGTCGCGCCAGAGGAGCCACGCGCTGCCGCGCCAGCGGCGTACTTTGGCGCCGTCTGAGGGCGTTGGCGGCCAAGCGGGCGGGGCGGGCTGGGCAAAGGCGGATGGCCTGCTGGCCTGATCGGCATTTTCGATGTCCGGATCGAAGGACGCCTGTCCGTCCTCGGACTTGCCCATGGCACCTTGAAACGAAGGGATAGAGGCTGGGCTAACGCCCCTTCTCGGCCCCGCAGCGCGTATCTTGTTCATCGGCCAATTGGTGACAAGCAATGGGGTTGGCGTGGCCGAAATCGGCACAACCTGTTGCGTAGAAGACCCCGTCAGGCGTGCTGCCGCAACCGGGATCGGTCGTGGCAGCAAGGGCGCGACGGTACCTCCAAACATGGCGCTCGCGACCCGAATGATCACCCAGCCGGTCATAAGCACAAGGAAAAAGCGGAGAGGCCGTCCGCTGGCGCTGTTGGTCATGTTGATCTTTAAAGCTGGGGGAAGCGATGCTGTGTCTTGTCCCAGACCAGCGGCTTTCCGAACAAGGAGTGAAGGTAGAGGAAGACCGCGCGGCGGGCCGCAAGCATCGCGATCAGATTGGCGAGAATGGAACGGGGGATCGCGCCGATCCCATAAATCCATCCGTAGCTGCGGCCGACAAAAATGGCCCGCATCGCGGCGCGCCAGGTCATGAAGGCAAAGTTCAGCCAGAGCAGCAGTTCGACGAATGGAGAAGGCTGGTAAGCGGTTTTGATGCCGAACCAGCTTGCCATGAGCAGCAGGCCCCAAAGCAGAAAGGCGACGTAAGCAGCGAAGAGAACGAAGGCGGCGATCGCCGCGCGCCGATCACGGATACGCATCCACCATTCGGTGGGGCCGCCCTGCCAGCCCATGCGGTCCCAACCGGCAAGCGAGATTCCGACCATCCAGCGTGCTTTCTGGCGGACGGCGCCATCCAGACTGTCCGGAAAATATTCACGCGTGGCGACAAGCTCGCCTGCGGCGTCGCGCATCCGCACGAAAACGCCGCGCCCGCCCATATTCTTGATCCGGAGGCCCACTTCATAATCTTCGGTCAGGGAAGCAGGGTCGAACGGACCCCCGTTCGCCGGATTGACGAGTCGTTCGAGTGTCAGTCGTTCGAATGCGCAGGCAACTCCGGCGGACGGAACCGACGCACCCATAGCTTCGCGGATCGTCAAATATTTCCCATGGCTCTCGGCAAATTCGTCGCAATAATGATTGGCGATGGAGCGTGCCCACCAGCCGCCTTCTCCCGTGAGTGGAAGAACCGGCAGCTGAACCAGTTGGAAGCGATCGATCATCACATCGAATAGCCGGACTTCGTCGGCGTGGACGACATCTTCGGCGTCGTGCAAAACCACCGCCTTGAACATTCTGCCGGTGCGCGCCTCCTCTTCCTGCATCGCGCGCCAGAGGAGGTTAAGACAGTCCGCCTTGGTCGTGGGACCCGGCCGGTCATTGATACAGACGACGAGACGGTCGTCCTGATCCGCGATCGGGTTGACGGCCGCCAAAGTGGCAAGGTCATTGGGATAGACGCCGACGAAAATGCGATAGTTGCCGACGGACCATTGGTTGAGTGCATTGCGCAACATCGGGCCGATCACATCGGCTTCACCCCAGGCGGGAACGAAGACGCCTATCTTGCCGGGCTTTGAAGAGGCGGGCAGCGTCGCCGTCGTCATGCGCCTATGGCGAGAATAGACCGCGATGTTTCGCCACCAGCGGCGGCCCAGGAACATGACATCCACGAGAAAATCGTCGATCCCCCCAATGGCCAGTCCCACCACGGCGAACAACAAAATCTCATGATAAATGATCGCCAGAACCGCCGTCAGCGATTGCGCCATGTTGAAATGCCCCCTGCAAGCCGAGGCGCATTGGCAAATTACTTTGGGATTTCATAGTCCTCGCGCATATTTTTTGCACAGGGCGAAAAGCTTTGATTATTTCACTGAAGGCTCCGACCGGGCGCGATTTCCGTCAAGTTGCTCCAACGGCGCGTTGGATGGAATGGCCTCGCTGACGCGGCGGTGCTAACGTCTCCACTGCCGGAAAGACGACTCGTCTAAAGAGTCGCGGCACCCCAACCAGTCTCATCAGCGATAGGTAGGAGGGCGTGAATGACCGGAGAGATGGATGTCAATTACCTACTGCACAGGCAGCAGGTGTCGTTGATACGAGCGCAGATGAGCCATTCCAAAAAAGGGCGTGCTGCTTATGAGGGGTTGGCTCGTGGATATGGTGATCAGATCGATGCATATCGTGAGGAAAATGTGCGGTTAGTGAATTCCGCACACTGATGGTGGGCGTCCGTCACCGCCGCTGGATCAACCGCTCTATTGATCGGTGGTGACTTTCCTCGCTGTCATATTCCCTTTCCAGCATAGCTTTCAGACGTTCAAGATCGGTTTCGGTCAGATGTTCAATGCCGATGAATTCGTTTCGGGCATCGGTGACGGCGCGGATGAGTTCGTCAAGCTTTGCCTGGATCGCTGACCCGTCGCGATTCTGAGCGTTCTGGATCAGGAAGACCATGAGAAAGGTCACGATCGTCGTGCCCGTGTTGATGATGAGCTGCCAGGTGTCGGAATAATGGAAGATCGGCCCGGTCAATATCCAGCCGATGATCGTGGCCGACGCCAATATGAACGCCAGGGGCTGCCCGGACCAGCTGGCGACGCGATGCGCGAAGGCTCCGAAAATTTTGTCCATGTCTTGTCCTCGTGGCGGCCCATTTACCCTGTGTTCAGGCTCTGATTGCCATGAAGCGCGCATGACGACCATATCCATTCGCGCCTTTGCGCTCGCTTTGCCTGCCGCTGCTTTGCTGCTGTCTTCCTGCGCGACGGTGTCGCCCGAATCGAAAGTGCGGGCGGGGCTGATTGAAGCGGGGCTTTCGCCGCGGATGGCGGGGTGCATGGCGGAGCGGATGGTGGATCGGCTGAGCCTGATCCAGCTGCGGCGGCTCCAGTCGTTGGCGTCGCTCCGCAAGTCGCACATGGGGGAGATGACGGTGGATCGATTCCTCTACAAGGTGCGGGCGCTGGAGGATCCGGAGATATTCATGGTGACGAGCAAGGCGGCGATCGTCTGCGCGATTGAATGAAGGAAGTGGTGAATTGAACGCGATTCCGGGAAATGATTTTGCAATTTTGCAAAGTTGATTTGCGAAACGAGACTGGCGTCCCCCGCGTCCCTGTGCTTTAGCCCCGTCAACAGCTTTTCAGGCGAAAGGACGGGCCAGGCCCATGAACATTCACGAATATCAGGCGAAGGAACTGCTGGCGAAATATGGCGCGCCGATCGCCGCCGGTTACGCCGCTTTTTCCGTTGAAGAAGCCGTCGAAGCCGCCAAGAAGCTGCCCGGGCCGCTCTATGTCGTGAAGTCGCAGATCCACGCTGGTGGCCGTGGCAAGGGTAAGTTCAAGGAGCTGGCCCCCGAAGCGAAGGGTGGCGTCCGGTTGGCGTTCAACCTGGATGAGGTTAAGGCCCACGCCACCGACATGCTGGGCAACACGCTGGTCACCATCCAGACCGGCGAAGCGGGCAAGCAGGTCAACCGCCTCTACATCACCGACGGCGCCGACATCGCGAAGGAATTCTACCTCGCGCTGCTGGTCGATCGTGGCAGCAGCCGAATCGCGTTCGTCGTATCGACTGAAGGCGGCATGGACATTGAAGAGGTCGCCCATTCGACCCCCGAAAAGATCCACACCTTCACCGTTGATCCCGCAGCCGGTTTCCAGCCGCACCACGGCCGTTCCATCGCTGCCGCTCTGGGCCTGACCGGCGATCAGGCGAAGCAGGCCGCCAAGGTCGCCTCCTCGCTCTACGCCGCGTTCCTCGACACCGACGCCGAGCAGATCGAAGTCAACCCGCTGGCGCTGACCGAGCAGGGCAACCTGCTGGTGCTGGACGCCAAGGTCGGTTTCGACGGCAACGCCATGTTCCGTCACAAGGACATCGCGGAACTGCGCGACCTGACCGAGGAAGACCCGGCGGAAGTCGAAGCGAGCGAATATGATCTCGCCTACATCAAGCTGGACGGCAATATCGGCTGCATGGTGAACGGCGCGGGCCTGGCCATGGCGACGATGGACATCATCAAGCTGAACGGCGAATTCCCCGCCAACTTCCTGGACGTCGGTGGCGGCGCCAACAAGGAAAAGGTGACCGCGGCCTTCAAGATCATTCTGAAGGACCCGGCGGTGAAGGGCATTCTCGTCAACATCTTCGGTGGCATCATGAAGTGCGACATCATTGCCGAGGGCATCGTCGCCGCCGCCAAGGAAGTTGACCTGTCGGTTCCTCTGGTCGTTCGCCTGGAAGGCACGAACGTCCAGCAGGGCAAGGACATTCTGGCCTCGTCGGGCCTGGCTATCGTCCCTGCGGACGACCTGGGCGACGCGGCCAAGAAGATCGTGGCGGAAGTGAGGAAGGCAGCCTGAGGCACTTTCCAGCCATTTGAACAGACACCATGGGGCGCAGGCGGTCTTTTAAAGGCCGCCTGCGTCCTTGTCCGCATATGCGGGCTGTGGCGTGAAACGAAAGGATGTTGCGATGAAGATCCTTGTGCCCGTGAAGCGGGTCATTGACTATAATGTGAAGCCGCGTGTGAAGGCGGATGGGACGGGCGTTGATCTGGCGAACGTCAAGATGAGCATGAATCCGTTCGACGAGATCGCGGTTGAGGAAGCCATTCGCCTAAAGGAAAAGGGCGTGGCGACCGAGGTCGTGGCGGTGTCGATCGGCGTTGCCAAGGCGCAGGAAACGCTGCGCACTGCCTTGGCGATGGGCGCGGATCGTGCGATCCTGATCCAGACGGATGACGAAGTCGAACCTCTGGGCGTCGCCAAGCTGCTCGCCAAGGTGCAGGAAGAGGAAGGCGCTGGCCTGATCATCCTGGGCAAGCAGGCGATCGACGATGACAGCAACCAGACCGGCCAGATGCTGGCGGCTCTGCTGAACCTGCCGCAGGGCACTTTCGCGTCGAAGGTCGAAGTTGAGGGCGACAAGGTCAGCGTGACCCGCGAAGTCGATGGCGGCCTGGAAACGGTGAAGCTGAGCGTGCCCGCGATCGTCACCACCGACCTGCGTTTGAACGAGCCGCGCTATGCGTCGCTGCCCAACATCATGAAGGCGAAGAGCAAGCCGCTCGCGAACAAGACGCCCGCTGATTATGGCGTGGACATCAGCGCCCGTCTGGAGACGCTGAAGGTCACCGAACCCGCCAAGCGTTCGGCTGGCGTCAAGGTTGCCGATGTCGATGAACTGGTCGCGAAGCTGAAAGCTTTGGGCGTCGCTGCCTGACCATCATTCCAAGCCCGTTCGGGCTGAGCTTGTCGAAGCCTGCTTCCTTCTTTGAAGAGAAGAAAGGCCCTTCGACAGGCTCAGGGCGAACGGGGATAGAGGATCGAGATTATGAAGACTCTGGTATGGGTTGAACATGAGGGCGGCGCCGTCAAGGACGCGACCCTTTCCGCCGTCACCGCTGCTGCGAAGCTGGGTGAAGTGCATCTGCTGGTCGCTGGCGCTGGCGTTGGCGGCGTTGGTGAAGCTGCCGCGAAGATCGCGGGCGTGGGCAAGGTCCATGTCGCCGATGACGCGGCTTTCGGTCATGCGTTGGCAGAGAATGTCGCGCCGCTGGTCGTCGAGCTGATGGGCAGCCATGACGCCTTCGTCGCGCCCGCCACCAGCAACGGCAAGAATATCGCGCCGCGCGTCGCGGCTCTGCTGGACGTGATGCAGATCAGCGACATCCTGTCGGTCGAGAGCGAAGACACGTTCACGCGGCCCATCTACGCGGGCAATGCGATCGCGACCGTCAAGTCGAAGGATGCGAAGAAGGTCATCACCGTTCGTGGCACCGCTTTTGAGAAGGCGGCTCGCGAGGGTGGTTCGGGCGCGGTGGAGGCCGTGGCTTCGACGGGCGACAAGGGGCTGTCGAGCTTCGTTGGTGCCGAAATCGCCAAGCAGGAGCGTCCGGAACTGACTTCGGCCAAGATCATCGTGTCGGGTGGCCGTGCGCTGAAGGATGGTCCGACCTTTGAAGAGGTTATCTATCCGCTGGCCGACAAGCTGGGCGCGGCGGTTGGTGCTTCGCGTGCGGCTGTTGACGCTGGCTATGTGCCCAATGACTATCAGGTCGGGCAGACCGGTAAGATCGTGGCGCCGGAAGTCTATATCGCCGTCGGTATCTCCGGCGCGATCCAGCATCTGGCGGGGATGAAGGACAGCAAGACCATCATCGCCATCAACAAGGATGAGGATGCGCCGATCTTCCAGGTCGCGGACATCGGCCTGGTGGGCGACCTGTTCAAGGTTGTGCCGGAGCTTACTGGCAAGCTGTAAGTAACTTCCTTATCCCGTAAGGGTAGTGAAGAGGGCGCGGCCGGGGGTCGCGCCCTTTTTTCTTATTCGCAGCGGACGCTGCTGCGATCGATCGCGTTGCCGGCGATTGCGCCGCCGCCTGCGCCGAGGATGGTGCCGAGCGTCTTTGAGCCGCCGGGGGCGATGATGTTGCCCAGCACGCCGCCCGCGATCGCGCCGACTATCGTGCCAGTGGTGCCGTCGTTGCGCTTGCAATAATAGCGGCCGTCATTGTCGCGGTAGATATAGTCATCGTCGGTAATCACTCGGCCGGAATAGCTTCCTGCGTGGTGATTGTAGCCATAGCGGTCGGCGTAGCGATCCGTGGTGCAGGCCGCCAGCGGCAGGGCCAGCAACGCGGCGGCGATTATCGGGGTGCGCATCAGTCACTCTCCTATCTTTCTTTGGCCCCCGGCTGCGTAACAACCCTTCAAATCCGGGTAAGTTGCGTGAGCGGAACGGCTTTTTAGAGAGGGAGAGGCGGAAATAGTCCACCCGCCACGGCGCCGCGAAAGGGGGGAAACGCGGGCCGGGCGGGCGGTGGCCAGCGGCCAGAGGGATAAGCCGCCGGAATGAGTATTTTTAAAGTGTCAGCCGCGTGTCAGCTGGCGAGGGTTGAACCCGGCGCCGTATGGCGCGGTTGTGTGGGCGTGATCGCCGGGGACATGTTGCTGCCGCCCAAGGTACTGCTGGCGGAGTTGCCCGTGCGGTTCGAGATGTCGTCGCGAGCCTTGTTGTAGCGGGTGACGAGGTCTTCCTTGAACTCGGTCAGCTTGCCTTCGTCGTACAGTTTCTTGCCGACATAACCTGCGATGGCGCCGAAAATCAGAGTGCGGATCATTGCGTCTAGCTCCTTACCGGGTGTTCCTGTCAGGGTCGCGGAGATAACCGGTCAGGAGGCGTCGGGTTCCGGACGCTTTGGAGTATTCGACAAGATGAGCGGCTGTGGCGATGTGCCGGAGCGGCGGGCCGTCGGGGAGGTGTCGTTACAGCGCAGAGCCGCAGGAAGCGGCGCGCTTTTTCTCGGTGCGCATTTCCCTGCCTGGTCGATCGATCGCCTCGGCGGGGGGCATGACCGGGCATTCCCGGCCAGCAATGCGTCAGGCGTTGACGGCGCTGCTTTGTGCGAGCGCGGCGGCTGAGGCAGCTTCGCGGCGGGCGCGGTTGCGGTCGGCGAGGTCCTGGCGTTCGGCCATGGCGAGGAAGGTCGCTTCCGAACGGAGGCAGCGGTCGCGGACGTTGGTGAGGGTGGCGGCCTGGGCTTCGTTGCGAGCCTGGGCGGCGAGGGCGCGATAGTCGGGGTGCGTCATATGCGCTCCTTTGTCAGATAGTGCCCGGGCGCCATGGAAACGGCGCCCGGACGGTCAGCATGGCTTATTCAGCGTGCTGAAGATTTACGGCCGCCATCTTGCCGCGACGATCCTGTTCCAGATCATAGGTCACGCGGTCCTTTTCGCGCAGCGTGGCCAGGCCAGCGCGCTCGACAGCGGTGATGTGGACGAACGCGTCGGGGGTGCCGTCGTCAGGGGCGATGAAGCCATAGCCCTTGTCGGCGTTGAAGAATTTGACGGTTCCGGTGATGCTCATGGTAGTTCCTTCGTTCGTACGGTCTGTCCAGCGTGGACGGACCGGTCGCTAGAGGGGCAGGGAAAGAAGGAAGTTTGGTGCCGCAAAGCGCCGAAAGACCGTCGATTTGCGACTGTAGCCTGCCCTATATAGGGGACGGGGGCAGAAATAGCAAATCGGCCGCCCAAATGAGGCCGTCATCACCCCGCCTTTTCCAGCGCCGCGAAGCCGAAAAATGCGTCCCGCGCCAATGCGGCGGCGGCTTCGTAGGGGCGGCGCTGGGCTTCCTCTAGCGCGGCCAAGGCTTCGCTTTCCTGTGGGGTCAGGTCGCGCTCATAGGCGTCTATGTCGTAGATGTCGCCGCTCTCTTCGCCGTTAAAGCCGGGCGGGGCGGGATAGTCGGTGCGCCAGGCTTCGCGCTCCTCATCCCACCATGCGCCGCGCAGGCGGGCGGCGGCTTCGTCGGGCGGAAGGGTGGCGCGATCGACCAGCGGGGGGCGAAGTTCACACCGTTCATGGAAGGGGTCGGTGTCGGCCTTTTTGCCTTCGTGCAGCGCCATGCGGGCGGCGATGAAGAGCGCGGCGGAGGCTCCGGGGGAGAGGGCGGTGGCGGTGGCTTCGATGCTGGCGGGGAGGGTGGGATCGGATGGGTCTGCGTCGGGCAGGGTGGCTTCGTTTTCCGCTGTTGGGGCTTGGGCGGGTGCGGCTTCCTCTGGCGCTTGTTCCTGCGGGCAGAGCATGTCGAGATAGGCGGCGAAATCCTGCGCGACGACGCGGGCGAGGGCGGCGTCGGAGCCCTCCGGCGGGTTGTCGGCCATGCGGTCGAGGCGGGAGAGCATCGACATGGCGAGGCGGTTGTCGTGGCGGTGGCGGGTGATTTCGCCTGCGTCGGCGTCTTTGCGGATCACTTCCTCATGGCCGTTGAGGGCGCGGGCGAGCAGATCATCGGCTAGGCGCGCGCGGGCGATGAGGATGGCCGCGTCCCAGCCGAGGCGAAAGGCCGCGCCGTCGCGGCGGATGCGCAAGGCATAGGCGGCGCGGGGCGAGATGTGGACGGCGTCGCAGGCCGTGGTGATGACGCCGGTGGCGGCGAGGGTTTCAAGGAAATGCCGCTGCCGCGCGGGGCTCCAGCCGTCGACGCGGCTTTGCTGCGCGGGGGTGGGGAGGGAGGGGAAGTGGTAGGACATGGCAAAGCTCCTTTTTATGGGAGGGTTTGCCGGGACGGTATAACAGGTTGGGGGCTGTAGGACAGAACAAAATGGGAACGGCGGTGCCGCACGGGCGCCTGGCCCCGCCAGCGCGCCTAACCAACTATAGAAGAGACCTTGCTCGCAAAATGATCAAGGCTATGAAATGAAGATTTTAAGGTGGCCAAATTCTCTGCCACCTTTGAAGCGGCGTGCAGCGACGCCTCCCTCAAGGGCAGCCCATATTTTCTGCTCAAATACCTCTGCGCTGTTTTCTTTATCTTGGCGTGCTCTAAATTTCTTCGCGAGGGCTTGGATAAACTTGCGGCAACGAGCCATGACTCCGTATGCATCACTGGAACCGCATACAAAATATGATCGTCCAAATCGTCGGGCGGACTAAGCGTGTTCTCGATGAACTTTTCGACAAGCGCTACGACATTGTCAGGTCGTTGGAAGCAGGCTGCTCTCTCCTGAGTGTTAAATGCATCAGAAAGCCAGACAACGTCACCGTCAAGGTGGATCACTAGTACGTCATACGTCTGCGATCTAGAAAAAAGCTGCGGCGTCAGAACTTTCTTCAACTCGGCAGAAGAGTTGTCTTCGAGCCAAACCTTTACCCGATGCCATCCCCCACCGCCGATTTGCTTAGCCGACGTCGCATCTACTTGAGGTTGAATGGCATCGAACGCAGTTATCTCGATACCGCGTCCGGCTGCTATTTTCCCTATAATTTCTTGTAGTGCAAGGAAGTCATTTGAACCTTCGCATACTACCCCAAACTTCATTTCAAAGCTCCGGGAATCTTATGCTCAAGCCAAAGTTGGGAAAGATTCTTGCCTCTACTTTCCTCAATCCACTGCGCTTTATTTATTCCTTTGGGTGGAACAATAGGAATAAATTCCGTGGAGCCTTCATTCTCTAGGTTGCGGCGAGTCGTATATACTTTGTGATTGTCATCAAAGATGTCAAAACTGTCCACAGACGAAGGATGATGAGAAGTCATAAAGCTCTGGTGCGTAAGGTTTCCGATGCCTGATCCCTGCGAACTAACCTTCACAACTGTATCAGTGAGTTGTCGCACAAGGTCCGGATTTAATGTGCCGTCAACATTATCAAGCGCAAAAACTCGGGGTGCATCTTGATGAAGGAGCAGGGTCGCCACGAACGCAAGATAAAGCGTACCTTCGCTAGCATCATACGCGCTGAGCAGATTTCTCTTCTCCGTCATGAATCTATCTTGGAAATATAGCAGCATCCCATCGCTAACAACCTCTGATGGTACGACTGAAGGATCGTACCCCCCGACTTTCACTTGGTTGAGCCAGCCGGGACTTAGTATGAGAGCTATAATTTCGTTATATTGCTTCCGCATCTCGCGGTTCGACCTCATTCGATCTTTCAGCACATCTCTAAATGCGGAAGCGATCCCCGAACCAGCGAGGCCAAGAGGTTGGATAATGCGGCCCTCTGTAGCAAGTCCCCGCATTACCGCAGTTTGTGGAGCAAATATCGCAAACCGAGAAAATTCTTCTAGTTCGGAACGCAAGCCTTCCGATATTTTAGCGAAAGGGGAAACGGTGTCCCATATACTTCGAACGGGCGAAACACGCGATAGCTCACCGTTTTCGATGTCGATGAAACGAGAGTTAACCTTGGTGCCGTTAGGCCCACGTCCGAACACTTTCTTGGTACCATCGAATAACGTTTCGGAGTGAAATTCTAATCTTCTACTTGAAATGCCAGCTCTGATTGAGCACTCATAATGCCCGTGCTCAAATTGAGCTTCCAGCCTGAGATGCGGTGAGAGAACCTTGCCTCTGAAAGCTGATTTGAAAAGGCGCGGTAACGATAGGCGAACTCCACGCTCTGCCAGAACAGAGGGATCTAACCCTCTAGATAGAGCCGATGACAGAATGCCGAGAGCTTCCAGGACATTCGACTTCCCAGCACCATTTGCGCCTATAAAAATATTCGCCCTGCCGAAGTTTAACTCGGCGGAGCGCACTGATTTGAAGCCAATGATTTTTAAAGATTTAAGCATGCGCTATGCGTAGGACCTTTTTTGACGGCGCACGAGGCCGAGCAGCTTCAATCATGGAGGAGTGTCCTAAACATTTCGTTTGCCGTGCACAATAAGCGAAAAAACACAGTCGTAACGACGAAATTCACTCCGCCGCCACGGCCTCCATCCCCAACAATGGCGCGAGATAGCGCCCGGTAAAGCTCCGGGCGTTCTTCGCGACCTTCTCGGGCGTTCCTTCGGCTACGACTTCGCCGCCCTTGACGCCGCCTTCCGGACCCATGTCGATGATCCAGTCGGCGGTCTTGATGACGTCCAGGTTGTGCTCGATCACGACCACGCTGTTGCCCTGTTCGACCAGGGCGTGGAGGACTTCGAGGAGTTTGCGGACGTCTTCGAAGTGGAGGCCGGTGGTGGGCTCGTCCAATATGTAGAGGGTCTGGCCGGTGGCTCTGCGGGAGAGTTCCTTGGCGAGCTTGACGCGCTGGGCTTCGCCGCCGGAGAGGGTGGTGGCCTGCTGGCCGACCTTTATGTAGCCGAGGCCGACTTCGGCGAGCATGGCCATCTTGTCGCGGATCGGCGGGACGGCCTTGAAGAATTCCACCGCGTCCTCGACGGTCATGTCGAGCACGTCGGCGATGCTGTGGCCCTTGAACTTCACCTCCAGCGTCTCGCGATTGTAGCGGGCGCCGTGGCAGACGTCGCAGGTGACATAGACGTCGGGGAGGAAGTGCATCTCTATCTTGAGCAGGCCGTCGCCGGTGCAGGCTTCGCAGCGGCCGCCCTTCACATTGAAGCTGAAGCGGCCGGGCTTGTAGCCGCGCGCCTGTGCTTCGGGGAGGCCCGCGAACCAGTCGCGGATGTTGGTGAAGGCTCCCGTGTAGGTCGCCGGGTTGGAGCGGGGGGTGCGGCCGATGGGCGACTGGTCGATGTCGATCACCTTGTCGCAATGTTCAAGGCCGGTGACTTTGTCATGCGGGCCAGCGACGATGCGCGCGCCGTTCAGGGTGCGGGCGGACGCGGCGTAGAGGGTGTCGATGGTGAAGCTGGACTTGCCCGAGCCGGAGACGCCGGTGATGCAGGTGAAGGTGCCTAGGGGGATCGACGCGGTGACGTTTTGCAGGTTGTTGGCGCGGGCGTTGTGGACGGTGAGCTTCTTGCCATTGCCCTTGCGGCGCTTTGTGGGGACTTCGATGCGGCGGGTGCCGTTGAGATAGTCGGCGGTCAGGCTGTCGCGGTGGGCGAGCAGTTCGTTGAGGGTGCCCTGCGCGACGATGGTGCCGCCGTGCACGCCCGCGCCCGGTCCCATGTCGACGATATAGTCGGCCATGCGGATCGCGTCCTCGTCATGCTCCACGACGATGACGGTGTTGCCGAGGTCGCGCAGGCGCTTCAAGGTGACGAGCAGGCGGTCATTATCGCGCTGGTGCAGGCCGATGCTGGGTTCGTCGAGGACGTAGAGGACGCCCGAGAGGCCGCTGCCGATCTGGGACGCGAGGCGGATGCGCTGGGACTCGCCGCCCGACAGGGTGCCGCTGGTGCGGTCGAGGTTCAGATAGTCGAGGCCGACATTGTTGAGGAAGCCGAGGCGCTCGACAATTTCCTTGAGGATGGCCTTGGCGATCTGGTTCTGCTGGTCGGTGAGGTGCGCGGGGAGGGTGGAGAAGAAGCCGAGCGCGTCCACCACCGAGCGGCGGGTGGACATGGAGATGTCCTCGCCCGCGATCTTGACGGCGCGGGCTTCGGGTTTGAGGCGGGCGCCGTGGCAGGTCTCGCACGGCATGGCGGTTTGGTATTTGCTGAGTTCCTCGCGCATCCAGGCGGAGTCGGTCTGGAGGAGGCGGCGGTTCAAGTTGCCGATGACGCCTTCGAAGGGTTTCTTGACCTCGTAGGATTTTTTGCCATCGACGAACTTTAGCGTGACGGGTTTGCCTGCGGTGCCGTGGAGGATGATGATTTTGACCTCGGGGGGTAGGTCTTGCCACGGGGTTTCGAGGTTGAAGCCGAATTCTTTCGCGAGGCTGCCCAGGACTTGCATGTAGTAGGGGCTGGGCGGGTTGGACTTGGCCCAGGGGACTATGGCGCCCTTTTTGAGGGTTAGGGCTTCGTTGGGGACGACGAGTTCGGGGTCGAACTCTTGGCGTTCTCCGAGGCCGTCGCAGGCGGGGCATGCGCCTTGGGGGGCGTTGAAGGAGAAGAGGCGGGGTTCGATATCGGGGATGGTGAAGCCGCTGACGGGGCAGGCGAATTTTTCGCTGAAGACTATGCGGTTGTCCGGGATGCCTGCGTTTTTCATTTTTCCGGGTGTTGCTCCCCTCTCCCCGGCCCTCTCCCCTGAAGGGGAGAGGGAGTTAAGGGTGCCGTCAGCCAAATCCACATAGGCGAGGCCATCCGCGAGCTTTAGGGCTTGTTCGAAGCTGTCGGCGAGGCGGGTGGACATTTCGGCGTCTACGGCGAGGCGGTCCACCACCACTTCGATGTCATGCTTGTATTTCTTGTCGAGGGCGGGGGCGTCTTCGATCAGGTACATTTCGCCGTCGATGCGGACGCGGGTGTAGCCGGCCTTCTGCCACTCCATCAGCTCCTTCTTATACTCGCCTTTGCGGCCGCGCACGACGGGGGCGAGGAGGTAGAAGCGGGTGCCCTCCGGCAATTGCATCACGCGGTCGACCATCTGGCTGACGGTCTGGGCGCTGATGGGTTCGCCGGTCGCGGGGGAGTAGGGGACGCCGACGCGCGCCCAGAGGAGGCGCATATAGTCGTAGATTTCGGTGACGGTGGCGACGGTGGAGCGCGGGTTGCGGCTGGTCGTCTTCTGTTCGATCGAGATGGCGGGGGAGAGGCCGTCGATATGCTCGACATCGGGCTTCTGCATCATCTCAAGGAACTGGCGGGCGTAGGCGGAGAGGCTCTCCACATAGCGGCGCTGACCCTCGGCATAGATGGTGTCGAAGGCGAGGGAGGACTTGCCCGACCCCGACAGGCCGGTGATGACGATCAGGCTGTCGCGGGGGAGATCGACGTCCACACCCTTGAGGTTGTGCTCACGCGCGCCGCGTACGGAAATTGTGGTCAGACTCATGGGGCGTGTTGTTCCAGATTTGTTCTTTGGGAGCAAGGCCGTTGCCGGGCTATGGGCGCGGATATGGGATAGCAGGCGGCGGCTCGCAAGCGGCCCATGCTTTCCAGCGCGAGCAGGCGGCGGGTCACCGAAAGGTAGAGCGATATTAACCGATCAGGTGTATAAGGGCCGCGACGGGAAAGCTGCGGCGGTGGCGTCTCGACTTCTGTAGATATGAGAGATCCCGGATAGCCCGACAGCATCCCGGATACGCCCCCGGCCGTCCCTTGCGCCGGGGGCGTTTTCTTGTTCGGCCATTTTCGACGAGTGGTGTTTTACGCTACGACAACAAGGCTTTTTGGAATCGACAGAGGCCGCTGGCCTGTTTAAATCTGCGCCCTGCCGGAAGGACTGACGGGTCCCAGTCTTCGCGGCTTTATCGCGGACGAGGTTGCCTGAAGAGCGACGAGTCCCAAGCAGTTCAATCGAAGGGGGACCATCATGACATTTTTTATCAATCGCACCGGCGGCGCCATGCTGGCGGCTCTGTCTGCCACCGTGCTGATGGGCGCGGCGGCGCAGGCGAGCGTTATTCCGTTTGAATCCAACGGTCGTACGATCGACGTGCGCTATGACGATCTGGACCTTTCCAAGAAGTCGGGTCAGCAGGAATTGAATGCCCGCATCCGCCGTGCTGCGGTGAAGGTGTGTCCGGGCCGGACCATGCAGGATTTGCGGTCCTGCCAGATCGCGGCGGTGGATCATGTCCGTGAGCCCGTCGCCATCGCGATCGCCAAGGCGCAGGGTCAGGATGCGAGCCGCTTTGCCGAGGTGGGCAAGGATAAGGTGCCTGGCGCGGGGAATTGAGGATTTGCTTTTGAGGGGGGAGGGGTAATCGGCTCTTCATCGCTGGCGTTGCGCTGGCCCACCCCCTAACCCTTCAAACGAGTCACGTGCCTCGTTTGAACGCTTGCGGGAGGGGGGACATTGAGCGCTGGAGGATGCTCTGGGAACCGGCCATCGGGACTGGCCGTTGATCCTGCGTGGCGCGCGAAGGCCGCTGCGCCGAGGAGAGCAAGATGAGCGACAAGACCGATATTCGTCCCAACAGCCGTGAAGAAGCGCATGATGAGCGTCCCACGGATGCGCAGGACCATGCCGTCACCCCCGAGGAGCAGCTAGAGGAAGGGTTGATGGACAGTATGGATGCGTCCGATCCGCCGTCGGCCACCAAGCCGGGCGACCATGGCGACCCGGTTCCTTCGTCAGGATTTCACGAAGAAGAAGACGAGGATGAGAAGGCTGGGCGATAGACGGCGGCGATATTGGTGATATGATCCATGGGCGAGGCGAACCGGATCGGCGGTGGCCGGGCGGTTCGCCAAGCGCACGACGCTGCAAGGTGAGAGGAGCCTTATTGATGCCGACTTCCGCTACTCCCGCGATCGAACGCATTGCCCGGGTGCTGGCCGGACGCCAGCTGAGCCTGAATGGCGAGGGCGATGATCCCCATGCGGCGGGCGCGGTGGATGCGAGCTGGCAAAACTATCTGGATGATGCTTATGCTATCCTGCACACGCTGCGGGAGCCTGATGAGCAGATGGCGCAGGCGGGGGATGTCGCGGTGTGGCGCAGCATGATTGGCGCTGTGTTGGAGCGGCGAGCCTGACGCAGCGATTGGCGGGGCGGCCTGCCCATGCCATAATGGGCGGATGAGCGGCCCTGCACTGAAGATCAAGATACAGCTTTATTGTGGCGACCAGATCGCCATGGGGCCGGGCAAGGCCGACCTGCTGGACGCGATCGCCAGCGAGGGGTCGATCTCGGCGGCTGGGCGGAAGCTGAAGATGAGCTATCGGCGCTGCTGGATGCTGGTGGATGTGATGAACCGATGCTGGTCTGCGCCGCTGGTGGCGACGTCGAGTGAGGGCGCGGTGCTAACGGAGCTGGGGCTTGGCGTGCTTGCCCAATATCGCGGGTTGCAGAAGGCGGCCGCGAGTGCGGCGGGGCGGTCGCATTGGCCCGACCTTGCAGGCGAGTTGCGGGGCGAGCCGTTGCCGGTTCAGGCGGACGGGTGAGGAGGATGCGTCGGCACTTGGGCATCGCGTAGGATGCCGGATGTGGCGTGGTTTCGCGGGTTCTCAACGGGATGTTGCTTAGGGTTTTGCGTTTTGGGGCGTGGCTGGTGGCCGCGCCCTATTTTGGTTCACGCGGAGGCGCGGAGGGGTCAGGCGTCAGCTTTGTCCTTGAGGCGAGGCTTGGGAGCTGGATAGAGGTTAAGTCTGGGGCGCTCGCTTCGCCTTCTGATTGTGCTTCCGTATCGCTGCCGTTCCGCGTGATATATTTTCGCGCGGAGAACGCAGAAGGCGCAGAGGGAGGGTTTGCGGCTTGCCGTTGCTTGAGGACCAGATGCTCTTTGGTAAGCGGGCTTTGCTGCCTCCTTTTATCGCTTTCACAAAAATTACATGTTGCGACGCACAAGGAAAAGTGATTCCCTGTAGTTGTCGGCAGAACCGGCGCTTAAGCTTACAGTAACCATGTTGGGCGCATGTTCTGCTGATCGACTTGAAGTCGGAGGGCAAGAGCATGGGCACCAATGCAAGACCGGCTGACGGGGCAATCACCCTGGCTGAATTGCGCGAATTCGCCAGTTTCCCGTCTGCCACGCAGCGCTATATCCGCCGGTCGCTGGACATCGGCCTCCACCGCCGCGACGCCATGAAGCTATGGTCGCGCGACATGGTGGAGGAAGCGAGCATCCGCGCGCAGGCCCGCATTTACGGGCGGCTGGATGAGATCAAGGCGCGGGTGCCCGACGACAGCGGGCTGGACCAGATGGAGCCGTTCATGGCGCCTTTGGTGACGATTTCGGCTTTCGATTTGGGGCAGGACAGGCTGAGCAGCTTTTCGGCCTACCGGTTTTTGTATGAACGGCTGTTGGGGGCGGGGGCCAGGCCGTGGTTGCCGGGCGCGTTCTGCGCGGCGGCGAGCTTGCCGCATCTGCATCCTGAGAAGCGGCGGGCGCTGTTGCAGTCGATCAGCGAGGCGGCGGCGACGGCGGTGGGGTGGTCTAACCGGGAGCCGACCTTCTATCCGGAGTGGGTGGAGAAGGTGGATATGAGCAAGGCGAATTGAGCTTTTGCTGGCGTTCCTCCGGGGGAGGGGCGATATAATTGAAGCGAGGCGGTGGCGGCCGTGAGGATTGCCGCACCTTTGAAATGTTATGCTTCGATCGCCGCTTGACCGCAGAGGCGAATGCCATAGCTTTGCACCGGCTTTTTTTGAGGGTCTGCGATGTCCTACGCTCTGTCCGCCCGGATGACCTTCGACAACATGCTCGGCAGCCTCGATCACCTTGTCGGGAAAGCTATCGATTCTGGGATGACGGATGATGTGCTCGCGGAGAGACTGACCGACGACATGTTTCCGCTGGAGATGCAGTTTCGCGTGGCTCTGAACCAAGTATTGCTGGCACTGAATCAAGTCGCCCGGCAGAGCGTCCCACTCGAAGTTGTATCGTATAAATCACTCGCGGAGGTTGCCGAACGCATTGCGATGGTTCGATCGCTAAACGATCGAGCAGTCCCCGCTGGTTGGGCAGACGCCGACACAGTCGTCGATCTCACATTGCCCAATGGCATCCGCTTCCTTATGTCGTCGGAGGAGGATATTCGCGACTGGATCATGCCGAACTTCTACTTTCACGTAACAATGGCATATGCATTGCTGCGCAACGCGGGATTGGACATCGGCAAGATGGATTTTCTGCCGCATATGGAGCGCCATAAAGCTTTGCCCGCGTAGCAGAAGCGGTTCCTCTGGCGGTTCAGCCGACTCTCGACGGATTCTGGACCAGTTATCCATTCACGATCGTACCGCCGTTAGGGTGGAGGACCTGGCCGGACATGTAGCTGCCGTCCTCGCACGCCAGGAAGAGGAATGCGGGGGCTACTTCGTTGGGTTGGCCGGGGCGGCCCATGGGGACTGACTCGCCGAAATGTTCGAGCTTTTCCGGGCTCGCGCCGCCCGAGGGGTTGAGCGGGGTCCAGATCGGGCCGGGGGCTACGGCGTTGACGCGGATGCCGTCTTTTACGAGATTTTCCGACAGGCTACGGGTGAAGGCGGTGATGGCGCCTTTCGTGCTGGAATAGTCGAGCAGTTCCGACGAGCCCTGATACATGGTGACGCTGGTGCAGTTGACGATGGCGGCGCCTTTTTGGAGGTACGGGCGTGCTGCTTGCGTCAGGAAGAACATGCCGAAGATGTTGGTCTGGAAAGTGCGGCGCAGCTGTTCTTCGGTGATGTCGGTGATGTCCTGATCGGGATGTTGTTCGCCCGCGTTATTGACTAGGATGTCGAGGCGGCCGAAGCGGTCGATTACCTGTTTGACGGCGTCGTCGCAGAAGGATTTTTCGCCAATGTCCCCGGCGATGGTGAGGGCCTGTTGCCCTTCGGCTTCGACGATCTGGGCGGTTTTCTTCGCGTCGTCATGTTCGCAGAGGTAGAGGATGGCAACGTCGGCGCCTTCGCGGGCATAGAGTACGGCGACGGCGCGGCCGATGCCACTGTCCGCGCCGGTGATGAGAGCGACTTTTCCTGCGAGGCGGCCGGAGCCGGGATAGCGGGGTTCCCATTCGGGCTTGGGCTCCAGCTTGCTTTCGTGGCCGGGCAAGCCGTCTTCGTGGATCATCTCTTCATGATTGTCGGATTGGGTGTCGGACATGGCGCATCTCCTTTCCTCGGCCAACACTTGGGTTGGGGGATGGTTCATGCGCTTGCGGCAGGGCGGGTCGCCTAGCCGCCCGTGCTGCGATTTTCCCAGATGGCGATAGGGGCGTCCGCGCCCGGCATTTCCATGCGGACTTCACGCAGGGTGACGGCGAGGACGCAGGCGGGCCGCTGTTCGATCCCGAGCGGCTGGGCGCAGTGGACCGGGCCGTTTCCGGGCACGCGTTCAATGCGGCCGATAAGCCTGAGCCTCAGCCCGCGTGAGGGGGTGAAATCTTCAGGGGCAAGGCGCAGCACCTTTTCGAAGGGACGGCCGTGGCGCCACAGGTCGTTGCCGTCATTCTGGCCGAATTGGGCGAGGGCCAGGCTTTGGTCGGGCGTGGGCGCGGTTCCGTCCGGTTCGGGCGCGTTGGCTGTTGCAGGGGCCGGACATTCGTCGCTGGTCGACCAGGGGCGCAGCATCCAGAAGCCCTCGGCATCATAGCCGTCCCCTTGCGTGGGGAGTCCGAGATCGGCGGCTTTCCACGAAATCGGCCTGACATGGACGCGGAGCACGCCGGCCGCTTCATCATAGCGCCAGCGCATGGGGGCGCCACTGTCCTTATCCGCAGCGCCCGAGCAACCGAAGGGGAGGGAGAGATCGAACCGCTGGCCCACGGCCCCTGCGATGTCGTCCGGCAACGGCTTGCCCGATGACAGGACGTCGGCGGCACGGCGGGCGAGGTCGGCCATCTCCGCGCGGCCCCAGAGGCGCGGCAATTGCGGCTGTACCGGGATGGGCGGGGGGATGACGGTGACGGGGGCAGGCGCGGGCGGCGGAGCCTTGGGCGCTGTGCCGCGTCCAAGAAGGAAACCGCCCGCCCCGACCGCGATAAAAGCTGCAAGCCCTGCGGCTATGGCGAGCCGACTGGTCCTGGCACTGGGTTCACGCATAAGCCATTGATAGCAAATCGAGCATCATCCTCCAGAAGATAATCATCTTTTTTCCGCCTTGCTGCGTTGACAGGGGCGGCAGCAGGCACGAGGCAGGGGGCGCATGACGATTGACCAAGTTCTGACGCTGCTGGTGCTGGCCGCTGTCGTCGCCGCGCTGATCTGGGACAAGGTGCGCGCCGATGTCGTCGCGCTGTCCGGGGCGGCGGTGCTGTTGATGACGGGCGTTGTGCGGCCGGTCGATGTGCAGGGCGCCTTTGCAAGTCCCGCGATCATCGCGCTCGCGTCGCTGTTCGTCATTGCCTATGCGCTGGAGCTGTCGGGCCTGCTTGACCGGGCGATCGCGATGGCGGTGGCGATGTGCAGGCGGATGGGCGCGACCGGCATGTGGCTGCTGCTGTCGATGATCGGCGCGGCGTCCTGCTTCCTCAATTCGACGCCGATCGTGGTGCTGGGCGCGCCGGTCGTGCGCGACGTCGCCAATGCGTTGGGCCTGTCGCCCAAGCGGTTTTTGATGCCGTTGTCCTATATCACCATCCTGACCGGCTGCTGCACGTTGATCGGCACATCGACCAATCTGCTGGTGGACGACATGGCGAGCGTGGCGGGGCAGCCGCGCTTTGGCATTTTCGAGATTACGCCGGTGGGGTTGCCGATGGCGTTTGCGGGTGGGCTGTACCTGTTCCTGTTCAGCAAGAAGCTGCTGGGCGGCCGTCATGAGGCGGACGAGCGGGAGGGGGAAGCGCAGCCGATCGATACCATGCATGTGTACAGCGCGCAGGTGGGTGATCCGGCGGTGTTTGCCGAGCCACGGCCGCTGAAGCCCGCCAAGGCGGCGATCGCGCTAGGTGTGTTTGCGGCGGCGGTGGGGCTGGCGGCGATCGACGTCGCGCCGATCGCGGCGAGCGCCTTTGCAGGAGCAGTGGTGCTGATCCTGTTGCGGGTGATCAGCGCGGATGAAGCCTATAGTGGGTTGCGGCCGCAGATATTGATTCTGATCGCGGGCATGGTGGTGATCGGCATCGCGATGGAGCAGAGTGGCCTCGCGGCGGATGCTTCGCGGATGCTGATCGGCAGCGTGCATGGGCTGAGCCCGCTGATCGCGCTGGTGGTGCTGTATCTGGTGACGATGGTGCTGACGGAGCTGCTGTCGAACGCGACGGTTGCAGTGCTGGTGACGCCGGTTGCGGTCGCGCTGGCCGATAGTCTGGCGGTCAGTCCACGGCCGTTTCTGGTCGCGGTGATGATGGCGGCGAGCGCGGCCTTTGCGACGCCCTTTGGCTATCAGACCAATGTCATCGTCTATCAGATGGGCGGCTATCGCTACATGGATTTCGTGCGGGTGGGGTTGCCTTTGAACCTGATCACCTGCGTGGTCGCGGTCGCGGCGATCAGTATGTTCTTTCCGTTCTGATCAGGCCGGGCGCGAGCCGCAGGATAAGGAAACCGGCGGTGGCGGAGGCGAGTGAGCCGAGCAGGATGCCGAGCTTTGCCGCATCGCCTGTATCCGGATGGGGCGCGAAGGCGAGGCCGCCGATGAAGAGGCTCATGGTGAAGCCGATGCCGCAGAGCAGCGCAACGCCATAGACCTGCGCCCATGTGGAATGGGCCGGGCGGCTGGCCCAGCCGAGGCGGGACAGGAGCCAGACGGTGCCGAATATGCCAAGTTGCTTGCCTGCGAAAAGGCCGAGCGCGATGCCGAGCGGTACGGGCTGAGCCAGGTCGGATAGCGCGACCCCGCTTAAGGACACGCCCGCATTGGCGAAACCGAACAGCGGCACGATGGCATAGGCGACCCAAGGGTGGAGGCCATGTTCGAGGCGGGACAGCGGCGAATGCTGGTCGTCGGGGGCGGCTGGGGTTTTTCGCAAGGGGATGGTCATCGCCACGGCGACGCCGGCCAGAGTGGCGTGGATGCCGGATTGCAGCACGCAGAACCAGACGAAGACGCCGATGAGTACATAGGGCCACAGGCTGTTTACCCCCGCCCGATTGCAGAGCGCGAGGCAGGCCAGACCTGCGACGGCCAGCGCGAGGGGCAGCAGGTTGAGCTGTCCGCTGTAGAAGAGGGCGATGATGAGAACGGCGATCAGATCGTCGATGATCGCCACGGCCGCGAGGAATATCTTGAGCGATCCCGGTACGCGTGGGCCGAGGAGGGCGAGCACGCCGAGGGCAAAGGCGATGTCGGTGGCGGCGGGGATCGCCCAGCCGCGAAGGCCGGTGGCGTCCCCCCGGTTGATGGCGACATAGATGAGGGCGGGCATGACCACGCCTGCGGCTGCTGCCAGGCCGGGCAGCAGGCGGTCGGGCCATCGGGCGAGTTGCCCGTCCAGCACCTCCCGCTTGATTTCGAGGCCCACGATCAGGAAGAACAGCGCCATCAGGCCGTCGTTGATCCAGTGGAGCAGGCTGAGCCCCGCCAGGTCGATGTGGAGCGTGTGGAAATAGTCGGCCGACAGGGCGGAGTTGGCGACGAGCATCCCCAGAGCCGCAGCCGCGATCAGGATGATGCCGCCTGCCGCTTCCGCCGCGAGGAAGGCGCGCATCATCGAGACGGGGCGGGTGATCAGGGGAGAAACGCTCATCCCGCTGTTCTAACGGCCAATTCGGCGCAGGGCCACTGCTTCCGGTCGGTGGATCAGTGCGTTTCCATGCGGAGCCGGTCGGCGAGTTGCTCGATTTCGAAGGGTTCGAGAATCCAGGTGCGGGTCTTGCGCCCCGCCCGGTGAATGGGTTGCGTCAGGAGGACGCGCGCCTGTTCGCGGGCGTGCGGCTTGAAGACCGCGAAATGTTGGGCGCAGTCACGGATCGTGCCGATGACCGGGGCGCGGCCTTCAAGGTCGATCAGGGTAGCGGGCTGATCCCAGGGGATTGCGGATGTCGGATGATCGTTCATTCACTTGCGCCTGTAACGGAAATACCACACTTCATGGCCGAGGCGGCGGGCCTTTGCCTCATAGCGGGTTTCGGGCCAGCCGCCGGGGCGGGTGAGGAAGTCCTTGGGTTCGCTGGCCAGCCAATCGAAGTCGGGGTGGCCGTTCATCACCATCATCGCCCAGCGGAGATAGACGGGGTGATCGGTGCCGAAGCGAAACTCGCCGCCGGGCTTCAGCGTGCGGGCGATCATTTCGACCGGGCCGGGGTTCATCATGCGGCGCTTGGCGTGGCGGGCCTTGGGCCAAGGGTCGGGATGGAGGAGGTAGACGAAGCTCAAGGCTCCGTCGGGGATGCGGGCGAGGACCTGGAGCGCGTCGCCCATATGGAGGCGAATGTTGCCGAGCGCCTGATCGCGGACATGGCCGAGCGCGGTGACGACGCCGTTCAGGAAAGGCTCGCAGCCGATGAAGCCATGGTCGGGCAGCATATCGGCGCGATAGGCGAGATGTTCGCCGCCGCCAAAGCCGATTTCGAAATGCAGGGGGCGGTCGTAACCGAAGAGGTTGGCGGCGGTGATCTCCCCTTCTTCCGGGATGGAGAGAGCGGGGAGCAGCGTATCGACCAGCTCCTGCTGACCGGCGCGGAGCTTGTGGCCCGACTGACGGCCATAGAGGCGGTTGAGCGTGGTGGGGTCGCCGGATTTGTGCGCGGTCATGGGCGCGCGCTTAGCCGCGTGGCGCAGCGGGGGCAAGCGGGTAGCTGTTGTGCCTCCCGCACCCGTGGTGAGGAGCGGTACGGGGCGGGAGGCACAGTAGGGTGTGTGGGGGTTCAGCCCATGACGGGCTGCAAATGGCGACTTTCTGCGCTTCCGGTGCTCACGTACTGAAGTACGCTGCGCGCCAGTTCTCGAAATTCACCATTTTCGCCGCGTCCTGAACTGAATCCCCACACACCCTAGGCCACGGCCGGGTCCTGCGGCCGGCCTTTAGCTTGCCGGGAGAAAGAGGAGAAAAGACCGGAAGCCGGTCCTTCAGCTCAGTGGCATTTCATGAAGCGGCCCTTGGCGTCCTTGCACGGGCCTTTTTTGGCGACCGGCTTGGGCGGGCATTTGATGAATTTGCCTTTCGCGTCCTTGCAGGGGGCGGCGAGCGCGGGGGTGGCGCTGGCGCCCAGGAGCGCGAGGCAGGCAAGAGCGGAGGTCAAAAACCGGGTCATCGCCTGTTCTCCTTGAGAGGAGGGGTTGCCGGACCCGACAGGGGGCCAAGTCCGGCAAGCCATGTATGTGCCGGGATTGGGCGGAAACCTAGTGAACTTTTCGTCATGTTGCGCCCATGAAAAAGCGGCGCGCAAGGCCATTGCCCGCGCGCCGCTCTTTCATCTGTGGCGGGGTAAAGCGCTTAGAGCGCGGCCTTCAGCTTTTCGACCAGATCGGTGCGTTCCCAGGGGAAGAAGTCTCCTTCCGCCTTGCGGCCGAAATGGCCATAGGCGGCCGTCGGGCGATAGATGGGCTTGTTGAGGCCGAGATGGGTGCGGATGCCGCGCGGGGTGAGGCCGCCCAGTTCCTTGATCGACTTGATCGCTTCCTCGATCTTTGCATCATCGACGCTGCCGGTGCCGTGGGTGTCGACATAGAGCGACAGCGGTTCCGACACGCCGATGGCGTAAGCGAGCTGGATCGTACAGCGGCGGGCGAGGCCAGCGGCGACGATGTTCTTGGCGAGATAGCGGGTGATGTAGGCGGCCGAACGGTCAACCTTGGTCGGGTCCTTGCCCGAGAAGGCGCCGCCGCCATGGGGCGATGCGCCGCCATAGGTGTCGACGATGATCTTGCGGCCGGTGAGGCCCGCGTCGCCGTCAGGGCCGCCGATTTCGAAGCTGCCGGTGGGATTGATGTGATAGACGGTCTCGTCGGAGAGCAGATCGCCGGGAAGGACTTCGGCGATGACGCCCTTCACATATTCCTTCAGTTCCGCTTCGTTGGCGCCTTCGTCATAGCCCTTGGCATGCTGGGTCGAGACGACGATGGCGGTCGCGGCGGCGGGCTTGCCATTTTCGAAGCGCAGCGTGACCTGGCTCTTGGCGTCCGGTTCAAGGAAGGGTGCGCGGCCGGAGTGGCGGTCTGCGGCCATCTTGGCGAGGATCTTGTGGCTGTAGTCCAGCGTGGCGGGCATGAGGTCGGGCGTTTCGTCGCAGGCGAAGCCGAACATGATGCCCTGGTCGCCAGCGCCTTCGTCCTTGTTACCGGCGGCGTCGACGCCCTGCGCGATGTGCGCGGATTGGGCGTGGAGATTGTTTTCGAAGCGGAAGCTTTCCCAGTGGAAGCCTTCCTGCTCATAGCCGATGCGCTTTACGGTTTCGCGGACGGCGCGTTCGATCTCTTCCTGTGCGCCCGGAGCCCACTGGTCATTTTCATAGACGCCCTTGCAGCGAATCTCGCCAGCCAGCACCACGAGTTGCGTCGTGGTCAGCGTTTCGCAGGCGATGCGGGCTTCCGGGTCCTTCGACAGGAACAGATCGACGATGGCGTCGGAAATCTGGTCCGCGACCTTGTCGGGATGGCCTTCGGACACGGATTCCGAGGTGAAGAGATAGTTGCTGCGCATGGGACTCCCGTAAGCCAAGCTGGCGTGAAAGCGACATAAAGAAAAGTTTATGTGCCCCTATTAGCCCTTCACCCTACGGATGGCAATGGCCAGTCCGGCCAGCAGAGCCATGAACAGGAGGGGCGCCCAATTACCCAAATGGGCAAAGAGCGTGGGCGGCAGCGCGGGGGGCAGCGCGCCGTCGAGATAGCCGGCGCGGTGGAGGCCGAGGGCGCGCAGAACGTGGCCGCGCGCATCGATCACCGCTGACACGCCGGTGGGGGTGGAGCGGATGATGGGGATGCCTTCCTCGATCGCGCGCAGGCGGGCTTGTGCGAGATGCTGGACCGGCCCCCAGCTGCCGAACCAGGCGTCGTTGGAGGGGTTGAAGAGGAAGGCGGGGCGGTTCTTCGCGTCGATCACATGGCCGGAGAAGATGATTTCGTAGCAGATCTGGACGCCCATCTTCAGCTCCGGGCGGCCGAGGGTGGCGGGGAGGGTGAGGCTTTGCGGGCCGGGGCCGGGCCAGAAGTCGGCGTCGCCGGGGACGAGGCGGGAGAGGCCGATCGGCTGGAGGAGCGCGCGCATGGGGAGATATTCGCCATAGGGGACGAGATGCGCTTTGTCATAGCGACCGAGTAGTTGCGCCTGAGGGGAGACGATGAAGAGGCTGTTGTTCGCTCCGGCGAGGGCGTCGGTGGTGACGCCTTCTTTCTGAACCTGCTTGAAATAGACTTTGGTTGCGCCGGTCATCAGCAAGTCGCCGGGGCCGAGCAGCGCGGCGAGGCGCGCGCGCCATTGCGGTTCCATGTCGAGATAGGCGGGGATGGCGGCTTCGGGCCAGAAGATGAGGCGCGGGGCGGGGCGGGGTGTGCCGGAGAGGGTGGCCAGGGTGCGGAAGTGGGCTTCTTCCAGTGCTGGCGAGTATTTTTCGTCCTGGCCTATGTTGGGTTGGACTACGCGAATGCGTGGGGCGCCTGCGGGGGTTTGCGGGGTGGGTGTGAGGAGGCTCCAGAGGGCTAGGGCGGTGAGGGGTGCGGCGATGGCGGCGGCGGGGCGGAATTGACGTTTGGCGGTGAGGAGGATGGCTCCGGCGGCGAGGATGGTGAGGCCGCCTACGCCATAGGTGCCGATCACCGTTGCCGCGATAGTGATGCCGGTGGGGAGTAGGGTGACGCCGAGGGGGTTCCAGGCGAAGCCGGTGAAGGCGGTCGCGCGGAGATATTCGCTGGCTATCCAGCAGGCGGCGAAGATGAGGGTGAAGGGGGTGCTACCGCCCACCCCGCTGCGACTAGGCGGCAGAGCCGCCAAGTCTCGCTGCCCCTCCCGCTTGCGGGAGGGGAAGTTATGGGCGAGCCACCATGTGCCGAGCGTTGCCAAGCCGGGATAAACCGCGAGGTAAAGGGACAGGAGAACGACAGCGCCATAGCCGAACCAGTGGGGCATGGCGTCCTGGAAGGAGAAGGCGTGGGCGATCCAGTTGAGACCTAGGGTGAAGTGGCCGAGGCCGAACAGCCAGCCGCGCGTGAAGGCGGCGCGGCGGGTGGGGGCGGTTTCGATGAGCCAGAGGAGCAGCGCGAAGCAGGCGAGGGTGACGGGCCATAGCTTGAGCGGCTCAAATCCGGTGGCGGCGACGAAACCGGCGAGCAGGGCCGTGAGCCTGGGGAAACGGGCGGGCAGTTGCATCATCGAACAGGGATCAGCGGATGGTGGCCATGGTGGCGTGGCTGCACTTGTCGTTCTTGTGCCCGCCGCCCGACAGCATCGATGCCGCGATGAAGCCGCCCACCACGAGGACGAGGAAAGCGGCGGAGAGGAGGCCCAGATATTTCTCGATGAACGCCTTTATCGGGCGGCCGAATTTCCAGAAGAGGAAGCCGACCAGCATGAACTGAAAGGCGCGGGACAGGATGCTGGCCCAGAGGAAGGTGAAGAGCGACAGGCCGATGAAGCCTGCCGTGATGGTGATGAGCTTGAAGGGAATGGGCGTTGCGCCCTTCACCAATATGATTTCAGCGCCATAGTCGCGCAGATAGCAGGCGGCGACGGGGAATTTGGCGGCAAGGCCAAGAGCGTGGAGGATTTGTTGTCCGACGGCCTCATAGAGGAAATGGCCGATCGCATAGCCGAGCATGCCGCCCAATACCGAGGCGACGGTGCAGATGATGCCGAAGCGGATCGCCCGTTCCGGCCGGGCAAGGCACATGAGGCCAAGCAGCGGGTGCGGGGGGATTGGGAAGAAGCTGCTCTCCATGAAGGAGATGACGAAGAGCCAGCGTTCGGCATGGGCGTGGGCGGCTTTGGCCAGCGTCCATTGATAAAGCTTGGTGAGCATCGGGGGCGGGCCTAGCGGAGATTACCGGGGACGGCCAGCGCTTTCATCCCATTACGGAGTTGCAACATCGTGAAGGCGTTGACGCGGTGAGAACGGCTCGGCATCACCCCTCTTCTCCGCATCAGCAGCCCGGCCGGTTTTTTGTGACGATTTCCAACCCATCATGGTCGAAAGTGCGCGAGCGTGGTGGGGGATTGATCTTTGCGCTGGGGCTGAACGCGCTGCTGGTGCTGGCGCTGCTGACATTGGCGCCGGGTCTTGATCCCCAGAAGGTTGATCCGCGCAATCCGGTGACGTTCGACATGGCCGCTGCGCCTGAACCTCAAGCCGAGAAAAGCCCCGAGCGGGCTGAAAAGAAAGAAAAAGCGGCGGCGCCGGAAAAGAAGGAAAAGGAACCCGACAAGCCGCGCAAGCCGGTCGAGAAACCCGTCGTGACGCCGGTCGAAAAGCCGATCGTGACTTTGCCGCCGACCAAGCAGCCGTTCCTGCAACTGGACAGCGCGCAGATGGCGGTGGCGGACATCGGCAAGATGCCCAAGACGGATGACAGCCAGAGCGCGGGCACGGCTGGGCAAGGGAATAGCCGCATGGCGGCGGGGCCGGGCGAAGGGCCAGGCGGCGTCCAGCTGTTCGAGGCGGAATGGTATCGGCGGCCAACGCCTGCGGAACTGGGCGGCTATATGCCCGCCAATGCGCCCGCCGGTGGATGGGGGCTGGTGGCGTGCAAGACGGTGGAGAATTTCCGGGTCGAAAATTGTCAGGCGCTGGGGGAATCGCCGCAGGGGTCGGGCTTTGCGCGGGCCGTTCGGCTGGCGGCATGGCAGTTCCTGGTGCGCCCGCCGCGCGTCAATGGGAAGGCGATGGTCGGGAGCTGGGTGCGGATCAGGATCGACTATAGCCGAGCACCTGCCAACAGCGGTGGGGCGGGCATGTGAATTTAGGTTGCATTTCGATACCTATATGAGATGAGGTGTCCCGTCGATTAGTAGGGAGACTCTCATGATCATTTATGGCGCGCGTCCATCGCCCTTCGTCCGCAAAGTTATCGTCTTTGCCGCCGAGAAGGGGCTGGCGGTGGAAGTGAAGCCCGGCGGCTTTGGCCAGGGCGGCGAGATTTTCGAGCGGGCGTCGCCTTTCGGAAAGATGCCCGCGTTTCAGGATGGTGATTTCCTGATCAGCGACAGCAGCGCGATCATAACCTATATGGATGCCATCAAGCCCGATCCTGCGTTGATCTCGACAGAGCCGAAAGCGCGTGCGCGGACGATCTGGTATGAGGAGTTTGGCGATACCATCGTGCAATCCGCCGGGGCCGCGATCTTCTTCAATCGCATGGTTGCTCCGTTGCTGGGAATGCCGCAGGATTTAGTGGCGGCAGACCGGGCGGAGGCGGAGCAGCTTCCGAAGATTGGCGATTATATTGAGAAGATCCTTCCGGAGAGCGGCTTTCTGGTGGAGGATCGCTTTACTCTGGCCGATATTGCGGTTGCCTGTCCGCTGATCAACGTCGGCTATTGCAGTTCGAGCTTGAAAGGCGGGCGCTGGCCGCGGCTGGAGCAATGGTTGGAGAAAATCTGCGCGCGGCCGAGTTTTGCCGATGCGCTGGCGGCGGAAATGAAGGGCATTGAAGCCATGCGGGCATCTTGAACGAACCTATATGGAACATTATGCTTGACATCGTCACGCTGTTCTGGCAGTTATGTCGATATTGGGAATTGTGAGTCGCCGGGATGGTGACGCGGCAAGGGCTGGTCCGGAAGGACTGGCCCTTTTTCGTTGGGATAGTGGGGGGCGAGGGGATGGGGCAAGAGGACGGCGCGAAGGTGGTGCGGCGTTTTTCCGGCAAGGCCAGCGATGCGCCCGACAGGGAATTGATCGTGCAGCGGAGCCAGCGCGGCGCGGCCGGTAGCGGGGCGCAGATGCGCGCGGTGCGCCGGGACGGCTGGACTGTCGAGCGGCGCAAGGTGTTCATGGAAACGCTGGCGGCGACTTGCAATGTCAGCGAGGCAGCGCGGGTGGCGGGGAAGAACCTGTCGAGCGCCTATTATCAAAAGAGGCGTGATCCCGGCTTTGCGCGGGAATGGGCGCAGGCGCTGGGCGTCGGCTATGCCGAACTGGAGGCGCTGCTGCTGCGGCAGGCGCTGTTCGGCACGGAAGAGGAAGAGGTGGTGCTGGACGGAGAGGGTATGGTGAAGAGCCGGAAGGTGAAGCGCGGGCATCCCAACGCGGTGGGTGTGCGATTGCTGGTGCAGCACCGGCGCGAGGCGGGGGAGAGACTGGCGGCGGATGCGGTTGATAGGCCTGATGGGGAGGATGCGGTCGAGCGGTTGCGGGAGGCGTTGGAGAGGGTGCGGGAGAGGCGGGGGGAGGGGTGATTTGGGGGGTGAGCAAAGCTTCTCCCTCTCTCCTTTAAGGGAGAGGAATTGTCGCTGACTCTTTCATTCCGTCATGCCAGCGGAGGCTGGCATCTCTGGCGATAGCGTTCGGTCTGGCCTCATGAGATCCCAGCTTTTGCTGGGATGACGTGGAGGTGGAAGGTTCACCGCACTGCTTCGGGCGCATGTCTCAGGTGGAGCAGGGGGTAGGGGCGGCCTTGGCCGTCCTTTTCCGAACGGCCGGTGCGGGCGAAGCCCATGCGTTCGTAGAAGGTGAGAGCACCTTCATTCTGTTCGTTGACGTCGGTGGTCATAGCCGGGTGGAGGGCGAGGCCGTGGCTTACGAGCGCGCGGCCGACGTCTTTGCCGTGCCAGGCGGGGTCGATGAAGAGGGCCTCCATATGCGTGCCTTCTATCAGCATGAAGCCGACCGCCCGGTCATCGGCGTCGGTCGCCAGCCATGCGGGGGCGTGGGGCAGGAAGCGGGACACTTCTTTATCGAGCGATCGGCGATCGGCTGGATCGAGGAAATCATGGGTGGCGTCGATGGCGGAGCGCCAGATGTCGAGCAGGCGGGCGCCGTCGGCGGCGCGGGCGGGGCGGATCGATGTCATGGCCTCACATATAGAGATGAGGTGGCCCAGGCGAAGAGGCGCGGAGTTGGAAAGAGTTGAAGCGGGGCGAGGAGAGCGCGGGCCGATGGGTGGCATGTCGGATTTCGAGAGGTTGGCGGTCCTGCCCGACGCGGCGCGGGAGCGGGTGCTGGCGGGGCTGAATGGCGCGGCGGCGCAGGCTTTGGAACATGATTGGGAATGGCTCGCCCGGCCGGAACAGCTGGCGCCGGGGGGAAACTGGCGTGTCTGGTTGATGATGGCCGGGCGCGGGTTCGGCAAGACGCGGGCCGGGGCGGAATGGGTGCGGCGGGTTGCGGAGAGTGACGGTCAGGCGCGGATTGCGCTGGTCGGCGCGACTTTGGGCGAGGCGCGGAGCGTGATGGTGGAGGGGCCTTCCGGGCTGCTGTCGATCGCGCCCTGGTGGAACCGACCGGTCTTTTCGCCTGCGCTGCGGCGGTTGGTGTGGCCCAATGGGGCGATGGCGCTGCTGTTTGGGGCGGCTGACCCGGAATCGCTGCGCGGGCCGCAGTTCAGCCATGGCTGGGCGGACGAGATTGCGAAATGGCCGCAGGCGCAAGCGGCCTGGGACAATATGATGATGGGGATGCGGCTGGGGGGCGCTCCACAAGTGATGGCGACGACGACGCCGCGGCCGGTGGCGCTGGTGCGCGGGCTGGTGGCGCGGGATGGCGCTGATGTCGCGGTGACGCGGGGGCGGACGGCGGACAATGTAGTGAACCTGGCCGATGGCTTCGTGGCGGCGATGGAGCAGAGCTATGGCGCGACGCGGCTGGGGCGGCAGGAATTGGACGGCGAGCTGATCGAGGAGGTTGAGGGCGCGCTGTGGAACCGGGCGCTGCTGGAGCGGTGCCGGGTGGCGCATGTGCCGGGCGGCGATGGTGGTGGGGCGCTGCTGTCGCGGGTGGTGATCGGGGTCGATCCTCCGGCTTCGGCGCATGGAGATGCTTGCGGCATTGTGGTGGCGGGGATTGGCGGCGATGGGCGGGCTTATGTGATTGCCGATGCCAGTGTTGAGAAAGCGAGCCCGGAAGGCTGGGCGCGGGCGGTGGCTGACGCGGCGGCGGTGCATGGCGCGGATCGGGTGATTGCCGAGGCGAATAATGGCGGAGCGATGGTGGAAAGCGTGCTGCGCGCGGCGGAAGCGGCGCTGCCGGTGCGGTTGGTGCATGCGAGCCGGGGGAAGGCGGCGCGGGCCGAGCCGGTGGCGGCGCTGTATGAAGCCGGGCGGGTGCGGCATCGCGGGGCGTTTTGGGCGCTGGAGGATGAGATGTGCGGGCTGATCGCCGGGGGTGGCTATGTCGGGCCGGGGCGGTCGCCGGATCGGGCGGATGCGCTGGTCTGGGCTTTGACGGAATTGATGCTGGGACGGCGGGGGGATGCGCGGGTGCGGGCGGTTTGAGGAACCGGGCGCCCAAGCGCGGCGTATTATCCTAAGTCAATTTTTAAAGGGAGTGAGGCTGATGAAATTGGCCAGGATGATGATCGTAGCGGCTGCCGCGACTTTGGCTGCGACGCCGGTTATGGCGGCTTCGCTTAACGGTAAGGAGCGGGCTCGGGTGGCGCGGGCGGCTCCGCGTGATCGGGATGATGTGCGTTACTGCCTGTTACAAGCGAAGAAGGGGCGTGATCGCGGGACGGTGATTGGCGCGGCGGGTGGTGCTGGCGTGGGTGCTTTGGCTGGCGGGAGCTTGGGTGAGTCCTTGCTGGCGGGCGCGGCTGGGGCTGTGGCTGGGCGTGTTATTGGGAAGAGTGAGGGGACTAACGCGGAATGCGATCGGGTTTTGCGGCGTAATCCTTGAATTGACGGGTGAGGGGGCTTTCCCCTCTCCAGGTTACGGTAGGCGGCAGGCCGCCAACCTTCACCATCCTCTCCCCTGAAGGGGAGAGGATTTTTGTTTGTGGGGCTTTCGATGAAATTCTTTGGGGCTAGGGCGGCGCGCGGGGGCGCGCGGCCGGTGTTGGCGCGTGCCTGGGGTTCGGGCGCGGTGGCTTTGGGGGAATGGCCTGCTTCCTATGAGGCGCAGGTGCGCAGTGGCGTGATTGGTAATCCGGTGGCGCAGCGGGCTTTGCGGCTGGTGTCGGAGGGCGCGGGGGCTATGGCTTTGCTGGCGAGCGGGGTCGAGGAGGAGGAGCGTGGGCCGGTGCTTTCGCTGCTGACGCGCTGCTCTGCGGGGCAGGGGTTGGTGGAGACATTGGCGAGCCATTTGCTGTTGCATGGCAATGGCTATGTGCAGGTGATGATGGGGGCGGATGGGACGCCGGTCGAGCTATATGCGCTGCGGCCGGAGCGGGTCAGCGTGGAGGCGGATGCGCGGGGGTGGCCTGCGGCTTATCTCTATCGGGTCGGAGACAGCGTGACGCGGCTGCTGCCCGAGGATGCGGCGGGACGGGCTTCGATCCTGCATTTGAAGGCGCTGCATCCTTTGGATGATCATTATGGGCTGGGATGCGTGGGCGCGGCGGCGGGCGCGGTGGCGATCCACAATGCGGCGACGGTGTGGAACAAGGCGCTGCTGGACAATGCGGCGCGGCCTTCGGGGGCTATGGTTTATGATCCGGGCGACGGGTCGGTGATGAGCCCGGAGCAGTTCGAGCGGGTAAAGCGGGAGATGGAGGTCGCCTTTTCCGGTGCGGCCAACGCCGGGCGGCCGATGTTGCTGGAGGGCGGGCTCGACTGGAAGGCGATGAGCCTGACGCCTGCGGAAATGGACTTTGTGGGGCTGAAGGCGGCGGCGGCGCGGGAGATTGCCCTGGCTTTCGGGGTGCCGCCGATGCTGATGGGGCTGCCGGGGGATAATAGTTACGCCAATTATCGTGAGGCGAACAAGGCGTTGTGGCGGCAGACGATATTGCCGTTGGTGGCGAAGATCTGCGGTGGGCTGGCGCAGGGGTTGCAGGGGTGGTGGCCGGGTTTGTCGTTGGCGGCGGATCTGGATGCGGTGCCTGCCTTGTCGGACGAGCGGGCGGCTTTGTGGGAGCGGGTGGCTGCGGCGGATTTTCTGACGGCGGATGAGAAGAGGGTGATGTTGGGGGTTTGAGGGGCGCGCAGAAGCGCAGAGGGCGCGGAGGATTTTGCAGGGCTGCCTTTGGGCGGCTTTTTTGTTGCTCTGCGGCCTTTGCGTGCTCTGCGCGATAATCGGCAGCGGGGGCTGATGAAGAGGGTTGGTTGGGATGTTGAGGAGAGGGCGGTTCCCCTCTCCCGCTGCGACTAGGCGGCATCGCCGCCAAGTCTCGCTGCCCTCTCCCCTGAAGGGGAGAGGGAGAGGAGGGTAATTCTTATGAAATATGATGGCGAGATGCTGGCGCGGCTGGTGGCGCAGGCTGACGCGGCGCCGGGGCAGATGGACATGGTGATGATCCGCGCGCTGATCGAGGAGGCGAGCGAGTTGGGCGCCGGGCGGGCGCTGGAGCGGCTCGGCTTGAGCGATCGGCGCGCGGAGGATGATGTGCGGGAGTTGCGTGAGCTGCTGTCCGCCTGGCGCGACGCGAAGAAGGCGGCGCGCGGGGCGGTGGTCGGCTGGGCGGTGCGGATCGTGATGGCGCTGGTGCTGCTGGGTGTAGCGGTGAAGGCTGGGCTGGTCGGCATGGTGCGGGGATGAGTGGCCCGAGCGGTGAGTGCGACGTGCGGTTCGCGGGGTATGCGGCGGTGTTCGATCGGGTGGATCATGGCGGTGATGTGGTGCGGCCGGGGGCTTTTGCGGGCGTGGCGGCGGGGGTGCCGCTGCTCTGGCAGCATCTGCCGGGTGAGGCGATCGGGACGGTTGAGCGGGTGGAGGAGGACGCGCGCGGGCTGCGGGTAATTGGGCGGGTGTCGGGTAGGACTTCTGCCGGGAGGGCGGCGGCGCGGGCTTTGAAGGAGCGCGCGGTGGATGGGTTGTCCTTTGGCTATCGGGTGCGGGAGGCGCGGGGGGCTGGGCCGCGCGAACTGCTGGCGCTGGAGCTGGTGGAGGTGAGCGTGGTGACGCACCCGATGCAGCCTTTGGCGCGGGTGATTGCGGTGGAGGGGTAGCGCTTCTCCCCCCTCATCCAACTTCGCCTAAGCGGCTCTGCCGCTAAGGCTTCGTATCCTTCTCCCCCGGGGGGAGAAGGTTTTGATGAGCGGTCCTTTGGGGCCGCTTTTTTTGTGGGAGTGGTTGATGACGGATCAGTTGGAAGCGAGCTTTGATGCGGTGGTGCAGGGTGAGCGTATCGAGGCGCTGGAGGGTGAGGTTGCGGCGCTTAAAGGCGCGCTGGTGCAGCAGCAGCGGCCTGCGCTGGATGGGGTGAAGGGTGGGACGTTCGATCCCAAGCGGGCGGCTTTTGTCGAGCGCTATGTGCGGCAGGGGCTTGAAGCGGGTGTGGAGCTGAAGAGCTTTTCCGGCGCGAGTGGTGCGGCGGGTGGCTATGCGGTGCCGCGTGAGATCGACCAGATTATTGATGCTACGTTGAAGGCGATTTCGCCCATTCGTTCGATTGCGAATGTGGTGCGTACCGGCAGCGCTGGCTATCGCAAGCTGGTGACGTCGGGCGGCATCGTGTCGGGCTGGGCGAGTGAGACGGGTGCTCGGGCGGAGACGGCGACGCCGAGCTTCAACGAGATCGTGCCGCCTTATGGCGAGCTTTATGCCAATCCGGCGGCGAGCCAGGCGATGCTGGACGATGCGCAGTTCGATGTCGAAGGATGGCTGGCGGGCGAGATTGCGCGCGAGTTTGCGGCGGCGGAGGGTGCGGCGTTCGTCAATGGCAATGGCACGAACAAGCCCAAGGGGTTCCTGACCTATACGACGACCAATGAGGCAGACAGCGTGCGTGCTTTTGGTTCGCTGCAATATGTGGCTTCCGGCGGCGCGGGTGCTTTTGCTGCGACCAACCCCGAGAACAAGCTGATCGATCTGGTGCAGAGCCTGCGGGCGCCTTATCGTCAGGGGGCGTGCTTCGTGATGAATTCGGCGACGCTGGCGGTGATCCGCAAGATGAAGACGAGTGATGGGGCGTTTATCTGGCAGCCTTCGCTGAGCGCTGGGCAGCCTGCGACGCTGCTGGGTTATCCGGTGGTGGAGGCCGAGGATATGCCGGATCTTGCTGCGGGTTCGCTGTCGATCGCCTTTGGTAATTTCCAGGCGGGCTATGTGATTTCGGAGCGTAGCGAGACGAGCATCCTGCGCGATCCGTTCAGCAACAAGCCGTTCGTGCATTTCTATGCGGTGAAGCGGATTGGCGGCGCGGTTTCCAATTCGGAGGCGATCAAGCTGATGAAGTTCGCGGCTTCGTAACAAACCCCCTCATCCAACTTCGCCTAGGCCCGTTCGGGCCAAGGCTTCGTATCCTTCTCCCCCCTCAGGGGGAGAAGGGTCTTTTTTTAGGGAGGGGCGGTTGGTGCTGGTGCGGGAAGAGGCTGGGGTGGCGGGGGCGTCGCTGGCGGAATTGAAGGATTATCTGCGGATTAGTGGCAGTGGCGAGGATGGGTTGCTGGAGGGGCTGCTTAGAAGTGCGACGGCGTTGTGCGAGCAGTTTGTCGGGCAGTGGCTGATCATTGGTGAGGCGCGGGAGACGGTGCGGGCTGATGGGGGATGGCAGCGGCTGTCCGCTACACCGGTGGTGGCGATCCTGGGGGTCGATGCGGTGGGGCCTGATGGTGTGGGGCAAGCGTTGGCTATCGATGCCTATTCGGTGGATATTGATGCGGCGGGGGATGGTTGGGTGCGGGCGCGGCATTTGGCTGGCCAGCGGGTGCTGGCGGTGCATTATCGGGCGGGGGTGGCCGACGATGCGGATGGGCTGCCCGAGCCGATCCGGCAGGGGATCGTGCGGCTGGCAGCGGAGCATTTCTCCGCGCGTGGCGGTGATGTGGCGACGCCGCCTGCGGTGGTGAGCGCGCTGTGGCGGCCGTGGCGGCGGATGCGGCTGGCATGAAGGTGGCGGCGCTGGCGCGGTTGGTCGAGGCGCGGGCGGCGCGGCGGCGTGGGCAAGTGGCTGAGGCGATGCTGGCGGCGGGCGTGGAGGATGCGCGGGTCGAGGGGGAGGCGGTGCTGTTGTCGGGGCGGGGGTTGCTGCGGCGGTGGCTGGGCGACCTTGATCTGCGCGAGAGGGTGAGGGGCGGGCGATGAGTGCGGAAGTTACGGTGCGGGCGGCGGTGATCGCGGCTTTGGGCGGTGATGCGGCGTTGATGGGCGGGCTGAATGGCCTGTTCGATGGTCAACCTGTGCGAGCGAGCGTGCCCTATGCGGTGGTGGGTGAATGTATCGCCAGCGAGTGGGGCGCGAAGGATGTGGACGGGCGGGAGCTGCGGCTGACGATCGGGCTGCATGATGCGGGGGAGACGCCGGGGCGGCTTTCGCTGCTGTTGGAGCGGGTTGATGGCGTGATGGACGTTTTGGAGTTTGCCGAGGGGTGGCGGATCGTCGGGGTGCGGTTGATCCGGTCGCGCGTCGTGAAGGGGCGCGAGAAGGACGCTTGGCAGGCGGTGGTGGATTATCGGGTGCGGGTGGTTCGGGCTGAGTAGGGCGAAGAAGAAGGGAAGCCCTTCGACAAGCTCAGGGCGAACGGTGTTTTTTGGGTGGTGTCAACTCACCCATATGCGTTCGGCATCATAGCGCTAGTCGTGGTGCCACGCTTCAACCGCCCGGTTTGGAATAATCCTCGAACTCGCCGGTGATCTTGTCGACATATTCGGCGATCTGGTCGTCGGCGTCGGCTTGGGCGTCCTTGTCGGACATGCCGGTGGATCTGTCGTCAGCGACGATGGCGGCGCGGAAGGCGGCTTCCTTGGCGCTGCATTTTGATTTCAGCGTGGACTGGAAGTCGCCGAGCGACAGCTTTTTGTCGAGCGCGGGACTGATCTCTTTCGACAGGCACTCGGAATACGCCTTGCGGCCAGCGCCGACGGCATCGCCGTTTTGCGCCGAGGCGGCCAGCATCATCATGAGGGGAGCAGCGAACAGCATTCGAACCTCTCCAATCGCAATTCAGGCACGGTTTATCTTACAGGAGAATGCTCCATGGCAGTGGAAAAAGGAAGCGCGTTTCTATTGAAAGTGGGCGATGGCGGGTCGCCTGTCGCCTATGCGACGGTGGCCGGGATGCGGACTACGCAGCTGTCGGTGAACGGCGAGGGCGTCAACGTCACGTCCAAGGATTCCGGTGGGTGGCGCGAGCTGCTGTCGGGCGCGGGCGTGCGGTCGGTCAGCGTGTCGGCGGCGGGGATATTCACCGGATCGGCGGCCGAGGTGCGCGTGCGTAATCATGCGCTGGCCGGGACGATCGAGCAGTTTGAATTGAGCTTTGAAAGTGGCGAGCGGATGCGTGGGCGCTTCCTGGTCACGCGGCTCGATTATGCGGGCGATTATAATGGTGAGCGTAATTATGCGCTTAGCCTGGAAAGCTCCGGCCCGGTGGTGTCGGAGTGAGCGCGGTGAATGAGGCGCCCAATAGCGCAAGGGGCGAGGCTGCATTGGAAGTGGCTGGCGAGGCTTTGCGGCTGCGGCCGAGCTTTGCGGCTCTGGTGGCGGCGGAGCAGGAGTTGGGGCCACTGTTTGAGCTGGTCGACCGGGCGGCTGCGGGCAAGCTGTCGCTGTCCGATATGGCGGGGCTGTTCTGGCACTGCCTTTCTGATGCGCCCGAGGGGATGACGCGTGAGAGGCTGGGCGAGGCGATCGTCGAGGCGGGGCTGGCGAAGCTGTCGCCGGTGCTGGGCGGCATCATCAGGCAGATATTGGGGGGACGATGAGCTTCTTCAAAGCGGCGGCGCGCTTGGCTGGCGTCGCGGGATGGTTGCTGGGGTGGCGGCCGGATGAGTTCTGGCGATCTACTCCGGTGGAGTTGGAGGCGGTGTTGCGGGCGGCTCGGGGTGAGGAGGAGCCGGAGGTTGGGGTGGATAAGGGGGAGTTGGAGCGGTTGCTGGGGGTTATGCCGGATTGAGGCAGCGATCTCCGGACAGAATTAGAGTGGTCGCGTGGGGGCCGCCCCCACCCCAACCCCTCCCCTGAAGGGGAGGGGCTTATTTTGGTGGCTCTTGGAGGCAGGGGATGGACGAGGAAATCGAGACGCTGGTGGTGCGGGTTCGGGCGGATACGCAGGGGCTTTCGCGGGATGTGGAAGCGATGCGGGGGGCGTTGGAAGGGCCGTTGGCTTCGGGCGCGGAGCGGGCGGGGCGGCGGATTGAGCAGGGGTTGTTGCGGGCGGTGCGCAGCGGGCGCTTTGGGTTTGAGGAGCTAAAGCAGGTTGCGCTGTCGGTGCTGGAGGAGATTGCGGCGGGGGCGGTGCGGTCTGGTGCCGGGAGTGTTGGCGGCGTGGGTGGTTCCTTGCTGACGTTGGCGGGGGCGGCGCTGGGCTTGCCGGGGCGGGCTACTGGCGGGCCGGTGTCGCCAGGGCGCGCCTATGTCGTGGGTGAGCGGGGCCCGGAACTGTTCGTGCCTACGGCTAGCGGACAGGTGATGGCGAATGGCGGCGCGGGTGGGCGCGATGTGCGGGTGAACATCGCCGTGCAGGGGCGTGGCGAAGGGTTCGACAATGCGCGGATGCTGGCGCGGAGCGCGCGGCAGGTGGCGCGGGCGGTCAGGGGGGCGCTGAACGGATGAGTGGGCTGGGCTATTGGTTGGCGGACGCGCGTCGGGGGCAGGAAGAGCGCTTCATGAAGCGTTTTGCGCCAACGCATTGGACGGTGAACTTTCCGCGGCCGATGATGGCGAGCGTCGTCACGACGGCGCCTGATGCTTTGCGGGTGGATGCGGTCTTTTATGGGTCCGGCGATCTGGCGGGGTTGATCTGGGAGGCGGAGGACAAGTGGAGCCATCCGCTGCTTGCCTATGAGACGGCTCGCGATTTTCGGGATTGCGTGCTGCGGTTCCGTTGGCGGAGCGGGGGGCTGAAGCGGCTGGACGAGGTGCATGGGCCGACGCTGACTATCGAGGGGCGGGATGCGGCGGGCACTCCGAGGTCCTGGTATGTGCGGCTTTGGAACTATGCGAACGGATCGGCGGAAGACGCTGAAGTTGTTTTGAATTTCGCTGATCTGGATGGCGGCTTCCTGCTGCCGGGAGAGGCTGACCCGGTTTGGGCGGGCGATGTGGACCGGATGTTCATTTCTCTTGCGCCGCCGGGCTATGATGCTGGGGTTACGGCTTTCGCGGCGGGGGTTGAGGGCTGGGCCGAGCTGTCGGCGATGCGCTGCGACGGCGCGGGGTCGGTGCTGAGTGTTGGCGATGTGATGGTGCCGGAACATGGGCTGTCGATGGCGACAGGCTATGATGATTGTTTCAACCAGACGCCTGAGCGGATTGTCGAGGCGATCCATGCGCTGGGCTATCGCGGCGACATCAATCATTATGTTGGGATGAGCCATTATTTCCGGCTCGAACCGCTGGGTGGGGGTTTTTATGTGAGCCTGGCGGGAGGCGTGTTGAACGCGCCTTGTGCGGCTTGGCATGCTGACTTTGCGGGGCGGGCAAAGGCTCTGGGGCTAGGGGTGATCTGGTCGCTTTCCTACGAGTTGCTGGACGCGCATTGCTGGAATGATTGGAAGCAACGCGCGGAGAATGGTGATGCGGCGCTGACGGGTTGGTCGCCGCCCTCGACTTTGCTGTCGCCTGCGCATGATGGGGCGATGAGCTATTTGCGGCTCGTGGCTGGGGCCTTTGTTTCCATTGGGTTGAGTGCCGGTATTCCGATCAAGTTTCAGGTCGGTGAGCCATGGTGGTGGGTGATGCCCGCCGATGGGCGGATCTGCATTTATGACGCGGCGGCGCGGGCTGCCTTTGGTGGGAGCCCGGTTTCGATCAGCGACGTGCGGGGTGTGTTGAGCGGGCCGCAAAAGGCTCTGCTGGATCAGGCGGGGGCGCTGCTGGCGGCGTCTACGGCGGCGCTGTGTGCGTGGGTGAAGGGGGTGGCGCCGGGGGCGGTGACGCATTTGCTCGCCTATCTGCCGACGGTACTCGACCCGCTCGCGCCGGAGGCCAAGCGGGCGAACATGCCGGTGGGATGGGCTGCGCCTGCCTTCGATGTGTTGCAGCTGGAAGATTATGATTGGGTGACGGAGGGGCGGCCCACGCGCACGTCTCGGGGGGTCGAGGTGGCGACGGCTAGGCTCGGCTATCCGGTGGAGGAGCAGCATTATTTTTCGGGCTTCGTGCTGCTGGCTGAGCAGGCGGCGCAGTGGCGGCAGATCGCTGACGCGGCGGAGGCGGCGGTGCGGCGGGGGACGGCGGCGACATTCGTGTGGGCGCTGCCGCAGGTGGCGCGGGATGGCTTCACCTGCTTCAGACTTCAGGGGGATGATGAGATGCAAGCCTTTGACGATGTGGCGTTTCCGATCGCCATTGGGCGGGACGCGAGCCTGTCGCCTGCTTTTTCGACGCAGGTGGTGGAGAGCCCGTCCGGGCATGAGCGGCGGAGCAGCGACTGGGCGGATGCGCGGCTGTCCTTCGATGCGGGGCCGGGGGTGCGATCGGAGGCGGATATTGTCGAGCTGATTGCCTTCTTCCGGGCGCGACGTGGGGCGGGGCGGGGGTTCCGTTTTACCGATCCTTATGATGATCGCAGCTGTGCGCCGGGGATGGTGCCGGGTTCGTTGGATCAGCGTCTGGGAACCGGGGATGGCGTGCGGACGGAGTTTCCGTTGCAGCGCTATTATGGCGACGGTGAGGAGGCGCAGGTGCGGCGCATCACCCGGCCGGTGGCGGGCAGCATTCGCGTGGCGGTGGATGGCGTCGAGCTGAGCAGCGGGTGGAGCCATGCGGGACTGGGCGTCATCGCGTTCGACGAGGCTCCGGCGGTGGGCGCGTTGCTGACGGCGGGGTTCCGTTTCGACGTGCCGGTGCGCTTTGCCGAGGACAGGCTGGACGTCAACCGCGCGACCTTTGCGGCGGGTGAGGCACCTTCGGTGCCGCTGGTGGAGATACGGGAATGAGCGGGTTGGAGGCTTTGGATAGGCCGCTGGCCACGCTCGCTTTTTGCTGGCGGCTGGAGCGGCGGGATGGGGTGACGATCGGGCTGACGAGCCATGACCGTGATCTGGAGATCGGGCATGTGCGCTATCGCGCCGCGCCGGGGATGACGCCTTCGGCCGTTCGCAGCGGGATTAGTGCGGAGGCGGGGGATACCGACTTGCAGGGCGCGCTGATTGCGGATGCGATCAATGAGGCGGATTTGATGGCGGGTCGCTGGGACGGGGCTGCGCTGGAGTTGCGGCTGACCGAGTGGGACGCGCCGGGCGAGATGTGGCTGATGCTCGCGAACGGCGAGATTGGGAGCGTGGCGCGCAAGGGCGGGGCTTTCACGGCGGAGCTGGTGGGGGCGATGGCGGCGCTGAAGGCTCCGGTTGCGCCCTCTACATCGCCCGATTGCCGGGCGTGGCTGGGGGACCGGCAGTGTCGTGTCGATCTGGCGGGGCGGCGTAAGGTCGTGGCGGTGTCGGCTGTCGATGATGTGGAGGTGAGTGCGGCAGGGTTGGCTGCGGCTGTCTATGCCTTTGGCACATTGCGGTGGCTGACGGGCGCCAATGCCGGAGCGGTGCAGGCTGTCGTGGATAATGGGGCTAGTGGGGTGACGCTGGCCGATCCGCCATGTTTTGCGGTGGCGGCAGGGACGCTGGCGCTGCTGACAGAAGGTTGTGACCGGCAGTTGGATACGTGTCGGACGCGCTTTGCCAATGTCGTGAATTTCAGGGGGGAGCCTTATTTGCCGGGGACGGACCTTCTGACGCGCTATCCGGGCGCGTGAGTGGCGTAATGGGGGACCGGATCGTGGCGGCGGCGCGCGATCTGGTGGGGGTGCCTTTCCGGCTGCAGGGACGCAGCAGGACGAGCGGCATCGATTGCGTTGGGCTGGCGGCTCTGGCGCTGAGGGAGGCGGGGCATCGAGGTACCGCGCCGCGAGGCTACGGGCTGCGGTCGGGCGATGCGGCTCTGGCGCGCGACTGGCTGGAGCGGGCGGGCTTGCAGGCGGTTGAGCGGGGGCAGGCGGGCGACCTGGCGCTGGTGCGGCCGGGGCCGTTGCAATTGCATCTGATGATTTTGGTCCCCGGCGGGCATGTGCATGCGCATGCCGGGCTGGGGCGCGTGGTCGAGACGCCGGGGCCTTCGCCCTGGCCCGTCATCGGCCATTGGCGGGCGATATAGGAGCAGACATGGCGACTTTAGTGCTGACGGCGCTGGGCACGGCGATCGGTGGGCCGCTGGGCGGTGCGATCGGCGGATTGATCGGCGGCAGCCTGGATCAGGCGGTGCTGTTCAAGCCCAAGGGTCGCGAGGGCAGGCGGCTGACCGAATTGCAGTTGCAGACGTCGAGCTATGGCGCGCAGATCCCGAAGCTGTTTGGTACGATGCGTGCCGCCGGATCGGTCATCTGGGCGACCGACCTTAAGGAAAAGCGCAACAAGAGTGGCGGTGGCAAGGGGCGGCCGAGCGTCACAAGCTACAGCTATTCCGCGAGTTTCGCGGTTGCGTTGTCGGCGCGGCGGGTGCGGGCGGTGCGGCGCATATGGGCGGACGGCAATCTGCTGCGCGGGGCTGCGGGGGATTTCAAGTCGGGGTTGGGTGCGTTCCGTCTGCATTTGGGGAGTGAGGATCAGGCTGCCGATCCGCTCATCGCTTCGGCGGAGGGCGTTGACCGGACGCCGGGGCATCGGGGCATCGCCTATGCGGTGTTCGAGGATTTGCAGCTTGCCGATTATGGCAACCGCATTCCGTCGCTGACCTTCGAGGTGGAAGCGGATGAGGGGGTGGTAACCATCGCGACGGTGGCCGTGGACCTGAGTGGTGGCGCGCTTGCTGCTGCCGCAGACGGGGCCGTCGATGGCTTTGCGGCGGGCGGAGCTGATGTGATCGATGCGATCGGCCCACTGGTGGAGGCATGGGATCTTGCCCTTGTTGCTGCTGAAGACGGACTGCGGCTGACCGGCACAGGGGGCGATGAGACGGGTGGTGAGATCGGCGCGGGCACTTTGTGCAAGCGTATCAATGGGCGGGCCATCGATGCCGTCGAACAGTCGGGGGAAAGCGCCGATGCGGTACCGCTGGCCCTGTCGCTGCGCCATTATGATGCGGCGCGTGACTATCAGGCGGGGGTGCAGCGCGTCAGTCGGCCGGGGACGGGGCGGGTCGAGCGCGGGATCGATCTGCCGGTCACCATGTCTGGCGATGCCGCGCGTCGTCTGGCGGCCCGTCATCTTGGTCATGACTGGACGGGCCGATCCGCCATGACGCTGCGGTGCGGGTGGGACGCCCTGCGCCATGAGCCCGGTGATCTGGTGACGGTCGAGGCCATGCCGGGCCGCTGGCGGGTGGAGGAACGGGAATGGGAAGCCATGGCCGTTCGGTTGGCGCTGCGGCGGGTGCCGGGGGCGGGAGGCGTCTTGCCTGCGGGAGCGTCCTCCGGCGCGATCGTGCGGCAGGCGGATGCGCCGCATGGACCTACCACATTGATGCTGACCGACCTTCCGCCGTTGCGGGAGGCGGCGGCCACAGCGCCCTTGATCGCTGCGGCGGCCAGTGGCGGGGAAGGGTGGAGGAACGCGGCCCTGTTCGTGATGAGCGATACGGGGGAAGCCAATCCGGTCGGCCGCACTGCGCCGCGCGCCGTGATGGGAGAGGCTGACGACGCGTTGGGGCAGGGGAGCTGGGCGCTGATCGATCTGGTCAACAGCCTGCATGTGACGCTGCTGGCGGCGGACATGGAGCTTGGCGACGCGGATGAGGCGGCTTTGGCGCAGGGACGCAATCTTTGCATGGTTGGACGGGAGCTTCTGCAATTTTCCCGCGCGGTGCAGACGGGCGCGGCGAGCTTCCGGCTGGAAGGGCTGCGGCGGGGATTGTTCGGGACCGAATGGGCTATGGATGCGCATGTCGCTGGCGAGCCGTTTCTGCTGATCGAGGAGGAGCGGCTTGCCGAACCTTTTGCAGCCCTGGGCAATGGCGAGATCGGCAGCACGTTGCGGCTTTCGGCGGTGGGGATTGGCGATGCGGAGCCGGTGGAGGCAGAGCTGACCGTCAGCGGGGAAGCGGTGACGCCGGTGGCGCCCGTTCACCTTCGCGCCGTTGCCGACGGGGCGGGCGGATGGAATCTGAGCTGGGTCCGGCGGAGCAGGAATGGCTGGCGCTGGATCAGCGGGGCGGATGTGCCGCTGGGCGAGGAGAGCGAGCGTTACGAACTGCGCGTGCTGGCGGATGGCGCCCTGATGCGCCGGATCGAAACCACATCGCCGTCATGGGCATATGACGCGGACGCATTCGACGCGGATGGCGGCGGCGCATTGACGATCGAGGTGCGGCAGATCGGCTCTTTCGCCCTGGGACGGGCAGCGCGGATCGTCTTGCCGCTTTGATAACCGACAATTGGAAAAAGGAAGTTCGATCATGACGAGCGATGCGACGCCCCGCTGGGCATTGCCCCAGCTTTTCGCCGGGCAGGCGCAGAAGGAAGTCTTTCACAACGAGGCGCTGGCGCGGATCGACATGCTGCTGCATGGCGCGGTGGAAAGCGCTGACGAGGATGTGCCGCCAACTTCGCCCGATGAGGGCCAGTGTTGGATCGTGGCGGAAGGCGCTTCAGAAAGCTGGTCGGGGCAGGATGGGTCGGTCGCCTGTTGGACTGGAGGCGGATGGCGGTTTGTCGCGCCGCGTGCGGGCTTGAGGCTGCGGGTCGTGGACCGGGGGCACTCGATGTATTTCGACGGCAGCGATTGGCAGGATGCAGCGGCTCGCAGCGACGGCTTCTATGTCGAGGGCGAGCGGATTGCGGGGGCGCGGCAACCGGCCATAGCCAACCCCGTGGGGGGAAGCTCCGTCGACAGTGAGGCGAGAAGTTCCCTGGTCGCGATTTTAAATGCGATGCGCAGTCACGGACTGATCGAACCATGACTTGAGGGGTGTCCATCTTTTACAATAGAGGCTCGCGGAAATGCTTGTGCTACCGGGCTTCTCGAGCCGTGTGATGTATTTGAGCAACAGTTTCACCAATTGTGGACTTGCCATGAAACTTTCTTGCCGATACATGGTTTCAGCAGTCCTTCGTGACACTTTTGAAAGGGGAATTCAAATGCGGAAGCTTGCCCTCGCGGCTGTGCTTGCCTCCTCCGCCCTGGCCACCCCGGCCCTGGCGCGTGATAACAGCTGGTATATCGGAATCGATTCCGGTGTTACCATTGTTGAAGATCAGGACATCACCTTCACGCCCGGTATCGATCCGACGACTGGTCTTGGCACTGCCAGCACCACGCTGGAAAATGTCGACTACCACAAGGGTTGGGACGGTGATGCGGTCATCGGTTACGACTTCGGCGGTTTCCGTCTTGAAGCCGAAGCTGGTTACAAGCGTGCCAAGGTTGACCTGGACAATAGCGGTTTCGGCGGTTCCGCGTCGGCCCTTTCGTTCATGCTGAACGGTCTGCTTGACTTCGGTTCGGACGACGGCCTGCAGGGCTTCGTCGGTGGCGGTGTCGGCGTTTCGCGCGCCAAGCTGGCCAATGACCTGGTCAACGACAGCGACACCGGCTTCGCCTGGCAGGCGATTGCGGGCGTTCGCTATCCGCTGACCAACAATGTTGACGTGTCGCTGAAGTATCGCTTCTTCAACCAGGACAACATTGATCTGGTTCCGGCCTACACCACTGCGGTGGGCGTTGCCGGTGGCGATGTCAGCACCAAGCTGCGTACGCACAGCCTTCTGCTGGGCCTGACCTACAACTTCGGTGGTGAACCGGCTGCTCCTCCGCCGCCCCCGCCGCCGCCTCCGCCGCCTCCGCCGCCGCCTCCGCCGCCTCCGCCGGTCGCTGAGTGCAGCCCCGGGCCGTACATCGTGTTCTTCGAATGGGACAAGTCGGACGTCACGCCTGACGCCGCGACCATTCTGGACAACGCCGTTTCGGCCTACAGCAACTGCGGCAGCGCCCAGGTCATGCTGGCAGGTTATGCGGACCGTTCGGGTTCGGCATCGTACAACGTCGGCCTGTCGCAGCGCCGTGCTGACGCGGTCAAGGCCTACATCTCGTCGAAGGGTATCCCTGACGGCGTGATCACGACCCAGGCGTTCGGTGAATCGAACCCCCGCGTCGAAACCGCCGACGGTGTTCGCGAACTGCAGAACCGTCGCGTGGAAATCACTTACGGTCCGGGTTCGGGTCAGTAAGCAAGATTTCCATCTTCGCGGATGGAACAAGGTTGAGGGGCTGGTCGAAAGACCGGCCCCTTTTCCTTTGCGGTGATCAGGCGCATCGACCAGCGAGTGGTTTCATTGCCACCGTCTGGCCGTCAGCGTTGGGGAGATCGCTTGGCATTGTGGACTATATGCGCAACAAATGGCGACTTGTTGCGTTCGCCAGCTAGAGTGCGCCGCGTCAGATCGAACGTGGGATGCGCACTTGGTTAATAGTTGCCACGTTGGCTTTGCCGAATACAGTTTCCCGCTTTTGCGCACGATGTTTTGATTCTTCACCGGGAGTGCATTGATCATGAAAAACGCCCTAATTGTCTTTGCGCCCCTAGCACTTTGCCTTACCGCCTGCACGAGCGGGGCTGTGAATTCCGCGTCGGCTGGGATGCCAAATGCACGCGCTGTCTTGTTGGCTGCGGACGGGTTGGCTCGGGGCGAAGCCAAGGTGACGGAAGCGACGGACGGCCTGCATGTCGATGTGCGGGCAAGCGGACTCACGCCTGGTGTTCATGCGGTCCATATCCACATGACCGGAACATGCACGCCGCCCGACTTCACCAGCGCGGGCGGCCATTGGAATCCAACCGCGCGCCAACATGGCCGGGATAACCCGGCGGGCATGCATATGGGAGACATGCCAAACCTGACCGTTGGACCGGATGGGACTGGGCGAATGGAGTTCGTGGTCCCCGGCGTGACCTTGCGCAGTGGGGCCAATGCGGTCCTAGACGCAGATGGCGCCGCCATCGTGATCCATGCTCAGGCGGATGACAACAAGACCGATCCTGCGGGTAACGCAGGCGGGCGCATTGCCTGTGGTATATTGTCCGCCGGTTGAAGACGCCCGCGGGCACGTATTTTAGAGAGCGGACGGGTCGGCAGGATATACCGCCGCCATCTCATAATGCGCTCCATTCTGCGTGAGGTGGCTTTCGAAAAGGGCAAATTCGTCCACCAGAAATGGAGGACTGGAAAGTCCGGCGTGATAGGTTAGGAACCCGTTCGTGCTGCCCCCGTTACGGCCGAAGCGGGCGAGAGTGATGTGGGGCAGATAGGCGCGTTGCTCAGCCGGAAAGCCCGCCGCAACACAGGAGCGGTCGATCTTCTGATGAAGCTGGTCGAGCGCATCGCGAGGTTGAACGGCTGCCCATAATGTGTCGGTTCGCCCTTTGCGCTCGAACTGTCCGAGGCCGGACAAGGAGATCGCGAAAGGAGCGAAGCGCACGGCTGCCAGCGCCTCGGCCAGATCGTTGGCCTGGTGCCGGTCGGCGTTTCCTACAAAGCGTAAGGTCAGGTGCAGTTGACCCTCGCTCTGCCATCGCGCGCCAGCGATGCCGCTCATCAATGACAATAAGCGCGCCCGGATTGGCTCCGGCGGGCGAATGGCGACGAAGAGGCGGTGCATGAGGCCATTATAGCGAGCCTGGGGAATTGTGTCAGCGGAAGCGGAGGAAGGGTGGAGTGGGTGCGCTGGAAGAGAAGGCAGGAAACCATCCTATGTCGTTAGAGCGTTCCAGTCGCTCTTCCCTTGAATTAGCGGCCAGATATGGCGATAATAGCAATGTCGGCGGAGTGCGCCGGTGAAGGAGATTATCTCATGGCCAATTGGTCTGACCCCCGCTCGAACATTGCCGGTTTCGGCGGGACGACGGTTGCGCGCGGCGAGGCTTTCGACGCTGGCCTGCGCAGCTATATGCTGTCGGTTTACAATTATATGGCGAGCGGCGTGCTGCTGACGGGCGTCGTTGCCATGCTGTTTGCCTCGAGCGGGCTGGCTTATCAGATCCTGGCTGGCCCCGGCATTCTCAAATATGTCATCATGCTTGCGCCGCTGGCGTTCGTGATGATCATGAGCTTTGGCATGAACCGTCTGTCGACGGTTGCGATGCAGGCCATGTTCTGGGCCTATGCCGCGATGATGGGGCTGTCGCTTTCCTCGGTCCTGCTGGTTTATACCGGCACGTCGGTGGCGCAGACCTTCTTCGCGACGGCGGCGGCTTTCGCGGGCCTTAGCCTGTGGGGCTATACGACGAAGAAGGATCTTTCGGGCTTTGGCACCTTCCTGATCATGGGCGTGGTCGGCCTGCTGGTCGCGTCGCTCATCAACCTGTTCTTGCGGTCGAGCGCGATGGACATGGTGGTCAGCTTTATCGGCGTGCTGCTGTTCGCGGGCCTGACCGCTTATGACACGCAGAAGATCAAGAGCATCTATGCGCATGTCGCTGGCACGGACATGATGGGCAAGTCGGTGGTGATGGGGGCGCTGAACCTCTATCTCGACTTCATCAACATGTTTCTGTTCCTGCTGCGTTTCATGGGTGATCGCCGCTGATCTTCCGGCGGCGGTGCCGAACATGAAAAAGGCCCGATGGCATGCGCCACCGGGCCTTTTTTCTTATGCCGGCTTCTGCATCTGCGCGATGAGGGCGCCGTCGAGTTCCTTCTGCCGCCTGTAGGCGGGGCGCTCACGGAGGCGGGCGGCGTAGGTTTCGAAGGCTGGGCGGCTGTCCATCGTGCCGAAGCTCAATCCCCAGTCGATCTGGGAGCCGACATAGACATCGGCCGCGGTGAACTGGCCGCCGCAAATCCATTGATCGCCTGACACGGCCTTCTCCAGCGTTGCGAGCGTCTGGCCATAGTTGCCGTAGCCCATGGAGCGTTCGCGGTCTTCAGGAACAGTGAGGCCCATCGCCTTGTTGGAAACAGCCGCTTCGACCGGGCCAGCCGCGAAGAACAGCCAGCGATAATAATCCGCCCGCTGATCCAGGGGCGGGGCGAGGCCCGCGTCTGGGAAAGTATCGGCCAGATAGGCGCAGATCGCAGCGGCCTCTGTCACGACCTTGCCCTGATGGACGATGGCGGGAACCTTGCCCATCGGATTGATGGCGAGATAATCGGCCGCCTTCATGGTGGTGCCATAGTCCAGGATGATCATGTCATAGGGCTGGCCAACTTCTTCCAGCATCCAGCGTGCGATCTGCCCGCGCGACATGGGGTTGGTGTAGAAGGCGATGTCTGTGGCCATGTGACTCTTCCCTCGTGAAGACGTGGTTGGAATTCGCGGGCGCCAGATTGGCAAATGCTGGTGGTGTCGGCCATTGGAATTTTGATTGTGGGTGGCCGTTCAGATCGCCTTTGATGTTGCGCTTGCCCACCCCCTAACCCCTCCCGCTTGCGGGAGGGGGGATGCGATCCTCCTGACGCTCGCAGGCTTTGCCCAAAAACAAAGGGCGGCCGTGGGAGCCGCCCTTTCATATCTCGTGCCTCGGCCTGCTTACTTGGCCGATTCCGCAGGCTTCGCCTTGCCACCCTTCTTGCCCTTTTTCGGAGCGGCCGGGGTGATTTCAAAAGCCAGCGCCTCGTCCTTCAGTCGGACGTGAACCTCGCCGCCATGGACGAGCTTTCCGAACAGCAGTTCCTCCGCCAGCGGCTGCTTGATCTTTTCCTGCATCAGGCGGCCCATCGGACGGGCACCGTAGAGCTTGTCATAGCCCTTCTTGGTCAACCAGCCCTTGGCATCGTCGTCCAGCGTGATGTGGACGTCGCGGTCGGCCAGTTGCAGTTCGAGCTGGAGCACGAACTTGTCGATGACCCGCGCCACGATCTCCGGCGGCAGATAGCCGAAGGGGACGATGGCATCGAGACGGTTACGGAATTCGGGGGTGAAGAGCTTCTTCACCGCATCCTCCTGCACATCGTCGCGGGTCAGTTCGCCAAAGCCGATGCTTTCCTTTGCCATGTCCGACGCACCGGCATTGGTGGTCATGATGAGGATGGTATTGCGGAAATCCACCGTCTTGCCGTGGTGATCGGTCAGGCGGCCATTATCCATGACCTGCAACAGGATGTTGAACAGGTCGGGATGCGCTTTTTCGATCTCGTCCAGCAGCAGGACGCTGTGCGGATTCTGATCGACCGCATCGGTCAACAGACCGCCCTGGTCATAGCCGACATAGCCCGGAGGCGCACCGATCAGGCGGCTGACCGAGTGCCGCTCCATATATTCCGACATGTCGAACCGCTGGAGCGGGATGCCGAGCAGATTGGCGAGCTGGCGGGCCACCTCCGTCTTGCCGACGCCCGTGGGGCCGGAGAAGAGATAGCTGCCGATCGGCTTTTCCGGATCGCGCAGGCCCGCCCGCGACAGCTTTATCGCGGAGGACAATATCTCGATCGCCCGGTTCTGGCCGAAGACGACGCGCTTGAGATCGGTGTCGAGCGAACCCAGCACCGACTTGTCGTCGGCCGAGACGGTCTTGGGAGGAATGCGCGCCATGGTCGCGATGACCTGCTCGATCTCCTTGGGCGTGATCGTCTTCTTGCGCTTGCTGGGCACCACCAGCATCTGCATCGCGCCGACTTCGTCGATCACGTCGATCGCCTTGTCCGGCAGCTTGCGGTCGTTGATGTAGCGCGCCGACAGCTCCACCGCCGCCTTGATCGCGTCGGGGGTGTATTTGACGTTGTGATGCTCTTCGAAGGCGCTGCGCAGCCCGGCGAGAATCTTGATCGTGTCCTCGATGGTCGGTTCGTTGACGTCGATCTTCTGGAACCGGCGCAGCAGGGCGCGGTCCTTCTCGAAATGGTTGCGGAACTCCTTGTAGGTGGTCGAACCGATGCAGCGGATCGTGCCGCCTGACAGAGCAGGCTTGAGCAGATTGGACGCATCCATCGCCCCGCCGCTGGTTGCGCCAGCGCCGATCACGGTGTGGATTTCGTCGATGAAGAGAACCGCATGCGGCATCTTCTCCAGCTCGGTGACGACCGCCTTCAGCCGTTCTTCGAAATCGCCGCGATAACGGGTGCCAGCCAGCAGCGCGCCCATGTCGAGCGAGTAGATCACCGCTTCCTTGAGTACGTCTGGAACATCGCCCTCGACGATCTTGCGCGCAAGCCCTTCCGCAATCGCGGTCTTGCCCACGCCCGGATCGCCCACATAGAGCGGGTTGTTCTTCGACCTGCGGCACAGGATCTGGATCGTCCGGTCGACTTCGGCGCTGCGGCCGATCAGCGGGTCAACCTTGCCCCGCATCGCCTTCTCATTGAGGTTGACCGTGAACTGCTCCAAGGCACTGTCCTTCTTGCCCTTGCTGTCCTGCGCCTTCTTTTCCTCTTCCGGAGCGCCCTTTGCGGCGCCTTGCTCCGGAACGGCAGTACCCTTGCCGACGCCGTGGCTGATGTAGCTTACGGCATCCAGTCGGCTCATATCCTGTTGCTGTAGGAAATAGACGGCGTAGCTCTCCCGCTCGGAAAAAAGCGCGACGAGCACATTGGCTCCCGTCACTTCATCCTTGCCGGAAGATTGCACGTGCAGGATGGCGCGTTGGACGACGCGCTGGAAGCCGCTGGTTGGCGAGGGGTCGCTGGACCCTTCCACCTTCAGGCTGTCGAGTTCACTGTCGAGATATTGGGTGACGGCGTCGCCAAGCTCGCCAAGCTCTACACCGCACGCCTGCATCACCTTCGAAGCATGCTCGTCATCAATCAGCGCGAGGAGCAGATGCTCCAGCGTCGCATATTCATGGCGGCGTTCCGACGCATGGGTCAGCGCGTTGTGCAACGTGGTTTCAAGGGCGGGTGCGAAAGATGGCATTTCTATTCTACTCCTGGCCCCAAAGAGGGGCTGACTTGAACCATATGTCGGCATTGCTCGACGGCGGATCAAGGAGGGGTCCCTGATCGCCGGAATTGCGAGACTGCCCGTACCCGGTGAAGCCCATTTCAGGGCCGCAGGGGGCGGGGCGCGGGTTCATCGCTTGAATAACGCCTCAGCACTTGATTTGTGGTTAACGGCGCTTTCAATCTTTGATCTGGTTCGGGCGATTTCACCCTCCAGCGCCGTGATGCGCTCTTCCAGATCGGCAAGGGATAAGGGACCCAAATCCTGTCGAAGCAGTTGGGCCAGCGGATCATCAATCTTGCGAGGCAGATCGTCGTCCATGTCCATGAATGCCAATGTTGACCGCCGGGGCGCCTCTGTCAATAAGGCCCTTAAGCCGCTTGTGATTTTCAGCCGCGGTGCCAGATTATTGCGGGGGATTGGCCATCATGGGGTTTGAAGCGGCACTGCCTGATGAAATGATGGCGATTGCCATTCCATCGCCCGGCGGCCCCGAAGCTCTGGTGGTTGAGCGTCGTCCGGTTCCTGCCCCCGCAGCGGATGAAGTGTTGATCCGGGTCGCCGCCGCAGGCGTGAACCGGCCCGATGTGTTGCAGCGGCAGGGCAAATATCCGCCGCCCCCTGGAGCGTCCGACATTCCGGGGCTGGAGGTTTCCGGCACGATCGTTGCGGCCGGCGGCAGCGCGGAACAACTGATCGGGCAGCGCGTATGCGCCTTGCTCACCGGCGGCGGCTATGCCGAATATGCGGTTGCGCCAGCGGGGCAATGCCTTCCCGTGCCGGACAGCTATGACATTGTCGAGGCGGCGGCATTGCCCGAAACGCTCTTCACCGTCTGGACCAACCTGTTCGAGCGTGCCTATGTCGTCGGAGGCGACACGGTGCTGGTGCATGGTGGGACCAGCGGCATCGGCACGATGGCGATTTCACTCTGCCGCCTCTTTGATATCACCATCATCGTCACCTGCGGCAGCGATGCGAAATGCGAGCAGGCGAAGGCTTGGGGCGCTCATCATGCCATCAATTATCGCGGCCAGGATTTTGTCGAAGAGGTGAAGCGCATTACCGCTGGTCAAGGCGTGCAGGCGGTTCTGGATATGGTCGGCGGCGACTATGTGCCCCGAAACTTGCAGTGCCTTGCCGAAGATGGCCGCCATGTGTCGATCGCGGTACTGGGTGGCGCGAAGGCGGAAATCTTCTTGCCCACGGTGATGACACGGCGGCTGACGCTGACCGGATCGACGCTGCGGCCCCGCTCCTCCGCTTTCAAGAGTCTGGTGGCCGACGAAATCATCCGTGAGGTCTGGAGCTTCGTGGAGGAAGGCAGGCTCCGTCCGGCGATGGACCAGCGCTTCCCCTTGGCCGAAGCGGCGCGGGCACAGGCGCGCATGGATGCGGGGGAGCATTTCGGCAAGATTGTCCTGACGGTTTGAGGGCCTGTTTGGGTGGATTGCGGTCATAGCTAATCCTCCCCATCGTGAGATGGGGAGGGGGACCGTTCGCGAAGCGAATGGTGGAGGGGAAATCTCACAGGTCGTGCCATTTTCCCCTCCACCAGCCTGCGGCTGGTCCCCCTCCCCACGCTTCGCGCAGGGATGATTTGGAATGTCCGCCAATGGCTATAAAACAGCCGATCACTTCTATTTCGCGATGCCGTAAAACCCCGTAAACCGTAGCATTTCCGTCACATTCGCTGCGGGATTGTAACATTGCGCCGCTAAGGATTCGGTCCCGAGGACAATAGCTCCAGGGGTTGCATCATGAATGCCATCACACGCCTGCCTTTCCTGGCGGACATGCACGAAGGCGCTCAACATTTCGACACGCCGGAACAGGGCGGCAAGCGCCGCCGTTACCGCACGGTCTGGATTTCGGACATCCATCTCGGCACGCGCGGCTGCAATGCGAAGCTGCTGATCGACTTTCTCGACAGCGTCGACAGCGAGACCATGTATCTGGTCGGCGACATCATTGACGGCTGGCGGCTCAAAAGGCGCTTCTACTGGCCCGCCGCGCATAATGACGTGGTCTGGCGCATCATGAAGCGTGCCAAGCGCGGCACTCGCGTCGTCTATATCCCCGGCAATCATGATGAGATGTTCCGCCAGTTCACGGGCCTCAGCTTCGGTGGGGTCGAGATCAGGCGCAAGGCGATCCATGAGACTGCGGACGGCCGCAAGCTCCTTGTCCTGCACGGCGATGAGTTCGACACGATCATGCTGGCCCATCGCTGGCTCGCCTTCGTGGGAGACGCCGCCTACGGCTTGCTGATGCGGCTCAACGTCGTGGTGAACGCGGTGCGCCAGCGCATGGGTCTGCCCTATTGGTCGCTCAGCAAAATGGCCAAGCACAAGGTCAAGAACGCCGTCGAGTTCATCTCCCGATTTGAAGAAGTGGTTTCGCATGAGGCGGGCGCACGCGGCGTCGATGGCGTAGTCTGCGGACACATCCACAATGCCGAAATGCGTGAGATCGGCGGCATCCAATATTATAATGACGGCGATTGGGTCGAGGGATGCACCGCGCTTGTCGAGCATTTTGACGGCCGTATGGAGGTGCTGCATTGGGCTGATGAAGTCGCGGCACGCGCCGTGGGCGATCAGGTGAGGATAGCCGCCTGATGCGCATCGTCATCGTGACCGACGCCTGGTCGCCTCAAGTGAATGGCGTCGTCCGAACGCTCCAGACCATCCAGGCGGAGCTGGAGGCGCGGGGGCACGCCGTCAAGGTCATCTCGCCCGATCTCTATGGCTCCTTCCCCTGTCCGACCTATCCCGAAATCCGCCTGGCCTTCGTGCGATCCGGCGTGGTGGGTGATGCGATCGCGGCCTTTGAACCGGATGCCGTCCATCTTGCGACCGAAGGGCCGCTCTGTCTTGCCGCGCGGCGCTGGTGCCTGCGGGGCGGGGTGCCATTCACCACTGCTTATCACACGCATTTTCCCGACTATGTCTCGCGCCGGACAGGACTGCCCGCGCGCTGGTTCTGGTCCTACATTCGCTGGTTTCATGGCCCGGCGCGGGCGGTGCTGGTCTCCACCCGATCGGTGCGGCAGCAACTGCGCGCCCATGGATTGGCGCAGGTGCGGCCATGGGGCAGGGGAGTGGACCTCTCCGCCTTCACAGCCGAGGCAAGGCCGCCAGCGATATTCGCCAATCTCCCGCGCCCGATCCAGCTCTATGTCGGCCGGGTCGCTATCGAGAAGAATCTCGAGGCATTCCTTGCCAATGATCACCCCGGCAGCAAGGTGGTCGTCGGCGATGGCCCGGCGCGGACCCAGTTGGAACGCGACTATCCCGACGCGCATTTCCTAGGCCCGCTTTTCGGTCAGGAACTGGCGGGTGCCTATGTCGGCGCCGATGTGTTTGTCTTCCCCAGTCGCACCGACACATTCGGCCTCGTCATGATCGAAGCGCTGGCATGCGGCGCCCCCGTCGCCGCTTATCCGGTCAGCGGGCCGGTGGACATCGTGACGCCCGAAACCGGCGCGCTATCCGAACGGCTGGAGGACGCCATCGCTGCCGCGCTGCGTTGCGATCGTGCCGCCTGCGCCGCCCATGGCCGCAGCTTCAGCTGGGAACGCAGCGCCGACGAATTCCTGACCGGCCTCCACTGCATCGATCCCGTCGTCAGAGACAGCGCGGCCTGACGCTTTTCCTTGCTCCATGGGGCTTCTTGCACTATCTCAGGACGGGCGTGGCCGCCCTGCTTGGGCGGCCCTTGTTGTTTTTAGTGCCGGAGAATCCTCGTGTCCCAGCCTCTCATGCCCCATGCGACAGCCAGCTGGCTGGTCGACAATACCGCGCTCAGCTTTGATCAGATCGCGGAATTTTGCGGGCTGCATATCCTGGAAGTGCAGGCGATCGCCGATGACACGGCGGGCACCAAATATACCGGCCGCGACCCCGTCCGCGCGCATGAAATCACGATGGAGGAAATCCACAAGGGTGAATCCAACCCCGACTATCGGCTGAAGATGCTGAAAGGCCCTGAACCCGTCCGCCGTACGAAAGGCCCGCGCTACACGCCGGTTTCCAAGCGTCAGGACAAGCCCGATGGCATCGCCTGGATCCTGCGCAACCATCCGGAAATCTCGGACGGCGCGATCGGCAAGCTGATCGGCACCACCCGCACCACCATCGCCGCCATCCGTGACCGCACGCACTGGAACATCTCCAACATCGTGCCCAAGGACCCGGTGACGCTGGGCCTCTGCTCGCAGCGGGAACTGGACGCGCTGGTGACGAAGGCTGCGAAGAAGCTCGGCATCGAAGCCCCGACGGACTCCCGCCTGGACGGCGATCGCGAAGCACTGATCGAGGAATTGCGCCGCGAGCGCGACGACGCTGCCCGCCGGGCCGAGCAAGCGTTGAAGAGCGAGGCGGAGCTGATCTCGGGCGTTGCCACGATCCTCGACCCGTTCAGCAACAATCAGGGCCAGGTCTGATTTTGCCCTGACGCGCCCTGCTTTACGCTTGCGTAAAGCAGGGGCCTGACATACATCTCCGTTAATGGAGAGCATCGAGACGGTCTGGAAAGACCATTATAATCATCCTTTCCCCTGGGATCAGTCCTTCCCTCCCATGTCGATGGTGGACATGGTCGTGGACAGCGCGACGACCAATCCCGATGCCGTGATGATCGACTTCCTCGGCCGCAAGACGACCTATGGCGACATGCTCCATGTCATCCGCCGGGTCGCGAAGGGGCTGCAGGACCTGGGCGTGCGAAAAGGTGACCGGGTCGGCCTCTACCTTCCCAACGTCCCCCATTATGTCGCGGCCTATTATGGAGCGATGATGGCGGGTGCGACAGTCGTCAATTTCTCCCCCCTCTACACCGCTGCCGAACTGGAACATCAGGTCGAGGACAGCGGCACCAAGATTCTCTTCACCCTGTCGGCCAAAGCGTTGCTGCCCACCGCGCAGGAAGTGCTGGACAATAGCAGCCTCGAACGGCTGATCGTCGGCTGCGTCGCGGAGGTGCTGCCACCCGCGAAATCGCTGCTGTTCCGCCTCTTCAAGCGTAAGGAAACCGCGCCGGTCCCGCATGACCCGCGCATCACTAACTATGCCGACCTGCTGCGCCACGGCGAAGACCCCGCGCCAGTTGCCATCGATCCGGTCAACGACGTCGCCCTGCTGCAATATACCGGCGGCACCACCGGGCGGCCAAAGGGCGCAATGCTCACCCATCAAAATCTGACAGCCAATGCCCGTCAGATACGCCTCATCGATCCGCATCCCGAAGCCATCGACCGCATCCTCGCGGTCCTGCCCTTCTTCCATGTCTTCGCCAACACCTGCGTCCTTAACCGTACGGTCCTCAACGGCGGCGAAATGGTGATGCTGCCCCGGTTCGAAGCCGTACAGGTACTCGCCGCCATTCAGCGAACCAGCCCCACGTCAATGCCCGGCGTCCCGACCATGTTCCAGGCGCTGCTCGATCATCCGGCGACGCCGAACATCGATTTCTCCTCGCTGCGCCTGTGCATTTCGGGCGGCGCGCCGCTGCCGCTGGAACTCAAGAAACGGTTCGAAGCCGTCACCGGCGCCAAGCTGTGCGAAGGCTATGGCCTTACCGAAAGCAGCCCGGTCGTCTGCTCCAACCCCTATGAAGGACTGAACAAGCCCGGCACCGTGGGTCAACCCGTCCCGGGAACGCACGTAAAGCTCGTGGATCGGGAGGACCCGACACGGCCGCCGCCCCCCGGAGAGCCCGGCGAACTGGTCTTTGCCGGCCCCCAGATCATGAAGGGCTATTGGCAACGTCCCGACGCGGACAAGGAAGTCTTCGTCGATGGCTGGCTGCGCACCGGCGACGTCGGCCTGATCGACGCGGACGGCTATGTGAAGATCGTCGACCGGCTCAAGGACATGATCGCGGTCGGCGGCTTCAAGGTTTTCCCCAGCCAGGTGGAAGAGGTGCTCTACCACCACCCCGACGTGAAAGAGGCGCTCGTTATCGGCATCCCCGACCCCTATCGCGGCGAGTCCCCCAAAGCGTTCGTCACGCTTCAGGAAGGCGCGAAGACAGATGGCGAGGCACTGAAGGCATGGCTTAACCCCCAACTCGGAAAGCATGAAAAAGTCTGCGAAGTCGAGGTCAGGTTGAACCTTCCCAAGACGCTGGTTGGCAAGCTGTCGCGCAAGGAACTGGTCGCCGAAGAACGCGCCAAGGCAGAGGCAGCCGCGGGGCAGGCTGGAACGGCCGCCTGAACATAACTATCTTGTTCCCCACACAGGATAAGGAACAGGCGAATGGCCGAACAAATCGCGACGCTGGCAGGTGGCTGCTTCTGGTGCACCGAGGCGGTGTATCAAAATTTGAAAGGCGTCCGGTCGGTCGAAAGCGGCTATCTAGGCGGTCAGTTGCCCAATCCCAGCTATGAGCAGGTCTGCTCCGGCGCGACCGGCCATGCCGAAGCGATCCGCATCGCCTTTGACCCGGAGGTGATCTCCTATGGCGACCTGCTCGACATCTTCTTCGCGACACATGATCCCACGACGCTCAACCGGCAGGGCAACGACATCGGCAGCCAATATCGTTCCGCCATCTTCCCCCATTCGCGGGAGCAGGAAGCGGAAGCCAAAGCCGCCATCGCCCGCGCGCAACTGGATCATGGCAACCCGATCGTCACCACGATCGAACCGGACGCCCCCTGGTATCCCGCCGAGGATTACCACCAGAAATATTGGGACCGCGTCGGCGACCGTAACCCCTATTGCATGGCGGTCATCCCGCCCAAGCTCGCCAAACTGCGCAAGGGATTTGCGGAGCGGATCGAGGGCTGATCCCATCCTCTCCTCCGTTCGCCCTGAGCCTGTCGAAGGGCTTCTCTTCTTTTTTAAGGGAAAGAGGCTTCGACAAGCTCAGCCCGAACGGGGAGGGGGTGGCCTTCAAACACTAGAAACCTCACACCTCCCCCCAACCCACCAATACCGCTTAGGCTAAGGTTAATCCTGACCATGCCAAGCACGCCAGCAGTTCACAGGGGAATATCCATGCGCCCATTCACGACGATCGCCGCCGCCGGAATAATGCTGACCCTCCCGGGCTGCATCGCAAAGACGGCGCTGGACGTAGCCACCCTGCCGGTGCGCGCCGGATCGCAGGCCGCAGATTGGGCCACCACCAGCCAGGAAGAATCCGACCGCAACTATGGCCGCCGCATGCGCAAGCAGGAGGCCAGGGAAGCGCGCGACCGCAAGAAAGCCGAAGAACAGCGCCGCCGCGAATGCAAACGGGCTGGCTATCGGGATTGTAATTGAGGAAGCGCGGTACTCCGCTGCCCTTGTATCAACACCCTAAGTTCCGTTCGCCCTGAGCTTGTCGAAGGGCTTCTCTTCTTTCTTTAAGAAGTAAGGGGCTTCGACAAGCTCAGCCCGAACGGGTTAAGTGATTCAGATTAAAGGCACTCGGCTCTAGATACTCAGCCATAATGATTTCGCGCAGAGGCGCACAATTCGCAGAGATTGGAGAACGGGCCAAATGGCCCCAGAAAAATCTCTGCGCTCTCTGCGCCTCTGCGCTAACCCAAACTCCAGCTTCGCGAATTAAGCCGCCGCCCGCCGCAACCGGTCATTGATCGCCACCCCAATCCCCACATCCGGGATTGGCGCCACCGCAATATGCGTCGCCGCGCTCGCATCCGCGACATGCAGCGCCGCGAACAGATTGGCCGCAGCCTCCTGCACATCGGCATCCGGACTCAAATTGATATTGCACGGCATCAGGCCAAAGCCGATCAGATATTCGTCCTTCTCCGCCCGCAGCGCGTTCAGTCGCACCGGCTTGGATGGCGCATAATGGCTTTCCAACTGACCCGGCGCCTCGATCTTCGCATCGGCCGCGCCCGTCACGACCGGAAGGCCCGTCGCCTGCTCCAGCATCGCCGCCGTCACCGGACCCGGTCGCAACAGTCGGATACGGCCATCCTCAGGCGCGACGATCGTCGACTCCAGCCCCTCGCTTGTCGGCCCCTCATCCAGGATCAGCCGCACCTTGCCATTCAGGCTGGCCAGCACATGCTCCGCCCGCGTCGGACTGATCGCGCCGCTGCGATTGGCCGATGGCGCGGCGAGTGGTCGCCCGCTTTCCCGGATCAGTGCGCGCATCGCTGGGTGGGCGGGCAGGCGCAGGGCGACCGTCGGCAAGCCCGCCGTCACCAGCGATGACAGGCCGCTGTCTTCGCGCACCGGCAGCACCATGGTCAGCGCGCCCGGCCAAAATCGCGCCGCCAGCTTGTCCGCCACGGGCGAAAAGACCGCCAGCCGCTCTGCCATCTCCTTGTCCGAAATATGCACGATCAGCGGGTTGAAGCTCGGCCGCCCCTTGGCGCTGTAGATCGCCGCGACCGCGCTTTCGTCCGTCGCGTCGGCGGCCAGCCCATAGACCGTTTCTGTCGGCACCGCGACCGGCTCACCCGCGCGGATCAGCAGCGCGGCCTCGCGCAGGGCTTCGGCGCCATAGCGGCTGATCCGGGTGGAATAGGCAGGATTTGGGATGGTCACGGCCCCGCGATATAAGCTCCAGCGCCGCAGAGTAAAAGTCCATTACGACAGAAGAATGACAGGGCCACGCGGCTTGCCGGGGCGGGGGAGGCGGATTAAGCCCGGCGCATGAACAAGGAAACTCTCAGCCGCATTGCCGAAGCGCTGGAACGGATCGCGCCGCCACCGGCCATTTCCGCCGACCTCGCCGCCGCGCCCGCTTATGTCTGGGACGGCGCCGCGATTCAGGCCGTGGATGCCTTCATTCCGGTAAATTACGACCTTCTGACCGGCATCGACGCGCAAAAGGCGACGTTGCTCGAAAACACCCGCCGCCACGCCGCAGGGCACGCTGCGCATGACGCGCTGCTTTGGGGCGCGCGCGGAACGGGCAAGTCCGCGGTCGTCGCCGCCGTAATCGACCGGCTCCAGCGGGAGGGCGCTGACATCGCGTTGCTGCAATGCGCGATCGATGAACTGAACAGCCTGCCGCGCCTCTTCTCCATTTTGCGCACGACGCAGCGCCCCTTCATCCTTTTCCTCGACGATCTCGGGTTCGACGAAAATGGCGTCGGTGACGCGCGCGCGCTGCGCTCATTGCTTCAGGGCGGCACGGCGGCCCGACCCGCCAACGTCCGCCTCTATGTCACCTCTAACCGCCGCCACATCGTCCCGCGCCACCTGTCGGAGCAGGATGACCCGGTCAATCCGCGCGACGTGATCGATGACAAGATGGCGCTGTCCGACCGCTTCGGCCTCAGCCTCGGCTTCCACGCCATCGACCAGCAGGCCTATGTCGACATCGTCACCGGCTATGCGAACAGCCTCGGCCTCAGCTTCGACCCGCTAGAGGCCATCCAGTGGGCAACCCAGCGCGGCAGCCGTTCAGGCCGCGTCGCCTGGCAATATGTGGTTGAACTGGCGGGCCGCAACGGCCGTTCGCTCTGATCCTTTGTTTGCCGCGATTTCGACCAGCACTCGGTTCCGAGCGCTTGGAAATCGCTCATGAGCATGATCATGTTAGAGTTGTCGTCACCCCGGACTTGATCCGGGGTCCCGCTTTTTATCTTACGCCGCCCAGCCAGCGGGACCCCGGGTCAAGCCCGGGGTGACGGAAAAGGAGCCTTGATGCGGATGCGCCCGCGTAATGCGATCACGCTCTCAATCACTTCGCGCCAGTCACCCGCCAGATGACGCCGCCGACATCGTCGCTGACCAGCAGCGCGCCCTTCGCGTCGCCTGCCACATCGACAGGCCGCCCCCGCGCGTCGCCCTTCGCATCCAGAAAGCCGGTCAGCACATCGACAGGCTTGGCCTTGCCCACCTCGCCATTCGCCTCGAAGGGCACGAACACCACCTTGTAACCGGCGGCAGGCTTGCGGTTCCAGCTGCCATGCAGTCCGACAAAGGCGCCGTTCGTAAACGCCCCGCCAATCTTCACCTTGTCGGCGAAGGCCAACCCCAGCGGCGCGACATGGTTGCCCAGCGCATAGTCCGGCCGCTTGGTATATTCGCGCACTTCCGGCCGTTGCGGCTGGACGCGGCGGTCCTCATAACCGCCCCAATAGTTCCACGGCCAGCCGTAGAAGCCGCCAAACTCCACCCGCGTCAGATAGTCGGGCACCAGATCGCTGCCCAGCATGTCGCGCTCATTCACCACGCCCCACAAAGCGCCGCTATTGGGCTCGAAAGCCAGCCCCACCGGATTGCGCAGCCCCGAAGCGTAAATGCGATAATCGCCGGTCCTGGGATTGACCTCCAGCACCGCCGCGCGGTTCGCCTCCCCATCCAGGCCGTCTTCGGCGATATTGCTGTTCGACCCGACACCCACATAGAGCAGCCCCGTGGGGCCAGCCACCAGGCTCTTGGTCCAGTGCATGTTGGGCGCGTTCGCGGGCAGGTTCAGGATCTTGCGCCCCTTGGCGGTGATCCGCGTCTCGCCCTCCTTATAGGGGAAAGCCATCAGCGCGTCGGTATTGGCGACGTAGAGCGTGCCATCGATCAGCGCCATGCCATAGGGCGAGTTAAGCTCGGTCAGGAATGCCGTCTTCACCTCCGCGCGCCCGTCGCCATCCGCATCGCGCAGCAAGGTGATGCGATTGGCCGAAGGCACCCCCGCGCCAGCCTTGTCCATCAAATAGGTCATCACCCGATCGACGATCCCACCGGAGGGGCGGGGCGGGCTGTTCGTCTCAGCCACCAATATGTCGCCATTGGGCAGAACCAGCATCGATCGCGGATGTGCCAGCCCCTCGGCAAAGCGCGCGACGGCAAGGCCCTTCGCCGCCACCGGCTTCTCGCCCGCCGTCCAGACCTTCACTTCGGCCACGTTGATGGTAGGGATCAGCTCGCTACGGGGCGCAGTGAAAACCGGCTCTTTCCCCACATCCTCACCCGCCGCCAACTGCGCCGTATTCCCTTGCGCCAGATAGAAAATGACGCCCCCGGCGATCAGCAGGAGGATAAGGGTGATGGCGATCAGATGCTTCTTCATGCCGCCTGTCTATGCTGCGAATTCTCGCGCGGCAAGGCGCGCCGTCAGCCCCGTTCGCGCAACCACAGCAGCAGCGCGATTATGCCCCCCAGCGCCGCGCCGGTCAGCAGGCCCGCGCTCGGCTGGCCCATCATGCCGCCGATGATCGCGCCGCCCAGGATCAGCAGCGCGATGATGGCGCCCGCGCCGGTCGGATTCTTCTTGCCATTGGTCATCAGCACCGCCCTTGCCACGGCCCGCCCGCCAAGGCCAGAGCCTTTGCGGATCGCCCCGTCGCGGGACAGCCCAGTCCCGTCGAGAGACAGCCCAGTCCCGTTGCAGGACGACTGTACCGCAACGGGACTTGGCTAACGCGCCATTCACCCTCGAAAGCCGCCGCTACCCGTGGAAGCGGGAAACTGGCACGGCAATTGAACCCTTGGTTTCCATCGCGGCGAGAAATTTCGGGGGTTCACATGCAGTTGCCATATCTTTCCGACCGCAAAAGCTATGACGACGCGGCGGAGCTGATGGCGGCCTTCGGTGACAATGCGGGCTATGAAGCCGCCGCGCGCGCCGACCGCAGCCGCGACCTCGGCAACTATATCCATTTCTGCCACTGGCGTCAGATCGAGCGGCTGATCGTGCTGCTTACCTACGACGCGCCACTCGGCACGGTTCATTAGAGCCTGATCATCCTAGAATGATCGTCACCCCGGACTTGATCCGGGGTCCCGCTTCTTATCTGAAACCGCCCAGGCAGCGGGACCCCGGGTCAAGCCCGGGGTGACGGAAAAGGAGCCTAGATGCGGATGCTTGGGTGCAGGACGATGCGCTTAAACTATCAGCGAGCGCGCCCTAAAGCCGCAACCCAGCCGTCTCGGGCAACCCGGCCAATATGTTGAGGTTCTGCACTGCGGCCCCGGCCGCGCCCTTGCCCAGATTGTCGAGCGCCGCCACCAGCCGCACCTGACCAGCATCCTCATTGCCGAACACGAACAGCGCCAGCCGATCCGTCGCGCCGACATGCTCGATCGCGACCTGACCCATCGCCGCGCTGTCCTCCAGCGAAGCAACGCTCACGATCGGCGATCCCGCATAAGCCTCAGCCAGCGCCGCATGAATGTCCGCAACCTTCGGCGCCTCCGCCATCGCGCGCAGCTGCAACGGCACTTCGACGATCATGCCGCGATAGGCATTGGCCACCGCAGGCGCAAAGATCGGCGGATGCGACAGCCCCGAATAACGCAGCATCTCCGGAATATGCTTGTGCGTCATGCTGAGCCCATAGGGCCGGAAAGCGCTCGGCGCGCCGCCTTCGCCCTCAAACTCGGCGATCATCGCCTTGCCGCCGCCGGAATAGCCCGACGCACCCGACACCGTCACCGGCCAGTCGGCAGGCAGCAACCCGCCCAGCACCAATGGCCGCACCAGCGCCAGGAAGCCGGTCGGCCAGCACCCCGGATTGGACACGAACCGCGCGTTCGCCAGCTTTTTCCGGTGCCCCGGCTCCAGCTCCGCAAAGCCATAGGTCCATCCATCCGCAACCCGATGCGCGGTCGACGCATCGATCACGCGGGTGCGCTCATTGTCGATCAACGCCACCGCTTCCCGCGCGGCATCGTCGGGCAGGCACAGGATCACGATGTCGGCAGCGTTCAACGCCTCCCGCCGCGCCGCCGCATCCTTCCGCTTGTCCTCGTCCAGCGTGATGAAGGACAGCTCGGGCCTTCCGGCCAACCGCTCGACAATCTCCAGCCCCGTGGTGCCGACGCCGCCGTCGATGAAAATCTTGTGGGTCACGCGCCGATCCTCCGCCGCGAAATTATCGGTTCCGCATGGTCCGCCGTCAGCCGGGCGACCACATCCGCCAATGGTTCAACAACCACGGCCATCCAATGCGCATTGGCATGCAGCAGATTTTCGCCGTCCGTCATGATGCCGACATGGCCGGGGAAAAAGACGAAGTCGCCGCGCTTCAACGGCTCGTCGGAGGGCAAGGGGTTGCCGATGCCTTCCCGCTGCAAGTCCGTATCGCGCGGTGCCTTGATCCCGCACTGACCCAGCGCGACCTGCACAAGTCCCGAACAGTCGATACCGCGATGGCCCCGTCCGCCCCACACATAGGGCTGGCCAAGGTAGCGCAGCGCCACGGCGACCCAATCGCTTTCCGTCGCATCGGCGCTGACGGCATGCCGTTCATGCACATACCCTTCGGCACAAGCGACGAATCCGTCCGCCGCCTGCCCGGTGAACAGCGCGCCGCCGGGCCAGTAATCGCGAATGGGCGACTTGATGTCGGCCGCGCTGAATAGCGGCGCGGTGCCAGCAAAAATCCGGTGGTTAGTCTGTTCATGCGTGTCCAGCGCCTCGCGCCGCACATAGCCGACATAGCCGTCATGCCCGCAAAAGCCCCAGGCCCAGTCCGTGGTCATGTCCAGCGCATGGAAGCTTTCGCCGCGCAGCAATTCGCTGACGGCCGTAGCCGTGACGGCGGGTGAGGACAGCAGCGGCGTGCCCGCCGCAACGCAGGTCAGTTCAATCGAACGGGCATAATGCGCGGAAAACAGCACCCCTGCCAGCGACAGGTCAGCCAGGTCTCCGCGTGCGGCGTGGATGCGGCTGTCCAGCTTGACGGAGCGGCCGTCTAGTTTGAACCGGATACGTTCAGGCGGTGCGTTCCGCGGAGTTGAAGTCGTGGCGTTCATCGCGGCCGGTTCCTGCGATGAAATGGTGAAACGCGTCAAGGAATTCCGCCCCTTTGGGGGTGCGAGTGATGAAAATATTACGCCGATCGGCCGCATCCCGCTCCCGGCGAAGATATCCGAGCGCCGAAAGCTTGTTCAGCGCGCGGGTAATCACCGGCTTCGACACATGCAGCGCCTCGGCGAGTCCCCGCACGGTATGCGGCCCCGCGCTGATGTAAACGGTCATCATCAACGCCATTTGCCGGTTGGTAAGATCGGGCCTGCCGGATCGCACATAATCGACCAGCGTGCGCATCCATTGGGCAAGTTGTTTCAGACCTGGGCGGTTCAGCTCAGTCGTCTGTTCCTGTGCAGAAGCGGCATCCATGCCCCCGTAACGCACGATGCACGATCCGGTTGCGTAACGGCCCCGTACCAAAGGTCATTTGTGCCCTGATTTTTCATAACGTTGTTCCAGCATGCGGAAAACGGCGCGGAGGCCCAATGCCTCGCCGCCCTTTGGCCGCCCCGGCTTTGGCGACGGCCGCCAGGCGAAGGTGTCGAGATGCAGCCACTTCGCCTTGTCCGGCACGAACCGCTTCAGGAACAGCGCGGCGGTGATCGCACCCGCAAAGCCGCCTTCGCCCGCATTATTGATATCGGCGATGTCCGACTTCAGCATGTCTGCATAGCCATCCCATAATGGCAGGCGCCAACTCGGGTCGTCCACTTCGCTGCCCGCTACATCCATCTCGGCGGCCAATGCGTCATCATTGGTGAAGAGGGCAGGGAGGTCGGGACCCACCGCCACCCGCGCCGCGCCGGTCAACGTCGCATAGTCGATGACGAGTTCAGGCTCATCCTCGCCCGCCAGCGCCAAGGCATCGGCCAGCACCAGCCGACCTTCCGCATCGGTATTGCCAATCTCCACCGTCAGCCCCTTGCGGCTGCGCAATATGTCGCCGGGGCGGAAGGCATTGCCCCCCACCGCATTTTCTGCCGCCGGGATCAGCAGGTGCAGTTGTACCGGCAGGCGCGCGCCCATGATCAACCGAGCGAGCGCGATCGCATGGGCCGCGCCGCCCATATCCTTCTTCATCAGGCGCATGGCCGACGATGGCTTGATGTCCAACCCGCCGCTGTCGAAACAGATGCCCTTGCCGATGATGGCGACGCGCGGATGCTTGGCATCGCCCCACCGCAATTCGATCAGGCGCGGGGCAAAGTCCTTGCCCGCTGCTCGGCCCACGGCATGGATCATCGGGAAACCCTGCTCCAGCGGATCGCCCTTCGTCACCGTGAAGCGCGCGCCAAAGGCTTCGGCGACCTTCGCCGCTTCCTCCTCCAACTGTTGAGGCCCCATGTCGCCAGCGGGAATGTTGATGAGGTCGCGCACCAGCGCCACCGCTTCCGCCAGCCTGACCGCCGGGTCGATCTGCGCAACCTCGCTGGTCAGCAGCACGCGCGGCCCTGCGCTATTTTCATCGCGGCGATAGCGGTCGAACCGATATTGCGCCGTCAGCCAGCCGAGCATGGCTGGCCCGGCCGTCCCCTCCGCCAGCCGATATTGACCCTCGGGCAATATCTCGGCCAGCTTGGCGAGGCACCAGCTGCTGAACTTCGCTTTATTCGCCACCCCCGCGACCACCGACCAGTCCGACGGATCATCTCCCGGAATGATCGCATGCTCATATCCCTTGCCCGCAAACTTCTGCGCCGCGACGATCGTCCGGACGCGCTGCGGCTGCGCGGAAAGCCAGTTTTCGAAGCTTTCCGCGTCGACGATCTGGATCATATGAGCGGGCTGATTGTTATCTGCTTTCAGCAGGTCGGAATAATCGGTCATGGGCAGGATTCTGGACAAGGATGATGGGGTTGGAAAGCCCCATTTTTGCGATGTCGCCCCCTCGACCCGGCCATCCCGCATTTGCCCCTGACCGGCAAAGGGTCTAGATTGATGTCAACGCAAACTGGCAAGGAGAGAGACATGGTAATGCATGGCGACAATGCGCGGCAGCAGGCGCTCCGTGCGCGTGCCTATCAACTCGCCGAAACCGGGCGGTTCGATGGCGCGCACCAAGTCGAACAAGCCCTGATCGCGGAAGGCTGGCCCAACGCCGCCGCCGTCCTTCAGAGCAGCTATGCCCGCAAGGCGATCAGCGAGCGTTGTCTGGCGGCCAAGCCGCACTGATGCAGCGCTTACCGATGCGAATGAAGGCAGGGCCGGTCGCAGGACTGGCCCTCTTTCTCTGTGCCTGTTCTCCCTCGGCTGGCGACCAGGCAACGGATAATGTCGCTGACACCGGCAATGATGTCGCCACGGCCAATTTCGTCAACCGGATGGCGGGCGCGGAACAGCCAAAGCTGCCGTCCCAGCCTTTCCAACAGGCTGAAAAGACCGACCTGCTGGAATTCCTCTACGCCTGGCCTGCGCAAGCCTCCGCCGTGCCGCAGATCGCCGAAAAATTGCGCAAGGACATGGAAAGCGGAAAGGCCGACGCGCTCAAGATGGCGGCGGACGACCGCAAATCGGCGCAGCAGTCCGGCTTTCCCTTCCACGCCCACAGTCTTGAGACCCGCTGGACCGTAGCCGCCGACACGCCACGCTTCCTCTCGCTCCGCTCCAGCCGCTACACTTACACCGGCGGCGCGCATGGCATGACCGGCTATGACGTTCTACTATGGGACAAGCCGCGCAAGCGCGAAACCAGCGTCCAGGCCCTCATGACCTCACCCGCCACCTTCGCCGCCGCGATCCACGATTCCTTCTGCGACGGTCTCGACAAGGCCCGCGCGAAAAAGCGGGGCGGGCCGATCATGCGCGGCGACGATCTTTTCACCCAATGCATCGACCCGATGAAGGAAGTCCTCGTCCCCACCTCACGCGGCGGCAAGCTGATCGACCGGATCGTCGTGGTCGTCGGGCCGTACAGCGCCGGGCCTTATTCGGAAGGGACCTATGAAGTCCCGCTGCCCGTCGATGCCGCTATGCTGAAAACGATCAAGACCGAATATCAGGACGCGTTTGCGGGCGCGCCATAAAGATCATGCTCGTCGGCATCCTCGATCACCACGTCGAGGATGTCGCCAGCCTTCCGCCCTTCGCCCACGTCACGCAGGAACACATTCCCGTCGATCTCCGGCGCATCAGCCTGACTCCGCGCCGTCGCGCCGACCGATCCGTCCTCGTCGGGTTCGCCAACCTCATCGATGATCACCGGCAGCACGCGCCCGACCTTCGCCTGCAACTTGGCGGCGCTGATCGCAGCCGTCTTCTCCATGATCCGCTGGTAGCGTTCTTCCTTGACCTCTTCCGGCACCGCGCCGGGCAGCTCATTCGCCGCCGCGCCCTCCACGGGCTCGAACCGGAACGCGCCCACGCGATCGAGCTGCGCCTCGTCCAACCAATCCAGCAGATACTGGAAATCCGCCTCCGTCTCGCCGGGGAAGCCCACGACGAAGGATGAGCGGATCGCGATATCCGGGCAGATGCTCCGCCACTTGCGGATGCGATCCAGCACCTTCGCCTCGTTCGCGGGCCGCTTCATCGCCTTCAGCACAGTGGGCGAGGCATGCTGGAACGGAATGTCGAGATAGGGCGTGAGCAGCTTTTCCGCCATCAGCGGAATGACATGATCCACATGCGGATAGGGATAGACATAGTGCAGCCGCACCCACGGCGCGACGCCCTCGCTGGTCCGCAACTGCCCCAGCTCACGCGCCAGGTCGGTCATATGCGCCCGCACCTCGCGCCCCTTCCACTGGCGCGGATCGTGCCGGGTATCGACGCCATAGGCCGACGTATCCTGGCTGATCACCAGCAGTTCTTTCGTGCCCGCATGCACCAGCTTCTCCGCCTCGCGCAGCACCGCATCGATCCTGCGCGATACCAGATCGCCCCGGATCGACGGAATGATGCAGAAGGAGCAGCGATGGTTGCAGCCCTCCGAAATCTTCAAATAGCTATAATGCCGCGGCGTCAGCTTCAGGCCACCCTCAGGCACCAGATCAACGAACGCATTGGGCACCGGCGGCGAAGCGTCATGCACCGCATTCACCACCTGCTCATATTGATGCGCACCCGTAACGGCCAGCACCTGCGGGAACTTGGCGCGGATCACGTCCGCCTCGTCGCCCATGCAGCCCGTGACGATGACCCGGCCATTTTCCGCGATCGCCTCGCCTATCGCCTCCAGCGATTCCTCCTTCGCCGAATCGAGGAAGCCGCAGGTATTCACCAGCACCACGTCCGCGCCCGCATAGTCGGCGGACATCAGATAGCCGTCGGAGCGCAGCTTGGTCAGGATGCGTTCGCTGTCGACCAGGTTCTTGGGACAGCCGAGCGACACCATGCCGACCTTCGGCGCTTCAGGAATTTTGGTTGCCATGATCGGCGCGCTCATAGGGATTTTCGCGCCAAATGTCACGCCCGCCCAAAAGATCAGCCCGATTAGCGCGTCTCGCCTGCGCCATCCCCCTGAACAATCTCGATGATAAGGTCGCCCGGCTCGAGTCTCTGCGCGCCTTCTTCCCAAAAGCCGATGACCCGCTCACCCCGATAGATTCGCACGCCAAGCCCGGTCCCGATCGCCGACAAAGGCCCGCCAATCTCCTCCGCCAGCACCGCCCGCTCATGCAGCTTCACCGCGCCACCTGACGCGGCAAGGTCCGCCATATAATCGGCGATATGCCGCCCGCTCGTGCTCCCCGCCAGCAGCAGCCCGGCGAAGCTCACCGGATTGATCACCGTCGTCGCCCCCGCCTGCCGCGCGGGCAGCTCATTATCCTCGTTCCGCACGACGATGCTGATCGGCAGGCGAGGGGCCAGATGCCGCGCCGTCAGCGTTATCAAAATCGACGTATCGTCCCGCCCAGCCGACACGATCATCGCCCGCGCACGGCTGATCGCCACATCTTTCAGCGTCTTGTCCCGCGTCGAATCGCCGCACATCACGTTGCAGCCCAGATCTTCCGCCTCCACCAGCGGCTTGTCCTGCGGATCGACCACAACGATCTCGCGCGGGTCGACACCCCGCGCCAGCAGCTCCCGCACCGCCTCGCCGCCGCTGGTGCCAAATCCGGTGACGATGATATGATTATGCAGATCGGCCTGAATGCGTGCCATGCGCCACCTGTAGAAGATGTTGCGGAAAAACAGATTATAGGCCGTCCCCAGAAAGATCAGCCATACGAACAGCCGGATCGGCGTCACCAGCAGCGCTTCGAACAGCCGCGCTTCCGGGCTGACCGGCACAATATCGCCATAGCCTACCGTCGTTACCGTGACGGTCGTGAAATACAGCACGTCGACGAAACTGATCTGGTCGTCCAGATTGTCCTTCAGCCCATCGCGCCCGACCCAGTGGATCAGCAGCACCAGCGCGATCAGCCCAAAAACCAGCCCCACCCGCCAGACCAGATCGGCCCAAATCGGCATGGACGATCGCCGCCGCAGAAATCCGGTTTGCGCCAGGGGAAGGCGGGCAGGATTGATCCTCATGGGGTGCGCGTTTAGCCCTCCAAATCCCAACCCATCACCGTCATCCCAGCGACCCGTAGGGCGGCGTCCGCCAACGCTGGGATCTCAGGAGATGTCGCACAACCTCGCCCGAGACCCCAGCGTTCGCTGGGGTGACGAGATACAAGGCTAGCGCTCGACAATCACCGAGGCTCCAACCGCGTCACCCCACCCATATAAGGCGCCAACGCCTCAGGCACGATCACGCTGCCATCCTCCTGCTGGTAATTTTCCAGCACCGCCACCAGCGTCCGTCCCACGGCCAGCCCGGACCCGTTCAGCGTATGCAAGAACCGCGTCTGCTTCTCGCCCTCCGGCTTGAACCGCGCATTCATCCGCCGCGCCTGAAAATCGCCGCAGTTGGAAATGGAGCTGATCTCGCGATAGGTCTGCTGGCTCGGCAACCACACTTCCAGGTCGAATGTCTTCGCCGCCGCAAAGCCCATGTCGCCGGTACACAGCAGCACCTTGCGATAGGGCAGCCCCAGCGCCTGCAACACGCCCTCGGCCGCCGCGCACATGCGCTCATGCTCGGCCTCCGATTCTTCCGGCTTGCAGATCGCGATCAGCTCCACTTTCTCGAACTGATGCTGGCGAATGAAGCCGCGCGTGTCGCGCCCCGCCGATCCCGCCTCAGACCGGAAACAGGGGGTCAGCGCCGTCAACCGCATCGGTAGGCTCGCCACGTCGACAATCTGCTCGCGCACCAGATTGGTGAGGGAGACTTCGGCGGTGGGGATCAGCCAGCGCCCGTCCGTGGTTCGGAACAGGTCTTCGGCGAATTTCGGCAATTGCCCGGTCCCGAACAGCGCCTCGTCCCGCACCAGCAGCGGTGGGTTCACTTCCTCATAGCCATTTTCGCCCGACTGGCGATTCAGCATGAACTGCGCCAGCGCCCGGTGCAGCCGCGCCATCTGCCCACGCAGTGCCGTAAAGCGCGCGCCCGACAAAGCCGCGCCGCCCTCAAAGTCCAGCCCCAGCGCCGGGCCGAAATCGGCATGATCCTGCGGCGTGAAGCCAAATTCGCGGGGCTCGCCCCACCGGCTCACCTCGACATTGTCCGCTTCGTCGGCACCCTCGGGCACATCGGCGGCGGGCAGGTTGGGAATGGCGGACAGCAGGGCGTGCAGCTTCTCGCTCACCTCCCGGTCTTCCTCCTCCCGCGCGGGCATGCTTTCCTTGAGCGCCGCGACTTCGGCCTTCAGCGTCTCGGCCTTTTCCATGTCCTTGGCCGCCATGGCCGCGCCGATCGCCTTGCTCGCTTCATTGCGGCGGGCCTGACCCTGCTGCAACTCCGTCTTGATCGCCCGGCTTCGCTCATCCAGCGCCAATATGTCCGCACTCGAGGACGCAAAGCCCCTGCGGGCAAGGCCAGCGTCGAAAGCTGCGGGATTTTCGCGGATAAAACGGATATCATGCATGGGTCCGCCCTATGCCGTTCCGCGACCAGCCGCGCAACCCTATGCGCCCCTGTCCGTTAGGGACTGCAAGTCACAGGAAAGGAGCCGGGAATGTGGATCGATCATGACGCGATGGTGCTGGTTGCCGACGGTCGCAAGATGCTGTTCTTCCGAAACAAGGGCGACCGCATGGCGCCCAATCTGGAAGCAGAAACGGTGAAGGTGCAGGAAAATCCCGCGGATCGGGATCAATCCACCGACCTATCGGGCCGTGCGCCCTATATAATGGGCGCGCAGGCCACCATGGGCAACACCGATTATCATGAACAGGAAGAGGCGCGCTTCGCCGTGGAGGCAGCCGACCTGCTCAGGCGGCGCGCGCTCGCCAACGACTTTGAAAAACTCATCGTCGTCGCCCCGCCGACCGCGCTCGGCCACATGCGCAAACATTATCACAAGGAAGTGCAAAGCCGCCTGGTGGGCGAGATTGCCAAGGATCTCGCCAATCACCCCGTGCCGGAGATCGAGAAGATCATCGCGCAGGCCTGACGCGATCGACCGCAAAAAAAAGGGGCGGCTCCCCCACGAGCCGCCCCTTCTCACGCCCCCGCGTGAAAGGCTGCATCGGCCCGTCGGTCTATCGGGCTACCTGATGCGCCATCATTCAGGCCGGGCCAAATCCCAGCCCTAAAGCCTTCAAGCCACCTTGGCCTTGCGCTCCGCAAAACGCCGCCGCGCCATCAGCGCCACCGCTCCCGCGCCGAACAGCAGGACCATCGGCGGCGCGGGCACATCATGGCCGCCACTGCTGGTGGAACCGCCCGAGCTGCTCGACGACGTCGACGAGGAAGTGCTCGATGACGTCGAACTGGACGAGGACGTGCTGGACGATGTGGAAGAGGAGGTTGAGCTGGACGTCGATGATGACGAGCTGCTCGTCACGTTGCCGCTCGACGTCGATACATTCCCGCTCGAAGTGGACACGTTGCCGCTGGAGGTAGAGACATTCCCGCTGGACGTGGACACGCCGCCCGTGGAGGTCGATACCCCGCCGGTCGAAGTCGAAACGCCGCCCGTCGTGGAGCTGGTCGAGCTGCTGATGCCCCCGGTTGAGCTGCTGGTCGATGAGATGACCACCGAGCCGCCGCTGCTGCCACCACCGCTGCCGCCGAAGAAGCCGCCGATGAACCCGCCGCCGCCAAAGCCGCCGCCGCCCGCCATCACCACAGGAACGCCGCCACCGCCCGACATGATCGGCATTTCAGCGGCAGCCAGCGGCGCGGGCAGGGGGATGGGCGCCGCATGCGTCGTCACCGACACGGTCTGCGGCGCGCAGGATACCGTCTTCACCACCTTGCGCTTGACCGGGCGAACGGCATAGCGCTTGGGCGCGGCCTTCACGCTCTTGTTGCTGTGGACCCCTGCCGGCCGGGCGGTCTCGGCGACATGGACGGCGCCTCCGCCGATGATCGCGCCACCGCATGTGCAGGCGCATAATTTGGCCAGTGCCATCCGTACCGACATAGCTATCCACTCTTGTTCGTCTTCAAGCTTCTGGCCGCGTCAGTTGCCTTCTGAGACCGGAAGCTGTTTCCTGCCCTGTAACAAGACAAGATAACCGCTAAACTTCAACGCCATTAACCTTGAATATAGGCTATAAGTTGGTGGCGAATATAGAACAGCGCCAATCTTCATGGTTAACGTCTCGTTTTGATACAAAGGGAGTTAACGGCGGGGCTTGAGTTATTCTTTGTGGTCGATGCCGTCGATCGCGCGCGCAAATCGTCGGGACGTGGCACTGTCAGCCGTTGCAAATTCTCGCCGCCCGGCTCGCTCTCTTGAATGCGCGCTTGTGTCGCCCCGCGCCGCTCGTTATTAGGCGCCGTCAATCATAAGTCACGGGCTACCGGACCTTTTGAACCGGAGCCCTCGAGTCGGAGAGCCAGATGGCATCGGTCCTGAATTCCGATAAAGACGGCCATAATCCGCCGAAATCGGCTGTTACACTTCCCCCCGACTATCGTCCTTCGCCCGACGAAGAGTTTATGAATCCCCTCCAGCTTGAATATTTCCGCCAGCGGCTCTGGGACTGGAAAAAGCAGATCCTGACGGAGGCGGAAGGCACGCTGGCGGTGCTGCAAAATGAACCCTTGCGCGAACCCGATCTCAACGACCGCGCGTCGAGCGAGACGGACTGGTCGATCGAACTGCGCACCCGCGACCGCCAGCGCAAGCTCATCTCCAAGATCGACGCCGCGCTCCGCCGCATCGACGATGGCGAATATGGCTATTGCGAAGTGACGGGCGAACCTATTTCGCTCGGCCGCCTCGAAGCCCGCCCGATCGCGACCATGACTGTCGAGGCGCAGGAGCGTCATGAGCGGCAGGAAAAGGTATCGCGAGACGATTGATTAACGCTTTATCCACTGGTCGCTGGCAATGTCCCGCCAAATAAACGGGTCATTGCAAGGGATTGGGCATGGATAGCGATCAGGAAATGGCGGAACGGGGACCTGCTCGGTCAGGCCCGCGGGACAGCCTGTTCCTGCTTACCAACCTGACTTGCAGCGAAGGCACGCCCCTCGGCCGTGCCCGCGTGCGCAACCTGTCGGCTACCGGCCTCATGGCCGACTGCGAACGGCCGGTGCCTGCCGATGCCGCGATCGTCCTTGAACTGCGCGGAGTCGGGCGGGTCAGCGGCCGGGTCGTCTGGGCCAAGGATGGCAAGATCGGTATTGCATTCGATCATGAGATCGATCCCCAGCTCGCCCGCAAACCCATAGCCTCCGGAGCCGCTCACCGTGCCCCCTCCTATCTGCGCCTCCACCAGATAGGCCGCTGACCAAAACGCGTTCTTCTCGCCATTTCCTTCACGAAAAAACGCGCCGCCTCCCAGCGCCGCGCCAATCCCGATCCTCCGGGAAGTAAGGGCGGAGCCGCGTTTCCCCGCGGCCCCGTGCCCTCAATCTCAATGCCGGATCAATTTCGCGACATTTCCTCTTTCACCCGCAACTTCTGCTTCTTGAGCGAGGCAACCAGGATCGCGTCGGGCATGGGCCGACTCGTCTCTGCCTTGATCCGTGCCTCAAGCCCGGCATGTTTGGCTGAAAGAGCTGAAACGTGGCTGTTTTCCATGACATTCTCCTGATGAGGGTGATGGACGAACGAGTAGATCATGATTCGCCCCGCCTGTCTTTCCGGAATCGGTGCTTTGCGATGGGGCGCGTGCAAATTTGCGATGGTCCGATAGTGTCCGGGGAGTTATCAGGAGCCTGTCCGCAACATGGCCGAGAAAGTGGGTAGTGGGTGAGCCGGGAAGACATCATGCGACGGCTGGAACTGCTGCGAATCGAACATCGTGATCTTGATGGCGCCATCGAGGCGCTCGTGGACGCGGGAGGGCGTGACCAGATGCAGATCGCCCGCCTCAAGAAACGCAAGCTCCGACTCCGCGACGAGATCGCGCTTTTGGAGGATGCGTTGGTGCCGGACATCATCGCCTGACCGCCCCTGCGTGGCGATTGTTGGTTAACAACGGCCCTGAATGGTACAATCTGCCCTCCGATGCCTGCATCGGGACTGACAAGCAGCCGCTTTTATGTCAGTGATTCGGCCTATGTCTCCTGCCGTCACTCTGGACCGTGGCTTGCATCGGCGTCTTGTCGATGGCCTCTATCTTGAAGCCATGGTCATGGCCGATGAGGCGCGCGCCTATTTCGACCGCCGCGATATGACGGAAGCTGAGATCGAAGACCCCCTCCGCCGCGTCTCGTTCGCCTGCGAATCCCTCAAGGTGACGACCCGGCTCATGCACATCATCGCCTGGCTATTGAGCCAGCGGGCGTGGCAGCGGGGCGAATTATCGGACGCTGATCTGATGGACGAGAAATACCGTCTGGGTCGCGCGACGGAAACCGATCCGGATATTGCCGCAGCTTTTCCCTTCGCGGCCCGCGCCTTGATCGAGGCCAGTCAGGAACTGTACGGGCGCGTCGCGCGCCTGCAGGACAGGATGGATCATATGGCTCGTCCGCACGGCCGTGTGGACAGCAGCCCCGCTCGGGCCTTGATGGATCGCCTGAACACCGCCTTCTGACGTCGGCTTGTGAAAGGCGTTTCGTCGCTTCTTCGTGCGGAGGATCATCGTACGGGCTGGCGCTTCCTTTCCCAAATGGGCTAGACCGTTGATATGAACACGGGCTTGCGGACTTTTCGCCGCGTATCAGCCATGTCGCAAGCCTCCCGGCTTTTGATCCTGCCTCTGCTTTTGGCGGCTCCCGCCGTGCATGCGCAAATCGTGGAGCCGCCGGCGGATGTGGCTGACCAGGAGCTTCCCCTGGACCCCATGCCTGACCTGGGCGTGGCATGGCCTGACCTGGGGCAGCCCGACGCGGTTGCCTCACTGCCTCCCGATCCGGCCGATACGCCCGACCTTGCTGAGTATGCCACAAGCCCCGCGCTTCAGGATTCCGATGTCGATTTGCCTGATGAAGCTGCGGCCTTCGCGGATTCGGGTGAGGAAAAGCGTTATTCCGTTCAGCTCAATGGTTTGGACGGGATAGCGGACACACAGTTCGATAGTCGCTTCAAACAATTATCCGTGTTGCGTGAAGGAGAAGGGAAGCCCGCAAATCTCGCGCAGATAAACCGACGGATCAAGGAAGATAGCGAGCTGCTCGACCGGTTGCTGCGTGCGAAGGGCTATTATGCGGCCCGCGTTCGTAGCGCCATTTCCGTCTCGCCTGAAAAGGAAGGCAGGCTGGCCGTGCGGTTCGAGATAGTGCCGGGGACGCGCTATCTGCTTTCCTCGGTCGATCTCCAGGGCTTGGCCGAAGCGGGCGAACAGCAGACGACGCTGCGTGAAGCTTTCCCTCTCCATGCGGGCGATCCCATCGATGCCGACGCGATTCTGGCGGGGCAGGCTTCTCTTTCGCTTGCCATGAGTGAAAATGGCTTCCCGTTCGCAAAGGTTGGCGAGCCGGAGGTGCGGATCGACCATGAAGAACGCAAGGGCGATCTGGATATCATCGTGACGCCGGGTGCCTACCGCACGTTCGGATCGGTCATCCTTAAGGACAACAAGCTGTTCAACGCTCGCCATGTTGAGAGCATCGCCCGCTTCGAGCGTGACGATCCTTACAAGGCGTCGGATGTCGAGGACCTGCGAAGCGCGATCGTTGCCACCGGTCTGGTATCGTCGGTCACGCTGACACCCAAGGATGCTGGTGACGGGAAGCATGTCGATCTGGCCGTCGATGTCCGGCCCGCGCCACTGCGGACCATTGCTGGCGAGTTGGGCTATGGCACCGGCGAAGGCTATCGCGCCGCCGTAAGCTGGCAGCACCGCAACCTGTTTCCGCCAGAAGGCGCCGTCACATTGCGCGGGGTGCTTGGAACGCAGGAACAAACCGCGTCCTTCACCTACCGGCGCAACAATTTCCGGGAGCGTGATCATGTGCTGACCGGGCTCGTGTCGATCAGCAATATCAAGCGCGATGCCTATGACGCGCGTACGATTACCCTTTCGGGGGCGCTGGAACGACAAACGAACATATTGTTTCAGAAAAAATGGGTCTGGCGGGTTGGGACGGAGTTCATCGCGTCGGATGAAAAGGATGCTTTCAGCGGCGGCAACAGACGAACCTTCCTGATCGGCGCGGTGCCGCTCAGCCTCACTTATGATGGCAGCGACGACCTTTTGAACCCGAGCCGGGGCTTCCGGCTGGGCGGTCGTTTCAGTCCCGAACTGTCCTTCCAGAATGGGACCTTCGGCTATTCCCGCGTGCAGTTGGACGGCAGCGTTTATCAGCCCGTGACCGACCGGATCGTGCTGGCGGCGCGCGCCCGCTTCGGTACGATCCTGGGCTCGACGGTGGATCAGATCGCGCCGTCGCGGCGCTTCTATGCCGGTGGCGGCGCTTCGGTCAGGGGCTATGGCTATCAGGACATCGGCCCGCGCGACGCGAACAATGATCCGATCGGCGGCAAAAGCCTTGCTGAATTCTCACTGGAAAGCCGCGTTCGTTTCGGGAACTTCGGTGTCGTGCCATTTGTGGATGCAGGCAATATCTCCACCAGCTTCCTGCCACGTTTTAAAGACATGCGCATCGGCGCGGGCATGGGGCTGCGCTACTATAGCAGCTTCGGCCCGATCCGGATCGACGTCGGCACACCACTGAACCCGCAGAAAGGCGATCCGCGGGTTGCCGTCTATGTTTCTCTCGGGCAGGCCTTCTGATGGCCGAGGATGAGGTACAGCGGCCGCAGCGGCGTCATCGGGCCTGGGACGGGCGATGGCAGCGGTGGATAGTCGGTATGCTTGCCCTGCTCCTGGTTGCAGCGGCGGCGGCGCTGGTGTGGCTCGATACGTCGGCCGGGCACCGCTTTCTGGTTGCGCGTGTTGAAAGGATCAGCCCGCCGTCCGGCCTACGTATCCATGTCGATAGGATCGAAGGCAGCATTTACCGCCGCGCCATCCTTCATGGCGTGACCTTGTCCGATCCCAAAGGCGCCTTTCTAACGGCTCAGCGTGTACAACTGGATTGGTGGCCGCTGGCCTGGCTTTCAAATCGTCTGGACATCGACCGGCTGAACATTCCTGTGGCGACGCTGCACAAGCTGCCACGCCTTAACCCCAGCAAGCAGAAGGGGCCTATCCTTCCCGGCTTTGACATCCGCTTGATGCAGTTTTCGGTAGGCCGACTGGTCATAGCCAAAAATATCAGCGGACGTGTGCAGCAGGCGACGATTTCCGGTGACGCCGACATACGTGACCGAAGAGCAGTCATCGACCTTTCCGCGCGGGTTCTGGGGCAGGAGGATGCGATCAACCTCGCGCTCGACAGTCGCCCGGATGACGATCAGTTCGACCTGGATGTAACCGTCAATGCGCCCGCTGGCAGCGTCCTGGCGACCATGGTGGGGTTGCGGCAGGACGGCAACCTGCGGATTCGGGGGGAGGGCAGCTGGACACGCTGGGACGGCAGGCTGGCTGGTACGCTGGACAGTGATCCTGCGATCGACTTGGCGCTTGCAGCCCGCAGTGGCACCTATTCCGCGACCGGATCGGTCGAAGCATCGGCCATAGCAGGAAAAGGGTTGGTACAGCGTCTAGCTTCGCCGCGCCTTTCGCTGGAAGCGCACGGAGAGCTGAAGGATCGTGTGCTGGACGGCAAACTGTCCCTGCGTTCGGAAGCCATCGCGCTGAGTGCTGATGGCGCCCTCGATCTGCGTAACTCCGCATTTGATAATCTGCTGATCGATGTGAAGCTTGCGCGGCCGCAAGCCTTGCTCAAGTCGATGCGAGGACGCGACGTCACCGCGCGGGTGCGGCTGGATGGCGCCTTCTCCAGCGTCGGCTACGAATATTTGCTGAGAGCCAGGCAGCTTGCGTTCGACCGTACCGTGATCAGCGATGTGCGCGCAGAGGGTAAAGGACGCAAGGTCGGTAATGGGCCGTTGCTGATCCCCCTGCGCCTGCGTGCGCGGCGGTTGGATGGGCAGGGCGACCTTGTCGAGGGCATCATCCGCAATTTCGTGCTGGATGGCGTGTTGCAGATCAAGGGACAGCAGCTCCTTACCAATCCCATGCCGATCCGGTCGGACAAGCTGAGCGGCAAACTGGTCATGCTCGCCGATCTCAGGACCGGTCGTTATGATTTCGGTCTGGATGGACAGATACGCGGCCTTGCCATTCGTGGTCTCGGCATCGTGGATCTGACGTCCAAGCTGCGGGCAGTGCCGGGAAAAAGCGGCGCGTTCAGCCTCAGCGGCACGGCAATGGCGCGCATGCGCCGGTTGGATAATAGTTTCCTGCGGGGGTTGGGCGGTGGCCTGCCGGTGGTGAAGAGCAATCTTTCGCTTGGCGCCGACAAACGCCTGATGTTCACGGGTCTGCGCCTTGAAGCGCCGCTGCTCAATCTTTCGGCTGATGGTTACCGTCGGCCCGACCGAAGTTTCCATTTTGAAGGCAGCGGCACGCATAAGCGATATGGACCGGTACGCCTGACGCTTGACGGCAGGATTGAGCAGCCGACGATCGACCTGTTGCTTCAGCGACCCCTTGACGCATTGGGCGTCGCCGACATGCGTGTGCATCTGGTCCCGGACGACGCCGGGTATCAATTCACAGCTCTAGGCGGATCGACGCTGGGCGCCTTCAATGGCGAGGGCCAAATCCTGTTGCCGCGCGGCGCTCAGGCGGTGGTGAGGGTGGCGAAGCTCGCCGTGTCAGGAATAACCGCCAGCGGTGATCTGCGTCCTGTGACGGGCGGCCTTGAAGGGCAGCTGAATGTTGCTGGCCCCGTCAATGGAAGCATCGGCTTTGTCCCCGTGAATGACATTCAGCAACTGGTCCTGAAGCTCGACGCCACGGACGCCAGCTTCGATGGCCCCACGGCAATCGCGGTGCGTCGCGGCAAGCTGGATGCGACGGTTCTGCTCGATCCCGCCGGGACGTCGATCAATGCCGTGACGCAGGCCAGAGGCTTGCGGGTAGGGGGCATCCTGATCGGCAGACTGGCGGCCAATGCTGATCTGACCGGCGGTCGCGGAACGGTGAAGGCCAGCCTTTCGGGCCAGCGCGGCCGTCTTTTCGACTTGCAAGGTGAAGCGCAGGTCGAACCCGATCGCATCCGCATTGCAGCGCGAGGTACGGTGGACAAGCGAGCGATCCGGCTGACGCGGCCTGCGCTTTTGACCCGCAGTGCTGACGGTTGGCGATTGTCCCCGGCGACCATCAGCTATGCTGGCGGCTCCCTGCAATTGGGTGGAGAGCTAAGCGGCCAGACGACGCGCATCGAAGGTCGCGTGCAGAAGCTGCCGCTTTCCCTGCTGGATATTGCTTATGATAATCTGGGTCTGGGCGGCACCGCCACGGGATCGCTCAGCTATGTGCATAGCCGGGGCGGCATGCCCACCGGGAAGGCGGAACTACGCGTGCGCGGCCTGTCGCGTTCGGGATTATCGCTCAGTTCCCGGCCCGTCGATGCGGGGGTGAACGCGGTTCTCACCAATGACCGGCTTGCTTCGCGCATGCTATTCGCCGCCGATGGCCAGACTATTGGGCGGGCGCAGATCTTGCTGACGCCGCTTGGCACGCAAGGGAGCCTGATCGAGCGGCTGAACCGGGCGCCTCTATTCGGTCAGCTGCGATTCCGAGGGACTGCGGATACGCTCTGGCGCCTGACCGGGGTGGAGATAGTCGATATCTCCGGCCCCGTGAGTGTCTCCGCCGACGCGCGCGGTACGCTTGGTAATCCCTTGATTTCCGGTGCGCTCGCGACTGACACGGCATCAATCAACAGCGCCGTGACCGGTATGCGGCTGCACAATGTGAAGGCGCGTGGACGGTTTTCCGGCGCACAATTGGTCATGTCGAGTTTCACCGCCAATGCAAAGAATGGCGGAACGGTCAGCGGGACGGGCAGCTTCACCTTCGCCGGAATTGCCGGGGTCGGCATGGACTTGCGTTTGCAGGCAGATGACGCTGCCCTGCTGGACCGCGACGACATAGCCGCTACGGTCACCGGCCCGATCACCTTGCGTTCGGACGGCGTCAACGGAACCATTGGTGGCGACCTGCTGCTCAATCGCAGCCGTTTCACCTTGGGCCGTGCAGCCGCAATCGCCCAGATTCCGGAGCTTCGCGTCACAGAGGTCAACCGTAACGGTGAAGAGATCGAACGGCCCCGCACAAATCGGCCGTGGGCTCTTGCCATCAAGACGCGGGCGCGTAATCGCCTGACGGTCACAGGTTTGGGCCTTGATAGCGAGTGGCGTGCCAATCTGGATATCGGTGGCACCGTGACCAGCCCTGCAATCTCCGGAACGGCAGAGCTCGTTCGTGGAGGCTACACCTTCGCCGGGCGCCGTTTCGAACTGCGTGAGGGCAAGATTCAGTTTGATGGCCGCACGCCAACGAATCCCACGCTCGACATCGATGCGGAAGCCAACGTCAACGACCTCACCGCGATGATCCATGTGGGTGGTACAGGTCTCAGGCCCGACATCAGCTTCACCAGCGTGCCCGCCCTGCCGCAGGATGAACTGCTTTCCCGCATATTGTTCGGAACATCGATAACCAGTCTTTCCGCGCCCGAGGCGTTGCAACTCGCCTCGGCCGTCGGATCGCTCCAGGGTGGCGGAGGGCTTGATCCGATCAACGCAGTGCGCAAGGCTGCCGGACTTGATCGGCTGCGCATCATCGCCGCCGATCCTACGCAGGGGCAGGGGACCTCAGTTGCGGCCGGAAAATATCTGACGCGCAAGACCTATGTTGAACTCATAACCGATGGCCAAGGCTATTCCGCGACGCGCATGGAATATCAGATCACCCGTTGGCTTTCTCTGCTGGCGTCGATTTCCACTCTCGGCCGGGAAAGCGCAAACGTCCGCATATCCAAAGATTACTGACCTTGCCTGCGTTCCTGTTCGTTGCCGAAATACCACAATTTCAGCTGTTTATCTCAGGTTCATGAAACCATTGCCTGCCGTGGGACTTCCACCACTTCCTCCTCAAGGAGGTGAGTGACAATGGAGTATCCTATGCGGAAAATAATGGTCGCAACCCTGTTGGCTGGATCGGCCGTCGCCTCTCCCGCACTGGCACAGGATGCCGGCGCCACTTTCACCGGGCCAAGGGTCGAAGCCATTTTGGGCTATGATCATACCGGCGCGGGCAGCAGCGTAGACAATGACAATAGCAGAGATGATCAGTCGATCGACGGGCTGCTATATGGCGTAGGCGCGGGCTACGATGTCAATCTCGGCAGCGCTGTCGTGGGCGTCGAGGGCGAATTCACGGATTCGACCGCCAAGAGCAGCAGAAACCCCTTCACCAGCCAGTTCGGTTTCGGCCGTGTCAGCCAGGGCCGTGACCTCTACGTCGGCGCCCGTGCTGGCATACTCGCCAGCCCCAACACCCTTGTCTATGTGAAGGGTGGCTACACCAACACCAAGCTGAACGTGCTTGCGGGCGACACCGACGAAACGACCGATACCTCCTTCAAGCTCGACGGCTGGAGGATCGGTGGCGGCGTTGAACGCGCCTTCAACCAGAATATGTTTGGAAAGCTGGAGTATCGCTACTCAAAATATGACAGCGCGCACATCGATTTCATGAATGGCGCGACGAGCAGCGAATTCGACATCGATACCGATCGTCATCAGGTCGTGGCCAGCGTAGGCTGGCGCTTCTGACGGGACGGGGGGATCGGCTTTGCTGATCCTCCCATCACGCCTTTCCCTCTATAAAGTCGCTTCGATTTCCCGTGCGGCCATATCAGGGTTTTCCGCGAGGCTAATCGGCCGTCCCACGACAAGGATGGATGCGCCCCGGTCCAATGCTTCCCGAGGTGTGACCGCGCGCTTCTGATCACCCAGGGCGCCGCCTTGTGGCCGGACGCCAGGCACAACGAAAAAGCCATCGGGCCAGGCACGTTTGGCTAGCGCGACTTCTTCCCCGGAACAGACGATGCCGTCCAGTCCAGCACTCCGCGCCAGGTCGGCAAGCCGTGTCACCTGATCCTCAGCCTTGCCACCCACCCCGATATCCACAAGGTCGCTATTATCCAGGCTGGTGAGCACGGTTACCGCGACGACCTTTGTATTGACGCCCGCCGCTGCTTTTGCATCCTCCAACATGGCGCGCCCGCCCGCCGCATGCACGGTCAGGATCGCTGGCTCGAGGCCATGGAGCGCCTGAACGGCCTTTGCGACCGTATTCGGGATATCGTGCAGCTTCAGGTCGAGAAAGATCGGCAGATCGAATTTCATCATTTCCCGCACGCCGTGGTGGCCATGTGCACAGAAGAATTCGAGCCCCAGTTTCAACCCGCCTACATGTCCGCGCACACGCCGGGCCAGATCCTGGGCTTTGGTGAGGTCGGGCGTATCAATCGCGACGTAAATTGGGCTGCTCATGCTGTTCCTGTAGCGGGAAGGGAAGGAGAAGAAATGGAAAGGTCGTCGGCGATGCTGGCAGACGGTAAGGTGGGAGCAGCCGTGGCGGTTGCCGCGATCAACGCACGCTCCGTGCTTTCCAGCTTTCTCTTCATCCGCCAACGCGTGGTGCGGGCCATGATCCAGAAGGGAACGGCGCCCACCAGAAACGCGATGAGTATGGGGAACCAGATACGGGTCTCCCACACGATGTCGCCCCATATCTTGATTTCGGTAGGCCGGTTGTTCGCCTTGCAGAACAAGGCAATCGCGACGGCCAAGACAACCCAGAAGGCAGTCCGCAGGAATTGCATTCGGCATGTCCTCTAGCTGATAATCGAACCAGCTTAGGCCATTTCGGCGTAGTTCGGAAGCGCCTCGTCGGATTTGCTGGTGTTGGGAGGACAGAAAGTCGCCCGATTGCATGCCGGAACCCTTGTGCCCGCCTGCGCATTTTCCTTGCGGCAAGGAGGTTCAGGACATGGCGGCGCGCGCATATTGGCAGGGACAAATCAGGCTGGCGCTCGTGTCCATTCCCGTCGAAATCTACGCGGCCACCAAATCAGGCGCCCAGATAGCCTTCCATCAGATTCACGAACCCAGCGGCAAGCGCGTGCGCTACGAAAAGACCGTTCCCGGCCTTGGTCCGGTCAAGCCCGAGGACATCGTGAAGGGGTATGAAGTCAGCAAGGGTGACTATGTCTTGCTTCAGCCCGAGGAGATTGATGCGGTCAAGCTGGAGAGCAAAAAAACGCTCGAACTCACGCAATTTGTGGACGCTGACGAGATCGACGTCCTCTATTATGAGCGGCCCTATTATGTCGTGCCCGCGGATGATCTTGCCGAAGAAGCGTTTATCGTCCTGCGCGAGGCATTGCGGCGCGCGAAGAAGGTTGGATTGGGCCAACTCGCCATGCGCGGCCGGGAATATATCGTTTCGCTAAAGCCTTGCGGGCGGGGCATGGTGCTGGAGACGCTTCGCTATGCCGATGAGGTCAACCGTGCCCAGTCCTACTTCCGCGAAATTGAGGATATGAAGCCCGATCCGGAACTGCTCGACCTTGCCGAAGCACTCATCGAAAAGAAGACTGCGCCGTTCAAACCCGACAGCTTCCATGATCGTTATGTCGATGCGCTTGAGCGGCTGATCGAAAAGAAGAAGAAGGCCAAGGGCCGCCGCATCATCGAGGACGAGGATGAGGCTCCGGTCAAGCGCAGCGGCAACGTCATCGATTTGATGGCAGCGCTGAAAAAATCCGTCGATACCGGGGCGAAACGCGCGCCCGCCAAGAAACCGGCCGCGCGCCGCGCCGCCAGCACCAAGGCTACAACGCGTAAGCGGGCGTGACATATGGCCGAAGCCGACCCCCTCAAGGAATATAATCGCAAGCGCAATTTCACCCGAACGAAGGAACCGGCGGGAAAACGGACGCGCACGAGCGGCAACAGCTTCATCGTGCAGAAGCATGACGCCACGCGTTTACATTATGATTTCCGGCTGGAAGTGGATGGTGTCCTGAAAAGCTGGGCGGTGACACGCGGCCCTAGCCTCGATCCCGCCGACAAGCGGCTTGCCGTTCGCACGGAAGATCATCCGTTATCCTATGCGAGCTTTGAAGGCACAATTCCAAAAGGCGAATATGGCGGCGGCACCGTGATGCTGTGGGATGAGGGCACCTGGGAACCAGTCCCCGGGAAAAGCGCGAAGGATCTGGCGAAAGGCCATCTTCACTTCATTCTTCATGGCAAGCGGATGAAGGGCGAGTGGCTTCTGATCCGCCTGAAACCCCGACCGGGCGAAGGCAAAAGGGAGAATTGGCTGCTTCGCAAGATCGACGATGCCTATACTGGCCCCGCCGAGGATCTGGTCGGGCGTGAACTGACCAGCATCACGAGTGGCAGGACCATGGGTGAGATTGCCGCCAACGCGCCAGCGATCTCGCTAAAGGGCAAGCGCGGAAAAGCTTTTGATGCCGCCATGGACCAAGCGAAGAGGGCGACGCCGGTTCAGCCTTCCGCCAAGCGCCGCCGACAGGAAAAAGCACCACCATTTCAGGCGCCGCAGCTCGCTACGCTGGTCGATGCCGTCCCCACGGGCAATGGTTGGCTGCATGAAATCAAATATGACGGTTATCGCAGCCTGATCAGTGTTTCCGGCAGTCGTGTTCAGCTGTTCACGCGCACCGGTCTCGACTGGACTGACCGCTTCGCGCCACTCGCGATGGAAATAGGCGGCATGAACCTTCCGCCCATGCTGATAGATGGAGAAGTCGTCGCACTGGGGGCGGACGGAAATCCGGACTTTTCCACATTGCAGCAGGTGTTGAAGGGCGAGGGTAAAGGCGCCCTCCACCTCTTCGCCTTCGATCTTCTTTCACTGGAGGGAGAGGATCTGACATGGCAGCCCAACATCGCCCGTAAGGAAGAGCTAGCGGCACTGCTAGGTCAGGGGAGCGCACATGTGCATTTTTCCGATCATATTATCGGCGCTGGCGAAAAGCTGTTCCGGACGATGTGCGAGGCTGGACAGGAAGGCATAATCTGCAAACGAGCGGATGCTCCTTATCGGGGTGCCCGAACGAAGAACTGGCTCAAGGTCAAATGCACCCGTCGGCAGGAATTTGTGATTGTCGGATGGACTCCCAGTTCCGCAAGCGGGCGCGCGATCCGCAATATCCTCCTGGCGCAGAATGATGATCAGGGACTCGTTTACGCGGGCAAGGTCGGCACGGGTTTCAATGCGCGGAACAGTGATCAACTGCTTCGCCAACTGAAGGCACGAGCCCGCCAATCCCCTGACTTGACTGTACCACGCAGCGAAACGCGGGGCGCCAAATGGGTGCGTCCCGACCTGGTCGCTGAAATCGCCTTCGCCGAGTTTACTAGCGACAATGTCGTGCGCCACGGCAGTTTCCTTGGGCTTCGCGAGGACAAGGAGGCGGGCGAAGTAGCTCGGGAGAAGGTGATCGCTGTGCCCGAACAGGAAAGCGACGTTCATGTCTCAAATCGTGACCGGCTGATCTTTCCGGAGGCGAAGGTGACCAAGGGGCAGTTGGCTGACTATTATGAAGCAGCCGGGGCGATCATGCTGCCCTGGATTGCGCATCGCCCGATCAGCCTGGTGCGCTGCCCACAGGGAAGGGCGAAGAAATGCTTTTTTCAAAAGCATGACAGCGGCAGTTTTGGTGACCATGTGAAGCACGTCCCCATTCGCGAGAAGGACGGTGATGAGCAGGACTATCTTTATGTGGACGATATCGATGGGCTAATAGCTTGCGTTCAAATGGGCACGATTGAATTCCATGGCTGGGGTTCCCGGGTGGAGGATGTCGAAAAGCCTGACCGGCTGATCTTTGACCTCGATCCGGACGAAGGTCTCGACTTTGAGGATGTGAAGAAGGCCGCCCGCGACATTCGCCGCACGCTTGAGGACATAGGGCTCACCAGCTTTCCCATGTTATCCGGTGGGAAGGGCGTGCATGTGGTTGTCCCGCTTACGCCCGAAGCCGAATGGCCGCAGATCAAGGATTTCGCAGACCGCTTCGCGAGGGCACTTGCCGCCGCCGAACCCGATCGTTTCACGGCAACGATGAGCAAGGCCAAGAGGAAGGGCCGGATCTTCATCGATTGGCTGCGCAATCAGCGGGGGGCTACGGCGGTGCTTCCCTATGTCGTCAGGGCGCGCGAGAATGCTCCGGTGGCGGTGCCCATCAACTGGAACGAACTGGAGGATATTGATCGGCCGGGGGCTTTCACTATCGCGGACGTGGATGAATTGATCACCCGCGCGGCATCACGAGAGATGCGGGGATGGGGAGAAGCGCGGCAGACGCTGCCCGATTATTGAACTGATATCTGACAGCTATCTTTTCTCTGGCGCGACCTTGTTGCATAAGCCGATTCACCATGACCAAGTCCGACAAAGACGCGCCCGATGCAGGCGCCCCCAAACAGGCAACAGAAGCAAAGCCCGATCTCGCAACGGCTGCCCGAAAGACAGCGGGCCGAGGCGTATGGATGGGCACCGCAGTCGGCATAGGATCGGCCGCCATCGTTGCAGCGCTTCTGTATACGAATAAAAAACGCGGCTGATTGATTGGCTAAAAGGGAGGCGGCATGGCCTTCGCTCCACGCCGCCTCATGCTGTGACCCATAGACCGGGTTCTTGTCAGCTTCGATAATAGTGGCGCGGTGATTAAGCGGCGCCGCGGCTCAGATAGGTGATGAGTTCGGGCTTGCTCACTGATGTGCTTTTGTCCGCATCAGCTGTCTTGAATGCGCCATCAGCCCAAGTTGTGACGTCAGCGGCGGATAGTTTTTCACCGCTGCTTTTCATCTCCTGATCCTTGAGCGCAACCATCCAGCGTGAAAACTCGGCTTTGTCGAGTTGACCGTCTCCATTGGCATCATAGGCCGGGAATTCGCTATCGACGATGGATGCGACGGTATCGGCCGGTGTCGCCGCCGGGCTTTGAGGAGATGTGCTCGCACCTGCCTGTGGGCTACCGGGCACAGAGCCAACCTGTCCGATGGCCGGAACGGCGGCAGTCAGCGCAACAGACAATATAAGGCCGCGTAACATCACTTTCTCCCTCGGCAGCGGTCGAGCAGGTCAGTTGCTCGATAGCTTGACCCATGAATACATGAGTGACGACTGTGTTTCCTGAATATCCATTCAGAGTCGGCAATTCGCCTGCGAAACCGGCTCATCCCGTCCTTGAACGCTGCGATATTCGGGGTAAAAAGTTGCTGGTACAGACGCGCGAACCCAAATGAGGGCGCGATTTGCCCTTGAATGGCTGGACTGCTAGGCGGCGCGCGAACTTTTATCAGCAATCAGGATTCGTTCGATGGTCCCGCGCTACGCCCGCCCGAAAATGACAGCTCTCTGGGAGCCCGAGGCTCGATTTCGCATTTGGTTCGAGATCGAGGCGCACGCCACCGAAGCGCTCGGTGAATTGGGCGTGGTGCCCAAATCAGCTGCTAAGGCGCTGTGGGACTGGTGGGCGACCAACCCGACCATAGATGTGCCAGCGATCGACGCCATCGAGGCCGTCACCAAGCATGACGTCATCGCCTTCCTGACCTGGGTTGCTGAACAGGTCGGCGACGAAGCGCGCTTCATGCATCAAGGCATGACCTCTTCCGACGTGCTGGACACCTGTCTTGCTGTGCAGCTTTCCCGTGCGGCCGACATCCTGATCGAGGATCTGGATCAGCTGCTCGACGTCATCAAGCGTCGGGCGTTTGAACATAAATTGACGCCGACGATCGGACGCAGTCACGGCATCCATGCCGAGCCAGTCACCTTCGGTCTCAAGATGGCCGAGGCCTATGCCGAGTTCAGCCGGTGCCGGACCCGCCTTGTCGCGGCGCGTGAGGAAATCGCGACCTGTGCTGTTTCCGGCGCGGTAGGCACGTTCGCGAATATCGATCCGCGTGTCGAAGAACATGTCGCGGCCAAGTTGGGGCTGGCGGTCGAACCTGTTTCGACCCAAGTCATTCCCCGTGATCGCCACGCGATGTTCTTTGCCACCCTGGGCGTTATCGCAAGCTCGATCGAACGGCTGGCCGTCGAGGTCCGGCATCTGCAACGCACCGAAGTGCTGGAGGCGGAGGAGTATTTTTCCCCCGGCCAGAAGGGCAGTTCGGCAATGCCGCACAAGCGCAATCCGGTTCTGACTGAAAATCTGACGGGCCTTGCGCGCATGGTGCGCAGCTATGCGCTGCCCGCGATGGAAAATGTCGCCCTGTGGCATGAGCGCGACATCAGCCATTCGTCGGTTGAACGCTACATCGGTCCTGATGCTACCATCACGCTCGACTTTGCCCTGGGCCGTATGACCGGCGTCATCGACAAGCTGCTCGTCTATCCCGAACGCATGATGAAGAACCTCGACAAGATGGGCGGTCTTGTTCATTCGCAGCGGGTGTTGCTGGCCCTGACGCAGGCGGGCGTTTCGCGCGAGGACAGCTATCGCTATGTCCAGCGCAACGCGATGAAGGTCTGGGAATCGGATGGCCAGCTTTCGCTTCTCGAACTGCTGAAGGCCGATCCGGACGTGTCCACGGCCCTTACCGCTGAGCAGATCGAAGAGAAATTCGATCTCGGCTATCACTTCAAACAGGTGGACACGATCTTCCGCCGAGTGTTTGGAGAGGCCTGATAGGCCTTTAAAAGCTCATATGATAAAAAGGGCGCGGGAACGCGCCCTTTTTTATGTGATGTGAGGATACGGTAGAAGGCTACAGGCGATTGGCAACCGAGCATGTTGCGCGGCTGACGCCTCTATGGCTTCGTGATATGAAAGAATGTGGTCGGGGAGAGAGGAGGTCTAAGTTGCCGGTCAAGTGAGGTAAGTTGACCCCTAGAAGTCCTAGGACTGACGCTTTTCCAATGGGTCCGACTCTGGCAGTGCTACGCGCATGTGCTACATCGTTTCTCATATGGAATGAACTTTTGTGTTGAACAATTACCTCTGTAAACGTCCTCAATCCCAGTATTGGCAGCTTCGCATGATGATTCCTGCTGCTGCCCGCCCGATCATTGGCAAGCGTGAATTTACCAAGTCTCTCGGTGTAACTGAGAAGGCGCGCGCTGAGACATTAGCCTTGCCGACCCTGATGGCATGGAAGTCTAGGGTGGAAGCTGCCTTGCTATCTAAAAAGGCCGAGAAGGCTTCGCTTATTCCCATCCGCCCTACAGAGGTGGAGTTGGAGGAGGCAGCGCTGGTCGTTGGCTATGAACGTGCCAGCGAACGTGTGGATCAGTTGATAAAGGTGAAGGCGCGCCTTGGTGAGGCGAGCTACCAAGCCCTACGTGCCGAGTTCGAGCGTCGGCACATTGATTCTGTTCGCCGGTTGAAAGGGGAGGACTACACCTACTGGCGCGGTCATGCTGTGCGACAGATTCAGAAGCGCGGATGGGACTTGCCTCATGGCAGCCTCCAATTCGATGAGTTTGTTCATCAATTGGCACGGGCAGGCACCGATACATTTGCAAGGGCGGTAGCGGTCATTGACGATGGCGAACATACGTTCGTTCCATCGGCACCTGTTCAGGCCGCGATGAAGAGGAAAGATCAGCGCGCGCGTGACGGTGAACGGATCGCAGAGCTATATGATGTTTATCGTGACCAGCGCCTAGCGGAGGGCAAAAAGCGGGCCGATACCTTGCGGCAGGATCGGAAGCCCGTTGATGAGTTCGCATCGTTCGTAGGGGTAGATCGTAGCTTGCGGTCAATCCAGCCGTCAGACGTGCGGGAATGGCGCAACCTCCAAACCTCTCTTCCTATTACCTATGGGAAGCGAAATGAGTTCAAAGGGATGCCCCTGCGGCAAATAGCCGCCATCGCCAAGGAGAGGGGGATGAAGACCCTCGACCTCGTTACGGTCAACAAAAAGCTGTCCGCTGTGTCGGCCCTATTTTCGTGGGCCAAGCGTGAGGGGTATGTAGAAGATAACCCGGTCACAGGTTTGTTTTATCAGGTCGATAAGCAGAAGAACGCGCGTCCGCCGTTCACGGTCGAGCAATTGAACATCATTTTGCGGTCCCCGCTTTTCACCGGATTTCTGCGGGATGGAAAAGAGTTCAAAAAAGGAAACGTCCAGACAAGGGATTGGCGCTTCTGGCTACCGCTGGTCTGCTTGTTCACAGGCGCACGGCTAGGCGAAATCGCGCAACTGCGAATTGAAGACGTTCGGCAGGATGGCGACGTTCACCACATCGAAATCAAGCATGAGGAGAAAACAGGGCAGGCTACCAAGAACGGCAAAAACCGTATTGCGCCTCTGCATTCTACCCTCGCTGCCATCGGTTTCGTTGAATATGTGCGCTCACAAAGGGAGCGGGCCGAACAAGATGGCGACCACCGCTTGTTCCCGGAACTGCAAAAAAATGAACGCGATCAGAGCGGCAAGGCATCCCGCTTCTGGCGCGTGTATTTGGAACGTATCGGGCTTAAAGAAGCAGGTGATGGTTTCGGATCGCACTCTTTCCGTCACGGCTTAACCGATCAGTTGCGCCTTGCCGGTTATTTCGATCAGGATATAGCTGTCGTTCTCGGGCATAGCCAAAAGACAGTTACGTCAGGCTATGGCAAGTTACGGCAAGGAACTATTGGACGATTATCGGAGATTATTGAACATGCTCGGTTTGAGGGTGTCGACTTTACGCACCTTTATGCTTAAATTTAGTTCTAAAGCTGCTCAGGGCGCCATTCGTCATTTTGGCTATGTCGGTAGCTGACCTCTCCAAATCGCGTCCTGCGGCCTTCTGAGGGCAAAATAGAGCATATTCAAGCTGCTTAATGCAGTCCTGTTTAAGTTTGGTAGAGTGGTCGGCAATAACCCGGTAATTTGGAACTTGGTAGATTAGACGCTTATCAGGACGGTAAACACTAAGATCAGTCCTAACTCAATACTCATTGCCCTAGGCGTTTACCTGCCGCCAGCCGCCGCTATCCTGTGATTCGTCGGCGAGGAATGGTCCCTGCCGCGAACTAGGATTGAAATACATGAATATTGTTTACCCATTATCCGCCGCCTGCATCCGCTGGCTAGACAAGACCTTCTGCCATCCCGCTCTTGCGGAACCCGGTGGCACCGTGGTCAGAAAGATTAGCGCTGTTCCTCGCTTCATCACCCAAGCCGTGCTGGCAGGTGTTGCAAGACTTAAGGGGGTCGAAGTCAAGGTGCATGGCTCGCTTTACCTGATCTCGCGACCTGCCATTACTGCTACCAAATTGGTCGGCAGCGATGCCGTCATTGAAGCTGGGGTATTGCCATATCTGATGGGCAAGCGGATCATGGCGAACGGGTGATCGCTGTTATGCGGGGTAGCTGATGCTATCCCGCGTTGCCCTGTCCTCCGCGTGAGCTTCGGCATTCCTGTCGCCAATTCTGATCCACCAGCCTAACCAACCGCCTTGTTCGCTTTCTCCGCCCAGCATTTCCGTCATGGGCGATATACCACTGTGTTAATTGCCTACTACACATAAACGTAGATAGAGCCAAATTTAACCCGCAATCGGCCTTTCCTCTAAATTTCTCTATAAGTTATTTAAACTTACGTATGAGCTATCTGCCATCAGCGGCACGAATAATAATGCCCTTGATAAGACGATTAGGTCTTCACGTAATAGTAAAAGGACGAGCTGTTGCTGTCCTGTGCTGTTCCGTTATCACCTTGCACTCAACTTCAAGAGCAAGGAATGATTATGAAACCTACGCAACTATGTTTTAATTTTATGGACGATGGCGAACCGTGCCCCGTGTCGTCCAACGACAACCCTCCTGTCAATGTAACGCCATCCGATGACGAGCAAGGGGAGTCTGCTGTTTTGCTGATCTTTCCTGCACCGGAGAAAACCCCCTCTTCGTGACGAGGGTCAACCTTTCGATCATCGGGCAACTACGTTCATCGAAAGCGCTTCACGTATGTATATATAAAGTTAAACTGATTTGAATATGGCAATACTACAACATAATTATAGAAATTATCTATCCTATAAATCATTCAAGATTTATTCACCTAAGAATCTATCCATAGATGAAGCCACAGATAAGGCTTCCCATCTATCTTTCTTATTAAGTCCGGTTACCCTTGAATCAAAGGCTTTTATCGAAACTCTCATTGAATTGGTCAAACCGGATATGAGAAGACGGAAAAAGCTTCCTGATGAATTTATCAACGCCATGGAATTGACGATTCCCATGTTGATTAAGGCGGCAGGTGAGGAAGAAGGGGGCTTTCTATACCGGTCCATGGCTACCAAGAGCTTCAAGGCAGGGGCGTTTGGAAATGAAACGGCATCGGGGGCGACGGTAGGGCATCGAGCCTTCAAAAACGTTGTAGACGGTCTGGTGCGTGAAGGATTCCTGGAAGTCATCACCGGCCACAAGGAATGCACGGCATCGGCTTTCAGCAACGGAATAGCCACACGATTCCGGGCTACTCCTAAGCTGATCGACCGAGCGAAAAGCCATAATATCATCCCGGAATTATGGTCATATCACTTTGCACCGGCGCCAAGGCCGGTGCGGGTTGCCGATCCGATCATATTGAAGGCGGCGAGTTGGAAGGACCAAGAGGGTAAGAAGCAGAAGGGTGAAGCCCTGCCGGTCGATTACTGCCTACCGCATGTCGCGGCCTATGCAGAAGAGGTCAACGACATATCCGCCTATATGGCTGCACAGGACATTCAGCCTGCCCATCTACATCATCGCTTCGTCCGGGTGTTCGGTGAGGGTGACAAGGATGGTGCGGATTTCAGCAAGGGCGGACGCCTTTACAGCCATGGCATAGGCAAGGGCTATCAGAATGTCAGGAAGCATATTCGCCGGATGATGACGATCAGCGGCGAAGCCATTGCGGAGGTCGATCTACGGGCCAGCTATCTTACGATCTTACACCAGCGCATGGGAGTGCCATTACCTGCCACTGACCCCTATGACATGCCGGGCGTTCCGCGTGGCATTGTCAAAACGTGGGTGTCTGTTACCCTTGGAAATGGCGGCTTCCACAAGCGTTGGCCGCCGGAATCTAAAAGCCGCTACGCAGACGATGAAGAAACTAAGGGCCGCGATCTACAGGCGGATTTCCCGTTCGGTAAGACCCAGCGAAAGATATTGGAACACCTTCCGCTTTTGGAGGAATGGGCCAAGAACCCGATAGGCTGGGGGAGCTTGCAGTTTATCGAAAGCACCGCTGTCATCGCTGCTGTGAAGACGTTGGCGTTCGAACACGATATTCCCGCGTTGCCCCTGCACGACGCGCTGATGGTCCCGGAATCAAAGGCGGAGATCGCCGCCCAATGCCTCTTTGAAAGCTTTTATAGGCATGTCGGGATAGCGCCGCACATTACGATCAGCACCCATAAGAAGGTTGCTGGCAATAGGTCATATGAGCTTACCTAAAATCGGGGTCGGCACTGTGAATCGATTGGTATGGGGGTGGGGGGTCTATTTATTAGGACTTCCCCCTGTTCACCGACGTTGCGGCACCTCACGCTCAGGCATTTACCTAAAACCGGCTAGGGCTAGTCCACAGGCCAATGCTAATGTTGTTAAAACGGCCTGACGGATTGTCTGAATCCATGTATACCGTGCTAATCCCATAGTCTCGCCGGTATTCAATATAAGCATCGCACATCGAAATGCGCTGGCTGCGATATTGGTATTCATCCGTTGCAGAACCGACGCCAACGTATCCGTCCCTTATCGGGCCTTTGATAGTCGGCTTAACATTGTCATTAAAAAATCTATAGAAGTTCATTCTATTATAATATTCACAACCGAACTCAGGTATGAACACTCTAATGAGATCAAATATTTGAGTCTTATCGTATTCCTCCTTTGTGAAAGCGGAAGCCGGATTGAGTTTAAGGTCTATGCCGATGTTATCAACCAATCCAAAGCTGTTTAGGTTGAAATCATATGTATGGTAAGAAATGTTACCTTTTTGGCCTTTCGAGGCGACCATAACATATGCCTTCATTTGGCCTGTGACTCTATTGCCAGAAACATCGACCTTCTTCCATGAGGCCATAACCTCATCCAAGTTGCCGCCCACAATGGAGTAGTGTGCTGCAACAAGGCTTTTACATGCCGCCAAGGTATCATTGAGGCAGGGAAAACTCCCGGACGAGCCTGATTGTGCATGTGAAGTAGCAGGTGCCAAGCATAGCCCGAACGCTATGAAAAAGGCTTTTCGAATGTGATGCATGATGCCCCCGTCTAATGTTGGAGGCGCAACCCGACCGAAGCCGGGTGTTCAGAACCCTGCACACAGCACAAGGCGTCGCCACCTTTAGGCGAACCTTGGACATGCGTGACGACCACCCGGCCAAGAAACTCTTGACCGGCCTGTGTGCTGTTGGGGTTCTGACGCCCCACAATCTGGGACTCACCAGACTGCATGTTCCTGATGGCAAAACAGGGTGTTGCCGTAAACCCCTTGGTTCCGACTATCTGTTTCGAACGCGAAATGCCCTCACCAACGCGGCAAGGCTTGTAAGGATCGCCGCCACGCCCATCAAAAATAAACCGTCGATATTGCCCATTGCCGACTCCTTTCCTGCGGCATATGTTCTCTTTTTGTTCTTAAATGGGAAAGGGTGATTCTCATGGGCGTTCGCATCGAGCCAATCCCTGAAACGGTTCGGGTTAGAATCACCGGCGATATCGAAACCGTGCTGTCCGTCCCCTATGAAGATGACGATAGGTTTCTTGTAGGCCTGAGCGACGGAACGCTTCTAGTCGGCAGCTATGATGACAACTTGCGGTGCAAGTTTGATGTGGCGCGTGATGGTGCGGGCATCATCCAGTTTGATGATGGTGCAGCAGTAGTAAATTGGAAGGTGGAATGGGCTACTGTGTCCGCATACAACGCAACAATGGTAGAACTGCTTGACCCAAAGCCAATGCCTTTGTTTCCAGATTTAGAGGAAATGATGCATTAAATTATATAACTGGCTTTGGTATTTGGAAGATTTAGTTTAGAGAATTTTTCTTATACTTATCTACATTTACTTCTAAAGGCCATTCAGGCTCTTTGGTGCGCGAGAGGTAGGGTAGTAGCCTAAAGGTTCATTTCGATGCCTGGCGGGCTTCTGAGAGGCTTGTAGGCCCGTTTCAAATCGACAGGTAAGGTCCATTGGCCTTTTGCTATCGAGGGGGGCGCTGTTTTATGGTTCGGATGGGTGGCTAGGCGACTGTCCGATGTCGAACGCTGGTGCTGAGATAGCTGCCGTTGCCTTGATAGCTGAACCCTGCCAGCATGCTTCGATGCGGATTGAACCTGTCGAATACGATCGCTTGCGATCTTGGTTGGCCTACATGGCCCCGAAGGTATTCTCCTCGGACCTAATCACCCCTGAGACCGATCCCATAGTCGCGCTCGATCGGGTTGCGTCGAAGTCACCCGCCAAAGCGAGAAGCGGTCTAAGCATGGCAATTGGGGATGTGGTAGAGTTTACGAGTGGCTGGCCCCCTACTGATGTGGTGAGATGCAACAGCGAGCTTTCGGAGAACGGTTTGCCAACGCTGACGGAAGTGCGGGCACGCTTTTCCAAGGTGGTGCAGCGAGTAATTCGTCGAGGCAGGATTAAGAGCGACGAAGAGTTTTACACTCTTCGCAACGCCATCGAACAGGAAGGAGCAAATGCCGAGATTTTATGGCCGCTCCTTGAGGCATACGAAATCCGAGGCGTGAGCGACTGACCGCTATCGGGGCGCATCGGGAGATTTCGAAGTCGGCTACGACGATGCCGGGTGGGTAGGGGTAAGTCGGCTATTGCTCCGACGCGCCGAAAAGCGGACGTTAAGATCGCTTCGCCTCAAGGGAGAGAGTTGTGACGCCTATGAACTTCGCCTATCTCTGCGGCCTTACATTCGCTTCGCTAGGAGCAACGCCCGCAATTGCTGCTCCAATGTTCTCATTGGTGGAAGCGAGGCTGACAAAGGTCGATGATATCTCTGGCGAGCCGGGCGCGCCGCGCATTTGCATCGATACAGATTGCCAGGTCACTCTCGATGGTTCTTTCCGAACGACTTTTACCGTGACCCGTAAACTGACTGGCCCGGATACTCCCTCAACTATTTCCAGAGTTCAGGCATCTGCACAACCGCGTGTGGGGCTTGCTTATTATCTTGTGATTTCAATAGGCTCTGAAAAGCCTGAGATAGAGTGGATCGGATCGGCGAGAAACGGCCTGTGCATGGATCGAGAAACGGTGGAGCAATACGGCCTGCGATCTATTGCATCGCGCCATCCGTGTAGAGAGAAGTAGGCTTGCTCGGGTCGGCTTGCGGAGAAGGGAGTTTCCTCGCGCAATGTCTCAAGATTGGTCGTTAGCCGATAGGCAGCTTCCTCCCGCCCCCATAGGTTAGGAGGTCGCCGCTCGTTCATCAGAAAAGGAGCAGATAGCCTAAGCCAACGCCTATCACGATCCCCAAGGGAATGACGATGGCAGCGCTGATGGTTGGCGTTGTTATCGGATTGAACCGCAAGCGCGGGCCTTCGCATTCATCCAGCGACTTTAGACGCCATTCGCGGCGGAATGGAAGAATGTCTGCCATGTGGCCCCCTCCTGAACATAGTGCATCTATACAGCCCGCTTTTCCACCCTTTGGATAGCAGCCCGCGACACATCATATTCCTTCGCCAACACTCCCAAAGAAACGCCCTGCCGCCGCTTCTCTATGATGGTGCGCTGCTGATCGTCTGTAAGGGTCTGCGGGCGTCCTAGAGCCTTGCCCGACGCCTTTGCTCTAGCAAGCCCCGCCTGTGTCCGTTCTATCAGTAGGTCGCGTTCAAACTCTGCTACGGCGGCGATAACCGCCATGGTCATCTTCCCCGCCGCGCTGGTGAGGTCCACGCCGCCTAGGGCAAGGCAATGAACCTTCACCCCTTCTGCCGCTAGCCGTTCGACCGTCGATCTTAAATCCATTGCATTGCGGCCTAGGCGGTCCAGCTTTGTGACAATGAGAATGTCGGATGCTTCAAGGCGATCTACCAGCTTGGCAAAGCCCTTGCGCTCCATGGCGGCAACGGAACCTGATACCGTCTCTGTAACAACCCGCTTGGGATCGACCGTGAAGCCCGCCGATGCAATTTCCTGAATCTGGTTGTCGGTGGTCTGGTCGCTGGTCGAAACCCGGCAGTAGGCAAAGGTGCGGCTCATTTCGTCACTTCCTGTATCGAATCGGTGTAACGATATTAGAAGTGTATTTTAGATATGTGGAGTCTAATTTTCGATACAATCTGTGCCCATGTATCGGAACCGGTCGTTTAAAATACGACATGGTCTGGTCGGCGGCTGACGAGTCAGTAGAGAACGCCGGTTCTCTAACGGTGAACTTTGTTCTTGATCATGGAGGGGTTCCCGCTTATACGAATCGGGTGTGATCGTCTGTGAAGAAGTTCTCATATTCAGTTATGGCTTGCCATAGCGTGGGGAATGGAAGTTCCCTGTCATTTCATCCCCACTGGCCCCCGAGGCCCCGCGAGGGGCGGCGTGGACGGCGGAGGGCGAAGCAGCGCGATAGTAAGAACTACTATCGCGCTTAGATAAGGGTGTAGTTGTCGGGTCCAGCTCTCTTGTTCGGTGAGAACCTTTGGTGAGGCAGGTCCATGGTGGATTTGTCGCCAAAGCGAACGAGGGAAGGAAGCAGCCATGGCTGATTCTTTTGACACATACCGACGGCGGCGTTTGCGTAGGCGGAGGGCGGAAGCCGTCCCAATGCGTAGTCGGGCATGGAGTAAACTCCTTAATCCCGGCACTTTGAGGTTCGTTCTTACAACGGGCCTTAGCCTATACCGCATTTTGCGGTTGGGCCTGAGAGTATATGAACTCTTTAAGTAACGCTAACCCAATATCTAATTAGATAAATTGGAATTAGATATGCTAAATGAGGCATTACGACTCATCCGTGTATTTCATGATTTAAAGCAGGTAGAACTTGCTGAGAAGATTGGAGTATCGAAATCTTATATTTCTGAAATAGAGAATAAAAATAAGAACCCTTCTCTAGATATATTGCAGAAGTATAGCGAAGTTTTTAATATCCCTATATCTGCAATCATGTTCTTTGCGGAAGAGCTTCCGAACGCTCAAAAAGGTGGTGGCGTTCGTAATAAAGTCGCGGCTAAAATAATAGATATACTCAGCTTTATAGAAAAGAAAGCTCATGCCGAAGACAAGAGGGAAAACGAATTATAGCATCAAGGACAGCCCTTTTTTCCGATTGCGAACAAGGAGGAAATTGGCTGATCTTCTACATATTTCCGAAACGACCCTCCTTCGGTTAACGCGTCGCACCGATCTGTATCGGCGTCGATGGAAGCACAAGAGGCTCGATCACTGGTGCAACGAAAAGCCTTCTGATGACTTGGCTCACCTGTATCGCCCCATTGATATTCCCGACGAAACTTTAAAGAAGCTGCAATCCCGGATCGCCGTCCTACTTGGTCGGATCGAGCCGCCAGACTGGCTGTTTAGCCCTGTAAAGGGCAGGTCATATGTAGATAATGCGGCACGTCACAAAGGCGCGAATGCCTTTTGGCTCCTAGATATCGAAAACTATTTTCCAAGCTGCACAGCGAATAACGTGGCTCATTTTTTTCGCGCAGTGATGGAATGCTCTCCTGACGTCACGGCGATCCTAGTCCGTGTTTGCACTTGGTCACAATGCCTGCCGCAAGGGTCGCCGTGCAGCCCAATTTTAGCCTATTATTCGAACCTCGGAATGTGGTTAAGCATAGAAAAGATTGTAAAAGAAGCTAATCTTAAACACAGCTTATATGCGGATGATCTGACAATTTCGGGAAATGTAGTCTCAAAATCCGTGATATGGACCATAAAACAGATAATTTATAAGCATGGTCATAAGATAAAGAGAGAGAAAGAAGTTAGCTTAATAGGCGCTCCTGCTGATATAACAGGCGTTATCATTGTTGGGGATCAGGTGAAGTTGCCTAATCGTCAACTTAAACGGCTATTTGAGCTAAGGAACGAGCGTCATCGTGCCAGAAGTGCAGCCCTACAGCGCCTGCTAGATAGGCAAATAGCCGGTCGCTTATCGCAACAGAAGCAGGTGGAGGGAGTGTAGAGACGCCCACGGCGACGAGACTGTTTGTTCTCGCTCATTGCCGCCAATCTCAGCCGGTGCAGTTGTCATTTCGTCGCAGACGCGGCACGGTTCGTCGTAGAGCGCGCTGAGTGGAACTGCTACGTTCTGGTGCTACGTCGCAATTCAGCTCTGCCGCTTAATGTGTTGATATTAAACGAAAAAAAGAAATTGGTCGGGGAGAGAGGATTCGAACCTCCGGCCCCTGCCTCCCGAAGACATGGCACTCAGTCGTAAATGGCGGATTTCTGTTATTTTGGCAACCATGATCGAACTTCAAAATCGCGTTTGTTCCCCTTTAGTTTCGATGAAAGGTTCATGGTGAACTTTCGACCCCTGTCTTCTTGAACCGAAATCAAAATGGTAGCGAAACCCACCTATGACCGAAAATGGAGACAGGCTGAGCGGCGCAGCTAAGCGGGCCTTCATCAAAATCTCAGAGTTCTGGAGGCTCAGCGAACGTGAGGAATTGGCGCTGCTGGGCTTATCCTGCCCAAGTTGGAAACTGTCTGGGGATGAGTCTCCGCTTTCCAACGCGACGCTCACGCGGATTAGCCACGTCTTGGCCATATTTAAGGCTATCAACGTCCTCCTGCCGGATGCGGATCGCGCTGCGGCATGGATGCGCGTGTCGAATGAGGGGGCCTTGTTCCGCGGCGGCACCGCGATCGAGCATATGATGAGCGGAGATATCGCAGATATCATCGCGGTGCGCCAATATCTCGAGTCGCAGCTAGTCTAGCGAGGAGATCTGGCGCGGCTGAATGACCCTTCTTTGCCGTGCCGCGATTCCCGGGATCCTTTTCGATGCGCTGGAGGAGCGCGAGCATCCTTCAGATCGCACCATTTAGGAATGAAAAGTAGAAGAGGAGCAAATTCGAAATGAGTGGTGATCCACACGCTTCGAGGCATGGAGCAGCAACGGGCTCATGATGGTCGTAAGGATCGAAATTTGGCCTGGTGGCGATGAGTCTGACAGCTTCGAAGTAGGCCGGATGGAGGTAAGCAACATCAGCGGTTTGGCCGAAGTTAGCGATTATCATGCCCACATAGTTCAGCGCGCCACGTTTTCGCTGAACGTGAACGCTTTGGAGAAGACCGTGTTAGTACAAGGGCATCCCCGTCGTAACGGGGCATGGGCTCTGGTTCGCCGGGTGCTTGAAAGTTTATAGATGATGGTCAGGCTAACGGACGTTTCGTTCGCGCGCTCGGGCCGGTCATCAGTCGGCTTTGTTGGACGTTCCGGAAAGTCTGCTGTTGGTCGACGAACCGGAGTAATTTGCCTTTCGTTCATTAGGACGCGATCGATTGCTGTCGGGCCAACAGACCGACGTGGCCCTTTTAAATTTCGACAGAGTCGAACCTATCGGACCTAATCTTGAACGAATACATATTTAACTGATACAAAACTCTTTTGTTGATAATTCGAACGGTTCGTAGCTGTGCTTGCGCCGCGCGATTTGTACGCGCACCATACGACGTACCTTTACGTTGCGACTTTTCCGAAATGAACGCAGCGCATCGCTACGGCAGGTCGTCAACGACCCGATTGGTATAACGTCGGGCGGATGTGTCGGAGTCCAGTTAGCGTACCAAAGGAAGAGCTCAGAGATCAGACCATGGTCGTCACTAAGTCTGAGACGGTCTGCCGCACAGGTCAGTTTTGCTTGGCCCGTCGCTAAAACGGGATCGGCCAGAAGCAACTTTCCAAGCAGCAGATCGATATGGGCGCGCCCTAATGCACTCGGCATCGCAGCGACGACCAGGGGAACCAAACCCGGATTGTCTTTGCGACCGTCCAACAAGGGAAGCCTTCCCTCCATCGACCAAGGCTCTCCTCTTGTTGAAATCCACTTGAGGTCCGCCAAGTTAGCAGGCTGGCCTTCGTCCTGAGTTCCGTTGACTACCCGGTACACTTGCACACTGACAGACAGAAGCTCACTTTGATCCGTCATAGTTAGAGCCAAAGGCTCGAAACCTGTCGTGACCATCTCGGCCGCATCCCGCCAAGTCGTCCGGGCGAAGTCGACCTCCCCCATCGATTCAAACCTTTCGAGAAAGTTCTTGCTCCAAGCGGGCGCTTCGCTTCCCTCGAAGTCTGCGAGACCACGGTCGAAAGGTACGGCAAATTCCGCGAGATCTTCCGCATAGGTGCGCGGCATCCCCAACTCCAACTCGGCCCAGGCCAAGGTTCGCAGGAACGCGCTTACATAAACTGCGCGCTGACGAACGTCGAGCGAGCCCGTGCTTCCGCGATCGCCAGCAAAAAAATAGCTGGGATGTCGCGTATAGGCTTCCCGATACCTTTTGTGCAGTTCGAGCCATTCACCACGCCACTGAGCCAAAAAGGGCAGTCCTGTGCGAGCCTCCTCGCTGGCCAGGACGCTGCGGAATACGGGCGGGACGAGCGTTCCGATGCCCTCTTCGAAAAGTGCGTCATGGGCCTTCAGATCAGCGTCCTGGGTATAGCCGAGCCTAAACGAAAACAGTTTCGAGGCGTCAGTAGAATACAAGGCGCGTAGCAATGCATCGGATAGGACCGAGGGAGCCTTAATCGCCTGATGAAGCTCGGCGAACTCAAAATGGTGTTCGAGCTTGAAAGCGTGAATGAGAGAAGGAAGGATCGCGACATCGCTTTCGAGCCGTTGACCAGCGCACCAAGCCAGCAACGCCAAACGCACTTCATCGTCGCCTTGACGTATGAGCTGAGCAAGCTGGCGGGCGGCTTCCCAGCGTACACGCGGCACCGGCCAGTGAAGGCGCTCGATGAGCAAACCGAGACTGGATCGGATCTGCGTCATAACCACTCCGGGATCGAGAGCGGCTGATCTTCGACTTCGGCAATCATCGTATCGGCAAGAGAGGTGGTCAACTCGCGTGCGCGTTCGAGCTCTCCGACGCGTAGGAGGAAGTCCACGAGTCGGCTCTGGCCGAGGACGAGGGCGCTGCGTTCGCCTGCGCGCGTCATGACAGGTACCGCCGATTGCGTAACGAATTCGGGCCAGCGTTCTCGGTAATGCGTGGCAGCCAAGCTGAGGCGTTGCCCTGCCTCATGCGAACTCGAATACCAACGGCCCCATCCGTGGCGAAAGCGCTGCGCGGCAATGAGCCATGAGAAAGCGGCTTGGCGACCTTCCAATTCGAGACTGATGGCGAAGGCGGCGTCATAGATCTTTTCAACGCCGACGAAGGCATCCTCGTCCTTGGCGATGTGGCGCATTGCCGCGAGCGCTTCACGGCCTTGACCCTGCTTGTACCAATGATCGAGCCACCTCTCCATCGCGCGATCTTTCCATCCATAGCCCGAGGCTTTCCGAAGGGCCTGCTGGAACTCTTCGAGCCGGGGTGGCGGAAATTCGGCCGGCTTAGGTGCCGTTCGTGGGGCCCGATCGAGAAACCGATCACCATTGTCGTCTTTCTTGGGTGCGTCCCGCTTGCTGTAGCCCACCAGGCGATCAAGCTTCGCTACGACCGACGCGCCAGTCTTCGTGGTCTTCGCGAGTTGTTTGACGGCCGCGATCTCATCGGGCTGAATCAGGGTCATCAAAAGCGCACGATCGTGCGCGTTCTTCGGACTCATCTGTTTGACTAGCCGCTTGATTAAGCTGTCGGCATAATACCATTCATCAGAGCGCACGAGAAAGCCGTAGAGCGCGCCTGCCCGCTCCGGCATTAGCCGGGCAAATGCCGCATAAAAATCGGACTTTGCGTGGTTGGTCTCATCACCGTCGGTGAAGTCGGTGATCGCAGCAAAAGCGGGCGCGAGGCGTCTTAATTGACCTTGGGTCCATGGTTCGTCGACTGTTGCCATCAACTCGAGCGCTTCCAGTAGCTCGAAACAAGCTGGATCCTTGCGCCAGCCATAGCCGAGCAGACAGCGCGCAGCGCGCTTGAGAAATGCTGTCGCGTGATTTGCCAAACCATGGTCGAGTGCGAAAAGCGCGGTCTGGATGCACAGATCGCTGCGTTCCATAAACTCGCTGACCGCGCCCTCGAGTTGGCCTGCGATACGCTCGATAATCGCCTCTGCCGCTTCCAGGCTGTGAAGTGGGAGGCGTTTGGTCACGAAGTATTCCAACCAAATCTCGTCGTGCCATCGCAAAGCGTCTTCTTCGAGCAAGTGGCGCGGTTCGATGCACGCGTCCGGATCCTTTGCGCGGCGCAAAAGTTGCAGATCGATGGCGATATCCCGCAGGCCGAGGCGAACCCCGTTTTGGACACGCTGAGCATCGTAGTTCTGGCTCTGCCGAGGCGTGAGAGGCAACATGGCAAAGAATTCATCGATGCTTGGCGCCAAATCCCCTGCGTCGAGACGAGCTGCGACTTGGTAGGCTGCGGCGGCGGTCGCGAACATCACGCCACGAACCCATTCGTCATTTAAGTCGTCAAGGCCCGTCAGTTGAACACGTGCCGCCCGTCCGCCCAACGATGCGGAAAGCACTCGGAAAAAGAAGCCTTGCAGGCGAGGCGGCGTTTCGGGCGCAAGGACCGGATCCTTCACAGGCGGAGCGTATGAGCCGACGTCGATTTTGAGTGGCCGCCGTGCCGGCAAGGACCAACCGCGCACCGCGTACAAGGCATGCATCTTGGGCAGTGACGCATGGCCTTTCAATTCAGGATGGGCGCGAGGATCGGCGCCGTCGATGCACAGAGCGTTGAAGAGTGCTGTGTCACACATGGGCCCGCGATGCAGAGCGGCAAATCCAAGCGCCGCAGTGTAGCGTTCGGCGAGGATCGCCTCTTCCGCCGCGATCCCAATGAGATTGTCGAGACGTTTCGCCCGCTTTGCGAAGCTCTTGAGGCGCTGGGGATCGAAGTCTTCGAGATATGGCAGCACCCGCACCAAATGCACGGCCCAATCAACCCGCGAATGGTCGTCGTACCGGGAATCGCGCGCGCGTCGATTGAGTTCGTTTAATGCGTGGTTCGCTGCAACTTTCGCCGCCTCGGGCGCCAATGAGCGAAGGAGCGCGATCATCACGTCCGGCGCCTGCTCGGTGAGGCTGTTGCGCAGCTGGAGGAGCCGATAATCGTTGTCGCAGCTGCGGATCGTGCTTTCAACGAATTCGGCGAATCTATTCGTCTGAAACTCGGGCGCATTGGAGAGGCGAATCCACAGTGATCGCAATTCGCTAGTACGTCCAAAATCCAAGACTTCGAATGCTAGCGCCTCGGATTCTCGAAGGATGTGCTCGATTTGCTCAGGAGGCTGGCCGGCTCGAAGAGCTTCGAGTGCCCAGGCGCGCGTGGGCCCAGCGCGCAAGTCTGCCGGGTCGCCGAAGCGGGCTTTGGTTATCCAAGTCCAAGCCCACTTCCAGTATTCGGGAGCTTGGTGGTCCAGCCAATCGAGAATGGTCTTGGCATGAATTGTGGCCGCGACGACGTGATCAGGCTGATCGCGCACGAACACGAATATGGAACCGTGAAACGGATAGATGCCTATCTCTTTGTGGTCGAGAAGGTGATCGATTTCCTCGATCGATTCCGCGACACCAGCGACATTGTGGAAACACTGATGCAGGCTGCCTGGCGGCATCGCAAAGTCGATGTGGGCCAGCGCGTGGAGGATGGCGCGGGCGCTTGCCGAAATGCGCTTCCAAAGCGAGGCGTAGTAGTCCCGAATGTCGCCGGTGGGCTGGGAAGGCAGGGCATAGACTGCCGCTTCTTCTATGGCACCGCCAGGCCGGGTCAGCGTTTCGAAAGCGTAAATCAGCTGCAGCGGCAGACCGCCGGTGACCTTGTGGAGGGCCGCTGCCAGGGAGAGCAGCGCCTTGGGGACTATGGCTTGCGGATCGAGTGTCAACCGGCCGGCGGCGTGTTGAACCGAGAGCCAATGCTGGATCGCGGTCGGCGTCATGACGGGAAGAGCATACCACTCTTCCTCCGGGCAGTATTGGATCAAGCGGTGCGGCAAGTGCTTGGCTGCAATCTTCTGCGTACCAACGACCAAATGCATATAGGCGCGAGGCGGCAAGAGATGCGCAAAGACCTGCTGCATGTGGTCAAGTGAGCGACCTTCGCGCCAAACGTGATCAAGGCCATCGATCATGACGACGAGCCTGCGGCCCTTTTCGCCGGCCCGCTTCGCGCCCGCGTCGAGCCAATGGGCGAGTGTCTGACCTTTAACGTCGAGATTGGGGAAATGCTCTTCGATCTGTCGAATGAGTGAGCGCTCAATGTCTTGGAAGAAAAACCTAGCAGTGCCGCGCTCGGTGAGACTAAGAAAATAGTGGTGCCGGATGCAAATCTGCTTCGCGTCCACCATTCGCGTGAAGCAGTGGCTGAGATAAGTGCTCTTTCCGCGACCAGGCGTGCCCCATAACACGCTGACGCCATCCTGGTTGAGGACGCGTCCGCAAAATAGAGCATCGAACGCCTCGTCTGGCGGCCGATAGCCATGAGGGATTTCGAAGTTCTGCTGAAGCGGTTTTGCACGGTCTCGCGATATGACGGCGCGGATGTGGCTATGCCGGACTCGTCCGTCCGGCTCGGGACGCTGCTTGAAGGTCGCCCACTCCTTGACCATTCGGACCAACGCGATCCAGCCAGCGTAGTCGGTGTCTGAGGGGATCAGACGAGCTTGCAGTTGATATTCGAAGTCGTCGAAGTGCGGCTGACTGTGTCGAAAGTGAAAGTGCTCGAAAAAGCGCTCGATTTTCTCTGCTGATCCGAGCTGTGCCATCAGCTTTTTCCAAACTGCTGGAGTAACCTTCCTTGGCGAGATGCGGAGGCCATCAAGAGCTTGAGCAAAGCTCGCCTCGGGGAGACGGTCGGTAAAGAGCTCGGCGCGTTCGAGACTGTCGGCCTCAACGTGCTTCAGCACGGTTCCCGACCATTTTTCCAGGAGCGACCGCCCCTTCTTTGTCTTTTTGAGGAGCCAGTCCCAGCTGAGCTCGTTCGCCGGATCGGATGGGTCGACGGTGAACTTTACCTGGGTGATCTCGAAACGACCGTCGCTCCGGCAGGCTACGAGGTCGTCGATTGAAGCATAGCTCGCGTCGTCGCTGTCGAGCTCAATCCAAGAATACAGGTCTGGCTGGCGATAAAAATCAATCAGAAGCTGAATTGCTGCAAAGTCCTGATAATCGAAACTTGCGCGCAGAATTCCTGGCTTTTTATACCCCGACGTCATCTGTTTCTAGTGCCATCGTCAGGGTTGATGCTCAACAAGGAAAAACACGAAGTTGCCGGGAGCCTTTGCAAGCATAATCTGTCGGAGCGAGGAAGCGATGGACGGATATCCGGTATCGGCGGTTCGAGGGCGATCTTCTACTGCTTGAGCAGTTGACCTCAGCCAGTGCCAAGCAGCCTAACGCGCCAGCGGCGCCCGCCGCCGGCTCCGGCGCCAAGCCGAACTACAAGACGATTTCCGAACACCTTTCCGAAGCTCCGCAGGAGCTTCTGGACCTCTATCAACTGATTTCCGATTTCATGCTGGCGCTGGGCGACGATGTCGAAGCGAAGACGACCGCCTACTACATTGCCTTTCGCCGCATTAAGAACTTCGCGAGCGTCGAACTGCGCAATCAGGCGCGCAAGCTCCTTGTCTACGTCAAGGTCGATCCTGCCTCAATCTAGTTGGAGGAGGGCTTCACCCGCAACGTGAAATCGATCGGGCACTTCGGAACCGGCGACCTGGAAATCACGATCACCAATCTTGCCGACTTCGAGAAGGCCAAGCCCCTGCTTGAGGCGTCCTACAACGCCTCATGAGCAATCCAATAGGGGTGCAACGCGTATCTCGTATCCGATAAAACATATTCCGCGACCGTGGCGGGATTTACCCCGGAAACAAGTCGGATCGCAGAGCGGCGCGGGCGAAGGCGCGCTGGAAGCGAACGTGAACCCCGTCTTCACTTGATCATCTGAATGAACGGCCGCTTGCAGGAAAGTTGATTGCCGGCTCGAACGTCCGCTCTGTCGGCGGCAGCGGACGAACTAGACTTGTCGACCCTTCGATACAGAGTTGAGGGCAGTACCTGCTCGGCCTCAATTGCAGATGGCGCGTTGCTTGTTGAACTTCGGCCAGAGGAGGGCTGTGCCGCTGTTGACCATCGCGCAGTTGATTTCGGTACTCTCCTGGTTCCAGCATATTGCCGTCACCCGCCCATAGCTGGTTCCAGTCGGCTCGCATTGCAGCGTTTGCCCCGACGCCAGTTGGGAGAGCATAGCGGTTGCAGAGGCAGCAGATGCAGAGGGGCACGGGTGACCAGTCTTGCAGATTTCGTCACTTTCGCGGGCAGCCACGGCATGTAGCCTGATCTTCCTTCCATCTGAACAACGGAGAGTGTCGCCGTCGGTGATACTGCTGACGTTGCAAAGGAACCGGTTAGATGGAATCTGCATGAGGCGGTGCGGAATTTGCGCCGAACTGGCGAATGGCGCGGGCCTCACCGCAGCAGGGGACGATTTTGCTTCGCTCCCATTGTTTCCTGCGGCTGCATTTTTCGGGGAGGCTAACAGTGGTGCTGAAGGTGCATATGAAGCCGCCTCGCTCGGCGGGTTGGTAGGCCAGAAGAACACAGCGGAAAAGGTGCCAGCCATAATGATGGCGGCAGCCACGTAAACAGCCCACGCGGGATATTGGCGTTCCTGCGGCTGGTTCCAGCCGTTTGTTCGCGAGCGCCTATCGTACGATCGCCGCTGTTGGGTGACTATGCGCGGACGCCATTTCCTGCGTCGGCTCATAGGCCGATGGTAATTCCCTAAACTGAGTGCAATCAAAAGGATCAGCGAAGGGATGATAACGAAGCCGCTGGATAAACCGGTGTTCTTTTGGACCCAGCTGCCGGCCGCGAACGCGCCTACAGCAAAGATTCCGATTACGAATGCACCTGCTGATTTCCGCCCCATGAGCGGATTCTATAACGCTTCCGTAGCGATGTGTAGGGCGAATCGCGTCTCGCGGAAAGCTGTTACACTGATCCTTGCCGCTGAATGGGGGAAGGCGTCAGGACTGAGCCCGAGCCTGTCGATAATCGAAAGCATCTTCGCGGAGCCTAAGGGGATCTGAGCGGTTCCAGCTCTGCTCCATAAGACCGAACCATGCTTCCCACGGGCCGGGCCGCATCGAGATCAACTTGAGCTCTCCTCCGGGCGACATGCGAACGGACAGCACCTTTGCGTTAACGCGATCCAGCCACAAATCGAACGTGAAGGGGACCTTGCATTGCAGCGGGTGGGTTACCTCTAGCACTTGCGGATCGGAATTTGGCGAATGCATGAACGCGGTCCACAGCGGTTCGACCTTCATCTCCCATGTCTTTCGCCCGCCAGGGGCAAGCTCGCGCCATTGGACGGTATCGTAACCGCGCGCAACAATCTGCTTAATGATAGCCCGTGCGCGATCAACGCGAAGAATGGGGTATGTCATCGTAAGGCTTTCAAAACATTGATTTAGACCATCTAGGCCGCAAAGTGTTACCGAAGGCTTGATGTTCTGATGAAGCATCTAATGGGATGGCCCGTGGCGGAATTTGATGGCTGCCATCAACGATGAGCAGCGCTGGTTCGGAAGCTTGAAGAGGGCAGGTGGCTGTCGCTGGAAAGTGAAATATTTCGCGCCTCAGGGACCGCAGCCGGCCCTGAGGTCAAGCAAAGAGTACAGGCTCAATGATTTATCTGAACAACGAGGACCGTCAGCGCGAAGCGCTGGCGATGGAAGGCGTGCGTGCGCTCGCCACCATCGCCGGATGGCAGACACAGCCATGCCCGGTGACGCTTCCGCCGGCGCTCGCTGGCTTCCTCTTTAGTTCCGCCAACGACCTTATCCTTGCCCACTGGCGCAGGAACGTCTCGATCGGTCGACTTTTCGCGGCGGCGCGGGAAACCCGAATGGATATCATGCTCGTCGAACCTGCATGGATCGCCACGGGAGGCCCCGCTTTCGGCGTAACCCTTATTCTATGTCGCGAGGGTGAGACTAACGTCTACCGGGGACTACGTCTCTGGGCCAATGACGTTGAAGGCCCTGCCTGGCTTGTACCTGATCCAGCCGACCGCGATCTGGATCAGCGCTGCTTTGATCTCAGCCAAAAGCGTTTAGCGCCCACTGATCTGGCGCCCTTTGGCCGCGCACCCGCGAGCGATGGCTTGCTGGTGGGAAGGATCCGGTGGAAGGGCGTCTTGGGCGGTCATCTGATTTGAGCCGCGAACATCGAATTTTGGCTTAACCAGATTCGTCGGCGGATGGTCATTATGTGGGACGGAAGGATCTCAATTCCCCCACACACAGCGCGCGCACAGCGAAGCCCCGTGCACCTCTGATCTTCAGAGGGAAGTGACTTGAAGGTGAAGCTGCTGAGCGCAGATTAATGAAAATCAGGGGAAAGCATGGCGTGCTCGGCCGCCATGCGCCCCGCAAGATCAAGGAAATTCGCATGTATATTTCGCCCATGTCGCGTCCCTCGTGGGACGCGCAGCCCGCTGTGTTCGTTCGCGAGGCCGTGAGGCGGCCAATGATGAAGATTGCTCTGGAAATTGAAGGGTTGATCGATATCGAGCCGCACCGCCGCATGCCCGGTGCAGAAGGCGCGCTCCTCCTCCAGGAGGCCGGACTACTCATCATGGGCACATCCCAATTCAGGCCGCTTGGCTGGGATCTCGCCGAGGACCTGTCCGCCCGTCATGGGTTGGACATATTGTTGCTGCGGTTTGATGCGTTTCAGGTTTCATTCGACGTCCGCCTAAGCAGCCGGAATGAGTGGCTCACGCACTATCGACGGTGGTCGGTCGATGGAGAACTCTGGTTCACCCCTATGGAAGACGACGGATCCGCCTACATTAAGGCGAGCCGGTACGGTCTCCTGCTCCTTGATCACCCTCCGTACGCCAATGCGATTCAGCGGGAAGTCGGCCTTGCACCAGCCGGTGCGGCGGTGGCAGGGCAGGGGAGTCGGGTATGAGCGCGAAAGCCAAGGTAAAAGGCGAGCCGGAAGCTTTATCCTGTTTCGTGGCGGACGCCGTCGACGATCCGGGTTTCCGATATATCAGGTATTTCTGGAAGGCCAACGGACCGAAATGCGGGATTGCGGCCGCCGTGTCTGCCAAGCTCAACCCCGCAGGCCATGAGGCTGCTCGCCATGATGTGCTGGTTCCAGCTTCAGCTCCAGGCGAATATGCGCAGTTGAGTCATCTACTTGCCCGATATGACGCGACCCAGCCGTTGATCGAACGGAACGCGTATGCGCAGTTCACACTGGATATCGATGCCGATGTTCCGATTCATGTGGGTTGGGAGCAAGCACGGTCGTGGGTCATGACCTATTTCGTCCAGCAGCATCAACTGGCCGCCGTGCTGGTCTTGCATATGCCATTTCTGGCCGGCTCCGGAAATCACAGTCATGTCCACATACTGCTGCCTGCCAGGCGCCTTGGACCGAACGGATTTGCCTTTCATGCCCGAGCGACCTGCTCGGATGAGGGGCACAAAGATGCCCTGGCTAACTGGACTGCGTTTAGAGCGATGAAGGGAGCAACCGCATAGGATGTGCCCGCTCCGAGCCCCGCCCTCGGGACGCTGTCCGGCTCCCGCAGCAGGGCCTTGGCGGAGCTCTCCTGACGATCTCGCGTGCTCGGCGCACAAACCCAACACCGCCAACACATGTCCATGGAAGCCGGCCTGACCTGCTGCGGGTCTCATCCTCTTCACTGACCTACCCGTAAGTAATGGTCCATCCTCAGCAAAAGGATGGACCATTATCTTCATGATAAGTTTCCTAAGTTGAGGAAATATGCGCAAAAACGCTAACCCCATTCTGGAGAATGTGGGTTAGCATGTGCTGACGGTTGGTCCATTGGCAGCAGAATAACTTTTGATCCTTTGCGACTGACGCGCGCCGGAAGGAATTTTTATTCAGAGGGGGTGATGGATTTGTTGTAATCATTAGCGCAAAATTTTCGCATGGCAGTTCCTGCGATCATCGAAATTGTCACGGATAAGATCCTTGCCTTCCTCGCGATCAAGGAGCGGGAGGAGCTCCTGGGGTCCATCCCCTTTGGCAAGGTGCGAAGGCCCATCGAGCCCGACGGCGGCAACACGCCGACCAGGCGAACTCTGTTTGGCACGCCGATCGATTTCCGGCGGCCCCGACCGCTTTCTGGCAGGCTCAGAACACTGGCAGGCGGAACTTCGTTTCATATCGGCTTTACGACCGTTGGCCGCGGCGGGGTGTCGCGGGGTTCAAAAACTCGTGATGATGCACAGATAGCACGCGAGCGGAAGAAGGATGCGGCAGGGTTCGAGGCATATATCGGCGATGATGTCATCGCCCCCTCAGACGTCCAAACCATCGTTGGTGGCTCGTTCGAGTCCTATATCGGGCTGCCACCACAGGAGCAGCTCGCTCTTGGGGGGCATACCCGGGTCGCAGAGGTGCTTTCCAACATCTCGGATCATCCGCGCGGCCGAACCGAATTTTGGGACAGTGTCGAGGCTGGCGAGCGACGTGCATCTGAACCGGGCGTGGCACTATATCCAGATCGCTGTTCCGAACTCTGGTGGCAGCAAGCGGCGGATCAGCATCATGGCGATCCTACTATTGATCGGGCATTCCGCAGGATCATAAAATTGCTCAAACGGGGGGTTGCGCGATCAGGGCGACAGCGGGACCGAAAGCCGATACGCGTTGCCTGCCCGCCGGAGCTTGCGCTGGAAATCGTTCGCCGCTTGGCTGAGATCCCCGGATGGGACGTTTCGCGACCTGCAGTCACCATCCCCAAGCCGCGCGCGGGGCGAGTTCAGGATCGGTGGGAGTTCGAAGTTCCTCATGAAATTGCGGCAAACCCCGCTGCCCTGCGGCGGCTGCTCCGACGCCTAGCCGCCTTCTTCGAAAGCCGGGGAGTGATGTACACGATCGTGTTGCACGAGCCTGACGGCGACAATGACCGGCGGAATTTCCACATCCATGTCATTACCTATAACCGGAAATGTCGATTTATTGCCGACGCCGGCAAATGGGATATCGCGATGTCTGCGGCTGAACGCAAAGAACATGGCGTCAAGCTCGCGAACAAATTGCGCTTGGCCGCTGAAAATGGGGCGTACTGGAAAGCGGGAAGTCGCGACGCCACCGAGATCCGCTTATTTTTCGCAGATCTATGTAATGATGAACTGGAAGGAATTTCGGCCGACCGCCATCTGGACCCGCGCTCATATTCGCTCATGGGTTTTGATCAACTGCCCCAGTTGCATATGAACCCGGCGGCAGCGCGACTTTCCAAGTTTGGAGTGGCAACAGCCGTTGAGACCGAGAACATGTACCGTTCGGTCGCTGGAGCCCTCGCCGCGATCGAGAATGGCGCGGAACGGCGCTTTTCCCAGCGCCGTGATCTCGCGAAGAGAGTCCAGGGCCTGGCGGAAAGATTGAAGGCATCGGACCGTGACGAGGCCCGTGGCCGGCAGCTTGAGGCGCACTGGCATCGGTATGTCCATTTGGTTGTGGAGGTCAATGCCGCAGAAGCGGCTATCGAGAAATTGGACCTTTTTGAACAGCTCGCAAGGTCACGAGCCGAACATGTCGCTCAAAATTGTGATCGGATGATGTCCTACGTCGCTGCCGGCAAGGCGAAGCGACAGATGGTGCGGCATCGGGAAGATATCGAGCGTCGCGGTCGCGAGGCGAAGGCACATCTCGCCAGCATCGACGAAGCTCTGCTTCCATTCCAAGCCGATCGAAGAGCCGCTGAGCTCAGCGCCGATGAGGCGGTGCAGGAGATCGAACGCCTCGCAGATATCTTCCATGCGGAACTGAAACGTGAGCGCTCGCTGGAGCTGGACGGTGCCATCAGGTCACCGGCTGCAGAGATGGAGAAAAAATGGGATAAACTGCGTAACTACATCGTCCGATCGAAACCCGTCATTGTGCGCTCAGGGGAGGGCTTTGACGTCCCATCAGCGGCGGATTCCGATCGCGCGTTGCTGTCATCTCCGATCTTGGCCCATCGTATTCGTCCGTTCATGCTTGCCCAGCTTGAAATCCAGGATCGGGAGGTGGATCGCCTCCGATCTGCGGTCGAAGCGCGTGGTCTCAGTCGGGTCGAAAGCGGGATCGGGAATCTTGCAACGGCGCGCCAGCTTTTGGAAAGGTATGGAGAGCGCCCCGATGTGCGCGACTGGCTGGCGACGCTGAGAGCCGCCACCGTTGACGCGAGTGACAGAGGGAACGAGGGGTCTGATGACCGACGGTCGCTCGAAGCCGAAATGTGCATCGACACTCAAGCGGGTGCGATCCCGCCGACACCCGCTGGCAGAGCGGACCGCGTCGGTGAAGCGATTGGATTGGTAGGCGCAACCGCAGGCAATCCGATTTCAGAAGCTGTGGTTCCCGAGATCCAGAACGAGGCGTCCCCGGCAGTAACGTCCTTGCCGGGCGGCGATTTGCCCGCGTCACCGCTAACCGCGGCGAAGCGGCCGAAGGCGAAGCCCGTCGATCCTGCAGTAGTGGCCGAGGTCCGGCGGCGTCTGATTGGACCGAACACAGTGCGGGAGACGTTCCGGGAACGCGACTTCGACGCGACGGATTGTGCGTCGCCTGAGATTGGCACCGGCGCTCTTGTTCACCATGCTGAACCGGTGACGGCGCCGGAGCCCAGTCTCGCATCGGGAGGCGCGCCGACGTTCGACCCCACTCGAGCAGACGCGGTTATGAACCTCCGTAATGCCCTTCTAACCGACCCTCTCGTTCGGGTCTGCCAGACTGAGCAGGGTCTGGTCATCCGCCCTTCGTGCGAAGGCTGGCACAATTCTGTTCGGGCCTTTTCCGAAGAACCTGAAATCCTGGAAGCGATGAAGGAGCGTGCGGCGTCGCCCTGGTTGGATTTGACGGAGGACGAACGGACGAACCTCCTCCACGACTTCGAAATAGCGCTGAGGCAGGCGGATCGCCGACCGGTCACGCGGGTTCGGCAGGAGAACCGATGGGAAATTCGCGACAATGTCCTTGATCCCGAAAACACGGAGTTGATGAGGCGTTGGCTGGGATATGAGACACTCGGTCGCGTCCTCTCGGCCGTTGACGCTCACTGGAGCGAACTGGAATATATTTCTGCACAGCGAGACCTCAATGCGACACGTGATCCTATAGGGGAACGGCATAGACTTGATCAGGGGCGCCAGTCTCGCGCTCCATCGCGTGAACCGCAGCATGATCCTGAACTCGCAATTGTGTTGCGTGAGATGGAACGGCGGGGCATCTCTCGATGATAGGCAACTGGATTAACTCCGGTACTGCTGACACCCTGTTGGCGAAAGTGCACGTCGGGAACCCGACTCGATCTGCAGGAGTCGCGGACTCATGCTGGCGCAGTCGATCCCTCCTCCGGGTTTTGTGCCCACCATGCAACCGACCCTCGTTGCCGACGCGCCGGAGGGCGACCAGTGGCTCCACGAGATCAAATATGATGGCTATCGCACCGAGTTGCTGCTGACCGGGGGCGAGAGCCGGGCCTTCACCCGGAACGGGCACGACTGGTCCGAAAAGTATCGGCTGATCCTGGATGTTGCGCGCGGCCTCACCGAGGGACCTGCGCTCTTGGATGGCGAGATCATCGTACAGGGCGAGGAAGGTCATTCAGACTTCCACGCGCTCAGACGTGCGATTACCTCCGCCCCGCACAACCTCATCTTTTATGCCTTCGACCTGCTCATGGTCGATGGACACGACATTCGCCACGAGCCGCTAATCGATCGGCGACACCGGCTTTGTGATCTGGTCGGGGAGCATGACGCGACATTCCCGGTCCAGTTCAGCGATGACATCGTTGGGCATGGGCCGGCGGTCTTCCAACAGGCTGAGGAAATGGGCCTCGAGGGGATTGTCTCAAAGCTGGTGGACAGCCGCTACCGATGGTAACCCGGTCACGATCAACATGGCGCAAATCGACTTTTTTCAGCCGTGTCATGACGGCACGCTCGTGGTGTTCGCCGATGGCCGACAGCTTGAGCTTCAGGAAAGCTATGACGCAGTGGCGGAGGTACTGAACCCGGAGCGGCAGGCAGGCTTCTAGGCTTATCGGAACAACCTGGATCAGATCGCGTTTAAATTCGCTCGCCGTAGCGGTAACCACCACCTTGGTGGTCGACCAAGCAAGGGGCCGAGCCATGGACGATCCTCACGACACCCAGCAGCTTGCCCAGCTGCGCGATGACGAGCTCATCCGGGCTTGGTGCTCCTGCGATGATCATGAACATCTCACGCCCGAAAGCCAGGCGCTGGTCGATGAGATGGAACGACGCGATCTGGAGTTTTAGCGCTGGGCGTGCCACGGGCGGAGCATGCATTCTCGCCCGATCTGGCCACTCCTGCTGCTCGTCACGACCGCTGCTCTTGTACTATCTATATTCCGCTATGCAGGTCATCCGCTCTGGCCCACGGAGATACTGACCTTCGGCTTCCGCTGGATGTTCATCGCCGCCTTCGCGATGTTCGGCCGCGCCGTTCTTCGTCGCCGTTCAGAATAGCACTGAGCCGTTCGGCGCTGGTGACCTCTTCACGGGCAAGCATTGCTCCTAGAGGTGGCGCGTGAGAGAATGTGTTGCCCCCCATGATGGAGAGCCGTCATGCAGAAAGAGTCACTCAAGCCTGATCCCCGCGAGATGACCAATGAGGAACTGTGTCGCGCCTGGGAGGAGGTGAATGATCACGACAATCTTTCACCCGCCGACCAGGCGATCATCGACGAGATCGACCGGCGACACATCGAGTATTAGAGCAGCGCAGGACCCTCCGCAGGCGCCGCTTTCCGTTGGAACCAGGGTGTTGACGTATGCTCCACCGTCAGCCGATCCGCCGGATAGGGCCGATCGAACCGATACAGGTCCTCAAGCGGCGCCGTCAGCCAGAAGTCCCAATCAGCCGGATCGATGACGACCGGTGAGCGGTCGTGAATGTCGATCAGATCGGGCGCATTGTCGGTCATCACGCCGGTGAAGACCGAGCCCCATTCATTGCTGTTCGCCCAAAGGCCTGCCCATGCAAAGATCGGCTGATCCCTCACAGACAGCCAGGTCTCCGTCATGCAGCCCGGTTCCCCGCAAGCTTCGCAGTACCGCGCCGTCGGAATAAGGCAGCGATGCTCCGGCTTCGAGGCCGCCCACTTCCAGAAATAGGTGTGCAGCTTATCGAACCGGGCGTTGTTGACCGGCTTGGGCTTGGGAGGTTTCCCGGTCCTCTTGCTCTTCTGGGCGAGTGGAAAACCCCAGGTCATCTGCTCCAGCACCCTTTCACCATTTTCCATACGAATGACGGATCCCGGCTGTGCCGGGTGAATCTGGATCGGCCCCTCGTTAAACCGCGCGCCCTTTTTCGCGCCGAACAGGTTCAGCACCTTCTGCGTGTCGCCGCGTTCAGCCCGGTTGCACATCCTGGCAAGGTGGAAATTGGGTCGGCGAGAGTCAACGCTAATCGGCCAGGGAACAATCAGACCGCGCGGCGTCTATGCGCAGCTCACCCGGGAGGTTCTGATGTTCCTGCTCTTCTCCAATCAGCTGGGTTGCTTCGGCTCCCTTCACATCTCCGCCGTGATTACAGTCATCGTGCTCAGCCAGCTCGGGATGATCAACTTGGGCACCGGCTGGTGATCACCACAGCTAAACCCCCTCCCATATGTTCTCTATATGTTCTATGATGCCCTCCGACTCAGGAGGATATCATGTCGCAACCAGGAGACACGCTGCGGGAGGCAGCGCGCGTCATCTACGACACCGTTTACCCCTCGGAAGAATGGACGCCGATCAAGTTTGATGAGGCTGAACGGCTTGAAACGGTCCATTACCGGAACGCCGTCACGGCTGCCCGGTTCTTCCAACCCATCGAGCAGGGTGCACTGCTGTGAGCCGCCGGAAAGGCGAACGACCGATTGTGCGGCCGCTCGATGGCTGGTCGCATGATCATCCTGTCGCCCGATGCATTCGGGAAGGTGATCCCTGGTTCTACGCCTGGCAGCGTCAGCGAGCGACGCCGATGGAACGCCTCGCCCGACAAACGGGTATCAGCGTTCCGCGCCTCATGACGATCAGCCGCGGCGATCGGGTTTCGCGGGCGGAGGTGGACGCTCTAGCTCGGGCGTGGGAGATCAGTTCCGGCGATCTCATCGCTTCGATGCCGTCGCCGGATCTGGTCCAGGAATAATGTGGCGCGGTATCGAGACGGTCTCAAAGTGGCGACCTGCATCTTCGAAGCCGCGGCATGGCACTATTCCGTCAGGGTTGAATGTCGCTGCCGGCATGAAGCGTTGTTTGAGGCGCACGGGCTGTGGTGGAAATTCCAGCGGAAAGGCTGGAGCGACGATTTCAGAGAGGCGAAGCGGCGTTTCTACTGCAAGACCTGCTCCCAGCGGTATGGGCGAAAGGTGCGGCCGCTGGTCATGGAGACGAGCAACAAACCGCCGCGTCATCACTTTCCGCTACCGGATGAGCGCGAATGGAAGAAAGCGGTGAGCCGCTTCAGAGGATAAGCCGATGAGCATCAAGATGGTCCCGGAAGAAATGTTCGATATTCCCGACAATCTGTCGCCGGGGGAGTACCGCCACGTCTGTGCGCAAATAGCGATACAGGCTGTGACCCACGCCATGGGATCACGGGAGGTGAAGGAAGGTCACGCATCAATAGCCATGCCGATGCTGTCAGAGGCGCTGGCTATGGGTATCGCGATGCTGATCACAGCCGATGAGACGAAGCGTACGCCGCGGGACATGAGGTTGGCTGGCGAGCATTTCGGCAAGCTCATCGGCGGCTTTGCTGCGATCCTGCAGAATGGGGATGACACCACGGGCAGCCAACTCATGGAGATGCTCGGCGTGACCCGGACGAAGCTGAATTAGTCAGTCCTTAAGGTCCGCCCTGACATTCGTCACCTCTAAGGCACCACAAAGTCGGTCACTTAGGCGCCAATGACGGTTACCTGAAACAGACCATATCGCCGTGCTCACCGGGGGATTGAGGATCGGCCGCGCGGTGGTTGATGATTTTAACCTCTGCGAGATAATCGGGGAAAATGTCTTTCCGGAAACCGTTCAAGGCTGTCCCTGTTAAGCCGTCGCCCCACTATCAACGCACGCGCCGCGCCGCTAACCGATCTAGTGCGCTGCGTATACTCGCGATCGGCGCAATGGTAGGTGCAGTGGCGGGGGCCGGGAGCCTCGCTGTGACTGCAGATGGTCGGGCGACCATTACTCAAGCCGTTAAGCCAGTGATGGTTCGCTTTGGCTTGATGCGCGCGCGGGCACCGCAGCAAGGTGATTACTGGGCGGGGTGCAATGCTGCGCGCGCGGTGGGAACCGCCCCGATCTATTCCGGAGAGCCTGGTTATCGCAGCGAGATGGATGGCGATAGTGATGGGATTGCCTGCGAACCCTATTACGGCAACTGACAGGCGCCTGTGACGTAGTGGCAGCGATCTGCTGACCGTCTGGTGGTCATGACCGATGATAAACCGCCGGATCACCGAACGGTCCAGAGAGGAATTGATCGCTACCCACCGCTGCCTGCGTTTCAGCCCTTGGGAGTAACCCAGACTTCGACCGGTGCCACGAATTTCCCGGGCGCAGGTTTGCCGACATGGACGCGATCGGCGGTGACTAGCTCACCAGTCTCCAGATTGAAGCTCGCCCAGGGCTTGGGCATGCGACCGAAGCTCATTTTCTGGATGGGCTGGCCCGTGGCGGAATTCATGATGGTTGCTACGATACTCATGGCGCACCGATTATGGGCATCTGGCCTTCCCGTCCATGGCTCGCATCGAGAAAGCTCGGACCGTGAGAGAATGCATCGTGGCGGCTCCGCGCCACTTATCGCCGTTCCATTGCGATTTACCTGCGCCTGAAAGCGACCACTCAATTTATGACCGGGGTTGGGACGAAGCCGCCGTTAGCCGGTGTGACCGCGAACGACAGGTCTTGCCAAAAGCGCACGTCCAAGTGCTGTGGAGGCCCCGGCGCTGATGAAAGCGTGAAGAGACTTCGGGTCCATCCGCCTGAACTATTGGCAGCAATCGTTATTTGCAGTGGAGGTGGGATCGAATCTGACTGGCAGCACGTCAGGTCGGATACCGGGCCTGAAGCTGAGCGAGCGCGGTGTGAACCGAAGTCATCGCGGTGCGGCTGCAAAGCTCGATAGCAATGCCGGTGATCCCGACGTAGCTTGCGCGCACGAACACATCCCGCGGCAAACCCACAGTAAGTCGGACCCCATGTAACCCGCATTCTATAGATCAAGCCTGCATGCGAAAGCGGCTTTTCCGCGATCAAATTGGATATTCATTATCTCCATGCCGAGCCGGGCCGGGCCAAGACCAACAGCCGCTTCCCTGCTGCCGGCTATGCAAACAGGTTAAGAGGCATAGTCAGCAATGCTGAGCGGGAAACCTGCCTCGATGAGATGGCGAGCACCGAAATCCTAAAATCGTGGCTTCAACCTCGACTTAAAACTATGACCCCTGCCTATTTTACACATAACATATCGGGCAGGATCAGGATGTACGCCCTTGAGCATGTCATCTCACTTCAGTGCGTCAAATTGTTGGAGCGTCGATGTGTTGTTGGCCTGTGGTCGGCTTTGAGACGGGATTGGGTCCATGAAAAGTGGTAGCAAAATGACGACCCGCATCAGCGGTTCCGCAAACCGTAAAAAGAGGTCGATATATCTTTATCGAAAGAGAGTTGAAGGCCCTAATTCTTGCCTCCATGGGGCTGTGAGTTGCCCGAGACGCGGGGCGGCTCAAGCTACGCGAAGCTATGCTTTGGGCGTGGATTCACCGAATATCTGAAGTTCGCTATGCTCGATGCACCGAATATGATGCAAGCATGTCATTTTATTTTCCCCTCCCCCATCAAAACATATGGCAATATAAAATGAAGCCCTGTATATAGTTTTCAGCGAACTTGCCTAAATCCCTATAGGGATGGGCCGGTAATCGGTCGGCAGTCCGAGGTCGATAATGATCGTAAAAAGGGGAGGTATGATGAAATTTCAGGCAAGCAAGATTGCGGTGACGTTGTCGGGCGCGGCGCTATGGGCGCTGGCAACCGCCGCAGCGGCGCAGACGGACAATACAAGCGGAACAGCCGGCGCTGAGGGCCCGGGCGTTTCCGATATTGTGGTCACTGCGACCCGTCGTAGCGAGAATGTCCAAGACATTCCTGTCACGGTAACGGCAATTTCCGGCGCGCAGCTCGAAAATCTACAGATCAAGCAGTTTTCCGATATTCAGATTTTGTCGCCTGGTCTCTCCTTTGAGAATCGCGGTGCTCAGGGCAATGTGACGTCGATGCGCGGTATCAGCAGCACGGTCACGACATCAGCCCCGGCGGCGGTCGTGATCTATTTCAATGAAGTTCCGGTGAACGATTTCGTTGCTTTCCAAAGCATCTACGACGTGGGCCAGATCGAGGTTTTGCGCGGACCGCAGGGCACGTTGCGCGGCGTGGCAGCACCTGTCGGTTCCATCACCATCGGCACGCGTCGACCTGACCTCAACGAAATTGGCGGTACGGTGATCGGAACGGTCACTGATCAGCCGAATTACAACGGCCAATTCGCCGTCAACTTCCCGATCGTCAATGACAAGCTTGCTGTCCGCTTCGCCGGGCTAATGGATCAGAACACGAACGGTTATCTGAAAAACAAGCGTACCGGCGCGGAATCGCGCATTGATACGATGAGCATGCGCGCCTCGCTGCTGTTCAAGCCGATCGAGACGCTGAGCATCTTCGCGTCCTACCAATATCTACATAACGAGTCGGACACGCTGGAGCGCGTGGAAGGTCCGGGCCTCGGATATAACGGACCCGTCATTTCCAGCGGTCGAAAGGATATCGCCGTTCAAGAACGAGCGACCCCGCGCGAATTCACCTCCCACGTCGCGTCGGTTAACGCGCGGCTGGAACTTGGAGATGAAGCGGCGATTAATTATGTTGGCGGATACACGCAGTTCAAGTCGCTGACCCGTTTGCAGGAAGGTGACACGGATGTCGGCAACGCCGTCCTGAATTATTCGGCGCCGCAGCTTTTTTCTGTAGACACCCATTCCTGGAGCCATGAACTGCGCGTGGACTCGTCCGGGCCGGGTCGTTTCCTGGATTATGCGTTCGGCGTTTTCTATCAGAAAGGCTCGCCCGATCAGGTCACGAACGTGGGGGCGAACGGCGGCGCGATTGGCTATGCCAGTCTGAACCCTCCGACCGGTCCTGCAACGTTGCTTGGCAACGACATCCTGCTCCCTGAAACCCGCGTCGAAAAGTCAGCCTTTGCCAGCGCGACCATCCATCTGCCCACACGCACGGACATAACCGTTGGCGCCCGCCGTCTCCAGTTCAAGCGAGACCAGGGCTTTATTCTGACACAGACGACGAACGGTATCCCCAATACGCCGACGCCTTTGTTGAATGAGTCATCCAGCAGAAAATTCAATGAATGGGTATTTGACGCCAGAGTGGTCCAGCATCTCGACGACGACAAGATGGTGTATTTCTCCTACGGTCGTGGTTTCCGTGGTCCCGGCGCCAATCGTGCCGTTCCTATTCCATTGATCGCGGCCTTGCAGACGTTGCCGGCCGAAAAGAGCAATGCCTACGAAGTCGGCTTCAAGGGCGACTTCTTCGATCGTCGGGTGCGGTTCAATTTTGATGTGTTCCAGCAGGATTTCAAAGGCTTCAACGCTGTCGCGGGTGATGTACCTTATTGTCCTTTCTACGCACCGCCACAGGTCATCTGCCAATTTGGGTTGGCGCAGTCTGGCCAGATCGTATTTGGCGGTGATGCCCGTGTTCGTGGATTTGAAGCGGAACTGTCCGCCAATATCAGCGATCGTTGGACGCTTTCTGGTAATGTGAGCTATGCCAATGCGAAGTTCAAAAATGCGCTGGTACCCTATCGACCGGATCTGAACGGCGATGGCATTCCTGACACTAACGCCGAATTCGGTGCCGGTGCGACCGAATCCATCTACTTCGCGCGCTCCAACGGTCCCATTTCGGATGTCCCCAAATGGAATTTCACGGTTCAGTCGGAATATAACCATCCGATCGGAAACGAAGCCCAAGCCTATGTCCGTGGGCTGTTCACGTACAAGGGTAAGCGCGCGGATGTGTCGGGGGCAAACAGCTATGCTGCCGAACCGATTATGAACCTGTATGTGGGCGTTCGGGAATGGATACCGGGCCTCGACATCACGGTATTTGCACGGAACCTCTTCGATACGCGTAAGCGGACTTTCCTCGGGGCGCCGATCAATTTTGGCGAATTGCCTACGGGCTATTCCTCGGTGAATTACACTGCGCCTCGGGAAGTCGGCCTGACCGCTCGCTTCGCCTTCGGCGGCGGCTGATTTCGCTACCAATAAGGAATGGAATAGCGGCTGGATGACGGCCTGATCGCAACACTATCCTCCCTGCCGGGTCCCGTTTGGGCCCGGCATTTTTTTCGCTTCGCAGAGGAAACTTTTTCAGAACCGTGCCGACGAGGAAGCTTTCTATCCCAGAAACCTCAGTCGGCGATCGATCAACATAATGAAAGGAGAGCGTCGTGGCACGTCTGGCAAATAAGATAGCGATCGTTACTGGAGGCGCCCGTGGCATGGGTGAAGCGACGGTGCGTCAGTTCGTTCGGGAGGGCGCCAGGGTCGTGATTGCCGACCTGCTGCCGGATGGCGAGGCGCTGGCCAAAGAACTCGGCGATGCCGCTATTTTCGAACGGGCGGATATATCCCGTGAAGAGGACTGGCAACGCCTCCTATCGGCGAGCGAGAAGGCCTTTGGCACGCCCGACATTCTCGTCAACAATGCTGCCATGCAGCGTTTCCGGTCGATCCTGGAGTGCGATATCGAGGATTTTCGCCAAGTGCTCGACGTCAACCTGATCGGCACCTTTTTAGGCCTCAAAATCGTCGGTGGGGCAATGGTGCGGCAACGGCGCGGATCGATCATCAATATTTCGTCCGTGGACGGCATGCGCGGGGCCAATGGCTATGCTGCTTATTCGACCAGCAAGTGGGGTGTACGCGGCCTGACCAAAGTGGCAGCATTGGAATTCGGGCCGCGCGGTGTCCGAGTGAATTCCGTTCATCCCGGCGGCGTCTACACCGTCATGGGCAATCCGGTGGACACGCCGATCGCCGACATAGACAAGGGGTTCGGCATGGTGCCTGCCCAACGTATCGGGCAGGCGCATGAGATCGCGGCGGCAAGCCTTTTCCTTGCCAGCGACGAAGCCTCCTACATCATGGGGGCGGAGTTGGCGGTCGATGGGGGCTGGGGTGCCGGCTTCTATAATATGATGCTCTCTGGCGCACCGGATGATGTGGAATATGGGTCGCGCACGACGGCGCATGGTACGAACGACTTTCTCGACAACGGGCTGCGCGCCAAGGAAGGTTTAGGAGCATGACCGAACTACAGGCTCTGCTGGACGAACGCGAGATCAGCCGCGCGCTCAGCCGTTTCGCCCGCATTCTTGACGAAAAGCGGTGGGACGACCTGCCCGATGTGTTCGCGACCGATCTGAGCTTCGAATATGGTGGCGGCGAAAAGCAGGGCATGGCTGCGCTCGAAGAGCAAATGCGCCAGTTCCTCGATGTCTGCGGGCCGACCCAGCATCTGATAGGCAGCCTGCTAATCGATGTCGATGGCGACCAGGGGACGAGCCGCGCCTATGTGCAGGCCCGCCATCAGCGGCGTGATGATCCAGTGGGCGCGATCTTCGACTCCACCGGTGAATATCGCGATCGTTGGGAACGGCGGCCAGAAGGCTGGCGGATCGTCCGACGTGACGCGATATGGTTCCTCCATTCGGGCGATCCCATGATATTGGCCGTCAAGGATGGTGATCTGGGATGACCGACCCGCGGTCCCTGGCCCCAGATTTTGCGCGACGCTACGGACCGCGCGCACTCATATTGGGCGGTTCGGAGGGTATCGGCCTTGCCTTTGCTGAGCGCCTGGCAGCCGCTGGTCTGGACCTGACACTGATTGCACGATCGGGGGAAAAGCTGGAGGCCGCTGCGAACAGCATCACGGCCAGCCATGCTATTGACGTCCAGACACTTGTGTTGGACCTTACTGGAAGGGATGTTGAAGAACGCGCCGCGGAGATCGTCGCCGCGCAGGATTATGGTCTGGTCATCTACAATGCCGGGGCGACTCACCGGGTTGGTCTGTTTCTGGAACAGCCCGCCGACCGCGCGCTCAATCTCGTCCGGCTGAACTGCGCTACGCCCCTTGCCTTTGCCCATCCGGCATTGTCTGCGATGCGGCGGCGTGGGCGTGGAGGACTGATCCTCATATCCTCCATGTCCGGTATGGCCGGTAGCGGCTATGTCGCCGCTTATGCCGCTTCCAAGTGCTTTGAGATCGTCCTGGCGGAGGGGTTGCATTGGGAAATGGCCCGTGAGGGGGTGGATGTGATGTGCGCCGTCGCAACATTGACCGACACGCCTGCGATGCGGCGATCGGGCATGGTCGAGATCGACGGGCTGGTGCCGATGGAGGCAGATGCGTTTGCCGGCGGCGCACTCGATGCGCTGGGTTCAGCGCCGATATGGTACGCCGTGGGCGAAGCGGCGGCAGATGCGATGCGGGGGAATAGGCGGACTGCAAACACCGCCAACGCTTCGCGCATGTCGGCCCAGCTTTGGGGCATCGACGCCGAGAGGCCTATTCAGGGCTGACCGGACCGTGGCAGCGAGGCAAGCGGTTCGTTATGCGGACCGGCGACTACCGGCCCGCATCACGCGCGCGTTAGAGAGCGTTGCGCCGGGCGATGGCGCCCAGATGGCTGGCGCTCGGCTTGGGCGTACGCTTGAACGTGGTGCGATCGACATCGACCAGGCCGAAGCGCTGCTTGAAGCCTTCATTCCACTCCCAATTGTCGAGCAGGGTCCAGTGGAAATAGCCGCGCACGTCGGCCCCGGCGTCGATGGCAGCCTTCAGGCCGGTGAGCGCGCCATTGATATAGTCGATGCGCCGTGGATCATCGTCGGTAGAGATGCCGTTCTCCGTGACGTAGATTGGCACCTTGACCTGACTGGCGGCGTAGCGAACGATATTGCCGATGGCGGGGGGATAATATTCCCATTTGCTCTTGGTGAATTCGGCGCCCGCATCCGCCTTGCGCGGTCCCTTCGGCCCGATGAGGTAGCGCGTATAGCCCTGCACGCCGAGGAAGTCGCTGCGCCCGGCGGCCGCCAGCCATTGCGAATAGACGTCTTTGCGCTTCTCCGCGACCTTCGCTTCCCCGCCATCGACGGCTTGATCGTCGCCGATCGATACGATCGCGCCGACGGGGAATGTGCCTGGCCCTGCCTTCATCGCTGCCATGGAAAGTTCATGGGCCTTGATCATCGCGGGCACGGCCACGGCGGGATCGCTGAACAGAAAGGACGAAAATTCGTCGCTGCCAACCTTCTTGGCGGCAAGCTTCATCAGTGGCGCAGACATCGATGCCATGTCCATGGGCTGGCCCGTGGCGCTCATCATGTCGGGCGACCATTTGACCACCAACGGCGCATTAGGCTCGTTAAAAGGTACGGCCATGCCGATCAGGTCGCCCATATGCTTGCCCACGCGCTCGGCATAACGTGCGAACAGGTCTGGCGCATCTGGCTTGTTCCATGCTCCCCTGGCGGCGAACCAGCGTGGCGCGGAGAAATGGTTGAGCGTGACGTTGGAGACAATGCCTGCATCACGGCAGGCGGCGATGCAACGCCGATAATGGTCGAGTTCGGCCAGCGAGAAATGCCCTTCCTCCGGTTCGACCCGCGACCATTCGATCGAGAAGCGGTAGGCGTTGAGGCCAAGCGCTTTGAGGATCGCCACATCCTCGTTCCAGCGGTGATAGCTGTCACAGGCGTCACCCGACCTTTCGGCGAACGGTGACGGTTTCATGTTTTCGACGACCCACAGGTCCGCCGCGACATTATTGCCCTCGGTCTGATAGCCGGCGCTGGACGCGCCCCACAAAAAACCTTCCGGGAATTGGTCGCCCGCTTTTGACCCACGCGGCGCCGCACTGGCGCTATTAGCCGCGACCAGACCTGCAGCCGTGGCGCTTGCGCCAACCAGGAGACGCCGCCGATTCAATTCCTGCCCCAGATTCATGTTTTTCTCCTAATATTTGCCTGTGTCGGCATAAAACTGATCATTCATTGATATCTTTCTCGACTCTGCGATCGCAGCGCGTGTTTCTGCCGCGCGACCTCGCCAGCGATCAATTTGGCAATTCAACGTCTGGGTCCGGTCGGTTTTCGAGGCAGGTGGCGCGATTATCGTGATTGACCTTATAGCCAAGAAAATAATATCATATTGTCATTATTGGCAAGGCGCTATCCCTTAAATGCGGGCCGGGGCGATCTGCTGTCGGGGAGGAAATTTATGAAACGCATCTGCAAGTCGCTGCTGCTCGCCGGAGCGGCATTCACCGCTTCATCGGCCATGTCCCAAGATGCTCTCCTCACCGGCTTTCGCGATCCGCCGGCACAGGTTCGACCGCGTGTGTGGTGGCACTGGTTGAACGGTGCTATCTCCGAAGAGGGCATCAAGCGCGATCTCGACTGGATGAAGCAGTCGGGGATTGGCGGCGTGCAGATCTTTTACGGTGGCATGCCGAACAATAATGGCATCGTCACGCCGCCCGTCCGGTACATGTCTCCCGAATGGAAGAATGCCATGCGGGGTGCGGTTCGGCAGGCTACGGATCAGGATATGGAGGTATCCGTCCCGACCTCAGCGGGGTGGAGCGAAACCGGTGCGCCGTTCGTCAAACCGGCAGATGGTATGAAGAAATTCGTCTGGAGCGAGACCGATATGGCTGGCGGGCGAAGGTTCCTCGGCGCTCTGCCTCGTCCATCCGACGTTCCCGGCCCTATCGGCTCGGTGGATTTTGGCGAAAACATCCTGTTGAACGGCGAGGTCGGTCCCACCCCGCCGCGCCTCTATGTGGACAGCCGCGTTTTTGCCTATCGGGTGCCTGCGGGCGAGAATAGGATGCCGCTGCCAAAGGTCACGACCGCGCAGGGCGCGGTTGCGGTAGCCGCCCTGTTCGATGGCCAGCCGGTCAAGGCGATCGACATCGACCGTCCGACCAAGGCCAAGCCGGCATGGATTCGCTTCGACTATCCTTCGCCCGTCACGGTCAGGTCCCTGACGATCGTTCTGGCCGGTAAGAAGCCGGAGATTGCCGTCTCGACCCAATTGCCCGCGCAGCTTGAGGCCAGCGACGACGGCGTCACTTTCCGCAAAGTCGCCGATATAGTCGCGGGCGCTTTTACCCAGAATACGAACAGCTTCACCCCTGTTACCGGCCGTATCTTTCGCGTGGTCCTCAACGCGCCTCCGGGTGGCTTCCCCGCAATCGACATGGCACCGGGCGCGCTTTTCATGCCGGGGCTGCCAATGGGCGCCCCATCGCCCAAGCTGACGATTTCCGAGATGGCGCTTGGCGCAGAAGCGCGGATTGATCGTTTCGAGGAAAAGGCAGGTTTTGCTTCGGTGGCGGACTATTATGCGGTGCCGACACCCGATGTGGCGCCGAAACTTGTCATTAAGAAAGCCGACATCCTGGATCTGACAGGCCGAATGCATGCCGATGGCACGCTGGACTGGACGCCGCCGCAGGGCCGTTGGCGCGTGGTACGCCTCGGCTATTCGCTGACCGGGCATATGAATAGCCCAACCACTGCCGAGGCCACGGGCCTGGAGGTCGACAAACTCAGTGCGCCGCGCGTGCGCAGCTATATGAACCAGTATCTGGATGAATATCGTTCTGTGTTAGGCGCGGACCTGTTCGGCAAACGCGGCCTGCAAGCGACCGTGAACGACAGCATCGAGTCCGGCTACCAGAACTGGACGGATGACATATTGGAGCAGTTCGCAAAGCGGCGCGGCTATGACGCGGCGGCTTGGCTGCCGGTGCTGACCGGGCGGGTAGTCGAAAGCGCGGCAGCCAGTGACGCGTTCCTTTATGATTTCCGCCGGACGCTCATGGATCTGCTCGCCGAAGCGCATTATGGCACGATCGCAGGTGTCGTGAAGGAACGTGGCCTCATTGCTTATGGCGAGGCGCTGGAGGCGGGCAACCGGCCGTCATTGGGAGACGATCTCGCCATGCGCGCGCACGCCGACATTCCGATGGGCGCGATGTGGATGTTCCGGGCCGACAAGGAGCCGAACCCCGCCCATGTCGCCGATATCAAGGGCGCTGCGTCGGCCGCACATCTTTACGGACGTCCGCATGTCGGCGCGGAATCCCTGTCGTCCATGTTCCAATATTGGTCCTACAGCCCACGCGATCTCAAGCATGTCGCTGATACCGAATTCGCGCTGGGGGTGAATCTCCTGTCGATCCACAGTTCGGTGCATCAGCCGCTGATCGACAAGGCACCGGGCATAACCCTCTGGATCTTCGGCCAGCAGTTCAACCGTCATGAAAGCTGGGCAGGGCAGGCTCGTCCCTGGGTCGACTATCTCGCCCGTACCTCCTGGATGCTGTCGCAAGGGCGCTATGGCGCGGATGTCGCCTATTTCTACGGCGAGGAAGCGCCCATCGTGACGCTGGCGGAGCAGGGCAAGCTGCAGAGCCTCCCGGTCCATTATGGCTATGACTTCGTGAACGCAGATGCGCTCCAGTCGCTGACGTCGGTGCAAGACGGCGCAATCGTGACGCCTTCGGGCATGCGCTATCGCCTGCTGCAACTGGGCGGATCATCACAGCGCATGACCCTGCCGACACTGCGTCGCATCGCGGAACTGGCAGAAGCGGGCGCGACGATCCTGGGCGACAAGCCGTTGTCCTCGCCCAGCCTGGCCGACGACCCCGTAGCCTTCAAAGCGCTGGCGGATCGACTTTGGGCAGGATCAGGAGATACGCCCGTCGGCGCAGGTCGGGTAATGGCGGGTATATCGGCGGAAACGGCGCTGGCCCGAATCGGCGTCGCTCCAGATCAGGAAGTGTTGGGCGTCGCGAATACGTCCGTTCGTTTTCTGCATCGCATATTGGATGACGGCGACCTCTGGTTCGTTGCCAATCCCAAAGCCGGGGCCTTCGCGGCTGATGTCGCCTTTCGGGTGACGGGACGGGAGCCTGAATTGTGGGATGCCGATACCGGAACGAGCCGTCCGCTCTCCTATCGCGTCGAGCAGGGACGCACGATCGTGCCCATAAAACTGGACGGCAGCGGATCGGCGCTGGTCCTGTTCCGCAAGCCCACGACTATCCTGTCTCGCACTGTAGCACCGCCGGTAGAACGCGTGCTGGCACCGGTAGAGGGTGACTGGTCCGTGTCGTTCCAGCCGGATCGCGGCGCGCCTGCTGGCGCTGTCCCCATGTCCACTGGATCATGGACGCAGAGCGACGATCCGGGCATTCGGTATTTTTCGGGCGTCGCGACTTATGCCAAGACGATCCGCGCCCCGCGCGCGGGGCGGGGCAGCCGGATACTTTTGTCCCTTGGTGAGGTCAATGACGTCGCCGAAGTGTGGGTGAATGGCCGCAACATCCGCACTGTCTGGAAGGCGCCTTACCGTGTCGATGTCACTGACGCATTGAAAGCCGGCAACAATATGATCGAGGTAAAGGTTGCCAATCGGTGGGTCAATCGCCTGATCGGTGATGCCCAACCTGGTGCGACGAAGGTCGGTTGGACCGTGACGCCAACATACTCCCCGCGCGCGCCGCTGCTATCCTCAGGCCTGATCGGACCTGTTTCGTTGATCGAGGCAAGCGATAAATAGGTCGCTGCACCATGGGCAATGACTTGGTATTGCCCATGGTGCAATCGTCAGGAGCGCCCTGTCAGCCCGCATCCACACGCAGGCGGGACAGCCGGATTTCAGCGATGCGCCATGCGCCGTCAATACGGACATAACGTTCGTGATAGTGGCCATAGCCGTGCAACCATTTGAACGGCAGTTCCGAGCCTTCCTGCACCCAAAGCTTGTCTTCCATCGCCCAGATGCCTGTAGCGCTGTCAGGGGTCTCGATTATGATCTCGGGCATATGGCCGTGATGGACGGTTTGGATATGCTGCAATATGGGTGCGAGCTTAGACACATAGGCGGCGGCGCCATGCGTCAGCAGACTTTCATCCCGATGGTTGGTCGAATCCCGAAAATCTGCGATCAGATCGGGTGCGAAAGTTGCCTCCAGCCCCGCCCAATCCTTATTGTCCATGGTCCGGAAATAGCGCGCCTTGAGCGCGTGAATCTCAAAAATAGCGGCGATCTTCTCTGCATCTGTCATGGTGGGTATGCCTTTTGTCAGGACTGGAATTACCATGTCACCTTGTTAGCCGTCTCGATGGCGGCGTCCACGTCTGCGGTGAGCAGGACACCCCGCTTTTCCGCATCGCGCGCCGACTTCGCGAAACGCTGATGATAGACTTCGGGCGTGCCGTAGAGTTGTTTCAGCCGCTCGGTCGTGAAGGGGAAGGTGCGTCCAGAACCGCCGAAACAATCGCCGCGCCAGTCATAACGCGCAACCGGAACATCGACCCAAGGTGTGCGCAGGCCCCCCTTCACGTTGCCGTTGGCGTCGAAAAAGTCTGCCGGTTCGAGCGCGAATGTCTTTGGTCCCGTAAAGGCGGGTAGCTGCGCGAAGCTTGGGGCGGCCTTGCCGGTCCTGATCCATTTGTCGATCGCGACGATTGCAGCGCCGGACACATATTGCACCGGCAGGTTGTTGGCGAAGTCGGGCGGACAAGTGGCGGTTGCCATGCCGAAATCCCGTTGACTGGCCGCGGCGACGCGAATGGCATAAGGGCCGGTCGTATGGGTACTGCCTGCAGGTGCCCAGAAACGCAGCATCTTGCCCTCCGGTCGCGCCCCCCGCTCGGCAGATGCTGTAGTGGTATTGAGAACGATGACCGGCACCGCAACGTCGGTCCTCACGACCGGCGGCGGCGTCGCGACGCCCGAGAGCTTCAGATGCGCACCCGTGTGCAGGTCCTGGAGAAAGAAGCCATCGAACACTTTGGCGGTGGGCTGGACGGCATTTATGTAGATCGCCAACCGTTCGCCCGCGACGGTGTTCCCGGCGGCCATGATCCGCTGCACCTTCAGCCCCGCGAACGGGTCTGCGCCCCCCTCAAATGTCTGCGTCTTGAGGGCCCGTGCGACCTGCGTCAGTATGTCGTAGGACATGTCGGTCGACGGCACCGACAGGGTGCCGTAACGCGCCGCGTCCCACCGTGCGAGCGTCGTCACCATCGGGAAGGTCCGACCCGCATAGGTAATCGAAGTCGGCTGATTGGCGTCGTCAATCCCCTCATGATGCATGGAGATGCCGACCCAGCCGAAGCCGCTGCGAAGAAGGGTTTCCGCATTCCACCGGTAATTGGTGTCGCGTTCGGTGCCGAAATATTCCTGCATATATTCGACGACGATGGTGCCATTGAACTTGGCGGCGGGCGGCCTGCGCACCAGAATGCGGGTCTTGTAGGATAGATCGTCCCCCGGGGTGACCTGCCAGCGGCCGTTATCGCTCAGCACAGGCGTGGTTGGCTTGAAAGGATGCGCCATGCCCGACACGAAATACTCCGCCTCGGTATAGCCATAAGGTGCCAGATCGACGATCGACTGGGCATAAGGGAAGCCCTTCGTCCCGCCTGTCACCGGCCCCTCAATCGTCACTTGCCGGGCAGCTTGCGCCGGATCGGTCTGTTGCGTGGGCGCGGACATGGCGCTCGAGCCATAGGCTATGGCAGTCACGGAAATGGTAGCGGCAAGCCACGCTGTCTTGAATGTCATATGCTTCTCTCCCTCGTCATTTCTTCTCTGGCAATGCAAAGGCCACGATGCTGTTGCGTCCTTCGGCCATCATGGAACCCGATGTCATCTTGGCGATGGCGGGATCGTAGGATGCCGCAGCAAGCGCGATGAATTGCCGTCCATGCGCTCGATAGATGGCCGGAACACCGCCGGGCACGGAGGGCAAAGGCCCCTGCCACAGGAGCCTGCCGTCCTTCATGTCCCAGGCACGCAGCTTCCGGTCCTGCGTCCCGGCAAACAACAGGCCACCACCAGTCGCCGCCAGCGTCCCACGCGGGAACAGGGTTCCCGAATTGGGCAATCCGGGCAGTTCGCCAAAGGGTACCTGCCACAGCTTGCGGCCAGTGTTCATGTCGTAGGCCGTCATGGTCGACCAAGGCGCGGCGTTTGCCGGCAGCATCTGCTTGCTGAACAGAAAATTATAGCCGGTCTTGAGCTTGATCGGTCCACTTTTGGCGAGGGCACCGGGCGTAGCTGCGCCATCAGGTCCGGCTGCCGGAGCAGACGCGGTCGCACGATCCACATCCAGCTTGGCGAAGCCCAGAAATGCGAGCAAATCCTTCATATCCTGCGGCTTCAGAATGAAGCTGGGCATCGTTGCTCGCCCCCGGCTGATGACGTTCCGAACCGCAGCGGCTGGCAGGCGGGAAGCGATGCCCTTCAGTGCAGGGATGGCGGGTGGCTGGCCTGCACGGTCATCCTTGTGGCAGGCGGCACAATTTTGTGCGTAGACGGCCGCCCCAGGGTTGTCCGCCTCCGCGCCGGTGAAGAAAGAGCGCGGCTTATCCGATGGCGGCTCCATGCGCAGAATGGCCGGCACCTCGATGGAGACGACGAAGAACCGACCTGTACGCGGATCGACCGCGCCGTTACCCCAGTTGGTGCCGCCAGAGCTGCCCGGCATCTGCAACGTGCCCTGCACACTGGGTGGGGTGAATATGCCCTCGTTACGCAGTCCTGCGATCGTGCCTTTGATCCGCTGCCGTTCGGACGGATCGAGATAGGCTGCAAGATCGACGGTGGTCATCCGCTGGCGGGCGAACGGCTCCGGCGCCGTCGGAAAAGGCTGTGTGGGGGACGCCTGCTCACCCGGAATGTCGCTTTTGGGAACAGGCCGTTCCTCGATCGGGAAAACAGGACGGCCCGTGCGTCGTTCGAAGGTGAAGATATAGCCTGTCTTCGTGGCGATTGCGACGGCATCCACTCGCTTACCGTTGCGGTTGAGCGTCAGCAGCTTTGGAGCTTGGGGAAGGTCATAGTCCCACAGATCATGGTGCACAGTCTGGAAATGCCAAAGCCGTCGCCCCGTCCGCACATCGAGCGCCACGAGCGAATTGGCGTAGAGATTGTCCCCGCCGCGGTTGACCCCGTAAAAATTGTAATCGGCCGAGGCGAGCGGCACGAACAAGATGCCGTTGGCCATATCCAGTGTCATCTCGCTCCAGTTGTTGACGCCACCGACCTCTTTCCATGCCTGCTTGGGCCAAGATTCATACCCCGGCTCACCGGGATGCGGAATGGTATGGAACGTCCATCTAAGCTTGCCAGTCCGGACATCGAACGCCCGGATATGTCCTGGAGGACCATTCCATTCGTCCCCGCCAGTGGTTCCCACGATGATAAGATCGTTGAATATTCGGCCCGGAGATTGCGATTCAATGCGCTTGATCGCTGCCGGATCGCGATCGAGCCCCTGCTTGAGATCGATCGATCCCTTCTCGCCAAAGTCTTCCACCGGCTTGCCGGTCACTGCATCGATTGCGAACATGCGATCGTTGCAGTTGTAGAAGATCCGCCGACCACGTCCGTCCGTCCAGCTACTCAGCCCCCGCATCCGTACGCCCGGCGCTTCGACGCGCCAGATTTCCTTCCCGCTGCTGGGGTCAAGCGCCAAAAGGCCGCCACTCCATGGCACGTACAACCGGCCGTCGACTATAAGGGGGTTTCCATTCGACTGGCCATTGCCGGGCAAGGGATAGGTCCATGCCACTTTCAGGCTGGAAACATTGCCCACGGTGATATCGGCAAGAGGGGAATATTGCGCAGAGTCAGGGCCCCCAAGATAATCGGACCACTCCCCTGCGCTGACCTCCGCAGGCGACATATGACATCCGCCAAGCAGCAGCCCTGAGGTAGCGAAGCTTATGAGATAATTGTTGCGCCACGCCGAATATCTCACTGCGCCCCTCCTGAAAATCATATCGCCGGCTTTTGCCGCTGTATTGAACGCCCGTCCCTGATCAAAAAATGCCCGCCAACGGCCACTTAAAGGACAGTTTTGCATGATAAAATGATTAGTATTCTCTATTTTATAAATTGCAAGCGTTGTGTTGCGCGAGACGGCATGGCATTGATTTATGCGGCGGTCGCAAAAAGCATGTACGCGACTACATGCCTGAGCAAACGGCCGAAGTAGGCGGCAGATAGGAGTTGATAATTGGTCGCATTGCCCATCGTAGCTCGACCGACCGGTAAGCGGGGAAGGCCGTCTCGCGACGGAGAACGCGCGATAACCGTCTCGATCCTCGACGCGGCACTCCAGCTGTTTCTTGAGTTTGGGTACGGGGCGACATCCATGAAGCGGATCGGCGAGGTCGCGGGCGTCGCGCCCAATACGCTATATGCTCGCTATCCCGACAAGGCAGATCTTTTCAGGGCGATCATCGAATGGAAGGCTGCTCTCTGGAAGGTCACCAATCCGCCGCGCTTCGCCCCTCCAGGATCAACCCTATATGATGTGCTGAAGGTCGCCATAATCGCAATGTTGGAAGCGATGGATCGCGATGACATCAGCGCTATTGGCCTTCTTCTTGCTATGGAGGCAGGGCGCTTTCCCGAACTCGCGCTTATTTATCATGAGGTCGTCACAACGGCAGGCCATTATGGTTTGCCGGAATCCATTCAGTCCTGTGGCGATTGCGATCTCTCTGAACAGGAGGCGGGTGACATTGCGCGGACGGTTATCGAATGCATAGTGGGTCACACCAAGCTTCAGGCCTTTGACGGGACGAATGTCGAGCCTCATCGAAAGGCCGCAGAGCGGATAGCGAGTATTTTTACGAGACGGTGGGGCCAGCCTCGCGACAGGTGACTCCGTCTATCCAGTTCCGCTTCTGCACGCCCTGCCGGATTCTCTTTCCAACATCAGGCCAGGTTTCGCGAGGCTGAAGATCGAGGGCAGCAAAGTTAACGTCACATTCGTAATATGGTTAAAGGATCTGGGCCTCATCTCTTCGTGGCGGCGAGGTAGCTTCTTCGATGACGACATTTGCATGAATATGTTCGGTAAGTGAACTCGATCGTATGTTTTCGCCGCTGCTTCGGTCAAATAAATGAACGAACAACAGGTGCCGGGCTGAAATCCTTGTCGGCTGGACGGGCCATATTGACGCGCAGCGAACTGTCCACCTCTTAGAAGGCGAGCGGCAGGTTTCAGTATTGAATCTGTCCTTCAGAAACTCTCTACCGGATGACGTAAGTTGGTCGGCAGGAGAAATGCCAATTAGGGTGGACATCTCTGCGGATTGGCCGCCAGCGCTCACCTTGCCACGGCTACCGATCCGAGCTCGGCCCGATCACCTTGGCCGTAAAGCAAGTTCTTAGGACTTGAAAATTCCGACGTTTTGTCGTATATGGAACAGGCAACAAATCTCAAGGATGAACTATGGAAGCTTGTGACCCGTCAGGTCTCGAGGCCGAGGCGCTGCGCTCCGCGATCGAGGGCCTCGAACTCAATCAGAGCAGTTTCGCAGGTTTGTTGTCCGAATTGGGCGACAAGCGTGAGTTGAAGACCATCCTGCGCAGCATCCAGCGGATGGCAAGTGCCGATGCGCGGGTCTCGGGTGAGATGCATGTCATCCTGACCCTGCTCCAGCGCGATGAGTCGCGTGCGCGCCGCATCGCTCAGGCGACACAATGGACCGAACGCGACAATGGGGGCCTGACCGCGGAAATTCAGGGTGTACTACTGACGCTTCACCCTCAGTCTCGTGGCCGCTGGTCAATCCATGCGCGCCATGTGGCCGAGGGGCCGGACGGCTACAGCCCTTCCATTCCCCATTGGCGCAGCAGCTTGGAAGCAGCAAAAATCCGCGCCGTCCTGGCGGTGGACGAGACGCTCGATCATATTGAGAGGATCAAGGCAGAGCGGGGCGAAGTCGCGTGACGATGGACGGCAGCGTTGGTCAGGTCGTTGCCATCATGGCACGGGCTCCGACCAATGACGCCACATTGCGATCCTTGTCCGTATCATCATATTTTAGCTGCCGGAGCAGATAGGTGTAAGCTTAGGCCGCAACCGCGCGCCGGCCCGATGCAACATTGAACGCCTAGGCCCTGCACGCGCCAATAAACTCGGCATGGGGTAGTCGACGATAGGCATGGAGATCGTGCCACAGCCGGGAAGCGTCCGCGCTCGGCCTGCCTGCTGCGCTAGCGATGGATCTGATCCCGTATGCGGCCGCCGCCGCGCTCTGCAAATATGCGGCCCGATCAGCCCCATACGTGCGCAGACTCGGCGTCGTAGAACTCGACCTCCAGCGGCCACTTGTCGTGGCGCAGGCCCTTTAGCCAGTTCGCGCGCGCGATGATGTCCTGGTTCCACGGTTCCAACTGATCGCCATAGAGGCCGACATACAGCTTCTTGAACCTGCCGCGTCCAATGCGGGTGAGTATGTGATCGTCGTTCGACGCCAGCGAATGACCGAAGATGAACCAGCAATGCGTTCCCTTGGTCACATTGGCGGTGAACTGCTTCAGTCCCTGATAGAGATAGGCGTTGTGCCGGATCTTGGCCTTCTTTTGGGCGCTGGTGCCCTCGGCCACGAACAACGGGAACTTGTTTCCGGCCAGCGCAGTGCGGGCTTGGTCGATCAGGGGCACACCCCTGCGCACCCATGTGTACTTGAGCAGATCCTTGCCGGAATCGAACAGGTGCAGCGCGCCGTGGAGGAACATGACGCTGGCGCTGTGCGCGTTCGTCTCGCCCTGCCATACGACATATTCAGCATCAGGCTCGTCTTCGTCGTTCCCGAAGCCGTCGTTCTTTGCGAGATCGGCGGTGTTTCCGAAGAACGGATCGTCGTGCATCAGCGTCCAGTACAGCAGCAGGTCGTAGTTCAGAGTGAAGACGCAGCCTGCCCTGTCGCCCGACAGGAAGTGGGAGAGGAAACGGCGGCAGGCGTCGAACTTGTCGTCGGGGATCTCGGACGGAACATGCGGGTGGTTGCCGGCGATCGTCTGGACCAAAATCTCCTTCAGCATGGCCGCGTGGTCGAGCATCTTCTGCGGGGCCGCTCCGCCGTCCGCCACGTAGGCCGGCAGGATGGTCGCCGCGCTCTCCAGCGTGCGGATCACCGCCTCGAAGTCCTTGGTACCCAAGGCCCCGAACACCTGCTCTAGTTCGGGAGCCGCAGAGAAGTCGGCCTGATCATATAGTGACCCGTAGTGGAAGATGTCGGCCCGACAGGCGATGCTAAAGCCATTGCCCAGCAGCAGGTGTCGCTTGCTGAACTGCTTGCTGTCCCCGATCGCCTCGTCGAACGTCATCAAGTAGCCTCACTCTCGGAGCCGCAAGTTCCACGACCCCGACCCTCCTCTCGTCTCAATAGTTACAGTGGTCTAACGCGGTTACGACCCGCAATCGAGCCTGTTTTCCTGGTGGTAACGCCAGCTGATATGCGCGGCTCACAGCTGAGCTCGAGAGGCTATCGGGCCATTCTCGCCAGCATGGACGTCAAACCTCTGGGCGACGATACACCATTTGACAGAGCGCACCTCAGAGTGACGCGTCAAAGACTGCTTCCTACTCGATCCCATCCTGTTGTCCTCTCCGGAACGAAGGGCGGGTTTCAGAAAGCTTCGATCGCGTATCGAACGCCTGTTATTTGGGCGCGTTGCTGCGAGGCGGCGCCGCGTTCGTCGACTGGCAAGTCCTGTCCGAAACTGCCGTTCAAACCTTAAGCGGGGGACGACCGGCTCTGTGAAGGGTTTCGGGCGCTTGCGTAGTGTGGTCGACAGCCGACTCCGAACGAGCGTCAGCTATTCCCGCGACTTGGCTGCGGACCGGACAGTCGCCTGCCGACTAGGAGAAGCCGGTCGCTTGGCGAGCGGCGCCTGGTCATGGTCGTCCCTGAAGGGGGCGGCATCGGCTCAATTCTCCGGCCGATCTGCGGTAGTTTGACCGCGATCAGTATTGTGGCGGCAATAGCGTTTGACCGTAGAGGGTGAAATGCCAAATTGCCTCGCTGTTCCATTGATGCTCGCCTTGTTTTCTGTCCGCCATTTACGGACGACGACGGCATCCTGAACTGGCAGGCGGCCGAGGCTGGGTTTGCCGCGGTGTGTAGAGCCAGTCTCCGCGAGCGAGATTTTGGCTGCAGCCCTGCCGGCATTGCATCGGTCCAGAATTCGCGCCCGCTCCATCGCAGCCACCTGCGCCAAGACAGCGACTATCAGTTGGCCTACAGTTCCCTGGACCGGACCGAGGCCATGGATATCGACAGTCACGCCCTTGTCGATGAGCGCGCGCACATTGGCCTGCACGTCGATCGCGTCACGCCCGAGTCTGTCCACCGCGTACACGTGCAGTGTGTCGCCCTCACGGACGTACCGAAGCATTTCGGCAAAACCGGGACGATCTTGCGCCATGATGGCACCGCTCACCGCTACGTCTATAAACTCCCGATCGAAAGTACCATGCATTGCGGTGCGCTGTGCTTCGACCGACTGATCGGCAGTCGATACGCGAAAATATGCAATTCGGCTCAATTCTTTTTCCTCCAGGGTCAATTCCTACCCTGAACTTCTTGAGCTTAGTCCTTTGTCATTTTCGGTATCTTTCGGCCCGCAGCTTGCCGTATTTCATTACCGGGCGAAAACTTGGAAGTTTTGGACCGCAGACGTTTCTGGTTCAACTTGTTGACCTGTATTTGGATGAATTCCGCGTCGTGAATGGCGCCCGCTGAGCCCTAAGTTGGTATTCGGATCAGAGCGGAGTAGCGGGCGGCAATGCCATAATGTCGGTCAGGTCGGACCACGCACATAGGCTCCATCAGAGCATCGTCCTGCAGCCATCGAGGTTGCATCGCTCCGATACCCTGTTGTCGGTCCTGTCGTTTGATTCCAGAAAAACGCCAGTTACCGCCAACAAGGCTATCGTTAGCAGCCCATAGCAGCCCAAAGGCATTGCAATCACTCACTTCAGAACTTCAGCAGATTTGCAATATAAATTAGACAAACCGTGTATAAAATCAGCTGTAGCGATTTGCTGGGTTTTTCAGCACCTTAAGGGAATCATTAATGCCCCCTCGCTACTGCGCGCGGCGGAGGTGATTGATGAAAAAGGAAAAATTCCCGGGAACATGGACCGCTAATGCTGTCGCAGGCTCATTTAAAGCCGGCGCCGCTGCGACCATGCCGCATTTCATGGAATATGCTATAGAGGGCCTTCTTCCTAAAACCGGAGCATCCATATGGTTCGGTCCGGGATCGACCGGGAAAACCCAGTTGCTTCTCTGGATGGCGGCGCACATAGCTGCACGGCAGGACAGCGGGCCATCGCATTGGCTGGACGCAAAAATCCACAAGCGCGGTCAAATTCTCGTTTTATCTGCCGAGGATCTGCGCGAACACATCTTCCTTCGTCTTAGCGGTATCGCCAAGGCACTGAAGGCTGAGTATCCGAACATCGATTGTGAGGAGCTCTGTAACAGGATCCATGTGATCCCCTTCCTGAGCCTCGACGAGGACGAATTCACCGCGCCAAACCCCAGTCTATTCAAGGGTCGCAGAAGCAGGCTTCATGCTTCTCCGACCCTGGAAGGCATCGAAGAATTCATTCAAAAATGGAATGACTCTGTCGGAGATGATGATCGCATCGTCGGCGTCATTATGGATTCTGCTGTTTCGATGGCCGGTTTCGAACTCGCCAACAGCGAGGCGACGACGGACTTCCTGTTCCGCGTGAATCGGACCTCGCACCGCCAAGGTGTTTTTTGGGCGATCGTGGGGCACACACCTAAGGGTGCGGCGATCAAGGATGGCGATCCGCTCGATGGCGCCGTGGACCGACTTCGGGGCTCGGCCATGTGGTCGACCACTCCTCGAACGGCAGTGGAGCTTCGGCTCGCAGGCGACACCGAAGATCTCTCCGAAGTTCACCGAGCATATCCAGAGTTGCGGCGCCGCGACATTGTCATCGCGAACGTCGTAAAGGCGAATTCCAAAAGCGCTGACTTCAAGCCGAGGGTACTGCGGCGGCTGGCGGAGGGAGCTTTCGAAGACCTGACTACAAAAGTTCCGGGGGTCTGTGCTGCTTGGGATCCGACGGCCCCCGTTGCTACGGTGGCGGAACATGGAGACCAACTGGACGCCGTTGTGGAACTCATCCGCAATATCACCGATGGGGGCAAGACCGGCGAGACCTTCACTCGCGAACAAATCGAAGCCGAGTTCCGAGAGAAATCTTCCTCAATTCCCGCACTGGCGAGCATGATTGGCGACGCGTCTAAAAAAAAGCGCACAACACGCGGGACTCTCGCACACGCCATTGGCTCGCTCACCAAAACTCAAGCGCTCAAGGTCCAACGAACCGGAAAAATCTCCGTTATAAATCTTCCGTCGTTGGCGTTGGCTGCCTGAAGTGACCCGATCGGACTTCGACCGCCGAGGTGATCAACACCTCCCGCTATGCCGATCGGTGGAGAGCGCCTCCACACGCCAAAAAGAGGGATGAGGAATAATTCCTGGGGTGTCGTGAAGACACTCCAGGGAGGAAAATTTGAGTTATCACGACAAGTTATTAAGCAGGAAGGGGCGCATCAAAGCCGCTTCGCCCAGTCAGTCCAAGCAGGCAACCCTGGATGACCTCAAGCGAGCCGCTGCCGCCGGCGCTGTAGCATCCGAAGCCGCAGATCTTCTTCCAGGCATCAGAGTTGAAGCGCTCGGCAGGATTGGATCGGAGCAGGCCCAAACATATGGTGACGATACCGCCTTGCCGGTCGGCGCACCGCCGTTCTCCGTGCGCTCGCTTGCGGCCCGATGGGGGTGCTCCGATGGTGCTGTGCGCAACCTCATCCGAAATGGGACGCTGAGCCATTTCCGTATCGGCGACCTCATCCGCATCCCCGCAGAAGAAGTTGCGAGGTTCGAATGTCGCAGCTGACACCATACACGGTCCAAAGATTTCGGGGCGGATACGCTATCATCTGGTATGAAGGCGAGAAGCGTCATCGCCGCCAATTATCTTCTGCCGATCGCCCAACCGCTGAGGCGGAGGCTCGACAGCTGTGGGAGCAGGCGAATGACACGCCATGGACGACCGGGCGGATCATCGAGGGCTACATCGCGGATTTGGCACTGAGCGAGCCACCCTCGCTGCAGCGTCGCAAAGATGCATGGAAGGCGATGAGACCGTTTTGGGAAAACGTCGATCCGTCGTTGATAGATCGCCAAATGTGCCAGGATTATCGGGATGAACGACCGGTCGCCGACGCTACGGCAAGGTATGAACTCCTGATGCTGTCGACGGCACTAAACTGGGCTGACGCAAAGGGCTACATCGCAAGGAAGCCTAAGATCTGGCTGCCGGGGAAGGACGAATACCAGATCCGCTATCTTGAGCGTGACCAGTTCGAGAGGTTCTTCGCAGCTGTCAAAGCTCCCCATGCCCGTCTATATGTGCTTCTTGGCCTTTACACCATGGCCAGGCCGAGTGCGATCCTTGAGCTCGAGTGGCGTCAGGTTGACTTTGAACGACGTCAGATTCAGCTCAATCCACCCGGTCGGAAGCAGACTTCGAAGAAACGCCCTGTCGTCACGATGAACGCCGATCTCTACGACGCCTTAGTACCGGCCTACGCTGCTCGGCAGGGGACGGCGATCATCGAACGGGGCGCTCAGCCGATACAGAGCATCAAGAAAGCGTTCCAGGCCGCCAGCGAGCGCAGCGGGGTGAAAGCGACGCCATACACGCTCCGGCACACAGGGGCAGTCTGGGCTGCGGAAGCAGGAGTCTCAATGGCTGAGCTGGCTCAGTTCATGGGACACGACGACGACCGGACGACACAGAAGCACTATGCCCGGTTCTCGCCTGGCTTCCTCGCGCATGTTGGAGAAAAGGTTGCTCAGCGCCGAAAAAACGAGTGAAGGTTCAAACAGAACCTTCAGGCCCTGTCTTCCCCAGCAGCTGATAATCCTTGAAACCCAAGGAATTCCACGCTTTATTGTTGAGGAAAATGGTCGGGGAGAGAGGATTCGAACCTCCGGCCCCTGCCTCCCGAAGACAGTGCTCTACCAGGCTGAGCTACTCCCCGACCGATAGCGGCATTGCTTGCAACGCCGCTGGGCAGGCGGGGTCTATAGAGGGGGCTTTTCGGGCTGGCAAGCGGCTGGGGGTGCTTTTTTTGACATGGTCATAATAGGCCTGCCGCGCGAAAGCTGAACTGGTTCGCGGTGCCCCGGATTATATGATCGGCAAGCTTGACCTCCATGGGCCGGAAGCGGCGAGCAATGGTTCGTGACAGGCGAATGTCGCTCCAACATGGATAGGGGGAGCATTGGTCGGGGCGATGCTGTTCGATTGCCAGCCAGTGGCTACCGCGCAGCAACAGTTCCTGCACGATACAACGCCAATCTTCATTGCTATCCACGCGGTGCACGGGGCGCCAATCATCGTCGAGGACCAGGAATTGCATGCTTGCGGTTATAGTCATTACGACAGGATGCGGCCGGGCCGATCAGTGATCACTGCCAACTGTCTCCACTGTGGAGGGGAAGGCGGGTAGAATGATCCGAAGCGAAAGCAAGATTGGCTAGCGGCTGTTCGCTCGGCTAAAGCGGGGGCGGCGAGTTTGGAATCGTCGCAGCAGGAAAGAACCCCCGTTGACCAGTACCGTCACTCCGGCCGAAGCGCATTACGAACAGCAATATCTGGACCTGATGCGCCGTATCTGGACGGAGGGGGACGAGCGGATCGACCGGACGGGAGTGGGCACGCGATCTCTGCTGGGCGCGAGCATGCGTTTTTCGCTGGCTGATGATGCGGTGCCGTTGCTGACGACCAAGCGCGTTTACTGGAAAGTGGCCGCGCGGGAGATGCTGTGGTTCCTGACGGGCGACACCAATATCCGTGAGCTTGTGCGTCAAGGGGTGCATATCTGGACGGACTGGCCGCTGGATGCCTATCGCAAGGCTACAGGCGAGGACATTAGCCGGGACGATTTTGAAGCGCGGATTATCGAGGATGCGGCCTTTGCGGGACGGTGGGGCGATCTGGGGCCGGTCTATGGGGCGCAGTGGGTGAACTGGCCGCGCTATGAAGCGGTTGGTGACGGGCTCTTCCGGCGAGCGGAGAAGGGGCATAACCAGATTGCTGAACTGGTCGAGGGGATCAGGAACAACCCGGGATCGCGGCGCTTGCTTTTTACGGGGTGGAATGTTGCGGAAGTGGCGCAGATGGCTCTGCCGCCTTGTCATATGACCTATCAGTTCCAGGTGTCGAATGGGCGGCTGAATGGATTGCTGTTCCAGCGCAGTTGTGACCTTGGCCTTGGATTTGCGTTCAACATCTTCGGGCTGTCGATGATCACGCGGATGTTGGCGCAGCAATGTGATCTGGAGCCGGGGGAAGTCGTCTGGCACGGTGGTGACGTGCATCTTTACCTCAATCATGCCGAACTGGTTGAGGAGCAGATCAGCCGTATGCCGGAAGGCGCCCCGAAGCTGAAGATAAAGAGGCGGCCGGAGAGCATTTTCGATTATCGGATCGAGGATTTCGAAGTGGTGGATTATGCGCCGCAGAGTCACATTGCAGCGCCGGTGGCGGTTTGAATTCAAGAAGGAAATAGCGGGAAAACGGAACTCTTGCTTTCCGCAAGCGTTGTAATATAATAATTGCTACAAGCAATAATATTGCAAATGCGAGTAGGAGGCAGGATGGGCGACCGGAACGGTTCGGGCGCTGGAAAGGCCGGGACTCAGGGCGGCAAGAATGCCGGAGAGCAGCTTTCGGCGGGCGGCCGAAACCTGCCACCGTTGCGGTTGCATGTGCCGGAACCTCAATTTCGGCCAGGCGATGAAGCAGATTTCAGTCATTTCGACATTCCCTCCGCCGGAACCTCGCGCAGGCCCGATGAGGCCGCGGACGCGGGTACGATGCGGGAAATGGCCTATGACCTTGTCCGCGTGCTGGATGAGGAAGGGCGCGCGGTGGGGCCGTGGGACCCGAAGCTGCCACCCGAGATGCTGCTCCGCATGCTGCGCGGTATGGCGCTGACCCGCGCTTTCGATGGGCGCATGTTCCGCGCGCAGCGGCAGGGCAAGACCAGTTTTTACATGAAGTCGACTGGAGAGGAGGCGGTGTCGATCGGCGCGGCGGCGGCGCTGGCGAGCGATGACATGTGCTTCCCCAGCTATCGCCAGCAGGGGATATTGATCGCGCGCGGCTGGCCGCTGGTCGACATGATGAACCAGATTTATTCGAACAAGGGCGACCGGCTGAAAGGGCGGCAGCTGCCGATCATGTATTCAGCGCGGGAAGCGGGGTTCTTCTCGATATCCGGCAACCTTGCCACCCAATATCCGCAGGCGGTGGGCTGGGCCATGGCGAGCGCGGCGCGCGGTGACACGCGGATCGCGGCGACATGGTGCGGGGAAGGATCGACGGCGGAGGGGGATTTTCATTCCGCCTGCACCTTTGCCAGCGTGTATCGTGCGCCGGTCATATTGAATGTCGTCAACAACCAGTGGGCGATCAGCAGCTTTTCCGGTTTTGCGGGGGCGGAGGCGACGACCTTTGCTGCGCGGGCGATCGGCTATGGCATTGCGGGCCTGCGGATCGACGGCAATGACGCGCTGGCGGTCTATGCCGCGACGCGTTGGGCAGCGGACCGGGCGCGGGCCAATCATGGGCCGACGCTGATCGAGCATTTCACCTATCGCACCGAGGGGCACAGCACGTCCGATGATCCGAGCGCATATCGGTCGGCCGACGAAGGGAGCCACTGGCCGCTGGGCGACCCGATCGCGCGGCTGAAGCAGCATTGCATCGCGATCGGCATCTGGGACGAGGAACGGCAGGCGGCGATGGACAAGGAACTGGCCGAGCAGGTGCGTGAGGCTGCGAAGGAAGCGGAGAAGAACGGGATTTTGGGGCATGGGCTCCATCAGCCGATGGAGAGCATGTTTGAAGACGTGTTCGAGGAGATGCCCTGGCATTTGCGGGAGCAGCAGCGGCAGATGCTGGATGAAGCGAAGGCGGCTGGGTTGTGAGGGGGGTATGGTCCTTTTTCCTCGCCCCTTTAGGGGTCGGCCAGAGGCACGTAACTCTGGCCGAGATAACGGAGCTTGCTGGCTTGCCAGCTAGCGGAGGTTGGAGAGGGGGATGCGTCGCTCTCCCCCTCTCCCAGCTTCGACTAGGCGGCAGAGCCGCCAAGTCTGCGCATCCCTCTCCCCTGAAGGGGCGAGGGGAATGACTGACACCCGCCAGATGAGCATGATCCAGGCGATCAACAGCGCCTTGGACGTGATGATGGAGCGTGATCCCGATGTCGTCGTCATGGGGGAGGATGTCGGCTATTTTGGCGGCGTTTTCCGGGCGACGGCGGGGTTGCAGAAGAAATTTGGCAAGAATCGGGTGTTCGACACGCCGATCACTGAGACCGGGATCATCGGCGTCGCAGTGGGGATGGGGGCCTATGGGTTGCGGCCGGTGCCGGAAATCCAGTTCGCCGACTATATCTACCCCGCGCTCGACCAGTTGGTGAGCGAGGCGGCGCGGCTGCGTTATCGGTCGGCGGGGGAGTTTATCGCCCCGATGACGGTGCGGTCGCCCTTTGGCGGGGGGATTTTCGGGGGGCAGACGCATAGTCAGTCGCCCGAAGGCATCTTTACCCATGTGTCGGGGATCAAGACTGTCATCCCGTCGACCCCCTATGACGCCAAGGGGCTGCTGATCGCCGCGATCGAGGATAATGATCCGGTGATCTTCTTTGAGCCTAAGCGCATCTATAATGGGCCGTTCGATGGCCATTATGACCGGCCTGCGAAAAGCTGGGCCGGGCACCCCGGCGCGATGGTGCCGGAGGGCTATTATCGGGTGCCGCTGGGGCAGGCGCGCACGGTGCGGGCAGGCGAGGCGCTGACCATCCTCTGCTATGGTACGATGGAGCATGTGATCGAAAGCACCGTCACGGAGATGGGCGTGGACGCGGAGATCATCGATCTGCGTACGCTGGTGCCGCTGGATATCGAGGCGATCGAACAGTCGGTGAAGAAGACCGGCCGCTGCCTCATCGTGCATGAGGCGACGCGGACCAGCGGCTTTGGCGCGGAGTTGAGCGCACTGGTGCAGGAGCGGTGCTTCTATCATCTGGAGGCGCCGATCGAACGAGTGACGGGTTTCGACACGCCCTATCCGCATAGTTTGGAATGGGCCTATTTTCCTGGGCCGGTGCGGATCAGGGAAGCGATCAACAAGATCATGAGGGATTGAGCGATGCCCCTGTTCACGTTCAGGCTACCCGACATTGGCGAAGGCATTTCCGAGGCGGAGATTGTTGGCTGGCATGTGAAGGTCGGCGACCGGGTGGAGGAAGACCAGCCTATCGCCGACATGATGACTGACAAGGCTACGGTCGAGATGGAGAGCCCCGTCGCGGGGGTGGTGACGCGGTTGGCCGGGGAGGCGGGTGAGCAGGTCGCGATCGGGGCCATGCTGGTGGAGATTGAGGTTGAGGGGGAGGGGGAGGTCGCTTCCGGGGCGGAGGCTCCCATGCCTTCGGAAGAGGTGATTGAAGCCGAGACACCGGGAGGACGTGAGGTAGCGGGTTCGTCGGTGAACGGGATTGTTTCGTCGGTTGAGCGGGTTGAAGCTGCGGGGGAAGGATCCTCTTCGCAGGATAAAGCTGAAAAGCCCCTCCCCTTCAGGGGAGGGGTTGGGGTGGGGGATCAGAGGGATTTGCCCAGTTCGCAGGGCAGCCCCCTCTCCCCAACCCTCTCCCCTGAAGGGGAGAGGGAGCAGGGCGGTCCATGCCTCCCAACGGTCCCGGAAGGGGAGAGGGAGAAGGTGCTCGCCTCGCCCGCCGTCCGTGCTCGCGCCAAGGAACTCGGGATAGACCTGTCCCAAGTGAAGCCTACCGGCGATCATATCCGCCACTCGGACCTCGACGCTTTCCTCCTTTACGGCGCGGGGCAGGGCTATCGGCCTGCCGGGCAGCGCGCGCGGCGGGGGGATGAGGTGGTGAAGGTCATCGGCCTGCGCCGTCGCATCGCGGAGAATATGGCTGCGTCGAAGCGGCATATTCCGCACTTTTCCTATGTCGAGGAAATCGACGTCACCGAGCTGGAGCGGATGCGCGCGCAGTTGAATGACGAGCGTGGGGATCGGCCGAAGCTGACCATGCTACCGTTGTTGATCGTGGCGATTTGCCGGGCGCTGCCGGACTTTCCGATGCTGAACGCCCGCTATGATGACGAAGCGGGTGTCGTGACGCGTTTTGGCGCGGTGCATATGGGGATCGCGACGCAGACGGACGCGGGATTGATGGTGCCGGTGATCCGGGACGCGCAGGATCGGAATATCTGGCAATTGGCGAGCGAGATCGGGCGGCTGGCAGAGGCCGCGCGGTCCGGCAAGGCGAAGGCAGAGGAGCTTTCCGGATCGACTCTGACGCTGACGTCGTTGGGTGCGCTGGGCGGGGTAGCGACGACGCCGGTGATCAATCGGCCGGAGGTGGCGATTATTGGCCCAAATCGGGTGATCGAGCGGCCGGTGTTTCGTGGGCGGGAGGTTGTGGCGGCGAAGCTGATGAACCTGTCGATCAGTTGCGATCATCGGGTGGTAGATGGATGGGATGCGGCGAATTTCGTGCAGGCGGTGAAGCGGTTGCTGGAGACGCCGGTTTTGTTGTTTGCGGAGTGAGTGAATATATGCCCCTCCCTTTCAAGGGAGGGGTTGGGGTGGGTGCGAGCGAAGCGAGCCAGCAACCGATCGAAAAGGCAGAACGCCGCTGGCGCGGCGACCCACCCCCGTCCCCTCCCTTGAAAGGGAGGGGCTTTTTTTGGTTCACCGCATCGTCGCCCTATAACTCAGCCGCGCCGTCTCGCCCGGCGACAGGCGGGTGGGGCTGATCCAGCGGATATGGGTGATATCGGCGGGAACGGCCCTGCGAACGCCGCCTAGTGGAGTCGGTAGCCAAAGCTCGTCTAGGCGGCCCCAGCGTTGGCCGCCGTCCACCGATACTTGCATCGATGGATCGGGCGCCGTGAGGAGGGTGCCACGGGGAACGGCGTTGGTGAGGGCTATGCCCTGAACTGGTCCGCGCCCTTCGTTTCGACAGTTGACGACGAAGAGCAGCTGGTCGCCGGGCGCCGCGCGCGTGGCGCTGGCGAGGGTGCGGCGGGCGCGGCCGTTGATGTCGGTATGGACGCGCTCCACAAACATCTGGGTTTCCATGCGCAGGTCCGTACGGGCCAGTGATGTGGCGGGCAGCATCGCCCATCCAGCCATGCCCAGCAGCGCCAGTTTACGCATCATCCGTTCAAAGCCCCGATCCCCGTTTCGCTATTGCTTAGGACAGGGGAGCGAAAATTTGGTTAATGGGCCTTAGTCATGTCAGGGCCGATGAATGAAATTGACGGGCTGTGGCGGGCCGGTACACATTGTCGACATGCGGGCAGGATCGATCATTCAGTGACACCTCATGAACAGCTGGAAATCAACCGGCGGCGGGATCGGCTGCTGGCGTCCATCGCGCTGACGACGGGCGTTGGGCTGCTCCTTGCCTTGCCCTTTGCCTTGCGCGAGGGGGCGGAGTTTTTCCTGCCACTGACGGCGGCGATCGTGATCGCCATTGCGCTGGTGCCGTTCCTGGAGTGGATGGAGCGGCGGGGTGTGCCTTCAGCCGTGGCGGCGCTGGCGGCGGTGATTGCGTTTCTGGTGGTGGCGAATACGGCGCTGGTGCTGATCGTGGTGCCGGCGACCGACTGGTTCAGGCTGCTGCCGCAGCGGTTGCCCAAGATTCAGGACAATCTGGCGCCGCTGATCGACTTTTATTCCCAGTTGCAGCATTTCGTGGACGAGACGGTGCAGATGTTGGCGACGGGGCCTGTTGCTGCGGCCCAGACGGCGGCGGTGGATGCGCCGCGATCGCTGTTGCAGTTTGCCGCGACCTCCGCGCCTTCCGCGATCATCCAGATGGTGTTCGCGCTGCTCATCATCTATTTTTTCCTCGCCGGTTGGACGCGGCTGCGGCGGCGGACGATCAACAGCCGGGGCAGCTTCGACGGCGCGATGGCGGTGGCGCGGGTGATCCAGAATGTGGTCGATGCGACATCCGCCTATGTGCTGACGATCGCGACGATCAACCTGTGCCTTGGGCTGGCGGTCGCGTTTGCGCTGTGGCTGATCGGCATGCCGTCGCCGCTGATGTGGGGCGGGATCGTGGCGCTGCTGAATTTCGTGCCCTATTTCGGGCCGATGCTGGCTGCGGCCTTGTTGGCGCTGGGCGGCCTCATGGTGTTTGACGATGTGTGGCGGGCGCTGGCGCCTGCGGTCACGCAGATCGGCTTTCACCTGGTGGAGGCGAATGTGATCACGCCGATGGTGCTGGGGCGGCGGTTGACGATGAACCCGCTGCTGATTCTGGTGTCACTGACCTTTTGGGGATGGGTGTGGGGTACGCCGGGCGCGCTGCTGGGCGTGCCTTTGCTGATCATCATCCAGACCGTGGTGGCGGCTGCTGGGACCCCGGATATCGCGGGTTTCCTGTTTGAGCGGGGGACGCTGACGGTGGCGCTGCGCGAAGAAAATGACGAGAAAGAAGAAAGTGGCGAAAGAGCCGGTTGACAGGTCCGGCGGTCCCGCATAGATGCCCGCCCACACCGAACGCGGGTGTAGCTCAGTTGGTTAGAGCGCCGGCCTGTCACGCCGGAGGTCGCGGGTTCGAGCCCCGTCACTCGCGCCACTCTTTTGGAAGAGTGGATGGTCCTTAAGGGCCGGGATTTCACAATAATTTGATGAGCGTCATGCTAGCGGAAGCTGGCATCTCAGGTCTTTACGTGCGGTCTCGTCCCACGAAATCCCAGCCTGCGCTGGGATGACGAAGTGGGCGCTACTAACGACGGAGTTGGATGCCTTGGCCGCGCCGAAAATATGGCGCGTCAGCCGCGCCGCCAGCGGCCCGTTTCCATCCAGGCGAGCAGGCGCTTCAGCGGCAGGACCCAGATCCAGATGATGCCGAGGAAGACATAAACCGGCACCTGCACGATCATCGGCAGGCTACCGATGAGCCCCGACAGGCTGCCGACGAGGACTGCCCAAAGCGTGATGAGCCCGACGATGGCGAGCATGCCGACGGGCTTGCGCCAGCTGGGTTCGTAGGGTGCAGGCTGGCGGTTCACGCGTCGGGTCCTTCGATCAATTCGACTTCGGTGAGGATGATGTGGAGCGGCAGGTCCCACGGGTCGGCAGGCAGGGCGTCCTGTTCCTGCACCGACCAGGCGAGGCCGATCCGCAGCGCATCGGGGTAGCGGGCGAAGGCGCGGTCATAATAGCCGCCGCCCTGGCCCAGCCGGTTCATCGCACGGTCGAAGCCGAGCAGCGGGGCGATGATGACATCCGGCGCGACGGGCGGGCCGCTGGGTTCGGGATGGTGCGTGCCGTAGAGGCCGGGATGAAGCTGATCCTCGGGCGTCCAGGCGAGGAATTCCATGCTGCCGAGCCGGTCGATGACGCGGGGGAGGGCGAGGGTCTTGCCCAGACTTGCGAGTTGCGGGGCGAGGCGCTGGGCGGGCGCTTCGTCGTCCAGGCCCATGTAGAGCGCAACCGTCTGCACATTATCCAGCCTGCGGGCGAGCGGCGAGGGGAGCGCCTTGAAGGCGAGCCGGTGCGCCAGCGGATCGAGCGATTGCACGAAGGCGCGGCGGTGTGTCCGGGCGAGGGTGCGCAGGGCGGTCTTGTCGAGGTCTTCGCTCATGGGGCCGCGTTTAGACCCGCAGGAGGGGGCTGGAAACCGGTTTCTCGACCGCGCTCGAAACGAACGGAGCTTAGGGAACGAGGAGGGTGACGGGACCGCCTTGGCCGTTTGCTGGAATATCCTCTGACGCCTCAACGTCAGGTGGGGACCATGTAGATCGGGCCTGGACCCGCCCAGGGACAGCCCCCTTGGATGTGATTATCGCCTCAGGGATGTTCGCTAAAGCTCGTACGAGGCAGTACCCGTCGTCCCTTATCTAGGCGTCCGGCAGCGGTGCGGCAAGCCTGTCGCTCAGCTTTTCTATCCGGGCAGCGAGCGCCTCGATCGCGCGGGCAGCCGCGTCATCGTCGTCATCAAGAGCGAGGCTCTGCTGGCGGCCGATCGCTTCCCGCTTCAGGTCGTTGAGTTCATCGGCGAGGAAGAGCGCCGCGAACAGCAGGGTGCGCACTTCGGTAAGGCCCGGCGTGTTCTGCTGCGCAAGGCGCGCCTTGCGTTCGATCAGGCTGGCGAGATGGGCAAGATGGGCTTCCTCACCATCGCGGCATCGGATCGCATAATGACGCCCGGCGATCTGAAGGTTCGTTTCAGCCACGCGAATCCCCTTTAAGATCGGCGATCAGTTCATCGAGCGAGCGGAGCGCCGCGCGCGCGGCGGCCGGGTCCATGCCGGGGGAGACGGAAGAGGCCGGACCCGCCACCGCGAGATCCTGCACATCCTGTTCCAGCCGACTTACCGCGCGCTCCAATGCGCCGATAGCCTGCATCATGCGATCGCTTGCCATGACCCACGCATAAACAAAGTTTTCGCCTTGCAAAAGCCGTGATTGGACGGCTTGGCGTGTCCCGAGGTCCTGCCACGGTTGACGCTTTGGGTGCAACGCGACAAAGGGGACCGGATTTCGATTCGTCGGCTCAGCAGGGGGCCGCTTAGTCAAGCAGGAAAGAAGCCAGCCTAGATGACCGTATCCGAAAAGTCGCTCGCCAGCGCCATCCGGGCGCTTTCCATGGACGCAGTGCAGGCGGCGAACAGCGGCCATCCGGGCATGCCGATGGGCATGGCGGACGTCGCAACGGTGCTGTTCAAGGACTATATCAAGTTCGATCCGACCCAGCCCAAATGGGCCGACCGCGACCGCTTCGTGCTGTCGGCGGGCCATGGATCGATGCTGATCTACTCGCTGCTGCACCTCACTGGCTATGCGCGTCCGACGATGGAGGACATTCGCAATTTCCGTCAGTTGGGCAGCCCGTGCGCGGGGCATCCCGAGAATTTCGAGTTGGCGGGCGTTGAGGCGACCACCGGGCCGCTGGGTTCGGGCCTGGCCACCGCAGTCGGCATGGCGATTGCTGAGCGGCACCTCAATGCGCAGTTCGGCGACGATCTGGTCGATCACCGCACTTGGGTGATCGCGGGCGACGGGTGCCTGATGGAAGGCATCAACCATGAGGCGATCGGCCTTGCAGGGCATCTGAACCTGAGCCGTCTGATCGTGCTATGGGACGATAACAAGATCACCATCGACGGCGCGGTGGACCTGTCGAGCAGCGAGGATGTGCGGGCGCGCTATGTCGCAACCGGCTGGCATGTCGTGTCCTGCGACGGCCATGACGTCGCCGATGTGCGCCGCGCCATCGACGAGGCTCTGGCTGATCCGCGCCCGTCGCTGGTCGCCTGCGCCACAAAGATCGGCTATGGCGCGCCGAACAAGGCAGGCACGTCGGGCGTTCACGGTTCGGCACTCGGTGAAGCGGAAGTCGCGGCGGCCCGCGAGTTTCTGGGCTGGACGACCGAGCCCTTCGTCATCCCTGACGATATTGCCGCCGAGTGGCGTCGCATTGGTTTGCAAGGTGCCGAAGTGCGCGCGGCCTGGGAAGGCCGTCTGGCTGACAATGGCCAGAAGGTGGAATTTGAACGCCGGATGGCAGGCGAACTGCCCGCCGACTTCTCGCTCAATAGCTATATCGACACGTTGATCGCCAATCCGCAGAAGGTCGCGACCCGCCGGGCAAGCGAGCTGGCGCTGGGCGCGATCAATGATCTGCTGCCCGAGACGCTGGGTGGTTCGGCGGATTTGACCGGGTCGAACAACACCAAGACCAAGTCGACGGGGCCGCTGACGAAGGACGACTATTCCGGCCGCTATGTCTATTACGGCATTCGCGAGTTCGGCATGGCCTGTGCGATGAACGGCATGGCGCTGCATGGCGGCGTCATTCCCTATGGCGGCACTTTCCTTGTCTTCTCCGACTATATGCGTGGCGGCATCCGTCTGGCCGCGCTTCAGGAGCAGCGCGTTATCCATGTGCTGACCCATGACTCCATTGGCCTTGGCGAGGATGGTCCGACCCACCAGCCGATCGAACATGTCATGACGCTGCGCATGATCCCCAATCTGGATGTCTATCGCCCGGCGGACATTGTCGAGACGGCGGAATGCTGGGAATTGGCGCTGAAGGACCAACAGGGTCCTTCGGTACTGGCGCTGACCCGCCAGAACCTGCCGCAACTGCGGACGGAAAAGAGCGAAAATCTGTCGGCGAAGGGCGCCTATCGTCTGCGCGCCGCGACCGGCAGCCGCAAGGTGGTGCTGATCGCTACCGGTTCCGAGGTTGAGATCGCCGTTGCGACCGCCGACCTGCTGGAAGCGCAGGGCATTGGCGCGGACGTCGTGTCCATGCCGAGCTGGGCGCATTTCGATGCGCAGCCGCAGGCGTATAAGGATGATCTCCTTCCGCACCATGTGCTGCGTTGCTCGATTGAGGCAGGGACGACCTTTGGCTGGGAACGCTATGTCGGCATCGCGGGCCTGCGGTTCGGCATTGACACATTCGGCGCTTCGGCTCCAGCAGACGCGCTTTACGACCATTTCGGCCTGACGGCCGCCAAGATCGCGCCGCAGGTTGCGGCCGCTCTCGATCATTGAGAATAATTTACCAATCAGGAGGCTAGTGCAGTGGCAACGAAGGTAGCAATCAACGGTTTCGGACGTATCGGCCGCCTGGTGGCGCGCGCCATATTGTCGCGCACCGACCATGATCTGGAACTGGTCAGCATCAACGATCTGGGCGATGCGAAGGCGAACGCCCTGCTGTTCAAGCGGGACTCGGTTCATGGCAACTGGGCTGGCGACGTCAGTGTCGATGGCGACGCGCTGATCATCAACGGCAAGCGCATTGCCGTCACCGCCGAGCGCGACCCCGCCAAGCTGCCGCACGCGGCGCAGGGTGTCGAAATCGCCCTGGAATGCACCGGCATCTTCGCGTCCAAGGAAAAGGCGAGCGCGCATCTGACCGCTGGTGCCAAGCGTGTCATCATTTCCGCCCCCGCGACCGGCGTCGACAAGACCATCGTGTTCGGCGTGAACCACGATGCGCTGGGTGCTGACGATATCGTCATTTCGAACGCCAGCTGCACCACCAACTGCCTGGCGCCGCTCGCCAAGGTCCTGCACGACGCCATCGGCATCGAAAAGGGCTTCATGACGACGATCCACAGCTATACCAATGACCAGAACACGCTGGATCAGCTGCACAGCGACATGCGCCGCGCCCGCGCCGCTGCACTGTCGATGATCCCGACCACCACGGGCGCTGCTCGTGCAGTGGGTGAAGTTCTGCCTGAGCTGAAGGGCAAGCTGGACGGTTCGTCGGTGCGCGTGCCGACCCCGAACGTCTCCGTCGTGGACCTGAAGTTCATCGCCAAGCGTGGGACGACCAAGGATGAAGTGAACGAACTGCTGAAGGCTGCTTCGGAAGCTGGTCCGCTGAAGGGCGTGCTGGGCTATTCGGACGAGCCGCTGGTGTCGATCGACTATAATGGCGATGCGCGCAGCTCGACTGTCGACAGCCTGGAAACCGCCGTTATCGACGGTAATCTGGTGCGCGTGCTCAGCTGGTACGACAATGAATGGGGCTTCTCGAACCGCATGATCGACACAACGGGTGTCGTGGCGAAGTTCCTCTAAGACCCGCATGCCCCGCCGGACCATCCGGCGGGGTTTTCATTCACTGACCCAATCAGCGCGCGACAGGGACCCATCATGGCAAAGCCGTTCAAGACACTCGACGACATGGGGGACATCACCGGCAAGGTGGTGCTGGTGCGTGAGGATCTGAACGTGCCGATGCAGGACGGATCGGTGAGTGATGACACCCGCCTGCGGGCGGCGATGCCGACGATTCTGGAACTGGCGGATCGCGGCGCGAAGGTATTGATCCTGGCGCATTTCGGACGGCCCAAGGGTCAAAAGAACCCCGAATATTCGCTCTCCAAAATTACCCGTCCGCTGACACAAGTGCTGGGCCGCGATGTGCAGTTCATTCCCGATTGCTGCGGCGAAGCAGCGGTCGATGGCATCGCCGTGATGCGTCCCGGCGACATTTCCATCCTGGAAAATACCCGCTTCCACCCCGGCGAGGAAAAAAATGATCCGGCGCTGGCGGAAGCCATGGCCGCAATCGGCGACCTTTATGTAAACGACGCTTTCTCTGCCGCGCATCGCGCCCATGCCTCGACCGAAGGGCTGGCGCACAAGCTGCCTGCCTTTGCGGGCCGTTCCATGGAAAAGGAACTGGACGCGCTGCAGGCTGCGCTGGGCGAGCCGGTAAAACCTGTCGCGGCGGTCGTCGGCGGGGCCAAGGTTTCGACCAAGCTCGATGTGCTGAACAACCTCGTCGCCAAGGTCGATCATCTGATCATCGGCGGCGGCATGGCCAACACCTTCCTCCACGCGCGTGGCGTCGATGTCGGCAAGTCGCTGTGCGAGAAGGATCTTGCCGAGACAGCCGAGGCGATCTTCGACAAGGCGGAAGCCGCCGGTTGCACAATCCACCTGCCCTATGACGTGGTGGTGGCGAAGGAGTTTGCGGCGAATCCTCCCTCAGTCCGCACATGCAACGTGCATGAAGTCGCGGCGGACGAGATGATCCTGGACGTCGGCCCAGCCGCTGTCGAGGCGCTGGGTGACGCACTCAAAAATTGCCGCACGCTAGTATGGAATGGCCCGCTGGGCGCGTTCGAAATCGCGCCGTTCGACAAGGCTACCGTGGCGCTCGCCAAGACGGCGGCGGCGCTGACCAAGGAAGGCGGCTTGACGTCCGTGGCCGGCGGCGGCGACACCGTCGCGGCGCTCAACCATGCGGGCGTGGCGAGCGACTTTACGTTCGTCTCCACGGCAGGGGGCGCTTTCCTCGAATGGATGGAAGGCAAGGACCTGCCGGGCGTCAGCGCATTGATGGTGTGAACTTGTGGCCGTCATCCCCAAAAATGGCGACCTTTTTCAAATTTCGAAGCCGCCGATGGGCGGCGCAAACCCAACAGAGAAGGTATGTGCAGATGCTGGATCAGGATATGATGAACAAGATTGCGGGCGGCAACGGCTTTATTGCCGCGCTCGACCAGAGCGGTGGATCGACGCCCAAGGCGCTCAAAGGCTATGGCATCGAAGACGGTGCCTGGAACAATGATGAGGAAATGTTCGGCCTCATCCACGACATGCGCAGCCGCATCATCACCTCGCCCTGCTTCAGCGGCGAAAAGGTGATCGGCGCGATCCTGTTCGAGCGGACGATGGATGGCCAGGCGGGTGGCAAGTCCGTGCCGCAGGCGCTGATCGAGCGTGGCGTGGTGCCTTTCATCAAGATCGACAAGGGCCTGGAAGACGAGGCGAACGGCGTTCAGATGATGAAGCCGATGCCGGAACTCGACGCGCTGCTGAAGCGGGCCAAGTCGCTCGGCGTGTTCGGCACCAAGGAGCGTTCGGTTATCAACCTCGCCAACCGCGAGGGCATTGCCGCGATCGTCAAACAGCAGTTCGAGGTAGGCGCGCAGGTTCTCGCCGCCGGCCTGATGCCGATGCTGGAGCCCGAGATCAACATCAAGAGCCCCGAACGCGCCGACGCCGACCAGATTCTGCTTGAGGAATTGCTCAAGGGCCTGGACGCGCTGCCGGAAGGCCAGAAGGTGATGCTGAAGCTGTCGCTCCCGGCAAAGGCTGGCCTGTTCGACGCGCTGGTCGACCATCCCAAGGTGCTGCGCGTCGTCGCGCTGTCGGGCGGCTTCTCGCGCGCCGAGGCTTGCGCCGAACTGGCGAAGAATCGCGGCATCATCGCCAGCTTCAGCCGCGCGCTGCTGAACGACCTGCGCCACCAGATGAGCGAGGATGAGTTCAACGGGTCGCTGGGTCAGGCGATCGACGAAATCTACACCGCTTCGACCAAGAAGGCGGCGTGATGTGAGATGAGGGCTGCTGGCGATATGCGCCGGGCAGCCCTCATTCGCGACACTACCGAAGGATGGGCCACCCACCCAAGAGGACACAGAGCAGCGAGGGCTGTAGCGGAGAGCGTCTGCCCATAGTTTTGGCGATGCGCCGCCTGTTTTTGGAGGTGGCCGGAGATGACCTCGATGCATCAAGTCGGGTCATTTGAGGTACGGCGCTTTGAAATAGCGGCCTCGTTGCCCTGTCCGCCATGGACGCGGATATAGGCGGAAAGGTTCGGGATGAGGTGGGGGGCTGTCATCCTCACCTCCCGCAGGTGCTCAAACGAGGCATGTGGCTCGTTTGACGGGCGGGCGTTAGGTCAGCGCGATGTGTCAGGGCTAACACAGAAGTTCGCTACGTTCGCGCCCGCCTCTACCCCCTCCCGCGCCGGAGTTGAATGTCTTGATTGGTTAGTCACGATGGAGCGTTAGTCGTTCTAAACAATCGAGCAGCAGACGAATTTCCTCGCGGGTTCCTACCGTAATGCGGAGATAGTTGCTGATGCGAGGCAAATTGAAATGCCGCACAAGTATAGCCGCTTCGCGGAGCCGCCCCGCGAGCGTAGCTCCATCGTGCCGGGGATGGCATGCTAATATACAATTGGCGGCCGATGGCAGCACCTCAAATCCGAGCGCTTCGAGGCCATCGACCATTACATTGCGCGCCTGCATGATTTGCTTTCGGCAGAGTTGGAAATAGGCTTCGTCGCGCAGCGAGGCGATGGCGCCGACTTGAGCCAAACGATCGATCGGGTATGAGTTAAAGCTATCCTTCACTCGCACAAGCGCATCGATCAAGGCGCGATCGCCAACCGCATAGCCGACACGAAGCCCAGCCAGTCCACGCGACTTGGACATGGTGCGAACGACCAAAAGATTAGGATGATCGGCGATGAGCGGGATCGCCGTCTCTCCGCCAAAATCGACATAGGCCTCGTCAATAACCACCGGCACGTTCGGATGTCGTTCCAGGAGACGAGCAATCTCCGCAAGGCTGACGGCGATGCCCGTAGGCGCGTTAGGATTGGGGAATATGATCCCGCCGTTGCCGGAGCGATACTCATCAACGCGCAGGTGGAATTTCACGTCCAGCGGCACCGTCTCATACTCGATCCCGTACAGGCGACAGTAGACGGGATAGAAGCTGTAAGTGATGTCCGGGAACAATATCGGCGCATCATGCTTGAGCAAGCCAGCAAAGGTGTGGGCCAGCACCTCATCAGAGCCATTGCCTACAAAAACCTGGTCACCATCCACATCATGATAGGCGGCAATCGCATCCCGCAAGGCTGATGATTGAGGGTCAGGATACAATCTGAGGGCAGAGGTTGCTTCTTGCCTGATCGCCGTCAGTAAAGAAGGGGCCGGTCCCATTGGCAATTCATTAGTGTTAAGCTTCACCAAGCCCGGAATAGGAGGCTGCTCTCCCGGCACATACGGCTGGAGATCGTGAACAAACTGGCTCCAAAAATGGCTCATCGCAATGGTGCTAATAGCGAAGGGCTCTTAACTCAATCCGTAGGTTGAGCGCGATCTGAATGACAGGCTCTCCGAAGCAGAATTCCCGGTAGACGGCTTTTGATGGTCTATCGCTGGGCAGTTTCTCGGCCTTGAATTGGAACAGCGGCTTATCGGCATGGACCGCGACTGACGGCCCGGGAGCAGCGACGCGGGGTGGTAAACGGAAGTTCCGAAACCAAGCGCCAAATCGAGATCATGACCGTCTTAGCGATGGCAGATGATTGCGATCATCTGGTGACGCCCTATGATCTGGCAAATCGGGAGGTGTCACATGGAAGCTCAATGTCAATGCGGCCAACTGAAAGTTGAATTTCCAGGCCCCAGCCCTGCGATCGTTGCATGCCACTGCATCGATTGTCAGCGACGGTCAGGCTCTCCCTTTGGGGCTGCCGTTTATTATCCCGCCGAAATGCTCAAGATCAGCGGGATCTCGAAACAGTATGCTCGCCAGACGGCGGCTGGAGGCCAATTTCGAACCTACTTCTGCCCTCACTGCGGTTCGACAGTGCATATGGACGGCGACAAAAATGCAGGCATGGTAGGCATACCCGTGGGAGCCATCGCCGATCCCAACTTTCCACCACCAGTACGCTCCGTTTGGGAGCAAACGATGCACAAATGGGTCAAAATCGAAACCGCGAGCGATCACTATCTTCAAGGCCGATTGTAAGCGCCGTATGCGAAGTGGCGTAACTAACTCACCAGCACCGTTTCATGCGACTGGCATTGAGAACTCAAATACCCACTTGATCGGCTAAAAATGGTCGGCGTCCGACCGTCTGCTTATCCCGGACGGTCGCCAATCTAGCGTCTTCCGACATCCGGATAGTGGCGACCCTGCCAGTGGCGATACTCCCATCCCGAGTAGTGGTTCCCAATCATGGCAGGACAAGTCGGCCGGGCCTGAACGCAGTTCCATTCTTTTCCTTGGGCGGCGAAACGCGCTAAGGGCTGCGCATGACCGACTTTACCGATGAAGAGCTGGCGCTCGATCCGCATTTTGCCGACCAGTTCGACAAGGGCTTCCGCCCGGCCTGCCAGCTTTACCTCATATCGCCGCCCGCGATCGACGAGGGTTTCGGGGCGCAGTTGGCCGAGGCTCTGGATGGCGGCAAGGTTGCGGCTTTCCAGTTGCGGCTGAAGGACCTGGACGAGGACGCGATCGCCCTAGCGGCCGAGCCGTTGCAGAAGCTGTGCGCGGAGCGGGAGGTCGCCTTTATTATCAACGACAGCGTAGCGCTGGCCAAGCGGCTGGGCGCGGATGGCGTGCATTTGGGGCAGGGGGATGGCGACCCGCGAGAGGCGCGCAAGATATTGGGGCCGAAGGTGCAGATTGGCGTGACCTGCCATGACAGCCGTCACCTTGCGATGGAAGCGGGTGAGGCGGGGGCGGACTATGTCGCGTTCGGGGCCTTCTATCCCACGACGACCAAGGAAACGCATCACCGGCCGGAGCCGTCGATCCTTGGCTGGTGGACGACCCTGTTCGAGCTGCCTTGCGTGGCGATCGGGGGGATTACGGCGGATAATGCCGCGCCGCTGGTCGAGGCGGGTGCGGACTTTCTGGCGGTGAGCAGCGCGGTGTGGGCGCATCCGGACGGGCCGCGCGCGGGCGTTGCGGCATTTTCGGCTGTGCTGGGAGGGGCTTAGAGAAGCGTGGCTTTATGGATCAGCGCCACTTCCTGATGCCGTTCGCCCGAACGGACGTAGTGATTTAGATCGAACATATTGTGCTCTAAATAGGTCTCGCCGGATGCTAGTTAATGGCGGGAGGCAGCTTTCCTGAGCTTTGCGCGTTCCTCTTCCCGAATAACGGGAGAGTATCGCCTTGAAGACATATCTGCTCGCGCTCACGCTGCTCTGCTCGGCTTGCAAGGTTGCCGTCACCGACGCCAATGAAAGCGGGACAACGGTTCCCGGGGATCAGAAGGAGGCAGCGCAGGGCGCGGCGGTTAAGCCGGTCGGCGATCCTTATGCCTTCTCCATAGTGCCCGAGCCGGGCGGTGCGCCTGCTCGCGCGGACTCCATCTTGCAGGCGCAGGTGGCGCTTGACCGGGCGGGATTTTCTCCTGGCGTGCTGGACGGGAAGGAGGGCATGTCCTTCACCGCCGCACTAACGGGTTTTCAGGCTGCTAAGGGGCTGCCGGAGACCGGCAAATATGATGAGGCGACTGCGAAGGCGCTGCTGGGCGACAAGCCACCGCCAGCGACATGGCTGGTGACGATCCCTGAGGGCTTTGCCCGTGGTCCGTTCACTACAATCCCCAAGGAATATGCTGATCAGGCGAAGCTGCCTGCGCTTGGCTATCGCAATTTGATCGAGAAGCTGGCCGAGCGGTTCCATACCAAGCCCGAAGTGCTGGTGGCGTTGAATGCGCCCAATACAAAGCTTGGGCCGGGGGCTACGGTGCGAGTGCCAGCCGTGGGCAATCAGCCGGTGGCGCAGATTGAGGGCGATGAGCGCGGCTGGGGCAATACGCTAGCCAGCCTGGCGGTCGCCAAGGATCAGCCGCAGGCCGATCATATCGTGGTCGACAAGTCCGAAGGCGTGCTGCGCGTTTTTGACAAGGCCAACAAGCTGATCGCGCAATTCCCGGCGACCATGGGATCGGAACATGATCCGCTGCCGCTTGGCAATTGGGAGATCAAGGGCATCAGCCGGAATCCCGATTTCCATTATAATCCCGACCTGTTCTGGGATGCCGATGCCAAGGATGAGAAGGCGGTGTTGAAGCGGGGGCCTAATGGTCCGGTGGGCGTCGTTTGGATTGATCTGTCCAAGCAGCATTATGGTATTCATGGCACGCCTGAACCGCAGACCATCGGGCGCACCGAAAGCCATGGCTGCATCCGCCTGACCAACTGGGATGCAGCAAGGCTGGCGCAGATGGTGAAGAGCGGGGTCAAGGCGGTATTCCAGGCATGAGGAGGCCAGGGCGGCGAGGATGGGTGGGAATCATAGTCGCCGTCCTGCTGCTGCTCCTGTTCCTGAAAATGTGCGTGCGGATCGTTCCGGGTGGCCCGGAAAGGACGGCTTTGCCGCCTCAGCGTCCGGCTGCGGCGGAGGCTGGGTCGCTGTTGATCCCGGTAGAGGGTGTTCCACCGACCGCGTTGACCGACACTTTCACGCAGGCGAGGGCAGGCGGCGCGCGGCCGCATGATGCGATCGACATCATGGCGGCGCGGGGGCGGGCTGTGCTGGCGGCTGCGGACGGGCGTATCGAGAAGCTGTTCTCGAGCGCGGATGGCGGACTCACCATCTATGAGCGATCGCCCGACGGTCGGCGCATCTATTATTATGCGCATCTGGATCGCTATGCCGCAGGACTGGCGGAGGGGCAGAGCGTGCGGCGGGGCCAGAAGATCGCCACGGTCGGCAGCACCGGCAATGCCGATCCGGCAGCGCCGCATCTGCATTTTGCCGTGAACGAGATTGCGCCGGGCGAGCCATGGTACGGGGGCCGAGCGATCAATCCCTACCCCTTGCTGGCGCGGCCGATCCGATGAGCCTACTTGCCCTTCGCGGCGGCACGATGTAGAGGCGCGCCCAGCCTTTTAAACAGGTCGGCTCTTTTCACCTTCAGACATATAGGCAGGCTCTTCCCATGAAGATCAGCGGCGTCGAGATTCGTCCCGGCAACAATATCGAATATGACGGAAGCCTGTGGCGGGCCGTCAAGATCCAGCACACGCAGCCCGGCAAGGGCGGCGCCTATATGCAGGTGGAACTCAAAAACCTGATCGACGGACGCAAGAATAACGTCCGCTTCCGATCGGCCGAGACGGTTGAGCGCATCCGGCTCGACACCAAGGATTTCCAGTATCTCTATGCCGAGGGCGACATGCTCGTCTTCATGGATACAGAGACCTATGAGCAGATCAACTTGCCGCAGGATCTGGTGGGTGAGGCGTCTGCCTTCCTGCAGGATGGCATGATGGTTATGCTGGAAATGTATGAGGAACGTCCGATTTCCGTGCAGCTACCCGAAACGGTCGAAGCGACCGTGGTCGAGGCCGACGCCGTGGTGAAGGGGCAGACGGCTTCGGCGAGCTACAAGCCCGCGATCCTGGACAATGGCGTGCGCGTCATGGTGCCGCCGCATATCGTTACCGGAACACGCATCATCGTCGATGTGTATGAGCGGGAATATGTGAAGCGGGCGGAATGAACTGCTAATTGTTCCCTCCCGCAGGCGGGAGGGATTAGGGGTGGGCGCGAGCGTCAGCGAGCCCTTGCCTCATTCAAAGCGTTGCATGCGATTGCTGCGCAATCGTGCCCACCCCCGGCCCCTCCCGCTTGCGGGAGGGGGGAGATTGAGTAAATGGTATCCCATTCCGGCCTTCTCACCGTCATGGAACGCGCCGCGCGCAAGGCTGGCGCGAAGCTGCGTCGTGACTTTGGTGAAGTCGAGCATCTGCAAGTGTCGCGCAAGGGACCGGCGGACTTTGTGTCCAAGGCCGATCAGCAAGCCGAGCGCACTTTGGTCGAAGAGCTGCAAAAAGCACGGCCGGACTGGGGCTTCCTGCTGGAAGAGGGCGGGGTGATCGAGGGTGATCCCAGCAAGCCGCGCTGGATCATCGATCCGCTCGACGGCACCAGCAACTTCCTCCACGGCATCCCGCATTTCGCGATCTCCATCGCCGTCGAAGAGCCGCTTTATGGCGGCAACAAGCGGGAAGTGACGACCGGCCTTATCTACCAGCCGGCGACTGACGAAAGCTATTGGGCGGAAAAAAGCCGGGGCGCGTGGCGGCATGACCAGCGTTTGCGGGTATCGGCCCGCCGCGACCTGGGCGACTGCCTGATCGCGACCGGCATTCCCTTCATGGGCCATGGCGACATGGCGCAGTGGACTCGCATCTTCGGCGCGGTCGCGCCCTCCGTCGCGGGGATTCGTCGCTTCGGTGCGGCTTCGCTCGATTTGGCGCATGTGGCGTCCGGTCGTTATGACGGTTTCTGGGAAAGCGGGCTTCAGCCCTGGGACGTCGCGGCCGGATTGCTGCTGGTACGTGAGGCGGGCGGGTTCGCCACCGATTTCAGAGGCGGCGATCAGCCGATCGAGCGCCGCGAAGTGATCGCGGGCAATGATGCCATCCACAGCAAATTGCACAAGCTTGTAGCGGGCGCGCTGCGCTGAGGCAGGCATTTGTTTCTGCGTAAGAGAAGCAGACTGTTGCGAATCATTCTCATGCCTCGGGGCCTTGCTTCGCTTATGCGGCAGGCCTAAAGCGCGCCCATAGTCATTTTCGCCCAGGGGATTCCGTTGGTCGATCTAGCCCAATATCTGCCGATCCTTATCTTTCTCGGGATCGCGTTGCTGCTTTCCGGGGCATTCGTGTTCCTGCCGATGCTTGTCGGCCGCCTGACCGGCGCGCATCAGCCCGATCCGGCGAAGCTGTCGGAATATGAGTGCGGTTTTCCAGCGTTCGAAGAACCGCGCAGTCAGTTCGACGTGCGCTTCTACCTGGTCGCGATCCTCTTCATCATCTTCGATCTGGAAGCCGCCTTCCTCTATCCCTGGGCGGTCAGCCTGGATCAGATCGGCTGGGCCGGCTGGGCGACGATGATGATCTTCATAGCGGAGCTGGTGCTGGGCCTCGTTTATGCGTGGAAGAAGGGAGCCCTAGATTGGGAGTAGAACTGACCAGTCCCGCGCCCGGCACGATGTTGCCCGCGGGGACGCAGCCCGACCAGAATTTCTTCAACGCACTGAACAGTGAGGTCAGTGACAAGGGGTTCCTCGTCACGTCGACCGAAGAGCTGTTCCAATGGGCTCGCACGGGTTCGCTGTGGTGGATGACCTTTGGCCTTGCCTGCTGCGCGGTGGAGATGATCCACGTCAACATGCCACGTTATGACATGGAGCGTTTCGGGGCTGCGCCGCGCGCCTCACCGCGCCAGTCGGACGTGATGATCGTCGCGGGAACGCTGTGTAACAAGATGGCTCCGGCGTTGCGCAAGGTTTACGACCAGATGTCCAATCCGAAATATGTGATTTCGATGGGCAGCTGCGCGAACGGCGGCGGCTATTATCATTACAGTTATTCGGTCGTGCGCGGCTGTGACCGGATCGTGCCGGTCGACATCTATGTGCCGGGCTGTCCGCCGACTGCCGAAGCGCTGCTTTATGGCGTGATGCAGTTGCAGCGGAAGATCCGCCGCATCGGGACGATTGAGCGCTGATATGGGTCATTCTGCACCGAAGATCGTGAACCCGGAAGGGCTCGCGGAGAAGATTGCCGGGCTGTTAGGTCCGATGCTGATCGAAGCGGTCGATCACGCGGATGAGCTGAGCTTCACCGTCGTGCGCGATCGGCTGGCCGAGGCGCTGGATGCGCTGCGCGTACAGGGCGAATATCAGCAGCTGATGGAGATTGCGGGCGTCGATTATCCGGAGCGGGCCGAGCGCTTCGAAGTCTGCTATCATCTGCTGTCCGTCACGCAGAACCATCGCATCCGCGTCAAGGTATCGACCAACGAGGATAAGCCGGTTCCTACCGTCACGCACATCTGGCCTGTCGCAGGCTGGCTGGAGCGTGAGGTGTTCGACATGTACGGCGTGATCTTCGAGGGCAATGCCGACCTGCGTCGCATCCTGACGGATTACGGCTTCAAGGGTCATCCGCTGCGCAAGGACTTCCCGCTGACCGGCTATGTCGAGATGTGGTATTCCGAGGAAGACAAGCGCGTCGTCTACAAGCCGGTGCAGCTGGCCCAGGATTTCCGCCAGTTCGATTTCATGAGCCCATGGGAAGGCGCGCAATATGTGCTGCCGGGCGATGAGAAGGCGCCGCAGGCTCCAGGTGCGCCCACGCCTGCCACCGCTCCGCCGCCACCCGCCGCAGCGCCCAAAGGGGCGCCTGCTAGCGAGACGCCCAAGGTGACGGAAAAGAAGGAGCATACCGGCGCGGGCGAAGCTGCGAACACGGAAGCCGCCAAGGCGACCGATGAGAAGTCGCTTGCCAACGACGCGCAGACGACGCCGGTGCGCCGGTCCCGTGCCGCGAAGGCCGAAACCGGGGAAGCGGACACCGCCAAGCCGAAGCGCCCGCGCAAGCCGAAAACTCCCGCCAAGGATGAGGGGGGTGACGCCTGATGTCCACCTATCTCGAAGAACTCGACCATAAGACCAGTGCGGACGATCCGACGCTGGGCGATACCGAGATCCAGAATTACACGATCAACTTCGGTCCCCAGCATCCGGCAGCGCACGGCGTGCTTCGCCTGGTCATGGAACTGGACGGCGAAATCGTGGAGCGCTGCGATCCGCATGTCGGGCTGCTCCATCGCGGCACCGAGAAGCTGATCGAATATAAGACCTATCTTCAGGCTCTGCCCTATTTCGACCGGCTGGACTATTGCTCGCCGATGGGGATGGAGCACAGCTATGTGCTGGGGATCGAGAAGCTGCTGAACCTGGAAGTACCGCTGCGCGCGCAATATCTGCGTGTGTTCTTCGCGGAACTGACGCGCATCAAGAACCACATGCTGAACCTAGGTTCGCACGTCATGGACGTCGGCGCGATGACGCCGAACCTGTGGCTGTTCGAACTGCGCGAAGATTGCATGAATTTCTATGAGCGGGCGTCGGGCGCGCGTATGCATGCGGCCTATTTCCGGCCGGGCGGGGTCCATCAGGATGTGCCGCTGAAGCTGCTGACGGACATCGCCGATTGGCTCGACACGCGCCTGCCGCGCCTGTTCGAGGACGCGATTTCGCTGGTCGCGGACAACCGCATCTTCAAGCAGCGCAACGTCGATATTGCCGTGGTGAGCAAGGAAGACGCGCTGAAATGGGGCTTTTCCGGCCCGATGCTGCGCGGTTCAGGCATCCCCTGGGATTTGCGCAAGTCGCAGCCTTATGACGTTTATGACCGGATGGACTTCGATATTCCGGTCGGCACCAATTTCGACTGCTATGACCGTTTCATGGTCCGTGTCGAGGAAGTGCGCCAGTCGGCACGCATCATGAAGCAGTGCCTGAATGAGATGCCGGAAGGCCCTGTGATATCGTTTGATCGCAAGGTGGCGCCGCCGCGCCGGGGCGAGATGAAGCGCTCGATGGAAGCGCTGATCCACCACTTCAAGCTGTACACTGAGGGCTTCCACGTTCCGGCGGGCGAGGTCTATGTGGCGACCGAGAGCCCCAAGGGTGAGTTTGGCGTCTATCTGGTGAGCGACGGGACGAACTCGCCCTATCGCTGCAAGATCCGCCCGACGGCTTTCTCGCACCTGCAGGCGATGGATTTCATGATGAAGGGCCACATGCTGGCCGACACCACCGCCGTCCTTGGCGCGATGGACATCGTGTTCGGAGAATGTGACCGCTAATGGCTGACGCAGTTCATATCCCTGACGAAGCGGAAACGCGCGCGCGCTGGGGCGCGTTCGCCTGGACCGCTGAGAATGCCGAGCAGGCGAAGAAGGTCATCGCGCGCTATCCTGCCGGTCGTCAGCAGTCGGCGGTGATGCCGCTGCTCGATCTCGCCCAGCGGCAGGTCGGTGCGGAGACACAGACCAATGGCTGGCTGCCGGTGCCGGTGATGGAATATATCGCCGATCAGCTGGAAATGCCGTACATGCGGGTTTACGAGGTCGCGACCTTCTACACCATGTACAACCTGGCTCCGGTCGGCCGCTATCATGTGCAGGTTTGCGGCACGACGCCCTGCATGTTGCGCGGTTCCGACGATGTGTTTTCGGCCTGCAAGAACAAGGGTCTGGTGAAGGGCGGGACGACGCCGGACGGGCTGTTCACACTGAGCGAAGTCGAATGTCTGGGTGCCTGCGCCAACGCGCCGATGGTGCAGATCAACGACGATAATTTTGAAGACCTGACCTATGACAGCATGAGCGCGATCCTTGACGATCTCGCCGCTGGCAAGCAGCCCAAGATCGGGCCGCAGATTGAGCGTCAGACGAGCTGCCCCGAAGGCGGGCCGACGACGCTCAAGGAAATGGTTTCGGAAAATCACGATTATCGGGGGAAGTGGGCGTAATGGCTTATCCCTGTTCCGTCACCCCAGCGGAAGCTGGGGTCTCCATCCTCAGCGCGCGCACGCCTGAGATGCCAGCTTTCGCTGGCATGACGAATGCTGGAGGCCGCGCATGAGCGACGTCATCGCACCCCTTGCCGACAAGGATCGCATCTTCACCAACGTCTATGGCTTCCAGGATTGGAGCATCGACGCGGCGATGAAGCGTGGCGACTGGGATAATACCAAGAAGCTGCTGGAGATCGGCCAGGACGAGATCATCGAGCGGATCAAGGCGTCCGGTCTGCGCGGTCGTGGCGGCGCCGGCTTCCCGACCGGCATGAAGTGGAGCTTCATGCCCAAGGAAAGCAAGGATGGCCGTCCGAGCTTCCTCGTCATCAATGCGGATGAGTCAGAGCCGGGATCGTGCAAGGACCGCGAGATCATTCGCCACGATCCGCACAAGCTGATCGAGGGCGCACTGATCGCCGGTTTCGCGATGCGGGCGCGCGCCGCATACATCTATATTCGCGGCGAGTTCATCTATGAGGCGAAGGTTCTCTTTGCCGCCGTTGAGCAGGCCTATGAAAAGGGCTTCCTTGGCAAAAATGCCTGTGGGTCGGGCTATGATTTCGACGTCTTTGTCCATCGCGGCGCAGGCGCATACATTTGCGGTGAGGAAACCGCGCAGATTGAGAGCCTGGAGGGCAAGAAGGGCCAGCCGCGCCTGAAGCCCCCTTTCCCGGCGGGTGCGGGCCTTTATGGCTGCCCGACAACGGTGAACAATGTGGAATCGATCGCGGTTTCGCCGACGATCCTGCGCCGTGGGTCCGAATGGTTTTCCAGCTTCGGCCGCGAAGGGAACAAGGGCACCAAGCTGTTCCAGATCAGCGGCCATGTGAACAAGCCCTGCGTCGTCGAAGAGTCGATGGGCATCAGCTTCAAGGAGCTGATCGACCGGCATTGCGGCGGCATTCGCGGTGGTTGGGACAATCTGCTTGCTGTGATTCCTGGCGGATCGTCGGTGCCGCTGGTGCCCGCCGCGCAGATCATGGACGCGCCGATGGACTTTGATGGCCTCAAGGCGGTGGGCTCCGGCCTTGGCACCGCTGCGGTCATCGTCATGGACAAGTCGACCGACATCGTACGCGCGATCAGCCGTCTCTCCTACTTCTACAAGCATGAGAGCTGCGGTCAGTGCACGCCCTGCCGCGAAGGCACCGGCTGGATGTGGCGCGTGATGGAACGGCTGCGTTCAGGCGAAGCGGACATCGGCGAGATCGACATGCTCCAGCAGGTGACCAAGCAGGTCGAAGGCCACACCATCTGCGCGCTCGGCGACGCGGCGGCTTGGCCGATCCAGGGCCTGATCCGCCACTTCCGCCCCGAAATCGAGCGGCGGATCAATGAGAATAAGGGTAGCGCCCCCGTCATGGAGGCAGCGGAGTAATCATGCCCAAGGTCAAAGTAGACGGCGTAGAACTCGAAGTTCCGGCGGGCGCGACGGTCCTGCAGGCGTGCGAGATGGCGGGGAAGGAAATCCCGCGTTTCTGCTATCATGAGCGTCTGTCCATTGCAGGCAATTGCCGCATGTGCCTAGTCGAGGTGAAGCCCGGGCCGCCCAAGCCGCAGGCGTCTTGTGCGCTTCCGGCAGCGGACAATCAGGAAATCTTCACCCAGACCGAGATGGTCAAGAAGGCGCGGGAAGGGGTGATGGAGTTCCTCCTCATCAACCATCCGCTCGACTGCCCGATCTGTGACCAGGGCGGTGAGTGCGACCTTCAGGACCAGTCGGTCGCCTACGGGCGTGGCGGCAGTCGCTTTGATGAAAACAAGCGCGCGGTCACCGAGAAATATATGGGTCCGATCGTCAAGACGGTCATGACCCGCTGCATCCAGTGCACCCGCTGCGTGCGCTTTGCCGAGGAAGTCGCGGGTGTGCCGGAAATCGGCGCCATTTATCGCGGTGAGAATATGCAGATCACCACCTATCTCGAACATGCCGCCAAAAGCGAGCTGTCGGGCAATGTGGTCGATCTCTGCCCGGTGGGCGCGCTGACGTCGAAGCCCTATGCGTTCGAGGCGCGGCCCTGGGAGCTGCGCAAGACTCCAGCGATCGACGTGATGGATGCGGTCGGCACCAACATCCGCCTCGATAGCCGGGGCCGTCAGGTGCTGCGCGCCGTACCGCGTATCAACGATGACGTTAACGAGGAGTGGGCGAGCGACAAGACCCGGCACAATGTCGATGGTCTGGTGCGCAAGCGGCTCGACAAGCCTTATGTCCGCAAGGATGGCAAGCTGGTTCCGGCGACCTGGAATGAGGCTTTTGCAGCGATCGCGGCGGCGAAGCATGGTGGATCGGTCGCGGCGTTGGCGGGCGACCTGCTCGATTGCGAGACCATGTTTGCGGCCAAGCTGCTCGTTGAGAAGCTCGGCGGCTCGATGCTGGAAGGGCGTCAGACCGGCCTCGCCTATGACGTGTCGAGCCTGTCGGCGGTGAACTTCAACACGACGTTGAACGGCATTGAGACGGCGGACGTGATCCTGCTGGTCGGCACCAATTTGCGCTGGGAAGCGCCGCTGGTGAACACCCGCATTCGCAAGGCGATCAAGAGGGGTGCGAAGGTGTTTGCGCTCGGCCCGCAGGTCGATCTTACCTATAAGGTTGAGTGGCTGGGCAATGACGCGTCGTTGCTGGCAAAGCTGCCTGAAGCGGTAACGCAAGCGTTCGGCAAGGCGGCGCGCCCGGCGATGATCGTGGGCGGCGGCGTGCTGGCGAAGGACGGCGCGCATGGCGACACGCTGGCGCTGGTCGAGATGCTGGGTCTGATCAAGGACGGTTGGAACGGCTATAATATCCTGCACTTCGCGGCGGCGCGGATGGGCGGGCTGATGCTCGGCTATGCGACGCAGGGCGGGATCAAGGCTGTGGCTGCGGCCAAGCCGAAGCTGCTCTTCTCGCTGGGTGCGGACGAGGTCGATTATTCGGCCTTTGACGACAGCTTCAAGGTCTATGTCGGCCACCATGGCGACAAGGGTGCGCATGCGGCGGACGTGATCCTGCCGGGCGCGAGCTATGCCGAGAAGGCGGGCACCTACGTCAATCTGGAAGGTCGGGTGCAGCGCGGCGAAAAGGCCGTGTTCGCACCGGGCGATGCGCGTGAGGATTGGTCGATCCTGCGTGCTTTGTCCGAAGTGTTGGGCGCGACTCTGCCGTTCGACAGCTTCGATGCGCTGCGGGCGGAAATGGCCAAGGCGGTTCCGGCGCTGAGCGTCGAAGGCCTCGCCGATTATGGTTGGTCTGTACCGTCGCTGCCGACCGGAGCCAGCGGTGAGTTCGGTTCGCCGATCAAGGATTTCTATCTGACCAACGCCATCTGCCGCGCTAGTCCGACGATGCAGCAATGCTCGGCCGAGCTGATCCACGGCGAGAGCTTCGCGGAGGCCGCAGAGTGACCGCTTTCTTCCAAAATATGGGCATGCCCTTCAACGGCGCGTGGCTGCTGTCCACGGTCATCGGCATTTTGGTGATTGCCCTGCCGCTGATGCTGGCGGTGGCGATGATAATCTATGCCGATCGCAAGATCTGGGCGGCGATGGCGCTGCGCCGGGGGCCGAACGTTGTAGGTCCGTTCGGCCTGCTCCAGTCCTTTGCGGACGGGGCGAAGGTATTCCTGCAGGAAACCATCATTCCTTCGGCCGCCAACCGTGCGCTGTTCCTGATCGCGCCGATCATTACGTTCACAGTGGCCTTGATTGCCTGGGCGGTGATCCCGTTCCAGGCGGGCGTGGTGCTGGCCAACATCAATGTCGGTCTGCTCTATATTCTCGCGATCAGTTCGCTGGGCGTCTATGGCATCGTGCTCGCGGGCTGGGCGTCAAACTCCAAATATCCCTTCTACTCCGCGATCCGCGCGAGCGCGCAGATGATCAGCTATGAAGTATCGATCGGCTTCATCCTGGTTTGCGTCGTGCTGTGGGCGGGCAGCTTTAACCTTACGACCATCGTGGAAAGCCAGCGCGGCTATTATGGCTTCATCAACGGCCATGCGTTCAATCCGCTGCTGTTCCCGATGGCGATCATGTTCCTGATATCGGCGATGGCGGAAACGGGCCGTGCCCCGTTCGACCTGACCGAAGCCGAAAGCGAGCTGGTCGCCGGTTATCAGACCGAATATTCGTCCATGTCGTTCGCGCTCTATTGGCTTGGCGAATATGCCAACGTGCTGTTGATGTGCGCGCTGAACGCAATCCTGTTCTGGGGCGGGTATCTGCCCCCGATCGATTGGGCGCCGCTTTACTATGTACCCGGGATCATCTGGCTGTTTGCCAAGATCCTGTTCTTCTTCTTCGTCTTCTCCTGGGTGAAGGCGACGGTGCCCCGTTATCGCTATGATCAGCTGATGCGGTTGGGTTGGAAGGTATTCCTGCCAACGTCGCTCTTCTTCGTCTTCCTGGTATCGGGCTTCCTCATGCTGACGAGGTATGGGGGCTGAGATGAATAGTCGTGTGCTTCTGACATTGACGCTTGCTCTGATTGCTCAGCCGCTTGGCGCTGCCGTGCCGGAAAAACTTGGGCAGGGTTTCAACTGCAGCTTCCAAACTGGTTTAGCGAGTTCTGAAAAGCTGACGTTGTGGTATGGGCAGTTGGATCGGACAAACGTCAAAACGCCGCAGTTCGTTGATGCGGCTAAGTTGTTTGTTCGGGGTGGCATTGCAGAAGGCAATCGGATGACCTTTTGGGTGTCAGATGAATGGCCCGATAGATTCACTGTTAATTATTTCGAACCAAGCAGCAGAGGTGGGGCTCCCGCGGCGCTCTTGAGTATTTTTAGTCGTTCTAACGACGGTAAGCTTGTCCTCGCCGATATAAGTCATTTCGATCCCAAAGCGCAAAGCTCGCAGGAGGGTAAGATTACTCCCGTCAGAACTTACCGCGGTCTCTGTGACGTAATGCTCGATGTGACGCTTTCTGCTTTCACGAATGGTGCCCAAAAATGATTGGCTACTATATCAAATCCTTCACCCTCTGGGAGTTTGTGAAGGCGCACGCCCTGACCTTGAAATATTTCTTCAAGCCCAAGGCGACGATCAACTACCCCTATGAAAAGAACCCGATTTCGCCGCGGTTCCGGGGGGAGCATGCGCTGCGCCGCTATCCCAATGGTGAAGAGCGCTGCATCGCGTGCAAGCTGTGCGAGGCGGTGTGCCCGGCGCAGGCGATCACGATCGAGGCGCAGCCACGTGACGATGGCAGCCGTCGCACGACGCGCTACGACATTGACATGACGAAGTGCATCTATTGCGGCTTCTGTCAGGAAGCCTGCCCGGTAGATGCCATCGTAGAAGGTCCGAACTTCGAGTTTTCAACGGAAACGCGCGAGGAGCTCATCTACGACAAGGCGAAGCTTCTTGAAAATGGCGACAAATGGGAACGCGCACTCGCCGCGAACCTTGCCGCCGATGCACCCTATCGTTAAGCCGCGACCCGATCGAAGAGGATATATGATCCTGTGATTCACGTGCTTGCCTTTTACCTGTTCGCCACTTTGGTGGTGTGCAGCGGCGCGCTGACGATCCTGTCGCGCAATCCGGTTCATTCGGTGCTGTGGCTGATCCTCGCGTTCTTCAACGCGGCGGGCCTGATGGTGCTGCTGGGTGCCGAGTTCATCGCGATGCTGCTCATCATCGTCTATGTGGGAGCGGTCGCCGTGTTGTTCCTGTTCGTCGTCATGATGCTCGACATCGACTTCGCGGAATTGCGGGCTGGGTTCGTCGATTATCTGCCCTTTGGCATGCTGGTCGCCCTGGTTTTGCTGGCCGAGATTGTGCTGGGGATCGGCATCTGGAGCGCGGGGCCGATCGAGCTGGCGCAGCGCGCCGCCCCGATGAACCCTGAGGTTTCCAATATCCAGGCGATCGGGACGCTGCTCTACACGCGCTACATCTTCCTGTTCGAAGCAGCGGGCATCGTTCTGCTGGTGGCGATGATCGGCGCGATCGTGCTGACCCATCGTGCACGCGGCGGCGTGAAGGGTCAGAATATCGCCCGTCAGAACCGCCGCCGTCCGCAGGATGCCGTGCGCAACGTCAATCAGCCCGTGGGGCAGGGGGTGAAGCTGTGATCGGCCTTCAGCATTATATGGTGGTCAGCGCGATCCTGTTCGTGATGGGGGTGCTGGGCATCTTCATCAACCGTAAGAATGTCATCATCATCCTGATGGCGATCGAGCTGATCCTGCTGAGCGTGAACATCAACCTCGTCGCCTTTAGCGCCTTCCTGGGCGATCTGGTGGGGCAGGTGTTCAGCATGTTCGTGCTGACTGTCGCGGCGGGTGAGGCGGCCATCGGTCTTGCCATCCTCGTCATCTATTTCCGTGGTCGCGGCACCATTGCCGTCGATGATGTCAACCGGATGAAGGGCTAAAGCTCGATGATCCAGCTTATCGTCCTTCTTCCGCTCATCGCGGCTGTCATCGCGGGCCTTGGCAACAAGGCGCTGGGCAAGCTGCCTGCGAAGATCATCACTACGGGCGCGCTGTTCGTTTCCTGCGCGCTTAGCTGGCCGATCTTCATCGCCTTCCTGACCGGGCATGCGGAACCTTATGTGGCGCCTGCCTTTACCTGGATTCAGTCGGGTAGTTTTGATGCTCAATGGGCGCTGCGCGTTGACGCGATGACGGCGGTCATGCTGGTGGTGATCACCAGCGTGTCGAGCCTCGTCCACCTCTATAGCTGGGGCTATATGGAGGAGGAGCCGGATCAGCCGCGCTTCTTCGCCTATCTGTCGCTCTTCACCTTCGCGATGCTGATGCTCGTGACGGCCAACAACCTGCTCCAGATGTTTTTTGGCTGGGAAGGCGTCGGCCTTGCCTCCTATCTGCTGATCGGCTTCTGGTTCCGTAAACCGAGCGCGAACGCTGCCGCGATCAAGGCATTCGTCGTCAACCGCGTCGGCGACCTTGGCTTCATGCTGGGCATTTTCGGCACCTATCTGGTGTTCAACACCATATCGATCCCGGAAATCCTCGCCGCCGCGCCGTCCATGGCCGGTTCGACCATCGGGTTCCTCGGATATCGCTTCGACACGATGACCGTGCTCTGCCTGCTGCTATTCATCGGCGCGATGGGCAAGTCGGCGCAGCTTGGCCTCCACACCTGGTTGCCGGACGCGATGGAAGGCCCGACGCCGGTGTCGGCGCTGATCCACGCGGCGACCATGGTGACGGCGGGCGTGTTCATGGTGTGTCGCCTGTCGCCGATGTTCGAAACCTCGCCGACGGCGCTGGGCTTCGTCACCTTCATCGGCGCGGCGACCTGTTTGTTCGCGGCGACGGTCGGCACGGTACAGAATGACATCAAGCGCGTGATCGCCTATTCGACCTGCTCGCAGCTGGGCTACATGTTCTTTGCGGCGGGTGTTGGCGCTTATGGCGCGGCGATGTTCCACCTGTTCACACACGCCTTCTTCAAGGCGCTGCTGTTCCTGGGGGCGGGCTCAGTCATCCACGCGATGCACCATGAGCAGGACATGCGTTATTATGGCAACCTGAGGAAGGAGATCCCGATCACCTTCTGGACGATGACATTGGGTACGCTGGCGATCACGGGTGTGGGCATTCCGCTGCTTGGTTATGGGTTTGCAGGCTTCTATTCGAAGGACGCGATTCTGGAATCGGCCTTCGCGGCGGGCGGCAATGGCGTGGGGGCGTTCCTTGTCGGCACCTTCGCGGCGCTGCTGACCAGCTTCTACAGCTGGCGTCTGGTGTTCCTGACCTTCTTCGGCAAGCCGCGCTGGGCCGCTTCAGAGCATATCCAGCATGCGGTGCAGGGCCACCATGAATCGCCGGACGAAGAGACAACCCATGACGATCATGGCCATCATGGGCCGGAGTTGACCGGCACGGCGGGCTATCATCCGCATGAAAGCCCCTGGGTCATGCTGCTGCCGCTGGTGCTGTTGAGCCTGGGCGCGGTGTTCGCGGGCTTCATCTTCCATGACCAGTTCATCGGGGCTGAAGGCGGCGTCGAGTTCTGGAAGGGGGCGCTGGCGTTCGACAGTCACCTGATGCATGCGAGCCATGAGGTGCCCAACTGGGTCAAGTTCGCGCCGTTCACGGTGATGCTGACCGGCTTCGTCATCGCGTGGCTCAGCTACATCAAGAATACCGATTGGCCGCGCCGTTTCGTGGCGGAGTTCGGGGTTCTGTACCAGTTCCTGCTCAACAAATGGTATTTTGACGAGCTGTATCACTTCCTGTTCGTCAAGCCTGCCTTTGCCATCGGCCGCTTCTTCTGGAAGTTCGGTGACGTCGGCTTCATCGACCGCTTCGGGCCGAACGGGCTCGCCGCGCTGGTCGTACAGGGCAATAAAGTCACCCGTCGGCTTCAGTCCGGCTACCTCTACACATACGCGCTGGTGATGCTGATCGGCCTCGCCGCGGCCGCAACCTGGGCGATGACACGATAATGGACGGCTTCCCCATCCTTTCCCTGATGATGGCAGTGCCGATGGCGGGGGCCATCGCCTGTCTCTATGCGGGTGCGAACCAGGCGCGTTGGATCGCGTTGTTGGCGACGCTGGTCGATCTGGCGCTCGGCGTCCTGCTCTGGGCGAATTTCGACCAGTCGGGCGGCGCGGCGCAGTGGCAGTTCCAGGAATATGCGCCGATTTTCGGCCGCTTTGCCTGGGCGCTGGGGATCGACGGCATCGCGTTGGTGCTGATCATGCTGACCGTGTTCCTGATGCCGATTTGCATCGGGGCGAGCTGGCAGGCGATCGAGAAGCGCGTCGGCGAATATATGGCGGCCTTCCTGTTCATGGAGGTGCTGATGATCGGCGTCTTCACGGCGCAGGACCTGTACCTCTTCTACGTAATGTTTGAAGCCGGCCTGATCCCGATGTATCTGATCATCGGCATCTGGGGCGGCGCGGATCGCATCTACGCCAGCTACAAATTCTTCCTCTACACGCTGCTCGGATCGGTGCTGATGCTGATCGCGATGATGTGGATGGTCCACGACGCGGGCACCACCGACATCCCGACGTTGATGGCCTATAATTTCGATCCGCATGTGCAGGTCTGGCTGTTCTTGGCCTTCTTTGCGAGCTTTGCTGTCAAGATGCCGATGTGGCCGGTCCACACCTGGCTGCCTGACGCCCACGTTCAGGCGCCGACGGCCGGTTCGGTCATTCTGGCGGGCGTGCTGCTGAAGATGGGCGGCTACGGCTTCATCCGCTTCTCGCTGCCCATGTTCCCGGAAGCTTCGGCGCAGCTGGCGTGGCTGGTGTGGGGCCTGTCGATGGTGGCGGTGGTTTACACCAGCCTCGTCGCGCTGGTGCAGACCGACATGAAGAAGCTGATCGCCTATTCCTCGGTTGCGCATATGGCGATCGTGACGGTCGGCCTGTTCGCCTTCAACCAGGCGGGCATCGAAGGCGCGATGATGGTGATGCTGGGCCATGGCCTGGTGTCTGGCGCGCTGTTCCTGTGCGTCGGCGTCATCTATGACCGTCTGCATACCCGCGAGATTTCGCGCTATGGCGGCCTTAGCATCAACATGCCGAAATATGCGGTGCTGTTCCTGCTGTTCACCATGGCGTCGGTCGGCCTGCCGGGTACGAGCAACTTCGTGGGTGAGTTCCTGGCGCTGATGGGCATCTATCAGGCTTCGAGCTGGGTCGCGTTGGTTTGCACGACAGGCATCATTCTGGGCGCGGCCTATATGCTCTATCTCTACCGCCGCATTGCCTATGGCGAGCAGAAGAATGCCGATGCAGCAGCGATGCCCGACCTGTCGATGCGGGAAATGTGGCTGCTGGCGCCGATCGCTGCTGCCGTCCTGTGGATGGGCATCTATCCCGAAAGCTTCCTGGCGCCGATGCGGTCTGACATTCGGGCGCTGGAAGCCCGCATTGCCTCTGCGGCTCCGGCGGGCGATTCCAGGATCAAGATGGGTCCGGCTGTCCCACCGGCGGCGGCTCATCAGGGCGAAGACCATAGTGCAATGTCCCATGAAAAAGCGTCGGGGGAGGCGCACTGATGATTGATTCCGCTTCCCTTCTTGCCGTTTTGCCGGAGCTTGTCCTTACGGCGGGTGGCCTGGTCCTTCTGCTGATTGCCGCTTTTGGCGGTGACGGGACGGCGCGCGCCGTCAACTGGCTGTCGGTGCTGACGCTGCTCGTCGCCGGTTTGATGCTGCCGGTTTCCCTGGCGCATGGGCCACTCGCCTTTGACGGGCTGGTGCGTGCCGATGCATTTTCGGTTTTCGCCAAGGCACTTATTTATGGTTCGGCGGGTGCCGCAATTTTGTTGGCGCCGCGCTACTTCCTCGTCGATGGCGCGTTGCGGCCGGAATATCCCGTCCTGATCCTGTTCAGCAGCATCGGCATGGGCATGATGGTGTCGGCCGGTGATTTGCTGACGCTATATGTCGGGTTGGAGATGCAGAGCCTGGCCGCCTATGTGCTGGCGAGCTTCATGCGTCAGGATGAGCGGTCCTCTGAGGCGGGTCTCAAATATTTCGTGCTCGGGTCGCTGGCGAGTGGCATCCTGCTCTATGGCACGGCGCTGCTTTATGGCTTTACCGGCAGCACGAGCTTTGATGGCATCGCCGTCGCGTTGGGCGATGGCGTCGGTAAGGGCGAGCTGTTCGGCATGGTGTTCCTGCTGGCTGGTCTTGCCTTCAAGATGAGCGCGGTGCCGTTCCATATGTGGACGCCCGACGTTTATGAAGGTGCGCCGACGCCGGTTACGACCTTCTTCGGCAGCGCGCCCAAGGTGGCTGCTATGGCGCTGACGGTACGTGTTGCGATCGAGGCGCTTGGTCCTGCCGGCCTCGACTGGCAGCAGATCGTGATCTTCGTGGCGCTGGCTTCGATTATCTTCGGCGCGGTGGCGGCCATCGGCCAGACCAACATCAAGCGTCTGATGGCCTATTCGTCGATCAACAATGTCGGCTTCGCGCTGATCGGCCTTGCCGCGGCGACGCCTGCGGGCGTGGCGGCGACGATGAGCTATATGGCGATCTATGTCGTGATGACGATCGGCGGCTTTGCCTGTATCTTGCAGATGCGGGACGCCGAAGGACGTCCGGTGGAAAGCATCGCGAGCCTTGCGGGTCTGTCGCAGTCGCGTAAGGGCTTGGCTGCTGCGCTGGCGATCTTCATGTTCTCCATGGCGGGTATCCCGCCGCTGTTCGGCTTCTGGGCGAAGTTTCTGGTGTTCGATGCGGCGGTGGCTGCGGGGCTGACCGCGCTGGCCGCATTCGGCATCGCGGCTTCGGTGATTGGCGCATTCTATTATCTGAAGATCATCAAGACGATGTATTTCGATGAGCCTGCCGCAGCTTACGAAGCGCGGGGCGGGGCGGTCGAGAATATCATCCTGACTGCCTGCGCGGCTGTGATCGTGGTCGGATATCTGTTGAACCCCGTGCTGGACAAGGCAAGCGCAGCAGCGGCGGCGTCGCTATTCTGAGCGATATTCGCTTCGTCGAAGAGACTGGCTCCACCAACGCCGACATGCTGGCGTCGGCGGAGCAGGGCGTGGCCGAAGGGACGTGGCTGCGCGCGGGACGACAAGTGGGTGGCCGTGGTCGCATGGGCCGGACTTGGGAAAGTCCTGCGGGCAATCTCTATTGTTCCACGCTGGTTCGGCTGAGAGCGGGGGATCCGCCTGCCCATCTGCTGGCTCTGGTCGCAGCAAACGCGGTGCATGCGCTGGTTGCACCATTGTGCGAGGGGCAAGCGCGGATCAAATGGCCCAATGACGTTCTGGTCGATGGCGCGAAGATCGCGGGTATTCTGCTCGAACGTGCGGGAGATGCCATCGTCGTGGGGATCGGCATCAATGTGGTGGGCCACCCGGTTGGGCTGGACCGGCCTGTTACCAGTCTGGCGGCGCAGGGGGCCGAGGATGCAGAAGCTGGCCCGCTTCTGGAAAGATTGGCGGAATTATTCGAACATTGGCTGGCCATCTGGCGCGCGCAAGGGCTGGAGCCGGTGCGGGCGCATTGGTTGCTGAACGCGCATCCCAGCGGCACGGCGATGCGGGTCGTTCAGCCTGACGGCGAGACCGTCGAGGGCAGTTTCGATACGCTTGATCAGCAAGGGATGCTGATCCTCCGCTTGGCGAATGGCGATACCCGTGCCATTCATGCGGGCGACATCCTTCTCATCTGATATCCGGGGACGGGCCATGCTTCTCGCGATCGACGCGGGCAATACCAATGTGGTTTTCGCACTGCTTGACGGGCGGGAGATTCGCGCGCGTTGGCGGATCGCGACCGACCCGCGACGGACGGCGGATGAATATGCCGTGTGGCTGAACCAGTTGCTGATGCTGGAAGGCTATGCCCTTGCGGATGTCGATGCGGTCATTATCGCCACCGTTGTTCCACGCGCGCTGCATAATCTTCAGGTGCTGGCGGAGAAATATTTCAAGACGGCCGCGCTGGTTGCGGGGCAGGCGCCGGTCGAGTGGGGCATTGAACTGGACGTGGCGGAGCCCGCGTCCGTGGGTGCCGACCGCGTTGTAAACGCTATTGCCGCCCACCATTTGTACGAAGGCGATTTGATCGTCATCGATTTTGGAACCGCGACTACCTTCGACGTCATCGATTATCAGGGGACTTACAAGGGCGGCATCATTGCGCCGGGGATCAACCTGTCGCTCGATGCATTGGTCTCGGCCGCTGCCAAGCTTCCAAAGATTGCCATCGCGCCACCGGAGAACCGATCGGTTATCGGTCGTACGACGGAAGCGCAGATGCATATCGGCGTTTTCTGGGGCTATGTCGCGATGATGGAAGGGCTAGTAGCCCGGACGCGGGCGGAGATTGGCCGCCCGGCCAAAGTGATTTCGACAGGCGGCCTGGCCGTCCTGTTTGATGAGAATAGTGAAATTTTCGATGCAATCGCGCCGGACCTGACCATTTTGGGTCTCGCGCTGTTGCACGAACGGAGTTTGAAGAACTGATGATACCTAAAGACGAGCTGCTCTTCCTGGCCCTTGGCGGGTCGGGAGAGATTGGCATGAACGTCAATCTATATGGTTGCCAGGGCAAGTGGGTGATGGTCGATCTTGGCCTGACCTTCGCCGACCCGGCTTATCCTGGCGTTGATTTGGTGCTGCCCGATCTGTCCTTCATCGAGGAGCGGCGTGAGGACCTGCTCGGCATCGTGCTCACCCATGGGCATGAAGATCATATCGGTGCCATCCCCTATCTGGCCGCTGACCTTGGCGTGCCGCTTTATGCGACGCCCTTCACGGCGGGCCTTATCAGGCTGAAGCTGGAGGAAGAAGGGCTGACCAAAGAGGTCAAGCTGAATGTCATCGACAATGAAGGCAGCTTCGCGCTGGGGCCTTTTGGCTTCCGCTATGTGCCGCTGGCTCATTCAATCCCCGAGGGTAATGCCGTGCTGATCGACACGCCTCACGGACGTGTTTTCCACACGGGCGATTGGAAGATCGACGAGAAGCCATTGCTGGGCCAGCCTTCGACCCCCGAGGAGCTGACCGCGATCGGTGATGAGGGGGTGCTGGCGCTTGTTTGCGACAGTACGAATGTATTCAATTCCGAGGCGAGCGGCTCCGAAGCTGATGTGCGCGAAGGGCTGATGCAGACGATCACCGGCGCGAAGGGGCGGGTGCTGGTTACTACTTTCGCCTCCAACGCGGCGCGTTTGCAGACGCTTGGCGAAGTGGCGAATGCAGTCGGACGCAAGCTGTGCGTCGCCGGGCGATCGCTGGACCGGATCATCTCGACCGCTAAGGCAGCAGGATATCTCAAGGATTTCCCGCCGACGGTCGATTGGGATGACGCAATGGCGCTGCCCCGTAACGAGGTGATGATCATCGCCACGGGCGGGCAGGGTGAAGCGCGTGCGGCCCTGTCTCGCGTTGCTTTCGACAGTCATCCCATCAAGCTGGACACCGGGGACCTCGTTGTTTTCTCGTCCAAGCAGATACCGGGTAACGAGATCGCGATTGGGCGTATTCAAAATGCTTTGGCGACCAAGGGCGTGCTGATGGTGACGGATCGCCAGGCCGAGGTCCATGTTTCGGGCCACCCGGGGCGACCCGAACTTGAAGCCATGTATCGCTGGGTCCGGCCGCAGATATTGCTGCCCGTCCATGGCGAGCGGCGGCACATGGCGGAGCAGGCGCGGCTTGGTCTGACAAGTGGCGTCCCCAGCGCCATCGTGCAGTCCAATGGTGATATGTTGAGGCTGGCGCCGAATGGTCCCGAGATCATCGGGCATGAGGCCACGGGGCGGCTCGTTCTGGATGGCGATGTGATCCTGCCCGCGGACGGTTCCACGATGAACGAGCGCCGCAAGGTCGCGCTGCATGGGCAGATCAGCGTGGCGGTGGCGCTGGACCGTAAGGGCAAGCTGATGGGTGAGCCCGCGTTGCGTACCCAAGGCGTGCCGGTGGAAGAGGATAAGGCAGCGTTCTTGGCGGAGGCGGCTGACGAGGCGGCGCAGGCTGTGTCGAAGGGGCCGCTAGAGGAAGAGGCGTTGCGCGAGCGGGTACGGCTGGCGGTGCGGCGGACGGCCACGCGCTGGACAGGCAAGAAGCCGGTGGTGGACGTCCTGCTCATTCGCGCCTAAGGCTCCGCATCATGAACTGGTACGCAATCCTGGCTATTTATGTGCTGTTCTGGGTGATCAGCGCGTTCATCGTTCTGCCTTTCGGCATCCGGACGCCCGACGAAACGGGTGAGGTGATGCTGCAAGGGCAGGCTGACAGTGCGCCCAGCAACTTCCGGCCGGGCGTCGTTGCGTTACGTGCGACGGCCCTGTCGGCGCTGTTGTTCGGGCTATATTATGCCAATTATGTCGAGGGCTGGGTCACGCTGGAGCGGCTGACGCATCCTTCGTGATGGTCGTAAGATAGCGTTGGTGCAGAGACCGTCGCGAGCTTTGGCAAGCGCAGTCCGAACGGATGAGTTGTCCGGACAGCTCACTTGATGCTCTGGTGGCGGTAGCTGACCGGTTCAGTGCAGGCCGACCGCCGGTATAGCGCTGTCCATCGACAACATCATGATGATCAATTCCGACCGGGATTTGATGCCGAGCTTCTGAAAGATGCTGTGCAGGTGCACCTTGACCGTTCCTTCGGTCAGGCCGCACCGAGCGGCGATTTCGCGATTGCGGAGGCCGGCCCGGATAAGTCCGGCAATCTCCATTTCCCTGTCGGTTAGGCTGGAAAGCGCGTTGTTGTCGTTCGGCGGGGCCGAGATGCTGTGCACAAGCGCCTGTTCCATCACGGCGGGCGCAATGCTTTTGTTGCCGCCCAGAACCTGCGTGATGCAGGAGAGCAGTTCATTGGGATCGCTGTCCTTCAACACCACCCCATCCACGCCGAGCTTAATCGCCTCCAGCGTCTGATCAGGGCGGATGTGGACGGTCATGAAGATAACCGGAACATTGCTACCGCTGTCGCGGATGGCAGACAGGATCGCGAGGCCGCCACCGTCCTTCATGCTCACATCCAGGACCAGCAGGTCCGGCTGATCATCCTGAAGGCGGGAGATGGCTTCACTGACAGAACGCGCGCAGAAGACGACGTTATGCCCGTGCGAACTCAGAAACTGCGCCATGCCATCCAGGAAGATGGGGTGGTCGTCGACTATCGCAATCTGAGCCATCATATTGGGGACCTCGGCAAGGATGAAGGTAATCTAATCGAAATTAATGAATTCATGCTTAAGTTGTGGAAATAGGCGGTGCCGCCGATCTTGCCCAACCGTTTCATGATGGACTGCGATTGCAGTTCGAAGTCGCCAGTATAGCTTTGCTGCTCGATCCCCCGGTCGCCCGGATTGTCCTTGAGCGCGATCATTATCTCATCATCGGCCTGAGCAAGTGAGACGGTAATATGCTGGGCGGCGGCGTGCTTTACGGCGTTGGCGGTAGCCTCCCGGAGTAGGAACTCTACTTCCGCTGCCGTTTCAGATGTGACCATCATGGGATGGTCTACCGGGTTCAGCCGACACTCAATTCCCCATTGCAGGGCAATGAAGCGGCAGCAGCTTTCGACATCGCGGACCAGATCGACATCGTCCGGGCTGTTCCCGGTCACATTGAGCAGGCGGCGCAGATGAGCCTGTTCGGCGGTGACGAGTTCTTCCATCGCATGTAATTCGGCCAGGTGATGCGGGGCTTCGATAGCGGCAAGCCCATGTTGTGCGGTCACAAGGCGGACGCGAAGGGCGGCAAGGGTCTGAAGAACGCTGTCGTGCAGATCGCGGCTCAGCGCGAGCCGCGCTTCGGCAAAGGTTCGATCGCGCCAGGCGAGCAGGAAAAAATGCCTTTCGAGGAAGAGTTCCAGCCCCTCCTGGATGCGGAGCGCGCGGAGCAGGGCGGCAGGCGACCAGCCATGGCGCGTGCCGACGAAAATGCGGCCGCGCAGCTCACCGGCCTGAACCTGAAAGCTCAAACCCTGCCCTGCGCCCAGCAGGTCGGATATCGCTTCCGTCAGGTGAGAAGCCTTTTCATTGCGCGTGATGCCGAGGCGGTTGCGCAGCAACAGGCGGCTTGATTGACCGGAATAGAGAAAGGGCGCTTCCGGCGGTGCGATGCCCAGCAATGCTTCTACCTGCGGCTGCGGCAGGCTGATGGCATGGACGCCGTCGCCATTGATAAGCTCGCAGTTGATGGGGCCATCGTCCATCTGCCAGACGAGAGCGCAATAGCGGGCCGCCATCAGTTCCGATATCTGCTCCACCACGAAGCGCGGAAGAGATTTTTGGAAAGACAGCCCGACGGCCTGCAATCGTTCCGACCAATCGATAAGCCGCCTTTCCAGGATCGACATGCTGAGCATCGCCGCGGCGATGGTGCAGCCGATGATCACCGTGATCCCATCGATCGCTCGATCCACCTCCGCCACATGCCGTTCGGCAGCCCAGCTTTCGTAGGAACCCCGCGCCAGGAAAGCGAGAACGAGGCAAAGAGCAAGGACGATTATCGAGCCACGGCCGAAACGCTCCGACGCCGACCAGGCAACGAAAAACAGGCACGCGAGGGCTGCGATCTGCAAAGGCTGGCATAGGGCGATCACCGTCAGGAAGATGATCGCGTCGAGGATCAGTGACAGGGGCCGGAGCAGCAAGCCAAGCGGCGGCGCCAGCATATGCTGCACAATGCCGAACACGGTCCAGAGCCAGACGCCGCACTGCAAAAGTGTGATGGTGCGGGCGAAGTCGGGTTCGTTGTTGAACATCGCGCCGATCTGCCACGTGGCGGCAACGGCAAAAGCGACGCGGGATACGGCAAAACCCAGCGTCGGTGATCGACCCAACCAGAGCACCAGGCGATCCATCGCGGAAGATGACGCCTTGGGCATATTCAACATGGTGGCTTGTCCCCCGACTCCCACATGGATGTTTCACCACAGGCAGGCAATAGAAACAACCTATATCGACCCCGGCATCTGGTGCGCGCCCAGCAGTGGCGCCAAGGGCTCGGCACGGTTAAGGATGACGCATGGCGGTGCTGATCACTCCTGCCCTGGTTTGCGGGGTCCGTTCCCATGGTGAACATGGAGCCATTGCGCGCCTTCTGACGCCGGATCACGGACTGTTGGCGGGCTATGTGCGTGGAGGCCGATCTCGCGCCTTGCGGCCGGTGCTGCTGCCGGGAAATAGCGTGAAGGCGGAGTTCCGGGCTCGGACCGAAGAGCAGCTTGCCGGGCTGACCGTCGAAATGGAGCATAGCCGCGCACCTTTGCTATCCGAGCCCTTGCCTGCCGCGGCGATCGACTGGGTCTGCGCGCTAACGGCGGCGGCTCTGCCGGAAGGGACGCCATATCCCATGCTCTATCAGGCTTTGGATGGCGTGCTGGGCGCGATCGACGCGGCGCCCGCCGCGCGGGGATGGGCGGCGGCTCTGGTGCGCTACGAACTGTTGTTGTTGGCAGAACTGGGCTTTGGCCTCGATTTTGGCCGGTGCGCAGCGACAGGTGGTGCCGAAGATCTGGCCTTTGTAAGCCCGCGCAGCGCGGCGGCGGTCAGCAGGACGGGTGCTGAGGGATATGAGAGCCGGTTGCTGCCGCTGCCGCCTTTTCTGCTGGAGGGAGGCAGCGGCGACTGGCCTGGCATATTGGACGGATTACGGCTGACCGGCTTCTTTCTGGAACGGTCGGTACTGACCGATTGGAGGGCCGACACGCTGGCCGCGCGCGAAAGGCTGGTCGACAGGTTGAAAAGAGCGGTTGCGTGAGGCGCGGCGGCTTCATAAGGGGCGGCCACGACATTGAAGGAGTTTTCGCGCCATGTTGATCGCCCTGTTCCCCGGAGATGGTATCGGCCCAGAGATCATTGCGCAGGCACGGCGCGTGCTCGACGCCTTGGCGATTGATGGCCTGACCTATGAGGAAGGGCTGGTTGGCGGCGCTGCTTACAAGGCCGTGGGCCACCCGTTGCCGCCCGAGACGCTGGATATCGCACGCCGCGCGGACGCCATCCTGTTTGGCGCGGTCGGCGATCCCGATTGCGACTCGCTGGAGCGGCATTTGCGGCCCGAGCAGGCGATCCTTGGCCTGCGCAAGGCGCTGGGGCTGTTTTCGAACCTGCGGCCCGCGAAGGTCTTTCCGGAACTGGCGGACGCGTCTGCCCTGAAGAAGGAGGTGGCGAGCGCCATCGACCTGTTGATCGTGCGCGAAACCAATGGCGACGTCTATTTCGGTGAAAAGGGCATGCGCAAGACCGCGAACGGCTTGCGCGAAGGCTATGACGTCATGTCCTATAATGAAGAGGAGGTGCGCAAGATCGCGCATCAGGGCTTCCAGGCTGCGCGCGCACGCCGGGGCAAGCTCTGCTCGGTGGACAAGGCCAATGTTCTGGAAACCAGCCAGCTGTGGCGTGACGTGATGATCGAGGTTTCGGCTGAATATCCCGACGTTGCCCTGTCCCACATGTATGTCGATAATGCCGCGATGCAGCTGGTGCGCGATCCGGGCCAATTCGATGTGATCGTTACGGGCAACATGTTCGGCGATATCCTGTCGGATCAGGCGAGCATGTGCGTCGGATCGATCGGCATGCTGGCATCAGCGACCCTCAACGACAGCAAGCAGGGCCTGTACGAGCCGATCCATGGGTCCGCTCCCGACATCGCCGGGCAGGGCAAGGCCAATCCGCTGGCAACGGTCCTGTCGGCGGGGATGATGCTGCGCTACTCGCTGGGCATGCCGGAACAGGCTGACCGGATCGAGGCTGCGGTTGCCAGGGCGCTTGCCAATGGCGCGCGCAGCCCTGACCTTGGCGGAAAGATGACTACGGTGGAGATGGGCGACGCGGTGCTGGCGGCTCTGAAGTAAGGAAGAAGCGATGAAGCGCAGGAGCGGGCAGGACCCGGCGATCACCAAGAATTGGCGACCCGCTACGCTTGCGGTGCGGGGCGGCAGCGCGCGCAGCGAATGGGGCGAAACGTCCGAAGCGCTATTTCTGACCAGCGGCTATTGCTACGATCGCGCCGAAGACGCTGCGGCGCGCTTCGCGGGCGAGCAGCAGGGCATGACCTACAGCCGCCTGCAAAACCCGACGGTCGAGATGCTGGAAAAGCGCATCGCGCTGCTGGAAGGCGCCGAAGCATGCCGTGCTACCGCCACCGGCATGGCGGCGATGACGGCGGCACTGCTGTGTCAGTTGTCGGCGGGCGACCATGTGGTTGCTGGCAAGGCGCTGTTCGGGTCATGCCGCTGGCTGACGGACACGCTGTTGCCGAAGTTCGGGATAGAGACGACGACCGTCGATGCAACGGACAATGCTGCCTGGGAAGCGGCTGTGCGGCCCAACACGAAGGTGTTCTTCTTCGAGACGCCCGCCAACCCCACGATGGATGTCGTGGACCTGGAGGCGGTGTGCGGCATCGCGAAGAAGCATGGCATCGTCAGCGTGGTCGACAATGCTTTCGCGACGCCAGCGCTTCAGCGACCGATGGAATTCGGGGCGGATGTGGTCGCCTATAGCGCGACCAAGATGATGGACGGGCAAGGCCGTGTCCTGGCCGGTGCGATCTGTGGCACCGAAGACTTCATCATCAATACGCTGCTGCCGTTCCACCGCAATACGGGGCCGACGCTGAGCGCGTTCAACGCCTGGGTGGTGCTGAAGGGGTTGGAGACGCTGGACCTGCGCATCCGCCGCCAGAGCGAGAACGCCCTTAAGGTAGCGAAGTTTCTGGAGGGCCGGGTGGCGAAGGTCCTTTATCCGGGGCTGGAAAGCCATCCGCAATATGCTCTGGCGGCAAAGCAGATGGAGATGGCAGGGCCTATCTTCTCGCTCTATGTCGGTGGCGGACGGAAAGAGGCCCATGGCCTGCTTAACGGGCTGGAGCTGGTCGATATCAGCAATAATATCGGGGACTCCCGGTCGCTGATGACCCATCCCGCCTCGACGACGCATTTCGGCATGGCCGAAGAGGCGCGGCTGGAAGTGGGCATCACCGAAGACATGCTGCGGCTGAATGTCGGCCTTGAAGATGCGGATGATGTGATCGAGGATCTTGATCGCGCTCTGAAGTCGATAGGCCGTTGACGAAAGCAGGGGGAAAGGCGCATTTCTTTTAACGTGAACGCGCTCTTTCCCTTTCATGCGACCACACGTGATATCAACGTGCATGTTGCCGTTACGTTCCTGCCGGAACAGTCAGAGCCTGACCGGGGGCGCTGGTTTTGGGCCTACCATATCCGTATCGAAAATAGCGGGGATCAGCCCGTGCAATTGCTGACGCGCCATTGGGTGATCACCGACGGGCGTGGCGTACAGCATCGGGTGGATGGCGATGGCGTCGTGGGCGAGCAGCCGGTGGTGCAACCGGGGAAAAGCTATGACTATGTTTCGGGTTGCCCCCTCAACACGCCGACAGGATCGATGCGCGGGCATTATCATATGATCGGCGCCAGCGGGGAGACGTTCGACATCGCTATCCCTCATTTCGCGCTCGTAGCTCCGGCGATTGCCGAATGAAGCGTACGCATTTGCCGTTGAACGGTCTGCGCGTGCTGGATGCGGCTGCGCGACACCTTTCCTTTACTCGGGCTGCTGATGAGCTGGCGGTGACCCCGGCAGCCGTTGGCCAGCAGATCCGGGCGCTGGAGGATTTGCTGGGCGTTGTCCTGTTCCGCCGGACGCCCAAGGGTCTGGAACTGACCCCGGAAACCGAAGCGGGCCTTGAAGCCTTGCGCGCGGGCTTTCTGGAGTTTGAAGAAGCCGTGCGAGCGATGCAGGCGGGACAATCCAGTTCTTCGCTGACCATCGCAGCCCCGCGAGACGTCACGGCAAAATGGCTGCAACCGCGCCTCGCCAGCTATGCGGCGAGCCAGCCCGATCTCAAATTCGCTCTGGTCGCAGCGGACGAGACGCTGGATTTCACGGAGGCTAATCTGGACCTCGCATTGCGGCTGGCCGACGGGCCAGGCGAACATGAAGGGGTGAAGCTGGGCGAGGCGAGTTTCGTTACGGTCGAAGCGGCTGGGGGAAGTCCGGCGCATCGCGTCGATTGGCCGGGCTGTCCCACGGCAAGCGAACCGGCGGCGATCCGGGTTGCTGACGCTGGGCTCGCCATCGAAGCCGCGATCAACGGCTTTGGACGAGCAACCGTGCCGCTGCTGCTCGCACAAGCCGATATCGAGGCGGGTAGGGTGCGGCAAGTGGGGGAGCCGGAGGCGTCTACGCTGGCCTATTGGTTGATCGCGCCGCTGCCTCAATGGCGGCAGAAGAAGGTGAAGGCGCTGATCGAGGCGCTTCTCTCCTGAACCGAGGCTTTCGCTTCCGGCCTTTTGCTGGGGCGAGGCCGTCGTGCGCATCGAGGAGTAGGAGGATGACCTTTCGCGGCTTCAACCATAGCGGGCGAGCATGTGCGCTGCTGCTGCTTTGCCTGGCGCCTCCCGCATGGGGGCAAGCACCCTATGTTGCCGATGTTACCGAGGCGCGAGAGAAGCAATGGCGATCATTGGTGGCGGAAGCGCAGACCGCTTACACAGGCGGGCGACTGTCTGAAGGCACAGAAGCTGCGCGCAAGGCGTTGGCGCTGGCCGATGAACTATTCGGGGCTGATGATCCGCGCACGCTGATTTCCGCAAATGATCTGGCTCTATTACTGGAAGGAATGGGCAATCATCGCGAGGCTGAACAATTGCTCCGCCGAGTATTCGACAGCTATTTGCGCACGCGGGGCGAAGATGACCCCAATTGCCAGATGGCGCTGGAAAACCTGATCGATTTCTATCTGGCGCGCAAACGGATGGACGCAGCTGGGCCGTTGGTGGGCTATGCATTGGATCTCTTTCGCCGGACAACAGGCACCGCCAGCGAGCGCACGCAGCGTATGGAAAAAATAGCGGCGCAAATGCCCAAGCCCGATCCAGTTATTCCGGTGAACTGACGATCGCGTTTCCGCCTCCATTCGCCGACTATATCGATGATTATAGCCCTTAGGGTGAATTGCTAAACCATCCGCCGCTGCTATCCCCATTCCACCATCGGACGGCGACGTTCATTTCCCCCTAAATGTCTGGTCAGTGCGTGCATTGGCATGAGTTGGGGGAGTGGGCGTTGGCACCGAACATAATTCCGTTGGGTCGCAAAAATGAGCGGGCGGCTGGCCGAAGGGCTGGCCGTCCGCTTATCGTTTCCGAGACATCCCTGGCCACCAGGACACCCGAAAGTAGCTCTATAGCTTCAGCGGTGCGTTCCGAGTCGTTGCCGGACAGCACTCCGATCATTAGCCTGCATTAAATGCAGGGTATAAGACCAACGATATACTGCATGTGAAATACGTATATCTGTAGTAATAGAGCATGGGTTATTTTTCGGCCGCTATCGTATTTAAATGGTTAACAAAAGTTGATTTTAGGTGACTCTATTTATCCCCGCCTAATATGATCGCTCATCGGGTCAGAAGCATAAGACGATAGTATTAATCCGGGGCGGGGAGGGCCAATAAGGCCTTGCCAACGGAAGATCGCAGACAATGGGCAATAGCTGATCCGCTAATGCCATGAGTCGATGAAGATGGAATTTCTCGATGCATGCGCGTTGAGGAAGCAATCTTCTGCGCACTTCTTTGATCCGTCCCATGATGACAGGTGGGATGGAAAGATGGATTTCGAGCGCGAATGGAATGTCGATGCCGCCGCTGACCGTCAGCAAGCGCATGACCCGGTATTGGATGCACTCGCTGCTCGGGTGAAGGGGCACCATATCCAGCCAGGCACAATGCGCACGGTGGCCGCTGGCCCGGATGGCGTTGTCGTCCTTCCTGCCGGAACCGACATCAATCAAATAGAGGTCGATGGCCGCAACCTGATCGTCACGTTGCCGGACGGCACTCAGATGGTGATCCTGGACGGCGCGGTCGTAATGCCGCACATCGTTGTCGGCGACGTGGAAATCCCTTCGGTCAACCTTGCGGCGCTGTTGATCGGCGAGGAACCGCAGCCCGCTGCTGGTCCGGCTCGCAGTTCTGGCGGCAATTTCCTGGCAGCCGAGGGCGACGTCGGAAATCCTCACGGCCTGGGCGATCTGCTCCCGCCGACCGAATTGGCCTTTACGCAGCCTGAACAGCGTGAAATCCTCCCCATCGCGCCGAATGAGGAAGATCATGTGCCTGAACTGGAGGTCCCCACCTCCGGCCCTGGCACGGTCGTGGACGAGTCCGGCCTGGGAACGGTAAACCGTCCCGGCGGATCTCCTGGTTCGAACGAACCGGCCCCGGTCGAGACGACAGCCGGCACCATCACCTATGTCGCGGTCGATACACCCGCAACGATCAGCATCAACGGCCAGGTCGTCACTGGACCGGGGCAAACGATCACCGGCGCCCACGGCACGCTGACGATCACCAGTGTTGCTCCAGGTGCGATCGAATACAGCTATACATTAGCGGACAATACTTCGGGCGATACCGTGACCGACAATTTCACGGTAACGGTTACCGATGCTGACGGGGACAGCGTCACCAAGACGCTGGTGGTCAACGTTATCGACGATGTGCCTACCGCGCACGATGACGTGGCTCACCAGGGTACAGAGGGTGCGCCGGTCGTCATCAGCGCCTTTGCCAACGATGTGTTCGGCGCAGATGGGGTCGATATCGACAATAATCCCGCCGTGCGCGTGACGATTGTCAGCGGTCCAGCAGAAGGAGCGGTGGCGTACGACCCCGCGGCCGGGCTGTTCACCTTCACTCCGGCGGCTGGGCAGGAAGGCACGGCAACCTTTGTCTACCAGATTCAGGATGGCGATGGCGATACCTCACAGGCGACAGTCACTGTCACCCTGGAGCCCGATTCTACGCCGACCGTTGAGGTTCAGGCTGGATCGGACACGCTGGTCGATGAGTCTGCGCTCAACCCCAATGGTTCTAATGCTGACTCCACCGCGGAGACCGCCGCCGGAACTCTGATCGTCACGACAGGAAACGACACGGTCGGCTCGCTGGTCATCAATAATGTGGATGTGACCAATGGCGGGACCGTCCAGGGCAGCTTCGGCACCCTGACCGTGACCGGGTCCCCGGCGTCCGGATACAGCTATAGCTACACGTTGGGAACGGCCACCTCGGGCGACAACACCAAGGATAGCTTCGCCGTCACCATTACCGACAGCGATGGAGACACCGCAGGCACGACGCTGACCATCGGCATCGTCGATGATCAGCCGCAGGCGGTTGACGATGTCGGCAATATTGTCGTCGAGGATGCTGCCAACAGCCTGTCGGGCAATGTGCTGAGCAACGATGTGTCTGGCGCGGACACGCCCAAGAGCTTTGTTGCCTGGGGCGCGGATGCAGCGGTGGTGGCGGAGCTGAACAGCTACGGCACGCTGGTGCAGAACAGCGACGGCAGCTGGAGCTATGTGCTCGACAACAGCCGGGCGGCGACGCAGGCGCTGGGCAGCGGGTTCAGCCAGGACTTCACGCTCCATTATACGATGCAGGATGCGGACGGCGACCAGTCGCCCGCGACCCTGACGATCACGGTGAAGGGCGCGGACGACAGCGCGACCGTGGTGACGGCTTCGTTGAACGGCCCTGACGCGACCGTTTATGAGGCGGGCCTGCCGAGCGGGACGGCGCATGACGGCAGCCATGTGACGAGCGGCAGCTTCACGGTGAGCGCGACCGACGGGATCGCGAGCATCACGGTGGGGGGCACGAGCTTCACCCTGACGCAGATGCAGGCGTTCGGCACGACCAATGGCGTTGTGAATACGGGCGAGGGGACGCTGCTGCTGACCGGCTACGATGCCGCGACCGGGGCGGTAAGCTACAGCTACACGCTGCTCGCGACGATCGACAATGACAGCAAGACGGGCGCGACCCTCACCGAGTTTGACGACAGCGTCACGATCGACGTCCATGGCGTCGGCGGCACCAGCGGCAGCGACACGCTGGTCGTGCGGATCGTCGATGATGCACCGGTTGCGGTCAATGACGCGGGCGGCACGCTGACCGAGGATGTGGCGGGTAGCCTGTCTGGCAATGTGCTGACCAACGACGTGTCTGGCGCGGACACGCCCAAGAGCTTTGTTGCCTGGGACGCGGACGCGGCGGCGGTGGCGGAGCTCAACAGCTACGGCACGCTGGTGCAGAACAGCGATGGCAGCTGGAGCTATGTGCTGGACAACAGCCGGGCGGCGACGCAGGCGCTGGGCAGCGGGTTCAGCAAGGACTTCACGCTGAATTACGTCATGGAAGACGCGGACGGCGACCAGTCGCCCGCGACCCTGACGATCACGGTGAAGGGCGCGGACGACAGCGCGACCGTGGTGACGGCCTCGCTGAACGGCCCTGACGCGACCGTCTATGAGGCGGGCCTGCCGAGCGGCACGGCGCATGACGGTAGCCATGTGACCAGCGGCAGCTTCACGGTGTCTGCGACCGACGGGATCGCGAGCATCACGGTGGGGGGCACGAGCTTCACCCTGGCGCAGATGCAGGCGTTCGCCGCGACCAATGGCGTTGTGAACACGGGCGAGGGGACGCTGCTGCTGACCGGCTACAATGCCGGGACGGGGGCTGTGAGCTACAGCTACACGCTGCTCGCGACGATCGACAATGACAGCAAGACGGGCGCGACCCTCACCGAGTTTGACGACAGCGTCACGGTGAGCGTGACCGGCATCAGCGGCACCAGCGGCAGCGACACGCTGATCGTGCGGATCGTCGATGATGCGCCGCATGCGGTCAATGATGCGGGCGGCACGCTGACCGAGGATGTGGCGGGGAGCCTGTCTGGCAATGTGCTGACCAACGACGTGTCTGGCGCGGACACGCCCAAGAGCTTTGTCGCCTGGGGTGCGGACGCAGCGGTGGTGGCGCAGCTCAACAGCTACGGCACGCTGGTACAGAACAGCGATGGCAGCTGGAGCTATGTTCTGGACAACAGCCGGGCCGCGACGCAGGCGCTGGGCAGCGGGTTCAGCCAGGACTTCACGCTCCATTACACGATGCAGGATGCCGATGGCGACCAGTCGCCCGCGACCCTGACGATCACGGTGAAGGGCGCGGACGACAGCGCGACCGTGGTGACGGCCTCGCTGAACGGCCCTGACGCGACCGTCTATGAGGCGGGCCTGCCGAGCGGCACGGCGCATGACGGCAGCCATGTGACCAGCGGCAGCTTCACGGTGAGCGCGACCGACGGGATCGCGAGCATCACGGTGGGGGGCACGAGCTTCACCCTGGCGCAGATGCAGGCGTTCGGCACGACCAATGGCGTTGTGAATACGGGCGAGGGGACGCTGCTGCTGACCGGCTATAATGCGGCGACCGGAGCGGTAAGCTACAGCTACACGCTGCTCGCGACGATCGACAATGACAGCAAGACGGGCGCGACCCTCACCGAGTTTGACGACAGCGTCACGGTGAGCGTGACCGGCGTCAGCGGCACCAGCGGCAGCGATACGCTGGTCGTGCGGATCGTCGATGATGCGCCGCATGCGGTCAATGATGCCGACAGCGTGACGGAGGGTCTTGACAACAAGGCTGACGGCAATGTGTTCACTGGGGTTGGCGGCACGGACGCTAATTCGACCGATGGCACGGCGGACACGATCGGCGCGGATGGCGCGGCGGTTGGCGGTGCGGTGACGGGGGCGCGGGTCGGCACGGAGGCAGGCGGCGGCGCGTTGACGGGGGTGAGCGCGGCAGGCACGACGATCAGCGGCACCTATGGCGACCTGCTGATCAAGTCGGACGGCAGCTATACCTACACGCTCAAGACCGCGTCGATCCCGGCGGGCGTGACGAGCGAGACCTTCACCTACCAGATCAAGGATGGGGACGGCGACACAGACCTGGCCCAGCTGGTGATCAGCCTGAACCAGGATGGCCGCGTGCCCGATGTGACGGGCGACACGAGCACGGTCTATGAGGATGGCTTGGCGGATGGTTTGCAGCATGGTGCGACCAGCGAGACCGACACGACCGGCCAGTTCACGGTCAACGCCAATGGCGAGAGCTACACGCTGACGCTCGATGGCGATCTCAACCCAGCGCAGGCGATCACGGCGGTGGGGCAGCAGGTGTTCACGAGCAAGGGCGTGCTGACGATCACCTCGATCTCGGCGCCAGATGTGAACGGCGTCGTGACCTATGGCTACAGCTATACGCTGGATCATGCGTTGACGCACAGCGGCCAGGGCGAGATCAACCCGCTGACCGACACGATCAGCATGACGGTGACCGACGCCACTGGCGACAGCGATGCGACGCCTGGATCCATCGTCGTCTCTATCGTGGATGATGTTCCGACATTGTCTTCCGTTACCGATTTGTCGGTGGCGAATTCCATTCACACCTACAGCGGGAATGACGTCAGCTTCACCTATGGTGCCGATCAGGCGGGCAGCATCACGCTCACCCACCTGACTGACATAGCGGGCATCGTTTACACGGGCGACGGCACCGGAACGTTGACGGCCAGCGTGAACGGCAACCCCTATTTCACGGTATCCGTTGATCAGGCGACAGGCGATTATACGGTGGACGTGCTGACTACGCGACCAGTGGTCGATACGCCGCTCAGCTTCAGCAACATCGCGCCTGGCAATTACACGACGGTTACTCTGCCAGGCGGGCAGGTGTTCGACGGCGTTTCTTACGCCAACGGGACGACCACCGCCCAAGCCTTCACCAACGATGGGTCGACGATCAATCCGTCGGGCAACGGTTTTGGCGTGGCGAACAACCTCATCAATGACAATGAAGGCTTCCTGTTCAGTAATCACGACTCTTCGTCCCTGAGCTTCGACGTTAATTTCCAGCCGAACACATCGACGGTGACGGTGAGCTGGGCGACCTATGCGGGCGGCACGCCGACAGCTGGTGCGTTGCCACTTCAAACCGGGACTTTCCTCGTCACGAAGGATGCTGACGGGATCACCCATGTCGATATCGATCCGACACTCGATTTCGATCACATGGTTGTCCGCTTCGATTACAGCGAGAGCGGCAATCCAGCGGCGCGCGTTGAAAATTTCAGCGTAACGCAGCAGGTCATTCCTGACGATCAGGTGCTGCAGTTCGCAGTCACGGTGAAGGACGCAGATGGCGACATTGTCACCAGCACGACACCCACCACCACGATTGATGTTACGTTCCAAGGCGGAGCGCCGGTTCCGCCGGTCGCGATAGATCTGGACGGCGACGGTCTGGAATTTGTCGATCGTTCGCTGGGTGTCACCCACGATTATGGCAGCGGCACGGTCAGCACGGCATGGGTCTCGTCCGACGACGGCCTGCTCGCTCATGCGATCGGCGGTTCTTACGACATCGTCTTTGCGGACGATGCACCGGGGGCGAAGAGCGATCTGGAGGGCCTGCGCCTTGCCTATGATGGCAATGGCGACGCTGTGTTCGACGCCCATGATGCCGCCTACTCCGAATTCGGCGTCTGGCAGGATCTGAACAGCAACAGTGTGGTCGATGGCGGTGAGTTCAAGTCGCTGGCCGATATGGGCATCGCATCGATCAAGCTGACCTCTGATGGCCAGAGCTATCAGGCAGCTGGCGGCGACGTGACAGTGCTGGGGGAAGCGACCTTCAACCGTACTGACGGCACGACGGGCACTGTCGGTGACGTGGTGTTCGCCACCTCCAAGGATGTCGATCTCGCCAAGACGGAAAGCACCACCAGCGGCTTCAACCAGGCGTTGATAGCGGCGAGCCTGGTGGCGGTGGCCGGTACTGTCGAGACGTTGGAGCAGGCGCCTGCCCCGGTCGTCGCTCAGGCCGAGACGACGGTGGATACCGCACCGACGGCTACAACTAGCACGGCGTCCGAGCCTGCCAACGAAGGCGACGCAAGCACATCGGTGTCGAGCGAAAGCCAGGATAGCCATGGTGCGGATCAGCCGGTCGAGCAGACGAGCCACAGCGGCAGCGACGATTCGGCTCCAGATCATTCAACGCTTTCGGGCGGCGATGATGCACCGGTTCATGCCGCCAATGATGATGGCCAAGCGCAGCCCGCGCTGGACGATCATCAGGGTTTGCTCGCCCAGGCGGTCAATCTCCCGGTCTTCGACGGCAATGCGGCAGCGCTCGTTGCGGCGCATGAGGCGGCTCCGAATGCTCAAGCAGCACAGGTGGTAGCCGAGGCCTTGGGACATGCGGGGACGCCAAACATCGATGCGCTGCTGGCCGCGTTGCCGGGGGGCGAGCATGCGCCAGTGCTGCTCAATTCTGTTGCGGGCGACGCTGCCGATGCAGGCCATCTGATGGCGATGGCGGCCAGTGTCTTCGATGCGGCGATGGTCGCGCATGAAGCGATGGCGGTCGCTCACGGGTGATCGCCATAGTTTGGATTTCTCGCGGGAATATTGGGGGAGAATGATTATGCGGAACAGGTTGAGAAGCATCGCTTCCTTCGGCCTAGCGGCGGGGATGATGTCGACGGGGGCCTTGGCGGCACCCGCTTCGCCCCTCATGCAGATGGGCAATTCGGAGCTCAAAGGCGCGCTCAAGAGCCGTTATGACACGGCGGTTGCGGCGGCGGGCGACGCAAGCTTACGGGCAGCGCAGGACAGCCGCTGGACTTGGGCCGTAGAGGCCAAGAACCAGTGCGGCATTGCGCTGGGCTTCATGAAATCCGGCACTAAGGATGCGGACAGCATCAATAAGTGCGACGACTTTGTGGCACGCCTTTCGGCGCCGCCACCGCCGCCGGTGCCGACCGCAGCTTCAGCCCCACCCGCGCTGGACTGCACGGCACCGGCGGTGTCCATCTTCTTCGACTGGAACATGGACACGCCGCTGCCCGAGGGCGCGGCGACGATCAACCAGATCACGCAATCGGCCGCCCAGTGCGGTTGGACGCGGTTCGGCGTCACCGGCTACACCGATACGTCGGGCGGCAAGGGCTATAATGACGGCTTGTCGCTGCGCCGGGCGCAAAATGTCGCCGGGCTGATGAGCCAGGGTGGCATCGCGATGGACGCGATGACCGTCAGCGGGCTGGGCGAGACCCAGCTGAAAATCGAAACTGCCGACAATGTGCGCGAACCGATGAACCGTCGGGTCGAAGTCACTGCCAGCACCAATTGAGGGGAGCGCAATCATGACAATCCTGCGCAAGACATGCGGCAGCCTGATGGCGCTGTGCGCCGCGACCATGGCAACGACCGGTTGGGCACAGACCACGGATCTGAAGAGCGCCATTGCGGCCGCGATCGACAGTCATCCGGAAATCAACCAGGCGATCCAGAACAAGGAAGCGATCGAGTTCGAACGCGAACAGGCGAAGGGGTTGTATCTGCCCCGGGTCAGCGTGGAAGGATCGGCTGGCATTCGTCGGTTGGAGAATAACACGCGCCGGACGCTTGGCCTTGGCGACCAGACGCTCTACCCGCTGGAAGCAAGTGTGCTGGCCGAAGAAACGCTGTTCGATTCGGGGTATCGCGGTGCTGAAAAGCGGCGTCAGGCCGCGCGGATCGACGGAGCTGCGCTGCGTGTCGGTGAACGGTCACAGTTCGTCGCGCTGAACGTCACGCGGCAGTATCTGGATTATATGCTGCAACAGCGGGTCGTCGCGGCGGCTGAGGACAATATCGCTTTCCATCGCAAGCTGCTCGGCGATCTGGGCGAGGGCGTGTCGAAGGGATCGATCAGCATCGCCGACCAGCAGCAGGCCGAAGAGCGGCTGCAATCCGCGTTGGTCCGCAAGAGCGAAGCTGAGCAGGACCTGACCAACGCGGCGATCAGCTTTCGCACGCTGACCGGTCTTTCGATCGATCAGGTGTCGATGCCCGATGCGGTGACGAGCGCTGTACCGCCGACGCTGGACGAAGCGATTGCGGGCGCGCGCGCCAACAACCCGCTGATCCGGGAAGCTGAGGCTGACATCCAGGCTGCCCATGCAGTCGTCGACGAGGCTGAGTCCGAGCTTGGACCCAAGGTTGTGCTGGAAGGGCGTGGCCGCATCGGCGAGGATGTGGACGGCTTCCGTGGCAGCACCAATGACGTGCAGGGGCGTGTCGTCCTGCGCTGGCAGCTGTTCGATGGCGGTATCAACCGGGCGAAGGTCCAGGAAATGACCCGCCGCGCCAGCGAGGCGCGTTTCCGGCTCAGCCAGCGTCAGCGCGAGGCGGAAGATGATGTCCGTACTGCCTGGAACCGTTGGGATACCGAAAAGAAGCGGCTGAACGACTTGTCGCGTCAGGGCACGGTGTCTGATTCCCTGCTGGTGTCCTATCGCGAGCAGTTCAACGTCGGACGCCGTTCGCTGCTCGATGTGCTGGATACGCAGAATACCCGCTTCAATACGCAGGTGCGGACGGAAACCGCCCGCTTCTCTGAAATCTTCGCGCAATATCAGATCTTGGCGGCGACCAATCAGTTGCTCGACACTCTGGGGATAGCCCAGCCTTCGGGCGCCAATCCCTATGCGCGCAAGAAATATGATGTCCCGGATCTGCCGCCCGCCGAATTGCAGCGGCGGCGCTATCCGGGCTGAGTTTCCATCTTTGGGGTCACCCCGGCTTCGGCCGGGGTGGCGCGGGGTAAACAATGTTGGAACGAAGCACATTAAGTCTGGCCGAATGGCTGGACCATCAGAGTTCGTCCGGTGACGAGCTGATCGAATGCATCGCCCATGTGGCGCGGCATTTCGATCGATCGCCGGGGATCGTGGCTCTGCGGGCGGGTCTTGCCGTTGATGAATCCGGGCGTTTGCCCTTTCATCAGGCGGAATCCGCGCTGGATCAGATCGGCCTGCTGAGCGACCATGTCCGCGGGCGGCTGGACAAATTGCGGCCCGCCAACCTGCCAGCCATCCTGCCGCTAAGGGGCGAGCGCTTTCTCCTCCTGCTGGACATCAAGCAGGGCGATGCACTGGTTCAATTGCCGCATGCGAGCGAGCCGGTATGGGCGCGGCTTTCCGACCTGGAATCCTATTTCACCGGCGAGGCGCTGGCGGTCATGGCCGATCACGGCCGCGAACGGGCCGAGGAAAGGCCGTGGGACGAGCGGGCGCGGCAGCATTGGTTCTGGCGCGAAGTCTGGCGGGCGCGTGGGTCCTTTGGCTACGTCATGCTGGCGGCGGGGATCATCAACCTTCTCGCCTTCGCGTTGCCGCTGTTCACGATGAACGTCTATGACCGGATCATTCCGAACAAGGCGGCTTCCAGCCTGTGGGTATTGGGCGCGGGCGTCATGCTGGCCTTTGGGCTGGATTTTGCTTTGCGGCTCGCCCGGGCGCGGCTGGTTGACGAGGCTGGCCGGGAAATTGACGAACGGCTGTCGCAGCGGTTGTTCGAGAAGGTGATGAACGTGCCGCTCGCCAGCCGCGCGGGCAGCACAGGGGCGCTGGCACGGCGGGTGTCCGAATTCGAAAGTGTCCGGGAATTTTTCACATCGACCACCGTAGTGCTGGTAGTGGATATCAGCTTCCTCTTTCTGTTTGTCGGCATCATCGCGCTGCTTGGCGGTTGGCTGGCAGTCGTGCCCGTCGTCATGATCGGCATCATGGCCATAGCGGGCTTTTTCCTTCAGCGCTCCATGGCCAGCCTGTCGCATGATGCGCAAGCGGACTCGAGCCTGCAAAGCGCCGCGCTGGTGGAAGCGATCGGGGGCATCGAAACGCTGAAAGCATGCCGCGCCGAAGGGCGGATGCTGGAGCGGTGGCGCCGTTACGCCAGGATGAGCGCATCCACGCAGGAAAAACTGCGGCGGCTAAGCTCGACCAGCGTGACACTCGCGTCGCTATGCCAGCAGGTCACGAGCATCGCATTGGTGATCGGCGGATTTTACATGTTCGCCGCGGGCGAGATCACCATGGGTGCGATCATCGCTATCGTCATGCTGGCTGGCCGGTCATTGGCGCCTGTTGGACAGCTGGCCTTCGTCATCGTGCGAGCACGGCAGGCGATGACGACTTTAGGCAGCCTCCAGACGCTAATCGATCAGCCGGACGAGCGGCTGGACGGAGCGCGTGGTATCATCCCGAAGGTGCGCAAGGGCGCGATCGTCGCCAAGGGGCTGGAGTTCAGCTATCCGGGCGCGTCGCAGCCAAGCCTGAAGGGCATCGACCTGCGCATCGAACCGGGCGAACGGATCGGTATCATTGGGCGCGTGGCGTCGGGCAAGTCCACGCTGGGGCGGGTGCTGTGCGGCCTTTATCCTCCAGGCGGTGGCATGCTGACCATCGATGATGTGGATAGCCGCCAATATCATCCGCACGAACTGCGCGCTGCCTTCCGTTATGTCGGGCAGGATGCGGAGCTGTTCAGCGGGTCGGTGCGGGAAAATCTGCTGCTGGGCGCGCGGGACGCCGACGATGAGAAGTTGTTGGACGCGCTGGAGCGGTCGGGCGCGTCGCGCTTCTTCGGGCGGGATGCCGCCGGGTTCGACCTTCATATCGGTGAGCGCGGCAGTCGCCTGTCGGGCGGGCAGCGGAGCTTCCTGGTGTTGGCGCGGGCGTTAGTGGAGCCGACCAGGCTGCTCTTCCTCGATGAACCGACCGGCGCGATGGATAATCAGACGGAAAATCTGTTTGTCGACCATCTGGCAAAGGCGCTGGAGCCCGAACAGACGCTGATCGTATCGACGCACCGCCATGCCTTGCTGCGGATCGTGGACCGGCTGATCGTGATCGACCAGGGTGTGGTTCTGGCGGACGGGCCGCGCGATGAGGTTATCGGACAGCTTCAAAAAGGAGCGGTCCAATGATCGGGCGGACATGGAGGTTGCCAGCGTCTGAGGCTTGCATGCTCGGCCTCGGGGGGGCGCTTGTTGTAGCCTTGGCAGCAGGAACGGTCGGCTGGCGCGGGAACGACGCTCCCAAGGCTGCGGTCGAAACGAGGATCATCGACGGTGCGCCCGCCATACCCCGTCAGTATCGCGCGCTGGTGGAGATCACAGAGAGCGAAGCCACGCCCTCGACGACTGGGCAGGAGGCGGCGGTGCAGAATGGCAGGCTCCGGTTTGCGTCCGGAGCCATTGCCGCAGCATCGCCTTTCCGGGCGCTTCAATCCGCCGGCGAGGACAGGAGCCGCGCGCTGCAATGCCTGACACAGGCGATCTATTATGAAGCAGCGGCCGAACCGGAAAGCGGACAGCGCGCGGTGGCGCAGGTCGTTCTCAACCGTGTACGTCATCCCGCCTTCGCCAAGACGGTGTGCGGCGTGGTGTATCAGCGCTTTAACGCGTCAGTGTGCCAGTTCAGTTTCGTATGTGACGGGTCACTTGCGCGGCGGCCTTTGGCCGTCCTCTGGAATAGGGCACAGCGGATCGCGGCGGCGGCGCTGGCGGGACAGGTTGAACCGAGCGTTGGCACGGCAACCCATTATCATGCCGATTATGTGTTTCCTGGATGGGCGCCGCATCTGGCGAAGCTGGTGAAGATTGGCGCCCACATCTTTTATCGCTGGCCGGGCGCGTGGGGGCTGCCGCGTGCTTTTACGGGGCGCTATGCCGGGGGTGAATATATCCCTGCCTTCGATCCATCGCAGATGGTGGGGATGAAAGAGCCGGAGATCGATTATCCTTCGGTTGCGGCACTGCCCGAACGCCGGGCGGCCAATGATGTGGGCGGGCGGATGGACCCGTCCAAGGGATGGAAGCTGTCCATTCCTGATCCTTCGCAAGGGGGCGGCGCTCTCACCAACATGTTGGCCGCGCAGGAAAAGGCGAAGGCGGTGGCGCTCGCTGCCGATGAACATGCAATGCGAGAGGCAAAACCATGATGGGGCGCTGGATCAGCTGGCTGCGGGGGCAGCCGGGCAACAAGCAGGTCATCCTGTATAGCGGCGGAGGCATGCTGGCGTTCCTGTTGTGGGCCAGTCTTGCTCCGGTGGATGAGGTGACGCACGGGCAGGGGCGGGTGATCCCGTCGAGCAAGGCGCAGGTCATCCAGTCCGCCGAGCCGACCACGATCGAGGAGATATTGGTCCGGTCGGGGCAGAAGGTCAGCAAGGGCCAGTTGCTGGTGCGTCTGGACGACGCGATGCTGGCGTCCGAACTGGGGCAGTTGCAGGCGGAGACGCGATCGCTGACGGCGCGGGCGGGACGGCTGGAGAAGGAAGGCACCGGTACGGGCGCCAACTGCGCCACGGGCGGCCCCGAATGTCAGCAGGAGCAGGCGCTAGCCGCAGTCCGCCAATCGGCGCTTCGCAGCAAGCAGGATGGGCTTTCGGCCCAGGTGGAGCAGCGCCGCCGCGAACTGGGCGAGGCGCAGGCCACGATCGACAGCCTGGGTGGCAGCGTCCAGCTGGCGCGGCAGCGGGTGGCGATGCTGGAGCCGCTTGCGGCCAAGTCCATTGTCCCGCAGACCGAATTGCTCGACGCCCGGCGTGAGCTGGTGGATGCGCAAGGGCGGCTCAACGCGGCGCAGCAGCAGGCGTCGCGTGCATCGGCCGCGATTCGCGAGGCACAGGCGCAACTGTCCGAGGCGAATTTTCAGTTCAAGCAGGATGCGCTGAACGAACGTAGTCAGCTGGAGGCCAAGATTGCGGTCAATAGCGAGTCCCTGCGCGGTGCGAAGGGCCGAGCACAGCGCGCGGAAATTCGTTCGCCCGTCGATGGCGTGGTCAACGATGTGCAGGTGACGACCATCGGCGGCTTCGTGACGGCGGGCCAGAAGATCATGCAGATCGTCCCCATCGGCGACAAGCTGCTGGTGGAGGCGCGGGTGAAGCCAAACGACATCGCCTTCATCAAGACCGGCGACCGCGCGGTCGTGAAGGTCACCGCCTATGACTTTTCCATCTATGGGGGCCTGAGCGGCACCGTGCAGCAGGTGTCGGCCGACAGCGTTTATGATGAAGCGACGCGGGAGGCCTATTTCACGGTGGTCGTGGAAACCGACCGCGCGTGGTTGGGCACGGGCGCGCACAAGCTGCCTATCACGCCCGGCATGGTGTGCGACGTGGAGATATTGACGGGCCGCAAGTCGGTCCTGGCCTATTTGCTCAAGCCCATCATGAAGGCGCGGTCAGAGGCGTTGCGGGAGCGGTAAGACAGTGAGCGCGCTCAGCGAGCGGCGAACTGGACCGGCTGCGGCTTCGTTACGCGATAGCCGTGGGTCCAGCGGCCGTAGGCGTTGAAGCTCATGATAGGCCGATAGTCGCTGACCTCTGAAGAAGGCAGCACCCGATCTGTCATATTGTCTAGGACCATCAGGTCGCTGCCGACACGCACTGCCAGCACCGCGTGATCGGCCTGCCTCACCAGATCGCGTGCGATGACGAGGAACATGGCGTGGCGGTCGAAGCCAGCCGCTTCCAGAAGCTGCATCTTGGCGATGGCGTAATCTTCGCAATCGCCAGCCCCGCGTTGGAGCGACTGGCTGGCTGAAGCCCAGCTGTCGCGGCCCTGCCGATCGTCAACGAAGCGTAGGCGGCTGTTGACCCAGCTATTCACCATCTCCACCTGCCGTAGTCCGGCGGCGGCGCGGGCCGACCGCAAGAGGCTGGCCGAGAGGACCGTTGCCGGAGCCGAGCGGGCAGCGGCAGCCCATTTGTCGTCGAGCGGCGTCCGGCTGACTGCCATCGCCACCGATCCAAAGATGTCCGGCTGTCCCGCGCGCCGCGCTGGAGCCGATGGCAGCGGGGTGGGCTTGGGCATGGCGAAGGTGGCCGCAGGCGCTGTGATGAGGCCGCGCATGAAGGTGGGCACGAGGTCGGGTTGCTTATAGCTCAGTGCAGGCTGGTTGAGCGTCAGACGGATGCCTTGCAATTCCCATCCGGACATTCGCGAAAGCGTCCGGTCAATGCGGCTGCCGTTGATGACAGCCTGCGGTTCCGCGACTGGGGGCGCCCAGTTGAAGGATGACGTGCTGCCCTGTTGTGCGCTGATGGCGGCGAGGCGGCTCATGCCACCTGCGAGCAGGGTGGACGACAGGCGATCGGCCTGTCCATAGTCTGCGCCCTTCAACGCGGCGCTGGTGATGCCGGTCGGCGTAAGGGTTTGCGCAAGCGCCGTGCCGCTCTGAACCGCCAGCAGCAGAGCCGGTGCGGCAAGCGGTGCGATGCGAAGGATCTGGGCGAAGCCTGACATGCTTGCCCGTATCGCGCGGAAGATTGAACATCCCGTCGCCCGCAGTGGTTAATGCTGCGGTAGCCACGAAATCCGGAGGGGGCACTGTCGCGCGGCGATGCTTGCCCGCGAGAGGGTCAGGCGTCGATTGCTTCTTCGTCCACCGTCGCCGCATTTTCCTGGATAAAGGCGAAGCGGTGGGCGGGGTTGGTTCCCATCAGGCGCTCGACCAGTTCGCGCACCTGCTGGCGATCCTCGATGTCATCGGGCAGGGTGATGCGGATGAGGCTCCGGGTCTTGGGATCCATGGTGGTTTCGCGCAGCTGGCCCGGATTCATTTCACCAAGCCCCTTGAAGCGGCTGACCTCGACCTTCTTGCCCTTGAACTCGGTGCGCAGCAATTCTTCGCGATGGGCGTCGTCGCGAGCGTAGAGGCTCTTGCCCCCGGCGACGAGGCGATAAAGCGGCGGCTGGGCGAGATAGAGGTGCCCGCGCCGCACCAGTTCCGGCATTTCCTGGAAGAAGAAGGTCATGAGCAGCGTCGCGATATGCGCGCCGTCGACGTCAGCGTCGGTCATGATGACGACGCGCTCATAACGCAGATTGTCGGGATTGCAGTCCTTCCGCGTGCCGCAACCGAAGGCCAGGATCATGTCCGCGATTTCCTGGTTCGCCAGGATCTTCGCATTGTTGGCCGATGCGACGTTCAGGATCTTGCCGCGCAGGGGCAGGATCGCCTGCGTCTTGCGGTCGCGCGCCTGTTTGGCCGACCCGCCTGCCGAATCGCCTTCGACCAGGAAGATTTCCGTGCCTTCGGGATCGTCGGTCGAGCAATCGGTAAGCTTGCCCGGCAATCGCAGCTTGCGGGCGGAGGTCGCGGTCTTGCGCTTGACCTCCTTTTCCGCCTTGCGCTTCAGGCGCTCGTCCATGCGATCGATGACATAGGCGAGCAGCGCCTTGCCGCGCTCCATATGGTCGGACAGATAATGGTCGAAATGATCGCGCACCGCGTTCTCGACTAGGCGAGCGGCTTCCGGGCTGGTGAGGCGATCCTTGGTCTGGCTCTGGAATTGCGGATCGCGGATGAAGACCGACAGCATGATTTCCGAAGAGGTCACGATGTCGTCTGCGGTAATGTCCTTCGCCTTTTTGTTGCCGATCAGTTCGGCGAAGGCGCGGATACCCTTGACCAGCGCGGCGCGCACCCCGGTTTCGTGCGTGCCGCCGTCGGGCGTAGGGATGGTGTTGCAGTACCAGCTATAGCTGCCGTCCGACCAAAGCGGCCAGGCGATCGCCCATTCGACGCGGCCTGCGGTGTCGGGAAAATCCTGGCTCCCTGAAAAGAAGGCGCTGGTGGCGCATTCACGCGAGCCGATCTGTTCTTTCAGATGATCGGCAAGACCACCGGGGAACTGGAACACGGCTTCGGCTGGCGTGTCGTCGCTTATGAGTTCGGGCGCGCATTTCCAGCGGATTTCGACGCCTGCGAACAGATAGGCCTTGGAACGGGCGAGGCGGTAAAGGCGGGCGGGCTTGAATTTCTGCTCGCCGAAAATCTCTTGATCGGGAATGAAGCTGACCGATGTGCCTCGCCGGTTGGGTGCGCCGCCGACTTTCTGAAGGCCGCTGGTGGGCAGGCCCTGCGCGAAGCTCTGGCGGAATAATTCCTTGTTGAGCGCGACTTCCACCACGGTAACGATCGAAAGCGCGTTCACCACGCTGATGCCTACGCCATGAAGGCCGCCGGAGGTCGCATAAGCCTTGTCGGTGAACTTGCCGCCGGAGTGAAGCGTGGTGAGGATCACCTCCAGCGCCGATTTGCCGGGAAATTTAGGGTGCATGCCGACGGGAATGCCGCGGCCATTGTCGGTGATGGTCAGCTTATTGCCGGGTTCCAGCGTGACCTCGATGCGGGTGGCATGCCCCGCGACCGCCTCGTCCATGCTGTTATCGAGCACTTCGCTGGCGAGATGATGAAGCGCGCGCTCGTCCGTACCGCCGATATACATGCCCGGACGGCGGCGAACCGGCTCCAGGCCTTCGAGCACTTCGATGGAGGATGCATCGTAATCGGAGGAGGAAAGCGGCTGGCTCGCAAACAGATCGGACATGCGCACAAGCTATAAGCGGGTCGGCGGCGGGCGCAAGCAGGAGCTATGAAGAAGGGGCCGGTCTCATCGACCGGCCCCTTCAAATTTCAGAGCTGAATGCAGGTCAGCGAACGCGCGGACCGCCGAAAGGCAGGGGCGGAGGCGGACGGCGCGTACCGCGCGGCAGCTGAGCCTGATAGGCGCGGCCGCAATGTTCCACGCAATAAGGGAAGCCGGGGTTCACGGTCTCACCACAGAAGTGGAAGTCCGGTTCGCCCGGATGGCCCATCGGCCACTTGCAGATACGTTCGGTCAGATCGAGCAGCGACGTCTTGCCTGCGATTTCCGGGCTAGGCTTGGCAGGGACCAGGCGGCGGGGAGGGGCAGGTGGGATCGGTGCCTGCTGGTCGCCGGGACCCTGGCGAAGGAAGCCGCCCGGACCAACCGATATGATGCGTGGCTGCGGCGCGGGTGCAGGAGCGTCTGCGGCAGGAGCTGCGGCAGACTGTGCGGGCGCGGGCGCAACCGACGGCGCGGGGCGTGCGGGCGCCGGCGCGCTATGTTGCACGGGCGCGGCAGGTTTGGGCGCTTCGGCCTCAGGTGCAGGCTTGCGGACGGGGGCAGCCTTTTTGGGCGCCTCGTTCGGCTTTACGGGCGAAGGGCGTGATTGCAGGCCAAGGCGATGCGCCTTGCCGATCACGGCATTGCGGCTGACACCGCCCAGTTCGTCTGCGATCTGGCTGGCGGTCAGGCCTTTTTCCCACATTCCCTTGAGCTGGTCGATACGCTCGTCGGTCCAGGACAATGAATGACTCCTCAAATTCTCTGGCTAGCGCCCTATATGGGACGCGCCTGCACAGGTTAAAGCCCATGCACAACGCCCTTGCGGCACAACAGACCAGCCGATAGTCGATCGAAGCATGAACGAACAGCCCCAATTTTCCGTATCCGCCTCTTCGCCTCCTCCTTTTCATGAGCCGGGTGAGCTTGTCATTCGCAACGTCAACTGGGCGGGCACCCGAGCGCTCTACCAGAAAGAGGTGCGCCGCTTCATGAAGGTGCAGCTCCAGACTATCTGGGCGCCTGCTGTTACCACCCTGATGTTCCTCATCATTTTCTCGATCGCATTGGGTGGGGCGAACCGGCGGGTGCTGGGCGTCCCCTTCGCGGACTTCATCGCGCCGGGGCTGATGATCATGGGCATGATGAATAATGCCTTTGCCAACAGCAGCTTCTCGCTGCTCGCTGGCAAGATGCAGGGTACGCTGATCGACTATCTGATGCCGCCGCTGTCCAATAGCGAGTTGCTGCTGGCTTTGGCAGGCGCGGCGGTGACGCGGGCGTTTTGTGTGGGATTGGCGTTATGGGGCGCGATGGCGCTGTGGCCGGGCGTCCATGTAACACCGGCGCATCCCTGGGCGATCGTCTGGTTTGGGCTGATGGGGGCGGCATTGACAGCGTTTATCGGGGTACTGACATCGATTTGGGCGGAAAAGTTCGATCATGCCGCCGCGATCACCAATTTCGTGATTGGGCCGATGACGCTGCTGTCGGGCACCTTCTATTCCATTGACCGGCTGGCGCCCGTGTTCCGCGCAATCAGCCATGCAAATCCGTTTTTCTACGCGATATCGGGCTTTCGTTATGGCTTCGTCGCGGCGGCGGATGGGGATGTTGTCGTGGGGAGCATCGTGCTGTTGGTGCTCAACGTGGCTCTGGCACTGCTGTGCTATGTGCTGTTGAAGCGTGGATGGAAGCTCAAAGCCTGATTTAGCCTCGGCGTTAATGGATCAGATGAACCCGGCTATCACGGGAATGGTCAGGGTCATGAGGAACAGGCCCCCTGCCGCGATCAGCCAATGATGGAGACGGGGAAAGCCGAGGTCATCCCGGCCCCCCTCCGGCTGAACATTCATCAGATGACGCCCTTGCCGCCCACGCGGGTGAGGGCAAAGCCTGCTGCTTCGGCTTCGCTGCGCGGATAGATGTTGCGCAGGTCGATGAGCAGAGGCTTGTTCATCGAAGCGGCAAGACGCTTGAGATCGAGCGCGCGGAAAATGTCCCATTCCGTGACCAGCACAAGCGCGTCGGCGCCCGTCGCGGCCTCGTAGGCATCTTTCGCCATGGTGACGCCTGACATCATTGGCCGGGCGACATCCATGCCTTCGGGATCATAGGCGACGATCCGGGCGCCCACATCTTCCAGGGCCTGTACGATGGCGAGGCTGGGCGCATCGCGCATGTCGTCAGTGTTAGGTTTGAAGGTGAGGCCGAGCAGGGCAACGGTCTTGCCGCGCGCTTCGCCGTCCAACGCTTTCACGATCTTGCGGCCCATCGCGCGCTTGCGCAGGTCGTTGACCTGCACCACCGTTTCCACGATGCGGATCGGCGTGTCATAATCCTGCCCCGTCTTCACCAGCGCGAGCGTGTCCTTCGGGAAGCAGGAGCCGCCATAGCCGGGGCCTGCATGGAGGAATTTGCTGCCGATCCGGTTGTCGAGGCCAATGCCGCGCGATACGTCCTGCACCTCGGCGCCGACAGCTTCGCACAAGTCGGCCATCTCGTTAATGAAGGTGATCTTCGTCGCGAGGAAGGCGTTGGCGGCATATTTGATCAATTCTGCCGTGCGCCGTCCAGTGAACATGACGGGTGCCTGATTGAGGTTCAGCGGCCGGTAAATCTGCGCCATGACGGTCATGGCCCGTTCGTTGCCGGTGGTGCCCACGACGACGCGATCCGGCCGCTTGAAATCGCTGATCGCGGCGCCTTCACGAAGGAATTCCGGGTTGGAGACCACCTGGATATCGAGGTCCGGGCGTACTTCCTGGACGATGCGCTCAACCTCGTCACCCGTGCCAACTGGCACGGTCGATTTGGTGACGATGACCGTCGGGCCGTCCACGGCTTCGGCAATTTCGCGTGCGGCGGCATAGACGTAGCTGAGGTCCGCATGGCCATCGCCGCGGCGTGAGGGCGTACCCACGGCGATGAAGATCGCGTCCGCGCCCTTGACCCCCGCAGCGAGGTCGGTGGTGAAGGTCAGTCGGTCGGCCGCAGCATTGTTGGCGACGAGCTGATCAAGGCCGGGTTCGTAGATCGGCATACGGCCGGACAAGATCGCATCGATCTTGCCAGCGTCCTTGTCGACGCACACGACGTCATGGCCGAAATCGGCGAAACAGGCGCCCGATACCAGGCCGACATATCCCGTGCCGATCATCGTGATCTTCATAAACTACCCGCTGCCTCGTCCGAAAAAATGAAGGATTGACTGCGCCCTAGCATAGGTCATCGCACCTGCGAAAGCGCGCGTCGGAATTACCCCTTGTTCAGGGGATGGTTACGATTTGCTGGCAGGGGGTAGCCTTAAAGGCTTGCATCAGGGGGCAAAGATGAAAGTTGCGGTGGTATTCGGGACCCGCCCCGAAGCGATCAAGCTGTTTCCCGTCATTCACGCGCTGCGCGCGCGGGATCATGTCGACGTGCGCGTGATCGTCACGGCGCAGCATAGAGGGTTGCTGGATCAGGTACTCGACATTGCGGGTATCAAGCCGGACATCGACCTTGACGTGATGACGCCGAACCAGACTCTGGATGGCCTTACGGCGAAGCTGATCGTCGATCTGGGCAAGGCGTTCGATGCGGAGAAGCCGGATCGGATCGTCGTGCATGGTGATACGCTGACGACCATGGTCGCGAGCCTTGCCGCATATTATCGGCAAATTCCGGTCGCGCATGTGGAAGCGGGATTGCGCAGTGGGGATATTTATCATCCCTGGCCTGAAGAGGTGAACCGGCGCGTCGTCGCTTGCGTGGCCGACATGAACTTTGCGCCCACCGGCGCGGCGGCCGATGCCCTGATGCGGGAAAATCGCGATGCGGCCAGCATCCACATCACCGGCAACACGGTGATCGACGCGCTGCTTGCGACGCGCGAGCGGATTGCGGGCACGCCAGCCCTCGCGGCGGGCCTTGATGAACTGGCTTCGCGCTTCTCAGGAAAGCGCATCATCGCCGTCACCAGCCATCGACGGGAAAATTTCGGCGGGGGCATGGAAGCGATTGCCCGATCCATCGCCGACATTGCGGCTCGTCCGGATGTGGCGGTGATCTTCCCCGTTCATCCCAATCCCAATGTGCGCCCGATTATGGAGGCGGTCCTTGGGAAGCTGCCGAACGTCGCGATGATCGAACCGCTCGACTATCCGCATTTCGTGCGTCTGCTCGACATGTGCCATCTGGTCCTGACCGACAGCGGCGGCGTGCAGGAGGAGGCGCCCTCGCTTGGCAAGCCGGTGCTGGTGATGCGCGGAACAACCGAGCGACCTGAGGGCGTGGAGGCCGGGACGGCCAAGCTGGTGGGCACCGACCGTGCCCGCATTGTTGGTGAGGTGTTGGCGTTGCTCGACGATGACGAGGCTTATCGGGCGATGGCACGGGCGCATAATCCCTTCGGCGATGGCCGCGCGGCGCAGCGGATCGCGGCTGTCATCGCGTCGGGAAGCGTCGAGGCGGAAGGTCTGGAGGAGGCGGCATAGCTTGGCCGCGCCCGTCTGCTGATCCTGCGTTCGCCAACAGTTTTCGACCTCATCGTCCGGGGATCGTTCGTTACCGGAATCTTCAGCATTTGCCTTCAAAAACAGGGGCAACTGATAGATTTTCCGGGATTATTGCATGCCTATCGACAAGCAGCAGAAGGTTTCCGTCATCGGGCTGGGTTATATCGGGCTGCCGACTGCGGCCCTTATCGCCCGCGGCGGAGCGCATGTCGTGGGCGTCGATGTCAGCGCTCATGTCGTTGAAACCGTCAATTCGGGCCGAGTGCATATAGAGGAAGTCGATCTGGATGGCCTGGTGCAGGGCGTGGTCGCGCGCGGGAACCTGCGGGCTAGCCTGACTGTCGAACCGAGCGACGTTTTCATCATCGCTGTTCCCACGCCGGTAGCGGAAGATCGCGCGCCGGATATCTCCTATGTGCTGAACGCGGCGCGAACCGTTGCTGAGGTACTGAAAGCGGGCGACACGGTAATATTGGAGTCCACATCGCCCGTAGGCACTACCGAGGCGATGCGAGACCTTTTCGCGAAGATTCGTCCCGACCTCAAAATGCCGGGGACGGGCACGGCCGGGGACGTCGCAATCGCTTATTGCCCGGAGCGCGTTCTGCCGGGCCGCATTCTGGTCGAATTGATCGACAATGACCGTTGCATCGGCGGCATAACGCCGCGATGCGCGCGCAAGGCGTTGGCCTTTTATCGTCAGTTCGTGCGGGGAGCCTGCATCACGACAAGCGCGCGTGCCGCCGAGATGGTGAAGCTCGTCGAAAACAGCTTCCGCGACGTCAATATCGCCTTCGCCAACGAATTGTCCGTCATTGCAGAAGGCATGGACATTGACGTGTGGGAAGTGATCCGTCTCGCCAACCGTCATCCGCGCGTGAACATCCTTCAGCCAGGGCCAGGTGTAGGCGGGCACTGCATCGCCGTGGACCCCTGGTTCATCGTTCACGGCGATCCCGAGAACAGCCGCCTGATACGCGCCGCGCGCGAGGTGAATGATGCTAAGACCGACCATGTCGTTGCCAAGGTATCGGACCTGATCGACGAGTTTCCGGGCGAGGATGTCGCCTGTCTCGGCCTGGCCTTCAAGGCAAATATCGACGATTTCCGCGAAAGTCCCGCCGTGAAAGTGGCGAGCCGTCTGGCCCGTCGTTACGGCCGCCGTGTCAAGTTGGTTGAGCCTTACGCGCAGGCTTTGCCCATGGAGTTTGCGGGCACGGGGGCGGAACTCATCGATCTCGATACGGCCCTGGAACAATGCGGCGTTTTCGTCATTCTGGTTGATCATGATATGTTCAAATCAGTCCCGGTGGACGAGCGCTTCGGCAAGGCGGTTTACGATACGCGCGGCGTATGGCCGGACCAGCCACGCCGCCTAGCGCACGATCAGCCGGGGCGTATGGCGGGTTGATCGAGAGCCGCTTGGCCCAGAGTGCCTTGGCCGCAGTTGCCATGGCCATTTAGCCTCGCTAACCCCGCCCAAGCGTTTCGCCCCTCGGCGGACTGTTTGAAAGGCGTGGGGAATTTTCACCAATGGGCTGGCCGACCAACAGGAAGCATCGGGCTCTGGCCATCATTCTGGCCTCTGCCTCGCTTGGCGGCTGTGCAACGGTTGAAGACGCCCCCCGAGAAGCGGCCGCCTATGCGGTGATACCCGCCCCGCAGGCTGTCGGCCTGGACTATCACATCGTTCCTGATGATGTGCTGCGGGTGCAGATATATCATGAACCCGGCCTGTCGCTGGAGGATGCGGCGGTCACGGCGGCAGGTATGGTGCGTCTGCCGTTGATTGGCGATGTGCCGGTCGCAGGCTTGTCCGCCAGCGAGGCCTCAGACGTGATCGCTGGCAAGCTCGGCGAGCGTTATCTGGTTTCCCCTCAAGTTACCGTCTTCGTCAAAAAGGCCGTCGGTCGCCGCATCACTGTGGATGGCGAGGTGAGGCAGCCAGGGCTTTATCCCGTCGAAGGGCGCGTCGGGTTGCTGCAAGCTGTCGCGTTGGCGAGGGGGCCGAGCCGCCTAGCCAGCCTGAAGCAGATCGTCGTCGTCCGTCAGGTGGAAGGCGAACGGAAAGCAGCGATGTTCGACCTGAACGCGATCCGCCGGGGCGAGGCGCTGGACCCTGAAATTCTGCCGGGCGATACGATCATAGTTGGGCTATCACGAGCGAAGGCCATCCTGGGCGGGACGTTGCTGGCGCTACCTCTATTGGGGGCGGCTTTTGTGTCTCTCGACGGAGAGCATTGATGGCAGGTCGTACGATCCGCATCGATAACGACCATGCGCCTTTAGGATCAGAGGGACGCAGCGCTCGCACTGTGACGGCCGCCCGCGCTGCCTGGACGGCGATATGGCGTCATCGTATCATTCTTTTGGTCACCATGGCGCTTTGCGTCCTGGCGGGCACCATCTTCATACTTCTTTCGACGCCTGATTACCGCGCTACAGCTTCGGTCGAGGTTGAGGACGTACCCGCAGGCGCGGCGGGAGCGGGAGCAATCCAGCGACCGGCCGCCCCAGCAGACAATGAAGCGCTGATGCAGACTGAGTTGGAGGTGCTGCGCAGCCGCGCCTTGGCCGAAGATGTGGCTAGCGAGTTGGCGTTGGTCGGCAGCCGAACCTTTTTTGATGGTATGGATGAGCGGCGCCCCGAGCGCGGGTCCGGATCGCTCAGCCAGCGGCAGGTCGAAACTGAAGCCGTTATCGGCCTTCTGCGCGACAACCTGGAAGTGGAGTTGCCCGGCAAGAGCCGCGTCATCCGCATCAGCTTCACAAGTGCCGATCCCATATTATCGGCGCGGGTCGCGAACAGCTATGCCGACAGTCTGATCAGAGCGGACCTGAAGCGCGGATTTGAATCCGGCGTTCAGGCGCGACGTTTTCTGTTGGGGGAGCTGGACAGTGCGAGACGGGATCTGGAGCGCGCCGAACGGGACCTTGCCGCCTATGCCGCTCAGACCGGGGTGCCTTCAGCGACGGATGTGGATGGAGGCGAAAGGTCCGCCGACTCGAACGGTACGACCGCGACGCGGCTTGCGCAGTTGAATGCCTTTCGCGCTCAGGCGACCGCAGATCGGATCGCAGCGCAGAAGCGTTGGGAAAGCGCCCGCCTGTCCAGTGTCGATACGCTGCCCGAAGTGCTGAACAACGGCGCGATGCAGCAGCTGATGACGCAACGGGCGCAAGCGCGGGCAGCGGTGGTGGAGGAGCGGCAGTTTCGCAAGGACGCCCATCCGGAAATGCGGGAGGCGCGGGCACGGCTGGCTGCTCTGGACGATCAGGCGACTGTGATGGCGAACAGCATCCGCGCCTCGTTGCGCGAGCAATTTGAAGTTGCCGTACATGGTGAGAAGCAGATCGAGGCTGAGATCGCAGGCGTGGAGCGCCAGGCGCAGGCGGAGCGTGGACGGGGCGTGCAGATGAGCATCCTGGAGCGCTCGGTCGATACATATCGGCTGCTGCATGACAGCCTGCTTCAGCGTTATCGTGACATGGCATCGCAAGCTGGTTTTCAGGCGGGGCGCATACAGCCGTTGGACCGTGCCGCCGTCCCTTCACGGCCATCGTCGCCGAATATCGGCATCACGATGCTGATGGCTTCGCTTGGCGGTCTGTTGCTGGGTTTGCTGATGGTCGCGGGACGCCATGTGTTCGATGACGCCGTGACGTCTGCCGATACGCTGGCGGAGCGTGCGAACATGCCGCTGCTGGGGACGGTTCCGGTTACCGACAAGCCGGCTGCGGAAACCTATGTGCCGATTGCATCCTCGCTGTTGCTTGCATCTTCGGCGGGGTTACCTGCTTCCATCCTGATCACCAGTGCGCAGGAAGGCGAAGGGAAGTCTTCGACCGTCCATGCACTTGCTCTCGCCTTGGCGAAACTGGATCGCCGGGTGCTGGTGATCGATGCTGACATGCGTCGGCCGCGACAGCATGGCCTGTTCCATGTCACGCCCGAACGCGGCCTTAGTGAAGTCATGACGGGACAGGCGACGGCGGAGGATGTGATCGTCGGTAGTGAGGTTCCCGGCGTATCCCTTCTGCCTAGCGGCGCGATTCCTCCCAATCCCGCTGAACTGCTATCCACTTCCGCTTTGGACGTGCTGCTCGCGGCCGTTCAGGGCCGATATGACACGGTGCTGATCGATGCGCCCCCGATCCTGGGTGTTCCGGATACATCGCTACTCGCGTCTAAGGCGGAGGCGACGGTGTTGATCGTGGAGTGGGGGCGCAACCATCATGGTGGCCTGAGAGTGGCTGTAGACCGCTTGCGTCGGGCGGGCGGTGCCATCATTGGCGCCGTGCTGACCAAGCAACAGGGCCGCGCGTTTGAATATGAGTATCATAGGAACGGGTAGGGGCTCTTGACCTCCGTCGCTCCTCATCGAGTGAGGGGCCGGACTTGCGATGGCAGCTAGGGCGTCACCCTTTTGACGCCCGGCATGGTCCGGTTCCATCCTCGCGATGGCTTCCTCGGTCTTTGTCCGCGAATTTTACTGACGCAGCCGTTCAATCGCCTGGGCAAGTGCGACATAAAGCTTGCCCATGTCGGAAGATAGCACCGCTACCCCAAGCGCATTGCCGTCCCGCGCGGAAAGGATGATCCGCAGCATCGATTCGAAGTCGTGGATGTAGCGGTTCACATGCTCCTGGAACTCGGCATCATTGTCATAGTGCAGGGCGATCTCACGCGATTCCCCTGCATCCAGCAACTTGACCGCCCGGCGAGTGAAGACGCCGCGATCGCCCTTGAGATAGGAGGCCCAGGCGGAGTCCGTCACGTCGTTTGACAGAATTTTGGCGACGTCGATCGAGGTGCTGTTGAGCGATTCGATAAGCAGGGCCGATCGGCGCGCAAAATGATCGCGGTCGCGGTCTTCGGCGGCCCGTTCCGCTTCCTCGATACGGGATTGAACGCTCGCACTTGTGTCGGCAATCGTCAGCAACTGCCGCGTAAGGCGATCGGACGCCTGATGCGCAGCGCGAACAGCCTCCTCCGCGACCTGAGCGAGCTTTTCGATCTGCGCCGTTACCTTGTCATCGACTGCCTGCTGAAGGGCGGCCTCGCTGGCTTCAGCAAGAGACTGCGCGGCGTCCGGGATGGCACGGCCTAGTGCTTGGCGCGCGCGCTCGGCAGCTTGATCGGCGGTATCCTTGACGCGCAGCAATGCGGTCACCAGCAATGGGCCAGCGCCTTCGGTGATCCGCGTCGCGTCCTGATGAGCGTGATCAAGTGCGGTGCGCAGCTTCTCAACCAGTTCGCGGTTGGCTTCCACCCCGCTCTGCGTGCTTTCCAGCCATTCGGTAAGGCGGCGGCCCTGACCGCGGAGCAGCTCCTCAGCCTCTTGGGTGCGGCCGACCAGCGCTTCGGAAATGGCCTCCAGCCGTTCCATTTCCGGTGCTGCGCTATCAAGCAGTTCGCGGCTCGTGGAAATACGCGTGTCGAAGCGCTGCAATGCGGCGGGGAAGGTTTCGTCCAGCTCCCGGACGCTAGAATCAAGGGCGACAAGTAGGGTTTCCGCACAGCTGATCAGCTTTTCCGCCGTCACCCCACCGGCAGCGAGGGCGTCATCGATCCGCTGTGTTTCAACGGTGAGGCGGGAAAGTGCCTCGGTAAGCCGATCGTTGCGCGACAAGGCGCTTTCTTCCAGCGCCGCAAATCGCGACTGCGCGCTTTCGATGGCCTCGCCAAGCGTGTCATGCAGACCGGACACGAGTGCGCGTTGCCCTTCGACCAGATCATTGATCTGGTGGAGGCGGCTTTCGACCTCGCTCATGTGATCGGAAATGGCCGAGACGGTTTCGTCGCCGATGCTCTGGATATCGCCGCGTGAGCGCGTCACCAGCGCGTCGAGAGCCTCCGCCTGTCGCGCCAGACCCTCTTCAGTGAAGGTCACGCCTTCCTTCGCGCGGGCGAAGGCGGCTTCAGTGCGTTCACGAAGTTGAGTTTCGATCTCTTCGGAGTCATGTGACAGAGCAGCGAGAGCGTTCTGGCTCGTTGCGGCAATGCCCGCCTGTGCTGTTTCAACGAGGGCGCGGAGCGCCTCAGCTTGCGCTGCCAGATCACGATCGGCCGCCGCCATGCTCTGCTGTGCATGCGCCACCGTCGTTTCAAGGCGCTGCCGAACGTCACCTTCAACCCGGTCAAGGTTTTGCGTGAGCAATTCGATCGTCGCTTCGGCACTATTGGTTATGCCAGCGCGTGCGCGTTCCAGCAGGCTGGCGAGGGTGCTTGCCTGCCGATCCAGTTCAGCTGCTCCTTCCTGCATCGTCAGGCGGGCGCTTTGCGCTGTGGCGTCGATCCGCCCAGCCGCAATGTCGGCCATGCCGTTCACTTCCTCGGTCGCGGAGCGGGTAGCCTCCTGCAACTGGGTGAGCTGGCTCGACAGGCTCTTCGTAGCGGTCAGTGTGCGGGCGCGGGCATCGTCGGACAGTTCGCCAAGAGCGTGAAGCCGAGCCTCCAGCGTGTCGATCCGTTCCGCCAGCGCATGGCCGTTATCGATGATCTGCGCTGCCATGCGACTGGCCCGATCCTCCAGTTCCGGCATGGCAGAGATCAGGGCATCCATGCGCGTAACGAGGGCGGCTCCTGCGCGCTCGGCAGCTTCCGCCTTTTCGGTCGTGCTGTGGGCGCGACTGGCGATAAGTTCGGCAGAGGCCTCCATATTGCTGCTGGCGGCCGCGCCATAGCTGTCGAGCAGTTCGGCCTGGTCCTGCATGGCTTCGCGGGCGGTAGCCAGCTGATTGTTAATGCGGCTGAGCCGGGCTTCCAGCTGCTCCGCCTCCGCGTGTAGCGCGCGCGCCGTGTCGAGATAGCGGCGCGACTCGGCTCGGCTGGTGCGAGCGAGCAGTAGATAGCAGACGCCAAGCCCCACGACCGGCAGCAATATGGTCGTGATCAGGCCAGGCCACGCAGCAGGGCCTGCCTGCCATTGGTTCGTCGAGACTGTCGCCCATCCAGCAAAGCCGAGCCACAGCAAAGCTGCGAAGCCGAATATAGCCTGCGTCCGGCGACTGAAAGGATCGCCGTGCTCCTCCGCCTCGACGTCTTCATCGCTGTCATCGACGACCTGCTCCAACAGCAGTGTATCGTCCTTCCGCGACTCGTCAGAAGTCGCGATGCTTTTGTCTCGCCAAAATTCGACGATGGTGCTGCCCCCGGTCATGACCCCATCCTACCATCTTTTCAGCGCAACAAAATGCCCTGTTACCAAAACTTAACGCAAGCCCGATAGCGTTCGGCCCATGTCATACGATCCTGGTGCCCTGAATGCTGCTCTTGCTGCCGCTGTCGGCGAAGATTTCACGCTGATCGCGGACCTTCGTGTGGCCTTCATGGAAAGCGCCGAACGCCAGCTGGACCTCCTCCGCAATGCGCAGTCCGACGCGAACTGGGAAGTCGCATCATGGCGGCTGAAGGGGTTGGCGGCGAGTTTTGGCGTTACGCACCTCATGGCATTGGCTGATGAGGCAGCGGATTGTGCAAGGGGCGATCCCCGCATTCTTCGTCAATTGCGGATGGCGATTGACCGTCTTCAGCAGACCTGAATCGCAGCATGCTTGCGTGATGGCGGCAGCCTTGCGAAAAGGCAGGTTCACACAAGAACGGGTCAGTTCCATCTCAGCATGACTTTTGCGGCCATTCTCAGCGCCAGCCGGGCGTCCAGCGATTCTTCGGCGGCCCTCCGCGCCAGCCTGCATTTTGCGGGGCAGACGCTGGTTGAATATCAGGCGCGGCAGGCCGCCCGGGCTGGGGCGGATCGCATCATGATACTCGTGAGTGTCATAACGCCCGCCCTTTCACAGGCTGTGGACAGGTTGAGTGCCGACGGGATTTCCGTCGCCCTGGTTCGCGATATGGTGTCCATGGTCCGGGACGCGCCGCGTGATGCCGATGTGGTCCTGGTTGCTGACGGGGTCGTCATTGCACAGGGTCATTTCGATGCCATAGCCGAGCGCGAGGGCAACGCCCTTCTGGTCACGGATGACAGTCATGCCAGCGCTCCGCTGGAACGGATCGATGCAGGTCAGCGATGGGCTGGCCTGGCTCGGATCAGTCCAGACCTGCTTTTCGGCACGCTCGACATGATCGGCGACTGGGACCTATCGCTGACACTTGTTCGCGCGGCGGTGCAAAATGGCGCTCGCCGAATCACTGTTCCGCAGGATGATCTGCTGACGGGGCGCGTAGCGCTGGTCGATGGGCAGGCGCAGGCGGATCTGGTCGCTCAAGCGGTGATGTCCGCCGGTTCGTCGGCGAAGAGAATGCGCGGCTTGGCTGAACATTATATTCTTTGCCCGGCCGCTCGATTGTTCAGTCCCGCCCTGATGCGCACCCAAGTCCCGGCGGCACAAGTGCGCATTGCAGCCATGGCTTTGGGTGCGATTGCCCTAGTGCCGATAGAGTTGCTTTGGCCCGCGACGGGGTTCCTTTTGTTATTGCTGGCATTAGGGCTCGCGGAAATCGCGGATCGGCTGGATGAACTGGCCCTCCGATCGCCACCGGCTGGATGGACCGCATTCGTTGTCCCCTTCTTCGCGGTTGGCGGTGTATCCCTCGCAGGAGGGAGCGTGCTTGCGACATGCCTCGCGCTGCTGCTTGCCATCATTCAATTTGCTGACCGCTGGAACAGGACGGGGGGAGCGAGGGCCTGGATGATCTTCACGCCCGCAAGCGCGGTGATCCTTCTGTTACTGACGACTTCGCTGGGCGCGGCGATGATGGGTTTTCAAGTCGCAATGCTGGCCGCCATAGCATCTGCAGGTGCAATCATCCTGCGCAAACCCGCCTGATATATTTCACGCATAGGGTTTAGTGCATTTTAAGGACGTGCGGCTATGTTGGCCGCCATGAGTGCCTTTTCGTTCCTTACCGGACCAACGGCGGCGGACAGTTGGCCTGCGGCACGCGTCCTGGCCGGCATGTCCGCCGTGCCCGTGGGTCATGCCATTGATCTGGCATTTTTCTTTCCCAATGAAGGGCGGGAACGTCACGATGCGCTGATGGCCGAAACGCGGCGCCATCTGGGCGGCTGCGTCGCTGGCATCGAACATGCCCTGCGATTCGCTCTCGACCGGCCAGACGTGACGAGCCTGCTGGCGCAGCAGCCCGAAGCGATTTGCTGGCCGACCATTTGCGCTCAGCCAACATTGCTCGGCCCGGCGTTGCTCTCTCACATGCAGATGCGTGCAGGTGTTACGCTATTGCTGCGGCAATTTGGTCAGCCCGATGATCGATTGGACGAGACGGAAGCAGAGATCATCTTTCCCACCGATGATCCAGCCGTGACGGAAGCGCTTGCCGCCCTTGCCATGGCCGAGGGGCGTTGGCTGACGCTGGGCGGGGAAGACGAGCCGATGCAGCCGGATATTCCTGCCGAACATTATGCCGAACTCCTATGGACGGCCGCCGCTTGCCTGATGGCTGTCGTTCAGCGGACGTCGTTATTGGATGCTGGAGAAATCCTGCCCGCGGTCGAAAATGCTGGGTGGGCCTTATTGGCTGAACATGACGAGAGTCGGAGTCCGATCGCAGCGGCAGACAGGTTGGTGCGCCGCCTGGGCGAACATGCCGACATGCCCGAATTGCTGGGCGCTGCTCTGGGCCAGCGGCGATTCCTGCTATTTGCGTCCCTCGCGGCTCGGCGATTGCGCATGGATAGCGCGCATGTTGCCGACATATTGGTGATGGGGCCGGTTTCTGAACTGGCAGCGCTGTGCCGATCGTTAGGGGGATCGGATGCCGACTATCGTCATCTGCTGATGGCATTGCGGCCTGTCCGGCCTTCGCTCACGGACGCTGCGATCATCGTGGAGGCGGAGCGGTATCAAGCGTTGACAGAGGCGCAGGCGGACGGTTTGGTGAACGCGTTACGCGCGCCTCGGGCACTGCGTGCGAAAATCGATCATCTGCGGCGGATCACTGTCTGATGAATATGCCGGTGCATCCTGCCATTATCCGCGCGACTGTAGCGGCGAATGGATTGCTGTTAAGCGCGGATGCGCCTTTGCTGGCCTTGCAGCGTGAGGCGGGCTCCGATCTTGGCGCGGTGTTGGCTATCCCTCAACTGGCAGCACTAGCGCGGCTTGCGTCGCGCCTTTCGGTTACCATTTCACGCTCGGTCACAGCGGCGGCCGAGCGCGGCGATATCGACATGTGGGTTCGGGCAAAGCCTGAAGCTGACGGCGTGCAGATATCCGTGATCGAATGGAATGAGCGGCCAGCGACGGCTGCTCCTGTCGACATGATGCGTCGGGAAGCAGACATTGCGGCCGTCTCGGAAGGCTGGACCTGGCAAATCGACACGCAACTGCGGTTCCAGATGGTTTTGGAAGGAGCAGGGCCGGAAAGTGCGTTGCCCCAGCAGCCTCCGATACCCGGTAGTCGTCTGACCAGCTATTTCGAATTGCGGCCGGATGAGGAGGGTGACCTCGCCATTCTGCGCGGATTTGCGCAGCGTCGCGCCTTCCGTGACCAGATCGCGACCTTGATTGCCGAACCTGAGCAATGTTTTCGGCTTTCGGGCTTCCCGATGTTCGATCTGGCGGGGCAGCTCCTGGGTTACCGGGGCAAGGCATTTCCATTGGACCGAGCCATTCTGGCCCCGCATGTGCCGCCTGCGCCCGCCGTTGTCATATATCCTGCAGAGTTCGGGCGGCGCCTCGATCGTTCCCTGCGCCAGCCATTGGGCCGGATCATCGCCAATGCGGATTCGATCAACGCGCAGTTCGATGGGCCGTTGCGCCCGGACTATGCGGGTTATGCTTCCGACATCGCGGCAGCCGGACGTCATCTGATGGCGTTGATCGATGATCTGGCGGACTTGCAGGCGATCGACAGGCTGGACTTCACCGTTGCGACCGAGGATGTGGACCTGGCCGATATTGGGCGACGGGCCGCAGGGCTGTTTGTGGTCAAGGCGATGAGCCGCAAGATCAAGCTTTTCCCACCAGAATCGGAACATAAGACCGTCGCGACGGGAGAATTTCGGCGCGCACTGCAAATCCTGATGAACCTGGTCGGCAACGCCGTGCGCTACGCGCCTGAGGATAGCGAAGTGCGGATAGAGACTGGCGTCGATGACGGACGAGCCTGGATCGCTGTCATGGATCAAGGAGCAGGTGTCCCAGAAGATAGTCGAGAGCGCATCTTCCAAAAGTTCGAACGGCTCGGCCGGAGTGATCCTGGCGGTAGCGGCCTTGGCCTCTACATCTCTCGCCGCCTTGCGCTTGCCATGGGTGGAGACATTCAGATCGGCGATGCCCATGGTGGGGGTGCGCGATTTACGCTGACGCTACCGGCAAGCAGCTAGAATAAAAAACGGCGCCGATTTGGCGCCGTTCCTTTTTTATCGGCCGACCGCGATTAGCGTTGGCTAACCGGGACATAGTCGCGCTCTGCCGGGCCGGTGTAGAGCTGGCGGGGACGGCCAATCTTCTGCGCTGGGTCAGAAATCATTTCATTCCACTGCGCGACCCAGCCAACCGTGCGGGCGAGGGCGAAGAGCACCGTGAACATCTCGGTCGGGAAGCCGATCGCCGACAGGATCACGCCCGAATAGAAGTCCACATTCGGGTAGAGCTTCTTTTCGATGAAGTAAGGATCGTTGAGTGCGATCTGCTCCAGTTCCTTGGCGACGTCAAAGACGGGATCGTTGACGCCCAGCTTTGCCAGGACGTCCTTTGCCGTCTTCTGCATGACGGTCGCGCGGGGATCGTGGTTCTTGTACACGCGATGGCCAAAGCCCATCAGGCGGAACGGATCATCCTTGTTCTTGGCGCGGGCGATATATTCCGGAATGCGGTCCACCGTGCCGATCTCGCGAAGCATGTTGAGCGCGGCTTCGTTCGCGCCGCCATGGGCCGGACCCCAGAGGCAGGCGATGCCAGCGGCGATGCAAGCGAAGGGGTTGGCGCCCGACGAGCCAGCGAGACGGACGGTCGACGTCGATGCGTTCTGCTCATGGTCAGCATGCAGGATGAAGATCTTGTCCATCGCGTCCACGATGACCGGATCGGGCTCATATTCCTCGGCGGGGACCGAGAAGGTCATCCGCAGGAAATTGGCGGTGTAGCTGAGGTCGTTGCGGGGATAGACGAAAGGCTGTCCCACCGAATATTTGTACGCCATGGCCGCGATTGTCGGCATCTTGGCGATCAGGCGGTGGCTCGCGATCTTGCGCTGTTCCGGATCATTGATGTCCGTCGAGTCATGGTAGAATGCGGACAGAGCGCCGACCACGCCGCACATGATGGCCATGGGGTGCGCGTCGCGGCGGAAACCGCGATAGAAGGTGGTGAGCTGCTCGTGCACCATGGTGTGGCGCGTGATCGTGCGAGTGAAATCTTCCAGATCCGCCTTCGAAGGCAGTTCGCCATTCAGCAGGAGGTAGCTGACTTCCATAAAGCTGGATTGTTCTGCCAGCTGATCGATGGGGTAGCCGCGATGCAGCAGGATGCCGGCGTCGCCATCGATATAGGTCAGGCCGGAATCGCAGCTGGCCGTAGAGGTGAAGCCCGGATCATAGGTGAACATGCCGGTGTTGGCGTAGAGCTTGCGAACGTCGATAACCTTGGGGCCGACGGAACCGCTCAGGATACCATAGTCCTTGGTATCGCCGCCGACTGTCAAAGTGGCATTATTGTCCGACATCTCGTTCTCCTTAATTGCCAACAGCGCGCGATGCCTGCCTGGCATCCGCGAGCCGCTCCAAGCTCCTGTCTTTTCCAAGAAGGAAAAGGACATCAAATATCCCCGGCGAAACCGTGCGACCGGTTAGCGCCGCGCGTAGAGGTTGAGCGACTTTGCCCAGCCCCAATCCGACTTCCTCTGCCACGCGGCGGATCGCTTCCTCGATCGCTTCGACCGTCCAGGATGGGACGGAATCAAGAGCGTCGGCGGTCTTCCCAAGCAGCTCGCGCGCCGAGTCGTCTAGCAGAGCAATAGCCTTGTCGTCAAAATCCAGCGGGCTTGCCTTGAACAGGAACTCGGCGCCCTCGGCAATCTCGTTAAGTGTCTTTGCGCGTGGCTTGAGCGAAGGCATGGCTTGCGCAAGAAGCGCCATCGCCTCGACCGACGGGGTCGTGCCGAGCCGTTGCGCCACGCGCGGCATGACCAGTTCCGCCAGGCGCTGGTCGTCGGCCTCGCGCAGGTAGAATGCATTGAGATTTTCAAGCTTCTTGATGTCGAAGCGGGAGGGCGATCGGCCGACGCCGCTTATGTCGAACAGCTCGATTGCGCGATCTCGTGAGATGGTTTCTTCGTCGCCATAGCCCCAGCCGAGACGCAGAAGATAATTGAGCACGGCTTCGGGCAGCATGCCCATCTCGTCGCGATAGGCATCGACACCCAGCGCTCCGTGCCGCTTCGATAGCTTTGCGCCGTCCGATCCGTGGATCAAAGGAATATGGGCATAGACTGGCTCTTCCCAGCCCATCGCCTTAATAATGCCGAGCTGGCGAAACGCATTGTTCAGATGATCGTCGCCACGGATCACATGTGTGACGCCCATGTCGTTATCATCGACAACCACGGCGAGCATATAGGTCGGCGTTCCGTCGGAGCGGAGCAGGATCATGTCATCCAGTTCCGCATTCTGCACGACTACCCGGCCCTGGACCGCGTCGTCGATGACCGTTTCGCCTTCGCGTGGCGCCTTGAGCCGGATGACGAACGGGGCATCGGCCGGAGCTTCCGAAGGATCGCGGTCCCGCCAGCGGCCATCATAACGCATCGGCTGCTTTGCGGCGCGCTGCTGTTCGCGCAGTTCAGCCAGTTCTTCGGGGGTTGCGTAGCAGCGATACGCATGGCCAGCGGCGAGCAACTGGTTAGCGACCTCTGCGTGCCGCTGCGATCGCTCAAACTGAAAGACGGCGGGCTCGTCGCCTGCAAGGCCGAGCCATTCAAGGCCGTCGAAGATCGCGGCGACAGCTTCCTCTGTCGAACGGGCGCGATCGGTATCTTCAATGCGCAACAGGAACTTGCCGCCATGGTGCCGGGCGAATAACCAGTTGAACAACGCGGTGCGCGCGCCGCCGATGTGAAGAAATCCCGTGGGCGATGGCGCGAAACGGGTTACCACCTGCTTGTTCAAACCCGTTGCACTCACCGCTTTAATCCTCGACATCCGCCTTGCTCATTCATGAACGCGACGCCCCCTAGCATGGCTTTTGAGCCACGACAAACGTCCGTTGCGCCGATAATAAGGCGCAGCGGCCATCAGCTTTTCGCGCGCTTGGAACAGGCATTGGAGGCTGAGCGGGAGCAACTTGCGCTTTGGGTGCCGGTGGGCCTTGGATTGGGCATAGCGGCTTGGTTCTTTCTACCTAACCAGCTGACATGGCTATCTTTTTGCTGTTGCGCGATTGCGATTGCGAGTGGCGGGCTGATGTTGCCGGAGGGCGGCCGGATACGCCATGCGATCATATTGGGCGGTCTGCTTGCTGCGTCAGGTTGCCTGTTGATATGGGGGAAAGCCCTGATTGTCGGCACGACCCCATTGCCGCGTGCCGCATTTGTGGAAGTGACTGGCGAAGTCAGGTCAGCCGACACGGTGCCCGCGCAGCAGATGAGTCGCGTATCGATCCGTCCGATCGACATGCCTGCGCTGCCTTCCCTGATCCGGGTGAACATAGCAGCGGCGGACCTACCCGAAGGGGTTGGCAAAGGTGCCATCATTCGCTTTCGCGCCCGGTTGATGCCTCCTGCCGAAGCGAGCCTGCCCGGCAGCTATGATTTTTCGCGTCGCGCTTATTTTCAGGGGATTGGGGCAACAGGACGCGCGCTCAAGCCCATCGTCGTGCTACGACCATCAACGGAGGCGCCGCCTCTGCGCAATCGTCTTTTCGCGCATATATTGAAGAATGCAAATGGCGACGGAGCGGGGATCGCCGCAGCGCTGGCGACGGGGGATCAGGGCGCGATCAGCGAGGCGGACGCCGACGCGATGCGCCGCAGCGGTCTTGCCCATCTGCTCTCGATCAGCGGGTTGCACGTCACCGCCCTCATCGGCGCGGTCATTTTCCTGCTGATGCGGATCATGGCACTCAGCCGACGTGCGGCATTGGACTGGCCATTGATGCTGATCGCTGCGGCCGGTGGTGCGCTGGCGGGCCTGGGATATACTTTGCTGACGGGCGCGGAAGTGCCGACGGTTCGATCCTGCGTCGCGGCACTGCTGGTGCTGGGCGGGCTTGCGCTTGGGCGCGAAGCCATCACCTTGCGGTTGATAGCCGCCGGGGCGCTGGTGGTCCTGTTGGCATGGCCAGAGGCGCTGTCGGGGCCAAGCTTCCAGATGAGCTTCGCCGCAGTGATCGCCCTTGTTGCCCTGGGCGAACATCACCGCTTTCGGGCGTTCGCGGCATCCCGTGAGGAGCCAGCGCTTCGGCGACTGGGTCGCCACCTTGCCGTCCTGCTTCTCTCCGGCTTTGCGGTGGAAATGGTTCTGGCGCCGATCGCGTTGTTCCACTTTCACAAGGCTGGGATGGTTGGCGCTTTCGCAAACCTCGTCGCTATCCCCCTGACGACCTTTGTCGTCATGCCGTTGGAGGCATTGGCCCTGATGTTGGATGTTGCCGGTCTCGGGGCTCCTGCCTGGTGGCTGACCTCCCGCGCGCTCGACCTGCTGCTGCTGATCGCGCATTGGGTGGCGGCAAGTCCATGGGCGATCGTCACCGCGCCTGCCGTGTCTAACGCGATTTTCGGGATCATCGTGCTAGGCGGCCTTTGGTGCCTGCTGTGGCGAAGCGCTTGGCGCTGGGTGGGACTGGCCCCCGTGGTGCTGGGGATGGCCATCATCATGATGAGTTCGTCCCCCGACATTCTAGTGACGGCGGATGGGCGCCATGTGGCCGTTCGCGGGCAGGACGGCGGCATGGCTATTCTGCGCGAACGGGCCGGAGATTATGTCCGCGATATGATCGCGGAGAGTGCAGGCTATGGAGGTCCGCTGGGCGCTCTTGCAGACTTGCCCGAGGCGCGTTGTTCCATGGACCTCTGCATGGTGGCCCTAACCGGAGGAGGGCGCATATGGCAGCTATTGGTGACGAGAAGCGGGGTTGTCGTACCCAAGGACATCCTGGCACGCGATTGCGCGCGCGCCGACATCGTTATCGCTGACCGCCGCCTGCCGTCATGGTGTCGGCCCCGCTGGTTGAAAGCCGATCGCCGGTTGTTGGCACATACCGGCGGGCTGGCGATCGATCTTGATGGAGGAACCGTGCGAACCGGGAAAACAGCGGGCGACGCACATCCGTGGGTCGCCCGCCCTTTCTATTTACCGTCGCGCCGCCGATCCGATCAGTTGTACCGCCGGAGCAGACCAGCCAGCTTTCCTTGAATACGCACCTGCTGCGAATCGTAGATTTGCGGCTCATAAGCATTGTTGGCCGGATCGAGCCTGACCTTAGGCCCCTGGCGATGATAATATTTCAGTGTCGCCTCGCTATCCTCGATCAGTGCGACCACGATTTGCCCCTCGCGCGCGACTTCAGTGCGCTGGATCAGTGCGAAGTCGCCGTCGAGGATGCCCGCATCGATCATCGAATCGCCCGAAACCTCAAGAGCATAATGGTCTCCGGCACCCAATAGAGCCGCAGGAACGGACAGCATATTCTGTCCTTCCATGGCTTCGATCGGAACGCCTGCGGCAATCCGACCGTGAAGGGGGATGTCTATAACGTCATTGGCTGCGACCGGGGGCTTGGCCGACAGTTGCGGCTTGGGTGTCGCTGCAACCTTGGGTGCGCGATGCATCGCTTCAGGAAGTTTCAAAACCTCCAGCGCGCGCGCCCGGTTCGGCAGGCGGCGGATGAACCCGCGTTCTTCCAGCGCATTAATCAACCGGTGAATCCCGGATTTCGACCGCAGATCGAGCGCTTCTTTCATCTCCTCGAACGAAGGCGAAACCCCGCCTTCCTCGAGCCGAGTTTGAATGAAGCTGAGCAATTCCTGTTGCTTGGGCGTCAGCATGCCGACTTATCCTCCATGGAACGGATGGAGAACGCATAGGAAACGTAAGGAGGCAAGTCAAGCAGGTGGTAATTATCCCCTTTGCATACGTAATCGTGGTGGGGCTTGGAGAGGTGGCTTAAAATGATGTGGCACCTCCCCGCGCTTATGGCGCTGTTATTTGGCTTAGCCGTTCCCAAAGAAGGGAATGCGGGGGCATTCGACAGCTTCGCCGACTGGAATTTTTTGGGCGCAGAAATACCCAATCGGCTCAGATTGCCGCTCCCCAAAAACGTCTTGATATCGCAAATCGCCCTGAACCCGGAAAATGTGTCTGTTTTCGGTCGTAACGATCCGCAGAAGATCGCTGTCTATTTTCCACGAATTTCTCCCGAACGGCCAGGAAACCTCTTGGCTTGGCGCAGTGTCATGCGGGAAAGCTTGGACGCTTTGAAACGAAACGACCTTTGGAGATATATCCAAATAGGCAGCAAGCGTGACAACAATTTGTCGGGCGGGGGATGCTCCGGCATTCGCCCATCGAGCATGGACTATAATATTTCCATCATCGTCTATCGTGATCGTAGGTGGCAAAATAGCTATGTAGGCACGGACCTGAGCGCGCCCCATTGCGGCGGTCTCAGTAACAGCCAGTTCGGCGGCATCGGCATTCCTCTCGGCAGCTTGCAAGGCCAGTCGTGTGTCTTCAGCGGCAGCTACAGCTTGGCGAGTGGCGCGGGCATTGGCCTTCATAGCGATGCGATTGCCGCGCCGGGCCTCATTCAACGCGCCATGTGTTTGCCAAAGCGTGTAGATCAGGCCGCCCACACCGATTGCGCTGAGCAACGTGGCGATGATAGCCCAATCCGTAGCCCTACTCGCCTCACGAACGGCTTTTTCCGAAGCGATAGCAGCGCGCCATTGGGCGCACAAATCGGCCTGATCGTGTTCTGCGGCATTATAGCAGGCATCAGCATCACGCATGGGATACGGAACAAAAGGCTTTTCCGAGGGCGCCTCAGCCTTATTGCTGGCCTGAGTATTCTTGTCGGGCTGATGTACTGGGTTGCTGCCAGCTAGAATCAGCCATCCGACAAGCGCAAGGATGACGTGCCGATTAATTCCAGACATTGTATTAGAAACACCGCTGTAAATTTGCCCCGGTTTGGTTCTCCTTGAAAATGCTGTAAGAGTCTACGGTTATGGCAACGTTGAAACAGGCTCGCGAAAGCGGCAAAATTGACCAGTTTATTAAGGAGCATGAGGCCGACCCACAAGGGGATCAGGAGGCCTTCAATCGCGCCGTTCGGGCAATGGCCCGAAGGTCGAAAGCAGTTCCGAAAGCATCGCCTCAGAGCAATCCCGACGATTGAAGCGGTATTCCGTTTCCTTGGCATACTTCCACAGGTGCTTGCCGCTCACGTGAATGTGGGTGCCGTTGATCGACCGCTTTAGCTGCGACCAGAAGCCTTCAACGCCATTGGTGGTGACATGGCCACGCACATATTCACCGGTCGAGTGATTGATCGTCTTGTGCCAGTAACCCTTGAAATGCCCAATGTCGCCGTAGCTGGCAAATTCGTCCGTGTGAATTTCCGTATGGGGCCGCACGTTTGCGAAGATATGGCCTTCCATCGTGCTCTTGCGGCGGTTCGGGATAACCTTCGTGATAACGTCCCCGCCACGCTCCACCATCGCCATGATCGCGGTCTTGTTGCCCTTGTAGCCGGTGCCTTTGCCGGTCGCTTCCCCGCCAATATAGGTCTCGTCAATCTCTACGGTCTTGAACGCGCCGCCGATCGGGTCTTCGCCGTCCACTGCTGCCATATGCTCGCGGATCAGGTGCGCCATGCGCCACGCCGTCTTGTAGGTCACGCCTAGCTGGCGCTCCAATTCCTTCGCTGCCACGCCGTTCCGGGTCGTGGTGAACAGATAGATGGCATAAAACCAAAGCTGGAGTGGCGTCCGGGTCTGCTCGAATGGAGTGCCTACGGTCGGGTGCAGATGGTGGCCGCACCACTGGCAGGAATAGGCGCGCTCTGCTTTGATCCGATACCAGTTGGAGGGGCGCTCGCAGGACGGACACTCGAAGCCCTGCCCAAACCGGATTTCAAACAGATGGTTCAGGCAGCTTTCGTCATCGGGAAACTGCTTGAAGAACTGCGCGATGGTCTGGGGCTTCTTGCTCATGCCTCGTTGTATAGCGCAATTCCTTACGTATGCAAAGGGGATAATCACCAAGCAGGTTGCGCCAAGCGTAACGAAAGGAACGGACCTGCGTCACAGCCGTTCAGTAGCGGCCTTCCCAAAGAGGGTGAATAGGAGAGTAAGATGGCGAACCAGAACGATCAGGACAAACAGCGCCGCCAGCAAGGTGGTGACCGCTCAAGCCAGGGCGGGCGTCAGCAGCAGCAGGAAAATCGCCAGGGTCAAATGGGCGAAAGCCGCAAGGACAAGAGCGATCACAGCAAGCAGCAGCGCTGATCTACGTTCGATTGGATCACGGGGAGGGGCCGCTTTGCGGCCCCTTTCTCATTGTCAGAGGGGAACGATGATTACTTTGTCGCCTACGGCAGCCGCGGGTGAATCGGCCGGTCGAAGGATCAGGCATTCCGCTTGAGCCAGGGCTGCGGTAGCGGCGCTGTCCTGCGAGGTAACGGAGACCAAACCAGCACCAGTGAGGTAGGCGCGAAGATAGTCGTCGCGCTCTCCTGTCGCAGGAAGTGGGGCGGCGAGTTCCGCGATCATTGTACGCGGGAGCGGGCTGGCGGCTCCGGCCATGTGCCGGACGAGCGGCAGCAGGAACAGCGTCGCTGTCACAAAGGCGGACACGGGGTTGCCGGGGAGGCCGAGGAATAGGGTGTCGCCCAGCTTTCCTGCCATGAGCGGCTTACCGGGGCGCATGCGAATTTTCCAGAAATCGAGAGTGCCGCCTGCCGCCTGGAAAGCTGGCCTCACCAAGTCATGATCGCCGACCGAGGCACCTCCGGTCGAGACGATGATGTCGGCCCCGGCGGCTTCTTTGAGCGACCGGACCATTGCGTCCATATCGTCGGGAACGATGCCGACGTCGATCACCTCCGCGCCTGCCTGACCTAGCATGGCCGCCAGCATGGGCGCGTTGGAGGATGGCAAGCGGCCAGAGGGCGTGGGCGCTCCAGGGGGAACGAGTTCATTGCCGGTAGAGATCAGGGCAACGCGCGGACGGGCACCGACCGGGAGGGTTCCGTGGCCCCCAAGAACGGCGAGAGCAATCTGCGCGGGACCCAATGCGGCACCGGCAGAGAGCAATAGATGATTTGCGCCAAAGTCGCTTGCCGCCGGGCGCACATTTCGTCCTGTGGGTAGTGGAGAACCAAGGGGATGCACGAGCAGGCCGTCCAGCTGCGCATCTTCCTGGATCAGGACGGTATCGGCGCCTGGTGGCAGCGGAGCGCCGGTGAAGATGCGGCAGCATTCCCCCGGAGCCAAAGCAGAGGGAAGGGAGCCGCCCGCCGTGCTTTCAGCGGTTAGGCGCCAAGGGCCAGGCCATTCTGCCGCACAAATGGCGTAACCGTCCATGGCCGATAGATCTGCCCAAGGCTGATCGCGGAGGGCGACGACGTCGCGCGCGAGCCATCGGCCTGCACAGTTGGAAACCGGGATATCCTCTTCCGGCAAGCGGCTACCCAGCGCAAGCAGGCGCGCCTGGGCTTCCGCGACCGGGAGCAAACTCATGCGACGCGCCAGTCGCCCGACTTGCCGCCCGACTTTGCGAGCAACCGGACATTGCCGATGATCATGCCCTTATCGAGCGCCTTTGCCATGTCGTAGATGGTCAGAAGCGTGGCAGAGGTCGCGGTAAGTGCTTCCATCTCAACGCCGGTTTGGCCCGCGCTTCTGGCGGTAGCGGTCACGGTGACGCCCTCTGTTTCCAGATCGAAGTCGATCGTAACAGAGGTCAGGGCGATGGGATGACAGAGGGGGATGAGGTCGGCGGTACGCTTTGCCGCCATGATGCCTGCCACGCGCGCTACCGCGAGGACATCGCCTTTCTTCACCAGTCCTTGCGCGATGGCGGCCGCCGCTTCAGCGCTCATGCCGATGTGGCCGGTGGCGATGGCTTCACGGGCGGTCACCGTCTTGGCGGAAACATCGACCATATGGGCCGATCCATCCTCATCAAGATGGGTGAGCTTGCTCATTCGCCGGTCAGTAGAGCGTGGGTAGCGGCTTCGACATCGGGCTGACGCATCAGGCTTTCGCCCACCAGGAAGCAGCGGACGCCATGTTCGGACATGGTGATCAGGTCGGCGTGGCTGCCAAGGCCGCTCTCGGCGACGAAGGTGCAGCCTTCCGGGGCCTGGCCGACCAATTCATAGGTGCGGGCGAAATCGACGCTGAAGTCGCGCAGGTCGCGGTTGTTGACGCCGATGAGGCGCGAGCGGAGCTTGAGCGCGCGTTCCAGTTCATGAGCATCATGGACTTCGATCAGTGCATCCATGCCAAGGCCGAGGGCGGCGTCTTCTATCTCGGCCATCTGGCTGTCGTCCAGCGCGGCAGCGATGATGAGGATGGCATCGGCTCCGAGCGAGCGGCTTTCCAGCACCTGCCAGGGATCGACCATGAAATCCTTGCGCAGGACTGGCAACGCGCAGGCGGAACGGGCGGCCATGAGATAATCGTCATGGCCTTGAAAATAGGGTTCGTCCGTGAGGACCGAGAGACAGGCGGCGCCAGCGGCTGCATAGGCCTGCGCATGGGCGGGCGGGTCGAAATTCTCGCGGATCAGGCCCTTGGAGGGGCTGGCCTTCTTGATTTCCGCTATGAGCCCAAAGCCCGAGCGGGCGGCACTGTCGAGCGCCTGGCGGAAACCGCGCGGGGGTGTCTGCTCGGCGGCGCGGGCGTGGAGCGTCGAGACGGTGATCGCTGCCTTGCGGCGGGCCACTTCCTCGCGTTTCGTGTCGCAGATTTCGATCAGCTTGTTCGTCATTTATAGGCAATCCAGCAATTGAGCAGCGCGTTGGCGAGTCCACGGTCGATGGTTTCGGCGGCTTCCTCGACACCTTCGCGCAGATCGGTAACGGCGTCCGCTACGAGAAGGGCAGCGGCTGCGTTAAGCAGCACGGCGTCGCGATAGGCGCCCGGCTCACCCTGAAGCAGGGCACGCAGGGCGGCGGCGTTATGAGCGGGGTCACCGCCGCGTATCGCCTCAACCGGGTGCGTAGGCAGTCCGGCGTCGGCAGGGGAGAGGCGGCGCATGGCGACGATGCCCTGTGCGGTGACTTCGGCGACGTCGTTGCCGCCAGCGAGGGACAGTTCGTCAAGGCCTTCATCCCCGGACACGATCATGGCGCGATCGACGCCAAGTTCCGCCAGCGCCTCGGCATAGATGGGAACATAGGCGGGGCGGGCGATGCCGACTAGCTGACGGCGCACACCGGCCGGATTGGCGAGCGGACCCATCAGGTTGAAGATGGTGCGCTGGCCGATAGCCTTGCGGATGGGGCCGAAGCGCTTGAGCGCGGGGTGATGTTTCTGTGCGAACAGGAAGCAGATGCCGAGATCGGCCAGCGTTGCCTCTGCCGTGTCGGCGACGCGATCAAGATCGAGGCCGAGCGCTTCGAGCGTGTCGGCGGCCCCGGCCTTGGAGGAAGCGGCGCGGTTGCCATGCTTGGCGACGGGCACTCCGGCGGCGGCTACCACGAGGCTGACGGCGGTCGAGACGTTGAGCGTGTGGTGGCCATCTCCGCCTGTGCCGCAGACGTCGATTGCGCCTGCGGGGGCGGCGATGGGGATCATGCGCGCGCGCATGGCGCGGGCGGCGGCGGCGATCTCTGTTGCAGACTCGCCGCGCTGAGCCATGGTGACGAGGAAGGCGGCGATCTCTGCCTCTGGCAGGTTGCCGTCGAACAACAGGTCGAAGGCGGCGGCGGCCTCGGTTGCGCTCAATGGCGCTGCGGGATCGGGCAGGCGGGTCATCGCCTTTGCCTTAATCACGACGCCGCGCCGGAGTCGAGGGGAGGGTGCGGGAAAGTCTTTCGCACATGGCACGGCGAAGCCTTGTGCTTCGTTCGCCCGGCCGCGAAACCGAAATCAGGCGGCTGCGCGCTCCTTTACCGGAATCCCGGCGATCCGCATGAAGTTCGCCAGCATCTCATGCCCGTATTCGGTCGCGATGCTTTCCGGATGGAACTGGACCGAGTGGATCGGAAGGCTTTGATGGCGGAAGCCCATGACTGAGCCGTCCTCACTGGTCGCGTTCACGATGAGGCTCTGCGGAATGTTATCGACGATGAGCGAATGATAGCGGGTCGCGGTGAAGGGCGATGGAATGCCAGCAAAAAGGCCGGTCCCGTCATGAGTGACGGGGGAGGTCTTGCCATGCATCAGGCCGCCCCGAACGACTTGCCCGCCGAAATGCTGGCCGATCGCCTGATGGCCGAGGCATACGCCCAGCAAGGGTGCGCCCGCGTCAGCGGCGGCGGCGACGAGGTCAAGGCTGACGCCCGCCTCATTGGGCGTGCAGGGACCGGGCGAAAGCAGGAAGGCGCTGGCGCCGCTGGAGAGGGCCTGGCCTGCCGAAATGGCATCGTTGCGGACAACCTCCACCTCTGCGCCCAACTCCATGAGGTAGTGGACCAGATTCCAGGTGAAGCTGTCATAATTGTCGATGACGAGGATCATGGGACCATGGCTATAGAGAGCGAAGCGCGCCGGGCCAATCGGAATCGGCGTTTGTAGCTGGCTGAACCGGCTACATGCTTTTGCGTTGTCCTTCCGGAGTGACATGAGGGAGGATGGTATGAAGCGCTACGCCTATGGTTGGATCACGGCCCTGTTCTTTCTGGTGTCGATCGTGGGTCATTGGGTGTTTGGCTGGTGGGCCTATGTGGATGACGCAAAGACGCACGGGCAGGTGCCTGAACTGGCGGCCTATGCCATCGAAATGGGCCGGGACACGTTCGAAAATTGGCAATCCGAATTTCTCCAGCTGATTTGGCAGGTCGTGGGCCTGGCATATTTTCTTTATGTTGGATCTCCAGCCTCCAAGGAGAATGACGACCGGTTGGAAGTGAAGGTCGACGAACTACTGAAAATGGCGGGGGGCAAGGATGCCGAGCGGTTGATCAACGAAATAGACAGCCGTTATCTGCGCGCCGGTGGTCATGCGAAGCCGCACGGCCATGATCTGGGCTATGAATGATAGCGGGACGGAACCCGGAGGCTTGTCAGCCGCTTCTTGACGATATGTGTTCGTGAGGAGGACGGAAATGGCCAAAGCTGAGTTTACCGATGCGATCGCCCTGTTGAAAGCTGATCATCGCAAGGTCGAGGACCTGTTCGAGCAGTTCGAAAAGGCGAAGGCTGCGAACCGGAAGCAGGAAATCGCGCATCAAATCTGCACCGAGCTGAAGATCCACACGATGATCGAGGAGGAGATTTTCTACCCCGCCTTTCGTGGCAAGATTGAGGACGACACGCTCGATGAAGCCTATGTCGAGCATGACGGCGCGAAGGTGCTGGTGAATGATATCGAGGCCGGATCGCCGGACGACGATTTCTACGATGCCAAGGTCAAGGTGCTGTCCGAAGAGATCAAGCATCATGTGAAGGAAGAGGAAAGGCAGTCTGACGGCATGTTCGCCCAGTGCCGCAAGACGGATGTGGATCTGGTCGTGCTGCGTGACAGGATGATGGCGCGCAAGCAGGAGCTGATGGCGCAGGCGAAGGCCAGCGGACTGCCGGTCGCCAAGCCCAAGGCCGTCCATCTGCTCCCGGCCTGACCGAAAAGGTTGATAAATGGGGAGCGCTGCCCCATATGGGTTTTGCCGGGTTCGCCCGGCTATGGTGATAAATCGTGTCGTGTAATAGGCGCAGCGGACCCGGGGGCAGTACCCGGCGGCTCCACCACATATCCCGGCTTGTACGGGGTGTCTGACGGGGCCGAACTAGGATCGACGTGTGTTGAAAGGCGATGTCTTCACCCGGCCTGAGTAAGCCGTAAAAATGTTCAAAACACGTAAGTGCCAACGATAACGAGGCTCTTGCTCTTGCTGCGTAATTGATGGCCTCACGGCCTGACATTACCCAAAAAGAACGCGGTTGAACCCACCGGGCAACAGAAGGGAATTCAGCGGCTTCCGGAGGAGCCGGGCAACAGAATCCTCCGGACCTTCCTTCATTTAAGTGATTTTGGCGGGCCGTCCTACGTGGCGGGTGGCGCTTGCTATGGGCTGGCAGGCTGAATCTGTAGCTGCGAATCGGATGTCATGAACCAAGACGGTTCAATTACAGTTTTATGACAGTTAGAAGAAAAATTTATAACATATTGAATTATAGGAAGTAAAAATCCTTTTTTGGGTGCAGTTCGCTGCTTGTTTAGATGTCATCAAGATGAAATAATCCCGGCTATTATAGAAAGTTTTTTCGGGAGAAATTGGATGATGAAGGTAGCGGCGATCGTCGGGCTGATGCTGGCAGGGGGCATGTCAGGCGCGGCCGTGGCTGCATCCGATGAAGTGGTTGTGGTCGGTGTTCCCGATGGGCAATTGGCCGCTCCGGCCTTGGTGGCGAAGGATTATGAAAGAGCCGCCCGCCGCCTTGCGCCTATGTGGCCGGACGGGGCGAACGATCCGGCTCGGTTGATCAACCTTGGCAACGCTTATGCGGGACTGGGGAGGATGAAGGATGCGCGAGAGGCTTATGGCGCGGCCCGCTTCGCGCCGGAGTCGACATTGCTGCTCGCGAATGGCGAAGAAGCATCGTCGCGGGATGTTGCCCGCCGCGCGCTCGGCCGCCTTGAAGCGAGCTACGCCATGCGCTGACTTCGGCGCGTTAAGTCATTGAACAGTGGGGCGTCGTCCGGTGGGACGGCGCCTTTCTTTTTGCGTGGACGGCTTTCGCAATCATCAAAGTGAAACAAGAGTCTCTGAACTGTCATTTTAAAGTCACTCTGCCGTCACGGAAGCAAAATGTCTCTGTCATCTGGCGCGCCTAGCTGCGGCGACTGAGGGCGGCAGGGGGCGTTGTCCGATTCGTGAATCCCCTTCGCTCCGCATCTTAACACAAACCGGCATCGCCGGAGCGGAGACGACATGGTCAAGACTAATCGTATCACTACCATCCTGATGGCGGGTTGCGCTTGCGCTGCTCTGAGCGCCTGCGGTGCCGATGACATTGCTTCGCCAGGCGAGGGGACGATCGTCCTGCCCGCGCCGACGCCTTCGCCGAGTCCGACGCCGACGCCCACTCCTACGCCGGGCAATGTGACCGCTGCGGCCGACTGTCCGACTATCTCGGGTGCGGACCAGCTGACCAACCTTGGCACCATCAGCGACGGCACCAATACATGGCGTAATTGCGGCTTCCCCGCGCGTTTCAACAGCTCGACCGCGATCGCCAAGACGGCGGGCGTCATCTATTCGCTGCCCGGCCGCGTTGATGTCGGCACGGATCAGGGTGCCGCAAGCACTGGCTCCAATGTGACGCTAACGATTGATCCGGGTGTGGTGGTCTTTGCCGGCACCGGTAGCGCCTTCCTGGCCGTCAATCGTGGCAACAAGATCAACGCCGTGGGTACGGCGGCCCAGCCGATCGTCTTCACCAGCCGCGAGAATGTCACCGGGTCGGCGACCGATCAGTCGTCGGGCCAGTGGGGTGGCATCGTGTTGCTCGGCCGCGCCAAGATCACCGACTGCGATCAGGCGCCCAATGCGGCTCCGGGCACCACCGCGTGTCAGCGCGACACCGAAGGCACGACCGGCGCGCTCTATGGCGGCGACAATGACGCCGACAATTCGGGCCGCATGAGCTATGTCCAGATCCGTTATTCCGGCTTCGTGCTGGCGAATGGCAAGGAACTACAGGGCCTGACCCCTTCGGGCGTTGGTACCGGCACGCAACTCGACCATATCCAGGTTCACAACAGCTCGGACGACGGCATCGAGGCTTTCGGTGGTTCTACCCACATGAAATATCTGGTGCTGACCGGCAACGAGGACGACAATTTGGATACGGACGTCGGCTTCCGCGGCACGGCCCAGTTTGTCATCTCGGTGCAGCGTGCGAACAACAATATCGGCGATACCTTCACCGAGACGGACTCGAACGGTTCGACGACCGGCACGAGCTTCTCCGAAGACGCGCTGCCTCGCCAATATCTGAAGGTAGCGAACTTCACGCACATCCAGCGGTCGAACACCGGCGATGATGGCGCGACCATGATGCTTCGGGGCGGTGCTGACCTTGCCATGGTGAACGGCATCATCGTCAGTCCTGATCAGAGCTGCCTGCGCATCAACAGCGCCGCCACGGTACGTGACGCTGACGCGGGGCTGCAGGATGCGGGGAAGCCGCGTTACCTGTCGGTAGTGATGCAGTGCAACGCTACCCCGTTCAAGGGCACCGGCGGCGTCGATGCGGCGACGGTCCAGTCGATCTTCTCGACCGATCCGAACAGCAGCTTTGCCTATACGCCGTCGTTGACCAGCCTGTTCATCAACGGCGCGACGGAAACGGCCCGCACCGCGATCGACCCCAAGACGATCGACAGCAACTTCACCACCACCAACTATATCGGCGCGGTGAAGGACAGCAACGACACCTGGTATGCGGGCTGGACCTGTAACTCGGTCACGGCGAGCTTCGGCAGCAGCAGCACCAACTGTACCGCCATTCCGACCACCTGATCTACCTCACCTGAACAGGGGCGGGGGAGCGTGCATCAGCCGCTTCCCCGCCCTCTTTACAAAGAATTTTCCCAAGGGGGACTCCTAGCCATGTCGAAGCCGCTCAGCCTGGCGCGCATGCTCCTGATTTCGACCGCCCTTTCCGCTCCGGCGGCTATGGCGCAGACCACGACCGATAGCGCGCCGACGTCAGGCGTGCCGAGCGCATCCGAAGAGGCCGATGCGCAGACCGGCAATGTCGACGTTTCCGTTCCCGGATCGGACATCATCGTGACTGGCCGCCGCACCAGCAATGTGTCGCAGGCAGCGCCGCAGGTGGTGACTGTCCTGTCGGCCGCCGACATCAAGCGCACGGGCGAAGGCGACATCGCCGGGTCCCTCCAGCGCGTGACGGGCCTTTCGGTCGTATCGGGCGGATATGTCTATGTGCGTGGCCTTGGCGACCGCTATTCGCTGGCGTTGCTCAACGGATCGCCTTTGCCGAGTCCGGAACCGCTCAAGCGCGTCGTGCCGCTCGACATCTTCCCGACCAGCGTCATCGCGTCCACGATGGTGCAGAAAAGCTATTCGGCCAACTTCCCTGGCGAGTTTGGCGGCGGCGTCATCAACCTGACGACCAAGGCCATTCCGGTGGAAAGCTATCTGGAGCTGGGGATCGGAAGTTCCGCCAATACCGAGACGTCGGGTAACATGGGCTACACCTATTATGGGTCGAAGTCTGACTGGACCGGCTTTGACGATGGTTCGCGCGACGTTCCGCCATTGCTGGCGCAGGCGTTTGGTAGCGGGGTGCCATTCTCCAACATGACGCGTGGCGACCTGCAGGCGATTTCGATGCAGTTCCTGAATGCGAAGACTTCCGTGCTCCAGCGGACCAACAGCCTGCCCTTCAACTTTTCCGGATCGCTGAATGCCGGGACGGCGATGGACGTGGGTAGTGATGGGCGGTTGGGCGTGCTGTTTACCGCATCCTACAGCAATAAGTGGCGGACACGCTCCTCGCTGCAGCAGGCGTCGATCAACCTTGAGCAGGCGCCGGGCAAGAACGGCGTTCAGGTGTCGACGGATAATGAGGTGACGTTCAACAGCCTGTTCGGGCTGGGCCTGGAACTCGGCGATCAGAAGATCCGCTGGACCAACGTCTATATTCGCGACACGCTGAAGCGCGGTGCCCTGACGCTGGGGCAGAATGACGGCGCGATCGCGGGCGCGGATTATATGAAGCAGAATACCGCCTGGTATGAGCGGCAGCTGATCGACACTCAGATGGTGGGTGAGTTCAAGCTGATGGAGAGCCTGAGCCTTGACCTGCGCGGCGGCTATGCCAATTCGCAGCGGGAAGCACCCTATGAGCGCGAGTTTGAATATGTGCGGACTAATCGCGATCTGGCGGTTGATCCGGTCGGCGACCGTTTCGTCAACGCGCTGAACCGCCAGCGGGGCGATGCGTCGATCACCTTCAGCGACCTTAACGAAGACCTGTGGTCGGCGGGTTGGGATTTGAGCTACAAATTCTCGCCCGATCTGACCGCGACGGTGGGCTATGCGTTCAGCGATACGAAGCGCACGTCTTCGCGCTATGAGCTGCATTTCGACGCGACCAACCTGCCGATCGCCGTGCAGCAGCTGCGGCCCGATTATCTGCTGTCGGATGCGTCGATCCAGTTGTTCGACATGTCGCTGCTGGACTTTTCGGGCAACTATCCGGTCTATGATGCGGCGCTGCGCACGCATGCCGGATATGCGCAGCTGAAGGTGCAGCCTCTCGCGGGCGTGACCGTGGACGCGGGCGTGCGCTATGAGAAGGGCCGCCAGTCGGTGACCGGCGTGGACGTCTATAATACGGGCGTTGAGCCGGTGAACGGCATCAACAAGGAATATTGGCTGCCTGCCGCGACCATCACCTTCGAAGCGGCGAAGGGTTTGCAGTTCCGCATGAGCGGTTCCAAGACGATTGCACGCCCGCAGTTCCGCGAGCTGATCGCCCAGCCCTATATCGATACCGATTCCAACCGCTTCTATCGCGGCAACCCCTTCCTGCAGGATAGCGAGTTGTGGAACGCAGACCTGCGCGCGGAATGGTATATGGGCCGGGACGAGCGGCTGACGGCGGCGGCGTTCTGGAAGAAGATCGACAATCCGATCGAGACCTACACGACGATCAACGACAAATATGATGTGACGACCAGCTTCGCCAATGCGCCCGAAGCAACGTTGTACGGTGTCGAGTTCGAGGCGCAGAAATATCTGCCGCTCGACAATATGAGCAGCCCGTTCTTCCAGACCCGGCGGATCGTGTTGATCGGCAACTATACCTACACCCAGTCGAAGCTGAAAGTGAGCGAAGGGGATACGACCATCCCCTACAGCTATACCGCTGGCCCGCTGCCCGCCGCGTCCGACTATTTCCAGGATGGCGTGCCGCTGACCGGCCAGTCGGATCATCTGGTCAATTTGCAACTCGGTCTTGAGGACACTGACAGACTGTCGCAGCAGACGCTGCTGCTGACCTATGCCAGCCCGCGCGTTACGAGCCGTGGTCCCAACCTTCAGCCCGACATCAAGGAAAAGCCGGGCCTGACTCTGGACTTCGTGGCGCGGCAGGGCGTGACCCTGCCGGGCGGGGTGAAGAGCGAGTTCAAGTTCGAGGCGCGGAACATCACGGGGCGCAAGTTCCAGGAGTTCCAGGAACTGGGCGGCAACAAGGTATTCTACAATCGCTATAAGATCGGCACGACCTTCGCGGCTTCGCTGACCGTCGCGCTCTGATTTAACTTTCTTTGATGAGGCTTGGCGGCCGATCCGCTTCGCGCGGATCGGCCGTTTTGCCATCTGTGATTCGCGCCTTTTCCTGCGCCGTGTTAGGGGTTGGCCTGAAGCGGAGGCAGGCGGTGAAGCAGGAAGTCGAGCTGAAACTGGAGCTGTCGCAGCAGGCGGCGGAAGCCTTCGAGCAATTGGCGCTGCTGCCCGCTGAGGGAGGCCGGGCGCAACTTCAGGCCGTCTATTTCGATACGCCCGACAGGCAGTTGGATGCGCGAGGATATACGCTGCGCATCCGCCGATCAGGGGAGGAGCGCGTCCAGACCGTCAAGGCCGGTAGTGAAGATCGGGGCGGAGCGCTGTTCTCACGGGCGGAATGGGAAATGCCGGTCAGGCAGGACGAGCCGGTGATCGACAGCCGCACGCCCATTGCGGGCGTTCTGGGTGATGCAGTGGAGATGATCGAACCCGCGTTCAAGGTCGAGGTCGAGCGGCGCACATGGCAGATTGCCGAGGGTGCGGCGGAGATCGAATTGGTGCTCGACAGGGGATGGGTCCGCGCGAGTGAGCGGCAGTCGCCCATCTGTGAAATCGAACTGGAGCTGAAGGCAGGAGCGCCCGCCGCCCTGTTTGCGCTCGCAAGGCGAATAGAGGCTGCGGTGCCGGTGCGGCTGGGCGTCGCGGCAAAGTCGGAACGAGGCTATCGGCTGCTGGCTCCCGCGCCCGCCTGTTTCAAGGCGGAGAGACTGGCGCTGAAGCCCGATGTCAGTGCGCAGGCGGCGTTTCAGGCCATTATGCGCAACTGTGTGCGGCAATACCGGCTGAACGAAAATCTGCTACTCGACCATTATGATCCACAGGCTGTGCATCAGGCGCGCGTAGCCGTGCGGCGGCTGCGTTCGGCGCTGACGCTGTTCATATCAATGCTGGCGGCGCAAGACGTGACCCGATTTCAGGATGAGCTTCGCTGGCTGGCGCAGCTGCTGGGAGAGGCGCGTGATCTGGATGTGCTGATCGAACGGATGAAGCCGGGCGAACTGCACGAGCAACTAGCTGCTGTTCGCTCGGTGATCCATGCAAAGGTGATCGATGCGCTGGAATCCGATCGGGCGCGGGGCTTGATGATCGACATCGTGGAATGGCTGACGCTTGGCATGGGCGGGCCGGATGCTGAGGGCCGCAGGTTGCGCGATGAGGCTGCGGAGGCGTTTGCCGCACGCCGTTTGCAGCATTTTCATCGCTGGCAGATGAAGCATGCACGGCATCTGGCGAAGCTGGATGACGCGCACCGTCACGAAGTGCGCAAGAAGGCGAAGAAGCTGCGCTACGCCGCCGAATTTTTCGGGGGTCTATTCGACGCCAAGAAACAGCGGCGACGGCACGCGCGCTACATCGATGCGCTGGAGGGGTTGCAGGACGAACTGGGCGCGCTCAATGATCTGGTCAACGTGCGCGCCTTGTTGGCGCAGCATGGCCTGCCGGTCGATGCCGATCTGGTGAAGAGCGGTCGGAGCAAGAAGAAGCTGCTGGCGGCGGCCGGCAAAGCCTATGATGAGTTGGCGGATACCAAGAGTTTCTGGCGCTGAAGCTCAGGTCCAGGGCTTTTCCCGATACCATTTGGTGATGATGTGTTTGACGCCGCTGCGCACCTTCATGCCGTGGTGCAGGCTGGCCCCATTATAGCGTCCGGGTTCAAGGCGATTGTTCCAGGCGAGCAGCTTCCCGCGCTCGGGCTGGACCGTCTTACCGATCTTCACGAAGCGGGTCGCGCCACCTGCGGGGGGCTGGTTGAGATAGACCATCAGCGTCCATGTCCGGTTGCCCGAGACGGAGCAGTAGCGGGCGAAGTCGAGGCCAGCAGGATCGAAATAGTCGGTATGCGCCTTGAATTCCTGACCCACGGCGTAACGTTGCCCCTGTATCGGTTCGCCGAAACATGGGTCGATCCCGGCGAAAGCGGCGAGTTTTTCATCTATGGCCCCGATGAAGGGATCGGTGTTGTCGAGATCGCAGGTATCGCTGGTGCGGAAGCCTGTGTCGCCATTGGCGTCGGCGATGGTGGAAGGGCGACGGCGCGCCTCGATCCGTGTGATCAGGCCATCGCATTCTTCCGCTGTCAGGAAATCGCGCTGGATGAAGAGCGTCAGATCGCGGCTGGGCACGCGCTGGACGCGTGGATGGGATGCGATCCAGGCCGGATCGGCATCGGCTGATTTCACAATGGGTTGGTTAGGCATGGACGGCCTTTTAGGGCGAGAAAGCAGCCTTTCTGCTATCGCTCGGCGCTCGAAATGCAAGTGTCATCGCTTGCGGATTGCCGTTGTCATGGATAGGTCACATTTCTGTCATCCGGCAGTAAAAACAATTGCCTAGCAGCGCGGGTATCAAGGGGGATTACCAGGTTCATGCGCGTGGCGTTTCGCAGTAACTTTCAGGACCTTAGCAGCCGCCTCGCGCCGATCGACTGGGCGCGGGTTGCCGAGAAGCTGTTGCTGGGCCTGCTGGCGCTGCAATGTGCAAGGCTGGTTTGGGCCGTGCTGACGCCGGTCGGGAGCTTTGGACCGTGGGAAGGGCGGCAAGCGCAATTTCCGGATTTCGCGGCGCGTCAGACATTATTTTCCAGTTTTGACCCCTTTTACCGGGCTGGGCCGCAGCAGGCGGCGGGCGGTGGGGTCGTCACTTCGCTGGCGCTGACTGTCTACGGCATTCGGTTGAACGAAGGGTCGGGGCTGGGATCGGCCATCATCGCTGGACCCGATGGGGTGCAGAACAGCTTTGCCGTGGGTGATGAGATATTGCCGGGCGTGCTGCTGAAGGGCGTGGCGTTCGATCATGTCACTATCGACCGGGGTGGGGCAGAAGAGCAGATATTCCTCGACCAGTCGCAGCCTGCCTCGCCTGCGGGCGCGCCGGGAGATGCAGCGGCTCCGGCCCCTGTCGCCGGGATCGACAATCCGACGGCGGACGGGCTGAAGCGTGATATCGGTTTCGCGCCGCGCATGCAGAATGGCCGCATCTCCGGACTGATCCTGACCGCCAAGGGGCCGACTTTCCAGAATGCCGGGTTTCAGCCCGGCGATATTGTCACCCAGGTCGATGGGCAGCCGGTCGGCTCGCCTAGCGATCTCCAGGTGCTGCAAGGCAAAATCATGCCCGGCGCGCGCATTTCCCTGACCGTCGAGCGGGGCGCCAGCCTTTCGACGATCAACCTTACTCTGCAAGGCCAATGACCAGAAAATTCCTTCTTTCCGCCGCGACCGCCCTCGCTCTGGCCACGCCTGTCACGTCGCCTGTCATGGCACAGCAGACGCTGAATGTGCGCGACGCCGATATTCGCGCCTTTATACAGGACGCCGCGCGGGTAACGGGGCGGACCTTCATCATCGATAATCGGGTCCAGGGTAAGGTTTCGGTTGTGACCGATCGGCCGCTCTCGCGGTCGGAATATTTCGAGATTTTCCTGTCGACCTTGCGGGCGAACGGGCTGGTGGCCGTGCCAGCGCCGGGCGGTGCTTATCGCATTCAGCCTGCCGACGGGGCGGCCGGGCAACCTAGCGTCGTTGGACGGGGGGGCAATCGCAACCAGTTCGTGACCGAGGTCTTCCGCATGCGCTCGATCGATGCGGCGAGCGCGCTGGAGACTTTGCGGCCGCTGGTCAGCAAGGACGGTTCGGTGACCGCCAATCGCGCCGGGAACAGCGTGGTTGTTGCCGACTATGCCGACAATATCGGGCGTATTCGCCAGGTGCTTGCGCGAATCGATCGCGATACGGCGGCGACGCAGACGGTGATGCTGCGGAATGCTGGCGCGCGGGAAATCGCGACGTCGCTTCAGGCGCTGGTGCAAAGCGGCGGCGAAGGCGCGCAGCGGGCGGCGACTATCGTGCCGATCGACAGCAGCAATTCGGTCGCGATCCGGGGAGATGCCGGGACGGTGACGCGACTGGCGCAGATGGCGCGCGATCTTGATCGGCAGGCGGCGAGCGGGACGGAGATCCGCGTCTACTGGCTGGAACATGCGGATGCCGAAAAGCTGCTGCCTGTGTTGCAGCAATTGGTTGGGCAATCGACCGGCTCTGCCGTGACGTCCTCTGTTCCGGCGTCCAATGGCGCTGCTCCGGTCGCGGCGGCGCCTGCGGTGGTGAACTCGGCCGGTTCTTCGGGTGGTGGCATTTCGACGCGCGGGCCTGCAATCGTTACCCGCTATGAGGGGGCCAATGCGATCATCGTAGCGGCCAATAGCGATGTGCAGCGCATGCTTGGTGAGACCGTCCGGCAACTCGATACGAGGCGGGAGCAGGTCCTGGTCGAGGCGATCATCGTCGAGATCAGCGATGCCGCCGCCAAGAAACTGGGTGTGCAGTTCCTGATCGGCAGCACCAAGACGGGCTTTGCGGCGACCAATTATTCCAACGCTTCTCCCAATTTGCTGACGCTGGCCGGGGCGATTGGCGCGAACGAGTTGGGCAAGACGACCACGACGGTCGTCAACGGCGGCGTGACCACGACGACCACCTCGACCGAGAATAGCAACTTGTCGAACACCTTGCAGCAGGCGGCGGTTGATAGCCTGATGAACGCGACGGGCGGCTTTGGCGGGGTTGCGACGCAGATCGGGCGGAACGGGATTTTCGGGGCGATCATCAACGCGGTCAGGTCCGACACTGACAGCAATATTCTGTCCACGCCTTCGGTGATGACGCTGGACAATCAGAAGGCGTCGATCCTGGTTGGGCAGCAGGTGCCGATAACGACCGGCGAGGCGCTCAGCCAGAATTTCGACAATCAGTTCCGCACCGTCCAACGGCAGGATGTGGGCATCAAGCTGGAAGTGAAGCCGCAGATCAACACGGGCGGCGCGATCAAGCTGTTCCTGAGGCAGGAAGTGTCGAGCGTCGCCGGGCCGGTGTCCAACAATAATAGCGACCTCATCATCAACAAGCGTGAGATCGAGACGACGGTCACGGTGGATGATGGCGAGATTTTGGCGCTTGGCGGCCTGTTGGACGATAATGAGCGCAAGACGATCGAGCGTATTCCGCTGCTGTCCGATATTCCGGGGATTGGCGAGCTGTTCAAGTCGCGCAGCAAGAGCCGGAGCAAGACCAACCTCATGGTCTTTATCCGGCCCACCATCCTGCGGTCGAAAGAGGATGCACAGCGCCTGACGCAGCAGCGCTATGGCTATGTGCGTGACATGCAATTAGCGCGGAACCCCGATCAGGAGCCGAGCATCGACGAACTGGTGCGCGACTATATGGGCGCGGAGCCGCCAGCCGCTGTGACGCAGGCGAGCGATGCGGTGGTGCAGCCAAGCGCTGCTCCAGCGCAAGTGATTGAACCGACGGTGCGGCAATCGAGCGGCGTAGTTCGGCCGGTGGACGATGCGGCGAATGGAGATCGGCGGTGAACCGTTTTCCCAAGGGAGGGCTTCGACATGCTCAGCCCGAACGGAGGTTAGGGTGAGCGAGTCCCACTCCGATCTCGACGTGCCGCACAGTGCGCCCCGCGCTGTCGACATTCCCTATGTCTTTGCGCGCAAGCATGGCGTCGTCATGCTGCCGCTGGACGGAGACCGGCTCACGATTGCAGTTCGGGAGGGGAGCGATCCGCGGGTATTACTGGAAGTGCGGCGGCATCTGGCGCGCAGTTTCGATGTGCGGTTTGTTGATGGGCCACAGTTCGATCGGCACCTGTCAGACCATTATGCGATGGAGGGTAGCGCGGCAGCGATGGCGGGTTCGCTGGAAGTGGGCGCCGATGAGCTGGATATTCTCGCCGCAGATATTCCGACCGCTGACGACTTGCTCGACAGCGCCGATGATGCGCCCGCGATCCGGCTGATCAACGGCATCATCGCGGAGGCTGCGCGGCAGGGCGTTTCGGATATTCATATCGAGCCTTATGAAACCGGGCTGATCGTGCGGATGCGGATCGACGGAGTGCTGCGCGAGACTTTGCGGATGCCGCCCCATGCCGCGCCGGTGGTGGTGAGCCGGATCAAGGTGATGGCGCGGCTGGACATTGCCGAGCGGCGCGTGCCGCAGGATGGGCGCATTGGGCTGACGCTGGGCGGCAAGCTGCTGGACGTGCGCGTTTCGACACTGCCGAGCCGGGCGGGGGAGCGGGTGGTGCTGCGTATTCTCGACAAGGAGAATGCGGGCATGAACCTTGACCTGCTGGGCATGGCGGGGGCGGCGGACCGGATTTTTCGTGAAGGATTGCACGAACCGAACGGGATTATTCTGGTCACGGGGCCGACCGGGTCGGGGAAGACGACTACGCTCTATGCGGGGCTGCGGCAGTTGAACGATGGGACGCGCAATATTCTTACCGTGGAGGACCCGGTCGAATATGCGGTCGAAGGGGTCGGGCAGACTCAGGTCAATGCGAAGGTCGGATTGACCTTTGCCGCCGGGCTGCGCGCGATTTTGCGGCAGGACCCTGATGTGGTGATGGTCGGCGAAATCCGTGATCGGGAGACGGCGGAGATCGCGGTGCAAGCGTCGCTGACGGGGCATCTGGTGCTGTCGACCGTGCATACCAATGATGCGGTGGGCGCGATTACCCGGATGAGGGATATGCGGGTCGAGCCGTTCCTGCTTGCCTCGACCCTGCGCGCCGTTATCGCGCAGCGGCTGGTGCGACGGCTTTGCCAGCATTGTCGGGAGCCGGTGCAGGCGGACAAGTCGGCGAGTGCGCTGCTTGGTTTCGATCCCGGAACGATAATTTACCGCGCAAGGGGGTGCGAGGAGTGCAACGGGACTGGTTATAAGGGCCGGATCGGCGTGTTTGAAGCGATCCGGGTGGACGATACCATTCGCCGGCTGATCAACGACGGGGGCGACGAGTCCTTGATCGCGCGGCATGCTTTCCTCAATGCGCCCAATTTGGGGTCGGCGGCGCGGGCGCTGGTGCGCGATGGACAGACCACGGCGGAGGAAGCCATCCGCGTGTCGCGGCGCGATGCGGCGGAGGTGGAAACCATCGTCGATGGCTGAATATGATTATCTGGTCATTGATCCGGCGGGCAAGGAACGCAGCGGCAAGGTGAAGGCCGAGACGGTCGAGGATGCGCGGGCGAAGCTGGACGCGCGCCAGCTATTTATTGTCCGGATCGAGCCGGGCGTGGTGGAGAAAGCAGCCAAGCGCGCCGGATTGACGTTGCGTGCGCCGAGGCTGTCGGCCAAGGAACTGACGCTGTTCACGCGCCAGCTATCGACGCTGATCCAGGTGAGCCCGCTGGAGGAATCGCTGCGCACTATCGGGAGGCAGAGCGAGCAGGAGCATGTGCGCGCGATCGTCAGCAAGGTGCATTCGGGCGTGCTGGAAGGGCGGCGGCTGGCTGATGCTCTGGGCGCCGAGCCAAAAAGCTTTCCGGCGCTCTATCGGGCGATGGTTTCTGCGGGTGAAAGCTCTGGCAGCCTGCCGACGATCATGGAGCGATTGTCCGACCTAATGGAGCGGCAGGCGGTGATCCGGTCGAAAGTGCTGATCGCTATCGCTTATCCGAGCGTGCTGGCAGCCTTTGCGGTCTGCGTCGTGGCGGCGCTGATGATCTTTGTCGTGCCCAAGGTGGTGGAGCAGTTCGACACCGTGGGTCAGGACCTGCCGCTGCTAACGCGGATGGTGATGGGGATTTCGGCCTTTCTGGCGGGCTATTGGTGGTTGCTGGCGATCCTGATTTTGCTGGGCGCTGTTGGTTTCTGGCGGGCGTTGAAGGTTGAGGCGTTCCGATATCGCTTCGATGGCCTGTTGCTGCGGTTGCCGCTGCTCGGGCGGTTGATCCGCGACCTTCATGCCGCGCGGATGGCGCGGACGCTGTCCACGATGGTGGCGAGCCGTCTGCCGTTGATGGAGGGCCTGACGCTGACAACCCAGACCGTGCACAATCGGGTGTTGCGGCAGGCTTCCGAGCAGATTGTCGAGGCCATTCGTGGGGGCGGGAGCCTGTCGGCGGCGCTGCGGCGGGCCGGGGTGTTTCCGCCGCTGCTGGTTTATCTGGCGGCGAGCGGCGAGAGTGCGGGGCGGCTGGATACGATGCTGGAGCGGGCGGCCGATTATCTGGAGCGGGAGTTTGACAGCTTCACTTCCGCCGCGCTGGCGATGCTGGAGCCGGTGATCATAATATTGATGGGTGGGATCGTGGCGGTGATTATCTTGTCGATCCTGCTGCCTATCCTGCAATTGCAGAGCCTTACGGGGGCTTGAGGAGTGATTATGTCTAGATTGAAGCCAGACTCCGTTCGCCCTGAGCCTATCGAAGGGCATTCCTTTACTTCAGAAGAAGAGAAGGGCTTCGACAAGCTCAGCCCGAACGGGGAGGGGGTGGCTCTACGGGGCGTAGAAAATGGCTTCACCCTGGTCGAGCTGATGGTGGTGATCGTCATCATCGGGCTGCTGGCTACGATCGTGGCGATCAACGTCATTCCGGCGACCGATACGGCGCGGGTGGAGAAGGCGAAGGCGGATGTTGCGACGATCGAGCAGGCGCTGGAGCAGTATCGGCTCGATAATCTGAGCTATCCTTCGCAGGCTGACGGGCTGCAAGCGCTGATCAACGCGCCCGCCTCGCTGGCGCAGCCGCAGCGCTATCGCCGGGGTGGTTATATCAAGAAGCTGCCGGATGATCCGTGGGGCCGGGCTTATAATTATGCGGTGCCGGGGCGGAAGGGTGCGTTCGATATCAGTTCGCTGGGCGCGGACGGCCAGCCGGGCGGCGAGAGCGAGAATGCGGATATTTATTCCAGCGAGCTTTGAGGCGCGGTTTATTCCGTTCGTGGGGAGCTTCGGCAAAGCCTATGCTGAGCCTGTCGAAAGACTCAGCCTGAACGAGGATAAACGCCCGATCGCCAATGGCTTTACCTTAATCGAGCTGATGGTCGTGTTGACGATCATCGGGTTCATCTCGGCTGCGGTGGTGCTGGCCATGCCTGATCCGCGCGGGCGGGTTGTCGAGGATGCCGATCGCTTTGCCGCGCGCGTTGCTGCCGCGCGCGACGAAGCGGTCGTTACCGCGCGCCCGATGGGCGTTTGGGTTTCGGCTTCGGGCTATGGCTTTCAGCGGCGTGAAGGGGCGCAATGGGTGCCGTTGGAGGACAAGCCCTTCGTGACCGCCAACTGGAAGGCGGGAACGCGGGCGCTGGTTGGCAAGGATGGGCGGCAGCAGATCGGCTTTGATGGAACTGGCCTGCCTACTGACGCCATGACGGTGACTTTGGCGCGGGAGGCGGATCGGGTTTCTGTGACCGTGGACATGGCGGGGAAGGTCATGGTCGGTGGGTAGGCTTGGTATCTTCGGTAGCTCTGCTGGAAGAAAAGAAGGGGCTTCGACAAGCTCAGCCCGAACGGGTGAAAGGTCGGCTCCAACGGGTGAGCGAGGCTTTACGCTGTTGGAGATGTTGGTGGCGTTGGCGGTGTTCAGTCTGGCTGCGTTGGCGCTGGTGCGGTTGCAGGGGGTGACGTTGCGGACGGCGGCCGATCTCGACAGCAAGGCGCTGGGGCAGATTGTCGCGCGTAACCTGATGGTGGAGATGCAGACCGATCCTGCGCCGCCCTCGCTGGGCAGCGAAGAGGGTGATGTCGATAATGGCGGACGGCGCTGGCATTGGGTGCGGACGGTCAAGGCTACTAACGACAAGCGGCTGTTGCAGGTTGATCTGACCGTGAATGGGCAGGTGGGGGCTTCGCCGGTTGTGCTTAGCTTTGTGCGGGTGGTGCAATGATGCGCGCCATAGCCAGCAGGGATTTCAGTCGCGCATCAGGCTGCTCGACCCTTCGACAGGGCTCAGGACAGGCTTCACTCGAAGCGAACGGAGGGCCGGGCGGGCAGGCGGGCTTTACGTTGATAGAGCTGCTCGTCGCTCTGATGATCTTTGCGATGCTGGCGGCGGCGGGCGTGCTCCTGCTGGGGAATAGCGTGTCGGCGCAGGCGCAGGTCAAGGCGCGGCTGGATGACATGGCGGCCGTGCAGCGGACAGGCGGCGCGCTGGCGGCCGATCTTGGGCAGGCGGTGCCGCGCATCAGCCGCACGGAGACGGGGACGCTGGCGCCTGCATTCTGGTCGCATCGCGAGGGCGAGGCCGTGCCGGTGATGCAGTTTGTGCGCGGCGGCTGGGACAATCTGGGCGATTTGCCCCGGCCTTCCTTGCAGAAGGTGGAATATTGGGTGCGGCAAGGGCGGCTGGAGCGGCGGACCTATGCGCAGGTTGACGGCGCGGCTGGGGACGAGCCAGCTACGCTGCTGGACCATGTGGATGATGTCGCGCTGCGCTTTCGCGATGCGCAGGGGGAGTGGCGTGGCGAGTGGATACCGACGCAGCCTGACCTGATGCCGCGCGCCGTTGAGATGACGGTCACGCGCACGGGAGAGCCGCCGGTGACGCTGCGCTTTCTGGTGGGGCCTGGCCCTGCCGAAAAGCTGGAAGGGGAGATGGCTGGTGCCTGATCCTGGGAAAAGGGGCGAGCGGGGGGCCGCGTTGCTGACCGTATTGCTGCTGGTCGCGGTGATGGCTGTGGTTGCCTCTACGGCGTTGGAGCGGTTGGCGCTGGCTACGCGGATGACTGGGAATAGTGGCGCGGTGGATCAGGCGCGCGCCTTTGCTGATGCCGGGGCGGAGATGGCGCGGTTGCGGATCGGCGATCTGGTCGCGGCCAATCCGGGCAAGACGACGCTGGCGGGGAATTGGATGGGGACGCCGCAGCCGGTGGCTATTCCCGGTGGTGTGGCGAGTGCGCGGGTGAGCGATGCGGGCAACTGCTTCAACCTCAACAGCGTGGTGGCTGGTGAGAATGAGTCCAATTTGAAGGTGCGCCCGGTCGGCGTGTCGCAATTTCAGGCGCTGTTGCAGGCGCTGGGCGTCGATGCGCGGCAGGCGCAGGTGGCGGCGACGTCTCTGGCCGACTGGATCGATAGCGACAGCGTGCCGCAGCCCGGCGGGGCGGAGGACGAGGTTTATGCGCAGGCGGCGCGGCCCTATCGCACGGCCAATCGCTTCATGGTGGATGCCAGCGAGCTTCGCGCTGTGCATGGGGTGACGCCGGCCATCTATGATCTGGCGCGGCCTTGGGTGTGTGCGCTGCCGACGGCGGATTTGTCGCCGATCAACGTCAATACGCTGCTGCCCGATGAGGCGGTGCTGTTCGCGATGCTGCTGCAAGGGCAGGTGAGCGTGACGCAGGCGCGGCAATATCTGGCGCAGCGGCCCGCCGAGGGTTACGGCAGCACGGTGCGATTTTGGGCGCCGCTGGCCAGCCAGGGTATCAATCCGCTTGAGGAAGCGGCCAATCAGGTCAAGTTGACGACAGGATTTTTCGGGGTGGAAGTGACGGTGGACGTTGGGGGAACGCAGGTGGTGGAGCGGGCGCTGATCGATGCCCGGCAGAGCCCGGCGAAGTTGATCCGCCGCAGCTGGGGGACCGGCGCATGAGCGTGCGTGACGGTCTGATCGTAACGCTGCCCGAGCAGGGTGAGCCGTTGTGGATGCGCGTTGTCGATGGCGCTGTGGCGCAGAGCGGCAGGGGGGCAAACTGGCTGGCCGCTTGTGGCTTGACGGCGCTGCCTGCCGATGCGGTGGTGATGCTGGTGCCGCCTGCTTCGATGGTGACTTTGTATTGGGCGGAGTATCCCGAGCTTGCGCCCCGGCAGGGTAGGGCGGCGGCGCGGCTGGCGGCGCTGGCGGGGGGGATCGTGCCTTCCGACCAGCTGTTTGCAGCGGGGGATGAGAATGACGATCCGGCGCGGCCGCATGTCGTTGCGGTCGCGGCGAGGAGTGACATGCAGCATTGGCTGCTCTGGGCGCAGCATCATGGGCTGGACCCGGACATCATCGTGCCTGCGCCGTTATTGTTGCCGGAGCCTGTCGAGGGTTTTGTGCGTGGCGCGCTGGATGGCGAGGCGGTGTTGCGGGGCAAGGACGTTGCTTTTGGCGGCGATCTGGCTTCGGTGCTGGCGGCCGATGCGGTGATTGAGGATGTGCCTGCCCATCTGTTGCAGGCGCGGGCAGTCGAAGCGCTGGAGCGGCCGCCACTGGACCTGCGGCAGGGGGATTTTGCCAAGCGGGTGCGGCGGGTCGCGGACAAGACGGTGCTTCGGCGGATATTGCTGTGGAGCGGGCTGATTTTGCTCATCAGCCTGCTGATTTCGTTGACGGTTCTGGTGCGGCAGCATGTGGCGGCGAGCAATCTGGATGCGGAGAGTCTGGCGCTGGCGCGGCAGGTGGCGCCGGGGGCAGGCGACTTGACGCAGGCCGAGGCGGAGATTGAGCGGCAGCTGGCGGAGCGCGGGGCGGGGGCTTATGCCTTTACCGCGCCGGTTGCGGGCTTGCTGAGCGCCTTGCAGGAGGCGCCGGGCGTGTCGATGACGGCGCTGTCGCGCGATCCGGACGGGATGATCCGGGCGACGCTGGCAGCAGCGAAGGTGGATGAGATCAATACGGTGCTGCTGGCGTTGCAGAGCGCGGGCTTCACCATCACGGCGACGCCTTCGCAGGATCCGGGCGGGCGAGCGCTGGCTGATATTACGGTGCGATCATGATGGAATCGGTAAGAACCATGTGGGGCGAGAGATCGCCGCGCGAGCAATGGATGCTGGGCGTGATGTTCGCCCTGCTGGCGGTGGTGGTGCTGTGGCTGGGCGTGGTGGGGCCGCTGGCTTCGGCGCAGCGGTCGGCACGTGAAGGGCTGCTCGCCGCGACCGATCGCAATGCGGCGATGCGGGCGAAGGTGAAGTTGCTCAAGACATTGCCGCGACGGGTTGCGGCGAGTTCCGGGACGGCGATCGACCAGCTTGTGAGCCAGAGCGCGGGCGAGGCTGGGCTGACGCTGGAGCGGGCGGAGGCGCAGGGCGGCGCGCGGATCGAGATTGCGATGGCTTCGGTGCGGCCGGTGGCGCTGTTTTCCTGGCTGGCGGCGCTGGAGGCGCAGGGGGTGCGGGTCGAGACGATGAGCGCGCGGCCGTCGCCGACTGCGGGCAGCATTTCGGTGCAGGCGGTGCTGGTGCGGGGGGCTGGGCAATGAAGCGGCTGGGCTGGTCGCGGCGGACGCGGATTGCGATCGTGCTGTTATTGGCGTTCGGGCTTATCCTGTTCATGCCGATGCGGATTGCGCTGGGGCTTTCTGGGCTGGAACGACTGGGCGTCGCCGCGCGGGAGGTGCGAGGGACGCTGTGGAGCGGGCGGCTCGATCAGCTGATGCTGGGCACGATGCCGGTCGGGTCGGTGAATGCCGCTTTATCGCCGGTGTCTTTGCTGATGGGGCGGGCGCGGTTCGACATATGGCGGCGGCAGGGCGCGGCGGATGATCTGAGCGGCGCGCTGACCGTGGGTTTCGGGCGCGTGGGCATAGATGATGTGACTGGCACGGTGCCGCTCGGGCGAAGCTTTGCGCCGCTGCCGATCGCGAGTTTGGCGATGGAGGATGTGACCGCTTATTTTTCCGGCGATCGCTGCGGCCATGCCGAGGGTCGGGTGCGGGCGCAGATGGCGGGGCAATTCCCGGGTCTCAACCTGACGCAAGGGCTGTCCGGCGTGGCGAGTTGTGATGGCGAGGCGTTGCTGCTGCCGCTGGTGAGCCAGTCTGGGCTGGAGAAGATCAACCTGCGGATATGGCGGTCAGGACGCTATGTTGCCGAGATGCGGGTGGAGACGGCGGACGCGGCGCTCGGCGATGCGCTGGCGAAGGTTGGCTTTGCGGGGACAAGCGGCGCGCGGGTGCTGAAGGTCGAAGGAACGCTGTGATCGATCCGCTGTGGGCGGGGCTGGGCGCGGTTGCAGGGGCGATCGCGGGCAGCTTTTTGGGAACGCTGATATTGCGCTGGCCCGAGGGTCGCGGCGTCATGCGTGGACGGTCGGTCTGCGATAGCTGCGGGCGGGTGCTGGGAGCGGTCGACCTTGTCCCGATGATAAGCGCGCTACTGTCGCGGGGCAGGTGTAGGACTTGCGGTGGGAAGATAGCACCGCTGCACGGGCGCATGGAGGCGGCGTGCGCGGTGATCGGGGCGCTGGCCTGCGGTCTGGCGCCGGGGCTGGTGGGGGCTGGATGGGCTTTGCTTGGATGGCTGTTGCTGACATTGGCGATCCTGGATTGGCGACATTTCTGGTTGCCGGATGCGTTGACGTTGCCGTTGGCGTTCCTTGGACTGACACTGGGCCTGTGGGTGACGGATGCGGTGCTGCCCGATCGAGTGATCGGGGCAGCAGGAGGATATGGCGTTCTGCTGGCGGTGGCGGTCAGCTATCGGATGGCGCGCGGGCGCGAAGGATTGGGCCTGGGCGATGCAAAGCTGATGGGCGGTCTTGGGGCGTGGTTTGGATGGCAGGCGCTGCCGTTCGTCCTGCTGATGGCTGCGGGGATTGGTCTGGTGGCGGTGCTGGCAAGTGCCGCGTTGGGCCGCAAGATAACGGCAGCGACGCGGGTGCCGCTCGGCACATGTCTGGCGGTCGCGGCCTTCCCCGGGTGGTGGGTGTCGATGCTGGTTGTCTAGTTGCTGTCGCTTTTAGCGCACACGCCAGCGATAATCCTCTTCCCGCACCTCAGTGACGGCATATCCTTCGGGATCGCGAGCAGGGCGAAAACGGTATCGTTCCATGATGACGCGACACGTCATTGCGTCGATCTCCGGATATCCGCTTCCTTCGATAACTTCGCATCTATCGACCTGTCCTGAAGGACCTATGGCGTATCGCACGCCGATCGTCACGCGGCCCACGCCGCGCAAGGAGCCAGGGAAATCCGAATTGCGAAAGCGGCCGCCGGTTTGGCGCGCTCGAGAGAAATCGCCTCTCTCGCCATCCCCCTGGCCAGTGCCGGTTCCAGTGCCGGTTCCAGTGCCCCCGGACCCGCTGCCAAAGCCGGGAGTAGCGCTACTACCCGCGCCGCCTGCGCCGCTCGTCGGCGCGGTGGGTAGGGTTGGAGCAAGGGTATTTATCATGGGTGACGGGGCGACAACGCTGGGAGGGCGCGGCGGTTGATCTCGCACCTTCACGGCGCGTGGAGGAGATCCGGACGCAGCGCCGCCTTCGCGTTTGGATTCGCGAGCTTCCTTAGGCTGGGGAGGTTTGGGTTGGTCCGGCGTGGGGGGCTTCAGATTGAACAACGCCAAAGGGGTGCTATCTATCGCCGAGCGTAATAGCGAAGGCGCTCGAAGGCCAATTATCAATGCATAGCCGATCACGGCGTTGACCAAGAGCGCCGCAATAGCGGGGACGATTCTGCCCCGGCCCTGCCATCGCTGCGCCCAAGATGCTGTCATGTCATTGAATGCCGCGCGCAACGCGCGGCGATATTGCGTTAGCGGTAAACGCGGTTGCCGTTGCGATCGATATAATATTCGCGGCCGCGACGGTCACGTTCCCACCGGCGTTGTCCATCGGACGTGGCCGCACCTACGACAGCACCACCCGCAGCGCCGATCGCCGCGCCTTCAGCAACACCAAGCCCAGGCACTATCGCACCTGCTACCGCACCACCGACTGCGCCGATACCTGCACCCCGCAGTCCATCGCGCGTCGTTTCACGAGAACAGCCGCCGACGCTGGCAGCGGCTGCCAATCCTGCCATCAATAAGAATGTGTTACGCATGGTTCGTCTCCACAATTGCCCAACATCAAACGACAGAGACGCAAGTTGGTTCGATCCATATGTCACAAACGTGCCGAACGGCGCCGAAATTACGAGCGTTCGATGTGTATCTATGAAGAGTGGTGACCCGTACGGGAGGGGTTGGACTCAATAAAGAATAGCCGCAAAACGGCTTCAGCCTCTCCGCCTGATCCTACTGGCGTCAGCCGGTTAGTCATTCAGGCGGCCGAGATCGACTATATTCGTCGTTCCCAAGCGGCGCAGACGTCATTTGCGGAAAATTATGTCGGCTTGCGCCTAAAGGCGGCGTGACGCGAGGAAAAGAACGGCAATTTTCGTCTTGAGAAAACTGAATGACAAGGCGCTCCCTGGGAATTGCGTCGAAACCCGCCTGATCACAGGTCCTGCCGGTGCGCGGTTAAGGTGAAGTTTACTGTGACCTTCGCAGCGATCGTTTCATCAGTGGGTGAACCGACATCAAACATGTTCCGGTCAAGATCTGCTCGGCCTTCGGCTCTGGCCGTGTCGCCATCCTGATGCAGCGTGAAGCGTAACGTGACCGGGCGGCGGCGTCCGTTCAGGTCCAGCATGCCTCTGGCTTCGTACAGGTCGCCGCCCTGTGGCCGGAAACCCTTGGCGCGGAACACAGCATGCGGATGCGCGGATATGTCGAAGTAATCGGGGCCTCGCAGCGTTTCGTCGCGTTGTGCGTCGCCCGTGACGGCGGAGGCCAGGTCGATCGTCACCAGGATTGCGCTGCCGGGCAAATCGTCTGGACTGTAGCGGATGTCCGATTTCCAGTGAAGGAAGGATCCGTCCACCGCCGCGCCGCTCCACATGGCGATAAAGCCGAGCTTCCCCTGCCCCATGACGCGCCACCGTGACAATGGAAGGTGTTGCGAATTGGCCGTTGGCACCGGCGTAGCTTTTGGAGCCGTCAGGGTCGTGGCAGGCCGTTGCGCTGGGGTAAAATCGGGCGAAGGTGGCACTATCTTGATCGGCGCGGGCGTTCCTTTGTGCCGCGCCACGGCTATGGTGGGCGTTCCGGTAAGAAAGAATGATGCCGAACCTGCCAATGCCATTGTTCCTAGCGCAACCAGCAGCGCAAGCCCCGGCGCCAAACCCGGGATCATGCGAGCAAGCAAATCCTCGCGCTTGTAGAATTGATGGCGAATAGCCCCAGCGACATGCAGCACGACCAATCCGGCCAGGACATAAGCCGCCAGGCGATGCGTGTCATAGGCTATTCCATTGAGGCCAAGAGGGATCGGCAGATGCGGCCAGGCAATCGTGCCGAACAGCAGCGTCGGCACCCGCAGCTTGCTGGTTGAGACCAGCGCCCAGCCGCTGAGCGGGGCGAGCAGCATGACTGTGTAGAGCAATTGATGCGTCACCTTTGCCGCGAACGCAGATATCCGATCATCCGCCAGTGCCGGGGGGCGGGGGTGGGCCAGGCGGATGCCAACCCGCAGAAGGGTGAGCAGCAGGATGACGATCCCGATCGACTTGTGCAGTTGATAGGCGGCAAATTGGCTCAGCCCCGGCGCGATGCCGGACAATTGCCAGCCCAGGACGAGTTGAAAGATCAGGGCTGCCGCGATCGACCAATGCAACGCGATTGCCGTCCTGGAATAGCGCTGTGGCGACATGGGCAGTTTTTTCCTTATGGCGATGTCAAAGAAGAGCGCGAGCGGCGGGCGGGCAATGAAGGGAACACCGGTTCATTCGTAAACCTTGGACGAATTGCTGTGCCGTCCTCCAGTCACCAGAAGGGCTAATGCGCATGCCGCGATCAGCGACCCTGATGCCATGGTCAGCGCTACGGCGGGAAGCTTGAAATCGAGAGTGAAAAGGAAACCAGCAAGGATGGGACCCAAAGCAGCTCCTCCACGGCCGAGGCCGATCACTATTCCCGTGCCGCCCGCCCGGACGGCCGTTGGGAAAGATTGCGCAATGATAGCATAGAGACCGACGACGGCCGCGTTGGTGAAATATCCCGCCGCCGCAGCTACCAGGGCCAAGCCGAAAAGGCTGGCTTGTCCCTGTCCGAAGGCAGTCACCATAGCCATCGACAGTAGGAGGGCGGCGATCACCAATATGCGGACGTCCAGCCGCCAACTGAGGGCACTGAGCGAAAGCGCGCCCAGCAAGCCGCCTACATTGGCCCATACCAGCACGCCACCAGCGGACGAGGGTGCGTAACCCATGTCCACGACGATCTTGGGCACCCATTTGAGGATGAAGTAAAAGGTCATGATGTGAAAGAAATAGGCGGCCGTCAGCAGCACCGTCGTGCGTGCGAGGCCGGGACTGAACAGCGCGGCAAAGGACGCCTTGGGTGCCGCTGCATTTGAAGCAGGCAATGCATCCAGTGCATTATGTCCCATCCGGCCCATCAGCTGATTGATCCGGTCCAGCGCATTGGCCGGGCGTCGTTGAAGGAGGAAGCCGATCGATTCAGGAAGCAGCAGGAAAGTCAGCGGCAAGAAGATTGCAGTGACGACTCCTCCCAGCAGGAATATGTCGCGCCATTCGCCCGACATCAGCAGCATCGAAGCGGCCGAGCCGCCAAGGATCGCGCCGATCGGATAGCCCGCCGCCATGAGGGCAACGGCCAGGCTGCGGGTGCGCGCGTTGGCAAGCTCCGCGACGATGGCGTTGGTGCAAGCCAGCATGCCGCCAATGCCGAGGCCAGTGATAAGCCGTATCATCGACAGGGAGACAACGCTGAATGAAAAGGTCGCGGCCAACATACCCGTCGCCATGACCACGAGGCAGAGCAGGATAGTGGGACGACGGCCGATGCGATCAGCCAGGCCGCCGAGCAGCACGGACCCCACAGCCATGCCGATCAGTTCCATCGAAAGCACGACGCCCAATGCGGCGCGGTCGATGCCCCACTCCGCGGCAATGCCGGGCGAGGCGAAGCTGATTGCCAGAACATCAAAGCCATCAAGCGCGTTCAGCATGATGCACAACGCTACAGCCGCGATTTGCAGGCGGCCCATGGGCGCTTCATCAAGCAATCGCCTGATGTCCGTTCCGTTCTGCGCCATCCTCACCTCCCCTGAAATGATTGTCGATCTGGTTATTGCCTTGTTGGTCAGGCGTCTTCCGGAGCTGTCAGCATAAGGGCGTCGAGGGCGATTGCGCCTTTACCCTGCGGATAGACGATCACCGGATTAAGATCGATCTCCCGAATTGAAGGTTCGGCGAGAAGGATGCGGCCAAGCCTATGGATAATCCCCGCTGCCGCCTCCACATCCAGCGGGGGCGATCCGCGAAAGCCGCGCAGCAGCGGCGCTTGCTTGAGCTGGTCCAGTTCAGCGGCGATGGCGTCGATCGAGAGGCCGGGGGTGATCAGGCGCACGTCCTGCAGGATTTCCGCCGTGACCCCGCCGAACCCGCACAGGATGACTGGCCCCCAGTCTGGATCGTTCTTCGCGCCGATGATAAGTTCGACGCCGCGTTCGCCCATGGCTTCGAGCAGAACACCGTCGAGCGCGATGGTCGCATCATAGGCGGCGACATCGGCATATAACCGGTCCCAGCCCGCGCGCAGTTCGTCAGCGTTGGAGAGGTTCAACACCACGCCGCCCGCATCGCTCTTGTGGCTTAGACGGGCGGACTGTGCCTTGAGCGCGACCGGATAGCCGACCGCTTGCGCAGCGCGGAGTGCGTCGTCGATGCTGGTGCAGAAGGCGCCCTTCGGGAACGGGATGCCGAGCGGGGCGAGGATCGCCTTGGCGCGATATTCCGGGATGACGCCGCTCTGCCCGGCGAGGCCGGAGGCCGGCAGAGGGGTGGTCGGCGCTTCGCTGAAGTCCTGGCGCGCATGGTCGTTGAGGCGCTTCAGGGCGCGGAAGGCGCGTTCGGTCGAAGGGAAATAGGGGATGCCAAGCGCGCGCAGCTGATCAATATGTTTGGACGGAACCGGCGCGCCCTCGTCCAGCCCGGCGAAGATGATCGGCTTGTCCGGCCGCAATTCGTCAACAGCGCGCAGGATGGGCGGCAGCTTGATGCCGACGGTCACGGGATCGGTCTGGATAATGCCCGCGACGATGCTGCCGAACCGGTCGTCGGTAAACAGCGCCGCCAGCGTCCGGCGATATAGATCGGGATCGACCAGCCCTTGTGCGGTCAGGTCCAGCGGGTTGGAGACGGGCACGAAGTCGGGCAGCGCCGCGCGCAGGGCAGGGGCGTTGGCGTCATTCACCTGCGGCAGGTCGAGGGCGATCGCGTCGCACAGGTCGAGGGTTAGCGCCTTGAACGCGCCGCTTTCGCCTAGCACCGCGACGCCGCCAGCCGGGATGGTTGGACAGCGCAATGCGATTTCGGCGACGTCGCCCAGCTCCTCCAGCGTTTCGGCGAGGATGACGCCCGCGCGCTCCACCTTGACGCGCATGACCTGATAGTCGCCTGCCATCGCCCCGGTATGGGTGGCGGCGGATTCACGTGCGGCGGCCGACCGGCCCGGGTGCAGGAGGACGATGGTCTTGCCCAGCGCGCGGGCGCGGCGGGCGGCGGCGAGAAAGCGCTGGGGCTGCCGGAACTGTTCCACGATCATGGCGATGACGCGCGTGGAACTGTCCTCCAGCAGGTAATCGACATAATCTTCGACGCCCGATGCGGCTTCGTTGCCGGTCGAGATCGAGAAGGACAGGCCCAAATCGCGCGAAGCAAGCGTGGTGCATAACACGCAAGCCATCGCCCCGCTTTGCGACACGACGCCTATGCCGGGACGATCGCCCAACGGCTTGGCGTCGGTCTCAACGAAGGTCAGCGGTACGCGTTCGATGAAGTTGGTCATGCCAAGGCAGTTTGGCCCTTCGACGACCATGCCGGTCTCGGCGGCGATGCGGCCAATCTCGCGCTGCTCCGCCAGACCTTCCTCACCGCCTTCGGCAAATCCGGCGGAAAAGATGACGGCGGCGCCGACATTGCGCGCGGCCAGCGCCTTCACCGTATCGAGCACCGCTACGCGCGGGATGGCGAGGACGGCGGCATCAACGCCATCGGGCAAAGCATCGACCGACGGCAGGCATGGCCGTCCGCCGATTTCGGCGCGCTTGGGATTGATGAGGTGGATGTCGCCTGAAAAGCCGTTGCGCGTCAGGTTGGACAGGACGGATGCGCCCAGCGCACCCGGTTTGTCCGATGCGCCGACGATCGCCACCGATCGCGGGCGCAGCAGCCGGTCGAGCGCATTGCCGGTGCGGGCGGTGACGGGCGGATTGAGGGTGTCGGCCGTCATGGGTCCGTCTCTCCAAAAAACTATTTGGGCGGGCCGACTTTTCGGTCGGTCCCGCCAGTTTACCGCTGTTCAGGCCTGCTGTTTCGACTTGTCATAAGCGCCAAGGCCCGGCTTGTAGCTCTTGTCGTCGATGAACTGCCTGATGCCTTCCTTGCGGCCTTCATTGTCGAAGCTGTTGGCCGCTTCCTGCGCGCGGATCAGATAATCCTCGGCATTGTCATAGGTCATCTCGCGCACCCGGCGGATGGCGTCCTTGGTCGCCTTGAGCGCCACGGGGTTCTTGGTCAGCAGCGTCTGCGCAACCTGCGACACACGGCCCTTCAGTGCGCCAAGCGGCAGCGCTTCGTTGACGAAGCCCCATTCCGCCGCCGTCTTGCCGTCCACATTCTCCCCCATCAGGGCGTGGTACATAGCATTGCGGAAGCTGGTAAGTTCCGTAGCTACCTTGGCCGCGCCGCCGCCGGGCAGGATACCCCAGTTGATTTCGCTGAGGCCGAACTGCGCTTCCTCCGCCGCGAAGGCGAGGTCGCAGGCGAAGAGCGGGCCGTAGCCGCCGCCAAAGCACCATCCGTTGACCATCGCGATGGTGGGCTTCTGATACCAGCGCAGGCGGCGCCACCAGCCATAGCTTTCCCGCTGCGCGTCGCGCGTGCCCTTCAGACCCTGCGCTTCGGTTTCGCGGAAATATTCCTTTAGGTCCATGCCCGCGCTCCACGCCGTACCCTCGCCAGTCAGGACGAGGACACCGACATCGTCGCGAAACTCAAGTTCATCGAGCACGCGCATCATCTGGCGATTGAGGCGCGGCGACATGCAATTGCGCTTGTCCGGGCGGTTGAGACTGACCCAGGCGACGCCGTCCTCCACCGTGAAGGCGACGGTTTCGATTTCGGCCTGCTCGACGCCATCGGCATGCAGGAAGTTGGTCATGGTAAAGTCCTTGTTCTGGTCATCATGCCAGCGAAAGCTGGCATCTCGTGCGGCTGGATCGTGCCTCTCCGCTTGAGATCCCAGCGTTCGCTGGGATGACGAAGGGAGTGAGCGTTAAATCGGATAATGGCCGGGCTGGGTCTCCATCGTGATCCAGCGCAATTCGGTGAAGCTGTCGATGCCCGCGCGGCCGCCGAACTTGCCATAGCCTGATGCCTTGACGCCGCCGAAGGGCATTTGCGCTTCGTCATGGACGGTCGGGCCGTTCACATGGCAGATGCCGGACTGGATTTGCCGAGCGACCCGTAGGCCGCGTGCCGTGTCGCGGGTAAAGACCGATGCGGACAAGCCATATTCGGTATCGTTGGCGAGTTCGATCGCATGCGCTTCATCGCGGGCGCGGATGATGCCGACGACCGGGCCGAAGCTTTCATCACGGAACAGCTTCATCTGCGGCGTGACGCGGTCGATGACATGGGCGGGCATCAAGATGCCATTCGCCTCTCCTCCATTCAACTGGATCGCGCCTGCCGCCAACGCATCATCGATAAGCGTACGGACATGGGAAACCGTCTTACGATCGATCACCGCGCCGAGCGGCGTCTTGCCCTCACGCGGGTCGCCCACCGCCATGGTGCCGACCTTGGCCTGGAACTTCTCTACAAAGGTGTCGGCGATGGCATCGACCACGATGATCCGCTCGGTCGACATGCAAATCTGGCCCTGGTTCATGAAGGCGCCGAACGCGGCGGCCTTCACCGCTTCGTCAAGATCGGCATCCTCCAGCACGATCAGCGGCGCCTTGCCGCCCAGTTCCAGCACCACAGGCTTCAGATGCTCAGCGCAGCGTTTCGCGATGATCCGGCCGACCGGCGTCGATCCCGTGAAGTTCACCCGGCGCACGGCTGGATGGTCGATCATCGCGCCGACCACATCGGCCGCGTCCTGCGGCGCGTTGGTGATCAGGTTGACGATGCCACCGGTGAACCCTGCTTCCACAAAGGCCTGGACGATCAGGCCATGGGTGCGCGGACATTGTTCGGATGCCTTGAGCACCACGCTGTTGCCGCAGGCGAGCGGCACGGCGATGGCGCGGGTGGCGAGGATGATCGGCGCATTCCACGGCGCCATCGACAGCACCACGCCCGCCGGTTCCCGGATCGCCATGGCGATGCAGCCGGGCTTGTCGGACGGGATCACCTCTCCGCCGATCTGGGTGGTGAGGGCAGCCGCTTCGCGCACCATAGAGCTGGATAGCATCAGGTTGAAGCGCGCCCAGCCCTCGGTCGCGCCGATTTCCTCCATCATCGCGTTGATGAAATCGCCCACGCGGGCATCGAGCGCGTCGGCGGCCTTCATCAGCAAGGCGCGGCGGGCATTGGGGCCGGTTTGCGACCAGGCGGGGAATGCTGCCTTGGCGGCGTCGACCGCGGCAATGGCGTCTTCGGCGCTGGCGGCGGCGGCCCGGGTGGCGACGGCGCCAGTGACCGGGTTCAACCGTTCGAAAGCCGATGCGGCACTGCGCGATTCGCCGCCGATGATCAGGGAAATTTCCGATGCGGACATGTGTCAGGTCCTCTCCTAATGTTATGTTGCATATCAATGTTGATTGTTCTGAGCAATAACATTATGAGGGAGTCATGAGCATGAGTCCTTCAGGCAACAGGCTGATCAATCCCGTCGCTTCGCGGCTGGGATATCGGCTGCGGCGTTCCTCCTCCGCGATGATGGCGACGCTGGGCGCGGGGTTGGAATTGGTCGGGTTGCGGCCGGTGGAAGCGACGATCCTCCTGACGATCGGCGCCAATCCGGGCTGCATCCAAAGCGACATCGGCCGCATGCTGGGGATCAAGCGTGCCAATATGGTGCCGCTGATCACTGGCCTCATCCAGAAGGACCTGGTGCAGAAGTCGCCGGTCGATGGACGTTCCTTCGCCCTGAGCCTGACCGCCGAGGGAGAGGATGTGCGCAGCGAGGCGGACGCGATCATGACCGCGCATGAACGTCGCTACACACGCTTGCTGACGCCCGAATATCAGGATGCGCTGCGCATCGTGCTGGACGTCCTGGAGCAGGAAGAAAATGCCACGCATGAGGAGGGGGAAGCGGCAGTCATCTAGGCCGCGCCATCTCCGCAGTGCGCACGTCATTTGGGAGCCTAACGCCGCAGCAAAAATAATGCGCGGCAAGCAGGGAGGGATGCAATGGAGGCTAATCTCAGCGCGCAGATACTGCCCGCCCTTTACGGATGCTGCGACCGTCCAGAAAACTGGCGGCCGCTGTTGGACCAGATTTGTGCTGGCCTTGGCGTTCGCAGTGCGGCGGTGCAGATTTACCGGCAGGAGGGCGGCCATCTGATACAGCGGTGGCAGGAGCGGGATAGCTATTCCCACGCGAACGCCGCCCTGCATGACCGGTGGATCAACAATCCAGACAATCCCCGGCTCGCCATCGTCCCGCGCGATCGCCTGGAAGCACAGCTCTCCGTCCGCACCGACGCGCAGCGTTTCGATTCCACATCGCCGCAATTGCAGGAGACGCGGCATCGCCTGGCACAGATTGGCCTCAGGGGCGGGTCGGGCCTGCTGTTCAATTTCGAACCCTCGCGCTGGTTCAGCCTGATCCTGCACCGGCAGATTGGCGACACGGTGGAACGGGACGGCAAGGATGCGGCTTTCCTGTCGGATATCGCGCCGCATCTTCTGACCCTGTCGCGCGTCTCGGCCACCGTGCGGGCGGCGCGTGCCGCGCAAGCCACATTAGCCTCGATCATGGATCGTCTGCGCCCCGGTGTCATTCTCTGCACCGCCAGCGGCGAGGTCCGCTGGCACAATCGCGCGGCGGCCACGATGCTGGTGAACGGGGCGCCGCTGATGCTGGACCATGGCCAACTGCGCGGGGTGTCGGCCGAAAGCCGTCAGAGGCTGGCGCGGCTCCTGTCGCCTGCCCGTGAGGACGAGATGGTCACGGCGGCGTTCGGCGAACTGGACGACAGCATGGTGCAGGTCATTGCACTGCCCAACGGTGCGTTCAAGGCGACGGTGGCGCAGGGATGGGATGATGACCGGGACGGCGTGGCGCTGATCCTGATCGATCCGTCACAGGCGCCGATGTTGTCGGCCGGGCACGTCACCTCGCTATTTGGCCTGACGCCTGCGGAGGCGCGATTGGCCGTCGCCTTGTCACAGGGTACATCGATCAACGCCTATGCTGATCGCCGTGGCGTGTCGGTCGGCACGGTGCGCATTCAGATGAAGCGCATCCTGGAAAAGACCGACAGTCGCCGTCAGGCGGACCTTGTCGCCAAGCTGTACGGTTCCGTCATCGCTCAGGTGCATGGCAATTTGCACTGAGCGGCGGTTGCGCGGCGTATCCCATTTGGGAGCCGCGATCTTCAAATCATCGGTCCAGAAAAAGCACGAAGCGACCGACAATCATCATTCGTCCAAAACAGAGGATGTGCGTGTGCACAAAGCATCAGGGTATCTTGTGAGTTTCGTTGCTGGCGCCATATGCGCGGCGGCTCAGCCTGTGTCGGCGCAGCAGACGTTGCCGCCCGTGCTGGCCGACGGACAACCATCCACGGTGCCGGTTGCCGTCCAGATCGCCCGCTGGCACATGCTGGATGGCGACATCAATTCCTTGACCTTCCGCAGCATGGACCGGCTGTTCACCACGCGCACCGTCGCCCATGCGGGAACGCCCTGGCGGCTGCCGCGCGCCGACGCGCCGCTGGATGTCAGCTACACTTTCGAGGGTAAGCGCTACACGGCGCAGGATTTCCTCGAGCGCACCTACACCAACGCGCTGCTGGTGATGAAGGACGGCAAGATCGTCAGCGAAATCTACCGCAACAACAGCGACGAAAACAGCCGCTTCATCGGCTGGTCCATGACCAAGTCGGTCACGTCGCTGCTGGTTGGCTGTGCGCTGGCGGAAGGGCGGATCAAGTCGCTGGATGATGACATCACCGCTTACCTGCCCGAATTGAAGGGCGGCGGATATGACGGCGTGACCATTCGGCAGATCCTGCAGATGCGGTCTGGCGTTGATTATGAGGAACGCTACGACTTCGCCAATCCCGGCATCGCTGCGCGCAATCATGTCGACGCGCTGGTCAAGAATGTCGCGCGCTTTGCCGATGCCGCGCGGACGGTGAAGCGGCTGCATGCACCGGGCAGCGTGTTCCAGTACAAGACGCTCGACACCGCTGTGCTTGGCTGGTTGATCGAACGGGTCAGCGGCACGACCGTCGCAGGCTATACCGCGCAGAAATTGTGGGAACCGCTGGGCGCGGAGCAGGACGGCTTCTACATCATGGATGGGCAGCCGGGCACCGGCCGCGAATTCAGCGGCGCTGGCTTCAACGCCACGCTGCGCGACTATGGGCGGATCGGCCAGATGATGCTGGACGGCGGCCGCGCCAACGGGCGGCAGGTGGTGCCCGCCGACTGGGTCCGCACATCGACGGCGCCGTCCGCGCCAGCCGATGACAAGATGCCAGGCATTCCGACCGGCTATGCGATGCAATGGTGGCTGCTGGACAATAGTGGCGCTTACAGCGCGGTGGGATTGCAAGGCCAATATATCTACGTCGATCCGCGATCCCGCACCGTCGTCGTCAAGATCAGCTATTTTCCGCCCGGCGATGAAAAGCCGACGGCGGAAACCGGCGCTTTCCTGAAGGCCGTGTCGGCCTGGTCTCCGAAATGACCGGAAGAACATCCAAAAAATAGGGAGGGAAGAATGAAACGCATATTGCTGACGGGCTCCACCGCCATCATGTCCTTGTGGACGTCATCCGCCTGGGCGCAGGAAGCGGCCCCGCAGGCGGGATCGTCCAACACGCTGGGCGAGATCGTCGTGACGGCCCAGCGCCGGACGGAAAATCTGCAGAAGGTGCCGGTTGCCGCCAGTGCGCTGGACGCCAACGACCTGAAGGCGAACGCCGTCGTGCGCCTCAACGACCTTCAAAATGCAACGCCTGCGCTGTCGATTTCCGACGCGGGTATCACGTCGGCGGTCAACATTCGCGGCATCGGCCTTGCCAGCAACTCGCCCAATGTGACCGCAGGTGTCGCCACCTATATCGACGGGCTGTTCCAGCCGCCGATCGTCCAGGCGAACAGCTTCTATGATCTGGCGAGCGTTGAAGTGTTGCGCGGTCCGCAGGGAACTTTGGTCGGCAGCAACTCGACCGGTGGCGCGATCTTCATCAATTCGCGCAATCCTGATCTGAATGGCATCAATGGCTATGCGGAAGGCAGCGCTGGCAACCGGGGGAATTTCGGGCTGGAAGGCGCGGTCAACGTGCCGCTATCCTCCACGCTGGCTGTGCGCGGCGCTGGATTCTACCGGGGCCATGATAGCTATTTCAAGGATGTCGGCCCCTTCAACAACAAGGCGGGCAAGCTCGACGAAAAGGGCGGACGGTTGGGCGTGCTGTGGCAGCCGGGCGATTTCCGCGCGCTGCTCAAGGTCCAGTATAACGACCGCGACATTGGCGGCTATGCCTATCGCCCGATTGAGGGCACGGAATTTGGTTCCTACCGGACCGGCGACATTTACACGCTGAACTACGACACACCGGTGGCGATCCGTGAAAAGGCCTTTATCTCCAGCCTGGAACTGCGGCAGGAATTCGCCAGCGGCATCGTGCTGCGGTCGATCAGCGGTTATCAGAGCAAGAAGATCGAAGGTGTCAACGATGTCGATGCCTCGCCTGCTCCTAACGGCATCGCCCAGGATTATTATGCTCGCGAACGGCAATATAGTCAGGAAATCAACCTGATCTCTCCCACCGGCGAAACGCTGGAATGGATATTGGGCGGCTATTTCCAACGGAACGAAATCAAGGTGCGTATCCGCGAAACGACCTTTGGCTTTCCGACCGACATCGACCCGGACAACAAGCGCACGACGACCGGCATCTTCGCGCAGGGCAGCTATCGCGTGACGCCCGATGTCCAGCTGCAGCTGGGCGCGCGCTATTCGCACTATAAGGCAAGCGGCGTGGGCGATGTGCGCATTGGCGCTGGCATCCCCGGCTTCCCGCCCGGCGGTTTGCCGGTGGCGAGCCTTGCGGGATCGCATAAGGATGGTCGCGTGACGGGTAAGGCGGCGATCAACTGGACGGTCAATGACGACCATCTGCTCTACGCCTTCGTCGCTCGCGGCTATAAGCCCGGCGGCTTCAACGCGGTGGATTCCGAGTTCCGGCCGGAAATGGTGTGGAACTATGAAATTGGCTGGAAGGCGAGCCTGTTCGACAAGCATGTCCGCACGCAGATTTCGGCTTTCTACAATGACTATTCCGATTTCCAGTTCGAAGTGATCGAACCGACGACCGGCTTCAACGGCGTCCAGAATATCTCGCAAGGCAAGATTAAGGGCATTGAAGCCCAGTTGCAGAGCAAGTTCGGCGGCTTCAGTCTCGACGCCAATGTCGCTTATGTCCATTCGAAGCTGGCCGGGCTGACCTTCATCAATATCCGCGCCCTTCCGCCCGGGAGCTTGGGTCCGCAATGCCCGCCGGGTGTCGGCTCGGCGCCTCCGGCTTGCTACAACTATACTCCCGACATCGTCACCACCGATGGCGGCCCCAACCTCTATTCGCCCAAATGGACCTATGGCGGCACGGCGGCCTATGAATTCCGGCTGGGAGACGAGGTGACTTTGACCCCGCGCGTCAGCTATTCCTATGTCGGCCCGCGCTTCACCAATCTCGCTTATTCACCGGTGACCGACCGGATCAAAGGCTATGGCCTGCTGTCCGGCCTTGTTACCCTGCGCACGGGCCAGTTCCATATCGAGGCCTATGGCACCAACCTGACCGGCAAGCGCTATGTCAGCGGCCAGTTCGGCCTCAATGAATTTTACGGCGCGCCGCGCGAATATGGCATTCGCGCAGGCTTCACCTTCTGAAGTTGAGGGAAACCCGCCGCCATCGGGTGGCGGGTTTCAGGATTGGTGCTTTGGAGCTTGTTCGATCCGGCCAGATCGAACAAGCTCCACTTACCCCGGCAGCATCGCTGCGAGCAAATCCTAGAGCATGATCCGATCAGACTCGATCGGATCATGCTCTATTTGTCTTTTGTTTCTGCATTTTCCGAGCCAGCAGATGATGCCATCTGCTTCGAAAATGCTCTAGTCGAGAAATCGTGCCTTGGTCAGGCACTCCTCCCATTCCGCGAGAGGATCGGAGTCAGCGACGATGCCGGACCCGAGGTCGATCGTCAGCCGCCGTTCTGCCGGTGAGACGGTCAGGGTACGGATCGCGACGTTGAAACGCGCGTCACCGTCCGGGCTAAAATGGCCGATTGATCCTGTGTAGATGCCGCGCGGTCTGTCTTCCAGCTGTGCAATCACTTGCGCGGCACGGATCTTGGGCGCTCCAGTGATTGAGCCGCAAGGGAACAGGGCGGCGAGGATGTCGAAAGCGTCCACATCCTCGCGGCGACGCGCCGTCACGGCAGAGACCATCTGGTGGACCGTCGGATAGGTTTCGACCGAGAAAAGCTGCGGCACCTTCACCGATCCAGGCTCCGCCACCCGCGACAGATCATTGCGCATCAGGTCGACGATCATCAGATTTTCGGCGCGCTGTTTGGGATCAGCGGCGAGCGACTGCGCGGCAGCGGCGTCCGCTCCGGGATCGGCATGTCGCTCCGCCGTACCCTTCATCGGACGACAGGCGATGTCGCGCCCAGTCACCGTGAAGAACAACTCCGGCGAGAAGGAGAAGATGAGGTCTGCGCCAGTGGATATGATCGCGCCATAAGGAGCACGCTGGCGCTGCCGCAGCCGGGTGTAGAGCGCCAGCGGATCACCGTCGAAGTCCATCCCGGCGCGGAAAGTGAGGTTGGCCTGATACAGATCGCCTGCACGAATGAGTTCGAGCAGGTCTGCGATCCGCCCCATATGCTGCTCTTTCGTGCTGGAGGGCGTCAGTGGCCCCATGCGGAACGTCGCATCGGTGGGGAGCAGGTTTGCGAACATTTGTGACGGAAGCACCAATGGGGTCCCGAATATCCCGAACCAGAGGACCGGCCCGCAGGAGGGGGTAACCGGCATGGCGGGATCGAAGGCGGCAGCGGCATCATAGCTGACAAACCCGGCGGCGTGTGCGCCTTGTCTCGTAGCTGCGCGCACCGCTTCCAGTGCAGGTGCGACTTCCGAGAGCGTCGCAGCCTCGATCACTTGCATCGGATGGGTGAAGAGCGTGACGTCGCCGTTGGGCGAGGATGCGTCGTCTAAAAGCACATAGGGTTGATCGAAGGCCGACAGGAAACCCAAGGCCTTCACACCACATTCTGGTCGGGCCGATTGCGGCGGCACAGTAAGAAGATGGTTCATTGCACGCTCCACCTCGCACGCGCCGAGAAATCTTCGGCCTCCGAACGAGCTCTAGGTCTGCTGTGGCCCCACATCGCGCCGTGGCGATCATTCGAACTGATCCGCAGATATTCATTTTTTCTAAGTCTTGGTCTGAAGATATATTCCACGGGAGGGAATGAAACGGAGATAAAATAAGATTTATCAGTCTCTTGATGATGATTATGACCCCATCACCTGCAACGAGCCGGATGAAGGTCAATAGGATGACGACCGCCACTATTTCCTTTTCATAATTTATGTGAAACTGTTCCAGTCAGGAGAGCGGTGGATGATCGAGCAATTCTCGACGCAGGACGTCGCCAGGCGTGATCGCTTGGCTTACTGGAACAGGATCGCCTCTGGCCGGTCCGCCGGGCTGATGATCGACAGTTCCAATCGCGAATTTCTAGGTCAGCTTGGCTGTTGGACGCTGGGCGACCTCACCATTTTCAAGGCGCGGGCGGAATCGTCGGTCGTGTCGCGCAGCGCCCGCCACCACGGCGAAGAGCGGCTGCTGGTGCACCTCCAGACCCTTGGCCTCAGTGAGCAGCGCCAATCCGGCCGCGAATGCGTACTGCGGCCCGGCGACCTTTCCATCTGCACCACCGCAGCGCCGATGCGGATCGAGGTTGCATCCCATGAAATGATGGTGGTCGATGTCGCCCGCCATGAACTGGAACAGCGGGTGCCGCAGCTGGACCTCCATATCGGCAGTCCGACGCCCGGCAATTCGCCGACCGTCCACAGTTTTCACCAACTCGCTCTTGCCCTGTGGCGAGAGGCGGAGAGCCGCGCCGCGCCGCCTGATCCAAGTTGGGCCGAGGGCGCCGAAACGCTGATGCTGGACCTGCTGGGCCTTGCCTTGCGCAGCGCTGTGCGCGGCGGCCCCAATGTCGATGGCCGGGGACTGGCGCGGGTCAAGGCGATCGTGGAGGCACGGCTGGGCGATCCGAACCTGGACACGGAATCCATCGCGCGCGAAGTCGGCATATCGCCGCGAACGATCCAGACCTGGTTCGCGGCCGAAAGCACGACGCTACGCGCGTATATATTGGATAGGCGGCTGGAAAGGGCGCTGGAAATGCTCGCGACCGACCGAGCGGCGAACATCACCGCGATCGCCCTCGAACTCGGCTTCAACGACCCTGCTTATTTCGCGCGCTGCTTCCGCAAGCGGCACGGCTATTCACCTCGCGAAGGGCGCCAGATCGCGCGCGCCTGACCAGCGGTAATTTCCAAAGATCGTCCATCGGCCGCTCCGATCGCAGGAGCGCGCCTACCATCAGCATGCAGGAGTGACGCAGATGACCAACGGATTGCTTGCCGGGAAAACGGGCTTTGTCACTGGCGCTGCCAGCGGCATTGGGCGCGGCATCGCCAAGGTGCTGGCGGCGGAAGGAGCCAACGTCGTGTTGAGTGACCTTGCCTCCTCAGCCGAGGAAGGCGCGCAAGCGGTCGCGGAGATCGAAGCGGCGGGCGGCGTCGCATGCTTCATGGCGGCCGATGTTACCAGCGCGGCCGATATCGACGCGCTGATTGCGCAGACGCGCGCGATCGACGGGCGTATCGACTTCGCCGTCAACAATGCGGGCATCGGCCTTAAATCCATGCTGGCGGACAGCAGCGATGATCTGTGGGACAAGGTGAACGATGTGAACCTCAAAAGCTGCTTCCGCATCATGCGGGGCGCTCTGACCGTTATGCGGGAGCAGGGTGGCGGCAGCATCGTCAACGTCTCATCCATCGCGGGAGCGGTGGGCCTCCGCGAAGCAGGCGTCTATGCGGCGACTAAGCATGCGATCCTTGGTCTGACGCGAACGGCGGCGGGGGAGAATGGCGACGTCAATGTGCGCGTTAATGCCATCCTGCCCAACGCGATCCGCTCCAAGCTGCTCGACGGCACTTCGCCCGAATTCCTGGACTCGCTGCTCGCGCCCCAGGCGATCAAGCGGCTGGGCGAGCCGGAGGAGTGCGGGCACCTTACGGCCTTCCTGCTGTCGGATAGGGCGGCCTTCATAACCGGCGCGTCCATCCCTATCGATGGCGGCTATCTGGCAAACTGACCAAGGCGATAATTCGCATTCGTGAAAAATTCGTGGAAATGAATCAAATTGCGCTGGAGTCCTGATCGGCAGCGCTCCAGTGCAAGCGGGAGGGGCGGGTTTCTGTCATTTCGATGATGAGCGCGAAAAGCGTCCATTGCCGAGGGGAGGAACCATGATCAAGATGATAGCCGCATTGCCCGTTGCGTCGGTGCTGGCCATAGCGGCCGGGACTTTGACACCGGGGTATGCCCAGGAAGCGACGCCCGCACCCGCTGGCACCACCGCCACGCCCGATCCAGTGCCTGCCGCTGAGGAAGTGCCCCAGACCGGTGGCGTCCAGGACATCGTCGTCACGGCCCAGCGTCGTTCGGAAAATGTGCAGAAGGTGCCGATCGCGATTACCGCCTTCACCAACGATGCATTGCAGGAGCGCGCGGTGCAGAGCGTCGCGTCGCTTTCGGGCCTAGCCCCCAATGTGACATTCGATGCGGGTACGCCCTTTTCCGGGTCGTCATCGGTGCTGGCAGCCTATGTCCGCGGCATCGGATCGAACGACTTCGCGTTCAACATCGATCCGGGCGTCGGCGTCTATCTGGACGGCGTCTATTTGGCACGTTCGGTCGGCGCGAACCAGGAACTGGGCGACGTCGAGCGGATCGAAGTGCTTAAAGGTCCGCAGGGCACGCTGTTCGGCCGCAACACCATCGGCGGCGCGATTTCCATTGTCACCCATGATCCCGGCGACAAGTTCCGCTTCATCGGCGATGCGACGGTGGGCAGCTACAGGCTGTTCCAGGCGCGCGGCACGGCGGACATTCCGATCAGCGACACGCTGGCGAGCTCGGTGTCCTTTTCCGTCAAGACGCGCAACGGCTATTTTAAGCGCAAGCCTTTCCCGGGCGCGCAGCCGGGCACCTATCAGGTCGAACCGGCGACCGCCTATTCCGCGTCCGGTTATGAAAATGCCGGGATCGGCCGTGAAGGCGGCGAGGACGCCTGGAGCCTGCGCACCAAGCTACGCTGGGAACCGAGCGATGCCGTGCGCGTGTCGTTGACCGGGGACTATAGCAACAGCAAGCAGGAACAGCTTCCCAACACGCTGCTGGCGACCACGCCCAATGTCGCGGGCGGCGCGTTCGATGTGTTCGCGGGCAGCTATAACTGCGCCATTGCGGGCCAATCGACCGGGTGCGGCAACGGCCCGCCGTCTTTCGTCTATGCCTTTCGGCGTGCCGGGCGCACCGGCTTGTTTGACCTGCCCGCGATCTTCGGCGTCAACGCCGACGCGAATCCCGACAACAACCGCCTACCTTACGACAATCGCTTTGTGACGGGGGACAAGGACAGCAGCTACGCAACGGGATCCAACTTCTCGCGCATGCAATCCTACGGCGCCGCAGGAACGATCGAATATGATCTGTCCGATAGCCTGACTTTGAAATCCATTACCGCTTATCGCGAACTGCACTGGAAGGCGGGGCTGGATAATGACGGGTCGCCGCTCAACATGCTTCAGATCAGTTTCGAGATGAACCAGAAGCAGTTCAGCCAGGAGTTCCAGATGCTAGGCAACGCGCTGGACGAACGGCTGAAGTATGTTCTTGGCGCTTATTATTTCGAAGAGTCGGGTAACCTTCATGAATATGTGACCTTCGCCGAAGGGTTGCTGTCTATCGACGGCAACAACCTTCTGAGCACCAAGAATGGCGCTGTGTTCGGGCAGTTGGACTTTAAGCCGATCGACCTGATCGGCATCACGGTCGGCGCGCGCTATACCAAGGAAAAGAAGTCGTTCGAAGGGTTTCAGACCGATCTCAACGGCCTGACCTACAAGATCCTGAACGGCTTTGGCGTCCCGCCCTGCGCATCGCTGACCCCGATCAGCGACGATTGCCGGATCGCGGCAGGCTTCCCCAACGCCAACGCCCCGCTGCAGCTTTATCCCGGTGGCGTGAACCGCAAGACCTTCGACAATTTCTCGCCCAAGATCGGCGTCCAGCTTTATCCCAGCGACGACCTTATGGCCTATGCTTCCTGGTCGAAAGGGTACAAGACCGGCGGTTGGACGACGCGCCTATCGAACCCGCTGCCCGATGCTCCGAACTTTGACGAGGAAAAGGCGACGACTTGGGAAATCGGGCTCAAGTCGAAGCTGTTCGACCGGCGTCTGCAGCTAAACTTCGCGGCCTTCACCACCAACTATAAAGGCATCCAGCTGAACTTCCAGCAGGGCGTGTCCCCCACCATCCAGAACGCCGGTGACGCCCGCATCAAGGGCTTCGAGGCCGAAGCGGTCTTGGCGCCCATCCGCGCCTTCGCCCTGACGACATCGCTCGGCTATATCGACGCCAAATATACCTCGGTACTGCCGGGCGCGGTTGTCGCGCCCAGCGTGATCCAGGGCGGTGTGTTCGTGGGTGCCGAACTGCCCAAGACGCCGCATTGGAAGGTCAATGTCAGCCCGCGCGTCGAGCTGGATGTGGGCAGCAGCGGCGCGAAGCTCATAATGTTGGCCGACTGGACCTACACGTCGCAGATGCGCAACGACACCGAAGGGACCTTCCTGCTCAACCGCAAGGCTTCGAACGTCGTCAATGCCAACGTCACGCTGCGCCTGCCTGACGACCGCTACAGCGTCACGGTGGGCGGCACTAACGTCTTCAACGAACGTTTCCTGACCACGGGTCAGGCGCAGATCGCCGGGGGGCAATTCTACGGCACCTATAATCGTCCGGCCGAATGGTATGCCAGGCTGGGCGTGAAGTTCTGATCAACCCCACATAACGGAAACAGGATCGCATCATCATGTCCACTGTAATGACCGCCCCCCCATCGACCGCCTTCAAGATCGTCGATGTGCCCGAAAACCTGTCTCATGTGATTGAGGCGCATGGCGTCAAGGGCAGCTTCATCGGGCCGTCGGAGGCTGAAAGTCCTTGGGTGCCGTTCGGTCCCAACGCCGCCATTCGTCACCTCGCGTTCGACGTCCGCCAGAACATCTATTGCAATGTGCTCTGGTTGAAAGGACCGGGCGTCGTCGGCACGCACAAGCATCGCGGGCGGCTGGTCATGATGTGCCTGGAAGGCAGCCTGCGCTATCTGGAACATGATTGGGTCGCAGGCCCAGGCGACTTCTTCTTGGAAGTGCCCGGCGAACGGCACACACTGGTCAGCGAGCATCCCCAGGGTGGCAAACTGTGGGGATGGATGCAGGGGCCGATCGAATTCTACGACGAGGATGGCAAGTTCGTGGAGACGGCCGATGTATGGTGGTTCATCAACCATTATGAGAGCTACTGCCGGGAAAACAACTTGCCCATCAACCCGCAACTCTACCTCTGAGCGGGGGCGTCCGCCGGGAGGAGCAGCCCGCCTCCCGGCGGATGGATTGCAAAATGACCAGGAGCAGGCCCCTGCCACGTAACGCCGCAGCGCCGAAGACCTCATGAGCTTCTCAACCCCTGACCAGCGCCGCGCAATCGAGTGGGATTGTACCCGTCTCGTCCACCATTATGCCAATCTCAACGATGCGGCGAAATGGGAAGCCGCAGCGAACTTGTTCACGGATGATGGCCGGTTATCCCGGCCAACCGCGCCCGATCAGCCGATTGTTGGCCGCGAAGCTATATTGGCCGCCTTTCTCGCCCGCCCGCCGCGTACCACCCGCCATGTCTGCGCCAATGTCGTCATCGACGTTCTCAGCACAGATGAGGCCACAGGCGAAAGCGCTATGCTGTTGTTCGTCGGCCCAGGCACGCCGTTGGTGGGATCATTCAAGGACAGGTTCATCCGCACCACTGGAGGATGGCGTTTCCTGGAACGCAGCGGATCGCTCATCTTTTCGGCATGAGGCTATTCCATTTCATTCCTGATGCTAAAGTCGGGCCATGAACGAACAGACGCTATCGCCCACCGTCAAATCCGCCATGCGCACGATCGATATCATCGAATATGTCGTGTCGTGCCGCCGCCCGCTGGTGGCGCAGGAGATCGCGCAGGCTCTGTCGATCCCTGTCAGCAGCCTGTCCTACCTGCTCGCGACGCTGACGGAGCGCGGCTATCTGCAACGCGAAGGTCGCCGCTACAGCGCCGGGCCGGGGTTGGCCCGGTTACAGGGGCCGACGCCTGCCTTCTCTCTCGCCGAACGGGCCGCGCCGCTGGTGCGGTCGCTCCGCGTCCAGCTGAACGAGACCAGCTCCTTCTTCGTGCGCAAGGGGTGGGAGATGGAAGCGCTGATCACCGAAACCAGCGACCATGCGCTGCGCTATGCCGTGCAGACCGGCCGTCGCACGCCGCTCCACTGTTTTTCGGCGGGCAAGGCCTTGCTTGCGGCGATGCCGGACGAAGAATTCGAACGCTATCTGGAGGAAAGCCGTCGCGAGGCGCTGACTCCCACGACGATCACGGATGCGGATGCCCTGCGGCAGGAGATCAGGCTGGTGCAGCAGACGGGCGTGGCGCGCACACGGGAAGAAAGCACGCCCGGCATTTACGGCTTGGCCTATGTGGCGCGCGCGGATGGGGAAGTGGCCGGGGCGTTCAGCGTCGCCGTGCCGGTAGTGCGGTTCGATGAGGAACTCGACCGGCGCGTGGTGTCCGCGCTGACACGGACGGCGGCCTTGTTCGATATTGCCTGAAGTATGCTGCTGATCCCGGCGCCGTTCGCGCTCAGGGCAAACGGGTGAAGGATATACGCCGTGCTCCTGCGAAGGCAGGAGCCCAGGTCCAAGCGCCGAATTAGACTCTTGCCTTTGCAGGAGCACAGCAGCACCGCCCCCACAAAATCCGGCGGGGTGCCGGGAGAAAAACACCCCGCCGGTTGGATGATCAGGCGGTCTTGCGGGTCCGCCATCCATCCGCATAGCTGTCACGCGCGACTTCGGAATAGGGCGCGGGGCTGACAGTGGCGTGGATTTCGACCTGGATATGCGGCTCGACGGTCGGCTTGCTGGTGCCGCCATCGGGTTCGCCCCACAGCAGCGTCACCTTCGTGCCGGGCTCGGCATATTCGGCGTCCAACATCGCCAGCGTCAGCATGCGGCCTTCATTGGCGCTGTAGCCGACCCAGGTGGACAGGCCGACCTGCTTGCCATCGACCAGCACCGAGTCATAGGGGTGCATCGAATAGACCGCCGAGGGGAATTCGAAATATTTCGCGCGGTCGCCCTTCTGGAAAGCGGAGCTGATGACGCGGGCGACGTCTTGGCTGTCGAGCGCCAGCGTCACCTTCTTGCGATGCGGTCCGGCCGCGATCTTCTCCAGCGCTTCGCGGCCGATAAAATCATGATCGAACTTCACGAACAGACCATAACCGAGATCCCAGGGGGTCAGATAATAGCCATCGATGCTGTCGGGGACATAGCTGCCGCCGATCGACGCCTTGGCTTCGTAGGAGTTGGCGGTCAGCCATTCGCGATAGGGCTTGAGCGCTTCGCCGCTGTAGACGGCAGGCAGCGGGGAGGGGATCCAGCCCGATTCCAGCGTGTTGGACGAATAGGTCCGGCCACCGACCAGCGTCAGGCCGAAGGGTTCGCCCGCCTTGATCAGCGCCTGGCGCACGGTTTCGCGCTCGGCCCAGGGACCGAACAGCTCATAACCCGGCTGGCCCGCCATGCCGTGGCGGAGCGCGCGCACCTTGCAACCGGCGATGTCGAGCGTGGTCATGTGGAAGAATTTGAGGTCGGGCGGGGTCTGGCCCATTGCCGCCTCAAGCGTCTGCATCGCGTTCGGCCCTTGCAGCTGATAGCGGTAGGACTTGCGGTTTTCCGGGTCGGGACGGACAGCGGTGCGCTCGTCGCGTTCGACGGTTACGTTCCACTTGCCGGTCTGGGCGTGATATTCCACCCACTCGATGGCGGGGGCGCGGCCGACCAGGTTGAAGCGGTTTTCCTCAAGATAGAAGAGGATCACGTCGCCGATGACATAGCCGTCGGGCGTGACCGGCACCCACTGTTTGGCGCGATCGGGAATAAAGCCCTTGAAGCTGTTGATGCCGAGATGGTTCAACATCGCGAACGCGTCCGGTCCGCTGACTTCCAGATCGACCATGTGATAGGACTGGTTGAACAGCACGGCCTTCTGCGCCCATGCGGTCTGTTCGTTGCGCCAGTTGGAATATTCCGCAGGAACGCCCGGATAGGCGTTGGGGCCGGTCTGCTGGTTGCGCAGGAAGTGAACGAGGTCACCCTTGCCTTCGACCAGATTTTGCAGGCTTTCAGTCATTCATCGTCTCCCATCATGGTATTGGAGCCGACGGGCATGTCCAGCCAGCCGGCTATGGCTTCGTTAAGGGCATCAGGCGCCTCGGCGGGCAGCATGTGGCCCGCCTCGGCGATGATCTTGAGGTGCGCACCGGGGATGCGCGCAGCTATGGCGCGGTGCTGTTCGGGCGGGCTCCATTCATCAGCGTCGCCCACCGCGACCAGCGTCGGACAGGCGATGTTGGGCAGCAGCGATTCGACCTCCGGGCGGCCGAGAAGGGCGGTGATCTGCGCCGCATAGGTTTCGATCCCCGCCTGCGTCGCCATCAAGTGCAGCGGCGCGATCAACTCTTGATCGGCGCGGCGGGCGGGCGCGACCATGGGGGGAAGCCAGCGGTCCACCAGTGCGGCCATGCCCTCCGCCCGACCAAGCGCCAGCAGGGTGTGGCGCTTCTCTGCCTCTCCTTCACGGACGGTGTGCGTGCCAGTGCTGACCAGCGCCAGCCTTTCCACGCGCTCAGGTGCAAGCCGCACGACCTCCAGCGCGACCCGCGCGCCCATGGAATGGCCGAGCAGCGCCATCTGCTCGGGGCCAGAGGCGATCACGCGCCGGGCCATTTCCACGATGCTGTCGCACGCACCGAAGCCATCGATTGCGAAGGCGTCTGGGAAACGCTTCAGCTGCGCGCCAAACATGCGGGAATCGCAGAGAAGGCCGGGCAGAAGGACAAGATTTGTGGTGGAAGCGGACACGATGAAATCGCCTTAATTCGTATTCGTGAAATTTCCTATATACGAATTAAAGGAAAGGCGCTAGATAAGAAATGGCAAAAAGATCGAGTGGCCGACGCTGCTCGGCAAAGCCCAAACACTTCAGGAGAGCGGTCATGGCGGGCGCGGCGACGATCCACCCGAACTGGGAACAGCATATCCCCAAGCGGATCACGGATGGCTATTCGATCGAGATGACGGCCAAGGATTGCGACGCCCTGCGTTCCGCCGCGTCGATGCTGGCGCCGGAAACGCCGATCGCCATAACTTTCCTGCCGGGCGAGACGATCGATGCGCGGATCGACGCGGCGAAGCTGGTCCGTGACCTTGGCTTTGAACCCATGTCGCATCTGTCGGCGCGGCGGATCGGGTCCTTTGAGGAGCTGGAACAGACGGTGCGCCGGTCGGCCGAGGAAGCAGGCGTGCGCCGCATGTTCCTGGTGGCGGGCGATCCTCCCGTTCCTGCGGGGCCGTTCGAGGATGCGCTTTCGTTGCTTCGCACCGGCCTGTTCGAAACGCATGGCGTGAAGGCGATCGGTATTGCGGGGCATCCGGAAGGACATCCGGTGATGGACGAAGAGGCCCGGTGGAGCGCGCTTCTGGCGAAGTGCGCGGAGGTGTCGGATCGCGGCATGGCCCCGCTGATCGTCACCCAGTTCGGGTTCGATGCGGCGCCGGTGCTCGACTGGCTGATCGAACTGCGGCGGCGGGGTATCGATGCCCCGGTGCGGATCGGCGTGCCGGGACCGGCGGGGATCAAGACGCTGCTGCGCTTTGCTGCCCATTGCGGGGTCGGCGCGTCTGCGTCGGCGCTAACCAAATACGGAATTTCCTTGTCGCGCCTGCTGGGCGCTGCTGGGCCAGATCGACTGGTGGGCGACATCGCCGCTGGCCTGCATTCCGGCCATGGGCCGGTGCGGCTGCACTTCTATCCGTTCGGCGGCCTGGCGCGGACGGCGGAGTGGATTGGGCAACACCGGTCGAACCAGAATTAACGCACATCATCCATAGGGGGAACGATTGACCCAGACCTGCATCCTGACCTTGTCCTGCGCCGACCGGCCGGGCCTGGTCGCCACCGTCGCCGCCTTCCTCGCCTCGCATGGTGGGAATATCCTTGAGGCGCAGCAGTTCGACGATCGTGAAAGTGGCCTGTTCTTCATGCGGGTGGTGGTCGAACTGACCGCGCCGTGGAACGACATCGATAAGCTGAGCGCTGCCTTTCGACCGGTGGCCGACGATCATGGCATGGAATGGAGCCTGCGCGATGCGGCGGAGCGGCGGAGGGTGCTCCTGCTGGTGTCGAAGTTCGACCATTGCCTGGGTGACCTGCTTTATCGCCACCGCATCGGCGAATTGCCGATGGATGTGGTCGGCATTGTGTCCAACCATCCGATGGCGGCGCTGAACACCACGATGATCGGCGACATTCCTTATCACTACCTGCCCGTCACCAAAGACACGAAGGCGCAGCAGGAAGCGCAGATCAAGGCGGTGGTGGAGGAAACCGGCGCGGAACTGATCGTGCTGGCCCGCTACATGCAGATATTGTCGGACGATCTGGCCGCTTATCTGTCTGGTCGCTGCATCAACATCCATCACAGCTTCCTGCCCGGCTTCAAGGGCGCCAAACCTTATCACCAGGCCCATGCACGCGGCGTCAAGATGATCGGCGCAACCGCACATTATGTCACCGCCGACCTCGATGAAGGGCCGATCATCCATCAGGATGTCGAGCGGATCAGCCATGCCGACAGCCCCGACGACCTCGTTCGCAAGGGCCGCGACATCGAACGGCGCGTGCTGGCGACGGCGGTTGAATATCATCTGGAAGACAGGGTTCTGGTCAATGACAGCCGCACAGTCGTTTTCCGCAACTGATCCGCGCGTGGCCCTGACCATCGACGGCAAGGCGCTCGCCCGCACGATCGGCGCGGAGACGGCGCGCCAGGCGGTGGAACTGCGCGCGCGCACCGGCGTGCTGCCGACGCTCGCCGTCGTGCTGGTGGGTGAGGACCCGGCAAGCCAGGTCTATGTCCGCCGCAAGGTCAAGGAGACGAACGCGGCGGGCATGCGGTCGATCGAGCATCGGCTGGACGCTTCCATCGCGCAAGCCGAGTTGCTGTCGCTGATCGCGTCGCTTAATGCCGACCCGGGCGTTCATGGCATATTGGTGCAGTTGCCTCTCCCCCGGCAGATCGACGCGACGCGGGTGCTGGACGCGATCGATCCAGCCAAGGACGTGGATGGGTTTCACCCCGTCAACGTCGGGCGGCTGTCGACCGGGATTGGTGGGCTGGTGCCGTGCACGCCGCTCGGCTGCATGCGCCTGCTCGACACGGTGGTGGATGACTATCGCGGCCTCAACGCCGTAGTCATCGGCAAGTCGAACATCGTCGGCAAGCCTGTCGCCATGCTGCTGCTGGAACGCGAATGCACGGTGACCGTCACGCATATCGCAACCAAGGGCCTGGCCGACATCGTGCGCACCGCCGATATCGTCGTTGCCGCCGCCGGCAGTCCGCGCCTCGTGCGAGGAGATTGGGTGAAGCCTGGCGCGATCGTGATCGATGTCGGCATCACCCGCGTGATGGACGAGGATGGGAAGGAAAAGCTGGTGGGCGATTGTGCCTTTGACGAACTCGGCCATGCTGGAGCGGTGACGCCAGTGCCGGGCGGGGTGGGGCCCATGACCATCGCCTGCCTGCTTGCCAATACGGTGCAGGCGGCGAAGCGGGCGGCGGCTCTTGGCTGAGTCCTGCTCCACCACGCGGGTCGCCGTGCGCGAACTGCCGCTGATGGCGGACATTGGCATCAACCCCGACGAGATTGGCACGTTCCAGCCGCTGGTGGTCAGCATCACGCTGTTGGTCGATCCTGTGACCAAGGACATGCTGGGCGCGACGATCGACTATCGCCGCGTCCATGAACTGGCGCGGATGCTGGCGGAAAAGCGCATCGGGCTGATCGAGACATTCGGCGCGGAACTGGCGCGATCCTGCCTCGCCTTCGACCATGTGCGGCAGGCCGAGGTGGTGATCGACAAGCCCCGCGCGCTGCCTTCGGGGATGGCGTCGGTCACGATATCGATGTCGAAGTGAGGCGCTGATAGGCATGAGACGATCATGCCTTGAAACAGCTCATATTCTCCCCGTTCGGGCTGAGCTTGTCGAAGCCCCTTTCTTGTTCTTAAGGGCAGGAAAGCCCAAAACCATCCCTTCGAGACATCCCTTTGCATGAGGTAGGGAGCGAAAAGGTAGCCAAGCTTCGATCCTCTCACCCACCACCAGGCGCATTGTGGCCGCCAGCGGGCACCGGGCCGCCGCTGGGGGCATGGGCATGATCGGGGCTGCTGTCCCAGTCGATATGATAAAGGTCGAACCGGCGATCGCGGAGGTTGCGCACCGTGCCTTCCGCTCGCGCCCAGCTGAGGTCGGCTAGGTTGACGTCGGCCATGGTCAGCGTTTCGACATTCTCGGTGGACTCCGCCGCTATGCCATCCCGGGCGAAGGGTAGGTCGCAGGGTGTCAGGATGGCGCTTTGCGCATATTGGATGTCCATGTTGTCGACGTTGGGCAGATTGCCGACATTGCCGGACATGACGACATAGCATTGGTTTTCGATCGCCCGCGCCTGCGCGCAGTAGCGCACCCGCATATAGCCGAGGCGCGAGTCGGTGCAGAAGGGAACGAAGATGATGCGCGCGCCCTGATCCACGAGGCGGCGGGCGAGTTCGGGAAATTCGCTGTCATAGCAGATGAGGACGCCGATCGGGCCGCAGTCGGTCTGGATCACGTCGAGCGAATCGCCGCCCTTGATGTTCCACCAGAAAGCTTCGTTGGGGGTCGGGTGGATCTTTTCCTGCGTGTGGACCGATCCGTCGCGCAGGGCGACATAGGCGATGTTCTGGATGTCGCCATCGTCGGCGCGCGTCGGGTGGGAGCCGCCTATGATGTTGATATTATATTCCAGCGCCATGCGCGTCAGTTCTTTCGTCAGACGCGGTGTGTAGCCGGTGAGTTTGTCGATCGCTTCCAGCGGAGACAGTTTCTTGGTTTCGAAGGAGAGCAGGGGGAGGGTGAACAGTTCCGGAAAGACGATGAAGTCGGAACGATAATCTGCTGCAACATCAACGAAATATTCGATGTTGCGAATAAATTCATCGAAGTCGGCAACGGCGCGGGCCTGAAGCTGGCAGGTGGCTAGGCGAACGCTCTCAACGCCGCGCGGCACCCGCATTTCGGGCGCTTCGTCGGGATCGACATACGGGTTGCGCCACACCAGATGCGCGGCGTGGCCATCGGATTGCTTGTCTTCCGGGAGATAGTTTTCGAGAACGCCGAGCGGTTCGAACTGGTTCTTGAGCTGGAAGCTGATGACCTGATCACGCAGCCTGCCCTGGACCACCTTGTCGAGGTAATCGGCGGGGCCATCGACCCGGCGTTTCGCTCGGGCGTAGCCGGGCATGCGCCCCGCGATGACGATGCCGTGCAGGTCCAGCTCTTCGGCCAGTTCCTTGCGTTCGTCATAGAGCCGCTGGCCGATGCGAAGCCCGCGCAGCTTGGGATCGACCGCCATTTCATAGCCGTAGAGCCATTCACCAGCCGCGCTGTGCCGGGTGCCAAAGCCATTGGCGGTGATTTCTTCCCAATCATGGAAGGAAAAGGCCATCGACCGGCTGACGCGCATGGTCGCGCAATAGCCGACGATTTTGTTGTCGTAGAGGGCGACGAAGCAGCCGTTCGGGAAATTGTTGATCTGGCCGCGCAGGGTTGCGAGCGAATAGTTGGCCATGCCGGGATAGACGCGCGCGATCAGCCTTTGGATGCCGCGAACATCGGCGGGGACCGCGGTCCGGACCTCCAGCCGTTTGCGTGTTGCTGTCGTCATCGCCGATCTCCCGCCATGGAAAAGGCGGCGCCGTTGGACGGCACCGCCTTATTCCGTTTCCGTACTGAATGCCTAAAAGGCTGGATCAGTTCCAATTGCCCATGGCGGTTTCGAGGTTCGCGCGGATCGCCTCGAAGAACTGCTCGGTGGTCATCCATGCCTGATCCGGACCGATCAGCAAGGCAAGATCCTTGGTCATCGCGCCGCTTTCCACGGTTTCGATGCAGACCCGTTCCAGCGTTTCGGCGAACTTCGTGACTTCCGGAGTGTCGTCGAACTTGCCGCGATAGGCCAGACCCTGCGTCCAGGCGAAGATCGACGCGATCGGGTTGGTCGACGTCTGCTTGCCCTGCTGGTGCTGGCGATAGTGGCGGGTGACGGTGCCGTGCGCGGCTTCCGCTTCGACGGTCTTGCCATCGGGCGAGAGGAGGACGGAGGTCATGAGGCCCAGCGAACCGAAGCCCTGCGCGACGGTGTCGGACTGCACGTCGCCGTCATAATTCTTGCACGCCCACACGAACTTGCCGCTCCACTTCAGGGCGGAGGCGACCATGTCGTCGATCAGGCGGTGTTCGTAGACGATGCCCTGCGCCTTGAACTGATCGGCAAATTCCTTGTCGAACACTTCCTGGAACAGATCCTTGAAGCGGCCGTCATAAGCCTTGAGGATGGTGTTCTTGGTCGACAGGTACAGCGGCCATCCGCGATCGAGCGCATAGTTCATGCTGGCGCGAGCGAAGTCGCGGATCGAATCGTCCAGATTGTACATGCCCATGGCGACGCCCGGGCTGGGGAAGTTGAAGACGTCCTTCTCGATCTTCTCGCCATTCGCGCCGTCCCAGATCATGCGCAGCTTGCCGGGGCCGGGAACCAGGAAGTCGGTGGCGCGATACTGGTCGCCGAACGCGTGACGGCCGATGACGATCGGGTCGGTCCAGCCGGGAACCAGGCGGGGCACGTTCTTGATGACGATCGGTTCGCGGAACACGACGCCGCCCAGGATGTTGCGGATCGTGCCATTGGGCGACTTCCACATTTCCTTGAGGCCGAATTCCTCGACGCGCGCTTCGTCCGGGGTGATGGTGGCGCACTTCACGCCGACGCCATATTGCTTGACGGCATTGGCGCAATCGACGGTGATCTGGTCGTTGGTTTCGTCGCGCTTTTCGACGCTCAGGTCATAATATTTGAGGTCGATGTCGAGATAGGGGAGAATGAGGCGCTCACGAATCCACTGCCAGATGATCCGCGTCATTTCGTCGCCGTCGATCTCCACGACAGGGTTTTTGACCTTGATCTTCGCCATGCGCCTCTTCGCCTTCTTTGTTTGGATGCAATTGCGACACGCCCTAGGGAAAGCGGCGGCAATGTTCAACTGCGCATTGGCGGTCGCAGGACGTCAGGCTTGCCGTGCGTTCAGTGCAGGATCGGCCGTTGTCACTGCAAGTGACTGTCCCTAAAGACAGGTGCCATGGAAAATGACGAAATCTCCGTCGCCTTGGGCGGCAATGTGAAGTGGCGCTTCCCTTCGGTGCATCCGGAGGGGATGAAATTCGGCCTGATTGCTGCGGCGATTACGATAGTGCTGTTCCTTGTGGGCTGGACGATACCCGGCTGGCTGATGGTGATGGTGACGATCTGGGTGTTCGCTTTCTTCCGCGATCCGGTGCGCGCCGTGCCGCAGGATGAGCGGGCGATCGTTGCGCCCGCCGACGGCCTGGTGACTCTCATCCAGCGCGTGCCGCCGCCGCGTGAGATGGCTGGGGCGGATGGTCTTGGCGATCAGCCGATGATCCGCGTGTCGATCTTCATGAGTGTCTTCGACGTTCACATTAACCGCACGCCGATCGGCGGGACGGTGAAGTCGGTAGTCTATATTTCGGGCAAGTTCCTGAATGCCGACCTCGACAAGGCGAGCGAGGATAATGAGCGGCAGCACATATTGGTGGAGCGCCATGACGGCGTGCGCGTCGGCTTCACCCAGATTGCGGGGCTGGTGGCGCGGCGGATCGTGCCGTTCGTGAAACCGGGCGACATGATCGCGGCGGGGCAGCGGATCGGGCTTATCCGCTTTGGCAGCCGCGTGGACGTATACCTTCCCGCTGGAACGGCGCCGCGTGTGGTGCTGGGTCAAAGGACCGTTGCAGGCGAGACCATCCTAGGCCAGATTGGCGACATGCGGGTCATTTCGGGTATCCAGCAATGAGGCAGCGGCGCGCTATCCCGCGTGGGCTTCGCCGGGGCATCACGCTGCGGATGGTCGCGCCCAATGCCGTCACTGCAATGGCGCTATGCTTCGGCCTTACGGGCGTGCGCTATGGCATTTCCGGAGAGTGGGAGAGGGCAGTCCTGTCCATCCTGATCGCGGGCGTGCTGGACGGACTCGACGGTCGCATCGCTCGGCTGCTGCGTGGGGAAAGCCGATTCGGCGCGGAGTTGGATTCGCTTTCCGACTCCATCGCCTTTGGTGTTGCGCCAGCACTGATCCTGTACCTCTGGTCACTGCACGCCATGCCGAAGTTCGGCTGGATATTCGCGCTGGCGCATGCGCTGTCGTGCGCGCTGCGGCTTGCGCGTTTCAACGCCAATATCGACGCCGACATACAGCCGCATAAATCGGCTGGCTTTTTGACCGGGGTGCCGGCGCCTGCGGGAGCGGGTTTGGCGTTCGTGCCACTTTATCTGTGGCTGGTCACAGGGCAGGAAATTTTTCGGGCCTGGTATGTGGTTGCGCCTTGGACGGCCTTCATTGCCTTCCTGATGATCTCCAGCATTGCGACATATACCTGGTCGGCGCTGCGGCTCCGCAAGAGGATCAGATTGGAGGCGATCGCTGTCGCTGGCTTGCTCGCCGCGTTGCTGATCACCGATCCCTGGCTGACGCTGCTATTCCTGTGCGCCATATATCTCATAACGATCCCGTTCGGGATGATGTCCTACGCTAAAGTCCGACGGCAACAAGTGACCGCCACCGGGACGTGACGAACCGGATCAGGCGGCGAAAGCGTGCGGCCGTGTTGCAGTGGGAGCGACCGGGTGGCTTGGCGCGGCACGGCGGCGGCTGATCCGCAGGCGATACACTGGCGGCTCTTGAGGGATGGGCTCAAACAGCAGGGCGGCCACCATCTTTTCATGATAGAGCGCGAACATCCCGATTATCACGCTGGCGGCGAGCAGAAAGGCCGCGAAGAAAACCGTAGCTGCAACAATGGTGAACATAAGACCGCTCACTCTTCCTGTGCTGAGAACCGTAGGTCCTGATTGAAGTCCAAACCGGCCGAAAGTCCGATTTGTTCCCATGTTCTCTATATGTTCCACTTTGCAGGCGTCGTCAAGCCCTTGCATCGCGCGTGGCGCCGCGCTAAGGGCCGCGCCATTCCACATGGGAATCGCACATATCCGGTGCTGACGGCGTGACGCCCCAGTTCCTGATTCCCAGAGGTTAAACCGGAAGGAGAAATATTATGGCGGCTCCTGTCGTCACCATGCACCAATTGATCGAGGCTGGCGCCCACTTCGGCCACCAGACCCACCGCTGGAACCCGCGCATGAAGCCGTACATCTTCGGCGAGCGCAACGGCATCCACATCCTTGACCTGTCGCAGACCGTGCCGCTCTTCGGCCGCGCGCTGGACTTCGTGTCGGCGACCGTCGCCGCCGGTGGCAAGGTTCTGTTCGTCGGCACCAAGCGCCAGGCGCAGGATCCGATCGCTGAAGCCGCCCGCAAGTCGGGTCAGCACTTCGTCAACCACCGCTGGCTGGGCGGCATGCTCACCAATTGGAAGACCATCTCGGGCTCGATCAAGCGTCTGAAGACCCTTGAGGAAAAGCTGTCGGGCGATACCCACGGCTTCACCAAGAAGGAAGTCCTTCAGATGACCCGCGAGCGCGAGAAGCTCGAACTGTCGCTGGGCGGCATCCGCGACATGAACGGCATCCCCGATGTCATGTTCGTGATCGACGCCAACAAGGAAGAGCTGGCGATCAAGGAAGCCAACACGCTGGGTATCCCGGTCGTCGCGATCCTCGATTCGAACGTCTCGCCCGACGGCATCGCTTTCCCGGTTCCGGCGAATGATGACGCCAGCCGTGCGATCCGCCTCTATTGCGACGCCATCGCCGCCGCTGCCACCAAGGGCAACCGTGGTGCGCAGCAGGCTTCGGGCGTTGACCTCGGTGCTCTGGACGAGCCCGAAGTTGAAGAGGTCGCCGCTCAGGCCTGATCCCGCGGTCTTCGAACTGCAAGATTAAGAGGCTAGGGCGCGCTCCACCGGAACGCGCCCTAGTGCTTATTCGAACCCCGTTTATTTGAACCCCATCGAAATTTAGGAGCCGAAACATGGCCGAGATTACCGCTGCTGCCGTCAAGGAACTGCGCGACCGTTCGGGCGCGGGCATGATGGACTGCAAAAAGGCGCTCGCTGAAGCCAATGGCGACATGGAAGCCGCCGTCGATTGGCTGCGCGCCAAGGGCCTCGCCGCCGCTCAGAAGAAGTCGAGCCGCACCGCTGCCGAAGGCCTGGTCGGCGTTGCCGTCGCTGGCACCAAGGGCGTTGCCGTCGAAGTGAATAGCGAAACCGACTTCGTAGCGAAGAACGACCAGTTCCAGGACTTCGTCCGCACCGTGGCTCAGGTTGCCCTGAACAGCGGCGCGACCGACGCCGAAGCGCTGTCGTCGCAGGCTCACCCGGCTGGTGGCACGATCTCCGAAAAGCTGGTGTCGAACATCGCCACCATCGGTGAGAACCAGACCCTGCGCCGCATCGGTCAGCTGGAAGTGAGCCAGGGCGTTGTTGTTCCTTACGTTCATAACGCTGCTGCGCCGGGCCTCGGCAAGATCGGTGTGCTGGTCGCGCTGGAGGGTGATGCGCCTGCTGACGTGCTGGAGCCGCTGGGCAAGCAGATCGCGATGCACATTGCTGCCGCTTTCCCGCTGGCGCTGTCGGCTGCTGACATCGATCCGGCTCTGCTGGAGCGTGAACGCGCCATCGCCGCTGAAAAGGCTGCCGAGTCGGGCAAGCCCGCCGAGATCGTCGCGAAGATGGTTGATGGTTCGGTCGCCAAGTACGCCAAGGAAAATGCGCTGCTCAGCCAGCTGTTCGTGATGGACAACAAGACGCCGATCGCTGACGTTGTCGCCAAGGCGGCGAAGGATGCAGGCGCTTCGATCACGCTGAAGAACTATGTCCGTTTCCAGCTCGGCGAAGGCATCGAGAAGGAAACGAGCGACTTCGCTGCTGAAGTCGCCGCGGCTGCGGGCGTTTGATCCTTAGCCTGATCTGATAAGGCGTTCGGTTCGGGCGGCGCTCGGGAGCAACGCTTCTCGACAAGCTGGGCGAAGACGCTAAGGACTTCACAGAATGGCGCGCGCTGCCTAAGGTGCGCGCCATTCCTTTGTCTGCTCCAATTGATGGAATTTTACCCCGCATGACTCGTCCGCCGTTCAAGCGCATCTTGCTGAAACTCTCGGGCGAAGTGCTGATGGGGCAGGGGCAATTCGGCATCGAGCCGGAAACCGTGAACCGTGTCGCATCCGAAATCGCTGCGGCGAAGGATGCGGGCTTTGAAATCTGCGTCGTTGTCGGCGGCGGCAACATCTTTCGTGGCCTGGCGGGAGCCGCCAAGGGCTTCGACCGCACAAGCGCGGACTATATGGGCATGCTCGCCACCGTCATGAACGCATTGGCGGTGCAGAATGCGCTCGAAAAGATCGGCTATGACACGCGCGTTCAATCGGCGATCCCGATGGCGACCGTGTGCGAACCCTATATTCGGCGCAAAGCGGTGCGGCACATGGAAAAGGGCCGGATCGTCATCTTCGCGGCGGGCACCGGCAGTCCTTTCTTCACCACCGATACGACCGCGGCACTGCGCGCGGCGGAGATGAACTGCGACGCGCTGTTCAAGGGCACCAGCGTGGACGGCATTTATAATGCCGACCCTAAGAAGGTAGCCGACGCGGCGCGTTATGATGAAATCAGCTTCGACAAGGTGCTGAACGACAATCTGAAGGTCATGGACGCAAGTGCCATTGCTCTCTGCCGCGAAAACAATATCCCCATCGTCGTCTTCAACATCCGCGAAACCGGCAATCTGACAAAGGTGCTGGCCGGGGACGGAGTTGCGACGATCGTGCAAAATCAGGAGCGCTGAAAGACCATGGCTCAATATGACAAGGCCGACCTCGAACGCCGCATGCACGGCGCCGTCGAATCGCTGAAAGGTGATCTGGCGGGTCTGCGCACCGGCCGGGCCAATATCCAGTTGCTCGATCCCGTTACGGTCGAGGTGTACGGCGCGCATATGCCGCTTAATCAGGTGGCAACCGTTTCCGCTCCCGAACCGCGCATGTTGTCGGTGCAGGTGTGGGACAAGAGCAATGTCGGCCCCTGTGACAAGGCGATCCGTTCGGCGGGCCTTGGCCTTAATCCGATCATGGACGGCCAGACGCTGCGCCTGCCGATCCCCGACCTGACCGAGGAACGGCGCAAGGAACTGGCCAAGCTCGCCAGCAAATATGCCGAGGGCGCCCGCGTCGCTGTCCGCAACGTTCGCCGCGATGGCATGGACCATCTGAAGGCCGACGAAAAGAAGGGCGAAATCAGCGAAGACGAACGCAAGCGGCTGGAGACAGAGGTGCAGAAGCTGACGGACAGCACCATCGCGGATATCGACGCGGTCACAGCGTCCAAGGAGAAGGAAATTCTCGGCCAGTAAGCCGGGACGCTCCCTCCGTGTTCATCGCTCGCGCGCAACTTTGATGGCCAGCCAAGCCAAATCCGACTTCGCTCATGACGGCGCGTCCGGCCATGGTGCGCGCCATGTCGCCATCATCATGGATGGTAATGGCCGCTGGGCGAAGAAGCGGTTCCTGCCGCGCATCGCAGGGCATCGGGCTGGCGTCGAAGCGGTCCGCAGGGTTGCTAGGGCCGCGCGAGACCTTGGGCTGGAATGTTTGACGCTCTACGCTTTCTCCTCGGAGAATTGGAAGCGGCCGGCAAATGAAGTGGCGGACCTTATGGGGCTGCTGCGGCGCTTCATCGAGTCGGACCTAGACGAATTTCACGCCAATGGTGTGCGGTTGCGGGTGATCGGCAACTATCAGGCGCTTGATCCGTCTCTTGTCGACCTGATCGAGCGTGCAGTGGCGCGAACCGCGTCCAACAATGGACCGATTATCGCGATCGCGCTTAATTATGGCGCGCAGGATGAAATGGTGCGGGCGGTCCAGACTATCGCGCAACGGGTGCGGGCTGGCGAAATCGATCCCGAAGCCGTTCGGTTGGAAGATGTTGAAGCCGGGCTGGACACGGCTGATCTGCCGCCGCTCGACCTGCTGATCCGGACGTCGGGAGAACAGCGGCTGAGTAATTTCATGCTGTGGCAGGCGGCGTATGCCGAGCTATATTTTACCGAGATGCTCTGGCCCGATTTTGATGCGAGGGCGCTTGCCGAGGCGCTTGACGCCTTCCGTTTGCGGGATCGCCGCTTCGGCGGGCTTTGACCGATGTCCAGTGAGCTTCGCACGCGCGCGGTCGTTGGACTGCTGCTTATAGCCCTGGCCTCCGCCGCCCTTTACTTCGGGGGCTTCTTCTTCTGGTTGCTGCTCGTCGTCGCTGGCGTGCTAATGCAGGGGGAGTGGGCGGACCTTACGGGTGCTTCCCCTGAGCATCGGCGGCTTTCGATGTTTGCGGTGTCGGTGCCGCTGGCGCTACTCTGTCCGCTGGCGGCGGGCCTATCGTGGACAGCCTTTACGCTTGCGGTTGCGGCTTTCTTCTTTGTCATGCTTGTCACGCGATCGGCCCGTCTTCCGCTGGGGATATTCTACGTTTTCGTGCCGGTGATGGCGCTTATCTTTCTGCGTCAGCAGCAGCCGGGCGGGCTTCTGCTCGCCTTCTGGACATTGTCGCTGGTGTGGGCGACCGACATTGGCGCTTATTTCGCGGGGCGTTCGATCGGCGGCCCGAAGCTGGCGCCAAGGGTAAGCCCGTCCAAGACCTGGGCGGGGCTGGGCGGGGGCGTGTTGGCGGCGTTGATCCTGGGTTTCGTCCTGCATCGTTTCGCAGGGTTGCCGATCCAGCTTGCCGCTGCGAGCGGGCTGCTGGCGGTGGCGGCGCAGCTCGGCGACCTGCTGGAAAGCGCGATGAAGCGCCGTGCGGGTGTCAAGGACAGCGGAAGCCTGCTGCCGGGCCATGGCGGCGTGATGGACCGTTTGGACGGGGTCGTTGCGGCGGCGCCGCTCGCTGCTGCCCTCTATCTTTTGCTGGTGTTCCCATGACGCGCAAGGTTTCCATCTTTGGTGCGACAGGGTCTGTCGGCATGTCGACACTCGATCTGATCGAGCGTGATCGCGATGCGTTTGAGGTCGTGGCGCTGACCGCGCATAGCGACGTTGACGGGCTGGCTACGGTGGCGCGCCGGTGCAATGCCCAAATGGCTGTGATAGGCGACCCCGCGCGCTACGATGCGTTAAAGGCGGCGTTGCAGGGGTCCGGGATCAGGGTCTCCGCGGGCGACGCTGCTCTGGTCGAGGCGGCAGAGGCGGGGGCGGACTGGACCATGGCTGCGATCGTCGGTTGTGCGGGCCTGCGCCCTACAATGGCGGCGCTGAAGGCGGGCGGCACGGTTGCCCTTGCCAACAAGGAATCGCTTGTATCAGCGGGCGCGCTGATGATGGACGCGGCGGAGCATTCGGGTGCTACACTGCTGCCGGTCGATAGCGAGCATAATGCTATTTTTCAGTGCCTTGTCGGAAGTCGTTTGGATGATGTAGCAAGGATCATCCTGACGGCGAGTGGCGGCCCGTTCCGCACGCGCAGCCGTGAAGAGATGCGTCACATAACGCCAGCGCAGGCCGTGGCGCATCCCAATTGGTCCATGGGCGCGAAGATCAGCGTTGATAGCGCCACGATGATGAACAAGGGCCTGGAACTGATCGAGGCGGCGCATCTGTTCCCCGTGGGGCTGGAGCGCATCGAGATTTTGGTTCATCCCCAATCGATCATCCATTCGATGGTCGAATATCGGGATCGCTCGACCCTCGCGCAGCTTGGATCGCCGGATATGCGTATTCCTATCGCCAGCGCTCTCGCATGGCCCAATCGGATGGAAACGCCCTGCCAGCCACTGAACCTTGCACAGGCAGGACGGCTTGATTTCGAGGCTCCGGACGACAGCCGTTTCCCTGCGCTTCGTCTGGCGCGGCAGGCGGCGGAGCAGGGTGGGCTGGCGCCTGCGATCCTGAATGCCGCCAATGAAGTGGCGGTGGCGGCCTTCCTGAATAAGGCCATCGGCTTCCTTGATATCGCCATGATTGTGGAGGACGTTCTGAACCGCTATAGCGCGCCAGTGCCAAGCGGGATCGACGATGTGCTGGAAGCAGATGCACAGGCGCGACGCATGGCGGGCCAAGTGATGGAAAGATTGACGGCTTGATCCAAAATCCCGGGTTCCTGTTGACGGTCCTCGCCTTTGTAGCGGTCATCGGGCCGCTCGTTTTCGTGCATGAACTCGGCCATTATCTGGTGGGCCGCTGGTGTGGCGTGAAGGCGGAAGCCTTTTCGATCGGCTTTGGCCCGGAGATTGCCGCATGGGTGGACCGGCGCGGAACGCGCTGGCGCATCGGCGCTTTGCCGCTAGGTGGATATGTCCGCTTCAAGGGCGACATGAACGCCGCCAGCCAGACAGACCCCGCATGGTTGCAGCTTCCCGCGAGCGAGCGCGCCGAAAGCTTTCCGGCCAAGCCGCTGTGGCAAAGGGCGGCAATCGTCGCGGCAGGCCCATTCATCAATTTCCTGTTCGCCATCCTGATCCTGTCCACATTCGCCTTCGCTTATGGCGAGAGCCGAACCCCGGCTGTCGTGGGGAAGGTGCAGCCAGCCAGCGCAGCGGCGGCGGCGGGTATCCAGCCCGGAGATCGTATCCTGTCGCTCAATGGGCGAGAGATGGCGACCTTCGATGACCTTCGCTTTTATGCGCAGATCCGTCCCGGTGAACCGGTGACGATCCTGCTCGAGCGAGGGGGTAAGACGGTCGAGAAGCGGGGCAGCGTCGGCGCCGTTCAGGAGCGTGACGGCTTCGGCAACAGTTTCAAGGTCGGGCGGTTGGGCATCGCTCCTGGACAGCCGGTGATAGAGCCGGTGGAGCTTTGGCGCGCGCCTGTCGTCGCTCTCAAGCAGACGAGGCAGATCATTCGTACGATGGTCGAGACGCTGGGACAGATATTGGGTGGTGGCCGGTCGTATAAGGAACTGGGCGGACCACTCAAGATCGCGGAGGTTTCGGGTCAGGCCGCGACTTTGGGGGTCGAAAGTTTCGTATTCTTCATGGCCCTCATTTCGATTAATTTGGGGTTCATCAACCTGTTGCCAATTCCCATGCTGGATGGCGGACATCTGCTGTTTTACGGGGTGGAGGCTATACAGCGCAGGCCCGTCAGTCCGCGCGTGCAGGAATGGGCGTATCGTTCGGGTCTGGCGGTGCTCCTGGCCATGATGATGCTGGTGACTTTCAACGATTTATCTTCTTTCGGGCTCTGGGAACGCCTGTCCGGCTTGATCGGCTAAGCCGTATCGGGCAGGGAGGCGCGATTTAGCGCCGTGTTTCCCGGCGTAAACGAACATATGCTTTTTTGTAAAAGGGTAGAGCGGGTGACAGCGATGATGAGCAGCAAGAGACAGCGCCCGGTTGTCGCGGCCCTTCTGGCAACGACGATGATCGGCGGCTTGTCTGCGGTTCCCGTGCTGGCGCAGGACGCGCCGCAGCCCGCCGCGCCCGCGTCTGTCCCCGCCATGGCGCCGGCTGCCGGAACCATCCGCAGCATCAGCGTCGTGGGGCAACAGCGGCTCGAACCCGATACGGTGCTGTCCTATACCAAGCTGCGCATTGGCCAGCCCTTTACCCAGGAATCGCTCGATCAGGCGCTGCGCGACCTGTATGAAACCGAGCTGTTCGCCGACGTCCAGATCCGCAACGACAATGGTGCGCTGACACTGGAGGTGAAGGAAAATCCGGTCATCAACCGCATCGTGCTGGAAGGCAACAAGCGACTGAAAGAAGACAAGATCCGGCCGGAGATCAAGCTTGCGCCTCGCCAGATCTACACCCGGTCGAAGGTCCGCGCCGACGTCGCCCGCATCATCGAACTCTATCGTCGTCAGGGCCGCTTTGCCGCGACGGTCGAGCCCAAGATGGTGCAGCTCGACCAGAACCGCGTCGACATTGTCTTCGAGATTTCCGAAGGGCCTAAGTCCAAGGTCCGCCAGATCAACATCATCGGGAACGAGAAGTTCAGCGACGGCGACCTGCGTAGCCAGATGGTGACGAAACAGTCGCGCTGGTTCCGCGTCTTCTCCTCGGGCACCAGCTACGATCCCGATCGCCTCGCCTATGACCAGCAGAAGCTGCGTCAATATTATCTGACCGAAGGCTATGCCGATTTCCGCGTGATCTCAGCCGTGGCGGAACTGACGCCGGACAAGCAGGACTTCATCATCACTTATGTGGTTGAGGAAGGGAAGCGCTATAAGTTCGGCGACGTGAAGGTAGAATCCGACATTCGCGACCTGTCGAGTGCGTCGCTTACCAAGACGCTGCCGATGAAAAAGGGCGATTGGTACAACGCCAAGCAGGTCGAGGATACTGTCGACACGCTGAGCGAGACGGCGGGCCTGTTCGGCTATGCCTTCGCCGACGTTCAGCCGGATTTCAACCGCGACAAGGACAGCCTGACGATGGGGATTAATTTCCGCATCGCCAATGCGCCGCGCGTCTATGTCGAGCGGGTGGACATCAACGGCAATACGCTGACCCAGGACAAGGTGGTCCGCCGCGAATTCCGTCTGGCGGAGGGCGACGCGTTCAACAGCTTCCTCGTCAAGCGTTCGAAGGACCGCATCAACTCGCTCGGTTTCTTTCAGGAGAAGCTCGACATCGAGCAGAAGCCCGGCTCCGCGCCCGATCGCATCGTGCTGGAAACCAACGTCCAGGAAAAATCGACGGGTGAACTGTCGCTGTCGGCGGGCTTCTCTTCGCTCGAACGCTTCATCGTTTCGGCATCGATCACGCAGCGCAATTTCCGTGGCAAGGGCCAGGAATTGCGCACCAGCGTCAATTATTCCAGCTATTCGAAGTCGGTCGAAGTGGGCTTCACCGAACCCTATTTCATGGACAAGAATATCGCGCTGGGTGGCGATATTTATCGTCGCGACCTGAACAGCTTCCGATACACGGGTAACGGAAACGATCGCGATACGACATATAAGCAGACGACGACGGGCTTCCAAATTCGCGCGGGCGTGCCGATCACCGAATATATGTCGTTGGCGCTGCGCTACAGCCTTAATCTGGATGATGTGAGCCTGGATAAGGATACTTATTACACCAATGGGGTGTGCGACCCGATTCTGGCTGGTCGTTACCTGTGCGACGCCATCGGCAAGCGTACCACTTCGTCGCTCGGCTACTCGCTAATCTTTGATAACCGAGACAACCGTATCCGTCCCACGCGAGGAAATAACCTTGTGCTTAATCAGGATTTTGCGGGGCTTGGTGGCAGCGTCAAATATATCCGCACCAGACTTAACGGTTCTAAATTCTGGCCGTTGGGTGGCGGCTTCATCTTCTCGCTGTCGGCGGAAGGCGGCTATATCCACTCGCTGGAAGGTGAGCGTCGGGATGCTAGCGGAGCTTTGGTTGACCCGGTCCGTTTGACGGATCGGTTCTTCCTCGGAAATCCGCAAATTCGTGGTTTTGATATCCGTGGCATAGGGCCGCGGATCAAACGTTACTCGTTGGTTACTGACCCGGACAGCCCCACTGGATTCTCGCGTAGCACGAGCAATAACAATGTCCGCGATGACGCATTAGGTGGCAAAATCTATTATTTGGCCCGCGCAGAGGTCGAAATCCCATTGGGCTCTGGCGCCCGCGAGATGGGGCTTCGTCCCTCCATTTTCGTCGATGCTGGTGCAGTGGCCGGGCTGCGTAATCCAGTCACGACGCCATTTGGCGGCTATTGTTCGCTGACGCCTGTGACAGGCTCGAACAATCCTGCGCTGCCGGCGGTACGTACTAATCAGAACAGACTTGGTGATTGCACCAATGTCGCGCCATCAGGTTATACCGCCGCTTATCTCGACGGCACCGGATTTGAAGAAGTTTATCTCGGCGACACGCTCAAACCGCGTGTTTCCGTGGGCTTTGGCGTCAATTGGAACTCGCCGTTCGGGCCGTTCCGCATCGACATCGCCAAGGCCCTGCTCAAGGAACCAGGGGACGACACTCAGCTCATCAGCTTTAACGTAGGGACTCAATTCTAATGAATAAGATGCTCAAGGCCGCGGCGCTTGCTCTTGCGCCCATGACTGCCATCGCTCTGACCAGCGTACCTGCCGCAGCTCAGTCCAAGATTGGGATCGCTGTTGCAGACCTTCAGCGTGCGGTAGCGACCAGCTCGGCCTACACCACGGCTCGCTCACAGATTCAGACGACCTACAAGGCGCAGATCGACAGCTTCACCGCGCGCAAGAATGCGATCGACGCTGACCTGAAGACCAAGGGCACGGCGCTTGAGGCAGCGATGAAGGCGGCGGGCAACAAGCCTACGCCCGCGATCCAGACCCAGTATGAAGCCTATCAGAAGGCCGGGCAGAGCGGTCAGGCCGAACTGCAGCGCCTGGGCCAGCCGATCGCGCTCGCCAACGCCTATGTCGAAGAGCAGATTTCGGCAAAGCTGTCGGATGCGCTCAAGTCGGCGATGACGAAGGCGAAGGTCGACCTGATCCTGGCACCCGACGCCACCGTGTCCTACCAGCCGACCGTCGACATCACGCAACAGGTCGTGACCGAACTCAACGCGCTGGTGCCGAGCGTCGGCATCGTGCCGCCCGCTGGTTGGCAACCCGGCGGCGCTCGTGGTCAGGCGCCGACGCCTGCCGCCGCGGCTCCCGCCAACCCGTCGCAGCAGCCGACCTCGCGCTGATCGCAGCGATGACGGGGGAAGTTGAAGCGGCCACCGCCGCCGTGGGTGCCATCGATATTCGTGGCATCATGGCGGCGTTGCCGCACCGCTATCCGATGCTGCTCGTCGACCGCGTGGCCTCTCTCGTGGTGCGAGAGAGGATTCACGCGGTCAAAGCCGTGTCGATCAACGAATCGTTCTTCCAGGGGCATTTCCCTGGTCGGCCAATCATGCCGGGCGTGTTGATCGTCGAGGCGATGGCGCAGGCTGCGGGCGTGCTGACGGTCGAAACGCTCGATCTGCGAGGATCGGGCAAGCTCGTCTATTTCATGAGCATCGACGGGGCGAAGTTCCGCAATCCGGTGGAGCCGGGTTGCTTGCTGGACCTTCACGTCGAATTGCTTCAGATTCGTGGCCGCGTCTGCAAGTTTGTGGGCAAGGCAACGGTGGATGGCAAGCTGTGCGCCGAGGCGAACTTCGTCGCGATGATCGCCGATCCGCCGGAGGACTAGGCCGGGAGGGGTTGCGTTCGCGCGTGATCCCATGTAACCGCGCGCCTTCGCAAGAATTCGCATCCATGGCCGGTCGGAAACCGGCCCATTGACGGAGCAGACTCATGAAGGCCAATACCCACCCCGATTACCACCTGATCACCGTCCAGATGACCGACGGCACCACCTTCCAGACCCGTTCGACCTGGGGCAAGGAAGGCGACACGCTGGCGCTCGACATCGACCCCAAGTCTCACCCGGCCTGGACGGGCGGCAACCGCCAGCTGGACACCGGCGGCCAGGTGGCGCGCTTCAACAAGCGCTTTGGCGGCCTGACGCTGAAGAAGTAATCGGTTCCTTCGTGGAACGAATGAGAAGGGCGCCTTATGGGCGCCCTTTTTTGTTGGCTGCGGCGGTGTTCCAAGACGTCCCTTAGGGGTGGGGGTGCGAGCGTAGCGAGCTTTTGGGTTCGCTCTAAAAGAAGCTACCTTGCGCTAGCCCACCCCCGGCCCCTCCCGCTTGCGGGAGGGGAGCAGTCAGTTTTAGCTTGCAGCTTGGGCCTCGTCGAGGAACGCGGCTACATCATCCAGCGCCACATCCTTTGACAGGAACGTCTTTCCAATCCCCCGCGCCAGCAGGAAGGGGAGGGTGCCTGCCGCCATTTTCTTGTCATGCAGCATGTGGGCGACCAAAGCGGCGCCATCGGCCTTAACATGGGCGCTAGCAAGATCATGCGGCAGGCCAACGGACTTCAGATGTGCCGTCACCCGATCCGCATCCTCCATCGTGCATATACCCAGCCGCACAGAATAGCGGAAAGCGAGCGCCATGCCCGCCGCAACGCCTTCGCCATGTAGCAGCAGATCGGAAAAGCCCGTATCCGCCTCCAGCGCATGCCCAAAAGTATGGCCAAGGTTCAGCAGTGCGCGGCGACCGGATGTCTCTCGTTCGTCATCCGCCACGATAGCGGCCTTCGCTCGAACGCTTCGTTCGATTGCGAATTCGCGTGCGTCGCGATCGCCCGCGAGTAGTTTCTGCCCTTCGGCTTCACACCATGCAAAGAAATCCGGGTCATCTATCAGTCCATATTTCACGACCTCGGCATAGCCCGCGCGGGTCTCGCGCGCGGGCAGGCTGTCGAGCGTCGATGGGTCGATGAGGACAAGGCTGGGTTGATAGAAGCTGCCGATCAGGTTCTTCCCCGCGCTCGCGTTGATCGCGGTTTTGCCGCCCACGGAGCTATCCACCTGGGCGAGCAGTGTCGTTGGCACCTGGATGAAGTGGCAGCCGCGCTTCAGGATGGACGCGGCGAACCCGACGAGATCACCGATCACCCCGCCGCCAAGCGCCACGACATGATCACCGCGTTCCACTTCCAGGGCCAGCAATTGGTCGAGCAATTGCTCAAGATGTCGCCAGCTTTTCGTCTGCTCGCCTGCGGGCAGGATGATGGGTTCGACGGCGATACCGGCGCCGCGTAGGCTGGCTTCGAGCCGGGGCAGCTGCGCCTTTGCGACATTGGCGTCCGTCACGACGATCAGTCGGCCGCCGCGGGCATAGGGCGCAAGATGATCAGCCGCCCGGTCCAGCGCGCCTTGTTCGATCACGATATCGTAACTGCGCGCATCCAGCGCGACGCGAACTATTGCCATGCGGCCAGTTTCTCCAGGATGCGCTCGACCGCCACTTCGTGCGGGGCGGCGATGCTCTTCACATGAATGGGCGCGAGTGCGTAGACAGGATTGCGCACCGCCGCCAGTTCGGTCAGCACGACGCGAGGATCCTTGCCCTTCAAGAGCGGACGTCCTTCCCGCCGCGACACTCGATCGACCAAAGTGTCGATGTCGGCGTCGAGCCATATCGCAGTCCCCTGATCGAGGATAAGCGCGCGTGTCTCTTCCTGCATGAACGCGCCGCCGCCGGTTGCGATCACCTTTGGCTCGTCGTCCAGCAGCCGGGCGATCACCCGGCGTTCGCCATCGCGAAAATATCCTTCGCCATAACGTTCGAACATTTCCGAAATCGTCATGCCAGCGGCCTTTTCGATCTCTTCGTCCGCATCCACGAAGGCAAGGCCAAGCCGCGCCGCCAACCGGCGCCCCACCGTCGATTTGCCGACGCCCATCATCCCGATGAGGACGATGGAACCGCGCTTTGACTGCGGAGGCACGGATTTGCTGTTTCGCTGCATTGCGGAGGGGGCTATACATCCCCCCGTCGCAGAGGCAAATCGCAACTTTCCTCAACTTCACGGCTCGGCCGCACAAGGATTCATGAGAAGCAATCGTTCCTTCAGCACCTTCGAGAGCGGTTCGCGTCGTCGCGGCACGCGCTTGCCCATCATTCCCATCGTCCTGATCGTCCTGGTGATCGGTCTGGTCGCGCTGCTCTGGTCGCGCGGCGGAGAACGGCCGCAGCAGCGAGTGGAAAAGGCCATTCCCGCCGAAAAGCTGGGCAAATAAGGGCATGCGTCAAGGCCGGTTGAATGCGAAATGGGCGCTTGGAACGCTTGCGCTCGCTCTCACGCTGCCGGTGATTGCGCAGGAGTCGCCTGAATCGCTCCTGCCCCCCGGCTTTGGAGAGGCGCCGGAGACGCCACCGGCCGCTGGACCGCAAACGCCGCGTCCGGTGGGTCCGGCTGCTCCCGTGCCGATGATTCAGCCCTTGCCGTCCGGCAGCGCTATGACTCCTGCCAATAATGCAGTGGGGAATGGCCCGGACGAAGCGCTTTCAGAAGAAGAGCTGGCGGCGCAAAAGCAGAAATATGACCTTCCTGAAGGCGCGCATCGGTCGCTGGATCGAATTGGGCCGCTGACGCCGGAACGGCGTGGCATGGCGCCTGATGCCTTCGGCGCACAGTCCGGGCAATTTCTCGCCACGCTGATGAAGGAAACGCGAGCGCCGATCACGTCGCGTTGGGCCTCTATCCTGCTGCGGCGTGCGCTGCTCTCCGCGACCGACACGCCTCGTGATATCGACGGCGCCGACTGGGTTGCAGAGCGGGCATGGTTGCTGCTGCGCATGGGTGAGGCTGATAGCGCGCGGCTGCTGGTGCAGAGCGTCGATTCGGACAAGTTCACGCCACGCCTCTATGCGGTGGCGATGCAGACTTATCTGGCCACGGCGGATCCGGCTGGCCTGTGCCCTCTGTCGGCTGGCGCGCTGCGTTACAGCAAGGAGCCGGGGTGGGACATGACGCGGGCGATCTGCCCGGCATTGTCGGGCGATCAGGGGTCGGCGAGCGCTGCGCTCAATCAGGCCCAGCGGCGCGGCGTGGTGCGCGGTATAGATTATCGGCTTGCGGAAAAAGTCGTGGGCACCGGCTTTGACGCGCGGCGATCGGTGAAGATCGAATGGGATGGGGTCGATGGGCTGACCGCATGGCGCTTTGGCCTGGCAACCGCGCTCAATGTGGAAATTCCCGAACCGCTATATGCCACCGCCGGGCGCCACGTCCGCGCGTGGGAAGCGCGCGCGCCTGCGCTTAGCGCGGTTCGTCGCCTGCCAGGCAGTGAGGCGGCAGCGCGGCTTGGCGTGTTTTCAAGCCAGGCTTTGGTAGGTTTCTACAGCCAGCTTGGCGCTGACGGCGATGCATCGCCCGAAATCGCCGACCGGATCGACGCGCTGCGCACCGCCTATCGCGGTGGCTCGCCCGAAGAGCGGGTCCAGGCCATGCGGACGCTGTGGCGGGACAATGGCAGGCCCGATTATGTCGGCCTGATCGCCACGGCCAAAGCCGCCGCCGCTTTGCCGGTCGCGAACATTGATGCGCGAGAGGCCGCCCACCTGATCGCCGCCATGCTGACCGCAGGTTATGATCGCAGCGCGGCGCGCTGGAGCGGGGTGGCTCGTCAGGCGGAGGGGGATGGCGCTGGCGACCTTTGGGCGTTGCTGGCGGTTGGCGCGCCCAGTTCAGTTGTCGATATCAGCGAAGGCCGGATTTCTTCCTTCGCGGACGAAGCTGGCGCGGAAAAAGGCCAGATGCTGATTGCTGCGCTGGCGGGCCTTGCTCGCATCAATTCGCAAGCAAGCGCTTCATTGGCAAAGGATAGGGGGCTCAACCTGGCGGTGAACAGCCGATGGGCGAGGGCGATCCATCAGGCGGCAGCGAGGGGGGAGAAAGCCACCGTTGTCCTGCTCGCGGCAGTGGGCATGCAAACGGCGGAGTGGAATCGTCTGCCGCCCGCTCATCTCTATCATATCGTCGCTGCTCTGCATCAGGTCGGGCTTGATCCCGAAGCGCGGATGATCGCGGCGGAGGCGATCACGCGGATTTAATCTCATGGGAGAAGATGGCGCGCTGATCGGTCGTTTTCTGGAAATGATGGCTGCTGAACGGGGGGCATCGCGCAACACCCTGCTGGCCTACCGCGCCGACCTGGAAGGCGCGGCGGCGATTTTGGGTGGCCTCTCGATCGCGACGAAGGAAACCGTTGGGGGCTTGGCCACGGCCTGGGCGGAGCTGGCGGCCTCATCCGTTGCGCGAAAAGTCTCCGCACTGCGCGCATTTTACGGCTTTCTGGAAGAAGAGGGGTTGCGGGCCGACAATCCTTCCACGGCGCTACCACGCCCCGCAACGCGAAGGTCCCTGCCGAAGATATTGTCCGCGCAGGAAGTCGAATCACTCTTTGCCCTGATCGAACAGAAACTGGCGGTCGAGCATCCCAGCGCGTTGGATCTTCGTCTGTCCGCCCTGATCGAGTTGTTATATGGTTCCGGTTTACGGGCTACCGAACTGGTATCCTTGCCCCGTCGCGCGCTGGCAGCGGATCGGCCGTTCCTGATTTTGAAGGGCAAGGGCGCGCGCGAGCGACTGGTGCCGATATCGGATCGGGCGCGGGCCGCCGTTTCCATATGGTTGCCGCATGTCCCTGCTGAAAGTCCCTGGCTGTTCCCGTCGGGGAAAACTTATCTCAGCCGCATTCGGCTCTATCAACTGGTGAAGCAACTGGCCGCCGCCGCGGGTATCGCCCCGCAGCGGGTCAGTCCCCACGTGCTGCGCCATGCCTTCGCCACGCACCTGCTGGAAGGGGGAGCGGACCTACGCGCGTTGCAGTCGATGCTTGGCCATGCCGATATCGGCACGACGCAAATCTACACCCATGTCGATAGCCGCCGATTGGTCGAACTGGTCAACAGCCGTCATCCACTGGCGACAATGCGCCATCGTTTCGTTGACGAAGAAGCGTCTGCCCCCTAACGCCGTCGGCCATGGTTAGCTTTCTGGAATTTGAAAAACCTATCGCCGAGCTAGAGGCGCGTGTCATCGAATTGCGCGCTACGGCCAGCGCCGGCGACATCGATATCGGCGACGAGATCGACAAGCTTGAACAGCGCGCGACCAAGGTGCTTGTGGATACATATGCCAAGCTAACGCCTTGGCAGAAGACTCAGGTCGCCCGTCATCCCGATCGCCCGCATTTCAAGGATTATGTCGCGGGCATGTTCGACAATTTTATGCCTCTTGCCGGTGACCGCGCGTTTTCAGATGATCAGGCGATCATTGGTGGTCTGGCGATGCTGGGTGACCGCCGCGTCATGGTGATCGGTCATGAAAAGGGTGACGATACTGCCAGCCGCGTTCGGCACAATTTCGGGATGGCGAAGCCTGAAGGCTATCGCAAGGCGATCCGCCTGATGCAATTGGCTGACCGTTTTGGGCTGCCGGTCGTCACATTGGTGGACACATCGGGGGCGTTCCCGGGCGTACAGGCGGAAGAGCGCGGTCAGGCTGAGGCGATTGCCCGCTCGACCGAACAATGTCTGGCTTTGGGTGTGCCCATGGTCGCGGCGGTAGTGGGTGAGGGGGGCTCCGGCGGCGCGGTGGCGTTGGCCGCTGCGAACCGGGTGTTGATGTTCGAACATGCGGTCTATTCGGTCATATCGCCCGAAGGCTGCGCATCGATCCTGTGGCGCACCGCCAACAAGGCGAGCGATGCCGCCACTGCCATGCAGGTTACCGCCCAGCATCTTAAGGATTTGGGCGTCATCGACCGGATCATTGCAGAACCCATTGGAGGCGCGCATCGTGAGCCGGTGCAGGCGATCGCCAGTTTAGGTGCCGCCATTAGCGAAGAGTTGGATTCCCTTGCCGGATTGAGCCCGCAGGATCTTCGTACTGACCGGGCTGATAAGTTCCTCGCCATCGGCGCTTGATCTAAGGCTGCTTCCTTGGGAACATGCGTCCGGGACGTCGTTTCGTCTCGATAACGGGTTGAGCATGTCAGACGGTGACGTCCATCGACCTGTACGTCACGCGAATCACTGCACGGGGCGCCATTGCCATAAAGCAGTGTGCGTCCGCGTGGTGATCACCGAGGCAGGTGACGTGCAATCGATTAGCCGACGCATGGCTTATACAGATTATCTGTTGGAACGCTTCCCGACTCTCAACGCCTTGACCGTGCAAAGCGTGCTACGGTCTGCCCACGGGTCAAGATTATTACCTAACCCTTCAGAAGAGCCGATGAGAAGACATAAAAAAGGGCGGCGGGATCGCTCCCGCCGCCCTTTTTAAAAGGTTTCGAAATCAGTTCATGTTGGCCGAAACTTTATTGAAGGTGTTACCCAGCTTGCCGCCGAGGCTGGTCATTGCGCCGATGGCGGCGACAGCGATCAGAGCTGCGATCAGGCCATACTCGATGGCGGTTGCACCCTTTTCATTCTTCAGCATCTTGCGAACGAACTTCATGTGAAGTCTCCTTGACTAGAAAAAATCCCGTTTAACTACCCGGCCGCCCCGCTTGAAATAGGTCAGCTATGGACGGTTTATGGGAGTTAGGTTGACAAAGATTTAATGGCGCGAAGGAAGTGTTAGATATTGATGGTTAATGCGCGAGAACCTCTGTGGAGACGTTGTTCCACATGTTTGTAGTTTTGGTCGCGACATTCGATATCGCCGCGAGTGCGGCAAGGCAGACCAGAGCCAGGATCAGCCCATATTCGACTGCGGTTGCTCCCCGTTGACACTGCAACAACCTCGATCGGGATAGGCGTTTGATCAACCCGCGCATTGCATCACCCGTTTATTGCAGACAGTCCCGTTTAGCCTTGTAAAAGAACCAGAGTTAACAAACCCCTTTGCTGGACGAATATGACGACAATTCATCCCCTGTTGGTAGTGGCTGCAGCACTTGTCGATGCCGATGGCCGGGTGCTGCTTCAGCAACGCCCGCCTGGTAAGGCGATGGCGGGGCTGTGGGAATTTCCTGGGGGCAAGTTGGAGGAAAGCGAAACCCCGGAGGCTGCACTTGTCCGAGAGTTAGAAGAAGAACTCGGCATCCGCACGCACACAAGTTGCCTTGCGCCCGCAGCTTTCGCCAGTGAGGCGCTAGGAGACCGGCACTTGTTGCTTCTGCTCTATGTTTGCCGAAAATGGGAGGGCCTGCCCGAGGCGCGGCATGCCACGGAACTTAAATGGGTCAGGCCCAACCAGATGTATGCGCTGGATATGCCGCCGGCGGACCTGCCGTTGATTGGGCTGCTCGATTCGCTGATTTGAAACTGGGCGGGCTGCCGGGGCGACCTCGCCCGCCGAATCACTCTTCCCTGGCTTTGCTCTGCAGCTGAATGTAGTTCTGAATGCCCATGCGTTCGATCATTTCGAACTGGGTTTCCAGCGTATCGACATGCTCTTCCTCGCTTTCGAGGATCGACTGGAACAGGTCGCGGCTGACATAATCGCGCACTGTCTCGCAATGGGCGATGGCGTCCTTCAGAACGGGAAGTGCTTCATATTCCAGCTCAAGATCGGCCTTCAGCACTTCTTCGACCGTTTCGCCGATTTTCAGGCGGCCAAGCAGCTGGAAATTGGGCAAGCCGTCGAGGAAGAGGATGCGTTCCGCCACCTTGTCGGCATGCTTCATCTCATCGATCGACTCTTCATATTCGAATTTGGCGAGCTTCTCGATGCCCCAATGATCGAGCATACGGTAATGCAGGAAATATTGATTGATCGCGGTCAGCTCGTTCTTGAGGACCTCGTTGAGATAGTCGATGACTTTTGAGTCACCCTTCATGGCGCTGTCCTCGGGCTATTGGAATGAAGCCGTAACTATAGGGCCATCGCGGGGCTTTGTTAACCGGAAAGCCGCAGAAAAGGGGGATTTTGCAAGCCGCTATTGCGTCGAGTTCGCGGCAAAAAGAGGGACGTCCGCTGCGGATGTCACGCAATCGGATCAGGCGGTAGCGCGTTCGGCAGCTATCAGCGTGCGGGCGAAAGGTACGCATTGGCCGCATTTGGGCCGACGGCCGAGGCGAGCATAAGCGCTGCAAGGGGTATCGGCGCCGCTCCGCACGGCTTCCTTCAGATCCTTTTCGCGAATGGCATTGCAGACACAGACGACCATGAGGCTCTCCCTGAGTCGGGAAATATCTCAAATGATAATGGGTCGCAATAGAAGATTAGATGCTGTTGCGAATCTTTTGCGATTTACCGCGCGCCAAACTTCTCCACAGCCATTCCAAGGGTCCTATGGCGAATCGAGATAGCCACGCTGTCGACCAAACAAGCATGAACAGCCATCCACACAGCACCACCAGCGGCAGTTCCAAAGGCCGGAGATGCGAAAATAGCCCTAGGCCCCATCCATAGAAGACAGCGCACATGATGAGACTGGTGCCGAGATAATTGCTGAGAGCGAGGCGCCCCGTGCGCGCGACGGCCATCGTCATGCGGCTCTGGCGATGTCGCGTGAATATCCAAAGGATCAGTGCTGCCCAGCCGGCTGCAAGCGGGATGCGAAAGGGAAATGACCAGGCAAGCGACACACCTATGGACGGAACGACAGGGAAGTTTTGCCAGAGCAGCCAGCCTGCTAGCGCCGCCATGGGTGGCAATCCGACCAGGAAACAATGGCGGGCAGTGCGCCAATATTGCTCCGCTTCCCATCGTCCGGTCAGGAAGCCGCCCTTAAGCATCGCCATGCCCATGAGCATGAACCCAAGAGTGTCGAATGCGCTCATGAAGAAGGTCCACCACCAATCGTGGACGAAAAGGTGTAAATGATGCGTCAGAATGGCTGCGAAGCTGCCGCGATAGGTGACGATCTCCTGCCGGATGGCAGGGTCATCGGGGTTGGTGAATGGTCCGATATATTGCGCGAAGCTATCCCGGATGCTGGCGGTCGCGCTTGGTGCGACGGCCGCGTCTGCCCATCCGTGGATGCTGAATATGAACAGCGCGCAGATCAGAAAATGCGCGAGGAAGAACGAGAATGCCCATTTGATGAGCGCCAACGGTTCTTTGCGGACGAACAGCATCGCGATCAGCCCGATCAGGGCATAGTTCATCAATATGTCGCCTGCCCATAGCAGCAGATAGTGGGCAAGGCCGAAGATGAACAACCAAGCCGCCCGAATGATTTGCGCTCGCTGCCCATCACGCCCCTCCATCTCTTCCCGATCAATCAACAACAGCATGGAAGCGCCGAACAATATCGAAAAAAGAGCCCGCATCTTTCCGTCGAAAAACAGGAAGCTGATGAGCCAGAACAGTTTATCGCCGATGGACAGCGGGCCAACAGCGGTCGGATTGAAATAGGCCGTCTGCGGCAGGGCAAAGGCGCTGATGTTCATCCACAATATGCCCATGACGGCGCACCCGCGCAGCACGTCCATAGCGGCAATCCGGGATGAAGGAGGAGACATGCGGCGAGGTTCCTTAAAGACGCTGGCAAAGTCGGCGGGGCTCTGTCATGCGACTAGACATGAACAGCGGCCGTAAGCAACGGATAAGCGAAGCGTTCGGCGCGGCGGTCGGCCATTACGAAGATCATGCCGGTCCCCAGCGCGCGGCGGCGGCGCTGGTCGCCGACCTTGCTGAGCGGCAGAAGCCCAGCGGAGTGGGGCGCATCCTGGAGATTGGTTGCGGCACGGGCCTGCTGACTCGCGATATTCAGCAGCGCTGGCCGAGGGCGGAGCTGCTGGTCACCGACATTTCGCCGGAAATGCTTGCTCGAACGGCTACAGGGGCGTTCGTCGCGGGGACGTTTCTTGCCATGGATGGCGAAGCGCCGCCGTTCGAGGGGGAATGGTTCGACCTCATCCTGTCGAGCCTCGCCTTTCAATGGTTCGATGATCTGGAAGAGGCCCTCGCTCGCCTGGTGGCGTTGTTGAGACCGGGGGGCAGCCTGATCTTTTCTACCATGGGAAAGGAGAGTTTTGGTCAATGGCGAGCAGCTCATCAGGCTTGCGACCTCGTTCCCGGCGTGCCCGACTACCCTTCGCTCGATAAACTGTCGTCAATGCTGCGCCGATATGAGGATGCCTTCGCCTTTGATGAAACTTGTCCGCTCAGCTGCACCGGGGCGCGTGGCCTGATTGCTCATTTGAAGGGCATTGGCGCGGTCGTATCGAGCGAGGGCCGGAAACCGCTTTCGCCGAAAGAACTGAAGAAGGTGATGGCTGCCTTCGATGCCGGAGGCGGCACTGACGCCTATCAGATATTGTTCGGACGGGTGACCCGGCCTGCTTGACATGGCTCCCGCTGGGCAGGAGCCATGTGTGTTGGCACTTACAATTCAGCGTCCATCAGGTTGGGGAAGAAACCCTCGTGCGCAGAGCGCAGGTCGGCGAGACTCAAGCCCGCCACATTGTCGCCGGAGACCGTACCGATCCTGACTGCCCCGGCGATTTCCGTACCCGCCGCCGCTGTTACGACATAGCGGCCCTGATCTTCGCCAAAGGCCGCTGCGGTGTTCAATTCGATGTCGAGCTGCGCGCCCATTCCGCCTGCCAGCGCCATTTCGGCGATGGTAACCAGCAGGCCGCCATCTGAAATATCATGAACGGCACTGACCTTGCCTTGCGCGATCAACGTGCGGACAGCTTCGGCATTGGTTCGTTCGGCGGTCAAGTCTACCTTCGGCGCGTCACCAGCTTCGCGGCCTTGAATTTCCCGCAGCCAAATGGACTGGCCGAGATGTGAGCCTTCGCCGCCGATCAGCCAGATTGCGTCGCCCTCCTGCTTGAAGGCGACGGTCGCCATCACATCGACGTCCTTCAAAAGGCCGATGCCGCCGATGGCGGGGGTGGGCAGGATTGCCGAGCCGCCGCCCGTCGCCTTGGATTCATTGTAGAGGGAGACGTTGCCCGACACGATGGGGAAGTCGAGCGCGCGACAGGCGTCACCCATGCCTTCCAGACAGCCGGTGAGCTGCGCCATGATTTCCGGACGCTGTGGATTGGCGAAATTCAGGCAGTTGGTGACGGCAAGCGGCGTCGCGCCGACGGCCGAGATGTTGCGATAGCATTCGGCGATCGCCTGCTTTCCGCCCTCATAGGGATCGGCATAGCAATAGCGCGGAGTGCAATCGGTGCTGATCGCGATGCCCTTTTGCGAGCCGTGGACGCGCACCACTGCCGCGTCGCCGCCAGGGCGCTGCACCGTGTCGGCGCCGACCATGTGGTCATATTGCTCCCAGATCCAGCGGCGGCTGGCGATGTCTGGTGAGCCCATCAGCTTGACGAGGTCGGCGCCGATGTCCGCGCTTTCAGCGATCTCGCCCAGCGGCTGGACCTTGGCCCACGCCTTATAGTCATCCTTCGGCATCGACGGGCGATCATAGAGCGGCGCATCGTCGGCCAGCGGGGCGAGCGGAATGTCGCACACCGTTTCGCCCTTGTGCACCAGCACCATGCGGCCCGTGTCGGTTACATGGCCGATGACGGCGAAATCGAGTTCCCACTTGCGGAAAATGGCTTCGGCGAAAGCTTCCTTGCCCGGCTGGAGTACCATGAGCATGCGCTCCTGGCTTTCCGAGAGCATCATTTCATAGGCCGTCATGCCGGTTTCCCGCTGCGGCACGTCGTCCATGTTGAGCTGAATGCCGACGCCGCCCTTGGACGCCATTTCGACCGAGGAAGAGGTGAGGCCCGCCGCGCCCATGTCCTGAATCGCGACGATCGCGTCGGACGCCATGAGTTCAAGACATGCTTCGATCAGCAGCTTTTCAGTGAAGGGATCGCCGACCTGCACGGTCGGGCGCTTGGCGTCGGCGTCGTCGCCGAAATCCGCAGAGGCCATGGTCGCGCCATGAATGCCGTCGCGGCCGGTCTTCGATCCCACATAGACGATCGGGTTGCCGATGCCCGAAGCAGCCGAATAGAAGATCTTGTCGGTATCCGCGACGCCCACGGTCATTGCGTTGACCAGGATGTTGCCGTCATAGGCAGGGTGGAAATTCACCTCGCCGCCCACGGTCGGCACACCGACGCAATTGCCGTAGCCGCCTATGCCATGCACCACGCCGCTGATGAGATGCTTCATCTTCGGATGATCGGGGCGGCCAAAGCGCAGCGCGTTCATGTTCGCCACTGGACGCGCGCCCATGGTGAAGACGTCGCGCAGGATACCGCCTACGCCCGTTGCCGCGCCCTGATAGGGTTCGATGTAGGACGGGTGGTTGTGGCTCTCCATCTTGAAGATCGCCGCCTGCCCATCGCCGATGTCGACGACGCCTGCGTTCTCGCCGGGACCGCAAATGACTTGTGGGCCTTCGGTCGGCAGCTTCTTCAGGTGGATGCGGCTCGACTTGTAGGAGCAATGCTCCGACCACATGACCGAGAAGATGCCCAGTTCCGTCAGATTCGGCTCGCGGCCGAGGGCGTTCAGAACGCGGTCATATTCTTCCGGCGAAAGGCCATGTTCGGCGACGATTTCCGGGGTGATCTGAGTGGCTGCGGTCGACATGAGCGCGCCTTTAGCCGGGGAGGGGCGGATAGACAATCCTTGGCCAGCCCAAGTCGGGAAAACATGCTATTTATATGCGTTGGAACACCGATCGGAGGACGGGGCATATGGAATGGATGTTATTGCCGCTGCGCCGCTACGCCCGTTTTTCCGGTCGTGCGCGGCCGAAGGAATATTGGATGTTCATCCTCTTCCTTCTGCTTTGCTTCATCGCGATCGGCATTGTCGAAGGGCTGCTGGGCCTGAGCACCACCGAACATTGGGTACGGCGCGGTCCCTGGTGGTTCGATACCGGCTATCACACGCGGGGAGGGCCGCTCACCGGCCTGTTCGGCCTGGCTATTTTAATCCCTTGGCTCGCCGTGGCGGTGCGGCGGTTGCATGACACGGATCGGAGCGGTTTTTGGCTGCTGATCATTTTCTTTCCGCTGATCGGAAGCCTGGTTCTGCTGGTCTTCTTCATCATGAGCGGGACGCGCGGTCCCAACCGCTTTGGTCCCGACCCCGTCGAGGTTGGTGAACCCGAACTGGTCGGCAGGATAGGGAAATGAAAAAGGCCGGGCTGTTGAGCCCGGCCTGTGAAAGACATGGAAATGTTGATCAGGCTTTGCAGCTAAGCCCGCTTTTGCCCGGAAGGGTGGCGGTGATCTGCTTGCCGCTGCCATCGACCGAATAGCCGCCTTCGGCCGTGAAGGGCTTGCCAGCTTCTGGGGCGACGAGCTTTGTCGGCGCGCCGTTCTTTTCAGTGCGCAGGTTCGCGGTCTTGTCGTCGCTCAGGAAGTCGACGAAAATGAGGCTGTTATCCTTGCAGCGATACTGGCGGCTTACCTTTACCGAAGGGGGCAGTTCGACAGGTGCGGCATTCGCGAGCTGTTGAGCCATCGGATCGGCAGGGCCGCCGACGACTTCGGGTTCATCATTTTTGTTGCAAGCGGAGAGCATGCTGAGAGCAACGGCGGAAATCAGGGGGAGATAATATTTCATAGCGGTCCTTCTATGTGCACTTGCTGGCGCGAGCGTCAACGCAAAACTGCCAAAATCCCTCCAGTCTTGTGCGAGTTTGGATGACGCTTTTATTACAAGCAGGCCCGGAATCGGCCTTGCGGCGTGGTGCAGGCTTGACCCGGCCACCTGCGCTCGCCAATGCATGGGGCATGGCCGAAGACAGCAAGACAGAACCGGGCGATTTGTCCCAATTGTCGTTTGAGGATGCGCTGCGGGCGCTGGAGTCGATCGTTCGCCGGCTGGAAAGCGGTGACGTGCCGCTCGACGAGTCGATCTCGCTCTATGCGCAGGGTGAAGAGCTGCGCAAGCGCTGCCTTGAACGCTTGCAGGCGGCAGAGGCCCGCATCCAGAAATTGACCATCGATCCCAGCGGCGCCGTCACGGGCGCCCAGCCTTTCGGCGCGGATTGAGCGCCGCGGCCATGGAGGGGCTGACCTCCGGTTCAGCGGTGGTGACTGTCCGGGCGGCTGCCGTCGCCGCGGACATTGATCACGCGTTTGAACTGTTGCTGACGGTTCCTGATGATCCGCGTGCGCGCCTCTATGAGGCCATGCGCCATGCGGCCATAGGCGGCGGCAAGAGATTGCGTCCCCTGTTGGTGCAGGCGGCGGGCGAGTTGTTCAACATCTCCCAGGATTCGCTGCTTCGCGTTGGCCTGGCTGTCGAATGCATCCATGTTTACTCGCTGGTGCATGACGATCTACCGGCGATGGATGATGATGACATGCGCCGGGGCAAGCCGACGATCCACAAGGCTTTTGATGAGGCGACGGCGATCCTGGCCGGGGACTGCCTTCATGATCTTGCCTTCGAGATATTGGCGGATGAAGAAACGCATCCGGACCCATTCGTGCGGGTGGAGCTGGTAAAGGCGCTCGCGCTGTCCAGTGGTCCTGCGGGCATGGCGGGTGGGCAGATGATGGATCTAGAGGCGGAAGGCACCAGCTTCGACCTTGTCACCGTAACGCGCCTGCAACAGCTTAAGACCGGGGCGCTCATCGCCTTTTGTGTGGATGCGGCGGCGATCATGGCGCGCATCCCGGCCGAGGCCCGCACCAGCCTGCACGGCTATGCGCGCGACATCGGCCTGGCTTTCCAGATTGCCGACGATCTGTTGGACGTTGAAGGTGACGCCGATCTGGCGGGCAAGGCGCTGGGCAAGGATGCGGCGGCGGGCAAGGAAACCTTCGTGTCCCTGCTGGGTGTGGAGCGCGCGCGTGAGCAGGCGCGCTTGCTGGTTGATCAGGCCAAGGCGCATCTTCATGGTTTCGGCGGGGAGGCCGATCTGCTGCGATCGATCGCAGACTATATCGTGGAAAGGGACCGGTAAGGCATGAGCAGGCAGCGGGTGGGGGTCTATCCCGGCACGTTCGACCCGATCACTTTGGGTCACATGGACATTATTCGTCGAGGGGCCAAGCTGGTCGACAAGCTGGTGATCGGCGTGACCACCAACATTTCCAAATCGCCCATGTTCTCCGATGAAGAGCGGCTGGAAATGGTGCGTCGCGAATGCGCCGACGTCGACACGGAGATCGTTGTCACTGGCTTTAATTCATTGCTGATGGATTTCGCCGAATCGCAGGGTGCCAGCGTCATCATCCGTGGCCTGCGCGCCGTTGCCGACTTCGAATATGAATATCAGATGGCGGGGATGAACCAGCAGATTAACCCGCGTGTCGAGACTGTATTTCTCATGGCCGATGTCTCGCTTCAGCCGATCGCATCGCGGCTGGTCAAGGAAATCGCGCTTTACGGCGGTCCGATCCACAAGTTCGTCAGCCCCGCGACATGCCAGCAGGTGGTGGCGCGGGTCGGCGAGATTGGAAAGAAGGGCGACCAATAAGGGCCGCTCAGCCTTCGTTCAGTTGCCAATCGCGAAGAGCGCGTTATCAGAGCAGCTTCGCCACCAGGCTTTAGATATTAGGGAAAGCTCATCCATGCGGTTCAGTTCGGCGTTCAAGACCGTGGCGATCACTATCGCTCTCTATGCGTCGGGCGGCGTGGCGCTGGCCCAGGGTGGCGGAGGCGCTAATGCCGAAGAGGCAAAAAGGGCCGAGGCTGCCGCGCGGGCGGAGCAGAATGCCAAGTCGATGGGACAGGATCCCAGCGCGAAACTACCGCCCGCTTCGGTGCCCGTAGATCCCCAGGATGTCTGGGATCTTGACCTGTCGAGCGGCGGCCGTGTTCGCATCCAGCTGCGTCCGGACATCGCCCCCCAGCATGTCGAACGTATCAAGCAGTTGACGCGGCAGGGCTTTTATAACGGCCTGAAATTTCACCGTGTGATCCCCGGCTTTATGGCGCAAGGCGGCGATCCGAAGAATGACGGAACCGGTGGATCATCGCTTCCCGACTTGCAGGCGGAATTCAACCCGATGCCGCATCTTCGCGGCACCGTTTCGATGGCCCGCGCGCAGGACGAAAACAGCGCCAACAGCCAGTTCTTCATCCTGTTCCTGCCCCGCATGCAGCTCGACAAGAAATATACGGTTTTCGGCCGCGTGATCGAAGGCATGCAATATGTCGATGCCATCACGCCGGGCGAGCCGCCCGTAAACCCGACCACGATCCTGCAGGCATCGATTGAAAGCGACGGCAAGCCGCCGGTCATGGCGCTTCCCACGCCGCCCGCGCCTTCCATTATCGCGCCCGCACCCGCACCGGTGAAGAAAGCGTCATCACAGAAGAAGCGATAAGTCGCACCTGAAGTGGATCATGCCGGTCTCGCATCGGCATGATGGCCGTGCCTTGAGGACAGCGCCCGCATGCGCGTAGATCTTTTCGATTTCGAACTGCCGCCTGAAAGCATCGCGTTAAGGCCCGCGTCGCCACGTGATGCGGCGCGCCTGTTGTTGGTCGATGGCGAAAAGCCTTTCGAAGATCGCACAGTCCGGGATTTGCCCGCCTTGCTGCGCGCCGGTGATGTGCTGGTGTTCAATGATACCAAGGTCATCCCCGCTCAGTTGGAGGGCATGCGGGGGCAGGCGAAGATCGGCGCCACGCTCCACAAGCGCCTTGGCCTGCGGCAATGGCAGGCGTTCCTTCGCAATGCCAAGCGGGTGCGCGAGGGGGACCAGATAGATTTCGGTGCAGGCGTGACCGCGCTGGCGGGCGCGCGCGATGACGATGGCGGGGTGACGCTGACCTTCGAGGGGGATGAGCCTGTCGAGGTGCTATTGGAGCGGGCGGGGCGCATGCCGTTGCCGCCTTATATCGCCAGCAAGCGGCCTACGGACGCCCGCGACCGCAGTGACTATCAGACCATGTTCGCTCGCGAGGACGGGGCGGTGGCGGCTCCGACGGCGGCTTTGCATTTTACGCCCGCGCTGATGGCGGCACTCAGTGAGGCGGGTGTCATGTCGGAAACGCTGACGCTTCATGTAGGGGCGGGTACGTTTCTGCCCGTGAAGGCGGAGGATACCGATGATCACCGGATGCATGCGGAATGGGGCCGGATCGAGCAAGCCGCCGCTGACCGGCTGAATGCTGCGCGCCAAGCTGGTGGTCGCCTTATAGCGGTGGGCACGACCAGCCTGCGCCTGCTTGAGAGTGCCTGCGGGGAAGATGGGGTGATCCGTCCGTTCGCGGACGAGACCCGCATATTCATAACACCGGGCTACCAGTTCCGCGCAGTGGATGGGCTAATGACCAACTTCCATCTGCCGCGATCGACCCTGTTTATGCTGGTAAGTGCCTTGATGGGGCGGGAACGCATGCAGGCGGCTTATGCGCATGCCATAGAAAGCGGATACCGTTTCTATTCCTATGGGGACTCGTCGCTGCTTCTGCCTTAGCTTGGAGATGCTTTAGGATCGTCCTACGAACAGAAAGCCGACCGCCGCCATTATGCACAGGAAGGCGGCCGCGTGGCGCCAATGGAGTGGTTCACCCAAAACCGTCACCATGAAGCCTCCGAAAACGATCAGGGCGATTGCTTCCTGTGCGATCTTCAACTGACCTGGGCTCCAGCCGCTGGCGAACCCAATGCGATTTGCGGGTACGGCGAAACAATATTCGACGAGCGCGATGCCCCAACTGATCAGGATGACCAACAGGATCGGCTTTCCCATCCCGTCCTTCAGATGCCAGTACCAAGCTATGGTCATGAAAAGGTTGGAAATGACCAGCAGCAATATGGTTGGCATGAAAGGGCCTCGTAACGCTTGTAGTTTGCGCTCTGGCATTGCTTGAGGCCCAATGGCAACGGCTTGATCGACTTTATATCATCCTCCCTCCATGCCGGACGCATTGAAGGTGGGATCGGATCACCGCTGCGGGGGAGAGGGCTCGGACAAGCAAAGGGTCCGGACCTCCGCCGGACCCCTTGCCTATTTTTGTATTCGATTAGCGATTGCGTTCCGTATCGCGCGAACTGACGCCGCCAGCGTTCCATCCGCTCTGTTCGCGCCCTTCGCCAAAGAGAGCATTCTGCTCGCGTTCGGTTCGCCAAGCATGGTGCGCTTCATCGGCCGTCTTTTCCAGCGTCACCCTTTGTTCGTCCACCGACCTGATCCAGGACGAAGGTACGGAGTGGTGCACGCCGCTGGCATCCTGATCATTCTTGGTCAGGATGATGCGATCGCCACTTAACCGATCGACCGTACCCACATGAGCGCCGTCGCTTCCGACGACTTCCATATGTTCGCGGACCTGTTGCGCCGCCTGGCGCTGTTCGGTGCGCCGCGTGCGCCAGGTTCCGAACTCACTGTTGAAACGATCGCGATGCTCCCGCTGATATTCAGCATAGTCGCGGTCCAGCTCATTCATCCGCTGTTGTCGCCACGCATAATAGTTGGCGTCATGATGCTCGCCATAATCATGCGTGGGGCCGTAGGCGCGTACGCGATTGCCATGATCCTCGCTGCCATAGCCACTGCGTTCCCCCGTATAGGGCGCATAGCCGCGGTTCGGCAGATATTGGTTGCTGCGTGATGCCGAGGCGAACCCGATGCGGCTGCTTTCATCGCGCGGGTCGCCATAGGGGCGATTATAATATTCGTCATATTCGCGGCGGCGTTCTGCTTCCTCATCGCCGAACCAACTACGGATTTCATCTCCGGCGCGATCGAAAAAGCCGCGCTCTTCCGGATCATACTGTTCTGGTGACCGCCGAGAATCCGGACCGCTGAACTGGCCGCGCGTGCCGTAGCGATAGCTACGATCATCGCGCCAGTCACGCTGTCCGCGATGGCGGTCGGATCCGCGATCCCAGTCGCTGCGAGCCCTGTCATCGTCGCCATAGCGACGTCCGCCTTGATAGCCCATCGTCCTTCTCCTTGGCTGCTGTTGCTACGGCATAAAAGCCGTTGCATCACCAATGAGCAGCAGGGCGCATCGTTCCGGATGTTACGTGCGGGTAACATCGCTCTTCCGCACCGTGCTGCCGATGTTGCGGCAAGTCCCTGCTTTTCCGAAAAAGCCCGTTGCAAGGGAATCTCCGCTCGCTTATAGGCAGCGCTCCTTCGGGGCCGTAGCTCAGCTGGGAGAGCGCGTCGTTCGCAATGACGAGGTCAGGGGTTCGATCCCCCTCGGCTCCACCACCCCTTCAGTGACGGGGTGATCCGGAAGGACTTTACCGCTAGCATTGTACGCGCCTATGGCGGATTTCATGGCATCGACCAAAAGTGAAGGCCGGGCAGCAGCGACAGCTGTAATCGTCCGCGACATGCCCGATGGGCCGCCGCATATTCTGATGATGGAACGCGCTGGGAGCATGGCTTTTGCCGCGGGAGCGCTGGTGTTTCCGGGAGGCGCGGTTGATGAGGCGGATCGGGAATTGGCCCGCGCCGTGGATGCATCCGGCAACGTGGAGGAGACCGCCGCTCGGCTGGCGGCGATCCGTGAAACGCTGGAGGAAAGCGGCCTTGGCATCGGTTTTGGGGTGCGGCCCGATCCGGTGCAATTGTTCGAAATGCGGCGCGCCCTGACGGGAGGCGCAGGTCTTTCGGCGATCATCGAAGCGCATGGGATCAGGCTCGCCCTCGATCAATTGGTGCCATTCAGCCGCTGGCATCCTGCGGATGCGGAAATGGCCGCGCGCATTTATGACACGCATTTCTATTTGGTACGCGCGCCAGAAGGGCAGGTCGCAAGTGCGGATACGACCGAGAATGTCCGGTTGTTCTGGATGAGCGCAAGAGACACGATCGCCCTGTGCGACGCGGGCGGTGGGCGCATCATTTTCCCGACCCGCCGCAATCTTGAGCGATTGGCCCTGTTCGACAGCTTCGCCGCGATGGCGGCCCACGCCGCGTCCTTTCCCGTCGAAAAGATCAGTCCCTGGCTGGAAGAGAGAGGCGGCGTGCGCCATCTCTGCATCCCCGATCATCTCGGTTATCCCGTGACGTCGGAACCGATGGAGCGTGTGCAGCGTGGTTAGGCCATGCGCTGTCTCAGATGGCGCGTTCCCGCTCATTTCAGTGATGTTCCAGCGCGACTAAATCGCCGCGCGTTTGGCGGGAGGCCATCGCCGTCATGGACTCGCGCCGCACACAGGCATAGATTCGGTGCTCTTCACGCATGGAGGTGGTCATGCCGCAGTTCGTGATAGAAAGAGAGATGCCCGGCGCGGGAAGGCTGCGGGGCGATGAGCTCAGGAACGCGTCACAAGGTTCGTGCAATGTGCTGCGCGAACTTGGACCCGAGATACAATGGGTCCACAGCTATGTGACGGACGACAAGATCTATTGTCTCTATCGCGCTCCCAGCGAAGAGTTGATCCGACAGCATGCCGAGCTTGCGGGGCTTCCCGCCAACAGCATCGCCAGAGTTCGGTCGACGATTGATCCCACGACCGCCGAGTAGTTATTGCCCGAAGCCAGCCTGCCGCGCGAGATCGACGGCCTCCCGCGCTGCCGCGAGGAGTGCGCCACTCTTCGCCTCGCATTCGCGCTGCTCATATTCCGGCGTGGAGTCGGCGACGATGCCCGCGCCTGCCTGGACGTGCATGATGCCATCCTTGAGCACGGCGGTGCGTAGCACGATGCAGCTGTCCATATTGCCGTCGGGTCCGAAATAGCCGACGCCGCCTGCATAGGCGCCGCGCGTTTCCGGTTCCAGTTCCGCGATGATCTCGCAAGCGCGGACCTTGGGTGCGCCCGAAACCGTGCCTGCCGGGAAGCCCGCGAAAAGGGCGTCCAGCGCATCCTTGTCCGGCGAAAGACGGCCAACGACATTCGACACGATGTGCATGACGTGGCTGTAAAATTCGACGCTATAGCTGTCGGTGACCGTCACCGACCCGGCGGTAGCGACCCGCCCCACATCATTGCGCCCGAGGTCGAGCAGCATCAGATGTTCTGCTCGCTCCTTGGGATCGGCGAGCAGACTTTCGCGATTGGCAGCATCTTCGACAGCATTTTTGCCACGTGGCCGCGTTCCGGCGATCGGGCGGATGGTGACTTCACCATCCCGTGCACGAACCAAAATCTCGGGGCTGGAACCGATCAGGGCAAAGCCGGGCAGATCGAGATAATAAAGAAAAGGCGAAGGATTTATCCGTCGCAGCGCTCGGTAAAGCGAGATTGGCGGAAGGGTGAAGGGGCTGGTGAAACGCTGGGCGAGCACCACCTGAAATATGTCGCCAGCCACGATATAGTCCTTGGCCCGCTCGACCATGGCCTTGTAGCGACCCGGCTCCAGCGCGGGGGTCACATCGACATCGGTAATGTCCTGGGGAGCAGGCGCGTGGGGCAAGGGCGCCGCCAGACGCGCCGCCGTTGCATCGATCCGCTCCAGAGCCTGCGCGATCGCCGCGTCGGCATCGCTGAAGCTGCCCTTCCAGACCGGGGCGACAAGATACAGCGCGTCAGCCAGCCGATCGAAGACAAGGATGATGGTCGGCCGCACGAACAGCATGTCAGGCAGTTCAAGCGGATTGGGCGCTGGCCGGGGCAGCTTTTCGACAAGGCCGACCGTCTCATAACCGAAATAGCCCACCAGACAGGCGAGGGCAGGGGGAAGCGCGGGGTCAAGATCAGCCCGGCATTCCGCCACAAGCGCGCGCAAGGCATCAAGCGCCCCCGCCGCTTCCGGAACAAATGCCTGTGGGTCAGTCGCCCAATGACGATTAATCTCCGCCGCCTGTCCCTCCGCGCGGAAGACAAGATCAGGCGCGAGGCCGATCAGGCTATAGCGGCCGCGAACCGCGCCACCTTCAACCGATTCCAGCAGAAAGTCGCCGCGATCGGCCACAAACAGCTTGAGCGCGGCGGAGATGGGCGTGTCCGTGTCCGCGATCTGGCGGCGCCACACCAGCGCCGAATTGCCAGCGGCCAGTGCGGCATGAGCAGCCGCTATCCCGTCATTGCCTGCGCTGCCCGCAACCATGTTACTGTGCGCCGCCATTGGTGCTGGCAAGCGCGCGCTGGACGCTGGCGACAGCTGACGGGTTCCGGGTCACGCCAAGCTGCTTTTCGACCGCCCGTTCGAACTGCTGCCCATATTCCTGACCGACGACATCGCCAAGCTGGCTGCGGACCTGATCAAGCAGGGCGGTCTGGCCACCCGCATCGCCATGTTTAATACCGTTCAGCTGCACGACGAAATAGCCGCGATCCTGACCGATCGGCATCGTCTTGACGCTGTTCGTTGCCATGGAGAAGAGGATCGCGACCTCTGCGGGGGGACGCTGACCTTCCCGCATGATATCGGCGCGGCGCCCGCCCACGGTCTGCGGCGCGGGCAGGCGGACGCCAGCCTGGGCCACGGCATCGGCAAGTTTCATGCCCTTGGCGACCTTCGCGCGGATCTGCTCGGCCACGGCCTTCGCCTTGGCGTTGCCCTGCGCCAGTTTATACTGGGCCAGTACCAGGGGCTTCACCTTTTCCAGCGGCGGCGGGGCGGCGGCGCGAATCTCGGCGGGCGCGGCAAGGGCGTAGCGCTGGTCGGGCGTGACGGGCACAAGCTGCGCGTCATCATCCTGGCTCATCTGGAACACGGGAGCCAGCAGCGGACGGACATCGGCCGGAGCCTGATAGGCCTGATCCTCGACCTGCTTGCCGTTTGCGATCAGGAAGGGCGTTGTTTCCAGCTTCAGGCCGTTGTCCTTCACCACTTCCTCAAAGCTGCCGTCATCGGCGATCTGATCTTCCACCTTTCCGGTGAACTCGCTCAGCAGGCGCTTCTGCTTTTGCGAGCGGAGCGTCGTTGCGATTTCGTCGCGCACGGCTGACAGCGGTCGCGCGGGAACGGTCTTGACGTTCGATACGCGCAGGAGAATCCATCCGAGTGGTCCCCGGATCGGGCCGACAAGTTCGCCTTGCTTGGCCGCAAAGCTCGCATTTGCGATTGCGGCGGAAGTTGTTGTGGTCAGGCTTTCACGGCTTTGATCCATCAGTGCCGACGCCTCCAACCCTGCGCCCTGCGCAGCGGCTGCGAGCGACTTGCCGCCCTTCACCTGCTCTGTGATCGTTTTCGCGGCGGCTTCGCTGGGTAGGATGAGCTGCTCGAAATTGCGGCTTTCCTTGGCGGCATAGCTCGCCTTGTTCTGATTATAGGATGCGGCAATTTCGGCGTCAGTCGGCTGCGAGGCTTGCGCGAAGCGTTCGCCATCGATCACGGCGTAGCGAATGCGGCGCTGCTCTGGGATGGTGAAGCGCCCGGCATTTTGCTGATAGTAGGTGGCGAGCTGTGCGTCCGTGGGATCCTTAATGTCCGCAAAGGCTGTGGCGGGGACAGCAGCGATCGTCCCCTGGCGCGCCTCCAGCAGCAGCGAGGCATAGGGCAGGATGACGCTGTTCGGCAGCTTCACACCAAGGCCGAGCGGAGCGAGCATCTGCCGTTCAAGAATTTCGCGGGTGATGTCTTCTCGCAGCGCCTGTTCCGTGATGCGTTCGCGGAGCAGAAGCTGGCGGAAATTTTCCTGGCTGAACCTGCCTGCGGCGTCCTGAAAGGCGGGGATTTGGGCGATCTGCGCATCGACGAGACGCTTGGAGATGTGGACGCCCTGATCCTTTGCATATTCTTTCAGCGTCATCGCGGCGACCAGCTGATCATAAATCTGGCCAGCGGCGCCTTGGGCGAGGAAATCGCCGATCTGAAGACCCGGGGTAGCGCGGCGGGCATTTTCGAAGACGCGCTGAACCCGTTCCTGGAACTGGGGCAGGGTCAGTCGGGTGCCGCCTGCTTTCGCGACAGTCTCGCCGCCGCCGCCGAGAGAGGTGCCAAACTTGCCGCTCGTGACGTCGCCCATGATGAACGCCGCCGCGATGACGCCTAGGAAAAGGAGCGCGAAGAGGGCGCCGAATTTCGAGTGGATGAAGCGGCGGAAGTTTGAAAGCATGAAGTAAGTCCAGAATTGAAAGACTTTTAAGGGCGGCCCGCTTTAGGGGCGGATCGTCGCGGCGGCAAGTGCGGCTTGGCTGGACAAATGCCGTGCCTTTGTCCATCGGCCTGTCGGGGCTGGCTCGGCGCGGGTTGGCGGATAGACGAATGACTGAAGGGGTATGGATTGATGGGCAGGCGCAAGCTGGTGGTCGGCAACTGGAAGATGAACGGCCTTCGTTCACAGCTGCCCGAAGTCGAAGCGATCGGCGCGCTGGCGGCTGAGCGTCCGGTGGTCGAGGTGGGGCTGTGCCTGCCCGCGACGCTTATCGCTGCGGCCGATCAGGTGAAGGGCGGCGCCTTTGTCGGCGCGCAGGACTGTCACATGAACGATAGCGGCGCGCATACTGGCTGCCTGTCGGCGGCGATGCTGGCCGAAGCGGGTGCGAGCTGGACGATTGTTGGCCATAGCGAACGGCGGCAGGATCAGGGCGAAACGGACGCCGATGTCGCGGGTAAGGCGCTGGCGGCTAAGGCTGCGGGTCTGAAGGTTATCCTGTGCGTCGGCGAAAGCCTTGAGGTACGCGACGCTGGCGGGGCCGAAGGCATTGTGTCGGCGCAGTTGCTGGCGTCGCTGCCGGAAGGCGCGGCGGCCGACTGGCTGGCGATCGCTTATGAGCCGATCTGGGCGATCGGCACGGGCCGCATCCCGACGATGGAAGCGGTCGAAGCCATGCATAAGGCGCTGCGGGCTGCGCTGGCTGGCCGGATTGGCGATGGCGAAGCGGGTGCGATGCGTATCCTCTATGGTGGGTCTATGAATGGTGAGAATGCGGCCGAATTGATGGCGATCGAGGATGTCGATGGCGGCTTGGTGGGCGGAGCGAGCCTGACTGCGGCGAAATTTGGGCCGGTGATTGCGGCTGCTGGGGAATAAGGTAGGGCCGTTAGGGGACTAGAAGTGATGTTCGGGTGGGGCTGGCAGGCCTGAAAGGAGAGGGCTTCGACAGGCTCAGCCCGAACGGCGAGAGGGTGGTCAGCAGGAGTAACTTTCAGCGGAGGCGATCTCCAGAGGTGATCCAATAGCCGCACGATGCTCCAGCGCCGGTTGCCCCCGCCGCGCTTCGCGGCTATGGGCTGCACAACGCACCCCATTCGGACAGATATTCTCGCATGTTCACCTTCATCCTCGTCGTGCAGGCCATTGTCGCGGCTCTGCTTGTCACCGTCATCCTGATGCAGAAGTCGGAAGGCGGCGGTCTGGGCGTGGGTGGTAGCCCGGCGGGGTTGATGTCTGCGCGGGGCGCGGCGGACTTTCTGACGCGGTCTACGACGGTGCTGGCCACCATCTTCGTGCTGCTGTCGGTCGTTCTGGCGGTGATCGCATCGGTGCAGCACGCGCCGAGCGATATCGATACCTCGCTGGTGAAGCAGGCTCCGGCGGCTCCGTCGGCCCCTGCGCCTGCCGGTAGTGCCGATCCGTTGGCCGGGGCAGCAGGCGCTGCGAGCAATGGCCAGGCGGCAAATGGCGCAGTTCCGCTCGCCAACTGAACTTTTCGTTCAAATTTCCGATCTTTTTTGCTCGCGCGTGGATTCGCGCGCTTGCCCAACTTGTTTGTAAAAGGCTAAGCCTCCTCTCCCATGGCGCGGTATATTTTCATCACCGGCGGCGTGGTCTCCTCGCTTGGCAAGGGCCTTATGGCCGCATCGCTCGCAGCACTGCTGCAGGCGCGAGGTTTCCGTGTGCGTATCCGGAAGTTCGATCCCTATCTCAACGTCGATCCGGGCACGATGAGCCCGTATCAGCATGGCGAGGTCTATGTGACCGACGACGGGGCGGAAACCGACCTCGATCTTGGCCATTATGAGCGGTTTACGGGCGTTTCGGCACGCCAGTCGGACAATGTGACGCAGGGCCGCGTCTATCAGACGATCATCCAGCGCGAGCGGCGCGGCGATTATCTGGGCGCGACGGTCCAGGTGATCCCGCACGTCACGGATGAGATTAAGGCGTTCGCGATAGCCGAGTCAGACGATCTGGATTTCGTGCTGTGCGAAATCGGCGGGACGGTCGGCGACATCGAATCGCTGCCGTTCATGGAAGCGATCCGTCAGCTGCATAATGACCTTGGTCGCCGCCAGTCGATCTTCGTCCATGTGACGCTGGTCCCCTATATCGCGGCGGCGGGCGAGTTGAAGACAAAGCCAACGCAGCATAGCGTGCGCGAACTGACGTCGCTGGGCATCCAGCCCGACATTTTGCTGTGCCGTTGCGAACATCCGCTGCCCGACAGCGAACGGGCGAAGATCGCGCTGTTCTGCAATGTGCGCAAGGAAGCGGTGATCCCCGCGCTCGACGCCAGCAGCATCTATGCCGTGCCCGCGCAATATCATGCCGAAGGGCTGGACGAGGAAGTGCTGCGCGCTTTCGGCATCGATGACGCGCCCAAGCCGACGCTCGATCGCTGGATGGACATCATGGACCGCCAGCAGAACCCCGAAGGCGAAGTGACGATCGGCGTCGTCGGCAAATATGTCGGCCTGCCGGACGCCTACAAGTCGCTCTACGAGGCGCTGACCCATGGCGGTTTCGCCAATCGGGTGAAGGTGAAGATCAAGTGGATCGACGCAGAATTGTTCGAGAAGGGCGATGATGTCGCCGCCAGCCTGGAGCCGATGCACGGCATTTTGGTCCCCGGCGGCTTTGGCGTGCGTGGGTCGGAAGGCAAGATCGCGTCGGTGAAGTTCGCTCGCGAACGCAATGTGCCTTTCTTTGGCATCTGCCTTGGCATGCAGATGGCCTGCATCGAAGGGGCGCGGAACACGGCTGGTATCGCCGAAGCGTCCACCACTGAATTTGGCGAGACGAGCGAGCCTGTCGTCGGCCTCATCACCGAATGGATGAGCAGCGAAGGCTTGCAGAAGCGCACGGCTGAAACCGACCTTGGCGGCACGATGCGGCTGGGCGCCTATCCCGCCAAGCTCACCGGCAACAGCGTGGTCGCGGGCATATATGGCGCGAGCGAGATCAGCGAGCGGCATCGCCATCGCTATGAGGTCAACGCGGGCTATCGCGAGGCGCTGGAGAAGGGCGGCCTCATCTTCTCGGGCATGTCGCCGGACGGCACCTTGCCGGAGATTGTCGAGCGGCCTGACCATCCCTGGTTCGTCGGGGTGCAGTTCCATCCGGAGCTGAAGTCCAAGCCGTTTGATCCGCATCCGCTGTTTGCTAGCTTTATCGAGGCGGCGGTTAAGCAGAGCCGGTTGGTGTGATCGGCTCGAGCCTTTTCTAAGCAGATGGAATCATCTGCTGGCTCGGAAAATGCGGCAGAATAAAATCCTGGAGCATCTGGGCCGATGTAATCGGATCGGGATCTGCTCCAGGTCGAGGTCTGGCCGATATGGGCTACTGATTTTCTGGCTTCGTCACCCCGGACCTTGATCCGGGGTCCCGCCTAGCTCCGCGGTTAGACAAGCGAGCAGCTATTTGCTCGTCAGCTCTTATAATGTCCTGGCCGAGGCCAAATCCGCATGGACGGCCTTTGGCAGATTGATCGCGAAGTCGAAGACGGACAGGTTGTTGATCAAGCCGGTCACCCGAAGCCGCTGCGCGGGCGCGATGATGCCGATCGTCCCGGCGGCGCCCAGCCAGCCGAACAAGCCTTTGAACCCGCCATGATCAGCAATACAGCCGCCCGCGCCGAATCCGACCACACCAGGAATGCCGACATAGCCGCGCATGTTCACGCCCTGCGGCAGGAGGTTGGAGGTTCCAACCGTCACAGCGGTAGGCGGCAGGACCTCTGCTCTGCCCAAACGGCCTTCATTCGTCAGCATGGCCAGGAAACGGTCGTAATCATGGGCCGAGGAGATGAGGCCGCCCCCGCCCGAAGGAAATGCGGGCTTGTTCAGGAAGATGGAGGTCGGACCTGCATCGACCACGGCCAATTTGGCGCCTCTGCCCGTATAGCTTGTGACGAGACGCGCCTTCTTGTCTGCTGGCACATCGAAGAAGGTGCTGTTCATGCCAAGAGGTGCGAAGAACCGCTGCTCCAGAAACTGTTCAAAGGGCATGCCTGCCACCAGCTCTATGATGCGGCCCAGCAAATCCAGCCCAACCGAATAGCTCCAGGCTGTGCCGGGGTCCGAAAGAAGTGGAGCTGCCGCTAGTCGCTCGGCGAATTGCTTGAGGCTTGAGGGCGGCGCTTGCGTAAGCCGTTCAGCGTTGCTGAGCAGGTTCTGCGTCAGTCCCAACTGCTGATATACCGCCTTGAGCGGCCCGCTCATCGAAGATCCACCACCAAGACCGGCAGTGTGAGTCAGCAGGTGACGGATCGTCATGACAGAAGCGGCGGGGCGCGTTTCAAGGCTTTGGCCGGGGTTGGTCAGGACGCGCATATTCGCAAAGCCGGGGATGAAATCGGCAACAGGCTGATCGAGCTTCATCCGGCCCTCGGCGATCAGCAGCATCACCGCCATGCCGGTGATGGGTTTCGTCATCGAATAAACGCGGAACAGCGTGTGCTCATCCACCCGGCGCGGGTTGTCCAGGGCGATCGTTCCGCTGCTCACATAGGCTGGGCGATCAGTTCCGCGACCGATCGCCACGATTGCTCCGGGAGCGGCTGGTTCCCCGATTACGCCGTTCACCATGCCCCTAACCGCGGGGAAGCGTTCGGCAGCGGCGCGCGCGCGTACCGGCGCGGCACTCATAAGACCGAGGCAGGCTGCTCCCTTCAGCAGATCGCGCCGTAAGAACACCGAATGTGGCATGGCCGTCCTCCCCCCATATTGTCGCTCTTTCTACGGTGTAGATGGTATACAGGACCGGTCACCGCTTCATCAAAATTCTCCCGCACGAATAATGTTGCAGCATTATATCTTCCCCCCTATATCGCCCTTGCTTCCTTACATCGTCAAACATGTCGGGGTCGCAGGCGGAACGCTTGCGGCGGCGGGAGCGCACATATTCTGTTGGAGACTGCATGGCGGACATCGCCGAACTGACCGCGCTGATCGAACCGGAGGTGAAGGCCTTGGGGTTCGACCTTGTGCGCGTGAAGCTGTTCGGGTCCGGCGACGAATATACGTTGCAGATCATGGCGGAAAATCCCGCGACCAAGCAGCTCGTTATTGAGGATTGCGCGACCATCTCGCGCCGCCTGTCCGATGTGCTGGATGAGGCTGACCCGATCGAGGAGGCTTATCGGCTGGAGGTCAGCTCGCCGGGTATCGATCGGCCGCTGACCCGCCTCCACGACTTCATGGAATGGGCCGGGCATGAGGCGAAGATCGCCACCAGCGAAACGGTGGCGGGGCGCAAGAGCTTTCGCGGCATCCTGAAGGGTGTCGAGGGCGAGGACGTCCAGTTCCAGGATAACAAGGCCGGGGATGTCGCCATCCCCTTCGCGCTGGTCGGCGATGCCAAGCTGATACTGACCGACGCGCTCATTTCTGCTAGCATGCCGCTCTCCTCCGATGGGGCGGACGAGTTCGAAACCGAAGAGTAAGGGTTCACGACCATGGCCAACGCCATTTCCGCCAACAAGGCCGAGCTGCTCGCGATCGCGAACAGCGTCGCCACCGAGAAGATGATCGACAAGGCGATCGTCATCGAGGCGATGGAAGACGCGATCCAGCGCGCCGCTCGCGCGCGCTATGGTGCGGAGAATGACATCCGCGCGAAGCTGGACCCCGACAGCGGCGACCTGCGCCTGTGGCGCGTCGTCGAGGTGGTCGAGGCCGTGGACGACTATTTCAAGCAGGTGGACCTGAAGCAGGCGCAGAAGCTGAAGAAGGATGCCGTAATCGGCGACTTCATCGTCGATCCGCTGCCCCCGATCGACCTGGGCCGTATTGACGCCCAGTCCGCCAAGCAGGTGATCTTCCAGAAGGTCCGCGACGCCGAGCGCGAGCGTCAGCATGAGGAATTCAAGGACCGCGTCGGTGAAATCATCACCGGCGTCGTGAAGTCGGTCGAGTTTGGCCATGTCGTGGTGAACCTTGGTCGCGCCGAGGGTGTCATCCGCCGTGACCAGCAAATCCCGCGCGAAGTCGTCCGCGTCGGCGACCGCATCCGCTCGGTGATCCTGAACGTGCGCCGCGAAAACCGTGGGCCGCAGATTTTCCTCAGCCGCGCGCATCCTGAGTTCATGAAGAAGCTGTTCGCGCAGGAAGTGCCCGAAATCTACGACGGCGTCATCACCATCATGGCCGCCGCCCGCGATCCGGGATCGCGCGCCAAGATCGGCGTTATCAGCCGCGATTCGAGCATCGACCCCGTTGGCGCCTGCGTCGGCATGAAGGGTAGCCGCGTGCAGGCCGTCGTGCAGGAAATGCAGGGCGAGAAGATCGACATCATCCCCTGGTCGGAAGATACGGCGACCTTCGTCGTCAACGCGCTCCAGCCCGCGCAGGTGGCTCGCGTCGTTATCGACGAGGAAGAAGAGCGTATCGAAGTCGTCGTTCCCGACGATCAGTTGTCGCTCGCCATCGGCCGTCGCGGGCAGAATGTCCGTCTCGCCTCGCAGCTGACGGGCAAGGCCATCGACATCATGACCGAGGCCGACGCGTCCGAAAAGCGCCAGAAGGAATTCGTCTCCCGCTCCGAACTGTTCCAGAACGAGCTGGACGTGGACGAGACGTTGTCGCAGCTGCTGGTGGCCGAAGGCTTTGGCGAGCTGGAAGAAGTCGCCTATGTCGGCGTCGAGGAACTGGCGGCGATCGAGGGCTTCGACGAGGATCTGGCCGCCGAGCTGCAAAGCCGTGCGCAGGAAGCGCTGGACCGCCGCGAAGCTGCCGCCCGCGAGGAGCGTCAGGCGCTGGGCGTCGAGGATGCGCTGGCAGAGATGCCGCACCTCACCGAAGCCATGCTGGTGACGCTGGGCAAGGCGGGCATCAAGACGTTGGATGATCTGGCCGATCTAGCGACGGACGAACTGGTCGCGAAGAAGCGCGTCGATCAGCGCCGCCGCCGCAGTGAGACGTCCGAGGATAAGGGCGGGATTCTCGCCGAATATGGCCTTAGTGAAGAGCAGGGCAATGAGATCATCATGGCCGCCCGCGCACACTGGTTCGAAGGCGAGGAAGCTTAAGCGCCCCATGCCTTTCGTCGATATCCGTCTGGCCGGAAACGCCACCCGTGAACAGAAGGCAGCGATCGTTGCCGACGTCACCCAGTCGCTCGTTGAGCGGCTGGGGAAGTCGGCCGCTGCCGTGCAGGTGGTGATTTCCGAAATCTCGACGGAGAATTATGGGTCGGGCGGGCAGCTGATCGCTGACCGCGCGCCTGCCTCCAGCCCTGGGGAGGACGCCAATGCCGCGGTCACTTCCCGATGAGAGGCTGACGCCGTCATATAGCGCTGTCTTATCCTCGCTCTTCCCTTTCAAGGAAGAGGTTGGGGGGGAGCGATTGCACGAGCAATCGCCAGCGACGATTTTGGAGTTAAGGGCTTGGAGCGCTTCGCGCGACCCACTCCCATCCTCTTCTTCGAAAAGGAGGGGCTAAAGTCATGACCGAACGCAAATGCATCCTCTTAGGCGATCGGGCCGATCCCGAGACGCTGATCCGCCTCGCCGTCGGACCAGAAGGTCAGGTCCTTCCCGACATCCGCGCGAAGGCGCCGGGCCGTGGCGCGTGGATCGGCGTTCCGCGCGCTGAGCTTGAGCAGGCGCTCGCCAAGGGTAAGCTGACGGGTGCACTCGCGCGGGCATTCAAAACGGGTGAGTTGCAGATCCCGGACAATTTGCCGGACCTGATCGAAGATGGCCTGCGCAAGGCTTTGCTGGACCGCTTGGGGCTGGAGGCGAAGGCATCCATGGTCCTCACCGGATCGGAAAAGATCGACGTCGCCTGCCGTCAGGCCAAGGTTCAACTGCTGCTCCACGCCAGTGATGCCGCAGCCGACGGCAATCGAAAGCTCGACCAGGCGCTGCGGGTCGGACAGGAAGCCGAAGGCACCGAATTGGCGGGCGTCGTCTTGCCTGTGGACCGACAGGCCCTATCTATGGCAATGGGGCGGGACAATGTCGTCCATATCGCAGTGACCGACTCGCGTGCCGCGTCGCGTCTGCGTACGGCCATCGGCCGCTTGGAAAGCTATCTGGGTTGCGCTAGCGAGGCGCCCGTGCATGGGGAGCATGACTCCGCCGGTGCGCTGGGCGCCTGACGAGCATGGAATGAAGGCGCCGACGGGCCTTGCCGGTCGGATGTAAGTGAAGGGTACAGTTCAGTCGTATGAGTGACAGCAAGGAAGACAAGCCGGTTCTGGGCCGCAAGCCGCTGGGCATCAAGCGGACCGTTGAATCCGGCCAGGTGCAGCAGCAGTTCAGCCATGGCCGCAAGAATACGGTCGTGGTCGAGGTGAAGCGGCGCCGCATTCTGGGCAAGCCGGGTGAAGCCGGTGCGCCTGCGGCTGCGCCTCAGGCTGATCCGGCTCCGGCACCCGCCGCAGCGGCACCCGCGCCGCAGCAGCCGCAGGCTCGCGCGCCTCAGCCTGCCGCGCCCGCGCGCCCCGCTCCGCCGCAGAGCCTGATGTCGCGTCAGGAATTGCAGGTAAAGCTGCTGCGCGAGGCTGAAGAAGCCCGCATGACCGCGCTGGAAGATGCGCGTCGCCGCGAAGACGCGCAGCGTAATGCCGCGAGCGAGGATGAGAAGCGCCGCGCCGAGGAAAATCGCCTGGCTGCGGAAGCTGCTGAGGCTGAAGCCGCGCGCCGTGTCGAAGAAGAAGCCAAGGTCGCCGAGCAGAAGCCCGAGCCCGAAGCTCCTGCGGCGCCTGTCGCCGAGGAAAGCCCCGAAGCGCGTCCCGCTGCTGCTCCGGCTGCTACCGCTTCTGCTGCGCCGCCGCCGCGCCGCTTCACGCCGGTTACCCCGATCAAGCGTCCCGAACCGGCCAAGCCGGATCGGACCAAGCGTACGGGCGAGGACAATCGCCGCCAGTCGGGCAAGCTGACCGTGACGCGCGCGCTTGCGGACGACGACAGCGCTCGTGCCCGCTCGCTCGCCGCATTGAAGCGTGCCCGCGAAAAGGAACGTCGCGCCCATTATGCCGGTGGCGCTCAGCAGCGTGAAAAGCAGGTTCGCGACGTCGTCGTGCCCGAAAGCATCACGGTGCAGGAACTCGCCAACCGCATGGCCGAAAAGGGTGCGGACCTGGTGAAATCCCTGTTCAAGATGGGCACCGCCGTCACTCTGAATCAGCCGATCGATCAGGATACGGCGGAACTGCTGGTCGAGGAATTCGGCCACCGCATCCAGCGCGTTTCCGATGCCGACGTTGAAATCGGCATCGAGGGTGAAGTCGATGCGGCAGAGACGCTGAAGCCCCGCGCGCCAGTCGTGACCATCATGGGTCATGTCGATCATGGCAAGACATCGCTGCTTGACGCACTGCGCGGCACAGATGTGGTCGCGGGCGAAAGCGGCGGCATCACCCAGCATATCGGCGCCTATCAGGTGACGACCAAGGGTGGCGACGTCATCACTTTCCTCGACACGCCGGGCCATGAGGCTTTCTCGGAAATGCGTGCGCGTGGCGCGAACGTCACGGACATCGTCATCCTGGTGGTGGCGGCCGATGACGGGCTGATGCCGCAGACGATCGAGGCTATCAACCATACCAAGGCGTCGGGCGTCCCGATGATCGTCGCGATCAATAAGTGCGACAAGCCGGAAGCCAATCCGCAGAAGGTGCGCGAGCGCCTGCTGAGCGAAGAGATTGTCGTCGAGGATATGGGCGGCGATGTTCAGGACGTGGAGGTTTCGGCGCTCAAAAAGACCGGCCTTGACGAACTGATCGAGAAAATCCTGCTCCAGGCGGAAGTGATGGAACTGGGGGCCAACCCCGATCGCCCTGCCGAAGGCAATGTGATCGAGGCGCAGCTCGACAAGGGCCGTGGCGCGGTTGCCACCGTGCTGGTCCGCAAGGGTACGCTCAAGGTTGGCGACACCTTCGTCATCGGCGCAGAGAGTGGCAAGGTTCGCGCTCTGGTCAATGACAAGGGCCAGAATGTGAAGATCGCCGGTCCCTCGACCCCGGTTGAGGTTCTGGGGCTTTCCGGCGTTCCGCTGGCGGGCGATCAACTCACGGTCGTCGAGAATGAGGCGCGCGCTCGCGAAGTTGCCGCCTACCGTCAGGAACAGGCGACCAAGAAGCGCACCACCAGCGCTCCGACCAGCTTTGAACATATGTTCTCGGCGCTCAACACGACCGTCATCGAATATCCGGTGGTGGTGAAGGGCGACGTGCAGGGTTCCGTCGAAGCTATTGTCACGGCGCTCAACCGCATTTCGACCGATGAGATCAAGGTCCGCGTCCTGCATTCAGGCGTTGGCGCGATCACCGAAAGCGACGTCACGCTGGCCGCTGCCAGCCGTGCGCCGCTGATCGGCTTCAACGTCCGTCCCAATGCCAAGGCGCGTCAGCTGGCGGAGCGCGAGAAGATTTCGCTGCGCTATTATGACGTGATCTACGACTTGCTTGAGGAAGTTCGCGGCGAAATGGCGGGCCAGCTGGCTCCAGAGCGCATCGAAACCATCGTCGGCCGGGCCGAGGTGCTTCAGGTGTTCCCGGCGGGCAAGAAGGACAAGGCGGCTGGTCTGCTCGTCCTCGACGGCATCATCCGCAAGGGGCTCAATGCGCGCCTTACCCGCGATGATGTCATCGTGTCGCGTACTCACATCGCTTCGCTGCGCCGCTTCAAGGACGATGTGTCCGAAGTGCGTGCGGGCATGGAGTGCGGTGCTGTCCTTCAGGACACCAACGACATCAAGGCTGGCGATACGCTGGAACTGTTCGAGGTCGAAGAACGCGCCCGGACGTTGTGATCAGGAAGGTGCGTCACCCCAGTGGAAGCTGGGGTTTCGTTCCTTCTGGTCGTCCATAGCCGTCTGAGATCCCAGCTTTCGTTGGGATGACGAGGATTGATGATGTCCAATCAACCTGAAGGCCCTTCCGTCCGCCTCCTCCGCGTGGGTGAACAGGTGCGCCATGTCTTGTCCGACATTCTCCAGCGCGACGATGTGCATGACGATGTTCTCGCCAAGCATGTCGTCAGCGTGACCGAGGTTCGCATGTCGCCTGACCTGCGGCATGCCACCGTGTTCGTGAAGTCGCTATTGGGTCAGGATGAGGAAGCGGTGCTTAAGGCGCTGCGCACCAATACGGCCTATCTCCAGCGCGAGGTGGCTCACCGCATCCGCCTGAAATATGCGGCCAAGCTCAAATTCCTGGCAGACGAGAGCTTTGACGAGGGTAGCCATATCGACAAGCTGCTGCGTGATCCCAAGGTCGCGCAGGATCTTGAACAGCCGGATGATGAGGGCTGACGCGCTGCGTTGATCCGATGCACGGCTGGATTATCCTCGATAAACCGCACGGGCTTGGCTCGACGCAGGCGGTCAGCGCGGTCAAGCGCGCCCTTCGCCAAAGTGGCGCTGGCAAGTGGAAGGTCGGCCATGGCGGCACACTCGATCCGCTCGCTACCGGCGTGCTGCCGATCGCGGTGGGGGAAGCGACGAAGCTCGCCGGGCGGATGCTTGACAGCGATAAGATTTACGACTTCACGATAGCATTTGGCGCACAGACGGATACGCTGGACCTTGAAGGAAAGGTGATTGCTGAGAGCGGTCACCTGCCCACGTTCGGCGAAGTGGAAGCGATACTGCCCCGCTTCACTGGCCCGATCGAACAGGCGCCGCCAGCCTATTCCGCGATCCTGATCGACGGGCAAAGAGCCTATGATCTTGCGCGCGCCGGGCAGGATGTTGAGATGAAGATGCGGGCCGTCACGATCCACGCGCTCACCATATCCTCTCTCCCGCGAGGGGGAGAGGATAGCGAAGCTTGCTCGCAAAGCGGGCTAGCGGAGCTTGGAGAGGGGCAGGGTGCGCCAAACCCCTCTCCAACTCCGGCTAGGCAGCGAGCTGCCAAGCCTCCATATCCTCTCCCCGCGAGCGGAGAGAGGATAGGTAGCGTCACCCTTCGCGCCCATGTCTCCAAGGGCACCTATATCCGCAGCCTCGCCCGCGACATCGCGATCGCGCTCGGCACGGTCGGCCATGTCACCATGCTGCGCCGCGTGAAGGCAGGGCCATTCACCCTCGAATCCGCTATTTCGCTGGACAAATTGGACGAAGCTGCTAGGGGCGGCGGCTTCGGCGGTCTTATGCTGCCGTTGACCGCAGGGCTGGACGACATCCCGGCTCTCGCAGTCTCTCCCGACGATGCATTGGCTCTCCGACAGGGGAAGGTGCTTGTGGGGAAACCGCATACCGGCCTCATGCTGGCGATGGAGGGCGACACGCCCGTCGCGCTGGTGGAGGCCAGTGGCCCAGAAACCCTTAGGGAAATCCGGGTGGTGCGCGGCTTCAATCTCTAGATGTTACGAAAGGAAGCCGATGTCGATTACTGCTGAGCGCAAGGAAGCGCTGATCAAGGAACATGCCCGCGCCGAAGGCGACACCGGTTCGCCGGAAGTACAGGTCGCGATCCTTTCGGAGCGCATTTCGAACCTGACCGAGCATTTCAAGGGTCACCACAAGGATAACCACAGCCGTCGCGGCCTGCTGATGCTGGTCAACAAGCGCCGTTCGCTGCTGGACTATCTGAAGAAAAAAGATGGGTCGCGTTATACTGACCTGATCGGCAAGCTGGGCCTGCGCAAGTAAGCCTGCTAAAGAAGGAGCGGCCCCCATGTCGGGGCCGTTTCTGATTCTGACAACATGGCTCCGGGCAATTCGGCACGGCGCCATGAAACGGGGAACTTTCCCCACACCGTTCGGGCTGAGCGAAGTCGAAGCCCACTCCTTCTCTTGAAGAAAGAGAAAGAAAGCCCTTCGACAAGCTCAGGGCGAACGGAATGAGGAGTACGCTCCTCGCTCATGGGTCACTGGCCCAACAAAGGCCCCGCCCGGCAATAGGGCCAGGCGGGCGAAGGAAAACATTATGTTCGATGTAAAGAAGGTATCAATCGAGCTGGGCGGAAAGACCCTCACGCTCGAAACCGGCCGTATTGCGCGTCAGGCTGACGCCGCCGTGCTGGCGACCTATGGCGAAACCGTGGTGCTGTGCGCCGTGACCGCCGCCAAGTCGGTGAAGGAAGGACAGGACTTCTTCCCGCTGACCGTTCACTATCAGGAAAAATATTCCGCGGCCGGCCGCATCCCCGGCGGCTTCTTCAAGCGTGAGCGCGGCGCGACCGAAAAGGAAACGCTGACCAGCCGCCTGATCGACCGTCCGATCCGCCCGCTCTTCCCCGAAGGTTTCTACAACGAAATCAACGTCATCGCCCAGGTGCTGTCGTTCGATGGCGAGAGCGAGCCCGATATCGTCGCGATGATCGCCGCTTCGGCCGCGCTGACCCTGTCGGGCGTGCCCTTCATGGGTCCGATCGGCGCTGCCCGCGTCGGTTACAAGGATGGCGAATATCAGCTGAACCCGTCGATGGACGAGGTGAAGGAAGGCGAACTCGACCTGGTCGTCGCCGCCACCGGCAACGCCGTGATGATGGTCGAATCCGAAGCCAAGGAGCTTTCGGAAGACGTCATGCTCGGCGCCGTCCTGTTCGCCCATGAAGCGAGCAAGAAGGTTGTCGATGCGATCATCCAGCTGGCTGAAAAGGCCGCGAAGGATCCGTGGGAAGTCGCCAAGGGCGAGGACCTGGATGACCTGAAGAAGAAGCTCAAGAAGCTGATCGGCAAGGACATCACGGCTGCCTACAAGCTGACTGACAAGTCGGCCCGCTCGAATGCGATCAACGATGCCCGCGCCAAGGCGAAGGCGTTCTTCGCTGAGGAAGGTCTTGACGCTCAGACCGTCATGGCCGGCATCAAGCTGACCAAGAAGCTGGAATCGGAAATCGTTCGTGGCGCCATCATCAAGGATGGCAAGCGCATCGATGGCCGCACCACGACGCAGATTCGCCCGATCGAGGCGATGGTTGGCTTCCTGCCGCGCACCCATGGTTCGGCGCTGTTCACCCGCGGTGAAACGCAGGCGATCTGCACCACCACGCTCGGCACCAAGGACGCCGAGCAGATGATCGACGGCCTGAACGGCGTCTATTATGAAAACTTCATGCTGCACTATAACTTCCCGCCCTATTCGGTCGGTGAAGTCGGCCGCTTCGGCGCGCCGGGCCGTCGTGAAGTCGGTCATGGCAAGCTCGCATGGCGTGCGCTGCACCCCGTGCTGCCCAGCAAGGACGAGTTCCCCTACACCATCCGCGTATTGTCGGACATCACCGAGTCCAACGGCTCGTCCTCGATGGCGACGGTCTGCGGCGGTTCGCTGTCGATGATGGATGCGGGCGTTCCGCTGAAGCGTCCGGTGTCGGGCATCGCGATGGGCCTGATCCTCGACGGCAAGGATTTCGCTGTTCTCAGCGACATCCTCGGCGACGAAGATCACCTCGGCGACATGGACTTCAAGGTGGCGGGCACGGAAGCGGGCATCACCACCATGCAGATGGACATCAAGGTTGCCGGCATCACGCAGGAAATCTTCGAAGTCGCTCTGCGTCAGGCGAAGGAAGGCCGCGCCCACATTCTGGGTGAGATGAACAAGGCCCTGTCCTCGACCCGCACCGAGCTGTCGGCTCACGCTCCGCGCATCGAGACGATCCAGATCGACAAGTCGAAGATTCGTGACGTCATCGGCACCGGCGGCAAGGTCATTCGCGAGATCGTCGCGGAAACCGGCGCCAAGGTCGACATCGACGACGAAGGCATCATCAAGATCAGCTCGTCCGACATCGACCAGATCGAGGCCGCCAAGAAGTGGATCCTCGGCATCGTCGAGGAAGCGGAAGTCGGCAAGATCTACAACGGCAAGGTCGTCAACATCGTCGACTTCGGTGCGTTCGTGAATTTCATGGGTGGCAAGGACGGTCTCGTCCACGTCTCCGAAATGAAGAATGAGCGCGTCGAAAAGCCGACCGACGTCGTGTCGGAAGGCCAGGAAGTGAAGGTCAAGGTCCTGGAGATCGATCCGCGCGGCAAGGTTCGCCTGTCGATGCGCGTCGTCGATCAGGAAACCGGCGAAGAGCTGGAGGACACCCGTCCTGCCCGCGAACCGCGCGAACCCCGTGGTGATCGCGGCGACCGTGGCGATCGTGGCCGTGGCCCGCGCCGTGATGGCGGTGACCGTGGAGGCCGTGGTGGTGATCGCGGTGGCGATCGCGGTCCGCGCCGTGACCGTGGCCCCCGCAGCGAAGGCCGTGGCGGCGATGACGACGGCTCCAACGCTGGTCTGCCGGACTTCCTGACTCAGGACTGATCGGTTCCAACCCATCAGGTTAAGCAAAATGAGAAGGGCGCCCCCGCCGGGCGCCCTTTTTCGTTAGAGCCCAAACTCCTTGACTTCGATCAATTGGAGATGGCCAAACTTCTGTTACTGTGCGGCGCGATTTCAGGGAGATAAGATGCAGCGTTCCAATGAAAGGTTCGTCGAGCGCCTGCCTCTCGTGCTTCGGCGGCCAGTATATGCCTATGCCGTATCGGCCCTGTTTTGTGGCATCGCCCTTGCCCTCAGGCTGTCCGCGCAGGACTTCCTGCCGATCGGCTATCCTTTCGTATCCTTCTTTCCCGCTGTCATCCTTTCGACCTTTTTGTTCGGGCTGCGTCCCGGGATATTTGCGGGCATAGTTTGCGGAATATTGTCCTGGTATTTCTTCATCCCGGCGGGTGAGGGCGGCATCCTTGATGGTGGCGTCATCCTCGCCCTTATTTTCTATGCGGCCGTGATCGCCATCGACATCGCGCTCATTCACCTGATGCAGCGGGCCAATTTCAACCTTGCCGTGGAACGGGAACGCAGCCGTACGCTGGCGGAAAACCGGGAACTTCTGTTCCACGAATTGCAGCATCGCGTTTCCAACAATTTGCAGGTCGTGGCCGCGATGCTGTCATTGCAGCGGCGCCACGTAGACGATGAGCTGGCGAGCAGGGCGCTGGACGATGCCGCCAGCCGCCTCGCGCTGATCGGTCGGATCAGCCGTGCATTGTATGATCCGGCAGAGGATGGGCAGGACCTGCATGCCTTTCTGACACGGCTGACGGCGGATGTGCTGGAGGCGAGCGGGCGGGATGACATTCGCGTTACCGTCAGCGCTCCACCGGGCCTGACGCTGGAATCCCATGTCGCTGTGCCGCTCGCGCTGATCGTGGCGGAGGCGGTGAGCAATGCCATTGAACATGGCTTGCCCCATCGTGGCGGGACGATCGAGGTGTCTTTGGAGGATTCGAGCGGGACGCTGTCGCTGAAGATCGCTGACGATGGCGACGGCCTGTCTCCCGATTTCGAGATCGAGAAGGGCAATTCCATCGGCCTGCGCATTGCAAGTGCGTTGGCGAGCCAGCTCAGCGGACAGTTCGGCCTGCACGCGCGGCCGGAAGGCGGCGCGATCGTCCGGTTGGACCTGCCCGCGCAGGCGCGTTGAGAGCCTGAAGCGTCCGCACGCTATTCTGCCGCTTGGCGAGTGCCATTCGCTCCGCTATGACCCGGCCATGCTGACGAAAACCATAACGCGCATTGGCGCTGCTACCGCCCCGGTTCTGCTTGCCGCCTTGCTCGCCGGCTGCGCCACGTCGAAGAACAAGGCCGACACCCAATATGTCGCCCGTGACGTGTCCACGCTTTACAATGCGGGCAAATACCGGCTCGATCGCGGGCAATATAAGATGGCCGCCGCCCTGTTTGACGAGGTGGAACGCCAGCATCCCTATTCCCCATGGGCGCGCCGGGCGCAGCTCATGTCCGCGTTCAGCTATTATATGAACAAGGACTATAGTGAATCGATCGCGGCGTCGCAGCGCTTTCTGGCGATTCATACGGGCAACAAGGACGCGCCCTACGCCTATTATCTGATCGCGCTCTGCTATTATGAGCAGATTGCCGACGTTACGCGCGACCAGAAGATCACGCAGCAGTCGCTGGATTCGCTGGGCGAATTGATCCGCCGTTATCCCGATACCCGTTATGCCGCCGATGCGCGGTTGAAGCTGGACCTAGTCAACGATCACCTTGCGGGCAAGGAGATGGAAGTCGGCCGTTTTTACCAGCGTCGCGGGCAGTGGTTGGCGGCGACGCTGCGTTTCCGCGTGGTCATCGACAAATATCAGACGACCACTCACACGCCTGAAGCGCTGGAGCGTCTGGTCGAAAGCTATCTCTCGCTCGGCATTCCGGAGGAAGCGCAGAAGGCTGCAGCTGTTCTGGGCAAGAACTATCCCGGTTCCAAATGGTATGAGCGTAGCTACAAGCTCATGCGGGAACATGGCGCGAAGGCGTAATTGCCGATTTACCGTCACCCCAGCGGAAGCTGGGGTCTCAGGCCATTGGGCACGACCCGGCGGCACGAGATCCCAGCTTCCGCTGGGATGACGTCTGGAGATCGGCCGCATTGCTGACCCATCTTTCCATCCGCAACGTCGTCCTGATCGAGGCGCTGGACCTGGAGTTCGGTACGGGCCTTGGCGTGCTGACAGGGGAGACCGGCGCGGGCAAGTCTATCCTCCTCGATTCGCTTGGGCTGGCGCTGGGGGCGAGGGCTGACAGCGGCCTCGTCCGCAGCGGAGAGGCGCAGGCCAGCGTCACCGCGACCTTCGACATTCCCCGCGCTGATCACAGGGCTGCCGAACTGCTCGGCAGCAACGGCATCGAACTTGATGCGGGCGAACCGCTCATCATTCGCCGCACGCTGAAGGCTGACGGGGGAAGCCGGGCATTCGTCAATGATCAGGCCTGTTCCGCCGCCTTGCTACGTGACCTGGGCGGTACGCTGGTTGAGATACATGGGCAGCATGACGATCGCGGGTTGCTCAACCCGCGTGGGCATCGTCAGTTGCTGGACGTCTATGGCCGTTGCGACAGCGCCTCGGTGGCATTTGCCCACTCTGCCTGGCGCGCGGCGGCCGACCGGCTTGCGGAAAGTCGCGCGGCGGTCGAGGTGGCGGCGCGGGATCGCGACTATCTGACCCATGCTATTGAAGAATTGTCGCGTTTTGGCCCCGAACCCGGCGAGGAAGCGGCGCTGGCCGAAGAGCGCGCGACCATGCAAAAGGGCGCGCGGTTGTCCGATGACCTGTCGACGGTGACGGATTGCCTCACCGGCTCGGATGGTGGGTTGGCGCAGTTGCGGCAGGCGGCGCGGCGGCTCGACCGCATGGTGGGTGAATATGAGCCACTTGCCGAAGTGCTCGCCGCCCTCGACCGGGCGGTGATTGAGGCGGGCGAGGCGGAGGACAGGCTGGCCAAGGCAGCGGATGCGCTCAGCTTTGATCCGGCGCGGTTGGACGCGATAGAAACGCGGCTGTTCGACCTGCGCGGATTGGCGCGTAAGCATCAGGTTGCCGCAGATGACCTTGCTGCGCTGCGCGATGAGATGTCGGCAAAACTGGCCGCCATCGAGGGCGGAGAGGAGCATATCGCCGTGCTGGAAGCCGACGTTGCGGCCAGCGCCGCCGCCTATCGCGACGCGGCGCAGGCGCTGTCCGCTCAGCGCAAGGATGCTGCCGCGCGGCTCGATGCGGCCGTGGCGGCGGAACTCGCGCCGCTGAAGCTCGACGCTGCCCGCTTCCGCACCACCGTCGCCGCGCTCGATGAAGGGCAGTGGAGCGCGCAGGGCATGGACCGGGTGGAGTTCGAGATTTCCACCAATCCCGGCGCTCCCTTTGCGCCTTTGGTGAAGATCGCATCGGGCGGCGAATTGTCACGCTTCATTCTGGCGCTCAAGGTCGCGCTGGCGGAGCGGGGCGGGGCGGATACGCTGATTTTTGACGAGATCGACCGGGGCGTCGGCGGCGCGGTGGCCTCTGCGATAGGCGACCGTCTGGCGCGGCTGGCGCAGAGCAACCAGATACTTGTCGTCACGCACAGCCCTCAGGTGGCCGCGCGCGGCGCTGGCCATATGCTGATCGCTAAGGCCAGTGACGGCACCGTGACCCGCACCGGCGTCCATGCGCTGAGCGATGGTGAGCGGCGCGAGGAGATTGCCCGCATGCTCTCTGGCGCGGAGATCACTGCCGAGGCTAGGGCGCAGGCGGATCGGCTGCTCGAAGTCTGAACTGCTACGAGCAAATGATCGCTTCTCGACAAGCCCGCCCTGAACGGGGATGGAGCAGATATGAATGACTCGATCGACCCGACCCTAATGACTGAAGCCGACGCCGCCAATCGCCTGATGCGGCTCGCCAGGGAAATTGCGCGGCACAATCGGCTCTACCATGATCAGGATCAGCCAGAGATCACGGACGCCGCCTATGACGCGCTGATCCGCGAGAATGGAGTGCTGGAGGCGGCTTTTCCGCAGCTCGTCCGGGCGGATTCTCCCAATGCGCAGGTCGGCGCTGCGCCCACTTCGGGATTGAAGAAGGTCCCGCATGCGGTTCGCATGATGAGCCTCGACAACGGCTTTTCGGACGAGGACATCGCCGAATTTCTCGCGCGTGTCCGGCGTTTTCTGGCGCTGCCGGACGGTGAGCCTATCGCGCTGACGGCTGAACCGAAGATCGACGGTCTGTCCTGCTCGCTCCGCTATGAGAAGGGAGAGCTACGGCTCGCCGCGACGCGTGGTGACGGCACGACCGGCGAGGACGTCACCGCCAATGTGCGCACCATCGGCGACATTCCCGACCGGCTGACCGGCGAGGACATACCCGACCTATTCGAGGTCCGGGGTGAGGTTTATATGGCGAAGGCCGACTTCGTGGCGCTCAATCAGCGCCTGCTGGCGGAGGCCGATGACCCGGAAAAGGCGCGGCAATTCGCCAACCCCCGCAACGCTGCGGCCGGATCGCTGCGGCAGAAGGACGCCGCCGTCACCGCCAGCCGCCCGCTGCGCTTCCTCGCTCATGGCTGGGGCGAGGCGAGCAGCCTTCCGGCAGAGACGCAGCTCGGCGTCATGCAGGCAATCGCCCGCTGGGGCCTGCCGGTGTCGGACATGCTGACCTGCGTGGACTCGCTTGACGGATTGATCGCGCATTATCGCGGGATAGAGGCCGCGCGCGCCGACCTTCCGTTCGACATTGACGGCGTAGTCTACAAGGTGGACCGGCTCGATTGGCAGCAACGGCTGGGCTTTGTTGCCAAGGCGCCGCGCTGGGCGATCGCGCATAAATTCCCAGCGGAGCGGGCGCAAACTACGCTTGAAGCGATCGATATTCAGGTCGGCCGCACGGGCAAGCTGACGCCGGTCGGGCGGCTGACCCCCGTAACGGTGGGCGGCGTGGTCGTGTCCAACGTGACGCTGCATAATGCCGACGAGATCGAGCGTCTGGGCGTGCGGCCGGGCGACCGGATCGTGGTGCAGCGTGCTGGCGACGTCATCCCGCAGGTGGTGGATAATCTGACACGCGACGAAGCGCGCCCCGCTTTCCTCTTCCCCGATCATTGCCCTGTATGCGGATCGGAAGCCGTGCGCGAAGAGGGCGAGGTCGATATCCGCTGCACCGGCGGCCTGATCTGCGGCGCGCAACGGTTCGAGCGGCTCCGCCATTTCGTCAGCCGTGGTGCGCTCGACATTGAAGGGCTGGGCGAGAAAACCATTCAGGAATTTCTCGATCTTGGCTGGATCACCGAACCGGCGGACATCTTCCGCCTCAAACAACATCGCGTCGCGCTGCTCGGGCGCGAGGGATGGAAGGAGAAGTCCGTCGATAACCTGTTCGCCGCGATCGAGGCGAAGCGCGTTCCAGACGCTGCGCGCCTGCTCTTCGGCCTTGGCATCCGGCACATCGGTGCGGTCACCGCTCGCGATCTGCTGAAGCGCTACACGAGCCTGCCCGGCGTTAAGGCGCTGGCGGAAGAGATCATCGCCCTGCGCGACAGCACGACACCCTCTGAAGGCGAGGAAGACGTACGCTTCCGCAATCGGCTGGACAAGGCGATAGCGGAAATGATCGGCGTTGAAAATGTGGGTTCGGCGGTTGGCCATGCGCTCGCCGACTTCTTCCACGAACCGCATAATCGGGAAGCGTGGGACGACCTGCTGTCCGAAGTCTCGCCGCCCGACTATGTGGTTGAAACCACCGCCAGCGCGGTGACGGGCAAGATCGTGGTCTTCACCGGCAAGCTCGAAACCATGAGCCGGGATGAGGCCAAAGCGCAGGCCGAGCGCCTCGGCGCCAAGGCCGCAGGGTCGGTTAGCGCAAAGACGGACCTGGTAGTCGCTGGCCCCGGCGCGGGATCGAAGCTGAAACAGGCAGCCTCGCTTGGGATCGAGGTAATCGATGAAGCGGCTTGGGCGGAGATCGTGAAGGCAGCGGGGTAGGGGCAGCACTAGCCACCCCCGTCATCCCAGCGGACGCTGGGATCTCAGGAGGAGGCCGGGGAGCACAGGGTCGACGAGACCCCAGCCTTCGCTGGGGTGACGCGCTAAATGCTGCCGGGGCTTTAGCTACCCACCCCTTCCACCTTATCCTGCGTCTTCGTATCAAAATCGCTCGCATCGTGCCGCTCAAGCAACTGTTCCTCCAGCGGACCACTAGCACGGTTCACGATCCTGCCGCGCTTCACGGCAGGGCGCGCATCGATCTGCTTCGCCCAACGCTGCACATTGGCGTAGCTCTGTACGTTCAGAAATTCGCCCGCCCCCACATAGGTCCGGTCAAGTGCCACCCCGCCATACCAGGGCCAGATCGCGATATCCGCGATCGTAAACTCATCGCCAGCGACATATTCATTCTCGCTAAGCTGGCGGTCCAGCACGTCAAACTGCCGCTTGACCTCCATCGCATAGCGGTTGATGGCATATTCGATCTTTTCAGGTGCATAGGCGAAGAAATGGCCAAAGCCGCCGCCCAACAGGGGTGCGCTGCCCATCTGCCAGAACAGCCATGACAGGGTCGCGATACGCTTCGCCGGGTCCGAGGGCAGGAACGCCCCGAACTTCTCGGCTAGATAGACCAGAATGGCGCCGGATTCGAACACCCGCTGGGGTGGGGACACGCTGTGGTCCATCAGGGCAGGGATTTTGCTGTTCGGATTGACCGAGACAAAGCCGCTGCCGAACTGGTCGCCCTCGCTGATGTTGATGAGCCAGGCGTCATATTCGGCGCCCGGATGGCCCGCCGCCAGCAGCTCCTCCAGCATGATCGTGACCTTTTGCCCATTGGGCGTGCCCAGCGAGTAGAGTTGCAGCGGGTGCTTTCCGACCGGCAATTCCTTGTCATGGGTCGCGCCCGCGATCGGTCGATTGATGTTGGCGAAGGCACCGCCATTGTCCTTGTCCCATGTCCAGACGCGGGGCGGAGTATAGCTTTCAATCATTTGGCAAAGTGCTCCCTTGGCGATGTCGCTCCGCAGGTAGGAAGCATCATCCTGTGCCGCAACTGTTACGCGGGAGCTCAAGGGAAACGGTTTTGCCGCGCGCATTCGACCCGCCAATGGTCGCAACAATCCCGCGCATTGGCGCTGCATGGGTGACAAATGGCCTCCCAACGCGCACAAAGCGCACGCTTTCCGCCTGTGACGGAATGCATAAAAAATCTGCATCCATCTCTTGACCGGCAATTTCATCGCTCCATATTCCGCGGCGCTGGCACTCTTCAAAAGAGAGTGCTAACAGCATCTGGTTCATACGGGAGAAGGAACGGCGTTCAGCAGATTCGCGGATAGGGAAATCCCCGCGATTGGACGTCCGACCCAACCCAATAGAGGGAAAGGCAACTCAACATGGCATTTCGTCCGTTGCATGACCGCGTTCTCGTTCGCCGCGTAGAAGCGGAAGAGAAGACTGCCGGTGGCATCATCATCCCCGACACCGCCAAGGAAAAGCCGCAGGAAGGCGAAGTCGTTTCCGTCGGCACCGGCTCCAAGGCCGAAGATGGCAAGGTGACCCCGCTGGACGTCAAGGCTGGCGACCGCATCCTGTTCGGCAAGTGGTCGGGCACCGAAGTCAAGGTCGACGGTGAAGACCTGCTGATCATGAAGGAATCGGACATTCTGGGCGTCGTCGCCTAACCGATCATTGATGTCATCCCGGCGAAAGCCGGGATCTCAGGCCTTTAAACGCGGCGCTATGCCGCACCAGATCCCAGCTTTCGCTGGGATGACGGACAGAGGAACAAAATCATGGCTGCAAAAGACGTAAAGTTTTCGCGTGACGCTCGTGAGCGCATCCTGCGCGGCGTCGACATCCTGGCCGACGCGGTCAAGGTGACCCTGGGTCCCAAGGGCCGCAACGTCGTCATCGACAAGAGCTTCGGCGCCCCCCGCATCACCAAGGACGGCGTCAGCGTCGCCAAGGAAATCGAACTGAAGGACAAGTTCGAAAATATGGGCGCGCAGATGGTCCGCGAAGTCGCTTCGAAGACCAACGACATCGCCGGTGACGGCACCACCACCGCGACCGTTCTGGCCCAGGCCATCGTTCGCGAAGGCATGAAGTCGGTTGCCGCTGGCATGAACCCGATGGACCTGAAGCGCGGCATCGACCTCGCTGTCACCAAGGTCGTCGAGGACCTCAAGGGCCGTTCCAAGCCGGTTGCCGGCACGAAGGAAATCGCCCAGGTCGGCATCATTTCGGCTAATGGCGACACCGTCGTTGGCGAAAAGATCGCCGAAGCGATGGAGCGCGTCGGCAAGGAAGGCGTGATCACCGTCGAGGAAGCCAAGGGCCTCGAATTCGAGCTGGACGTCGTCGAAGGCATGCAGTTCGACCGCGGCTACCTGTCGCCTTACTTCGTCACGAATCCGGAAAAGATGGCAGTCGAACTGGCTGACCCGTACATCCTGATCCACGAAAAGAAGCTGTCGAACCTTCAGTCGATCCTGCCGATCCTCGAAGCGGTTGTTCAGTCGGGCCGCCCCCTGCTGATCATCGCTGAAGACATTGAAGGCGAAGCGCTGGCGACCCTGGTCGTCAACAAGCTGCGCGGTGGCCTGAAGGTCGCTGCGGTCAAGGCGCCTGGCTTCGGCGACCGCCGCAAGGCCATGCTGGAAGACATCGCCGTCCTGACCAAGGGTGAAGTGATTTCCGAAGACCTCGGCATCAAGCTCGAGAACGTCACGCTCGGCATGCTCGGCACCGCCAAGCGCGTCACCATCGACAAGGACAACACGACCATCGTCGATGGCGCCGGTGATGGCGAAGCGATCAAGGGCCGTACCGAGCAGATCCGTGCGCAGATCGAGACGACGACGTCCGACTATGACCGTGAAAAGCTGCAGGAACGTCTGGCCAAGCTGGCTGGCGGCGTTGCAGTTATCAAGGTTGGCGGTGCTTCGGAAGTCGAAGTCAAGGAGCGCAAGGACCGCGTCGACGACGCGCTGCACGCAACCCGCGCAGCCGTTGAAGAAGGCATCGTCCCCGGTGGCGGCACGGCTCTGCTGTACGCGACCAAGGCTCTTGAAGGCCTGAAGGGCGTCAACGACGACCAGACCCGTGGTATCGACATCATCCGTAAGGCTATCGAAGCGCCGCTGCGCCAGATCGCCCAGAATGCGGGCGTCGATGGTGCGGTTGTCGCTGGCAACCTGCTGCGCGAAAATGACGAGACCCAGGGCTTCAACGCCGCGACCGACACCTATGAGAACCTTGTCGCCGCTGGCGTCATCGATCCCACCAAGGTTGTTCGCGCTGCCCTGCAGGACGCGGCTTCGGTCGCCGGTCTGCTGATCACCACCGAAGCGTGCATCGCCGAAACGCCCGCCGACGACAAGGCGCCGATGGGCATGCCCGGCGGCGGCATGGGTGGCATGGGCGGCATGGACTTCTAAGTCCTTCGCTCACGCGAAAACGAGAAGGGCCGGTGGAGCGATCCACCGGCCTTTTTCTTTGGGGCTGCCGGAGCGAGGAAATTTCAGGCGTCGGGCCGTGGCTGATGCCATCGAGAATTGGCATTTCCCGCAAGAGGCATGGCGCAATTTCGCGACATGTTAGGGCATCATGCTTCAAATCGGCATAGCCTCCTATTGCCGTTCGCCCTGAGCCTATCAAAGGGTTCTATTTTTTTTCAGGAAGAAGAGGGCTTCGACAAGCTCAGCCCGAACGGGGCAGGGTATTCGGATAAAAGCTATGCTGCTCCAGCTTGCGCAGGAGGGCTGGCGGGATTGCCCTTCCGAGCATTCTGTAGGGAAGTCTGAAGGTTAAGCGACCCGACAAAAGGGCGGAAAATGAAGGGAGCAGCCCCACATCCGACAGCCGCTCGAAACCTCCATTTCGGGCATCTTACCGGGTCTGAATTTACCAAATAGAAATCATGTTTGGCCAAAGATGACGGAGACGTGTCACGCCTCTTCCATCATTGGAGCGCAAAATTGCGCGCGCATCTCGCGCCCGATACTCAGCAGAGCGCTGAGGTGCAGGACAGCCTTGTCCAATCGCTCTACGCCTCGCCCAAATCATTGATGATCGGCGCACTGGCTGGCGGAGCGCTCAGTTTCGTCGTCGCCTACCATGCTGGCCGTGCCGAAATCACCACGATCGCAGCGTTGATTTTCCTGGTTGCGGTGAGCCGGTCGATCTCGGCAGTCTATTTTCTGCGGCAGTTGGCGGATCATCAAGGACCCACGCAGCAAATCTGGGGCCTTGCCTATGAACTGGGTGCGTGGGGCTATGCGGCGCTGCTTGGTCTGCTCGCCTTTGCCACGCTGGTCCTCACCGGCGACGCATCGTTGCATATATTGAGCGTGACGCTGGTCGCGGCCTATTCAGGCGGCATCGCGGGGCGCAATGCGGGCCGTATTCATATTGCTATTGGCCAGACATGTTTCGCGCTGCTGCCAACCTCCCTTGGTCTCTGCATCGCGGGGGGGCTTGGCTATTGGGTTCTGGCGACCATGCTGTTCCTGATGATCTTCGCTATGGCTGAGATCACGCGCACCACCCACAGAATCGTCGTGGAGGCATTGCAGGGCAATTATGAAAAGTCGCAGCTGGCGACGAAGTTCGAGCGGCTGGCGCGGTTCGACAGCCTGACCGGGGTCGAAAACCGCATGGCGATGCAGATGCGTTTGCGGGAACTGTTCGACAAGCGTCAGTCCGATCAGGACCCGATGGCTGTGTTCTGGATGGATCTGGACCGGTTCAAGGAGATCAACGATTCGCTCGGCCATATCATTGGCGATCAGCTGCTTTGCACGGTGGCTGCGCGGCTTTCCCATGCGCTTGATAGCCGTGGGCATGTCGCGCGCTTTGGCGGAGACGAATTTATCGTGATTTGCCCCGGCGCGGATCGCTCCATTGCTGAGCAGATCGCGCATGATGTGATGACAGAGTTCAGCCACGACTTCGACGTCAGCGGCTATCATCTGACGGTCACCGCATCGATGGGCATTGCGGTTGCGCCTGAAGACGGGCGCGATAGCGAAGAACTGCTCCAGCACGCCGACATGGCTCTGTATGAGGCGAAGCGCACAGGGCGGAACCGCCATGCGCAGTTCGACTGGTCGATGAAGGAGCGCCAGAACCGGACCTATGAGCTGGAAATGGCGCTGCGCAGCGCCATGGCGAACGGCGAGCTGCTACTGCATTATCAGCCGATCTTTGACACCGTCACCGGCAAGATCGCCATTTGCGAAGCGTTGATGCGGTGGGATCACCCGACCATGGGCCGGATTTCGCCGGCCGAATTCATACCCGTCGCCGAAAGCAGTTCCCTGATCGAACCGATCACCGCATGGGCGCTGGAGCAGGCGTGTCGTGACGCCATGCTGTGGGACGATCATGTCCGCGTCGCCGTCAACATCTCGCCCGCGCTGATCAAGAGCGACGGGCTTCCGCGCGCTGTCATATCGGCGCTGATGGGATCGGGCCTGAAGGCCAAGCGGCTGGAACTGGAAGTGACGGAGTCCATCTTCCTGGAAGATAGTGGCCGGACCAGCCTCATCCTGTCGGAGCTTCAGCGTATCGGGTTGCGGCTGGCCCTTGATGACTTTGGAACGGGCTATTCTTCGCTCGGCTATCTGCGCGACTATTCCTTCGACACGCTGAAGGTCGATCAGAGCTTCATGCGCAGCGTGGGTGAAAAGGGACGGGATCGCGCGATCGCCCAGTCGGTTGCCTATCTGGCCCATTCGCTGGACGTCGAAACGGTGGCGGAAGGTATCGAGACCGAAGAGCAGCTGCGTTATGCGCGTGAGATGGGCTTCACCAATGTGCAGGGTTTCGTGCTCAGCCGCCCCATGCCAGCTGAGGACCTGCTCAAGATGATGAGTGACATGCGGCGTGAGAAGAGCAACGTCGTCACGCTCATGCAGAGTCGTCGCCGCGCCTGACGGCTATTTGGTCAGGCGCGTCTGGGCCGAAGCGAGCCGACGCATCATGCGCAGGTCCTTGGGATCGAGCTTGAGCGCCGTTGCCGCCCAATTTTCCACAATGTCCTTAAGCTCGGCATAATCGAGCGGATCGACGCGGCGGCCCGCTTCGAACACGCCGACATGGCCCGCATGATGCGGACGGTTGCCGGTGATATAGTCACGCACGGCCTGTTCGCCCTCTCCATCCTCGGCAAGGATGGTGACCACGCCCATGTCGTACATTTCTTCAGCGGTATAGACCTTGCCCGACAGGATCATGCGTTCCGCCATGCGACGGCCGAGCTTGCGCGCCAGAATGGAATAAGCGCCCATGCCGGGGAAGAGGCCGAAGAGCATTTCGGGCAGGCCGAAGCGAGCGCTCCGCTCCGCCACGACGACGTCGAAGCAGAGAAGCGCCTCGAAGCCGCCGCCAAGAGCATCGCCCTGCGCCAATGCGATGGAGATTAGCGGCATGTCCGCATTGCGCCACGCGCGATGGACCACGTCGATGCAGGCATGACCATATTTGACGAGGCCGGGCAGGTCGCCCCGCTCGATGCAGCCAGCAAACAACTCAAGGTCGCCGCCAAGGTTGAAAACGCCCGGAAAACGGGAGCCCAGCACCATATATTTGAGCGGCAGAGCGCCTTCATCAAACAGCCGCTTGGCCTCTGTCTGCCAAAGCCGAATGTCGCGAAGCATCGGCAAATTATAATTTGGCCGATTCGCGGGGGTCATGAACGCCCATAATGTGTCGGTCGATTCTTCAAAGCTGACGTCGACCTGACCCAGGTCGAACAGCATCGAATGGCCGTTTTCGCGCGCCTGAGGCGCAGCTTCCGTAGCGGCAAATGGCTGAATGCTTTCGACATGCAGATGCACGGGCGAAGCGTCCTCCACCTCATCACGTGCCGGATTAAAGCGTCCGGAATCAATCATCTGTGCCCCCGCATTTAGATACACGCCGAGGAAAACAATATTGTCAGACCTATGCAACCACCGCGAACCCGAAGAGTGCTTCATTAACCCTTTTTATCGCCGACTGTTGCCTCTAAGTAGCAGAAATGACGCGATCATTATGGTTAACGTTGTATTAATGCAACAAATGCCGTTAACCAATTTGCAGATGAAGATCGTCTCAGGGCTTTGTTAACCTTTATTAATTATGAAATGGTGCATGGACAGACATCGCACCGATCCACAGATTGTGACGCTCCTGCTTCATGATGAAGAGGGGACGAGCTGGACTCTTAACCTGGCGGCTGATTGCCTGTGCTTCATCGGCAATTACCGCCGTGTGGAGGGTTTCGACATCGATGCGATCGTGGCGTTCGACGGCCTGCGCAAGGCTGGTTGATCCCGCATAATTTTCAAAAAGCGGTTCCCACTTCTTCGCGCGATGTTCTAGAGCGCGCAGCGTGACTCAATCCCGCTTTTCCTTCGCTATCGCCGCAACGGACGGCAAGGCCCGTACGGGCACGATCCAGATGCGCCGTGGGGAGATCAGAACCCCCGCCTTCATGCCGGTGGGCACCGCCGCGACCGTAAAGGCCATGCGACCCGCCGAGGTCCGCGCGACTGGCGCCGACATCATCCTGGGCAATACCTATCATCTGATGCTGCGTCCCGGCGCCGAGCGTGTGGCAAGGCTGGGCGGGCTGCATGGCTTCATGGGATGGGACCGGCCGATCCTGACGGACAGCGGTGGTTATCAGGTGATGAGCCTGTCCGCGCTCACGAAGATGAGTGAGGAGGGGGTGGCCTTCGCCAGCCATATCGACGGGTCCCGTCATATGCTGACGCCCGAACGCTCGATGGAGATTCAGCGCCTGCTCGACAGCGACATCGTCATGGCGTTCGACGAATGCACGAAAAATGGCTGCACTCACGACGAAGCCGCGAACAGCATGGAGCGGTCGATGCGGTGGGCGAGGCGATCGCGCGAGGGCTTTGACGCGGGCGGCGAACATGCGGCGCGCGCCGCGCTGTTCGGCATCCAGCAGGGGTCGCTTGACGAAAATCTCCGGCGTATTTCGGCGCAGAAGCTGATCGAGATCGGCTTTGACGGCTATGCTGTCGGCGGCCTGGCGGTCGGGGAGGGGCAGGAGGCGATGTTCGGCTGCCTCGACTATGCGCCCGATATGCTGCCGCAGGACAAGCCCCGCTACCTGATGGGGGTGGGGAAACCCGACGACATTGTTGGTGCCGTCGAACGCGGCATCGACATGTTCGATTGCGTCCTGCCGACGCGCAGTGGGCGCAACGGACAGGCTTTTACCTGGGCAGGCCCGCTCAATATTCGCAACGCCCGCTTTGCCGAGGATCTTTCGCCGCTCGATCCACGCTGCACCTGCCCGGTTTGCGCAACATGGAGCCGCGCCTATCTGCATCATCTGGTAAAGGCCGGAGAAATGCTGGGCGCGATGCTGATGACCCAGCATAACATCCACTTCTACCAGTCATTGATGCAGGCGATCCGCGACAATATCGCACAAGGCCGGTTCGCTGCTTTCGCGGCGGATTTCCGGCGCGACTATCAGCGGGTCTGATGATCAGGGAATGACGGTGATGGCGATGGCATAGTCGCCAGCGACCGGATCATGATCCAGCGGAGCGCGCAACTGGCGGGAAAGGCCCGTCAGTACCCGGCCATAACGTTCCTCGATCCTTTCGCCCATCGTATCGGAAGCGCGCAATGCCGGGGAACTGACGTGAAGGATCGCGCGGTCTTCCCGTCCAGGTTCGAGCTGCACCGTTATGCGCATGCCTGTCTTGGGATCGGACAGCATCGCCAGTTCCACCAGTTCTGTCAGCAGGAAGGCGATGGGAACGGCAACGTCCTGACTGATGTGCAGATTGTCGCTGTCAATCTGGATGCCGAACCGACGCGCTTCTGCGGGAGCAGTGCCGCGCAGGCTGGCGGACAATTCGCTGACCAGTGACCGCACGCCAACGCCGCGATGCTCCTCCAATTCCGCGTAATGATTGCGATGCACGACCGATAATGCATCGACGCGGCGCTGAATGGAGGCATAGGCCTCCACGGCTTCAGGCTCGTGCGCGGCGCGGGCATGCAGGCTAATCAGGCTGGCGATGATCTGGAGGTTGTTCTTGACGCGATGATGCACCTCTCGCGTCAATTTGCGCTGGGTCTCCAGCCCTTCGGCCATCTCGGCCTCATGCGTTGCTACATCCTCGCTGATTTCGCGGAAGGTTTCGCCCAGCGCCACTATTTCCTGCGCGGGAGTGCGTATGCGGCGCATCGGCTCCAGCACTTCGCCGGGATGATAGGCGGCTACGGCGCGGCGCAGCGCGACTAGCGGCTGGATCAGCAATCGGTTGACCACGAACCAGCCGATCGCCGCCGCCGCGAACCACATCACCAGCGGCAGGAACAGCGAAAGCATGCGTGCAAGCGTGACCGGCGGATCGCGCAAGGTCATGGTGAGCAGGATGTCCGGCGGATCAAGCCGCGCGGACAGGCTGGTGCTTTTGCCCCGCAGATTGCCTGTTGGACGACTGACCACCAGAAGCTGATCGCCCTGCTGCAAGCTTAACTGACGGTTCTGGAGCGCGGTGGTCGGGCTGGCGATCGTTTCAAGGTAGGAGCGCGAATAATAGGCGATTGCCGCCACCTGCCTGTTGTCGCTGACCACGCGGCTGACGAGATAGCCCGATGCTGGGAGCAGGAGCGCCGGAGCCGTGTGAAAACGTGCCGCCGTGGTCAGGCCGCGCGGTTCTGGCTGGGACGATCCGCAGATGCGGCGACCCTTTCGATCGTAGATATAATATCGGCCGCCTTCCCGGTCGTGTGACGTCAGGAAGACCGACAGCCGCTGGCACATTTCCGGCCCCTCGCTGCCGGTGGACAGCGCGTTGGCGGTAAGCATCAACGCCGTTCGATCCGAAGCAAGGTCTTCGGTCAACTTGCGAGCACTCTGAGTCACGGACACTCGAAGCAGCGCTTCCTTTTCCAGGTCTGACGTCCGGATGGCCTGCAAGGACGCCACAAGGGCGATAAGGCCCAGCGGCAGCAGGGCGAGCGTCAGGATGAGGAACATCTTGACGCCGGTGGACTGGATCAGGCTGTTCAGGTTACGCATGAGCAATCAACTGGCTGGGACTGGCCGTCCCGTTCATGCGATAATCAGGAGTGTGTCGACAGGAAAGGTCTGCCGCACGCAAGCGCGCACCGCCCAAGCAACGGGCCGGCCCGCGCATATTCCATTTTCGAAAAGCACCAGCCTGCCCTCCGTCCGGGACGCCTCAATGACGTCGATCCTTGAACCGACGCTTAGTCCAGCTTCCTCAGTAGGTCGAGCATTTCGGAGGGAATGTCTTCATCCACCGCACGCTGATAAACGGAGCGCAGCGCGTTGGCGACTTGTCCGTCACCCTTGGCCGGGGAGGACCGCCGTTTTCGGGGGGCGCTGCCAGTCACGCCCGAATCCGGGGTGTTGGCGCCGACATCTTTCTTGTCCCCTCCCTTCACATCCCGTTCCGTCGTTGAAGCAACCAAAATACGCCCCTCTGCAACGCTAACATGTCAATCGACATTTCTTTTGCGGCTTTCCCGCACGACGTCAATTGACCGCCAGCGGACCTTTACATCAAAATCCAGATTTCAGTTAAAAAACCGAACGGCAGTGAAACAAATCTTTTCGTCGTTGGTTCCGCACTTCGAAGCATTTTTTGTGGCCTTGTGAAAGGCGACCGAGAGGGGCGGGGGCTTGCCACATCGGCATCAGCAATCCATCCTTTCGCGCAGCGAGTGTTTAGTAGCAATGCGCCCTATGGGCTGGGAGAAGATTTACAGATGTCGCTTGGACAGCAACTGCACCCCCATCTTCCTTTCTTGCGCCGCTATGCCCGCGCCCTGACGGGCAGCCAGGGTCATGGTGACGCTTATGTGCGTGTGACGCTGGAAGCGATCGTCGCGGCGCCCGAAGAGTTTCCGGCCGATGTCGATCCGCGGCTTGGGCTTTACCGGACTTTCCACGCGATCTGGTCGTCATCCCATCTGGAAGATGGTCCGGTCCTGACAGGCAATGACGGGCAGGAAGCGGTCGCCCAGGCACGCCTCGCGCGGTTGACGCCGCTCCCCCGGCAGGCGTTGCTGCTGACGGCGCTGGAAGGTTTCACGGTCGATGACGTCGGCTATCTGATCGGTCTGGACCCGGCCGATGTCGAAGCCCTGGTGGAAGAAGCGCTTGGCGAGATCGAGGCGCAGACTCGCGCCAAAGTCCTGATCATCGAGGACGAGCCGATCATCGCCATGGACATCGAAACGATCGTCCGCGACCTTGGTCATGAAGTGACCGCAATCGCCGTGACCCGTGAAGACGCTGTGCGTGAAGCGCTGGCCGAGCGGCCGGGCCTCGTGCTGGCCGACATTCAGTTGGCCGACGATTCCAGCGGCATCGATGCGGTGAAGGATATTCTGGCGGAGTTCTCCGTGCCGGTCATCTTCATCACCGCTTTCCCGGAGCGCCTGCTGACTGGCGAACGTCCAGAACCGACATTCCTGATTACCAAGCCGTTCCAGCGTTCGACCGTCAAAGCGGCCATTTCGCAGGCCCTTTTCTTTGACGAGGCCACTGCCCCGGCATGATTGGCCAAGCCGACATGCCATAAAAGACTGAATGAGTGGCGGAACCCGGCTCATTCCCCCGCGTTATTCATGCGTAACGATCGGGAGGTGAATTATGGCGGAAGAGGAAAAGCACGTTGCTGCCGAAGACGCCAGGTCAGGATCGACGCCACACATAGTCCGTTACATTCTCGGCATTTCGCTGCCTTTGGTAATTATTGGCATGCTGATCGTGCTGTGGAGCTATTACGGGTAAACAACATTGGTTCCGTGGAACAATGGGTATAGGATGCGGACGCACATATGGCTTTGACGGCTTCGGTTCATGAGGCGAGGGCGACAGCCAGTAAGAGGGTTGTTCCCATGAGCGAAGGGCTTGGCCAGGAGGCGGAGCACCAGGAAGAAGAGCGGCAGTCGCTCTCGGATTCGGATTTCAAACGTGAACTGGCTGCGGTGATCCCGCACCTGCGCGCGTTTGGCCGGTCCCTTTCGGGTAATCGCGATGTCGCCGATGACCTCGTTCAGGAAACGCTTTTGAAGGCATGGGCGGCACGTGTCCGTTTCCAGGCGGGCACCAACATGCGTGCCTGGACGTTCATCATTTTGCGCAACCATTATCTTTCGCAGATGCGGCGCTCGCGCTTTCGTGGCGATTGGGATGACCTGACGGCTGATCGCATCTTGGCGGCGCCTGCTGGTCAGGACAAGCATGTCGAGCTTTCCGACATGCAGCGCGCCTTGTTGCAATTGCCCCAGCCGCAGCGCGAGGCTCTTATCCTCGTCGGCGCGGGCGGTTTTGCCTATGAAGAGGCCGCCGAAATCTGCGGTGTCGCGGTTGGAACGATCAAAAGCCGGGTGGCGCGTGGACGCGCCGCGCTGGAACAGATTCTCGAAAGCGGTGATCTGCCGTCGCGGCGGACGCAGGAGACCAGAGACACAGCCGTGCTGGACGAGATCATGGACGACGTCGATCGCCTCAGTCGGGGGCGTGAGATGAGGCAGAGTCCCGACCTGGATGCCGATGACGTATAAGGCCGGTTCCTGCCGACCTTCCCGGATGGGAAGGGGCATGGGAGAAGGACTATGGTTGAGGGTGGAAGGAGAGGCGACCCTCCTCTGGACCGGGAGAATTCGGACCAGATGATCGAGGCGAAGCGGTCTCGCGGTAGCACCGTGATTTTCGCGATCGTTGCGATTGCCCTGATCCTGGCTATCGGCTTCTTCTACCTGACAAAGGAACGCGAAAGCCGAGTGGGCGACACGCTGATCGAAGCGGCCGATTCGCCCGACAGCGCAGCCCATGTCGTCGGGGATGCTGCTCAAAATGAGGCGGAGCGGCTGAACAGCCGGAACTGACCTGCGGGCCATACGCGCTGGTAACGGAACAGGCGGCGGCGCAGGCCATCTTCAGAAAATCTTTGGGAATTTCCTCCACAGTCAGCGCATTGTCGGATTTCCTTACAGTCATTGTAAGCGATTCCGATGCCAACAAGGCTGCCTTTGCCAACGGCAGCGCCGGGAATGCGCGCGACTGATGATCAGGCTTTTCAAACATTATGTGCCGCATGCCGTGCTGTTGCTGGGACTGCTTGATCTTGTCCTGCTGCTGAGCGCGGCCGAGGCCGGATGGATATTGAGGGCTCGGCAGATCGGCATGGATGTCGATCAGATCACGACGCGCGCCGCGCCGTTGATCAGCTTTGCGCTGTCGATCCAGACTGCCATGATCGCGGTGGGCGTCTATGGCACGGAAGCGCTCCAATCGATCCGTTTTGCCTTTGCGCGCCTGCTGGTGGCGATTTCGCTGGGCGTCATATTCCTGTCGGTCATGCATTTCGTGCTGCCAGACCTGACGCTTTGGCGGTCCAATTCTCTTTATGCCATGGCGCTTGCTATCGCTCTCTTGCTAGCGGTGCGTCTGCTGCTGGGGTCGATGCTCGGTGGTGAGGCGTTCAAGCGTCGGCTTGTGGTGCTGGGCGCGGGCAATCGCGCCAACCGCATCCGCGAACTGGAACAGCGTAAGGGGGCGGGATTCCTGATCGTCGGCTATATCGCGATGAATGACGGGACGCAGGTGATCCCCGAAGCGATCAACCGCAGCGCCATCTATAATCTGGCGGATTTCGTGGTGCGGCTGGCCGCCAGCGAGGTGGTGCTGGCGCTGGAGGAGCGACGCAATGCGCTTCCTTTGTCCGATCTCCTGCGTATCAAGACGACGGGCGTCCATGTGAACGAGATATCGACCTTCCTCGAACGGGAGACGGGCCGGGTCGATCTCGACAGCGTGAATCCTAGCTGGCTGATTTTTTCGGATGGTTTCTCCGCAGGCCGCCGCCTGTCCAGCATCGCCAAGCGGCTTTTCGACGTCATCGCCAGTTCCATCCTTCTGCTGCTGACTGGCCCTATCATCCTGATCGCGGCGATCCTGGTGAAGCTCGATAGTAAAGGCCCTGCTTTCTACCGGCAGCAGCGCGTCGGCCTGTTCGGCGAGGAATTCTGGATCGTGAAGCTGCGCACCATGCGGCAGGATGCGGAAGTCAGCGGGCAGGCGGTTTGGGCGGAAAAGGACGATCCCCGGATCACCCGGCTCGGCTACTGGCTCCGTAAGCTGCGCATTGATGAACTGCCGCAGACATGGACGGTGCTGAAGGGCGAGATGAGCTTCGTTGGCCCTCGCCCGGAGCGGCGCCAGTTCGTCGAGGATCTGGAGCAGCATCTGCGTTATTATGCTGAGCGCCACATGGTGAAGCCGGGCATCACCGGCTGGGCGCAGATCAACTATCCCTATGGCGCGTCGATCGAGGACAGCCGGAACAAGCTGGAATATGATCTCTACTACGCCAAAAATTATACGCCCTTCCTCGACCTGCTGATCCTGATCCAGACCCTGCGCGTCATCCTGTGGCCGGAAGGGGCGCGCTGAGGCGCGGCGATGGGAGGGCTGCTGCAATTTGTCGGAGATTGGGGCCACGCGCTCGCTGCCGTGCTGTTCGCGGCGGTCGGGATATTCGGCCTGCGTCGCCGGGAGCAGGCGGCGGATCAGCGGATGCTGGCGGTCGCGCTGCTGCTGACATCCTGCTGGTCGCTCTATGTATCCTTCGGCGGGGTCGACAAACCGCTGACGGGAATTGGTGAGAATATCCGTAACGCCGCATGGCTGCTGTTGCTGTTCATGATGCTGCGCCGGGATGCGGCGGCGCGGGCGGGATCGATGGTGGCGATCGGATCGGTCTATGCGGCTGTGGCGGGGCTGATCCTGTTCCAGACCTTCACCGACCTCATCTGGCGGCAATTGCCCAGCGCCAGCGACCTGCATCACACATTGGTACAGGTGTCACTCAGCCTGCACATGATGACGGCGGTCGGCGGGCTGATGCTGGTCCACCATCTCTATATCAGTTGGCCTCCGCAGCAGCGGGGCCGGGTGGCGTTGCTGCTCGGCGCGCTGGCGGCGATGTGGACCTATGACTTCAATCTTTATGTGATCGGCTATTTCGCGATCGAGCGGGCGCATGCGCTGTACGCGCTTCGCGGCCCGCTGATGGCGCTGCTCGCTCCCGTGATTGCGGTGGGCATGCGGCGGGACATGGCGGCGCAGGTTCAACTGTCACGATTGCTGACCTTCCGTGCGCTGTCGCTTGTTTCGATGACGCTCTACATGATCCTCATCGCGGCGGCTGCGCTGGCGATCGAGTTGCTTGCTGGCCCCTATGCCCGGATCATCCAGATTGGCTGCGTCTTCTTCATGGCCGTCAGCGCGCTGGTGCTGCTCCCTTCGCCCCGGATACGGGCGCTTTGGAAGGTGCAGGTCGCCAAGCATTTCTTCCAGCATCGCTATGACTATCGCACCGAATGGATGCGTTTTGGCGAAACGATCGGCAGGCCAGGCAGCGATGCACCGCCGCTGGGCGAACGGGTGGCGAAGGCGGTGGCCGACATCACCGATTCCCCCGCCGCCATATTGATGCTGCGCGCCGAGGACGGTTCCCTCGCGCTGGAAACCCATTGGAACTGGGATGGTGAGCTCGCTCATGATGCGACCGTGCCTGCGCCTTTCGCGCTCCTGGTTGAGCGGAGTGGCTGGATCATCGATATCGACCAGGATCTTGCGCGCCGTGAGGGCCGTGAAGCGCCCGGATGGATGCGGGCGGACGCGCGCGCTTGGGCGTTGGTTCCGCTGATTCATTTCGGCAAGCTGATCGGTGCCATCCTGCTGGCGCGGCCTGCGATGGACCGGCGGCTGGACTGGGAAGATCTCGACATGCTGCGCACGGCGGGCCGTCAGGCGGCGAGCTATCTGAGCGAAGCGCAGGGGCAGCAGGCGTTGGACGATGCCCAGCGCTTCGACGAGTTCAACCGCCGCTTCGCCTTCATCATTCATGACGTCAAGAATCTGGTCAGCCAGCTGTCGTTGCTCGCCCGAAATGCGGAGCGGCATGCCGAAAATCCCGAATTTCGTGCGGACATGGTGCTGACGCTCAAGGAATCGGTGGGCAAGATGAACGACCTGCTGGCGCGCCTGTCCCAGCATAACAAGGCGCGCAGTGCCGAGCGCCAGCCGGTTTCCCTGCAAGAAATCGCGGAGAAGGTCGCCCGGAGCCGATCGCGCCAGCATGAGGTTCGCCTGACAGGCGGCGCTCCGCTGGCCTTGGCTGATCCGGCGAGGGTTGAGCAGATCATCGTTCATCTGTTGCAGAATGCGATCGACGCGAGCGCGGCGGGCGAGCCGGTCGAAATCCGGCTGGGAGGGGATGGCCGCTGCTCGACGATTGAAGTGATCGACCAGGGCTGCGGCATGACCGCCGAATATATGCGCCGTGATCTGTTCAAACCCTTTTCTTCCAGCAAAGCCGGTGGCTTTGGCATCGGCGCTTTCGAAGCCCGGGCGTTGGCGCTGGGAATGGACGGAAGCATCGAGGTGGAAAGCAAGCCGGGGCAGGGAAGTCGCTTTACGCTGCGGCTGCCGGTCGCACCGCTACAAGGTACGGAGGGGATGGCCGCCTGATGAGCGACATGCGACCCAAATTGTTGATCGTGGAGGATGACCCCGGCCTGCAACGGCAATTGCGTTGGGCCTATGAGGATTATCAGCTGTTCATCGCGGGCGACCGGGAGGAAGCGATCGAGATGTTGCGGGCAGAGGCTCCCGACGTTGTTACGCTGGACCTTGGCCTGCCGCCTGATCCGGACGGCACCAGTGAGGGTTTCGCGACGCTTGGCGAAATGCTCCAGATCAAGCCGGATACGAAGATCATCGTCGCCTCCGGCCATGGCGCGCGCGAAAGCGCCCTTACCGCCATTTCCGGCGGGGCCTATGATTTTTACCAGAAGCCGGTGGATATCGACGAGCTAGGGCTGATCGTTCGCCGCGCCTTCCACGTTCACGCGCTCGAGAAGGAAAATGCCCGGCTTGCCGAGGTCGCGCCAGAGGAAGGGCGCGTGCTGGGCCGGTTAATCACAGCGGCGCCGGAAATGCTGAAGGTCGCCCGCACCATCGAACGGGTGGCCGCGGCACAGGTTTCGGTGTTGCTGACCGGAGCAAGCGGAACGGGGAAGGAATTGCTGGCGCAGGGGTTGCATGATGCAAGCCCACGACGGAACAATGACTTTGTCGCCGTGAACTGCGCCGCGATCCCGGAGGTGTTGCTGGAAGCCGAACTGTTCGGGCAGGACGGTGCGCCGGGCAAGATCGAACGCGCGCAGGGCGGCACATTGTTTCTGGACGAAGTCGGCGAATTGCCGCTGGCTTTGCAGATGAAGCTGCTGCGCTTCCTGCAGGATCGAGCGGTCGCCAGCGGGCAGGAAGCGGTCGTGGTGGACACGCGAATCCTGTGCGCAACGCATCAGGATCTGGAGGAGATGATCCGCGCGGGCGATTTCCGCGAGGACCTATATTATCGCCTTGCCGAGATTGTCGTGCGGATACCACCTTTGAAGGATCGGCCTGGAGACCCCGCCTTGCTGGCGCGTCATTTCCTCAATCGCTTCGCCAAGGAAATGAATCCGCAGGTCAAGGGGCTGGCCCCCGACGCTCTTGCCGCGCTCGATGCCTGGACGTGGCCGGGCAATGTGCGCGAGCTGGAAAATCGTATGAAGCGCGCGGTGATCATGGCCGATGGCAAGCATGTCACGGCCGCCGATCTGGATCTGGATGGCGACCGGACGGAGGGCGGTGACTTTGTGAATCTGAAGGCCGCGCGGGAGATGGCGGACAGGCGCGTCATCAGGCGGGCGATTGCGCGGACGGACGGCAATATCTCAGGCGCGGCGAAGATGTTGGGGATCAGTCGTCCGACGCTGTACGACTTGCTCAAACAATATCAGATACAGGGTTGAGACATCAGGCTAGTTCAAGCCCGAGGTCCTCAGCCGAAATGCCCAGCCGCTTGATCTGATCGGCGACGGGCGGCCATAATTCGTCCAGAAACCGCCGCCGTTCCGCTTCGCGCAGGCGGCGCGCGGCGCCTTCGGCCACGAACATACCGACCCCGCGCCTGACCACTATCAGGCCGTCATCCTGAAAACATTGATAGGCCTTTGCGACCGTCAGCGGATTGGCGCCTTCTTGAGCGGCGAGCGCACGCACGGAAGGGAGGATGTCGCCATCGCGGTAGCTGCCGTCGAGTATCGATGCAGTAATGATGTCGCGAAGCCGCAGATAAACGGGTTTTGACTCATCGGCCATGAGTGCATCAGTGCCATAATACAGCGATGCAGGCAATGCGATGAGCCGTGTCCGCTACCGCAATCGCCTATCTATCTGTCCCAAATGGAAACTATTTTGTCATATTCTGGCCGAGGCCGTTCTTCCTGCGGCCGTCCCGGCGTGCCGATGAATATGAAGCCGGCAAGTCGCTCCTCCCCCTGGGCGAAGGCCTTGCGCACATCCTCATTATAGGCTGGCCAGCCCGTCAGCCACCCCGCCGCAAAGCCCAGGGCGTGGCTGGCGTGCAGCAGGTTCATGATCGCCGCGCCTGCGGACAATTGCTGTTCCCAGACCGGAATTTTGCTTCCAGCGACAGGATCGGAAAGCGCAACGACAAGGGTGGGCGCTTGATGGGCAAACTGGCGCATCGCCTCCAGTTCCAGACGCCCTGCATCCGGTTTCTCGCGTCGATAGGCATCCTCCAACAGGGTCGCGAGGCTTTCGCGTTTGTCATCCGGGACGATCACGAACCGCCAGGGCGCCAGCTTGCCATGATCGGGCGTGCGCAGCGCGATCTCCAATATCTCGCGCAACTGTCCGGCATCAGGGCCAGGCGCGATAAGGTCGCGCGGCTTACCGGAGCGGCGTGTGCGCAGGAGCGAGAGCGGAGTGGTAGCGTCGTTGAACATGGCGCTCCAAATGGCGCGGCTCCACGCAGGGCGCAAGGGCGGCCTGTTTTGACAGGGGCGGGATTTCCGATCTAGGCTTCGTATCACCTCAGCCCGGACGGGAAACGGATGGCGACCGCATCACCTATGACGCCCGCTTCGGGCAGGACATGGCTTGGCCATCCGCGCGGGCTGTTCCTGCTGTTCTTCGTCGAAATGTGGGAGCGCTTTTCCTTCTACGGCATGCGCGCACTGCTGATCTTTTACCTGACGCAGCATTTCCTGTTTTCCGACCGTGACGCCGCCCATTCTTACGGCGCCTACATGTCGCTAATCTATATCTCGCCCCTGATGGGTGGCTATCTCGCCGACCGTTATCTGGGGCAGCGCAAGGCGGTGCTGTTCGGCGGCATCGTCATCGCCGCCGGGCACATCATCCTGGGCATGGAAGCGGACGGATCGGCGAACAGCATGGGGCTTGGCCTCTTCTGGCTGGGCCTTGCGACGGTCATCGTCGGCACCGGATTTCTGAAGGCCAGCGTGTCGGCAATGGTGGGACAGCTGTATCCGCGCGACGATATGCGGCGCGATCCGGCCTATACGATTTTCTACATGGGCATCAATGTCGGCGCCACGATCGGGCCGGTGATCTGCGGCTATCTGGGACAGCGCTGGGGCTGGCACTGGGGCTTTGGCGCGGCGTCTGTCGGGATGATCGCGGGCGTCATCGGCTTTGTCCTGTGCAAGCCGCTGTTGCAGGGCAGGGGGGAACCGCCCGATCCGGCGCGGCTGGCGGAGCGAGTTGGCGGCATCATCAGCCGCGAATGGCTGGTCTATCTGTCCAGCATCCTGTCCATTCTGCTGTGCTGGCTGCTGATCCAGCAACATGCGGTTGTCGGGTGGATGCTGGCGGGTGCGAGCGTGCTGATGGTGATCTACATATTGTGGGAAGCGTTTGGCCGGATGGAGCGGATCGGGCGAGATCGCATGCTGGCGGCGCTATTCCTGTTGGTGATCAACCCGCTATTCTGGGGCCTGTATGAGCAGACGGGTTCGTCGCTCAGTCTCTTTACCCATCGCTATACGGACAGGAACATCCTTGGCTTCGAAGTGCCCGCTTCGATGTTCCAGTCGGTCAATGCGGCCTATATCCTGATCTTTGGGCCTGTCATGGCCGCCTTGTGGATCGCGCTGGCGAAGAAAGGGCGGGAGCCATCTACCCCTGCCAAGTTCGGTCTGGCGCTCATAATGGTCGGCGCAGGGTTTCTGATATTGGTGGCAGGAGCTGGCATGCCCGGAACGCTGACGCCGATCCTGTTCATCTTCCTTCTCTATCTTTGCCACACGCTGGGTGAATTGTGCCTGTCTCCGGTTGGTCTGTCGGCCATGTCGAAGCTGGCCCCGTCGCGGATGATCGGCCTGATGATGGGGATATGGTTCCTGGCGATGGCGCTTGGCGAATATGTCGCCGGGATGATCGCGGCTGCCACCGGCGGCACGGAGGGCGCGGCATCGCGGGACGGCGTGCTGAGCGTCTATGGCGAGATCGGCTGGTGGTCGATCGGTATCGGCGTCTTCGTGATGGTCATCGCGCCGTTAGTGAAGCGGTTGATGCATGCCGATAAGCCGGGCGGCGAAGAGGGCGCAGAGGCTGAGGCGCAGCGGGATAGCTTCGCCATAGTCGATCGTGCAAGCGACAAACCGGCCTGAACCGTCAGGAGGTCGCGCCCCAAATGTCGGTGGCGCGAATGAAGCCGCGCTGACCGCCGACGTCGAAACCGCACCAGCCGTCGTTGCAGGACGACAGCCGACCCACCACGCCCTTTTCCGCGCGGAAAACGGTGCGTGCTCCATCGCGCGCGGAATCCCGCATGGGCGCGACCGATGCCGTGACGATCGCGGTCGGCGTGTCGCTGAGCAGCCGGACGTGCATCCAGCCCTGCGTTCCGCCCGGATCCTCAATCTTGCGCCACAAGCCCAGAACCTGGACCACCTTCACCGGCAAGTCGCGGCGGCGATAGACCCAGCTTGAAGGATAGTCGAGGCTGGGTCCGACGCGCATGCGCGCTTCGTCCTGGCTGAGCGAGGCCCAGTAGGGGACGGGTTTGGATGGCGCCGCTGATGTGCCGCTCGCGAACCACAGCGCGGCGGCGACGATCCCCGCTTGAGGCAAATACCTCTTCATCCCCGATCTTTTCCCCTTGAAGTGACAGCCGGTTATAGCGTCGGGCCGATGCGCCCGACAACCATTGTCTTGGGCCTGTGCCATAAGCGCTTGACCACCGCCATCGCCAGGAATAGCGGCTGATCATGGCCAAGAAACCGCGTCCCGCCAAGCCGCGCGTCGTCGTGACGCGTCGCCTGCCTCCCAATGTCGAGGCACGGATGGCCGAACTGTTCGATACGGTTTTCAATGTGGGCGATGTGCCCATGGACCGCACGGCGTTGACCCGGGCGATGGCGCAATGCGACGTGCTCGTGCCTTCTGTGACGGACCAGATCGACGCGGCGCTCATCGACCTTGCGCCCGAACGCCTCCAACTGATCGCCAGCTTCGGCAGCGGGGTCGATCATATTGACCTCAGCGCGGCACGGCGGAAGGGCATCATCGTCACCAATACGCCCGGCGTGCTGACTGAAGACACTGCTGACATGACGATGGCGTTGATCCTGTCCGTACCCCGCAGACTGGCCGAGGGTGAGAAGCTGGTGCGATCAGGCACCTGGCCCGGCTGGAGCCCGTCGGGCATGCTGGGGCATCGCATCGGCGGCAAGAAGCTGGGCATTATCGGCATGGGCCGGATTGGTCGTGCGGTCGCGAGGCGTGCGGCGGCCTTCGGTCTGTCGATCAGCTATCATAATCGTCATCGCCTGCCCTTTGAGGTCGAGCAAGAGTTGCATGCCACATGGCATGACGATGTCGATACGCTGCTGAGCGAATGTGACATCGTGTCGATCAACTGTCCGCTCAACGCCGACAGCAGGGCATTGATCGACGCGCGGCGCATCGCGCTGATGCGGCCCGACGCCTATCTCATCAACACCTCCCGCGCGGAAATCACCGACGAGCCTGCGCTGATCGCGGCGCTGGCGGAAGGCCGGATCGCCGGAGCCGGGCTGGACGTCTATGCGCATGAGCCAGCCGTCGACCCGCGCCTGCTCGCATTGTCCAACGTGGTGCTGCTGCCGCACATGGGATCGGCGACTTTCGAGGGACGGGACGCCACCGGCGCCCGCGTGATCGCCAACATCCGCAGCTGGGCCGACGGGCACCGCCCGCCCAATCAGGTGTTGGAAGGCTGGGTCTAGATTGCAGGCGGTGGCGCGGATTATTTGACCGTAAAGCTGTATCTCCCCGAAATCTTGTGTTGGTCGGCGCCAGCCGCATGCCAGTTGAGGTCATAGCTGCCCACCGGCAAGGCGCGGGGGAGGGTGACCGTCAAGGTCCTGCCATCGCCTTCGACCGACGTCTTGAAGCCCTTGATCGGCATGGGTGCGTGGCTGGCCATCCCCGGCATGCCGGTCATGACCAGATCGACGCCGCTCGAGGCCGGAAGCAGCTTTTCGGAGAAGGTCAGGCTGAGCTTTGCGGGCTTGCTGACGGTAGCGTTGGGCGCAGGGGTGGAGGACAGCAATTTCGGCTGTGCGCTTGCCAGGGAGGGTATGGCGGCCAACATAAGGGCGGCGGCGAACAGGGTGGGGCGCATGATGCTGAACTCCGGTAATTCTTTGCTCACGGGATATGGGCGGCTTCCCTGACCTCGCAAGGATGGGCATAAATTTTTGCATGAGGCTTTGGAAGGTGCAGCATATATCTTTCGGGAAAGGGGACTGGGATCATGAGCGGCCATGACCGTCGCGGTGTGATCCGGGGATTGGGCGGCGTTCTGGCGCTGAGCCCGCTATTCCCTGCCTGGGCGCGAAGCGGCACTCCGGGACTGACGCCTCAATCAGGGGTATTGAGCGGCGAAGATATCGCGCTGACCATCGGCGAAGGGCATTTTTCCACAGGCGGACGCTCTGCGCATGCGGTCATGGTGAATGGTACGTTGCCCGCGCCACTCATTCGCTTGAGGGAAGGGCAGAATGTCCGGCTGTCGGTCAGTAACAGGCTGAAGGAAGATACGTCGATCCACTGGCATGGGCTGATCGTGCCTTTCCAGATGGACGGCGTGCCGGGCGTCAGCTTCCCCGGCATCCGGCCGGGCGAGACTTTCACCTACGAATTTCCGGTGCGGCAATCAGGCACCTACTGGTATCACAGCCATTCGGGCATGCAGGAAGCGGTCGGCCATTACGGCCCGATCGTCATCGATCCCGCCGACGCCGACCCGGTGCAGGCGGATCGCGAGCATGTGATCGTCCTGTCTGACTGGAGCCCGATCCACCCCCATATGCTGCTGAAGCGGCTGAAGCAGATGGGCGGCTATTTCAACATGCAGAAGCAGACGCTGGCCGGGTTGCTGGCGGGCAAGGATCAAACCGCAAAAGAGCGCCTGCAATGGGGCGCGATGCGGATGGACCCGACCGATATATCGGACGTGACCGGGTCGACATACAGCTTCCTCGTCAATGGGCACGGCACAGCGGAAAACTGGACCGGCCTTTTCACGCCGGGTGAGCGGGTGCGCCTGCGGATCATCAATGCTTCGGCCATGACCAACTTCAATGTCCGGCTGCCGGGGCTGGCGATGACGGTGGTGCAATGCGACGGCCAGCATGTACAGCCGGTCGAGACGGACGAGTTCCAGATCGGCATCGCGGAAACCTATGATGTCGTCGTTCAGCCCGCCGAGCCTAAGCCCTATGGCTTGATTGCGGAAGCGATCGACCGGTCTGGCCTGGTCCGCGCTACACTGGCGCCGCGCATGGGTATGGCTGCGGAGGTGCCAACGCTACGTGAGCGTCCTCTATTGGGCATGAAGGATATGGGCATGGACATGTCCGGGATGGACATGGGGCACGGCGGCGTCATCGACCTCAGTCAGCCTGCCAATGAAGGCATGGCCGGGCATTCCATGAAGATGCGGGACAAGTCCGTCGCGCCGCAGGTCAGCATGGGGCCGGGCGTCGCCACGCTTTCTCCTATGCCTGTGGATCGCATCGCTGATCGGCCGACGGGGCTGGAAAATGTTCTGCACCGGGTGCTGACCTATGCCGACCTCAAATCACTGCATCCGCACAAGGACCGGCGGACGCCATCGCGAACGCTCGACATCCATCTCACCGCGAACATGGAACGCTATATGTGGTCCTTCGACGGGGTGAAGCTATCCGACGGCGCCGAGCCTATCCCGTTCCGCCACATGGAGCGAGTGCGCGTGAACCTTATCAACGACACGATGATGCCTCATCCCATCCATCTGCATGGACATTTCTTCGAACTCGTGACGGGGGCGGACGAACATAACCCGCTCAAGCATACGGTGAACGTTCTTCCCGGCGGCAAGGTGAGTTTCGACCTGACCGCCGAGGCGCTGGGGGACTGGGCATTTCACTGTCATATGCTGATGCACATGCATGCGGGTATGATGCGCGTCGTGACGGTGCGTCACGAGGAGGACGCAGAATGAGGCTCGCCGTCACGGCGCTGCTGCTGCTTTCTCCCACGCTCCCTGCTCAGGCGCAGCAGATGGATCACAGCCACGTTGCCCTGGAGCAGGTGCCGCAGGAGGATCATGCGTCGCATTCCCCTGCCGACGCGAGCAAAGTCGAGCCTGCTGCCGACCAGGACATTCCTCAAGGAACGCCGCCAGCACCGCCCAGCGACCATGCCGCCGATGCCTTCTACAGCGCGGACGAAATGGCACGCGCCCGCGCCGCCATGCTCGAGGAGAGCGGCGGCATGCGCTTTTCCAAGCTGATGCTGGACCGGTTGGAATATCGTGCGGGCAGGGGGGGCGATGCCTATCATTGGGAAGGCGAGGGCTGGATCGGCGGCGACATCAATCGCCTGGCTTTCAAATCGGAAGGTGAGGGCAAGGCGAGCGGCAGGCTTGAGCATGCGGAGGTGCAGGCGCTCTACAGCCGGGCGATCGACCCTTGGTTCAATCTGGAGGCGGGCGTGAGGCAGGACTTCGGTCCCGATCCCGACCGCACTTATGTGGTCGCCGGGATTGATGGCCTTGCTCCCTACTGGTTTGAAGTGAGCGCTCAGGCGTTCCTGTCACACAAGGGCGACGGGCATATGCGGCTGGAGGCAAGCTATGACCAGCGCATCACGCAGCGGCTGATCTTGCAACCGGCGGCGGAACTGAACTTCGCCGCCCAGGATGTTCCAGAGCTTGGCATAGGATCGGGATTGTCGGACGTCGAATTGGGGCTGCGGCTGCGCTATGAACTCGCCCGCGAGTTCGCGCCCTATGCCGGGGTGAATTGGGAACGCAGGCTGGGCGGAACGGCTCGCATGGCAAGGACCAGTGGGGATAACGCATCTGTCGCCAGTTTCGTGATGGGCGTTCGTTTCTGGTTCTGACCGCACGTTTCTGGAGCGAGGGGAACAGATCGCAGCCCTAACGGCTGTGGAACCGGCGAGCGCCGTCATCTGTTCAGACAATATCTATTTATAGCGAAGGATTACATCATGATCCGTCTTGCCATCATTTCGCTGGTGATCGCTGCGGTGCTGGCCATTCTCGGCTTTGGCGGCGCGGCTGGCACCTTTGTCGGCATTGCAAAGATTCTCTTCTTCCTGGCGATCGCGCTGTTTGTGATCTTCCTTGTTCTCGGCTTGCTTGCTGGAAAAGGGATCAAGAACGCCATAGATTGAGTCCATGATCGAGATTGGCGCTGGAGTTGACGAAACCGGTAGATTGACGCGAGACGAAGCCGGTTTCCTGCTCCAGCGCGATCTGGGCGGGACTTTCCGCCTGATTCTGCTGCGCGTTCCTGTAGACCATGTGGAAAAGCGCGTTCGCGTGCAGGGCTATTATGCAGGCGATGAAACCGTGGAGGTGGAGGGCGTCGCTGCCATTTGAATTAGTCCGTTGGCAGCGATCACGGTTCAGGCGGTCAGGGGATCGCCCGGCGGAACGGTCGTGTGAGTCTGCACGAAACGTGCGCAAGCACCCACGCCGCGGTTGTTTTCCAGCGGGAGTGCGGTTTCGCAATAGGCGCATTCGGCCATCAGGCGGCCTACCATCCATTGGCTTCGGCCACAGCTGGGGCAGTGATTGGCTTCCCCGACATGATAATGGATGATGTATCCCCTTAGGGCCGGGTCAAATGACTTGCCGGTCACGAGGTTGGAAACTGGGCGCATCGTCTCTTCCTCCTCAGACATATTTTATCGGTCATCCAGCGAAGAATATCGTCGATATTTCAAAACACTGCGATACAACGACTTAAGTCAGAGCGCGCGACCCGCTTTATTTCCTGGTAACCCGCTCCATCTGCCAGAACGCGATTACACCTCAATGTATCCCGCGTGCACGGACGCCGTCTACAATAAAGATTTGCAGAACGTCCCATTTCGCGCCTTCGCATTGACTTGGCGACGGCAGTCGCTATGGCGGCGGCCATCAAGGGACATACCCGCTTCGGCCATCGGTTGGGGCGCATCCCGCCATCTTGCCCCCCGTCATCCGATGTGCGGGTCAGGCTCCCGGCGGAATGTCGTTATCCTCCTAGCCCCTTGGCCGGGCATTGCGAGGAGACGCACGACTCATGACCGCCATCGGACAGGACACTCTCGGCACGCGCGACACTTTGAAGGTCGGCGGCAAGGACATTGCCTATTATTCGCTGAAGAAGGCTGCTGCGAAGCTCGGCGACGTTTCGCGCCTGCCTTTCTCGATGAAGGTGCTGCTGGAAAACCTGCTCCGTTTCGAAGATGGCGTGACCGTCACCACCGACGACATCAAGGCGATCGTCGATTGGCAGAATGACAAGGGCAAGGCGGAGCGCGAGATCCAGTATCGCCCCGCGCGCGTGCTGATGCAGGACTTCACCGGCGTTCCCTGCGTCGTCGACCTCGCGGCGATGCGCGACGCGATGACCGCGCTGGGCGCCGACGCCAGCAAGATCAACCCGCAGGTTCCCGTCCACCTCGTCATCGACCACTCGGTCATGGTCGACGAATTCGGCACGCCCAAGGCGTTCGAGCAGAATGTGGAAATCGAATATCAGCGCAATCTGGAGCGCTATGACTTCCTGAAGTGGGGCAGCAAGAGCCTTGCCAACTTCTACGCCGTCCCCCCGGGCACCGGCATCTGCCATCAGGTGAACCTGGAAAATATCGCGCAGGCCGTTTGGTCGTCGCAGGATGAAAGCGGCGCGACCGTCGCCTATCCCGACACCTGCGTCGGCACCGACAGCCACACCACCATGATCAACGGCCTGGGCGTTCTGGGTTGGGGCGTGGGCGGTATCGAGGCCGAGGCCGCGATGCTGGGTCAGCCCGTCTCCATGCTCATCCCCGAAGTCGTCGGCTTCAAGCTGACCGGCGAACTCAAGGAAGGCGTGACCGCCACCGACCTCGTGCTGACCTGCACGGCCATGCTGCGCCAGAAGGGCGTCGTCGGCCGCTTTGTTGAATATTTCGGTCCCGGCCTTGCCTCGCTGTCGCTGGCCGACCGCGCGACGCTTGCCAACATGGCACCGGAATATGGCGCAACCTGCGGCTTCTTCGGCATTGACGACAAGACGCTGGATTACATGCGCCTGACCGGCCGTACCGAAGAGAATATCGCGCTGGTCGAGGCTTATGCCAAGGAGCAGGGCTTCTGGATCGACCCCGCCGTCGAGCCGGTCTTCACCGACACGCTGGAACTGGACCTCGCCACCGTGGTCCCCAGCCTCGCCGGGCCGAAGCGTCCGCAGGATCGGGTTTCGCTGCCGGAAGTCGATGACGTGTTCAACGCTGACCTGGTCAACACTTACAAGAAGGCGCAACAGCGCGTGCCGGTTGAAGGCAAGGATTTCGACATTGGTGACGGCGACGTCACCATCGCCGCGATCACCAGCTGCACCAACACGTCGAACCCCGGCGTCATGGTCGCCGCTGGTCTGGTGGCCAAGAAGGCGAACGAACTGGGCCTGAAGCCCAAGCCTTGGGTCAAGACATCGCTTGCACCCGGTAGCCAAGTGGTTACCGATTATTTCGCTAAGGCTGGCCTTCAGGAGCACCTCGACGCTGTCGGCTTCAACCTCGTCGGCTATGGCTGCACCACCTGCATCGGCAACTCCGGCCCGCTGGCTGAGCCGATCAGCAAGGCGATCAACGACAACGGCCTCGTCGCCGCAGCCGTGATCTCCGGCAACCGCAACTTTGAAGGCCGCGTGTCGCCGGACGTTCGCGCCAACTTCCTCGCCTCGCCGCCGCTGGTCGTCGCTTATGCGCTCAAGGGCACGGTGATCGAGGACTTCATCACCACGCCGATCGGTCAGGGCAAGGACGGTCAGGACGTATATCTGAAGGACATCTGGCCGACCAATGACGAAGTCGCCACCACCATGGCGGGCTGCATGGACCGCCCGATGTTCCAGGCGCGCTATGCCGACGTCTACAAGGGCGATGCGCACTGGCAGGCGATCGACGTCACGGGTTCGGCCACGTATAGCTGGCAGGCCGGTTCTACTTATGTCGCCAACCCTCCCTATTTCGAAGGGCTGAGCATGACCCCGGCGCCGGTCACCGACATTGTCGAAGCCAAGCCGCTGGCGATTTTCGGCGACTCGATCACCACCGACCACATCTCGCCGGCCGGTTCGATCAAGGCGACCTCGCCCGCTGGCAAGTGGCTGAGCGAGCATCAGGTCGCGCAGGCCGACTACAACAGCTACGGCGCGCGTCGCGGCCATCATGAAGTGATGATGCGCGGCACGTTCGCCAACATCCGCATCAAGAACCTGATGCTGGACGGCGTTGAAGGCGGCATGACCCGCTATGACGGCGAAGTCATGCCGATCTACGACGCGGCGATGAAGCACAAGGCGGACGGTACTTCGCTGGTCGTCATCGGTGGCAAGGAATATGGCACCGGATCGTCGCGCGACTGGGCCGCGAAGGGCACCAACCTGCTCGGCGTCCGCGCCGTGATCGTCGAAAGCTTCGAGCGTATCCACCGTTCGAACCTGGTCGGCATGGGCGTGCTGCCGCTCCAGTTCAAGAATGGCGAGAGCAAGGACACGTTCGGCTTTACGGGCGATGAAACCTTCACCATCCAGAATGTCGCGGGCCTGAAGCCGCGTCAGGATGTGGACGTGATCGTGAAGCGAGCCGATGGCTCGACCTTCACCTTCACCGCGCTCTGCCGGATCGATACCGTCAACGAGCTGGAATATTTCATGAACGGCGGCATCCTGCAGTACGTCCTGCGCAAGCTGGCCGCCTGATCAGCCAAGGATAATTGCTAAAGAAGTAGGCTCTCTCCGAAAGGAGGGAGCCTTTTTTTGGTCATCCTTGCGTCCCTTCCCGCACTGGGTGAAAATTGTTCACGCCTTGCCCAAGTCGCTGATAATGGGTCGGCATGACAATTTTCATCGAACTGGTCGGCTGGCTCGGCGCGCTTCTGGTTCTGGGCGCCTATATCCTCGTTTCGGCCGGGCGACTGTCGGGCAGCTCAGCGGTTTTCCAGTGGATGAACGCGCTCGGCGCAGCTTTCTTCGTGCTCAACACCTGGTGGCATGGCGCTATTCCATCCATGGTGCTCAACATCGTCTGGAGCGCTATCGGTTTTACGGCCCTGTGGCGGATTTGGCGGGCCAAGACTGCGAATGGCCGATAGGAGGGTTATCGCCTCCTCAAGAAAGGCTGGGGTGGCGGGCGCGCGTTCGATCGATTAGGCATCTCATCAGCAATGAAAAAAGCACTGATCGTCCGTCATGTGCCGCGAGAGGGAGCGGCCGGTTTTCTCCAGCCAATCGAGGCGGCTGGCTATGAGATCGAACGGATCGATGTCGCCAGCCCCGAATTCGCCCATGTGGATTTGTGCACGCCCGATCTGCTGATCATGATGGGCGGCCCGATGGGCGTTTATGAGCATGACATTCATCCCTGGATTCCGGTGCAGATCGACAAGCTCGCCGCACGGCTGGAGCAGGACCTGCCAACGCTTGGCGTATGTTTGGGCAGCCAGATGATTGCGGCGGCGCTCGGCGCGCGCGTCTATCCCGGTGAGGCGATGGAACTCGGCTTCGCACCTGTCACGTTGAACGGCGCGGGCGCGGATTCGCCTTTGCGGCATATTCAGGATGTGCCAGTGCTGCACTGGCATAGCGATACGTTTGAGCTGCCGCGCGGCGTCGAACTGCTGGCCTCAACCGATGCGTACGCGCATCAGGCATTCCACCGGGGCCGTAATCTGCTGGCGCTGCAATTCCATGCCGAGATGGGCGAGGACCCGCGCTTTGAGGATTGGTTGACCCATTTCTGGGCCGATCTGGACATCGCCAAACAATGCGGCGTGGCCCTGCGGCGTGATCATGACGAACATGGGCCGGGAGCGGTCGCGGCGGGCCGCGCGATGATCGGCGATTGGCTGGCGAAGTTAAGCGGCTGACCGGCTGGGCCGGAATTTAGGGCCGATCGACATTCAGGAGATGGCGTGTCGAAAATGGTGGTTTTCCGTGACCCTTGAAGCGAGTCACGCGCCTCGCTTCAACGCAGCGTACTCAAAGTACGTGAGCACCGGAAGCTCGGGGAACCGCCATTTGCAGGCCGCCAGAACTGAATGTCGATCGGCCCTAGAATTCGACGTCCAGTTCCTCGACCTCATCCGGTTCTTTCCGGGCATCGTCGATCCACTCGCGCATCAGGTCCCAGCTGTTGACCGTGTCGCAATAGGCGGCTGCGGGGCCTTGCAACGCCACGGCATAAGTCAGAAACCGCTGTACGACGGGCGCAAACATGGCGTCCGCCACGGTGGGGCTGTCGCCGAACAGCCAAGGGCCGCCGTAGGATCCCAGGCATTCGGTCCAGATCGCCTCGACCCGCTCAATATCCGGCTTGGCCCCTGAAAAGATCGGGAACTTCTTGTGCCGGACTTTCAGGTTCATCGGCAGGGCGGATCGCAGGTTGGCGAAACCGGAATGGATCTCACCCGATATCGAACGGCAATGAGCGCGCGCAATGCGATCCTTGGGGTACATGCCTGCATTCGGATATAGTTCATGCAGATATTCCGCGATGGCCAGCGTGTCCCAAACGCTTGCGCCCTCGTGGGTTAGGCGCGGCACCAGCACGGAAGGCGTCAGGAGCAAAAGCTCGGCGCGGTTTTCCAGATTTTCCAGCGCCACCATCTTCTCGGTGACGCGTAGTCCGGCGAGGCGGCACAGCAGCCAGCCCCGCAGCGACCAAGAGGAATAGATCTTGCTCGATATGGTCAATTCCGCAACGGCCATGACGATCCTCCCGATGTTTATAGTTTTCCATCAAACATGATGCAGCGCAATACGGAAAAATCAGTATAACGAACGACGGCGGCCGAATCGGCCGGGGGAACATTTTGGGGCGCCGTTCATATTATGACGATGCTGTATAGTGGCTATCAGGCTATGGAAGACATGCTGGCTCCCGCGCGCTTCGGCGCCGAACTGGCCCTGAATCTCCGCGACAAGATGGGTCCGGTGGCTGATTGGCCCATGCCGCGCCGCATGTTCGCGCTAATGGACGTATTCCAAGGTGCCCGGCTCACGCACAAGCGTCGCGCCTATGGCGTCAACGAAGTCCGCAGCGGCAACGCCCTTGTTGCGGTGCGGGAAGAAGTGGTCCTTGACCTGCCCTTCGGCAACCTGCTTCACTTTGCGAAGGACGATGTCGAAATGGAACAGCCCCGCGTGCTGCTCGTGGCGCCGATGTCGGGCCATTTTTCTACCCTATTGCGTAACACCGTGCGGACCTTGTTACGCGACCATGACGTCTACATCACTGATTGGAAGAATGCGCGCGATGTTCCGTTGTCGGCAGGGCGCTTCGGCTTTGACGACTATGTCGATTATGTCATCACCTTCATGCAGGAGCTTGGTCCGGGCGCGCACATGCTGTCTGTTTGCCAGCCCTGCGTACCGGCCTTTGCCGCTGTCGCGCTGATGGCCGAAGATGGCGATGCCGCGACACCACGATCCATGACGCTGATGGGCGGCCCCATCGACCCGCGTGCGGCGCCGACCGTCGTCAATGAATTGTCCAATGAGCGGCCGATTGAGTGGTTCGAACGGCAACTCATCACTTCCGTCCCGATGCGTTATCGCGGTGCCGGGCGGCGGGTCTATCCGGGCTTCCTGCAACTGTCAGCCTTCCTGTCGATGAACCTGGAACGCCACGGCGCCCAACATCGCGAGCTTTATCAGTTGCTGGCGGATGGGAAGGAAGAAGAGGCCGAGAAGATCAAGGATTTCTATCAGGAATATTTCGCGGTTCTGGACATGACTGCCGAATTCTACCTGGAGACGGTAGAGCGCGTGTTTCAGCGCACTCTTCTCGCGAAGGGCGAACTCAAGCACCGCGGTCGACTCGTCAATCCGGGTGCCATTCGCAAGACGGCGCTGCTGACGGTCGAGGGAGAGAAGGACGATATCTGCGCGGTCGGGCAAACGGCGGCGGCGCATGCGCTTTGCACGGGTTTGCGGCCTCATCTGAAGCGCCATCACCTGCAAATCGGCGCGGGCCATTATGGCGTGTTCTCGGGTAGCAAGTGGGAAAAGGAAGTTTTTCCGCAGGTCCGCAACATGATCCTGGCAATGAACTGACCGAGGATTAAGCCCCGCCCTCTGGTCGCGACCATATCCATGTTCCGCCAATTAGTGCGGCCGCGACCGGGATCAGGAACCAAGGGAAAGGCACCAGGAACAGCGCCAGCACTGCGCTGAACGTGAAAGCCGCAAGCGCCGCCTGCTTTCCCCGGCGGCTGATCGCACCCTTGTCGCGCCAACGGCGAATATGCGGCCCGAAATGCCGATGATCGAGTAGCCTCGCCTCCAGTGCCGGGCTTGACCGGGCGAAGCAGAATGCCGCCAATATCATGAATGGCACGGTCGGGAGCAGGGGAAGGACAATGCCCAGCGCGCCGAGGCTCAGCGACATAAATCCCGCCGCAAGATAAAGCACCCGCCTCATCAGGCGGCGGGCAGTCGCAGCCGTACCATCAGCCCGCCCAAGTCTTCGCTTTCTTCCATCGCCACCGATCCGCCATAGATTTCCGCGACGTCGCGCACGATGGCCAGGCCAAGGCCGGTGCCAGGCTTTCCGGAATCCAGCCGAACGCCACGGTCGAAGATGCGGGTCCGTTCCTCCTGCGGGATACCCAGGCCGTCATCCTCGACCAATATCTCGACCATGGTTCCGGCGCGGCCAACCGTGGCGAACACACTGCCGCCACCATATTTTGCCGCGTTTTCGATAAGGTTGCCCAGCATCTCGTCCAGGTCCTGACGCTCAACCCGGACGGCAACCTCCTTGTCGCCATCCATGTCGATCCGCGCTTCGGGATAGAGGCGCTGGACGGCGCGCTCGACTGCTTGCAGGCTTGTCCATACTTCCGCCCGGCTTTGCGCCGCGCCGCGCCGCCCAACCGCGCGGGCGCGCGCTAGATGGTGATCGACCTGCCTGCGCATCGTGGTCGCTTCCCGAATGACGGTTTCCCCAAGGTCCGCAGATTGCGCGGTCGCGGCGTTCATAATGACGGTCAGCGGCGTTTTCAGCGCGTGGGCAAGATTGCCCGCATGGGTTCGCGCCTCTTCCGCCTGTCGCTCATTATGAGCGAGAAGGGCGTTCAGTTCCTCGACCATGGGTAGCACTTCGGACGGCATCGGTTCGGTGACGCGGCTCTTTTCGCCCGCCCGCATCCTGACGATTTCCTTGCGCACTCGACGCAGTGGCCGCAGCCCGTAAAGGGTCTGAAGTGTCGTCAGTACGATCAGGCCGAGCGCGAGAAGGGCAAAACTCTGGGTCAGCGTGGATCGCAACGTGGTGATCTGGTCGTCCAGCCCGGCACGGGCAGCCGCGACCATGAACATCCAGCGCGTATTCGAACCCGGCAGAACGATGGTCCGCTCCATGATCCGCAAGTCTTCACCCGGAAACTGCTTGCTGTCATAGGCGTGGAAGCTGCGATCATCATGCTCGGGCAGCACCCTTAGCGCCCGATCCCACAGCGATCGCGATCGCCAATCCTCATGCCCCTTGGCACTGATCTGGTAATAGAGGCCGCTATTGGGTTCCAGAAAGCGCTGATCGGCCAGCGGGCGATTGAACAGCACTTCGCCATCCGGCCCGATCTCGGCCGAAGCGATCATCGCCGTCAGCACATAGTTGAGCCCGTCGTCGAAATTGCGTGTGATCGCCTGCGACAGCACGCGGTCGAGCGCCAATCCGCCACCCAGCAGCAGGACGCTGATCCACAGCGCCGCGATGCCGATCATGCGCCGACTGAGCGACCCGGTCGAATGGACCGTGGGAGGGGTGGCTGGACTGGTCATTACAGCTGTCTGTTGCCCACTCCGTTCGCCCGGGCTTGCCGAAGATCGTCCCGGCAGAAAAGGGGGCTTTGGCGGAACCAGCCCGAGGCAGAATTTGAGACCTTAGCGGGCGGGCTCGTCCAGGCTGTAGCCAAGACCGCGTATCGTCGTGATGACGTCCGCGCCCAGCTTCTTGCGGATGCGGGTAACGAACACTTCGATCGTGTTGGAATCGCGGTCGAAATCCTGATCGTAGATATGCTCGATCAACTCGGTGCGGCTCACCACCTTGCCCTTATGGTGGAGAAGGTAGGACAGCAGCTTATATTCCTGCGCAGTCAGTTTTACCGGCTCGCCCTTCAGCGTGACCTTGCCCGAGCGCGTGTCCAGCCGGACGTCGCCCGCGATCAGTTCGCTCGATGCATTGCCCGAAGCGCGGCGGATGAGCGCGCGCAACCGCGCGATAAGTTCCTCGCTTTGGAACGGCTTGGCTAGGTAATCGTCCGCGCCTGCGTCCAGTCCTGCGACCTTGTCGGACCAGCTGTCCCGCGCGGTCAACACCAGCACCGGGAAGCTTCGTCCCTCCTTGCGCCAGCGGTCCAGCACCGTCAGCCCGTCGATCGTGGGCAGGCCAAGGTCGAGGACCACGGCATCATAGCTTTCCGTCGTGCCCAGGAAGTGTCCATCCTCGCCATCGGTCGCAAGGTCGACGGCATAGCCAGCGCCCTCCAACGTGTTGCGGAGCTGTTGCCCAAGGCTTGGTTCATCTTCGACGATCAGCAGACGCATATGGCTCCGTTTCTTTGTATTTTGCCCATTGGCGCGTCAGTGCGCCCAGCCGGTTATATCGCCTGTGCGCCCGTCCGCATCAACCCAAACCACCTTGCCGTCCTTCACATATTTCAGGCGATAGCGGTTGGAGGATGGATTGAATTCCGCGCCGAGGTAGGTCGCCCCGCCCATGGCGGCATCTACGCGCCGCTTGATGAGGGAAAATGGCATGGTCTGCCCGTCCAGCATAGCCCGGCGCGCAGCGTCCTGCTCGCCACGCTGACCGGCCTCAGCGGAGGAGGGCACGGCCACCATCGCGGCGATGGCGGCCATACCCGCAATCAGGCTGCTAAGCTTCATCGTCATGTGGCATGCCATAGGCGACAAGCATTGAACAGGTGGTGAATGGTGGCGTCAGCGCGGTGACAGGTGCCGGTCAGCGTTCCAGCGCATATTGGACGGTTAGCGTCACGGACGATCCAACCTGGCCCGGTTCCACCGGCGTCGCCTCCGCCGCATCGGCCTTGAAGCGTGCTGTCATCATCGGCATCGGCGGACGGCCGCCGCTATTGCTTTCCGCGATGGAGACGAGCCGCGCGGTACGATAGCCCGCCGCCTGTGCATAGAAATCCGCCTGCGCCTTGGCGCTCTTCAACGCCGCGCCGCGCGCCTGTACCAGCATCGGGGTGGGGTCTTCGATAGAGAAGGACGGGCCGTTGACGTTGGTTGCGCCCGCTTCGACCAGCGTGTCGAGCAGTTGCCCCGTCTTCTTGATGTCGCGCAGCTTGATCGTCAGCTGGTTCGACGCTTCATAACCAATGAAACGAGGCCCGGCAGGCTGACCGTTCTGATTGCTGTAGTCATATTGGGCGTTGAGATTAATGCCGCTCGTCTGAATGTCCTTCTTTGGAATCCCGGCCTTGGCAAGGGTGGCGATCAGACGGTCCATCTTCGCCGCATTTTCGCGCATAGCCTGCGCGGCTGTGGGCGCGCGAGTCTGGACGCCCGTGCCGACCACGACCTGATCCGGCGCCGCTTCGACGGTCTCGGTTACGTTGAGCGTCACGACAGGAGCGGTTTCGGCGATGGTGACGTTGGTCTGCGCGACCGCCATGGCAGGAATCGATACAGCGGCGGCGGCCATCAGGGCCAGGGCGGACTTCATGAGCGTATCTCCTTGAAAAGCGATGCAGCCCGTTTGTAACGGCTGCGATGAATGGACGCTGACAGGCGTTGAAAGCCGTCAGACAGCATCCGGTTCCACGCGCTCTTGCCCCGGCGCGCCGGAAGTCCTAGCTGCACGGCCATGGCCGCCCCTATATTCTCCTTCGAAAATCTTGGTCTCAGCCAAGGAAGCCATTGGCTTTTCCGTCATCTCGACATTTTTGTCGGCGATCGTGACCGGCTGGCGCTGATCGGCCGCAATGGCGCGGGCAAGACCACGCTGCTGAAGCTGATCGCGGCGCAGATCGAGCCTGACGAAGGGACGCGGTCGGTTGTTCCGGGCGCGCGCGTCATCATGCTGGAGCAGGACCCCGACGTCAGCAGCTTCGCCACCCTGCATGATTTCGCGCTGGCGGGCGAATATGCGCCCCCCGCGCATGAAGTGGAGGCGATCGCCAGCCAGCTTGGCATCGACCTGTCGCGTGAGGCCGCGACCGCCAGCGGGGGCGAGCGCCGCCGCGCAGCCATTGCCCGCGCGCTGGCGAGCGAGCCCGACCTGTTGCTGCTGGACGAGCCGACCAACCATCTCGACATCGACGCCATCGATTGGCTCGAGGGCTGGCTTGCCCGTTATTCCGGTGCATTCATCGTCATCAGCCATGATCGCGCTTTCCTGACACGCCTGACGCGCCAGACCCTGTGGCTGGATCGCGGGTCGATCCGCCGCAGCGAGATCGGTTTTGGGGGTTTCGAAGAGTGGATGGAGGCCGTCTATGCTGAGGAGGCCCGTGCCGCCGAGAAGCTCGACGCCAAGCTAAAGATCGAGGCGCACTGGCTGGAACGCGGCGTCACCGCGCGCCGTAAGCGCAATCAGGGGCGTCTCGCCAAGCTTTGGGAAATGCGGGCGCAGCGTGCGGCCATGGTCGGCCCCCAAGGCGTCGCGAAGATCGCCGTCGCTGCCGACGACAGCAAGACCAAGAGCGTCATCGCCGCGGAACAGGTGACCAAGAATTTCGGTGACCGCACGGTCATCAAGGACTTCTCCCTACGCATCCAGCGCGGCGATCGCATTGGTATCGTCGGCGGCAACGGCGCTGGCAAGACGACGCTCCTGAAACTCCTGACCGGCGAACTCGCGCCTGATAGCGGCGTCGTCAAACAGGCCAAGTCGCTCGACATGATCTTCATCGACCAGCAGCGCAGCCTGATGCAGCCCGATAAGCGTGTCCGCGACGTGCTGGCGGAGGGCGGCGACTGGATCGATGTGCGGGGCGTGCGAAAGCATGTTCACGGTTATCTCAAGGAATTTCTCTTCGACCCCTCGCTGGCCGAGGCGCGCGTGGGCACGCTGTCCGGGGGCGAGCGGTCACGCCTGCTCTTTGCCCGTGAGTTCGCCCGCGAATCGAACCTGCTGGTGTTGGACGAGCCGACCAACGACCTCGACCTCGAAACGCTCGACCTGTTGCAGGAAGTGATCGCCGACTATGACGGCACGGTGCTGATCGTCAGCCATGACCGCGACTTTCTGGATCGCACGGTGACGGTGACGCTTGGTCTGGATGGTTCGGGGCAAGTCGATGTGATCGTCGGCGGCTATGCGGACTGGGTCGCCAAGCGACAGCCGAAGAACGCGCCTCGGGCAGAGAAAAAGGCTGCCGCCGCTCCGCCCCCGCCAAAATCCGCGTCGACCAAGCTCAGCTACAAGGATCAGCGGGATCTCGACTTGCTGCCCAAAACCATCGAAAAGCTGGAACAGGACATTGTTCGCGATGAGGAGGCATTGGCCGACCCATCGCTCTACACTCGCGATCCCAAGCGGTTCGCGGCGCTGACAAAGGCGGTTGAACAGGCGCGTGCCGACAAGGATTCGGCCGAGGAGCGCTGGCTGGAACTCGCGGAAAAGGCCGAGGGACTGAGCGGCTGAACGAAGGGGAATAGGAATGGCGGCGATGGACGGATCAGCTTCAGGCGCTCTTGACCAGGCGCGCTCGCATCATGCCGTTCATTATGTCAATCGCGTCGGCTGGCTGCGCGCGGCTGTTCTCGGCGCGAATGACGGCATCGTATCGACCGCCAGCTTGCTTGCGGGCATCGCCGCGTCGGGCGCGTCGCGCGAAACCATTCTGCTGTCGGGCATAGCCGCCCTGTTTGCTGGCGCCATGTCGATGGCGGCGGGAGAATATGTGTCGGTCAGCGCGCAATCGGACACGGAACGGGCCGATCTCGCCAAGGAGAAACATGCGATTGCTCAGCAGCCGGATGTGGAATGGCAGGAGCTGCGCGGCATCTACGTAGAGCGCGGCCTCACCCCCGAACTGGCTGGAGAGGTCGCGCGACAATTGATGGACGCCGACGCGCTTGCCGCCCACGCTCGCGATGAACTCGGCATTTCGGATATCAGCACGGCGCGGCCGGTTCAGGCGGCACTGACTTCGGCAGCGACCTTTTCCGTCGGTGCGATCGCTCCGGTCATCGCGGCGGCGGTCAGCCCGGCACCCCATGCGCTGGCGAGCGTCGTCATAACCTCGCTAATCTGTCTTGCCCTGCTGGGCTATGCGGGCGCGCGGCTGGGTGGAGGCAAGTTAGGCCGGTCGGTCGGCCGGGTGCTGTTCTGGGGCGTACTCGCAATGGCGATCACGGCAGGTGCAGGCAGGCTTTTCGGCGCGGCGATATGATGGCAAGGTCCGCGCCATCCGGATTCCCAAGGAGAAGATCATGACTGCGATCCAGCAAATTCCGATCAAGACGATCAAGGGCGCCGACGCCAGCCTCGCCAACTATGCGGGGAAGGTCGTTCTGGCGGTCAATGTCGCCTCCAAATGCGGCCTGACCCCGCAGTATGAAGGGTTGGAAAAGCTCTACCGCGATTACAAGGACAAGGGGCTGGTGGTCGCCGGCTTCCCCGCCAATGACTTTGCCGGCCAGGAACCGGGAAGCAATGACGAGATCGCGGAATTCTGCACCACCAATTTCGGTGTCGATTTCCCGATGTTCGAAAAGATCGTCGTGACCGGCCCGGAAAAGCATCCGCTCTACGCCGCCCTGACCAGCGAGCAGCCCAAGGCTGCGGGTGAGGGCGATGAATTTCGCGAAAAGCTTCGCGGCTATGGCATGACGCCGACCGAAGAGCCCGAAGTGCTCTGGAATTTCGAAAAATTCCTGATTGCCAAGGACGGCTCGGTCGCGGCCCGCTTCGCTCCCGGCACCACGCCTGATGATTTGGCGCTGGTATCCGCGATCGAGGCTGAACTGGCGAAATAAGGGACGGGCATCTGGGTCGGCGCTGTTCGCGGCGCCGGTCTGGATGTCGTTGATCGCCTCATGCTTTCGCCCGCCATCGCCTTTCAACAGATCGGCCCGGTGCTGGAAACGCTCAGCATCGTCGGGATCTTCGTGTTCGCGGCGTCTGGAGCGCTGGCGGCGGCCCGGCTGGGACAGACGCTGGTTACCTTTGCGTTTTTCGCGCTGGTGACTGGGGTAGGGGGCGGCACCTTGCGCGACCTGTTGATCGGCGCACCGGTTTTCTGGGTGCATGATCCGGTTCCCGCAATCACATGCATGGTTGCGGCGCTCCTGATCTGGTTCACGCCGCGCCGCTTGTGGAGCGATCGCGCGCTCGATTGGCTCGACGCCATCGGCCTCGTCTCCTTTGCCGTGTTCGGAGCCGCCAAGGCGATGAGTTATGGCATTCCACCCTTCGTTGCCGCTCTGATGGGCGTGGTCACCGGCTGCGTCGGCGGCATCTTGCGTGATCTCCTCGCCCATGAGCCGTCCATATTGTTGCGCCCCGAACTTTATGTAACGGCAGCGGCCCTCGCTTCCGGCTTGTTCGTCATGCTGCGTTGGTGGGGGCTGGACGTGCCGGTAGCGGGCGTCGTCGCGGCGCTGCTAGGCTTCCTTTTGCGCGCCTTCGCGATCTGGCGAAGCATTGGCCTCCCCACCTACAAAGCTGATCGTTAACAGTTCAGAACGCATAAATCCTCCCCATCGCAGATGGGGAGGGGGACCGCCGGAGGTGGTGGAGGGGAAAAAGCGCTACATCACCGCCAAAGGCTGGCAAGCACCCCCATCAGCCCCCGCTCATCGGCGGCACTCACCCGCCGGGGCGCGCCATAGCCACGGCATTCCAGACAATCGGCCCGCACACCCGCGCCACTGATCAGGCCACGCACATCCGCGACCGCCTGCATGGCCCAACGCCGCTGAATCATCGCCTGTCTGCTCAACATGTCGCGGGGAGCATCCACATCCTCATCGTCACGTTCTGACATCGACTTGATGAGCTCGGCGAACTTGTCGGGCTCCTTCTCGATACGGTAAACCTTCGCCTTGGCAGGATCGATCTCGGCCATCTTCGCTGCTTCGGCGACGGCTTCCTCCAGCCCACCGAAGCGGTCGACCAGCCCGATCTGCCGCGCCGTGCCGCCGTCCCACACGCGGCCCTGGGCGATGGCATCAATCTGCTGGGGCGATTTACGCCGTGCCTGCGCGACCAGCCCCACGAAACGGCCATAGATATCCTCGATCCCCATCTGCATGATGCGATCGAATTCAGGCGTCGTGCCGCCCGCAATGTCTGGCTGCCCTGACAGCGGCGTGGTCCGCACGCCATCGGTCGTGATGCCGAGCTTCGCCAACGTCCCTTCAAAGCTCGGCAATATCCCGAACACCCCGATGGAGCCGGTAATCGTGTCCGGTTCGGCAAAGATCAGGTCGGCGGGCGTGGAAATCCAATAGCCGCCACTCGCCGCGACATTGCCCATCGACACAATGATCGGCAGCCCCTCGCGTTTTGCTTCCATGATGGCCTGCCGAATCTTTTCCGACGCCATGACCGAACCGCCGGGGGAATCGACCCGGACGACCAGCGCCTTCAGGTCCTTTTCCGACAACGCCTTGTAGAGTAGAGCCGAAATCGTATCACCGGCGGCGCTGCCCGGCCCACCATCTCCATCGACGATGTCGCCCGCCACGGTGATCACGCCGATCTGGCCATCATTGGGCGCGCGGTGCGCCTTCGCATAGCTTCTGAGGTCGATGCTGGCAAAATCACCCACGCGATCGTCGGAGGGTTCGCCCGCCACCTCCGCGACGCGCTTGCCGAACGCAGCTTCGTCGCCCAGTTTGTCGACCAGCCCGGTACTCTGCGCCGCCTTGGCGAGATTGCCGCGCGCAGCTTCCGCCGCACCCGCAGGATTGGCGGCATAGGCGGCCAGCTTCGCGCGCGGCCGTGCCTTGCCAACTTCCTCCTGCCAATCCTGCCACAAGGCATTGGCCAGCGCCTGATTGGCCTGGCGCGCTTCAGGCGATTGATCCGTCCGGATGAAGGGTTCGACGAAGCTCTTATAGGTGCCGACGCGGTAGACATGCGTGTTGACGCCCAGCTTATCGATTAGCCCCTTGTAATACAGGCCAGAGCCGCCGCGCCCGAGGATCGCTACGCCGCCAAGGGGATCGACCCATGCCTCGCTGGCATGGGCGGCCAGTTGATAGCTGTCGTCACTGTAGATGGTGGCAAAGGCGAAGACCGGCTTCTTTGCTGCACGGACGGCATCCAGCGCCTTGCCCACGCGGGAAAGCGCCACCTGACCGCCGCCCAGAAACCCGTCGAGGTTCAGCACCACCGCCTTGACCTTACCATCTGTCTTGGCCGCTTCCAGCGCGTCCACAATCTCGGAAAGGCGATATTCCTTCGTCTGCGGCCCGGACGATGTCAGCAACGAGAAGGGGTCCACCTCTGCCGGTTGCTCGACAATGGTGCCGTCCAGCTTCAGCAGCAGCGCGCCACTGCTTACGCTGCGCGCGGGCTTGGGCGACCATGAAAGCGCCGCATAAAGCAGGCCGAAGAAGCCGAGCAGGAACAGCAGAACCAGCCCGTCCTTGACCGCGACCAATATGCGCCAAACGCCCTTCACAAATGCCAAATTGCCGCTTCCTTATGCTTGCTTGCCCGAGCTATCCGATCGTCCGGCCGACTGCAATGTGGGACGCTCCGCCGGGCGCACAAGCTTGCGCCCGTCATTTCCGGCGTTATGGGAGGCGCCAACATTCGCGCTTATGTGCAGGAGAAGCGTTTCATGCCCACACTCGTTCTCATCCGCCACGGCCAATCGGCCTGGAACCTGGAAAATCGCTTCACTGGTTGGTGGGACGTCGACCTGACGGAAAAGGGCGTGGAGGAAGCGCGGGCTGCTGGGCAATTGATGTCGACAAAGGGCCTCGACTTCGACCGCTGCTTCACCTCGGTTCAGACCCGGGCGATCAAGACGCTGAACCTAGCGCTTGAAGAAATGGGCCGCCTCTGGCTCCCGGTCGAAAAGGACTGGCGCCTCAATGAACGCCATTATGGCGGCCTCACGGGCCTCAACAAGGCGGAGACGGCGGCTAAGCATGGCGACGCGCAGGTGAAGGTCTGGCGTCGCAGCTTCGACATTCCGCCGCCGGTGCTGGAGCCGGGCGGCGAGTTCGACCTGTCGAAGGACCGCCGCTATGACGGCATCGCCATCCCCTCGACGGAGTCCCTGAAGGACACCATCGCCCGCGTGCTGCCCTATTGGGAAAGCCGCATCGTGCCGGAGCTGAAGGCTGGCAAGCGCGTACTCATCTCGGCTCATGGCAATTCGCTGCGCGCTTTGGTGAAGCATTTGTCGGGCATTCCGGACGATGAGATCACGGAACTGGAAATCCCGACCGGCCAGCCGATCGTCTATGACCTTGCCGACGATCTGACCGCCAAGGACCGCTATTATCTGTCGGAGCGTTAAGTCCGCAAATCCCGCATTGCCCCTTGCCGGTCGTCCGGCTAAGGGGCTTTGCTTTCCGCGCCATCAGGGGAAGTCAGGCGAATGACCGGAGAGAGCGCCGCCACCGTCGGCATTATCATGGGATCGAGATCCGATTGGGAAACCATGCGTCACGCGGCCGAGACGCTGAGCGCGCTTGGCGTCCCGCACGAATGCAAGGTCGTGTCCGCTCACCGCACGCCGCAACGCCTTTATGACTATGCGACCGGCGCGGTTTCCCGTGGTCTGAAGGTCATCATCGCCGGGGCAGGGGGCGCGGCCCATCTTCCTGGTATGACCGCGTCTATGACCCGCCTTCCAGTTCTTGGCGTGCCAGTGGAATCCAAGGCGCTCAAGGGCATGGATTCCCTGCTTTCCATCGTCCAGATGCCCGGTGGCATCCCTGTCGGCACCCTTGCCATCGGCAAGCCCGGCGCGATCAATGCGGCGCTGCTGGCAGCTTCCATCCTCGCCACCACCGACGACGCGCTGGCCGAACGGCTGGACATGTGGCGCGAAAAACAGACCGACGATGTCGCGGAGACGCCAGAATAAGATGACGACCATCGCGCCCGGTTCCACCATCGGCATCCTTGGCGGCGGCCAGCTCGGCCGGATGATCGCGATCGCCGCCGCGCAGCTTGGCTATCGCACCCATATCTACGCGCCGGAAGAGAGCGGACCCGCCGCTGACGTGTCCCGCTGCTGGACTCGCGGTGCCTATGAGGATGCCGCCGCGCTCGCCGCCTTCGCCGACAGCGTCGACGTCGTCACCTACGAATTCGAGAATATCGACCCTTCTGCCGTCGAAGTCCTTTCCACCCACGGCCTCGTTCGCCCCGGCGCGCAGGCGCTCCGCGTGGCGCAGGACCGCCTCGCCGAGAAGAATTTCGTCCGTGATCTCGGCGGCCTCACCGCGCCCTTCGCGTCGGTCGAAAGCCTTGATGATCTCCATCAGGCCATCGCCGCGATCGGCAGCCGTGCGATCCTGAAGACCAACCGCATGGGCTATGATGGCAAGGGGCAGGCGCGCATCAATGATCCCGCGGACGCTCCCGCCGCCTGGGACGCCATCGGCCAGCAAAGCGCGATCCTGGAAGGTTTCGTGACTTTCGAGGAGGAGTTTTCCGTCATCCTCGTGCGCGGCGCGGGCGGCGAAGTTCGCTTCTGGGATTCGCCCGCCAACGTCCATGTCGATGGCATACTCTCCACCTCCACCGCCCCCGCTGGCCCCCGCATAGAGGTACAAGTTGAAGCGGCGCGCGCCCTGGCTGCGCAGGTGGCGCAAGCGCTCGGTTATGTCGGCGTCCTGACGCTGGAATTCTTCGCCAGCGCCGATGGCCCCGTCTTCAACGAAATGGCCCCCCGCGTCCACAATAGCGGCCACTGGACTATCGAAGGCGCCGTCACCAGCCAGTTCGAAAACCATGTCCGCGCCATTTGTGGCCTCCCATTGGGCGACACCAGACTGGCGGCACGGCGAGTGCAGATGCACAACCTCATCGGTGAAGAAGCCGACGCTTGGGCTGCGATCCTGTCCGATCCTGCCGCGCATCTGCACCTCTATGGCAAGCATGAGGCTCGCCCCGGTCGCAAGATGGGCCACGTCACCCGGCTGACCCTGTGACCCAAAAACAGGAAGTCGTCCTTGTCCTCGCCCGCGCCGACAATGGCGTGATCGGCAAGGACGGGGGGCTGCCCTGGCGGTTGCCCGCCGACCTCAAGCATTTCAAGGCGTTGACCCTCGGTCACCCGATGATCATGGGCCGCAAGACGTTCGACAGTCTGCCCGGCCTGCTTCCCGGCCGCCGCCACATCGTCCTAACCCGCGATACTGGCTGGAGCGGGGAGGGGGCAGAAATCGCGCATGACGTCACGTCCGCCCTTCGCCTCGCGGACGGTCCCGCCGCCATGGTGATTGGCGGGGCAGAGGTCTATCAGCTCTATCTGCCCCACGCAGACCGCATTGAACTGACCGAAGTGCATTTCGACGCCCCCGGCGACGCCGTGATCCCTTATCCCGACACGACGCGGTGGGAGGAAGCAGCCCGCGCCGATCATCCGGCGGAGGGCGCCTATCCCGCCTACAGCTTCGTCACTTTCCGCCGCCGCGCTGCGCCATGATGTCGCATTGCCAGCGCCCGACCATCTCCCTATAGCCAGCGCCATGGAGCGGCTGGAAAGCGGCGTCCCGATCCCTGCCCATTTGCGCGGGGGCATCATGGCGCTGGGCAATTTTGACGGATTTCACCTCGGTCATCAGGCTGTCGTTGGCCGCGCGGTGGAGCGTGCCCGCGCGGAAGGCCGTCCCGTCATCGTCGCGACGTTCGACCCGCATCCGATGCGCCTGTTTCGCCCGGAAAACCCCTGGTTCCGCCTCACCAGCCTGGACCAGCGGCAGCGCCTGTTCGCCGCCGCCGGTGCCGACGCGATGTTGGTATTCGCCTTCACCCGCCAACTCGCCGCCTTGAGTCCTCAGGATTTCGTCGATCTACTGGTAGACGGTATGGGCGTCGCGGGCGTGGTCACGGGCCAAGATTTCACCTTTGGTCACGGCCGCACCGGCACTGTCGCTACGCTTGCCGAACTCGGCGCCGCACGAGGCATGAGCGCCGAAGCTGTCGCGCCGATCACGGACGAAGGCGGGGAGGTGGTCTCCTCCAGCCGCATCCGTACCGCGCTGAAAGCCGGAGACTGCGCCACGGCAACGCGCCTGCTGACACGCCCCTTCGCTGTACAGGGGCTGGTCCAGCATGGCGACAAGGTCGGCCGCACGATCGGCTTCCCCACCGCCAATGTCGATCTCGGCCATTACATCCGCCCGGCCTATGGCATCTATGCGGTACGCGGCCTGCTGCCCGATGGCCGTGTCCTCGATGGCGCGGCCAATCTCGGCATCCGCCCCAGCTTCGATCCGCCGAAGGAATTGCTGGAGCCGCACTTCTTCGATTTCTCCGAAAGCCTCTACGACCACTGCATCGAGGTGCAGTTGATCGAATTCCTCCGGCCCGAAGCGAAATATGAAGGGCTCGAAGCCCTCACCGCCCAGATCGCCAGGGACTGCGACGCCGCGCGGCAAATCCTTGCGAGAACGCCGCACCTCGCCTAATGCCCGCCCATTCATTTCCAACCCCGTTCGCTTCGAGCGAAGTCGAGAAGCAGATAGTGCAGCGCCGCGTTTCTCGACTGCGCTCGAAACGAACGGAAGTCTGTAGATAGCCCCACATGACCGACCAGCCTCGCCAAGAAACCAAAGACTATAAAAGCACCGTATTCCTCCCCGTAACCGACTTCCCCATGAAGGCGGGCCTCGCGCAAAAGGAACCGGCGATCCTCGCGCGCTGGGAGGAAATGGACCTGTACGGCAAGCTGCGCGAGCGCCGGAAGGGCCGCGAACGCTTCATCCTTCACGACGGCCCGCCCTACGCCAATGGCGACATCCATATGGGCCATGCGATGAACAAGGTGCTGAAGGACATTATCGTCCGCAGCCAGTCGCTACTAGGCAAGGATGCGCCCTATGTCCCGGGATGGGACTGCCATGGCCTTCCGATCGAATGGAAGATCGAGGAGGAATATCGCAAGAAGAAGCAGAATAAGGACGAGGTTCCGCCCCAGGAATTCCGCGCCCAGTGCCGCGCCTATGCGGACAAATGGGTCGGCGTGCAGAAGGAGCAGTTCAAGCGCCTCGGGGTCATGGGCGATTGGGATGATCCCTATCTCACCATGAAGTTCGATGCCGAAGCTACCATCGTGTCTGAACTGCTGAAGTTCGCGGAAAGCGGCCAACTTTATCGCGGCGCCAAGCCCGTCATGTGGTCCCCGGTCGAAAAAACCGCGCTGGCCGAGGCGGAAGTTGAATATGAGGACATCGTTTCGACCCAGATCGATGTCGCGTTTGAGATTGAAAAGTCTCCCAATGCGCCTGAACTGGAGGGCGCATATGCGGTGATCTGGACGACTACGCCATGGACGATCCCGGTCAATCAGGCTTTGGCGTATGGGCCGGAAGTTGAGTATGTTTGTCTACAACTCAGTCGGAATTACATCGCGGGTGTTTACGCTGCCGACGCGCCTGCCAAAGTTACTCCCGACAATACCATCGATGTGGTCGTCGCTGCTGAGCTGCGTTCAGTCTTCACCGACCGGGTACTAAGCGATGGTTGGCGAGTTGCCGAGGAAGAAATCTGGACAGGCAGAGGCGCCGACCTCGCTGGAGCCGTCGCCCGCCATCCGATGCACGCCCTCGGCGGCTTCTTTGCCAAGCCGCGCCCGTTCCTCGCGGGTGAGTTCGTCACCACCGACGCAGGCACCGGCCTCGTCCACATGGCGCCTGATCATGGCGAGGACGACTTCGCGCTGTGCAAGGCGAACGGCATCAACCCGGTGTTCGCCGTCGAGAATGACGGGAAATATCGCGAAGACTGGCTCTGGCTCGGCGGTCAGGGAAGCGTCATCAATCCGAAATTCGTCAGCAAGGACGGCCCGATCTGCTCCGACCTGCGCAAAGCAGGCGGGCTGCTCGCCGCGTCCGATGACTTCAAGCACAGCTATCCCCACAGCTGGCGCTCCAAAGCGAAGATCATCTTCCGCTGCACCCCGCAATGGTTCATCCCCATGGACCGCGCGATCAGCGATGGCGTCATCCCGCGCTGCGCCGAGGAAGAAGCTATCCTCGCCCGCCAGGGCAATGGCGCCACGCTACGCGACACGGCGCTCGACGCGATCGAGAACACCCGATGGGTTCCCGAGCGCTCGATCAACCGCATTCGCTCAATGGTCGAAGGCCGCCCCGACTGGGTCATCAGCCGCCAGCGCGCATGGGGCGTGCCCATCGCTCTCTACGTTCATCGTAAGACTGGCGAATATCTCGTTGATAAGGCTGTAAATCAGCGCATCGTTGACGCCTTCAAGGCGGGGGGCGCGGATGCCTGGTTCGGCGCTGACCATCAGGCGCTGCTCGGCCCCGACTACGACCTCAACGACTATGAGGTGGTGAACGACATTCTCGACGTCTGGTTCGACAGCGGCTCGACCCACAGCTTCGTTGTCGAAAGCCGCTATGGCGAAGGCGTGCGGGCCGATCTCTATCTCGAAGGCTCCGATCAGCATCGCGGCTGGTTCCAGTCCTCGCTGCTCGAAAGCAGCGGCACCCGTGGCCGCGCGCCCTATGACGCCGTCCTTACTCATGGGTTCGCGCTGGATGGGCAGGGCCGCAAAATGTCGAAGAGCCTCGGCAATGTCGTCGATCCGCTGAAGGTCATCGCCGAAAGCGGCTCCGACATCCTGCGCGTCTGGGTCGCTAGCACCGATTATTTCGACGATGTCCGCATCGGCAAGGAAGTGCTGGCCGGATCGTCCGATGCCTACCGCAAACTTCGCAATACTTTCCGATACTTGCTCGGAGCTCTTTCTGATTTTTCGGAAGAAGAGAGGTTGCCCGTCACGGAAATGCCGGAACTGGAGCGCTACATGCTCCACCGCCTCGCGGCTCTCGACGCAGAGCTTAAGGGCGTGGTCGAAAAGGCTGCGGGAAGCGAAAACTGGCTGGAGTTCAGTCGCTACACCCGCGCGCTATTCGACTTCGCCAATAGCGACCTATCGGCCTTCTTCTTCGACATCCGCAAGGACTGCCTCTACTGCGACGCGAAGACCGATCCCAAGCGCCGTGCCTACCGCACCGTGCTCGACACGCTCTTCCACGCGCTCGTCCGCTACGCCGCGCCGATCATCCCTTTCACGGCTGAGGAAGTTTGGCAAAGTCGCTATCCAAACCACGAAGAAAGCGTGCATTTCCTTGAATGGCCAGAGGTTGATGCGACTTGGCTCAACCAGGACCTGGACGACAAATGGACCGAAATCCGCAACCAGCGCGATCAGGTCAACGAAGCCATTGAACCGCTTCGCCGCGAAAAGGTCATCCGCTCCAGCCTTGAAGCCGATGTGGCCATGGGAATGGAGGTTCCCAGCGACGGTGTGAACTTCGCCGAAATCGCCATCGTCGCCCGCATTGAAACGGGTGTCGGGGACGGCATCGTGGTCAAGCCGAGCGAGTGGCTCAAATGCGGTCGTTGCTGGCGTCTGCTGCCGGAAGTCGAGGAGGACGGCACACTCTGCAACCGCTGCGACGAAGTGCTGGCAGGTTGAAAACCTGCTGTCCTACAGGCGCAGGCTTCGGCTATAGCCCACGGCCTACCGCCCGGCGGCAGGTGAACAATATTACGATGGCGCTTTTCAGGGATATGTTCGTGTCACCTTCATCACCAAAAAAGCATGTGGTGCGCCACTGATGGCAACTGTCAATCACCGCCCGCTCGGCCTGATCGTCGCGATCGTCACGCTCGCGCTGGATCAACTCATCAAATACACAGTCACCTATCCGCTCGCGCTCAAGAGCCGGATGGATGAAGGGATCGAGATTCTGCCGATCTTCCGCCTGCGCTGGCTGGAAAATCGCGGTGTTTCGATGGGCTTCTTCCATGCCGACACGAACATGATGCGCTGGCTTCTCGTGGGCATGACGATGCTGATCGCTGGCTTTGTCGGCGTGTGGATGTGGCGGGAAAAGGCGCGGCAGGATGTCGCGGCCCTTGGGTTGGTCCTCGGGGGTGCCATTGGAAATATCGTTGATCGTGTTCGCTTGGGCTATGTTGTCGATTATGCCGATCTGCACTTTGGCGAATGGCGGCCCTTTCTCATATTCAACCTGGCCGACGCCGCGATCACGATCGGCGTGCTGATCCTGCTTGCACGGGCGTTGCTGCTGCGCGAGAAGAGCGCAAAGACGGAGTCACTGAACTGATGCGTAAACTGATCCTCGCCGCTGGCCTGATTTCCATGCTGTCCGCCTGCGGTGGCGGCGGCGGCCTGTTTAACCGGGCTCGCCCCGATGAGTTCGCCGTCTCGCGTCAGGCGCCGCTGGTGATCCCGCCCGATTATGCGCTGGTCCCGCCTGCGCCGGGTACGCCCGCCGCTGCGTCGGTTGATTCGAGCCGTGCTGCCATGGAAACGATGTTCGGCGGTCCTGCCCAGCGCAGCGCGGCTGAAAGCGCGGCGTTGAGCGAAGCAGGCCGCGCCAATGCGGCGGCAGGCATCCGCTCGTCCGTGGGCGATCCGGGCACCGAAGTTGTCGACAAGGGCGCCGCGACCCGCGAAATCATCGCAGCGCCGGAAGGTGACGGGCAGGACGCCCGCGCTGCGATCCCGCAGCAGTAAGGCAGTAAGAAACTAGGGCTGGCTCTCGACGAAGTTCTTGAGCCTCCCCAAAGTCTCGTCCCACTGGCTTGAGACCTGAGCAAGCCAATCCCGCGCGTCCGTGATCGCCTCAGGCTCGAGGGTGAAAAGCACCTCACGCCCGGATCGTGTGCGGCGCACCAGTCCCGCGCCCAGCAGGACGTCGAGATGCTTCGCGACCGCTTGGCGGCTGATCGGCAGGCCATCGCCTAATTGCGCGATCGATCGTCCCGTCCCCTCGGAAAGTCGCCCAATCAGCCCTAAGCGTGTGACGTCACCCAATGCGGCAAACAGCCGCGCCGGTGCTTCCTCAACCTTCAACATATTTTTGGATATTCTTCACCTGCTCTGCCCAACCGCCGTCGTTGGAGCGCATGACATTGCTCCTGCGCGGCTCAGGCACCTTGTCAAACCCGCTTTCCGTGACCGTCAGCAATGTGCCGCTGCCAGCGGGTTCAAGCAGAAACTCGACCAATGTCCATTCCGGCACCGGTACGCCGCTGTCCATCAACTGTTTGTCACCGCCAGTCGCGGGCCATTCAAAAGCAAACCGCCTCATGGGTTCGATAGCCACGACCCGTGCTTCCCAGCGATGTTCTTCAAAACCGGGATAGGTCATATGCCCCGTCGATGCCTCGCCCGCGACAAAAGGCTGATCCAGAGCGACCTGAAACCAGGCTCCGAACTTTTCATGATCGATCAGCGCGTCCCAAACTCGTTTGACCGGCGCGGCGATTTCGATGCTTTTACTGATTGAATCCACCATATAAGCAACCTCCAGGTTACTTATATGGCTTCTGCCTCCAGATATGCAACCATTTGGTTGCTTCTAGGCCCGGGCTTCTGTCGCTATCCCGGCGCTGTTATGCCGTAAAGCCGTCAGTACGGTGTCGATGATCGCCGCCGCATCCAGCCGCGCGTCTGCATATTGCAGTTCCGGCTTGTCCTGATCCTGGAAAACATCCGGCAGGCGCAGCGTACGCAGCTTCAGCCCATTGTCGATCAGCCCCAGATCACTCGCCAGCGTCAATACATGGGCGCCCAAACCCCCGATGGCGCCTTCCTCTACCGTCACGGCAACTTCGTGCGTAGTGAGCAGGCGACGGATCATCGCTTCGTCCAATGGCTTGGCGAACCGCAAATCCGCTACCGTGGTGGACAGGCCTTTCGCTTCAAGAGCTTCAGCGGCGCGCAGCGCTTCCTCCAGACGGGTGCCAAGTGACAATATGGCGACCTGTCGGCCGTCCCGGACGATTCGTCCCTTGCCGATCTCCAGCTTCTCGGGCGTCGCGGGTAATGGGACGCCCACGCCATTGCCACGCGGATAACGGACGGCGATCGGCCCGCTGTCATGAGTGGCGCAAGTGTGGACCATGTGGACCAGCTCTGCTTCGTCGGAAGCGGCCATAACGACCATATTGGGAAGCGTGGCGAGGTAGGTGATGTCGAAGCTGCCCGCATGGGTTGAACCGTCTGCACCCACCAGCCCGGCCCGATCGATGGCAAAGCGCACCGGGAGATTCTGGATCGCGACATCATGCACGACCTGATCATAGGCGCGTTGGAGAAAGGTCGAATAGATCGCGCAGAAAGGCCGCATGCCTTGCGCCGCAAGCCCGGCGGCGAAGGTCACCGCATGTTGTTCGGCAATCCCCACGTCGAAGGAGCGTTCGGGGAAAGTCTCCGCGAACTTGTCGAGACCCGTACCCGACGGCATGGCAGCGGTAATCGCGCAGATAGTGCTATCGCGCCGGGCCTCGGCGACCAGGGCGTTGGCAAAGACCGCAGTATAGCTGGGCGGCCCCGGAGGTGCCTTTGCTTGCGCCCCGGTGATGACGTCGAACTTTTGGACGCCATGATATTTGTCTGCTGCCGCTTCCGCTGGAGCGTAGCCTTTGCCTTTCTGGGTTACGACATGAACGAGGCACGGCCCTTCGGCGGCATCGCGAACATTTTCCAGAACGGGTATCAGCTGATCGAGATTATGGCCGTCGACAGGGCCAACATAGTAGAAGCCCAGTTCCTCGAACAAGGTCCCACCCATCGCCATGCCGCGGGCAAACTCATCGGTTTTGCGGGCGGCATTGTGGAGAGGGCGGGGCAATTTGCGCGCGAGCCGCTTGGCTAGGTCGCGCAGGCCCAGAAATTCGCGGCTCGATACCAGGCGCGCGAGGTAGGCGGAAAGGCCGCCAACCGGGGGGGCGATCGACATGTCATTGTCGTTCAGGATCACGATCAGCCTGTTTCCGGCCTCGCGCGCGTTGTTCATGGCTTCATACGCCATGCCCGCGGACATGGCGCCGTCGCCGATCACTGCTATGCCCTTGCCCGGCTTGCCTGCGAGCTTGCTGGCCACGGCAAAACCCAGTGCCGCGCTGATGGATGTCGAACTATGGGCCGCGCCGAAGGGGTCATATTCACTTTCGGCCCGCTTGGTGAAGCCCGAAAGGCCGCCGCCCTGGCGAAGGGTACGGATGCGGTCGCGCCGACCGGTCAGGACCTTATGCGGATAGCATTGGTGGCCCACATCCCAGACCAGCTTGTCATTGGGCGTGTCGAAAACATAATGGATGGCGGTGGTGAGTTCGACCACTCCCAGCCCTGACCCCAGGTGGCCGCCAGTCACCCCGACGGCAGAAATCACCTCCTGCCGGAGTTCGTCGGCAAGCTGAGGGAGCTGCTCGGGCTTGAGCGTGCGCAGATCCGCGGGCCAGGTGACCTGGTCGAGCAGCGGCGTTGTGGGACTGTCATTCATTAAAGGCATAGACTCCCAAGCGCGCTAAGCCGTTCCTGACCAAAGCGCAACGCCTGCTTCATGCCACGCACTTGGCGCAGGTTCCGAGTATCTCGATCACGGGCCGTTCTGCCCGGAATCCTTGATGTTCCGCCACGGCGCGAACGTTGTTCGTCACCACATCGTTATCGACATGGGTCGCTTCCTTGCAGTTGCGGCAGACGAGGAAGATGCAATCATGATGGCAGCCCGGATGTGCGTTGGCGATATAGGCGTTCGCGCTTTCCACGCGCATGGCAATGTTGTTCGCCACGAACAGGTCGAGGATACGATAGACGCTGTTCGGCGCCACTCGCTTTCCGCGAACCTTGGAGACGCTGTCGGCAATGTCATAGGCCGACGTCGGCTTTTCTTCGGCGGCGAGCGCGTCGAATATCGCGGCGCGCATGGGCGTCCACTGCTCGTTCTGCGCTTCCAGCGCGTTGCGGGCTGCGTCGGCCAGGCTTGCGCCAGTGGGTTCGTGATGATGATGGTGTTCGGCCATATGGGTCAATCTATGCGTGGGCGGGTTTGGGGGCAAGGGCGGCCTGTCAGCCGCGCCAATAGGCCCAAGCCGCCCACAACCAACCCGCAATCATCAACGTGCCACCAATAGGCGTCACGGCGCCCAGCCAACGCGGACCTCCCATGGCCATGGCATAGAGGGTGAACGCGAAGATCGCGGCACCCGCCAGAAGCAGCAACGCCGGGCCGCGCGCGCCATTGGCCAGCGTCAGCGCGGCAACCGCGTGGATCAGCTGATATAAGCCGCCAGTCCGCAACCATTCAGCCGCTTCGTGGCTGGATGCGCCATGGGCACCGAAAGCGCCAGCAGCGATGGCGAGTGCTGCTGAAAGCGAGGCCAGGACCGGGATCATGCGTTTTCCTCTTCTTCTCCGCGAGCCATCAGGCGCATCCGCCTGCCGGGCCTGAACATCAGTTCCTTGGCGGCCAGCAACGTTCCTTGCTCGCCTTGGACCGTCAGCCGCTGATCGTCATTTTCACGATATTTGCGTTCAACCTCTTCTATTTCCGCCTGTGGCACGCCCAGCGTGTCCATCGCCTGGATCCCCATGCAAATGGCGGATTCGAAAACCTCACGAACCACTCCCGCGAGATCCATATCCTTCAACGCGAGCAACTGCCGCCGGTCGAAGGCGCGAACGAGCAGTGCCGCCTGTGGAAATGCCTCGGCGATAGGTTCCAGTATCCGGCTGTCCAGCGACGGGTCGTCATGGCAGAAAGCGATCAAGCGGGCTTCCTCGGCTCCGGAACGGCGGAGCAAATCGATTCGCGTGCCATCGCCATAATAGACTTTCATGTCGAACCGGCTCGACACCTCGATCTGGGCGGGCTTCTTGTCGATCAGTACGACCTCGAACCCGTGCCCCATCAGCATCTGGGCGACAGTTTGTCCGAAACGCCCATAGCCCACGATGATCGCGGTTCCGCGCGTTGCCTCGTCCGGGCCGACGGGATTCTGCTGACCTTTCGGCTGCGCGAACTCCAACCTTCGGGCAAAGAGCATGAGAAATGGCGTCGTGGCCATGGAAAAGGTCACAATCGCGCTGAACAGGCTTGCGCCCTGAGGAGCTATCAAAAGGGCGTTTTGCGCCTGGGCGAAAAGAACAAATCCGAACTCGCCGCCCTGGCTGAGCAATAGGCCCGCGCCGATCGCCTGCGTCCATTCCATGCCGAACAGCCGAGCAAGGCCGGTGATCAGCAATGCCTTTGTCATGACGAGCATCGCCGCCATGCCGATGACGAACAAGGGGTTCGCCGCGACGGCATGCAAATCCAGCACCATCCCGACCGCGAGGAAGAACAGACCCAGCAGGATCGATCGGAATGGTTCTACATCCGCTTCGATTTCATGCCGATAGGGGGAGTCGGCCAACATCACGCCTGCGACGAACGCGCCCAGCGCCGTGGACAGGTGAAGTGCATGCATGAGGGCAGCGGCGGCAAGAACCGTGAACAATCCGACTGCCACGAACAATTCACGCTCGCCCAACCGCCCCACTAGCTGAAGCAGAGGGCGCAGGATGAAACGACCAGCCAGTACCAGTCCTGCGATGGCAGCAACCGTATAGCCCGCAAGCTGGATGCCTGGAGGGCCTCCAACATCCGCGGGGTTGCGTGACAATGCCGCCACAATGGTGATTAGCGGGACGATCGACAGATCCTGAAAAAGCAGGATCGAAAAGACTTTCTCCCCAAAAGGAGAGTTGATGCGTCCACTGCTTTTAAGGCTGGGCAGAACCTGTGCCGTGGAAGACAGCGCCAGGGGGAGGCCGAGCGCAATAGCTGCGCCCCAGGTGAAGCCGGTCGAAAAATAGATGATCGCGGTCAAAGCCAAACCGCACATCACCACTTGGGCAAGGCCGAGGGCGAAGATGTCTCGCTTCAGGCGCCAGAGCCGTGCCGGATGAAGTTCAAGGCCGACGAGGAAAAGCAGCAGGACGATGCCGATTTCCGCGATCGCCAGCTTCGATTCCGCCCCGCCTACAAGGCCAAGACCTTGTGGGCCGACCAACGCCCCGGCAACCAGATAGCCCAGCACTGCGCCAAGGCCGAAACGGCGAAACAGCATGACGAACAGCACCGCCGCCCCCAGCAGGATTACGCCTTCAGACAGCAGGAGGTCGGTTGCGTTGAGGGGCGCGTGCGCCGCCGCCGCAGGGGGAGTAGGCATCAGGCCTCCGCCGCGCGTGCGGCTTCTGCCACCGCCTCGAAACTAAGCCGGATGGAGGCGTGACGCGCCGGATATCCACGGGCTGGAGCGAGGACGGTCAACCCCGGCCAGAAATTCAGATCATCGCCTTCGCCAGCGAGATACGCAGTCAACTTGTCTCGCGCGGTCTCGAGTTCGGCTGCTGTCAGGCCAATTGCCTGAGCCGACATAAGCGCAGCCGAAGCCTGGCCGAGTGCGCAGGCTTTAACGTCCAGACCTAGCTCGACCAGCTTCCCGCCTTCCATTCTTACGTCTGCTGTCACTCGCGATCCGCAAGTGGGCGATCGTTTTTCTACGGTTGCCTGCGGCTGTGCCAGTCGCCGGTGATGCGGGATGCTGGCGGCGAGGCGCAATATGTCCTTGTTGTAGAGGGGGGCGCTCATACTTCCCCTGTAGGACAGCTAGGCCGCCTGAGAAAGGCCGCAGATATCATCGGTAGATTATTCGCAGTTTGGCTGCGGCATTGGCGGCATGTCGTCGCGCCGTGGCATGCCGCCAGCCCAGCTCACCCGTCAATCACGTCAAGGTTCCTGGTCTCCATCGGTCGGCTGTGTCGGCACGATCCGCGGCGGCGGCGTAGCCGGGACGGCGGGGGAGGGTGGCGCTTCAGGCTGGCCGATGGGCAGGCGCAGCTGATTGGGGCCTATGTTGACCGACACCCCGTCCTCATCGACACCCAGGCTCATATTGCCCAGGCCCCCTTCCACCGTCACATTGGCGATTGCGTTGACGAGGTCGCTATCCTGTTGTTCGGGCGGTGTTTCGACAGGTTCGTTGATTGCTCCGGCCATGAAGTTTCGCCAGATGCGCGCAGGAACGCCGCCGCCTGCCGCGCCGCCGGGGAGCGGGGCATTATCATCATTGCCGATCCAGACGGCCGTCACCAGCCCACCGGCATAGCCGACGAAGATCGCGTCACGGCTATCCTGAGTGGTTCCCGTCTTGCCGAATGTGCTGGTGCGAAGTGCCGCTGCGCTGCCCGTTCCCCGGTTTGCGGCTGACGACAACAGATCGCGGATCATTTCAAGCTGATCCTGGCTGAAGTGACGCTGACGGCTCATCAGTCGGCCGAACCACCCCTGTTCTTCCGGAGGCAGGCCGTGGGCGATGACGGGATAGGCACCCGCAGCCACGGTGGCATAAGCCTGCGCCAGCTGGATGAGCGGAATTTCGGACGTGCCCAGCGCAAGGCTGAGATCTTCTGTCAGCGGTGCCGTGATGCCCAGGTCGCGCGCGACCTTTATGACAGCGTCGACGCCTACCTTTTGTGTCAATCTGACTGCCGCCACATTGCTCGACGCCGCGAATGCCTGACGCAATGTGATGCGGCCGCGATATTTGCCGCCGTGGTTGGCGGGCCGATAGGTCCCGCTGGTGATCGGCGTGTCCTCGATAAAATCCTCCGGCGTCATTCCGGATCGGAATGCGGCCAGATATACGAAGAGCTTGAAGGTCGATCCGGGCTGCCGCTTTGCCTGCACGGCCCGGTTGAAGCTGCTCGCGCGATAATTTTTGCCGCCGACCATGGCCACCACACTGCCGTCGGGCTTCATCGCCACCAGAGCTGCTTCGGCTTGGCCTAGAGGCGCTCGGCGGATGGCGGCTTCGGCAAGGCGCTGGATCCGCCAGTCGAGCGTCGTTGGAACAGTCTGCGCTCCATAAACGGCGCCCGCACGGTCCCGCGCCTCGGGCAGCACCCAGTCGGCGAAATAGGTGCCGGTGGTCGGATCGGGTGTTTCGCGCACGTCCAGCCGCGCTGGGCGCAGCCCGTTGCGTTCGGCCTTGCTGATATAGCCAGCGTCCACCATCGCCTGCGTCACCAGGGCGGCGCGCTCCCGTGCTCCTTTCAGATTTGTAGTCGGCGCGAGGCGAGAGGGTGCCTTCAGCAATCCCGCAAGCATCGCGGCCTGCGGAATAGTGAGCCGTTCGGGCTGGCGGCTGAAATAATGCAGCGAAGCCGCGCGCAATCCATAGACATTGTCACCGAAATAGACGTTCGACAGATAGCGTTCGAAAATCTGATCCTTGGTCAGCCATGCTTCCAGCCAGAAGGCAATAAGCGCCTCCCGCGCTTTTCGCCCGAACGTTCTGTCGCTGGAAAGGAACACACCCTTGGCAAGCTGCTGGGTGATGGTGCTCCCTCCCTGCGACGAACCGTCCGACCATAGGTTGTGCCAGGCGGCTCGTACTATGCCTCTCGGATCGACGCCCCAATGGCTGTAAAAGCGCCTGTCTTCGATCGCCATGAAGGCTTGGGGGACATGTTTGGGCAGATCTGCCATCGAAACGGGGCGATCGATTATCGCGCCGCGCCGGGCGATGAGATGGCCGTCGGCCGACATGAGGCTGACGCTTGGTGGCGCGATCGGCTTCAACGATCGAGAAAGCGGCGCGGTGACTGCCAGCCAGGCTATCACGAGCATCAGCAGTGCGAGCAGTCCAGCGATGATCCATCCTATGACATGCAACCGCCTTCGCCATGGCGTGGATGGAGCGAAGGCGCTGGGCGGCCCTGCTCCGAACTCGCGGGGTGGCTGATCGGGCTGAGGCGCGGGCAGGGGATCTTTCATTGGCTCCAGCATGCTGTATTATCAGATTGATACAGTCAATAGCGTCCTGTCTCGGGACACTCTCGGGTTAACCACGATAATGGGTGGCCGAAATGGTGAATCAGACGTTAACTCGATGTCATGCGAACGCGTCCGCTTATCCTTACGAACGCAGCTGCCCGCCATCCCTTTCGTCAGCGGCTGCCTCGTCACGTCCTGAAGGTGGACGCCTCTTCGGCCTCTACCTCGGACGAGAGTGACTGGAAGCTGTTTGTCCTCAGCTTCTGCGCATTTTTTACGGCATTCTACAGCTTCATCTTCTGATCCGGGGGCCTCAGTCGCAGGCTTTGTGAAGCGTCCATGCGATCCATGCGCAGGGGGGGCATAGCGCGGCCACCAGCAAAAGTTGGTCGATGACAGACATGCCTGCGATGCTGAGGCCAATTGCAAAAAAAGATCCCAGAACCATAGCGCCTGAATTGACGATGTTGTTAGCGGCTACGGTGCGGGCAGCTTCGCACTTTTCGACCGTCGTCGTGAGGAATGCATAAAGCGGCACCACGAACATGCCGCCGAATGTCGCCACACCAAGCAGGCATGCCGATAATGCTAGCGCCAGGGGATGGGCAAGAAAGCCCTTGAGCGAGAGCATCGCGCCGCTTCCGTCAGGCGTCCATAGATCACAAACAATGTGAAACGCGACGATGCACAGGCCCATGCCAATGACGGACGCGGGTGCGTAACGCGCCGACACATGCCCCTGCAGCAGCCGATTGATCGCAATCGATCCAATCGCGATGCCCACGGAAAAGATCGCCAGGAACAAGCTGGCCACTGACTTGTCCGCCGCCAGCACATTTTTGACGAGCGGCGGGAACTGGATGAACAGGATTGAGCCGACGGCCCAGAACACGCTGATTGCCATGATGGCCAGATAGAGGCGCCGGATATGCATTGTACCCCGCACCAGCGCGATCGATGACCGGATGATGTGGAAGTCGATCGGCTGCCGCTCGAGCAATGAAGGCGCGGGCGGCACTTCCCGGCCTGCCACATAGCCGATCGCAGCTGTCACGACGATGCCGATGGCTGCGACTTCCACGGGAATCAGGCCCGCCAGGATCGTTCCGGCAAGTATGGCGATATAAGTTCCAGCCTCTACCAGGCCTGTGCCGCCAAGCACTTCGTCATCATGCAGGTGCTGAGGCAGGATGGCGTATTTGATCGGGCCGAAGAAAGTGGAATGGACACCCATCGCAAAGAGTGCGCAAAGCAACAGCGGAATGGCCACGCCATGGATCGCTATGCCGCTCCAGATCAGCCCCAGGCCGATGGCGCCAACTAGCATTATGGCGATCTCGGCTGCTTTTACATATCGTATGATGACGGCCTTGTCCCGCTGATCGGCGAGTTGGCCGGACAGCGCGGACAGAAGGAAAAATGGCAGGATGAATATGCCCGTCGCCAATGCGCTGAACCAGGTTTCCGACCGTTCGTCATTATAGACGCTGTACACGACGAACAGCACCATCGCATTTTTGAACAGGTTGTCGTTAAAGGCCCCGAGCAATTGAGTGATGAAAAGCGGCAGGAAACGTCGCTTGTTAAGGAGCCTGAGTGAGGCTTGCATAGGCAAGAAGGTCTTCTTCGCTGTGGACGAGCGGAGCGGGGTCTAGCGGCTGCCGCGTCGGCTGTCCAACGCATCCGGATGAGAAGCGGTCGAGCCCCTCATCACGGCTGCTTGTGCTATGCGGCGGACTGTGGCAGTCCGCCGCCATGCTGACGCTGCCCAATCTGCTGACGCTTTCGCGGATACTGACCGTCCCGTTGCTTGTCGCGTTGCTCTGGCCCGCAGAGGTCGGCGCTCGCTGGACGACCGGCTATGCCTTTGCCTTCGGGCTTTATTGCCTGATGGGCATCACCGACTATTTCGATGGCTATCTGGCGCGAGCCCAAGGGACCGTTTCGAAGCTGGGCGTTTTTCTGGATCCCATCGCCGACAAGATCATGGTTGGCGCAGTCATCCTGATGTTGGCCGCCACTCGCGACATCGCGGGTATTCACATCGCTGCCGCCATGATCATTCTGTTGCGTGAAATCGCCGTGTCTGGGCTGCGCGAGTTTCTGGCAGGACTTCAGGTTTCGGTGCCGGTGTCCCGCCTGGCCAAGTGGAAAACCGCATTTCAATTGATAGCTCTTGGAGCCCTGATCCTGGCGGGCGCGGTGCCCGCATTTCCCCTGGTTCAGTTGCTGGGTATCGTGACCCTCTGGGCCGCAGCAATACTGACTTTGATCACCGGTTGGGACTATCTGCGGGTCGGTATCAAGCATATGGACTGATGCGTGGTTAAACTCGAAATCCTCTATTTCGCTTGGGTGCGAGAAATCATCGGCTGCGATGGTGAACAGGTCGATCGGCCTGACGCCGATATGAGTGTCGCAAATTTGATTGCGCAGCTTGCGGAACGTGGAGGCCGCTATGCTGAGGCGTTCGGTGATACTGGGCGGCTGCGCGCAGCGTTGGATCAGTGCTTTGTGCCACTCGAAACGTTGATCGGGCAAGCGAAGGAGCTGGCGATCTTTCCCCCGGTCACTGGCGGATGAACCGCGTTGCCATCCAGACGGAGGATTTCGACGTGGGCGCCGAGCTGGCCATGCTGGAAGCCGCCGGAGGTGGGGGCGTTGCCAGTTTCACAGGGGTCGTGCGCGGCGACAACGCGCTAGTTTCACTCGAGCTTCAGCATTATCCGGCGATGACGGCAGCTCAGGTCGAGCGGATAGTCGACGAAGCGACCGCGCGTTGGCCACTTTTGGCCGTGCGCGTGATTCATCGCTTTGGAAAGCTCAAGCCAGGCGAACACATCGTTTTTGTCGGCACGGCCTCGCGTCATAGGGCGGCCGCGCTGGAAAGTTGCGCCTTTCTGATCGATTGGCTGAAGTCTGACGCGCCCTTTTGGAAGAAGGAGCATTTTGCCGATGGAGCGGCCGCCTGGGTGGAGGCGCGCGTCGAGGATGAGGCGAAGGCGCGCGATTGGACCCGCTGAAGATCAGGCGGCTACACTGGATTGCGGCAAATCGGCGGCATCGCGCAGAAGTTCGGCAAGCAGGCGAAACTCCTTTTCCCTCGGACTATTCTTGCGCCAGACCAAAGCAATGTCACGGTGCGATCGGTCTGATCGCAGAGGCCGTACGGCTATCTGCGTGTGGTCCAATATACCGCCCGTAATGGCCATTTCCGGCATGATCGTCATACCAAGGCCATTATCGACCATCTGAACCAGTGTATGGAGGGAAGTTCCCATCATCATCGCGCTCGAACGGATTTCGGGGCGGTTGCACGCGGCAAGAGCATGGTCCTTCAGACAATGACCATCTTCCAGTAATAGCAGCTTCGTCTCATCGATCATGTCAGGCGCCACCCACTCGGGCGGGTCGCGTGGATCATCTTGAGGAAATGCGACATATAGCCGGTCCTGGAACAGCATTTCGCTGTCCAACTCCCCGGTGGGAAAGGGCAGGGCAAGGAGGACGCAGTCCACGTTACCGTGACGAAGTGATTCGATCGCCGTCTGCGTCGTCTCCTCCCGCAGGTAAAGCTTGAGCTCGGGCCTGTCCGCTCTCAGGCGGGGGAGCAGGCGGGGCAACAGGAAGGGCGCGATCGTCGGGATCACGCTCATGCGCAACTCGCCGGTGAGCGGCTTGCCCGAGGCTTCGGCGATAGCCGCAAGTTCCTCCGCTTCGCGGAGAACGCGATGTGCTTTCTCCACGATACGGTCGCCCAGAGCCGTGAAGCGCACCACCCTTCGCGTCCGTTCAACCAGCATCACGCCGATCAGCGATTCCAGTTCGCGGATACCCGCCGAAAGCGTGGATTGCGTGACATAGCAGCTGTCGGCTGCCTTGCCGAAATGCCCATGCTGTTTCAGCGCAACAAGATATTGCAGCTGTTTCAGCGTGGGCATGTAACTCGACATCGATCGCCTTTCTCGATTAGAAAGCCGAAGATAAGAGCGTCACCCGATATATCCAAGCCATTTGGCTACGCCGAACAGGGATGTAAGCGTCAGGATTGTACCAACCGCTGTGAATAGCATCCGGGGTGCGACGTGACGGGCAAGCATTGCGCCAAAGGGTGCCGCTATTATGCCTCCGAGCAACAGACCGACGGTGTAGGTCGTGAAAGCCTCCCAGCCCAGATGGAGCATGAAGGTGAGGCTGATCGCCAGCGTCAGCACGAACTCGACGGTGTTGACCGTGCCGATCGTGTGACGAGGACTGGAGCCTTGGATAAGGAGGTTCGAAGTAACGATCGGCCCCCAGCCGCCGCCGCCCGAGGCGTCCATGAAACCGCCGACGAGGCCAAGCGGCGCCACCCACTTCGGGTCTCGTGGATGAGGTGGCAGATGAAAGCCGCGCCAGATCAGATAAACGCCGATTGCGGTCAGGTAGAGTTGAACGAAAGGTTTGATCACTGATCCGTCGATGTTCGAAAGAATGTAGGCTCCCGTCACGCCGCCAATGACGCCGGGAATGATGAGGCGTGAAAATAGCCGCCAATCCACGTTCCGGTGGGCGATGTGGCTTATGGCTGAGACAGCGGTCGTGAAAGTTTCGGCGGCGTGTACGCTGGCGGACGCTCTGCTTGGCGGCACGCCCAATGCGAGAAGCAGGGTGCTGGAAATCACGCCGTACGCCATTCCCAAAGCCCCATCGATCATCTGGGCTCCGAAACCGATCAGGATAAAGGGTAGAAGTTCGCTGAGATGAGCGAGGACGGGATCGGTCATTCAAAGGCCCCTGTTGATTGTCTACCGCATTGCTTGGTATATCATAGCTCTCCAAGAAACATTCTGTTTTATGGTCAGAAGCCGAAATAGCCACGCATCTGGAAAATGGATTCTCGCGGGCCTATGTAATGGCCTTCGGTTTTCAGGGGCCGCTGCATGCTGCGCAATCTTATTGGTTATTTGGACTCGGTCAAATCGCGTGACCCGGCTCCGCGCTCGCGGGCTGAAATCCTCCTGTACCCGGGGGTTTGGGCTCTTGGGTTTCATCGCGTTGCGCACAGGCTCTACGGCCTTCGGCTCTATTTCATGGCGCGCGCGGTCAATCATTTTTCCCGCTTTCTCACCGGCAACGACATCCATCCCGGTGCGCGCATCGGCAAGCGGTTCTTCATTGACCATGGCTTTACAGTGATTGGTGAAACGGCTGAAATCGGTGACGATGTCACTCTTTATCAGAATGTGACACTTGGCGGCACCGATCCCGCGAACGGCATTGCAGGCAAGCGGCACCCGACCCTGGCCGATGGGGTCATCGTCGGATCGGGCGCTCAGGTGCTTGGTCCTGTATATGTCGGCGCGCGCGCGCGCGTGGGTGCTAACGCAGTGGTCACGAAAAATGTGCCCGATGGCGCAACCATGGTCGGTATTCCGGCTCGGCAAATGGTTGTCGATGTCACCGCTTATCAGCGTGAATTCCTGCCCTATGGTACGCCCTGTAGCGACTGCCATGATCCGGAAAAATATAAGCTGGAACAGCTTCAGCAGGAAGTCGAGCAATTGCAGAAGCGATTGGCAGAGCTGCTAGAGCAGCGACAGGAAGGGTCTCATGAGCCTCATGATGACGACATTCCCTTGTTTCGGGAGCGTGGGCGCGCCTGATGAGCAATGTGACCCCGTTCCCATCTCAAGCCAATCCGATGGGGCAGACGGGGTTCGACCGACTGGAATTGCAACGAATCATGGATCTTTATGGCCGGATGGTGTCCGCCGGTCATTGGCGTGACTATGCGATTGATCTTGGCCATGACGCAGCAGTTTTTTCCGCCTTTCGGCGGGCCGCCGAACGCCCGGAATATCGCATCGAGAAGCGGCCTTCGCTCCGTCATCGGCAAGGAATGTGGGCGCTGATCGGGGAGGCCGGGAGCATCCTAAAACGAGGTGCTGAACTTCAGGGCATTCTTGCGCCCGTCGAGCGCAGATTGCTTAAGATTGTGCGGGATTAGCGCTGTTTCTGATTGCGAGTGTCCGATATCGCGAAGACCAAAGGTGGCAGCCGATAAGGGGTGCCAGAGCCAACGACGAATAAGGCCGATTGATGACTTTGCCGAAGCTGCTTGAAGATCGTTTATCCCTGCCGCTGATAGCGTCTCCGATGTTCATCGTGTCCCAGCCCGCGCTTGTGATCGCGCAATGTCGCGCTGGTATCGTGGGTTCCTTCCCTTCGCTCAACGCACGGCCTTCAGGCGTGTTCGAAGAGTGGCTTCAACTTCTCCGCCGGGAGTTGACTGAGGATGACGCGCCTTTCGCGGTCAACCTTATCGTCCACAAGACAAATGCCCGCTTGGAGGAGGATTTGGCTCTCTGCGTGAAATATCGCGTCCCGATCGTGATTACCTCGCTGGGCGCTCGTGCCGACGTCAACGAAGCGGTCCACAGCTATGGTGGCCTTGTGTTCCACGATGTCATCAACAACATGTTCGCGAGGAAGGCGATCGAAAAGGGGGCAGACGGCCTGATTGCGGTTGCCGCGGGGGCAGGAGGCCATGCTGGCACATTGTCGCCGTTCGCGCTAATTGAAGAAATCCGCGCATGGTTTGACGGCCCTTTGATCCTGTCAGGTGCGATCGCAACCGGCCGAGCGATTGCGGCTGCCCGCATGATGGGGGCTGATCTGGCCTATATCGGCTCTGCTTTCATCGCGACGGAAGAAGCGAACGCCGACCCCAAATATAAGCAAATGATCGTAGACAGTAGCGCGGCCGACATCGTCTATTCGGATCACTTCACCGGCGTTCATGGCAATTACCTGAGACCGAGCATTACGGCAGCCGGGCTGGACCCCGACACGCTGGCGAATGCCGCCGGCATGGATATCGCCGCTATGGCGGAGGACGAGAAAAAGGCCTGGCGCGACATTTGGGGGGCGGGCCAGGGCATTGGCGCGGTCGAGGAAATTCAGCCCGCCGCTTCATTCATAGAGCAATTGAAGGCGCAGTACCTTGATGCCATTGCATCCTTCCAGTCAAAGGAAGGCGCGTAGTTCTGCAAGGAATGCGTCAAACCGGTCGTGGTGCAACCAGTGTCCGGCTTCGCCAAATTCTACCAGTCGCGCATCACGGAAGTGCGCTGCCCTGCCGTCATTCACCGGATTCGATGCCCAACTGTCCAGACCCAAGCAAAGGAGTACGGGGCAGTGAACCCGCGACCAGAACTGAGGTAGATCATCCCCAACCATGTCTTGCGGCGGCGTTTGGCGAAGATATGGATCGAACTTCCAATCATAGCTGCCATCTTCATTGCGGTTCACGCCATGAACCGTCAGATGCAGCGCTTGTTCTCCTGACAGGTGGTCGTTCCGTTCCCGCATGCGCGCGACTGCCGCTTCGAGCGTGGGATAGTGACGCGGCTGCCTGCGAGCGCTCGCGCGGCGCTGCTCGATCCATTCGCGCCAGCGATCGGGTGCGGGATGGGCTGCCCTGTCCTTAAGCCTCTCGGGGGAAAGGCCCAGCCCCTCGATCGCGACCAGGCGGTCGACGCGCTCCGGGAAGAGCCCCGCATAGCGCAACGCGATAGACCCTCCCAACGAATGGCCCACCAGAACAACCTTGTCCCGCCCAACCTGCTCCACTAGCTGGGCGAGGTCATAGACGAAGTCCGCCGTCAGATAGGTGCCTTCGGTAGACCATGCGCTGTCGCCATGGCCCCGAAGATCAGGAACCACGACATGGAAGTCACGCGCGAGTGCCCGGGCCGTCCAATCCCAACTACGCGCATGATCCAGGGCGCCATGCAACAGGATCAAGGTGGGAGCGGAGCGGTTCCCCCAATCCACATAATGCAGGCGAGTGCGCAGCGAAGTGAAGAAATGTGATGTCGGGCTTAGGGTGGCGACGTTGTCCGGACATTCGCCAAGCGGGCTGGCAAAATTTGGGGTGATATTCATGTCCTCGGGAGCACTCCGCGATTCTGGACGGCCAGCATCATAACTTAATCATTATAGCAGCATTTTTGAGAAAATTGATGGTGATAGTGAGCGGGGTGCCCGCTCTTAGCGTACCAAAGTGGGAGATGCTGAAGAAATGATTGGGTCGATCAAAAGCCTTCTGATCGCCCAAACGGAATCACCCGGTCAGCGGCCCGATCATGATGGGCCAAGGCCACCATGCGCGCTAGATCGGCCTGTTTGAATGGCTTGTCGAGCCTCAGCCGTTTTGTGGCGCCGGTGGGCAGTTCAGCATATCCCGTGATGATGATGACGGGCAAGCCGGGATGGCTTTCAGTCAGGGCGTCCGCCAGTTGCGCTCCCGTCATATGAGGCATTGCGTGGTCGGTGATGACAAGATCAACGTCGCCCTCGGTCAGCATTCGTAGAGCATCAACTGCTGACCCTGCCTGAAATACGGTATGTCCCAATTCCTCGAGCATGCCCGCCGTATTTGTGAGAACCAAGTCATCGTCATCGACCGCCAATATGACAAGCGGCTGATCTGTGGGCTCAACGATGGTCGGGCTTTGGCACTCGTCCTCCTCCGCGTCGATCTCATCAGCAGCCACTGGGAGCCAGAGCGAGACAGTCGAGCCCTGTCCCGGCTCGCTTGAGATGATCAGCGACCCGCCGCACTGCTGGGCAAAGCCGTGGACCATGGAAAGGCCGAGGCCGGTGCCCTTGCCTACGCCTTTGGTGGTGAAGAACGGCTCACGAGCCCGAGCGAGGGTATGTTCATCCATGCCTTCCCCCTCGTCGATGACCGAAAGGCGGACATAATGACCACAGGGCAAATCAGGCCGTTGTTCCGCCGTAAGATGAGCCTCGGCACCTTCAACAATGATCCGGCCGCCGCCCGGCATCGCATCGCGAGCGTTCACGGCAAGGTTCAGCAGCGCCAGTTCCAGCTGCGCCGGGTCTGCATGCGCGGCGCTGAGGGACAGGGGGAAACGAGTCTCTATTGTCACAGTGGAGCCCAAGGTCGATTTCAGCAACCCGGCCATGTTTCGCACCAGGGCGATGCAATCGATGCTGGCCAATTTCAACTCCTGGCGCCGGGCAAAGGCTAGCATGCGCTGGGTCAAGATGGCCCCGCGATCGGCCGCGGTCATCGCATTGTCGATATAGCGCGAAATGTCGGCTCCGGTTTGTAGCCGCTGCCTTGCAAGGTCCAGGCTTCCCATGATGACGGCGAGCAGGTTGTTGAAATCATGAGCGACGCCGCCCGTCAGCTTGCCGATCGCATCCATCTTCTGCGATTGGAAAATGGCTTCACGCGCTTCTTCCAGTGCTAGCTGAGATTCCCGCCGCTCGGTCAGATCGCGCGTGATCTTGGCAAAGCCTATGAGGTGGCCCATGGGATTGCGAATGGCGTCGATGACGACGTTGGCCCAAAAGCGCGACCCGTCCTTGCGAATGCGCCATCCTTCCGCTTCAAAACGCCCTTCTCGGGTTGCTGTTTCAAGAGCGCGGGATGGTATCCCGGCCATGCGGTCTTCTTCCGAATGGAAGCGGGAGAAATTCTGGCCCAGTATCTCGTCTGCGGTGTATCCCTTGAATCGCTCTGCGCCCGCGTTCCAGCTTGTGATGGTGCCCACGGGGTCGAGCATATAAATCGCATAGTCGGTGACGCTTTCCACCAGCAGGCGGAAGCGCTCTTCGCTTGCCCGTAGCGCTTCATCGGCCACCCGCCGTTCCGTCAGGTCGCGCGTCACCTTGGCAAAGCCAATCAACTTGCCTGCGGGGTCGCGGATGGGGTCGATGACGACGCTTGCCCAAAAGCGCCCGCCATCCTTGCGCACGCGCCATCCTTCGGCTTCGAACCGCCCTTCGTGCTCCGCGGTTTCGAGCGCAAGGGCAGGGATGCCCGCCGCCTGATCTTCCGGGGTGTAGAAGCGGGAGAAATGTTGGCCGACAATCTCTTCGGCCTCATATCCCTTGAACCGGCGCGCTCCTGCGTTCCAACTAACGATCGTGCCATTGGTTGAGAGCATGTAAATCGCGTAATCAGTAACGCTCTGGACAAGCAATTCGAAGCGGTTTCCAGAGTCCTCCGGCGCCGCCGTGTTCATAAGTTCCCCATTAAGTTATTGTATCTTATCAAAACGGACAAACACCCCGAACGGTTCATCGTTCCGTTGGTGAGCCGTCAATCTGTCACTCAGCCTATATCGCTCTATTAACTAACGCATATTTTTGAGGGGTTTGGGAGAAGAGGCCATGCGGGGAGCTTTTTGCCGGGGCTGAGGGAGGTCGTTGACCTTCCCCGGATCAGCCGCTAATCCCGGCGGCGTCGCGGGTGTAGCTCAATGGTAGAGCTTTTGCTTCCCAAGCAAGTGACGAGGGTTCGATTCCCTTCACCCGCTCCATTCCTGCATCAGCCGACCTGCCGCTTGGCGAGCTTTCTTGCCAACGTCCTGCGATGCATGCCGAGGCGACGCGCTGCTTCGGATATGTTGAAGTCGCTGTCCTTCAACACCTCATGAATATGTTCCCACTCGAGCGTCTTGATCGATGTCGGACGTGGGGCGAGGGGCGTCGATGGGTCGCCGGTCGACCGGGCGAATGCTGCTTCGATGTCATCCGTGTTTGAAGGCTTGGCGAGATAATGCGAGGCGCCGAGTTTGATCGCCTCGACAGCGGTCGCGATGCTTGCGAAGCCGGTCAGGACGACGATCAGCATGTCAGGATCATGGGCATGAAGCGTCTGGACGCAAACCAGGCCGGACTCAGATGCGAGCTTGAGATCGACTACTGCATAGTGGGGACGGTGTTTCTCGAGCAGGGCGAGAAGGGTGGCATGGTTGTCAGCGGTCAGGACCTGATAGCCGCGCCGTTCAAAAGAGCGCTTGAGCGTTTTGGCGAAGGCTTCGTCATCCTCGACAAGGACCAGCAGCCGGTCATCCTCCATTGGGCAACTCCTCTTCGAAGGCGACTGTGCTGAGCGGGAGGCGGAGCAGGATGAGCGCGCCGCCGTCTGCGCCGTTGCTGGCGGAGACGTTGCCGCCGAGCTTCCGGACCACATTCACGACCAGGAAGAGGCCGAGGCCGCTGCCTTGTTTGCCTTTGCTGGAGCGGTAGGGTTTGCCGAAGTCCGCGAGCATCTGATCGCTGAAGCCCTTGCCATTGTCGCGGACGGCGATGTTGAGCGAGTTGCTGTCCCGCCCGACCAGAAGATCGATGTAGGTGGCGCCAGCTTCGCGGGCGTTGTCGAGGAGGTTTGTGATGGCTTGGCGGATGACGGGATCGGCGATGATGCGGGGGTAATCGTGGGGGCCGAAATCGCAGCGGAGGGGGATGGTGGGGTTGGTGGAGCGCCAGCTTTGGGCGATTTCAAGAATGAAATCGCGAATTGGCGTGACTTTTGGAGCTTCGCCTCGGGCTTCGCCGGAGGAAATGAGAATGCCTGTCAATATCTGTTTACAGCGTTGGACGGCTGCCTGCATCTCGCCGACCTCCTCGAGAAGCGAGGGGTGCGCAGTGATTTCGGGCATGTGGCGCCAGTCGCCTAGTACGACCGCGAGTTGGGAGAGGGGGGTGCCGAGTTCATGGGCCGCACCTGAGGCGAGGAGGCCCATGCGGACGATATGTTCTTCCTCCGCCGCCTGCTGGCGTAGCTGGGCGAGATAGGCTTCGCGAGCCTGGAGGTTTCGGGTCACGCGGCTCATGAAAAGGACCAGCAGCACCGCGATCATGGCGAGGCAGATCCAGGTGCCGAGGATGTGGAGGTCGAAAAGGCGGCCCTCCAGCGCGTCGGTAAGCTCCAGCGGCCGATAGACGAGCGACAGCATGGCAGCGCAGAGCAGCGACAGTAGGACGATGCCCCAGATGCTCCAACGGTCGAGCAGCACCGCGCCCAGCGCGACCTGAAGCAGGTAGAGGGCGATGAAGGGATTGGTCGCGCCGCCGCTGAGATACAGTTGGGTTGTCAGCAAGAGCACGTCGAAGACGAGCGCCAGGAACAGCTCGATATGCGCAACGTCGGTACGGCGGCGCAGCGTTGCGAAGGTGGCGACATTCACTGCTGCCCCGATCGAGGCCACAAGCAACATGGCGGCGACAGGCAAGCTGATCCCCATGCCCCAATGCACGAAGAGGATCGTCGCGACCTGCCCGGCGATCGCGATCCAGCGAAGCTGGGCGAGCAGCGCCATATTCTTGCGCCCTGCTGCGTCCGCTGGCCATTGGCTGGGCAACAGGCGGGCGCCGGTGGAAAGCCACCGCTTCAAGACCGTTTTCCCTTCCATTCATGGCGCATGACGAAGATGTAGGCGCCAGCCGCCATCGCCGCCAGCGCGAACCATGTGAGGGCGTAGGAAAGATGGCTGTTGGGGAAGGTGAGGACGGTGAGGCCGCCTATTGGAAGAGCGCCCGGCGCGCCGCTGCGTTCGGCGTCGATGAAATAGTTGGCGACGGGCGGGCGAAGCTGGCGCGCTGCGGCGATGGCGGTGACGTCGCGTGAATACCAGCGGTTCGCGGCGGGATCATTGCTGCGCAGGAAACCGCCGCCGGGTTCGGTGAGGCGCATGAGTCCTGTAATCTGGACGCTCCCTTCCGGCCGTGAATAGCTATTCCGCGCATCAGGCGGGATGAAGCCGCGGTTGACGATCAGGGTGAAGCCGCGATCGGTCATGAGCGGCGTGAGTACCCAGAAACCCGCCCCCCGCGCGGTGGAAGCCTGCACCAAAGTCGCGCGGTCATGCTGGAAATGGCCGGTCGCGATGACCCGACGATAGGCATCGTCCGGACTGGCCGATGCGGGGGCGGGGACAGGCGCGGCGTGGACGCGGCTTTCGACCTTTTCGATAAGGTCGCGCTTCCAGGCGAGGCGATGGATTTGCCAGACGCCAAGGCTGACCAAACCCGCAACCGCCAGAGCGGCGGCGAAAGAGAAAAGGATCAGGAACCCCGCCGATGGGCGGCGGGGCGCGTGACCTGTCACGGCATCTGGCTCATGTCATGCACGCTCATATCCATTTGCGGCATCATATTGTGATTGAGATGATACATGACCCAGATGGAACCGGACAGGGTGATGACGACCAGCACGATCGTGAAGATCAGCGCCAGCATCGTCCAGCCCCCTTCGGAACGGGTGTTCATGTGCAGGAAGTAGATCATGTGAACCACGATCTGCACGACCGCGAAGCCCAGGATGACGAATGCCGTCAACTGCTTGTCACCCAGCACGCCGGTCATGACGAGCCAGAAGGGGATGGCCGTCAGGATGACCGACAGGCCAAAGCCGATCATGTAGCTGCCGAAGGTGCCATGGGCGTGGGCGTCGCCATGATGGGCGTCGTGATGGCTGTGGTCGTGCGCGCTCATCGCAGCATCCCCATGAGATAGACGAAGGTGAAAACGCCGATCCAGACGACGTCGAGGAAGTGCCAGAACATCGACAGGCACATGAGGCGGCGCTGGTTGGCGGGGATCAGGCCCTTTTTCGCAACCTGCACCATCAGCGTCACCAGCCAGATCGTGCCGAAGGTGACGTGCAGCCCGTGGGTGCCGACCAGCGTGAAGAAGGCGGACAGGAAGCCCGAGCGCATCGGGGTCGCGCCTTCATGGATGAGGTGCGCGAATTCGTATAGTTCGATCGACAGGAAGGCGAGGCCGAACAAGCCGGTGATGGCCAGCCAGCCCTGCGTCGCGGCCACCCGGTTCTTTTCCATCGCCAGCATCCCAAAGCCATAGGTGATGGACGAGAAAAGCAGCATCGCGGTGTTGAGCGCGACGAGCGGCAGGTCGAACAGGTCCTTCGGGCTTGGTCCCGCCGCATAACTGCCGCCCAGCACCGCATAGGTCGCAAACAGGCAGGCGAAGATGAGGCAATCGCTCATCAGGTAGATCCAGAAGCCCAGCATGGTGCTGGAGCCTTCCGGATGGTGGGGCTCATGTTCCAGATGGAAGAGCGGGTTGCCGTCCTTGTCGAGGAAAGCGGCGTCTACGGTGGGTGCGCTTGCCATGTGCTGTTAGCCCTGCATCGCGAGGCTGCGCGTGCGCTCGCCTTCGGTGCGCTCGACGACATCTTTCGGGATGTAGAAGTCGCGCTTGTAGTTGAAAGTGTGGCCGATCGTGACCGCGAGGATGGCGAGGAAGCTGAGGCCCGCGAGCCACCACATGTACCAGATCATGCCGATGCCGAAGGCAACGGACAGGCCCGCGATGATGACGCCGGTGCCGGTGTTGCTGGGCATGTGGATCGCTTCATAGCCCGAGAGAGGCCGCTGATAGCCGCGCTTCTTCATGTCCGCCCATGCGTCGCCGTCATGGATGACGGGGGTGAAGGCGAAGTTATAGTCTGGCGGCGGCGAGCTGGTTGCCCATTCGAGGGTGCGGCCGTCCCATGGGTCGCCGGTCGTGTCGCGCAGCTTGTCGCGGTTGATAATGCTGACGGCGAACTGGATCAGCATGCAGGCGATGCCGGCCGCGATCATGAGGGCGCCAAGAGCTGCGATCTGGAACCAGATTTGCAGGCTTGGGTCATCGAAGACGCGCATGCGGCGGGTGACGCCCATGAGGCCCAGCACATAGAGCGGCATGAAGGCGACCCAGAAGCCGACGACCCACAGCCAGAAGCTGCGCTTGCCCCATGTTGTGTCCAGCTTGAAGCCGAACGCCTTGGGCCACCAATAGTTGATCGCCGCGAACAGGCCAAACAGGACGCCGCCGATGATCACGTTATGGAAGTGCGCGATCAGGAATAGCGAGTTGTGCAGGACGAAGTCCGCGGGCGGCACGGCGAGCAGCACGCCGGTCATGCCGCCGACCGTGAAGGTCAGCATGAAGGCGACCGTCCACATCATCGGCAGCTCGAAACGGATGCGGCCGCGATACATGGTGAAGAGCCAGTTGAAGAGCTTGGCCCCGGTCGGGATGGAAATGACCATCGTCGTGATGCCGAAGAAGCTGTTGACGCTGGCGCCCGATCCCATGGTGAAGAAATGGTGCAGCCAGACGAGGTAGCTCAGGATCGCGATGACGACCGTCGCATAGACCATCGAGGAGTAGCCGAAGAGGCGCTTTGACGAGAAGGTCGAGGTGACTTCGCTGAACACGCCAAACAGCGGCAGGATGAGGATGTAAACCTCCGGATGGCCCCAGATCCAGATGAGGTTCACATACATCATGGGGTTGCCGCCCATGTCGTTGGTGAAGAAGGCCGTGCCGACATAGCGGTCGAGGCTGAGCAGCGCGAGGACGGCGGTCAGCACCGGGAAGGCGGCGACGATCAGGATGTTGGAGCAGAGCGAGGTCCAGACGAAGATGGGGAGCTTCATCATGCTCATGCCGGGCGCGCGCATCTTTACGATGGTCGCGATTAGGTTGACGCCGGATAACAGCGTGCCGATGCCTGCTATCTGGAGGCCCCAGATATAATAATCGACGCCTACTCCGGGACTGTAGGCGATGCCTGACAGGGGTGGATAGGCGAGCCAGCCGGTGCGGGCGAATTCGCCCACGAACAGCGACATCATGGTGATGACTGCGCCTGCCGTCGTCATCCAAAAGCTGAAATTGTTGAGGAACGGGAAGCTGACGTCGCGCGCGCCGATTTGCAGCGGGACCATATAGTTCATGATCCCGGTGATCATCGGCATCGCCACGAAGAAGATCATGATGACGCCGTGCGCCGTGAATATCTGGTCATAATGATGCGCGTTCAGATAGCCTTCGGAGCCGTTGAAGGCCCATGCCTGTTGCAGGCGCATCATGAGCGCATCGGCGAATCCGCGCAGGAACATGATGAGGCCCAGGATCATGTACATGATGCCGATGCGCTTGTGATCCACGGTGGTGAACCAGTCGCGCCACAGCATGCCCCAGAGGCGATATTTGGTGACGAGGCCAAGGACCGCGGCGCCGCCGATGACGACCGCCACGAAGGTGCCCATGACGATCGGCTCGTGGAACGGGACGGCGCTCCAGTCGAGGCGGCCGAAGATCAGTTTCCAGATGCCGCTATTTTCGGATGCGGGATGAGGGGACATGGGGGTCAGGGCCTTGGGAGGGAGGGGTGTGAAAGGCGAATGAGCCCCTCCCCTTCAGGGGAGGGGTTGGGGTGGGGATTGGCCGCTTGGAGCGGCGCTTGGGGAGAGCCCCCACCCCCGTCCCCTCCCCTGAAGGGGAGGGGTGATATGAGGTGCTCAATGCCCATGATGCATGTCCGCATGCCCGTCGGCATCCTTCTGCCCCGGAGCCTCATGGCCCTGCGCGGCGGGGGTGCGTTCCGCCGCTGGCGTCATGCCGGAAGGCTGCGCGATCTCGCCCTTCTTGCCCGGCTCGACCGGATGAAAGCCACCGACATCGATAGTGCCGTCATGGCGCAGGCCTTCGGTGTCGCGCGCCGACTCCTTGCCGCCACCGCCCATCATGTCGGTCATCATGACCTCATCCATGCAGCGCTTGCCGGGCTGGGCGCACATGTTGAGCGCGGCGTGGAACAGCTTTGGCTCGACGCCTGCGAAATACATGGGCGGTACTTTTTCGCTCGGTTGCTCCAGCTTCACATAGGTGGCGCGGTCGAGCTTGGCGTTGCTAGCTTTGACCTGCGCGACCCAGCGGTCGAACCCGGCCTGATCCATCGCCTTGAAACGGAAGCGCATGTGGGAGAAGCCTGCGCCCGAATAGTTGGCGGAGAAGCCTTCGAAAGTGCCGGGCTTGTTGGCGACGGCGTGGAGGACCGTCTGCATGCCGGGCATGGCGTAGATCTGGCCTGCAAGCGCGGGCACGAAGAAGCTGTTCATCAGCGTCGAGGACGTGATTTTGAACTCGATCGGCTGATCGACCGGCGCGGCGAGTTCATTCACCGTGGCGATGCCGAGTTCGGGGTAGATGAACAGCCATTTCCAGTCGAGCGCGACGACTTCGACCTGAAGGCGCTTGGTGGCGGGCTCGACCTTGCGCGCGGCATCGATGCGCTCGATCGGGCGATAGGGGTCGAGCAGGTGGGTGCTGGTCCAGGTGATGGCGCCCAATGCGATGATGATCAACAGTGGGGCGGACCAGATCAGCAGTTCAAGGCTGGTCGAATGGTCCCAATCGGGATCATAATCCTTCGCCTGCGCCTTTTCCCGGTAGCGCCAGGCGAACCAGATCGTCGTCGCCATGACGGGCAGGATGATCAGCAGCATGAGCAGGGTCGAAATGACGATCAGGTCACGCTGCTGCACTGCGACATCCCCCGCGGGGGACATGACCACCCAGTTGCATGCGCCGAGCGGCAGCAGCAGCAAGGGGGCGAGTCGGCGCAGAAAAGCTCGGGGAAAAGGGCGAGGGCGTGCGGTCATGAAGCCCGCATAAGGGGGTGGCGTGGCGATCGACATTGGACCTTTTGTCCTATCCCCTCGCAGGCGCAAAATAGGGCAATGGCCTTTCGACCACCGGTGCGATTCGCTATGCTGCAACGATGTTTGGCATGGATCGTTCCCGCAGCATGAAGGCCAGTCCAGACCGATGAACGCCGCGACCACTACGCCATCCTCCACGCAGATGGAGCGGGACGCACGCCTTGTGACGGCGCGGGACCATAAGGTTGCGCCGGGCGAGATCGCCATTGGAGTCATCATCGGGCGGACGTCGGAATTTTTCGATTTCTTCGTCTATGCGATCGCGTCGTGCATCGTGTTTCCGGCGCATGTCTTTCCCTTTTTGAGCCCGCTGGCGGGGACGCTTTGGTCCTTTGCCATCTTCGCGCTGGCGTTTGTGACGCGGCCGATCGGGTCGTTCATCTTTATGGCGGTGGATCGGGCTTATGGGCGGGGCGTGAAGCTTACTATCGCGCTGTTTTTGCTGGGCGGATCGACTGCGTTTATCGCGTTCCTGCCGGGTTATGAGACGGTTGGTATCTGGTCGGCGGTGCTGCTGGCGGCTCTGCGGGCGGGGCAGGGGATTGCGCTGGGCGGGACGTGGGACGGGCTCGCGTCGCTGCTGTCGCTCAACGCGCCGCAGGAAAAGCGCGGCTGGTATGCGATGATGCCGCAGCTGGGCGCGCCGCTGGCGCTGGTGGTGGCCAGCGGGTTGTTCGCATTCTTCCTGTTCAATCTGTCGCGGGCCGACTTCCTTGATTGGGGCTGGCGCTATCCCTTCTTCGTGGCGTTCGCGATCAATGTGGTGGCGCTGTTCGCGCGGTTGCGGATCGTGGTGACGCATGAGTTTGAACGGCTGTTCGAGGCGCGTGAGTTGCAGCCTTCGCCGGTTATCGAGACGGTGCGGATGGAGGGGCGGAATATCGTTATCGGCGCGTTCGCTCCGCTGGCGAGCTTTGCGCTGTTTCACATGGTGTCGGTGTTCCCGCTGTCGTGGATCGCGCTTTATACGAAACAGCCACTGGAGCGCTTCCTGGTGATCGAGGCGATCGGGGCGAGCGTTGGCGTGCTGGCGATCGTTGTGTCCGGATTTGTTGCGGACATGGTGGGGCGGCGTAAGCTGCTTGCCTGGTCGGCGCTGGGGATCGGGATTTTCAGCATTGCTGCGCCGTTGCTGCTCAATGGCGGGGAACTGGCCGAGATCGCGTTCATGATCCTGGGGTTCATGCTGCTGGGGTTGAGCTTTGGGCAGTCTTCGGGCGTGGTGGCGTCGAATTTCTCGACGGCGACGCGCTATACGGGGTCTGCGCTGACGTCGGACCTTGCCTGGCTGGTGGGCGCTGGGTTCGCGCCGCTGGTGGCGCTGGCGTTATCGGTCACGTTCGGACTGGCGGCGTCGGGGGTTTACCTGTTGTCGGGCGCGATCGTCACCGGGCTTGCGCTGTTCATCAACAAGGAACTGGCAGGCAAGGATCGTTAGGCCGCCTGCCGCATCCGCGTGAGCGCCTTTCGGTCGAACCAGCCGGTTGGGCCGGGCCGGGGTGAAAGACGCGGGAGCCACGCGGCGTAAAGGTCGCGCAGTTCGGACGGCAGGCCTCCAGGGCCATCGCGCCCCATGATGTCGGACACGATGCGGTTCTGGAAGAAGCGCAGCGAATAGTTGGTCATCCGGCGATATTGCATGCGCCAGCTTGCAGGGTTGGTGAGGCGGACGGGTTCGCAGAGGAAGCCTGCCTCTTCGCATGGCGCGACACGCTCACGCTGCCATGCGGTGTCGGTTTGCAGATCGGTATGAGCCCAGGCCGCGACGAGGCCGTCGTCACCGATCAGATCGTTGGGCAGGCGCAAGGCCCGCGCGCGGATGCGGTTCACGAAATGGCCGGACAGTGCGTAAAGATCGCCGAAGAGACCGCCGTCTGTTGACAGAAGGTGGCGGTAATGCGCGGCCATGCGGCCATTTAGCGGCATGCCCGCCGCCGCGTTGATCCCGTCGCCTCCTACCGCTGCCACCAACGCGTCGATGGAGCCGGGGGCGATCTGGGCGTCGCCGTCGAGGAGGATGACGGCTTCGTCGGTTCCGTCCAGCAGATCATGGATCAGGTGGTTCCATGTTCGCGATTTGCCGCCCTGGGCGATGTCATGCACGCGGACATTGGCGCGTCCGGCTGTGATGTCGCGGGCGCGGGAGGCGGAGGCGTCGGTCGAGCCATTGACGAGGACATGATAGACGGTGTCCGCCCGGTCCAGCGGGAGCGAGGCGAGGCAGGTGGCGATCCGCCGCTCCTCCTGATGGGCGAAGATGCCGACGGCGATGCTCATGATGTCAGCGGAAGTCCCAGCCTTGTTGGCCATGGTCGACCTGATCAAGGCCCTCTGCCGCTTCCTCTGCCGTTAGACGCATGGGCAGTACGGCCGATAGCAGCAGCGCGACGATAGAGGTTCCCGCCATTGACCAGAGGGCGACGGCGATGACACCGGCCAATTGGCTCAGCATGGCCGCTATGAGGCTGATGTCGCCTTCGAAACCGACGCCGCCAAGGAAAGGCTGAACGAAGAGGGGCAACAGCAGAGCGCCGATCAGGCCGCCGAGCCCATGCAGCAGGAACACCGACGCTGGATCATCGACGCCGCGCCCGAAGGTTGCCTTTGCGATGCGGCAGAGAAGCGCGGCGACAAGGCCGATGAGCATCGCCCCTCCGGGACCCGAAAGGGCGGCGGAGGCGGATATGGCGGCCAAGCCAGCGACCGCGCCCGACATGATGCCGGTGGCGCTTACGCGGCCCGTCGCGGCGCGATCCGACAGCGCCCATGCGAGCGCGCCCGCGCAGGCCGCGAAATGCGTGTTGAGGATGGCCGTGGCGGCATTGTCGGTGGCGCCAAGAGCCCAGCCGCCGGAAATGCCCGCCCAGCCGACCCAGATCAATGCGCCACCCGCGAGGCTGAGTACAGGTGCGTGGCTCGTGGCGGCATGCCGGGGGCGGCGGCCGAGGATCAGGGAAAGTGCGAGCGCTGAAAAGCCTGCGCTCATGTGCATGACGAGGCCGCCGGAAAAGTCGATGACGCCGAGCGCTGCAAGCCAGCCGCCGCCCCAGATGCCATGAACCAGCGGGGCATAGACGATCAGCAGCCAGAGCGGGGCAAGGGCCGCCATCCAGCCGAAGCGCGCGCGTCCCGCCGTGGCGCCGGGGAGGAGGCATACGGCAAAGAGTGCCAAGGCCATCTGGAACAGAACGAAGGCGGATTCGGGAACGGTCAGCCCAGCCTTGAGGGAGCCGAGGTTGGCGAGCAGAAGATTTGCGCCGCCGCCGAGCCATGCGCTGCCCGGTGCGAAGCTGAGGCTATAGCCCGCGATGGCCCAGGCGAGCGATGCGCCCGCCGCGACCGTCAGAAGCTGGGTGCTTGCCGAGAGCGCGCTTCGTACATTGACGAGGCCCGCGTGGCGCAGGAGCAGGCCCGGAAGCCCGGCGAGCAGTATGAGGAGGGCGCAGAGGATCATCCAGGCCGTGTCTCCGCTGTCCGGGACGGCCACCGCTACCTGTGCTTCTGCCGTTTGGGGCGAGGCCATGAAGAGGAAGAGGAGGAGGGCACGAGCGAACATGGGACGATCCGATATGTCTGGTGCCCTATGGTCTATGGGGTGGCGGTAAACACTTTGATAAGGTTAGTTGGGGTGGGGTTGTGGGGGGTGACAGGTCTAGCGCTCTGCGTTTGCTGGAATCACTCAATCCCGTTCGGGCTGAGCTTGTCGAAGCCCTCTCCTTTCTAAAAGGAAGTAAGGCCCTTCGACAGGCTCAGGGCGAACGGTTGGGGAGGGAGTGTGATTTATATTACGCCCGCTAATAGGCTTCGCCACCGCAGGAGATGCGGCCCGTGCCGCGATTTTCGACCTGGCAGGCGGCCTTGCCGACGATGGTGACGTCACCCGAGCCTGATGCCGATATCTTGGCGGTCACGTCTGCGGTCAGGGCGACATTGCCGGGGCCGTCATTGCTGACCGTTGCCTGGCGGACGCGCAGGCCATCGGCAGCTACGGCGCCCGGACCATTTACGCGCACTGTTGCTATTGCGGCTCTCCCGGCCAGCGTTGCGCGGCCTGCGCCGGCGAGGCCGAGGCTGAGTTGATCGAGGTCAACCGCCGCGACACTGACGTCGCCATTGCCGCCAAGCACGATCTCTCCGCGCAAACCCTTCATACGGCTGACCGAGATGGAGCCGCCGCCGGTCAGCACCAGCCTTTCAAGCGTGCCGGTCGAGAGCCGGACGGTGGCACGGCCGCCGCTTTTCTCGCCGGGTTGGGCGCGGTCCATCCTGATGGTCAGCAAGCGCCCCGACACATCAATGTGCAGCCGTTCGATCAGGGATTGATCGCCATCGACTTTGGCGGAAGCGCCAGCGCCGGTGGTGATGATCACCTCCACCGGCGCATCGACCCGGATGGCGTCGAAGCTGGTGATGGTATAGCCGCGCGTTGCAGCCATGGCCGGTAACGGTAGCAGCGAAGCGGCTACTATCATGAGGTGGAGGGGCTTTCGCGATCGACCTGTCATGGTGCCGCCCTACCGCAAAACGCTTTCGACAAAGTTGATAGCGTCGTGCCTTGAGGCGGCAAATTCCCACGCGATCAAGTTGATCAGACGCCGCAAAGAGGGGCTTCGTCAGGCGAGGCCGACTTCCTTCAGCGGGACCGAGGAATCGGCCAGCTGCGCCTGATCAAGCAGTGCGCCGGAAAGGACGTGGGCGCGGCCCTGCACATAGTCCTTCACTGCATTGACGCAATCGAGCGCGATGAGCTTTCCGGCCTTCAGATATAGGACTGAGAAGCTGCGGGTTGCCGGATCGCCGCGCAGGATGGTGTGGTCATGGCCGATCGAAAGGCCCACGGTCTGGAGCTTCAGATCATATTGGTTGGACCAGAACCAGGGCACGGCGTCATAGGCTTCTTCCTTGCCCATGATGTGAGCGATGGCCGTTTTTGCCTGATCATTGGCGTTCTGCACTGACTCAAGGCGCAGCTGGGCGCCGCGCGCGAAGCGGTTGGCGTGGGATGCGCAGTCGCCGACAGCATAGATGTTGGGCAGGCTGGTGCGGCAATATTCATCGACATCGACGCCATTGCCGCCAACAGCGCCCGCTGCGATCAGCGGGCCGGTTTCGGGGATGATGCCGATGCCGACGATCACCATGTCGGTTTCGATCCGCTCGCCATCCTGCATCAGCACGGCGGTCGCCTTGCCGTTCTGCACCTCGATGCAGTCCATCTTGGCACCGGTGCGCAGATCGACGCCATGGGCGCGATGTTCGGCTTCGTAGAAGCGGGAGAGTTCTTCCCCAGCGACGCGGGCGAGGACGCGGTCGAGCGCTTCGAGCAGAACAACCTTCTTGCCGAACTTCGTCAGGACGGCGGCTGCTTCCAGCCCGATATAGCCGCCGCCGATCACGACGACATGATTGATCTGGTCCATCTTCGCCATCATGGCGTCGACATCATCGCGGCGGCGGACGGCATGGACGTTGGGCGCGTCGGCGCCGTCGCAGGTCAGCATGCGCGGGCTGCCGCCCGTGCACCAGATGAGCTTGCCGTAGGAGATATGCTCGTTGCCGACGGTGACGGTCTGGCTTTCCGGATCGACAGCCTTCACCCGGTGGCCGAGCAGCATGTCGATCTTGCGCTCTTCCCAAAAGGCGGCGGGGCGGATGAGGATGCGATCGAAGCTCTTGTCGCCCGCGAAATATTCCTTCGACAGCGGCGGGCGCTCATAGGGCGGGTATTTTTCGTCACCGATCATGGCGACGGACCCTTCAAAGCCGAGTTGACGAAGCGAAATGGCCGCCTGCGCGCCTGCATGGCCCGCGCCTACGATCAGAACGTCATAATGGCTCATCGGCCAGCATCCCCTCAGTCCAAGTTGCTGCCGTCCTTGGCGCGCTTTCCCCGGACTGACAAGGGGTAGGGGGACTTTTGAAGTTAGCGGGGCAAAATATAAAATAGCGGATGGCCGCCTGTCCCCCATGGCGCTGCCATCCCTGACTGTGGCATAGGCGCTCGCCAAAGTTGGGGGTTTTCTGCCTTATGGCTGACAAGGATTTGCCGGTTAGCGGGGGGAGCCATGCAGCGCATGGTCCGCTACACGGCCTCGCGCTCGGCGCGTTGGGGGTAGTGTTTGGGGACATCGGGACCTCTCCACTCTATGCGCTGAAGGAAAGCTTTGTCGGCCACCATCCGCTGACGGTTGACCCGGCCCATATCTATGGCGTGCTGTCGTTGATCTTCTGGACCATGACCATGGTTGTCACGGTCAAATATGTGTTCATCATCCTGCGAGCCGACAATAATGGCGAGGGCGGCAGCATGGCGCTGCTGGCGCTGATCGGGCGGCGGATGGGCGAAACGCGCTGGACACCGACGGTCGCGGCGCTGGGCGTGCTTGCCACCGCGCTCTTTTATGGCGATGCGATCATCACGCCGGCGGTATCCGTCCTCTCGGCGGTAGAGGGGCTGACGGTGGTGCAGGCCGGGCTGACGCCGTTGGTGCTGCCGATCGCGATCGTGATCCTGATCGCCCTGTTCGTGATCCAGAGCATCGGCACGGCGCGAGTCGGTGCGCTGTTCGGCCCGATCATGGTGGTCTATTTCCTGGCGCTCGCAATTCTGGGCGTCACCAATATATGGCGGCACCCGGAGATCTTCGCCATCGTCAATCCTTGGTGGGCGCTGCGCTTCTTCCTGATCGACCCCAAACTGGCGTTTCTTGCTTTGGGATCGGTAGTGCTGGCGGTGACGGGGGCGGAGGCGCTTTATGCCGATATGGGGCATTTCGGGCGCAAGGCGATCAGCATCGCGTGGCTTTACGCGGCGCTGCCGTGCCTGATGCTCAATTATCTGGGGCAGGGGGCGTTGCTGCTCGATGAGCCAGCGGCGGCGCAAAATCCGTTCTTCCTGCTTGCCCCCGAATGGGCGAGGCTGCCGCTGGTGATCCTGGCGACCTTGGCAACGGTGATCGCGAGCCAGGCGGTCATATCCGGCGCCTTTTCCGTGACGCGGCAGGCGGTGCAGCTGGGTTTCCTGCCGCGCCTGCGCATCCTGCATACCAGCGCATCGGCGGCGGGGCAGATATATATGCCGCTGATCAACTGGACGCTGCTAGTGCTGGTCATCATGCTGGTGCTGGGCTTTGGCAGTTCGAGCAATTTGGCGGCGGCCTATGGCATTGCGGTCACTGGCACGATGGTCATCACCACCTGCATGATGGGGGCGTTGATGTTCAGCGTCTGGCGCTGGAACCCGTTCGTCGCGGGCATGGTGACGGGCCTGTTCCTGATCATCGATGGCGCATATTTCCTGTCGAACGCGACGAAGATCCCGGATGGCGGATGGTTCCCGCTGCTGGTCGCGGCCATAGCTTTCCTGGTGCTGACGACCTGGGCTTCTGGGCGACGGATCATGCGTAACCGTCTGCGCGAAGATGCGATGGACCTCGACTTGTTCATCAAGTCGGCCGGAGCGTCGTTGAAGCGGGTGCCGGGTACGGCGATCTTCCTATCCTCAACGACGGAGGGTGTTCCGCCGGCCCTGCTCCACAACGTCAAGCACAACCGCATCCTGCATGAGCGCAACATCATCCTGACCGTGCGCGCGGAAGATGTGCCGCATTTGCCCTATGACGGCCGCACCAGCGCCGAAGATCATGGCGCGGGGTTCTATCGCCTGATCCTGCGTCACGGCTTCATGGAAAATGTCGATGTGCCTGCGGCGATGAAGGCGGTACGCGACTGCGGCGGGCCGATTGGCGTTGCCGACACCAGCTATTTCCTCAGCCGCGAGACGCTGGTGCCGTCATCCCGGCCCGGCATGGCCATTTGGCGCGAGAGGCTGTTCGCCTGGATGGTGCGCAATGCGGAAAGCCCGATGGCGTTTTTCAAGCTGCCGACCAATCGGGTGGTCGAACTGGGGTCGCAGCTGGAAATCTGATCTAGCGATCACGCCGATTGCTGATGGCGGGCAAGCCATAGGCTGGCGGGGCATTAGTTAGCCGATCTCTTTCTGACGAGCGATGAGCACGCTGATCGGCGAATTGCGGACGATCGCGGCGGCGTTGGAGCCCAGCACGCGGGATGAGAGCGACGGTTGATGTGATCCGATAATGATGAGGTCGGCGCCCACCCGCTGCGCTTCATCCAGAACTTCATCGCGCACTCGGCCGCGATGGGATGCGAAAGTGGCATGGGTCAGGCCGAACTCGGCTTTCCATTCGTCGACTTGTCGCTGGGCCTCTGTGATCTCCTGCGTGTCGAAGTCGACGGTGATCGCGCCTTCATAATTCACTGGCAGAAAGTATCGCACATAAAGGATATGCACTTTCGCGCCGCCTGCGGAAAGCGCTGCTGCTGCTTCCAGCGCGGACTTTGCGTGATCAGGATCATGGATGTCGATAGCGACCAATATAGATGAAAAAGCCATGGTCTCTCCTTTCTTGACCATAACTTCTATCAGGAGGGGCGAGCCGAAAGGTGTAGCGTCTGTAACAAAGAGTTTCAGACGGGACGGCAGTCCGCTGCATCGACGCGGTGACCAAGGTCCGATGCCGGTTTAACGCTAGGTGAAGAGTTACTCGCAGGGATCACGGCGGTCAGAGCACACCAAGAGCCACCTAAAAAGGCGGCAAGGCCGATGATCGCGCTTACTAAAGCCGTCCATTCAAAAACATTTCCGATGGCTGAACTGCGGTTTACGTCCTTCTCCCACTTAAGAGATCTGCCGTGCATTTGCTCCTGTGCATTCCAAGCTCCGGAAATGTCTTGCTGCCAGTAAGCTGACTGAGTGACATAGGCGGTCAGGTTTGAGAAGAGGGTGGCTCCGAGCCCGATGGCGAACATGAAGAACGCCCACCAAAGCCAATACCTATCCGCCGCCAAATCGCTATTTCCAAGCAGGGTAAAGAGGGCAACTATGGCGCCCCCATTAACGATCATCAGTGATTTCCATAGCGATTGAGCAAAATTGCTAATCGATTCTAGGCGGATCATCGCGGACGATTGAAAAAAATGCTGATCGAGCGCAGCAATTTTTCGATCGTCATCGTCAAACATGGGAGCGTTGGGCATGGCGCTACAATCGGCTCTGCATGGCGCGCACGCAATGCGGTTAACTATTCAGCCGGAGAAAACGGAACCACGCTAGCCGCGAAAACGGCAGGTGTCGGGCATAATGCTGCTAAGAAACATGGAATAAACTTTGGTAGCGGAGGAGGGACTTGAACCCCCGACACGCGGATTATGATTCCGCTGCTCTAACCAGCTGAGCTACTCCGCCCCATGGGCTGCGCCGGGCAGTCGCCCTGCGGTGCGCGCGCTATAGGCAGAGCGACTTGTGGGGTCAACGGGGTTTGGCGACGGCTGTGCAAATTCTCTTCAGGGCAGGTCGCCGGACATCGTGCGCGGGGAAATCTTGGTCGGCGGCCTTTTTGCGCTTGCAATCGTTCCGTCACGTTGCACTAATGTTGCAATGCACAACCGGGCTCTGCCCGAGGGAGGATCGACGCTTTGCCCTTCCACGAAATGTTTGAGCCGGATGGTTCGATACGGCCTTGCTATGCCGAAGTGCAGAATTGGGTGGAACGGACGGGCATCGCGGGGCTCAACCGCAGGTTGGATGAAGCGGAAGCGATCTTCAGGCGGATCGGCATTACTTTTGCGGTCTATGGCGAGGGCGGCGATCCGGAGCGATTGATTCCGTTCGATCTGTTGCCGCGTATATTCACCGCGCAGGAATGGCGGGTGCTGGACCGGGGCATCCGGCAGCGGGCACGGGCGTTGAACGCGTTTCTGCATGATGTCTATCATCGGGGAGAGATTGTGAAGGCGGGGATCATGCCCGCCGACATCATCTACCAAAACAGCGCCTATCTTGCCGAGATGGCGGACTTTACCCCGCCGGGGAAGGTGTACAGCCATATCGTCGGGATCGACATTGTCCGCACCGGGCCTGCGCGATTTGAGGTGCTGGAGGATAATTGCCGCACGCCGTCGGGCGTGTCCTACATGCTGGAAAATCGCGAGATCATGACGCGCATGTTCCCCGAACTGTTCGCACAGGGGCTGGTGGCGCCGGTCGATGATTATCCTGCCGAGTTGCTCAAGAGCCTGAAGGAAGTCGCGCCGCCCTCGTGCAAGGGTGATCCTGTGGTCGTGCTGCTGACGCCGGGATCGCTCAACAGCGCCTATTATGAACATAGCTTCCTGGCCGACCTGATGGGCGTGGAGCTGGTGGAGCCCGCGGACCTGTTCGTCGATGAGGATCGGGTGTGGATGAAGACGACGCTTGGCCCCAGGCAGGTCGATGTCATCTATCGCCGGATCGATGACGAATATCTTGATCCGCTGGTGTTCCGGCCCGATAGCCTGCTGGGCATTCCCGGCATCTTCAACGTGTATCGCAATGGCGGGGTGACGCTGGCTTCGGCGCCGGGCGCGGGGATCGCGGATGACAAGGCGGTCTATATCTACGTTCCGGAGATGATCCGATTTTACCTGGGTGAGCAGCCGATCCTGGGCAATATCCAGACATGGCAGTGCGGGAAGCCGGACGAATGCGCCTATGTGCTGGAGCATCTGCACGAACTGGTGGCGAAGGAGGTTCATGGGTCGGGCGGCTATGGGATGCTGATCGGTCCCAAGTCCACCAGTGCGGAAATCGCCGCTTATGCGGAGCGGATCAGGGCCAATCCGGGCGAGTTTATCGCGCAGCCGACGCTGGACCTTTCGACGGTGCCTACTCTTGGTCCGGCTTCGGTGGTGGGTCGGCATGCGGATTTCCGGCCCTATTGTCTGGTGGGCAAGCAGATCAGGCTGGTGCCGGGCGGGCTGACGCGGGTTGCGCTGACCGAAGGGTCGTTGGTGGTGAACTCCAGTCAGGGGGGTGGGGTGAAGGACACATGGGTGTTGCAGGACTGATGGAGGTGCGCGTCCCTTTTCTTCATCGTCATCCCAGCGGAAGCTGGGATCTCTTGAGGCTGCGTGGTGCCCTTGCGCCTGAGATCCCAGCTTTCGCTGGGATGACGGGGAGGAGGTGGGTGCGCCCATGCTGAGCCGGACCGCCGAGAATCTCTACTGGATGGCGCGTTATATGGAGCGGGCGGAGGCTACGGCTCGTTTGCTTACCATGGGACAGCGCATGGCGATCCTGCCGGGGGCGCATCATCGCGACGAATGGCGGTCGGTCGTGCGGGCAGCCGGGGTCGATGGCCTATTTCCCGAAGGCATACAGGTGGCCGAGAGGGACGCCATATCCTATCTGATGCTGGACCCGGATAATTCCAGTTCCATCCGGTCCTGCCTGCTGAAGGCGCGTGCCAATGCCAAGTCGGCGCGCACGATGTTGACCCAGGACATGTGGGAGGCGTTGAACGAAGGTTGGCGCAAGCTGGACAGCTATGATGTGGGGGAAGCGCGGCAGCAGCTTCCGGCGCTGATCGATTGGGTGAAGACGCGGGTCATGACGTTCCGGGGTGCGGCGCATTCCGGGCAGTTGCGCAATGAAGGGCATGACTTCCTGCGGGCCGGGTCGGCGCTGGAGCGGGCGCAGATGACGTTGCGGCTGTTGGACGTTAAATATTATGTATTGCTGCCAGAAACCGAGGTGATCGGGGGCAACCGCGATCATTATCAGTGGACGTCGGTGCTCTACGCTCTGTCTGGAGCACGGGCCTATCATCATGTCTATGGCGGCACTTATACGCCCTGGCAGATCACCGATTTCCTGATGCTGAACCGGCTTTTCCCGCGCAGTGTGGCCTATTGCTATGAACAGCTTGCCTATCGGCTCAATCGGCTGGCGGGTTGGCACAATGGGCGGGGCACGTGCCATGAGACGGTGCGGCAAATGGTGAACGATCTGGAACAGTTAGACAGCGGAGAGATTTTCCGCGTCGGTCTGCATGAAACCGTGTTGGGCGGATTGAAGATGACCAACCAATTGGGCGCGGAGATCGCCCAAACCTATCATTTCGGATGAGGGAGCGTCGCACGCCTTGAAACTGCTGGTCCGCCATCAGACGACTTATCGTTATGCCGCGACGGCAGGCCGGGTGGCGATGCGGTTGAAGCTGATGCCGATCGACACCGCGTCGCAGAAGATACTCGAATGGCAGGTCAGCGTGAATGGCGAGCCGGTCGAAGGGTTCCGCCGCAACAGCTTTGGCGAGATGGAGGCTGTCTGGATACGGCATGACCGGCTGGACAATGCGGTGGTCGTTGCCGAAGGGTTGGCGGAGACGAGCGAGACGAGCGGCGTTCTGGGCAATGGTGAGGGCCGGGTGCCCTCCGTCTATTTTCTGCGGGAAACGCAGCTGACCCGAACTTCCGACGCCATTCGGGAGATGGCGCTTTCCCTGCCGGATGATGGGGGGACGCTGGCGCGGCTGCATGCCTTGTCGGCGGCGGTCAGCGACGCTGTAGCCTATCGGGGTGGCGTGACGTCTTCGGATACCACGGCGGCGGAGGCCTTCGCGTTGGGGGCGGGAGTTTGTCAGGACCATGCGCAGATATTCATTGCGGGCGCGCGCGCCCTCGGCATCCCGGCGCGATATGTGACGGGATATCTGCTGGCGGAGGGGGGCGTTGCCCTGCATGAAACCCACGCCTGGGTTGAGGCGTGTGTGCCGGATCTGGGCTGGGTCGGGTTCGATCCGTCGAACCGGGTTTGTGTGACGGAACGCTATCTGCGGCTGGCGTCGGGCCTGGATGCCAATGCGGCGGCGCCCATCCGGGGGTCCGTGACGGCGGCGGGCGATATCTGGATTGACGCGGACGTCCGGATCGCGCAGGCGGAGGACGGGGTGGAAGAAAGGCAGCTGCAACGGCAGCAACAGCAAAGCCTTCAGCCTACCATCCCGCAGGGTTGAACGGATATAGGAGCCCGGTGGGCGATGACCTATTGTGTGGCGGTGCGCGTGGACCAGGGATTGGTCATGCTGTCGGACACTCGCACCAATGCGGGCATGGATAATATTGCCCGCTTTCGGAAAAGCTTTACCTACAGCGTGCCGGGCGAACGGTCGCTGGTGCTCATGTGTTCGGGCAACCTGTCCATCACGCAGGGCGTCAAGACGATGCTGGGCCGCGCGATCAAGGATTCGCAGGTCGATCCGGACGTTGAAAGCATCCTGAACTGCGCGACGATGCACCGCGCGGCGCAACTGGTGGGCGATGCGATGTGCGAGATGCAGCAGCATTATCGCAGCACCATCGAAATGCAGGGATCGGGTGCGGATGCCTCCATCCTGCTCGCGGGGGAACGGCGGGGGGGCAAGCCGCGCCTCTACCTTATCTATTCGGCGGGCAACTTCATCGAAGCGACGGAGGACACGCCCTTCTTCCAGATTGGTGAGCATAAATATGGCAAGCCGATTCTGGATCGGATCATCAAGCGCGAGACGAGTCTGGAGGACGCGACAAAGGCGGTGCTGGTGTCGATGGATTCGACGTTGCGATCGAACCTGTCGGTCGGCATGCCGCTGGACCTGACCGTGATCGAGCGCGGCCAGTTCGATTTCCGTGTCCGCACCCGTATCGAGGCCGATAACGAGGAATTTCAGCTGCTTTCGCTCAGCTGGTCGGCGGCGCTGCGCAAGGGGTTTGAGGACCTGCCCAACGTCATTGACTGACGGTTGGAGTGGCAGGGGAGGCGTAGCTTGCCCGCGCCCAAGCAATTCCATGCGATAGTCAGGCTTGCGCGCCCGGCGCTGCTGCCTATTTCATCCCGACAAACGAATCCAAAGAGCTGGGGAATCTGATGACCGCTACCCATTCCACTCGCATGCTGATCCTCGGTTCGGGGCCGGCTGGCCTGTCCGCAGCCATTTATGGGGCGCGCGCGGGGCTGGCTCCGATCGTGGTGCAGGGCATGCAGCCGGGCGGGCAGCTGACCATCACGACCGACGTCGAGAATTATCCGGGCTTTCGCGACGTGATCCAGGGGCCGTGGTTGATGGAGCAGATGCAGGCGCAGGCCGAGCATGTCGGCGCGCAGATGATGTATGATCAGATCGTCGATGTCGATTTGTCGGAGCGGCCTTTTCGCCTGACGGGCGATAGCGGGACGCGCTATTTTGCCGACTCTCTGGTGATCGCGACGGGCGCGCAGGCGAAATGGCTGGGTACGGAAGGCGAGCAGCTGTTGCAGGGCAAGGGCGTTTCCGCCTGTGCAACCTGCGATGGCTTTTTCTATCGTGGCAAGAAGGTGGTGGTGATCGGTGGCGGGAATACCGCTGTCGAGGAGGCGCTGTACCTCACCAACCATAGCCATGACGTCACGCTGATCCATCGCCGTGATTCGCTGCGGGCGGAGAAGATCTTGCAGCAGCGGCTGTTTGCGCATCCGAACATCAAGGTGCTGTGGAACCAGAAGATCGAGCGGTTTGTGGGCGGCGGCAATCCCGAAGGGCTGGTTGGCGTCGATCTGGTCGATACGGTCACGGGCAAGGCTTCGCATATCGAGACGGACGGGGCGTTCGTGGCGATCGGGCATCAGCCTGCCACCGAGCTGTTCGCGGGCAAGCTGCCGATGGATGAGGGCTATTTGATCGTGGAACCGGGTACGACGCGGACCTCTGTTCCGGGGGTGTTCGCGGCGGGTGACGTCAGCGACAAGATTTATCGGCAGGCGGTGACGGCGGCGGGTATGGGCTGCATGGCGGCGCTGGACGTGGAGAAGTTCCTGGCCGAGGCGGATTTCGAGGCGATGGCGGCTGAGTGAGAAAGCGTGGAGCGGGGTGCGCGTTGCGTGCCTCGCTTTGCTGGGTGAGGGGGAGCTTCGCTACCCTCCGTTCGCCCCGAGCTTGTCGAAGGGCTTTTATTTCTTTTAAGTGAAGTGAAGGGCTTCGACAGGCTCAGCCCGAACGGGGATTAGGTGTCTGATAGACTGGGGAAGCGCTCAGGCCTCTATCTTCGTCCGCGCAAAAGCGACTAGCGTGCCGAAGGTCTCGAAGGTTTCGCCGTCAATATCGTCATCCTCGATCAGGATGTCGAGGCGGTCTTCCATTTCCGTCAGCAGCGTGGCTACGGCCATGGAGTCCAGTTCAGGCAGAGCGCCGAACAGGGGCGTGTCGGCATCGAACGCATCGACGCGTTCCTGCGACAGGGCCAGCACATCGCGAAGCAGATCGCGCATCGCGTTTGACATGTCGCTTGTCCGGTCGACCGGCATAGAGGTTTTCGCCCGCATGATGGGGGGCTTACCTAATCGTTCCGCCTTCAGCCCACAAGGGCGGAAATCGCGGTTCGCGCGGCGGGAATCCATGTCGAGGCAAATCGTGGATTGAAGAAGTCGAGACGGTGGAGCGTTTGCCGCTGCTCCATCCATTCCGCCTTGTAGGGATTGTCGCCGGTGCCGTAGTCGATCACGCTGACCTTGTCGGTGTCTATGGCATGGGCGAACATCGCGTGGCTGAGCAACGTGCCTGGAGAAGCGCCGTCGAAAGCGCGATCATGTGCGAGCTTGTGGATGAGGGCGACGTCATTTTCGACGGTCCAAAGCTGGGTCGCCACTGGCTGGCCGTTGAGGCGCGCGAAGCCGAGCCGTAGGGTTCCGGCGGCGGCCTCTCGCTCTGCCAGCGCGCGCAGGAAGGAGAGGCCGGGCTCGGGCTGCTTCCAACTGCTCGCATGTACCGTCACATAGTCGTGCCACAGCGCGTCATCGACCTGATCGCGAATCTCGATGGTGAAACGGCTGGATCGGGCCTTGCGCTGGACCTGATTGCGCAGGCGGGTTGGCCGATCCGCCCAATAGGCGGCGAAGTCACGGCCGTGCAGGGCGAGCATATGGCGTCCACCCATGGGCCGGCGTACGCCGAACCAGCCGCTACGCCGGAAGGCATCGAGGAGCATTTCCGCCGTATCGCCTACCGGATAAAAGTCGATGTGGCGGCCGGTCTTGAATAGTTCGGCGGCGAGTATCTCTGCCAGCCGGTGACGCATCGGTTCATCAGGATCGCCGAGATATATCGGCGACCAGGCGAAGCTGTACCAGTTGGCGAGCGCGCTCTGCCGTTCGGGAGAGGGCGACAGCAGGAACAGCCATGCTTCGACCTGTCCCTCGATCGCCTGAAGGACGCGGACTTTTTGGTTGTTGAAGCAATGTTCGTGCAGCGGTTCGAACCAGTCGATGCGATCGAACAGGGAAGGTGTCGAGGCGCGATCCATCCGTCCGCCCAGCGCCTGCCGGGCATCTGCGATCGTGCTGTATTCCCTTGTGACCAGCAAATCATTATCTCCCCGGCACTGTCCCCATGCCTTAGGTGAAAAGTCTGGAAATGGAGTTAAGCCGAACCGCCCTGATTGATGGCGAGGAAGTTCGCCCGATCGACCACCTGCTGTTGCGGGGTGAGGCGGCGCGTCCGGCGCTGGATGGCCGATCGGGGTCGCAGGATTATGCCGAGCTTGAGACGACGCTGGGTTGCCTGGCGGGGTGGCTGGCGGGGTTCGGGCTGGAAAAGGGCGCGCGGGTTGCAAGTTGGATTGCCAAGGGGCCGGTCGCGGCGCTGATGCCATTGGCGGCCCCGCGCGCGGGACTGGTGCATGTGCCGGTCAATCCGCTGCTGAAACATGCGCAGGTCGCGCATATCCTCGCCGATAGTGGCGCGCTGTTGTTGATTGGTACTGCGGCGCGGCTCGATACTTTGAAGTCCGATGATGTGCCGGGCGACTGCCGTTTGTTGCGGGAGGAGGATGCGGCGGCGGCCATGAGCGGTGGGGATGGAATGCCGCCCTCCGAGGCCGGGCCGTATGATCTGGCGGCGATCCTCTATACCAGCGGTTCGACCGGGCGGCCCAAGGGGGTGATGCTCAGCCACGCCAATCTATGGCTCGGCGCGGCGAGTGTGGCGCGTTATCTTGGCTTGAGTGCCGAGGACAGGACCTTGTGCGTGCTGCCCTTCAGTTTCGATTATGGGCAGAATCAGTTGTTTTCGACCTGGTATGCGGGCGGGTGCGTCTATCCGCTCGACTATCTGACGGCGCGTGACGTCATGAAGTCGGTGGACAAGCGTGACATCACGACATTGGCCGGGGTGCCGCCGCTTTGGGTGCAGTTGACCGAGCTTGAGTGGAAGCCGGAAGTGGCGGGGAAGCTGAAGCGACTGACGAATAGTGGTGGCGCGCTCACCCGGCCGTTGGTGGCTAAATTGCGCGGCCTTTTTCCCGAGGCCGACCTTTATCCCATGTATGGGCTGACGGAGGCTTTTCGCTCCACCTATCTGCCGCCAGCCTTGGTGGACAGCTACCCGGACTCGATGGGATCGGCGATACCGCATGCGGAGATACTGGTTGTGCGGTCTGATGGCAGCCTGACGGACGATGATGAATCGGGTGAGCTGGTTCATTGTGGGCCGCTTGTGGCGCAGGGTTATTGGCAGGATGAGGCGCGCACGGCAGAGCGGTTCAAGCCTGCGCCGCCGTCCTCTCGCTATGGCGGCATGGCGGTTTGGTCAGGGGATAGCGTGCGGCGGGATGCGCGGGGGTTGCTCTATTTCGTTGGGCGCGATGACGCGATGATCAAATCCTCGGGCAATCGCATCAGTCCGACAGAGATTGAGGAAGCAGCGGTGGCGGTGCCCGGTGTTGCGGAGGCCGTCGCGCTGGGGATTAAGGATGAACGGCTGGGGCAGGCGGTGCTGCTGCTCATCCGCTCGGCCGACGCTGATGCCGAGGCGACGGTCGAAGCGAGGTTGAAGACCGAATTGCCGAACTTCATGCAGCCCCGGACGATTATCAGGCTGGCGGATTTCCCTCGGACGCCTAATGGCAAGATCGACCGAGTGGCACTGGCCAAGGAATATGACAGATGAAGCCGATGGGACCTGTTCCGCCCTTCTTCGAGGGTGAGGAAGGCATGCTGCTGATCGGCGGATGCGGCGCGGCGAGTCTGGTGGATGAGGCGGGGGATACGCCGCTGTTCGTCTATGACATGGGCGTGGTCGAGCGGCAGGTGCGCGATTTGCGGGAGGCTATGCCGCCGCGGCTGTCGATCCATTATGCGGTGAAGGCGAACCCCTATCCGGCGCTGCTGGAACGCATGGCGCGGTTGGTTGAAGGCTTTGACGTGGCTTCGGGCGGGGAAATGGCGCGAGCGCTGGAAGCCGGGATGGACGCCGCGCATGTGAGCTTTGCTGGGCCGGGCAAGCGCGACGATGAACTTGCCGCCGCGATCGACGCTGGCGTGACGCTGAACCTTGAGTCGGAGGGTGAAGCGCGGCGTGCGCTTGCCATTGCCCAGAAGCGGGGGCGGACGCCCCGGCTGGCGGTGCGGGTCAATCCGGATTTTGACCTGAAAGGGTCGGGCATGCGCATGGGCGGCGGGGCCAAACCCTTTGGCGTCGATGCGGATCGGGCGGCGGGGCTTGCACGGTCACTGATCGATGCGGGAGCCGATTGGCGCGGCTGGCATATCTTTGCCGGATCGCAGGCGCTGGATGCGGAGGCGCTGATCGACACGCAGGCGGCAACAGTGGGATTGGCGGCGCGGCTTTCTGACGCCGTGGGAGCCACACCGCCGCTCGTCAATCTGGGTGGGGGATTTGGTATTCCCTATTTTCCTGGCGATCAGCGGTTGGAAATTGCGCCGATCGGGGAAGCGCTGGGCCAGACGCTCCATGCGCGTCCTGACATATTGGCGGAGAGCGAGTTTGCGATGGAGCTTGGCCGCTGGCTGGTGGGGGAGGCTGGCGTCTACCTGACCCGTGTGGTCGATGTGAAGCAGAGCCAGGGCGAGACGTTCGTGGTTGTCGATGGCGGCTTGCATCATCAATTGGCGGCGAGCGGGAATTTCGGCACGGTGGTGCGGCGTAACTATCCGATGGCGGTGGCGAACCGTTATGGCGCGCCGCCTGCGGAGGAGGCCGTCACGGTCGTGGGGTGTCTTTGCACGCCGATCGACAAGCTGGGCGACAAGGTTGCTTTGCCGCCGGTGGTGGAAGGGGACCTGATCGCGATCTTCGCGGCGGGGGCCTATGGCGCTTCGGCGAGCCCTTCCGCCTTTTTGGGGCACCCGCCTGCGCTCGAACTATTACTTGGCTGATATACCAATAGTTTGACGCCTAACCGTATCTTTACCCTTTAGCGGCAAGAAGAGGCCCAAAGCCTATCGCTTTGCGGCCGCTTCACCTGTCTAGCGGCTGTGCTGGCGTGCGGTCATGTCATGAGGTGAAGATATGCGTTTCCTGTCGGTTTCCCGGGCTCTGATCGGCGCATCGCTGCCTGCTTTGGCGCTGTCGGGCTGCGCTTCGGGAGGCGGTGGTCCCCAGTTGCCCTCTGCGTCCTTTGTGGCGCAGCAGGAAGGGCCGGGCGAGGAATATGTGATCGGGCCGCTCGATGACCTGACCGTCTTCGTGTGGCGCAATCCGGAACTTGGCGCGAAGGTTCAGGTGCGGCCGGACGGGCGGATTACCACGCCGCTGATCGCCGACATGCCGGCCGTGGGCAAGACGCCCAAGCAGCTGGCTGACGACATGAAGGTGGCGCTCACCAAATATATTGAAAATCCGCTGGTGTCGGTGATCGTCAACAATTTCTCGGGCACGTTCAGCCAGCAGGTGCGGATTGTCGGCGCGACCGAAAAGCCTGCCTCCATTCCTTATCGTGCGAACATGACGCTGCTTGACGCCATGATCTCCGTCGGGGGGCTTAGCGAATATGCGGCGGGCAATCGGGCGCGGCTCGTTCGCTTCAACAAGGAACAGGGCAAGCAGCAAGAATTCAACGTCCGTATCGGCGACCTGCTGAAGCGCGGCGACAGCAAGGCGAATGTCATGCTGGCCCCGGGCGATGTCATCATCATTCCGGAAAGCATGTTCTGATATGGCCGGTCTTTACGACGAACTGCTGATCGCTCTTCACGGCATATGGACCCGGCGCTGGCTGGCGCTGGCCGTGGCGTGGGGTGTGTGCATGCTGGGCTGGCTGGGCGTGGCCCTGGTGCCCAACAGCTATGAGAGCAAGGCGCGGGTTTATGTGAACACGCAGTCGCTGTTGCAGGACAAGGTCGGCATTACGCAGGTCCAGTCGCAGCAGGACCTTGATCGCGTCCGTCAGACGCTGGCCAGCACCGCCAATCTGGAGCGGGTGGTCAAGGAGACCGATCTCAACCAGACGATCAGCGGCCCGCGCGACATGGCGGCCAAGATCACGGCGCTGCGCGAAGGCATCACCGTGATGGCGCAGGCTGACCCCAGCATGATCGACATCAGCGCCAAGTCGGCGGACTCCAGCCTTTCGGACGGAGCCAATGCGCGGATCGCGCAGCAGGCGGTGCAGAAGCTGATCGAGATTTTCCAGGAAACGAACCTGTCCTCTGATCGCGTCGAGACGAAGCAGAGCCTTGCTTTCCTTGATCAGCAGATCGCGCAGCGCGGACGTCAGCTCGCCGCCGCCGAACAGCGTCGCGTCGAGTTCGAGCAGCGCTATGCCGGGATGCTGCCGGGCGCGGGCTCCATCGGTCAGCGCATGGACGCGGCGCGGATGGAGATCAACAATATCGAATCGCAGCTGGTGCAGGCGTCGAGCGCGCTGAGCGCCATGAACGGCCAGCTTGCCGGAACACCGCAGGTGTTGCCGGGTGTTGGCGCGTCGGGTGGTCCTTCCGCACTGGCGCAGGCGCAGGCGGACCTTGCCGGGATGCGCGCGCGTGGCTGGACTGCTGACCATCCCGACGTGATTGCAGCCCAACGGCAGGTCGATGCGCTGCGCCGTCAGGGCGGCGGTGGTGGCGGGGCGGGCGGTTCGCCCAACCCTGCGTATCTGTCGATCAAGTCGATGCAGGCGGAGCGGGCGGCGACGGTCCAGGCTCTCCAGACGCGCAAGGCGCAGCTTCAGGCTGACCTTAACGCTATGTCATCGCGCCAGACTGACGAGCCGGGCCTCGCCGCCGAGCAGGAGAAGCTTGACCGCGACTATGAGGTGCTGAAGACGCAATATGACAAGCTGCTCGCTGATCGCGAGGATGTGCGCCTGCGCGGCGATGTGAAGACCGAAACGGGTTCCGTCCAGTTCCGCGTGATCAATCCGCCGAGCGCGCCCACCGCGCCGTCCGCGCCCAATCGGCCGTTGCTGCTGCTGGGCGTGCTGATCGTCGGGATCGGCGCGGGCGTGGGGAGCGCTTTTGCCATGGGGCAGCTCAAGGGTAGCTTCCCGACTGCGGCGCGGCTGGAGCGGGCGGTTGGATTGCCGGTCATCGGCTCCATCACTCAGACGGTCAGCGCCGCGCAGAGGGCGGTCGAGAAGCAGCGGTTGAAATGGTTCGCCGGTGCGAGCGGGGGGCTGGCGGCGCTGTGCGTGCTGCTGATCCTCGTCGAATTCATCCAGCGTGGCATGGCCTGAGGAGCGGCAAGATGAACAAGCATAGCTCCCTTTCCAAAGGTTCGCTGATTGAGCGGGCGACGGAAATCTATGATTTCAGCGCGGCCTTGCAGGGGCGTGCCGCTCCTGCGGTCGAGGTGCCTGCTGGCGAGGCGTTGCCTCCGGTGGTGGAGATTGCTCGGCCGGTGGCGGCGGAGGCGGGATATCGCGCGCCTGACTGGCATGGGCCGGTGCAGAGTATCGATCGGATTGCTCTGGCCGAGAATGGCTGGCTGTCGCCCGATAGTCCGGCGACTGCGATCAGCGAGGAGTTTCGGCTGCTGAAGCGCGATCTGCTGGCGCAGCTTGGCGATGATCCGCGCGGCAATCGCGTGCTTGTCTGCTCGGCGCATAGCGGGGAGGGGAAGAGCTTCTGCGCGATCAATCTGGCGCTGAGTTTGGCGGCGGAGAAGGATCGGGAGATATTGCTGGTCGATGCTGACTTCGGCAAGCCGGGCATTCCGGAAGCGCTGGGGCTGACGAGCGGGCCGGGGCTGATGGACGCCATCGCCGATCCGTCGATAGCTATCGAGGATTGTGTGATCCGTACGGACATTCCGTCCTTTGCGGTCCTGCCTGCGGGGCAGCGCAGCAACAACGATACCGAATATCTGGCGTCGGCGCGGACCGAAACGCTGTTGCGCCGCCTGACCGAGGGGCGGCCGGACCGGGTCATCCTGTTCGATTCGCCGCCTCTGCTCGCAGCTTCGGCTGGTGCGGTGCTGGCGAGCCATGCGGCCATCGCGTTGCTGGTGGTGCGTGCCGACCAGACAAGCGAAAGCGCGCTGCGTGACGCGGCGGGGATGCTGAAGGCGGCTGGGCAAGTGCAGTTGTTGCTGAACGGTGTCACCTTCTCGGCCAGCGGCCGCCGCTTTGGCAGCTATTATGGCAAGGGGAGCGACGACGCATGATGCTGCGTACTTCCCTGGGGTTGCTGGGCGCGCTAGCGCTCGCCGCTTCGCCCGCCATGGCGCAGGAGCGAAAGGTCGAAGTCACGCCCTATCTGGGCGTCGATCAGACTGTGCTCGTGCCGCTGAAAGGCGGTGGCGATGTCCTGACCTATACCAATGTGACGGCGGGATTGACGGCGCAGTTGCAGACGCGCCGTGTCGAGGCTGTCGCTGACATTCAATATAATCACAGCTTTGGCTGGGGGCGTGAGGCCAGCGATCAGGATGTGATCAGCGGTATCGTGTCGGGCCAGTATCTGGTGTCGCATGGGCTGACGCTCAATGCGGGCGCGCTTGCGACGCGCATACGCACCGATGGCCTGTCGGGTGCGGCGACGCTGAACGATAGCCAGACGAGCCAGGTTTATGCCGGTTATGTGGGGCCGTCCTATGCCTCATCCTTTGGCGACATCGACGTCACTGCCTCCTACCGCCTTGGCTATGCGCGGGTGGATGAGGATGTGAACGCTGACTTTGCCGGAGCGCCTATCGGCTCCTTCGCGGACTCGGTTTCGCACAGCCTGACCGGTTCGGTCGGCGTGGCGCCGGGTGTCTGGCTGCCGCTCGGCATCGTGGCTAGCGCTGGTTATGACCGGGAAGATGCGAGCGAGCTTGATCAGCGGTTCGAGGATGCCTGGGGCCGGGTGGATGCGACGCTGCCGGTGTCGCCGACTGTCGCCCTTGCCGGCGGTGTAGGCTATGAACGGATCAAGATCAGCCAGCGCTCGCCCGAGCTTGACGGGAGCGGGGTGCCGGTCATCCGCAACGGCCGTTACGTCACTGACGATAGTTCGCCGCGCGCGCTGATCTATGATTTCGACGACATCATCTGGGATGTGGGCGTGCTCTGGCGTCCCAACCGACGCACCTCGCTGGAGGCGCGGGTCGGCGAACGCTATGGCGGCATGACCTATACGGGTAGTTTCGTATGGCAGGGGCGGGGCCAGTCCTTCGCGCTGGTGGTGTTCGACGGCATCGACAGCTTCGGGCGGATCATCACGTCCAATGTCGCGGCGGTCTCGGGCAGCAGCCTGAATGTCGTACGCAATCCGTTCACTGGCGATTTCACCGGCTGCGCCTTCTCGCAAAGCGGCGGAGGGCAGTGCTTTAACGACGCGCTGACCGGGGTTACGGACGCCAATTTCCGCTATCGGGGCGTTGCTGCCCAATATTCGGCGCAGCGGGGTCCATGGGGCCTTGGCGTGGGCCTTGGCTATTCGCAGCGCAAATTCGTGACGCCTTCGGGCCAGGGCGTGTTCGTGCGCGGGACGCGGGACGAGAATTGGTATGGCACGGCATCGCTCAGCTACGTGATCGACAGCCGGTCCAGCCTGGATAGCGCCGTCTACGCCAATTATTTCGATGCAAGCGGCGCGCGGCTCGATGTGCTGAACCTTGGCGCGTTCACCAGCTACAACCGCCTTATCAACCGCAATCTTCAGGCATCCGCTTCGCTTGGGCTCGACAGCGCCAAGGCGGACGATCTGGATGCCGTCATCAACGCCATGGGCCAGGTCGGCCTGCGGTACAGCTTCTAATCGCGTCCGGAGACGAGAGATGTACGACCAGTTCTACGGATTTGAGGGCCGCCCTTTCCAGCTGACACCCGATCCGCATTTCTACTTCGAAAGTGCGACGCACAGGAAGGCGCTGTCCTATCTGGGCTACGGCCTGGCACAGGGTGAAGGCTTCATCGTCATCACCGGCGACATCGGGGCTGGCAAGACGACGCTGGTCGGGCACCTGATGGCGACGATCGATCCGGCGCGGCTGACCGCCGTCAAGATCGTGTCGACGCAGGTGGGCGGTGACGACATGTTGCGCCTCACCGCGCAGAGCTTTGGCCTGCCGACCCACGACATGCCCAAGGCGCAGATTTTGCGGCAGATCGAGGCGTTCCTGCATGGGCAGGCGCGGGCGGGGCGGCGGTCGTTGCTGATCGTGGACGAGGCGCAGAATCTTTCGGTCTCGGCGATCGAAGAGCTGCGTATGCTTTCCAACTTCCAGCTGGGCGGGCAGTCGCTGTTGCAGATATTCCTGCTGGGCCAGCCGGAATTTCGCGATCTGCTGAAATCGGCGCAGCTGGAGCAGTTGCGGCAGCGCGTGATCGCGACCCATCATCTCGATCCGATGCAGCCCGAAGAGATCGAACCCTATATCCTGCATCGCCTGTCGATCGTCGGGTGGAATGGCGATCCGCAATTCACGCAGGAGGCGTTCGCCGCCATCTATGCAGCGACCGGGGGCGTGCCGCGCCGGGTCAATGTGCTGGCCAGCCGCGTGCTGCTGCTGGGTGCGCTGGATCAGTTGTCGGAGATCGATGCGGCGGCTGTACAGGCGGTGATCGAGGATATGGGTGCGGACAGCGATGTTGCCGTGCAGCCGATGCCGTCATCCGTGTTGGATCGCGCGGAGGAGGCGCCTGCTGCGGCTCCGGTTGCGGCGCAGGCGGAACCTGCGCGCGAGACGTTGCGCGCAGAACTCAATGCGCTGCGGTCGCGTCAGCCCGAGCCATCGCCCGCGCTGATGGACGAGATTGCCACGTTGCGCGCCGAGGTCGATTCGCTGCGGATCGAACAGGTCGCCATCCAGGCAGTGGATCCCGAGGCGCTGAAGGACTGTTTCACCCTGATCGAGGAGCGGCTTTCCTCGCTGGAGTTTCGCGTGGGCGAGCAGGATACGGCGCTGCGCCGCGTGCTGACATTGCTGGTGGACTGGGTGGAGCGTGAACAGCGGATGGGCGACGCGCCGCACAGCGCTGCTGCCTGACGCTTCATCATGGTGCTGAATGCCCTGTCGGTCGATGTGGAGGACTGGTTTCATGTCGGCGCTTTTGAACGCACAATCAGCCGGTCTTCGTGGGACGAACTGACGCATCGGGTGGAGCGCAATACGGATGCGGTGCTGGCCCTGTTTGCCGAGGCGGGGGTCAGCGCGACATTCTTCACGCTTGGGTGGGTGGCGGAACGTCACCCGGCGCTCATGCGGCGGATTGCCGAGGCGGGGCATGAGGTCGCGAGCCATGGCTATGACCATGCGCGGGTGTTTACGCTGAGCCCAGAGGCGTTTCGCGCGGATTTGCGCCGGTCGCGCGCTTTGCTGGAGGATGCCAGCGGGCAGCGCGTCATTGGCTATCGCGCGCCGAGTTTTTCTATCGATCATCGGACGCCTTGGGCTCATGCCATATTGGCGGAGGAGGGCTATCGCTATTCCAGCAGCGTCGCGCCGATCCGACATGATCATTATGGCTGGCCTGAATCGCCGCGCTTTGCCTGGCGGCCGGTGACGGGGAGTGATTTGCTGGAGTTGCCGGTGACGACGGCCGAGTTTGGCGGGCGGAGGTTGGCGGCTGGGGGCGGCGGATTTTTCCGGTTGCTGCCCTATGGCTTTTCCCGCTGGGCTATACGGCAAGTGAATGGGCGGGAGAAGCAGCCCGCCATCATCTATTTCCATCCCTGGGAGATTGATCCGGATCAGCCACGGGTGGCGGGAGCACCGCTTCGATCGCGCCTGCGCCATTATAGCAATCTGTCTGTCATGGCGGACAAGCTGCGGCGGCTGACCGCTGATTTTTCCTGGACGCGGGTGGATGCGTTGGTCGCTCATGGGGCGGAGTTGGCGGCATGAGGGCGGATGGCGGAGTCGGCGTAGTCACGCTCGACCTGGATGATACTGCTCAGATCGAAGCGGCGGATGCCTTTGTGACGGACATGGCGGACGGAACGCCTTTCCATCGGCCTGCCTGGATCAAAGCGATTCAACGTGGCACTCGCAACCGTGCGCATATGCTGGCTGCTGTCGCTTCGTCGGGACAGATTGCAGGCCTTTTGCCGCTTACCCATATGAAGAGCCGATTATTTGGTCAGGCCTTGGTTTCGTCCGGCTTTGCCGTCGATGGCGGGATACTGGCTAATGACCATGCCGTTATCGCGGCTCTTGCCGGCGCAGCGCAGCGGGTTGCTGGGGATATCGGCGTGTCTTCTGTCGAACTGAGAGGTGGCGAGCTGCCGGGTGAGGGCTGGACGCTTCATCAGGACAGCCATCTTGGCTTTGTCCGGCCGATTGCGGCGGATGATGAGGCGGAGTTGCTCGCGGTCCCGCGCAAGCACCGGGCCGAACTGCGGAAGGCGCTCGCCAATCCCGCGCTAAGGGTGGAGGTTGGGCGGGACGAGCGGTTCCTGCGCGCGCATTATGATGTTTATGCGCAGAGCGTGCGCAATCTGGGGACGCCGGTTTTTCCGAGGCGCCTGTTTCGCGAAGTGCTGGCGGCGTTCGGCGAGGATGCCGACATATTGATTGTCTATGAGGGCGACCGGCCGGTTTCGGGGGTGCTGGCGCTCTACCATCAGGGGCGGGTCATGCCTTTTTGGGGCGGGGGTGTCGCGGATGCGCGGCGGCTGCGTTCCAACGAGCTCATGTATTACCGGCTGATGGGCCATGGCCGGACGCGCGGCATGCGCCTGTTCGACTTCGGTCGGTCCAAGACGGGAAGCGGGCAGGCCGCGTGGAAGAAGAGCTTTGGCTTCGACCCGGTGCCGCTGGCCTATCATAGCTGGTCGGCGACGGGCGATCGGCGCGACATCAATCCCAACAGCGCGCAATATCAGCGGCGTGTGGAGATGTGGAAGAAGCTGCCGCTGCCGATCGCCAACCTGATCGGGCCGCTGATTTCGCGGGGGCTGGGATGACGGGCGAGATAGTTTTCCTCTGCCACCGCATCCCCTTCCCACCCGATCGGGGCGACAAGATTCGTTCCTATCACATATTGAAGCGGCTGGCGGAGATAGCGCCCGTGCATGTCGGCTGCTTTGCGGATGATGATCGCGATCTGAGCTTCGCATCGGCCATGGCGGAGATGACGGCGAGCCAGTGCGTGCTGAAGCGCAACCGTTCGCATGTGGTGGCGGGTCTCGCTGGGCTGGCGAAGCGGCAGCCGATGCTGGTGTCGCTCTTCGATGATCCGCGCATGCATCAATGGGTGCGGAAGACTTTGGCGGAACGGCCGATCGCGGCCGTGATGGGCTATTCGGTGCAGATGGCGCATTTCGTGCCAGATCTTCCCGATGGCGTTCGCTTCGTGATGGATTTCGTCGATTTTGATTCGGCCAAATATGCGAGCTATGGGGCGGCAGGCGGTGGCCCTATGGGATGGATCAACCGACGCGAAGGGCGGGTTTTGCTCGATTTTGAGCGTGCCACTGCCGAGCGCGCCGACGTCAGCGCTTTCGTTAGTGAGGCCGAGGCCGCGCTGTTCCGGCAGGCTGCGGGCCTGAACGCCGCGCGGGTCATCGGCATGGATAATGGCGTGGCGCTGGATTATTTCGATCCGGGGGCCGAATTTGATGAGGTTGCGCGACCGGCGGGTCCGCTCATCGTATTCACCGGGCAGATGGACTATCGGCCCAACGTCGAGGCGGTGGAAAGCTTTGCGCGCGATAGCTTGCCAGCCTTGCGAGCCAGGCATCCCGAGGCTCGCTTTGCCATCGTCGGGCGCAATCCTTCGCCGCAGGTTAGTGCGCTGTCGCAGTTGCCCGGCGTTATCGTGACGGGCGCGGTGCCTGATGTTCGCGGCTGGCTGGCGGCGGCGGATATTGTGGTTGCGCCGCTTCGGATCGCTCGAGGCATACAGAATAAGGTGCTGGAGGCGATGGCCATGGCGCGGCCCATAGTCGCGTCGCCGCAAGCGGCCGAAGGCATCAATGCGCAGGATGGCGCGCATTTCCTCATCGCGGCTGATCCTGTCGAAGAGGTCGAGGCGATATGCGCACTGCTGGCCGATCCTGAGCGAGCACGGCGTCTGGGCGAGGCTGCCCGCTCGCGGGTGGAGGAGCGCTATCGCTGGTCGGAAACGCTCAAGGGCTTGCCGGATATGCTGTTCGGTCCCGTGCCCGCTTTAGGCAGCCGAGCCGCGTGACTGAGAGGACGTTGCCTTTGTCTCGAGCGCGCAGCGTTGGCGTGGAAGGCTGGCGCGGGCATCTCGCCGCGCTTGGCGTTCTGGCGTTCCTGATCCTGACGCTGTTCCATCGCGATGCGTCGGGCATGGTGTCGATATGGTGGAACGCGTCCACCTTCGGTCATTGCCTCTTCATCCCGTTCCTGATCGCCTGGCTTGTGCAGCAAAGACTTACCGGCCTGCGCCAGCTTGAGCCTGTCGCATGGGCGCCTGGGCTGCTCTGGATGGCGCTGGGCGCATTCGCCTGGCTGTTGGGAGCGGCGGCGGGTGTCGCGGTGTTCCGCCACGCCGCGATCATCCTGATGTTGCAGGGTAGCGTTGTCACGTTGCTCGGGCCTGCCGTGGCAAGAGCGCTGCTGTTCCCGCTCTTCTACGCCTTCTTCATGGTGCCGGTGGGAGAGGAACTGGTCGCGCCGCTGCAATTGATCACGGCGCGGCTGTGCATGGTTTTTCTCGATATTGTGGGCGTTCCCGCGCATCTGGACGGCATCTTCATAACGACACCCACCGGCTATTTCCGCGTGGCCGAGGCGTGTTCGGGCGCGAAGTTCGTGATTGCGATGACGGCCTATGGCGCGCTGGTCTGCAATGTCTGCTTTTCCAGCTGGCCGCGTCGCATCCTATTCATGGCCGGTGCGCTGATATTGGCGGTTCTGGCCAATGGATTGCGTGCGTTCGGGACGATATGGATCGCGCATCTGACAAATATCGAGGCCGCTGTCGGCTTTGACCATGTCATGTATGGCTGGGTCTTTTTCGCTATCATCATGGCGGTGGTGATGGCCGCAGCGTGGCCGTTTTTCGACCGTCGGCCCGGTGATCCATGGTTTGATCCTGCTCGGCTTGGGAGTCTCATTCGTGGTCGCCTCCCGCTTGTCGTCGCAGTTGGTGCAGCGAGCCTGTTGGGGCTTACCGCGCCCGTCTGGCTGATCGTGAGCGCGGCGGTGAGCAAGCCGCTGCCCGGTGCGCCGACTCTCCCGGCGGTCAAGGGCTGGGCACCGACTTCCGCGCAGCCCCGCTACCCCTGGAGGCCGCGATTCGATGGCGCGGATTATCTGGTCCTCGGGCGCTACCGAAATGCGACGGGCTATGTGGTCGACCTCGCCATCGCCAGTTTCGATCGGCAGGACGAGGGGCGCGAGCTGGTCGGATTCGCCCAGGGCGCTGCCAATCCCGACCAGCGTTGGTCATGGTCATCCCCTGCGCCCGCTCCTGCGTACGGGCTGGGCGAGCAGATGACCGCCCCCGGCCCGGTGGTCCGTCATGCCGTCAGCTTCTACAAGGTGGGAGACGGCCCCGTCACTGGCAGCGCACCGCGCGTGAAGATCGACACGATGCTCGCTCGGTTGCTCGGCCGCGACCAGCGCGCCGCTGCGATTATCGTCTCGGCCGAAGAGAGGCAGGGCAAGCCCGCCGACGCCGCCATCGCGCTGTTCCTGCAAGATATTGGCGATGTGAAGGATTTGGCTGACCGCAGCCTCGGCATCCGCTAAAGCCCGTTCGCATGTGCGGGATAGCGGGCATCTTCCACCTTGAAACGGCCAAGCCGGTCGATCCGGCGCGGGTTCGCGCTATGCTGGACGTGATGCCGCATCGCGGACCCGATGGCAGTGGCATGTGGACGGCGCCGGGCGTCGGGCTGGGCCATGTGCGCCTTTCCATCATCGACCTTGGCGGCGGGGCGCAGCCCATGCTGACCGAGGATGAGAGCCTAGCCGTCACCTTCAATGGCGAGATTTATAATTTCGCCGAAGTTCGCGCGGAGCTGGAAGCCAAGGGCCATGTGTTTCGCACGGACAGTGATACGGAGGTCATCCTCCACGGTTACCGCCAGTGGGGCGAGGCCTGTGTCGAGCGGTTCCATGGCATGTTCGCCTTTGCCCTGTTCGACGCGCGGGCGCAGTCGCTGTGGCTGGTGCGCGACCGGCTGGGGGTGAAGCCGCTTTATTATGCGCAGCTTTCGGACGGCAGTTTGATCTTTGGGTCGGAATTGAAGAGCCTGCTTGCCCATCCGCTGCTGCGCCGCGCGCCCGATCTGGCGGCGGTGGAGGATTTCATGGCCTATGGCTATGTTCCCGACGATGCCTGCATCGTAGCAGGCGTGCGCAAGTTGGCGGCGGGTCATACGCTGCGGCTGGTGCGTGGGCGGCCCGTGCCTCAGCCGCAGCGCTATTGGGATGTGAGCTTTGCCGAACGCAGCAGGGCTAAGCCGGAGGCGCTGGAAGAGGAACTGGTCGCCCTGATGCGGCAGGCGGTGCGGTCGCGCATGGTTTCCGACGTGCCGCTGGGGGCTTTCCTGTCCGGTGGCGTGGATAGTTCCAGCGTCGTCGCCCTGATGGCGGAGGCGTCTAATCAGGCGGTGAAGACCTGCACCATCGGCTTCGATGTCGCGAGTCTGGACGAAAGCGCCTATGCCGACCGGATCGCCCGCCGCTTTGCTACCGACCACCGCATGCGGATCGTATCGCCCGATGATTATGGGTTGATCGATACGCTCGCCTATCATTTTGACGAGCCCTTCGCCGATGCCTCCGCGTTGCCCACCTATCGGGTGTGCGAACTGGCGCGGGAAAAGGTCACTGTCGCCTTGTCGGGTGATGGTGCCGACGAAGCCTTCGCCGGATATCGCCGCCATCGCTTCCAGATGCAGGGGGAGCGGGTGCGCAGCCTCATCCCCGCATCGGTGCGCGAGCCGCTGTTCGGCACATTGGGCCGCTGGTATCCCAAAGCCGATTGGGCGCCCCAAGCGCTGCGGGCAAAGTCGACTTTCCTCGAATTGGCGGGAGAGGGGAGCGAGGCTTATGCGGCATCCGTCAGCGTGACACCTCATGCCCTGCGCCAGAGGCTGTTCAGCCAGGACATGCGCAGTCGGCTGGGCGCCTATCGGGCGGAGGATCGCTATATCCGTGCCATGGCGGAAGCGCCCGCGCGCGATCCGCTGGACCGGGCGCAATATGCCGATATTCACATCTGGCTGCCCGGCGACATCCTGACCAAGACCGATCGGATGAGCATGGCTGTGGGTCTGGAGGCGCGCGAGCCGTTGCTCGACCATCGGCTGGTGGAGTTCGCCGCCCGCTTGCCAGTTGCCCAGCGTATCCGGGGGAATAGCGGCAAATATCTGATGAAGAAGGCGATGGAGCCTTACCTGCCCCACGATATTCTCTATCGTCAGAAAATGGGCTTCGTGACGCCGATCAGCAACTGGTTTCGCGGGCCGCTGGCGGGGGAGGCGAGCGCCATTGCGGGTGGCTCGGCGCTTGCCCGAACCGGCTGGTTCGACGCCAAGGCGCTGGGACGCATCGCGGCCGATCACAAGTCCGGTATGGCCGATCATGGCCGCTTGCTTTGGCAATTGCTGATGCTGGACAAGTCGCTGACCCGCTTGTTCGGTCTTTGACCGGCTCGCAAACAAGGCGCTTGCACGCAAAGCCTTGCATGGCAGTCCCGCCAGTGCCAACGGAGCGGGCGGGTTAAGGACAAGCAGGACGCAAGTGACAGTTTCGAAGGAAATAGTTCGAGCGCGACTTTATCTGCTGTGCCTCCTTGGAGACTTGGCAGGGTTGTTCCTGTCATTCTTGCTGGCGAACTGGTTCGTGCTGGGCGCGCTGCTGGGCGAGCCGGGGAAGCCGCATGGCCTCGTGATGTTCGCCATGGTCGCGCCGCTTTATATATTGCTGGCGGTGCAGGGCGGGGCTTACGGCATTCACATGCTGGACGACATCCGGCGCGGCATCTTCCGGGGGCTTTTGGCGCTGGCGCAGGCGGCCTTGCTGATGCTCCTGGTGGTCTATTTGGGCAAGATCGCCGAACAGCTTTCGCGTTTGACCTTTGTCGTCGGCCTTGGCTTTTCGGCGGTCAGCGTCGCGCTGGTACGGCTGGCGATCGCCCGGCTTGGCGCTCGCCTGCTGGGCGAGGTGCCGCACCTTACCGCCGTCATCATGGATGGCGTGGAGATAGAGACTGGCTCTCACATGGAAGTGATCGACGCCGCCGCCGCCAACTTGCGGCCTGCCAGCCACGATGCCGACATGGCGGCACGGCTGGCGGCGGCGGTGGGGATGGCGGAGCGTGTGATTGTCGCATGCCCGATGGAGCGGATGAGCGACTGGTCGGTGGCGCTCAAATCCCTGTCCGCGCGCGGTGAGATCGTGGTGCCCGAATTGCTGCGTTTCGCACCTGCTCGCGTCGATGAGTTCGATGGGCAACCGACCATCATCGTGGCGGGCGGCCCGTTTCAGTTCCGGGACCGCATCATAAAGCGGATTTTCGACATCATTGTCGCGACAGCCGCGACCATCGCCATTGCGCCGGTGTTGATAGCCGCTGCGCTGGCGGTGAAGCTGACCAGCCCCGGACCCGTGATCTTCAAGCAGCCCCGGATCGGACGCGATGCGCGGCCCTTCAATATCTACAAGTTCCGGTCGATGCGGATCGACGCGACCGATCACAAAGCCGACAAGCTCACCGCGCGCGACGATGATCGGGTGACGCCTGTCGGACGCTTCCTGCGCCGCACCAGCATCGATGAACTGCCGCAGCTGTTCAACGTCCTGCGCGGCGACATGAGCATTGTCGGGCCGCGTCCCCATGCTGCGGCGGCCAAGGCGGGCGACAGCCTCTATTGGGAAGTCGATGAGCGTTATTGGGAGCGACATTGCATCAAGCCGGGCATGACCGGCCTTGCGCAGGTTCGCGGTCATCGCGGATCGACCGACCATCATCAGGACTTGATCGACCGGCTCCAGTCGGACCTTGAATATGTGACGAAATGGTCGATCTGGCGCGACCTGCGTATCATCATGGCGACCATCGGGGTGCTGGTGCATCACAAGGCCTATTGATGCGCGGCGTGGACCTTATCCTTTTGCTCGTTCTTGTTACTTCGGTCGTAGCGTTGCTCTGGCCGTTCCTCTTTTACCCGCTAATCCTGCGCGCCCTTCCGACGAAGCCGGAGGCGCCGCGCGCGGGTGAAGTGCCCTCGGCTTCGCTGCTTTTCTGCGCCTATAACGAGGCAGCGGCGATGCCGGAGAAGCTGGCCAATCTGGCGATGTTGAAGCGCCGCCATCCCGCCCTTGAGATTCTGGCCTTCGATGATGGCTCGTCCGATGAGACCGCGTCGCTAATCGGGGCAGAGGGCGATCTGGTGACGCTGATCCAGGGTCCGGGTCGCAGCGGTAAGGCGCATGGCATGAAGCAGCTTGCGGCGCGGGCTGTCGGCGACGTGCTGATCTTCACCGACGCCAATGTGATGCTGGACGAGGACGCGATCGGCCATCTGCTTGCTCGCTATGCTGATCCGCAGGTGGGAGGCGTTCTGGGTTCGCTGCATTATATGGGTGAGGGAGAAAGCGCGACGGCGTCGGTGGGTTCGCTCTACTGGCGGATGGAGGAGCGTCTGAAGGACGAGGAGTCCCGCACTGGCAATGTGTTGGGGGCGGACGGTTCGATCTTTTCCATCCGTCGCGCGCTCTATCCTGTGTTTCCGGACAGTGTGCTTGACGACCTGACGGTGTCGATGGCAGTGGTGTTCGCGGGATCGCGGCTGGTCAAGGCGAAGGACGTCATCGCCAGGGAAAGACTGGTTGCGGGCAGGGGCGATGAATATCGGCGAAAGGTTCGAATCGCCGCTCGCGCATGGCACACGCATCTGCACCTTCGGCCTCAGCTTCGGCGTATGAAGGCGCTCGACCGTTTCAAATATACGTCTCGCAAGATTATCAGGTGGTTTGGGGGAGTCTCCATCCTGACCGGGGGGATTGCGGCCCTGTTGCTGGCACTCCGCATCTCGCCTTTGCTGGCTCTTGGTGGGACGGTGCTCGCGTTACTTTTGCTGACGATGGGCTTGCGGGCGAAGTCGGGGCCTTTGGCGGCGGTGACCGATATTCTCATCGCCTATGCCGCGACGCTTCAGGGGGTCATGAAGGCCATGTCGGGCCGAACTGTCACTGTCTGGAATCCCGCAAAGTCACGCTGATCCCTCTCGCCAAAGGCGGGGCATCATGTATAGGCCCTCCCCAATGCTGATCGGAGCCAAGGCGTGATTACTTTCCAGCGGGTGGCAAAGGCCGCCGGCAAGCACCTGACCCGGACCATGCTTGCTCTGCGCAAGGCGACGGGTGCGCGCGCAAACCGGGCGTGCCCCGCATGTGGGCAGTCGGTCGTCGGCTTCTTCCGCTATGGCGAGAATGCGGAATGGGGATGCCCCAGCTGTGGCGCGTCCCCGCGCGAGAGGCTGATGAACCATCTGATCGTGGAAAAGACGCTGACGGTTCCGGAACATGGGGCCATCCTGCACATGGCGCCCAATGAAGGCAGCCTTGTCCGCCGCTTTTCCGCCGCCGCCGGTTATGTGCCCGCCGATCTTGATCCGGCGCGCTATTCGGTTCCCGGCATGCGCTGCGTGGACCTGATGGCGTTGGAGGAGGCTGAACAATATGACCTGTTCTACGCCAGTCATGTCATGGAGCATGTGCCCGACGATCATGCCGTTCTGCGCAATATCTATCGCGCGTTGAAGCCCGGCGGCGAAGCCTGGCTGATCGTGCCGCTGTGGGACAAGCCTACCGAGGATGGCAGCTTCGACATGCCGCCTCGGGAACGGGAACGGCGATTTGGCCAGTGGGACCATGTTCGCCAATATGGTCTGGATTTCGCCGATCGTATCCGGGCTGCGGGCTTCCAGTTGGAGGAGATCGACGCGAACGGCATTGATGCCGATACGCGCCACTTCTTTGCGCTGGATGATCGTTTGTTCCGCGCCCGCAAGCCCATAGGAAGCGCCGCCCGGTGAGCGCGCCGGTCGGCAGGACCATCGCGAGGATGGAAGGGTCTGCCCGGTTCATCGCCCTCATCAAGCTCGCCAATGTCGGGCTGACGCTGATCTGGGGCTTTGCGGTTACTTATGTCTTCGTGCGCGTCCTGCCGCTGCGCGAGTTTCAGGCGTTCCTGCTGCTGGTCGCCTTCGGCAACTTCACCATTTCGGCCGAGTTCGGCCTGACCAGCATTATCTATGCGCGGCTGCGGCGTCATTGGCTTGGCCATGGCGGAGACAGCGGAGACAGCGGGGACGGCTTCCGTCTGGAGGAAATGGGCGTCCTTTTCCTGTTCCTGGGCATGCTGATCCTTGGCGGTGTGGTGATCCTGCTCGTCGCGCTGGTGGCGGGGGGGATCGACACGACGATGCCGCTGCTCTTCATTCTTTTCTTCCTGTCCGCCTGCATCAACCTTCCGGCGCTGCTCGCGAAACGGGCGCTGGCGGCGGTCGATGGGAATTTCGTCTGGGAAATGCTGGACTGCGTACGGCGGATGATGACCATCGCGCTGCTGCTGTTGATCCTCAAAGGGTTGGACGCGCGTCTTTCGGTGGCGCTGCAACTGGTCATCAGCATGGCCGTGATCGGATATGCCATCAAGTTGGTGCATGGTCGGTTGGGGATGACCTCCGGGCACTGGCTGGCCTTTCGCCGGGGCGGGGCATATGTGCGCACCCATTATCTGCGGGATATAAGTGCGTCGGCGCTGTTCACCGTGTCGGAGATCGTGGCCTATAATGCGCCCTATTTCACCATAGCGTTCGCCACGCAGGACGCGCGGCCGATGCTGCTTTTCGATTTCCTGTTTAAGATGTCGCGGGCGCTTTCCATGGCCATCCGCGCCATGGTGGAGGCCGCGCTTCCTCGCATCACCCGTGCTTTTCATGGGGGAGACCGGACCCGCCTGCGCCAGTTGCTGACACGCGCACTGGCGGCCGGGTTTATCTTCGCCCTTGCCGCGTCGGCTGCGTTGCTGATGCTTGGGCAGTGGGTCTTCGCAAAGCTGTTCGCTGGACGAGCCGCCATTGGTATGACCGATCTGCTGCTGATTGATGGCGCTTTGCTGGCGCTGACGCTGATCTGCGTGTCGGTCTATGTCCAGGCGGCGCTCGGGCGCTTTTCTCATTTGCTCAAGCGCTCACTACCCTTCCTCGCCGGATCATTGCTCAGCGTGCCGCTCGCCATGATGCTGGGTGACGGGTTCGATCGAGGCTTCCTCGCGATTTATGCGCTGACGATGATCGTGGTTGCGGCGCTTCACGCCCTGTCGTTGCGACGTCTGCTGCAAGGTTCGGCCGCGCGATGAAGATTGCAATGGTCGATCCGTCGCTTTTCACCGGGCGATATGATGACAGCCTGTGCAGCGGTCTTGCTGGACTGGGCGCGGATGTCACTTTGTTCGGCCGCCCGATGCGATCCGCTGACGCCATCGCGCCGGAATATTATCGATACGAACCGCGCTTCTTCCGCCGAAGTGAAGCGCTGCGAGCGCGATTGGGGGAGGGCAAGGCCTTTCGTCTGATCAAGGCTGCCGAATATGGTGCTGCCTGCGCGCTTGGCCGGGTCAGTGCGTTGACAGCGGCGGACGTTGCGCATTTCCAATGGCTGCCACTCGCGCCCGCCGACCGCCTGCTGTTGCGCCGATTGAAGGGGCGGGTTCCACTGGTCCATACGGTCCACAATGCGGATGCCTATCATGCCGATGCAGGCGTGCAGGGCAGGGGATATCGCGCTTTGCTCGACCTGTTCGATGCGCTGATCGTGCATGGCGATACGACGCGGCAGGCTTTGGATGCGCAGGGGATCGCACCTACCCGCGTTCATGTGACGCCCCACCCCCCGATGCGTCTGGCACCGGCAACCTCGGCCGATCTGGCCGCTATTCCCGATCCCTCGGTTCCGCGCCTGCTCTTCTTCGGCACGATCAGGCCCTATAAGGGCGTCGATATATTGATCGAGGCTTGCATGTCGCTCTGGCGGGCGGGTCATGCTTTCGAACTGGTGGCGGCGGGTAAGCCCTTCATGGATGTAACGCCATTGCTGGAAAGAGTCCGGGCTGAGGGCTTTGCCGACCGGCTGATTGCCGACCTTGGCTTCCTCACCGAAGGGCGGCTCGACGCGCATATGGCAAAGGCCGACGCCATCATCTTCCCCTATCGCCAGATCGATTCAAGCGGCGCATTCCTGTCTGCCCTGCACCATGGCAAGGCGATGGTAACATCGGACATGGGTATGTTCGCCGCCTTGCCGGAAGGGGTGGCGATCCGCACAGCGGCCGGAAATCCGGACGATCTTGCTCAAGCCCTCTTGCGGCTAATCCAAAGCCCCGCCATCAGGCAGACGGCTGGCGCGGCGGCACGCGCCTATGGTGAGACTATGGGCAGTTGGAAGGACATGGCCTTGGCAACGATCGGCATTTACCGCTCCGTTATGGCCTCGCGCGCGTGAGCCGATATGTCCGCGAACTGGCCGACCGCGCGCTGGCGATCCGCCTCTCCATCGCCGGGCGGGTGCATCAATATCCGGAGATTCAGGCGCTTCGTCGGTTCCTTTCTGCCTTTGCGGTCGATTGCGTGTTCGATGTCGGTGCTAACCGGGGGCAATATGCGGTCATGTTGCGCAAGGATGTAGGCTTTTCCGGCACGATTCTGTCCTTTGAACCCAACCCCGATATTTTTGCCGAGCTATCCCGCCGGGCGGCCTCCGATCCCAAATGGCATGTGTTCAACCTCGCCTTGTCCGACTTTGAAGGAACGGCCAGTTTCAACATCATGGCGGCCGATCAATTCAGCTCGCTCAAGAAACCGTCGGATCGGCAGGATGCTATCTTCGCCGAGCGCAACAAGGTCACCCGGACGGTCGAGATGCAATGCAGGCGGATCGACACGCTTCTGCCGGAATTGCGGGTGGAGCATGGATTTTCCCGTCCGTTCCTGAAGATGGACACGCAGGGTCATGACCTTTCCGTTTGCGAAGGTGCGGGGGCCGCGATCGCTGTCATGGCGGGCGTGCAGACCGAACTTGGCGTGAGGCCCATCTACGAAAACGGCACCGGTTATCAGGCGATGATCGATTGGCTGGAGCAAAAGGATTTCATCCCCTCGGCATTCTTCGCCAACAATAAGGGGCATTTCCCGCTGCTCGTCGAAATGGATGGGATTTTCGTCAACCGGACGCTGCTGCCGCAGGAAAGCTGAATGTACCTTCCGCCCGCCCGGCCTATCGATGCCCGCCGCCTGTTCCTGGCGGGTGCCATCGGCCTGACCCTGTGGCTGGGCGCCACTTTCCTGTGGCATGTGACGTACCGGCAGGGCGTCAGCCTGGCCGTCATCCTGTTTCTGGATCAGGATTTTCCCGCATTGCTGGGCGGGCTGTTACTGCTGACGCTGGCGGCGCTTTTTGCCGGGGGGATGGCGTTTCGCCTGCCAAAGCCCCGCGCGCGGGTGATCGTGCCGCTGATCGTCGTCTTTGGCCTCGTCGCCTGGGCGGGCCATTATTGGCTGTTCCAGAACTATTCGATTTCGCGAGACGAGGAAGTCGCGCGCTTTGCCGCCGCTTATATGCGAGAAGGATTGTTCGCCCGGCCGATCCCCGCCGAATGGGAAGCCTATCGGCGCGCGATCATGCCGGAATTCTTCTCTCCCTTTGGCGCTGCCGACTATTGGACCGCTGCCTATCTGCCGGTGAACAGCGCGATCCAAGCCCTGTTCTGGCAGTTGGGCGACCCGAACCTGGCGGGGCCAGCGCTACTGATTGCCGGGCTTTTTGCGCTGTGGCGCGTGGCGCTGCATCTTTTTCCGACGCGGGACGATGCCGTTTGGGTGACGATGCTGCTTGGGTTGTCGTCAACTCAGCTCTGGGTCACGGCGATGACCCCTTATGCGATGACGGGCCATTTCGCGCTCAACATGATCTGGCTTGCGCTTGTTCTGAGAGGCGGCGTTATCGGTCATGTCAGCGCTGGTGCGGTGGCGCTGGTGGCGGCTGGCCTGCATCAGTGGCATTTCCCGCCGATCTTCATCGCGCCCTTCATATTGTGGATGCTGCTATCGCGCCGCTGGGCTGTGGCCGCATTTCACGTCCTGATCCTCATCGCCATCGTTGTCGTGTGGGCAAAGCTTTGGCCCGGATTTCTCGTCCAGTCGTTGGGGCCTGCCGCCGATGTCCGGCCTTCCGCAGGAGTGGCGGACAAGGTGGGGAGCCTGTTCGAACGCCTGGGGGACCGCTGGCAACCGCTGGTCAACCTCAGCCGCTTTGCTGCATGGAACAACATATTGATGGTGCCCCTAGCGGCGCTGGGCGTGATGGCGATGCAATGGCGCAAGGCATTGCGGGGGCAGGAAATCGCGTTGCCGCTGGCGTTCGGCTGCTTTGCCGGTTGCGCGCTGGCGCTGGCGCAGGGCTATGGCTGGGGCTTTCGCTATGCCCATGGCTTCATCGGGCCGTTCTGCCTGCTGGCGGGACTAGGCTGGGCGCGTTTCCGTCCAGCGGCGATGCGGCCCATTTACCTGGCCGTGGCGATAACGGTCGCGATGAGCGCCTTTCTGGTCTGGCGCACGCATGTGTTCGTCGCGCCCTATGCCGCCAGCCATCGTATGATCGATGCGTCGAAAGCCGATGTGGTGCTGGTCGATCCGCGCGGCGGATTATATGTGACCGATCTTGTGCGCGGCCGGGACGGTGTGCCGGGGCGGCCCATGGTGATGAACCTTGGCATGTTGACGCTGGGGCAGGTGGACGAGCTTTGCCAGCATTATGTCGTCGAACTGTTCGACCGCGCCGAGTTCCGCCCGTTGGGCATACCGCTCGCTCGCTGGAATCTCGGGCGCATGGACGCGCTCCGCGCACATATGAAGGCTGCTGGATGCGACAAGCCGGTGTTGCCGCCGCTGCCTGAAACCATCGATGATGCGATGAACGCGTCGGGCGACGTGCTATAATCTAGGGCTTGGCGCCCTTCATGAAGACCCGCTTGCCGCCGATCCATGTTTCCAGAACCTGCGTCGTCCGTATGTCGGTGGGCCGAGCGACGGAGATGTCCCGGTCGATGAGGATGAAATCCGCCCTCTGTCCGGGGATCAGGCTGCCAAAACGCTTATCCGCGAAACCCGCAAAGGCCGCCTGCCGCGTATAGCCGTCAAGCGCTGCCTCAAAGCTCACCCGCTGTTCCGGCATCCATCCGCCTGCCGGTTCGCCAGATGCATCCTCGCGGCTCATAGCGATGGCCATGCCGACAAAGGGGTTCGGACTAGTCACAGGTGCGCCGGAGCCGAACGCCAATGGCGCGTGATTGTCGAGCATCGCTTTCCATGCATAGCCGCCCTTCAACCGGTTCTCACCCATGCGCGCGACCGCCATGCGCCAGTTTGCGGCCTGAAGCGCGGGCTGCATTGACGCTATGACGCCATTTTGCCCGAAGCGGGGCAGGTCAGCTGGATCGACAACCTCCGCCTTTTCAACCCGCCAGCGCCTGTCGCCCTTGTAGGTTTGGCCCAGTTCCGTGATCGCATCCAGCAGTTCGCTGTTAGCCGCGTCTCCGGAGGCATCGACGGCGATCTGGAAATTGTCCATCGCCGCGCGGCTCATCATGTTGCGCAGCTGGGTGGATGGGATGAGCGAATATCCACGCTGCCCCGGTGCGTCGGCATAATCGGCCTTGAGCCATGCTCCGCGCGACGAGAGCGATCCGTCCAACGCCAGTTTCAGCCCGCCCATGCGCAGCCGGTCATCATAGAGCCACGGCGTCGGCTCAGGTCCTGCAATCAGCACCATATTGTCGAGGCCCTGCGCATAGGAGATGATCCGCACGCGCAGCGCCCCCCGATCGGCCGAGCGGCGGAATGCCTGCCAATCCTCGATCGTGGTGCCCATGTCGGCAATGCCGGCGACGCCGTTCGCCAGCAATAATTGCTGCGCCTTTTCCAGCGCGATGTCCCGGTCCTTTGGGGCGGGAGGGGGCACGACCCGCTGGATGAGGTCCATCGCCTTGCCGACGAACACACCGGACGGCTTGCCCCCGGTCATCTCGATCCGGCCACCGGCAGGCGCCTTGCTTGTGGCGCTGATGTCGGCGGCTTTCATTGCCGCTGAATTGGCCCAGCCCACTTGGCCGTCCGCGCTTTCCAGCCATATTGGGACATCGGCGGAGGCAGCGTCGAGATCGGCAGCGGTGGGCGCCCGATTAAGGCCCCAAAGCTCGGCATTCCATCCCCGGCCGATGATCCATTTCCGTCCGGGATTGGCGGCGACATATTCCCGTATCTTGCCCTGCGCGTCAGCCAGTGAGCGCGTGCCGGACAGGTCGAGCGTGATCTGCGTCAGGCCCAACGCCATGACATGGCCATGCGCGTCGATCAGGCCGGGGATCAATGTCTTGCCCCCGCCGTCCAGTTGGAAGTCGAGGCCCTTCGGCCAGCTCTGGCCCTTCTTCAGCTTTTTCTGGCGGGGCGGCGCTTCATAGCGTCCGGGCAGCAGCTTTTCGACCTTGCCCTCATCGTCGATCAGCAGAGCGCGAAAGCGCACTGTGCGTCCATTGGCGTCGACCGCGATGCCATTCACATTGTCGATGACCCCCGACGCCAAAGCGGGAAAGGGCAGGGCGAGCGCGGTGATAGCCGCCAAAAGGGCGGGCTTCATGCCTTGGTGATCCGCCTCACCAGCGCGCTTGTATCCTGTCGGCTTCCGCCCATCGCCTGCACATCGGCATAGAATTGATCGACCAATGCGGTCACCGGAAGGGTCGCGCCATTGGCACGCGCCTCTTCGAGGGCAAGGCCAAGATCCTTGCGCATCCAATCGATGGCGAAGCCGAAATCGAAACTGTCCTGTGCCATAGTCTTCCAGCGGTTATCCATCTGCCAGCTTTGCGCGGCGCCGCCGGACACGGCTTCGAACACCTTGTCCAGATCCAGTTCGGCGGCTTGCGCAAAACGTAGCGCTTCGGAAAGCCCTTGCAGAACGCCCGCGATGCAAATCTGGTTCACCATCTTGGTCGTTTGCCCGGCTCCCGCGCCGCCGACATGCACGATACGGGCGGCATAGCTTTGCATGACGATCCGCGCGGCCTCGACCGCTGGTCCCGTGCCGCCGCACATGATCGACAGGCGGCCGTTTTCCGCGCCTGCCTGACCGCCCGATACGGGGGCATCGACGCAATGAAGTCCGCGGCTTTCCCCTTCGACGAACAGTTGCCGCGCGATCCGGGCCGATACCGTCGTATGGTCGATGAACAGGCTGCCCGGCTTCATCGTCCGGAACGCGCCTTCCTTGCCGACGGTCACCTGCGAAAGGTCATCGTCGGTGCCAACGCAGCTGATGACGATTTCGGCATCTTCCGCCGCCTTGGCAGGGGTGACCGCCACGGCGCCGCCATAAGCCTCGGCCCACTTCTTCGCCTTTCCGATGGAGCGGTTGTAGACGGTCAGTTCGTGTCCAGCCTTCGCCAGATGCCCGGCGATCGGGCCGCCCATGACGCCCAGACCGATAAACGCGATATTAGCCATATGCCTCGTACAGTTAGCCGCGTGGCCTTTTGCCATAGGACCAGATTTCGCCAAGGGCCAGTTTCTTCCGAGGTAAATTTCCGCTAGGGGCGAGCGCATGAACACGTTGAGCAAGATCGAAAGCGCGATGCCGCTGCCCGTTACCGTCGATGACATATTGGCGGCGCGCGTGCGGATTTCGGGCGCGGTCGTGCATACGCCAACGCTGATCAGCCAGACTTTGTCCGACATGCTCGGCTGTAAGGTCTACCTGAAGTTTGAGAACCTCCAGTTTACCGCTGCCTACAAGGAACGCGGTGCGCTCAATCGCCTGCTTCAGCTGGACGCGGCGTCGAAGGAAAAGGGCGTGATCGCCGCTTCCGCTGGCAATCACGCGCAGGGGCTTGCCTATCACGGCCGCCGTCTGGGCGTGCCCGTGACCATCGTCATGCCCGTGACCACGCCGACGGTTAAGGTGACGCAGACGCAAGGGCATGGCGCGACGGTCGTACTGCATGGCGAGAAGTTCGACGACGCCAGCACCTATGCACGCCAACTGGCCAAGGAAAATGGCCTGACCTTCGTCCACCCGTTCGACGAACCCGACATCATGGCCGGGCAGGGCACTGTGGCGCTTGAAATGCTGGAGGACGCGCCCGAGATCGACACGCTGGTCATCCCGATCGGCGGTGGCGGCTTGTTTTCCGGCATGGCCACTGCGGCCAAGGCGATGAAGCCCGACATCCGCATCTATGGCGTGCAGGCGGAACTTTATCCGTCGATGTACAGCCATATCAAGCAGGCGAACCTGGCCTGCGATGGCGATACGCTGGCGGAAGGCATCGCGGTGAAGGAGCCGGGGGAACTGACCCGCCGCTTTGTCGAGCGCCTGGCCGATGACATCCTGCTGGTCGATGAACGGCATCTGGAGGAGGCGTTGAGCCTGCTGCTCCAGATCGAAAAGACGGTGGTCGAGGGCGCGGGCGCGGCTGGGCTTGCCGCGCTGTTGATGCACAAGGACATGTTTGCGGGCCGCAATGTTGGGCTCGTCCTGACGGGGGGCAATATCGACACGCGCCTGCTGGCGAACGTGCTGCTGCGCGATCTTGCGCGGTCGGGTCGTCTGGCGCGCCTGCGCATCATCTTGCAGGATCGCCCCGGCGCGCTGTTCCATGTCGCCCGCATCTTCGATCAGGAAGCGGTCAACATTCTGGAGTTGTCGCATCAGCGCATCTTCACCAATCTTCCCGCCAAGGGCCTTAGCCTCGACGTCGAATGCGAAACCCGTGACGGGGAGCATCTTGATCGCTTGATCACAGCCCTGCGCGCCGCCGGATATGAGGTAGCGCCGATCGAGGTTGCCTGATCGGCCTCCCGGCGTAGGGAGTACGTTTTTTTTCGTGGTAAATGACCTTTTCACGGAAGGCTGCGGGCGTCATAGTCTGTCCATGACTCAAGTTTCGCGCAGCGTTTTGACGGAGACCGTGGGGTGAGCGCACCATTTCGTTTTCCGCGCTTCTTTGTGACGAACCCCAGCCCGTGCCCTTATATTCCGGGCCGGAGCGAGCGGAAGGTCTTTACCGAACTTAACGGCGACAATGCGGCGGAACTTAACGATGCGCTCGGCCGCATCGGCTTTCGCCGCAGCCAGAATGTCGCGTACCGGCCGAGTTGCGCCGACTGCTCCGCCTGCGTGTCCGTTCGCGTGGTGGCAGGAGAGTTCACGCCCAACGCGACACAGCGCAAGCTCATTCGCCGCAACAGCGACTTGATCGTCACGGCATGCAAGCCATGGTCCACCGAGGAGCAATTCGAGCTGCTCCAGCGCTATCTGAAGGCGCGCCATCCGGGCGGCGGCATGACCGAGATGGACGAGATGGATTTCGCCGACATGGTCGAACAGACCCCGGTCGAAAGCCATGTCGTCGAATATCGCGAGCCCGGCAAGAATGGCCGCCCCGGCAAGTTGATCGGTGCATGCCTGACCGACCGGCAGGGCGATGGCCTGTCGATGATCTACAGCTTCTTCGACACGGAGTTGGAGCACCGCAAGGGCCTGGGCAACTTCATCATCATGGATCACATCCTGCGCGCCGCGAAGGCGGGCCTGCCCTATGTCTATCTGGGCTATTGGGTCGAAGGGTCGCAGCGGATGCAGTATAAGGTCCGCTACCGCCCGTTGGAAAAGCTGAGCCGGAGTGGCTGGGTTCGTTTCGACCCACAGGAGCAGGCGCAGGCCATCCGGGGCGTGCTGCCCCGCGACGAACCGCCGTTGCCGATCGAACTGGCGGGCATCTTCCGGAAATAATCCTCTCGGCCTCGATCGCCACAAGGCTGCATACGTCTACTTCGCGGCGAAGGTCACCGCCTCGATCTTGTTTCCATCCGGATCGCGCACGAATGCCCCATAATAATGGGCGTCGTAATTGGGGCGAACGCCCGGCGTGCCCTCGTCCGTTCCGCCAAGTTCCAGCGCCAGTCGATAGAACTCGCGGACGGCTTCGCGATCGGCCGCTTCGAAACAGATATGAATGCCGTTGCCGGGCGCCGCTCGATCCCCATTCACGGGCGTTTCGACGCTGAACGCCACGTCCGTCACGCCATAATCCAGTGAATGCGGATAATCGCGTATGTTGCGATAGCCGAGCAGCGTCATCAGCGGGTTGTAAAACGCCCGCGCGCGTTCGACGTCATTTGTCCCAACCGACACATGATGGATCATGCCGTCTCTCCTGTCCTTGCCCACTGGGTCTTCAGACAGGCTAAACCCCTGATCCTATTTGCAGTTGCACCTGCGTTTGACGCCATGGCGACGCGTCGTCGTTTCGGTCACGTAGCTGGTGGTAGTGACCGTCGGCGTGATGACCACTGTCGTTGTCGTGGCACCCGGATAATAATAGCCGCCCGCGATGTAGCCGGGGGCCTGCGTCGTCGTCACGACCGGGGCGCCGGGGCCATCATGCCGAACGATCGGCGGTGGTGCGCCATAGGGCGGAGCGTCATAATCCACTCCATAGTTACTGCGCGCCTCGCCTTCGAAACGGCCTTCATATTCGCCGCTCACCGTGCGGCCGTTTTCGTCACGCCAGGTGCCGGTCCAGCGCCCTTCATATTCATGGGGTGGGGGCGGAGGCCCGTCATGCGCGGTCACATCATCATCATAGGGGACGCCGGGCCGGTCCGGTTCATGATCGGGCGCATCCCAATCGACATCGCTGCGATGATCCCGGACGCGGCCGTGACGATCGACCATCACGGCGTCGTCATAATAGCGGGACCAACCATAGCCATCGGCGGGCGCAGGCAGGCCATAGCTTCCATAATTGCCGATCCGGTAGGTGGGGCTCACCCAATAGGATGGCAGGACATAGCCCATGACCGGCCGCCGGTAAGCGCCCCAACCGCCCGGCGCATACCAGCCCGCGAACCAGCGACCCTGAACGCGCGGACCCCAGCGGTGGACCATCGTTCCGCGGTGCATTCCGGCATGGACCGGCCGCATGCCGGAAAAGCTTTTGCCCAAAACGGGGAGCATCGCGCCAGTCCCGGCGGCATCACCTGCTAAAGCCGGTGTTGCGAGGCCGAGGGCAAGGCTCGTGCCCACCAGCATGATGCTCCAGATCCGCATGCAAAACTCCCCGTTGTTCATGGCTGCCTTGGGCATGGCCGTGACGTTAACGTCTGGTTTAGCATGATGATCCGCCTCGATCCACGCGAGGGGAACGCCCCGTCTGTCCCGAAACGGAGCAGCGCGGTTAAGCGAGCCGAGGGCCAATCCGTTCGATCAGCATCTCAAGCCCACTCTGGTCGGCGATATCGAAACGCGCCGGGGCAGGGCTATCGAGGTCAAGCACAGCAACGACGCGGCCATCGACCGTCACGGGCACGACGATCTCCGACGCGCTGGCCGCATCACAGGCGATGTGGCCGGGGAAAGCGTGGACATCCTCGACCAGCTGCGTCTCTCCCGTTGCCGCCGCCGTGCCGCACACGCCCCGGCCCAAGGGAATGCGGATGCAGGCTGGCTTCCCCTGAAACGGGCCAAGCACCAGTTCACCTTCTACCATGCGATAGAAGCCTGCCCAGTTAAGGTCCGGAAGAAATTGCCAAATTAGCGCCGCGACATTGGCCATGTTGGCGATCGCATCGGGCTCGCCGTCCGTCACTGCCTCTACTGCCGACAGGAGGTCCGCATAGAGCGTTGACTTGTCGCCATCGGCTGGCGCCTTGAAATCAAACATTGGCAGTCCTCAATCCATCCGCACCTTGCCACGCCCCTGCTTCACTGAACTGCGCGCCTTCTTGGCGTCCACGCGGCGTGCCTTTGCCGCCTTGCCCGGCTTCGTGGCGATGCGCCGGGGATCGCGCTTGTACGCCTCGGCTATCATCTCGGCCAGCCGGTCGCGGGCATCCTGGCGATTGGCCTCCTGCGTGCGGAAGCGGGACGCCTGGATCACTATCTCCCCGCCAGAGGTCAGGCGTGATCCTGCCAACTCCTTTATTTTCCTATAGGCATGGACCGGTAATCCCAGCCGATAGAGTGCCACCCTTAGCTGAACGGCAGTGGCGACCTTGTTGACATTCTGCCCGCCGGGACCGCCAGCGGTGATGAAACGCTCCTCCAGCGCATCTTCCGGAATGTCAAAGTCCGGCATCGTCCAGATACTCTGGCCCGAAGCCCGCTGCCGTAAAGGTGGCGGGCAGGGGAGCTGTCGCCTCTGCTGGAGACTTGCTCCCGCGCGGGACGCTGAGGAAACGGCTGTGCAGCAGCATCGGCCCTTCGCCTGCGCCATAGACGGGGTCGCCAGCGATGCCGAAGCCCAGCCCATATAATGTATGCGCGCGAATCTGATGGGTTCGTCCGGTGCGCGGTGTGAAGACCATCAGCGAGCGGCCGTCCTTTACCGCCAGCTTTCGCCATTCGGTCACGGCGGACCTCCCCTCTTTGGCCGCGATGATGCGCCAGCCCTTGGCCGCGCTGCTGACTTTCTTCAGCGACAGTTCGATGACGCCGCTTTCCGCTTCCGGCACGCCGTCAACGACCGCGACATAGCGCTTGCTGACCGTTCCCGCCTCAAACTCGGCGGCATAGCGCTTGTGCGCCTTGGGATTGCGCGCCAGCAGCAGGCAACCGCTGGTGTCCCGATCCAGCCGATGCACCGGCAGGGGCCAGCGTTGAAAACCGAAGGTCAGGGACGAAAGGTGGTTCTCCAGGCTCAGCGAACCGTCGCGCGGCGCATCGACCGGCAAGCCGGCGGGCTTGTCGAGGATGATGGCTTCACCATCGATGAAGAGAACTCGGTCATGCAATAGGGTCAAGGAGTGGTTCCGGGAGCAGTTGGAAATATTGACGGGCGCGCGCTGTCCTATAGGGCGTGGAAGCCATGGAGAACAGGGGGAACGAGGTCCAGCACAAGTCGGCGCGATCGGAACGGATGCAGGGTGGCGGGCGGCTGGAATGGATCGACGTAGCGCGCGGCATTGGCATCATCGCCGTGGTGGCCGGACATGTGTGGAGGAGTGGCCCCCTCCGCGACGCGCTCTACAGCTTTCACATGCCGCTATTCTTCCTGCTGTCGGGCCTGCTGTCCCGGCCACAGTCGCCCGGGCGTTTCGCGTTACGGCAATTGGCGTCGCAGATGCGCCCCTATGCGGCCTTCCTCGCATTGCTGATCATCGCGGATCAGATCATCGAGCCAATGAAGGGGCAGCGGCCTATATTCAACCAATGGCCGGATGATATGTTGCCGATCCTTCTTGGCGGATCATGGCTGCGCGGTCCCTATACCATATTCTGGTTCGTGCCCTGCCTGATGGCCGCGCGCATCCTTTTCAATGCGCTGCTGTCCCGTTGGCCCGATCCTCTCGACCGGCGCTGGCTTATCGCGATCCTACCTGTCCTAATTGTAGCCTATGTAGCAGGGGAGGTTACGCAAACGTCCGTGCTGGGGTTGCTGACGGTGCCCATGGCCCTTGTACTGCTCTGGATCGGAGCCGTATGGCAGCAGGTGCCGTGGAGGCATTGGATGTGGCTCCCCTTGGGCGCGCTGGCGCTGGCGGGGCTATCCGGTCTGCTTCCCACGCTTAACATGAAGGCCGCCGATTACGGGTGGCCGATCCTGTCGCTTGCTTCGGCTGTGGCGACGTCTCTGCTGATCTTCCGCATTTCGGTCCATGTCGCGCCTTTTGGCGGATGGTTCGCGGCGGTGGGCAGGGCCTCACTTGTCATCATGTATTTGCACGTCGCGGTCATCCACTACCTTTCGCCCTATTTGGACAAGCCCTGGTTGCTGCTCCATGCGCTGCTGTTGCCCATCGCCGTCTATTATCTTTTGCGCGCCAGCCCGGTCGGCGGTCGCCTGTTCCTCTGAAAAAAGAGGCCGGTGCATCCATCCTATGCACCGGCCCCTATCGTTGTGCCTTGCGACCCAAGGCTCAACCGCTGCACCGAGAGGGGAAGAGTGCAGCCAAATTTCTACCCGTGCAGCTTGATTGCCGTCTCCGCGATCCGCCGTCCCTGATACCGGGCGCCTTCCAGTTCATCCTCGTCAGGCTGACGGCTGCCGTCGCTATGCGCGATAGTCGTGGCGCCATAGGGCGCACCGCCGCGCACCTTATCGACGCCCATCTGCCCGGTGTGACCATAGTCCAGCCCCACGATCACCATGCCGAAATGCAGCAGATTGGTGATGATCGAGAATAAAGTCGTTTCCTGCCCGCCATGCTGGCTGGCGGTAGATGTGAAGGCGCCGCCCACTTTTCCGTTAAGCGCGCCCCGCGCCCAAAGGCCGCCTGCCTGATCAAGGAAAGCTGCCATCTGGCTCGACATGCGGCCGAAGCGGGTGCCGGTACCGATGATGATTGCATCATAGTCGGCAAGTTCCGCCACGGTCGCGAGCGGCGCATCCTGCTCCAGCTTGAAGCCCGCATTTCGGGCGACCTCCAAGGGCGCGGTTTCGGGCACTCGCTTGATATCGACCTGAGCGCCAGCGGCGGTCGCGCCTTCCGCAACAGCCTTCGCCATCGTTTCGATGTGGCCGTAGGACGAATAATAGAGAACCAGCACCTTAGCCATGAAGTGTCTCCAGTCTTGGTAATGCATTGATCGGAAAAAGGTTTCTTGAATAATGCGACCGCTCGCCCCCTCAGGGGGGCAAGGTGAGCGAGCGGCCGATAGGCCTTCCGGGCCTATTCGCTATCGACGAGGACGATTTCGCTATCCTCGATCGCGGTGATCGTGATGGGCTGGCCGCCCAGGATCGCAGCGCCGTCGCGCGCTTCAAAGGTCTGGCCGTTGATCTCGACCCGCCCAGTCGCGGGCACGAGATACAGGTGCCGTCCCTCCGCGCTTTCATAGGTCACGCTGGTGCCAGCCTTTATGGTGCCGCCCAGCAACCGCGCGTCGGCGCGGATGCGCAGCGCGTCCTGATCTTCCGCATAGCCGCTGGCCAGCACCACCAGACGTCCGGCGCGATCGTCCTTGGGAAAGGGCTTGGCGCCCCAGCTTGGCGCGTCGCCCTGCGCCTTGGGAATGATCCAGATTTGGAACAGCGTGCTTGTCTCATCCTCCAGATTATATTCGGAGTGACGGATGCCGGTCCCTGCGCTCATCACCTGTACGTCGCCTGCCTCGGTCCGGCCCTTGTTGCCCAGGCTGTCCTGATGCGTGATCGCGCCCTTGCGAACATAAGTGACGATTTCCATGTCGCGGTGGGGGTGCGGAGGAAATCCGGTGTTCGCCGCGATTTCATCGTCATTCCACACGCGGATCGCGCCCCAACCCATGCGGTCAGGGTCATGATAATCGGCGAAGGAGAAATGATGGCGGGCGTTGAGCCAGCCATGGTCGGCATGACCAAGCGTCTCGAAGGGGCGACGCTCGATGCGGTTTCCTGCGGCGGTGATCATATTTGTGCCTTTCGTTGCTGCGGGAAAAGCGTTCCCGCTTGCTTCCGACTGATTTAGCGATCAGGATCGTTTCTTAAACCAGCAGCATTGAAACGGATTGTTTCCTTTATGCGCCTTCCCGACCTTGAAGCATGGGCCATGTTCGCCGCCGTCGTGGAGCATCGCAGCTTCACCGATGCCGCCAAGGCGCTCAGTGTATCGAAAGCGACGGTTTCAAAGGCCGTCACACGCCTTGAGCAGCATCTTGAAACCAGCCTGTTCAACCGCACCAGTCGCCGCCTTGCCCTGACCGAAAGCGGCAAGCGTCTCGCCAGTCACGCCGCCCGGATTTTCGAGGAAGGGCAGGCGGCGGAGGAAGCTGCTCGCCAGGATACCGACGAACTGTCCGGAACCATTCGGCTAGGCGCGCCGATGACGTTCGGATTACTCCGCATCGCGCCGCTGGTCGCGCAGTTCGCCAAGCTTCATCCCGCCGTCGACATCAATCTTCATCTCTCTGACGCGCGGATAGACATGATCGAGATGGGGCTCGACGCCACCCTCCGCATTGCCGACATGCCCGACAGCTCGCTTCGTGCGAGGCGGTTGGGTGACGTCAAGATGCATGTCATCGCTTCTCCCGCCTATTTGGAGGAGCGGGGCAGGCCCAAGCATCCGTCCGACCTCGGCGCCCACGACTGTCTTTGCTATGCCAATGCGCCGACGCCTGACGTATGGCGCTTCTCGGGGCCGGGGCAGCAGAATGTCGTGATACAGGTTAGGGCGCGCCTAACCGTCAATAGTGGTGAAGCGATGCTGCCCGCGCTCCGGGCAGGCATAGGCGTTGCTCGGCTGCCCGATTTCATAGTGGGCGAAGCGCTCGCTTCAGGTGAACTGGAGGAGGTCCTGATCGACTGGAGGCCGCCGCCACTTGGCTTGCATCTGGTCACGCCGCCCTCGCGATTGCGGCCTGCGCGGGTCGAGGCGCTGCTCGACTTCATCGCTCGCAACCACGGTTGCTGAAGCTTCGTTGCGCAGGTGAATCTATCTTGACTCAAAATGAATCACTTCGACAATAAATCTTTTCAAACAGATTCAAATTCCCGCGACTCGCGCATTTCTGCGGGTTAGCGAAAAATTAACCTTTGTCCTTCAGAAGTTTTTTGGTTAATGAATTGGGGCAGACGCCGTTCTTAGGGGTTGACGGGATCTGCAAGGACAGGGGCTTCAATATGCGCGTTCTGCTAATAGAAGATGAACCGACAACGGCCAAGGCGATCGAGCTTATGCTCACGACCGAAGGCTTCAACGTCTACACTACGGACCTTGGCGAGGAAGGGCTCGACCTGGGTAAGTTGTATGACTACGACATCATCTGTCTGGATTTGAACCTGCCGGACATGCACGGCTATGACGTGCTGAAGAAGCTCCGCGCCGCCAAGGTGCAGACGCCGGTGCTTATCCTTTCCGGCATTGCGGAGATGGACAGCAAGGTTCGTTCCTTCGGCTTTGGCGCCGATGATTATGTGACCAAGCCTTTCCATCGCGAAGAGCTGATCGCGCGCATTCACGCCGTGGTTCGCCGGTCTAAGGGCCATTCGCAGTCTGTCATCCGCACGGGCAAGCTGGCCGTCAATCTCGACGCCAAGACCGTGGAAGTGGACGGCAACCGCGTCCACCTGACCGGCAAGGAATATGCGATGCTGGAGCTGCTGTCGCTCCGCAAAGGCACTACCCTGACCAAGGAGATGTTCCTTAACCATCTCTATGGCGGCATGGACGAGCCTGAACTCAAGATAATCGACGTCTTCATCTGCAAGCTGCGAAAGAAACTGGCTCTGGCGTGCAGTGGCGACAATTATATCGAAACCGTCTGGGGTCGTGGCTATGTGCTGCGCGATCCTGATGAAGCGGAAGAGGTCGCGACTAAGGTCGCCTGACCCTGCAACCTTGCGCGGGTGCCAAAAGGCCGGTGATCCCATGGGATCATCGGCCTTTGTCGTTGATGCGACCGTGCTCGATCAATCTCTCCTGATATGGAAAAGGGCCGGTGACCTCTTGGATCACCGGCCCTGTCTTGTCAGGCGGAGGGGCGGAAAGGGAGCGGGCTTAAAGCCCGAAGTGGGGAATCCGCCCGAGTGGGGTCAATTGTCCGCCTGACTGGACGACGTGCTGTCGCTGGAGCCTGATGCGTGGCCGCTTCCCGATAGCGTGCCGGTGGCATTAAGCGCCGCGCCTCCATTGAGAGCGTTGCTGGCGCTACCGGCTGAGTTTGCCGCGCCGGACTGAGCCGCGCCAGACGCGTTACCGGCCGCCGATCCAGCACCGCTCAGTGCGCCACCGGCCCGGTTGCGTGCCGCTTGTGCGGTAGCGCTGGCTTGCCCTTGCGCCGCTGCACCTGCCGTGACCGCGCGATCTCGCGCTGCGCCCGCCGTCTGGCTGGCCTGATCCCGAACGCCGCCTACTGCATTGGCGACATCATTGGTGCCCAGCGTGTCGGCGGTCAGGCCACCGCTTGCCGATCCGCTGGCTGAACCCGAGGCATTTGCGCCATGGCTCTTGCCCTTGCGGCTGACAGAACCAGTGGCGGCGCCGTCAGCCCGGCCAGAACCAGAACCTTTCGCCGCAACCCGGCCATTGCCCAGATCGATGCTGCGGTCGAGGCCGATGCCGCCCGAACCGCTCAATGTGCCGCCGAGCGATCCGCCAGCGCCGCCCAAAGCGCCACCAAGGCCACCGCCCAGGCCGCCACCGCCGCCCAGAAGCTGGGCAGACGCAGGAACCGCAGTCAGGACGGCAAGGCAGGCAGTGGCAAGAATGATTGTCTTCTTCATCGATCGTCTCCTTGTTCGTTGTCGATCCGATGCAAGGACAACGGGATGGCGATGCGATTTAATTCCTGGCGCCGAAATATTTTTGACAAGATGCTGATATTCAATCCATATTTCTGCAATTGCCGCAGATAATACCATGCCCGAATGCCTTGCTGCTTTCCGGCTTGGCCTCCTCGATCAGCCCGCTCAGGCTACCGTTCACAAACAGCCGCCCCGCGACAAGCGGCGCGGCGAAAGAGGTGCCTCGCACGCGGCCCTTGCCGCCATCGGTGCGCGCGGCATTCATGTCCGCGCCGGGCGCCGCGAAATCCACATGCCGGGCGCGCCCCGCTTCGGGAAGCAAGCGCCCGCGGCCATCTACGCCCGTCACCGCCACGACATCAGGATAGGATGCGGGATAGGCGGGTGGCGCAGCCGGACCGTCATTGCCGACCGCCGCTACCACCGTAACGCCCTTTTCACGCGCCAGCCGGATGGCTCCTGCCAGCAGAGGATTATCGGGTCCGACCAGGCTTAAGGTGACGACGTTGACCCCGCGCGCCGCCATCCATCCCAGCGCCCGCACGATCGCGAAGGCACTGCCGCCCGCTGGATCATCACCATAAACATCTGCGACCAGCAGCGGCGTACCCGGCGCCGCGCCCCGAATGGACCCGGTTCCACTGATCAAGGACGCCACCGCCGTGCCGTGCGAACTGGCACGAGGCGCGCCGCGAACGAAGCCGCGCTGCTCGACCGCGCCAGTGAGTGACGCGTGACGGGCGACGCCACCATCGATCATTCCCGCCGCTCGAGATCGGACAGGCCCTGTCCCCGCCAAGGCTGCACTCCCCGACTTGGGCGCCGCACCGCCGGGGAATAGAGATTATCCGCGCTCACCTCCGCCTCTGGTGCGATCGAGCGCACCTGCTTCAACGCGCGGGAGAGGCTCCGGCCGGGCGGCACCGTGAGGCGCGTTAGGAGCAGGTCGATCCCCTCAATGGCCTCGCTTGCCACCGCATAGCCCGCGCGACGCAACGCTTCGATGCTGGTCTGCTTTGCACCCGTCAGCAGGATGACGCCACGCCGCGCGGCCTCTTTCCGATCGTCCAGTTCCACGCTGTCGCCATGCCGTCGCAGCAGATCACCAATCCGTGCCGCTCTCGCCGCCACGAGGCGTTCTGCCAAGCGGGTGGGAGGAACCCGATTCAGCGCGCCTTCCGCGTCGTTGAGCAAGTCCGGAACCATCCCTCCTACCTGCCCCAAGGCCCCATTGGGGGACGGCAACAATTGTGCTTGTGCCGCCGGACCTGTCAGCAGCAGTCCCGCAACGATCCAGGAACGTAGGGCCTTCATCTCTGTCTCTTCATCCTCGACTGGCGCGGAGGCGAATTTTCCGCTCCTTTCGCATCCATAATGAGTCATCGCGAATTTATTTCCGGTAGATATACCTCTTCGGGGATGAAACGAACGGGCACAGCCGTTTCATCCTTGAACAAGTGATGGAGACCGGATGTCGTTCGAAAACGATCTGTTGGCGATCCTCCCCCGGCTGCGCCGCTTCGCCGTCAGCGTGTCGAGGGACCGCGCCGATGCGGACGACCTTTGCCAGGCGGCGCTGGAGCGAGGGCTGCGGGCGCGCGAACAATGGCAGCCGGGGACTAGGTTGGACAGCTGGATGTATCGTATCATGCGCAATCTGTGGATCGATGAAGGCCGTTCGCGGCAGCGCGCCGTGCGGACTTTCGCACCCGAAGAGGCAGGTGAGCATGTCGGCTATGCTGGCGACCAGCATGTAGAGGCGCACGTCATGCTCTCCGACGTCGATCGCGCGATGCAGGCTTTGCCGGATGAGCAGCGCGAAGCCATCGCGCTCGTTCTGGTAGAGGGCCTGTCCTACAAGGAAGCCGCCGAAATTCTGGGCGTGCCCATGGGTACGTTGACCTCGCGCTTGGTTCGTGGACGCGGCGCCCTTATCGAATTGCTGGGAGAAGCAGCATGACCGACATTGATGAAGCCATGCTGATCGCCTGGGTCGATGGCGAGCTGGACGAAATCACTCGCCGCCGCGTCGATCGCGCCGTTGCGGACGATCCTGCTTTGGCCCAGCGCCTGGAAATGCACCGGCATTTGCGGCAGCGTCTTTCCGGTCACTATGCGCCGGTTGAAGCTGAACCTGTGCCACAGGCTATGCGTGCGCTGCTGGAGGAACGGCCGAAGGTCACGCCCATCACCCGTCCCGCGGCTCCCAAATGGCGCAGTTGGGGCATTGGCGGCGCGATCGCTGCCAGCCTTGTCCTGGGTCTCGGCATCGGCCGTTTGTCGAGCGGCCCCGCTGGACCTGTTGCAGTCAGCGATGGCGTTATGGTGGCGAGGGGTGAACTCGCCTCCGCCCTCGAAACACAACTTGCCTCGGCCCAAAAGGACACATCAATCCGCATCGGCCTGAGTTTTCAGCGCAAGGGCGGAGGGTGGTGCCGCAGCTTCGACGGCAGTGCCCTGTCGGGAGTGGCCTGCCGGGAAGGGGAAGGCTGGCAGGTTCAGCAACTGATTCCCGGCGCCGCCCAATCGACCGATTACCGTCAGGCATCCTCCACCGACGCCCGCATCATGGCGACGGTAAGCGCCCTGATCGAAGGCTCCCCCGCCGACGCGACCCAGGAGGCTGCCGCGAAGGAGAAGGGCTGGCGCTGAACTTCGGACGTCTTTCCGTTCTGGCTAAGTCTGCAAATACCAGCGATCTGTGCCCTCAAGGCCGATCGCCGTCAGTTTGCCGCTGTTCCAGGCGCCCGTGTCTATCCCGATCCGGTTGGCCTGCTCATCGACTTCGCTGGTGATGCTGTGCCCATGGACCACCATATAGGGATGGGCTTGCCGGTCATGCAGGAACTCACCCCTGATCCAGCGCAGGTCGGCTGCATCCTGCTTCTCTAGCGGCAGACCGGGCCTGATCCCGGCATGAACGAACAGATAGTCGCCCATCACAAGACTATCCGGAAAACCGTTCAGGAAATCGACATGCTCGCGGGGCACATTTTCCAGCATCCATGACGCGATGTCCTTGTCCGTCATCGCTGTGCCGACGCCGGATTCCAGCCCATAGCTTTCAAGCGCGGCCATGCCCCCGATGCGGCGGCAATAGCCCGCATATTGCGCATCGCCCTTCGCGGCGCCGACAAAGACCTCCTCATGATTGCCTTTGATCAGGTGCACATTCGGGGATGCCCGCCACAAGGATATTGCATGCTCAATGACGGCGGCCGATTGCGGCCCGCGATCCATCAGATCACCCAGCAGGACGAGATGGCAGGGTAGGGTCGTGCGGGCCGAGTCATCCTGATCGATCAACCGCAGCAGTTGTTCGAACAGGTCGAGCCGCCCGTGAATGTCCCCGATGGCATAAACGCGCCGGTCCTCGCCTATGTCGGGCACGAAAGAGGGCGGTGGCGATGCACCGCGGCGGAAAAACTTCAGCATGACTGGCGCCGATCGATATTCATCCTCGCCCTTGTCGCACGTCCCCTAGAGTCGAGGCAATGTGACGCCTTGCTGCCCCATATATTTCCCCGCCCGGTCGGCGTAGCTGACCTCGCACGGCTCATTACCCTTGAGGAAAAGGAACTGGCAGGCCCCCTCATTGGCGTAGATTTTGGCGGGGAGGGGCGTGGTGTTGGAAAACTCCAGCGTCACATGGCCTTCCCAGCCCGGCTCCAGCGGCGTCACATTCACGATGATGCCGCACCGTGCATAGGTGGATTTGCCAAGGCAGATCACCAGCACATCGCGAGGCACCCGGAAATATTCGACCGTCCGGGCGAGCGCAAAGCTGTTGGGCGGAATGATGCAGCAGTCGGTCTTGCGATCGACAAAGCTGTTCGCCGCGAAATCCTTCGGGTCCACCACCGCGCTGTCGACATTGGTGAAGATCTTGAACTCGTCTGCCACGCGCGCGTCATAGCCATAGGAGGACAGGCCATAACTGATGCAGCCGTCCCGCCGCTGATTTTCCACGAATGGCTCGATCATCCCTTGGGAAATGGCCTGCTCGCGAATCCACTTATCCGACAAAATCGACATGATTGTTCTTAACTCTTTCTGGAAGGATCATGACCCAAATCATTGGGTCCAAAAGAGAAAGGCAAAAGTTCGGCGACGCTATGCTGGACCACGGAGTCGCCATCGCCCGCCGCACAATAAATAGCGATGGGCCGTCCCGCCACCTGCTCTGCTTCGTTCAGTATCTGGCGGCATCTTCCGCAGGGGGTGACTGGGTTAACGCCACCCCCGACGACCGCAATCGCCTCGACGTCGCCAAACCGCCCCTGCGCATTGGCCGCCGCCAGTGCCACGGTTTCAGCGCAGAGCGACAGGCCAAAGCTCGCATTTTCGAAGTTCGCGCCCACGATCATCTCACCATCGGACAAGCGCACGGCCGCTCCGACCGCAAAGCGGCTGTAAGGGGCATAGGCACTTGCCCTCGCCGCGCGCGCTGCCTCGACCAGCGTTCTGACGTCTTCACTCGTGTTCATGGCGCAACCACGCCCCATCTCACCGGGCCATCGATGCCATCGATATGACGCATGTCATTCGCCGTCCACATCACCCATCGACGGGTGGCATAATCAGGCGGGAAGAAGTTTCCATCCAGCCAGAGCGTCCGGTTTATGCCCGACGCAATGTCATATTCCTCCTCGAAAGCCTTCGAGATGTTGAGGAGCACCGGCTTGCCCGCATTGCTCTCGACCAGGTTCACCAGCGTGTTGAGTTCAGACAGCACCGCGTCCCGCCCCGGCCGCGCAGTGCAGCCAGGATCAAAGTCGAGCCGGATCACTGGGGGCAGGGCGGCATTGTCCCGTGGCACTGTCGTGACGAAGCGTGTCGCCTGACCGGCCGCGCGGCCGCATAGGCTAAAATCCAGCACAGCGCCGTAACGCAGTCCCGATGACCGCGCCGCAGACCAGTTCCGCGCAAAGGCGGGATCGCGGCCCTCTGTGCCCTTGGCCGCTCTTATATAGGCGAAATCGACGCCATTGGCCGCGAGCGTACCCCAATCGATCGCGCCTCCATCGGCGGAAACGGCCACCCCCTGAACCGGATAGACGTCGCGCCCCGGCGCCCAGCGGCAGGCATAGCTCCACGCCCCCAATGCCAACAGGCCAATGACCAGCGCGCCCGCAAGGATGCGGACCAGAAACCGGCCGGAAGAATGCTGGCGAATGTCCCCTTACCCCTTGATATGCAGCACGCAGATGAGCGTGAACAGGCGTCGTGCCGTGTCGAAATCGACCTTGATCTTGCCATCCAGCCGCTCGATCAGCATTTCCGCCGCGTCATTGTGGATGGCCCTGCGCGCCATGTCCACCGTTTCAATCTGTTGCGGGGAGGCATTGCTGATCGCCTGATAATAGCTGTCGCAGATCGCGAAATATTCCCGGATCGGACGCCGGAACCGGCCCAGGCCGAGGATGATCGCCTCCAGCGGCTCGCCATCCTCCCGCTTGATCTCGATCACCAGCCGCCCATCTTCGACGCGCAGCAGCACGCGGTAGGGGCCTGCATAATCATCGGCATGGGTGCGCTGGGGCGCGAAATAATTATCTTCCAGCAGGTCGAATATGGCGATCCGCCGCTCCTGCTCGACATCCGCGTTGCGCCAAAGGATCGTCCGCTCGTCAAGCGTGATGTCGATGATGCGCGGGTCGGTCATGGGTCCATAGTCCCTGCTTCTGCCGACGATGAAAAGCAAGGGGGAGTTCTCCACAGCTTTGCCTGTCGGGACACAGCTTGCCCCTTGCGCAGAACCCCGGCGAGCGCGATGAGAGGCGCATGGTCGAACTGGTGCAGATTAATCCCGCCGCAGAAGCAGGCATCCCCGAACTCCCGCGCAACGTGGAGGCGGAAGCCGCGCTGCTGGGCGCGCTGATGATCGACAATCGCATTGCCGAGGATGTTCAGCTCAAGCTCAAGGCGGAGCATTTCTTCGAGCCTCTGCATGGCCGCATCTATGAAGCCGTGATGAAGCTGGTTGAGCGCGACATGGTAGCCAATCCGGTCACGCTCAAGCCGATGCTGGAGCAGGACCCGGCGCTCAAGGAATTGGGCGGTGTCGGCTACCTCGCGCAGCTCACGGGGAACGGTGCCGCCCTGCTCGGCGCGCGCGATTTCGCCAGCCAGATTTATGACCTCGCACTTCTGCGTCAACTTGTGAATGTAGGGCGAGAACTGGTTGAAAATGCTCTTGATACGAGCGAGGATGTTAACCCGCGCGAACAGATAGAGATGGCCGAAGTCGCGCTCTATAAAGTGTCCGAGGGCGAGGGTGAAACCGGCTCCGTCAAAAGCTTCGCCACCGCCACCACCATGGCCGTGCAGGTGGCCGAACGCGCGCTTAACAGTGGGGGCCATGTTTCGGGCATCACCACTGGCCTCAATAGCCTGAATGAAAAGATCGGTGGCCTCCACAATTCGGATCTCATGATCCTTGCGGGCCGTCCGGGCATGGGCAAGACATCGCTCGCGACCAACATCGCCTATAACGCCGCGTCCCGCTGGATGCGCGACCATGTCGATGGCATTCCGCCCGAAAAGAATATGGGCGCCAAGACAGCCTTCTTCTCCCTCGAAATGTCCGCCGATCAGCTGGCTACCCGCGTGCTCGCCGAGCAGTCGGGCATCAGCGGGGAGGCGCTGCGCATGGGTAAGATCAGCCGCGCCGATTTCCAGAACCTTTCCCGCGCCGCGCGCGACCTTCAGGAACTGCCGCTTTTCATCGACGATACGCCAGGTCTGACCATCGCGGCGCTGCGAACGCGTGCGCGGCGGCTGAAGCGGCGTCATGACATTGGCCTCGTCATCGTCGACTATCTCCAACTGCTACAGGGTAGCGGCCGGGGCAGCGATAATCGCGTGCAGGAAATTTCAGAAATTTCTCGTGGTCTCAAGACCTTGGCGAAGGAACTTAACGTTCCGGTGCTGGCGCTTTCCCAGCTTAGCCGCGCGGTCGAGCAGCGCGAGGACAAGCGCCCTCAGCTATCCGACCTTCGCGAATCCGGCTCGATCGAGCAGGACGCCGACATGGTCTGGTTCGTCTTTCGCGAGGATTATTATGTCGCCGCGAAGGAGCCGGGCAACAAGGAAAGTAGCGAGCATCTTGAATGGGCGCAGGAGATGGAGCGGATCTACGGCCTTGCCGAACTGATCGTCGCCAAGCAGCGTCACGGTTCGACCGGCCGTATCCGTATGAAGTTCGACGCGAAGATCACCCGCTTCTCCGACCTCGCGGACGGCGGCTATATGGGCGATTATGAGTGATCGACCGAGTTCGGCTCTGCTCGAACTAAGGGGCGAGGGCGCTCAACCCGTCATGAGCGCCTGCAACACCAATATCAGCCCAATCAGCCCAACCATATAGACCAGCGTCCGCACCACCGGCACGCCCATCGCGTAAAGCGGAAGATAGACGATCCGCGCGCCCAGCCATAGCCATGCGCCGATCGCCGTCAGGTCACTCGTCCGTCCCGCAACCACCACGCCGAGCAGCGCGACGATTGCGATGGGGTAGGTCTCAAGGAAATTCGCCTGCGCGCGCACCAACCGTCCTGCGACAGGCTCCAGCGGCGGCAAGGTCTCGTCCCGCGCGCCCATATTCCATTTCGGTCCATATTGCTTCGTCTTAAAATGCGCCGCCGCAAAAATATGCACCAACAGGAGCACACAGCTCCACGCCAATATCTTGAGCTCGATCGCCATGCGGTATCCCCTTTCCACAGGTAAGAGGGCTACGTTATCGCCATTCCTGCGCTCGCGCCATGAGCCTTGCTCGACAGAACGATACCGTTCGATTATGATTGGTTAATACTGACAACTGATCTGAGCGAGGATAACGACGTGATCATCTCCCGGCGCCGCGCCCTGGCTTTGCCGCTTCTCGCTAGCGCCTGGTCTGCGGCTCCCGCCGTCGCACGCGAACTCGGCAAAGGCTCAAGGCTGCAATATACGGGCAATCCGTTGCGCCTGCCGATGGGCGTATGCGATCCGCAGATCCGCATCTTCGATGATGTCGCCTGGCTCTATGCCACCCACGACGCCAGCCCGAGGAGCCGCACCTTCACGATGAAGGATTGGCAGATCTGGCGGAGCGACAATCTTGTGAACTGGTCCCATGAGGGTACGCTACTCCCTGAACAGACCTATTTCGCCAAGCCAAGCAGCCGATGCTGGGCCACTGACGCGATCCGGCGCAATGGCAAATATTATCTCTATTTCTCCATGGGTCCTGAGGATATCGGCGTTGTCGTCAGCGACGCGCCCGCAGGCCCGTGGCGCGATCCGCTGGGCAAGGCGCTGATCGCCAAGGGTCAGGTTCCTACGGAAACCCGCGATCCCGGTATCTTTCAGGAAGCCGATGGCACCAGCTACATCGTGTTCGGCACCTTCGACTATTATATCGCGCGCCTGTCCGACGATATGATCTCTCTTGCCGAAACGCCGCGCAAGATCACGATTGCCGATCCCGAAGGGCCTTATGGTCCGGGCAAGACGGATGACAAACCATTCCTGCACCGCCGGGGCAAATATTATTATCTGTCATGGGGGACCTATTACGGGATCGGCACCTCGCCCTATGGCCCCTTCCAGTGCAAAGGCCCCTTGCTGCTGCCCGAAAATGTGGAGCCGTCCTTCCTCAATGACAGCTCCATGCGGGGCCGCTATGCACCGCCGCCGGGCTTCAAGCCGAAGAACTGGCTGAACTTCGACCGCCATGGCTCCTTCTTCAAATGGCGCGGTCGCTGGTTTTTCGCATGCAACGACCAATCGCAGGAAGGCACGACCCCGCTGTTCCGCCAGAGCGTGATCTTCGACGTCCACTATCTGCGCGACGGCAGGATCGCGCCACTCAAGCTGACGGCGAACGGTGTCATTTCCCCACGTTAGTATAAGTGAAGCGGTCGAGTTCCTCCGGGCCGAATGCTACTGATTTTGCGGGGATCAAGGGGGCGGGTGTCGGACCTAGACACCCATCCCCCAAATTTTCCTTCGCCATGGGCAAAGCATTCTGAATTGAAACGGTTGAGCGCTTCCGCCATCTGGCCAGCATGGCCGAACAACTCCCTGCTACCGTCTTTCTCGTCGGCGCGGGTCCGGGTGATCCGGAACTGCTGACGTTGCGCGCTGCGCGTCTGATCGCGCAGGCGGATGTTGTCGTGCATGACGGATTGGTTTCGGCCGAGATATTGGCCATGGCTTCGGTTGACGCTGAATTGATTTCAGTCGCCAAGCAACGCAGCCGTCATTCGATGCCGCAAGAGGGCATCAACGCCTTGCTCGTGGAACTGGCGCTTGCCGGACGCAGTGTCGTGCGGCTGAAGGGCGGCGATCCTTTCGTCTTCGGGCGCGGGGGCGAGGAAATGGAAGCATGCCGCGCCGCTGGCGTGCCGGTCGAGATCGTGCCGGGGATCAGCGCGGCGATCGGCTGCGCGGCGCAGGCGCAGCTTCCTCTCACCCATCGCGATGCGGCGAGCGCGGTGACCTTCGTCGCGGGCCAGTGCAAGGGGCTGACGGATCAGGACTGGTTCGGGCTTGCTGGCCATGGCCGCACACTGGTGATCTATATGGGCGTGGCGACGGCGGCGGATATAGCCGACAAGCTCATCGCCGATGGCGTGTCGCCTGCGATTCCGGTTGCGGTGCTGGAAAATGGCACGCGCACTGATATGCGCACGCTGCGCACCCTGCTCGCCGATCTGGGTGACATGGTGGCGCGTGAAAAAGTAAAAAGTCCGGCCCTGATTGTGGTCGGTGAAGTGGCGGCCTATGCGCTGGCGCAGGACGTGCTGGCTGGCTGGGCCGCACAGGTGAATAATGGGGCGGAGATGCATTCGTGAAGATTTTGACCGGCAATGACCTTGGCACCGGGGACGTGATCTGGTGGGCGGGCGACGGCTGGTCGCGGCAGGTCGGCGAATCCGTCGATGTGGGCGACAAGGGCGACGAGCTTGCCCGTGCCGAGGAAGCCGCGCTGCGGGTGGTCGCTCCTTATGTGATCGACGCCACCCTGACCGACGAAGGCGTGCGCCCGGCCCATATCAAGGACCGCATCCGCGCTCTGGGACCAACCGTGCGTCCCGACCTGACGCTTAAACCGAATGACGCCGATGCCGGCAACTGGGTGATCTGACCATGTATCGTTATGACAGCTATGACCAGTCCATTGTGGACGCCCGCGTCGAGGAATTTCGCGATCAGGTGCAACGTCGCCTGGCCGGGCAACTGACCGAGGATCAGTTCAAGCCGCTGCGCTTGATGAACGGCCTCTATCTCCAGCTGCACGCCTATATGCTGCGCGTCGCCATCCCCTATGGCACGTTGAACGCGCCGCAAATGCGCAAGCTGGGCGAGATCGCGCGCAAATATGACAAGGGCTATGGCCACTTCACCACGCGCACGAACCTGCAATATAATTGGATCAAACTGGCCGATGCGCCCGACATCCTCGCCGAACTGGCGACGGTCGAGATGCACGCCATCCAGACCAGCGGCAATTGCATCCGCAATATCTCGTCCGACCAATATGCTGGCGTCGCCGCCGATGAGGTGACGGACCCGCGCCCTTGGGCCGAGCTGCTGCGCCAGTGGTCGACCTTCCATCCCGAATTCACCTATCTGCCGCGCAAGTTCAAGATCGCGGTGATCGCCAGCGAAGAGGATCGCGCGGCGATGCGGCTGCACGACATCGGCCTGAAGCTGGTGTCGCGCGATGGGCAGATCGGCGCGGAAGTTTATGCCGGTGGCGGCATGGGCCGCACGCCGATGGTCGCCCCTCTTATCAAGGACTTCGTGGCCGAAGATGAGATCGTACCTTACTTGGAAGCGTGCCTGCGCGTCTACAATCGCTACGGCCGCCGCGACAACAAGTACAAGGCCCGGATCAAGATCCTGGTCCATGAGCTGGGCGTCGAGGAATATAAGCGTCAGGTCGAGGAAGAGTTTGCGCATATGCGGGAGCTGGGCCTCAACCCGCCACGTGAGGAACTGGACCGCATCCGGCCCTTCTTCGCCAATCCGACTTATGATCAGGGTCTGAGCGACGAGATCGACCGTAGCGACCCCGCCTTCGCCCTGTGGGTGGACCGGCAGGTCGCGGCGCACAAGCAGCCCGGCTATGCGATCGTCAACATCAGCCTGAAGCCGCGCGGCGGCATTCCGGGCGATGCTTCGGCCGAGCAGATCGAGTTGGTGGCGGACCTCGCCGAACGCCATTCGCTGGACGAACTGCGCGTGACCCATGCGCAGAACCTTGTCCTGCCGCATGTGAAAAAGGCGGACCTTTATGCCATCTGGCAGAAGCTGGACGAGGCTGGGCTGGCGGAGGCCAATCTGGACCTGATCGGCGACATCATCGCCTGCCCAGGCCTCGACTATTGCAGCCTTGCCAATGCGCGGTCGATCCCGCTGGCGCAGAAGCTTTCGGAACGGTTCGCGGACGCTGGCCGTCAGAAGGATCTGGGCGAGCTTAAGGTCAAGATCTCCGGCTGCATCAACGCGTGCGGGCATCATCATGCCGGGCATATTGGCGTGCTGGGCGTGGACCGTAAGGGCGTGGAGAATTTCCAGCTCTCGCTCGGCGGATCGGGCGCGCAGGATGCTGCCGTCGGCCAGATCACGGGGCCGGGCTTCTCGGAGGATGGCGTCGTGGATGCCATTGAGAAGGTCACCGACCTCTATCTCGCTGAACGTCAGGAAGGCGAGCGCTTCCTCGACACCTATCGCCGTCTTGGCATGAAGCCCTTCAAGGAGGCGATCTATGGTTGAGTTCCTGACTTTCCGCGACGGTGAAGCCGCGCAGGAACCCGCTGTTACGGTCGAGTCTTTCACCGGCCAGTCCAATTCGACCGCCGTGCGGATCGAGGCGGGCGAGGATGCGCGCGAGTTGCTGCCCTATCTCGACCGGCTGTCGCTGGTTGAGGTGAACTTCCCCGCCTATGGCGACGGGCGCGGTTATTCGGCCGCCCGTATCCTGCGCGAGGCTGGATATTCGGGTGAACTGCGCGCGGTGGGCGATGTGCTGGTCGATCAGATCAATGCCATGCGCCGCTGCGGTTTCGACAGCTTCCGCCCCGACAAGGCGCTGGACGATGCCGCCGTCGATCGCGCCCTTAATCGTTATGCCGACGTCTATCAAAAGACCGTCGATGGCCGCAGCCCGGTTTGGGCGAAGCGGCACCCGGAGAGTATAGATGGCTGAACCTGCCCGCCAGCTTGACGTAATCGACGCCCGGCCTGCCTTCACACAGGCTGACGCGGACGCGCTGAATTCGCGCTTCGAAGGCGTGGATGCATTGACGATGCTCAAGACCGTCTTTGCCGAAGGTCTGGCAGGCAAGGTGGCGGTTGTGTCTTCCTTCGGCACGGAAAGCGCCGTGCTGCTCGACCTGGTGGCGCGGGCGGACAAGAACGTGCCGGTGATCTTCGTAGATACGCTCAAGATGTTCACGGAAACGCTGAACTATCGCGACACCCTCATCAGCCGGATGGGTTTTTCCGACAGCCGGTCGGTCACGCCCAATGCGGAAGTGCTGGCGAAGAAGGACGAGACGGGCCTGCGCTGGTCCTATGATCCTGATGGATGCTGCGACATCCGCAAGGTCGAGCCGATGCAGCGCGCCAAGGACGGGCTGGACGCTTGGATTTCTGGGCGCAAGGCGTTTCAGTCTACCACGCGCCAGAATATGCCGCGTTTCGAGGTGGAAGATGGCCGCCTGAAGATCAACCCGCTCGGCGATTGGACGAAGGACGATCTGGAAGCCTATTTCACCGAGTATGATCTGCCGCGCCATCCTCTGGAGGCGCAGGGTTATCTGTCGGTAGGCTGCGAACCGTGCACCTCGAAGGTGTTGCCGGGCGAAGACCCCCGCGCCGGGCGCTGGCGCGGTTGGGACAAGGTGGAATGCGGCATTCACTCGCCCGTGACGCCTGTCCCCGCGCCCGTGGTTGATCCGGAAGACCCGGCTAATCAGCCTGTGTTCTGATAAAATGAGCCGACTTCGGTTGGCGAAATGAACAGCAGCATCGCGTTATCCCAGCGGAAGCTGGGATAACGCGATGCTCGTTCGACACCTTGCGTCTGCGCTGCAAGCCTACGGCTTTTATTGGCATGACCTCAGAAAATGGCTGGAAGGACGCCGGGAGAACTCCGCTCAATCCCCCATCCCACTGACATCCACTTCCTTCAGCCCAATCCCGATCGATGCCCGTGGCTGCTCGATTTCCGCCGATGAAACCGGATAGGCGCAATAATCGGCCGCATAAAAAGCGCTCGGCCGATGATTGCCGGAAATGCCTAGGCCTCCGAACGGCGCGGAGGACGAAGCGCCGTTGGTCGGCCGGTTCCAGTTGACAATGCCTGCCCGGATATTCGCCCAAAACTGATTATATTGCTCGGGCGACCCGCCGATCAGGGAAGCCGACAGGCCATAACGGCTATTGTTCGCCTCCGCGATCGCCGCTGGGAAATCGGGAACGCGGATTACCTGTAGCAACGGCCCGAACAGCTCTACGTCGGGCCGTTCCGTCATCGCGGTCACGTCGATAATAGCTGGGCTCAACAACGGCCTGTCTTCCGACAGGCGCACGAGATGCTTTATCGGCCGCCCGCCATGGCTCATCAGATAAAGGAAGCTTTCGGTTAGCTGGTCCGCCGCATGATTGTCGATGACCGGTCCCATGAAGGGGGCAGGGTCGGCATGCGGATGATCGACGATCAGCCGGTCGGCGATCTTCTTGACCTCGCCGATCAGCATGTCGGCCAGCTCTTCCTTGACGATCAACCGGCTCGCCGCCGTGCAACGCTGGCCGCTGGACAGGAGAGCCGACTGCACCACCAGGACGGCGGCGCTGGCGATATCGCCGGTGTCCCAGACGACGATCGGATTATTCCCGCCCATTTCCAGCGCCAATATCTTGCCCGGATTGCTGGCGAACTGCCGATTGATCGCCAGGCCCGTCGATGCCGAACCAGTGAATAGAATGCCGTTCACGTCGGCATGGGCTGCAAGCGCCTTGCCCTCATCCGGCCCGCCCAGCACCAGACGAACCACATCCTGCGGCACGCCCGCCTCATGGTAGAAGCGTACCAGCATTTCGCCCACCGCTGGCGTTTTTTCGGACGGTTTGAACAGCACGCCGTTCCCGGCCAGCAGGGCAGGAATGATATGGCCATTGGGCAGATGAGCGGGGAAATTATAGGGGCCTAGCACCGCCATGACGCCATGCGGTTTGTGCCGCACCGACTGGCGGGCGCCCATCGCCGATTCCAGTCGCCGCTGCCCTGTCCGCTCCGAATAGGCGGCCACCGAAATGTCGACCTTGTTCATCACGGCCGTGACTTCGGTTCGCGCGTCCCAAAGCGGCTTTCCCGTCTCCCGCGCGATCAGGTCGGTCAACGCCTCTTCATTGGCGCGCACGACATTGACGAAGCGACGCAGCGTCTCGATGCGATAGGAAATCGGTTGTGCCGCCCATGACGGCCAAGCCGCCCTGACCCTTGCGACCTCCGCTTCTACATCGCTGGCAGTCCCCTGCCACAACAGTGCGCCAGTGGCGGGTTCAATCGAAGTCAGCGTCGCGGACATGCAGCCGATATGGCGGATAACAGCCCATTAGGGAAGCGGCGCAAAGCAACTAAAACTCCCTCTCCCCTTCAGGGGTCGATGAGAGGCACGTGACTCTCATCGAGGCGGGGGAGAGGGGGGCGAGCGCAGCGAGGAAGCTCACCGCCTCAAGGCACGTCCGGACGATCCCCCATAGCCTCACCCATCCGCCGAACCGCCGCCACTTTCTCGTGTAACAGCGACCAGTCATCCCGCTCGGCAATGGCGCTCCAGATCGCCTCAACCTCATCGATATGCATCGAACAGGGCACCTCATCGCTCCAATAGCCATGCCCTCTGTCGCCACTCGCCTCCATCTCCGCGACAACATCACGGAACGGAGTCCACGCCTCACCCGAATAGTCCGCCCCGTCACGCGGCTCTCCACCGCGCCAGTCATGGAAAAAAAGGTCGATCGGCGTCCCGCTCGCGGCCATGCCATTGACGGCCGCCTGGATCATGGCGTTCGCCTCTCCTGAAGGGACCACGCCCAGCCGCCAGCAAAAGCGCCGAACCATCGCTTGCCCGAACAGCTCGGGAAACCGCTCCAACTGCTCGATCAACGGCTGCGCCTCCACCAACGGCCTCAACGAAACAGCCAACTGCGCCACGTCCCAATGGATCGCCTCTGCTTGTCGCCCAAAGGCATAAAGTCCGGCATGATCGAAATAGGCCGCCGTAAAGCTCGGCTCCCACAGCGGCGTGAAGCGCCAAGGCCCATAATCGAAGCTCTCGCCGGTCACATTGATATTGTCGCTGTTCAGCACGCCATGCACGAACCCCGCGACCATGTAGCTCGCCGCCAGATCGGCCGTCCGTTCGACCACGCGACCCAGCAACTGTGCGGGCGCGTTATTCCCCGGCTTCTCGTCATAGAGCGTCCGCAGCGCATACTCGGTCAGCCGCTCCAGCAGCGGTTTGTCGTCGAAATAGGCGGCGCGCTGGAACGATCCAATACGGATGTGCGAATGGCTAAGCCGCACCATCACCGCCGCGCGGGTGGGGGAGGGTTCGTCATTGCGCTCCAGCGCCTCGCCAGTCTCGATCAGCGAGAAGGTCTTTGACGTGTTGACGCCCAGCGCTTCGAGCATTTCGGTCGCCAATATCTCACGAACCCCGCCTTTCAGCGTCAGGCGGCCATCGCCGAAGCGGCTATAGGGCGTCTGGCCCGACCCCTTCGTTCCCAGGTCCAAAAGCCGTCCCGCATCGTCGCGCAGCTGCGCGAAAAGGAAACCGCGCCCGTCGCCTATGTCGGGATTGTAGGTCCGGAACTGATGTCCATGATAACGCAGCGCCAAGGGCTGCGGCAGGTTGCCGGGCAGGGAGGCGAATCGCCCGAAATGACGAATCCACTCGTCATCGCTCAGCGTTTCCAACCCCACGCTGGCTGCGGCGCGGTCGTTACGGTATCGTAAAATCGTCTGCGGGAAGTCTGCCGGGGCGACCTCATCTGCGAAATCCGGCTGTAATCCGAAGATTTCCTTTGCCGGATTGTATCTGTTTGCTTGCGAGGATTTGTCCATGCGGCGATATGGGGGAGCGGGGCAGGAAGTTGCAACCGCTGGACATTTATTTGAGGGCGCACGACCGTTGACCAGCTTCACCGACGGCTATTGGTGGTCTCCCGACGGCCTCAGGCTCCATTATCGCGATTATGGCGGGGGCGAAGACGGTCGCCCGCCGCTACTGTGCCTGCCGGGCCTGACCCGCAACGCCCGCGATTTTGAACCCTTGGCCGATCGTCTGGCGGGCGATTGGCGCCTCATCTGCCCCGACATGCGCGGCCGGGCCGAAAGCGCGCAGGCCAAGGACCCGATGACCTATGTCCCGCTGACCTATTTGCAGGACATCAGCCGCCTGTTGGCTGACCTCGCCATCACTCGCTTCGTCGCGATCGGCACCTCGCTCGGTGGCCTCATCACCATGTTGATCGCCGCGACTCATCGCGAGTGGCTGGCAGGGGCGCTTTTGAACGACGTTGGGCCGAAGCTCGAACAGGCGGGCCTGGACCGCATTCGCACCTATGTGGGCGTTGGCCAATCGCACCAAAGCTGGGTTCAGGCCGCTCGCGCCCTCGAAGAGGCGAACCGAGATATCTATCCCCGCTATGGCCTCGAACAATGGCTAGCCATGGCCAAGCGCCTGTACCGACTCAACAGCGGAGGCCGCGTAGTGCTGGACTATGACATGCGGATAGCCGAACCCCTCCGCTTGGCCGGAGGTGAGGCCGGGGTCGACCTATGGCCCGTGATGTCTTCCTTCCATGGCATTCCTTCACTGATCCTCCGCGGCGAACACTCCGACGTTATCAGCGCCTCAACAGCTGAACGCATGTTGTCAGATATGGGCTCGAGCGCTGAACTGGTGACCGTTCCCGATGTCGGCCACGCGCCGATTTTGGACGAGCCGGAAGCCGCCGCCGCCATCGACCGCCTACTCGCTCGAGTCCTGTATGGCTGACGCTCATCAGCGGCCGCCCCGCCTTCTTCATGTTCACGGCAGTTTTTCCCTCGGCGGCAAGGAAGCGCGCGCCGTCCGCCTGATGAACCTGTGGGGCAATCGCGCCAGCCACACGATTGTCAGCGCGGCGCCCGAAGCAATGGGCGCCCGATCGGCGATCGCGCCGGGAATAGATGTCAGCTTCCCCGATCCTCCACGGCTCACCGGCCGTCCCGGCCCAGGCCGCTTCCGGGCTTTAGGACGGTTCATGTCCAGTTTTGACCTCGTTCTCACCTATAATTGGGGCGCGATGGATGCTGTCATGGCCCATCGTTTCTGCTCATCCTTTTTCCCGATGCCCCCGCTCATCCATCATGAGGACGGCTTCAACATCGAGGAGGCTGAGCGTCTCAAGACAGGGCGCAACCTCTACCGCCGACTGGCGCTCCAGCGCGCCCAGGCCGTCGTCGTGCCGTCCATCCGGCTCGATCAGATTGCCCGCGCGATGTGGCATCAGCCTGCGCGGAAAGTTCATCTGATCCGCAACGGGATCGACGTCGCGCAATATCTCCAACCCGTTCCCGGAGCCATTCCAGGGTTGGTGCGCTCACCGGGCAAGCTGCTTGTCGGCACGCTGGCCGGTTTGCGCCCGGTGAAGAATATCCCCCGGCTGGTCCGCGCCGTCGCGCCGCACCGTGATAAGCTGCAACTGGTAGTCATCGGAGAAGGGCCTGAGCGCGACGCGATCATGGCGGAAGCGGCGCGGCACGGGCTCGATGACATCTGCATGCCCGGTTTCCTGCCCAATCCTTCGCGTTTCATGGGCTTGCTCGACATTTTCGCCCTTTCCTCGGACAGTGAACAATTCCCCATCTCGCTGGTGGAGGCGATGGCCGCGCGCCTGCCGGTGGCGTCAACCGATGTCGGAGATGTCGCTCAGATGGTCGCGCCGGAAAACCAGCCATTCATCGCCTCTGATGAGGCGGCGCTGTCCGACGCGCTAGGGCGGCTGGCCGCGAGTTCCGAGATTCGCAACCGTCTGGGTGACGCGAACCTGCACCGGGCTCAGCGCGATTTTGAAGAAGCCGCAATGGTGGACGCTTATGCGTCGCTTTATGGACAGGTACTATCCAGCCCCCATATTTTGCGGTAGGGCGCGGCCGTAAATTCGTCATCGGTCGTGAAAGCTGCTATAGAGCGGCCCTTAGTCGGCGGGTGACCCAGCAGCTGTTGCGCGGGAGATTAGGTTGTTCAAGGGTTTGAAGCCCATCATCTATGGTGGTCGTGAAGTATGGCCGCTGGTCGAGGGCGGGAAAGGCGTGGCCGTCTCCAATCACGCCAGTTCCGGTGCATGGGCCGCTGCGGGCGGCATTGGCACCGTGTCGGCGGTCAATGCCGATAGCTATGATAGCATGGGCAATGTCATTCCCCAGATCTACCACGGTCGTACTCGCCGCGATCGTCACGAAGAATTGATCGCCTATGCCGTCGATGGTGCGGTGGAACAGGTGAAGCGCGCCTTCGAAATCGCCGGCGGTAAAGGCGCGATCAACATCAACGTCCTCTGGGAAATGGGCGGTGCGCAGCGCGTGCTGCACGGCGTTCTGGAAAAGACCAGGGGCATGGTGGCGGGCGTCACTTGCGGCGCGGGCATGCCCTACAAGCTCAGCGAAATCGCGGCCTCTTATGGCGTGAGCTACCTCCCTATCGTCAGTTCGGGCCGTGCCTTTCGCGCCTTGTGGAAGCGGGCTTACTCAAAGGCGTCTGAATGGCTGGCGGCCGTGGTGTATGAGGACCCGTGGCTGGCGGGCGGTCATAACGGCCTTTCCAATGCCGAGGATCCGCGGGAGCCTCAGGATCCTTATCCGCGCGTCAAGGCGCTTCGGGAAACCATGCGCGAAGGCGGCATATCCGACGAAGTGCCAATCGTCATGGCAGGCGGGGTCTGGCACCTCAAAGATTGGAACGACTGGATCGACAATCCGGAACTGGGCACCATCGCGTTCCAGTTCGGCACACGCCCGCTGCTGACGCAGGAAAGCCCTATCCCCCAGCTTTGGAAGGAACGCCTGACCCAGCTGGAACCGGGCGACGTACTGCTTCATCGCTTCTCGCCGACCGGCTTCTACAGCTCGGCGATCCGCAACCCTTTCCTGCGCCAGCTTGAGGCGCGGTCGGAACGCCAGATCCCGTTCAGCACGGAGCAGGCGGGCGATCACACGCATCAGCTTGACGCGGGCGTGAAGGGCAAGAATTTCTGGGTAACGCGAGGCGACCTGTTGCGGGCGCGCGAGTGGGTGGGGCAGGGCCTCACCTCCGCTCTCAAGACGCCGGACAACACGCTGGTATTCGTCACCGAAGAGGAAAGGGCGGAGATCCGGAAGGATCAGACCGACTGCATGGGCTGCCTCAGCCAATGCGCATTCTCAAGCTGGATGGACAGTGAGACGAACTCCACCGGCCGTCTTGCCGATCCAAGGAGCTTCTGCATCCAGAAATCCTTGCAAGAGGCGGTGCATGGCGGGGACCTGGACAAGAACCTCCTGTTTGCCGGACACGGCGCTTACAAGTTCAAGCAGGATCCTTTCTATTCCAACGGTTTCGTGCCGACGGTGAAGCAGCTCGTAGACCGTATTTTGACGGGCGACTGATGGCTGAAATTCAGGGATTGGCGGTGCTGGAATATCACACGCCACATTTCGACATAGTGCGCCCGGGCCAGTTCGTCCTTTGTGCGGTTTCGGGCGCACGTATCGATCTTGACGACCTTAAATATTGGAGCGCCGAGTTTCAGGAGGCTTATCGGGGTCCCGTTGAGGCGACCCAGTCCTTCCTGCGTCATCGCGGCTTAGTGACGGCCTGACCGGCGCCGCACTTTTTGTTCCCTTTCCTGGTTTGATGCGTTATCCTGTCCACGCAGGCGACAAAGATCGCCGCGTGCGGAAGGATGTCGGCGATGTCGCGAATTGATATCTATGGCGATCGGATATGTGTCGTCACCAGCTTCCTCATTGTGGGCTGGTTTATTTACGACATTCTATTTTGATCGAACCTCGGCACAGCGGCAAGCGTAAGTGACTGCCGTTAAAGCAAAGCTATGTTTCCTTTCAAAAGCGGCATTGTAGAAAGGCCTCGAGCTTAAGGCTCCGCGGCTTTTGAAGGATGACAGCTTGCTCCGCGTCAACAACGGCTAAAGCGCACGGCCCCCATGCGACCACGCAAGGTTTCGTGTTCCTCCGCATAAGGAGAAGACGATGAGCCCTCGACCCATTCTTGCACGCCGTAAACGCCCTCGCGAAACAGGGCGCGACATCTACATTCCACACTCATCCTGGTCGCGGAAGCCCAGAGCCACTGCTGATGCTGTGATCGCGCCCGAAGATTTTTGGGCGAAACTCGGCATCTGATCAGCGGAAAACGACGGTCTTTCCACCATTCAGGAGCACCCGGCGGTCAGCGATCCAGCCGACCGCCCGCGCCAGAACCTGCGCCTCGATGTCGCGGCCGATGCGGATCATGTCTTCGGCCGTGGCACGATGGTCGACGCGCTCCACGGCTTGTTCGATGATCGGCCCTTCATCAAGGTCGGCGGTCACGAAATGCGCCGTCGCGCCGATCAGTTTGACCCCGCGCTCATGCGCCCGGTGGTAGGGCCGCGCGCCCTTGAACCCCGGCAGGAAGCTGTGATGGATGTTGACGCAACGTCCTTCGAGCTGTTCAACAAGCTGTTCGGACAATACCTGCATGTAGCGTGCAAGGATCAGATAATCCGATCGTGATCGGCTGAAAACGTCCAGCAAAGCGGCTTCCTGCGTTGCCTTATCTCCGTTCGGCGGAAGCTCATGATAGGGGATGCCATGCCATTCGGTAATCCGGCGCATGTCCGGATGGTTCGACACCACCCCCATGATGTCGATGGCCAACGTCCCTGTCTGCCAACGATGCAGGAGGTCGGCCAGACAGTGCGAGCCCTTGGAAACGGCGAGCAGCATCCGCGGCCTTTCCTGCGCAGCGGTGATACGCCAGTCCATGCCGAAGCGCGCGCCTACGGCATCGAACTCGCCTTGCAGCTGCTCGGTATCCGCGATCCGGCCATCGGTTGCCTCAAAAGCCACCCGCATGAAGAAGCGCCCCGCTTCCCTGTCGGCATATTGCTGGCTGTCCGTGATGAAGCATCCGCGTTCCGCCAGGAACTGGCTGACCGCTGCAACGATTCCCACACGGTCGGAGCAGACAAGCGTCAGCACCCATGATGGGATAACCGGATTGTTCAAAGGGAGACTCCGCGAATGATCGGGAAAGCCGTTGCCTTATGCCGCCCCCATGATCAAGCCGTTAAAGGAACTCAGTCATTGGCGCTCGTCATCGCGAAAATTCCGGTGGCATTCCCCGCGTCGAATGACAGGTCCAGCAACCCGTTTGCGGGATCGACATCCCGGCTGATGAATTCGTAGAAAGAACCGGGTACTTGCCGCACCTTGTTTCCGGCAAATAGCCGTTCGACCGGGTCCGCGCGAAGGGCGGTCTGCTTCACGCGGCCATTGCGGGAAATTTCAACCTCATCCTTGATCGGCCATCCTTCAGCTTTCAGCCATTCGGCCAAGGCCGCGACGTCCGCCACCCGGTCGGTGGCATGATTGAACGCGTTACCCTCCGTCGCGATCCACGCGGCTTCAGGCGACCGCGATAGCAACAGCTCATAATCTTCCAACGTGGCAGGATCATGCTGCCGATCGAAGGCAGACACCAGAACCGGCAAGGCCGTCCGCGCATGCTCGAATGGGACAAGCTGTCCAGCGTCATAGGCGTGCAATACTGCCAGCGTTTCCGGATCGAGCGGATCGCGCGACGTGCCAAACACGCGCGTCGCGACTGTAGCAAACTCGGCATCAAAACGATCCACATGGAGTTCCGAAACGAAGAATTGAGGAATGTCTTGGGGAGCGTCGGCATGCGCATAGGCGCGGCCGGTCATCTTCAGCCGACCCAGAGGATAAACCCCAGCCAGCGTGTAGCCCAATGGCTTTAGGATACGGGTGAAGGCGTCCTCTCCGGCGGGCAAAGCTCCCGTGGGGCCTTGGGGCAGGCGGATCGTTCTTAGTGCTCCATGATCGAACACCACTTTGCCACCGCTGGCCAACCTGTCCGCCACATAAGCAGCGCCGCTCGGAACCCGTTGCAGTAGGCCGTGAAACAGAATGACGTTCAAGGCGATGGCGAGCGCCGCCCGAGAGACATGAGGACCGCGTTCGGCCAGCAAAGGCGATGCGATCGTAAGTGCTGCAAGCACTTGCTCCGCAGCACTATCTCCCAGCGTGGCCCTGACCAACGCTGGTACATTTTCCTGTTCGCGATCGACGGCCATGGCGCGCTCCATATCGGATATGGCTGTTATCGCGCGCCGACCCCGGACTTCCAAGAGCCAGTATTACGCCTCGTCACATTTTCCGGGGCATGCAATCGGCACCAGCAGCCTTGATGGCACTGCATAGCCGAGACGCTTCCGCGTTGTTCGCCAACGGCCCAGCCTGCAACCTGGTCATTGCTCCGCCTTTCACCAGAAAAAGCTGATAGGCCGACAGGCCAGCCACTTTGCCGCGCAGACTGGTCCAAAGCGCGCGGGCGCGGGCTTCTTCGCTAAATGCTCCCAGCTGTACGCGCCAGGGTCCGCTGGCTGCCACCTTGGGCTCTGGCGTCTTGCTGGCCTTCGCCTTTTCAACGACTGGCTTCGGCGTTTGGGCGGCGGCCACGGCGGCCTTGGGCGCATCAGATTTCGGCTTCGGCAATGGCTTGACGGGCGCAGGCTTTTCCGGAGTGCGCGCAGGTCGCAGATCGGCGCTCGCCATCGACGGCGCTTCTTCGCGCAGAATGGGCATGGCGGACAGGCGGCCATTGGCTTCCGCCAGCGCCGCTACCTCGTTCTGGCCCATCTCCCGCGCCAGCGCGAGCCCCTGCTGACGTTGATCATCAGGGATATATTTATCCATCTGCTTCAGGCTGGCCGTCGCCTGCGCCAGGCCCGCCGCCGCCGCCCGGCTCATCAGGGCATAGGCGCGGGGCCAGTTCTTGGTCGTCAGATCTCCGTTAAAAAGGGCCGTGCCGACGATATATTGGGCGCGCGGTTCGCCCCGCGCCGCGGATCGCTGCAGATAGGGAAGGGCGCTCGCACGCTCCCCTTGCTGAAACATCAGCAGGCCGAGATTGTCCTCGGCCCGAACGTGCCCCTGCGCGGCGGCCTTCCGATACCAATCGAGCGCGACGGCCATGTCGGCTTTGACACCGCGTCCAAGCTTGTTCGCCTGGCCCATGTTGAATTGCGCATCAGGATCGCCTGCCTGCGCAAGCGGCCGCCAGACGCTGACGGCTTTTTCATAATCACCCTGCTGCCAGGCATCGACCCCGGCTTTTACATCGGCAAGGGCAGGCGGCGCCAGACTCAGCATCGTTGCGGCGGCCAAGATGCCCCAGATGTACTTCATGTGCATGTGCTCCTGAAAGAACAGCGTAGCCCCAGCCTATGAGCGAACAAGGTTAACGCTCGCTTAGCATTAGAAGGCGCATTCTTCATACCATGCTTCCTTTTGAAGGATGCGCCGAAGTTAACCAATTTTTAGGTGCCGCCGTGGCAGTCCAATAGGCAATTGGATTTTCTGGGGGAAACGCGCGTGCGCATACTCGCATTGGCATCGCAAAAAGGCGGATCGGGGAAGACCACCTTGTCCGGTCACTTGGCCGTTCAGGCGCAAAGGGCAGGCGCTGGCCCGGTCGTCCTGATCGACATCGATCCCCAGGGGTCTCTTGCCGACTGGTGGAATGAACGTGAGGCCGAATTTCCCGCCTTCGCCCAGACGACGGTCGCGCGTCTTGCAGCCGATCTTGAAATTCTGCGTCAGCAGGGCTTCAAACTTGCGGTGATAGATACGCCCCCGGCGATCACCATGGCCATTCAAAGCGTCATCTCCGTCGCCGAACTGATCGTGGTGCCGACCCGTCCCAGCCCTCATGACCTGCGCGCTGTTGGTGCGACGGTGGACCTGTGCGAACGGGCAGGCAAGCCGCTGATCTTCGTGGTCAACGCCGCTACGCCGAAGGCGCGGATCACATCGGAAGCTGCTGTGGCGCTTTCCCAGCATGGCACAGTTGCGCCGGTAACACTGCATCATCGCACCGATTTCGCCGCATCGATGATCGACGGCCGCACGGTGATGGAGGTTGATCCCAACGGCCGTTCGGCGGGCGAGGTCACGCAATTGTGGACCTATGTCTCCGACCGTCTGGAAAAGAATTTCCGTCGCACGGTCTTCTCGGTGCCCAACGGCACGGCGGGCACCAGCGGTGCGGTTCGTCCAGCGACGGGTGGCTTCGGCCGCCGCGTCGTAGGTCAGTAAAGGGAGGGAAGACATCATGGCCGAACCCAAGCCACTCGCTTCGCTGACCTCCGGACTTCTCGCCCGCAAGGGCGCTGCCCAGCCCGCCATGCGCCGCCCGATAATGGGCTTTGGCCATCAGGCAACGGCAGCGCTGCTCCAGGATGATCTGGGCTGGAACGACATGGGCTTCGATGTGACCGAGCCTGAACCGGTCCCTGCTGAACCTCGCGCCGTTGTCGGACTTACCCCGATGACGCTGCCGCCGGTAGCCGCGCCCATCCCTTCCGTCGTTGTCGAGCGAGAGGAATTGGCCGAGCGCATGGAAGAAGCGGTCAAGACGATCGCTCCCGCCATCCGCACCGGAACCAAAGGCCGCAAGGCCGCCTTCACGCTGCGGCTGGACGCGGATCGGCATCTGAAGCTTCGCCTTGCGAGCGCCGTCGCGGGCCGTTCTGCCCAACAGATGGTGACCGAAGCACTCGATATTTTCCTCGCCAGCCTGCCGGAAATCGACCGGCTCGCGCAGCAACTGCCGCGCGACGAAGCAGAGTAAGAAGGATCAAGCCATGAAGCGCAGCGCTCTTTCCAAGGCGGCACTTTCGTCGCTGATCGTTGGAACCACGATGGTCGGCTGCACCGGCGCGGCATTCCGTCCGTCTGCCATCGCAGCGGCCAAGGAGGATCCCAGCCGTGCGACAGCAGCCATCGACAAGGCCCTGCTCAGCCGGGATGGCGTTCGCGCAGTCGCGGCGGCAGAGGCGGCGGTCCAAGCTGCTCCACAAGACGCAAATTATCGGCAGTTGCTGGGCCGCGCCTATATCGCGAGTGGCCGTCTCATTTCCGCCGAAACCGCGCTCACCGACGCCATGACCCTTGGCAATCGCGATTCCCGCACGATCGTCAGCCTCGCCCTGGTGAAGGTAGCGCTTGGGAAGAATGATGCTGCGCGCGAGCTGCTCGCAACCAATTCAGACGTCGTTCCCGCGAGCGACTATGGACTCGCCATGGCAATGGCTGGCGACGCGGCAGAGGGTGTTCGCATCCTGTCCGAAGCCATTCACGATCCCTCAGCCACCGCGCGCACGCGCCAAAATCTCGCCTATGCCTATGCGCTGGCGGGACGGTGGAAGGATGCGCGCGTGATGGCGGGCCTCGACCTCGAACCGCTCGCCGCCAATCAGCGCATCGCTCAGTGGGCGCAGACCGCTGCTCCCGATTTCGCGCAGCAGCGCATTGCCGGTCTGATGGGCATAGCCGTTGATGGCAGCGACGCGGGCCAGCCCGTCGCGCTCGCCCTCGCGACCGAAGCCGCGCCCGTTCAGATGGCAGAGGCCAGTGCGGCCGAAACGCCGACCGCTTCCGTCGCCGAGGAGGTTGCCCCCGAAGCGACGCAGCAGGAACCGGTTCAGCAGGCGGTCGCCTTCACGCCTTATGTCGCTCCGGCGGTGCCCTTGAAAGTATCTCATGCTCCGGCAAAGGCCGCAGGGCTCCGCCGGCAGGCAGTCGCTCGCGCTCCGCTCGCGGCTCGCCCAGCACTTCGTTTCGATGGCAATGGGAACAGCCCGTGGGTCGTTCAACTTGGCGCCTATGCAAACGCTGCGATCGCCAAGGAGAAATGGTACGACATCGCCCGCCGGAACAGCGCGATAGCCGCGTTGCCGGTCCTCACCAGCCAGATTACCGTGAACGGCGTCAGCTATGCCCGTCTTGCGGTCAGCGGCTTTGACGATCGCGGGGAAGCGACGGCGCTATGCCACGCAATCCGCGCTCGCCGTGGCCAATGCTTCGTTCGGGAAAAAGCCCCCGGCGCGGCGCCGCAGCGGTGGGCGCTGGCATCCAAGCCGCGCCAGTTCGCTTCGCGCTGACTTAACGTCTTTCAGATCGATGACCTCATCCCCTCATGGGGATGGGGTTTGTCGTGTTTGCGCTCTTTCGAGACAGCAAAGGGCGTCGCTTCGGCGGCGAGCAATTCATCTCTACAGTCTCAACATAAGAAGCGACGCAGCGATATTCCGGCAAGCGAATATGCGCGCGCCTTGTCCGCCCGCTCGGACGAATTCCGCTACTTTCCGCAAATTTCTGGAGCCGCCCAATTGGGCGAAAGTGGCTCCCCGAGTAGGATTCGAACCTACGGCCATTCGATTAACAGTCGAATGCTCTACCGCTGAGCTATCGGGGAGCAGCCCGGCTCTCGCTGGGCAGGCCGCGCCTATAGCAGCGAGATTCTTCGGATGGCAAGGACAGAATTGCGAATTTTTTCAGGCGATGAATTGTTCCGCTGCGATCCGGTCATCCAACGTATGTTCGGGGTCGAAAAGGAGGGTGAGAGGCGTCCCTCGATCGATCTGCACCTCGACCTCGGCGACGTCACGGACTTCGCGCTGATCCGCGACCGCGCTAACGGGGCGCTTCACCGGATCAAGCACGGTGAAACGGATCGCCGTGCTTTCAGGCAGGATCGCCCCACGCCAGCGGCGGGGACGAAAGGGGCTGATCGGCGTCAACGCGACCAGGCCCGAACCCAGCGGCAGGATAGGACCATGCGCGGACAGATTATAGGCCGTAGAGCCAGCAGGCGTTGCGACCAGCACGCCGTCGCATACCAGTTCAGTGAGCGCTGTTCGGCCATTTACATGGACTTCCAGCTTCGCCGTCTGGCGCGTCTCACGCAGCAGCGACACTTCATTGATGGCGGGAATCGAAAAGCGTTCGCCATCGACGGTATCGACCGTCATGCGCAACGGATTGACCTTGAAAAGCTTGGCCGCCTCGATCCGCTGTTCCAGCCGTTCCAGCCGCCATTCGTTCATCAGGAAGCCGACCGTGCCAAGGTTCATTCCGAACACAGGCATGATCCGGCGGTTCTCCAGCATGGAATGCAACGTTTGCAGCATGAACCCGTCGCCACCCAGCGCGATGATCATGTTCGCCTGTTCCACAGGGACGAACTCATAGGCGGCGCGAAGCCGTTCTTCGGCGGCCTTCGCAGCTTGGGTGGGGGACGCCAGAAGGGCGCGCCGCGGTTCCTCGGTCATCCGCCCGTTACACTCATGTGGCGGCTAACCGCTGCGGTCGGCGCATCGCCGCCGATGCGAAAATCATGCTTGGCTGGCTTCAAACGCAGCGCACGATCGATCAGTGGTTCGACCGCCCCGATGCCACCTTCACGGAAGGCGGTCTTAAGGTCGACATGATCCTCATGTCCCAGGCACATGAATATCTTCCCTTCGCAGGTCATGCGCATACGGTTGCAATCTGCACAGAAATTGTTGGTCAGGGGCGTAATAAGCCCCAATTTCACACGCATCCCGTCAACCGCATGATAGCGCGAAGGCCCGCCCGTGCGATGCTCGATGGGCCGCAATTCACGCTGCTGCCGCAGTTGTTCCACTACTTCCGTCAGCGGCAGATAATGATCAGTGCGATCCTCGCCAGTCTCGCCCAGCGGCATCGTCTCGATCAATGTCAGGTCGAATCCCTGCTGGTTGCACCAGTGGAGCATCGGCAGGATTTCATCATCATTGATGCCCTTCAGCGCCACCATGTTGATCTTGACCGCGAGACCCGCCGCCTTCGCCGCCGCCAGCCCCTCAAGAACCGGCCGGATGTCCCCATTGCGCGTGACATGGGCGAACCGCTGGGGATCGCGGCTGTCGAGGCTGACATTGATCCGCCGCACGCCCGCGTCGAAAAGCGCCTCCGCATGCTGGGCCAGCCGCGTGCCGTTGCTGGTCAACGTCAGTTCGTCCAGCCCGTCGCCCAAATGGCGTCCAACGCGCCGCACGAGATCGATAATGTCCCGTCTGACCAGCGGTTCGCCACCAGTCAGCCGGATCTTGCGAACGCCACGAGCGATGAAGAGGTCGGCAAGCAGCGCGATCTCCTCCAGCGTCAGCACCTGATCCTTGGGCAGGAAGGTCATGCGCTCCGCCATGCAATAGCGGCAGCGCAGGTCGCACCGATCCGTGACCGAAATCCGCAAATAGCTGATCCGGCGACCCAACGCATCGGTCATGCCCGTGCGCCGAAGATCGGGCTTGTTCATGCTCGACTAGCTAGGCCATGGCAAAGTCCGGTGCAAGCACTGCCGGTTGCAGGAGCGTGAACGGGTCGCTAACGCCTGTCTGCTATATGCCCGCCATGCGCTGTACCCCGGGAGTTTTGATGTGAGCGGTGAATCCGCACTGCATGGACAGCGCAGCCTTTTCATTCTGTCGCCCGGTGACAGGGATGGCTTGTCGCGTGCGGCTGGTCTGGCTGGCTGGCGTGCCATCGCGGCCCGGCGCACGAAGGATGCGGCGCAACGGTTCCTGCATAGCGATGCGCAGATCGCCCTTGTCGACATGCGCGATGCGGCGGACGGAGCCAGCGGCCTCATTGATGCCTTTTCCCCGGCCTTAGAGGCGGGCGGTGGAGCGCTCATCGCCCTGATCGACGCGCAGACGCTGGGGTCTGTCACGGCGCTGCTGGAAGCGGGGGCGACCCATTTTCTCGCCGCTCCATTTTCAACCGATCAGTTGCGGGCGACGCTCGCTTCGGCACAACGGCTCGTGGACCGTCTGGGCGGCGGAACGGTGCCTAGCCAGCGCGCCCAGCGTATTCGCCGTGGCGACGCGCTATTCTGGGAATTGGAGCGGGGAGGGCGATCCCTGCGTCTCAGCGACAATCTTGCCCGGCACCTCAACCTCGATCGCCAGACGATCAGCCCTGCGCAGTTTGCTCGCTGCCTGCCGCGCGCAGAACGGCGGTCGGTTATTGCGGGCTTGCGCGGCATGATGCGATCGGGTCGGCCAGAATCCTTTGCCCATGCGGCGCCGGGGAGACCGGGCGACCGGCTCGTTCATCATCTCCGCCTGATCGACGGCGTCGTGGCTGCCGATGTCGAGTGGTTGTCTGATATGCATGGGGACGATGCGACGGGCCGGGACGACCTGACCGGCCTTCGCTCGCGGCAGGCGGCGCTTGAGTGGTTGGAAAAGCGTTCCGGCCTTGCCACCACGATCCTCCTGCTCTCGATCAGTCAGTTCGACCGCATGAACGCCGCCTATGGTCAGGTGGTCGGCGACGCCCTGCTCGGCCGGATTGCGAGGAGGATCGAGCGGATGGCGGCAGACGCCGCGCCCGGCGCTATCGTGGCCCGCATCGCCGGGACCGAATTTCTCGTCGGCCTCACGGGCGAGGCAGCTGCCAGTGACCGAGCAACCTTCCTCGCGCGCCAGTTAATCGGCGTCATCGTCCGGCCTTTCAGCGCGGGGGACCACCTAATCCGCCTGACGGCCCGCTGCGGCATCGCTCAGTCGCGAGCAGACGATGATGCAACCCGACTGCTCCGGCGGGCGGGAACCGCTCTGGCGGACGCGCGGGCAGGGGGCGGAGAGGGTATCCGTATCTTCTCGGCCGAAAAGCGCAGCCGTCAGGTCGATGCCGACCAATTGGAAACCGACCTGCGCCTTGCGCTCCACCGGGGAGAAATCGGCATCGTCTTCCAGCCGCAATATCCGGTAGGGGGCGATCACATGACGGGGGTGGAGGCGCTCGCCCGCTGGAACCACCCTCAATATGGCCCACTCGGCGCGGGCATGCTTTTCGCGACTGCCGAACGATCTGATTATATGCTTCCGCTTTCGGCCCACATTCAGGCCGAAGCGCTGCGTCAGGCGGCGGCCTGGCCCCGGACGCTCTCGCACCTTCGTTTGTCGATCAACGTGACCGCCGCCGACATCGCGCAGCCGGGCTTCATGTCGCAGTTCCTCAACCTCGTTGACGAAAGCGGCTTTCCCCGTTCACGCCTGACAGTTGAGATCACCGAAAGTGGCCTTATCGAAAATATCGCTGCGGCCACCGCGCTCCTTACCGCTCTTCGCGCGGAGGGTCTGGCGGTAGCGGTCGATGACTTTGGCACCGGCTATTCCAGCCTTGCCTATCTGAAGAGCCTCCCGCTCGACTATCTCAAGATCGATAGTGGCCTGGCCCAGGACATTGCGGGCACTGCCCGCGACCGGATCGTGGTGCGGGGGGTCATCCACATGGCCAAGTCCCTCGGTATGAGCGTCATCGCCGAGGGGGTCGAGACCCAGCAGCAACTCGACCTGCTGGCGCGCGAAGGTTGCGACTATTATCAGGGCTTTCTGCGATCCGCCGGGATATCCTCCGCTGAACTGGCCGCGATGGCGCTGAAGGGCTGAGGCAGCCTAAAAGGCGATTCCCGCCCGGCCGATCAGGGTTGCTCCTGAGTGACGCGCCTCGCCATCGATGCTGCTGTTCGCATAACGCACGCCCGCAAACCATTGCCGCTTCAGATAATCGATGCTGATCCCGTGGTCCCAATATGTGCCATCAGGCCGCAGGCGGGCGGCATCGTCCACATCTCGGGTCCGGCCGCTCGAACGACCGACATGCGCCGAGACGGTGAACGGCGTGCCGGGGATACCCGCAGATGCCGAAGCCGAGAGGTAAAGATTATCTCCGCCAATCGAGCTTTGCGGTGGTGCATAGCTGGCGTTGACGTCGATATTTGCCGGGCCGATCAGGAATCCTGCACCAGCGCCAACCTCGCCATATCCCTGTCCCGACGCGCCGGGAAACAGGTGATAAACCCCCTTCGCAGAAAGCCGCCATGCGCCCATTTGCCGGGCATAAGATGTGCCAAGGTCCACCACGGCATCGGCTCCACGGTGACGGCTGCTGTTCCATAAGGATGTCGCGGTGGCATCGAAGCTCAATCCCTCCGTCGCCTGTATGGCGATTGTTCCCCGCACGACCGGGTCGCCATCGCTCCAGCTCAACCCCCGCCTGCGTTCATCACTTGCAACCTCGGCGGTAGCCGAAAACCGGTCAGCATATTGCGCGAAGGCGGGGGAAGAAGTGGCGGCCAGCATGATTGCCGCCGCCACCATCAAGCGTGCGTCAGTTTGAGGCAAGATTGCGAACCGCATCAAGTTCAGCGATCAACGGCGCGCGATCCTTCTCGGCCACCGCCACCAGATGTTCGCGGATCGCCGCGTCATGCTCTGCCATATTGCGTTCACCCGATTTGCGGCCGGGGGTACATGCCCCATGCTCGCTGCCGGAAAAACGCTTGTCATGGGAAACCGTGCGGGCCAGCGCCGGACTATGATTGAGTGCGCGGTCCACTATGACCGTCGCGGTCCAATGGCACCGTTGCATATCCATGCGGTTGGGCGTTTTCGCACCGACCGTCTTGGTCGTGAACTCTAAGCGAGCCGAATAATTGGCTTGCACCGGCGTTCCGCCATGGTCGATCTGCACGCTGTGCGTGGCGGCAACTGCTGCCATCGCTACGAAGGTCGAAATCATGTCAATCTCCTGCTCGATGCCGGACTTTGCTGTCCAGTCATCGACGGAGCATTTAGATGGCTGATGTTGCTGTTACTTTGCTGACGCACGACAAAGCGGTGCTGGCGAGAGGCGCAATCTCACGGCCATCCACTGTCAGCTAGCCGACTTCGCCAACCCCTTTGACAATTGCAGCACTCCGTTCAGCCGCGCCGCCGGGTCTGCCCAGGCGCGATTGACCACGACCTTGCTATCCGGCCGCAACCGCGCCACGCCATTAAGCCGCTGGATATAGGCGACCAGTCCTTCCGGCTTGGGGAAGCGGTCTTCGAAGAAGCTGACCAGCGCGCCCTTCGGTCCCACATCGATCTTCGAGATATTGGCCGTCACGCAATTCTGCTTGATCTCGATGATCTTGAACAGGTTCTGCGTCGGCGTCGGCAGCTTGCCGAACCGGTCGATGAGTTCCGCGGCAAAAGCCTCCAGCCCCTGCCGATCCTCAACCTCGTTCAGGCGGCGATACAGCCCCATGCGCAGGTCGAGATCGGGCACATAATCTTCGGGAATGAGGATCGGCGCATCGACGCTGATCTGCGGCGAGAAGCTTTCCCGTTTCTCGATCCCGGCGCCGCCTGCCTTGGCCTCAAGGATCGCGTCCTCTAGCATCGACTGGTAGAGTTCGAACCCGACTTCCTTGATATGGCCCGATTGCTCGTCACCCACCAGATTGCCCGCGCCGCGAATGTCGAGGTCGTGGCTCGCCAGCTGGAACCCGGCGCCCAGCGTATCGAGGTCGGACAGCACCTTCAGCCGCTTTTCCGCCGTTTCGGTAATCACCTTGTTCGCGGGCGTCGTGAAATAGGCATAGGCCCGCGCCTTCGACCGCCCCACGCGCCCGCGAAGCTGGTAAAGCTGCGCCAGCCCAAACCGATCCGCGCGGTGAATGATCAACGTATTGGCCGAGGGAATATCAAGGCCGCTCTCAACGATCGTCGTCGACAGCAGCACATCATAACGCTTGTCGTAGAAGGCCGACATGCGCTCCTCAACCTCAGTAGCGCTCATTTGGCCATGGGCGACGATCGGCTTCACCTCCGGCACTTCTGTTCGCAGGAACTCCTCCACCTCGGTCAGGTCGGCAATGCGCGGCACGACGAAGAAGCTCTGCCCCCCGCGATAATGTTCGCGCAGCAAGGCCTCGCGGATGACAACCCCGTCCCAGGGCATGATGTACGTCCGCACCGCCAGACGATCGACCGGCGGTGTCTGGATCACGGACAGTTCCCGCAAGCCCGACATCGCCATTTGCAATGTCCGGGGGATCGGCGTTGCCGTCAGCGTGAGCACATGAACATCGGTCTTCAGGCTCTTCAACCGCTCCTTGTGCGTGACGCCAAACCGCTGTTCCTCGTCCACGATGACGAGGCCCAGCCGTTTGAACTCTAGCCCCTTCGCCAACAGCGCATGGGTGCCTACGACAATATCGATCGTCCCATCGGCCAGCCCGGCCTTCACCGCCTTCGCTTCCTTGTCCGGCACCAGCCGCGACAGCCGTCCGATATTCACCGGAAAGCCTCTGAACCGCTCCTCGAAATTCATATGATGCTGCCGGGCGAGCAGGGTGGTCGGGCAGATCACCACCACCTGCATCCCCGCCATCGCCGCCACGAAAGCGGCCCGCAAAGCCACCTCGGTCTTGCCGAAGCCCACATCGCCGCACACCAGCCGGTCCATCGGCCGCCCGGCGCCCAAATCCTCGACCACGTCCATGATCGCGCGGTCCTGATCTTCGGTCTCCTGATAGGGGAAGCGATCGACAAAGGCCGGATAGCCCGCGCTATCCGGCTCCGCCACCGTCGCCGCCCGGAGCGCGCGCTCGGCCGCCGTCTTGAGTAACTCACCCGCAATCTCGCGGATGCGCTCCTTCATCTTGGCCTTGCGTCGCTGCCACGCCTCGCCGCCCAGCCTGTCGAGGCTCACCCCCTCGCTGTCGGAGCCATAGCGGGAGAGAACCTCCAGATTCTCCACCGGCACATACAGTTTGTCCCCGCCCGCATATTCCAGCGCCACGCAGTCATGCGCGGCCTTGGCCACCGGTATCTGCGTCAGCCCCTCATAGCGCCCGATCCCATGGTCCATATGCACCACCAGATCGCCCGGCGAGAGCGTCGCCAGTTCCTGCAAAAAGGCGTCGGCATTCTTCTTCCGCTTGGCCCGCCGCACCAGCCGGTCGCCCAGCATGTCCTGCTCGGTCAGCACCGCCACATCGGGCGCGGTAAAGCCATGGTCCAGCGGCAGGACGGTCAGCACCGTGCTGCCCCCCGCAGCGATCCCCAGCGCCTCTTGCCAGCTATCCGCCGCCGCGACCCGTTTCAGCCCATGATCGACCAGCAGCCCCGAAAGCCGCTCCCGCGCGCCCCCGGAGTAGCTGGCGATGACGACTTTCTTCTTCGCCCGCTGGAGGGAAGCGATATGCTTCCCCACCGCCTCATAGACATTGGCGTTCTGCGCCCGCTCCGGCGCGAAATCGCGAGGCCCATCGACGGCGAAATCGATGACGGAGGCGCTTTCCGGTTCATGAAACGGCGTGGTCGCATGCATCGGCCATTCGCGCACGATGCCGTCCCATTCTTGCTGCTCCAGATACAGCGCCTTCGGCTCCAGCGGCCGATAAGCCCCCGGATCGGACGACTTCGCCTGCACCCGATTGGCGTGATAGTCCCGGATCGCCTCGAACCGAGCCTCCGCCGCGCCCGCCACGCCATGATCCAGCACGACCACGGTATCGTCGCCCAGATGCTCGGTCATCGGCACCAGCCGTTCCTCGAACAGCGGCAGCCAATGCTCCATCCCTGCCAAGCGCCGCCCGTCGCTCACCGCCTGATAGAGCGGATCGCCGGTCGCCGTGGCCCCGAACGTCTCGCGATAGCGCCCGCGAAACCGCTTGATCGTCTCTTCATCCAGCAAAGCTTCGGAAGCGGGAAGAAGGGTGAAGCCCTCCACACTCCCGCTGGTCCGCTGGTCCGCCGGGTCGAAGCGCCGCACAGTCTCGATCTCGTCGCCAAAGAAATCGAGCCGCAGGGGCTGTTCCTCACCACCGGGAAACAGATCGACTATGCCCCCGCGAATGGCGAACTCGCCCCGGTCATGCACAGTATCGGTGCGGACGTAGCCATTGGCCTGCAACATCTCTGCGAGCCGCGAAATCGCTATCCGCTCCTTGGGCGCGAGCTTCGCCACCAACTGCCGCACGCGGAAAGGCGTCAGCGTCCGCTGCGTCAACGCATTGAGCGTTGTCAGGACAAGCTGCGGCCCCTTGGGCTTCCCCTGCAACGCATAAAGCCCCGCCAGACGCGCCGAAGCCGTCCGCAGCGAAGGACTGGCCCGGTCATAGGGAAGGCAGTCCCAAGCCGGGATTTCGACAATCTCGATCTCCGGCGCAAAATAATGCGCCGTATCTGCCACCGCTCGCATGAGTTGCTCATCCGGCGCGACGAACAAGGCGCGCGAAGGCGCTGCCCGAGCGATGTCCGCGAGCAACCATGGCTGGAATCCCGCCGGAACCCCGGAAAGGGTGATGGGGGAGGAGGCTTTGAGGATTTTCAGAAGGTCGGTCATCTACATCTCAGTCCCCCTCCCGCAAGCGGGAGGGGCTAGGGGTGGGCAATCCAGCAGAGGCGGCGCAGGCCCACCCCGCTGCGACTAGCCGAACCTGTGGCCCGGCAAGTCTCACTGCCCCTCCCGCTTGCGGGAGGGGAGAAGAAGTCACTTCCTCCCAATCTCCACAAAATCCATCTTCACAAACTTGTCCCACATTGGTCCGCGCCATTGCTCGGGCAACGGCAACGTCCCCAAGGCCCAAGCCATGATGTCGGCATCCTGTTCCTCGATAAACCGCTCGAACCAGTCGATCTCCTCCGCGCCCCACTCGGCATGGTAGCGATCGAAAAATCCACCCACCGCCAAGTCCGCTTCCTTGATGCCGCGATGCCAGGCACGGAATTGCAGGCGGCGGATGCGGGGATCTTCGTTCACAATTTGTTCCTTGCGCGGACATGCCGAATACACCGATCAGATGTTTGCGCATCGTCCCGGCTGGGCTAGATGGCGTCAGATAGCCATGCGACCCGATATCCTCAACCCACTCTTCACCGAAATCGAAGCCCTGAAGGGCGTCGGCCCCGCGCTTGCCAAGCCGCTGGAGCGCTTGGGGCTGGCCCGCGCCGTCGATGTCCTATTCCACCTGCCGGTCAGCTTTGTCGATCGCCGCATGGTGGACGAGTTGATCCTGTCCGACTCAGGCCGGGTCATCGGCATAGAACTCACGCCTACCGACTACCGCGCCTCCGGCAGCGCCCGCGCGCCTTTCCGCGTCATCGCGCAGGACAGGGACGGCAATACGGTCGCGCTGGTCTATTTCGGCCGCAACAGCGCCTGGCCCCGCAAGCTGCTGCCCTTGAACGAACCCAAATTCATCTCCGGCAAGCTGGAGGCCTATGGCGAAAATCTCCAGATCGTCCACCCCGACTATGTCCTTCCGCCTGAGGAAGCCTCCACCATCCCGGCGCGAGAGCCAGTCTATGGCCTTTCCGAAGGGCTCACCAATAACCGCCTGCGCGACCTCGTAGGGCAATCACTGAGCCGCGCCCCAGATCTCCCCGAATGGATCGAACCCAGCCTGCTCGCCCAAAAGGGCTGGCCGACATGGCACGAGGCGCTCACCCGCATCCACGCCGACCCCAGCGATGCCAAGGCCCGCGAGCGCCTCGCCTATGATGAAATTTTCGCAGGCCAACTCGCGCTCATGCTGGTCCGCCAATCCTCCCGCAAGCGCCGGGGCATCCCCATCGAGGGGGACGGCCGTCTTCGCGCCATGCTCGAACTCCCCTTCGCCCCGACCGGCGCGCAACGCCGCGCCTTCGGAGAGATTGAAGGCGACATGGCGCAGCCCGTCCCCATGCTCCGCCTCCTGCAAGGCGACGTCGGTTCGGGCAAAACCCTTGTCGCCCTCATGGCCCTCCTCAACACGGTTGAGGCAGGCGCTCAAGGCGCACTCCTCGCTCCGACAGAAATCCTCGCGCGCCAACATTATGAAACGCTGCGCAAGATGGCGTCCGGCCTCCCGGTCAGCATCGCCATTCTCACCGGCCGCGAAAAGGGCAGGGTGCGCGAATCCACCCTGATGGGTCTCGCCGATGGCAGCATAGACATCCTCGTCGGCACCCACGCCATCTTCCAGGACGCCGTCCGCTACAAAAATCTCGCCCTCGCGGTGATCGACGAACAGCACCGCTTCGGCGTCGCCCAGCGCATGATGCTGGCCGCCAAGGCCGAGCGCACGCCGCACCTGCTGGTGATGACCGCCACCCCGATCCCCCGCACGCTGACGCTCACCTATTATGGCGAAATGGACGTCTCCCGCCTGGACGAAATGCCTCCCGGCCGCCAGCCGATCCAGACCGTCGTCATGTCCGCGAACCGTCTCGATGAAGTGGTCGAAGCACTCGCCCGCCACATCGAAACCGGCGGCCAAGCCTATTGGGTCTGCCCCTTGGTCGAGGAAAGCGAAACCAGCGATCAGGCCGCCGCCGAAGCCCGCGCCGAAATGCTGAAAATGCGCTTTGGCGATCTCGTCGGCCTTGTCCACGGCCGCATGAAAGGCCCGGAAAAGGACGCCGCGATGGAGGCTTTTTCCACCGCCTGCACAAAAATCCTCGTCGCCACCACCGTCATCGAAGTCGGCGTCGATGTCCCCAATTCCAATCTCATCATCATCGAAGGCGCCGACCGCTTCGGCCTCGCGCAGCTCCACCAGCTGCGCGGCCGGGTAGGGCGCGGCCAGAACCACAGCGTCTGCATCCTGCTGCGAGGCGGAGCCTTGAGCGAAACCAGCCGTGCTCGGCTAGCGCTCATGCGCGAAACCAATGACGGCTTTCGCATCGCCGAAGAGGACCTCCGCCTCCGTGGCGCAGGCGAAATCCTCGGTACGCGGCAATCAGGCGAAGCGCAGCTGAAGATCGCGACGCCGGAACATCTGTCCGCCCTGCTCGACAGCGCACGCGATGACGCACACCTCTTGATTGACCGGGACGGCGGACTGAACGAAGCGCGCGGTCAAGCGGCCAGAACCTGCCTTTACCTGTTCGAACGAGATGCTGCGGTGGGATTGCTCCGAAGCGGCTAATTCGCGCGGCCTGCTCAGCGCGCGCAATGCGGGGATCGCCTTCGACCTGCGCGAGGCAATGATGTACTTCCTGCGCACCGAAATGCCGGAGGCGCTAGTCCGGTCACGTCAACGGATCGAAGCGGATCAGGGCTTTGAGCAGCTCCTTACCAGGCGGTCTGCCGTGGCGGGATGAGCGACAGCATGGCCTCATAGACTTGCGGATCAATGGGTTGGCAAAACTCCACCCCGACCCGGCCATCCTCTGACCATCGAACATCGGCCTGAACGTCCTTGACGACGGGCAGCCAGATGGCGACCCGTTCGCCAATCGTGATCTCTGCATCGGTTCGGCACATCAAGCCGAGTTCAGAGATGTTGATGACCCGGACGCCATGGGTTCGGCCTCGGGCAGAGATATGGCTGACCATATCCACCAGCACGCGGGGCGTGCGGCGCTGATTGATGGAAGGGTCCCGTGAACGGGCGACCTGGGCGAGGCTGGCGAGCACCGAAGACATGACCGGAGCTTAAGGTGAGGAAGGTGGCGCCTTCCTTACCAGCTTTACTTAATCCGCCTTTAACTCTCTAAAGTTTCAAGCAGTTACCAGCCCATGTTTCTTAGCGCCGAAGCTCACCTTGTCTCCGGGTTTCAGCGCCAGCATGGGGTCGCTCACGACCTCGCCATTGACGCGAATGGCGCCTTCGGCCAGCTTGCGCCGGACCTCTTTGTTGGAAGCGGCAAAGCCTAGTGCTGAGGTGCCCTGAACAATGGTTAGCCCGTCGGCCCCCACACTGATCGTCGGCAGATTGGCGTCCGAAGCGCCCTCTTCAAAGGTCTTGCGCGACGTTTCTGCGGCAGCAAGCGCAGCATCAGTGCCCCGGCACAGCGCCGTCGCCTCATTGGCCAGAACCTTCTTCGCCTCATTGATCTCCGCGCCCTGAAGCGCGGCCAACCGTGCGACCTCGTCCATCGGCAGGTCGGTGAACAGCCGCAGCCGGTTGGCGACGTCCGCGTCTGCCGTGTTCCGCCAGAACTGCCAATAATCATAGGTGGAAAGCTGATCTTCGTTCAGCCAGACCGCACCACCCACCGTCTTGCCCATCTTCGTGCCATCGGCATTGGTGAGCAGCGGCGTGGTCAGCCCGAACACCTGCGTCCCATCCACCCGGCGCGCCAGTTCGACGCCGTTGACGATATTCCCCCACTGGTCTGATCCGCCCATCTGCAACCGGCAGCTCGACCGCCGCGACAGCTCCAGAAAGTCATAGGCCTGAAGGATCATATAGTTGAATTCAAGGAAGGACAGCGACTGCTCACGATCCAGTCGCAGCTTCACCGAATCGAAGCTCAACATGCGATTGATCGAGAAATGTTGACCGATTTCCCGCAGGAACGGGATATATTCCAGCCGGTCGAGCCATTCGGCATTGTCGAGCATGATCGCGTCGGTCGGCCCGTCGCCGAAGGTCAGGAACCGTTCGAACACGCGCTTGATGCTCGCGACATTCTCCGCGATCGTCTCGGTGGTGAGCAGCTTGCGCGCCTCGTCCTTGAAGCTCGGATCGCCGATCTTCCCCGTGCCGCCGCCCATCAGGACGATCGGCTTATGCCCCGCCTTCTGCAACTGCCGCAGCATCATGATCGAAACGAGGTGCCCGACATGCAGGGACGGGGCCGTCGGATCAAAGCCGATATAGCCCGGCACGATCTGCTTGGCGGCAAGGCCGTCGAGCCCCTCCGCATCGGTCAGTTGATGGATGTAGCCACGTGCCTCCAGGAGGCGGAGCAGATCGGACGAGTAGCTGGTCATAATGCGGCGCCCTCTAGCATCACGACACAACAACGTCACTCCCCGTCATCCTGAACTTGTGTCTCGATCCATTCCGCTACACAGAATAGAGGAGAGCAAAAGGATCGAAGCGGTGACACACAGCCAACCCATGCTGGCGATCGGCCTCATGTCGGGCACTTCGCGCGACGGCATCGACGCCGCGCTCATCGAAACCGACGGAGAGGGCTTCAGCAATCCCGTCACCTTCCATGCCATGCCCTATCGGGAGGGCTTTCGCATTCGCCTGGCCGAAGCGTGCCAGCGCGCCATGGCGATGGACAAGCCGGACTTTGAGCCTCTCATTCAGTCCGTGGAAGCCGAACTCACCGAGCTTCATGTCGAGGCCGTCACCGATCTCCTCGCGCGCAGCGGGCATATAGCGCAGGATATCGCCGTTATCGGTTTCCACGGTCACACGGTTGCGCATCGGCCGGAATGGCGCTGGACATGGCAGATCGGCGATGGCCCCGCGTTGGCGGGAGCGTTCGGAATTCCCGTGGTAGGTGACCTGCGCAGCGCCGATGTTGCTGCAGGGGGGCAGGGCGCGCCGCTAATGCCTATCTATCACCGGGCCTTGGCGAACGATTTGCGCAAACCGACGGCTATCTTGAACCTGGGCGGCGTGGCCAACATCACCGCCATCGGAAATGATGGCGAACTCCTCGCCTTCGACACCGGCATGGCGAGCGGTCTGATCGACAATTGGATGCAGACGCATAGCGATCGGCCCTTCGACGAAAATGGCGCCACTGCTGCTCGCGGCCAAATCGATGAAGCGCGGCTCGACAGTTTGATGGCAGACCCCTGGTTCGACACGCTGCCTCCCAAGAGCATCGACCGTGAAGCCTTCACCCTCGATGCGATGCATGGCTTGTCGCTTGAGGATGGTGCAGCGACGTTGACCGCGTTCACCGCCAGGGCGGTTGCCCGCGCGCTTGACCATCTCCCGTCCCGGCCGTCCTCCATCTATGTCGGCGGAGGTGGCCGCCACAACGCGACCCTGATGGGGATGCTGGCCGCTTTCACCAGCGCAGAGGTACGCCCGGTCGATGATCTCGGCTGGGATGGCGACGCCCTTGAGGCGCAGGGCTTCGCCTATATGGCGGTGCGCCATCTCAAATCCTTGCCGATCAGCTTTCCCGGCACCACCGGCGTTCCCGTCCCAATGACGGGCGGCGTCCTCTTCGATCCTGCCTGACGCAGCTTACCGCTTTCGCGTCAGTTCCCGCATCCCGTCATCGATGCCCTCAAGGGTCAGCGGATACATGCGCTGGCTCATGATCTCCCGGATCATTCGCGTCGATTGGCTATAGTCCCAATGGTCGCGCGGGGTCGGGTTCAGCCACACGGCAGCCGGATAGGTATGCAGCAACCGGCTCATCCACACCGCGCCGGGTTCCTCGTTCATATGTTCGACGGAACCGCCGGGATAGCTGATCTCATAAGGGCTCATCGCCGCATCGCCAACGAAGATGACCTTATAGTCATGCCCATATTTATGCAGGATATCCCATGTTGGAATACGCTCTGAAAAGCGGCGCCGATTGTCCTTCCACACGCCTTCATAGAGGCAGTTGTGGAAATAGAAGAACTCCATGTTCTTGAACTCGGTCGTCGCGGCGGAAAACAGTTCCTCGCAAAGCCGGATGAACGGGTCCATTGATCCGCCAACGTCCAGGAATAGCAGCAGCTTGACCGCATTGTGCCGCTCGGGCCGCATCCGTATGTCGAGCCAACCTTGCCGAGCTGTGCCCCGGATAGTCCCTTCCAGGTCCAGCTCATCCGCTGCCCCCTCGCGCGCAAAGCGTCGCAGCCGCCGCAACGCCACCTTGATGTTGCGCGTGCCCAGTTCCTTGCTGCTGTCGAGGTTCTGGAACTCACGCTTTTCCCAGACCTTGATCGCGCGCTTGTGCCTGCTCTCGCCGCCGATCCGCACGCCTTCGGGATTATAACCGCCATTGCCAAAGGGCGAAGTCCCGCCTGTGCCGATCCACTTGTTTCCGCCTTGATGGCGTCCCTTCTGCTCCTCCAGACGCTTCTTCAGCGTCTCCATGATCTCGTCCCAGCTGCCGAGAGACTTGATCTTCTCCATCTCCTCAGCGCTCAGATATTTCTCCGCGACGAGGCGCAGCCACTCCTCGGGAATTTCGGCCTCGACGCCGCTCGCAACCAGCACGCCCTTGAAGACCTTGGCGAAGACCTGATCGAACCGGTCGATCAGCCCTTCATCCTTCACATAGGTCGCCCGCGCGAGATAATAGAATTCTTCAGGCCGTTGACCGATCACGTCACGGTCCAGCGCCTCCAGCAAAAGCAGATGCTCCTTGATGCCAGCGGGAATGCCCGCAGCCCTGAGCGCGTCGAGAAAGTTCAGCATCATGATGACCGCCTTGTCTGACAGCCCTGCCATGGATGCAAGGGGCTGCGCATGGTTGATCAAATGTTAAGTGTTGCATCGCATCGTTAATAAGGCACTATTCACAGGCGGGCGGTTTGGGGTGGCACTCCTTGAAAAATGAGCATTTATTGACCGATCTGGGTGAGCGTTCCGGCGACGTTGCGCTGCAATGCAGCGAGACGGCGGGCTTCCTCGGGGAACTTACTCGGCGCATTCAATCCGACTCGCTCCGCCTCTCACAGTTGCAAACCAATATGGAGGCTCTGGCGGTCAGCCAGAATGAAAGCGTGGTGGCGGCTCAGGAACTCAGCCTCACGTCCCGGCGTGCTGCCCGCATCATTGCCGAAGGGCATGAAGCGATCACCCAGTCTCTCGCCCAGGTTGCAGGGCTGGTCGACCATGTCACGGGGCTGGAGGGAAGGCTTCGTCAGTTTCTCGGGGTCATCGAAGCCGTCGGCGGCATATCCGATCAACTCGGCGCGATCGCACGCCAAACGCGGCTGCTGGGCGTCAACGCCGCGATCGAAGCGGCGCGCGGTGGGGAGGCGACGCAGGGCTTTGCTGTCGTGGCCGACGAAATCCGCCGCCTCGCCGGGCAAGCGGGCGAGTCCGCGGCATCGGTCGGTGACAAGCTCGGCCAGCTCGACCGCGACGCGCGCCATCTGATCAGCGGCGTCGAAGCCAATATCGGACGTGGCCGGGACGTCAGCGCCCATATCGACACATTGAGCGTCACCATGGCGGAAATCGCCTCGCTCGTGACGCAATTTGGCGAGCGTTCCCACGCCATCGTCACCTGCACCGATGAAGCCGACGCCGACGTAGGTGCGCTACGTGCGGGCCTTACCAACTTCAGCGACTCCGCTGCCGAAAGCACCCAGCGCGTCGAAATGGCCAAGGCCCAGCTTGAGCAGCTTGAGGGCATGGCAAACGACATGCTCAACACCGCCGCTCATGGCGGGCATCAGACGCGCAACAGTCGCTACATTGCCTATGCCGAAGATGGCGCGGCAGAAGTGTCGCGCCTGATCAATGACGCCCTGGCAGCGGGTGAACTGACGCCATCGGCGCTATTCGACAGCAATTACCGCCCGATCCAAGGCTCCCACCCGCCGCAATATGAAAATGGCTTCATGGTCTTTGCCGACCGCGTCCTCCGCCCAATTCTGGATCGCCAGACCGGGCAGGATAATGCCATCGTCGGTTGCTGCCTGATCGATATGAACGGCTATCTGCCCACGCACATCACGTCGCGAAGCCAGCCTCAGCGGCCGGGCATGCCGGAATGGAACATGGAATATGCCCGTAACCGGCAGATTTTCATGGACAGCCAGACCCGCCGCGCGCTCGATGGTGAGGGAGACTTTTTCCTTTTCACCTATCGTCAGGACCTTGGCGAAGGCCGCTATCGCGCGCTTCGCAGCGTGTTCGTTCCGCTAATCTTCGAAGGCCGCCGCTGGGGCCTGTATGAGGTCGGCTACCTCATCTGATCCCGTCAGTTCGCCGCGCCCTGGCGCACTATGACCTCCCCATTGGCGGCGTAGGCAGCAGTCGTCCGCGCCTGCGCCGTCTGAGGGTCCTTGCCATCGAGAATCTTTGCGATCTGCCGAGAACTCGGTACGCGGTCATAAACGCCGTAAAGCTTCGTCTCGCCGACCGAATGTATCGATAGCTGATAGCCCTTGCCGTCAACTGCTGGATCGAAGGCAAGCACCGTGCCCGCATCGTCGATCGGCACGATGACCGATCCGCCAGACGCACCCTGCTGCGCCAGAACATCATAGCTGCCTTCGCTAGTCTGCACCTGTCCCCGGACGCAGAAGGACCCGGCCACCTCCCGAACGGCGCGGACATCAGCCGCTGCGACAGGAAGGGAAGCGGTAAGTTGCGCATCCCGGTCATCACCCGCCGGGCAGTCGGCGAACCGCACCGGAGAGACTGGCCGTACCGCAGCCGCATCATCGAAATGCAAGCCGCCGAGCAACCCGTCCAGCCCTGCCAATACCTCCTTGCGCCGTTCACTCGGACCTGTGACGCGCAGCTTCACGAGCCAGCGTCCGGCCTGCGCAAAAGCTGCTGCCGTGGTCAGCGCCCCGTCGGCCGCATCATCATAAACAGCACGGATCGCGCGGCCATCTTTGCCCTGCAACGGAACGCCTTCATAAGCAGTGCGGCGTGTCTTCGGTCCAAAACGATCCGTCACCGCGCGGTCGGTCATGTAAGCGGCGATCGACGCGTCGGCATAGCTGGGCAGATAGACGTACAAAGTCGCCTGCACCGCCCCATCCTCCGACAGATATTGGGCATAATTGTCGATGCCCTTGCCGCCGTTCGTAACCTCTCCACTTTTGGACAGGGAAAGCCCCGCGATGGTCTGCGGCAGGCTGATCCCCGAGGCGCGGGCGCGAAGGCTCCCATCGCTCGCTACCCACGCTTCCTGCACATCGGCACCCTGCGCCAGTGCGGGCACCGGCAAAGCCAAGAGGATCGGCAACAGCGACAAGGAGAATTTCGGCATAGGCATCCTTCCCATTTCACGCCGTCTTGTCGCGGCTCTGAAATTTATGGGGGAAGGTTGAGCGAAACCGCAAGGCTAAGGCAAGCGGCCTTTTATGCGACCGGCGGAATCTGCGCCGGATAATGCGGCAGTTCCGGGTCCAGATGCGCCCAGTGCGGGGCAGCATCCGTCCAGATCACCGCCTGCGGCCCCAGCAGGTCCGGATCATCCAGCGCGCCAGCCCTGATGAAGGTCAGGTGCGGCCGCGACTCGGCAATGCTGAACAGGGGTGTTCCGCATTGGGGGCAAAAGCCACGGCGCATCCTGTTGCCGCTGTCGGCAATGCTCTCATGCCAACGAACCTCGCCCTCGCTTTGCACCTTCTCCGTCGAAAAGCAGACATTGACCGTGCCTGATCCCCCGCCGAGATATTGGCACAGCCTGCACCAGCACATGCGCGCCGCCATAGGTTCCGCATCGATCTTGATGCGCACCGCTCCGCACAGACATCCCGCTTCATGCGTCATGCGCGCCTCCGTCATTGCGCCGGGCAGGGCAATCCCAGCCTTTAGCGCCCCTGCCGTCGCGCCATGAATGCCAGACGTTCGAACATCATGATATCCTGCTCATTCTTAAGCAGGGCGCCATGAAGCGGCGGAATGGCCTTGGTCGGATCGCGATCCTGCAACACCTCCAGCGGCATGTCTTCATTGAGTAGCAGCTTCAGCCAATCGAGCAACTCGCTGGTGGACGGCTTCTTCTTCAGGCCCGGCACATCGCGTATCTCGTAGAAGAGGTCGAGCGCGCGGCTGACCAAAATCTTCTGGATGCCCGGGAAATGGACATCGACAATGGCCTGCATCGTCTCCCGGTCGGGGAACTTGATATAGTGGAAGAAGCAGCGCCGCAGGAAAGCGTCGGGCAGCTCCTTTTCATTGTTGGACGTGATGACCACCACCGGCCGTTCCTGCGCCGCGACCGTCTCGCCCGTTTCGTAAACGTGGAAAGCCATGCGATCGAGTTCCTGCAACAAGTCGTTGGGAAATTCGATGTCGGCCTTGTCAATTTCGTCGATCAGCAGCACGGGCAGGGTGGGGGAGGTGAACGCCTCCCACAGCTTGCCCTTGCGGATATAGTTGCCGATGTCGTGCACGCGCGGGTCGCCAAGCTGGCCATCGCGGAGCCGCGCCACGGCATCATATTCATACAGGCCTTGATGCGCCTTGGTCGTCGATTTGACGTTCCATTCGATCAGCGGCGCGTCGAGTGCCTTGGCGATTTCTTGCGCCAGCACGGTCTTACCGGTCCCCGGCTCACCCTTCACTAGCAGCGGGCGGCGCAGCAGCACCGCAGCGTTCACCGCGACCTTCAGGTCGTCGGTGGCGACATAATCTTCCGTACCTTCAAACCGCATGAATCTTCGCTTTCCTCTACTGCCACCCGAGTAGGGAAAGCGATCCAGCGCCGCAATCGGTTATTCCTACGGTTTCTGCCGCCGAACCTCGGCACGCGCCTTCAGCAGGTCCCAAAGGCCACGCTGCTGGCTGAGCAACTGCCGCGCGCCAAATTGTATGGCCCGATCGGCCGCTCCGTCGCTGCCGATCGCTCGCGCTACAGCAAAGGTCTGCGCCCGGTCGGGGAGATCGGATGGAGTGGGTTCAAGGCCCACGCGAATCGCCGCCATGTCGAGCACGTCGCGTACCGCCTGCCAGTCCAGCACCAGCGCCATGGCTGCCCCCATGGCACATCCGCGCCTGTCCGATTGAGCCAGCATATCCAGCGCATGACGTTGCTGGCTGACGATCGTCTCACAATCGCTCTGCCCCGCCGTGCTGGGTATCGGGCCCAGCGCCACCGCAACTTGAGTCAGATAGGCCCGCTCACGCGCAAACGCCTGCCCCGCCTGGACTAGCCAGCTCCGAGCCGCGCTGTCTGCCGATCGGTTCGCCGCGTGATCGATGACGCCGGGATGACGTCCGTGCAGCAGGCAAAGATAATGCGCGGCATCGGCGAGGTCCGGCAATGTCAGGACAGCATCACGGCTCATGATGGTCCTTGCGCTGCTCGCATGAGCATGAGCGGCCGTTCCATCAGCCGCCACCAGCGCCTCGATCACCTGAGATATGTCGCCTGTCGCCAAGCGTGTAGCTGCTTCGTTCATGATAACCCCTGCGGCCGCCGCGCCAGTGTGTCTGTTGCCACGACCATAGGAAGTTGAGGTAAAAGAGCGGTTTATGAGACGAAAAAAAGGGCGGCCCTAAAGCCGCCCTTCCTGATCAATTCACCGTATCCAGGACCCTATTGGTCGAGGAAGCTCCGCATTTTCCGGCTGCGGCTCGGGTGCTTCAACTTGCGGAGCGCCTTCGCCTCGATCTGGCGGATACGTTCGCGGGTCACGCTGAACTGCTGGCCTACTTCCTCCAGCGTGTGATCGGTGTTCATGCCGATACCGAAACGCATGCGCAGCACGCGTTCCTCACGCGGCGTCAGCGAAGCCAGAACGCGGGTGACCGTTTCTTTCAGGTTTGCCTGAATTGCCGCGTCCACCGGAATAACCGCATTCTTGTCCTCGATGAAATCGCCCAGGTGCGAATCCTCCTCGTCGCCGATCGGCGTTTCGAGGCTGATCGGCTCCTTGGCGATCTTCATCACCTTGCGCACCTTCTCCAGCGGCATGGAAAGGCGCTCGGCCATTTCCTCCGGAGTCGGTTCGCGGCCCTGCTCATGCAGGAATTGGCGGGACGTGCGCACCAGCTTGTTGATCGTCTCGATCATGTGGACCGGAATACGGATGGTCCGCGCCTGATCCGCGATCGACCGGGTGATCGCCTGCCTGATCCACCAAGTTGCATAGGTGCTGAACTTGTAGCCGCGGCGATATTCGAACTTATCCACCGCCTTCATCAGGCCGATATTGCCTTCCTGAATAAGATCAAGGAATTGCAGGCCACGGTTCGTATATTTTTTAGCAATGGAGATGACGAGCCGCAGGTTCGCCTCGACCATTTCCTTCTTCGCGATACGCGCTTCGCGTTCGCCCTTCTGCACCATGTTGACGATCCGGCGGAACTCGCCCAGCGACATGCCGGTCGCCTGCGCGATTTCGCTCACCTCGGTACGGATACGCTCGACGGCGCGTGCTTCGGCTGCCGCAAAAGCGGCCCATTTCTTGTCGAGGCCCTGAACCTTGTCCAGCCAGGCGTCGTCCAGTTCATGGTTCACATAGCGGTCGAGGAAGTCCTTGCGGCTGACCTTGTGCCGTTCCGCCAAACGCAGCATCTGCCCGCCCAGCGCGGTCAGGCGACGGTTATAGGCATAGAGCTGATCGACCAGATATTCGATCTTCTGCTGGTGGAACTGGACGCTCTCGACCTCGGCAGTCAGCCGCTCGCGCAGCTCCTGATAATCGTCCTCGGCCTTCTGGCTTAGCGTTTCGCCATTGGCCATCGCGGCCATGCGCGATTCCTGCGCACGCGAGAAGGCGCGGAAAATCTCCGTAATGGTCGCGAATTTCTCAAGCGCCATCGGCTTGAGCGTTTCTTCCATCTGGGCGAGGGAAAGGGTGTTGTCTTCCTCTTCTTCCTCTTCCACGCGCCGGGCACGGCGTTCGGTCAGGCCGTCCTCATCCTCGTCGGAATCGGCTGCCTCTTCCTCGGGCTCCTCCTCTTCCTTGAAGCTGGGGCCAGCGGTTTTCTCGCTGATCTCGCCGTCATCGTCCTCGGCGCCTTCCTCCAGATTCTCGGGCGCCGGGTCCTTGGAAAGCATCGCGTCGAGGTCCAGGATCTCGCGCAGCTGCATCTCGCCATTGTTGAGGGCGGTCGACCATTCGATGATCGCGTTGAAGGTCGTCGGGCTTTCGCACAGCCCCAGGATCATCGTGTCGCGGCCAGCCTCAATGCGCTTGGCGATGGCGATTTCGCCCTCGCGGCTGAGCAGTTCCACCGCGCCCATTTCGCGCAGATACATGCGCACCGGGTCGTCGGTGCGGTCGACCGTTTCCTTCTTCTTCTCGGTGACGAGCTTGGGCGCGCCTTCTTCATCGCCCGAATCATCTTCGGCGTCTTCGGCATCTTCGCGCTCGCGCTGCTCGTCGCCGTCCTCGCTGGCTTCTTCATTCTCGACGATGTTCACGCCCATTTCGTTGAGCGCGGCCATGATGTCCTCGATCTGCTCGGAGGACATCTGGTCCTGCGGCAGGGCGTCGTTCAACTCGTCATAGGTGATGTAGCCGCGCTTCTTGGCGCGCGCGATCAGCTTCTTGACCGAAGCCTCATTCAGATCGAGCAGCGGTGCATCGCCGCTATCAACATCCTCGCCCGCACCCTTGCCTGTCGCCTTGCTCGCCATTTATTCGCCTTAGCTCCATCATCCCGCCGGGGGACGATCTATCAAACAATATCTTCGGACTGCGCCAGTTCCGCCAGGCGCTGGTCATGATCCATTTTCAACCGCTGGATCCGCTGCTGCTCGGCAAAGGTTTCCTCGTTAAGGTCTTCCCTTGCCCGCCTCGTCGCCTCCGCCAGCGCCGTCTCCAACTCCGGTCCCTGCGCCATCACCCGGATAGCCTCTTCCAGATCGCGCTGAACGCGACCGGGATCGGTCTTCATCCTGCTGGGGGTGAATGTGAACGTGTCGGCCCGGAGCATCCCCTTCGCCATATTATACACTTCACCTTGGCCCAATATGGTAAGGAGGCCCTCTGTTTCAACTGTTTCTTGTCGGAACGATGCGGCAATCATCGCCCGCATCAATTCGGCCAGCGCCGAATCGCCGATATGCAGCGCCGAAAGCATCTCCCGGTGCATCATTATCTGCTCGGGATGCCGCAACAAACTCGCCAGAACCGCGCGCAGCAGCCGCTGCTCCATGCCGCTGACGCCAATCGCCCGCGCCTCGTGACCGACCGGGGGCAGGGGAGGCTTCCAGTTCCCGCGCCGGTCGCGCTGCCACCCTTGCCGGGCGCCCGTCCCACGCTGATGCCGGGGTGCGCTCGCCTGCGTCTGCCGCGCAAAGAACAGCGCATCATAACGCTCACGGAAAATCTGCACATAATGCGCCCGCACATCGGGATGCGCGATCGCGTCCGTGATCGTGCGCAGCCGCTGCTTCAGCGCCGCCCGCTGCTCGGGCGTATCCAATGGCGCCGCCTTCTGCTCATAAGCCCACAACCGCTCCACCAGCGGTTCGGCTGCATCCAGCACCCGCTCCATCGCTCCCGGCCCCTCCGCCCGGATCAGATCGTCCGGATCCTGCCCCGCAGGCAGCGTCGCAAAGGCCAAACTCATCCCCGGCCGCAGCAGCGGCAGCGCCCGCACAGCCGCCCGTATCGCCGCCTTCTGCCCCGCCGCGTCGCCATCGAAGCACAGCACCGGCACATCCACCATCTTCCACAGCCGCTCGATCTGATGCTCCGTCAGCGCCGTACCCAGCGGCGCCACCGCCTCGCCAAAGCCCGCCTGCGCCAGCGCGATCACGTCCATATAACCTTCGACCACGATCACCCGCCCGCTCTGGCGGCTGGCAGGGGAGGCGCGATCGATATTGTAAAGCGTCCGCCCCTTGTCGAAGAGCGGCGTGTCGGGCGAGTTCAGATATTTAGGCTCGCCAGTGCCAAGAATCCGCCCGCCAAAAGCGATCACCCGCCCGCGAATATCCCGGATCGGCAGCATCAGCCGCCCCCGGAAGCGATCATAGCTCTCGCGTTTCTTACTTTTTCCGCCGTCCGGCTCGGCGCCGTCCGGATCAATCAGCAACCCCGCCTCGATCAGCATCGGATCGCCAAATTCCGCCAGCGCGCCCTTTAGCTTCCCCTTCGAATCCGCCGAATAGCCAAAACCAAAAGCCCGCCGCGTAGCCTCACTGATCCCACGCCGGACAAGATAATCCCGCGCCTCCGCACCCTCGATCCCGCCAAGCTGCGCCTCGAACAAAGCCTGAGCCGCCGCCATGACGTCATGCAGACCCTTAGCCTGCTCCCCCCGCTTCGCCGCTCGTGGATCGGGCGCAGGTACATCCATGCCAGCCGTCGCCGCCAACTCCTTCACCGCCTCCATGAAGGGTAGCCCACGCTGGTCCGTCATCCACCGGATCGCGTCCCCATGCGCCCCACAGCCAAAGCAGTGGTAGAAGCCCTTTTCGTCATTGATGGTGAAGCTGGGCGTCTTCTCATTATGAAAAGGGCAACACGCCTTATACTCGCGCCCAGCCTTCTGCACCTTCACCGTCCGCCCGATCAGCGTGGACAGCGAAGTCCGCATGCGCAGTTCGTCAAGAAAGGCGGGCGAGAGGCTCATTGCCCCTAAATGTCAGCTAAGCGCCGCCTTCACCAGCCCACTGGCCTTGCTCATATCAATCACCGACCCATGCCGTTCCTTCAGGACGGCCATGACCTTGCCCATATCCTTGACGCTCGCGGCCCCGACTTCCGCCTTGATCCCCTCGATCGCAGCGCGCGTCTCATCCTCGCTCATCTGCTGCGGCAGGAAGCTCTCGATCACACGCAGCTCGGCCTCTTCCTTCGCCGCCAGTTCATCGCGTCCGCCATTGCGAAACATCTCGATCGATTCGCGCCGCTGCTTCACCATCTTCTGCAGCACCTCGACAACGACCGTATCGTCGTCCGGCACGTTCGAAGCCGTACGCAGTTCGATATCGCGATCCTTCAGCTTTGCCATGATCAAACGCACGGCGGCCAGGCGTTCCTTGTCCCCCGCCTTCATGGCTTCGACCTGGGCGCTCTTAACCTGCTCGCGAATCATGGCGATACGAATCCTGTTCTGACGGAAAAGACCAGATATAACGCCAAAAGAGATTTTTTACAGTGGTTGACCGCGGGGGCTCACAGGCATAGGTGACCGGCCGTTTAACCCGCTGCAGACGGGTTCCCGCAAAAAGCATGAAGGACGTTACGACCATGGCTGATGCCAAGACCCTCACCGTGCCCAAAGGAGCGACAGGGGTATTGGTTTTCGCTGATGGATCCGCGGTTTTCGGGCGCGGCTTTGGCGCCGTCGGTGAAGCGGTAGGCGAACTCTGTTTCAACACCGCCATGACCGGCTATCAGGAAGTGATGACCGACCCCAGCTATGCCGGGCAGATCGTCACCTTCACCTTCCCCCACATCGGCAATGTCGGCACGAACCTGGATGACGTCGAAGCGGACAACCCCTTCGCCCTTGGCTGCGTCGTGCGGCAGGACGTGACGGAGCCCAGCAACTTCCGCAACGTCGAACCCTTCGACCAGTGGATGAAGGAAAATGGCCGCATTGGCCTCTCCGGCGTCGATACCCGCGCGCTCACCCGCATGATCCGCCTGAAGGGCGCGCCCAACGTCGTCATCGCCCACGATCCGGAAGGCAATTTCGACCTCGCCGCCCTCGCGGAAAAAGCTGCGAACTGGCCCGGCCTCGAAGGCATGGACCTCGCCATCGAAGTGACGGGCAAGGAAAGCCGCCTCTGGAAAGACGGCGTGTGGAAGCTCGGCTTCGGCTACGGCAAGGATGAAGCGGCCGACGACCGCCCCCATGTCGTCGCCATCGACTATGGCGCAAAGAACAACATCTTCCGCAACCTTGTAAAGGCAGGCGCCCGCGTCACCGTTCTCCCCGCCACCGCGACTTTCGAGCAGGTGATGGAGCAGCAGCCCGACGGCGTGTTCCTCTCCAACGGCCCCGGCGATCCGGCCGCGACCGGCGAATATGCCGTCCCCGTGATCCGCAAGGTTCTGGAAGCCGACAAGCCCGTCTTCGGCATCTGCCTCGGCCATCAGATGCTGGCGCTCGCCGCCGGTGCCAAGACGATCAAGATGCACCAGGGCCACCGCGGCGCCAACCACCCGGTCAAGCGCCTGTCTGACGGTCTGGTAGAGATCACCTCGATGAACCACGGCTTCGCGGTGGACAGCGCCACGCTGCCCGCCAATGTGAAGCCGACCCATGTCTCGCTCTTCGACGGCAGCAATTGTGGCATCGAACTGACCGATAAGAAGGCCTTCTCGGTCCAGTACCACCCCGAAGCCTCGCCCGGCCCGCAGGACAGCTTCTACCTGTTTCAGCGCTTCGTTGAGGGGCTTAAGTGAGCCTCAACCTGCCCCCGGTTGACGAAGCCCGCCTTGCGCAGGAGTGGGAGGCGGATAGGCAAGTCCTCGCCAATCTCGCCGCCAATGGCGACGTGGCGCGTCTGGCGCGCCCGGTCGATGTCAGCTTCAAGGGCAGCGAAAAGGATTTCGAGCGCGTTCTCACCATCGCCAGCCAGTTCGGTTTCGTCGAACTGGACCGCGAAGAGGATGAGGATGGCGACCTGTTCCTCTTCCTCGAATGCGAACAGCCGGTCGACGAACAATCGATCCGCGCACTAACGAAGAAATGCCTCCAGATCGAAGTCCTCTGCGGCGTCGAATATGACGGTTGGGGTTGCGAGGCCCGGACGGGGAGCGTGCATTGACCCCGGTCGTCAGCGAAATTGACTTCATTGATTGGCGTTCGCGCATGATAGTCGGGTTAGCCGACGCTATGCCGCATGATGGTGGAGAGGTCATCGGCGCTCGGCAATTAGCTCGGGAACTCGGTCTTTTAGAAAGCGAGTCTTGGATAGACGCATTGCGCATGGAACTTGAGCAAAAGCGTTGGGCTTACGTCGATTGGGACGGAGATGAAGTGGGGTTCGAACTTCATGGAGAAGGCCTCTTAGAGGCGGCCCGCCTGCGTCGAGAGACAGTTAAACCTGATCTAAAGAAGAAGCTGGCGAGAGCAAATTGGCCCATGTGGACTTTGCTCGCTACAATTATCCTGGGCGTTGCTGCCCTCATATTTAGTTGAGATAACAATGCCCAAACGCACCGACATCTCCTCCATCCTCATCATCGGCGCTGGCCCGATCATTATCGGCCAGGCTTGCGAGTTCGACTATTCGGGCACGCAGGCGGTGAAGGCGCTCAAGGAAGAGGGCTATCGCATCATTCTGGTGAATTCCAACCCGGCCACCATCATGACCGACCCGGAATTTGCCGACGCGACCTATGTCGAGCCGATCACGCCAGAAATCGTGGCGAAGATCATCGAGAAGGAACGCCCCGACGCTGTCCTCCCGACCATGGGCGGCCAGACCGCGCTCAACACGGCGCTCGCCCTATTCAACGACGGCACGCTGGAGAAATACGGCGTCCAGATGATCGGTGCCGACGCAGAAGCTATCGACAAGGCAGAAGACCGGATCAAGTTTCGCGACGCCATGGACAAGATCGGGCTGGAATCCGCCCGCTCGCGCATCGCCCACACCATGGAAGAGGCGATGGAGGCGCTGGAGTTCACGGGCCTGCCCGCGATCATCCGCCCCAGCTTCACCATGGGCGGCACCGGCGGCGGCATCGCCTATAATCGCGACGAGTTCATGAACATCGTGCGCGGGGGGCTGGATGCGTCACCCACCACCGAAGTCCTGATCGAGGAATCGCTTCTCGGCTGGAAAGAATATGAGATGGAGGTCGTGCGGGATCGCAACGACAACGCCATCATTATCTGCTCGATCGAAAATGTCGATCCGATGGGCGTCCATACCGGCGACTCCATCACCGTCGCGCCCGCGCTGACGCTGACCGACAAGGAATATCAGATCATGCGCAACGCGAGTATCGCGGTGCTGCGTGAAATTGGCGTGGAAACAGGCGGTTCCAACGTGCAGTTCGCGGTCAATCCGAAGGACGGCCGCCTGATCGTCATAGAAATGAACCCGCGCGTGTCGCGCTCCTCGGCGCTCGCTTCGAAGGCGACCGGCTTCCCGATCGCCAAGGTCGCGGCGAAGCTCGCCGTCGGCTACACTCTCGACGAGATCGAGAATGACATTACCGGCGCGACCCCGGCCTCGTTCGAACCGACCATCGACTATGTCGTGACCAAGATCCCCCGCTTCGCCTTTGAAAAGTTCAAGGGCAGCGAGCCGCTGCTCGGCACCGCGATGAAGTCGGTGGGCGAAGTGATGGCGATCGGCCGCAATATCCATGAATCGATGCAGAAGGCGCTGCGCGGGCTCGAAACGGGCCTCTGCGGCTTCGACGAGGTCGCGCATCTGGTGGGCGCGCCCAAGGATGACATCGTCGCCGCGCTTGCCTCACCGACGCCTGACCGCCTGCTGGTCGCTGCCCAGGCACTGCGCGAAGGCCTGACGGTCGCCGAAATCCACAACATCGCCAAGTTCGATCCCTGGTTCCTGGAGCGGATCAAGGAAATCATCGACGCGGAAGCCGAAGTGCTGGCGAACGGCCTGCCGCAGGATGCGGACGGCATGCGCCGCCTGAAGTCCATGGGCTTTTCCGACCAGCGCCTTGCCCATATGGCGCTCAAGTCGGCCAATCTGCGCGGCATGGAACGCGGCATCGCACGCGGTTCGGGCCTGATCCACGAAGCGGTCAAGGCGATGACCGGCGGCGTCACCGAAGCCGAAGTCCGCAGCCTGCGCCACAAGCTCGGCGTGCGTCCGGTCTTCAAGCGCATTGACACCTGCGCCGCCGAGTTCGAGGCCAAGACGCCCTACATGTACTCCACCTACGAAGCCCCGCTGTTCGGGGAGGCGGAGAATGAGGCGCAGCCCAGCGACCGCAAAAAGGTTGTCATCCTTGGCGGCGGACCCAACCGGATCGGGCAGGGGATTGAGTTCGACTATTGCTGCGTCCACGCCTGCTTCGCGCTGTCGGACGCGGGCTATGAGACGATCATGATCAACTGCAACCCGGAAACGGTTTCGACCGATTATGACACGTCCGACCGCCTCTATTTCGAGCCGCTGACCGCTGAGGACGTGCTCGAAATCCTGAGCGTCGAAATGTCGAATGGGACCCTTGCGGGCGTCATCGTCCAGTTCGGCGGCCAGACCCCGCTCAAGCTGGCGCAGGCGCTGGAAGATGCGGGCGTACCCATCCTCGGCACATCGCCCGACGCGATCGACCTAGCCGAAGACCGCGAGCGTTTCGCCGCCCTCATCGACAAGCTGAAGCTTAAGCAGCCCGCCAACGGCATCGCCCGCAGCCGTGAGGAAGCCATCGCCGTGGCCAACCGCATCGGCTACCCGGTCCTCATGCGCCCGTCCTACGTCCTTGGCGGCCGCGCCATGGAGATCGTGGACGGCCAAGCGCAGCTTGAGGAATATATCGCCACCGCCGTTCAGGTGTCCGGCGACTCCCCGGTGTTGATCGACCAATATCTGCGCGACGCTACCGAGGTGGACGTAGACGCACTCTGCGACGGCGAAGATGTCGTTGTGGCAGGCGTGCTCCAGCATATCGAAGAAGCGGGCGTCCACTCCGGCGATTCCGCCTGTTCCTTGCCGCCCTACAGCCTTTCCGCTGACGTAATCGCCGAAATTGAGCGCCAAACGGACGTTCTCGCGCGTGCTTTGTCGGTTCGCGGCCTCATGAACATCCAGTTCGCGGTAAAGGACAACATTGTTTACCTAATCGAGGTAAACCCCCGCGCCAGCCGCACCGTCCCCTTCGTCGCCAAGGCAATCGGCACCCCCATCGCCAAAATCGCCAGCCGGGTAATGGCCGGAGAGATGCTTCGCGACCTCCCAAAAATCGACCGCAATTCTATAACTCATATTGCAGTTAAGGAAGCCGTCTTCCCCTTCGCCCGTTTCCCCGGCGTCGATCCGGTCCTCTCGCCCGAAATGAAAAGCACCGGCGAAGTCATGGGCATCGACAGCAATTTCGCCACCGCCTTCGCCAAGGCTCAGCTTGGGGCCGGCACCGTTCTGCCAAAAAGCGGCACGGCCTTCGTGTCCGTCAAGGACAGCGATAAGCCGGTGGTCCTGCCTGCGGTGCAGAAGCTGGCAGGGCTGGGCTTCACCATCGTCGCCACTGGCGGAACTGCGCGCTATCTGGAAGAACAGGGCATCGCGGTCCAGCCGGTGAACAAGGTCGCCGAAGGCCGTCCGCACATCGTGGACAAGATCACCGATGGCGACATCGACCTGATATTCAACACGACCGAAGGCTGGCAGTCGCTGAAGGACAGCAAGGCGATCCGCACCAGCGCGCTGCGTGCCAAGGTGGCCAGCTTCACCACGGCGGCAGCATCAGTCGCGGCGGCCGATGCGATCGAGGCTCTTCGAGGCCATGCCCTTGAAGTGCGATCGCTCCAGTCCTATTATCCCGTGTCGCAAGCCTGATCCCCTGCACAAGGAAGCACGCTGCGGGTGGCTCCGAGTTGGAGCCGCCAAAGGGAAGTTTTGACGAAGGATTTGCAATAATGGCGACCGTCGAAAAGATGCCGATGCTGCAAATGGGCTATGACAAGCTCAATACGCAGCTCCGCGAATTGAAGGCCGAACGGCCTTTGATCGTGGACGCCATCGAGGAAGCTCGTGCCCACGGTGACTTGTCCGAAAATGCGGAATATCACGCGGCTAAGGAACGGCAGGGGCAGGTTGAAGCCACCATCGCCGATCTCGAGGACAAGCTGTCGCGCGCCCAGATCATCGATCCCAAATCACTGTCGGGTGACAAGGTCGTGTTCGGTGCGACCGTTACGTTGCTGGATGAGGATGAAAAGCCGGTTCGCTACCAGATCGTGGGGCAGGCGGAAGCCGACGCGAAGCTTGGCATGATCAGCTACAACAGCCCGCTGGGACGTGCCCTCATCAGCCGTCAGGTCGGGGAGGAAATTGAGGTGTCGGTTCCGGCAGGCGACAAATTCTACCTGATCGACAAGATCGAATTCATCTAAGCCGGTGAAATTGCCATCGGGCCGTATGACAAATGGGATCGCGGTGATCACTTTCGCCGCCTTCCTAATATTGTCTCTGACTGGCCAGGTGGACACCGCCGCCATCCTCGGCGGCTTTATTCCGGCCAGGATTGACGATCCTCAGCTTTTTGCAGGCGTGGTTGCTGTACCTGTGTGGCTGACGCCCCTCAGTTGCACGCTGATCCATGCGGGTTGGCTGCACATTGGTTTCAACCTTTTGATGCTGGTCTTTTGCGGGCGGCAGGTCGAGCAGGTGCTGCAAATGCGTGCGGTCCTGATCCTCTATATCGCCGGTGCCTATGGCGCGGCTTTATTGCAATGGGCGGCAGGACCCGCTTCGCCTAGCCCCATGGTTGGCGCGAGCGGCGCCATATCGGCCGTTCTCGCGACCTATGCTCTACTCTATGGCCAGCGTGCGGTACGGCGGATCGGCCCATTTTCCGCCAACTTTCTGCGCGTGATCTGGCTGGCCGCTGGCTGGATCATCCTTCAACTTATGATCGGCATCGCATCGTCGCGTGGCGGCTTTGGCGATCTTGGTCAAATCGCCATAGCCGCTCACATCGGAGGCTTCCTTGTAGGCTTGGTGCTGACCCGTCCCTTGCTGCTCTGGCGATTTCGCAAAGGACCACGGCCAATCGTGTGATGGTTCAGGCTGGCGGCAAATCCGGTTCCAGCAGGCGATGCAGGTGCACGATCACATAACGCATTTCGGCGTCATCAACGGTTCGCTGTGCCGCACCTCGCCATGCATTCTCAGCAGATGCATAGTCAGGAAAGACGCCGACCACATCAATTGAGTTCAAATCTTCAAATTCCAGCGTCTGAGGATCCTTGACGCGTCCGCCCATAACGAGGTGGAGTTTGCTCATAATGTAATCTGTCTCCCTTGGAAGGAGTGGTCACCTTAGCAACGGCTCCACTCCTGTCCAAGGCTTCGTCACGAAAGCTACAGCTTTCGAACGTTCCGGCGGTCAGCGTTTCGGCAATCGAGCCTTGAGCGCCTCGCTGACAGCATCAATTTTGCTGGTGACAAGCGACACAAGGTCATCAGCCAGGCGCGAGGCAGTTCCGGCGATATCGGCGGAGGCAGCGGCATCGCGAGCGGAAGCAGCGGTCTTGGCGGCGCTATCTTGAGCATTGTGGAGGGCGTCAGTTGCACCGGCCTTGATATTCTCCGCGCCTTGGGCGGCGGCCGCGCTCGCTGCCATGGCCGCTTCCACGACACGGCTCCCCGCAGTCATGGCAATAGCGGGAAGAGCCTTCATCGCCCTGCGGCTCTTGGGGAACAGCCAGGCCACGACGGCTCCAGCAGCCACTGCGCCAGCGACGGCGGCAACAGGATGCTCCTGAACGATCTCATTGGCTCGAGTTGCAACCCGCTGAGTGCGATCGCGCACATCGCTATAGGCGCCACCGGCGCGTTCGCGGCCGGTCTGGATCAGCTCAGCGGCATTTTCCCGAGCCTTCTCTGTAGAATCCCGGAATTTGCCTGTGGCAGTTCCGGCAATGTCGTTCGCTGCGTCGCGCACGCGAGTGATCTGGGCATGAATATCAGCCATGGTCAGTCTCCGCTCTTTCCGGGTTACGGTTAGTAATCCGAACGTATGTCCGTTTGAAAAGTGCCGAAATCGGATTGCGGAAAAGATAGATCAGCAAAGCCGCCCCTGTCGCTCCAACGGCAATCGGCTGCTCTTGAACCTTGGTCGATACATAGGTGCGACCATTGGTGATCCCTCTTGCCGCCTTCTCCTTGAGGTCCTGCTTCAGCCGTCCCGGCGCTATGCGAGCCTTCGCCGCGGACAGACTGGAGAGGAAGTGCGCCTTCCGCTGCTCCGCATCAATCGCGGCTTGCCGATATTTTTCGGTTCCATTCATGCCTTGATGGCCTTCCGCATACGCGAGATCCTGGCCTTTGCGAGTACCAGCAATATGGCAGCGATGAGCAACGCCACGCCGAACACCGCCAGCGCCGACCAGCCTGCTCCCAGATGGGGGCTAAGCGCCATTACGAGCCCCACCAGAAATGCGATCAGGCCCGCGAAGCTGAGCATGACGCCAACAATTGCGAAAATCGCAGCATCTCGAACACCAGCACCAGCTATGCCGACGCGCAGCTTCTGCCGCTCTATCTCCGCATCGGCATAGGCTCGACCATCCGTGTACAGCTTGGCGAACGTCGCGCGGACGCCGTCCTCCTGCTCATGCCCGGCTTCGGGGGGCTCTGCTATCAGACTAGGTTCGTCAGTCAAAAACCCCTCCGCCCCCGCTTCGGGGCTTTTGCGTGATTGAAGGTGCGTCGGGTTCAAGCTTTGTCGTCTGAACCCTTGGCCAACCGCATCAGGACGAAGCCGACCACCGCTGCCGCGCCGATTGCCACAGCAGGGCTTTTGCGCACGAAATCGCGCGCTTCGGTCATCAGTTGATCGACGTCCTTGCTGTCCAATGTGTCGGCAGCTCCCGCCACGGCTTCGGCTGCCTGCCGTGCATAGTCGCCATATTGCGGACCCAGCTTCGCATCGACAGTTCCGGCCGTGTCCGTGATCAGCTTGGCAAGGCTCTGCATCGCGGTGCCAGTCTTGTCTTTAGCGACGACCGCTGCGGACATGGCGGTCTTCGTTGCTTGATCCTTCAACGGATCGATATGCGTCTTCCAGTCAACGGTGTTGAACTTGTCAGCTGCCGTCCGGGCAGCCTTCTCTGCCTGCGCCTTCAATGGTGCGATCTGTGCTGCCCAACCATGCGAAGCAGCGCCGTTACCGGGCTTGGTGGTCGGTGCAGGCCGCGTCGCCGCCGTCTTGACGGGAGCGGGCGCGGTGGGTGTCGCTTCGCGGGTCGCAACGGGCTTTCCCTTGGCGGGCTTTGCCGGAGTAGCCTTCTTAGCGCGCTTGACGGGCGGGGTTTCCGGGGTGTCGGCCATCGTCCTATGTCTCCTCAGATTTTGTGGGGTCGCGATGCGGGCGAATGGATATCCGTCCTCAATGCTCGCGGCGGGCCACAGTTCCGTTGCCGTTACTAATTTGAGCATCGGCATTTTTCGAGTCCATGCAAGCCCTGCATTGCTAATCCTGAAGGCGCTGTCTAAGCGGGGCGCGATTTCAAGGCGCATTTCAGCATTCAGGGAGCGACCATGACCGCCATTCTCGATATCCACGCTCGTCAGATTCTCGATAGCCGGGGGAATCCGACCGTCGAAGTCGATGTCATGTTGGAAGATGGCAGCTTTGGCCGCGCGGCGGTTCCCTCTGGCGCTTCGACGGGCGCTTATGAAGCGGTCGAAAAGCGGGACGGCGACAAGAGCAAATATCTTGGCAAGGGCGTGCTGGGGGCAGTGGCGGCCGTCAATGATGAGATTGCCGAACAACTGATCGGCCTCGATGCGGAAGATCAGGCAGAGGTTGACGCGGTGATGATCGCGCTCGACGGTACTGAAAATAAGGGTCGTCTGGGCGCGAACGCCATTCTGGGCGTCAGCTTGGCCACAGCGAAGGCCGCCGCTGATGCTCGGGGCCTGCCGCTCTACCGTTATGTTGGCGGCGTTTCGGCTCATGTCCTCCCGGTGCCGATGATGAACATCATCAACGGCGGCGAGCATGCCGACAACCCGATCGACTTCCAGGAATTCATGATCATGCCCGTCGGCGCGGAAAGCATCGCCGATGCAGTTCGCATTGGTGCGGAAATCTTCCACACGCTGAAGAAGGGGCTTCATGACAAGGGTCTCGCGACTTCGGTGGGTGACGAAGGCGGCTTTGCACCCAACATCGCCTCCACGCGTGACGCGCTCGACTTCATCATGCTTTCTGTTGAAAAAGCTGGATATAAGCCCGGCGATGACGTGGTGCTGGCGCTGGACTGCGCCGCAACCGAGTTCTTCAAGAACGGCAAATATGAAATCTCCGGCGAGGGTTTGTCGCTGAACCCGATCGAAATGGCCGATTATCTGGCTGCGCTCTGTGCTGACTATCCGATCAAGTCGATCGAGGACGGCATGAGCGAGGATGATTTCGAAGGCTGGAAGGCGCTGACCGACAAGATCGGCGGCAAGGTGCAGCTGGTTGGAGACGATTTGTTCGTTACCAATCCCAAGCGTCTGGAGATGGGTATCGGCAAGGGACTTGCCAATTCGCTGCTGGTGAAGGTGAACCAGATCGGTTCGCTCACTGAAACGTTGGCGGCAGTCGATATGGCTCACCGCGCGGGCTACACCGCTGTCATGTCGCACCGCTCCGGTGAAACCGAGGACGCGACCATCGCCGACCTCGCGGTTGCCACCAATTGCGGTCAGATCAAGACAGGATCGCTGGCGCGGTCGGATCGGCTTGCCAAATATAATCAGTTGATCCGCATCGAAGAGGAACTGGGTGACGTCGCGGTCTACGCCGGACGTTCCATCTTCCGCTAAATTCATTTCAACAACCGGCCGCAAGTTAACCAGTTTTTGCTTGCGGCCGGCTCCGGCCTGTGATTCAACTGTTCCATGGCGCACATCGCTAAGCTCCGCATGTTGTTATTTTCGGCGTTCGGGCCTGCTATTGCGGTTCTGCTGTTGCTGTTCTTTGCCGGATATGTCGTGCTCGGTTCAAACGGCGTTCTTGCGTGGGGGGATTATACCCGCCAGCTACACCGCGCGCAGGGCGAGCTTAAGTCGGTTGAGGCGCAACGGAACGAGCTTCATAACCGTGTTGACCTGCTCAACCCGCGCCGCGTCGACCCAGACCTGAGTGACGAATTGATCCGTCGCCAACTTGGCGTGATCCACCACGACGAAGTAATCGTCCCGCTCAACTGAGCCACAACGTCGCATGGCGTTATTAGGCGGGCTGTGGCGTTGCAATCCGGCCCGGTCTGCCGCTATATCGGGCTTCCTTCCATCCATCACCAGGCAAAAGGATAAGAGCCTTGGCGAAACCAACGACGCCGCGTCCTTCGCGTGCAAAGGCAAAGGCACAAAGCCCTGCCAGCGCGGATCACAACCGGCCTCGCCCCGAAACTCCTTCGGATTACAAGGCCACGAAGGAAGAGTTGCTGGAATTCTATCGGCAGATGGTCCTCATCCGCCGCTTCGAAGAAAAGGCGGGCCAGCTTTACGGCCTCGGCCTGATCGGCGGCTTTTGTCACCTCTATATCGGCCAGGAAGCTGTAGCCGTCGGCATCCAATCCGCGCTCAAGCCTGGCAAAGACAGCGTTATCACCGGCTATCGCGACCATGGCCACATGCTCGCCTATGGGATTGATCCCAATGTCATCATGGCTGAACTGACGGGCCGTGAAGCTGGCATTTCGCGCGGCAAGGGCGGTTCGATGCACATGTTCAGCGTCGAACATAAGTTCTTCGGCGGCCATGGCATCGTTGGCGCTCAGGTGTCGCTGGGGGCGGGCCTCGGATTTGCGCACAAATATAATGGTGATGGCGGCGTCTGCGTGGCCTATTTCGGCGACGGTGCTGCCAACCAGGGGCAGGTCTACGAAAGCTTCAACATGGCCGAGCTGTGGAAGCTGCCGATCATCTTCGTGATCGAGAACAACCAGTACGCCATGGGCACGAGCGTCAATCGCTCCTCGGCGGAAGATCAACTCTATCGCCGTGGCGAAAGCTTCCGCATTCCGGGTATCCAGGTCAACGGCATGGATGTGCTCGCTGTGCGCGGTGCCACGGAAGAAGCGCTCAAATGGGTGCAGGGGGGCAATGGCCCGATCCTGCTGGAAATGAAGACCTATCGCTATCGCGGCCACTCCATGTCCGATCCTGCCAAATATCGCTCGCGCGAGGAAGTGCAGGCGATGCGGGACAAATCTGACCCGATCGAGGGCGCAAAGAAATATCTGACCGACGCCGGGGTGAGTGAAGACGAACTCAAGAAGATCGATCAGGACATTCGCAAGGTCGTGAGCGACGCGGCGGACTTCGCCGAAACGTCGCCCGAACCGGATATGTCCGAACTCTATACCGACGTGCTGGTGGAGCAATATTAATGGGTATCGAAATCAAGATGCCGGCGCTCTCTCCCACGATGGAGGAAGGCACGCTGGCCAAATGGCTTGTGAAGGAAGGCGACGAAGTCCGTTCTGGCGACATTCTTGCCGAAATCGAAACGGACAAGGCGACCATGGAATTTGAAGCGGTCGATGAAGGAAAGATCGGCGCGATCGTCATTCCTGAAGGCACCGAAGGGGTGAAGGTGGGCACTGTCATCGCCACGATGGCGGGCGAGGGCGGTGAAGTTGCTGCTCCCAAGGCTGAGGCGAGCGCGTCACCGGCAAAGGCCGAAGCTGCTCCCGAGGCCCCGAAGCAGGCGGAAAGCGGTACAGCCAAGCTTGCCTCGGAAGCGAAGGCCAGCGTTGCCGACCCCGCTCTTCCGGAAGGCACCGAATATGTGAAAACCACGGTTCGCGAAGCTCTCCGCGACGCCATGGCGGAGGAAATGCGCCGCGATGAGCGCGTCTTCGTGATGGGTGAAGAAGTCGCCGAATATCAGGGTGCCTACAAGGTCACGCAGGGCCTTCTTGGCGAATTTGGCGACCGACGGGTTATCGATACCCCGATCACCGAATATGGCTTTGCAGGCATTGGTGCTGGCGCAGCAATGGGCGGTCTGCGCCCCGTGGTCGAGTTCATGACGTTCAACTTCGCCATGCAGGCGATCGACCACATCATCAACTCGGCGGCCAAAACCAATTACATGTCCGGTGGGCAGATGCGCTGTCCGATCGTGTTCCGTGGCCCCAATGGTGCCGCGAGCCGTGTGGGCGCCCAGCACAGCCAGAATTATGGTCCCTGGTATGCGGCTGTCCCTGGCCTGATCGTCATCGCTCCCTATGACGCTGCCGACGCCAAGGGCTTGTTGAAAGCAGCGATCCGATCAGAAGATCCGGTCGTCTTCCTTGAAAACGAGCTCGTTTACGGCCGCAGCTTCGATGTGCCCAAGGTCGATGATTATGTTTTGCCGATCGGCAAGGCCCGCATCATGCGCGCCGGCAAGGACGTGACGTTGGTCAGCTACTCGATCGGCGTGGGCATCGCGCTGGAAGCTGCCGAACAACTGGCGGCAGACGGTGTCGATGCCGAAGTCATCGACCTGCGTACCCTCCGCCCGCTCGATACGGCAACGGTGCTGGAAAGCCTGAAAAAGACCAACCGCATCGTGGTGGTCGAGGAAGGCTGGCCTGTCTGTTCCATCGCCTCCGAAATTGCGGCGGTCGTGATGGAACAGGGCTTCGACGACTTGGACGCCCCGGTACTACGCGTGACGAACGAAGACGTGCCGCTGCCCTACGCCGCGAACCTCGAAAAGGCCGCGCTTATCGACGCGGCTCGGGTGATCGCTGCGGTTAAGAAGGTATGTTATCGATGAAGGGCGAGAGGAGCGGCATCGGGCCGCTCCTCTCCCTTCACCAGAAAATCGATCCCTTACGAATATTGATTAGGCCGATAGTCAGTCGCACATGATTGCCTAGATACCCCCGGCTGAGATCAACAGCACGCCAGTGATCGCCGCAAACGGTATCGTTGCAGCAGCCACAATCGGCAGCGCGTTCCCTGCCTGGTTGTGATAGAGCCGCATTAAAATGAACAGCGTGCGCTTGATCCTGTCCCTCATATTACCTCCCACCCATGGTCATCGGCCCACCCGACCGGGTGACGTGCTGCTTGAAATGATGAAGTATCCATATTCGAGAACTGATTAAAATGCCGATAAACTCTAGCGGCCGGTATATGCTTCATGAATGACCAGGCAGAAGATCGGCCCTCGGTATTAGCTGCATTACTTAGCTCCTATGCGGGGCGCGACAACCCGCGCCACCGCTTGCTATGGGCTTTGGACGCACGTCTTGGTCGTGTCGTGGCTACCACGACAGAAGCGATGATCGGTCAGTTGCGGCTTGCATGGTGGCAGGAAGCGTTGACCGATCCAGTGGGCATGAAGGGCAGGGGTGATCCGCTGGTCGATGCGTTGCGCGCGGCTGGCGAAGCTCCACCGGCGGGCCTGATAGCATGGCTTGATGGCTGGGAAGCGCTCATCGCCGACGATGATCTGGATGCTTATGCGATCGGAAGAGGGGGAGGGTTGTTCCAATCGCTCACGGGTGAAGCAGAAGTCCCGGATTGGCTGATCCAGGCAGGGGCCGCATGGGCACTGTGGGATTTTTCAGGCCATGTCAGCAGCCCTAATCTCGCCGCCAAGGCGATCGATCTTGCCCGGCACAAGCTTTTTTCATGCGATCCGATCTGGCCTGCATCATGGCGGCCAATGCGGATTGCCTATGGCTTGGCGCAAGGGGACATCAGGCGGGGTAAGGCCGCTCCTAACCGGTTGACTCCCGGCCTATATCTTCGGCTATTGCGCGTCGCGCTCAGTGCGCGTTGAGGGGGAATTTCGTGGGACGTATCATGGCTGGCGCCGGGGCTGCGCTGCTTCTTGTGGCGGGGGGGCTTTTCTGGTGGCAAGGGCGCGCGGCCAGCAGCGCTGCGCCGGAGGCCATAATCGCTTCACCGCCGCCGCCTGCGATAGACGCATTGCCAGAGGGAAATCCCGACGCCGTTGGCAAGGCACCTCCCTCACCCGGAGAGGCTAGTCCGCAAAGCCGCGAGCAAAAGCGCTTCGGCCGCTATGATCGGAATCGTGACGGCTTTATCACCCGGATCGAGATGCTGGGCAGCCGGGTCAAAGCGTTCAAGGCGCTCGACAAGGACAAGGACAACCTCCTTTCCTTCGAGGAATGGGCAGTCGCCACATCGGATCGGTTTGCCAGCGCTGACGCTAATGCGGACGGGAAGCTGACCCCTGCTGAATTTGCAACGACCGCGCCCAAGCGAACGGCGAAACCGAAATGCCGTTGCTGAACAAGAGGGCGCTCAGTTCATTTCAAACTGACTAAACCACTGCGCCAAGGAAGCGCGGGCGCGAGCAGTATAAGCCTCCTTGCGCTGTTTCTTCTTCACATCGTCCAGGGTCGGGAAAAGCCCGAAATTCACGTTCATCGGCTGATAGTCCGCCGTCGCGATATTGCCCGTGACGTGACCCAGCAATGCCCCAAGGGCCGTATCCCCAGGCGGCGGGGGCATGTGCTGGCCAAGCAGTTCGGCAGCGGCGAAACGGCCGGCCAGCAGGCCTATGGCCGCACTTTCCACATATCCTTCGCACCCGGTCATCTGACCAGCGAAGCGGATGTGCGGCGCGCTCTTCAAGCGCAGGGTTGCGTCCAGAAGTTTGGGGCTCTGGATGAAGGTGTTGCGGTGTAGCCCGCCCAGCCGCGCAAACTCGGCCTTCTCTAGTCCGGGAATGGTGCGGAACAGATCAACCTGCGCGCCATGTTTGAGCTTTGTCTGGAACCCAACCATGTTCCACAGCGTACCCGACGCATTGTCCTGCCTCAGTTGGACGACGGCATAGGGCCAGCGGCCGGTGCGCGGATCGTCTAGCCCCATTGGCTTCATCGGGCCGTGCCGCAACGTTTCGGGGCCTCGGGACGCCATCACCTCGATCGGCATGCAGCCTTCGAAATAAGGCGTGTTCGTTTCCCACTCTTTGAATTCGGTCTTCTCGCCGTCGATCAGTCCCTGTACAAATGCCTGATATTCGTCCTTGGTCATCGGGCAGTTGATATAATCCTTGCCCTCGCCACCACCGGGGCCGATCTTGTCCCAGCGGTTGGCCATCCAGCATTTGTCCATGTCGATGCTGTCGAAATGTACCACTGGCGCAATCGCGTCGAAGAACGCAAGATGATCCATGCCCGCAGCGGAGCCTATACTCTCCGCGAGCGCTGGTGCGGTCAGCGGCCCGGTGGCGACGATGGTCATCCCTTCGCGCGGCAACTGATCGATGCGCTCCCGCACGATCTCAACATTGGGATGATCGGACAGGGCGCGGGTGACGCCATCGGAAAACAGGTTTCGGTCGACGGCCAGGGCCGATCCGGCGGGGACCTTTGCGGGTTCGGCCTGCGCCATGATGAGCGAATCCAGCCGTCGCATTTCCTGATGGAGCAGGCCAACGGCGTTTTTGTCCGCATCGTCCGACCGGAAACTGTTGGAGCAGACCAGTTCGGCAAGGCCGTCCGTCTGGTGCGCCGGGGTCATGTCGCCAGCCCCCCGCATTTCCGACAGGCGCACCTTCACACCAGCCTGCGCCAACTGCCAGGCCGCTTCCGACCCGGACAGCCCGCCACCGATAATATGCACCCGATGATCTGTCGCTTCGTCCATTTGTCCGTCCATGCGTTGGTGGCTGGCGTTTAGGTCAATTGGCGGCAAAAGGAGAGCGCAAAATGATCGACCATATCGGCATCGCCGTGAGTGACGCGGGACGGTCGCGCGACTTTTACGACGAACTGCTTGGCGCGATTGGGCTGCGGCGTTTGGTGACCATCCCCCCGGCGGATAATGAGCGCGGCGGTGAGACGCACGGCTATGGCCGGGACGATGACGCCTTCTTCTGGATCGGCGACAATGAAAGGGTAGGTGAGGGCACCCATGTCGCCTTTCGCGTCGAAAACCGGGCGCAGGTTCATGCCTTTCACGCAGCGGGCCTGCGTGCCGGTGGGCGGGACCATGGCGCGCCGGGGCTCAGGCCGCATTACGGGCCAAGCTATTACGCTGCCTTCATCCTGGACCCTGACGGCATCAACGTGGAAGCCGTTTGTCACGCGGAGGTCGATTTGAGCGCCGCCGAGCATAAATCTTAAACCTGTCGCAGGCAGCGCTCGCGGCGGCGAGCCGCTGCCTGCATTCTATCGATCAGCCCGCTGCAACACTGTTCGCGGCCGACAATACAGCCTGAACCGAGGCAGTCGCGATGTCCGTGTCGGTGCCGATGCCGAAGACCGTGCGGCCGTCCGGCGTGCGGCATTCGACATAGGCGGCGGCGGCGACGTCCGTACCCGCGCCTATCGCATGTTCGCTATAGTCGGCGACCTCCAGATCGACGCCGAGGTCATCGCGCAGCGCCGCTAGAACCGAGGAGATGAGGCCGTTGCCGCGTCCGGAAATGGAGCGTTCGCCGCCCTTGTGCGCGATCTTGCCGGTGAAGATGCGGTCGCCCGCATGGCCGGTCTCATTATAGTCGATCAGCGTGTAAGGCTGGTCGCCGGAGAGGCGGTAATGATCCTCGAAGGCGGTCCAGATGTCGGCGGCGTTCAGTTCGCGGCTCGACTGGTCGGCCAGCGCCTGCACAACCTTGGAGAAGTCGGCCTGCATCCGCTTGGGCAGCTTCAGCCCCTTATCCTGCTGCAACACCCAGGCGACGCCGCCCTTGCCAGACTGCGAGTTGACGCGGATCACGGCTTCATAGTCGCGGCCCAGATCCTTGGGGTCGATCGGCAGATAGGGCACGTCCCAAATCTGGTCGTTGCGGGTTTCCTGAACGGCGAAGCCCTTCTTGATCGCATCCTGATGCGAGCCGGAGAAGGCGGTGAAGACCAGCTCGCCCGCATAGGGATGACGCGGATGAACCGGCAGCTGATTGCAATATTCGACGGTCTGAATGACTTCGTCGATGTCGGAGAAATCCAGCCCCGGATTGACGCCCTGCGTGTACATGTTGAGCGCGACGGTCACGAGGTCGCAGTTGCCGGTCCGCTCGCCATTGCCGAACAGACAGCCTTCGACGCGGTCCGCGCCCGCCATCAGGCCCAGCTCGGCCGCAGCGACGCCGGTGCCGCGGTCATTATGGGTGTGCAGCGAAATGACGACGCTGTCGCGGCGTGAAATGTTGCGGCACATCCATTCGATCTGGTCGGCATAGATGTTGGGCGTCGCCGCCTCGACCGTGGCGGGCAGGTTCAGGATCAGCGGACGATCCGCCGTGGGCTGGAGAATCTCCATCACCGCTTCACAGCATTCCAGGCTGAAATCCAGCTCGGCGGTTGAGAAGGTTTCGGGCGAATATTCGAAATGCCAGTCGGTGTTCGGCTGCTTCGCTGCATTGTCGCGCAGCAGCTTGGCCGCGTTGATCGCGATATCCTTGATCTGCGGCCGGTCCATCTGGAACACGATGTTACGCCAGGCGGGGGACACGGCGTTATAGACGTGGACGATCGCCTGCTTCGCACCGCGCAGGGATTCGAAGGTCGTGGCGATCAGGTCATCGCGGGCCTGCGTCAGCACCTGCGGGAACACGTCATCGGGGATCGCGCCGTCACGGACCAGGCCGGAGATGAAGTCGAACTCGGTCGCGCCCGCCGAGGGAAAGCCGACCTCGATCTCCTTGACGCCGACCCGGACCAGCAGGTCGAAGAAGCGGCGCTTCTTTTCCGCGTTCATCGGGTCGATCAGCGACTGATTGCCGTCGCGCATGTCGGTCGAGAGCCAGCGCGGCGGCGAGGTGATGACGGCGCTCGGCCACTGGCGGTTTGGCAGATCCACTTGGGGGAAGGGGCGGTATTTCTGCGAAGGGTCGGTCAGCATCATGGGAAAGCTACTTCTTCTGCAAACGGGCGGCCCCTATTTGAAACAAAGGCGCGGCCTGCCCGGTGGAACGACTATCTGCTTGGGTATGCCCTTAGGCGGATTGCTGCGTCATTCAAGCGAAGAGCAGCAGAAATGCCACGCCTAAGGGCGTGTAAGTCGTAGCAGGGGAAGAAGCGCGCGCTGCATGATGTATCTGCCTTAACCGTTTTCGTGGCTCCGCGTCCAGCTTTTGTTGTGGAAGGCGTTTGGAAGAAGGTTCATTTACCTCGCCATCACAATGATCCATCCCATCGCGAGGCCCTCATGTCCCTGACCAACCTCCTTATACCGACCTACAGCCAGATGCTGAAAACTCTCTCTGGCTGGCTCGACAAGGCTGAAAGGCAAATGGGGGGCGATGCGGCCAACGCGCTTCTGTCCGCGCGGCTTGCTCCCGACATGTTTCCGCTGTCCACCCAAATCCGGTTCGCTTGTGTGCAGGCTTGGGAAGGCGTGTTTCGGCTAAAGGGAGAGGCGTTTCCCTTATCGATCCAGGCTCTTCTGGACGAGGGCCGGAACGCGGAGGAAAATCCCGGCTCGATTGCTAGCGCAAAGGCCAGAATTGAAGAAACGCTCGCCCTGTTGGACGATCTCGCTCCCGATGCGCTTGATACCGACCCGCAAAGCCCGATTGAGCATGCATTGCCGATGGGCATCATTTTCGACCTCACGGCCGAGCAATATGCTCGCGACTGGACGTTGCCCCAATTCTACTTCCACGTCATGACCGCCTACGCAATCTTGCGCAACCAGGGGGTAGAGTTGGGCAAGGCGGATTATATCGCGCATATGTTCCCATATATACGGCCGGGAACAATGCCGACCGGCTAAAGCCCATAGTCACGCGGGGCGGCTACGCCGGTCCCAAGTCGGATAGGATTTATTCCGGGGAACGGCCCGGGTGATGACGGCTCATCACCCGGACCTGACAGCTTACTTCTGAAAAGCGGCGACGATCTTCAGTTCCACATTATCGCCGACCATCGGGACGCCGTAACCCATATTGAAGTCGCTTCGCTTGACCGTTGTGGTCGCGACGAACCCTATATTTTCCTTGCCGCCTGCCATGGCCGGAGCCTTGCCCGCGCCGTAAAAGTCAGCATCGAGCGTCACCGGCTTGGTGACACCCTTGATCGTAAGATTTCCGGTGATCTCTGCGCTGGTCGCGCCATCGGGCTTCACGCTCGTGGAGACGAATGTCGCCTTTGGAAATTTGGCGCTATCGAAAAAGTCCGCCTTCATCAGATGTTCGTCCAGCGCGGTGATGCCGGTGCGGACATTGGCGATGGGGACTTCGATCGAGACCTTTGCAGCGGCCACATTTTTGGGGTCCAGAGTCAATGTGCCGACCGGGCCAGAGATGATGCCGAAATTGTTGGAGAAGCCCATATGGTCATAGGCGAAGGCGACCTGGGTGTGACCCGGATCAACCTGATAGGTGCCGCCGGTTACGCGGGCCGGGTCCCTTGCGCCGGGCGCGGCGGGCATCTGCTGGGCGATGACGGCGCCGCCGGTCAGGGCGGGAAGGGCAGCGGCGGAAATCAGGAACTTGCGCATGGATGCGTTCTCCAGAAGCAGTCAAGGGACACGCTACCATAGCGGCGTCCCTTGATTGTTCCAGAGGCGTAACCGGAAACGGAGAGTTACCGGATTGAAATTCTGGGCTTCGCGCCTGTTCCGTCATCCCAGCGCAAGCTGGGATCTCAGCAGAAGGTGCGCAACGAGGCCCGAGACCCCAGCTTTCGCTGGGGTGACGAAGCTGGAGCTTCAGTTCTTTTCCTGATCCACCAGCTTGTTGGCGGCGATCCAGGGCATCATCGCGCGCAGCTTGGCGCCGGTTTCCTCGATCGGGTGACGCTGGGCGGCGATGCGGCTGGCCTTCAGTTCAGGCTGGCCGGCGCGGTTGTCGAGGACGAAGTCCTTGACGAAGCGGCCCGACTGAATGTCGGCCAGGACGCGCTTCATTTCCTTCTTCGTTTCTTCGGTGATGATGCGCGGGCCGGTCTTGATATCGCCATATTCGGCGGTGTTCGAGATCGAATAGCGCATGTTGGCGATGCCGCCTTCATACATCAGGTCGACGATCAGCTTCAGTTCGTGGAGGCATTCGAAATAGGCCATTTCCGGCGCGTAACCAGCTTCCACCAGGGTTTCGAAGCCAGCCTGAACCAGCGCGGTCGCGCCGCCGCACAGGACGGCCTGCTCGCCGAACAGGTCGGTTTCGCATTCCTCGCGGAAGTTGGTTTCGATGATGCCGCTGCGGCCGCCGCCGACGCCCGAAGCGTAGGACAGGGCGATGTCATGGGCGTTGCCGGTCGCGTCCTGCGCGATGGCGATCAGGCAGGGGACGCCGCCGCCGCGCTGATATTCGCTGCGGACGGTGTGGCCGGGGCCCTTGGGCGCGATCATGATCACGTCCACGTCCTTGCGCGGTTCGATCAGGCCGAAATGGACGTTGAGGCCGTGGGCGAAGGCGAGCGCGGCGCCGGGCTTCAGGTTGGCGTGAATGTCGTCGGCGTAGATGGCGGCCTGATGCTCGTCGGGGGCGAGGATCATGAGGACGTCGGCCCATGCGGCGGCCTCGGCGTTCGGCAGGACCTTAAAGCCTGCGCCTTCTGCCTTCTTGGCGCTCGCCGAGCCGGGGCGGAGCGCAATGGCGACTTCGGCTACGCCGCTGTCGCGCAGGTTCTGGGCGTGGGCGTGGCCCTGCGAGCCGTAGCCGAGGATGGCAACCTTCTTGCCCTTGATGAGGCCGATGTCGGCGTCGCGATCGTAATAAACCTTCATGTCCGTTCTTCCTTCAGACCGTGCCTTTTCCTCGCCCTTTCAGGGGAGAGGATACGAAATCTCGGTTCGGCGGAAGCCGGACCTAGATGAAGTTGGAGAGGGGCTTTTCGCCACAGTGAGGGCGCTGCCCCCTCTCCAGCTGCGACTAGGCGGCAAAGCCACCAAGTCTCGCTTCCTCTCCCCTGAAGGAGAGAGGATATTCAGTTCAGTTCGGCTCCTTGCCGCGGATCAGGCCAACGACGCCGGTGCGGCCGACTTCGACCAGGCCGATCTGACGCATCAGGCCGATGAAATTGTCGATCTTGTCAGTCGTGCCGGTGATCTCGAAGATGAAGCTTTCGATCGTCGTGTCCACCACCTTGGCGCGGAATACGTCGGCAAGGCGCAGCGCCTCGATCCGGTCCTCGCCAGTGCCCGAAACCTTGACCAGCGCCAGCTCGCGCTCGACGAAGGGGCCGTTGGCGGTCAGGTCCGTCACCTTGTGAACGGGCACCAACCGATCGAGCTGGGCAATGATCTGGTCGATCACCTTGGGCGGGCCGTTGGTGACGATTGTGATGCGGCTGATCGCATGATCATGCGTGATATCCGCCACCGTCAGGCTGTCGATATTATATCCGCGCGCGGTGAAAAGCCCCGCGATGCGAGCAAGGATACCCGCCTCGTTGGTGACCGTCAGCGACAGGACGTGCCGCTCGCTATATTCTTCCTGAATGTGCATCAGATGTTCGTTCCGTTGTCCGGTTCTTTTTCGCGCTCATGGCGCTCGGAAATCATGCCAGTAAAGGCGTAGTGCCAGCTGCCATCGTCGCGATGAGCGATGCGAACCGGAAATCCGGCTATCGCATCGAACATGCGGCTCAGATGTTCACCCACATAGCGCGGGCTGATCAACAGGCGGCCTATCCGGCGTTCGTGAAAATCGAAGCCCTCATCCAGGTGAACTTCCCAATCTTCATTCTCCGGATCGCTATGATCCACGGTCCAGCCTTTCAGCTCGGCCGTGCCGCTTATCCGTTCGAAGTCAAAGGGTTCGCTCACATGGATGCGGAGCTTCAGATGCCCAGTCACGCCATAACCCTCACACCAAAGCCTTTGCCTCGTCCGACATGATACCAGCGACCTGGCTGGGGTCGAGCAGCATGTCGGTATGCGCCGCGCCCGACGGGATCATCGGGAAGCAGTTGGAAAGCTTCGCCACGCGGCAGTCCACGATGACAGGGCCGGGTGTGTCGATCATCTGACGAATGCCTGCCGCCAGCTCCTGCGGCTCTTCGATGCGGATGCCGGTCCAGCCGTAAGCCTCTGCCAGCTTCACGAAGTCCGGCAGGCTGTCCGAATAGCTGTTGGAATAACGGCTTTCATAGGTCAGTTCCTGCCACTGGCGGACCATGCCCATATATTCGTTATTGAGGATCAGCACCTTGACGGGCAGCCGGTATTGGCTCGCGGTTCCCATCTCCTGAATGTTCATCTGGATAGATGCGTCACCCGCGACGCAGACGACCAGGCTGTCGGGATTGCCGACCTGCGCGCCGATCGCGGCAGGGAAGCCATAGCCCATGGTGCCAAGACCGCCTGAAGTCAGCCACTTGTTCGGCTCTTCAAAACCGAAATGCTGCGCAGCCCACATCTGGTGCTGGCCGACTTCGGTGGTGATGATGACGTCATCGGCCGACTTGGAAGCCCGGTAGAGCTCCGCGATCGCCTCCTGCGGCATGATCTCTTCGCGGCTCTCCGGATAGGCCAGGCTGTTGCGCGCGCGCCAGCCTTCGATCCTGGCCCACCACTCGCTGAGGTCCACAGCCTTGTGACCATGGGTTTTCCACGCAGCGATCATGTCCGTCAGCGCGTTGCCGACGTCAGCAATAACCGGAAGATCGATCTCGACCGTCTTGTTGATCGAGCTGCGGTCGATGTCGATGTGGATTTTCTTGCTGTTCGGCGCAAAGGCATCGAGGCGGCCGGTGACGCGATCGTCAAATCGCGCACCGATGCAGACGATCAGGTCCGCCTTGTTCATCGCCCAATTGGCTTCATACGTGCCATGCATGCCCAGCATGCCCAGCCATTGCGGCGAGGAAGCGGGGAAGGCGCCCAGACCCATCAAGGTTGAGGTAACAGGCGTACCAGTCAGCTCCGCCAGTTCACGCAGCAGGATCGATGCCTTGGGACCCGAATTGATGACCCCGCCGCCAGTGTAGAAGACCGGCCGCTCTGCCTTGGCCAGCATTTCGACGGCCTGAGCGATTGCAGACGCATCCGCCTTGGTTTGCGGCTTGTAACTGGCATGCTCAAAGCCAAGCGGACGGGAATAGGGCGCAGTGGCGACCTGCACGTCTTTGGGAATATCGACGACAACCGGGCCGGGGCGGCCCGTGGTGGCGATATGAAAGGCTTCGTGGATGACGCTCGCCAGCTTGGCGGGCTTCTTCACCAGATAATTATGCTTTGAACAATGGCGCGTGATGCCGACCGTGTCAGCTTCCTGGAAGGCGTCAGTGCCTATCAGCGGCGTGCCGACCTGCCCGGTGATGACGACCATCGGGATGGAATCCATCAGCGCATCGGTGATGCCGGTGACCGCATTGGTCGCGCCGGGGCCGGAGGTGACGAGAACGACGCCGGGTTTACCGGTCGAACGAGCATAGCCTTCCGCCATATGGGTCGCGCCCTGTTCGTGGCGGACAAGCACGTGGCGGATCTTCGGATGATCGAAAAGTGCGTCATAAATGGGCAGCACCGCCCCGCCCGGATAACCGAACACGACCTCGACCCCCAGGTCGATCAGGCACTCAACCAAAATGTCCGCGCCGCTCTTTTCGGCCACGATGAAATCCTTCCACTGGATGCAGGTTGCGCCCTCTGCTCCAGATGAGGAGCGAAGGCAAGGTGGGTGCCTCTATTAGACATAAAATGGCTAGTCAATATCTATTCACGTAATTTAATTACGATTTTAGATGCTGAATTGTCATCAACAGGGCGTGTTTCCCTGGGCCAAATGGCTGGGGGCTGCCGCGAAAACCAGGTATATTGGCGTTTGGCATATTGCCGGGTCGCAATCCGGCCGCGCTCCAGCATCATCTCGCGGTCCATATCACCGGCAAGCCAGCTCGCAATTTCAGGCACGCCGATAGCGCGCATGACGGGAAGATCGGGCGAGAGATTGCGGGTAAGCAGGGCCTCTACTTCGGCTACGGCGCCACCCTCTACCATCTGCTCGAAGCGTTGGTCGCAACGTCCGATCAACCAATCGCGCGGGGGCAGCAGGATCAGCGGTGAAAGGTGGATCTGTTCGCCGATGCCTCCCACCTTCTGCTGTTGCCAATAGGCAAGCGGCTGGCCTGTCGAGCGCACCACTTCCAATGCACGGGCGACCCTTGTGCTATCGGCAGGCGCCAGCCGGGCGGCAGCTGCCGGGTCCTCAATTGACAATGCGGTATGGGCATCGGCGACCGGCATGGCGCGGACAGCGGAACGAATGGCGGGATCGATGTCCGGCACCGGAGCGATACCATCAAACAATGTGCGCAGGTAAAGCCCCGTGCCACCGACCAGAATGGGCAGGCGTCCTTCGGCATGCGCCTTGCCGATCTCCTCGCGCGCTTCTGCCGCCCACCGCGCAGCCGTACAGGCTTCCGCCCCGTCAATATGGCCGAAAAGGCGGTGCGGGATGCCACCCATTTCCTCCCTGCTCGGGCGCGCGGAAAGGACTTGGAGATCGTCATATACCTGGCTGGCGTCGGCATTGATGACGATGCCATTGGTCGCTTGGGCCAGCCGGAGTGCCAGCGCGCTCTTGCCGCTGGCGGTAGGCCCGGCAATAAGCGCGACGCGGGGGCGGGATTCGCCCATAGATGTTTCAGGAGTGTCCATGTTCGTCGCAACCTTAGTGGCAAGTGCGGCCTTGAGTCAGCGGGATATTGAAGATGCCGTGGCTCGGCTGGCGACGGCTGGCTGCGCGCCGGTGGATAGCAAGTGGCTGGATGAGGGCAAGGCTGCCGATATTTTCTTCGGCGGTGATGCTGTGTTGGCCCGCGCGGCGCTAACCGGGATCGGCGACAGGATCGATGTCATCGTTCAGCTTGCCGAGGGGCGCGAGAAGAAGCTGCTGATCGCGGACATGGACTCCACGATGATCACGGTCGAGTGCATCGACGAACTCGCCGACTATGCGGGCATCAAGCCGCAGATCGCCGATATCACCGAGCGGGCGATGCGCGGCGAGCTCGACTTCGCAGGCGCGCTGCATGAGCGCGTCGCCTTGCTCAAGGGCCTCGCCGATGAAGCGATCGACCGATGCCGGACAGAGCGCGTGAGGATCATGCCGGGCGCGGGAGCACTTGTCCGTACAATGAAGGCGAGGGGGGCTGAAACCCTCCTTGTATCCGGCGGCTTCACCCGCTTCACCGGACCCGTGGCCGAGGAAATCGGGTTTGATCGTGCGGTGGCGAATGTTCTGGAGATTGCTGATGGAGCGCTGGTTGGCACGGTAACGCTGCCGATCGTCGATGCCTCGCGCAAGCGTGCGGAACTGGAAGCCGCGATCGAAGCAGGCATTGATCGGGCATTGACGCTCGCGGTGGGTGACGGCGCCAACGACATACCTATGATCCAGGGCGCGGGTCTTGGCGTTGCCTATCATGCCAAGCCCAAAACGCGGGAAGCAGCCGCTGCGGAGATCGTCTATGGCGACCTCTCGGTACTTCTGTATGCGCAGGGCATCTCTTCGGCAGAATGGGTCAAGGCGCAGTCGCTCTCAGACAGCGATCGGGATGGCATCTGAGGTCAGATATGAACAAGCATCCACAGCGCCATCGCAACCATCATGACGTTTTCCGTCAGGGAGACGAACCCCAACGGTACGTTGCTGCCGCCACCGACGCAGGCGCATTTCAGTTCCCGCTTGTCGATATAGACAGCCTTGAACACTGATACCGCGCCGATGCCGCCAATGAACAGCGCCACAGGGATGGAAAGCCAACTCGCCAGTGCATGTCACGCATCCGATGAGGGGCCTTGTCCCATCATTTCGGCTTTCGAGGGGTAGTTCTTCACCGGAACGGCTGTCAGAACCCGGCCATCAACCCGTCGATCGCCCCTTGCAGAATGTAGCTCGCGGCCAGCTTGTCGACCAACTCGCCCCGCCGCGCACGGCTCGCATCTGCTTCCAGCAAGGTGCGCGTAACCGCCTGCGTCGACCAGCGTTCGTCCCACAACAGGATCGGCAGGCCAAGATCCGCAATGTTGCGGCCGAAGGCACGGCTCGCCTGGCTGCGTGGACTCTCGCTGCCATCGAGATTGAGTGGGAGGCCGATGACGACGCCCTTCACCTGCTGCTGCTCCATGAAAGCGGCGAGCGCGACCTTGTCCTTGCTGAACTTCCCACGTGCCACCGTGTGCGCCGGACTCGCGATGGACCAACCCGCGTCGCACAAGGCAAGCCCGATCGTTTTCGTGCCAACATCCATGCCGAGCAGGCGGCCGCCGTACGGCAGCGCCTCGCGGAAGGCCGCGCGGTCGGTGGTGAGCAGCGTGCTCATTTCTTCAGGAAACTCGCCACCCGCTGGCGCGCATCTTCCCGAACGTCACCCCAGAACAGTCCATAGTCATAGACGTGATAGTTATTGCCCGGCAGCGTGAACGGCCCCATGTCCACCGGCTCCCCGATCATCAATATGCCGCTGCTATCACAACGGGCTGGAACTACGCCCTTCAGCAGCCGCGGCGCTTTGCCTTCATCCCGGCCATCGATCGTACCCATATTGGCGCTTGCCGGAGCGGCCCCGTTGAAGGTGCCGGTAATGGGATTGGTGCAGAGCATATGCGTGCCCTTGCGAGGGCGGCCCGTAAAACCGCGCAAGCGCTCGAAACTTTCCACCATCGGAGCCGGATCAGCAGGCTCGGCATAGCTTTGCCAGCTGACAATGCACCGCGCCTGATCGCGCCGGGCGCAGGCGGGCAGGCCGAGGGCGGGCAAATCCGCCTCCACGGATACCGGCCAGCCAACGGCATAAACGGCCACGATGCGGGAAGCGACAGGCGTCCCCGCAACCTGATCGCGCAGCAACTGGAGCAGGTGGCGCGACCCTTGGCTGTGCCCTGCAAGGATCAGCGGACCCTTGGGATTGGCTTTGAGAAACGCCGCAAAGGCCTGGCGCACATCGCGATAGGCCGCCGCCAGCGCCTGTTCGCCAGCAGGCTTGTCGGTGAGGAAAGCGCCATAATTGGCCTGCCGATAGCGAGGCACCCAGACATCGCCGACCGCGTTGAAGGCGCTCGCCTGTCCCTGCACGAAACGACGGGCAGTCGTCAGCGCATCCTTGTCGTCCAGCCGCATGTTCCAATGCGCGCCGCCGAAAGCGGTGATGTAGGAAGTCGGATGGATGAAGAACACAGCCGCCTTCTGGGTGACCGCTTCATCCTTCTGTCCGGTGGGTTTCCACAAAGCCGGATTGCCTTGCGCGATGTCTGGCCTAGCGATCCACATCTTGGGATCATCATAGGCATTGGCCGGAAGCGGCGCGATCGGGGTGAAGGCTTCTCGCGGCACCATGACCGCGCGGATCAGCTGCATCCCCCAGATGCGGTAAACCAGCAATGCCGCAAGGACCAGCACGATAAGGCTGGCGACGACATAGAGGAACTTGCGGGCCAATGCTTTGCTCTCCGCCGATCGCCAGAACCCCCATGGCCTGCGTCGAACGGCGCCTGTCTGGCGCAGGCACCCCTCATGCGCAAGTGCGGACTTGAAGCGGACGTGAGCGGGTGGTAGCGGCGGCCCATGTCGATAGACCTTCAGACCGTAAAGAAGATTGCCAGCCTTTCGCGCATTTCGGTGACCGAAGCCGAAGCCGAAGCGATGGTGCCTGAACTCAACAACATCCTTGGCTGGGTGGAGCAATTGGGCGAGGTGGATGTGACCGGCGTAGAGCCGATGACCGCCGTCATCCCCAACCATCTGCGCCTGCGTGAGGATGCCGTGACCGACGGCAATGTTCGCGACAAGGTGCTGGCGAATGCCCCTCAAGCCGAACATGGCTTCTTCGCTGTGCCAAAAGTCATTGAATAACATCTGTTATTCCGTTCGCCCTGCGCTTGTCGAAGGGCTCTACTTCTCTTCAAGAAAGGACTGGGCTTCGAAAGGCTCAGTCCGACCGGGGAAAGAGTTTGACTGATCTTACCGATCTTACAGTAGCCGAAATCCGCGACGGTTTCCGCGTCGGCGACTTCTCCGCGCGCGAAGTGGCCGAGGCGTTCAACGCCAATGTCGCTGCGGCCAAGGCACTAAATGCCTTCATCGTGGAAACGCCGGAAAAGGCGCTGGCATCCGCCGATGCCGCCGACAAGGCAAAGGCTGCGGGCGAAGCGCTCAAGCCGCTGTCGGGCGTGCCGATCGGCATGAAGGACCTGTTCTGCACCGAAGGCGTGCAGACGACCGCCGCCAGCCACATGCTGGAAGGGTTCAAGCCGACCTATGAATCCACCGTCTCCCAAAAGCTGTGGGATGCGGGCGCGGGGATGCTGGGCAAGCTCAACCTCGACCAGTTCGCCATGGGCTCATCCAACGAGACCAGCTATTTCGGCAATGTGATCTCGCCCTGGCGGCGGGGCGGTGGCGACAACGCCGCGCTGGCGCCGGGTGGCTCCTCGGGCGGTTCTTCGGCGGCGATCTCCGCCCGGCTCTGCCCGGCGGCGACCGGCACCGATACCGGCGGTTCCATCCGCCAGCCTGCCGCCTTCACCGGCATCAGCGGTATCAAGCCGACCTATGGCCGTTGTTCGCGCTGGGGCATCGTGGCCTTCGCAAGCTCGCTGGATCAGGCCGGGCCGATGGCGCGGACGGTGCGCGACAATGCGATCCTGCTGGAAACGATGGCGGGCTTCGATCCCAAGGATTCGACCTCGCTTGATCTGGCCGTGCCGCAGTGGGAAGCCAACCTCACAAGCAGTCTCAAGGGCAAGAAGGTCGGCATCCCCAAGGAATATCGCCCCGATGGCCTGAACGCGGAAATCTCCGCCATGTGGGATCGGGGCATCGATTGGTTGAAGGACGCAGGCGCCGAGGTCGTGGAGGTATCGCTTCCCCACACCAAATATGCGCTGCCAACCTATTATATTATCGCCCCTGCCGAGGCTTCCTCGAACCTCGCCCGCTATGATGGCGTGCGTTACGGCCAACGCGACCTTCCCGACGGAGCGGGCCTCCAGGACATGTATGCCGCCACGCGCGCCTTGGGCTTCGGGCCAGAGGTCAAGCGCCGCATCATGATCGGCACCTATGTGCTGTCTGCGGGCTTCTACGACGCCTATTATACGCAGGCGCAGAAGGTGCGGGCGCTGATCGCGCGCGACTTCGATCAGGCTTTCGAAAAGTGCGACCTACTGCTGACGCCGACCGCGCCGAGTGCGTCGTTTGCGTTGGGAGAGAAGCAGGCCGATCCGCTGGCCATGTATCTGAACGACGTCTTCACCGTGCCTGCCTCGCTCGCTGGCTTGCCCGCCATGGCGGTGCCGGGCGGACTGGACTCGCAGGGGTTGCCGCTGGGACTCCAGATCATCGGCAAGGCGCTGGATGAGCAGACCGTGCTGAACGCAGGCTTGGCGATCGAAGAGCGCGCGGGCTTCACTGCGCGGCCGGAGAAGTGGTGGTAATCAGTCCCGTCATGCCAGCGCAGGCTGGCATCTCAGGCGAGGTTGAACAACATACGAGAAAGACCCAGCTTCCGCTGGGATGACGGTGTAAAAGATGACCGAGACAGCATACCGCATTCAGGGCGCAACCGGCGAGTGGGAGGTCGTGATCGGCCTGGAAGTCCATGCGCAGGTGACGAGCCATGCGAAGCTCTTTTCCGGCGCCGCGACAGCGTTCGGTGCGGAACCGAACACGCAGGTGTCGCTGGTTGACGCGGCCATGCCCGGCATGTTGCCGGTGCTCAACCGGGAGTGCATCCGTCAGGCGGTGCGCACCGGCATGGCTATCAATGCAAAGATCAACAAATGGTCGCGCTTCGACCGCAAGAATTATTTCTACGCCGATTTGCCGCAGGGCTATCAGATCAGCCAGCTCTACCACCCGCTGGTCGGCGAAGGCGAGATCGAGATCAATCTCGATGAGAAGAACCCAGACGCCGCGACCAAGCGGATCGGGATCGAACGTATCCATGTCGAACAGGATGCGGGCAAGCTGATGCACGATCAGCACCCGACGCGCTCCTATGTCGACCTCAACCGCTCGGGCGTCGCTCTGATGGAGATCGTGTCGAAGCCCGACATGCGCTCACCGGCCGAGGCTGGCGCCTATCTGTCGAAGCTCCGCACGATCCTTCGTTATGTTGGCTCGTGCGATGGCAATATGGATCAGGGTTCGATGCGCGCCGACGTCAACGTGTCGGTGCGCAAGCCCGGCCATGAGTTCGGCACGCGAACCGAAACGAAGAACGTCAACTCCGTCCGCTTCGTCATGGCGGTGGTGGAATATGAGGCCAGCCGTCAGGTCGATGTGCTGGAAGCGGGCGGCAAGGTCGTTCAGGAAACGCGCCTCTACGATCCGGACAAGAATGAAACGCGGTCCATGCGGTCCAAGGAAGATGCGCACGACTATCGCTACTTCCCCGATCCGGACCTTCTGCCGCTGGAACTGGAAGACGCCTTTCTGGAGGAATGCCGCCAGTCGTTGCCCGAACTGCCGGACGCCAAGCGCCGCCGGTATGAGGAGCAGCTGGGTCTTTCGGCCTACAATGCCGCCACGCTGACCGCCGACGCCGACACGGCGCGCTGGTTCGAAGCGCTGCTGGCCGAAGCCGCGCGCATTCAGAAGAAGAGCGAGGGCGAGGTCGCCAAGGCGTCGGCCAACTGGCTGCTGTCCGAACTGTACGGCGCTCTCAACCGCCTCGGGAAAAGCCTTGAGGACAGTCCGGTCGGCCCCGAAGAGGGCGCGGAACTGCTCGCGCTCGTCGCCGATGGCACGATCAGCGGCACCATCGCCAAGCAAGTGTTCGAGATCATGCTCGAAACCGGCGATCGCGCGCCGAAGATCGTCGAGGAAAAGGGCCTGAAGCAGACCAGCGACACGGGCGCGATAGAAGCTGCGGTGGCCAAGGTCCTTGCCGACAATGGCGACAAGGTTGAACAATATAAGGCGGGTAAGGAAGCCTTGTTCGGCTTCTTCGTCGGCCAGACAATGAAAGCCATGCAGGGCAAGGCCAATCCCCAGGTCGTCAACGACCTCGTCCGCAAGGCGCTTGCCTAAATCGAAGCCCGCTGTCTAAACGCCCTGAATGGAAAGGGGAAGCGGGGGCGCTTCCGTCCACAGGGGGTGAGACATGAAGCTACGCGGACTGATCGCGGGACTTGCGCTATTGGCGGCCTGCGCGCCGCTGAGCGTGCAGGCCGAAACGCTGACCAATGACATGGTCGTGTCGCTCGTTCAGGCGGGTTTGGGCGATGATGCCGTGATCGCCAAGATCAGGGCGTCCGCCGGTCATTACGCTCTGTCGACCGACGATCTGATCGCCCTGAAAAAGCGGGGCGTTTCTGGCCCGGTCATAGCAGCCATGATCCAATCCGGCGCTGAAGGCGCGGTTTCGTCCAAGGCTGTTTTCTCCGCTGACTCGCCTGACCCACTGGTCCCGCACCCATCCGGCGTGTATCTGGCAACCGACGCGCGCATGGTGCGGATCGATCCCACGACGTCGAACCAGAGCAAGACCGGCGGCATATTGGGCTACGCCTTTACGGGCGGCATCGCTTCGCTCAGTATCAAGGCAGTCATCCCGAACATCACCGCGCGGGTCCGCACCGGCCGAACGCGCCCGGCATTCTATTTCTACTTCGACGAGGCGACGCGCGGCCTTTCCCAGTCCGGCGGCTCATTGTGGCTGTCGGGTCCGGCAAGCGCCATCACCTCTCCCAATGAATTCAGCCTCATCCGCTTCGAAGTGAAGAAGGATCGTCGCGAAACACGCGTGGGCAGCATGAACCTGGCGGGCGCGAAGGCAGGGGTGATGGACAAGGACCGCATCCCCTTCGATTATGAGCAGGTGACGCCGGGAGTGTTCAAGGTCACCCCGTCATCGGACCTGGCCGCTGGCGAATATGGCTTCCTTTATTCGGTAAGCGCGGTCGCTGGCCCCGGCATGTGGGGCAACGGCACAGGCTCGGCACGGATTTTCGATTTCGCCGTCCACCCGTGAACGAATGGGACGCCGCCTGAGGAGCAAGCGGCGTCCCGTCCATAAGGCTGTCCCGGGGGACGAGACGGCCTCATGGCAGGTCTGGCGGGCAAAGGAGGGGTGGCGCCCGCCAGCGTTCATTGGCATGACGTCACCATAGGATCTTTGCCGTAACCGCTGGCGTCAAAAAGCGAAGTCCATTCCAATCCTTAGCGTTCGCGGACGCATCGGCGTCACATAATCGCCGCGCAGATTAAATGGCGTGCCCAGCGAAAAGCGATTGCCGCGGCTGTCCAGCAGATTGCTGAGCGACAGCGAGAATTGCAGCTGCCCACGCGAAACGCTCGCGCTCATCGCCGTATCGACATAATCACCCTGGCCGCGCCCAAGGACAGGGCCAACGCCCAGCCGAGACTTGCCGACATATCTGGCGGACCCGTTCAGGTGCAGGGTCATGTCACCACTCAACCGGGCTCGATAATCGATCGCGATCCGGGCGCCGAGGTTGGCGACATTGGGCAAAGTCATGGATTTGTCTGCGGCCACCAGCGCCCGGACATAGGGTGCGGCCCTTTTGAGCCGACTGTCATTATATATAAAACTGCCATCGATGCTCAACGTCGGGAGCGGCCGTACAACGATGCGGCCTTCGACGGTAAAGATGCGCCCGTCACCGATATTGGCCGTGGCTGGCAGGCCGATCCTGTCGATCACATCCGCCTGAATATCGCGCCAGTCCGTATAGGCGAAATTCCCGCTGATCGCGACCAGATCGCCGGAAACGCCCTTGCGAAAGCCGACCTCCAGCGTCGATGCCCGGTCGTTACTGAACCGCATCACATGCTGGTCGTCCACCGCCAGCGCGCCCGGCCGAAATCCCTGCTGGTAGCGGGCATAGAGCGTCAGGCCCGGAATCGCATCGCTCAGCAGGGAAATGGACGGCAGAAAGATCGTCTCATGCCGCTTCGCCTCCGCTTCTGCCCGCGCGATCTCGTCACTGGCCAGCAGGGCGACGGGATCGACTGCCTCGCCTGACAGGCTGCTGTTCGTCAACCGACCGCCCAGTGTGGCGACCAGCCCGACCACGGGTTCAAAAGACGTTTCGCCAAATATCGTCGCTTCCCGGATGCGATTGCGCACCCCCGTCGCGACTGCCGGAGTGCCGCTGCCGTAGAGCGGGACGCCGGGGATGATCTCATCCTCCACGAAGCCGGAGCCGAAGGAAGCCAGCGACCGGCTCAGCCGCGATATGCTTTCCAGATAAGAGAGGCCGACAATCCACCCGAGACCATTTTCCCTGTCGCGAGTCAGGCGGTTCTCTGTCGAAAAGATGGAAACCCGATTATGCTGGGTGAACAGCGCAGGCGGCGTGGAGGGCTGCGTCGCGTCATAGCTTTCGGTCAGACTGTTTCGGACATAGCCGGTCGACGACACGAAACGCAGGTCATCCCATTGCCTCTCGAAACGCACGTTGCCGAGCGCATAGTCGGAGGACGAGGGTTGGGCCAAGCTCGACCTCCGGTCGAGGGGACCCGCCGTCCGATCCGCATATTGCGCATCATCCCCGTTGATCCGCTGGTAGAGGCCCGTGAGATCAATCACCCAATCCTCATTGGGCGCATAACGCAGTGCGGCGCGGCCACCATATATATCCGTCCGATTGACGTCATTGCGTCGGCGCTGGAGGTCATCGATATAGCCGCCCTCCCGAACGCCGTAGCCGACAAGGCGCAGCGCCAGCCGTTCCGGAATGACCGGAACGTTCAACATCGCGGAAACATCCCCACCCGGATCGCCATGCTGGGTGATGCTGAAGCCGGTGGACAGCTGCCCGCCGATCCGTGCCAGATTGGGCGGATTGGGCACCAGACGGATGATCCCGCCCAGCGACCCCGCACCGTACAGCGTGCCCTGCGGCCCTTCCAGCACTTCGACGCCCTGCATGTCATAGAGGCGCAGGTCGGGATCAGGCGCCGCATAGTTGAGGCGCATGTCGCCAAGATATTGCCCTGTCGTCGCCTGCGTCGGACCAGCGATGGCAGAATCGGCGATCGCGCGCAGGAACAGCTTGTTACGGCCCGGACCCGCATGGGTGGAACTCAGGCTGGCGACACGGCTCAGCAGAGTTGCGGTGCCAGCCGCGGCTTCTGCGCTGGTGAGCGAGGCATAGTCCAGGGCTTCCACGACGCCGGGATAGCGGGGCAACGGGACGTCGCGCTTGGAGGCTGTGACGACGATCTCGGCGGACGGCGGCGGCTCGGGAATTGCTGACCTGGCGCGGGCGGCAACGGCCGGCGCAGGCGTCACAGGCGCGCGGACGATGCGCCATGTGCTGGCGTTTATCCGCTCGGCACGAGCATTGGTCCCGCGCAGGAGTCGGCGCAGGGCCGTCTCAACCGACAAACGGCCTTCGATCGCAGGCGTGGCAAGCCCTGCGAGCGACTGGTCCGACATGCCGATAGAGGCGCCCGTCTGACGGCCAAGCACGACGACAGCTTCGCCCAGCCGGGACGGGGCGAGGCTGATCATCTGCCTGTCCGCAGCGTTTGCCGGGGATGTGGCTGCAACGGCTACGGCAGTGACGATAAGGATGTCAGCGGATCGAGCCATCCTTTTCCTTCAGCAGCCATCCGTCACCTTGTCGCACGGCCGAAAGACCCATGAGCGGAGCGGCGGCTGCGAAAAAGCGCGGCAAGTTCCGGTCCAGCCGGATCGTGCCCGTAAACCGCGTGCCGCCTGCCGCAGGCGTCGTGTCCAGCTTCACTCCCAGCGATCGTGCGATATCCGCGCTGATCTGCGCCACCGGCATATTATCGTAACTCAGCCGCCCCTCGCGCCAGCTTGCCACGCTGTCGGGCGCGATGGTCATAAGGCGGACGCCGGTTGCGTCGCTGGACAACCCTCGGCCTGCGGGCAGGGCGATCGCCTGCCCTTGCGGATCGAAGATCACCTTGCCCTCCGCAACGCCGATCCGTGTCGCATTGCCGCTATGGACGATGTTGAAGATGGTGCCCGCATCCTCGAACACGGCTTTGCCCACGGTTACCCGGAATGGATCACCGCTGTCGTGGTGGACGGTAAAGGCGGCCTCGCCGCCATCGAGCGCGGCGAAGCGATCATTCTCATGATCGAGGCGCAACGTCGATCCACCGTTCAGGTCTATGCGCGTGCCGTCGTCCAGGACGATGTTGCGCACCTCACCCGGACGGGTGGTTACGGTATAGATGTCGCTCCTCGTCCAGTTGCCGATGGAGACGGCCGCCACGATTGCTGCGGCTATCGCGCCTCCTGCAATCCAGCGTCCGGGCCGCGATCTGGGCGGCCCCGGATCATTTGCGGCGGCAGGCGTGGCTTCGGGGGCTGCCGCCATGATCGCACCCAGTCCGGCATCAGCCACCATCACGGCGTCATAGGCCGTTGCATGCGCCGGATCAGCCTCCAGCCAGACGGTGAAGGCGTCCCATTCGACAAAATCGGGATCGCGCGTTCGGATGACCCATCCGAGCGCCTCCTCGTGAAGCATGGCATTCGCCCCGGTCATATATTGCCCCTTACCGGGCGAGACGCCGCCGCGCAGGTCATTCCGTATCCAGCTTCTGCTTGAGGACGGTCAACGCGCGGTAAGCCTTCTGTAAATCCTTTTCCACAGTCGTCAGGCTGACCCCCAGTTCCTCGGCGATCCCCCGCTGTCCGACGCCTTCGATCCGAAATCGACGAAACACCAGTTCGACGCGTGGCCCCAGGTCGCGCAGCACCTCCTGCGCGTTCTCCACGATCTCGGCCAGGATCAGCCGCTCATCAACGGCCATGTCCTCGCCCGGATCGGCCATGAGGCCGCCAGCGCTCTCCGCCCAATCCTGCTCCCGCTTTCCCCGGCGCGTGCTGGAACGATAACGGTCCAGCATCAGATTGTTGGCCGCGCGATACAGATAGGGCAGGGGGTCAGCGACTGGACCAACATCCCTCGCTTCCAGCTTCATCCACATGTCCTGCATCAGATCCTCTGCATCGTCCCCCGCGCCACGCGCGCGCAGGAAGCGCAGCAGCGCGCCCCGGTTCGCCAGAAATATCGCAGATAGGCCGCTGGCCATGCCGTTGTGGGTCCAGTGCAGGTGAGGCCGCCCGAAATAGATGGCTCCACAGGTCTTTGGCAATGGACAAGCGAATAGTCGCCGCCGGGATTGTTCTCAAAGCGCCACTGCTCTAGCGCAAATCGGGTGAGTGACCGGAGGCGGGATGCAGGCGACCACGCAGGTTGACGTAAGGGCAGCGACGGCGACGGGCATGAATCCGGAGAAACTGGAGCTGCTCGCCACATCGCTGCACGAAAAATATGTAGCGACCGGCAAGCTGCCTCATTTGCGCCTGCTTGTCTCGCGCGACGAGCGCTTTCTGCTGTCGCATGTCAGTGGCGTCGCACGCGCCAGCCAGGAAGTGCTTGAGAAAGACTCGCTGTTCCGGATTGCATCCATGACGAAGCCGGTCACGTCGGTCGCTTTCATGATGCTGGTCGAACAGGGGCTGGTCTCGCTGGACGATCCCGTGACGGATGTCCTGCCGGAATTTGCCAGTCTCTTCGTGGGATTGGATCGGACGCCCTTAAAGCAGCCGATGCGAATGATCGATCTGCTCCGCCATACGTCTGGGCTGACCTACGGCCTCCAGCGGCAGACGATGATCGACGCCGAATATCGTCGGCTCGGGCTTGACGAGTTTCAGCAGAAGCGCAGTTCCGACGAGTTCATCGCGGCATTGTCCCAACTGCCTCTGGAATTTTCTCCCGGTGAGCGCTGGAATTACTCGGTCGCGACCGACGTTCTGGGCGTGGTGGTCGAACGGCTGAGCGGCCTTGATCTGGACAGCTTCTTCACTCAGCGCATCTTCCGTCCACTCGGGATGACCGACACGTTTTTCGAGCTGCCCGGCGACAAGGTAGAGCGGATGACCGACGCATGGCAGCTGCGTCCCGACGGCGGCCTGTCGCTCTACGATCGTGGCGCGCGCAGCGGTTGGCGGCGAAGTTTGAAGCTGCGCTCCGGCGGAGGCGGTCTCATATCGACCGCGGACGACTATCACCGCTTTGCCCGGATGCTGTTGCGGGGCGGTGAGCTGGACGGCACGCGCTTGCTCAAACCGCAGACCGTTGCGGCCATGCACGCAAATCACCTTCCAGGCGGGGGCGATCTTGCCCGCCATTCCTTGTCCTTGTTCAGCGAGGCGGATTATGTGGGGGTAGGCTTCGGGCTGGGCTTGGCCACTGACCTTGCGACCGGAGAATATTTTTGGGGAGGCCTGTTCTCCACCTTCTTCTTCATCGACCCCATGGAAAAAATCATCGGGCTGCTGATGACGCAGCATCTGCCGTCGAACAACTATCCGATCCGCCGGGAACTGCGCGATGGCGTGCGGGCAGCGATTGCGACAAGCAAGGCCTGAGCCGATGAGATCCGCTTCATCTCGCATCCACTCAAACCGAAATTTGCGCCTTCATGCATTCCCGCTATGCTAGGCAGCGGGGGATGAAATGCACAGAATGAGGCACGAGATTGACCGTCAAGGGTAAGCCGATGCTGAAGGATGTAGGTGATCGTCCGCAAACCTATTCCAGCCCCGCCATCATCGAACGGCGCAAGCGCATTCTGCAAGAAACGCGAAAAGTAATCGCTGAACAGGGCATCGCCGCCTTCAGCATGAACGAGATTGGGCACCGCGCGGGCGTTGCCAAGCGAACACTCTATAATGCGTTCCAGACCCGAGAACGGATGATCGCGGCGGCGATCCAGGAATATTTCGACGAATATGTGAGCAATCTCTCCTATGTCAGCGAACCTGGCACGATGGAGCATAATATCGAACGCATGATTTCCGTCCTTCAACGCAACGCAAAACTGCGGAATTACGTTAAGGCGGTCATGTCCCTCTATTTCAGCTCCGATGTCGACCACGATATCTGGACCGCCATCCACGCGCCCGCCGTCCATCATAATCGCAGCTGGATCGCAGCGCTTGAAGCGAAGAAGCAGCTTCAGCCATGGGTCGATGTCGATAAGCTTGTCGATGATCTGGTGCGGTTCGAATTCGCGACGATCAACGAATGGGCGCAGGGCCGCATCGCTGACGATGAAGTCGTCGTCCGGCTTGTTAGCAGCTATCTGGGCTGCCTTTCGGGCGCGCTGAAAGGCAACGCCCGCAAGGATGTAGAGACGCTTCTTAAGGACATCGCTGAACGCGGCGAGGATGCGATCCCTGTGCCCCATAGCGCAAAGGCGATAGCAGCTTAAACTTCTGCTTCCGGTTCACGGGGCAGAGACAACGACTTTCAGCCAAACCATCCCCACGCTACTGGACCGTGGAACTGCCAGCTTTGCCCAAGGATGGGACGACAAAAAGATCAAATGGCGCCCAAAACCGCGCCGCGAATATTGGAGAGTATGTCTGATGCAAAATGAACAACTGGCGACGATCGCCGTGCTGGGCGGAACCGGCAAGGAAGGCGGCGGGCTCGCGATGCGCTGGGCGCACAAGGGGCACAGGGTCATCATCGGCAGTCGCACGGCCGAACGAGCAATGGAAGCCGCCGCGCAGATGAACGAGGTGCTTGGCGACAACCGCGTCACCGGCGCCCCCAATACAGAGGCTGCCGCGCAGGGCGAGATCGTCGTTCTAGCCGTCCCCTACGCCGCACAGCAGTCCACCGTGCAAGAGGTCGCAACGGCCTTGGCAGGCAAGATCCTCATCGACGTCACCGTCCCCCTAATGCCGCCCAAGGTGAGCCGCGTACAGCTTCCCAATGGCGGATCGGCGGTGGAGGCTGTGCAAAAGATGCTGGGCGAGGGCGTTCGCGTCGTGTCCGCCTTCCAGAATATCAGCGCCCATCATCTCACCAAGCTGGACGAAGATGTGGAATGCGACGTTCTGGTTTGCGCTGACGACCCTGCCGCCGCTGATCAGGTAGTGGCGCTGGCGCAGGAAATCGGCCTACGCGCCTGGAACGCGGGGCCGCTCTGCAACTCCGTCGTGGCGGAAGGGCTGACCTCCGTCCTCATCGCGCTCAACCGCAAATATAAAGTACCGGGCTCCGGCATCCGGATCACAGGCGTCTAAGGAGAAAGCGCGGCTCGCCATGTCAAACCGACGATGGCGAAGTATGGTGAGCCCTGCTGGATTCGAACCAGCGACCTACTGATTAAAAGTCAGTTGCTCTACCGACTGAGCTAAGGGCCCTCTCATGCGAGGTCCGCACGCACTAGAGGCCGTTATGCGACTGGTCAACCTCTAGGACGCAGCAAAACTTGTGCTTTTCGCAACCTTGCCCGCAGCTGCCGGATGGACAGGCCGGAAACGGGATCGCGCCAGCCGGGTGCGATCGCGCAAAGCGGTGACAGCACGAAATCGCGCGCCCGAAATGCCGGGTGCGGAATGTCCAGCGTCCTGCTTTCCCAGCGCCCGCCGGACCACAGGATGATGTCGATATCGATGCTGCGCGCCCCCCATCGGCGATGGCGGCGCCTGCCAAGTCCCGCTTCAATCATCTTGAGCGCGCTCAACATTGCCTTCGGTGGCAAGTGGCTCTCGATCAACAAGGCGCTGTTCGCATATTCCCGCAACGAAGGCCCGACCGGTGATGACGTCAATGTCGGCGCCATCGCAAGCACCCGGCCAACCCGCCGCAAGCGGGCCGCAGCTTCCTGCACCAGCACCTTCGGCGTCCGCTTCCCCGAAAGCGGCCGGTTCGACCCTAGTGCAAGCGCGTAAAGATGAAGAGTGCTTGTCTTGACCATCGCACTGCGCCTAACCGCTACGCATGACGCTGCAAAGCCCCATAGCTCATGCGGAAGCTCCGCTCGATTGTCCGCTCTGCCCGCGCCTCGTCGCTTTGCGCGAGGAATGCCGGACCCAGCATCCAGACTGGTGGAACGCTCCTGTGCCTGCCTTCGGCGATCCGCTCGGCCGCATCGTCATCGTCGGCCTGGCTCCCGGCAAGCAGGGAGCCAATCGGACCGGCCGGGCCTTTACGGGAGATTTCGCCGGCAATCTTCTCTTCGCGACGCTGCTGAATGTCGGCCTAGCCCAGGGCACCTATGAGGCTCGGCCCGATGATCAGCTCGTCCTGAACGACGCCATCATCCTCAATGTCGTGAAATGCCTCCCGCCGCAGAATAAGCCCGTACCGCAGGAAGCGCATAATTGCCGCATATTCCTGAAGTCCGCCGTGGAAGCACTGCCCAACGCACGGATATTCATCGCGCTTGGCGAAATCGCGCATCAATCGGTCGTGAAGGTGTTAGGCGGCAAGCTCCCAAAGGCCCGCTTCGCCCATATGGCGGAACATCGCATGCCCAGCGGCAAGATCGTCATCGACAGCTATCACTGTTCCCAAAGAAACATAATGACTGGCCGCCTGACGAATGAGATGTTTGCGGCCGTTTTCGAAAGGGCGGTGACGCTGCTCTGACGCGGGCCGCTCAGCTTATCAGATAATCGAGATAAGCACCTTCCGGCGGCCCATCCAACGCGGCCATCATTGGCCCGAACAGCCCCTTGTCCAGCATCGGCCCCGCCGCCTTGTGCGCTTCGACATCAGCCCAGCGCTCGATAAAAACAAAGCGCCGCTCATTCCCCAGGTCGCGCAGCATCTCGACACCCTCGCAACCGGGAAGCGGGCGGACGGCGTCGGCAAGTGCGCGAAGGGCGCTTTCCAGCGCGGCGTCCGATCCCTCTCGGGCGTGCATCACATAATGGCGTGCTACCGTCATGGCGTCATTCTCCCAATCAGATGTCTTGTGCGATCCGGGAATAAAGCTCCGGCCGCCGGTCGCGGAAGAACCCCATGCCTGCCCGATGCTTGCGCGCCTGGGCCAGATCGATCGTGGCGACCAGAGCGCCATTGTCCTTGGCATCGGCTTCCGCCGCGAAATCGCCCCACTCATCGCTGATGAAGCTGTGGCCGTAGAATTTCTGGCCTTCCTCGTCGCCAATCCGGTTCGCCGCGATGACCGGCATGCAATTGCTGACGGCATGGCCGATCATCGCCCGACGCCACATGCGGCTAGTGTCCAGATCCGCATCATAGGGTTCAGATCCGATCGCGGTAGGGTAGAAGAGCAGCTCGGCCCCCATCAGCGCCATGACCCGCGCCGCCTCCGGATACCATTGGTCCCAGCAGATGCCGACGCCGATCGTGCCGTAGCGCGTCTCCCACACCTTGAATCCGCTATTGCCGGGACGGAAATAATATTTTTCCTCATAACCCGGCCCGTCCGGAATGTGGCTCTTGCGATAGACGCCCATGATCTCGCCTTCATCATCGATCATCGCGAGAGAATTATAATGATGCTGGCCGTCGCGTTCGAAAAAGCTGGTGGGAATATAGACGCGCTCCGCCTTTGCCACCTTGCGCATCTCGGCCACGGCGGGATGTTCGCCGATCGGCTTGGCATTGGCGAACAGGGCCTCATCCTCGACCTTGCAGAAATAATGCCCTTCGAACAGCTCGGGCGGCAGGACGATCTTCGCGCCCCGTGCCGCTGCCTTCACCACATGGTCCGACACCATGGCGACATTGTCATCCAGATCCTCTGAAAAGGCGAGCTGAAGGGCGGCAACGGTGACTTTGGTCATATCCTCGGTGGTCCTAGAGGCGAATGCCCAATCGGGCGGTGATGGCGACGGTTGCGAGATAGAGAAGGATCGTCATTGCGCAACCGGCGATCAATGCTGGGGGAAAGAAAATGCCCCGCCGCAGCAGCGCGGGGAGATAGCGCCGGGATACGACAGAAACGATGGCGATGATGACGCCCGACAAAAGCGCGCGTATCGCCAGCGTCCCGCTCATCATGCCGACGGCATCTGCTGGCTGCAACAATGGAAACTGCCGCCGCCCGACAGGATGGCGTCGCTGCGGAGCCCGATGATCTCGCGATCGGGGAAGAACGGCTTGATCGCGTCCAGCGCCGCCTGATCATTGGGCTTGCCATAGACGGGCACGATGACGGCAGCGTTGCCGATATAGAAATTCATGTAACTGGCGGGGATCACTTCACCATCCACCAGCACGCGGCCGGGGGAGGGGATGGACGCCACCTCGACGCCGAACGCCTTGGCGCGGGCGCGGGCATCGGCGTAGATGGCGGCGTTGGGATCATCATCCGTGCTTGCTTCGGGCAGCGCCAGCACCCCCGGAGCAACGAAGCGCGCCAGATTATCGACATGGCCGTCCGTATGATCGTTCAGCAACCCGTCGCCCAGCCACAGCATGTCGGACAGCCCCAGCGATCCCGCCAGCAGCGTTTCGATCTTGCCCCGATCCAGGTCCGGATTGCGATTGGGATTGAGCAGGCATTGCTCAGTCGTCACGAACAGGCCGGTGCCATCCGTGTCGACGGCGCCGCCTTCGAATATCCAATGCTGCGAAGATGTCGCCAACCCGGTGGTCGCGGCGAGACGCGCACCGATATCTTCATCGCCCGGCATCTGATATTTGCCACCCCAGCCATTGAAGCCGAAATCGACCAGAGCCCGCTCGCCCCCGCGCATCACCGCGATCGGCGCCGTGTCCCGCAGCCATACGTCGCCCAGCTTTTGGACGACGATCGTCACATCCGGTCCAGCCAGCGATCGCGCCACTGCCGCGTCGCCCTCATTGGCGCAGACCAGCCGCACCTCTTCACCCCTGCCATCGGCATGAAGCGCCCTGGCAAAAGCAGCTATCTGCACCCGCGCATCTGCGAACGCGTCCGGCCATTCCTCCGGATAAGTGGGAAAGCCGATCCAGGTCCATTCATGCGGCGCCCATTCGGCAGGCATACGGAATGTCATCGGCTTTCTCCTGCTGAGATGGCGTTGTCCCCTGCGCTCTACAGGATTGCGGTCAGTGTGACAGCGCCAAATTCAACGGCGTCAGCCCATTATCTGCGCCGCCCACTGGTCGAGCAACTTGAATCCAAGGGCTACCTCGAAACTCAATCCTGCATATGTATCCTGACGCCAACGGACCATGGCATCCCGCTTGCCCAGCCCTTCGACGATGACCTGCACCTTCATGTTTTCCCGAAGCCCTGCCTCGTCGAGGACCTTGATCCCGAACAGCGAAATGTCCTGCATCATACAGGAATGCGTGCCGGTGATAGCGGATACGGTAATAGGCATGACGATGTTCAGCCGAACGGCTTCCCGTTCGCTGCGACCCTGCCTCTGTTCCGCGATGATGGTCGAAATGGCGATATGCTCTTCGAACAGCAAAGACACATGATCGCCCATGTTCATGCCGACGACAGCCGAAACGGAAAAACCGTTTCGCAGCCCCAGCGTGACGCTCTCGCCCGCCGTCATCGGCAGGCTCGTGCGCACGAGTGCTTCACGCGGTGACAGCGAATGGACGACGCACAGGCATTCCTTGTGCGCCGTCACCAACTTGCCGACATGCAAGATTGTGACTGACTTGTTGACTTCCACGACCCATCCCCATTTTTTTATCGTTACGTATCCGATTCTTCGGACATTGTGGTCATAGGGATCAAGTTTCCGTAAGGGAAATAATTAACCGGCTGGCCTTGTTGGATAATTGGGCAGCGCGCAGCTTGATGTTCTGCATCGGATCGGATGAAAAATAGCGTGTCGGTCGCGCTTAATGATGCTGATTGCTGGCTCGACTTTTGTCCCGGATCGCGCGGAATTCGTCCCCTGCCATCCAGTTCGGCCACTCGGTGGTGTTCGCCAGTGCCCTGCCGACCTCGTAGTAAAGTTTGAGGTCAGCCTTCACGCCGCTCCAGTCCCATTTTGGATCATATTCGTCCTTTGGGCTGTGGTAACGATGTTCCTCATAATCTTTCGCCGCAGCGGCGCCCGCTTCAATCCCGCCCTTCGCCAGGTCTTGCCCCCCTTCGAAATAGAGCATCGGGACACCATGTTTGGCAAAACTGAAATGGTCAGACCGATAGTAGAATCCCTTTTCGGGGGTGGGCTCCAGGCTGGCTACACGCTTCTGCGCGGCCAGGGCACGATCCAGATAGGCGTCCAATTGCGATTTGCCCTTGCCGATCACCACGACGTTTTTCGCCAGCCCTGCCATGCTGAGCGCGTCCATGTTGACGCCGCCCACTGTCTGCCTGAGCGGAAAGACGGGGTGGTTCCCATAATAGGCTGATCCCAGAAGCCCGGACTCCTCCGCAGTCACCGCCAGGAACACCTGACTACGCGCGCTCGGCCCTGCTTTCACATTCGCCTCCGCCAGCGCGACCAGCGCTGCCGTCCCGGTCGCATTGTCGATGGCGCCGTTGCAGATGTCGTCGCCATCGGGTGCGGCCTCGCAGCGACCAAGATGGTCCCAATGCGCCGCATAGAGCACATATTCATCAGGCCGGGTCTTGCCGGGCAGCAGGGCCACGAGATTCTTGGACATGTGCTTGCGGATGGCATTGTCAAAGGAGACGCTCGCCTTGATGCCCTTCAGCGGCACCGCCTTGAACCCGCGCTTCTTCGCCGCCGCGCTCAATCTATTCAGATTAAGGCCTGCGCTCGCCATCAGCGCCGCAGCCTTGTCCTTCTGCATCCACCCGATAGCCGCCGATTGCTTCGCGTTGCCGTCCGCGCTGTCCGCGACATGCTGCGCCCCGGTCCAGCTCGATTGAACGACGTTCCAGCCATAGGCGGCGGGCATAGTGTCATGGACGATGATCGCGGCCGCCGCGCCCTGCCGCGCAGCCTCTTCGAACTTGTAGGTCCAACGACCATAATAGGTCATGGCGCGGCCCTTGAACGGCCCACTAAGAGTAGGGTTCTGATAATCGGGATCGTTGACCAGAATGATGACCGTCTTGCCCCGGACGTTCACCCCGGCATAGTCGTTCCACTTCTTTTCAGGCGCTTTGATGCCATAGCCGACGAATACGACCGGGCTATCCTGGACCTCGATATGCGGCGCAGCCGTGCGGTAGGTGGCGATCACCATCTGCGATCCATAATCGGCCGAAACCGGCCCCTTGCCGCCAATGAAACGCAGCGGCGAAACATTCTTCGCCGCGATCTCCACGAGCGGGACATCCTGGAACCAGCTGCCCTTGTTGCCCGGCTTCAGCCCGATCGCCTCGAACCGCCGCACCAAATAGGAAAGCGTCTTCTCCTCACCCGCAGTCCCCGGCGCCCGCCCCTCATAGGCGTCCGATGAAATTTCTTTCACCACCTCCTTCATGGTTTCGATCGACGGGCTTACGTCCGACGGCCCAGCCGCCGCGGCACTGCCAGCAACTAGGGCCATCAGCGAAATTGAAATAAACGAACGCATCGCAACAGCCTTGAAAAGGGAAGGGCGCAGCATTTCTGCCAGCAGCCCTCACACGGTACAAGGCTTGTTGAACAAACAAAAAAGGCGGCCCCGAAGGACCGCCTTTCCGTAAATCATGACCCTGACTGATCAGCGCGAATAGAATTCGACGACCAGATTCGGTTCCATCTTCACCGGGTAGGGCACTTCGTCCAGCGACGGGACGCGGACATAGGTGACCTTGGCAGCGCCATCGGGCGACACATAGTCAGGGATGTCGCGCTCGGGCAGGCTCTGTGCTTCCAGAACCAGCGCCATTTCCTGTGCCTTCTTGCCCAGGGTGATTTCGTCGCCCGGCTTAACCAGACGGCTTGCGATGTTGCACTTCACGCCGTTCACATAGACGTGACCGTGCGAAACCAGCTGACGCGCCGACCAGATGGTGGGCGTGAACTTGGCGCGATAGACGACCGCGTCTAGGCGGCGCTCCAGCAGACCGATCAGGTTCTGGCCGGTGTCGCCCTTCATGCGGGCGGCTTCGGTGTAGTTCTTCTTGAACTGCTTTTCGGTGATGTCGCCGTAATAGCCCTTCAGCTTCTGCTTCGCCTTGAGCTGGATGCCATAGTCGGACATCTTGCCCTTGCGGCGCTGACCGTGCTGGCCGGGACCATATTCACGCTTGTTGACCGGGCTCTTCGGGCGACCCCAGATGTTCTCGCCCATGCGGCGGTCGAGTTTATACTTGGCGCTGGAACGCTTCGACATGATAATTCCTTACAATCGCTAACAACGTTTGTTCACCCTCCTGATCCGAAAACCGGTTCCCACTTTTCGGGGAGGGTGAAAGTTATTCCCGGTACTCGCCTGCTTGCCATAAAGGGGCAGGGCCGCCGCTTCACCGGGGTGCGGGGCCAATCACGAAGGCGCGCCTATGAAGAAGGCAAAGTGGCATGTCAACCCTCGACAGCTGCCCTCGGCGCGCCTAGTCAGCGTCGCCATGGACCCCGAAAACTACACCAGCATGGCGCAAGTCCGGACCGGCGTGGATGAAATCGACCGTCAGCTCGTTGCGCTGCTCGCTCGACGCTTCGCCCACATGCGCGCGGCCGCCCGTATCAAGCCGGAAAGAAGCGCCGTACGCGACGAAGCGCGAAAGGCGGAGGTGATCGACAATGTTCGCGCTGAAGCTGATCGTCTAGGCATTCCCGCTGACATTATAGCTGCTTTGTGGGACCAGTTGGTTGAAGCTTCGATCGCCTATGAAATGAAGGAATTCGATCGCCTCAAAGCCTAGCGCGATCGCGGATTGCTCAGGGCGGAAAGTACGCCGCGCAGTGTCCGCACCTCCAGATGGTTCCAGCCGGGCTTCGTCAGCAGGTTCCGCAACGTCCGCTTGGTCGCGGGTGCCCGATCGGGCGGGAAGAAATAGCCCGCACCTTCCAGCAAAGTTTCGAACTGGTTTATCATCCCTTCCAGTTCCACCTGTGGCGCCGGTTCGCCAAGGTCGACGACCGTCGGCTGTTCCAACTGGGCCTGTTTCGACCATTCATAGGCGCACAGGATGACCGCCTGCGCCAGGTTCAATGATCCGAATTCAGGGTTGATCGGCACAGTCAGAATCTTGCGGGCGAGCGCCACATCCTCCGTTTCAAGCCCTGATCGCTCCGGCCCGAAAACATAGGCCGCCCTTCCCGCAGCCTCGTGAATTTCGCGTGCCGCTTCTTCCGGCGTCACCACCGGCTTGGTCACGCCCCGCTTGCGCACCGTGGTCGCATAAACGTGCGAACAGTCCGCGACAGCGTCGGCAAGGCTTTCAAAAACCTCCGCCTTGTCGAGCACGACATCGGCTCCAGCCGCCGACGGGCCAGCATCAGGATTGGGCCACCCATCACGCGGGCTGACCAGTCGCATCTCGGTAAGCCCGAAATTCAGCATGGCCCGCGCGGCCTTGCCAATATTCTCACCGAGTTGCGGGCGCACGAGGACGATGACGGGGCGGGGTGCTGAAGGCTCTGACATTATCCCGTTTGCTCTGAAAAGTGGCCGAGCTTATTGCAGCTCGTTATCGAAGGTTTTTTGCGAAGTGACGAATGGGGAATTGGGGTAGCCGCCGCCCTCACTCACTCCCAACCTCTTTCACCGAGCCCGCGAAATCCTCGAAGTCCTGAGCATCGGTGAAGTCCTTATACACGCTGGCGAAGCGAATATAGGCGACGCTGTCGAGCCGTTTGAGGCCTTCCATCACCATCTCGCCGATGGCGCGCGCGGGCACTTCGCCGTCGCCGCTGGTTTCCAGCTGCCGCTGAATACCGGATATGAGCTTTTCCAGCCTGCTGGGATCGATTTGCCGCTTGCGACAGGCGATGTCGATGGAGCGCGCCAGCTTGTCACGGTCGAACGCTTCCTTACGTCCCTCGCTTTTCACCACCCAGATGTCGCGCAGCTGGATGCGCTCGAACGTGGTGAAGCGCGCGCCACAGGCTTCGCACTGCCGTCTGCGGCGAATGGCGGCGCCATCTTCGGTGGGGCGGCTGTCCTTTACCTGACTGTCGTCGTGAGCACAGAAGGGGCAACGCATTCAGTAATAAGCTCCGTTCGTTCGGATGAGTCGAGACACGAGATGGCACAGCCGCCGCGCCTCGACCACCCCTGACAGAACGAAGCGATCAGCCTTCGTAGATCGGGAAGCGGGCGCAGAGTGCCGAAACGCGTTCCCGAACATTGGCTTCAACCGCAGCGTCGCCATGCTCGCCATGATCGCGCAAACCTTCCAGAACATCAGCGATCATGTCGCCAATCGCCTCGAACTCAGCCACACCAAAGCCGCGCGTCGTACCGGCGGGCGAACCCACGCGAATGCCGCTGGTCTTGGTCGGGGGCAGCGGGTCGCCCGGCACGCCATTCTTGTTGCAGGTGATGAAGCTGCGCTCCAACGCCTCGTCAGCATCCTTGCCCGAAATGCCGTAGGGACGTAGGTCGATCAGCGCCAGATGCGTGTCCGTGCCGCCCGAAACGACGGCAAGGCCGCGCTGCTCCAGCTTGCCCGCGAGCGCCTTGGCATTGGTCACGATCGCCTGAGCATAGGTCTTGAACTCAGGCCGCAGTGCTTCGCCGAAAGCGACCGCCTTGGCGGCGATGACATGCATCAGCGGGCCGCCCTGAAGGCCGGGGAACACTGCCGAGTTGATCTTCTTCGCAATGGCTTCGTCATTGGTCAGGATCATGCCGCCGCGTGGCCCGCGAAGGGTCTTGTGCGTGGTCGTCGTCACGACGTCGGCGAAACCGAAAGGCGTCGGGTGCGCGCCACCGGCGACGAGGCCTGCAAAGTGCGCCATATCGACCATCAGCAACGCGCCCACCTTATCCGCGATCGCACGGAACCGGGCGAAGTCGAGGTGACGCGGATAAGCCGATCCTCCCGCGATTATGAGCGTTGGCTTGGCTTCGATCGCCTGGGCTTCGAGGGCGTCATAGTCGATGACGTGCGTATCCTCGCGCACGCCGTACTGCACGGCGTTATACCATTTGCCCGAAAGCGCGGGCTTCGCGCCATGCGTCAGGTGACCACCGGCGTCGAGCGACAGGCCCATGATCGTATCGCCCGGCTTGGTCAGCGCCAGCATCACCGCGCCATTCGCCTGCGCGCCCGAATGGGGCTGCACATTGACGAAGCCGCAGTTGAAGATCTGCTTGGCACGGTCGATAGCCAGCTGCTCGACCTCATCCGAAGGGGCGCAGCCCTGATAATAACGCTTGCCCGGATAACCCTCGGCATATTTGTTGGTGAAGACGCTGCCTTGCGCCTCCAACACTGCCTTCGACACGATATTTTCCGAAGCGATCAGCTCGATCTGGTTCTGCTCGCGCTTCAGTTCCTTGGTGACGCCAGCGAAGACCGCCGGATCGGCATCGGCCAAGCTGCGCGTGAAATAGCCTTCCGCGCGGATATCGGAGAGGTCGGGCTGGGCGAGGGTGGCGGTGCTCATAGGGCTGGCTCCTTAAAGCGCGGGCTGAGAGAGTTTTTCGACACGGCCATAATGGCGGCCACCGCCGAATTCGGTGGAAAGAAAGGCGGTGACGCAGGCCTTGGCCATGTCCACGCCGGTCAGGCGCGCGCCTAAGGCAAGGACATTTGCGTCATTATGTTCGCGGGATAGCGCCGCCGACAATGGTTCCGACACCAGCGCACAGCGGCACGCCGGATTGCGGTTGACCGCGATGGAAATGCCGATGCCAGAACCGCACAGCGCTATGCCGCGCTCGGCCGCGCCCGATGTGACGGCGCTGGCGAGCTTATAGCCAAAATCGGGGTAATCGACGCGGTCGGCTGTCGTTGGGCCGAGGTCATTAACCTCATGACCTTCATCACGCAGCCAATCGGCGAGCTCGGCTTTCAGATCAACGGCGGCATGATCGGAAGCTAGGGCGATTTTCACGGCGAAATTGTCCTGTCACACAAAGGGTGATTCGTATCCCGCGCCTCTTAGGGGCAGAGGCAGCCAATTGCCACAGTCCAGCTGGCCGCTTATGGCCTGCTTCATGGCATCGACAATATTATCCATTCTCATGCTCGCGGGACTGTTTCTCACGGGCGGCGGCATCTACGCGATCGTGAAAAAGGGCGATCGCAAGCGTGGCGTCCTGATGATCATAGCTGGACTGGTCATGTTCGCCAATGTAGCGATTTCCGCTATCCCCGGCCCCGATGTACCGATGCTGGAACGCCACCGCGACTGATCCTAGGCGCGCAGCGCCATCGCCGCCAGAAGATCGGTTTGCGTCACCATTCCACGCAGCTGTCCCGCGCCATCCACGACGATGGCTTCATGCGTCAGTCCACTCGTCAGCGGACGAAGCAATTGCGAAACCGGTGTATGTTCCGACACGAGCAGCGGCTCCGACGCAATGTCGCGGGCCGTCTCACCTGCCCGCGAAAGGTCGAGCGGACCGACCAGACCTTGAACGCGCCCAGCGTCATCCAGCACCGGCAGCGACAATAGACGCCGGGCATGCAGCAGTTCGGCCGCTTCGGCCACGGACTGGCTTTCACGAATAGACAGGATGTCGCGCGACATGATCTCGCCGCACGTCAGCGTGGCATGGCTGCGTTCGGCCGCGCGTACCTCCGCATCATGCAGCACGACCTGCAAATCGGCGGCGTTAACGTCCAGAACATCGCCATAGGCCTGCAACGCTTCCTCGACATCCTGTTCGGACGGCGGCGTTCGCAGCAAGGGCGCCGGATCGTTCGTCCCATGGGCGCTCGGAGATTTGGGCGCGACATGAGGATAGCTGTGCCCCGCGATCCGGTGAAAGATGATTGCCACCGTCACCAGCAGCGCAGTGTTCAGCCCCACCGGGATAAAAGCGAACATATAGCTCGGCGCACCGTTGGCAGCGCCCAGCACGACCGAAAGTGCAACCGCGCCGCCCGGTGGATGGAGGCAGCGCAGCAGGGACATGCCCCCAATGGCGCAACCTACCGCCAGAGCAGCAGCTATCGTAGGATCAGGGATTAGTCGCGCGACGGTAATCCCGACCAGCGCCGATACGACATTGCCGCCGAAAACGGACCATGGCTGTGCAAGCGGGCTTGCCGGCACAGCGAACAACAGCACCGCCGAAGCGCCCATCGGGGCAACCAGCAACGGATGTGCTATGCCGTTCCCCAGCATCAGGCCGCAAAGCAATCCCGTGATCGCGATGCCGCCGATGGCGCCGCTCGCCGCTTTCAACCGGTCGAAGAAACCTGGCCCGGGCGGCGCAGGTATGAAGGCGCTGTAATAGCGGCTCCATATCAGGCGAACGTCGTTGTTCTTCTCGTCACTCATGGCCCGCTGCCGCTAGTCGCGGCGACCGCGCAGGCCAAGATATATTTTCTTGATAGTTGATTTGGCCGGAAACAAAGAAGGGCCGCGTTGCGAGCGGCCCCTCTTCAGCAACCTATGGAGTGTCTCAGCGGATCGGCGAGTCAGGCGACAGGCGCATGTCCAGATAATTGTCGACCGACTTCATCAACTGATCCAGCTCATGTTCGAAAAAGTGGTTCGCGCCACGGATTTCGTCATGATGGATGGTGATGCCTTTTTGCGTGCGCAGCTTATCGACCAGCTTCTGCACGGCATTGGCGGTCACGACCTCATCCGCTGTTCCCTGCACAATGATGCCGGAAGCAGGGCAGGGAGCGAGGAAGGAGAAGTCATACATGTTTGCGGGCGGCGCGACCGAGATGAAGCCGCGTATTTCCGGACGGCGCATCAGCAGCTGCATGCCGATCCATGCGCCGAACGAGAAGCCTGCGATCCAGGTGGTCTGCGCCTCGGGGTGGAAGCTCTGTACCCAGTCCAACGCCGCGGCGGCATCGCTTAGCTCGCCGATGCCATTGTCAAACGTCCCCTGACTGCGGCCCACGCCCCGGAAATTGAAACGCAGCACGGCAAAGCCGCGCTTCACAAAGGTCTTGTAGAGCGCCTGCGTGATGCGGTCGTTCATCGTGCCGCCGCCTTGCGGATGGGGATGCAGGATCATCGCGACTGGCGCGCGGGGGCGAGGCGGAGGGCTGAAACGGCCTTCGAGGCGGCCTTCGGGTCCGGGGAAAATAACGTCGGGCATGGCACCTGTTATGGTTCTGGCCGCCACCCGGAGAAAGGAGGCCGGCGGTTGGATGCGGGCGCGCGAAAGCCAATGCTGGCGTTGCGCGGCAGACCGCCTATATAGAAGCCACCGCCATTTTCGCAATCAATGAGTAACATCCCCTCGTGGCCCTTGATCGCCTTTATCTGGACCACGCCGCGACAACCCCCATGCTGCCGCAGGCGAAAGCTGCCATGCGGGAGGCAATGGACCTGTGGGCAAATCCATCCAGCCCGCATGCGGAGGGACGCGCGGCACGCGCTGCGCTGGAGGATGCAAGGGCGCGGATCGCTGCTGCCTTGGGATGGAGGGGGCATGTCCTGTTCACCTCGGGCGCGAGCGAGGCGATCGTCATTGGCCTGACGCGAGCAAAGGCCGCCCATATTTTCACGTCTCCTGTAGAACATGATTCGGTTCTCCGCGTGACGCCTGAGGCCCAGCGGCTGAAAGTCACCGCAGAAGGCGCCGTGGCGCTTGCTTCAACTGCATTTGGCTCCGGCACGCTCCTCGCCATCCAGCATGTGAATAATGAAACCGGCGTCATCCAGCGGCTCGCAGCATGGGATCGTCAAGGATCGATCCTCTTTGCCGACTGCGCACAGAGCGCAGGCAAGCTCCCCTTGCCTGATGCGGACATGATCGCGATCAGTGCCCATAAATTCGGAGGGCCGCCCGGTGTAGGCGCTCTTCTCGTCCGGGATTTGGCGCTCCTGCAACCCAGCGGTGGTCAGGAGCAGGGCTACCGGCCCGGCACTGAAAATCTTCCCGGCGTTCTTGCCATGACGGCTGCTCTGGAAGATCGCCCGAACTGGCTGCCAGTGGCTGCGCGGCTCCGGGAGCGACTGGACCAAGCCATCGAGGAAACGGGCGGCGAAATCGTTGCACGCGCTGCGCCGCGCAGCCCCGCGATTGCCAGCTACCGCATGCCAGGCGTTTCGGCCCGCGCCCAACTCATTCAGTTCGACCTTGCCGGAATTTCCGTTTCGGCGGGTAGCGCTTGCTCATCCGGCTCACTCAAGACCAGTCACGTCCTCCACGCCATGGGTTGGGACGAGGCTGCGGCCGGTGAAGTCATACGGGTCAGCTTCGGTCCATCGACCAGCGATGCCGACATTGACCGCTTCCTGGACCAATGGACAAGGATGGCGAGCAGGCGGCCATGACCATCTATCTGGACTATCAGGCCACGACGCCTCTCGCGCCCGAGGCTTTTGACGTCATGGTCCCACTTCTGCGCGACCAGTTCGCCAACCCCCACAGCGCCCATCGCTTGGGGAGAGCCGCTGCGGCGCAAGTCGAGCTGGCACGCGAAGAAGTCATCAGGCTCTTGCCCCAGGGAGGGCGGCTGATCTTCACATCGGGCGCGACCGAAGCGCTGAACCTGGCCATTCTAGGAGCGCCCGCCGGTGACATCGTGACGCTGGCGACCGAGCATGCGGCCGTTCTTGACACGGTGTCCGCGCTTGGAACCAAGGGACGACGTGTCACGATCCTGCCAGTCAGCAGCGACGGCCTTGTCGATCTGGACGCAGCGGAAGCCGCGATCAAACCCGGCGTGGGACTCGTCGCTGCCATGCTCGTGAACAATGAGATCGGCGTCATCCAGCCCGTGGACAAACTCGCCGCCCTTGCTCACCGCATCGGCGCGATATTCCTCTGCGATGCGGTGCAAGGCTATGGCCGCGTCCCGATCCCCGACAGCTGTGACATGATCGCCATCAGTGCCCACAAGATTCACGGACCCAAGGGTGTAGGCGCTCTCTGGCTACGGGACGAGGTGAAGTTGGAGCCAGTCATGCACGGCGGCGGGCAAGAGGCGGGGCTGCGATCAGGCACGCTATCGCCTGCCTTGTGCGCCGGTTTCGGCGTCGCCGCCCGGCTCATGCGGGAGAGGGCGGAGCAGGACCACGCCCATGTAGAGGCGCTATGGCAACAGGCGCGCGAACTGTTTGACACATGGACCCTCAACGGCGGCGTGGACGCGCGCTACCACGGCAATCTCAATCTTCGCCGCGACGGGATCGATGGCGCCCGGCTGTTGTCGGAATGCCGTGAAGTCGCATTTTCGCTGGGAAGTGCTTGCGCGAGCGGCTCCGGGCGGCCAAGCCATGTGCTGCGCGCCATCGGATTGTCGGAACGAGAGGCGCGCGGATCGGTGCGGATCGGCTTTGGCCGCTACACGACACTGGCCGAATTGGAGAGTGCCGCAAAGATAATGAACGACGCGGCAGCCGTACAAGCGGCGCCGTAGCCAAGGGAGTCGCAATCATGATCAGGGTCACGTTCGTCAGTGCGGATGGCGAAAATCGTCAGGAGGTCGATGCCGCCGCAGGCTCGGTGCTTCTGGAGGTAGCTCAGGCGGCAGGCCAGCCGCTGGAAGGGACGTGCGAGGGACAGATGGCCTGTTCCACCTGCCATGTGATTGTTGAAGCAGAAGATTTTTCTAAGCTGCCGCCCGCCAGCGAGGCGGAGGAAGATATGCTGGACCTAGCCGCAGCAGCCACCCGGACCAGCCGCCTGTCCTGCCAGATCATATTGGAAGAGAAGCTCGACGGCCTCACGGTCCGCATCCCCGGTGAATCCTACAATATGCAGGGCATGTAGTTCATGCGCCTTCGCATCGGTGTCACGGCGGGGATTATGTTGTCGCTCTCTGGGCCACTCATGGCGCAACAGGATGGCGCGCGCCAATCCCTCTTGCCACCTGCGCCGCGTTACATGGTTAGCGAATCGGCGATGAAGTCCGTTCGCAACCCGCGCGAGATCGAAAAGGAGACCGGCGGCCGCCTCGGCGTCGCGCTGGTCGACAACAAGGGCGGACTGCTTCTCGGCTTCAACCGGGACGAACGCTTCGCCATGTGCTCGACCTTCAAGGCGCCTCTCGCAGCGGCGGTGTTGATGGGCGCCGACGCAGGGCGGTTCGGGTTGGAAGGACAGGTGGCGTTCACTGACGAGGACATTCTCGACTATGCGCCGGTGGTGAAGGCAAACCGCAAACGCGGTCGCCTGTCCATGGCGGAACTGGCCGAGGCGGCGGTGGAGGTTAGCGACAATAGTGCCGCAAACCTGCTGCTGCCGATGATTGGCGGCACGGAAGGATTGACGGCCTTCGCCCGCGCACATGGCGATACGGTGACGAGGTTCGACAGGACCGAACCGGCGCTGAACGAAAATGTAGAAGGTGATCCCCGTGACACCACCAGTCCGGCCGCCATGGCAAACCTCATGGCTCGTCTGATCTTCCGCGACATGAAGAGCGAGAGCGCCGATCGCCTGAGAACATGGCTCAACGCCAGCACAACGGGCGATAAGCGGATCAAGGCGGGCCTTCCCAAAGGCTGGACCTCGGGCAGCAAGACGGGAAGCTGCGGCACCGCCTATAATGATGTGGCGTTGGTCAAGGCGCCGTCGGGCGAGGAATATGTGCTGGCCGTCTATCTCGATCGGCCGACCACCGATGCCAAGACTGCCGAAACAGCAATCGCCGAAGCGGCCCGCGCCGCACTTGATTTCGTCGCGAAGGCGCAGCGAACCGGGCTTGAGTAACCCGGCCCTTGCCATCGCCGCAGCCTTTCGCCATATGCCGCGCCGGGAGTCGGGCGGACGTGGTCGTCGCCAACCTGGTCAGGTCCTGACGGAAGCAGCCACAACGATTTCGCCGCGGGTCGTTCCGGCTCCCACCTTTATTCGGCTTTCCGGCTTCGACAGCCGCTCCTCAAGCCGCTAGATTGTTACCATGTCCGATTCATCTCAGCCCTATCGCGTGCTTGCGCGCAAATACCGGCCGCGTAGCTTTCGCGAACTGATCGGGCAGGATGCCATGGTCCAGACGCTGGGTAACGCCATCCGTCGGGGCAGGCTGGCCCACGCGTTCCTGATGACCGGGGTGCGAGGCGTCGGGAAAACATCGACCGCTCGCCTGATCGCCAAGGCATTGAACTGCGTAGGGCCGGACGGGCAGGGCGGCCCAACGATCGATCCCTGCGGCGTCTGCGAACCCTGCCAGGCAATTGCAGAGGGTCGCCACATCGACGTGGTCGAAATGGACGCCGCCAGCCACACCGGCGTCGATGACGTGCGCGAGATCATCGAGGCAGTGCGCTACGCCGCAGTCTCTGCCCGCTACAAAATCTACATCATCGACGAAGTCCACATGCTTTCGAAGAACGCGTTCAACGCGCTTCTCAAGACGCTCGAAGAGCCGCCCGCGCATGTAAAATTCCTGTTCGCCACGACCGAAGTGAACAAGGTTCCCGTCACCGTCCTTTCCCGTTGCCAGCGTTTCGACCTGCGCCGCATTCCCGCGGAATTGCTCGCGGCCCACTTTGCCCATGTGGTCGAGACGGAACAGGTTGCCGCCGAAGACGATGCTCTCGCGCTGATCGCTCAGGCGGCAGAGGGTTCCGCCCGCGACGGCCTTTCCATCCTGGATCAGGCAATCGCCCATGCGGAAATGGGGGAGGGCGCCCCGCTCGTCACTGCTGCTCAGGTCCGCGATATGCTCGGCCTGTCGGATCGTGGCGCCGTTCGCCGCCTGCTCGGCCTGCTGCTGGAGGGCGATACCGCCGCGCTGCTGGCTGCGGTGCGCGAACAATATGCGCTCGGTATTGAGCCCCTCTCGCTGGTTCGGGGGCTGCTTGAACTGGTGCATGCCGTGACGCTGGCGAAAGCAGGACGGGACATCGCCAATCCCGGCCAATCCGCGGAGGAGCGTGAGGCGCTCGCCACCTGGGCCTCGCAAATCGGTTTCGCGCCGCTTCATCGGCTCTGGCAGTTGCTCCTAAAGGGCCATGACGAGGTTGCAGGCGCCGCATTCCCGATCGAATCCTGCGAGATGGCGCTGCTGCGCGTCATGCACGCCGCGACCATGCCCGACCCCGGCGAGATCGCGCGCCTCCTGCGCGAAGGCTCTGTTCCGGCTGCGCAAACGGCTTCGGTTTCGGCCTCATCCGCCTCGGCTCCTACCGCATCGCTGCCCCAGGATGCTAAGGCCCTCGTCGATCTGCTTTGGGAACAAAAGAAGGGTCGGCTCGCTGACTTCCTTCATGATTGCGTGCGCATCGTCCGGTTCGATCCACCTGAATTGGAATTACAACTAATGCAGGAGTGGGCCGACGGTGATTTCTGCCGTACGCTCTCGATGGAATTGCAGAGGGCGACGGGTTCCCCGTGGCAGATCAAGCGAAGTGAAGGCGGTGCCGCTCCGTCATTGCTGGAGCAGCAACAGGCAAGTCAGGCGCAAGAGCGCGCCGAAATATTCGATACCCCCGTGGTGAAGGCCGTGCTTGCGGCTTTCCCCGAAGCCGATCTTGATCGGACCGAAGCATGGAGCGCAGAGCGATGAAGGATCTGAACGAAATATTGGGCATGGCCAGCCGCGTGCAGGAAGAGCTGCAACGCGCACAGGACAATCTCGACAAGATCGAAGTTGAGGGAGCAGCAGGGGGCGGTCTGGTAAAGGTCCGCGCTTCGGCCAAGGGCCGGATCGTGGGCGTGTCGATCGACGACAGCCTGCTCGCGCCTAGCGAAAAGCAGATGCTGGAAGACCTTGTGGCTGCAGCTTTCAACGACGCTCGCAAAAAAGCGGACGAGGTAAGTTCTGCGGAAATGTCGAAGATGACGAGCGGCCTGCCGCTTCCGCCGGGGTTCAAGCTGCCTTTCTGATCGGCACTCGGATAACAGTCCGTTCAAAAGGACGGCACCAATTGAATGAGGCCCTGATTGTCCCCATAAAGCCATGAACAGCATGGCAGAGCAAATAATCGTGCGGCCCCCCGGAGATTGAATGACTACGCAATATCCCCTCCTTCCGTTGCGCGACATTGTGGTTTTCCCGCAGATGATCGTCCCGCTTTTTGTCGGTCGCGACAAGAGCGTCTCTGCCCTTGAGTCGGCGATGGAAGGAAATAAGGAAATCTTCCTCGTGTCGCAGCTTGACCCTGCGGAGGATGATCCGAACCGCGACTCGCTGTACGACACCGGGGTCGTCGCGATTGTCTTGCAACTGCTGAAGCTGCCGGACGGCACCGTCCGCGTGTTGGTCGAAGGGAAGCATCGCGCGCAATTGCAGTCGATCAGCTCGGCCGATAACCATCTGATCGCTGAAGTCGATCCAGTCGATGAGGTCGCAGCCGAAGGGCCTGAAGCCGAGGCGCTGATGCGCTCCGTCGCCGAGCAATTCGAAAACTACGCAAAGCTGAACAAGAAGCTGCCTGCCGAAACGCCGGTTCAGCTGCGTGAGATCGAGGATGCAGGCCGTCTCGCCGATGCCGTGGCTGCCAATATCAACGTGAAGGTGGCCGACAAGCAGTCGCTGCTGGTCGAGGCTGATCCCGTAAAGCGTCTGGAGATGGTCTTCGCTTTCATGGAGGGCGAGCTTGGCGTGCTTCAGGTTGAAAAGAAGATTCGCGGCCGCGTGAAGCGGCAGATGGAAAAGACCCAGCGCGAATATTATCTGAACGAGCAGCTCAAGGCGATCCAGCGCGAGTTGGGTAATGGCGAAGGCGAAGAGGGTGATGAACTCGCTGAACTGGCCGAGAAGATCGCCAAGACAAAGCTCAGCAAGGAAGCGCGAGCAAAGGCGACGGCGGAGTTCAAGAAGCTCAAGGGCATGCAGCCCATGTCCGCCGAAGCCACGGTCGTGCGTAATTATCTCGACGTGCTCCTGGGCCTGCCATGGGGCAAGAAGGGCAAGGTCAAGACCGACCTCAAGCGCGCGCAAGCGATCCTGGACGAGGATCATTTCGCGCTGGAGAAGGTCAAGGACCGGATCATCGAATATCTCGCGGTGCAGGCCCGGACCAACAAGCTCAAGGGGCCGATCCTGTGCCTCGTCGGCCCTCCCGGCGTCGGCAAGACCTCGCTCGGCCGATCGATTGCCAAGGCTACGGGCCGCGAGTTTGTGCGCCAGTCGCTCGGCGGCGTGCGCGACGAAGCCGAAATCCGTGGCCATCGCCGCACCTATATCGGGTCTCTGCCGGGCAAGATCGTGACCAACCTCAAGAAGGCGGGCACGATGAACCCGCTCTTCCTGCTGGATGAGATCGACAAGCTGGGCCAGGATTTCCGGGGTGATCCGGCTTCGGCGCTGCTGGAGGTTCTGGATCCGGAGCAGAACAGCAAGTTCCAGGACCATTATCTGGAGATCGATGTCGATCTGTCGGACGTGATGTTCGTCACGACCGCCAACTCGCTGAACCTGCCGCAGCCATTGCTGGACCGCATGGAGATCATCCGGCTCGAAGGCTATACCGAGGATGAGAAGGTCGAGATTGCGCAGCGCCACTTGCTGCAGAAGCAGATCGACGCTCACGGCCTCAAGGAAGGCGAGGTGGAAGTCACCGAAGCCGCGATCCGCGATCTTATCCGCTACTATACGCGAGAGGCGGGCGTCCGCACGCTTGAACGTGAAGTGGCACGGATTGCCCGCAAGGCGCTCCGCAAGATTTTGGAAGGCGTTTTCGAGAAGGTTACGATCACGCCGGAAAATCTTGCCGAATATGCCGGGGTGCGGAAATTCCGCCACGGCGTCGGTGAGGAAGAGAACCAGATCGGTGCCGTGACTGGTCTTGCCTGGACCGAAGTGGGTGGCGAGCTGCTGACCATCGAAGCTGTCACCGTACCGGGCAAAGGCGCGATCCGGACGACCGGCAAGCTTGGCGAAGTGATGACCGAATCCGTGCAGGCGGCCTTTTCCTATGTGAAGGCGCGCTCACCGGGTTATGGTATCAAGCCCAGCCTCTTCACCCGGAAGGACATTCACATCCACCTTCCCGAAGGTGCTGTGCCAAAGGACGGCCCTTCCGCAGGCATCGGCATGGTGACCAGCATCGTTTCGACGCTCACCGGCATCCCTGTTCACAAGGATGTGGCTATGACGGGCGAGGTGACGCTGCGTGGCCGTGTACTTCCGATCGGCGGCCTCAAGGAAAAGCTCCTCGCAGCGTTGCGGGGCGGTATCAAGACGGTGCTGATCCCGGCGGAGAATGAAAAGGATCTGGCGGAAATTCCGGCAAATATTAGGGAAGGGCTGGAAATCGTTCCCGTTTCCCATGTGGATGAGGTGCTTGCCCGCGCGTTGATTTCGGTGCCTGAAGCGATAGCCTGGACAGAAGAAGATGACCTAGCCGCACAGCCGAGTCCGGCTGCGGGGCGGGATGGCGACGCGACGCTTCGCCACTGATTGCAAGCACAACGGTGATTAGCCGCCACTTTCAGTGAGATTTAGGCCTATGGTTGAAAATCTCATTGGAGGTGGTGGCTTTGTCGCTTTCCCTTTGACAGCCGATCAAAGCTGGGCCTTATTGCGCCGCCGACGCCGCGATTCCTTAGCTATTCACACAGTTAGAAGGGGGTTCCCAAGGTATGAACAAGCAGGATTTGATCAGTGCTGTTGCCGAAAGCAGCGGTCTTAGCAAAAGCGACGCCAGCAAGGCGGTTGAAGGCGTATTCGATTCCATTTCGTCTGCACTTAAGAAGGGCGACGAAGTCCGGCTCGTGGGCTTCGGCACCTTTTCCGTTTCGCAGCGCAAGGCGTCCACCGGCCGCAATCCGCGTACTGGCGAAACGATGACCATCAAGGCGTCGGCCCAGCCCAAGTTCAAGGCGGGCAAGGGTCTGAAGGACTCGGTCAACTAACAAGCAGGACGGCGCCTTGCAGGGCGCCTGATCCAGAACCAAGATGTTGGGCATCGCGGCCTGATTGGTTTAGGAGAGTAGCGTCGCCGAAGGTGAGAAAGCCTCGTTGCGATCATGTACTGAACAGAGGGAAGAGGGGCGCGGACCAATCGGTCGGCGCCCCGTTTCTTTTTCCATCGTGCGTACGCATTTGCCAGCTTGACGACTATCCAATCGCCGCATATGTGCCGCATCTCTCTTGGGCCGAACGGCCCTGTGGCGATCGTAGCTCAGTTGGTTAGAGCGCTGGTTTGTGGTACCAGAGGTCGGGGGTTCGGATCCCCTCGATCGCCCCATTTTCCTCCTTTTTCTGACGCGATGGGCTTCGCATGAGCCCTCCACCGGACTATAGCCCGACTATGGACGATGCGCGTGACAAGGGCCTGACCCTCAATCCAAAATATGATCGTGACGGGCTGATTACAGCAGTCGTAACTGATGCTGGCAGCGGCGAAGTGCTGATGGTTGCCCATATGAATGCGGAAGCGCTGGCCCTGACCTTGGAAACAGGATTGGCGCATTTCTGGTCGCGCAGCCGCCAGTCGCTCTGGAAAAAGGGTGAGACGTCGGGCCACATGCTGGAGGTGCGCGACATCCGGATCGATTGCGATCAGGACGCGGTTTGGGTGAAGGCGGTTCCGGCAGGTCCAACATGCCACACAGGCGCGCGATCCTGCTTCTTTCGCCACCTAGGCCCGGAAGGACTGACTGCTGTCGATACGGTGGAATAGCCTCGTCATTCTGCCGCTACTGGTCGGGTGCCAGGGGGACGGCGGGGGCTCCGCGAGTTCGGCAGGCAATACCGCCTCGACGTCCGGGCTCGAACGCGCAGCCATCGAAAGCGGCGTCATCGCGGACACCTCCAGATCGTCTCCCGTCGGACTTTTCCAGCGGCGTCATGAGGCGGGCAGTGACAGCCTGTGCATCATTCCTGGTCGATCCGGCGATTTCCGCTTCGGCGCGGAAGCCATTTTCGGCGAGGATCAACGCTGTCGTGGGCGGGGTTCCGCAAAGCGAGCCGGAGACAAGCTGATACTCAGCTTCGATCGGGCGGGGCGCTGCATCATCGTCGCCCAATATGATGGCGATCAGATCGCCTTCCCCGGTGTGCTCGACCTGAAGTGCGCTGATCTTTGCGAGGGTCGGGGTTCACTCGAAGGCGTCAGCTTCCCCCGCGCATCGAGCGAAGCCAGCGCTGCGCTGCGCGCCACCGGGCGCAATGGCAATCCGCTTTGTGAACAGGATTGACGCGGTTCAGCCCGCGTCTCGAACCTGGCTGGTGTCCAGCATTTTGCCCTGCGTGATGATCACGAGGTCCCCCAGCTTCACGGCGGAAAACAGTTTGCGCGCGAAGGCCGTTGGCACGCCGATGCAACCGTGGGTGGCGCTGCCCCATTTGACGTCGCTGCCATGGATCGCCACGCCATCATTCGTCAGTCGCAGCATGTAGGGCATCGGCGCATCATAAAGGCTGGACACATGGTCCGCGTCCTTCTGCGTAATGGGGAAGGCGCCCAAGGGGCTGGGCTTGTCATCGGCACCATATAGGATCACTGCCGCGCCGATTTCATGGCCAGCGCGAAAGGCTGACAGCGTCTGAGCCTTCAGGTCCACCGTGATGATAATCGGCCCCTTCGCGGGCGCTTGGCTCTCATCCCAGACATAGTCGCCATGGCGGAACGGCCCCTCGATCGGGAGCACGCTTTTTACCACCAGCGCGTGCGGATTGACGGGCAGCGGCTGTGACCGGCTTCGCTCGATCGGTGCCTTGGCAAGGGTGCTTTCAGGTGAGGCGACCTTCTGCGGCGAGGACTCTAGATCGCGCCCGTGATCCATATAAATGTTCACCAGCAAACCGGCAGCGCCAAGCACGCCGCCTATGATCAGCTTCGGTCCCGCTGCTTTCGCTACATTCCGGATCAGTCGCGCCATGCCCGTTCTATTGCATGCAAAAGGTTAAGCTCAGCCTTCCCGATCCACCTCGGCCGCCGCGATTGCGGTCAGGTTCAGGACACCGCGAGCGGTGACACCCGGCGTCAGCACGTGAATGGGTTGTGCCAGCCCCATCAGCATCGGCCCCACGGTCGGTGAGCTGGACGACGCGGACAGCGCGGTGAGGGTGATATTCGCCGAATCGAGGTTGGGCATCACCAGCAGATTGGCAGGTCCTTCAAAGCGAGCATCTGGCACCAATCGTTCCCGCAGCGATTGGCTGAGTGCGGCATCCGCGTGCATTTCACCGTCGACCAGCAGGTCCGGCGTCTGTTCGCGGACCAGTTGCAAGGCCGTCCGCATCTTCCGCGCGCTGGGGCTGTGCGAAGCTCCAAAGTTCGAATGCGAAAGAAGCGCCACGCGCGGCGAAAGGCCGAAGTGCCGAAGCTCGGTCGCACCCGCTATAGCCATCTCGGCCACCTGCTCGGGTGTCGGATCGGGGACCATATGCGTATCGGTGATGAACAGCGCGCCTGCGTCCAGAATCAGTCCCGACAGCGCATAGACGCGACTATGCCCCGGCCGACGATCGATGATCCGCAGGACATGTTCCACCTGACCCCAATATTCGCTGTTGCCGCCAACCAGCGCCGCATCGACGCGCCCGGTGCGCAGCAGCATCGCCGCCGTGACCGTCGGGCGCCGATATACGTGACGCAACAACTCGGCTGTAGGGACGCCTTTGCGCGCTGCGATGGCGCGATACGCATCCACCAGTTGCCCGAGCAGTTCATGATCGGTTTCGGGATCGACCACTTCCACATCGCGATCCAGCTCGAACCGCAGACCAAGGCTGGGCAGCTTATCCTTCAATATCCGCCGCCGCGCGACGATGACGGGACGAACGATCCCCTCGTCCAGACCGTCCTGAATCGCGCGCAGCACGCGCTCATCCTCGCCTTCGCCATAGGCGATGCGGCGGCAGGTGCCCCGCGCGGCCTCGAACACCGGCAGCATCAGCTGCGCTGATCGCGTGTTCTGTTGGGCCAGTGACCGGCGATAGGCTTCGATATCCAGTGATCGCTTCGCCACGCCGCTGTCCATCGCAGCTTTGGCGACCGCAGGGGCGATCTCCGCGATCAGCCGGGGATCGAAGGGCGTCGGAATGATATAGTCCGGCCCGAACGCCAGCCGCCGCCCACCATAGGCCTGCGCAACGCTGTCATGCGCAGGCAACCGGGCGAGCGCGGCGATCGCTTCCGCCGCTGCGGCCTTCATGGCCTCGTTGATCTCGGTCGCTCGCGCGTCCAGCGCCCCTCGGAACATATAGGGGAAGCACAGGACGTTATTGACCTGATTGGGATAGTCGGAGCGCCCGGTGGCAACGATCGCGTCGGGCCGTGCCTCGCGTGCGACCTCTGGCCGGATTTCAGGCTCCGGATTGGCCAGCGCGAAGATTAGCGGATTCGGCGCGAGCAGGGGCAGCCATTCAGGCTTCAACACCCCCGGCGCCGACAGGCCCAGGAAAATATTAGCCCCCGGCAGCACTTCGGGCAAAGTCCGCGCATTGGTCTCGCGCGCGTAACGGGCCATGTTCGGCAACATGCCCTCACGACCGGAATGGATGACGCCATCCTTGTCCGTCAGCGTCACATGCTCTTGCCGAAGGCCCATCGACACCAGCAGATCGACGCAGGCCAACGCCGCGGCTCCCGCCCCGGATGTAACCAGTCGCGCTTCTGACAATGTCTTGCCCTGCAAGACCAGCGCGTTTCGCACGGCGGCCGCCACGACGATCGCCGTCCCATGCTGGTCGTCGTGGAAGACCGGAATCTTCATCCGCTTCTTGAGCTCCGCCTCGATGGCGAAACATTCCGGCGCCTTGATATCTTCGAGATTAATGCCGCCGAATGTCGGCTCCAGCAGCGCCACGGCCTCGATGAACTTTTCGGGGTCGGTCGTGTCCACCTCGATATCGAACACATCGATGTCGGCGAATTTCTTGAAAAGGACAGCCTTGCCCTCCATCACCGGCTTGGAGGCAAGCGCACCGATGGCACCCAGCCCCAGCACGGCCGTGCCGTTGGAGATCACCGCGACCAGATTGCCGCGCGCCGTATAGTCCATCGCTTTGTCGGGATCTTCGGCGATTTCCAGGCAGGGGGCGGCCACGCCGGGCGAATAGGCCAGCGCCAAGTCGCGCTGGTTCACCATGCGCTTGGTAGGTTCTATCCGTAGCTTCCCCGGCTGGGGAAAGCGATGATAATCCAGGGCTGCGCGGCGGGTGTTGTCGTCCATGACGCGGCCTTATTATTGATTTGGAATAGGGGCAATGCCGACAGGCCCGTAAATGGCCGATTTGCGTGTCTTGTCGGATAAGAGACCCCACTTGACCGCTGCGATGAAAAGCCCCGCTTGTGCGCCGGGGCGCTTCCCACTAAATCGCGCGCATGACATCGACCAACGACATTCGCCGCTCCTTCCTCGACTATTTCGGGGCGAACGGCCACACCATCGTTCCTTCAGCGCCTCTGGTGCCGCATAACGACCCGACGCTGATGTTCGTCAACGCGGGCATGGTGCCGTTCAAGAATGTCTTTACGGGCCTGGAAACACGGCCCTACAAAACCGCGACCAGCAGCCAGAAGTCAGTTCGTGCAGGCGGTAAGCACAACGATCTCGACAATGTCGGCTATACCGCGCGCCACCATACCTTCTTTGAAATGCTGGGCAATTTCAGCTTCGGCGATTATTTCAAGGAACAGGCGATCACTCACGCCTGGACCCTGTTGACCAAAGAATGGGGCATCCCGGCGGAAAAGCTGACCGCGACTGTCTATCATACCGACGACGAAGCCTTCGACCTGTGGAAGAAGATCGCCGGGCTTCCTGAGCATAAGATCATCCGCATTCCGACCAAGGATAATTTCTGGGCCATGGGCGACAGTGGTCCCTGCGGTCCCTGTTCGGAAATCTTCTACGACCATGGCGATCATATATGGGGCGGCCCTCCGGGATCGCCGGAAGAGGATGGCGACCGCTTCGTAGAAATCTGGAACCTCGTCTTCATGCAATATGAGCAGGAAGCGAACGAGATCGTCGGCGAATTGCCCAAGCCCAGCATAGACACCGGCATGGGTCTGGAGCGCATCGCCGCTGTGCTGCAAGGCGTCCATAACAATTACGACACCGACACGTTCAAGGCGCTGATCGAGGAATCGGGCGCGCTGACCAAGACCGCCATCGATGGCGAGCATCAGGCCAGCCACCGCGTCATCGCGGATCACCTCCGCTCCACCAGCTTCCTGATCGCGGACGGCGTGCTGCCCGCGAACGAAGGCCGCGGCTATGTCCTTCGTCGCATCATGCGCCGCGCCATGCGCCACGCCCACATCATCGGCTCGAAGGATCCGTTGATGCACCGACTGGTGCCCAGCCTCGTCTCCGAAATGGGTGGTGCCTATCAGGAACTGGTCCGCGCCCAACCGCTGATCGAGGAAACGCTGCTGCGTGAGGAAACTCGCTTCCGCCAGACTTTGGAAAAGGGCCTCAAGCTGCTCGACGAAGCGACGGTCGATCTTTCCGAAGGCGGCACGTTGCCGGGCGAAACCGCGTTCAAGCTCTATGACACCTTTGGCTTCCCTTATGACCTGACCGAAGACGCGCTGCGTTCACGCGGCCTGGGCGTTGATCGTGAAGGCTTCGACGCCGCGATGGCCGAGCAGAAAGCCGCCGCTCGCGCCGCATGGAAGGGCTCGGGTGAAAAGGCATCGGACGAAATTTGGTTCGACATCGCCGAAAGGACGGGCAATACCGAGTTCATCGGCTACAGCTCGACCGAGGGCGAGGGCGAGGTGCTGGCGATCGTCAAGGACGGTGTGAACTTCGACAGTGCATCGGCCGGTGATACGGTTACGATCGTCACAAATCAGACGCCATTCTACGGCGAAAGCGGCGGCCAGATGGGCGACGCTGGCACGATTACGTCGCTGTCCGGTCTGGTGGCTGATGTAGAAGATACCGCAAAGCCACTTGGTCGACTGCACGCGCATCGGGCAAAAATTGGGACGGGCAGCATCAAGGTTGGCGATACGGTGCATCTCACCGTCGACACCGACCGCCGCGATCGCATCCGGGCGAATCATAGCGCTACCCACCTGCTCCATGCCGCGCTCCGGAACACTCTGGGCGCTCATGTGACGCAGAAGGGGAGCCTCGTGGCGCCCGATCGTCTCCGCTTCGACTTCTCGCATCCCGAAGCGCTGACCCACAGCCAGATCGCCTCGATCGAAAGCCTGGTGAACGAACAGGTCCGCCACAATGAGAGCGTCACGACGCGCCTCATGACGCCCGATGACGCTATCGCGGCGGGCGCTATGGCTCTGTTCGGCGAAAAATATGGCGACGAGGTCCGCGTTCTTTCCATGGGCAAAGGCGACGCGAATAGCTATTCGGTTGAGTTGTGTGGCGGCACCCATGTCCGCGCGACGGGCGACATCGCGATTTTCAAGATCATCTCCGAAAGCGCGGTATCTTCAGGAGTTCGCCGCATTGAGGCACTGACCGGAGAAGCGGCCCGCCTGTGGTTGACCGACCGCGAAGATCGCCTGCGCCAATCGGCCGCCGCGCTCAAGACCACCGCTGAAGAGGTGCCCGCGCGCATCGCCGCTCTGGTGGAACAGAGCCGTAAGCTCGAACGTGAATTGGCCGAAGCGAAGAAGGCTCTGGCCCTCGGCGGGGGCAGCAGCGCTCAGGTGGCGGGGCCTGAAAAGGTCGGCCAGATCGACTTCATCGGCCAGGTGATCGAAGGGCTTGATCCCAAGGAACTGCGCGGGATCGTTGACCAGAACAAGGCCGCGCTGGGCAGTGGGGTGTCCGCCGTGCTCGCCGTGGTGGACGGCCGCGTCAGCATCGCGGTTGGCGTGACGGATGATCTTACCGGCACGATCAGCGCCGTCGATCTTGTCCGTGCGGGCGTGGAAGCGCTAGGCGGGAAGGGCGGCGGCGGCCGTCCGGACATGGCTCAGGGCGGTGGACCGGAAGCAGAAAAGGCGGGGGCCGCGATTGACGCGGTCAAGGCGGCCTTGGCCAGCGTCCCGGCGTAAAAATTCCAGGATTCGAAGACCGCCGGCAAGGAGGCGATGCTTAAGCTGCGCTTTCGCCACCTTGTTTCTGCTGTCATCACCGCTAATCTGATGAGAGACAATGATCGGGGGGATCATGCGGTTTCTTGTTGCTATCTGTTTACTGCTGGTTCCCGCTGCAGCGCGTGCTGAATGGCTGGAAGCTTCGAGCGACCATTTCGTTGTTTATGCCGAAGCTCGGGCAACGGACGCTCGTCTCTTCTCACAGCAGCTTGAAAGCTACCATGCGGCCATGGCGGCGATCACGGGAACGCCGAACCTCCGTCCTAGCCCCTCCAATCGCCTCACTATCTATGTGGTGAGCAGTGAAGCCCAGGTCCGAAAGCTGTATGGGGCCAATTCGCAATATATAGGCGGATTTTATATACCCCGTGCTGGAGGATCGGTCGCGATCGTTCCGCGGGTCAGAGCGACGCACGGTCAAATCGACACGTCGATGATCACGCTGCTCCATGAATATGCACATTATTTTCTGATCGGATCGAGCAACTTCCCGATGCCGCGCTGGATGTCGGAAGGTGCGGCGGAGTTTTTTTCATCAGCCGCTTTTCCCACCGATGGCGGGGTTGAACTCGGGCGGCCCGCGCAGCATCGCGCCTATGAGCTTTATATGGCGATCGACGTGACCGCGAACGATCTGCTTGATCCCGCCGCCTATGAAAAGCGCCGAGGCAAGGGGTATGATGCGTTCTACGGCAAGAGCTGGCTGCTTTATCATTACCTGACTTTCAGCCCCGACAGGAAAGGCCAGCTTTCGCGCTACCTCACCCTTATGTCCCAGGGTAAGGACCCACGGTCCGCCGCGATCGAAGCGTTTGGAGATTTCGGCCAGCTCGAACACGAGTTAGACCGCTATCTGCTCAAATCCCGCATGACCATGCTTAAGCTGCCAGCCAGCATGATCAAAACCGGCCCCGTTGTCGTGCAAGGAGTAAGTGCGGGAGCAAACGCAATGATGCCGGTCATCATTCGTTCCAGGCGCGGCGTCGACGATGAAGGGGCCAAGGCCGTTCTGGCGGACGCGCGCGCCATAGCTTCGCGCTTCCCGAAAGATCCAGCGGTCCTATCCGCGTTGGCGGAGGCCGAACACGACGCTGGGAACGACAAGGAAGCGATCGCCGCAGCAGATGCTGCCCTGGCTAACGACCCGAAGCAGGTCAACGCCTATGTCCAGAAGGGGCTGTCCCTTTATCGCATGGCGCCGGATGCCCCGGATCAGGACGAGGGCTATAAGCAAGCGCGCGCCACTTTCATTGCACTCAATCGCATCGAAAATGACCATCCGCTGCCGCTCTTCTACTATTATGACAGCTTCGCCCGGCAGGGGAAAACGCCATCTTCGCTCGCACTTCAAGGACTGGAGCGCGCGTCGGAACTGGCGCCCTTTGATCTCGGCCTGCGCATGACCCTGGCGATGCAGCAATTGCGTATCGGTGACCGCAAAGAGGCGCGACGCAATTTACTACCCGTGGCCTATAACCCCCATGGCGGCAACCTTGCTGAGACCGCAAGCACAGTATTGGAACGGATGGACAAGGAACCGAACTGGGATGGGAGCGGCATGTCGGGTACGGGGCCTGACAATGCTGTAGCTATTGGACCTTAAGCGACCTCGTCAGGGCGGAGTCGCCTCAGTTTTGGAGCGGTATCCATTTGCGCCGCATCTTTAATGCCCATGCGCAAGTCCTCACGCGTTTGATGGATCGAGGCAATAACCGGCCCCATCGCCACGCCCAGATCGATGAGCGCGGTTTCTGCGAGTTGTAACGAGCTTTCAAGCGTCTCGGGAACCGCATCGCTTGCGCCCGCCTGGTAGAGCTGTGCCGCATGATCAGTATCGCGCGCACGGGCGATGATCGGCAAATCCGGCACCCATCCACGCACCCGTTTCGTGACACGCACCGAAAGCACGGGATCGTCCATGGTAAGGATCAACGCTCGCGCATGGCCCAAACGGAGCTTGTCGAGCATTTCGACGCGCGCGACGTCCCCGAAGAGGATTGGGTAGCCGCCACGACGCCCCTCCGCCACTACGTCCGGGTCGGATTCAACAACGGTGAAACGCTGGTTGTGGAGGCGAAGCAGATCGCACACCATTCGCCCGACGCGCCCGAACCCGATTACGACAGCGGCCGCCTCGGTACTTTCCTGCTGTAGGTCTGGCGCTTCCTCGCCCAGCGCCATTTCCAGCCTGCGCGCAATGTCGTGACCGATACGCGCGAGAAGTGGCGTGATCGTCAGGCCGATGGCCGTGACGATCTGCCAAAAGGCTGCGGTGGAGGGGAGAATGAGCTTGGCTGCTGCTGCTGTCGAAAGTACGATGAGGGTCGTTTCAGAAGGACTGGCCATCAGCACGCCAACTTCCAGAGCCACGCCCTTTCGCGCGCCCGAAAAATAGAGGAGCGCGGCGGTGACCAGTGTTTTGACCAGGACAACCCCGACAACCGCAAGAACAAGGCTAGGCCAGTTCGCCAGGATCACCCGGACATCCAGGCTCATACCCACAGTGATAAGGAACACACCAAGCGCCAGCCCCTTGAAGGGCGCCGTCATCACTTCGACCTCACCATGATATTCGGTCTCTGCGATAAGTAGGCCTGCCAGCAGTGCGCCGACGATTGGCGAAAGGCCTGCGAGCGAAGTCGCGATGCTCGAAACGATGACCACTAGCAGACTGGCTGCAAGAAACACTTCAGGGCTTTTGGTCCGCGCTGCCTGGCTGAAGATATGTGACAGGAAAATGCGGCCAAGAACGAGCATCACCGCGATCGTGATGCCGCCTTTTATCAACGTATCGGCCAGCTCGCCCCAGGCACCGTCGGGACTGGAGGCTACTGACGGCGCGAGGGCGCCGAGCATGAATATTATGGGGACCAGCGCCAGATCCTCAAACAATAGCATTGCGAAGGCGGCCCGGCCCACGGCGCTTTGCGTGCCGACCATAGGGAGCACCACGGCCGTTGAGGAAAGGGCCAGGGCAAGACCCAATCCAACAGCCCCTGCGGTCGGTTGTCCCAGAAAGTAGAGGCCCAAAGCAATCAGGGACGCGCCGCCGATTAGTTCGGCGGCGCCGACCCCGAACACTTGGGCGCGCATTGTCCAGAGGCGGCGAAAGCTGAGCTCAAGCCCGATCGAGAAGAGAAGTAATATGACACCAAGCTCAGCGAATGGTTCAATCGCTCCTCTGTTTGAGATGGTGACATGATAAAGCCACGGATATTCGGCGACTAGCGCGCCAAGGCCCGATGGGCCGACAGCTAGCCCGACCAGGATGAAGCCAATGACGGGACTGATCCTCAAGCGTGCAAAGGCGGGGATAACCAGCCCGGCGGCCCCCAAGATGACGAGGGAATCGCTGAAACTTTGTGGATTGATTGCACCGGCCATGCGCCATCATTGCGGTAAGCGCGGCAAAATATCCAGCCTTGCGGCAACTTCACGTGCGATGCGTGATACCCTTGGTGCGGACGGCGGGACTTGAACCCGCATTCCCAGGGGGAGGCGGATTTTAAGTCCGCTGCGTCTACCGATTTCGCCACGTCCGCGTGGCGCTCCCACTGACCTTTCCGAACGCGTAGGTCAAGATGTGCTGGAGTTCACTGAGTCTTGCTGTTCAGCCGTTCGCGCATTTCCTTGCCCGGCTTGAAGTAGGGCACCCGCTTGGCCGAGACAGGGACCTGTTCCCCCGTACGCGGATTGCGCCCCGTCCGCGCGTCTCGCGCACGAGTGGTAAAGGCGCCGAAACCGCGCAATTCTACCCGGCCACCACCCGACAGGCGGTCAACAATCTCCTTGAAGAAGAGGTCTACAATCCTCTCGACCTCTTGAAGGCCAAGGTCTGGATTTTCCTCTGCCAGAGTCTGAATTAATTCCGAGCGTATCATTGGTCCTCCAGCTCCCCCTTCTGGTTCCCAGTTTGGTCATAGTGAGTCCCTACCCACATGACAATTATCCAATGTCGGTAGTTGTTTTCTCATTTTGGGATATAAAAAGCCCGCCGGAAGAAGTTCCGACGGGCCTATTACTTTAGTTATATCCGAAGGGATTAGCCTTCGTTCTTGGCCTTCAGCGCTTCGCCCAAGATGTCGCCGAGCGATGCACCGCTGTCGGACGAACCATATTGAGCGACTGCCTGCTTCTCTTCTGCAATCTGCAGAGCCTTGATCGAGAAGGTCGGCTTCTTGGCCCGATCGAAGCCGGTGACCAGTGCGTCGAACTTCTGACCGATCTGGAAGCGCTCCGAACGCTGTTCGTCGCGGTCGCGGCCGAGGTCGCTGCGCTTGATGAAGCCGGTTGCGCCGTCGTCGCCAGCCTGGACTTCCAGACCGCCGTCGCGAACTTCCAGAACCGTGACGGTGATCGTCTGGTTCTTGTTGAGGCCGGCTGCAGCGGCGGTGGTGCCGCCAGCGGCCGGGCCGCCACGCTCAAGCTGCTTCATGCCAAGGCTGATGCGCTCCTTCTCGACGTCGATGTCGAGAACGACGGCCTGAACCGACTCACCCTTGCGGTGCAGAGCCAGCGCGTCTTCGCCCGAAATGCCCCATGCGATGTCCGACATGTGAACCATGCCGTCGACGTCGCCGTCCAGGCCGATGAACAGGCCGAATTCGGTTGCATTCTTGACTTCGCCTTCGACGGTCGAACCGATCGGGTGACGTTCGGCAAAGCTGTCCCAGGGGTTGTTCTGGGCCTGCTTGAGGCCGAGCGAGATACGACGCTTTTCGGGATCGACTTCCAGAACCAGAACTTCGACTTCCTGGCTGGTCGAAACGATCTTGCCGGGGTGAACGTTCTTCTTGGTCCACGACATTTCCGAAACGTGAACCAGACCTTCGATGCCCGGCTCCAGCTCGACAAATGCACCATATTCGGTGATGTTCGTGACGCGGCCCGAAAGCTTGGCGCCGATCGGATACTTGGCAGCGGCGCCTTCCCACGGATCGCTTTCCAACTGCTTCATGCCAAGGCTGATGCGCTGGGTGTCGCGGTTGATGCGGATGATCTGCACGCGGACGGTATCGCCGATGTTGATCATCTCGTTCGGGTGGTTGATGCGCTTGTAGCTGAGGTCGGTGACGTGCAGCAGGCCATCGATGCCGCCCAGGTCAACGAACGCACCATAATCGGTGATGTTCTTGACGACGCCTTCGATGATCTGACCTTCGGCCAGCGTCTGGATAAGGCCACTGCGCTGTTCGGCGCGGGTTTCTTCCAGGATGGCACGGCGTGACACGACGATGTTGCCGCGGCGGCGATCCATCTTCAGGATCTGGAAAGGCTGCGGAATGTCCATCAGCGGGGTTACATCGCGCACGGGGCGAATGTCGACCTGCGAACCGGGGAGAAACGCCACGGCGCCGTCGAGGTCGACGGTGAAGCCGCCCTTGACGCGGCCGAAGATGACGCCTTCGACGCGGGCATTTTCGGTGAATTCGGATTCCAGCTTGTCCCAGGCGGCTTCGCGGCGAGCGCGGTCGCGTGACAGCATGGCTTCGCCATGGGCGTTTTCAACGCGATCGACATAGACTTCGACTTCGTCACCGACCTTCAGATCAGCCTTCTGGCCCGGCGCAGCGAATTCGCGCAGCGGCACGCGGCCTTCCGACTTCAGGCCGACGTCGATCAGCGCCATGTCGTTTTCGATGCCGGTAACGGTGCCCTTTACGACGCGACCTTCGAAGCCGCCGTCCTCGCCACCGAGAGAATCATTGAGAAGCGCGGCGAAATCGTCGCGCGAGGGGAATGCCGTAGAGGCCATGTTTAAGTCCTTCACTCGTCATTGCTGGCCTACCGGTTGTATCCGGTGGTCTTTGAGGCCAAACCGTCCGCACGGCCGGATTGCCGCGCGAACATCCGTTCGGCCATGTCGGGTGAGACGCTCTTTGGATAAGCGAAAAGGGCGCCCGGGAATCCCAAGCGCCGTCATCGCGTCAGGCATGTTGCCGACGTTCCAACTGGGCGTCCACCAGAGCAATCGCCTGCTGGACGGCGGCGTCTATAGTCAAATTACTGGTGTCGAGCAAGTCTGCGCCATCAGCCATTCGCAACGGCGCATGATCCCGGCTCATGTCGCGAGTGTCGCGTGCCTGAATATCCGCGATCAAGCTATCCATGTCCGGGTGTCCACCATGGGAAAGCGCGTCATCATAGCGTCGCTCGGCGCGCACGTGAACGCTCGCGGTGACGAAGATCTTCGCATCCGCATCTGGTGCGATCACCGTCCCGATATCGCGGCCGTCAAGTATTGCGCCACCCGGTCGGGTCGCAAAATCGCGCTGTCGCTGGACGAGCGCCTGGCGAACGCTCGGGTGGACGGAAACGCGGGAAGCGAGTGAGCCGACGGCTTCGCTCCGCAGCGCAGGGTCGCACAGGACTGCATCGTCAAAATCGCAAGCGGAAACCGCATCGGCTTCGTGGTCCGGATCGCCTCCGGCTTTTAGCACAGCAAGCCCAACCGCACGATAGAGCAGGCCGGTGTCCAGCACAGGCAAGCCGTAATGGCGTCCGAGCGCCTTCGCAATCGTACCTTTGCCCGATGCTGCGGGACCGTCGACGGCGATGATCATTCTGCTTTGCCTTTCCGCAACGTCTTGGCGAGGCCAATGACGGCTATAAAAGCCCAGACGACCTCCAGCGCCATCGATGCGACATTGAAATGAACCGTCAGTGAGTAGATCAGCAGCAACGAACCGATCAGGTTGAGAAAGTTGAAGAGCGTGAAGTTCAGCACTTTCGCCATATTGCTGTAGGCGTAAGCAATAACCATGAGGCCGCTACCAACAAGGCCAACCACGTTGGGGAAATCGAAATTCACGCCATCGCGCCGAGTGTTTGCAAGAGCGCGGTAAAGCCGGGGAAGCTGGTCGCGACCGGGCGCATGTCATCGATGGTGACGCCGCTTTTGGACACAAGACCGGCCACCGCAAAGCTCATGGCGATACGATGATCCAGCTTCGTCGCGATGGGGCCGCCGCCGGGCAGGAGCGTACCTCCGCTTCCCTCGATGACGATGCCGTCTTCCAGTTCCTCCACTCCCACGCCGATGGCGCGAAGGCCCGCCGCCATAGTGGCGATGCGATCAGATTCCTTCACCCGCAATTCTTCAAGACCTCGGAAGGTGCTACGGCCTTCGGCAAGGGCGGCCGCGATGAAGGCGACCGGATATTCGTCGATCATGGAGGGCGCTCGGGCGGGGTCTGGTTCGACGCCCGTCAGGTGGGACGCAGTGACGACGATGTCTCCCACCGGCTCCCCGCCGACTTCGCGCGGGTTCTCGATGACGATGTCGCCGCCCATCTCGCGCAGCAGATCGATCAGTCCTGCCCGGGTGGTATTCAGGCCGACATTTTCAATGGTAATCTTCGAGCCGGGGACAAGCAGCGCGGCGACCATGGGGAAGGCTGCCGACGAGGGGTCGCCGGGGACGGTGATGGCTTGGGGATGAAGTTCGGCCTCGCCTTTTAATGTGATGATCCGTGTTCCATCAGCATCGATTTCTACGTCCAGGTCAGCACCAAAACCCTTGAGCATCCGCTCGCTGTGATCGCGAGTCGGAACCGGCTCGACGACGCGCGTGATGCCGGGGGTGTTCAGACCCGCCAGCAAGATCGCGGACTTTACCTGCGCTGACGCGACCGGGAGGCGATAATCAAGCGCCACAGCCGGACAGGCGCCCCGCATGGTGAGCGGCAACCGGTACCCAGGGCTGGTGGTGAAGCTGGCGCCCATATGGGACAGCGGCTCGGTGACGCGCTGCATCGGGCGCTTGCTCAGCGATGCGTCTCCGATGAAAGTCGCGGTGATACCATGACTTGCGACCAGGCCCATGAGGAGGCGGGTCGACGTGCCACTGTTGCCCATGTCCAAAGCTGTTTGGGGTTGCAGCAATCCGCCCACGCCCACGCCCCGAATGTGCCAGATGCCATCATCGTCTCGTTGGATATGCGCGCCCATCGCACGCATTGCGGCGGCAGTGGCCAGCACATCCTCTCCCTCCAACAGACCTTCGACGCGGCTTTCCCCAACGGCCAGTGCAGAGAGCATGAGTGAACGGTGCGAAATGCTTTTGTCACCCGGCACTCTTAGACTGCCCGAAAGGGGAGGAGCACTGGAGAAGGTCATGGGAACAGGCTGATCGGAAGAAGTGGTCACGGGTCAATCCGTTTGTCAGGAAACTGAAAAATTGTGCCCGGCTTTTGACAGCGCGGTTCCGCTATGGCAAGGCGCCCGTCGCTTCGCGGGCGACATGGTCGTGCCGCGTGATATTCGTTGAAGCACTCGTAAGAAGGACAAGGCCGGACATGGTCAAGGCTGAATGGGGCACGAAGCGTACCTGCCCGAAATGCGCCACGCGCTTCTATGACCTGGGCAAGGACGACCCGGTCTCCTGCATCAACTGCAACACCGCTTGGGAACCCGAACCGGTCCTGAAGTCGAAGCAGCCGCTGCCGTACGAGGAAGCGCCGAAGAAGGTTATCGAAACCGCCGACGGGGAGTTGGAGACGGCAGATGACGATCTGGATCTTGATCTGGATGTCGATGATGATGGCGATTCGCCGGACAATGACGTTGACCTGGGCGGTGACGACGACCTCGGCGTGGATGCCGCCGCCGACGACGGCGACGACGACAATTAAGTAATTTTGTGCTTGCCAAGGAAGTTGCTGCCTCCTAATGGCAGCGACCTCCGAAGCGCCGGTCCCAAGCGGCGCTGACACTGGTAACGGGGCCTTAGCTCAGCTGGGAGAGCGCCTGCATGGCATGCAGGAGGTCAGCGGTTCGATCCCGCTAGGCTCCACCAGTTTTCCGGACGGTCCAAGCCTCACCTGTATAGCCGGAAGCTATCAAGCGGGTGCTTGGCATCCTATATTGGCCGACGGCTCCATGCCGACATGGCCCAATCCATTGGGATGCGGTATGATGCCGTGCAACGATGGGGCCTTAGCTCAGCTGGGAGAGCGCCTGCATGGCATGCAGGAGGTCAGCGGTTCGATCCCGCTAGGCTCCACCATCTTCCTTCGCGATAGGCTGCGGCTAGTCATCAGCAAATGCTTCTCCGCGCGACGACCCGCCAGTTGGCATAGCTCTCCGGCATCGACGTACACCACATTCCAATATGCCAATCTCCGTTAGGCAGCGAGGAAGTGATGGGGGAGGAGACCCATATCATTGCGAGCGACAGAAGATCGGCGACGTTTGCTCCAAGCCTGCGAGCGTTTCCTCCGCTCTCACGATCATGCTATATAGCCCTCGACCATCGTGCTTCGACCAGTGGTGGAGGCGGAGGGCGCAGGGGTAGTGGTGCTACTCCTGCAAAACGACGAGATATTTTAAAAACTCTGCCCAAGCGGATGGTTGACGCGCATGACCCGCACGGAAACTGACTTGGTCAAGTTCAAGCTGGCTGCACGAAGCTATCCATCACGCGCTTACGGCCAGCCGTTTCAAAATCGATCTCGAGTTTGTTGCCCTCGATCTCCGCAATCGTGCCGTAACCAAATTTCTGGTGAAATACGCGCAACCCCAGGTGCATATCATCTCGACCCTTGTTGCCGAGGGATACTGCCGAGGCGCGAGCTTCCACGATCCGTACGGGTTCGCGGGAGAACTGGCCACTTTGTTGCGCCCGCTGCCAGCCTGGGCCACGCCCGCTACCTCGTTGCACGTTGGAGAAGGGATCAGCGCGCTCGGACCAGTTGGCACGCCATAGGGACGCACCGCCCGCCATGCTGCTTTCCTCCTCGACATGTTCAGGAGGTAGCTCTCCTACGAACCGCGACGGGATGGAACTGGTCCACTGGCCATATATTCTCCGGTTCGCCGCATGAAGGATGACGCACAGCTTCCTAGCGCGAGTAATCGCCACATAGGCGAGCCGACGTTCCTCCTCCAGACTGTTGAGACCGCCTTCGTCCAACGCTCGTTGAGAAGGAAAAATACCTTCTTCCCAGCCCGCCAGGAAGACGGTGTCGAATTCGAGCCCTTTTGCCGCATGGATGGTCATGATCGTGACCTTCCGTTCCTCGGCCTGCGCATCATTGTCCATGACTAGCGACACATGTTCGAGGAACGCGCCCAGCGTTTCATATTCCTCCATCGCGCGAGTAAGTTCATTCAGGTTTTCGAGGCGGCCTGCGCTTTCGGCTGTGCGTTCTGCCTGAAGCATGGCCGTGTAGCCGCTTTCATCCAGTATCTGACGCGCGAGTTCGGCATGGGGAAGCTGGGTCGCACGGTCGCGCCAGCGGGCCAAATCCCCGATAAAGGCGCCAAGGCTGCGGCGCGCTTGCGGAGTCATTTCGTCGGTATCGAGAATTCTTGCAGCAGCGAGCGCCAAGGGTGTAGCCTCGGCCCGAGCAAGGCGGTGAAGCTTCTCCACGGCTTTGTCACCTAAGCCGCGCTTGGGAACATTGACGATCCTTTCAAACGCCAGGTCGTCGGCCGGTTGGTTGACGAGGCGAAGATAGGCAAGCGCGTCGCGGATCTCAGCCCGCTCGTAAAACCGAAAGCCGCCCACAATCCTATATGCAAGACCGATCTGGATGAAACGATCTTCAAATTCGCGGGTCTGGTGCTGTGCCCGGACGAGGATGGCCACATCTTCCAATGATCGTCCGGAGCGCTCGATCGCCTCGATTTCGTCGCCGACGCGGCGAGCCTCTTCTGGCCCGTCCCAAACGCCGATGACGCGGACTTTCTCCCCGATGTCGATGTCGGTCCACAGCGTCTTGCCTAGCCTGTTGCCGTTTTCGGCGATCACACCGGAAGCGGCGCCAAGGATATGAGGCGTGGATCGGTAATTCTGCTCCAACCGAACAATCTTGGCGCCCGGAAAGTCCTTTTCAAATCGCAGGATGTTGGCGACTTCCGCGCCCCGCCAGGAATAGATGGACTGGTCATCATCACCCACGCAGCAGATATTCTTGCGCTGCTGAGCGAGCAGGCGGAGCCAGAGATACTGGCTGCTGTTGGTGTCCTGATACTCGTCCACCATGATATAGCGGAACCGCTGTTGATAGCTTTCGAGCACATCCCGGTGGCGCTTCAATATGGTGAGCACATGGAGCAGCAAGTCGCCGAAGTCGCAGGCATTCACATCGCGAAGGCGGGCCTGATAGGCAGCATATAATTTCTGCCCGCGCCCGTTTGCGTAAGATTCGCTATCTCCCGCGCTGATTTCGTCAGGCGTCAGCCCCTTATTCTTCCACTGATCAATCAAGCCACCCAGCTGCCGCGCTGGCCAGCGCTTTTCATCAATCCCCTCAGCCTGGATCAGTTGCTTCATCAGCCGAAGCTGATCGTCTGTATCAAGAATGGTGAAGTTGGATTGCAAGCCGACCAATTCGGCATGTCTGCGAAGCATTTTGGCAGCGATGGCATGAAATGTGCCGAGCCACGGCATGCCTTCCACGGCCGGACCGATCATACGTCCGACACGCTCGCGCATTTCGCGCGCGGCCTTGTTGGTGAAGGTGACCGCCAGGATTTCCGACGGATAGGCGCGGCGCGTAGCGATGAGATGCGCCAGTCGTGCGGTCAGCGCAGCCGTCTTGCCCGTTCCGGCACCCGCCAAAACAAGAACCGGCCCCTCGGCAGTGAGGACGGCTTCCCGTTGGGGCTCATTGAGGCCCTGAAGATAGGGCGGATCATCAGGCGAGGGAGCAGGGAGGGTCATGGTCAACAACTAGGGAGCATGGATAGGGGGAGCAAGGGCTTGACCGCGTGCGATTGATGGCAATCTATGAGAACAAAAGAGGAATCATGCAAGGGGGAACGCCACGGCCTTCACCCCCTCGTCCTCTCGTTGTGTCATTAGGTCAAGGAGGCCCCAGTGGTTCCAATGAGGGAAAGGGGCGAGCAATTCAGAGCTTGAGCGCTTTGCTAAAAGACAGCCGTCATTCGCCTGATAGCAGCAGAGCCACAGTTCGTCGCCGATATCGGAACGCGTGCGTCACCGATCTGGTTCTCTACCCGCCAAGAGGCAGAACGGGGTGATGAACAGGAAAGGATTACCCATGAAATCGATCATGCTTGCGGGTGCCGCCATGCTGGCCTTTACCACCGGCGCTACTGGCATTGCGATCGCTCAGGGTGTGCCGGACAATACGGCCCAACCCCCAGCCACTGATAGCATGCCGGCGGTTCCAGCTACGCCTGCGAGTCCTGCGACAGCGGCAGATCCCAATGCTGGTCAGCCGACTGGAGAGGTTCCAGCCGACACCGGCATGATGCCCGCAACGCCGGGGATGCCCAAGGACCCTTCCGCGCCTGTGGGCAGTTCGGCTAATCCGGTGACCGTTGGCGGCAACATGACCCCTCCGCCTGCGGGCGGTAAAGACTATCCGCTATGCAGTCGCACGGTACAAGATAGCTGCATCAATCCAGGCGAGGCACCGCGTTCGAAGAAGATGGCGCGCAGGCATCGCTGACCGGAGAGACAGAAGCGGGCAGGGCAGCAATAAGCGCTGCCAGCCCGGTTCTGTCTTTGGCGGCGTCCGCCAGGCTGTGCTGGTCAAGCACTGCCAGAAAAGCTGTAGTTGCGGCCTTCAAAATGCCCGATAGGCCACAAGCGAGGCGGAGGCCGCAGCCTGCGCAGTCCGCCAGGTTCATGTCCGTTTCGGTGTGACGGACGACATCGCCCAGCCTGATTGCTTCAGGAGCATGGGCCAGGGTGAAGCCGCCGCCTCTGCCGCGCTGGGTTAGTATGAACCCGCCTTGGCCGAGGTGGTGAACCACTTTCATCAAATGATTGCGCGAAAGAGCGTAGGCGTTGGCGACCTCGGGGATGGTTGCGCGACCTGTTGGCGTGACGGCCAGATGGATGAGGACGCGCAGGGCGTAGTCGGTGTGGCGGGTCAATTGCATGAGGGAATGCGTTAATTGAACGGGGTTTGCAGATCAAACATGTAGATGGTTTACATGTTTAAAGATGTACCGTAAATGCGTCTTTACCGAGTCTTAGTTCAAAAGGGGTGCATATATGAGCCAGCTCAGCGCTGAAACCATCGCGATCGTCAAGGCAACCGCTCCCGCGCTGCGGAGCCACGGGGTGGAGATCACGACCGCCATGTATGCGCGCCTGTTCCAGGATGCGTCGATCAAGGACATGTTCGATCAGGCGGCACAGGACAGCGGCGAACAGCCCAAGCGTCTGGCTGCGGCCATCCTGGGTTATGCCGAGAATATCGACAAGTTGCAGGCTTTGACCGGCGCGGTCGAGCGCATGGTGCAGCGGCACATCGAAACCGGCGTGAAGGCCGAACATTATCCCAAGGTTGCCGAAGCGTTGCTGCCCGCGATCCGCGATGTTCTGGGCGCGGAAGTTGCCACGGACGCTGTGTTGGAAGCCTGGGGCAAGGCCTATTGGTTCCTCGCCGAGATACTGATTGGCAAGGAAGCGCAGGCTTATGAGGATGCTGAAGCGGCTTGATTGATGGGTGGGGAGCTTGGGGCGTTCCCCTCTCCCTAGCCTCGTTGAGAGTCACGCGCCTCTCATCGACCCCTAAAGGGGAGAGGGAATCGCTCTTAACAGAGTAATGCGCGCCTTGCCGACGTCTCGAGTTGTGTCCACGACAAAACCCTTGACCTCCACATCTTCGCGGCGGTCGGTTTCGATGCTGATCCAGGTCGCGGGGCCGGTCCAGCCCAGACGGCTCAACTTGTCGAGAGCTACGACGCCTGCACCGCTATTGTAAGGCGGGTCCATGAAAATGAGGTCCAGCGGTTTCGGCGCTGGCCCCAGTGAGAGCACGCTACTCTGCCGAATGTCGGGCCGGATGCCGAGCTTGTCGCCATTGGCGCGGATCACATTCAGAGCCGCCTGATCCTGTTCGACGAAGAGGCAGCTAGCTGCGCCACGGGACAGGGCTTCAAAGCCCAAGGCGCCCGATCCCGCGAAGAAATCGCCGACGGCCAGCCCCTCGAATGATCCGATACGGCTCACGAGCATGGAAAAGAGTGTTTCGCGCGTACGGTCGGCCGTAGGACGAGTGGCGTCGCCCTTGGGAGCTGCCAGCGGGCGGCCGCGCCATTGGCCTGCGATGATTCTCATGATTGGCGTCCGTGCAGAAGGAAAGCCCTGAGACAAGCGCAGGGCGAACGGGTTTAGCTTCAGGATTTGGGCGTCTTCAAGCTCTTGCGGAAGACGATGAGGTCGTGCTGGCGCACTTCCTCCACCGCGCCCGACGCGAGTTCGCCGAGATGGAAGGGGCCATAGCTGGTGCGGATGAGGCGGCTTACCTGTAGGCCCAGATGCTCCAGAACGCGCCGCACTTCGCGGTTCTTGCCTTCGGTCAGGGTCATTTCGATCCACTGGTTACGACCGGTGCGGCGTTCCAAATTGGCCTCGATCTGGCCATAGCGAATGCCGTCAATCTCTATGCCCATAAACAGGTCTTCAAGCTGGGCCTGGCTGATTTCGCCAAAGGCGCGGGCGCGATAGGTGCGCGGTACGCCGGTCGCGGGCAATTCCATCTGCCGTTTGAATTCGCCATCGGTGGTAAGGAGCAGCAGCCCCTCCGTGGTCATGTCCAGACGACCGATCGGCATGAGGCGGGGCAGATCGGCGGGCAAACGGTCGTAGATGGTCGGACGGCCGCGCGGGTCGCGCTCGGTCGTCAAATAGCCGGAAGGCTTGTGAAACAGGAAGAGGCGAGCGGGAGCGGGTTGCGCCACCGGGTTGCCATCCACCGACACGCCATTGAGCGAGGTCAGCAGCGTTGCCGGGGTCGAGATCAGTTGACCATCGAGAGTGACCCGGCCTTCCTCGATCATCCGTTCCACTTCCCGGCGCGAGGCTACTCCGGCGCGGGCAAGCAGTTTGGCGATGCGTTGCGGTTCGTTCGTGCCGCTGGCGGCCGCGGCCATGCGCGCCGGATGGGGATTTGCGGGCTTGGCTGGAGCAGCGTTTCTTTTCTTGAAGGGCGGGCGGGCAGGGCGCGACGAACCGGCGGGCTTGCCGTCCGTGGGGCGCCGGGGGCCGCCCGGTCCTGCCCTGCGCGGCGGTGCTGATTTTTTCGGCGGCTCCACGCTCGGTTCCTTTTAACGAAGCGGCGGCATTCCCATATCGGAGCTGCCGGGAAAATGACGAATAGTGCCGTCCTGTCGCCGAGTGCGCAGAAACGGCCGCAACTCCCTTAAGGGGTCGCGCGTTTGATCGGGTGCATGGCGCATATGGGGCGGATCGGCAAATGTTTTTCGGGCTAGTCAAAGGGGACTCGAAGCCACGGCAGCAGGCACAGGCCATAATCAGCGTGCTGGTGGTGGAAGATGAGCCTTTGGTCGCCTTTGACAATGAGCATGTGCTGGAACAGGCTGGCTACCGCGTGGCCGCGACGGTCGAGGATTATGACCATGCGATCAGCGCCATTGAGCAGGATGAGGTCGATCTGGTGATCGCCGATATCACCTTGCATGGTGACAAGACGGGCATTGATGTGGCGCGTCATGCCTATGCGAAGGGGCTGGCGGTGCTGTTCGTCAGCGGCGCCTGTCCGATTGATGCGCATGAGATGGCGGTAGGGTGTCTGGCGAAACCTTATTTGCCGCGTGATCTGCTGGCTTCGATCGGGGTGATTGAGGCGGTGCTGCGTGGTGGGGATCTGCCGCGCGTGCCGCGTGGGTTGCATTTGTTTGATCGGGTGGGGTGAGGTTGGTGCGGCGCGGACGCGCTGTTGGTTGATGACAGGTTCAATTGGGAACAGGTCACTAACGACCATTTCTGGACATACGAGCCCAATGGCACGAGTTTCGAAAGCGGACGTTGACCGCTGGCGTGTCGAATCGCATCATCCCAAGATGAATCTGCGCCACGTCTTCGCTTTCATCATGATCCTCATGGTAGGGACAATGATGGGTTGGTGGGCGCGGGGTTTCGTTGCAGCAGACCGCTGCCTTGACGCCGGTGGCGCATGGAACTCGGCGGCGGATGCTTGTTCATCAATAGACCGAAGCGACTAACGACCATTTGTTGCCGTCAGATGCTGATTCAAACAGACTTAAGTGCGGACGTCACTGGCGCGATTGTCCGCTCCACAGCCACGGCAAACACGATGCGGCCACGTGGTATACATCGGAAAGTAATCAGGGCCGACGCGAAATATGGAAGTTCTGCACTCGGCGCAGCGCAGCAAGGTAAACATGATCGCAGCTGGTGAAACGATCAGCGCCATCGCCGCCAAGGGGACGTTGCCGCCAAGAGGTTCAATGAGAATACAAAGCGGCACAGAGGCTATCAGCCAAGTCTGGTATATCCATCCTTTCGCATACATTGACATTCTGGCATGTTCCTCGGCTGACGGAGTGATACTATCACAACGATGTCGGCTTATCAGCAAAGTGGTTTCAAATGCCGACATTCCCCTATCCACCCATCCAAGACATTCCCCTCCCGCAGGCGGGAGGGGTTAGGGGTGGGCGCGAGCGTAGCGAGCCTTGCGTGAGCCCATTTGATGAGGCCGGTGTTGCGCTAGCCCACCCCCGACCCCTCCCGCCTGCGGGAGGGGAGATGATAGGAAGGCTCCCAAAGCATCATTTCGGGGAAAGCCGGTGTCTGTGGGTTGCATGGCCTGAGCCGGTCATATGTCGGGGGCGAGTTCTGCTTGTTTCTCCGATGATTGGCCATATGGTGGCGCGATAAGCATTTTGGGGGCGCGCCTTTTTCATGACTGACATTGCCGTGGGCACCCGAGGCTGGCTGGATGCGGTGAAGCCCTATGTGGAGAAGGCGCCGCTGGCTGCGCTGTTCCTTGGGATTTCATCGGGCTTTCCCTTTGCGATGATCGGCGCGAACCTGGCGTCGCGGCTGGCGCAGGATGGGATCGACAAGAAGAGCGTTACGGCGTTCAGCCTGGTGTTGCTCGCCTATAATCTCAAATGGCTGTGGGCCTGGGTGATCGAGGGCGTGAAGCTGCCTCTGCTGCATCGGTTGGGTCAGCGGGTGTCGTGGATGCTGGTGGCGGGGCTGCTGGTGATGGCGGCGGTGGTCAATCTGGCCGTTGTCGATCCGGCGACCGATCTGATGGGGACGGTGCGGGCGGCGATCCTGCTGGGGATTGCGGGCGCGACGTTCGACATCATCATTGACGGTTACCGGATCGAGATATTGCGGCCCGAGCAATTGGGCATTGGCGCGGGCATGTCGCAATATGGCTGGCGCATCGGCGCGGCGGCGGCGGGTGCCCTGGCGCTGGTGGTGGCGCAATATTGGGACTGGACGCTGGCCTATCTCGTTTGCGCGCTGTTCGCGCTGCCCGCCATGCTGGCGGCGTTGATCGTTGGCGAGCCTGAACGGCATCGGGAGATTGCTTCCCGGAAGACGGGCGGGGAACTGGTGCAGGCGATCATTGGGCCGTTCGTTGATTTCTTCAAGCGCAAGGGTGCGCTGCTCGTCCTGCTGTTCATCATCGTCCACAAGATTGGCGATACGCTGGCGAACCTGACATTCCGGCTGCTGTTCAACGATCTGGGGTACAGCAATGAGGAGATCGCGATCTACGATGTGGGCGTGGGTTTCTGGGCTTTGCTGGCCGGGATTTTCGTGGGCGGGGTGCTGTATGCGCGGTTGGGGTTGAAGAAGTCGGTGCTGATCAGCCTGGTGCTGATGGCGGTGTCGAACTTCAGCTTTGCCCTGCTGGCGGCGACCGGCAAGAGCAATGTGGGCATGGCGGGGGCCATCGGGTTCGAGAATTTCGCGAGCGGGATCGGCGGCGTTTCGGTGGTCGCCTATTTCTCCGCGCTGTGCGACCTGCGCTTTACCGCTGCGCAATATGCGATGATTTCGGCGGCGGCGAGCATTGTCGGGCGGTTCCTGACGGGGACGTCGGCGGGCGCGTTGATCGAGCGGTTCGGCTATGTCGATTTCTATCTGCTCACGACCGTGCTGGCGCTGCCGGGCATCATCCTGTTCTGGCTGATGATGCGCAGCGGGCTGGTGGATGCGAGTGTGGGCAGCGCCGCTACGGACGAAGGTGGTCAGGCTCCGGCGTAGAGGTCCAGCGGTCGGCCTAGGTCGCTATGGGCCTGGGAGACGGCTTGCAGGCAGGTCAGGGCGCCGAGGACATCGTCCGTGCCGAGCAGCGAGGCGAGTTGCTCATAGGATGCAGGTGGGTCCTGCAGGGCGGTGCTGATGGAGTGCATGAGCGATGCTTCATCGGCGGTCATGCGGGCGCAGCAGCAGGGCGCGACGAGTATCCGGCGGGTGGCGCAGCGGGCGAGTTCCAGCATCATGGCGCGCATGAGGACGAGGGGGCGGCGGTAGCTGCGCCCGAACGCGCCGAGCATGGCGTTGGCTGCGTGGGCATCATCGACCCCGGCGCTGGCCATGCGGCGCATCGCATAGAGGAACAGGCGGTTGCCGTAGCCGGGAGGCATTGCGCCGGGCAGGTCGAGGGGGGTGATCTCTCCACGGGGCATATGCGAGCACCTTTTTATCCGTTGCGTTACGGAGAGCAAGGTACGCTATTGCGAGTCAATCGCAAGTAGATTCAGTCGGGATATTGCTCGTTCAGGCGCAAAATTTCGCCTGCGAGGTAGAGCGACCCGGCGATGAGCAGGAGCGGGGCTTCGGTTTTGCATGACGCCGCGACCGCGTGGATGGCCGCGGCGGGATCTGCGTGTGCTGTGCAGCCGATGCCCCAGCGCTCCGCGATGGTGGCGAAGCGGCTGGCGGGATGATGCTCGTGGCCGGGAACGGGCAGCGCGTGGATGTGGGCTATGCGTCCGGCGAAGGGGGCGAGAAAGGCCTCGGCATCCTTGTTGGCGAGCATGCCGATGATGAGGTGCAGTTTGCGTCCGGCGAGCTTGTCGGCGGTGAAGAAGGCGCTGATGGCTTCTCCGGCTCCGGCATTGTGGCCGCCGTCGAGCCAGGCTTCGCTTTCGGGGGGGAGGGGGGCGAGCAGCGGGCCGTGGTCGAGGTGTTGGAGCCGGGCGGGCCAGTGCGCCCAGAGGGGCGCGGCTTTGAGCGCGGCTTCGCTGACGGGCAGGGCAGTTTGATGGCGCAGCATGGCGAAGGCGAGGGCGGCGTTTTGCACTTGATGCGCGCCGGGGAGGCGGGGGAGCGGGGTTTCGATGCGGCCTTGTTCGTCGCGATAATGGAGGCGGTCGCGGTAGCTGGCCGCGTCCCAGCTTTGGCCCATGGGGAGCCAGTCGGTGCGGGCGCGGGCTGCGGCTTCGCGCATCGCGGGAGCGAGTGACTCGGGATAGCGCTGGGTTACCAGGGCGGCGCCGGGTTTGGCGATGCCCGCCTTCTCCGCCGCTATGGCGCGCAGCGTGTTGCCGAGGAAGGCCTGATGGTCGATCCCGAGTTGGGCGATGCCGCAGACGGCGGGGTTTTCGATGATATTGGTAGCGTCGAGACGGCCGCCTAGTCCTACTTCAAGGATGCAGGCGTCTGCAGGATGCTCGGCGAAGGCGAGGAAGGCGGCGGCGGTGGTGACCTCGAAGAAGCTGGCGCCGATGCCTTCGGCCACGTCCAGGACGCGGGAGAGATAGTGGGCGAGCGCTTCGTCGCTGATCAGCTGGCCGTTGATGCGGATGCGTTCGTTGAAACGGACGAGATGGGGGGAGGTGAAGACATGGACGCTCCGGCCGTCCGCTTCGAGCGCGGCGCGCAAGAAGGCGCAGGTCGAGCCTTTGCCATTGGTGCCTGCGACATGGAAGATGGGAGGCAGTGCGCGGTGCGGATTGTCGAGCCGATCAAGCAAGCTGGTGATGCGTTCGAGACCCAATATGTCCGCGCCCGGCGACAGCGTGGCCAGGCGGTCCAACTGCGATTGGACCGCCGGGTCGTCCGAAATGGCGTGGTCGGGCATGGCCCTATGTTCCTCGCGCGATCGCGTCAGGCGGCTGCGCGAGGGGCTAGATAGCCGATCACTCGGGCCAGCGTGTCGCGCAATTCACTGCGATGCACGACCATGTCGAGCATGCCATGTTCCAGCAGATATTCGGCGCGCTGGAAGCCGTCCGGCAGCTTTTCGCGGATCGTGCTTTCGATGACGCGCTGGCCTGCGAAGCCGATCAGCGCGTTGGGTTCGGCGATCTGGACGTCGCCCAGCATGGCGTAGCTTGCGGTGACGCCACCGGTCGTCGGGTCGGTAAGGACGACGATATAGGGGAGGCCCGCTGCGTGCAGCTTCTGGATGGCGACAGTCGAGCGCGGCATCTGCATGAGGGACAAGATGCCCTCCTGCATGCGTGCGCCGCCTGCCGCCGTGAAGATGACATAGGGGCATTTGTGGCCGATGGCTTCATTGACCCCTTGGATGAACGCCGCGCCGACGCCCATGCCCATGGAGCCGCCCATGAAGGCGAAATTCTGGACGCCCATGACCAGCGGAACGTCGTCGATCGCGCCGCGCGCGTTGATGAGCGCGTCCTGGTCGCCGGTCTGCGCGCGGGCAGCCTTTATGCGATCGGGATAGCGCTTGGAATCGCGGAATTTGAGCGGGTCTTCCTGCACCGGCGGGGTGGGGAGCAGGATGAAGCCTGCGTCGAGAATCTGCTCGAACCGTTCAGACGGGCCGATGCGGCCGTGATGGTCGCAGCGCGGGCAGACGGAGAGATTATCCTCCCACTCCTTGATGAAGATCATCTCGGTGCAGGACGGGCATTTGTGCCACAGCGTCTCGGCGGTGGTTTCCTTCTTTGCGAGGAAGGGAACGGCCTTGCGGACGCGGTTGATCCAGCTCATGCGGCGGTCTCCCGGAAATGGGGGCTGTTGGCTTTGAGAGCGCCGCTCAATGTGGCGACGAACTCCTGAACGAAGGGGGCGGCGGCATCGCCGTGCGAGCCGACTATATCGACAATGGCTGACCCGACCACCACGCCGTCAGCGACGCGGCCGATGGCGGCGGCCTGTTCGGCGGAGCGGACGCCGAAACCGACTGCGATGGGCAGGTCAGTTGCGGCCTTCAGCTTCTCAACCGCCTGCTCGACAGCGGTCTGCGCAGCCTGCTGCTTGCCGGTCACGCCTGCGACGGCGACATGGTAGAGGAAGCCGCTGGCGCCGTTGAGCACGGCGGGCAGGCGAGCAGCGTCGGTGGTCGGTGTGGCAAGGCGGATAAGGTGAACGCCTGCCGCGCGCAGGGCCGGGCCGATCTCCGCGTCCTCTTCAGGCGGGACATCGACACAGATCACGCCGTCCACGCCTGCTTCGCGACACTGCTGCGCAAACCATTCGGAGCCGCGGATCAGCATGGGATTGGCATAGCCCATGAGGATCAGCGGTATATGCGGGTGGCGGGCGCGGAAGGTGGTCGCGAGGTGAAAGATATCCTTCGTCTTCGTGCCTGACCCGAGGCTGCGCAGGTTTGCGAGTTCGATCGCGGGGCCGTCCGCCATCGGATCGGTGAAGGGCATGCCGAGTTCGATGATGTCCGCGCCGCCCGCGACGAGCGCGTCAAGGATTGCCGGGGTGGCGGCAACGGTCGGGTCGCCTGCGGTCACGAAGGTGATGAGGGCGGCGCGGCCTGCTTCCTTGCAGGTGGCGAAGCGGGTGGCGAGGCGGTCAGCGGTCACAGTGAATTTCCAACATCCGTTCGCCCTGAGCCTGTCGAAGGGCTTTTCTTTCTTTGAGAGAAGTGAAGGGCTTCGACAAGCTCAGCCCGAACGGGGGAGGGGTTGAGATGTTGGGAAACCCGCTCACATCTCCACTCCCAGCGCGTCGGCGACGGTGAAGATGTCCTTGTCGCCCCGGCCCGAGAGGTTGACGATGATGATCTGGTCCGCGTCCATGGTCGGCGCGATCTTTTCCGCGCTGGCGATGGCGTGGGCGGACTCCAGGGCCGGAATGATGCCTTCGAGAGCGGCGAGCTTCTGGAAGCTGGCGAGCGCTTCGTCATCGGTAATCGGCATGTACTCGACGCGGCCGATCTCGTGCAGCCAGCTATGTTCCGGGCCGATGCCGGGATAGTCGAGACCCGCCGAAATGCTGTGCGCTTCGGTGATCTGGCCGTCTTCGTCCTGGAGCAGATAGGTGCGATTGCCGTGCAGGATGCCGGACGCGCCGCCTGCGAGGGACGCGGCATGTTTGCCGGTGAGGCCCTCGCCTGCGGCTTCCACGCCGATCATCTTGACCTCGACATCGTCGAGGAACGGATGGAAGAGGCCGATCGCGTTCGAGCCGCCGCCGACCGGAGCAATCAGCATGTCGGGCAGGCGGCCTTCGATCTCGAGAATCTGCTCGCGCGCTTCGCGGCCGATCACCGACTGGAAGTCGCGGACCAGTTCCGGATAGGGGTGCGGGCCTGCCGCCGTGCCGATGATATAGAAGGTATCGTGGACGTTCGAGACCCAGTGACGCAGGGCATCGTTCATCGCGTCCTTGAGCGTCTGCGATCCGGATACGACGGGGATGACTTCCGCGCCCAATAGCTTCATGCGGAAGACGTTGGGCTTTTGCCGCTCGACATCCTTCGCGCCCATGAAAATCTTGCATTCCATGCCGAACAGGGCGGCGACCGTCGCGGTGGCGACGCCATGCTGGCCCGCGCCGGTTTCGGCGATGACCTTCTTCTTGCCCATGCGGCGGGCGAGCAGCGCCTGGCCGATGCAATTGTTGATCTTGTGCGCGCCGGTATGGTTGAGTTCTTCGCGCTTCAGATAGATTTTCGCGCCTTTACCCTCGGGCGCATCGGCGCGGAGCGCTTCGGTCAGGCGGCTGGCATAGTAAAGCGGGTTGGGACGGCCGACATAGTTGCGCAGCAGTTCCTCAAACTCTTCCTCGAAAGCGGGGTCCTGCCTCGCTTCCTTATAGACCTTCTCCAACTCCAGGATGAGCGGCATCAGCGTTTCCGCGACATAGCGGCCGCCGAAGGAGCCGAAATGGCCCGAAGCATCGGGTTGCGAGCGGAGGGAGTTATTGATGGTCATGATTGCTGTGCCGCTTTGCAGAAGGCCATGATCTTGTCCACACTCTTGATGCCCGGCGCGCTTTCCACGCCGGAAGAAACGTCAATCATCGGGGCGCCGGTGATGCGGATCGCTTCGGCGACATTGTCGATGCCGAGACCTCCGGAAAGGCCCCAGGGCATGGATATGGGGACGCCGCGCAGCAGGGTCCAGTCGAAGCGTAGGCCCATGCCGCCGGGCAGCGCCGCGCCGTCCGGTGTCTTGGCGTCGAAGAGCAGGAGGTCGGCCGCGCCGGTATAGGCTTTTGCAGCGTCGATGTCGGCGCGGGTTTTGACGGAAATGGCTTTCCAGACAGGGAGCTTGAAGCGCTTAGCGATGGCGGCGGTGCGCTCCGGGCTTTCCTTGCCGTGGAGTTGCAGGGCGGTGAGGGCGTTTGTTGCCGTGAGTTCGGCGAGGGTTTCGTCGGTTGGATCGACGAGGACGGTGACACGCTCGATATTGGCGGGGACTGTTGCAGCGAGAGCGCGCAGCTGGTCCGCTTCGACATGGCGGGGGCTTTTTGCGAAATGGACAAAGCCAAGGTGGGTCGCGCCTGCGCGGATAGCTGCGCCGACTGTGTCGGGGGTGGAAAGGCCGCAAATCTTGATGGCGAGTCGGGACATTTGGGGGCTTTAGCGGGTGAGGTCACCGAGAACCATATGCTCCGTGCTACTCAAGGCGTCGTCAAATCCATGTCATGCAGGGCGAGCCATTGGTCCGCATGGTCGATGCAGGCTTTGCCCAGGAAGGCGTCGACCTGATCCAGCAGATCGGTTTCGTCCATGATCAGAGGATCAAGCGGCGGGTGCCAATCGAGACGGAAATGAGCGCCCTGGGTTCTTGCCAAGGTGAAAGGCAGGAATCGGGCGTTGCTGCGCCGGGCGAGGCGTAGGGCGATGGAAAGATTTCCCGACGGTTCCACATTTCTGCCGAAGCGCGGGAACCAGACCTGTCGATCTCGCCGTTCGTCCACCAAGATGTAGAGCATCGCCCTGTCCTTTTCCGCAAGGTGACGCAGGATCGATCGGGCGGCGCCGCTGCCGGTGATGGCTTCACCCATATAGCTTTCCCGTGCCCGCTTCAGCATCTTGGCCTGAGCAGGGTCCGAAGGAGGGTCGTAGACGCCGAGGCCGGGACGATCCGTTGACGCTTTCAAATGGGCGGCGAGTAAATCCCAGTTGCCGATATGGGTGGTCAGAAAGATCATGGGGCGGGGCGAGGCCAGCGCTTCCCGATAGGCTGGTTCGTTCGTGATGCTGACATGCTGGTTGTTCACGAGGCGGTCGATATTGGCGAGTTCGGCCATCGTGCGACCGAGATTGAACCAGCGGCGGGTGAGCATGGCCTCGCGGGTAGTTTCGTCCAGGTCCGGGCGCAAGACGGCGAGGTTGGCGCGGGCGCGCTGGTCGCGCACCTTCATGGTCCTGCGTGCGACGTTCGCCGACAGCCAGCCGCCCAGCCATGAGGCGGCGGATGCGGGGAGCAGGCGCAGAAGGGTGAAGAGAAAAGGGTTGGAGAGCATCTTGCCAAGCGTCATACAGCAGCGGTCGAGAGGGTAAAGGGCTTGGATTTACGATGGGTTGGGCCTTTTGGGCGTGGGTGCTGTTGCAGGGGCTGACGCTGCTGGGGGTGCTGAACTACTGGCGGCATCTGCCGGTCGATCGTCAGGAGGAGGCGCCTGATGGCGTGGTCGTGCTGTTGTCCGTGCGGGATGACTGGGACGGCGGGGCGGAATTGATCGCGCGGTTGAAGGCGCAGACGGCTCGGTTTCGGTTGGTGATTGCTTCGAGTGGCTGGTGCGCGGCGGCGGAGGCTTTGGCGGCTCGCGAGGAGGATTGGGTGCAGATCGTCCGCGCGGGTGTCGCGGTGGATGAAGGGCAGAAGGTTCATAAATTGCGGGCGGCTTTGCGGGCTTTGCGGCCGGAGGATCGCTATCTGGTGTTCGTTGACGCGGATATTGAGCCGCCGGTGCGGCTGGTGGGGCGGTTGCTCTTTCCTCTGGTGCGGGGGAAGGCGGATATTGTGACTGGCTATCGCTTGCTGTTGCCCGAGCGAAGTGCGGTGGCCGCGCTGGTGGGGGCGGTGGAGATGCAGTTGGCGACTTTGCCGCGCGCTGCGAGTGCGACCATGCCCTGGGGCGGGGCGATGGCGTTGAGCCGGGAGGTGGCGGAGCGGCTTGATCTGGATGCGGCGCTGGCGGGGCGGTTGTCGGATGACATGGCGATCGGGCTGGCCGGGTGGCGCGCGAAGCTGCGGTTGCGGCCGGTGCGGGATTTGCTGGTGGCTTCGCCCTTGGAGGGGCGGGGGGCGATTGCGTTTGGTGTGCGGCAGTATCGGCATATCGTGACTAACAGCGTGGGGATGTGGTTGGTCGCTATGCTGGTGGTTGGGGTGCAGGCTTTGGGCTGGGTTTGGGCGCTGGGTTGGGGTGGTTTGAGCGCTCTGGCTGTCGGCTACACGGCGGCGGTTGGACGGGCGTTGGTGCGGCGGCAGATTATCGCGGGCGTGGTGGAGCCGGAGCAGGCTCGGACGGCGCGGCGGTCGCTTTGGGGGGATGTGTTGGCGCCGTTTGCGGTGTGCTGGGTGCATTGGGGCATGCAGTTGGCGGCGGCTTGTTCGAGACGGATCAGGTGGGGCGGGTTTGATTATTGGGTGAAGAGTGGGAGGGTAGAGAGGATGGAGAGGAGCAACTGACCGCTAACGACCATTTGTTGACGCTTCGATCACCCAAGAAAACGCATCGAAGCGGCCGTTAATAGGTCCGCAATGCTCCCAGCTACCTGGGCTTGCCTTCCTACAAATACGACATTATCCGCCTAGCGAAATCGGTACCAACCTCACGATACGCTGATTTGGCAGGGGGCTGTTTTGAACAAGTACTGGAAGGCTGCGTTGAGCGGTATTGGTTTGGTTGCTTTCAACGCGCCATTGCCTGCCTTCGCTCAATCCCGCGCGATGAGCACGATTTGGACGATCTTGCCCGCAGCGGAATTGCCTGGGGAGCGATTCATTGCGTCCAACGAATGGGTAATCCAGCAGCGTCTTTTGCCAGAGGGCCTTTTCCGTTTGGAAGGTCCAGCTAGCGTGGCTGGCGGACTCCCGCTTCTGCAAGCTGGAACCCAATTAATCGAAATTAGAGCCGAAGGAGCGACCATCGCGTGCGATGCCGTGGCTAGACGACAGAAGCTTGTAGGGGCAAGCCAGTTTTGCTTAGTGGACTACGACAAAGACGGCGCGTTCGATGGCATTTTCCCTGTAGCTAATATTTCCAAGGGTGGCGGCCTGCCCACTGTGCAAGGCGCGTATCCCAAGAAGGCGAAGGTGATTGAGCCAGTAGCCTATTCGCGCATTGATCCTGCGCAGATCGAATCGAGCTATTTCGTCGGCATTCGCAATGCCGGTAAGGCTACTATTTACGACTGGCAGAACTTTCAGGTTTGCTACGGTAGCGGATCGAAGACTGATTGCCTGAGCGACTATAGTCGAACTTCTGCATCCACCTTTCCGCAATCGTTCAATGTTTTAGGCGCGCAAGTGACTGTTCTCGCACGCGAGGATGGTAAAGTAAGAGTTCGAGTTGACTCCGCCATGCCCTCGCAGCCGTTCGGCATCATCTCGACCACTACTTATCGGATACAATGAGCATCTAATAAAGCGGTGTGAGAAGCGGCGTTGCGTGGCTGCCCACTTTTTAAATGGGGTGCGGCATCAGGGATGGCCTAGATAGGTCCGGCTAACTGAGCGTCCGCTTTAGGCTGCGCTGTAATTATAGCAGATCGTCCGCTAACCGCCCCATTTCGTCATTCCCGCGAAGGCGGGAATCTATCTCGCACAAGCAGGGTCTAGGCCACATGTCGGGAGATGGCTTCCCGTCTTCGCGGAATGACGGGAGGGGGAGAGGTGCGCGTCGCTGAGCATTTCTTGACTTTGCTCGAAACGAACGGGATTAAAACCCCGCCGGAAACAGATGCTTGCCCTGCTCATCCAGCCGCAATACGACCTTCCCTGCCACCGCGCTCAGCGGCAGGTCGGTGTAGAGGTGCGGGAACAGCGCGCCGCCGCGTGACTCTTCCCATTTCAGCGCTTCGCCGAAGGGGGCCAGATCGACCATTAGCATTACCAGATTGTCCTGACCCGCAAAGTGCTTGGCCGCTGTTTCGGCGGCCTGTTCGCGGGTGGACATGTGGATGTAGCCGTCGGCGAGATCGACGGGCGCTCCTTTGAACACGCCGTCGGTCTTTAGCTGGTCATACTGATCCTTGGTCAGGATCTTGTAGGCGAAGAGGTCGGTCACTCTTCGGTGAGGTCCGGGTCGGTTTCGGGGCTGACTTCGGGTGAGGTTTCGAGGCCTGCGGGGGTGCTGACCTCGGTTTCCTCATCGCTTTCCTCGATCTTCGCGGCGCTGACGACATGTTCGTCGTCGGACACGTTGAAGAGGCGCACGCCTGCCGAGTTGCGGCCGATGACGCGCAGCGTGTCGAGGCCCATGCGGATCAGCTTTGCCTGATCGGTGACGAGCATCAGATGATCGCCGTGGCGCGCGGGGAAGCTGGCGACAACCGGGCCGTTGCGGCCGATATTGTCGATGTTGGTGATGCCCTGACCACCACGGCCGGTGCGGCGATAGTCGTAGGCCGAGGACAGCTTGCCGTAGCCATTGGAGCAGACGGTGAGGATGAACTGTTCCTTCGCCTGTAGATCGGCGAAACGCTCCTCGCTCATCTGCGGCGAGCCTTCCTTTTCGGGCTTCCAGGGGGCGAAGCGGAGATAATCGTCGCGCTCTTCCTGATTGGCGCCGGAGCGGTGGAGGATGGAGAGCGAGATGACCTCGTCATCCTTCTTCAGCGTCATGCCGCGCACGCCGGTTGACGTGCGGCTCTGGAATTCGCGGACGTCAGTCGCCTTGAAGCGGATCGCCTTGCCCTGACGGGTGGCGAGAAGGACGTCATCCTCTTCGCTGAGCAGCGCCACGCCGATCAGGCAATCCTCGCTGCCCTCATCGAAGCGCATTGCGATCTTGCCGTTGCTTGGCACGTTGGCGAAGGCGTCCATGCTGTTGCGGCGCACGGTGCCGTTCGCGGTCGCGAACATGACGTGGAGGTCCTTCCAGCTGTCCTCATCCTCTGGCAACGGCAGGACGGTCTGGATCGTTTCGCCGGGGCCGAGCGGCAGCAGGTTCACCATCGGGCGGCCGCGTGTTGCCGGGCCGCCTTCGGGAAGGCGCCAGACCTTCATGCGATAGACCTTGCCCGCCGTGGAGAAGAAGAGGACCGGCGTGTGCGTGGAGGTCACGAACAGTTCGGTGATCGCGTCCTCATCCTTGGTCGCCATGCCGGAGCGGCCCTTGCCGCCGCGCGCCTGGGCGCGGAAGCTTTCGAGCGGGGTGCGCTTGATATAGCCCTGCACGGTGACGGTGACGACCATCTCCTCGCGCTCGATCAGGTCTTCGTCCTCGATACCGTCAGCGGCAGCGGTGATTTCCGAGATGCGCGGGGTGGCGAAGTCGCGTTCGATCGCCTCGAACTCCTCGCGCATCACGGCATAGAGCTTCTGACGGTCGCCGAGGATGGCGAGATATTCAGCGATGGCTGCGGCCAGTTCGGCCAGTTCATTGCCGATTTCGTCGCGACCGAGCGCGGTCAGGCGATGGAGGCGGAGGTCCAGGATGGCGCGGACCTGAATGTCCGACAGGCGGTATGTTTCGCCGCCCGCTTCGGTTTCGATCGCTTCGACCAGCTTCAGGTAGGGCGCGATTTCCGCCACCGGCCAATCGCGGGCGAGCAAGGTTTCGCGCGCCTCGGCGGGGCTGGCCGATCCACGGATGATGCGGACGACTTCGTCGAGGTTGGTGACCGCTATGACGAGACCCAGCAAGATATGCGCGCGATCGCGAGCCTTGTTGAGCTCGTACTTCGTACGGCGGGTGATGACCTCTTCGCGGAAGCGGACGAACGCCTCAATAATGTCGCGGATGTTGAGCAGTTCCGGGCGCCCGCCGCGAATGGCGAGCATGTTGGCCGGGAAGCTCGACTGGGCGGGGGTGTTGCGCCACAGCTGGTTCAGCACGACTTCCGGTGTGGCGTCGCGCTTCAGGTCCATGACGATGCGAACGCCGAGGCGGTTCGATTCGTCGCGAATATCGCTGATGCCCTCGATCCGCTTGTCCTTGGCGGCTTCGGCGATCTTTTCGACCAGGCCATTCTTGCCGACCTGATAGGGAATGGCGGTCAAAACGATGGAGCGGCGGTCGCCGCGCCCTTCCTCGATCACATGGCGCGAGCGCATCATGATGGAGCCACGGCCGGTATGATAGGCGTTGCGGGCGCCGGATTGGCCCAGGATCAGCGGGGCGGTCGGGAAGTCAGGGGCGGGAACGATCTGGATCAGTTCATCGATCGTGATCGCCGGATTATCGATATAGGCGAGGCAGGCGCGGATCACTTCGCCCAGATTATGCGGCGGAATGTTGGTCGCCATGCCGACCGCGATGCCGCCCGCGCCGTTGACAAGCAGGTTGGGGAAGCGGGCGGGCAGGACCTGCGGTTCGCTTTCCGAAGCGTCATAGTTAGGCTGGAAATCGACGGTGTCCTTGTCGAGATCCTCCAAGAGCGCGGTCGTGACCTTGGCAAGGCGCGCTTCGGTGTATCGCATGGCCGCTGGCGGATCGGGGTCCATGGAACCGAAGTTTCCCTGACCATCGATCAGCGGCACGCGCATGGACCAGTCCTGCGTCATGCGCGCCAAGGCGTCATAGATCGCGCTGTCGCCATGCGGGTGATATTTACCGATCACGTCACCGACGATGCGGGCCGACTTGCGGTAGGGCTTGTTGTGCTGGAAGCCCGATTCATGGGCCGAGAAGAGAATGCGGCGATGCACCGGCTTCAACCCGTCGCGCACGTCCGGCAGGGCGCGGGCGACGATGACCGACATGGCATAGTCGAGATAGCTGGCCTTCATCTCATCGACGATGGAGATGGGGCTGATGTCCGAGGGGTCGGCGAGGGCAGTCTCGTCGGTCAATGCGATTCTCTTTTTGGATGGAACTGTTTCGTTGCTCATGCACTAGCGGAGCGAAACAATTCTGTCACCCCTCGCGCGCACGCGCGCTCGCGTCAGATCAAGCTGTAAGAAAGGGCTGACAGGCGGAAAACTGCTGCATATACGATGTTCAAACGTCATTCACGCGCCGCCCCCTAATCGGCGCTTAATCAAGGGCGCCTTTCCCCAAGGCGCAGAGGAGAAGATGATCATGCGTTTTGTATCCCCCGTGGCGCTCGCGCTGACGCTCGCGCTGGCTGGAGGCGCCATTTCCGCGCCCGCGATGGCGGCGAAGAAGGACGAGAAGAAGGGCGGCGCGCCCAAGCTCAACGTCTCTCCCGATGTGATAAAGGCATTGCAGGCAGCGCAGACGGCGGCGGCGAAGAATGACTTTGCCGCAGCCAAGGCGGCGCTGGCCGATGCGGACAGCAAGGCCAAGTCGAACGATGACAAATATCAGATTGGTGCCGTCAAGCTGAATGCGTCCATCGCCGCCAAGGACAGCGCGATGCAGGGCGAAGCGCTGGCGCAGATGCTGGACAGCGGCCTTACCCCGGCGGACCAGGTTGGACAATTCAACGCGGTTGCCGCCGATCAGGCGATGCAGGCGAAGAATTATGATCTGGCGATCCAGCGGGCGCAGGCGGCGGCTCAGGCGGGTTACAAGCCTGAAGCGGTCAACGCGACGCTGGCGCAGGCCTATTTCGGGAAGGCAGGGACGGCCAATCCTTCCGCTGAACCTGCTCGCGGGCTCAATCAGAAAGGCCTTGCTGCCCTGAAAGCCGCAGCCGACGCCACCAAGGCGGCGGGCGGTCAGGTGCCAGCCCAATGGTATCAGATCGGCGTGAGCCGCGCGGCGGCATCGCGCCTGCCCGAAGTGACCGAATGGGCGACATTGGCTTATCAGGCGGCTCCAAACGGCGAGAATCTTCGCACGCTTATCCGCCTGTTCCAGCAATCCAACCCCAACATCACGGCACGCGAGAATCTGGATGTTCTCCGCTTGATGGCTGCATCGGGCGGCCTGGTGGTCGCGGGCGACTTCCTTGAATATGGTGAAATGGCGTCAAAGACCGGCATCTATGGCGAGGTAAAGTCGGCGATCGATCAGGGCCGCGCCAAGGGCGTGCTGAAGGGCACGGCAGGTGCGGACCTGTACCAGACCACAACGCCGAAGATTGCGGGCGACAAGGCATCGCTGGCTTCCGCGGAAGCTGATGCCCGCAAGGCTGCCACTGGCAAGATCGCGGCGGCCACGGCGGACGCCTACCTCGGCTATGGCGATTATGCCAAGGCGGCTGCGATGTTCGACCTCGCCAAGCAGAAGGGCGGCGTCGATGCGGACGAAGTGAATACGCGCATGGGCATCGCCAAGGCACTGGGCGGCGATGTCGCTTCGGCCAAGGCGGCTTTCCAGTCGGTTCAGGCCGGGACGCGCAAGAAGATAGCCGATCTCTGGCTGGCCTATCTCGCCACCAAGGCCTGATTTGAAACAGGGTGCGCCTATCGGGTGATGGGCGCACCTTCTTTCCTATCATCGATATAACAGGGACCTGCGCCAGATGGCGCATGATATAAAGGGGACGGCCGACATGATCGCGCTGCGACAATCCATGCTGAAATCAGGCCTTCTTGCGATCACCGCCGTTGCGGCTTTTTCAACGCCGGCGGCGGCGAAAAAGGAGTCGGCCGGTGGGCCGGTCATCGTCATGAGCGAAGGGTTTCGTGCAGCGGCTCAAGCAGCCGACAGCGCGATCAAGGCAGGTGACGTCAATACGGCTCAGGCGCAGATCAGCGGCTTGATGCCGACGAGCGATTATGAGGCCTATGCAGCGGCAGGGCTGCGGTTCGAGCTGGCCGTGCTCAGGCAGAATTTCCAGGCGCAGCGGATCGCGTTGACGGACATGTTCAAGACCAATTCCGTGCCCAAGGAGGATGCGCCGCGATTGCGCTACGTCGCGGGCTATCTGTCCTATGTGGTTGGCAATTATGACGATGCGTTCGCGCAGCTCGATTATGCCCAGACGCTGGGTTATGACGGGATCGACGCGACGATGCTGCGCGCCGACATCTACCTTCGCAAGAACAAAGCCAAGGAAGCGCGCCCCTTCGTGCAGAATGCGCTAGCCCGGCAGCGGGCGTCAGGGCAAGCCATTCCGGCGGCCTGGTATGATCGGGCGATTTCGCTTGCCTATGCGGCCGGGGATTGGGCGGAGGTTGGTTCGCTCTATCGCGAGCGGCTGACCCATTATGGTTCGGCGGGGGAATGGCGGTCGGCGCTTGCCAACTATCTGACGGCGCCCGGCACCGACGCGCAGTCGCAGTTGGACCTGTATCGTTTGCAGGCGGCGAACGGCGCGATGGCGAGCGAGCGGGACTATCAGGCCTATGCGCAGCTTGCCGAAAAGGCGGGCAATTATGCCGAGGCGAAAGCGATCATCGAAGCGGGGCGTTCGGCGGGCAAGCTGACGACGACGCAGGCCGCGACCGCCAGCCTGATGAAGAGCGTGACGCCAAAGGCCGCCAAGGAAATCGCGGCGCTGCCCGCTGCGGCGAAGAAGGCCGCAGGCGCGAAGGATGGGTCGGCGGCGTTGGCGGTGGCCGACAGCTATTTCTCGCTCAGCCAGTTCCCGCAGGCGGTCGAGATGTACCGGTTGGCCCTGTCGAAGGGTGGGGTTGATCAGGGGAAGGTCAATGCGCGGCTCGGCATAGCTCTCGCGCGTTCGGGCGATCTTGCGGGGGCCAAGACGGCGCTGGCCCAGGTGACGGGTAATTGGGCCAACGTCGCTGGATTCTGGAGCGTTTGGGTCGATCAGCAGAGCCGCAAGACGGCGTTTCAGCCGGTGGCGGCTCCGCCTGCGAGCTAAGCTAAGCGATTGATCCAGGGCCAGCGCGCGACACAGAAGCGCTGCTGGTCTAGTGGCGGCGAGCGATCGCCGCCATCTTGCTAATCAAAGCGGCAGCGGGACGCCCGGCAGGTTCTTCGCCATGCGGATGGTGAGAGAGGTCTTGACGCTCACCACATTTGGCGCGGGCGTTAGTTTCGAGGTGAGAAACTGCTGGAAGCTCTGGAGGTCCTTAGCCACGACCTTCAGGATGAAATCGATCTCACCATTGAGCATGTAGCATTCGCGCACCTCGGGTAGGGTCGCGACATGATCCTCAAAGGCTTTCAGGTCAGCTTCCGCCTGGCTCTTCAGGCTGACCATCGCGAAGACGGTGATGGTGTAGCCCAGCATGGCCGGGTTGACGACGGCGTGATAGGAGTTGATCGCACCGCTTTCCTCAAGCGCGCGGACACGGCGCAGGCAGGGCGGGGCGGTCAATCCGACCTTTCGAGCCAGTTCCACATTGGTCATCCGGCCGTCCTGTTGCAGCTCGCCCAGGATGTGCAGATCGATGTCGTCGATATTCGGGCCAGCCATTCGCCTGATTATTTCCTTTCTCATTTCGTGCCCAACATCATAATAATATTTCAGAGCAATGCAATTGTCCCACTATGCGACGATCCGAAATCGCCACGTCCGCCCCCTTTCCCTAACCGGCGGGAAGGCTTATTCCTGCGGCATGATTTCCTTCCGCGATGAAGTTCTGCGCATCGCTGGAAGTCCTCAAGGGGAATAGAGTGCGCTTCAACGATCTGATGCAGACGGTTCTGGCCGCAGAGAATAGAAGCGGCCTGGGCGCGGTGACGCTGTGGCGTCAGTGCGTCGACCTGCTCGCGCAGAATGATCGCGCGGATCGCGGCACTTTGCCGGATGAGGAACGTGCCGCGCTGCTCGACCGGCTTGCGGCGCTGCAATCCCAATTGTCGGAAACGCAGCGGATCGCCACGGTGGTCGAACTGGGCGGCCGCCTTCGTTCGCCCGCGCTGGTGGAATTTTTCGCCAATGATCGTCCGGCGATCGCGGCGGCGGCGATGTCGCGCGCGCGGCTGCCGGATGACGCGTGGATCGCCCTGCTGCCCCGCCTTACCCCGACCGCGCGCGGTGTGCTGCGTGGTAGGCGAGATTTGGGAACCGGGACGCAGCAGGCGCTGGAAGCATTTGGCGCGGCCGACCTTGTACTGACGAGCGACTTGACGGTGGAACCCGGCGAGCAGGCGGACGACATGCTGCTGACGCCCGCGATGATGGCGCCTGCCGAGCAGTTGCCTCCCTCGGCGGACGTAGAGGAAGCGCCGGTCGAGGAGCCTGCCGATGTTGCGGCGGATGACGTTCCGGTCGGCGATGATCAGATCCGGAACCTTGTGGACCGGATCGAACGCTTTACGAGTGCGCGGCGGGTGCCCGACGTGGTCGTTCCGCGGGCTGACACCGGGCAGGCGGAGGTCGTCAACGCCTTTGCGTTCGAGACTGACGCCACGGGCATGATCATCTGGGTCGATCAGGGGCCGCGCGCGGCGCTGGTGGGGCTGTCGCTGGGTGAGGTGGCTGTTGTTGGGGCGAGCGGGCCGGACGGCAGCGTCGCGGGCGCTTTCATGCGGCGGAGCGGGTTTCAGAATGGGCGCTATACCGTTGTCGGCGGCGCGATGGCCGGGGAATGGCGCCTGTCCGCAACGCCATTCTTTGATCCAAGATCAGGCCGATTCCAGGGCTATCGCGGTCAGGCTCGTCGCCCCTATCTGCATGAAGTCGCCGCCCCGCCACAGGCCGAACCCGTGTCTGTCGCAGGGCTTTCGGCGGACTCGCTGCGTCAGTTGGTGCATGAACTGCGCACGCCGTTGAACGCCATACTGGGCTTTGCGGACATTATCGAGCAGGAGCTGTTTGGGCCGAGCGGGCCGGAATATCGCGAGATGGCGGGAAAGATCGCGCTGGACGCCCGGCATTTGCTGGCGGCGTTCGATGACCTCGACCTGGCCGCCCGCGTATCGCGAGGCGAAGGGGCGGAAGCGCCGAGCGCCGTCGATCCGGCGTTGCTGATCGCGCAGGTTTCCGCCCGGTTCCGCGAGCAGGGCGAAGGCAATGGCGCGCAGATCGACATCAATCTGGCACGGGCACTGCCGATGGTGCGGATCGACCCGGTGCAGGGTGAACGCATGGTGCAGCATCTGATGCGGACTGTCGTTTCCGTTGCGGCGCCGGGGGAAGCGCTAAGCGGGGCTTGCTGGTTCCAGCCGGATGGCGGGCATGGGTGCGTGATGCTGGCGGTCGACAGACCCGCGAGCCTGGACGGGATGGAGGATGAGCGCCTGCTCGACCCCGGCTACACCGCCGATGGCGACTGGGCCGACGGGCCGCTACTGGGCCTTGGCTTTTCATTGCGGCTGATCCGGAGCCTGGCGGCAGGATGCGGCGGCGCGTTGCAGATCGAAGCTGACCGATTCCTGCTTTCGATGCCCGCCATAACATCTGCGGAGGACGCGGCAGGGAGCCTCTGATCCCCGCGCGAAACCCTATCGCAACCATTGAGGGGCTAGGGGAGGGCATGAACGCTTTGCCCCATGACGGCAGTCTGCTGCGCGCGCCGACGCCGTACGAAATGATCACGCTATCCCCCGATTTCGGGACGCGGTTCATGCTGTTCGTTGATACCGAGGAGGAGTTTGACTGGAACGCGCCATTCAGCCGTAACGGTCATGCCGTGACCGCGCTGGCCGGGATGGCGCGCGGCCAAGCCTATTTTCAGGCGGCTGGAGTGAAGCCCATCTATGTCGCCGATTATCCGGTGATCGATAGCGATGCTGCTGCGGGCATGATGGGGCAATGGGTCGCGGACGGTGCGGCCGATGTGGGCGCTCATCTGCATCCCTGGGTCAATCCCCCGCATGTGGAGGAGGTGACGGAGGCGAACAGCTATGCCGGTTTCCTTCCCGAAGCGTTGGAACGGGCCAAGCTGGAAGCGCTGTGCCAGCGCATTGCCGAGCGTTTCGGACAACGCCCCGTCGCCTATCGCGCGGGGCGTTATGGCGTGGGCCATAATAGTGCGCGATTGTTGGAGCAGGCTGGATTTCGTCTGGATAGCTCTGTGCGAAGCCGGTTTGACTATAGCGGCCAGCATGGACCCGATTTTCGCGGCCTGCCGATCAATCCCTATTGGGCCGGGCCGGAACGATCGCTTGTGGAACTGCCGCTTTCGACCGCCTTCACCGGCCTGCTGCGGCGTGGGGGCGATCGGCTTTATGAGCATTTGCGGAATGTCAGCCCCCTGGCATCGGGATTGGCGAGAACGGGCATGTTCAGCCGCATTCCCTTGACGCCGGAAGGCGTGCCGGTGCGTGACGCGATAAGGGCGATCGACGCTCTGATCGAAGAAGGCGCGGCAGTGCTGAGCTTCAGTTTTCATTCGCCGACGCTGGAGCCGGGCCATACGCCCTATGTCCGCGATGCGGCAGATCAGGCGGCCTTTTACCGGTGGTGGGACACGGTTCTGGATCACCTTGCCCGGCGTAATATCGGGACCGCGTCGCTGGATCAATTATTGGCAGCAGTGCCGGTGCCGAGACAGGCTTGCCAAGCGGCGTGATGCTGCTTATCCGGTCGGGCAGGTGGGGCCTGTAGCTCAACGGTTAGAGCTGGCCGCTCATAACGGCTAGGTTGCGGGTTCGAGTCCTGCCGGGCCCACCAATATCTCCTTTCCCGCTATGCTAGTCCGAACGGGGCCGGAACATCGGCACCCACTCATCCATTTCAGCCCTAGGGCAGATGGATGGAGGCGAATGATCATGGGCAAGGGTATATTGCTGTGGCTGATCGGCATTCCGATACCGGTAATCATCATATTGTGGCTGCTGTTCCGGTGATGGCCGATTGACGGGACGCGTTATTCGCCGCTAAGGCGCCTTACGTCGGGGAGTAGCGCAGCCTGGTAGCGCATCTGCTTTGGGAGCAGAGGGTCGCAGGTTCGAATCCTGTCTCCCCGACCACTTTCATGAAATGCCGGTTTTCAACGCCTTAATATAAAATTTTGGTTCCTCGTAGGGCGGCTTAGTATGGCTGCGGCTCGCCTTCGCATCTCTCACATTCCCGCCCTGAACATCTTGCCGCGCGTCAGCGCGTCATTGACGCCATCCGTTCCTTCAAATACCCTGAACAAAATAGGAACGAAAAGGTTGGAGCCGATGGACGGGGCAGAGCGGGACGAAATGCCAAGGCTGGGCGACACTGTGCCCGATCGGGTGGCAGCTCTGGTAAAAGGTGGCATCGGAACTATCCCGGGCGTCGGCTCTATCCTCGCGGAGATAATAGGCCAGTTCATCCCCAATCAGCGCCTCAGCCGGATCGAGGAATATCTTGGGCGGCTTGATGAGCGTCTTAGGGATGTCCAAAGCGGGGGCGATGCGCCACTAACGGCTCCCGAAGCCATCGATTTAATTGAGGAAGGCGGCTTCCAATCTGCGCGGGCGCTATCAAACGACCGACTGGATTATATCGCCCGTGTGGTTTCGGATGGCCTCTCAGGCGACGAACGGAAGCGTATCGAAAGCAAGCGCTTATTGCGTCTCCTCGGGGAGTTGGACGACGATCAAATCATATTGCTGGCGAGTTATCTGCAGAAGAACCGGAGAAACGATGAGTTTCTGGAGAAGCATCACCCGATCATCAGAACACCTTTCGTCTCGCTAGCGGACTCTCAGGACGCGCGCGATACTGCAACCCTTCACCAGATAGCGCGGGACGGATTGAAGCGGCTCGGCCTAATAACTCTCAGCCTGCCTATTCTGAAGCCGGGACAAGTCCCCAAGTTCGACCGTGAGGGGAAGGTCGCCGGAGGGACGCTCATCTTGGCTCCGACAGGCCGACTTCTTCTAAGAGCTATCGGCCTCGCCACCGATGACGATTATTGAAAAGCAGAGAAACGCCCGAGAATAGCCGCAACCTTCGCAAACGCTCCCTAGTTACCCTCGGCCAACCCTCAGGAAAACTTCATTCATCATGTGTAGCCGCGCAGCACTCTCCAGCGCCTTGCGATCCCCGCGCTTCAGACAGCAATGGTGCCCCTCTGCGCTTTACGGTCTTCATGTCTGCGCGTCGCTGAAGTCTTGCACATAGAAAAAGGGCGGACCGTTAGACGGCCCGCCCTCTTAAAAATCTTGCTGACGCGAAGATTATTCGGCGTTTGCAGCGTTCGAAGCAGCGTTCGCGGCGTTGTCAGCAGCGTTAGCGGCATTCGCAGCGTTGTCGGCTGCGTTAGCAGCGTTCTCAACAACGTTTTCGACGACAGCGTTCGAAGCGTTCGCGGTCTCGTTGGCCGGCTTCTCACCGCAAGCGGCGAGGGCCATCAGGCCGGCCGAAGCGAAAACAACAGCGATCTTCTTCATTGTGTACGGCTCCCATAGCATATTGCCGCGTCGGCATATTCGTAACACGCCCGACGCGAGCGACCCGCATTAACGTGTGCGCTGCACAAATCAATGCTTTTCTGCGTCGGTGAAGCGACGGAATCACGCGACGGAATGTTGTCTACTACAGAAGTTCACTTAACCGCTAGCGATTCTGTGGCGCTGGCCATTGCAAAAAGTGTAACCGCCCAGGCGCTGACATTTTGTTGCAATTGAGCGCGATCGACCTTGTCCAAGGTGTCGTCGGCGGTGTGGTGAATGTCGAAATAGCGGGTGCCGTCCTGCTGCAAATCAATGACGGGGACTCCTGCCTTGACCAGCGGTTCGATGTCGGATCCACCTCCTGCCGCCAGACGGCTGGGCGCGATCCCGAGCGGAGAGAGGGTGCTGGCAATTCGATCCGAAAGCGCTTCGTTCCCTGTGGGTAATTTAAAATCGACGCGCCAGACCCGGTCGGCGCCAAAGTCGGACTCCATGGCGACGGCGTGCCTTTCGCTGCCATGTGCCGTGAAATAGGCGCGGCCTCCGTCGCCGCCTACTTCCTCTGCCCCGGCCATCAATATGCGGATGGTGCGACGGAGCTGGCCAGCCTTTGCGGCATGGAGCGCGGCGGCGGTGATGATCCCGCACCCAGAAGCGTCGTCTATCGCTCCGGTGCCCTGATCCCAGCTATCGATATGACAGGCGGCAAGGACGATCCCGGCCGTCGGGTCCGTGCCCGGCAGTTCGGCAATGACATTGCCCGATGGCTGGTCCTTCAGCATTTTTGATGTGAGGGTTAGATGCAGGCGAACCCGCTGCCCTCTGGAGAGGATGCGCGTCAGTTGGTCTGCGTCCACGGTGCTGAGCGCGGCTGCGGGGATCGGCTTCACGCCATCGGCCCACATCTGAATGCCGCTGTGGGGCAGGCGGTGGCTGTCCGTGCCGATCGACCGTATCAGGATGGCAGCTGCACCCTTTTTCGATGCAATGCTTGGCCCCTGCCGACGTGTGGTGCCGAAATGGCTGTAGGAACTGCCATCCTGCGTTGCCGCCATGGCGTGGCTGACGAAGGTGATCTTGCCTTTCAGACTGCCGTCGGGTGCTGCTTGCAGGGCTGAAAGGGTGGGGAAATATATGACTTCGCCTTCGATGCCATTGGCAGAAGTGGACGCGCTATTTCCCAGCGCCGCGAGCGCCAGATTTTGTGGGAAGGGGGAGATGATGCGCGCATCGTCATGGCCGCGGACCCAGGCTGGCATCTTATAGGGTTCGGATCGCACATTGGAGAAGCCGAGCGCCTTGAGCTTCGCCACGGCCCACTCGCGGGCGCGCGCTTCCTGAGGCGTTCCGGCTGGGCGGGGACCGACTTCCGTCGTCAGCCCTTCGATGAAGTCCCAGGCTATGTTGTCCTGCAACGCCGCCTCTCGAATCGCCGTCGTATCCGCAGGCGCGGCGGCGAGGGGAAGGGGGGAGGCGATGCTGCCGAGAAGGAGCGCGGCGAAGGTGCCCGATCGGATTTTCTGCATGGATGAAGGCTTACCCAGCCATCCCGCATTTGCCAATGGCGCCGGGCTTCGCTAACTCCGGCGCGATTTTACCTCATTCGTCCTTCGGAGCGTCTTCAAGCCATGTCCGCCTCCTCGCAATACGCCTTCGTCATGAAGAACATGACCAAGACCTTCCCCGGCGCGCCAAAGCCGGTGCTGAACGGTATCAACCTGCAATTTTATCGCGGTGCCAAGATCGGCATCGTCGGTCCCAACGGCGTCGGTAAATCGACGTTGATCAAGATCATGGCGGGCATCGACACGGATTATAGCGGTGAGGCATGGCCGGGTGAGAACATCACCGTGGGATATCTGGCGCAGGAGCCGCAACTCGACCCCGCCAAGAATGTGCTTGAGAATGTGAAGGACGGCGCGCGGGAAGTCGCGGACAAGCTCGACCGGTTCAACGAGATCAGCATGATCATGGCCGATCCGCCGGAAGACGCCGATTTCGACGCTCTGATGGCCGAGATGGGCGAGTTGCAGGAGCAGATCGACGCGGTCGATGGCTGGACGCTCGACAATCAGCTTGAGATCGCGATGGAGGCCCTGCGCTGCCCGCCGTCGGACTGGTCGGTGGAGAGCCTGTCGGGCGGTGAAAAGCGCCGTATCGCGCTGACCCGCCTGCTGATCCAGAAGCCGGACATTCTGCTGCTCGACGAACCGACCAACCATCTTGACGCGGAGAGCGTGGAGTGGCTGGAAAACCACCTCAAGGAATATGCGGGTGCGGTGCTGATGATCACCCACGATCGCTACTTCCTCGACAATGTCGTGGGTTGGATTCTGGAACTCGATCGCGGAAAATACTTCCCGTACGAGGGCAATTATTCGACCTATCTTGAAAAGAAGTCGAAGCGTCTGGAGCAGGAATCGCGCGAGGAATCGGGCCGCCAGAAGGCGATCAAGGACGAGCTGGAGTGGATCCGGCAGGGGCCGAAGGGGCGCCAGACCAAGTCGAAGGCGCGTATCGCCAAGTTCGAACAACTGGTCGCCAGCCAGGAAAGCCGCACGCCCGGCAAGGCGCAGATCGTTATCCAGGTGCCGGAGCGACTGGGTGGCAAGGTCATCGAGGCGAAGAACATCTCAAAAGCCTATGGCGACAAGCTGCTGTTCGAGGACCTGTCCTTCACTCTGCCGCCCGGCGGCATCGTTGGCGTTATCGGGCCGAACGGTGCGGGTAAGTCCACGCTGTTCCGCATCCTCACTGGTCAGGAGACGCCGGATTTGGGTGAGGTCGACATCGGTTCGACCGTCCGCCTGGGCTATGTCGACCAAAGCCGTGATCATCTGGACCCATCAAAGAACGTCTGGGAAGAAGTGTCGGACGGCCTTGATTATGTGAAGGTCAATGGCCACGACATGTCGACGCGGGCCTATGTCGGCGCCTTCAACTTCAAGGGGCAGGACCAGCAGAAGAATGTCGGCAAGCTGTCTGGCGGTGAGCGCAATCGCGTGCATATGGCCAAGATGCTGAAGAAGGGCGGCAACGTGCTGCTGCTCGACGAACCGACCAACGACCTTGACGTCGAAACGCTGGCTGCGCTGGAAGAGGCGATCGAAAACTTCGCGGGCTGCGCCGTGGTCATCAGCCACGATCGCTTCTTTCTCGATCGCCTTGCCACGCACATTCTTGCTTTCGAAGGCAACAGCCATGTTGAGTGGTTCGAGGGCAACTTCGAAATGTATGAAGAAGACAAGCGGCGGAGGCTGGGTGATGCCGCCGACCGGCCGACCAGCCTGGCTTACAAGAAACTCACGCGCTGACGGAAGTTGTGCGGCGCGTCGGGTGAGGGGTGATTGCATTCAGCGCAACGATATCTTCGCCCTTCGCACTTGCACAATGAAGGTGCGAACCACATATCGGAGAGGCCTTTCAGGCATCCTCTCCTAAAACTTTCAGGCCGGCCCGATTGGGTCGGCCATTTTTTTGGTCGAGGGGCGAGTGAATGGCTCCTTGAATTTGTTTGGGTCACTCAATCGGTTCACATTTGGAAAGCGAGGCCAGCTCACCTGGGCGTTTGTTGCAAACAGCCGAAGGGTCGCGCTTTAAAAGGAAGTAGAGCCCTTCGACAAGCTCAGGGCGAACGGTTTGAGAGGGTAGATCGGCCCTAACAGGTTGACTTTTTTTCGAACGACTTCAAGCCTTCGACAGGCATGTCGGCCACGTCGACGCGGAACACTTGGGCCGCCGGTGGGCCTTCAGCCGCCAAGGCCGTGAACCGTTCTACGGCATCATCGGCGCCTTCGATCACCGCTTCGACGCTGCCGTCCAGACGATTGCGGACCCATCCGGCCAAGCCCAACTCGGTAGCGGTCTGTTTTGCCCAGTTGCGGTAAAACACCCCCTGCACCCGACCAAGGATCATGAGATGCCGGGCGACGACCATCGTCAGTGAACCCGTTTGATCCAGGTCTGGCCGTCTGCCCGCGTTTCCGTGATGAAATTGGGGATCGCCTGCACCAGGTCCGACAGGCGCTTGAAACCGTAATTGCGCACATCGAAGCTGGATCGGTTGCCGACGCGTTGCCCGACTGGTCCCAGCGCGGCGAAGCCTTTCTCATCGCGCTTGGCCGCATCATAGGCTTCTATCAGGAGGCGGATGACTTCATCATCCACCTTCTTGTATTCATTCCTGGCTGGCGCGGCGGCTTTGGTCGAGACGTCGAGCGGCGTCGGTTCCGGCATCGCTTCGGACGCCGATGCCGTCAGAGAGCGGGCTAGCGCGGCTACGTCGATGAAGCGGGTGCAGGCCCGGCGGAAGCCCTCGGGAGTCTTGTCCGAACCGAAGCCATAGACGTCGATCCCTTCCTGACGGATACGCGTCACCAAAGGCGTGAAATCGCTGTCGCTCGACATGAGGCCAAAGCCCGTGACCCGGCCGCCCGCCATCAGGTCCATGGCGTCGATCGTCATCTTCATATCGGTCGCATTCTTCCCCTTGGTGAGGTCGAATTGCTGCTGCGTTTCGATGGCCTGGGTCACAGCCTGCCGCGCCCAGCCCTTTAGCGAAGGCTTGCTCCAATTGCCGTAGGCGCGGCGGATGTTGACTGTTCCCAGCTCTGCGAGAACAGTCAGCACCGGGTCGAAATGGTCGGCGGAGGCGTTGTCTGCGTCGATCAACAGGGCGACATTGCCGCTGGGGATCGCCGAGGGCATCAGGCCGATTCCAGCGCCGCCGGATGGAATTCTCCGGTCACTTCATCCAGCAGATGAAGCTGCCCGTCTGCAATGGCAAAGAATGCGCCGACCAACTTCAATTCGCCATTGCGTTCCTTGGTGCGGACGCAGGGGAAAGTGCGAAGGTTGGCAAGGCTGACCTTGACCCCTTCCTGCTCCATGGCGCGATGCGCGTCGCGGCCGTGATCATCGCCGAAGCGTTCGACGACCTTTTCCCGCGCGCCATCAAGCATGTCGATCCAGTTATGGATGAAGCCCCCTTCTCCGGGAGGGGCGTCCTTCAATTCCTGGCTGAGGGCCGCCTTGCAGCCGCCGCACTTGCCGTGGCCCATGACGACGATTTCGCCGACCTTGAGAACTTGCACGGCGAACTCCAGCGCGGCCGAAACGCCATGATGGCCCGGATTGGTTTCAAAGGGGGGCACGAGCGCGGCCACATTGCGGACCACGAATATTTCGCCGGGGCTGGTGTCGAAGATCTGCGCCGGATCGACTCGGCTGTCGGAGCAGGCGATGACCATGACGCGAGGGCTCTGCCCTTCGCTCAATTCATCCCATCGGCCACGCTGTTGAGTCCAGCCGGTGTTGCGGAAGCGGCGATAGCCTTCGAGCATGTCGGAAAAGTCGGTCATGCCCAAGTCTCTGCCCAACAATCTGGGGGCTGGCAAGAGTGGGCATGCATCGCTATTTGATGGCGCATGACAGACACCGCTCCGCTACCTGTGCAAGCCACTCCGCAACGTGCGCGCAAGCCCGATTGGATCAGGGTGAAGGCGCCGACGAGCCCGGGCTATAACGAAACCCGAAAGCTGATGCGGGAAAAGGGGCTGGCCACGGTCTGCGAAGAGGCGGCTTGCCCGAATATCGGGGAATGCTGGACCAAAAAGCATGCGACCGTGATGATCCTGGGCGACGTGTGCACGCGGGCCTGCGCCTTCTGCAACGTCAAGACCGGCATGCCGCGCAAGGTTGATCCGAACGAGCCGCAGAACCTGGCCGACGCCTGCGCGGAAATGGGGCTGGAGCATATTGTCATCACCTCCGTCGATCGCGACGATCTGCCTGATGGCGGCGCTTCGCAGTTCGTGAAGGTGATCGAAGCGTTGCGGCGGACGACTCCGGATACGACGATCGAGATTTTGACCCCGGACTTCCGGAACAAGCATGAACGCGCAGTCGAGATGATCGTGGCTGCGCGGCCGGATGTCTATAATCACAACCTTGAGACGGTGCCCCGTCTGTATCCGACGATTCGCCCCGGTGCCCGCTACTACGCGTCGCTGCGGTTGCTGGAGACGGTGAAGAAGCTGGACCCGTCGATCTTCACCAAGTCGGGGATCATGCTGGGCCTGGGTGAAGAGCGTCTGGAGGTCCATCAGGTGATGGACGACATGCGTTCGGCCGACATCGATTTCCTGACCATGGGACAATATCTGCAACCTACGCCAAAGCATGCCAAGGTGATGGAGTTCGTGACCCCCGCGGCATTCAATGCCTATGCAGGGATCGCGCGCGCCAAGGGCTTTTTGCAGGTGGCATCGAGCCCGTTGACCCGTTCCAGCTATCATGCGGGCAAGGACTTCGCCGAGATGCGGGCGGCGCGTGAAGCTCAGTTGGCACGGGCAGCGCGCTGAAAACATGCCGAAGCATCACGAAACAAGGCCACTTCCCTACACGCCTGACCAGATGTTCGACCTTGTTTCGAATGTGGCGTCCTATCCTGAATTCCTGCCGTGGATCAGCGCGATACGCGTTCGTCAGGACAGTGATTCGGAGATGGTCGCTGACATGATCGTCGGCTTCAAAGGCATCAAGGAAAGCTTTACGTCGCGCGTGCACAAGCATCGGCCTGATTTCGTGCGCGTGGACTATCTGGAAGGCCCGCTCAAGCATCTGCACAACCTGTGGCGGTTCCGCGATGACGGGAAGGGCGGCGTCCTTGTCGATTTCGAGGTGGAATTTGAGTTCAAGAATCGGCTGTTCGAGATGATCGCCGGGCAAATGTTCGACAAGGCGCTGCGCAAGATGATCGGGGCGTTCGAAACGCGAGCGGCTGAACTTTACGGCGACTCAGGCAGCAGAAGCTCAAGCGCGCAAAGCGCCGCCTGAAGGCGCACGCCGCCCCGGCCGCTATCTTCGAAATGTCGCATATCAGCGACGACCTTGTCCGGGTTGCCGCCGCGTTCGGCGCGGGCGAAAACGACGGTGCCCACCGGTTTTTGCTCTGATCCGCCGCCGGGACCAGCGATGCCCGTGATGGCAACGGCTACATTGGCGTGGCTTTTGGTGAGAGCGCCCTGCGCCATTGCCCAAGCGGTGGCGATGGAAACGGCCCCGAAGGTTTCCAATACATCCTGAGAAACCTTCAGCAGCTCATTCTTCATGTCATTGGAATAGGTGATGAATCCCGCTTCAAAGACCTCCGAAGACCCGGCGATTTCGGTAAGAGCAGCGGACACAAGACCGCCGGTGCAGCTTTCCGCAACGGCGATGGTGCGGCCAGCGCGGCGATTGGCGATGATGACTCGCTCGGCGAGGTCAACCAACGGGGCGGGGAGGATGCGATCTGGCATGGGGTCAGAATAGCGCGGGGAGGGAGATGGTTGCAACGGCTTGTGCAGCGATGCCTTCGCGGCGTCCGGCAAAGCCCAGGCGTTCGGTGGTGGTGGCCTTCACGCTTACCCGGTCAAGGGGGATGGCTAACAGTTCGCTGATGCGCTGGCGCATTGCATCGCGATGGGGGCCGATCTTCGGAGCCTCACAGATGATCGTGACGTCGATATGATCGATGCGGCCGCCCCGGGATGTTACGCGTTCCCCGGCATATTCGAGGAATCGGGAGGATGCCGCACCGCGCCATTGTGGATCTGACGGGGGGAAGTGACTGCCGATGTCCCCTTCGGCAAGAGCGCCGAGCATGGCATCGACGATCGCGTGGATCGCAACATCCGCATCGCTGTGCCCCGCCAGTCCCTTTTCATGGGGGACCTGAACGCCGCAAAGCCAAAGCTCCTCATCCACAGCGAACCGGTGCACATCATAGCCCATGCCGACGCGGGTCGTTCGCTGTGATGCCAGAAGCGCTTCGGCCCGGATGAAATCCTGGGGGTAGGTCAATTTTTCCAGCCTTTCGTCGCCGGGAACCAGAGTGACGTCATGGCCCGCGTGTCGCAGCATCTGGGCATCATCGGTGGCTTCGCGCCCATCGTCCCAATCGCGATGCGCGGCGAGGATGGCGTCGAAGTGAAATGCTTGTGGGGTTTGCACGCGGAACAGCGCTGATCGGTCGACAATGTCGCCTGCGAGGTCGCCCGCTGACCTTACCAATGTGTCAGCAACGGGCAGGGCGGGGATGGCGCCCGGCGCGAAGTCGAGCGCGGCCAGTAGTTGATCGATCATGGAAGCGGACAGGAAAGGGCGGGCAGCATCGTGGATCAACACCCTGTCGGCACCACCGGCGGCAGCGATAGCCTCAAGCCCGGCACGAACCGATCCGCGGCGGCTGTCCGCACCCTGGACGATGGACGTGACCTGATCCTCGTCAATCAGGGATCGGACTGTTTCCTCCTGCCCGGCGCCGACGACCAAGTAGACCGCACCGACTAGCGGATGAGCCGCCAGCGCCTGAACGGAGTGGGCGATGATGGCCTTGCCCCCCAAGTGACGAAATTGCTTGGGTGTATCGCCCCCGGCGCGACTGCCCTGTCCGGCGGCGAGCACCAGCGCGGCGACCCTGTGATTGCTCCTTGTCATCGCAGCGCGTGTAGCGAACGGCGGATCGCTCCGCCAGACGGCTTGCTTGCCGCATCGCCGCTTTTCCGCTAAGGGCTGCCTGTTTTTTAGGCAAAGCTGGTGATGCGCATAATTTCCCCCATCTCCGTCGGTCCGGTGACGATCGACATGCCCGTAATCCTGGCGCCGATGACTGGCGTCACGGATATGCCGTTCCGCACTTTGGTCCGCCGTTACGGATCGGGTCTGAACGTGACGGAGATGATCGCGAGCGCGGCGATGATCCGCGAGACGCGGCAGTCTTTGCAGAAAGCGGCGTGGCATCCGGTGGAAGAGCCGGTGTCGATGCAGCTTGCGGGCTGCTCACCGCAGGAGATGGCCGAAGCGGCGAAGCTGAATGCCGATCGTGGCGCGGCGATCATCGACATCAATATGGGTTGTCCGGTCAAGAAGGTGGTGAATGGCGACGCCGGTAGCGCTCTGATGCGCGACCTGCCTCTGGCCGCCGCGTTGATCGATGCGACGGTGAAGGCCGTCGATGTTCCCGTGACCGTCAAGATGCGCATGGGGTGGGATCATGCCAGCCTGAATGCCCCTGAACTGGCGCGGATTGCGCAGGATCTGGGTGCGAAGATGATCACTGTGCATGGGCGGACCCGTTGCCAGATGTACAAGGGTAGCGCCGATTGGGCGTTCGTGCGGAATGTGAAGGATGCAGTGTCGTTGCCCGTGATCGTCAACGGAGACATCTGCTCGATCGAAGATGCGGAAACGGCGCTGGAGCAGAGCGGCGCGGACGGCGTTATGATTGGCCGGGGCGCTTATGGGCGGCCCTGGCTGATCGGACAAGTGATGCACTGGTTCCGCACAGGGCAGCGCCTTCCCGATCCTTCGCTAGCCGAGCAATATCAGCTGATAACAGAGCATTATCGTGCGATGATCGAGCATTATGACGGCCTGACGGGCGTCAACATGGCTCGCAAGCATATCGGTTGGTATACCAAGGGGCTCACCGGATCGGCGGAGTTTCGTAACGCTGTCAATCAGGAGCCGGATGGCGACGTGGTGCTTGATATGCTGGCGCGCTTTTACGAACCGCTGATTGCACAGGACGGAGCGATCGAGACGCGCAAGGCGGCATGACGATGCCACTAAGCACCATCCCGCCGCCCCCGATGCAGCAGGATGTACCATCACCGTCGGAATTGATGATCGCACTCCCCGTGGCGACATTGATCGTAGCGCCGGACAACAGCATTGCCGATGCGAATGTCCGGGCGGAAACTCTGCTCAACATGGCGCGATCCGCGATCGTGGGAAGTGACGTCACGCGCACGGTTCGCATGGCGGATGCGAGTTCGCGCTTCGACATTTGGCATAGCAGCAAGCCGATCGCCGCCTATGACGTCAAGGTGCATGCGGGGCGAACGGCTGAGATGGAAGTCGATCTGATGATCGCCCCGATTGTCGACCATGAAGGGTGGCGGGTGGTGTCGATTCACGCTCAAAGCCATGCGCGGCAAATAGGTCATCGTGGCACCCCAGGCGGCGCGCGATCGGCCATGGGCGCCGCGGCCATATTGGCCCATGAGATCAAGAATCCGCTGTCGGGCATCCGTGGCGCGGCGCAGCTTCTGGAGTCCGGCAACGATGGACGCGACGCCGTGCTGACCCAGCTGATCTGCAATGAGGTCGACCGGATCGCCGCCCTGATCGACCGTATGCAGGATTTCACGACCGATCACAGGCTGGAATGCCGACCGGGCAACATCTATCCCATGATCGATCGGGCGGCAAACATCGCCGCTGCCGGTTTTGCAAGAAATATCAGGATCATAAAACGTTACGATCCATCATTGCCATTTGCCGTCATCAATGACGATGCGCTTGTGCAGATCATGCTCAACCTGCTGAAAAATGCCGCCGAGGCGCTGGATGAAGTCGAAGAGCCCTGCATCCGCGTTGAAACCGCGTTCCGCCATGGCGTGTCGGTCGTGCTGGGCGATGGAAAGGGCAGCGCGGTACTGCCGATCGAGATACTGGTCATCGATAATGGGCCGGGCGTGCCGGAACATATATTAGATCACCTCTTCAACCCCTTCATCACGGGCAAGCGCGATGGGCAGGGGCTGGGGCTGGCGCTGGTCGACAAGCTGGTGCGGGACATGAATGGGTTCGTCCAATATTCACGCGATCCAGACGCGGGCGAATCGACGTTCCGAATCCTGCTTCCCATGGGGATGGGAGCATGACGACCACGGGGTCGATATTGGTCGTCGATGACGATCCCGCCATTTGCATGGTGGTCGGGGAAGCGCTGCGTCGGCAGGGGCATAAGGTAAAGACCGCGTCGTCCATTCGGGAGCGTAGCGCCCTGATCGACAGTTTCGCGCCGGATGTGCTCATAACTGACGTCATGCTGCCGGATGGCGATGGTCTGGACGGCGTCGCGGAGATCCTGGAGCGCAGGCCAGACCTGAGCGTGATCATATTGTCGGCACAGAACACATTGAACACGGCGATCCGCGCCACGGAGAAGGGGGCCTTCGAATATCTCCCCAAGCCGTTCGACCTCAATGAATTAGCGCGGGCGGTTGGTGATGCCCTTGGCATGAACAAGGCCGAGGAGGGCAATCAGGAAGATGGCCTTCCCCACGACGGACTGCCTCTCGTTGGCCGGTCCCCTGCCATGCAGGAGGTTTACCGGACGATCGCGCGGGTATTGTCCAACGATCTTAGCATCCTGGTGCTGGGAGAGTCGGGCACGGGCAAGGAACTTGTCGCCGAAGCAATCCATGGGCTGGGGCAGCGCCGGACCAAGCCATTTGTCGCCATCAACATGGCGGCGATTCCACGCGAACTGATCGAGGCCGAACTGTTCGGTTATGAGAAGGGCGCGTTTACGGGAGCCAATGTCCGGACCGCCGGGAAGTTCGAGCAGGCGCAGGGCGGAACCCTATTCCTAGACGAGATTGGCGACATGCCGATGGAGGCGCAGACGCGCCTGCTGCGAGTCTTGCAATCAGGTGAGGTGACCACGGTCGGTGGATCGAAGCCGGTGCGGGTGAATGTCCGCATCGTTGCGGCGACGAACAAGGACCTTCCCAAGCTGATCGAGGAAAACAGGTTCCGGGAAGATCTTTATTACCGGCTGAATGTCGTGCCCATCCCCTTGCCTGCGTTGCGCGAGCGGCGGGAGGATGTGATCCTGCTCGCAAAGCATTTCCTGGAACGCGCCGCGCAGGAGGGGCTGCCCCGAAAAACGCTGTCGGACGATGCCGCGCAATTGCTGATGGCCTATCATTGGCCGGGCAATGTGCGTGAGCTTCAGAACCTGATGCAGAGGCTGGCGGTGCTGAGCCGTGAGACCGTGATCGCGGGGGAGGTGTTGCGCAACAGCTTGCCGCTGGACCTTGTGCCTCCGGATTATGCCGCGCCCGCCGATCAATTGGTCCTGGCCGTGCGCGAATGGGCAAAGCGGCAGTTGGGGATCGGCATCGGACAGCCCAACCGCAATCTGCATGATGATATGCTGGCGGTCGTCGAACCGATCCTGTTGCAGGAAACGCTGGCGAGCGTGGATGGTAACCAGATCCGGGCGGCCGGGTTGCTGGGGATCAACCGTAACACATTGCGCAAGAAGTTGACCGACTATGGTTTGGACCCGCTGCAACTGCGCGTGTCGGACTGAGCCGGGACGAAACGACACAGGTGTTCGGCCAAGGGACAATCTGTCCCAAATACTGTGTTTGATCAGGCACGGCGTTGTTGTAAGAAAGCCACTATGGAAGGTGCAGTGACTCTCTCCACGCGAGGTCGGGCATGGAAGAGATATTTTCCGCCCTTCCTTCGACGTCATCTCGCTCCGCTGGTGGAGGCCGTTACGCTGATGCTGTTCCTTGGAACGGCGGGCATCACCTATTTCCTGTTGTCAGGCCAGGGGCAGTCATACACGCTGCTTACGCCGCCGATCGTCGCGTTGCTGCTGGTGGGAAATCTGGTTCCGGCGATCGCGCTTCTCGTGCTGCTTGGACGCCGGGTCGCGAAGCGCCGCGCCGCCCAGTCCGCGATAGGCAGCGACGGGCAACTTCACGTCAGGTTGGTGGCCATCTTCTCGATCGTAGCCAGCGTCCCGATGTTGCTGGTCGTCATCTTTGCCTCGCTGTTGTTCCAATATGGCGTGCAATTCTGGTTTTCGGACAGCGCGCGCGGGATGTTGCAAAATGCCAGCGACCTCGCGCGCGGCTATTATGAGCAGAATCTTCGCGAGGTGGGGGACGAAACGGTCACCATGGCGAGCGACTTGCGGGATTATCTCGGCCAGTCGAAAGTATCGAGCCCGCGCTTCGCCGAAGGCTATATCTACCAGGTCGTCACGCGAAAACTCAATCGTTCGGCAATCATCGAGGTGGGCAAGGATGGCGTGGCTCGCACCGCTGCGACGGTCGACCCGGATAGCCGACCTGCCTCAGAAATGCTGTCGCCTGATGTCATCAAGAGACTGGAGGCAGGCGAAAATGTGGTTGTTGCAGCAAAGCCAAACCAGATTCAGGCGGTGACGCTGCTCTACCCCGGCGCGAAAATCTATCTTTATGCCACTCGGGATTCCGGTTCGACCGCGTTCAGCAATGTGGAGCGCGCGCAGAAGGTCCTGTCCGACTACGATATCTTCGCTGCCCAATCACGCGCGCTTCAGCTGCGATTTAACGTCGCTCTGTTCGTAGGATCGCTTCTGCTGGTCGGTATAGCGGTCTATATCGCGTTGGCGGTTGCGGACTGGATGGTTCGCCCAGTGAACGAGTTGGTGACCGCCGCCCGGCGGGTGACGGCAGGTGATTTGTCCGCCCGTGTCACCAGCCCGCAGTCCCGCGATGAAATCGGAACGCTCGCATCTGCATTCAACAGGATGACCCAGAGGCTGGAGGCGCAGACAGGCGCGCTCGTCGCCGCGAACAGCCAGTTGGATGAACGTCGCGCCTTCATCGAAGCCATCCTGTCAGGCGTTTCCGCAGGCGTGTTGTCGGTGGACAGGGAAGGGGTGATCCTGCTTCTCAACAGTTCGGCCGCCGCTATTCTGGTGAAGGACGGCGATGATCCGGTAGGGCGACCGCTGAGCGCCGTTTCGCCGGAACTGGCGGCTCTCATTGCTTCGGAGGAGGGGGCGGGGATCGTGCAGACGCGCGCGCATGGCGAAATGCGGACCTTGGCGGTCAAAGTGTCCGAAGACGCATCGCGCCATATCCTGACGTTCGACGACATCACGCAGCAATTGTCCGATCAGCGGCGAGCCGCATGGTCCGACGTGGCCCGTCGGATCGCGCATGAAATCAAGAACCCGCTGACGCCTATCCAGCTCGCGGCAGAGCGCTTGCAGCGCCGCTATGCCGAGGAAGTGACAAGCGACAAGGCGACCTTCACACGCCTGACCGGGACCATCGTCAGGCAGGTAGGCGATCTGCGGCGGATCGTGGATGAATTCTCCTCGTTCGCCCGGATGCCCAAACCTGTGTTCCGCCGCGAGGCTGTTGCGGATATCGCCCGTCATGCCTTGTTCCTGCACGAAGTCGCGCATCCCGACGTCAAATTTGAATTCCGTGGTGGGCCTCATGATATGGAACTTGTCTGCGACCGGCGACAGCTTGGGCAAGCGCTGACCAATATCGTCAAAAATGCCGTGGAGGCTATCGAACCCAAGCCCGAACCTGCCGAGGGCGGAGCCCGTGGTCATGTTCGCATGACGGTCGGCCAGGAGGACGGCAATTTGCTCATCAACGTCAGCGATGATGGGGTTGGGCTTCCGCCGGAGCGGGAGAGGGTGCTGGAACCCTATATGACGACCCGCAGCAAGGGGACGGGCCTGGGCCTCGCCATCGTCAAGAAGATCGTCGAGGAACATATGGGCGAAATCCGCCTGGAAGATGCGGAAGGCGGAGGGACGAGCGTTACGTTGCGCTTCCCCACTGCCGCTCTTGAGAAATTGGAAGAAGGGCAGGTCGTAGCATTGCCCAAGGGAAAAGTGACAGCCAATGGCGCTTGATATTCTGGTAGTCGATGATGAAGAGGACATCCGTGATCTGGTCGCGGGCGTGCTTGAGGATGAGGGCTTTACCACTCGCACTGCTGCCAACAGCGACAGCGCGATCGAGGCGCTGGATACCAGGCGTCCTTCGCTGGTCCTGCTGGACGTCTGGCTACAGGGATCGACCCTGGATGGTCTTGAATTGCTGGACGTGATCAAGCAGCGCGACGCGACCATTCCGGTGCTGATGATTTCAGGTCATGGCAATATCGACACGGCCGTGGCCGCGATCCGCAAGGGCGCGGCGGACTTTATCGAAAAGCCATTCGAAGCCGACCGGCTGTTGCATCTGGTCGCACGCGCCACCGAGACCGAGAGATTACGGCGGGAAAATCAGGTCCTGCGTGCCCGGTTTGGACAGGATGACGAACTGACGGGCACTTCAGCCGCGATCAATGCGGTGAGAGCGACGATAAAGAAGGTCGCCGGAACGGGCAGCCGGGTTCTGATTTCGGGTCCTGCGGGCGTCGGCAAGGAAGTCGCGGCGCGCATGCTTCACAGCTGGAGCGGGAGGGCCGACGCGCCCTTCATCGTCGTGGCGGCGGCGCGCATGGACCCCGACCGGGTCGAAGAGGAGCTGTTTGGCGTCGAAGACCCCAGCGGCCTTGTGCGTCCCGGCTATCTTGAGCAGGCGCATGGCGGCACGCTTTACCTTGACGAGATCGCAGACATGCCCGTCACGACGCAGGGCAAGATATTGCGGGTTCTGACCGATCAGAGCTTCACGCGCGTGGGCGGGCAACGGCAGGTGAAGGTGGACGTACGCGTCATCTCTTCGACCGCGCGGGACCTGGCGGCGGAAATTGAGGAACGGCGGTTCCGGGAAGACTTGTTCTATCGCCTCAACGTCGTGCCCCTGATCATCCCTTCCTTGTCGGAACGGCGAGATGACATACCACCGCTGGTCGAGCATTATCTCGCACGTTTCGCGGCCGAACGGCGGGTGCCGTCGCCCGAGATCGCCAGTGATGCCATGGCCGCGCTTCAAGCGAACGAATGGCCCGGCAACGTTCGCCAGCTGCGCAACGTCATCGAACGAACGATGATCCTCGCTCCGGGCGAGCGGATTGGCCGGATCGAGCTCGACATGCTGCCTAGCGAACTTTCGAGCAATGGCGCGGGTGAAGGGATGGGTCAGTCCGCGATCATGGGGGCGCCGTTGCGGGAAGCGCGGGAAAGTTTTGAACGTGAATATCTGCGTATCCAGATCAGGCGATTTTCCGGCAACATATCCCGAACGGCCACATTCATCGGCATGGAACGGTCTGCATTGCACCGCAAGCTCAAGCTGCTTGGGATCACGGACGGCAAAGACAATTGATGCAAGGGGATGAACGATAGCCCATCTGGGGCATGGACGCCCCTTCGCAATTGCGGTAGCTTTCTGATTGCCCCCGGTGAGCGGGGGCGGGCAAGACACCCTGCCCAGGGGTGCAAGAGCGGGTAACGTCCCGCCAATAAGGTGAAGACCATGGCAGAAAAACTCAATAATCTTCAGGACATATTCCTGAACAACCTGCGCAAGAGCAAGACGCCCGTGACCATGTTCCTGGTAAAGGGCGTTAAGTTGCAAGGGATCATCACCTGGTTTGACAACTTTTCGGTTCTGTTGCGGCGCGACGGGCAATCGCAGCTTGTCTACAAGCACGCGATTTCCACAGTGATGCCCGCTCAGTCGATGGACCTGACCGACCTTCGCAAAGCGAGCGACGGCAATTCAAAGCCCAAGCTGCTTCAGGAAATATTCCTGAGCGCCGTTCGCAAGTCCGGTAGCCCGGTCACCATGTTTCTGGTCAACGGCGTGATGTTGCAGGGCGAGATCGCTGCTTTCGATCTTTTCTGCATGCTGCTGGAGCGCGACGGCATGGTGCAGCTTGTCTACAAGCATGCCATCTCCACTGTCCAACCTCTCCATGCGCTCGACCTGAGTGGCGAAGGCGAGGGCGAGAATTGATCAATCTATTTCGGTACGGCCCGCCTTCTGATGAGGCGGGTCGGCGCTTGATGCGTTAGCCGCTTATGGCCGTCTTCAACAGGGACTCTGCCGACGAAGTATCGCGCGGCGCGCGGGCCGTGGTCGTGCGCGCTGAAACTCATGGGGTGGAACGGCGCGACAGTGATGCCCGGCTGGAGGAGGCGAAAGGCCTCGCTCTGGCTATCGGCATTGATGTGCGCGCCGCGCAGGCGTTTCGTGTGCGGGATCGGAAGCCCGCAACGCTGTTCGGAAGTGGCCAGGTCGATCAGATTGCGACGCTTGCGCGAATGGAAGATGCCGAACTGGTCATTGTCGACAACGCGTTGAGCCCGGTTCAGCAGAGCAATCTTGAAAAGGCGACCGAAGCCAAGGTGATCGACCGAACGGGGTTGATCCTGGAAATCTTCGGCGAACGTGCGGCCACCAATGAAGGACGCCTTCAGGTCGAACTGGCCCATCTCGATTATCAGGCGGGCAGGCTGGTGCGCAGTTGGACCCATCTTGAACGGCAGCGTGGCGGCTTTGGGTTCCTGGGTGGTCCTGGTGAAACGCAGATTGAGGCTGACCGGCGGATGATCCGGGATCGCATGGCAAAGATCAGGCGTGAACTTGACCATGTGACCCGTACCCGCAGCTTGCATCGGGCGCGGCGGCAGCGGGCTCCCTGGCCCGTGATCGCGCTCGTCGGCTATACCAATGCTGGCAAGTCCACGCTTTTCAACCGGATGACGGGCGCCGATGTCATGGCGGAAGATTTGCTGTTCGCGACGCTGGACCCGACCATGCGCCAGATCGCATTACCGGGATTGGACAAGGCGATCTTGTCGGACACGGTCGGTTTTGTGTCGGATCTTCCCACGCAGTTGATCGCAGCGTTTCGCGCGACGCTGGAAGAGGTTCTGTCGGCTGACCTCATCATACATGTCCGCGACATCGCACATCCTGATAGTGAGGCGCAGCGCGATGATGTGCTGGATGTGCTGAGTGAGCTTGGTGTGGCGGGAGAGGGTGCTGGAGCGGGGGACGACGTCCCCCCGATTATCGAGGCGTGGAACAAACTTGATCTGCTGGGTGAGGAAGAAGCTGCGCAACTTCGGGAAATCGCGGAGCGGCGCGGAGATGTCGTGATCCTTTCCGCTCTGACCGGCGAGGGCGTGGACGATCTGCAAAGAAGCATCAGCGCCAGACTGACTGCTGGGGCGCAAATCCATCAACTTCGAGTGCCGTTGGCAGATGGCGCTGCCGTTGCCTGGCTGCACGAGCAGGGTGAAGTGATAGCTAGCGAAACGGTGGACAGCGACCTCGTCGTTAAAGTTCGGCTGTCTGACTCTGCGCTTGCCCGGTTCACCAAACGCGCGAGCTCTTGATCGGTTATCGGCGGGCCAATTCGCATTTGGCTTGCTGCCAAAGAGCTTCCTTTCCATCGAGGTCCAAGCTCTGGAAGTGTGATCCTGCGGCCTGTTCCATGACGCGGAAGCGGGCTTCGAATTTCGCGTTTGCGGCCCGTAACGCAGCTTCCGGATCGACCTTCAGGTGTCGGGCCAGGTTGACCACGGCAAACAACAGGTCGCCAACCTCCTCCTGATGTTCTTCTGGCGATGCGGCGTCGTGAACTTCCTGCAATTCCTCCTGGATCTTTGCGACCACACCTTGGGTGTCGGGCCAGTCGAAGCCGGTACGGGCTGCGCGCTTCTGGAGCTTTTCGGCGCGGAGTAGTGCGGGAAGCGCGTTGGCGACGCCAGCGAGAGCGCTGCTGTCGGGTTCTCTGGCAGCGCGTTCGGCTGCTTTGATCGCTTCCCATTGAGCATGGCCATGTTCGCGTTCGGCACCTTCGCCGAAGATGTGCGGATGGCGGCGGATCATCTTGTCGGTGACGCCGTCGATCACGTCCTGGAGATTAAAGTGCCCGGCTTGTTCGGCCATCCGGCTGTGGAAAGCTACCTGTAGAAGGAGGTCGCCGAGTTCGTCGCAGAGCGCGGGCATATCGTTGCGCTCAATCGCGTCGGCGACTTCATAGGCTTCCTCGATTGTGTAGGGCGCGATGCTGGCAAAATCCTGCTGGATGTCCCAGGGACATCCGGTGTCCGGATCGCGGAGACGAGCCATGACGTTGGCGAGCGGCATGATGTCGGCGGGGCTCGCTTTGGTGCTGGATGACATGGGGGTCCTGAAATCAAGAAGGAGGTGGCGAGAAGATAGAGTTTTGGTTGGGGGAAGGCTATCCTTTCCGGACTGATATTTGTACGATAATATATATTATGTTAAATTCGACTTGGGATGACCGTTCGTAGCGTACCCAGATGAGCCAATTAGTCACCTGCCACGAAAGGTGAGCCCCCTCATATCAGGCGATACCGAGAACGCCCCGTTTCAGTCTTCCAGGATTTGGCTGTGGCGACGGGTGTCAGGCATTTTGATGTAGATGATGAGCGATATGGCGATCATGACGCTTACATAGATGTAAAATGCCTGTTCAATGCCGATCTGCTTGAAATAGAGCGCCACGAATTCGGCCGTGCCGCCGAACAATGTGTTCGCCAAGGCATATGGCAGCGCGACGCCAAGGGCACGGATATGGGCCGGGAAAAGCTCCGCCTTCACGACGGCGTTGATCGAGGTGTAGCCGGTGACGATAATCAAGCCTGCCATCACCAGCAGCCCCGCAACCAGTGGATCGCGAGTTACGGCGAGCGTGGCGAATATTGGATAGGTGAACAGCATGCCCAGGATGCCGAAGCCGATCATTAAAGGCTTGCGCCCGATCCGGTCGGAGAGCGCGCCTGCGAGCGGTTGCAGAGCCATGAAAAAGAACAAGGTTATCCCATTGATCTGTGATGCTATTTCCCGGCTGAGGCCCGACGTGTTCACCAGGAATTTCTGCATGTAGATGGAATAGGCATAGAAGGCGATCGTGCCGCCGGCCGAGAGCAGCATGACGGTCAGTGTTTCGCGAGGATGCTTCGTGACCAGTTCAACAAAGCCGGATCGCGGCGCTCCTTCGGCTTTCGCTGCATGGAAGCTTTGCGTTTCACTTAGCCCACGGCGGAGCCAGAAGACGATCACGGCGAGAGCGCCGCCAATCAGGAAAGGTATCCGCCACCCCCAATCGTCAAGCTGCTCAGTGGTCAGCACACCCTGAAGGATGAGCAGCACGCAAATTGCCACAAGCTGCCCGGCGATCAGCGTAACATATTGAAAGCTGGAGAAGAAACCGCGCCGATCACGTCCCGCCATTTCAGACAGGTAGGTCGCGCTGGCACCATATTCGCCGCCGATCGAAAGACCCTGCATCAGGCGGGCAAGGACGAGCAGCAGGGGCGCCCCTATCCCGATCACATCATAGCCTGGCGTCACCGCAATGAGCAGCGAACCCGCACACATGAGAGCCACGGACAGGGTGAGACCGCTTTTGCGTCCATGCCGGTCGGCATAAATGCCCATCAACCAGGCGCCGATAGGCCGCATCAGGAAGCCCACGGCGAATATCCCGGCAGCGCTCAAAAGCTGTGCCGTGCGATCCTCGCTCGGGAAGAAATGCGGCGCAAAATAGAGGGTGAATGCTGAATAGGCGTACCAATCATACCATTCCACCAGATTGCCGGTGGACCCACCGACGATCGCCTTTAGCCTTTCGCGCTGGGTCGGCGCGCGCAGCGCCAGCGATGCCGTCATGGATTCAGCACCATCTCACCATTTTCGACGCCCCAGCTTTTGAGCCGGGACAGCATATTCATCCCTATGACGTTCACCTCACCAAAAGCGGGTGATATGACGATGGGCAGATCGCTCGACCGGACCGGGCCGATGGCCAAAGTGGAGATGGAGGAACGCTTGGCGTCAATCTGGCCGTTCGCGGTCATCATCGACACGCCCGGTGCGTTCAGGTCAAAATTGAGCCCGGCCGCACGAGCGGAGGGGACGGAAAGGGCCGTTATGCTGGCGCCGCTGTCGATGAGGAAACGGGTGGCGGTGCCGTTGACCGTTCCTTCGACCCAGAAATGGCCATCAGGTGCCATGGGAATGCGAAGTGCCTGACCTTCGGCGCGGGCAGGAGGCGGTGTTGGCGGCGTTTTCTGCGAAACCGGCCCTGCCCCTGCCCCAGACATTCGGGCGGAGAAAAGTCCGGCTTTCTCACCAATTTTGAACAATCCCAGCAGGGCCGCAAATATGGCGACCCAGACCAGTGCAAGGCGCAGCATGCCAGCCATGGGCATGCGGCGAGCCAGCAAGGCGGAGCCGACGAGAACAAGCGCGAGCACATACCAGATGCTGGAAGCCGCCTGATCCCCATTCATGCCGTCAGCCCCCATCCCCGTTCAATTCGATGCACATGCCGTCATAGCCGGGTTCCACGCCGTCCGGCAGCGTTTTCAACAGAGCCGCATAGTCCATGCTTTGATCCATATGCGTAAGGACGGCGCGGCCGGGACGGACGGCCGAGATGCCATCGAGGGTAAGGGCCAGATGCGGATGGGTCGGATGCGGCTTTTCGCGGAGGGCGTCGACAACCCAGACATCCAACCCGTCGTAAAGGCTGATCATGTCGGCCGTAAGATCATGGAAATCAGTAGCATATCCTATCGACCTGCCACCCGATGTGAAGCGAAAACCGGTCGAGTAAATCTCGCCATGGGGTTGGTCTGTACAAGCGATGTCGATGTCACCGATGCGCAGGCCATCGGGCAGCACATGCGGCTCTATGGTCGGATGATAGCCCTGCCGTCCTTCAAAGGCGTAGGCGAAGCGTTCCTTCAGGAGTTTCAATGTCTGACGGCGGGCATAGCCCGGGACGGGCGTGCGGCGGTGGTGGTAAAGCTGGCGCACGTCATCGATGCCGTGACAGTGATCGGCATGGTCGTGGGTCCAGAGAATGGCGTCGATATGGATGACATCGGCGGCCAGCAGTTGGGCGCGCATGTCTGGCGACGTGTCAATCAGGAGGCGCGTGGTGGGGCTTTCCACCAGGATCGATACCCGTGTCCTCCGGTTCTTCGGCTCGTTCGGATCGCAGCTGCCCCAGTCATTGCCGATCCGGGGGACGCCCGATGAGGTGCCACAACCCAGGATAGTGAGCTTGAGGCTCATGCCTTTTGCGCTGCTCCGGTCTTGCTGAACAAGGTGCGGAAGTTGGCTGAGGTTGCGGCGGCCAGTTGCTCGACGCTTTCGCCGCGCAGGTTTGCCAGGAAGCGCGCGGTATCGGCGACGAAGGCCGGTTCGCAGGACTTGCCACGGTGGGGCACGGGCGCGAGGAAGGGGGAGTCCGTTTCAACCAACAGCCGGTCGAGCGGCAGACGGGCAGCGGTTTCCTGAAGATCCTTCGCGCTCTTGAAGGTCACGATGCCCGAAATGCTGATGTAAAAGCCGAGGTCCAGGGCTGCATCGGCGAAGGCTCCGCTGGCGGTGAAGCAGTGGATCACGCCGGAATAGGCCCCCTGCTCCATTTCCTCGCGCAGGATGGCGAGCGTATCCTCCTCGGCATCGCGGGTGTGGACAATGAGCGGAAGGCCGGTCGCGCGGGACGCTGCGATATGGGCGCGGAAGCTGTTCTGCTGCCGGGCGCGGTCGCTATGATCGTAATAATAGTCGAGGCCGGTTTCCCCGATGCCGACCACGCGAGGGTGGGCAGCGCGTTCGATCAGCTTGGCGGTGTCGATATGGGGATGCTCGTCGGCCTCATGGGGATGGATTCCCACAGTTGCGTAGACATCGGGTTCCTGTTCGGCTGTTGCGAGCACGGCGTCCCATTCGCTTTCGCGGGTCGCGATGTTGAGCATCAGTTCGATGCCAGCGGAGCGCGCGCGTTCAAGCACATTCTGCTGATCTTCGATCAAGCCTTTGTAATTCAAGTGACAATGGCTGTCGATCAGCATGGATCAGGCGTCCGCTTCGGTGAGTTCGAGGCGCGGGAAGAGTGGCTTGGGCGCGGCGAGCGTGAACCCGCTGGCGCGGAGATCGGCGTAGGTGTTGCTGCCGATCGCTTCGTAGGTCCGGCTCGTCTGCGGAACGCCCATCTGGTCGAGCAGCGCGGTGGCGCTGGCCGGGATCACGGGCTGAATGATGATGGCGAGGTTGGCAATGGCTTCGTAGAGCGTCGCCAGCACCGCTTCCATCCGCGCCGGGTCAGTCTTGCGCAAGGCCCAGGGCGCCTGCGCATCGATATAGGCATTGCAGGCGAATACCGCCCGCATCCATGCTTCGATAGCCGTGGAAGGCGCGAGATCGGCCATGGCGGTCTGGAACGTCTGTGCGGCGTCGCTGATAGTTTTTAGCAGATCATTGTCGACATCCTGCGGCGCGGGTTCGGGCAAGCGACCTTCGAGATTCTTGGCGATGAAGCTCAGGGTTCGCTGCGCCAGATTGCCGAAGCTGTTGGCCAGGTCGCTGTTCGACCGGGCGACGATCGCCTCTGCGCTGTAGCTGCCGTCATTGCCGAAAGTGACTTCGGACAGGAGGAAATAGCGGAGTTGGTCCACGCCGAAACGCTCGGCCAATTCCATCGGGTCGGCGACGTTGCCGACCGACTTCGACATCTTCTCACCCCGGTTGAGGAGGAAGCCGTGACCGAAGATCTGCTTGGGCAAAGGCAGCTTTGCACTCATCAGAAAGGCTGGCCAGTAAACAGTATGAAAACGCACGATATCTTTGCCGATGATGTGCGTTATGTCGCCGCCTTCTGACCAGTAGCGCGCCATGCGCTCGGCGTCGTCGGGATAGCCGCAGCCGGTCAAATAATTGGTGAGTGCGTCAACCCAGACATACATGACATGGCCGTCGCTACGGGGCACCTTGACGCCCCAGTCGAAGCTGGTGCGCGAGACGCTGAGGTCGGAAAGGCCGCCCTCAACGAAGCGCATGATTTCGTTGCGGCGGCTGTCGGGCTGAATGAAGTCGGGCTGGCCGTTGTAGAGGTCGAGCAGCATTTGCTGGTAGGCGGACAGGCGGAAGAACCAGCTTTCCTCGACGGTCCATTCGACCGGCGTGCCCTGGGGTGAGAGCTTTTCGCCCCCTTCCCCATCGACCAGTTCCTTTTCGTCGTAAAAGGCTTCGTCGCGGACGGAGTACCAACCTTCATAGCGGCCGAGATAGAGGTCGCCATTGGCCTCCATCGCCTGCCAGATGGCTTGGGATGCGCGGTGATGGTCAGGCTCGCTGGTGCGGATGAACCGATCATAGCTGATGTTCAGACTGTCGTTCATATCCTTGAAATAGCCGGACATTTCATCAGCAAGGGCGCGCGGTTCGATGCCGCGCGTGCGGGCGGCCTGATCCATTTTCAGGCCATGTTCGTCGGTGCCGGTCTGGAAAAAGACGTCGCGGCCCATCATCCGCTGGAACCGGGCGATCGCGTCGGTGGCGATCACCTCATAGGCGTGGCCGATATGGGGGCGGCCGTTGGGATAGCTGATGGCGGTGGTGATGGTGTAGGGCTGCGACATGCGCCTTCCCTAGCGGCTGTTAAGGCGCGCGCAAAGCCTGCTTTTCAACGCTGATCCGGGGCGAGTGCGGCAACATGGCCCGCGAGTTCGAAAGCGACGGCTGCGGGGTCGAGCGAGAGGATGATGGCGCCGCTGGCGAGTTGGCGCGCGGCTTCCCAGTGGTCCAGCGCTGTGCCGAGCGCCGGGCCGCTGCGCTGGCGGGCGGCGTCGGCGATGAAGGCGGGGACGCGTTCGAGGAAGGCTTCATAGCGGGGGCGTGCGGCTTTGCCCGAGAGCTGCTTCGCGAGGATGAGGCGGTGTCGGTTGCCGGGGTCGCCGTCGGCTGCGATCGCGCGGAGCATGCGGTCCAGGTCGGTTACGTCTAGGCCCGCGTAGCGCAGGGCTCGGCCGGGCGCGCCCTCTCCCAGGGCGGCGAGCGCCTCTATGTCTGCGGGTGGCAGGTCGGGCTGCTCCCGGCGCAGGATGGTGCGCATCGCCTCGCCGTCGAGCGTGTCGAAGCGCAGGGTGCGGCAGCGCGAGCGGATGGTGGGCAAAAGGCGGCCGGGCGCGTGGCTGACGAGGAAGAAGAGCATGTCGGCGGGCGGCTCTTCCAGCGTCTTGAGGAGGGCGTTGGCGGCGCCGCGCTCCAGATCGTCGGCGCTGTCGATGACGACGATGCGGCGTTGCGACAGGGACGGGGCGGACTGGACGAGGCGCTGGAGGCCGCGCACCTGATCGACGGAGATGTTGCGGGCAGTGCCGGTTTCCTTTTCCAGGCAGTAGAGTTCGGCGTAGTCGGGATGGGCTTCGGCTTCGATCAGTTTACGGACGGGGTGATCGGTGGGGACTGACAGGCCTTCGCCTTCGGGCGCGGGACCTGCTGCTTCCGCTAGGAGACGAAGGGCCAGGGCGCGGGCGAAGCTGGCCTTGCCGATGCCGCGCGGGCCAGCGAGGATCCAGCCATGATGCATGCGGCCGCTGCGCGCGGCGGCGAGCAGCATGTCGGCTTGGGTGTCATGGCCGAGGATGGTGGTCATGGCAGCAGGTCGTCGAGCGCTGCGAGGAGGCGCGAGGTTACGGCTTCGGGGTGGCCCGATGCATCGACGGTGCGGATGCGGGCGGGGTCCTGATCGGCGAAGCGGGTGAAGGCGGATGCGACATTGGCGTGGAAGGCTGCGTCGCGGCCTCCGATGCGGTCGGCGGCGTCTCCGTCGCGGGACCAGGCGCGCTGCTGCGCCTCGGCTTCGGGGAGGGTCAGGAAGAAGGTGCGGTCGGGGAGAAAGTCGGCGCTGCCGATGCGGTGGAGGGTCAGAATGTCGGCGTCGGTGAGTTCGCCCATGCCCTGATAGGCGCGGCTGCTGTCGAGGAAGCGGTCGGACAGCACCCATGCGCCGCGATCCAGCGCGGGGCGGATGGTTTTTTCGATATGATCGGCGCGGGCTGCGGCGAAGAGGAGCGCTTCGGCGCGCGGGCTCCAGCGGTCGGCGGCGCCGGTGAGAAGAAGCGCGCGGATGGCTTCCGCGCCTTCGCTGCCGCCGGGTTCGCGGGTTTCGACGACTTCCAGGCCCTTCGCCCGCAAAGCGGCGGCTAGGGCGCGGAGTTGCGTCGATTTACCGGCGCCCTCCCCGCCCTCCAGAGAGATGAACCGGCCGCGTGTCACCCGAAGAAGGACTTCAGGCCGTTCCAGAGGCGACCGAAGATGCCCGCTTCGGACACTTCCTCACCTGCCACCAAAGGCAAGACCTGCGGCGGGGTGTCGGGGGTGGAGACGATGAGTTCGGCGATCTTCTGCCCCTTGGCGATCGGCGCCTTGATCGGGCCGGTATAGGCGACCTTGACCGAGATGTTGCCCGACGCGGTGCGGGGCAGCGTTACAGCCATGTCCTGCGGGGCGACGAGCGGCACGCTGGTGGCGCTGCCCAGCTGAACTTCAGCGGTTTCGACGGTCTGGCCTTTCTTGAAGAGCGGCTGCGCTTTCCATGCCTTGAAGCCCCAGTCCATGAAGCGGACGGATTCCGAAACGCGGCCATTGTAGGTCGGCAGGCCAGCAACAACCATGACGATGCGGCGGCCGTCCTGTTCGGCCGAGCCGGTAAAGCCAAAGCCCGCTTCCTCCGTATGGCCGGTCTTGAGGCCATCGGCACCGGCAACCTTGCCGAGGATCGGGTTGCGGTTCGCTTGCGCAATGTCGGAGCCGCCCATGGTCTTGCCCCAGGTGAAGGCGCGCGTGGCGTAGAAGCGCTTGTAGAGGTCAGGCGTCTCCTCGATCGTCGCTTCGGCGAGACGGGCAAGGTCCTGCGCAGTCACATAGGTGACGCCTTCATCCGGCCAGCCATTGCTGGTGCCGAAATGGCTGTTCTTGAGGCCGAGGCGCTTGGCTTCGTCATTCATCTGCGCCACGAAAGCCTGCTCCGTTCCGGCGATCCCTTCGGCCAACACCACGCAGGCGTCATTGCCGGATAGGGTCACGATGCCGTGGAGGAGATTTTCGACCGACACCTGCTCGCCCGCCGACAGGAACATGGTCGAACCGGCCGCCGGGCCATGCCACTGCTTCCAGGTTTCGGGGCGGACGGTGAATTTCGTGTCCAGCTTCAGGTCGCCCTTCTGGATCAGGCGGAAGGCGACGTGCGCCGTCATCATTTTCGCCATCGACGCTGGCGGGATGCGCGTTTCGCCGCCCTTGTCATACAGTACGGCGCCCGACGACAGATCCTTCATGTAAGCGATGGGCGCCTCACTGGTGTAAGGAGGCGCGGCAGCCGTGAGAGGCTGCGCCAGCAATCCGACGAAGAGGATGGCGGCTAGTGACTTGTTCATGAGGACTGCCTTCGCACTGATGGATTCGGGTGATGAGAATGCCCTGCCCCTGTCATTAGCCATGACAGACACATTCTCAAGAGGGCTGGCGCAACAGGTGACGCGGCTGCGCCCTTATTGCCGGACGGCGTCGGCGAGCAGCCCGACGGACAGGGCGTAGAAATTCGAGCAATTATAATCGAGGATCGCCCGATAATTGCTGGTGAGCAGATAGGCGGTCTTGCCCGGACCATCGGGTTCGAGCAGCGTCGCCAGCACCGTGTCCGCTGGCCAGCTGCCGCCCGCCGGAACGATGCCCCGGCTGCGCCATTCGGCCATCGTCAGCCAGCGGCTGTGACGGTTGAATACGCGGGGACAGCGGGCAGGCGAAAGCCGTGCCGATACGCTAGCCCGGTTGAACCCGGTCGGCACCGAAACGGCCACGCCCCAGGGTTGGCCACGCCGCCAGCCTGCGTTGACGAAATAGTTGGCGATGGAGGCCAGCGCATCGGCTTCGCTGTTCCAGATATCGGCGCGGCCGTCGCCGTCGCCATCCTTGGCCAGACGCAGATAGACGCTGGGAAGGAACTGGGGATAGCCCGTCGCCCCTGCCCAACTGCCGACCAGGCGGCTGCGGGGCACGCCATTGTCCAGCATCTTGAGCGTCGCCAGCAATTCCGGTTCGAACAGGGTGCGGCGACGGCCTTCATAGGATAGCGTCGCAAGCGAGCGGATGAGGTCGAAATCGCCGGTATAGGAACCGTAATTGGTTTCATGGCCGTAGATCGCGACCATGATTTCCTCAGGCACGCCGGTTTCCGCCTCTATCCGGGCAAGCCGGGCGCGGTTCGCCTGATAAGCGGTGCGGCCACGGCTGATGCGCGCGGCATCGACATGCTGCCGCCGATAGGGTTCGAAATTGGGAATGGGGGAATAGGCGCCTCCCCCCGGCTGGTTCTGATCCAGTTGGACAACCCGTGGGTTCGGCGTGAGCGTGGGGAAGACGGAATCCAGCGTGGAAGAGCGGATGCCCATCGCCTGCGCCTTTGGCCGAAGCGTTTCCAGATAGCTGCGGAAACCGGCGTCCTGAGCCATGTCCTGCGTCATGCCAGGCCCCGCCATCAAGCTGCCCGCCGTGACGACGGCAAGACGCAGTAGAAGCGAGTGAATGGTTGAACGCATTAGAGAATCTCCCTCAGCCCTTTGTGGCACAGCGACAGCAGGAGGCGAAATCCCCCTTGTCGCTGCATTCATGCCAAGAACGCGTCGAAAGCGGATTTTGGTCATTTTACGCTTGGCATGACGCAAAGCTTCGCTAGGAAGCGAGCGGACGGACAGGTGGCCGAGTGGTTTAAGGCAGCGGTCTTGAAAACCGCCGTGGGTTTACGCTCACCGTGGGTTCGAATCCCACCCTGTCCGCCAAAATCCATTGATATTATTATGTTTCTCATAAATTTGGTGTGTGGCCAACATACCCGCCATCATTAAGGTCGAGCAAATATCCTTTCGCTTGGCGAAATCGCCTTACCTCCGTAACTTACCTGATAGGGGGAATTTCATGGCTGGTATCGAGAAAAACTGGAATGGTCGCGTCTTAGGAACCAACACCGGCAATGTTTCGGTCATACTCAATGGCGAGGACGACTCATTAACAGGCATCATCCGGCTTAATGACGACAAATTGGGAGTTGCAGTCTACGATGTGACTGGCAAGTTCGAGGCGGGGAACATAACTCTTGCCGGAACACCGCAAGGCGAAGCGCCGGAGGGCGTGGAGTTAGGCCAACTAACTGTTGTCGGGGCGCTTACTCCTGAAGGCCGATTGGATGGCGAATGGTCCTCTACAATTGGAACCGGCGGGACTTTTCAGCTTTGGCCACATACGTTTCAAGTGCGAGCGAGCAACGTTGGTGCAATCCCCGAACAAATGAATACCTCTGCCCGCTCTATGGGCGCAATTCGACTTTATGCCGACGACGTGCGGAGTCTCGTCGCCCAACTAGTCAAGGATTTTGCTCAAAAGCGCGCCGTGGTTACGTTCAACGACAAAGGAAATGAGAAGAACATATATTCGGACGAGTTTGAGGCCATCTTAGATAATCTCCCAGAACTCCGATATCTCAAGATCTCTGTACAAGAACCCGAAATGTATGGACTAAACCGAAACGCGATGGTGGAACTTACCGCTTGGGGAGAGAACATAATCCGCGTTCAAAGCGTTCAAGAGGCGTGGGCCATCGGGAAAGCGGAAGCTCTCTCAAGGCATGTTAATGGGTTTCAACGGAAACTGGCGACACAATTCCGCAAATTCGGGTTAACCGTTAATATCGTCATCTTAGCGGCTGCGTTAGCGGCTTTACCGGGTTTGCCGACATTCAGCCAAAGGTTAGCATTTGCGGCAAGCGCACTCGCTGTCCAATCCCTGATTACCTATTTTCATCGCCAGTATGTACCGAATTTCATCCTTTTTCCGACCACGCGAAAATCTAGTTTGATAGGACGCCTTGGCCCGGGTGTATTGTCTTGGGGCATTACCATTGTCGGGGGCGTCGTTGCTGCCATTATCTACGGCTTACTAAAGGGTGAACTAAACGGTTCCCCGCTTCTGAACGCCATTCACGAGATTCTCTGGTAACTAAACAATTCAGGTTCTGTTTTTTTGGATAATCACAAGATTCGACAGTAAAGGATTGAGGGGCCTTAATTTTCACAAATCGAAGCAGCGCCTCCCTTCAGCATAGGGGGACGGTTCCTGCATCCTTTGTCGCTGCGATTGTTCCAAATTTGGGGCGCATGGTGACCTCCATTGCCTTTGAACACGGCTTGCATACGAGCTTCAGCCTGTGTCGGAGCGACCGACTTCGTTCACGCTGTTAAGCTCCGTAGCTCGCGTCTGCGGCGGCGGCGAACCTCCCGCACGCAAGAGAGTGATCGCCCTGGCGGCAACCGGAGCGAATGTCGCTTCCCCCTTCTCGTGCAGAGCGAATATCTGCGTCCGCATTCGCGGTTCCCAGAATTTGGCGATGTGATCAGCGACTGCCTGCGCCGCTTTCTCTTCGCCCATGGTCATGAAGTTTCTGGCGATCTGGTTGGCCATATAGACCAGCCGGTCCTGATTGGACATCATCGAGTGGTCTTCAGTCATGCCGTCATTCCGCTGCGTGGATCATGTCGATGCGCCGGCTACGCCGGGCTTGCGCGTCATAGCTTTTCTGCCAGTCGCTGGGTCCGTTGGATGCGGACACCTGCACCGCCGTCACCTTATATTCCGGGCAGTTGGTGGCCCAGTCCGAATAGTCGGTGGTGATGACGTTCGCCTGCGTTTCGGGATGGTGGAAGGTCGTATAGACAACGCCCGGTGCTACCCGTTCGGTCACCAGCGCTCGCAGGGTGGTTTCCCCTGCCCTGCTGCGGAGCGTTACCCAATTTCCGTCCTTAAGGCCCCTGTTTTCCGCGTCGCTGGGATGGATTTCCAGTCGGTCTTCGGGATGCCAGGCGGCATTGGCGGTGCGGCGGGTCTGCGCGCCGACATTATATTGGCTAAGGATGCGCCCTGTGGTCAGCAGTAGCGGGAAACGTGGGCCGGTCTTTTCATCGGTCGGCACATAGTCGGTGACGACGAACTTGCCCCTGCCGCGCACGAAACCGTCTAAATGCATGGTCGGCGTGCCGTGAGGAGCCCGGTCGTTCGCGGGCCATTGCAGCGATCCCTCTGCGTTCAGGCGGTCATAATGCACGCCCGCGAAGGTCGGGGTGAGCGCGGCGATTTCGTCCATGATCTGCGACGGGTGGCTGTAGGTCCAGCCGAGTCCCATGGCGTTGGCGACCAGTTGCACGATCTCCCAATCTTCATAGCCGTTGAGTGGCGCCATCACCTTGCGCACGCGCTGAATGCGCCGTTCGGCATTGGTGAAGGTTCCGTCCTTTTCCAGGAAGGTGGAGCCGGGCAGGAAGACATGCGCGTAATTGGCGGTCTCGTTGAGGAAGAGGTCCTGCACCACGACGCACTCCATCGCCGCCAGCCCGGCCGCGACATGATGCGTATTGGGGTCGGATTGGAGAATGTCCTCGCCCTGGATGAAAATGCCCTTGAAGGTGCCGTCGGTCGCCGCATCCAGCATGTTGGGGATGCGAAGCCCCGGTTCGGGGTCCAGCGCCACGCCCCAGCTTTGTTCGAACAGCGCGCGCGTGGCGCCGTCGGAAACGTGGCGATAGCCGGAAAATTCGTGCGGGAAGCTGCCCATGTCACAGGCGCCCTGCACATTATTTTGTCCTCGCAGCGGGTTCACGCCCACGCCCTCGCGCCCGACATTGCCGGTCGCCATGGCGAGGTTGGCGATCGCCATGACGGTCGAGCTGCCCTGGCTATGTTCCGTGACGCCGAGGCCGTAATAGATCGCGCCGTTGCCTCCGGTGGCGTAGAGGCGAGCGGCGGCGCGGACCTCCTGCGCCTTTACTCCTGTCAGCGGTTCGATGGCTTCGGGAGAACGGGCTGGCTGTGACACGAACTCGGCCCATTCGGCAAATTCGTCCCAATCGCAGCGCGCGCGAATGAAGGGTTCGTCGTACAGCTTTTCGGTCACGACGACATGAGCAAGAGCCGTCAGCATGGCGACGTTGGTGCCGGGGCGCAGCGGCAGATGATGTTCCGCCTCGACATGGGGGGACTTCACCATATCGATGCGGCGCGGGTCGATGACGATCAGCTTGGCGCCCTGCCGCAACCGCTTCTTCATGCGCGAGGCAAATACGGGGTGGCCGTCAGTCGGGTTGGCGCCGATGACGAGGATCACGTCGGACTGCATCACGCTGTCGAAATCCTGCGTCCCGGCAGAGGTGCCGAAGGTCGTGCTGAGCCCATAGCCGGTCGGCGAGTGGCAGACGCGGGCGCAGGTATCGACATTGTTGTTGCCGAAACCCTGGCGGACGAGCTTCTGGACGAGGAAGGTTTCTTCATTGGTGCAGCGGCTTGATGTGATGCCGCCGATGGAGCGCGTACCATATTTGGCCTGGATCCGGCGGAACTCCGCTGCCGTGTGGGCAATGGCTTCGTCCCACGACACCTCGCGCCATGGCTGGTCCACGGACGCGCGGATCATGGGATTGAGTATCCGATCCTGATGCTGGGCATAGCCCCAGGCGAACCGGCCCTTGACGCAGCTATGGCCGCGATTGGCCTTGCCCTCTTTCCACGGCACCATGCGCACCAGCTCCTCGCCACGCATTTCCGCGCGGAAGGTGCAGCCGACGCCGCAATAGGCGCAGGTGGTGACGATGGCCCGGTCGGGCGTGCCGACCTCAACCACTTTCTTTTCAATCAGCGAGGCGGTGGGACAAGCCTGCACACAGGCACCGCAGGACACGCATTCGGAGCCGAGGAAATCCTCGCCCTGCGACGCCGAGACTTTCGATCCGAAGCCCCTGTCCTCGATAGTCAGCGCGAAGGTGCCCTGCACCTCTTCACAGGCGCGCACGCAGCGGGAGCAGACTATGCATTTGCTGGGGTCGAAGTCGAAATAAGGGTTCGACTGGTCCTTGGCCTGCCCCATATTGGTTGCGCCGTCATAGCCGTAGCGGACCTCGCGCAGTCCCACTGCACCGGCTTGATCCTGCAATTCGCAGTCGCCATTGGCGGCGCAGGTCAGGCAGTCGAGTGGATGGTCGGAGATGTAAAGCTCCATCACGCCCCGGCGGAGCTGCTTCAGCCGATCGCTTTGGGTGCGAACCACCATGCCTTCGGCGATGGGCGTGGTGCAGGAGGCGGGATAGCCGCTGCGTCCTTCCACCTCGACCAGGCATAGGCGACAGGAGCCGAAACTCTCCAGATTGTCGGTGGCGCACAGTTTGGGAATGGAGCAGCCGGTCAGCGAAGCGGCGCGCATGATGCTCGTGCCCTCTGGCATGGTGACGCGCTCGCCATCTATTGTGAGCGTGACGGACCTGCCGTTGGCTATGGCTGGCGGGGTGCCATGATCGGCTTCGCGGGTGAAGGTCATTCCGCAGCTTCCTTGGTAGACGCAGCCGCGCCAAAGTCTTCGGGGAAATGATCGAGCGCGCTCAACACCGGATAGGGTGTGAACCCACCCAGCGCGCAGAGCGAGCCATATTTCATCGTATCGGCCAGGTCGCGCAGCAGTTGCAGATCCTCGTCCACGCTGCGTTGCATGGTACCGGGCGCTCGTGAATAGAGCGCCTTGCTCAGTCCTGCCGAAATTGATGGGTTCGCTGGAGGCAGCCCCTCCGCCCTGCGGGTCAGCAGCCGATCCATGATCTCCACCCCCCGCGTCGATCCGATCCGACAGGGCGTGCATTTGCCGCAGCTTTCGACCGAACAGAACTCCATGGCAAAGCGCGCCATATGCGCCATATCGACGCTGTCATCGAAGACGGTGATGCCGGCATGGCCGATCAGCCCGCCAGCTTGCGCAAAGGCTTCATAATCGAACGGCAGATGGAACATCGATGGCGGGAAGTAAGCGCCGAGTGGTCCACCCACTTGCACCGCCCGCACAGGGCGACCGCTCGCCGTGCCGCCGCCAATGTCGTTCACCAACTCGCCAAGCGTTATGCCGAAGCCAATCTCATAAAGGCCGCCATGCTTTACATTGCCCGCGAGCTGCACCGGCATGGTTCCGCGCGAGCGGCCAAAGCCAACCGTCGCATAGGCATCCGGCCCCTCCGCCAGGATGAAGGGCACCGCAGCCAGCGACAGCACATTGTTGATGACGGTCGGCTGACCAAATAGCCCCTGCAAGGCCGGGAGCGGCGGCTTTGCCCTCACCTGCCCGCGTTTGCCCTCGATACTGTCGAGCAGCGCTGTTTCCTCGCCGCAGACATAGGCGCCCGCGCCCTCGCGCACCTCCAGCGTGAAGGGCGTGATGAGATGCGCGCTGGCATCGATCGCCGCGCGCATGGTGGCGATGCTGTAGGGATATTCGCTGCGGATGTAGATATAGCCATGGGCCGCGCCGACGGCATGGGCGGCGATCGCCATCCCTTCGATCAGGCAGAAGGGATCGCCCTCCATCAGCATCCGATCCGCGAAGGTGCCGCTGTCACCTTCATCGGCGTTGCAGACGATGAACTTAGGCGCGCCCGGCGCATCCAGCACCGTCTGCCATTTGATCCCGGTCGGGAAACCGCCGCCGCCGCGCCCGCGCAGCCCTGACGCCTTGACCGCATCGACCACTTGCTGCGGAGGCATGGCGCGAGCCTTTTCCAGCCCCTTCCAGCCATCATGGGCCGCATAATCGGTAAGGCTCAGCGGATCGATGATGCCGCACCGTGCGAAGGTAAAGCGTTGCTGACCAGCGAAGAAGGGCAAATCGTCCACCTTGCCCAGCCTGGCAGGATGCGTGCCGTCTAGTACCGCCGCGACATCCTGCGTCCCGACCGGCCCATAGCCGATACGGCCCCCGTCAGTCTCCATTTCGACCAATGGCTCGATGGAAAACAAGCCGCGCGATCCAGTGCGCACCACTTCGCACCCTGCCTGCGTGAAGCCGCGCGCCACTTCGTCTGCACCGAGCGCGACGGAGGCCATATCCCGGCTGATGAAGACCCGGCTCATGCCGCCATCTCCGCCGCGATCCGCTCCAGGGCTTTGGCATCGATCCCTGCAACCGGTCGGCCGTCCACCAGCGCGTTCGGGCCGATCGCACAGAGACCCAGGCAGTAGACAGGCTCCAGGCTTAGCTGGCCGTCAACTCGGGTCTCCCCCATGGCGACGCCCAGAATTTGCGCCGCCTGATGTTCGATCGCCGCGCCGCCGCGTGATTGGCAGCTTTCCGCGCGGCAGAGCTTCACAATGTGGCGGCCGGGCGGAACACGGCGAAAATCATGGTAGAAGGTGATGACGCCATGCACATCCGCGCGGGTGAGGTTCAACGCCCGCGCAATTATCGGGACCTGCGCATCGTCGATATAGCCCACCTCGTGCTGCACCGCATGCAGAAGGGGCAGTAACTGGTCGCGCGTGGCGCCATGACGCGCGGTCCAGCTTTCGATAAATGCTTCCATCCTGCCCTGCCTGCAGCCTTCGATCAGACGCCATCGTGCCGGGCCACCCGGCTCGGGTCAAATTGAAGCCCCTAATGGATGATAGAGATATTCTATGAAGCGGTGCGATAGCCATTGGGCAAGCGCAGGTCGCGCGCGACGCTGAGGACCGCTTGAGCCAAAGGCCCCATCGGTGCGCGATCCGACACTATCACGCCCACCCGACTGCCCTCCGCCGTGGCGGGCAGCGGATAGGTCCGCGCCCAGGCCAGCCCCTCCAGCAAGGTCGCATGATTTTCCGGAATGATGGAACAGAGCCGCCCCTGCTGCACGAGGCCGAGCAGTGCGACATAGCTGTCCGCCGTGACCACCGGGCGCAGGGCAAGCCCGCGTTCAGCCAGACGCGCGTCCAGGATACGCCTGTTCTGCATGCCCTGATGCAACAGGCACAGCGGCAGGTCCGCAAGATCGGCCCAGTCCAGCGGATCGGGTATCGGAGCGCAGCCGACCGCACCGATGAGGATCGCCCGCTCTGTATAAAGGGGCACTGACAAGGCGTGGGCCGGTGGCTCGAAATCGAGATAGGTGATGCCGGCGTCCAGTTCGAACGCAGCAAGGCCCCGCTCGATCTGCCGCGAAGTGAGCGCGCGGACGGAGATGTTAAGGCCCCGATGGCGCTCCAGCATCGCTTCGGTGAGATGGCCGATCACCGGCATGGCAGCCGGGATCGCGCCCAGCCTTAATTCGCCCTTCAGCGGACCACGGGCTGTTTCCGCCGCGTGACCAAGGGCTTCGGCAGCGGCGATCAATTGCCGTGCCCATGGCAGGATAGCCTCACCCTCCGCGGTCAATCCCACATATTTGCGATCGCGCCGGATCAGCCGCTTTCCCAGCTGCGCTTCCAGTGACGCGATGCCCACGGACAAGGTGGGTTGCGAGACATTGCAATAGGAGGCGGCGCGCGCGAAATGACCTTCGCGCTCTAACGCCAGGAAATATTCGACAAGGCGCGTCTGCATGCTGTCATCTACACTGGATCGGGCGGAAGTTCATAGAGCGAAACTATGGTCGCCATCTGGAGCAGGAACGGAGCGCGAATTCGGCCGTATGCGCATCCTGGGGCCGATTTTGGAGATGATCGCACCTGCGCCTCGCCTTAACCCTCGTTAAGGAGTATTGTGAACCAGCATGCTATCACTTCCACCTCACCATCTGGAGGTTGCAATGTCTGGGCAAACGGATGCACCTTATTTGTTCCGGCGCGCGCGGGAAGAAGCTGCCAAGGTCAACGACGCCTTGGCAAGGCACGCTCCTGCCGAAGAGGTTGCGGCGCATCGGGAATTGGCGTTGCGGTACAAGGTTAGGGCGCTGGCCGCTTCCTGTCCCGATCAGGTCCTGCATGACGCCATGGAAAATTTTGACGTGCCGAGCGACCCCGTAGGCGGAAAGCCTGCGCATCAATAACCTAGGGGGATTGCAGCCGATAAAAATGAAAGCGCCCCCGGGCAAGGGATGCCGGGGGCGCGACTTGTATGCTGTCGGGCATCCAAATCGCGGCGCGTTTAACAGACATTGTTGACGACTGCAATCCAGTGATAACTTTCCAGCGGCCATGCCGTAACGTCAATGCGGACGACGCCCTTTGGAGCGAGGCAATATGCAGGTGGGACAAAAAGGCCAATTGAATTAGGCTCCTCTATCATCACATGGACTTGCTAGGCGAAGGCCCGGAACGTGCACAGGGGAAGCAGATATGGTTCAACCGTCGGATAAGTCGCCACGGCGTTCGCTGATCGAAACCGGCGCGCTGGGCCGTTGCCCCCGGTGCGGCGACGGGCATATTTTCAAGGGATTTCTTACCGTCCGCGATCGGTGTGAGGTTTGCGGACTGGACTATTCCTTTGCGGACCCGGCGGATGGCCCAGCGGTGTTCGTGCAGTTGTTCGCCTGCGTTCCCGGCGTCATCTTTATCGTGATGTTGGAGATATTGGCGCGGCCGCCTTTATGGGTGCACATCGCCGTCGGTATCCCGGTGCTCATATTGACGACAGTGTTGCCGTTACGCCCGATCAAGGGCTGGCTGGTCGCCGCCCAATATGTGACGAAGGCGCAGGAGGCAGGGACGGCGGACCTATGGGCCAAGCTGCACGGAGATGGGGCAGACAAGCGGGATTGAGGGATGGGGGCGATATGGATCGCCCCTCCAGAAGGCCCCGTGCGCGCCCGCCTCGTTTCAGATATGAGCCCCGCCGCGCCAGTTTGCTGGCATGACGGTGATTCGATAAGCTGCCAGAACTGCCGCTAGCGGTTGGCGCTCAGGCGAGCGCGCCATGGCAGTGCTTGTATTTCTGACCGGAGCCGCACGGGCATGGCGCGTTGCGGCTGATATCCAGATTGGTGAACTCGCCGGGCTGTGCATTGCCGACCGGCGGACGCGGGAGCGTGGTGGTGATGCCACCCAACTGGCCCGCGTCAATGTCGCCGCTATTATCTTCGCCCGAGAAGGGGTCGATGTGCGTGGTGATGAAGTCGGGAAGCACGGGCAGGTCGAACTCAGGCAGCGGTTCTTCCATCCTGAACTGCACGCGCGCGATCGAGCCGGTCACATCCTCACGGATGTTGCTCAGCATGCGCTCAAACAGGGCGAAGGCTTCCTGCTTATATTCGTTGATCGGCGTCTTTTGCGCATAGGCGCGCAGGTGAACGACCTGGCGCAGCGCGTCGAGGGTCGACAGATGCTCTTTCCAGTGATGGTCCAGGCTCTGGAGCAGGATCGATTTTTCGATCATGTGCCAGTTTTCCGGATCGATCCCGCCAATCTTTTCGGCGACCGCTTCATCGGCAAGAGCCTTGAGGCGTTCCTCGATCAATTCCGGATCGACGGCATCTTCCGTCAGCCATGCGTCGAAGTCGGGTTCAAGCCCAAGGATTTCGGCGGTGCGCGCCTTCAGCCGGTCGATATCCCACTGTTCGGGATACGTACCCGGAGGACAGGATGCGCCGACAAGGTCGTTGACCGTTTCGTGCCGCATGTCCGTCACGACGTCATCAACGGTATCAGCGTCCATGATGTCGGCGCGCTGTTCATAAATGACCTTGCGCTGGTCGTTCATGACGTCGTCATATTCGACGACCTGCTTGCGGATGTCGTAGTTGCGCGCTTCGACTTTCCTCTGCGCGGTTTCGATCGCCTTGCTCAGCCATTTCGAGGGGGGCAGCGCCTCGCCATCCTCAAGATTGGAACGGATCATCTTGGCGAACATGGTGTCCGGGCCGAAGATGCGCATGAGATCATCGTCGAGGCTGAGGTAGAAGCGCGAGAGGCCGGGGTCGCCCTGACGCCCTGAACGACCGCGCAGCTGGTTGTCGATGCGGCGGCTTTCATGCCGTTCGGTCGCGAGGACGAAGAGACCACCAGCGGCGAGCACTTCGGCCTTCTCCGCCTCGATCTCTGCGTCGATGCGGGCGATGGCGGCTTCGCGCTCCGGCCCTTCCGGCATGTCGCGCAGTTCGTCCTCGACGCGCATTTCCAGGTTGCCGCCCAATTTGATGTCGGTGCCGCGACCCGCCATGTTCGTCGCGATGGTGACGGCGCCCTTCCGGCCCGCCTGCGCGACAATGTGCGCTTCGCTTTCATGGAAGCGGGCGTTGAGGACGGCGTGCTTGACGCCTTCCTGATTGAGGAATTCGGACAGCATTTCCGACTTTTCGATCGACACCGTGCCGACAAGGACGGGCTGGCCCTTTTCGGCATGGACCTTGATCGTCTTTGCAATGCCGCGGAACTTGTCTTCCAGATTCTTGTAGAAGCTGTCTTCTTCATCGACACGCTGAACCGGCCGGTTGGTCGGAATGGTGACGACGTTCATCTTGTAGATTTCGTAGAATTCGGTCGCTTCGGTCGCGGCCGTGCCGGTCATGCCGCCGAGCTTCGGGTACATGCGGAAAAAATTCTGGAAAGTGATGGAGGCGAGCGTCTGGTTTTCAGGCTCGATATTCACCCCTTCCTTGGCTTCCACCGCCTGGTGCAAGCCGTCCGACCAGCGGCGGCCATCCATCATGCGGCCGGTGAACTCATCGATGATGATGACCTTGCCGTCTTTGACGATGTAATCGATGTCCCGGCGGAACATCACGACCGCGCGCAGCGCCTGGTTGACGTGGTGAACGACGGCGGTGTTTTCGAAATCGTAGAGGTTGGCGCCCTCCAGCAGGCCAGCATCTTCCAGCAGACGCTCGATCTTTTCCGTCCCGTCCTCCGTCAGGGTGACGGTGCGCTGCTTCTCGTCCTTCTCATAATCGGCTTCGTCCAGCTTCTTCACGATAGCATCGACGGCTACATAGAGTTCCGACTTGTCGTCGGTCGGACCGGAGATAATCAGTGGGGTGCGCGCTTCGTCGATCAGGATCGAGTCCACCTCATCGACGATGGCGAAGTTGAAGGGCCGCTGCACCATCGATGCGCGGTCGTACTTCATATTGTCGCGCAGATAGTCGAAGCCGAGTTCGTTGTTCGTCGCGTAGGTGATGTCAGCGTTATAGGCTTCGCGCCGCTGATCCTCGCTGAGGTTCGGCACAATCACGCCCGTGGTCAGGCCGAGGAAACGATAGACCTGCCCCATCCACTCGCAGTCGCGGCTGGCGAGATAGTCGTTGACGGTAACGACATGGACGCCCTTCCCTTCCAGCGCGTTCAGATAGGTGGCGAGCGTCGCGACCAGCGTCTTACCCTCACCCGTGCGCATTTCGGCGATCTCGCCGCGGTGGAGGACGATGCCGCCGACCATCTGCACATCATAGTGGCGCTGGTGAAGGGTGCGCTTGGCGGCCTCACGAACCGTGGCGAAGGCTTCGGGCAGCAGGTCATCGAGCGTTTCACCCTGCGCCAGGCGTTCCCGGAATCGGGCCGTCTGGGCCGTCAGTTCCTCGTCGCTCATCGCCGAAATGACGGGTTCGAAAGATGCGATGCGTTCGACGATCTTGCCCAACGACTTTACGTAACGTTCGTTGGACGATCCGAAGATGGACTTGGCGAGTGCGCCGAACATGCAAGTTCCTGACAATAGGGGGGCGCGCGCCCTTTTAAAGCAACGCACACGGATATGCGCGGCGATTTAGGGTTTGGCTGTGGGATAGTCAATTGATGAGCGGCCTGAACGCTTCGATCGAGGCAATGATTGACGGGCGGATGATATGCGCTAATCCGCGCTCATGACACAGCGCTCTCCCCTCGCCCCCTTAGCCTTTCCTGAACTTCCCGCGATTTCGGGCGTGACCGCGCGCGTTGCCAGGGCGCGGTACAAGAATTGGGATCGGTGCGACCTGACCTATGTGGAACTGGCCGAGGGTACGGCGGTTGCTGGCGTTACGACGCAGAGCAAGTGCCCTTCCCCCGAGGTCGAATGGTGCCGGGACGCCATTCCGCTCGGGTCGGCGCGGGCGCTGGTGGTGAATGCGGGCAATGCCAATGCCTTCACCGGCCATCGCGGGCGGGCGGCTGTCGAAGCGATCGCGGCGAAGGTCGCCAATCATCTTGGGTGCCTGCCTTCGGATGTGTTCGTGTCTTCGACTGGGGTGATCGGTGTTCCCTTGCCGGTGGACAAGGCTGAGGCTGGGCTGGAGGCAGCTTTCTCCGCCGCGCCTTGCGAGTGGGAAGAGGCGGCGAATACGATCGGGACGACCGACACCTATGCCAAGGGTGCGCGCACGAGCGCCATGATTGGCGGGACGCGCGTTGAGCTGGTGGGGATCATCAAGGGATCGGGCATGATCGCGCCGGATATGGCGACGATGCTCGGCTATATCTTTACCGACGCAGCGGTCGAGCCGAAACTGTTGCAGCAGATGCTGTCGGCGGCGAACCGGCGGACTTTCTCCTGCATCACGGTCGATAGTGATACGTCGACCAGCGATACGGTGCTGGCCTTTGCCACGGGCAAGGCGGGCAACGCCCCGTTGGCGTCGATGGACGATGCGGGAGCGGATGCGTTTCAGGCGGCGCTGAGCGACCTTTGCCTGCAACTGGCGCATCTGGTGGTGCGCGATGGCGAGGGCGCGTCGAAGTTCATCGAGATCAGCGTCGAAGGCGCGGAGAGCGATGCGAGCGCGCACCGGATCGCACTGTCCATCGCCAATTCTCCGCTCGTGAAGACCGCTATTGCGGGCGAGGACGCGAATTGGGGGCGCGTGGTCATGGCGGTCGGCAAGGCGGGCGAACCGGCTGATCGCGACAAGCTGTCCATCCGGTTCGGCGTGACGCAGGTGGCCTCGGGCGGGCTCGCGGCGGAAGGCTATGACGAGGCGCCGGTTGCCGCGCACCTTAAGGGGCAGGATATCCAGATCGGCGTGGACCTTGGCCTTGGCGAGGGCCGCGCGACGGTCTGGACCTGCGACCTGACGCATGGATATATCTCGATCAACGCGGATTACCGTAGCTGATGCCGATCGAGCTGCATGACGATGTCGTCACGTTGATGCGTGAGGTGGCGCGAGACATCGTCATGCCGCGCTTCCAGAATTTGCGCGCCGACGAGATCAGCGAGAAGGCCATCGACGACTTCGTTACCATTGCCGACAAGGAAAGCGAGATCAGGCTGGCCGAAGGGCTGAGCCAGATCCTGCCCGAAGCGGGAATCATCGGCGAAGAAGCCTGCGCGGCGGACCCGGCGATATTGGATCGGGCGGGTGACGGGCTCAACTGGATCATAGACCCGATCGACGGGACAGGCAATTTCGCAGCGGGGCGGCCGCCCTTCGGCATAATGATCGCTTTGGCAGATGCCGGGACGACATTGGCGGGATGGATATTGGACCCGCTTACCGGACGCTTGTGTCACGCCACGCTGGGCGCTGGCAGTTATATCGATGGCGAGCAGGTCCGGGCGCGGGAGAGCGGCGATCCGTTGCCGATAGCGGCGCTGGCGGTTTATTTCATGTCGGACGAGGAGCGAGCTGACATTCAACGGCGGGCGGAAGGGGTGTTCGCGCTTGTGGACATTCCGCGCTGTGCGGCGGAGCAATATCCTCGGCTGGTGCTGGGGCAGAATGATGTTTCGGTCTTTGCGCGAACATTGCCGTGGGACCATGCCGCCGGGACGCTGTTCCTGAACGAAGCTGGCGGATGCTGTCAGCGGTTGGATGGGTCGCCCTATGTGGTGGGCGATTTGCGACGGGGATTGCTTGGGGCTTCGTCGCCGCGGTTGTGGGAGGCTGCGGCGGGGGTGTTGTTTCGGTAAGGCTTGGGGGCCGGAGTGGTGGAGAGGTTGCGCGTTCCCCTCTCCCCAGCCCTCTCCCCTGAAGGGGAGAGGGAGTTAGGTGTGCGTTAGAGGACGCTTTCTATCCAGCCTTTGAGCGCGCTCTTGGGCGCGGCGCCGACTTTCGTGGCGGCTGCTTCGCCATTTTTGAACAGGATCATCGTGGGGATGCCGCGCACGCCATATTTGCCGGGCGCGTCGGGATTTTCGTCGATGTTGATCTTGGCGATAATGACCTTGTCAGCGAGTTCCTCGGAGATTTCTTCCAAGGCCGGGCCGATCATCTTGCAGGGGCCGCACCATTCTGCCCAGAAATCGACAAGCACGGGCTTGTCTGCGTCGATCACGTCCGCCTGGAAGCTGGTGTCGGTGACTGCCTTGGTAGCCATGTTATATTTCTCCTTCAGTTGGGCGGATATCTAGGACGGTGACGCGTCCGTCTCAACGGGTGAAAGCGGCAAATTCTCCTGCGCGGGGGGAAAGCCCGGCTTGTGCGCGGCGAGAAGATCGTGCGGAAGCGTGATGAGGCGCGGGGCGCTGGTGTAGAGCAGCGCGGCTTCTATCCGCCGGTCGGGGAAGATCACCTGAAGCGCGGCGGCATAGGCTGCCATCTGGCGGACATGGGCGGCGGGCACTTCCTCCACGCTGAGCGGCGCTATGCGGCCCGTTTTGAAATCCACGACCTGCACGCGGTCGGGGCCGATGCATAGCCGATCCACGGTGCCGGAGATCACCATGTCGCCGACGACCGCGGCGACAGGCGCTTCAGCAAGGGCGCCGGGGGCGAAGAGCGGCGCGAAGTCGCTATCCTCGATCACGCGAAGAGCCTGTGAAATGACGTCATGGCGCAATGATGCATCCGCCGCGCCTTGCTGTTCGAGCCAGCGGTCGGCGCGTTGACGGCGTTGTTCGGGCAAAACATCAGGCAACCGTTCGAACAAGGCGTGCAGCCAACGTCCGCGCTCGCTCGCCGCCCGCATGGCAGGCGTGGGCGGGGGATAGGGCACGTCATCCTCTACCGGAGCGGAAGGTGCGAGGGGCCGGGGGGGACGCGCTTCCTCTGGCGCGGGCCGACGGAGCCAAGCGGGTTCGGCATGCGACGCCGCTTCAATCGCGGCAGCTTTTTCGAGAGCGCGCGGAGGCAGGGTTTCCGCGCCCAGCCACCGCCGTCGCGCGCCCCACAGATGATCGTCCTCCCATTCCGCGCCAAGGGCGGCCATGGCGTTCTCGACGGCCGTGAACCAGCTTTCGGGTTGCGGCATGCCTCGGGCGCGCGGGCCTAGCGAGCCGGTGACGACCAGCCTTTCCTCGGCACGGGTCAGTGCGACATAGAGCAGCCGCCAATGCTCCTCCCGTTCGGCGGCGCGGGCTTCCTCAAGAACCTGCCCGATGGGGCCAAGACGCTCGGACTTGCGGGGAGCGAGGATGGGCAGACCGTTCCATTCAAGGGAATCGCTGCGTGTTCCGGCATCGGGATCAAGGCAGGCGTCCGCCAGAATGACGACGGGCGCCTGCAAACCCTTTGCTCCGTGGACGGTGAGAAGGCGGAGCGAATCCCCCTGCGCCGCCGCGTCGCGGACGATCTCCACTTCGCCTCGGTCGAACCAGTCCACGAAACGCTGCAAGGAGGGGTGATCGTCCGTTTCGAAAGCAAGCGCGGCGTTGAGCAGTTCTTCGATCGGATCGGCGGCTTCGATACCGAGCCGTTCGATGAGGCGGCGGCGCCCCTCCATCGGGCCGGACAGGATCGATTCGAGATAGCGGTAGGGCGTGGTGAGGTCCGCCCGATTCAGCAGGGTGCGAAGCGGGGCGAGCAACTCTTCGTCCTGGGTGCGGGTGAGATGCTGCCAGAGGCCAACGCGGCGGTTCATGGCGCGGACCATAAGATCATCCTGCGACCAGCCTATCAGCGGCGATACCAGCAGCGAGGCGAGGTTGAGATCATCCTCCGGCTGCACCGCGAAACGGAGCGCGGCGAGGAGATCGCGCACGGCAAGCGGTGCATTGAGGCGAAGGCGATCGATGCCTGCGACGGCGACGCCTTCCTCATAGAGGCGGGCAACGATCAGGCGGGCTAGTTCGCTGCGACGGCGGACGAGGATCATGATGTCGCCTGCCGTGACCGGGCGGCCACGGCTTTCGAGCATCATGCCGTCGTCGATCCATTGGCGAATCTGCCGCGCAATATTCTGGGCGAGCTGGCGTTCCTGATCGGCGGCCCAATCCTCCTCTCCTTCCGCGTCGTCGGACAGGCCAGCGATGGCTGGTTTCCATAGTAAGACTTCGCCGGGGAAGCGGTTGGCGCTGATGTGCTGGACGGCGCCCGAGTTTAGACCGAGCCGTTCGGCGCTCAAGGTCGCGATTGTCCGGTCCACTACGTCGAGGACGGCGGGCGTGGAGCGGAAGCTGCGTTCGAGCGACAGGTCATGGAAGATATGGTCGGCATTTTCCGCATGGCGCTGGAATGCTATTTGCGCGGCGGCGAACGCCTGAGGGCTGGTGCCCTGGAAGCCGAAGATCGCCTGCTTGAAGTCGCCGACGGTGAAGATGGTGCGGACGCGATCGCCCTTGGCCCCCTCCCCTGCGAAAAACTCGGCAGCGAGCGCGCCGACGATCTGCCATTGGCTGACGTTCGTGTCCTGCGCTTCATCGACCATGATGTGATCGATGCGCTGATCCAGCTTGTAGCGAATCCAGTCGGCGATGCCGGGTTGGGACAGAAGGTCGGCGGTGCGGGCGATGAGGTCGTTGAAATCCACGGCGCCGGCAAGCTGCTTCGCCTCATGATAGGCGCGGGCATAGGCGCGGCCTGCATGCAGCCCCTCGGCGAGCAAATCGGCATAGGCGGCGAGCGCTTTGAGATTCAAAAGCTCGGCGCAGCGTGAGTGAAGGCGCGCGCTTGCCTCTCCATAGCCATCGACCGGGGGCACCCAGCCCTTGGTCGAAATGAGGTCGCCGTCCTTCTTCGCCCAAGCGGCGTGCAGATCGTCCAAAGCCTCCGCGCGGTCGCGGGGGTTTAGAGCCCTCCATCGGGCTATGCGGTCACAGCGCTCCAGGGCGCGGCCGGTGCCCCAATCGGCATTGGCCTGAGCGATCCAGCTGAGGGTTCGCATGTCGAACTGCGCGTCTTCGCACTGGCTGGCGAGGTGCGTGATGACGTCACCCTCGGGAAGGCCGAGTTCGCGATAGAGCGAGGCGGCGATGTCTTCCGGCAATTGCTCCAGCGCGGGCAGATGGGCGGCGCAGCGCAGGAGGAATTGTTCGGCGCCGCCTTCCCCCAGACGCAGGCTGATCGCTTGTAGCGCTTCCATGAGCCGGTCGTCGCCCTGATCCTGCGCACGGACGGCAAGATCGGCCAGGGTCTGGCGGGCGAGCGCCGCCTGCTCCCGCTGGTCGAGCGGGCGGAAGCCCGGCGGCAGGTCGGCTTCGAGGGGAAAGGCGGTCAGCAGTTGCTGGCAGAAGCCATGGATGGTCTGGATTCGAAGGCCGCCGCCGGTGGATTCCAACACCTCCGCAAAGAGGCGGCGGGCACGGTCGCGTGCTTCCGGGCCGCTATCCTCGTGTAGCGCCTCCAGATCCTCGAACAGTTCGCCTTCCTCCATCTGGACCCAGGCGGCGAGGCGATCATGGATGCGGTCGGCCATTTCCGCCGCGCCCGCTTTGGTGAAGGTGAGGCAGAGGATATTTTCGGGCCGCACGCCCTGTAGCAGCAGGCGGAATACGCGAGCGGTCAGCACATGCGTCTTGCCAGTGCCTGCCGAAGCCGACAGCCACACATGGGCGTCAGGCGACGCGGCGCGCGCCTGCGCTCCCGCGAGGGGTTGAAGCGCGGAGGTCTTTCTAGACATCGTCGCGGCCATACCATTCCTCCAGCCGCATGAGCTGGTCATAGTCGCCATAGTTTGCGACTTCGGGATTCACCTGCGCGTCGAAGGGGGCGTTACCCGTCAGATAATCGCCAGCGATCTTTTCGAACCATTCGTGGACGAGCGATGTGAAGGAGGCCGTTACGATCTTATCTCGCTTCCCCATCGGATCGACGGGGCTTTCCCGATAGCCGAAGGCGTCGTTCTTCTTGGCCAGCGACCAATATTCGAAACATCCTGCGGTTTTTGCGCCCTCAATGGCCGGGAAGCCACCCTGTTCGGCGATGAGGCCCAGTAGCCCTAATTGGAGCGAATAGCCCGCCTTGACCTGCTTGGCGCTGGGCGGTTTGCCGGTCTTGTAATCGACTATGGCGAGCGAGCCGTCCGGCATGCGATCGATGCGGTCAGCCTTGCCGGTGAGGGTCACGCCAGCGATCTCCGCACGGCCGTCCGTCTCCACCGCCAGGATGGAGCGCCCTGCTGCCTGATCGGCAGCCACCTCGGCAGCGATCCAGCGGATGGCCTCGATCAACCTTGGCTGCCAGAGCGCCTTCAGCAGCGGATGGACATCGGGCCGGTCGAACATCGCGCGGGCGCGGGCTTCCAGATCGGCGGGATCGCGCCGCCCGGCCTCTGCCCAGTGCTGAAGGATTTCATGGACAGCCGTACCGCGCCATGCAGGGCCAGCATCGGCATCGACCGGGTCGAGGCGATTTAGGCGCAATATCCGCTTGGCGTAAAAGGCGAAGGGGTCAGCCTTTAGGCGGTCCACATCCGTTACGGGGATCAGCTTCGGGCGGACGGAGGCGGGTGGCACTGGCGCGGGACGGCGGCTGGGCTGGTGCCGCGCTGGGCGGTCGAGTGCCTGTGCCAGCGCCGCGTAACGATCGGCGCTCTTCCATTGTGGACCGGCCATGGCCTTGAGACGCAACCAGAAGCGGGAGGCTATGGCGGGACCGCCCGATCCTCTGCGCGCGCGGGTGATGAGGACATGGGGAGCGCCCAGTGCGCTGGCAAAGTCATGGGCTGCGCGGCCGATGCGGGTTTCCAGGCCCGGCAGGCCGAGTTCCCGCCGGATGCGGGGAGCAAGCCAGGGATCGGGCGACGGCAGGCCGGGCCATGTGCCTTCGTTGAGGCCGCCCAGGATCATGAGGTCGGCCTGAACCAGTTGCGCTTCGATAAGGCCCAATATGGAAATGCGCGGATGGCCGCCCTGAACCGGGCGCACCGAAACACCGCCTAGCATATTGTCGAGCAGGGTCGGGAGGGAGCGGATGTCAGACTGTTGAGGGCCTTCAGGGGCCGCCTGTTCCAACTCCGCGAACAGATCGGCGGCGGCGTGGCCCTGAACACCCGACCATATGGCATCGCCGGTCAATGCTCCGGCTTGTTCGCGGAGGGCCGCCAGTTGCGCGGCAAAGGTCGGGGCGACGGCGCAGGCTTGCTCCAGCGGTTCGAGCAGCGCGCGCGCCTGTGACCACCATTGCCGTGTCTGGTTTCGCAGCGCCTGCTGGCGATCCTCTCCTTCCCGTTCGGCGAGGAGTAAGTCGATCCCTTGAAGGCCCGCAGGAGGACGCGGGCCGCGCAGTAATAAATCAAGGCCGCGCACGCCTTCCAGCCATGGAAGCCGCCCTTCACCGCGCATGACCAGCGGATGCTTGAGCAGTGTCAGCAGCGCGACGGGCGCGAAGCGTTCTGCCACCGCCTGGGCCAGCGCGATGAGCAATGTGCCCGGCGGCAAGCGGGACAGCGGAAGGCCCGCGGAATCGTCAGCCGCGATTCCCCATCGCGTGAGATGCGCCGACACCCGCGTGGCAAGTTGGCGGTCGGGCGTGACCAGCGCGGCGGTGCGGCCGGGCGTTTCCACCGCCTCACGCAGGGCGATGGCGATCGCCTGAGCTTCCTCACCCGGCGTTGCGACTTCCAGCGCCTCGACCCCGGCGAGCGACCGCTCGGCCGTCCTGAGATCGCGCCAACGGCTGGTCAAGCGCGGCGGGAGCATGGCGTTGGAGATGTTGCGGCTGCGGACGGCACGCGCATCATGCTCGCTGCCCCAGCGCCACAGCGCTACGTCATCGCGCGTGGCGCTCATTCCATTGAGCAAGCGCTTGATGGCATATTGGGGATGGGTTTCATGCGCAGGAGGCGCACGGCCGGTGACAGGGTCCGGCGCGAAAGGACCGATGGCGTCCCATGCGGCTTCGTCCATTTCATGGTCTAGGCCAGCGAAGACGACGCTGCCGCGCGGCAGGACGGAAATCCGTCGCAACAGACCGGCAACAGCGGGGGCGGTTGTGGCTATGCCAGCGGCGATGACGAAACCGGGCGGCGGCTCTGAGGCCCAACGTGTGGCGAGACGATCGAACAGGCGATTGCGCCGGTCAGCCAGATCAATAAGGCCAAGCCTTGCCAATTCTTCTGGCCAGCGGCGAATGAGGATGGAAAATAGATCGAGCGATCTTTGCCAATGGCCCGACAATTCATCCGAGAGCGTGAGTTCGGAAAGCGCGGTGATGGGCACCCGCTCCACCTGCATCTGGTCGAGAACGGTGCCGAGCGCCTGGCCGAGCTTGATCGCCTGCGCGGCGTCCATTGGCTGGCCGGATGCCTGCTGAACCATGCGGGCCAGGATCATCTGGCGGCGCATGGGCGCGATCGCGGGGGGAATGGCCTCCCCCTCCGCCAGAGGATCGAGCGCGCCGCCCGCCTGTTCGCCAAGATCGGGATCGCCGATCGCGACCAATCGGGGAAGAAGCAGGCCGCCGCCTGACCGGCGGACGAAAGCGTCGCTTACAGCACGGATCGCGCGGTTGGTGGGTAGCAGGATCATGCCCTGCGCCAGCGCCATCGGGTCGCCGCCATGCTGCGCAATTATGCCCGCTGCCAAGGCGTCGGAAAAGGCGCGGTGAGCTGGGATGTTGAACAAGGCAGGCCGGGTGCGGTCACCCATAGGCGAGCATCGATTCCACAAAAGGAATAGCGCGCGGCGTGCCGACGTCGAACCAGAGGCCCTGATGGGAAACGCCGTAGAGGCGCCCCGCTTCGATAGCGCGGTTCCAGAAGATATTGGTCGAGAAGACGTCGGATGGCGGATCGACCAGCAGGCTGGGCGAAAGGATCTGCACGCCGGTAAAGACGAAGGGCGCCACATGGCTCGTCTTGCGGCGGCTCAACCGGCCAGAGGCGTCCATGTGAAAGTCGCCCGGTCCCGTATGGCAATGGGCGCGGGCGAGCGGCACCAGCAGCAGCAGCGCATCCATGCGATCGGGGTCCCACAGGCGCTGCATCATGCTCAGCGTTTCCTGCGGCCCGTCGATCCAGAGATTGTCGCTGTTCGCGCAGAAGAAGGGCTTATCCCCCAGCAGCGAACGCGCATGGATCAAGCCCCCGCCCGTCTCCAGCAGCTTGGGGCGTTCGTCCGAAATCAGCACCTGCATGCCGTTCGAATGGGCGTTCAGGTGCGCCTCGACCGTGTCGGCGAGGTAATGAACATTGACCACGACCTTGCGGATGCCGCCAGCGGACAGCCGGTCCAGCGCATGGTCCATCAGCGGCTTGCCAGCTACCTTGACCAGCGGCTTTGGGCGCGTGGCGGTGAGCGGGCGCATCCGCTTGCCCAGGCCGGCCGCCATCAGCATTGCGGTGTCGATCATGCGGGGACGTTATCCTGAAGCGCGAGATGGCGCTTTTCCGCTGGGATGTTGGCCGCGAACCACTCTGCAACAGGTGCCAATGCAGGATGAGCGAGGTCGCGTTCCAGCAGGTCCCACATGCGCGGCAGGAAGGACAGGTAGCGTGGCTTTCCGTCCCGCTTCCAAAGGCGCGTGAAGATGCCGATGATCTTCGCATTCCGCTGCGCGCCCAGCACAGCATAGGCAGCATCGAAGTCCGCCGGGGGATTTGCGATTGCCTTGTAGTGCTCGATCATAGCTGCCTCCACCTCCGGCGGCACATCGCGCCGAGCGTCCTGAAGCAGCGACACGAGATCATAAGCGGGATGCCCGGCCAGAGCGTCCTGAAAGTCAAGAAGGCCAAGCCCGCGTACTTCGGGCCGGTCGATCAGCATGATATTTTCGGCATGATAATCGCGCAGCACTGTGACTGTGGGGCTGGCGGATTGCTCCACGATCGGCAGCACGGCATCCCAGGCCCGCGTATAGGCATCTGTATCAACGGAAAGGCCGATCGCGGGGCAGTACCATTCGGTGAGCAGCCCTGCCTCGCGCTGATAGACCGCGCGGTCATAGGGCGGCAGGTCGGCGGCAGGCTGGCGATGGAGATCCGCGAGCAGTTCGACTGCGCGGCTATAAACGCCTTTCTCGTCGGCGGGGACATCGTCCAGATGTTCCTTGACCCGCAAGTCGCCGAAATCCTCGATGAGCACCAGACCTTGTTCCAGATCGCGGGCAAGGATCGCCGGGGCAGCAAAACCCTGCTGAACCAGATGTTCGGCTATGGCGATGAACGGACGCGGGTCCTCATGTGGCGGCGGCGCATCCATCAGGACGGCACGGCGCGCGCCATCGACCACGCGGAAGTAGCGGCGAAACGACGCATCACCCGCCAGCGGGACAATAGCGGCATGCCCCCACCCCGCAGCTGAGAGAAAGGCGGGAGCGGAAGCGGGCGGGATCATATCTGCGACCATCGCTCTGTCCAAGCGTCCGGCACGCGCACTGTCAAGCGCCGAGCGCCGTCGGGTTCGATGTCGATGTGGAGCCGCAGCGCATGCGGCCATGCATCCGGACCCAGGCGATCCGGCCATTCGACGATCAGCAGGCTGTCCATCAGATATTCGTCCAGAGCCAGTTCCCGCGCCTCTTCCGCATCGTCAAGGCGATAGAGGTCGACATGGGCGACGGGCAGCTTCACCTCCGGCACATCATAGGGCTGGACGATCGCGAAGCTGGGGCTTGGCGCCTCGCCTGCAAGGCCAAGCCCCTCCAATATGCCGCGCGCGAGCGTCGTCTTTCCCGCGCCAAGGCCGCCCTCCAGCGCGATGACGTCACCGATGCGCGCCAAGTCAGCCAGACGGCGGCCGAGGGCCAGCATCGCCGCTTCGTCGGGCATGGTCAGGCTCTGCTCAGCCACGGGGTAGCTCGATCACGGCCATGGTGCCCTGCCCCGGCTCTGACACGAGCTGGAGGGTGCCGCCATGCGCCTCTGCCAATTGCTTGGCGAGCGGTAGGCCGATCCCGGCCTTTTCACCGCTTCGTGCCTGTTCCGCGCGCGCCGCAGCATCGAAGATCGTGGCGCGGCGCTTGACGCTGATCCCGGGACCGTTGTCGGAGACGACGAGCCGCGCGGAATCGCTGCTGCCGTCGCCGTGCAGCAATACCCGCGCGCCGCGTCCGCTGTAGCAGACCGCATTTTCCAGCAGATGGTCGAGCGCCTGGCCGATCCGGCGGCTGTCGCCTTCCACCTTCCCCAATGTTTCATGCAGGGAGATGGCAAGGTCGATGCCCTTGGCCGTTGCCTCGGCCTTGATCCGCTCGATGCTTTCCTTTGCGAGGGCGGCGAGATCGACAGGCACCCTATCGATCGGAAGTGTCCCGGCTTCTCCCTGTGTCAGGTCCAGCACATTGTCGATCAACATCGACAGGCGGCTGGTACTCTGGAGAATGCCATCGACATATTCCTTGGCGGAATCGCTCATGTCCCCGGCGTAGCCCGCGCTCATCATCTCGGCGAAGCCGGCGATGGTGGTGAGCGGCGTGCGCAATTCATAGCTCATATTGGTGACGAAGGCCGTCTTGACCCGATCGGCCTGCTCCAACGCTTCGTTGCGGTCGCGCAGCACCTGCTCGACACGGCGGCTGTCGGTCACGTCCAGCATCGTGAAAAGCGCATTGCCGTCGGGCAGAGGGATGGCGGCAAATTCGAAGATGCGGCCGTCCGCGAAACCGACATGGCCGACGCGCTGCTTGCGCTCCACTGTCGCGGCGCGGACCAGTTCGCGGACAAGATTGGCTTGCTGCGGCTTGGCGAGGCGGGATTGGACGGCGCGGAGAAGTTCGTCGATGCGCGGGTGTTGCGCCAGAAGATCTTCGGAGATTTCCCAGATCGAGCGGAAACGGCTGTTCCACAGAGACAGGCGGCCATCGGAAGAAAAGACGCCGATCGACTCGAACAGATTGTCGAAGGTCGCCGTGCGGACTCGCAGCAGCGTGTCGCGCGCGCTGGAAAGCTGGACCTGCTCCGTCCGATCCTCGAATATCAGGAGCAGGCCGCCGTCGGGCAATGGCTGACCATAGACGCGCAGATGCGTGCCGTCGGCGAGCAGCCAGTTTTCCTCGCGCGGGTCGGGGGAGAGGAACCAGTCCCGGCGTTCCGCCCGCCAGGCCGGAAAGTCGCGATGTTCGGGCAGGCGGCGGGCCTCCCGCATGCGATCAAGGACGCGTTCGAACACGGGCTGGTCCGCCAGATGTTCCTGGTCCAACCCGAACAGACTCATGAATGGCTGATTCCAGAAACGCAGGGTGCGATCCGGGCCAAAGCGGGCCACGCCAGCGGAGAGGCGATCGAGAAGGTCGCGCTGAGCCGCTTCAAGGCGGCGGTGCTCGACGCGGGCCTGTTCAAGCTCATTCTGGTCCATTGCGAAACCGGCGACGCCGGCCTCGCCAAGCGGCACATCGACGACCCGCATCGTGCGGCGTTCGCCATCTATGGTCGCTGGCACCATGCGTTCGACCACCCGATCCTCGGTCAGCGCCTGCTCTGCTGATGACTGAGGGCCGAGGCCGCCCACCGCCTCGACCAACTCCGTGCCCTGAGCGATGACATCTGCCGCATTGGCCCCATCCACCGCCTGGACATAGGCTGCGTTGACGAGACTGAGGCGCATGTCGGCGGTGCGATGCCACATTGGAAACGGCGCGGCTTCCACAAGGCCCGCGAGCGCTTCCAGGGCTTCGCGCAGTTGCTCGACCTTGCTCTTCAGCGCCTGGATTTCCGACTGGCTGTCGGTCGCGTCGAATATCCACAGGACTACGCCGCCGCTTTCGGCAAGCACTGGCCCGGCAGGCGCGCCGCGCACCAGCAGGAGCCGGGAGGAACCCTCCCCCCGCACAGGCAGGGCGAAGCTGCGTCCGGCGCGCTGGGCCGCCGCTATTTCCTGCGCGAGGGCCGACGCGTCCTCCGGCTCCAGGCCGCCGTCGGGCGCGGTCAGTTCGGATACGAATGCGGGCACCCGGTCCTTGCCAAGCCATTTGGCGAGCCGGTCGGCGGCCTCGATCCGGCCATCGGCATGAATGATGATGGGTGCAGCGGGTGCCGAGGCGAGCAGGCTGGACAGGCGATCGAACTTGCCCTGCACTTGCGTGCCTTCGCGACGCATGCGCTGCCCGGTCGAAAGCGCCCACACCGCGGCGGCCAGCCACGCGGCCAGCACGATCCCCAATATGACTGCGGCAAATGGGGTCAATGACGTCATTGCGCCTGTTCACCCCTCATCGCGACCTGCCACCCCTTTGCATGATTATCAGGGGACTAACCCAAGTCGGGAGCAGCGTGAAGCGGGGAGTTTGAAGAAATGCGCGGATCCTTCAAGACGGACACGTCCCCATCTTTGTCATCCCAGCGGAAGCTGGCATCTCAGCCGGACGCCGTTGGCAATAGATCCCAGCTTTCGCTGGGATGACGAGAGGCTAAGCTTAAAAAAGGGGAGACTTTCGCCTCCCCCTTTCCGGTTTGCTTAGTAGCGGTAATGATCCGGCTTGAACGGACCTTCCGGCGTCACGCCGATATAGGCGGCCTGCTTGGGGGTCAGTTTCGACAGCTTCACGCCGAGCTTTTCGAGGTGAAGCGCCGCCACCTTTTCGTCCAGATGCTTGGGCAGGACGTAGACGTCGTTCTTATACTGGTCCGACTTGGTCCACAGTTCGATCTGCGCCAGCACCTGGTTGGTGAAGCTGGACGACATGACGAAGCTCGGATGGCCGGTGGCGCAGCCCAGGTTCACCAGGCGGCCCTTGGCAAGGACGATGATCTTCTTGCCGTCGGGGAATTCGACTTCGTCGACCTGCGGCTTGATTTCGGTCCACTTCATGTTCGAAAGACCGGCAATCTCGATTTCGCTGTCGAAGTGACCGATGTTGGACACGATCGCCATATTCTTCATGGCGCGCATGTGATCGACGGTAATGACGGCTTCATTGCCGGTCGCGGTGACGAAGATGTCGGCGCGGGTGGCGGCCTCTTCCATCGTCACGACTTCATAGCCTTCCATCGCCGCCTGAAGCGCGCAGATGGGATCCACCTCGGTCACCAGCACGCGGGCGCCGCCATTGCGGAGCGAGGCTGCCGAGCCTTTGCCAACGTCGCCGAAGCCCGCGACGCATGCGACCTTGCCAGCCAGCATCACGTCGGTGGCGCGGCGGATGGCGTCGACCAGCGATTCCTTGCAACCATAGAGATTGTCGAACTTCGACTTGGTGACGCTGTCGTTGACGTTGATCGCCGGGAAGGGAAGCTTGCCCTTCTTCGCCAGCTCATAAAGGCGGTGGACGCCAGTGGTGGTCTCTTCCGACACGCCCTTGATCGCGGCAACGGTCTTGGTGAGGTAGCCCGGACGATCGGCCAGGAAGCGCTTCAGCGTGGCGACGAAGATTTCCTCTTCCTCGTTACCGGGCGTGAACAGCTCTTCCCCAGCCTCGACGCGCGCGCCCCACAGAGCGAACATGGTGGCGTCGCCGCCGTCGTCCAGGATCATGTTGCAGGGTGTATCACCCCAGTCGAAGATGCGGATGACGTAATCCCAATATTCCTCCAGCGTCTCGCCCTTGACGGCGAAGACGGGGATGCCGCGCGCGGCGATGGCGGCGGCGGCGTGGTCCTGGGTCGAGAAGATGTTGCACGAAGCCCAGCGGATTTCCGCGCCCAGCTCAGCCAGCGTCTCGATAAGCACGGCGGTCTGGATCGTCATGTGCAGCGATCCAGTGATGCGCGCGCCCTTCAGCGGCTTGGCAGCGCCAAACTCGTCGCGCAGGGCCATCAGGCCGGGCATTTCGGTTTCGGCGATCTCGATTTCCTTGCGGCCGAACGCGGCAAGGTTGATGTCGGCGATCACATAGTCCTGCGCCTGGGTGGCGGGTGCTGTGGCCACGAGCGTGTCTCCATCGGTTTAGAATGTGCCGGAGCCGCTCGCATGGCGAAACGGCGGCGATGGTCTGCGCTTTACCAATCGCCGCCGGTGATGGCAACTCAATATAAAGTTTTCTTTATGTCACTCTTCTCCGGGTCGAGAGGCGACCGCGACCCTCGTTTCGCCCAGATCGGCCGACGGCTCCGCTTCCCGACCCGCAATCGCCATGACAACGTCGCAGCGCGCGCCCGAAAGATGCGGATTGATGCCCGCAGCGTCCGACAGTTCAAGCAGCGCCGCCCGGGTCGCGGGTAGCGCGTTAGCCGCATCCGTGATCGACTGTAGGTCGCGGCAGGCGAGCCCTTCGGCTCCGGCGCCATAAACGTTGGCGAGGCTGGTTACGTAATTGTCATAAGCTCCCAGCGCGCCCACCGGTCCTGCGACGGAACGGAAATGTTCGCGCAGTTCGTCATTGACCTGCGTCAGCGCGTCACGCTTTTCCCTGATGAAGCGGTTATAGTCGGCCAGGAAGTTGCTGCCCGTGGAGCGGCAACGCAGCGCCGACACCATCAGCATCATCTCAAAATCCCGAATTTGCGCCGCCTCTACCGCGACCTTTTTCCAGCAAGGCGCGGCGCTGGCAGGCGCGAGCGGCATCGCTGCGGCAATCATAGCCGCGACAAACTTCTTCATGATTTGAACCCCCGAGCAATTTCCCGAGGATGAAGGTGCGCCCGCGCGCTTGCCGCGTTGTAAATGAAGGCAGTTAGCGGGAATTTACCTGGAAATGTTCAGTTACGATGCGGAAACAAGCTATGTTCCGCGCCATCGTTACACAGTTGAACCGGAAAAATATCTCGCAAATTATGCGACCTGATCAGGCGGAGCCAGCGCCGCTCACAAGATGAGACGCATCGACTCCGGCAGCGGCATAGGCCGCCGCCCATTTTTTTTCCGCCGGAACGTCGAACAATATATCCGCGCTGCATGTCGCCGGGAACCAGCTTTCGCCGGTCATCTCCTGATCGAGTTGTCCTGCGCCCCAACCGGCATAGCCGAGGGCGACGATGTAGCGACTGGGACCAGTGCCTTCCGCGATCGCCTTCAATATCTCCAGCGAGCCGGAAAGCCCCCAGTCCTCCCCGACCTCCACCATGTCATGCCCTTTCCAATCGAGGGAATGCAGCACGAAGCCCCGGCGCGGTTCGACCGGCCCACCGCGAAGCACGGGTATGTCGGGGACATTGGCAGGGTTGATGTCAAAGCTTTCGAGCAGTTCATGCAGCCCCACGCCCTCGATTTCATCGCTGACCGCGATGCCGAGAGCGCCATTTTCATCATGGACGCAAATGGCGATCACGGAATGATCGAAGCGCATGTCTTCCATGCCCGGCAAAGCGAGCAGGAACTGACCGGCATAGGAGCGAAGCTGATCCATAGGATGAATATACGCTGCCCAGCGGCTTTGCCAATGGCGGGCTGTCGTTCACCGGGGGCGATGCGACACGTAAGCGCGCCTTGACACAGGACCGCCAAGCGCCAACCTCCCGCTCCATCAACGGCAGGAGACAGAATATGACCATCGCAAAAGGGGATCGCATCCCCGCCACCACCTTTGCCAAGATGACGGAAAATGGGCCGGAGCAGGTTTCCTCCGACGAGTTTTTCAAGAGGCGGACGGTGGCGTTCTTCTCCGTTCCCGGCGCCTTTACGCCGACCTGCTCGGCCAAGCACCTCCCCGGTTTTGTGGAAAAGGCCGACGCGCTGAAGGAAAAGGGCGTGGACGAGATTGCCTGCACCGCCGTCAATGACGCGTTCGTCATGGGCGCATGGGGCAAATCAGCCGGAGCAGACGATAAGGTCACCATGCTGGCGGATGGCAATGGCGACTTCGTCAAGGCTGTGGGCCTGACGATGGACGGCAGCAAGTTTGGCATGGGCACGCGTGGCCAGCGCTTTTCCATGATCGTAAAGGATGGCGTGGTGACCGAACTGAATGTCGAGGCACCGGGCGAGTTCAAGCTTTCGTCGGCGGACCATCTGCTGGGGCAGCTCTGACGCGATTGCCGCGCGACGATAACCCCGTCGCGCGGTTACCCGCCTTCCTTCCGTCACATATCTGCGGTAGCAAGGTTCGATGACGAAAAGCATCGGCAGCGCGGCGGTCGCGCAACTGGACCGGATCTACCAGACCTCTATCGGAAATCTGCGCGAGGCCATGCAGGCCTATGCCCGCGATGGCAGCGTGCCTCCGCCAGAGGCAAAGTCCGATCGCCGCTTCTGTTATCCCGAACTGCGCATCACCCACCATGCCGAAACCGACGCCCCGCCGCCGGGGCGATCCTTCGCCCGCCTGTCCAAGCCCGGCCTTTATACAACCACGGTCACCCGACCGGAGATGTTCGGCGATTATCTGGCCGAGCAGATTGATTTGCTCGTCCGGGATTATGGAGTGGAGGTCGAAACAGCGGTCAGCGATCAGCAGATCCCCTTTCCCTATGTGCTGGATGGGCTGGACATCAGCGCTCTTGACGGCACCCCTCCGACCGAACTGGCGCGTCATTTCCCCGCAACCGAGTTGGCGGAGATCGGAGACGAGATCGCCGATGGCCTGTTCACGCCTGATGCGGAAGGGCAAAGGCCGCTGGCGCTGTTCGACGGGCTGCGCACCGATTTCTCGCTGGCCCGACTGAAACATTATACCGGCACGCCAGCCGAGCATATTCAGCGATACATCCTCTTCACCAACTATCATCGCTATGTCGACGAATTCGTGGCCTGGGCCTGCGCGGAACTGCAAAGAGAGGGCTCTCCCTACACCGCCCTGTCGGGGGCAGGCGGCGTCTATGTGACGCGGGAGACGGCTGATCCCGCGCGCATGATCGCGGACAGCGCATGGCGCAAGCATCAGATGCCCGCCTATCACCTTATCGCGCCCAATCGCAGCGGGATCACGCTGGTCAATATCGGCGTCGGTCCTGCCAATGCGAAGACCATCTGCGATCATCTGGCGGTGCTGCGGCCGGAAGCCTGGTTGATGATCGGTCATTGCGGTGGCCTGCGGCCCAGCCAGCGGATCGGCGACTATGTGCTCGCCCATGCCTATCTGCGCGACGACAAGGTGCTGGATGATATGCTGCCCCCGGAAATTCCGGTGCCAGCCATTGCGGAGGTTCAGGTCGCCCTCGCCAAATCCGCCGAAGCGGTGCTCGGCGGTAGGAGCGAGGAAGATTTCAAGCGCAGGCTGCGCACCGGGACCGTGGTGACGACCGACGATCGCAATTGGGAGCTACGCTATTCCAGTTCAGCACTACGGTTCAGCCTGTCGCGCGCGGTCGGGATCGACATGGAATCCGCGACGATCGCCGCGCAGGGTTATCGGTTCCGGGTTCCCTATGGGACATTGCTTTGCGTGTCGGACAAGCCGATCCATGGCGAACTGAAGCTGCCGGGGCAGGCAAACCGCTTTTATGAGGAAGCGATCGCGGGACATCTGCGGATCGGCCTGATGACGTGCGAACTGCTGCGGCAGGAAGGCCCTAAGCTGCACAGCCGCAAGCTGCGGGCGTTCAACGAGCCACCATTCCGGTAAGGTACGTGCGCGGCGGTCAGGGGGTCAGGAACTCCACCATGGCCTCGCCCAGTTCCTTTTTCGTGACCGCAGCCATGTGATTGCCGGGTATCTCGACATAGCGGCCATTGGGCAGAGTATCGACAAGCTCCTGCGCAATCCCATTATCCTGATCGTCGACGCCGCAGATGACTTCGGTCGGCTGCGTGAAGGTCGCGATCGTTTCGGCGGACGTGTCCACGAAGGTGTTCAGGATATGCAGTAGTGCGACTGGATCGCCCTTCGTCGTTTTCAGGAAGGCTTCCGTCATCCATTCGGACGTGCCGCGCTCAAACGTGCCGAGATTGGTGAGGACGTTGCGATAATAGCCGCCTTTGTCGAGCGTATTGACGAGGCCGCGCAGTCCCATGCCAGCCAGGATCACCCGGCGCGGGGTCGCGCCGCGCGCCAGCATCCGCACCGTCGTCCGCGCACCCAGCGAATAGCCGCCCAAGTCATAATCGGTCAGGCCAAGCTGGTCGATGACGGCCAGATTGTCGTCCGTCAAAGCATCGGGCGGATAGGCGGCGGGATCATGCGGTTTGCCGCTTTCGCCATGTCCGCGCAAGTCCGGCATGATCAGCCGGAAGCCAGCCTCCACAAGCCGCGCGGCATGGCCGTAACGGATCCAATTGGTCCAGGCGTTGGAGAAATAGCCATGGATGAGGACGAGGTCACGCCCCTCCCCCGCGATATGGACCGCAATGGGAAGACCGCCGAGCCCCTCAACTTCCACTTTCTGTAGCTCAAGGTCGGTCATAATAACTCCCTCACTGTGTCGGCGTTGCTCGATATGGCCTCGGCGTCGCCTTGTCGATGGCGGCGTAGGCCAAGGATCAGCAGGGCGATTAGTGCACCGACCTGAGCGGCGGCCATGTCCTTCTGCGGGTCCCAGACGTCGCCTTGCTGGCCATTATACCAATCGGCCGTTTCTCCTTCCGCCATCAACGTCAGCAGCCATTCGAAGCTTTCGTAAAGGGCGCTGATGAATCCGATCGTGACGAAGCCGAAGGCCAGGCTCCAGCCCAATCCCATGCCACCCCGTCGCCGCGCGATCTGCGCCAGTGGGTGCGTCAGAAGCAGGCCAAAGGCGAAATGGACGAGCCGGTCATAGCCATTGCGCCGCCATCCGAGGGTGCTGGAAAAATCATGGCCTGTCATCGAGCGCGCCCAATCGTCATAGGGCACATAAGAATAGATGTAGCGCCCGCCCAATGTATGCAGGAGCAGGAACAGGGTGATGCAGGCCACTGCGCCATTGCTTAGAGGCCAGCGCCGCAGAAGCCATGGCGCAGCCAAGGCGAGCGCGATTGTCGGCCCATGCTGTAACGGCGCGAGTTCGGGAAATGGCTGATTGATCTGCACGGCGGCGATGGCGCCGATCAGCAGCAGGATCATCCGGCGCTGCGCTATCGGAAGGCTTTTCCAAACAGCGCCAGCGCCGGACGTCATCAGTTGGCCTCAGCCCTTCTTCAGGTGACGGCGGCCCAGCAGTTCGGCGATCTGCACCGCGTTCAGCGCCGCGCCCTTGCGCAGATTGTCGCTGACGCACCAGAGGTTCAGACCATTTTCGATGGTCGAATCCTCGCGGACGCGGCTGACGAAGGTCGCATAGTCGCCCACGCACTCGACGGGAGTGACGTAACCGCCATCCTCACGCTTATCGACGAGCATGATGCCCGGCGCTTCACGAAGGATGTTCTGCGCCTGCTCAGCCGAAATCTCGTTCTCGAACTCGATGTTCAGCGCTTCGGAGTGACCGACGAACACGGGCACGCGCACGCAGGTCGCGGTCACCTTCACCTTGGGATCGAGGATCTTCTTGGTTTCCGCGACCATCTTCCATTCTTCCTTGGTCGAACCATCGTCCAGGAAGACGTCGATGTGCGGGATCACGTTGAAGGCGATCTGCTTGGTGAACTTCTTCGCCTCGGCCGGGTCGCCCACGAAGATATTGCGCGACTGTTCGAACAGCTCGTCCATGCCCTCTTTGCCAGCACCGGAAACGGACTGGTAGGTAGCGACGACGACGCGCTTGATCTTCGCGGCGTCGTGCAGGGGCTTCAAGGCCACGACCATCTGCGCGGTCGAGCAGTTCGGGTTCGCGATGATGTTCTTCTTCTTGTAGCCATCGATCGCGTCCGGGTTCACTTCGGGCACGATCAACGGCACGTCCGGGTCCATGCGGTAGAGCGACGAATTGTCGATCACCACGCAGCCAGCCGCAGCCGCCTTGGGCGCATATTCAGCCGTCGGGCCAGAGCCTGCGGCGAACAGGGCGATGTCCCAGCCCGTGAAGTCGAAATGCTCGATATTCTTGACTTTAAGAGTCTTGCCGGTGTCACCGAAATCAACTTCGGTGCCATGCGACCGGGACGATGCGACCGCCGCGATCTCGTCAATCGGGAACTCGCGCTCGGCGAGAATGGTCAGCATTTCGCGGCCCACATTGCCCGTGGCACCAACGACGACGACCTTGTAACCCATGACTAAAGACTCCACTCCATGCAAAAATGCGGAGTGGGCGCCATAGCGTTGTCCCGGCAATTGTCCAGCATGAAGCGGCTTTGCGGGCCGATAGCCTTTATTTACCCGGCGGCGGCTCCTCGCGCGCGGTTCCGTTGCGGCGGAGGAAATCCTCGATCGTGCGCCACAGGTGGATGCTGATGCCGGGGCCGCCCACGCGGTGCGTCTGGCCGGGATAGACCATCATCTCGAACGGCACGGCTTCTGCCTGCATCCGCGCCATCAAGGCGGTGGCGTTGTCGAACACGACATTGTCATCGGACATGCCGTGGATCAGCAGCATCGGGTCCTTGATCTTGACGGCATCGTCGATGGCGCCGGACGCCGGATAGGCGCTTGGGCGATCCTGTGGCTTGCCCAGATACCGCTCAGTATAATGCGTGTCGTAAAGCTCCCAGCGAGTTACGGGAGCGCCCGCGATAGCGGCAGAGAACAGGCCTGGCGCCTTTTCCAGCAGCTTGACCGACATATAGCCGCCATAGGACCAACCATAGGTCGCGATCCGCTGCGGATCGACATAGGGCTGAGATTTCAACCACTCGACGCCCTTTAGCTGGTCGTCGACCTCTACCGTGCCCATTGCACGATATAATTGATCCTCGAACGCCTTGCCGCGATCCGGCGTGCCCCTGTTATCGATTGCAAAGACGATCCAGCCGCGATCCACCAGATATTGATAGACGGGCGATCCCCACTGATTGGTGACGACCCTACCCGCTCCCGGCCCGCCATAATGCAGCATGAAGACGGGGTATTGCTTGCCCGGCTCCAGCGGCGGGGTCATGATCCGTGTATAGAGCGTTGATCCGTCCGCCGCCTTGATCGTGCCAAAGCGCGTCTTGGCATGGCTGGCGAGGTAAGGGGCGTAGGGGTGATCCCCGGTCATGGCATTTTCCGACAACCATCGAAGCCGCTTGCCGCTGCCATCGGCCAGATAGACCTGCTTGGGCTGGTCCGTGTTGCTGCGAGAGATCACCAGATGCGTTGCGCCGCTGTCCATCACCGCATCGTTCCACCAGCCATTGCTGGTCAACTGCCGCAACGGCCCCTTGCCCGACAGGGACCCTGCGTAAAGCTGCTGCTCCAAAGGCGTTTCGCGATTGCCGGTGAAATAGACGGTGCCCTGCCGTTCATCCACCGCCACCACGTCCCGCACTTCCCACGCACCGCTCGTGAGGGCAATCCACTTGCCGCCGCGAACATGGTAGAGATGGCCGTGCCCCGTCTTCTCAGACCACCACAGGAAGCTGCCGTCATTCAGCGGCTTAAAATTATTGCTGAGGTTGATCCAGCTTTTCGCCCTTTCTGTCAGGACGATCCTGGACTTGCCCGTCGCAGGATCGACCGCCAGCAGATCGAGCCGCTTCTGGTCACGGGTCTGACGTTGTACGTAGAGCGTCCGACCGTCCTTGGACCAATCGACCCGCGCCAGATAGATGTCGCTGTCATCGCCAAGGTCGACCTTCACTTGGCCACTGCCATCCGGCCTCATGATATAAAGGTCGACTAGCGCGTTTGGCTTCCCCGCAGCGGGATAACGCTGCTGATAGACTTTCGTGCCTTCGCCGCCGATCGCCGTGCGGGTGACGATACCTACCGGTCCCTCATCCACGCGAGCAACCGCGATCAACTGGTCGTCGGGCGACCACCAGTAGCCGGTGCGCCGGTCCATTTCCTCCTGCGCCACGAACTCGGCCACGCCCCAACTGACCGTGTCACTCGCCCCCTGCGTCACCTGCCGCTCCCGCGCACCGATCGGCTGCACGAAGAGGTTGCCGTCGCGCACGAAGGAGACAAAGCCACCCTTGGGACTGACCACGCCATTCAGTTCGCTGCTCGGAGTGTTGGTCAGGCGGGAGACCTGGCCATCGAGCGATGCAAGGTAAAGATCGCCATCCACCGGGACGAGGATGCTCCTGCCATTGGGAGCCCAGTCATAGCTGATGATCCCGGTGCTGCCTGCAACCGACCGATCCCGTTCGCGCTGCATCTTTTCCGCTTCTGAAAGTTCGGCGCCGCTGCCGGTCTTCCTTGAATCCACGAGCATGCGCTCAGCCCCGGTCGCGCTGTCGATCGCCCAAAGGTCCAGCCGTTCTTTCTCGTCCGCGCGGGGCTTGAGCAGCGTGACAAGCGTGCCATTCGGCGAAAGTTTGAGCGCGCGCGGCTGAGGCCCCGACAGGTCGGGATTGGCGAAGATGCGCTCCAGCGTCAGTTGCTGTTGTGCGGAAACCGGGATGGCAGCACTGGCCAGCAGTGCCAGAGCGGCTACGCTGCCCTTCAACAATGAGGACATCCTTATCCTTTCGCCTCGGCCAAGACAGCCGGATGTATCGCCGCGAGTTAACGCGGAGTGGACGAAAAGATCAATGTAGGGACATAATCTTTCTCACCATGACCTGAGCAGATCATGGTGGGCGCGACAGGGATTGAACCTGTGACCCCACCCGTGTGAAGGGTGTGCTCTACCGCTGAGCTACGCGCCCCCTGAAAGGAGGATGCGGCCATTGGCATCGGCCACGGCTCCTGTCAAGACGAGCTTAGACGGGGAGTTGCAAATTGCACTCATTGCCTTTTAGGCATGAAAGTTTAGTGGCGGGAACGATAAAGGGAGTGACTATCGATGCGTCAGACCATTGCCCTCATGATCACTGGGCTTCTTCTCACCAGCTTGGCGGCTTGCAACACGGTCAAGGGCGTTGGCCGGGACATTGAATCGGTCGGACGGGCCGGTGAGAGGGCGATGTAAGGATAGGTCGGCCCTTCTTTCACACCGATTATTGGAGGACGCGGTTAGTCATGGCCGCGCTTCTTTCCAGCTTCACGCCGTCGCAATCCGGCTGGCCGCAGTTGCATGCCGCGATGGTGTAGCGGACCCCGCACATCACAAGGACGTCATGGTCGAAGGTATAGTTGGAAATCCCCGCCCGCTCGACCTTCTCTCGCGCTCTGGCTTTCAGAGACATGTGAAATTTCCTCCCATTCACCGTCCGGACATGATCTTTGCTGCTCTGCACAAAGTCAATTGACCGGGATCGGTTCCTGAATGGATTGTCATAAACCCGTCCAGAAAATGACACGATCCGACGCCCTCCGCTACTATGCTTGCGCGGTAGCCCATTCGCACCCATATGCCGCGCCATGAACGACCAACGCTCCTCCGCCATGCCCGTCTGGCACGGCACCACCATCATGTCCGTACGAAAAAATGGGAAGGTGATCGTGGCCGGTGACGGCCAGGTTTCCATGGGCCAGACGGTGATGAAGCCCAATGCTCGGAAGGTTCGGCGCTTGCATGATGGTTCCGTCATCGGCGGTTTCGCTGGAGCGACGGCTGACGCTTTCACCCTGTTCGAACGACTTGAAGCGAAGCTGGAACGGCACAATGGGCAGTTGATGCGCGCCGCTGTGGAGTTGGCCAAGGACTGGCGCACCGACAAATATCTCCGCAATCTGGAAGCAATGATGATCGTTGCCGACAAGGAAGTGACGCTGATCCTGACAGGCAATGGCGACGTGCTGGAGCCGGTCGGCGGCGTGGCGGCTATCGGATCAGGCGGCAATTTCGCGCTCGCAGCAGCTCGCGCGCTCGTTGAGTATGAGGAAGATGCAGAGACACTTGCGCGTAAGGCGATGGCTGTGGCGGCGGACATCTGTGTCTATACCAATGATCAGCTTGTGATCGAAGAGCTGGCGAGCGTGAGTTGATGTAAAGCCCCTCCCGCAAGCGGGAGGGGTTGGGGTGGGCATTTTCCCTATCCCTAAAAGTTGAAGTCGATTGCTTTCGCAATCGCCCCCACCCCCGGCCCCTCCCGCTTGCGGGAGGGGAGTGAGAAGAAGATGAACGACAATCTGACACCCAAGGCCATTGTTTCCGCCCTCGATGCCCACATCATCGGTCAGGCCGACGCCAAGCGCGCCGTTGCCGTGGCGCTGCGCAACCGCTGGCGTCGGCAGCGCCTCTCGCCCGATCTGCGCGATGAGGTTACGCCGAAGAATATCCTGATGATCGGCCCCACCGGCTGCGGCAAGACCGAGATCAGCCGCCGCCTTGCCAAGCTCGCAGACGCGCCGTTCGTGAAGGTCGAGGCGACGAAGTTTACCGAAGTCGGCTATGTCGGCCGCGATGTGGAGCAGATCGTGCGCGATCTGGTCGAGGAAGCGGTGCGCCTGGAGAAGGACCGTCGCCGCGAAGCGGTGCGTGAAGCTGCTTCCGAGGCGGCGATGAACCGTCTGCTCGATGCCCTCACCGGCAAGGAAGCGAGCGAGGCGACCCGCCTCTCCTTCCGCCAGCGGATCGAAAACGACCAGATGAATGATGTCGAGGTTGAGGTGGAAGTCGCCGACAGCCCCTCCATGCCGATGGAAATCCCCGGCATGGGCGGCCAGATCGGCATGATCAACCTGTCCGACATGATGTCAAAGGCATTCGGCCAAACCCAGAAGAAGCGGCGCAAGCTACGCGTAGCCGAGGCCTGGGACAAGCTGGTCGAAGAAGAGCAGGACAAGCGGCTGGACCAGGACGATGTCGCCCGCGTCGCGATTGCGAGCGCCGAGCAGAATGGCATCGTCTTCCTCGATGAGATCGACAAGATCGCCGTCAGCGACGTGCGTGGCGGCTCGGTCAGCCGCGAAGGCGTGCAGCGCGACCTGCTGCCGTTGATCGAAGGTACGACGGTCTCGACCAAATATGGCCCGCTGAAAACGGATCACATCCTGTTCATTGCATCGGGTGCTTTCCATGTGGCGAAGCCCAGTGACCTGCTGCCGGAGCTTCAGGGCCGCCTGCCCATCCGTGTCGAACTGAAGGCGCTAACAGAGGACGATTTCGTTTCGATCCTGTCCGACACCAAGGCGAGCCTGGTTGCGCAATATCGCGCATTGTTGGCGACCGAAGGCGTCACGATCGACCTCACGCCCGACGGCATTCGCGCGGTCGCGAAGATCGCCGCCGAGGTGAATGGCGAAATCGAGAATATCGGCGCCCGTCGCCTCCAGACGGTCATGGAAAAGTTGCTGGAGGATGTGAGCTTTGAGGCGGAGGATCGTCAGGGCGAGACGCTGGTGGTCGATGCAGCCTATGTCGAGAAGCAGCTTAGTGAGGTGGCGCGGAACACCGACCTCAGCAAATATGTGCTGTAACTACTCCCCTCCAGAAGGCGTTCAAACGAGGCACGTGACTCGTTTGAAGGGCCGGGGGTGGGCGCGAGCGTAGCGAGCCTCCTTCGGAGGCCCCACCCCTTGTTCCCCTCCCGTCTGCGGGAGGGGAGATTGATTAGTAGCTGCGTCCGACCAGCACCCGCTCCACCGCCTTCTCGCCGGTGAAGATACACGCACCGTCAGCAGCATCTGCATCCAGTGGCACGTTGCGCAGCGTCAGCTTCTCGCCCTTCAGCCACTCGATCACCTTGTCGAGCGCCGGACCCGTGGGCTTTGACCATTGTACCAACGCCCAGCCCTGCTTCTTGCTCGCAGCGAAATAGGCTTTCAGCGCATCCAGCGACGTGATCGACTTGTCGATGTTCCCATGCAGCCGGGCCTGCGCATCGGCGAACAGAGCCTGCTGAATCTCCTCCAGCATGCCGGACGCAGCGGCCAGAAAATCGCCCTTTGCGACGATCTGGCTGTCGAGCTTCCCGTCCTCACGATAGAGGCGATCGCGGCGCAGAACCGATACGTTCCCGCCCGCAACGTCGCGGCCGCCCACCTCGATCACGATCGGCGCGCCCTTCTTCACCCAGCCCCAGCGCTTGTTCGCTGCTTTGGCGGGTCGCTTGTCCAGAAGCGCGCGGACGGGCTCACGGAATACGTCCTGCTTGTTCAACTCGGCGACCAGATCGGCGCAATAATCCAGGATCGCGCCATCCTCGTCATTATCGCGCAGCATCGGCACGACCACGATCTGATAGGGCGCAAGGCGAGGCGGCACGCGCAGGCCGTCATCGTCGCCATGCACCATGATCAGCCCGCCGATCATGCGCGTCGACATGCCCCAACTGGTCGTCTGCGCCAGCTCCTGTTGCCCTTCGGCATTCTGGAACTTGATGTTCTGCGCCCGCGAAAAAGTCGTGCCGAGGAAATGCGACGTGCCCGCCTGAAGCGCCTTGCCGTCCTGCATCATCGCTTCGATGGAATAGGTCGCGACAGCACCGGGGAACCGTTCATTCTCCGGCTTCTCGCCAGCGACCACCGGCAGCGCGACGCATTCTTCGGCGAAGCTGCGATAGACTTCCAGCATCTTCATCGTCTCTTCCATCGCCTCATCGACGGTGGCGTGCGCCGTATGCCCTTCCTGCCAGAGGAACTCGGCGGTGCGCAGGAACATGCGCGTGCGCATTTCCCAGCGGACGACATTGGCCCATTGGTTGATCAACACCGGCAGGTCGCGCCAGCTCTGCACCCAGCGGGAAAAAGCCGCGCCGATCACCGTTTCGGAAGTCGGGCGAACCACCAGCGGTTCCTCCAGCTTTGCCTCCGGATCGGGCACCAGCTTGCCGTCCTTCTGGATCAGACGATGGTGCGTGACGACCGCCATTTCCTTGGCAAAGCCGTCCACATGCTCCGCTTCCTTTTCGAAGTAGGAAAGCGGGATGAAGAGCGGGAAATAGCAATTTTCGTGGCCGGTCGCCTTGATCCGATCGTCCAGTAACTTCTGCATCCGTTCCCAGATGCCGTAGCCCCATGGCCGGATGACCATACAACCACGAACGCCGCTTTCCTCGGCCATGTCGGCTTCGCTGACGACGGCCTGATACCAGGCGGCGAAATCCTGTTCGCGGGTAACGGAAAGGGCGTGCTTCACGGGTCCGGCCTTGTTCTTCGACTTAAAGGATGGCGCGCCATAGGCGAAGCGCGCCGTCCCGTCGACCCCGAACGCGCGGGCTCAGCCCAGCTTGTCGATCTTGGCATTGAGGGCGGAAAGCTGCGCCTTCAAATTCGCGATCTCGTCGTCCTTGCTGCTTTCGGAGGCAGGCTGCGCAGGCGCCGATGCGCCCGGCATTCCCGGCATGGTAGGCATTCCCGGCACGTTGCCGAAGGCATTCGCCGCGGCTTCTAACATCTGCATGTTGCGCTTGGCGATCTCCGCCAGCGGGCCACCGCCAAAGGCACCCTTCATCGCTTCCTGGAACTGCATCTGGTTCTTGCGGAAGGCATTCATCGACTCTTCCAGATATTGCGGCACCATCGACTGCATGGAATCGCCATACATGGCGATCAGCTGCCGCAGGAAGTTGACGGGCAACATGTTCTTGCCCCGCTGCTCTTCCTCCATGATGATTTGCGTGAGGACATTATGTGTTATGTCCTCCCCGGTCTTGGCATCCACCACCACGAACTCGCGCCCCTCACGAGTCATTTGCGACAGCAGATCAAGAGTGATGTAACTGGACGTTTCCGTGTTATAGAGACGCCTGTTCGCATATTTCTTGATAATGACCGGCTCTGATTCATTGGCGGTCTTGGTTTTGGCCATGGATTCCTCTCCCACACCTGTACATTCCGCATTAGCACAAGGTGTTGCCGCACCGCAACATGGCCCTAGGCCGTTGCCCCTCTTTCTCGACATTTTATGGCGGGAAACGGAACATGACCCTGATCTGCGACGGGCAGCTTTCCAAGGTCTGCGTAAATATCAGGACGCCACCCGGCCGTCTCCGCCACCGGCGCCCACCGTCTTTGCTGCGGCCGGAAGTGCCAGATTGCTGCGATACCGCACGGAAAACGGCCGTGCGCCCGTCGTCTTCATCCCTTCGCTAATCAACCCGCCACAGGTTCTTGACCTGTCGGAAGGGCGATCCATGCTGCGCCACATGGCCGCAGCAGGACATGACGCTTATCTGGTCGATTGGGGCAGCCCCCGTGTCGAGGACGCGCACCTTGACCTTGAGCATCATGTGACGAGGCGCCTTCTTACTTTGCTGGAAGCGCTCCCCCACCCGCCCATTCTCGTGGGCTATTGCCTGGGGGGCAGCCTTGCGCTGGGCGCGGCGGCGGTTGCCGAGGTGAAGGCCGTCGCCACCATCGCGGCGCCGTGGCAATTTGATGGCTTTCCCGATGCCGACCGCAACCTTATCGCGTCGCTCTGGCGCGGCGCGAAAGCCACCAGTGAGCAGCTCGGTTATGTGCCGATGGAAGTGTTGCAATCGGGCTTCTGGGCAATGGACCCGGCCCGCACCATCCGGAAATATGCGGCATTCGCGGGAATGGAGCTAGGCTCTGAAGCGGAGCGCGCTTTCCTGGCCGTGGAGGATTGGGCGAACGGCGGATCACCCCTAACCTTCGCAGCAGGCCAAGAGCTGTTCGAGAACTTCTACGGACGAAATATCACTGGCCACCGGCAATGGCGAGTCGATGGCAAGACGGTCGATCCTGAAAGCCTTCGCTGCCCGACATTCTCCGTCCGATCCGCCACCGACCGGATCGTCCCGGCCAGCGCTGCGCCGGAACTGGCCGATGGTTTTACACTGCAACTCGGCCATGTCGGGATGATCGTCGGAAGCAACGCCCGTCACCTGCTCTGGGACCCGCTGTCTCTATGGCTTTCAACCCATGGAGGTTGATGATATTGCAACTGCGAACTGAAACCCTTCATTGAGGACAGGACTTTGTCAGACATCGTCATCACCGCTGCAAAGCGTACCGCCGTCGGCAGTTTCATGGGCGCATTCGGGTCCACGCCTGCGCATGAGTTGGGACGCACCGCCATCATCGCGGCGCTCAATCAGGCCGGGGTAGCCGCTGAGGAAGTCGACGAGGTCATATTGGGCCAAGTCCTGAGTGCGGCGCAGGGGCAGAACCCCGCGCGTCAGGCCGCCGTTAACGCCGGAATACCTGTGGAACGCACCGCCATCGGCATTAACCAGCTGTGCGGATCGGGCCTTCGCGCGGTCGCGCTCGCGGCGCAGGCGATCAAGGCGGGCGATGCGCGCATCATGATCGCAGGCGGGCAGGAAAGCATGTCGCTCGCGCCCCATGCGCAATATCTGCGTGGCGGGGCGAAGATGGGTCCGGTCTCATTCATCGACACGATGACGCATGATGGCCTGACCGATGCGTTCAACAACTACCACATGGGCGTCACCGCCGAAAATCTGGCGGAACGCTATCAGATCAGCCGCGAAGCGCAGGATGAGTTCGCCGTGGCAAGCCAGAACAAGGCGGAAGCCGCGCGGGCTTCGGGCCGGTTCAGGGACGAGATCGTCCCGGTGACCGTAAAGGGTCGCAAGGGTGATACCATCGTTGATGCCGACGAATATATTCGCGCTGGCGCTACGCTGGAAGCGATGCAGGGCCTGCGCCCGGCGTTCAAGAAGGACGGCAGCGTAACCGCAGGTAATGCCAGTGGCATCAATGACGGCGCTGCTGCACTGGTCCTGATGACCGCAGCCGATGCGGCCCAGCGGGGCGCTGCCATTCTTGGCCGCATCGCAGGCTTTGCCACCTGTGGGGTTGATCCTGCCATCATGGGCATCGGCCCTGCCCCCGCTTCGCGCAACGCGCTTGCCAAGGCGGGTTGGTCGCTGGCTGACCTCGACCTCATCGAAGCGAATGAGGCTTTCGCGGCCCAGGCGCTGGCGGTTGGTCAGGAATTGGGATGGGACCCGGAAAAGGTCAATGTTAACGGCGGCGCGATCGCTATCGGCCATCCGATTGGAGCATCGGGCGCGCGCGTTCTGACCACGCTGCTTTATGAAATGCAGAAGCGTGATGCGAAGAAGGGCCTTGCAACCCTCTGCATCGGTGGTGGCATGGGCGTCGCCATGTGCATCGAAAGATAGTTGGTAAATGGGGCCGCCGGATCGAGTTCGGCGGCCTATCCCACGTCCTTATTCCCAGAGTCGATCGTAACGGGGACCGAGGCCGGTCAGCAATTCATATTGCGACAGGCCGGATAGCGTAGCGGTCGCTGGCAAGTCGTAGGCGATGTCGAGCCAGTCCCCTTCCCACACTGACGGCATCGCAGAGACATCCACCGCGACGAGGTCCATCGAAACCCGTCCCACGACCGGCAGTTGAACGTCACCCGCGCCAACCATCCCTCGGCCGGAAAAGCAGCGCAAATAGCCGTCCGCATAACCGATGTTCAACACGGCTATTTCCATGTCGCGCTCGGCGATATGGACCGCGTTATAGCCTATCCCATCGCCTGCGGGCACGTGGCGCCTTTGCAGCACCTGCGCCTGCGGAAAGACGACCTGCGCGATGTTTCCGGCCGCTTCGGTTCTGGGAATACCCCCATAAAGCGCCAGCCCCGGCCGCGTCAGGTCAAATGCATAGGCTTGGCCTAAGCAAATGCCCGCGCTGTTCGCCAAGCTGTAACGGCGCGCGGTAGCTTTACCTGTTAGGGCGCCGAACCGATCAAGTTGCAGTTTGCTGAGCCCGCTATCCTCATCGGCCGACGCCAGGTGACTGAGCAGCGTGTCGACCGTCAACCCGTCCAGAGCGGCGGCGACGTCACTCCGCCAATCCAGTCCGAGCCGGTTCATGCCCGTATCGACCATGACGTCGCAGGCGCCTCGGCCCGCCGCCTTCCACCGCGCGATCTGATCCGCCGTGCAGAGAACGGGCCGCGCACGCGACGCAATCGCCGTCTGCATATCCTCGGAGCGCACGCCGTGGAATACGGACAGGTTGATCCCATCCTGCAGCATCGGCTCCAGCAACGCCGCTTCAGCCCAGTTTGATACGAAAAAGTCTCGACAACCCGCGACAAGCAGTCGGCGCATCACCTCGACCGCGCCGGTGCCGTATCCATTCGCCTTGATCGCGGCGCCACATGCGGCGCCGCCGCTATGCCGTTGCAACCAGCGCCAGTTATTCACAAGTGCGCCGCCATCAAGGCGAAGGCGCAGCGGAGCGGTAAATGCGGTCATCGCCGTTGCGATAGCGGCATCCTGTACAGGCGTCGAGGTTTTCCAGGGCGCGGCTTCTTGCTCCGGGGTCAGCGGCACTGCCGACGTGACAGCCTTTGAAAGCTGGACCCGTCATGCAATCGCGGACAGCCCGTCGGCCCCTGAAAGACCGAGCCTGATGCAGCCCCTATCGGCTTACGCAGCGCGGGGTTTGGGCATCAACAAGATCTGGGCGCGGAAAGGAGACAATCCCCACCGCGCCCAACTCCAATTCCTATTCCAGTTCCAGAATGATCGCGTCCACGGGCAGGCTTTCGCCTTGCGCGGCCGAGACGCTCTTCACCACGCCCGCCTTGGCAGCGCGCAGGATATTTTCCATCTTCATCGCCTCGATCACGGCGAGCGGCTGACCGGCCTCGACCTTGTCGCCTTCCTTGACGTGCAATGCGACGAGCAGGCCCGGCATCGGACAGATCAGGAAGCGGGACAGATCGGGCGGGATCTTTTCGATCATGTGCTTGGCATGGACCGCTGCATGGGCGGGCAAAATGCGCAGCTTGTGGCTTGCGCCATGAGCCGTCAGCACGAAGCCGGAGCGAACCGGCGCGATCTTCACCGCCAGCAATTCCTCGCCAAACTCCGCCTCGATTAGACGATCACCCGGCGTATATTCCAGCGCAAGGTCAATCGCTTCGCCATCCACGGTGACGTCATCCCCGTTGATGACCACGTCATGGACCGCCTCGCCGATCTTCACCTGCCAGCTGGTGGGAGCGCGCAACTTCTTGCCAAGCTGTCCATCGATGCGGCGGGCACGATCGGCCTGCGCCATCGCTGCGAACGCGCCAATCGCCGAAAGCTTCTTCAGCAGCGTTTCGGAAGCGGGCGCGCCGGTGAAGCCATCCGGATATTCCTCCGCGATGAAGCCGGTGGTGATGTTGCCCGAGCGGAAACGCTCATGCTGCATCAGCGCCGAGACGAAATCGATATTGTGACCCGGCCCCTCAATCTCAAACTGATCGAGCGCCGCGATCTGCTTGTCGATCGCTTCCAGACGGGTCGGCGCCCAGGTGATCAGCTTGGCAATCATCGGGTCGTAGAACATCGACACTTCGCCGCCTTCGACCACGCCGTCATCAACCCGCACGCCATCGCCGGTTTCGGGCGGATTGTAGCGGATCAGGCGGCCCGTTGAGGGCAGGAAGCCACGATAGGGATCTTCGGCATAGACGCGGTTCTCGATCGACCAGCCGTTGATCTTCACGTCTTCCTGACGGAAGCTGAGCTCCTCGCCATTGGCGACGCGGATCATCTGCTCGACCAGGTCGAGGCCGGTGATCTCTTCGGTCACCGGATGCTCGACCTGCAAACGGGTGTTCATTTCCAGGAAGTAGAAGCCGTCGCCGGTCTTGTCCGCGCCCGACACGATCAGTTCGACCGTGCCCGCGCTGAAATAACCCACCGCGCGTGCCAAGGCGACGCATTGCTCGCCCATCTTCTTGCGCATTTCGGGCGAAACGAAGGGCGACGGCGCTTCCTCGACCACCTTCTGATGGCGGCGCTGGATCGAGCATTCACGCTCGTTGAGGTAAACGATGTTGCCGTGCTGGTCGCCCAATATCTGAATTTCGATATGGCGCGGGCTTTCGATAAACTTCTCGATGAAAACGCGGTCATCGCCGAAGCTGTTCAGCCCCTCGCGCTTGGTCGCCTCGAAGCCTTCGCGGACATCCTGTTCCGAATAAGCAAGGCGCATGCCCTTGCCGCCGCCGCCGGCCGACGCCTTCATCATCACCGGATAGCCGATCTCGTTTGAGATCTTCACGGCATGTTCGGTGTCCTCGATCACGCCGACATAGCCGGGGACGACATTGACGCCCGCTTCCATGGCGAGCTTCTTGGATTCGATCTTGTCGCCCATCGCGGCAATGGCATTGGCGGGCGGGCCTACGAAGATGATGCCCTCGGCGTCCAGCGCCTTGCGAAAGCTCTCGCGCTCCGACAGGAAGCCATAGCCCGGATGGACTGCATCAGCGCCGGTATCCTTGCAGGCCTGAATGATCTTCTCGGCGATCAGATAGGACTGGGCGGCAGGCGACGGGCCGATATGCACCGCTTCATCGGCCAGCAGCACGTGCGGCGCGCGGGCGTCGGCGTCTGAATAGACCGCCACGGTCTTGATGCCCATCTTCCGAGCTGTGCGGATGACGCGGCACGCAATTTCGCCACGGTTCGCGATCAGGATCTTGGTGATTGCCATTATCTATCCTTGCCCCAGTCCTATTTTCGGCCGTGCGGGCCGAGCTAATTCAAAGCTCACCTCTTCCGTCATGCCGGACTTGATCCGGCATCCCGCTGCCTTCTCTCCACGCAGAGAAGAAGCGGGACCCCGGATCAAGTCCGGGGTGACGAGCAGGTGGGTGTGTCGGTTACTCAGCCGCTTCCAGATGCCCGTGCGGCTGCGCCATCATCGGCGTCAGCCCGAGCTTCCCAAGCAACGCGCTATCCTTGTCATCCCCGGCATTGGCTGCGGTGAGCAGCTTGTCGCCGGTGAAGATGCTGTTCGCGCCCGCCATGAAGCAAAGCGCCTGACAGGCCTCGCTCATGCTCTCGCGGCCCGCCGAGAGCCGCACCATCGACTGCGGCATCACGATCCGCGCCACGGCGACCGTGCGAACGAACTCGACCTCATCGATCTTGGCGAGCGGCGTGTCCTTGAGCATGTCGCCCAGCACGGTCCCGGCAACCGGCACCAGCGCGTTGATCGGCACGCTTTCGGGGTGCGGCATGGCGCCAAGCGCATGGAGAAAGCCGATCCGATCCGCCCTCGTCTCGCCCATCCCAACAATACCGCCGCAACAAACATTGATGCCCGCCGAACGCACATTTTCCAGCGTCTCGATCCGGTCCTCAAAGGTCCGGGTGGTGATGACGTTGGCGTAATTTTCCGGCGAGGTGTCGATATTATGGTTGTAATAATCCAGCCCCGCATCCGCGAGCTGCTTCGCCTGATCCGACGACAACATCCCCAGCGTCATGCAGGTTTCCATGCCCATCTGGCGCACGCCCTTCACCATTTCGATGAGCTTGGGCATGTCCCGTTCCTTGGGATTGCGCCACGCCGCGCCCATGCAGAAACGGCCCGAACCATGATCCTTCGCCTGCGCCGCCGACTGTAGCACCGCCTGCACGTCCATCAGCTTGGTAGCTTTCAAGCCGCTTTCCGCTTCGGTCGACTGGCTGCAATAGCCGCAATCTTCCGGGCAACCGCCAGTCTTGATCGACAGCAGCGTCGAGAGCTGCACCTCATTGCGCGGGAAATTGGCGCGATGGATCGACTGCGCCTCAAACATCAAATCGTTGAAAGGCAGGTCGAACAGCGCGGCGATTTCGTCGCGGGTCCAGTCGGTACGGGCAGCAGTGTGGGTCAAGCGGCTTCCTCCAGCCCGGCGGGGGGCATGTTATGGCCAAGGAGGCGCAGCACATCGGCGGCGCATTCCACGACATTGGAGCCCGGTCCATAAATGCCCTGCACGCCCGCGTCACGGAGATAGTCATAGTCCTGCGGCGGGATGACGCCGCCCGCGATCACCTTGATGTCGTTGCGGCCCTTTTCGCGCAGCTGCCTGATGAGCTCAGGGATCAGCGTCTTGTGCCCCGCAGCCAGCGACGAAGCGCCCACCACATCTACGCCGCTATCCAGCGCCAGCACCACTGTTTCCTCCGGCGTCTGGAACAGCGGGCCGGACACGATGTCAAAGCCCATGTCCCCAAAAGCGGACGCGATCACGTTAGCGCCCCGGTCGTGGCCGTCCTGTCCCATCTTGGCGATGAGGAGTTTCGGTTTGCGACCGAGGCGCCGCTCGACGGCCTGCACGCCGTCAAGAACCTGTTTCCAGCGGCTGTCCTGCGCATAGGGCTTGCCATAGACGCCCTTCACCGGCGTCGGCACGGTGCCGTAACGATCGAAGCTGTCCTCCATGGCGGACGAAATCTCGCCCAGCGTCGCACGCGCACGCGCGGCTTCTACCGCATGGGCAAGCAAGTTATTCTCGATCGACTGCGGACCCGCAGCCGCCTGACGCAGCGATTTCAGCGCGGCCTGGCACTTCGCCTCATCCCGCTCCGCCTTGACCCGGTTGATGCGAGTGATCTGCGCTTCGCGGACCTTGCTGTTGTCGACCTCCAGCGTTTCGAGCAGGTCCTCGTTCGCCAAACGATATTTGTTGACGCCGACGATGACATCCTCGCCCCGGTCGACCCGCGCCTGACGGGCAGCCGCCGCCGTCTCGATCATTGCCTTGGGCCAGCCTGCCGCAACGGCCTTCGCCATGCCGCCTTCGGATTCCACACGGTCGATGATTTCCTGCGCCGCATCGACCAGTTGCTGGGTCAGCGCCTCGACATAATAGCTGCCACCCAGCGGATCGACGACATTGCACATGCCGGTCTCTTCCTGGATGACGATCTGCGTGTTGCGCGCAATGCGGGCCGAAAAGTCGGTCGGCAGTGCAATCGCCTCGTCCAGCGCGTTGGTGTGCAGCGACTGCGTGCCGCCCAGCATCGCCGCCATCGCTTCGATGGTGGTGCGCATGACGTTGTTATAGGGGTCCTGCTCGGTCAGCGAGACGCCCGATGTCTGGCAATGGGTGCGCAGCATCTTCGAACGCTCGTCCTGCGCGCCCAGCTTCGTCATGACACGATGCCACAGCACACGGGCTGCGCGCAGCTTGGCGATCTCCATGAAGAAGTTCATGCCGATGGCGAAGAAGAAGCTCAGACGCCCCGCGAACTTGTCGATGTCGAGGCCCGAGGCCACGCCGTAGCGCACATATTCCGCGCCGTCCGCGATGGTGAAGGCCAGTTCCTGCACCTGCGTCGCCCCGGCTTCCTGCATATGATAGCCGGAGATGGAGATGCTGTTGAACTTGGGCATCTCGCGGCTGGTATAGCCGAAAATGTCGGAGATAATCCTCATCGAAGGTTCGGGCGGGTAGATATAGGTGTTGCGGACCATGAACTCCTTCAGAATGTCGTTCTGAATGGTTCCGTCGAGCAGCTTGCGCTCGACGCCCTGCTCTTCACCGGCGACGATGAAGAAGGCGAGGATCGGGATCACCGCGCCGTTCATCGTCATCGATACGGACATCTTGTCAAGCGGAATGCCGTCGAAAAGGATCTTCATGTCCTCGACGCTATCGATCGCCACGCCCGCCTTGCCGACGTCGCCGACGACGCGCGGATGGTCGCTGTCATAACCGCGATGGGTGGCGAGATCGAAGGCGACGCTGAGGCCCTTCTGCCCTGCGGCTAGGTTGCGGCGATAGAAGGCGTTGGATTCCTCGGCGGTCGAAAAACCCGCATATTGCCGGACGGTCCAGGGGCGCCCCGCATACATGGATGCGCGAACACCACGGGTGAAGGGCGCAAAGCCCGGCAGGCCCGGATCGACGGTCACGTCCTCGGCAGTGTAGAGCGGTTTGACGGTGATCCCTTCCGGGGTCTCCCAGTTCAAATCTTTGCCCTTCACTTCCTTGGCGGCGGCGGTCGCCCACTGATCCAGCGTCGGCTTGTCGGTCATTTGTCCCTACCCTTATTCCTCTCCCGCAGGCGGGAGAGGATACGCAGGCTTGGCGGCTTGCCGCCTAGCCGAAGTTGGAGCGGGCTGTCTCGCCCACCCCGCTGCGACTAGGGCCTGCTGCGCAGACCCAAGTCTCGCTGCCCCTCCCGCTTGCGGGAGGGGTGAATTCAATGCGCCTCTTTCGGCGTCTCCATGATCTCGGTCAGCACCCCGTTCATATCCTTGGGGTGAACGAAGAAGATCAGCGTCCCATGCGCCCCGATGCGCGGTTCGCCCAGCACCTTCTTGCCCAGCCCTTCGAACCACGCTTTGGCTTCATGAATGTCGGGCACCTCATAACACATATGGTGCTGCCCACCCGCCGGGTTCTTGGCGATGAAACCGTGGATCGGGCTGTTCTCACCCAAAGGTTCGATCAGTTCGATCTGGGTGCCTTCAGTGCCGTTCTCCCCCGGCGTATCCACAAAGCATACCTTCACCCCCTGCGCGGGCAGGTCGAACGGCTCATGCGTCAGCGTCGCGCCCATCACATCGCGATAGTAAGCGAGCGAGACTTCCAACGAAGGCGTCGCCACGCCGATATGGTTCAAGCGACCGAGTTTCATCACATCTTCCCTACTTCGTCACCCCAGCGAAAGCTGGGGTCTCGTGAGGCACGAGATGCCAGCTTCCGCTGGCATGACGCTTATCTAATCAAAGCGGAATATTGTCGTGCTTCTTCCACGGATTCTCTAGGCTCTTGTTGCGCAGCTTGCGCAGGCCCAGCGCGATCCGCTTGCGGGTCGAATGCGGTTGGATCACCTCGTCGATGAAGCCCTTGCCCGCCGCCACGAACGGATTGGCGAAGCGGTCTTCATATTCCTTTGTCTTTTCCGCGATTTCTTCCGGCGTCTTGCCGCGGAAAATGATCTCGACCGCCCCCTTCGCACCCATCACCGCGATTTCCGCAGTCGGCCACGCATAGTTGAGGTCACCGCGCAGATGCTTGGACGACATAACGTCATAAGCGCCGCCATAGGCCTTGCGCGTGATGACGGTGATCTTGGGCACGGTTGCCTCGGCATAGGCGAACAGCAGCTTTGCGCCATGCTTGATGATGCCCGAATGCTCCTGCGCGGTGCCCGGCAGGAAGCCCGGCACATCGACGAAGGTCACGATCGGGATTTCGAACGCGTCACAGAAGCGGACAAAACGCCCCGCCTTCTTCGATGAGTTGATGTCCAGCACGCCCGCCAGAACCATCGGCTGGTTCGCGATGATCCCAACCGTCTTGCCTTCGATCCGTCCGAAACCGCAGAGAATGTTGCCCGCATGGGCAGGCTGAACCTCGAAAAAGTCGCCTTCGTCCACGACCTTGCGGATCAGCTCATGCATATCATAGGGCTGGTTCGCATTGGCCGGGACGAGCGTGTCCAGGCTCTCCTCCATGCGGTCCCACGCATCAGCGCTCGGCCGCTCGGGCACCGGCTCCCGGTTCGATGCGGGCAGGAAGTCCACGAAATCGCGAGTCGCCAGCAGCGCCTCGATATCATTCTCGAAAGCCACGTCCGCCACGCCCGACTTGGTCGTGTGGGTCACCGCGCCGCCCAGCTCTTCCTGCGTGACGATCTCGTTGGTGACGGTCTTCACCACGTCAGGGCCGGTGACGAACATGAAGCTCGAATCCTTCACCATGAAGATGAAGTCGGTCATAGCAGGCGAATAGACGGCGCCGCCCGCGCACGGCCCCATGATCACGCTGATCTGCGGCACCACGCCGGATGCCAGCACATTGCGCTGGAAGATTTCGGCATAGCCCGCGAGCGAAGCCACGCCTTCCTGAATGCGTGCGCCGCCGGAGTCGTTAAGGCCGATCACGGGCGCGCCGACCTTCAGCGCCATATCCATGATCTTGCAGATCTTCATCGCGTGCCGTTCGGACACCGCGCCGCCATAAACGGTGAAGTCCTGACTGAAGACGAAGACCAAGCGGCCGTTGATCGTGCCCGATCCGGTGACGACGCCATCGCCCGGAATATGCTGCTCGTCCATACCGAAGTCGACGCAGTTATGTTCGACATACATGTCGACTTCTTCAAAGCTGTCTTCGTCCAGCAGGACTTCCAGACGCTCCCGCGCGGTCAGCTTGCCCTTGGCATGCTGCGCGTCGATACGGCGCTGGCCACCGCCCAGACGCGCGGCCTCGCGCTTGGCTTCCAGCTGTTCGATGATGGCGAGCTTCGACATATAGAATATCTCTCCGGTGACGGCACGGTCGGCTATATTGCCCCCTTTCCCTGCTTTCACCTTTTTCGCAAATGCAAATTTGCCAATTTGCAAATCACCATTTCGCAAATTATGAGCCAGGCATGGCAAGAGGCAATCGTATTTTCGCAGGTCCACGGCTGCGACAGCTGCGGCTGGACCACCGCATGGACCAGGCGACCATGGCGCAGGCGCTGGGGATTTCCGTCTCTTATCTCAGCCAGCTGGAAAATGACGACCGCCCCCTGACCGCCAAGGTAAAGGCTGCCGTTGCCAGCGCCTTCCCCACTGATTGGGCCAGCTTCGACAGCCGCGAGGAAGAGCAGTTGCTCGGCGCCTTCACCTATGCGCTGGCCCATCCCGAGCTTCCCGGCCCTTTGATGGAGCCGGAAAGGATCGAGAAGCTGCACCTCCAATTCCCGGAGTTCGCAGCCCGCTACATCGACCTCTACAACGCCCATATGCGCGCGAATGAGCGCATCAACATGATCGAGGAGGCGATTGCCAACGATCATGAGGTGCAGGCCCGCCTGCCTTGGGAAGCGGCGCGCGACTGGTTTCATGAGGCGGGCAATTATGTCCACGCGCTCGATTGCCTGGCGGAAGACATGGCCTCCAGCTTCACGGCCGGGCAAGTTCTGGACGAAGGCATGCTGGTGGAGGCTCTCGCCCGCCGCCACGGCATTGAAACGCTGATCGCCGACACGCCCGATTCCGCCCTGCGTGCCTACTCATCGAACGATCGCCGCCTGTTCGTGAACGCGGCTCTCCCAACGGAAAGCCGCAAGTTCATGCTGTCCCATCAGCTAATGATGCTGGAGGGGCAGGCCGTGATTGCCGACGTCGTGAACCGGGCCGCCTTGCCGGTGGAAGGCGCCGACCGCCTCCTCGCCATAGGGTTGGGCAATTATGCGGCGGGCGCCCTGCTGATGCCCTATGCCCAATTCCGGCAAGCCGCGCGGGAAGTCCGCCATGACATAGATCGCCTCAGCCGTCGCTTCGGCGTCAGTTTTGAACAGGCCTGCCATCGCCTCTCAACCCTTCAGCGACCGGGGCTGCGCGGCATCCCCTTCTTCTTCTGCCGCGTCGACATGGCGGGTAACATCACCAAGCGGCACAGCGCCACCCGCCTGCAATTCGCCCGTTTCGGTGGCGCCTGCCCCTTGTGGAACGTACATGAAGCCGTCGCGATACCCGACCGCATCAATGTCCAGCTCGGCGAAACGCCGGACAGCGTGCGTTATGTGTCCATGGCCAAGGGTTTGGTAAAGCCTTCGGGCAGCTATTCGCGCACCCCGCGCCGCTACGCCGTTGTTTTGGGATGCGAAGTCGCCCATGCGGCGAACTTCGTCTATGCCGACGGGCTACAGTTGGAGATGGAGGGGGCAGCAACGCCGATCGGCATAACCTGCCGCCTCTGCCCGCGCCAAAGCTGCGACCAGCGCGCCTTCCCGCCCGCCGACCGGCCGATCCGGGTCGATCCGGACAACCGCCAGATTGTGCCTTACTGGATCGGCTGATCCGCTACGCCAGCACCCAGCTTGCGAAAACTGGCCCTTTGCGGGCTTCTCCGGCTGCTTAAGATCGGACTTATGGACCACGGCCTTTTTCACGGCGCCGAATTGCAGGCAGACCTAATGCGCGATGGCTTTGCCCGCATCGCCGGACCTCATATGCTGGCGATGCTGAAAGCCGATGCAGGATGCTGGGCGCAATTCGCCGATAGCTGGAATGACCTTGGTCCCGATCTCTACATGGCAGACGGGGGACGTTATCGTCGGCGGCGGCATGCCGCATTTCGCTGTGAGCAGGCACATTTTACGCGCAAGCCGCACCAGCCACATTTTCAGAGCCGCGACTATAACCCCCTTAACGGAGACGTGCAGCGCTGGTTCGACCCTGTCCATCAGGAGACGATCGACAATCCTGTCACGCAGGCGATCTTTGCTTTTTGCTCGGCAAACTTCGGAGCCGATAGCGCACGGGAGTGGCACGTCGAAATGCACCAGTTCCGCATCGAAACGCGCGAGGACCATATCGGCCGCCCGACGCCTGAGGGACTCCACCGCGACGGAGTGGACTGGGTCCTGGTGATGCTGATCGAGCGGCGCAATGTGGACGAAGGCGTGACCCGCATCGGCGCGCCCGATGGTACGGCGCTGGGAGAGTTCACCCTCGCCCGGCCGGGGGATACGGTGTTGATAGACGACCGCCGCATCCTGCACGGCGTCACCGAAATCCGTCCGATCGATCCACGGCAAGCCGCGTGGCGCGACGCGCTGGTCGTGACCTTCGCGGCGGCCCGCTGACCTATTTCAGCAGGACCAGTTCTTCGGCCATGCTCGGGTGAAGGGCCACGGTGTCGTCAAACTGCTGCTTGGTCAGTCCCGCTTTCACCGCCACCGCCGCAGCCTGTAGAATCTCCGGCGCATCCGGCCCGATCATGTGCAACCCGACCACGCGGTTTGTGGTCGCATCCACCACCATCTTGTACAGCGCGCGTTCGTCCCGGCCCGCAAGAACGTTCTTCATGGGGCGGAAGTCTGAAGTATAGACCTTCACCGTCCCCAGCTTGTTCTTCGCCTGGGCTTCGGTCAATCCTACGCCAGCCAGGGGCGGATGACTGAATACGGCGGACGGGACGCAGTCATAATCCACGGTCCTGGGATTGTCGCCAAACACCGTGTCGGCGAAAGCATGACCTTCCCGGATGGCGACCGGCGTTAATTGCAGCCGGTTCGTAACGTCGCCGACCGCATAGATGCTCTCGCAACTCGTGCGGCTATATTCATCGACCCTGATCGCACCCTTGTCGTCCAGCTCCACGCCTGCATTTTCAAGGCCCAAGCCCTCGACGTGCGGCTGGCGTCCCGTCGCAAACATCACCGTGTCGCAGGGGATGGGGTCGCCATTGCTGAAATGCATGCAAAGCGTGCCATCGTCATTCTTCTCGATCCGATCCATCTCCGCATTGAAGCGGAACTGGATGCCCTTCATCGTGGATATCTGGAGCAGCCGATCGCGGATCTGCTCATCATAGCCGCGCAGCAGCGTCGATGATCGGTTGACGATGGTCACATGACTGCCAAGCTGATGGAATATGCCCGCAAATTCATTGGCGATATAGCCGCCGCCGACAATCACCATCCGCTTGGGCGCATCCTCCAGATGAAAGGCTTCGTTGGACGTGATGCCATGTTCCGCTCCTTCCATCTCCGGGATAGCGGGCCAGGCCCCCGTCGCGACCAGGATATATCTGGCGCTGATTTCACGGCCGCTTGAGAGCTTCACCGAATGCGGCCCGGTGATCGTGGCGCGTTCCGCGATCAACTCGACCTTATGGCTCTCCAGCGTGTTCCTGTAGAGCCCTTCCAACCGATCGACATCGGCCAGCACATTGTCGCGCAGGACTTTCCAATCGAAATCGCAGTCGGGGACATGCCAGCCGAAGCGTCGCGCATCCTTCAGATCCTCGGCGAAATGGGCGCCGTAGATCAGGAGCTTCTTGGGCACGCAGCCCCGGATCACGCAGGTGCCGCCGACCCGATATTCCTCGGCGACGGCGACCTTCGCGCCATGCGCCGCTGCCACGCGCGACGCACGAACCCCTCCCGATCCCGCACCAATGACGAAAAGGTCGAAATCGTAGTCGGTCATGCTGCTCTCCGCTGGATGGAGGCCGGATATGGCGGCTATCCAGCGGAGTTACAATCATCTTGGGGTTTTACGCGCCACCCAGCGCCAGCTCGATCAGTGCCATGGTCGAGGGGTCAAAGCCCTTTGCCCCTTCCGCCTCGATCGACTTGGCCATTTCCTTGCCCAGTTCCACGCCGAATTGATCAAAGGGATTGATCCCCATCAGCACGGCGTTGGCAAAGGTACGATGCTCGTAAAAGGCGATCAGCGCGCCCAGCGCATCGGGCGTCACATCCTCCAGCAGGATCGTGGTGGACGGCCGATTGCCCGGATAGGCGCGTGCGGGATCGTCCGCATTCTCCTTCCCCCGCATCAACGCCGCCCCTTGCGCGAAGCAGTTTACCAGCAGCGCCCGATGATGCGCCGGATCCAGAGCATGGCCAGGCTCGATCGAAGCGACGAATTCGACCGGCGCCACGATAGTCCCCTGATGCAGAAGCTGGAACACGGCATGCTGCGCGTCCGTGCCCACGCCACCCCATGTAATCGGCGCTGTCGGCCCATCGACAGGCTGGCCATCGCGCGTCACGCTCTTGCCGTTGCTCTCCATCTCCAGCTGCTGGAGATAGGATGGCAGCAGCCGCAGCCGCTCGTCATAGGCGAAAAGCGCGCGCGTCTGGCACCCCACGACACGCGCATAATATTGGTCCACAAAAGCCGCGATCAGGGGAGCGTTATGAGCAGGATCGGACAGCCGGAAATGCCGATCCATGGCCGCCGCGCCTTCCAGCAGGCTTTCAAACGCGTCCCAGCCAAGCGCCAGCGCAGCAGGGAAGCCGATGGACGACCAGAGCGAATAACGCCCACCCACCGTCTCGGAAAATGGCAGGATTCGCGTTTCATCCACGCCCCACTCGATCGCCTTGTCGGGATTGGCGGTCAGCGCAATCACATTGCCATAGGGATCATCCACCCCGGCCTCGACAAGCCAGTTGATCGCGCTTGCGGCGTTGAGCATGGTTTCGGTGGTGGTGAAGGTTTTGGACGCAATGGCGATCAGTGTCGCTTCCGGATCGAAGCGCGCGATCGCCCGCTCCATCGCGGTCCCGTCAACATTGGACACGATCGCCACGTCATAGCGCGCGCCGTCGCCGCCCAGCGCGTCTATGATGAGGTCCGGCCCCAGCGCCGACCCGCCGATGCCGATGTGCAGGATGTGACGGATCGGGCCTAGCGCCTCCCCCTCGATCGCGTCGATCAGCGCGCGCATGCGGGCATGCAGCATCTTTGCCCGCGACACGCTTTCCGCATTGCCTTCGCCCCGTTCGGCAGGATGCTCGGCGGCGCGACCTTCGCTATTATTGATGGGCTCACCCGCGAAAAAAGCGTCACGCCATTTGGCGAAGTCCTTCTCCTCGGCCAGCTTCAGAAAGCCGTCCAGCAGATCGCTGGTCAGATGCGTCTTGGACCAGTCGAAACGGATAGGCCCCTGGGTCAGCGTGAACTTACTCAGCCGGTTCGGGTCCGCTGTGAAGATGGACTTCAATTCGGGCTGCGGGAGGGCCGCAATGGCCTCCAGTGCAGAGCTGGACATGAAGGGTAAATCCTCTTTTTTCCGTGGTTAGCGACGACGCCGCACCTGTCGATTCTTCCGTCTCTTTCCCAAGCGTGACGGCCAATGCATCGCCCGCTATGCTTGACGGCGGGTTTACAACGCAGCAAAAGCCGCAACGGCCTGTTTTCAAGGCGGATCGAAGGACTAGACAATATAGCATGAGCGCAAAATCCGAAACGCGGGACTTCCTTTGGTTTCTCGCTAAGCTGGCGGTGTTCGTCTTTGTCCTGCGCAGCTTCATCGTCTCTCCGTTCAATATACCGTCTGAATCGATGCAGCCCCGCCTGTTGATCGGCGACTATCTGCTCGTTGCCAAATGGCCCTATGGCTATTCGCACTACTCGCTGCCTTTCAACTTGCCGCTGATCCCCGGCCGCATCCTAGCATCCACGCCCCAGCGCGGCGATGTGGTGGTTTTCAAGGCGCCGCCTACCCAGAAGATTGATTATATCAAGCGGGTGATCGGCCTGCCCGGCGACATGATTTCGGTACGCGGGGGCACGGTCTATCTGAACGGTCAGGCCATTCGGAAACAGAGGGTCGCCGACCTCGTCATCCCAGTCTCACCTAACATGATCGATGCCGCAGCCAAGGAGGGCAGCCCCTCCCCCTGTTACCGCCCGAAGTTTGAGGAAGATGCAGCGAGCGGCGGGCGTCAGTGCCGTTACCCGCAATATCGTGAGACATTGCCCGGCGGCAAAAGCTACAACGTCCTCGATCTCGTGCCGGACGGCGCCGCCGACGACCGCGACACGGTGCTGGTGCCCGAGGGCCATCTGTTCATGATGGGCGACAATCGTGATCGCAGCGCGGACAGCCGCTTCCCGGCGGTTGAAGGCGGCGGCATCGGGCTGGTGCCCGAGGAAAATCTGGTTGGAAAGGCGATGATCTCCGTCTTCTCCACCGATGGCAGCGCCAATTGGTTGCTCCCCTGGACATGGTTCACCGCAGCCCGCTGGAACCGGATCGGGGAAGGCTTTTGACAAAGGCCGACACGTCTGGCTGGCTCGCCGGGCTGATCGGACGAGCGCCGAAGGACGAGGCGCCTTTCCGTCAGGCGCTTACCCATGGCAGCGCGAATGCCGTCAATTATGAGCGGCTGGAATTTCTCGGCGATCGGGTGCTTGGCCTGATCGTCTCCGAATGGGTTTATGAGCGTTTCTCGGGGGAACCCGAAGGCAAGCTGTCGCGCCGCTTCAACGCGCTGGTGTCGGGTGAGACGTGCGCCGAAGTAGCGCGCGCGGCTGGCGTCCCCACGCATCTTATCCTGGGTAAACAAGCCCGCGACGACGGCGCGGCCGACAGCGACAATGTGCTGGGTGACGTCATGGAGGCCCTGATCGGCGCGCTTTATCTGGAAGCAGGCATTGACGATGCCCGTGGGCTGGTGCGTCGTCTCTGGGCCGACCGCGTGGACACGCAGGAAAGCGCGCCAAAGCATCCCAAGTCCACCCTTCAGGAATGGGCCGCCGCCAACCGCCGCAAACCCCCGGAATATGCGATGACTGACCGCTCCGGGCCACACCATGCGCTGCGCTTCACGGTGACCGTGAGCATCAAGGGCGCAGGTGAAGCGAGCGCAACGGGGGGAAGCAAGCAAGAGGCGGAGACGGCTGCGGCGAAGGCGTTGTTGGATAAGCTGAACGGCTGAGTCCTGTTTCTCCCATGTTCCCCAACCTCCGTTCGCGCTGAGCTTGTCGAAGCGCTTTACTTCCTTTCTGAGCGAAGATGGCCTTCTACACCTACATGCTCCATTGCGCCGACCGAAGCTTTTATGTCGGCCACACGGATGATCTACAAATCCGCGTAGCTCAACACGAAGCGGGAGGGATCGCAAGCTACACCCAAATTCGGCGTCCCGTTAAACTGGTCTGGTCACAAGACTTCAGCACGCGTATCGAGGCGATTGAAGCAGAGCGCCAGATCAAGGGCTGGAGCCGTGCAAAAAAGCTCGCGCTCATCCGCGAGGACTGGGATCTCATTTCGATCCTCGCGCACTCGAACAAAGATAAGTAAGGCGCTTCGACAAGCTCAGCGCGAACGGAGTATAGTTTGGAAGTTTCAGAACCTCACCAACGCTGCGGCGTCATCGCCATAGTCGGCGCCCCCAACGCTGGTAAATCCACGCTGGTCAACGCACTGGTCGGCCAAAAGGTCGCGATCACCAGCCCCAAGGCGCAGACGACCCGCACCCGCGTCATGGGCGTCGCTATCGAAGGCGACACGCAGATTGTCCTGGTCGACACCCCCGGCATCTTCGCCCCCAAGCGCCGCCTTGATCGCGCGATGGTTCAGGCTGCATGGGGCGGCGCGCAAGGCGCTGACCTGATCGCATTGATTGTCGATGGGAAGGCGGGCCTCGGCTCAAAGATGGAGCCGATCATCGAAGCGCTGATACATCGCCCTGAACGCAAATGGCTGATCCTCAACAAGGTCGATATCGCTATCAAAGAGAAGCTGCTGGTCCACACCCAGAAGCTTTACGAACGGATTGGCTTCGAAGAGACATTCTTCATCAGCGCCGCGACCGGCGACGGCCTGCCCGAGCTCAAGACCGCCTTCGCCAATGCCATGCCCGAAGGCCCCTGGCACTTCCCGGAAGATCAGGTCTCCGACGCAACCGACCGCATGCTGGCCGCCGAAATCACCCGCGAGCAGCTTTATCACCAGCTCCACGCCGAACTGCCTTACGCGGCCGCAGTCGATACGGAACAGTATAAGGAACGCGAAGACGGCTCGGTCGAAATCCATCAGCAGATCCTTGTCGGCCGTTCCAGCCAGCGTGCCATCGTACTCGGCAAGGGCGGTCAGCGCCTCAAGGAAATCGGTTCAAAGGCTCGCGCCGAACTGGCGCAGCTGCTGGGCGTCAAGGTCCACCTCTACCTCCACGTCAAGGTGAAGGAAGATTGGGAAGACGACCGCTTCATCTACCGCGACATCGGGTTGGATTGGGTGGAGTAGTCTTGGAGCCACGTGCTCCTGCGCAGGCAGGAGCACGCTGCTTATTCCGGTGGCGGATTACTCCGCCGCCGCCTTCCTCTTAGCCGGAGCCTTCTTCGCCGCTGGCTTTTTAGCCACAGCTTTCTTGGGCGCCGCCTTCTTCTTACCCTTCTTCGCAGGCGCCGCAGCCGCCCGCGCATCGATCAACTGCGCCGCTTCCTCCAGCGTCAATGCATCCTGCTCGATCGTCTTGGGCAAGGTCGCATTGGTCGTGCCGTCGGTGACATAAGGACCATAACGCCCCGCCATCAACTTGATCTCGGCCTCGGTACGCGGATGCTTGCCCAGCACCTTCAACGGCTCGCGCGACGCGCCACCGCGCCCGCCCTTGTTCGCCGCATCGGCTAGCTTGGCGACGGCGCTATTCATCCCCACCTCGAAAATTTCGGCGGTGGAAGACAGCCGACCATATTTGCCGTCATGCAGCAGATAAGGTCCAAAGCGTCCGATATTCGCTACGATCGGCTTGCCCGTTTCCGGATGCAGCCCGACCTCACGCGGCAGGCTCAATAGCTTCACCGCCCAATCCAGAGTCATCTCGCCATCGGGCAGGTCCTTGGGAATCGATCCGCGCTTGGCCTCCTTGCCCTCGCCCATTTCGATATAGGGACCAAAGCGCCCGGACTTGCGCACGATGTCCTGTCCGGTTTCGGGATGCTGCCCCAGCACCTCCGGCCCCTTGTCATCACCGCCATCGCTGCCGCCCGGCTGCCCGAACTTGCGCGTGAATTTGCACTCCGGATAGTTGGAGCAGGCGATGAAGGCCCCGAACCGTCCGCCACGCAAAGCCAGCTGTCCGTCGCCGCATATAGGGCAGGCACGCGGATTGCTGCCGTCAGCCTTCGGCGGGAACAGCATCGGCTCTAGGAACTTGTCCAGCTCGGCCGTGATGTCCGACGGCTTCTGCTCCATGACCTCAGCGGTCTTGGGCTTGAAGTCGCGCCAGAAGGCTTCCAAAACGGCCTGCCATTGCGCTCGGCCGCCAGAAATTTCGTCCAGCTCGTCCTCAAGGCCCGCCGTGAAATCGTAGCTGACATAACGTTCGAAGAAGCGCTCAAGGAACGCCGTCACCAGCCGTCCGCTCTCCTCGGCGAAGAATCGGTTCTTCTCCACCCGCACATAGTCGCGGTCCTTGAGAACCTGCAGAGTCGAGGCATAGGTGGAAGGCCGCCCGATCCCCAGCTCCTCCAGCTTCTTGACCAGCGATGCTTCCGAATAACGCGGCGACGGCTGGGTGAAATGCTGCTCCGCCGTCACCTTCTTCTTGGCAGGCGCGTCGCCAGCCACGAGACGCGGCAGCAGCTTGCTGTCATCATCCTCGGCATCGTCGCGCCCTTCTTCGTAGAGCGCGAGGAAGCCCGGAAAGATCACAACCTGACCTGTCGCGCGCAGCGCATGCTGCCCCGTGCCATCGACCAGATCGATCACCGTCCGCTCCAGCCGCGCCGAAGCCATCTGGCTCGCCAGCGCGCGCTTGAAGATCAGGTCATAGAGCCGCGCATGATCGCCCGATCCAACCTTGTCGCGATTAAATTCGGTCGGGCGAATGGCTTCGTGCGCTTCCTGCGCATTCTTGGCCTTGGTCTGATATTGGCGCGGTTTCTCCGGTAGGTAACCGCCGTCATAACGCTCCGCAATCGCCTTGCGCGCGGCGGAAATGGCGCTGCCGTCCATCTGCACGCCATCGGTACGCATATAGGTGATCGCGCCATCCTCATAGAGCTGCTGCGCGATCCGCATCGTATGGCTGGCGGAAAAGCCGAGCTTGCGCGCAGCCTCCTGCTGCAAAGTCGATGTCGTGAACGGCGCGGGAGGATTGCGCGAAACGGGCTTCGTCTCGACCTTCTCGACAGTGAAGCGCCCGGCCTCCACGTCCGCCTTCGCGGCCATGGCATCGCCCTCCTTGCCGATGGTCAGCCGGTCAATCTTCTCGCCCTTCCAGCGCACCAGCCGCGCAGTGAAGCCCTGCCCGCCCTGCTCCATTTCAGCCGCGACCGACCAATATTCCTGAGCGACGAAGCTCTCAATCTCACGCTCACGCTCAACCACCAGACGCAGCGCCACCGACTGCACGCGTCCGGCGGATTTCGCCCCCGGCAGCTTACGCCACAATACCGGCGACAGCGTGAAGCCCACCAGATAGTCCAGCGCCCGCCGCGCCCGATAGGCGTCGATCAGATCTTCATCCAGCGCTCGCGGCTTCGCCATCGCGTCCAGCACTGCGGCCTTGGTGATCGCGTTGAAGGTCACCCGGTCCACGGTCGCAGGCAGCGCCTTCTTCGCGCGCAGCACTTCCTGCACATGCCAACTGATCGCTTCCCCTTCGCGATCAGGGTCAGTCGCGAGAATCAATCGGGTCGCCTTCTTGGCCTCATCTGTGATGGCCTTGAGCTGCTTGCCCTTGTCGCCATAATTCTCCCACTGCATGGCAAAGCCCGCGTCGGGGTCCACCGACCCGTCCTTCGGCGGCAAGTCGCGGATATGGCCATAGCTGGCGAGGACGTGGAAATCGCCGCCCAGATATTTCTCGATGGTCTTCGCCTTGGCAGGCGATTCAACGATGACAAGCTGCATTAATGCCCCGGTTTTTGAGTTCTCTCACGTACACGCGCGAGTCTGGAAGGCGGTTGCCCCCCGCGTCAAGAGCGTCACGACAGGCTTACCTTGCCGCCCGCATGACGTTCCAGCCGCCCTGCCAATTCCAACTCCAGCAGCACGGTCTGAACAATGGCTGGGGAAAGGCTGGATAGACGAATGACTTCATCGACAGGCACCGACGCATGGCCCAGCAGTCCCAGAACGACCTCCCGCTCCTGGCCCGCCACATCAGACGAGACCGGCGCGCCGCTAAAGTCGAGCCGCCCCTGCCGCACCATGCGCGCGTCGATGCCTCCAATTGCCTCGATCACATCCGCGCCATTCTGCACCAGCGTCGCGCCTTCGCGGATCAGGTGATTGCAACCTTGCGCCCGTGGATCGGCTGGCGATCCCGGCACCGCCATGACCTCCCGCCCGGCCTCGACAGCAAGGCGCGCCGTGATGAGCGATCCCGACTTCGGCGCCGCTTCCACGACCACCGTCCCTGCGGCCAATCCGGCGATAATGCGATTACGCGCCGGAAAGTGACGCGCGAGCGGCTGCGTACCGGGAGGATGCTCGGTAACCAGCAAACCCTCACTCGCGACCTGCTCCTGCAAGTCGCCATTTTCTGGCGGAAACACGACATCGATGCCGCAGGCGATAACCGCGATCGTTCCGGTTCCCACCGACCCTTGATGCGCGGCCGTATCGATACCCCTCGCGAGGCCCGACACCACCACCGCGCCCTGCTGCCCCAATTCCTGCGCCAGCGTCCGCGCGAAACGGCAAGCGGCGGCAGAAGCATTTCGCGCACCCACCATGGCCACGCATTGCCGCCCCGCCAGTCCCACATCGCCGCGCACAATCAACGCAGGCGGCGAACCATCCATCTGCTCCAGCAGAAACGGATAATCCTGATCCCCCATCAGCAGGTAGCGCGCGCCAAGCGCCCGGCTGCGGGCAATCTCCTGCTCGACGGCGCCTGCCTCCGCCACTGCCGCCTTCCCGCCGCCTCTTGCGGCAAGCTCCGGCACCGCCCGCAAAGCATCTCCCGCCTTTCCGAAGCGCGCCATCAACTGCCGGAAAGTAACCGGCCCGATGCGGGGCGAACGGATCAGGCGGAGGCGATCGAACCGCTCCTGCTCACTCACTCTCTGGCAGCCCCGATCTTGGGTTCGGTCCCCTTCGCAAGCCGCGCGATATTGGCCCGGTGCCGCCACAACAGGATCAGCGTCATTGCCAGCGTGACGGGTATCAGGTCGATCCGGCCCATGAACCACATCGCGATCGGGGCGCTGATCCCGGCCGCCATGCCTCCGACTGAAGACCATTTCGTCCCGAACAGCGCCGCGAGCCATACAAGCGCAAAAACTATTCCCGCAGGCCAGTGCAGCGCCGTCACCACGCCCATCATCGTCGCTACGCCCTTGCCCCCCGCAAAGCGCAGCCACACAGGATAGCAATGCCCGATAAAGGCCATCGCGCCGGCCATCGGCCCGCCATTGTCTATCAACGCCGCGCCGATCAGTACGGCCGCCGCACCCTTCAGCAAGTCAAGCAGCAAGGTCGCCGCCGCCAAGCCCTTGCGCCCCGTTCGCAGCACATTGGTCGCGCCGATATTGCCCGACCCGATCTGCCGCAAATCTCCGGCACCCGTGATGCGCGTCAATAGCAGACCAAAGGGTATGGACCCCAACAGATAGGATATCAGCAGGACGAATGCGGGAAGTAGCCAGGGAGGATTCATGATCTCGCCGAAATGATTGCGGCGCGACCATAGCGTTGCCGCCGTGGGGGGCAATGGCGAAGCTGCTCCAACCGAAACAAATCCTCCCCATGCCGCGCATGGGGAGGGGGACCGATCGCAAAGCGGGCGGTGGAGGGGAAATGCAAAGGTCGCGCCTTTTTCCCCTCCACCAGCCTTCGGCCGGTCCCCCTCCCCACGCCTTCGGCGCAGGGAGGATCAGGAAACCCCAATATTGACAGCCTCATCCTCACCCGCGACATGTGCGCCATAATGAAGGTCGCCCCATCAGCCCCCCTGCTCTTCTTCGATTCCGGCGTTGGCGGGCTCTCCATCCTCGCGCCAGCACGCGCAGCGTTGCCCAACGCCCCTATCGTCTATGCCGCCGACAGCGCAGGCTTCCCCTATGGAACGAAGGGCGAGGCGGAGATCGCCGCCCGCGTGCCCGCGCTGCTCGGCCGCTTGGTCGAACGCTTCCGCCCCCGCCTGGCCGTGATCGCCTGCAACACCGCCTCGACCATCGCTCTGTCCGCTGTCCGCGCCGCGCTGGACATCCCCGTCGTCGGCACCGTCCCCGCGATCAAACCAGCCGCGCTTCTTTCCAAAAGTCGCGTATTCGGCGTGCTAGGCACCGACGCCACCGTGCGCCAGCCTTATGTCGATCGCCTCACCGCCGAGTTCGGAGCAGACTGCACCGTCCTGCGTCACGGTTCTGCCGCCCTTGTCCAGCTGGCCGAAGCCAAGCTGCGTGGCGAACCTTTGAACCCCGCTATCGCCCGCGACGCTCTTGCTGGCCTTCTCGATCAGCCCGGCGGCGACCTTATGGACACGGTGGTGCTCGCCTGCACGCACTTCCCGCTGGTGGAGGCGGAACTCGCGGCCGCCGCGCCCAGGCCCCTCACCTTCGTCCACGGCGGGGAGGGCATCGCGCGCCGCATCGCCTACCTGACCCAAGGACAGGATTGGCCAGCCTCCCCCCCGTCCGGAAAAGCCGTGTTCACGCGCCTCGACAATAGCGTCGCGACGCTCGCCCCGGCGCTGGCTGACTTCGGCCTTACCCAGATGGAAGCGCTTTGAGGGGTGAGACCTTTGGTCCACTCCCAATTTCCTCTATCATCGTGATAGGTATTTCTCCCTAACGCTGCGAACGGTTATCGCTGGTAATGACGCGCGGCAGCAGGTAAACGCCCGCAAGAGGGGAATGCGGGCCACTAAGGGACTAGGGCGTTACGTGAACTACAAGCATATCTTCGCGCAGGCGATCGACCGGCTTCACAGCGAAGGCCGCTACCGCGTGTTCATCGATATTCTGCGGAACAAGGGTGCCTTCCCTAACGCCCGCTGCTTCCACGGCCATAATGGCCCGAAGCCCATCACCGTCTGGTGCTCCAACGACTATCTCGCCATGGGCCAGCATCCCAAGGTCGTCGCCGCGATGGAAGAGGCGCTGCACGATGTCGGCGCAGGCTCCGGCGGCACCCGCAACATCGGCGGCAACACCCATTATCATGTCGATCTGGAAGCTGAACTGGCCGATCTGCATGGCAAGGAAGCGGCCCTGCTCTTCACGTCCGGCTATGTGTCGAACGAAGCGGCGCTCTCCACCCTCGCCAAGCTGCTGCCCGGTTGCATCGTGTTTTCCGACGAGCTGAACCACGCGTCGATGATCGCGGGCATCCGCAATTCCGGCTGTGAAAAGCGCGTCTTCCGCCACAATGACGTCGATCATCTGCGCGAGCTGCTCGCCGCAGAAGATCCCGACGCTCCCAAGCTGATCGCCTTTGAAAGCGTCTATTCGATGGATGGCGACGTCGCCCCCATCGCCGAAATCTGCGACCTGGCCGACGAGTTCAACGCGCTCACCTATCTGGACGAAGTCCATGCGGTCGGCATGTACGGCGCGCATGGCGGTGGCATTTCCGAACGCGATGACGTCGCGCATCGTCTCACCATCATCGAAGGCACGCTGGGCAAGGCTTTCGGCGTCATGGGCGGCTATATCACGGCCGATCAGATGATCGTCGATGTGATCCGCAGCTACGCGCCCGGTTTCATCTTCACCACGTCACTTTCGCCCGTCCTCGTCGCGGGCGTCCTCGCGAGCGTCCGCCACCTCAAGCAGTCCAATGAAGAGCGCGAAGGCCAGCAGGTCGCCGCTGCTACGCTCAAGCGTTTGATGGCGGAATCGGGCTTGCCGGTCATGCCGTCCGTCACCCACATCGTCCCGCTGATGGTCGGCGATCCAGTCAAGGCCAAGCGGATCAGCGACATCCTGCTCGCCGAATATGGCGCCTATGTGCAGCCCATCAACTACCCCACCGTCCCGCGCGGCACCGAGCGGCTGCGCTTCACGCCCGGCCCCGCACATACGGTGGAAATGATGCAGGACCTGGTTCAGGCGCTCGTCGAAATCTGGGATCGGCTGGAGCTGGAACTTAAGAAGGCCGCCTAACCGGACCTCTTGCGGAACTATAGGGGCGTTTCCCATCTTCTTGGATGGATATGCCCCATTGGATCGAACCGCACCCCTCCGGAATATACGTCCGCCCCGCTGACGCCTGGATCGATCCGTCACAGCCAGCCGAGCGTGCGCTCGTCACGCACGGACATGCCGATCATGCGCGCGGCGGCCATGGCCATGTCTGGGCGACGCAAGAAACGCTCGCCATCATGGCGCTGCGCTACGGCACGGCGAGCGGGACGCCCGTCGGCTACGGCGAGCAGATTCGCATGGGCGGGGTGGACATCTCCTACATTCCCGCAGGCCATGTACTCGGCTCGGCGCAAATCCTGCTTGAACATGCGGGGGAGAGGGTGGTCGTCACCGGGGATTACAAACGCCGCCCCGACCCCACCTGCAAACCGTTCGAACCAGTCCCCTGCGACATCTTCGTAACCGAAGCGACCTTCGGCCTGCCCGTCTTCCGCCACCCTGACACAGGCAGCGAAGTCGACCGCCTGCTCGCCGCCCTCCACGCCCATCCCGACCGCTGCGTCCTCGTCGGCGCCTATGCACTTGGCAAAGCCCAACGCCTGATCTGCGAAGTCCGCGCGCGCGGCCATCATGACCCCATCTACATCCACGGCGCGATGGAGCGCATGTGCGCGCTCTATCAGGATTTCGGCATCGACCTTGGCGAACTCCGCCCCGCGACGGGCATCCCGGCAAAGGAGATGCGAGGCCACCTCATCGTCTCGCCCCCTTCCGCCCTCAACGACCGCTGGAGCCGCCGCCTGCCCGACCCCATCACCGCCATGGCGTCAGGCTGGATGCGCGTGCGCCAGCGCGCGCGTCAGAAAAATGTCGAACTGCCGCTCGTCATATCCGACCATGCCGACTGGGACGAATTGACCAGCACCATCCGCGAAGTCGCTCCATCCGAAACCTGGATCACTCACGGCCGCGAAGAAGCTCTGCTCCACTGGTGCATGACCCACCAGATGCGCGCCCGCGCCCTCGAACTGGTCGGCCGCGAAGACGAGGATGAGGGCTAATGCGCGCCTTCTCCCAACTCCTCGACGGCCTCGTCTACACCCGCTCCCGCAACGGCAAGCTCGACCTCATCGCCCGCTACATGCGCACCGCCCCCGACCCAGATCGCGGCTGGGCGCTCGCCGCCCTAACCGGCAATCTCGACATAAAAGCCGTCAAAGCCTCAGCCATCGGCGAAATGATCCGCGCCCGCACCGACCCGGTCCTCTACGAAATGAGCCGCGATTATGTCGGAGACCTCGCTGAAACCGTCGCCCTCCTCTGGCCCAAGCCCGAAGACCAGCCCGCGGAAATAGACGACGCCACCCTCACCCTCTCCGCCATAGTCGATCGCCTCCACAATGTCAGCCGCGCCGCCGCCCCCGACACCCTCGCGCAAATGATGGACCATCTCGACGCCTCCGGCCGCTTCGCCCTCCTCAAACTCGCCACCGGAGGCCTGCGCGTCGGCATCTCCGCCCGCCTCGCCAAGACCGGCTTCGCCCAAGCCTTCAACCTCGATGTCGATGATGTGGAGGAATGCTGGCACGCCCTCTCCCCGCCCTACACCGCCCTGTTCGACTGGGCCGAGGGCAGGTCCGGTCGCCCCGACCCCGCAGGCACGCCCTTCTTCCGCCCCTTCATGCTCGCCCACCCGCTCGAAGCCGACAGCGTGGACCTGACCCACTTTGCCGCCGAATGGAAATGGGACGGCATCCGCATCCAGATCGTCGGCACGGGCGAGCAGACCCGCCTCTACAGCCGCGCCGGAGACGACATCAGCGGCAGCTTCCCCGAAATCGCACAAGCCTTCACCGCCCACGCAGTCCTCGACGGCGAACTCCTCGTCAAAGGCGAATTTCAGGGCGGAGAAGCGGCGAGCTTCAACGCCCTCCAGCAACGCCTGGGCCGCAAGGCGGTGACCGCCAAGATGATGGCCGACTACCCCGCCTTCGTCCGCCTCTACGATATCCTCCTCCACGCCGACGAAGACCTCCGCCCCCTCCCCTGGGACCAACGCCGCCCCCGCCTCGAAGCCCTCGTCCCGACCCTCAACCCCGACCGCTTCGACATCTCCGCCCTCATCACCGCCCCCGACTTCGACACCCTCGCCGAAATCCGCGCAGGCGCCCGCGACGCAGCCATCGAAGGCGTCATGCTCAAGCGCCGCGACAGCCCCTATGTCGCCGGACGCAAGGCCGCGCTCTGGTATAAATGGAAGCGCGATCCCCTGACCGCCGATTGCGTCATGATGTACGCCCAGCGCGGCCACGGCAAACGCTCGTCCTTCTATTCGGACTACACCTTCGGCTGCTGGACGGAGGAAGGCGAATTGCTCCCCGTCGGCAAAGCCTATAGCGGCTTCACCGACGAGGAACTGAAATGGCTGGACCGCTTCGTGCGCACGAACACGGTGAACCGCTTCGGCCCCGTGCGAGAGGTGGAAAAGTCACTTGTCCTCGAAGTCGCCTTCGACAGCATCCACGACAGCAAGCGGCATAAATCCGGCCTCGCCATGCGCTTCCCAAGGATCGCGCGGATTAGGCGGGATAAGCCTGCTGGGGAGGCGGATACTGTGGAGGGGTTGCGGCGGTTGGTGAGTTGATCCTATCTACATTTGAACGAGCGGTTGATCCGCTGATGGCCTGAGCAAATCGTCAAGCTTTCCCCAATGATGAGTTCGAGCCATTTCTAATATTTCTGTTGTTATGTGCTCACGCGCCATCTCCGTTACCCAATCCGGCACGTGAGGAAAGGCTTCCATGGTACCGAATATATCGGCAAGCATGGCGTCCGGGGAGATCGAATTAAGCCTTTCCACATTCGGTTGTATGAAACGCTTGATAATTGGCTTTGCCCGGACTTCACAATGTATAAATAGATCGCGCAACAACGGCGTGGGTGCAGAATAACTTCGAACGCCTTTGCGATCTTTAACCGTAGGCGGAGATACCGCCCAAACACATCCACTTATTTGAGTGCCTCCATTTGTGGGATCTACACCTCTATGAACCACTCCGTTTCTAAGTTCGCGTACATAGCCAAGGATGTCAGACCCCGACAGCGATGGAGTCTTCAAACCATCCAGCAATTCGCTATTAAAAGGCTCACCGCACCATTCAGCAACCATGTCGATCGCCGACATCAAGTTAGTTAGGTAAAGCGAATAATGCATCCGCATTTGAAACGAATCAGCGGGAGGATGAAAATTCTCGATTTCCCTACCTGAGAGCGACATGCATTCAAGATGCCAAACCAAGCCGTGAAGGGAATCGATACTATTCATGCGAGTGCCGCTCGGAAAAGGTGCTTCGCCTTTTAGCTCGCCTCCGCTAGCCTGCAAGCTTAGGAGAACGGATAATGCCTTACACCGGAAGCTGCCACTGCGGCGCAATCACCTTCACCGTAGCCGCCGACGGGCCCACCGAAGCCATGTCCTGCAACTGCTCCCATTGCAGCCGCAAGGGCTTCCTCCTCACCTTCATTCCCGCCGACCAGTTCACCCTCGACAGCGGCGAGGACAAGCTGACCGACTATCAATTCTACAAGCACAAGATCACGCACCGCTTCTGCAATATCTGCGGCACGCAGTCCTTCGCTGAGGGCAATTCCCCCGACGGCCCGACCCGCGCCATCAACCTGCGCTGCGTGCCCTCGGTCGATATCGACGCGCTCAAGATCAAGAAGGTCGACGGCGCCAGCTTCTAGGACGGCACCGCGCGCACCACATTTCCGCTCGCGCAGAGGCGCATGAAAGTGTGGCCTAAGCCCTCTTCCTACCCCTTGGCGGCTTCGCTTCATTCAGCGCAACCGCCGAAAGCACCAGCGCCTTGAACGCCTCCGCATCGATATCCTCACCCTCGCGGATATCGATCGCGCACCTGACATTGCCCTCAAGACTCGCGTTGAACAGCCCCGCCGGGTCATCCAGCGAAGCCCCCTTGGCAAAGGTCAGCTTCACCACCGCCTTGTAAGTCTCACCCGTGCAGATGATCCCGGAATCGCTCCAGGTCGGAACGCCGCGCCATTTCCATTCCTCGACAACCGCCGGATCAGCCTCTCTAATCAGCCCCCGGACCCGCGCCAGCATCGCGCCCCGCCAGTCGCCAAGTTCCGCGATCCGCGCGTCGATCAGTGCGGAAGCCTGCTGTTCATCGCTCATCCGTTCGGCCCATCCCTCGATGAAGGTTCCCGCTTCTGCCAGACTGACTTTGCGCTGTCACGCACAGCCCCTATATGGGCGCTTTCGCGCGGCGCGCGCGGTTCAGTCATGGAGCAGTGGAATTGAGCAAGGTTCTGGTCATTGGCGCAGGCGGCGTCGGGTCTGTCGCAGTTCACAAGATGGCGATGAACAGTGACATTTTCAGCCATATCACGCTCGCCAGTCGCCGCATCGTCAGTTGCGAAAAGGTCGCCGAATCGGTGAAGGCGCGTACCGGCGTCACCATCGACGTGGCGCAGGTCGATGCCGACAATGTCGAAGAGACGATCGCCCTCATTGAGAAGGTCCAGCCCAAGCTCGTCGTCAATCTGGCCCTGCCCTATCAGGACCTCGCGATCATGGACGCCTGCCTCGCGACCAAGACCGACTATCTCGACACCGCCAATTACGAACCGCGCGACACGCCCAAGTTCGAATATGGCTGGCAGTGGGCCTATCAGGACCGTTTCAAGGAGGCGGGCATCATGGCGCTGCTGGGTTCGGGCTTCGACCCCGGCGTCACCAGCGTCTTCGCCAGCTACATCAAGAAGCATCTGCTCGACCGGATCGACACGCTCGACATTCTGGACTGCAATGGCGGCGACCACGGCCAGCATTTCGCCACCAACTTCAACCCGGAAATCAACATCCGCGAAGTCACTGCGCCCTCGCGCCACTGGGAAGGCGGCAAGTGGGTCGAAGGCCCGGCGCTCAAGCACAAGCAGGCGTTCAATTTCGAGTCTGTCGGCGAAAAGAATATGTACCTCATGTATCATGAGGAACTGGAATCACTCGCCAAATTCTACCCGGAAATCAAACGTATCCGCTTCTGGATGACCTTCGGCGATGCCTATCTCAAGCATCTCGAAGTCCTCCAGAATGTCGGCATGACCCGCATCGATCCGGTGACCTACAACGGGCAGGAAATCATCCCGCTCCAGTTCCTGAAAGCCGTTCTCCCCGAACCGTCGAGCCTCGGCTCCACGACCAAGGGCAAGACCAACATCGGCGACATCGCGACCGGCATGAAGGACGGCAAGCAAAAGACCGTCTATGTTCTCAACGTCTGCGACCATGAGGACGCCTATGCCGAAACCGGCAATCAGGCGGTCAGCTACACCACCGGCGTCCCGGCGATGATCGGCGCTGCTATGATGCTGACCAGCGCATGGAAGGGCGAAGGCGTGTTCAACATCGAACAGTTCGATCCCGACCCCTTCATGGACATGCTGAACAAGCACGGCCTGCCCTGGCAGGTGAAGGAACTAGCCGCGCCGCTGGACTTCTGACGGTCCCGTAAGGGATCGTCACCCCGGACTTGATCCGGGGTCTCGTGCCGTCACGCCGTGCCCGACCACCTGAGATCCCAGCCTGCGCTGGGATGACGGAGTATTGAACATGGAAACCAAAGCCGGCGACCCCGCCGCCTTCGCGCATTTCGACCTGCACCGCGTCCCCTCACCCGCCTTTGTGGTGGATGAGGCCGCGATCCGCCGGAACCTGTCCATCCTGCGCGACATAGGCGACCGCGCGGGCATCAAGGTGCTGGGCGCCCTAAAAGCCTTCTCCATGTGGTCCCTCGGCCCCGTAGTGGCGGAATATCTCGACGGCGTCTGCGCCTCAGGCATCTACGAAGCACGCCTCGGCCGCGAAGAATATGGCGGCGAGGTCGCGACCTACTGCGCCGCCTATAAGCCAGACGATCTGGCGGCGATCCTCAAAATCTCCGACCACGTCATCTTCAACAGCCCCGGCCAGATCGCGCGGCTCAAACCCGTCATCGACGATGCCAGAATGAACGGTGTGAACTTCGACATCGGTTTGCGCATAAATCCCCTCCACGCGGAGGGAGAAGTCCCCAAATATGACCCCTCGCAGCCCCACAGTCGCCTCGGTTTTCCGATCGACCAACTGCGTCCGGAGCATCTCGAAGGCGTCGATGGCCTCCATGTCCACAATCTCTGCGAGCAGGATTTCCTGCCCCTCGAACGCACATGGGCAGCCATCGAATCCCGCATCATGCCGCATGTGGGCGGTCTCAAATGGCTGAATTTTGGCGGTGGCCATCATGTCACCCGCGCCGACTATCAGATCGACGATCTGATCGCCTTTCTCCAGCGGATCAAGGCGCAGACCGGACTTGAACTCTATATCGAACCTGGCGAGGCAATGGCCCTCGATGCCGGAATCCTGATCGGCGAAATCCTGGACGTCATCGACAATGGGATGCCCGTCGCCATCACCGACATTTCAGCCACCTGCCACATGCCTGACGTCATAGAGGCGCCCTATCGCCCCGCCATGCTGCATGAAGAGGCGGACGGTCCCGCCACGCGACTCGGCGGCCCTTCCTGCCTGGCGGGCGACATCATCGGCGACTATCGGGTCCCCGGCGGCGCGACTCCGGGACGGCGCATCGCCTTCCTCGACCAAGCCCACTACTCGATGGTAAAGACCAACACCTTCAACGGTGTACCGCTCCCGTCTATCTGGCTGTGGAACTCGCAAACCGACGAACTCAAGCAAATCCGCCAGTTTTCATACGAGGATTTTAAGTCCCGTCTCTCCTGACGCACGCTTCATGCCCGCCCGCGCAACAAAATTTACGCATGCGCTTTACAGGGGGGACCCCTACGCATATATCGCCGTTCCGCTGCCCCATGGGACTTCCACCGCAAGGCAGCTTTTAATGCCCTGAACTACACTGGAGGTCCCTTGAGTTGCACAAGCACCATAGCGCGCTGGGGGTAGCGACCGCCCTCAAACCGGCAGCACCGGTAACGCTGATCCGCCCGCAGGCTGCGGCCCGCGCCGCCCGATTCTTCGCTGAGAAGTTTCCGGGGCGCTCGCTCTATGCTGTAAAGGCCAATCCCTCGCCGGACCTGCTCCGGACTTTGTGGGACAGCGGAATCACGCATTATGACGTTGCGTCCATCGCCGAGGTTCGCCTCGTCGCGGAAACGCTGCCGCAAGCGAAGCTGTGCTTCATGCACCCCGTCAAGGCTGAAGAAGCCATTGCGGAGGCGTATCACGTCCATGGCGTGCGCACCTTCTCGCTCGACACGATCGACGAGCTGGAAAAGATTGTGCGTGCCACCGACGACGCCACGGACCTTGAACTCTGCGTCCGCCTGCGCGTCTCGTCCGAACATTCGGAACTGAGCCTCGCGTCCAAGTTCGGCGCGGAACTCGGCGAAACCCGCGAATTGCTGATGGCCACCCGTCAGGCTGCCGATGCGCTCGGCATCTGCTTCCATGTCGGTAGTCAGGCGATGAGCCCGCAAGCCTATAGCGACGCCATCGAACGCGTCCGCGCGGCGATCGTCGATGCGGCGGTTACGGTCGACATCATCGACGTCGGCGGCGGCTTCCCGTCCGTTTATCCCGGCATGGAACCACCTGCGCTGGAAGCTTATTTCGACGCTATCTATCGCGGCTTTGAGAGCCTGCCGATCAGCTATTCCGCCGAACTGTGGTGCGAGCCTGGCCGCGCGCTTTCGGCCGAATATAGCTCCATCATCGTGCGGGTAGAGCGCCGTCGCGGCACCGAACTCTACATCAACGATGGTGCCTATGGCGCGCTGTTCGACGCTGCGCATATCGGCTGGCGTTTCCCAGTCGCTTTGCTACGCGAGGACGAGAGCGAGGCGGATTTGACCGGCTTCTCCTTCTACGGCCCGACCTGCGACGACATGGATCACATGGTGGGTCCGTTCATGCTGCCTGACGATGTGGCTGCGGGCGACTATATCGAAATCGGCATGCTCGGCGCATATGGCGCGGCGATGCGCACCGGGTTCAACGGCTTCACATCAGAAGCGGTCATTGAGGTGGAGGACGAGCCTATGGCAAGCCTCTATGCCGATCCGGTTCCGGCACGCCGTCGCGCAACTGTCATCAAGCTGGGCTAAAAGGCTCAAGCTCCCCTTTGGAGAGGGTGCCTGTCCCTCGCCGCAAATATGTGGCGAGGGATTTTCTTTAAGATCGGCGAAAGACCGCCGCCAGTTCGACATGGGTCGACCATCGGAACTGGCCGACCGGCCTCACCTTGTCCAAAACATATCCGCTCGCCACAAGATGCGCCGCATCGCGGGCAAAGCTTGCCGGGTTGCACGAAACATAGGCGATCACCGGCACTGTTGACGCCGCCAACTGCATCACCTGCTCCCGCGCGCCCGCCCGGGGCGGATCGATCACCACCGCTGCAAACCGGTTCAATTCTTCAGGAACCAGCGGACGCCTGAACAGATCGCGATGGTCGGCAACCATGCGCCGTTGAGCGCGATTGGCCGCCAGTTTGAGCGACAGCACCAGATCGCGCGCGCCCTCGGCCGCATAAACCGGACGCTCCTTACCGACCCCCAGGGCGAATGTCCCAAGCCCACTAAAAAGGTCGGCAACCGCACCGCCTGCAGGCAGAGCCTCTCTCACGACCTCCAGCAAAGCCGCTTCCCCATCCGGCGTGGCCTGAAGAAAGGCGAAGGGAGGGAAGGCTACGGCAACGCCACCAAATGTCATCGTGCCCGGCTCAGGCTCCCAGCGCGTTTGCGGGCCATCGCCTTCATCGATCGTCAATCGCGCCAGGCTGTGAACAGCAGCAAAGTCACGCAACGCCTCATCCGCCGCCAAGCCGGAAACCTGAACATTTTCCAGAAGCAGGTCCACGCCCTGATCGATGAGGGTCATGCGAACATGCGCGGCCCGCCTATCCGGCAGGATCAGGGGCAGCAACGCTCTCAGCGGCTCGATCAGGGCAAAAAGCCGGGGTTCCAATATCTCGCACATCGCAAGATCGATCAGCTTGTGACTACCCGATTCAGCAAAACCGATGGCGATCCGCCGCCCCTCCCGAACGGCCCGTAAGGATGTCCGGCGCCGTGTCCTGGGCGGCGACAAATGAGGCGGCAGCAATGATCCAGCCGCCAGCGTAAGGCCCTGTCCCATCAAGGCGCCGGTCACGCGCCCCGTGACGAACTCAGCGAGGCTTTGTTCATCGACATGCTGCAGTTCGCATCCGCCACAGGCGGGGAAATGAATACAGGGAGCTTCAACATGATGGGGACCAGTTGAAAGACGGCCATCGGCCGCAAGCCTGTCTCCCGGCGCCGCGAGCGGCACGTGCCTCCCGTCGGCGGTTACGCCATCGCCCTTTGCGGCGATGCGAATTACAAGATCATTGTCGATGTCGGTCACAGGCGGGAGGCGATAGCCGCTGGCAACCGGGTGATCAAATCATCCGCAACAAACGCCGCTCCTGCACGTCTCGCTGCCTCGCCATGAAGCCACACGGCTTCGCTCGCCGCGCGAAACGGGTCTCCCCCTACCGCAAGCCGTCCAGCCGCCAGGCCCGCCAGAACATCCCCCGTCCCGGCGGTCGATAGCCAGGACGACGCGCCGGTTGCTACAGCAACGCGGCCATCGGGTGCCGCGATGATGCTATCCGGTCCTTTGAGGATCACTATGGCCCCCGTGCGCCGTGCCGCTTCAGCCGCACGATCAATCTTGCTGCCGGGCAGATCGCCAAACAGCCGCACGAACTCTCCCTCATGTGGGGTCAGGATCGACGAAGGCGGAACTGGCCCTACCCGCCCCGTTGCCAACAATGTTAGCCCGTCAGCGTCGAGCACCAGTGGATGACCGCATTGCAGCACTGCTTTCAAACGATCGGCTGCATGCTCATCATGGCCCAAGCCAGGCCCGACCAACACCGCCGCAAACCTCTCGTCCTGAAGTTGCGCCTTTACCTGATCAGGCTCGTCAGACCGCAACGTCACGATGGCGTCCACAGTGGAAGAAGCTGTGTCCATGACCAGATGACGAACCATGCCTGCGCCGGAGCGCGCCGCAGCCTCGGCAGCAAGTCGCCCTGCCCCCACCATGCTGCCGCCCACTATGGCGACCAGTCCACGGCTATATTTATGATCTGTTGCTCCCGGCGCTGTCAGGCGAGGCGGAGCAAGCCTATGAACGGCTCCGTCATCTCCCACGCCAATTTCCGCACAAATCAGCCGCTTGAACGTACCGGCCGCAGGATGCAGCACATGAGCAGGCTTGAGCGCCCCCAGCGCAATGCAAACGTCGAATTGCGGCACCGGGGACAGCAGCGCACCACTGTTCGTGTCGACCCCACTCGGCAGGTCGATGGTGTAGCTGAGACCGGCTCGCTCCGTGAGGCTGTTCAGCCGTTCGGCAACAACCGTATCCAGCCCACGCAAAAGCCCCGTGCCGAATAGAGCATCGACAACCTGGGTTGCCGAACCCGCGTCATTGAGGGACTCGATCGGCCCATTCCATGCTGCCCGTGCACGGCGGCTCGAATCCGTGCGGCTCTCCCCCAATGCGGCGACACGGACCGGCACGCCCCGCGCCCGCAACAAACGGGCAACGACAAAGCCATCGCCGCCATTATTACCTGGACCACACAGCACCAGAAGGTCCCGCCGACCGCCCGCGCGCCAGATGACCTCTGCCGCCGCAGCCCCCGCGCGCTCCATGAGTTCATATTCTGGGATACCACTAGCGAACACGGCCTGTTCGGCTTGCCGCATCTGGGCGGCGGTCAGGATGGACGTCCCGATCATGGCATATTTGCCGGAGTAACAGTCGCTGGCAGTCTGTAATGATCCTGGCCCGCGCTTACTTCGATAAAAGCGTCGCTAATTACGGCGATCTTCGCGGCCTCCGCACCATCAGCCGATGCCAGACCCCGCCTGCCGTCCAGAATATGAAAACGGCGGAACCCACCATCGGGATGGCGGATGATTAGAAGCTCTCCGTCCTGTTCGACCACGCAAGTACGCGCCCATTTGGCGTCGGCACCGATCGCGCAGTCCGCAAGAGCCCTCTTTTCCGATGCAGAGTTCGCAAAGGGGCTCTGCGCCCCTTCGCCCTGATCACAGCCTGCCAGAGCGAGGCACAGGAGCCCCGCCCCGGCGATCTGTTCAGATATCCGCATAGACATGGGTTTCGGTCTTCGCTCCGGGATGCGTCACTGCCCCCTTGTAAGCCGGTCCCACATTCTGTGCATAGCGCCAGAGCGCGCCTGATTGATAATCATTCTGGCGAGGCTTCCAGTTTTTCTGTCGCTCGGCCAGCACGGACTCGGAAACCTTGAGGTCGATCGTGCCTGCTTCGGCGTCGATAGCGATGACGTCGCCATTCTCGACCAGCGCGATCGGACCGCCCTCGGCAGCTTCCGGCCCCACATGGCCAATGCAGAAGCCGCGCGTCGCGCCGGAGAAGCGCCCGTCGGTGATCAACGCCACCTTCTCGCCCATGCCCTGGCCGTACAGCGCGGCAGTGGTCGACAGCATCTCGCGCATGCCGGGACCGCCCTTGGGACCTTCGTAACGGATGACGATAACCGATCCTTCGGCGATGTCGCGCGCTTCGACCGCCGCAAAAGCGTCTTCCTCACAATCGAAAACGCGAGCAGGCCCTTCGAACTGGAGGCGGTGCATGCCCGCCACCTTCACGATCGCGCCATTGGGAGCAAGCGACCCCTTCAAGCCCACGACCCCGCCGGTCGGCGTGATCGGCGACTTGACGTCATAAATGACCTTCTGGTCAGGATTCCAGGTCACTTCCTCGATATTCTCGGCGATCGTCTTGCCGGTGACGGTCATGCAATCGCCATGCAGCAAGCCGTTGTCGAACAAGGTCTTCATCAGCATGTAGATGCCGCCAGCATCGTACATATCCTTGGCGACATATTTACCGCCGGGCTTGAGGTCAGCGATGTAAGGCGTCGACTTGAAGATTTCCGCCACGTCGAACAGGTCGAAATCGATGCCGCACTCGTTCGCCATAGCGGGCAAATGCAGCGCTCCGTTGGTCGAGCCGCCCGTCGCAGCGACGATGCGGGCCGCATTCTCGAAGGCCTCACGGGTGCAGATATCACGCGGACGTATGTTCTTCGCCAGTAGTTCCATCACTTGACGGCCCGCTGCGACGGCGACCTCTTCGCGGCTCTTGTAGGGAGCAGGCGCCATGTTGCTGTTCGGCAGCGAGAGGCCGATCGCCTCACCCACACAGGCCATGGTGTTCGCCGTATACTGACCGCCGCAAGCGCCGTGTCCGGGGCAAGCCACCTTTTCTAGCGCGATCACATCCTTCAGCGGACAAGCGCCCGCTGCATATTTGCCGACCACCTCGAACACATCGACGACGGTAACGTCGCGATTTTCAAAACGGCCCGGCAGGATCGACCCGCCATAAACGAAGATCGACGGCACATTCAGGCGCAGCATCGCCATCATCATGCCGGGCAACGACTTGTCGCATCCGGCAAAAGTGACGAGAGCGTCATAGCAGTGGCCGCGCACCGAAAGCTCAACCGAATCCGCGATGACTTCGCGGCTCGCCAGCGAGCTCTTCATGCCCTGATGGCCCATCGCGATGCCGTCGGTGACGGTGATGGTGTTGAACCGGCGCGGCATGCCGCCTGCCTCATTCACGCCCTGACGGCAGAAGTCCGCCTGCATGTCGAGCGTCGTGTTGCAAGGCGCGCTGTCATTGCCGGCCGAAGCAATGCCTACGAAGGGACGGCCAATCTCTTCTTCGGTCAGGCCCATCGCATAATAATAGCTACGATGCGGAGCGCGCTCCGGACCAACCGAGACGTGGCGGCTCGGGAGTTTCGACTTGTCGAATGTATGAGACATAAAACCTACCCTTCTTGCGCGCCTCCTTTCCAAAAAGGGACGAGTCACGCAAGGCTATTGCGGCATTGTAGCACGATGGGGCCAATTATGCTGGCGAAGCGGCTTTGCCCGTTGCCGTCGCTCACCAGATCCTGCCGCATCTCGATGCCGAGATAAGGTATGCCATTGGCTTCGGCATGACGGTTCATGGTCGCGTTCAGCAACCGCCCCGAATAGGGCAGCTGATCGCCGACAATCAGGCCAGCCTCCTCCAGCATCGGAATGGCGATGCGGGCCGCACGGTCATCTTCATTGTAAAGCACGCCAATGTCCCATGGCCGTTCTGCTTCAGGGTCACTTGCCAGTTGCGGGGTGAAGCTGTGCACTGAGAGGATGAAAGGCGACGTCATTCCGTCGAGCAGTCCGCCGATCTGATGATGATAGGGATGATGAAAGCGGATCATCCGATCGGAAAGGTCTGCATGGCGATTGCCCGGAATGACATGACCATCGCTCATCACGGGCAGCAGGCCCGGCGCGTCATCCTCACGATTAAGGTCGATCACAAGCCTGGAAATGCCACCCAATATCGCGGTGCATCCCAACTGCTCCGCCAGTAACCGGCTGACCTCGGCCGCTCCGATGTCTATGGCGATGTGGTTGCTCAGCAGGGCAGGATCGATATCCAGATCGATGTCGGCAGGCACGTGAGCCGACGCATGATCCGCGATGATGAGCAGGTCGAGGGGGCCGCCTTCCACCTGTGCAAATGCCTCGCTCACGCTCCGCCGATCTCCGTTTCCATTACCCACCAGCCGGGTTGCATCGCTGATATTGTGCGCGCGGCCACAGCTCGCTCGCCCGGATCATCGAACAACGCAAAGCAGGTTGCGCCAGACCCCGACATCCGAGCCAGCCTGACACCCACTTGCTCCCGTAGCAGGGAAAGCACGTCGGCAATGACAGGCGCTACCGCGATCGCCGCCGGTTCCAGGTCATTGCGCGCACTTGCGATCACATCGTCGAGGGTCGCAGCGGTTAAGGGGCCTCGATCTAGCCGGTCCCATCGACTGAAGACATCGGCCGTGGAGACGCCGACACCTGGATTGACCAGGAGCATCGCTGTCCCCTCCAAGCCTTGGACATCCAGGGCCTCGAGCACTTCGCCCCGACCGCGCACCATCTGCGTGACGCTGCCGACGCAGGCCGGCACGTCCGAACCCAGGGACAGGCCGATGCGCTCCAATTCAGCGCCTGGGATTCGCGCGTCCCAAAGCCGGTTCAGCAATCGCAACGTCGCCGCCGCATCGGCGGAGCCGCCGCCAATGCCCGATGCTACCGGAAGGTTTTTCGTCAGCTTCAACGCAGCGCCGCGCGTTTCACCCAAATAGTCCTGCAACGCCCGGGCGGCTCTTATGACAAGATTATCTATGCCGGAGCCCAATGCCTTACCGAACGGCCCATCCAGCGTCAGGCTGATTTCCTCCCCATGGCCTAGACTTCCGCTGAGGAGGTCTCCGTCCTTCGCAAACACAAACAGGCTTTCCAGCGCATGATAGCCATCCGGCCGCCGATCTCGCACGTGCAGGGCGAGATTCACCTTTGCGAAGGCGGTTTCCACCAACATTGCGGCTTCAGGGCGCGACATATTCTGGCGTCATCCCGGTTTTCGCCTTCGCATGAAGTCGCGCCGCCACTTCTCCTTCCGCAAAGAGAGCCGCAGCCCGCCAGGCGTAGCGCGCTTCATAACGGCGTCCGGCGGCCCATAGCGCATCGCCCAAATGCTCGTTGATGGTCACATCAGCCGGAGCGCCTTCCGCCGCACGCTCCAGCACAGGCACAGCCGTTTCCACATCTCCGGTCACGAAATGCGCCCACCCAAGAGAATCGGTTATGGACGGGTCGTCTGGTTTCAGGGCGCTCGCCTTCTTCAGAAGTTCCAGCGCAGCCGTAACATTCTGCCGCCGCTCGACCTGAGCGTAGCCCAGATAGTTCAGCACCGCCGGCTCATTGGGCGCGATCTTCGCAGCGCGCTCCAGGGCTCCACGGGCTTCGTCCCATCGGCCCGCCTGCTCAAGCGCACTGCCCTGCATCAGCAACAGAGCCCAAGGCACATTGTCCGCGCCGTAGCGCCCTTCGGCCATCCGGAAAGCGTCAGCAGCCCCGGTGAAATCCTTCGCTTGCGCCAGCAACTGCCCCAGCTTCACCATATGATCCACATCCGCACCCGATGCGTTAGCCAGGGAGCGGGCGAGCGATATTGCTGCCGTGCTGTCATCAGACGCCGCGAGTGCATTGACCATCGCCGCCTGCCTGAGCGATCCAAACCAACCTTCTGGCGCGACCTGGTTCAGTTCAGACACAGCCTGGTCCCCGCGCCCGGCCTCGGTCAGCAATTGCGCCAGGGCCAGCCTGCCATCAGCGCCGCCGGGATTGGCGAAGCTGGCGATGCGAGCCAGCCTGATCGCCAGCATACGCGTACTCTCATCAGATGAAATGTCGGCAGCCAAACGCACAAGCAGCCGGGCGAACCCCTGCGCTGGCGTCAGCGCTCGCCCTGCTTCCCCGACTCCGCGTTTGCGCGCGATATCCTTCCGCGCCAGAGCATAGTCGGCCCGCCCATCAGGAAGCAAAGCCATCGCCTCCGTTCTTGCGCCCCGAGCCGCAAGCTGCGCCGCGAAGGTCAGCCGCATTTCGGCGAGTTCGACCGTGCGCAAACCCAGCGCGCGATTGATCGCCAGGCCAGCATCCGCAATGTCTCCACGGCCAAGCGCCTGGAGCGCGATATGCTCATCAATGTATCGCCGCGCGAGGGAAGCATAGCGATCCGCCGGGTCGATCTCCGGCGGCGCAACCCGGCCTTCACCCACCGCAATCCAGCTGCGGATTATCGGCGCCAGAAACCCGAAATTGCCTTCAGCCGCGACCCGATCCGTGATCTGACCGGCCGCCTTCCAATCCCTTCGGGCCAAAGCTTCGCCAAGGAACAGGAGCGTCCCGTCCCTCGGCATCAGGCCTTTGGCGTCGAGCAGCCTCGCCGATCGCATGGCCAGAGCCATGTCGCCGCTCATCAAAGCATGCAGATAGGAACGCCTTGCCACCTCCACACTGTCCGAATCCCCGGCCAGCGCAGCGCGATAGCTATTAAGCGCAATGCGCGCCGCTCCATCACTGTCGGCCAACCTGCCCCGCGCATAGGCATGCAGCGCGCTCGACCGATCCACCGATGCGCCAGCAGGGGAAGCCAGCAGCATCGGCAGCAACATCGCAGAGAGCAGGCGCCTACATGTTGGGATAGTTCGGCCCCCCGCCGCCTTCGGGCACGACCCAGTTGATGTTCTGCGTTGGGTCCTTGATGTCGCATGTCTTGCAGTGGACGCAGTTCTGGGCGTTGATCTGGAACCGGGGATTGCCCTCTTCCTGCCCAACCACCTCATAGACCCCTGCCGGGCAATAGCGCTGCGCCGGTTCGTCATACATGGGGAGGTTGTAGGCGATCGGGATGGACGGGTCCTTCAACTGGAGGTGAACCGGCTGGTCCTCCTCATGATTGGTGTTCGACAGAAACACAGAGGACAGCCGGTCAAAGCTGATCACCCCATCGGGCTTGGGATAGTCGATCTTGTGCCCGATCTCCTTGGGCCAGATCTTTTCATTGTCCGGCTTGTGCTTCATCGTGAAAGGCAGGCCGATCTTCAGCGTGCGCATCCACATATCGACACCCGCCAGCAACGTGCCGATCGTATTGCCGAACTTGGCCAGCAGCGGCTCGGCATTCTTGACCAGCTTCAATTCGTCCGCGATCCAGCTCGACCGCAGGCGATCATCATAGTCGTGCAGGACATCGCGCGAGCGTTCGTTCTGAATCGCTTCAAACGCCGCCTCGGCCGCCAGCATACCGGACTTCATCGCCGTATGCGTGCCCTTGATGCGCGGCACATTGACGAAGCCTGCCGAGCAACCAATCAGCGCCCCGCCAGGGAACACCAGCTTCGGCACCGACTGCCAACCACCTTCATTGATCACGCGCGCGCCATAGGACACGCGGCGCCCGCCCTCCAGATACTGGCGGATCGCCGGGTGCTGTTTCCAGCGCTGGAACTCCTCGAAGGGATAGAGGTAGGGGTTGCGGTATCCGAGGCCAACCACGAAGCCGATCGCAACCTGCCCGTTGGCCTGATGATAAAGGAAGCCGCCGCCGTAGGCGTCAGTCAGCGGCCAAGCCTGCGTGTGGATGACCAGGCCCGGCTTGTGCTTGGCGGGATCGATATCCCACAATTCCTTCATGCCCAGGCCATAGACCTGCGGTTCACAATCCTTGTCCAGTTCGAACTGGCGCTTGAGGATCTTGGTCAGGTGGCCGCGCGCGCCTTCCGCGAAGAAGGTATATTTGGCGTGCAGTTCCAGCCCCGGCTGATAATCGCCCTTGCGATTGCCTTCCCGGTCGATACCCATGTCGCCGGTGGCAACGCCTTTTACGCTACCATCTTCATTGTAGAGAATTTCGGCGGCGGCGAAGCCGGGGAATATTTCGACACCCAGGCCCTCAGCCTGCTCGGCAAGCCAGCGGCACAGATTGCCCAGCGACCCGGTATAGGTCCCCTTGTTGTGCATCCATCGCGGCGTGGCGATGTGGGGCACGGGCAATTTGCCGCGCTTGGTCAGGAACCAGTGCTGGTTATCGCGCACGGGAACCTCGGCAAGCGAACAGCCCATGTCGCGCCAGTCCGGCAGCAATTCATCCAGCGCCTTGGGATCGATCACCGCGCCCGACAGAATATGGGCGCCGATCTCGGACCCTTTTTCCAGAACGCACACCGCCAGTTCCTGACCGGCGTCATTGGCCAGCTGCTTCAGCCTGATCGCCGCGGACAGCCCCGCCGGTCCCCCGCCGACGATGACGATGTCATAGGGCATCGATTCCCGTTCGCTCATAATCCCTCCATCGAGACGGACCGGATAGTTTCCCTCTCCTGTCCGGCCGCCGCATTACTCAAACGATTTACCACTGGTTGCCGATGAAGATTCTTGACCCCGGCGTCAACCTCTGGCCCTAGAAGAACGATGCGGGGAATAACGGAAGACTTGGCCGATGCTGCCAGCGCCTATCTGGCATGGTGGGACATGGCGGGCGTTGATGGCGCGACGACGGAAACGCCGGTGAATTGGCTGCGTCCAACGCCAGCTGCCACCCCGCCATCGTCTACCTCCTCTCCCGCCACACTGAAGAAGCCCGGATCGCTTCAGGATTTCACGACCTGGCTCGCTGAGGATGCGGGGCAACCCGAGCGCCGTTGGGCAGGAACGCCCATATTGCCGCAGGGACAAGCTGGATCTCCGCTGATGGTGATCACGGACATGCCCGATCCGGCCGACATGGACGCAGGCACATTGCTTGCCGACCGCGCCGGACGCTTGTTCGACGCCATGCTCTCTGCGATCGGCTTGTCGCGTGAAACGGTCTACATCGCTTCCCTCTTTTGCGCGCGCCCACCCGGCGGCATGGTGGAGGCGGCGGATCTGAATGCTGCGGCCGATCGCATGCGCACCCATGTTTCCCTCGCCGCTCCCGGCAAGCTGCTGCTTCTGGGCGACCGCACGATCCGCACATTCCTTCCCGTACAAGACAAGCAAGGGATGGAAAGTTTACACTTTTTTAACCATGATGGCGGCATTGTACCTGCTTCAGCCACTTTTCACCCGCGGCTCCTGCTCGGGCAGCCCGCGGCGAAAGCGGAATGTTGGCGAACATTGCAACGCCTGGTCGAGGATATGCATCAGTGATTCGCGCGCTCACCCGATCTTCCTGTCTCGCGCTGGCCGCCATGAGTGCCGCCGCAGCCATGCCCGCAAAAGCGAATGAAGCGCCGTCGACCGCAGCGTTCAGGTCCGACTTCAACTCCGCCTTGTCCATCAATGAGGCCGACAAGGGGCGTTACTCAGCCATATACGCCGCACTGGCGAATCAGAGTTGGGCTGACGCAAAAGCCATGATCCTGGCTTTGGATCCGCAGGATCCGATGCGTTTCGTTGCTCTCTCCGACCTCTATGTGGCGAAGGACTCTCCACGCGTTGAGCTGTTCGATGTGCTCGACCTGGTGAACAAGGCAGCTTGGCTTCCCAATGCGGATCAACTTTCGCGTCTGGCGCAAAAGCGGGGGGCGACGATCCTGCCAACCCTCCCGCAAATCCAAAAGATGGTATGGCTGGGTTCGGCCCCCCGCCGCGAATATGTCGCCACGACGAAGACCGACCTGCTGGCCCAGGCGCTGGTTGGCCAGATCACGCCTTTCATCAAGAATGATGATCCTGTCGGAGCGGAAACGCTGCTGGCGTCCGGGGAAATCGGCCTCACCCCTGAAGGCGTGACGGAAGTGCGCCAGCGTGTCGCCTGGTCCTATTATATCGAGAATAACGACGCCGACGCACGCCGCATGGCCAACCGAGCGCTCGAAACCCGTTCGAGCACCGACTGGACGGTGCAAGCGCACTGGACGCTGGGCCTTGCGTCGTGGCGCCAGCATGACTGTGCCACAGCCGCACCTGCGTTCGCCAATGTTGCGGCTCTCGCTGGAAATGCCGACATGCGTGCAGCGGGAGCCTATTGGGCTTCCCGCGCCTATATGGTCTGCGGTCAGGCCGAAAAGGTCGAAAGCCTTCTGAAGACGGCAGCTCGATCCGATGAAACCTTCTATGGCTTGCTTGCCCGCGAGACGCTGGGCATACCGGTTGGCGGCGCCAAAATGGCGCCCCACTTTGGCGCAGCCGATTGGCAACAGCTCAAGGACAGCCCGAATGTCCGCGCGGCCATTGCTCTTGCGTCCATCGGGCAGATCGCGAAGGCCGACCAGTTCATCCGCCATCAGGCACGGATCGGCGGCGCGGCCCAATATGACGCGCTGCTGAAGCTGGCCAACGCTCTCAGCCTTCCCGCCACCCAGCTTTGGCTCGCGCATAATGGTCCGGCGGGTAAACAGCCTGGCAGCTTCGCCCGCTTCCCGACGCCCGACTGGCGTCCGGATGGAGGATGGCGCGTCGATCCCGCATTGATCTATGCCCACACACTTCAGGAATCAGGGTTCCGTAGCGACGTCGTCAGCAGTGCAGGTGCCCGCGGCCTGATGCAGGTCCTGCCTGGCACCGGCAGCGACATGGGCCTTTCCTCCCCTGCCCAACTCTTCGTGCCATCGACCAACATGGAATATGGCCAGCGTTACCTGGAAAATCTCCGCAACATGAGCGCCACCGGCGGGCTGCTGCCCAAGGTCATGGCCGCCTATAATGCAGGCCCCCTGCCCGTCGAACGGTGGAACAGCGAGGTCAAGGACAATGGCGACCCTCTCCTGTTCATGGAGTCGCTGCCCTATTATGAAACCCGCGCTTATGTGAACATCGTCATGCGCAACTACTGGATGTACCAAATCCAGGCGAAGGGCAGCGCCGATTGCCTCACCGGCATGGCGCAAGGCATGTGGCCGACTTTCCCCACCGCCAAGGGGACGCGCATGGTCAGGCTGAGCCAGAACAGCAATCTGTCCGCACCCAGCATCGCGGGCGGCTCTGACTAATGCCGATCGATGAGGACCGGCCATTTCTGCCGGTGCGAATTGCGGTCCTGACGGTGTCCGACAGCAGAGGCCTTGCAGACGATCGATCCGGCGACACCTTGGTCGAGCGGATAAAGGCTGCGGGCCACATATTGGCTGCGCGCTATATCGAAAAAGATGATCGAGCCGCCATCGTTGCGCGCCTGCACAGCTGGATTGACGATCCACAGATTGATTGCATCATCTCCACGGGAGGCACGGGCGTCACCGGTCGCGATGTGACCCCGGAAGCGATCGCCCAGGTCCAGGACAAGGAAATACCTGGCTTCGGCGAACTGTTCCGCTGGCTCAGCTACCAGACAATCGGAACCTCGACGATACAGTCGCGAGCCACCGCCTGCGTCTCGCGCGGGACCTATATCTTCGCACTGCCAGGTTCTACCGGCGCGGTGAAGGATGCTTGGGACGGCATTCTCTCCACCCAACTCGACAGCCGTTATCGCCCCTGCAATTTCGTCGAACTGATGCCCCGCTTGATGGAGCGCTGACGAACTGGCCCTTGCTACAATGTTCCTATTATGTTCTAATGGAGCATGGTTGCTGAAAAGGGTCGAGGCGCGACGTTGAATGTCGCTAGTCACCGCTTCAATATCGCGGAACAGATCGCTGACGGCGACTGGCTCGATACGCTAGATGCCATAGATGGCCCCGTACCGCGCCGTCGCACACAGGTCACCGTCGAACATCCCCGGGCTATCATCAGCCGCAACAAGTCGCCTGATCTCTCCTTTAGCCAATCGATCAACGCTTATCGAGGCTGCGAACATGGATGCATCTACTGTTTCGCCCGGCCAACCCACGCCTATCACGATCTGTCACCCGGCCTGGATTTCGAAACCCGCCTCTTCGCCAAGCCGGATGCGCCCGCCCTGCTCCGCGCCGAACTGTCAAAGCCGTCCTACAGAGTCTCCCCAATCGCCATGGGGACCAATACCGATCCCTATCAACCGATCGAACGGGATTGGAAGATCACCCGCCAATCTATTGAGATATTAGCTGAATGCCGCCACCCACTCTTCATCACGACAAAGTCCGACCGGGTTCTTCGCGACCTTGATCTGCTGAAAGAGATGGCGCGCGACCGGCTCGTTGCCGTGATGATCTCCGTAACGACCCTTGATCCAAAGGTTGCGCGCACTCTCGAACCTCGCGCGGCCCATCCACTTCGGCGGGTGGAGGCTATCCGTCAGTTGGCGCAAGCGGGCGTGCCGGTCGTCGCCAGCGTTTCTCCCATCATTCCCGCCATCACGGATCATGAGATAGAATCCATAATCGACACCGTCGCTGCCGCCGGGGCTCGCGACGCCACCTTCATTCCGGTGCGACTTCCCTTCGAAGTGGCGCCCCTATTCCGCGCTTGGCTCCAAGAACATTACCCAGACCGAGCCGCGAAGGTCATGGGAATCATTCGTGAAATTAGGAGAGGCCGCGACAATGATCCTGATTTTGGGACCAGAATGCGAGGACAGGGGGTTTGGGCCGACCTGATACGCACCCGTTTCATCAAAGCGCGAAAACGCGTCGGCTTTTCAGGCGAGAGGCTTACACTCAGGACCGACCTGTTCCGTCCGCCCGCAGGTCCACAGCTTCAACTCTTTTGATCAGGCCGTTGCCGCGACCAGCCTGAAGCCGGAGCGCCGAGTCCGTGCCCGATACCCATCCGCTTTCGGCTCCATCCGTTCGAAGCTTTGGATGGACAAGCCCGGAATGAGCGCGATCGCGTCCACCTGATCCGCCCCGATCAGGTAATCATCCCCAACGAACATCCGCGCAGCCTTTTCGCCCGCCAGTGGGGTACGCAGGAAAACTTCGCTGCGCCCGCCCCTGTTGCGTAGCAGCAGTTCCGCCAACGCGTTGACAGCTGATGCATCCTGCACATCCACGACCAATTCCATCCGCGATGCGCTGGCGAGTTGGTTAAACTGCTCCACGCCTCTGATCGTCACGCGAGGTGTTTCCTCGCCCGGCATACGATCCAGCTCTACCATCAACAGGGCGCAATCACCGTCCCGCGCCATAACCTCGATAGCCTTGCATGCATCTTCATCGAAGCAACTCGCCTGAAATTGCCCGCTGCTGTCGGAGAATGTCGCTGCCGCATAGCGCGCACCGCGTCGCGTTTCGCGCCAGCGCACCTCTTCCACCATCGCGGCCATGACCGCATTGGCGCGCCCGCCCTCCGCGACCTGCTCGGCACAGATCGCTCCGTAGCTTCTCGCGCCACGCGCCTCAGCCAGATGACGATAGCGATCAACAGGGTGCGCCGAGAAGTAGAAGCCAAAGGCTTCCTTTTCCTGCGCCATCCTGTCCGCAGTGGACCAAGTCTGATGGGGCGGAATTCGGACGTCTGCATGCGGCGTCTCGACGTCGCCAAACAAGCCGCCCTGCCCGCTTTCGCGCGCTTCAGCAGCACTGGCGGCAACGCTCAGGATAGTATCCGCCGCTGCATGCACTCCAGCCCGGTCGGGATGGATTTCGTCGAACGCGCCTGATGCTGCGAGACTTTCAAGCTGGCGGCGGTTCAATAATCGCGGCTCTATCCGGTCTGCAAAGTCATCGAGGGACTTGAACGACCCACCCGCATCCCGCTCGGCAACCAGCTGCTCCATCGCCTTTTCGCCGACGCCCTTTAGCCCCCCCAAGGCATAGCGCACCGCGAAACCAAGGCGCGCATCCTCACCCTCATGCTGGATCGGTTCAACGGAGAAGTCGGCAAGGCTGCGATTGATGTCGGGCGCAAGGCAGCTGAGGCCCATGCGCCGCATGTCATCGACAAAGATGGTCAGCTTATCCGTGAGATGGATATCGAACGCCATCGAGGCGGCATAGAATTCCGCCGGATAATGCGCTTTCAACCACGCCGTCTGATAGGCAAGCAGCGCGTAGGCGGCAGCATGGGACTTGTTGAAGCCATAGCCCGCGAACTTGTCGATCAAATCGAACAGCTCATTGGCTTTGGCGGCCGGAATTTCGCTCCCGGCGCAACCTTCCACGAACCGCGCGCGCTGAGCATCCATTTCCGCCTTGATCTTCTTGCCCATGGCGCGACGAAGAAGGTCAGCGTCCCCCAGGGAATAGCCCGCCAAGATCTGGGCGGCCTGCATCACCTGTTCCTGATAAACGAAGATGCCGTATGTCTCTTCGAGGATAGGCTTCAGGAGAATATGAGGATATTCAATATCTTCCTGGCCATTTTTACGGCGCCCGAACATAGGGATATTGTCCATCGGACCAGGCCGATAGAGCGAAACGAGCGCGATGATATCGCCGAAATTGGTGGGCCGAACGGCGGCCAGCGTCTTGCGCATGCCTTCCGATTCCAGCTGGAACACGCCGACCGTGTCGCCCCGCTGAAGAAGGTCATAGACTGCCGGATCGTCCCAACTGAGGATGCTCAAATCGATCTCGACGCCGCGCCCGGCCAGCAGCTGGACCGCCTTTTGCAGAACAGACAGCGTTTTGAGACCCAGGAAGTCGAACTTTACCAATCCCGCGCCTTCGACATATTTCATGTCGAACTGGGTCACCGGCATGTCCGACCGCGGATCGCGATAGAGAGGCACGAGCTGTGACAAGGGCCGATCGCCGATCACGACGCCTGCAGCATGGGTCGAACTATGCCGGGGAAAGCCCTCCAGCTTCATCGCATAGTCGATCAGCCTTTTGACCTGATTATCATTGTCATATTCGGCCTTGAACTCAGCCACGCCGTTCAAGGACCGTTCCAGCGTCCAGGGGTCAGTCGGATGATTGGGCACCAGCTTGGCGAGCCGATCGACATGGCCATAGCTCATCTGCAGAACGCGTCCGGTATCCTTCAGCACCGCGCGCGCCTTCAACTTACCGAAGGTGATGATCTGCGCCACATGGTCGGAGCCATATTTCTGCTGAACATAGCGGATCACTTCGCCGCGCCGCGTTTCGCAAAAGTCGATGTCGAAGTCCGGCATGGAAACGCGTTCGGGGTTGAGGAATCGTTCGAACAGCAACCCCAGTTGCAGGGGATCGAGATCGGTAATAGTGAGCGCCCAGGCAACCACCGATCCAGCGCCCGATCCGCGGCCCGGACCCACGGGAATATCCTGCTCCTTCGCCCATTTGATGAAGTCGGCAACGATCAGGAAGTAGCCGGGGAAACCCATCTGAATGATGATGTCGGTTTCGAACTTCAGCCGGTCGAAATAGGGCTGGCGGGCCTCATCTCCCTCGATCCCGGCCTTTTCCAGCCGCCACTCTAGTCCTGCCGTTGCCTGTTCCCGCAACATCCGTGCTTCGCCTTCGATGTCGCCAGCGAGGCTCGGCAAGATAGGCTTGCGTTTTGGTGCAGCGACCGCGCAACGTTGGGCGACTACAAGCGTGTTGGCTAGCGCCTCCGGTAAATCCTCGAACAGCCGCTTCATTTCTGCGGCCGGTTTCATCCAGGCGTCAGGCGAACTCGTCCGCCGGTCGGGAGTTTCAACATAGGCCCCGTCGGCGATGCAGAGCATCACATCATGCGCCTCGTGAAAGTGAGGCTCAGCAAAGCAGGTCGGATTGGTAGCGATCAGCGGCAGATCACGCGAATAGGCAAGTTCGAGCAATTCAGCTTCCGCCCTGCCTTCGATGGGATCAAGCCTCCGGCAAATTTCGACATATAGGCGATCCGGAAAGAGGGTCTGAAGCCGGTCAGCATAGGCAAACGCGGCGTCGGGCTGGTCCTCCGCGAACAATCGAGCAAGCGCTCCCTCCGCCCCAGCGGTCAGAGCGATAAGCCCTTCCGTCCGGCCAACCAGCGCATCCAGGGTAACGTGGGGAACTTCTTCGACCGGACGGTCGAGGTGGGCCATCGAAACCAGCGCACAAAGATTATCATATCCAGCTTCATCCTGGGCATAAAGCGCCAGCCAATCATGCACGGCAGCGGCATTGGCAGGGCGCCCCGGCCGCAATATGCCCAGCATGGCTCCGATTATCGGCTGAACGCCCTCGCCCTTGCAGGCATCTGAAAAAGCCATCGACCCATAAAGGCCATTGCGGTCAGTGATCGCTGCTGCCGGAAAGCCCAGCGTTCGCGCTTGCTTCGCGATCTTCTTCGGCTCGATCGCGCCTTCCAGCATGGTGAAAGAGGAAAAGATGCGAAGGGGTACAAAACCGGCATGAGGCATTTTGCATTGATAGCGCCGCTACCACCTCGGGCGCCAGTCCTTCTTGAGAAATGCTGTGGATAAACGGCGGCGTCGGTCGGCTCGCAAACTGCACCGTTGTGGCGCAATCTCCGGGCCGCTTGCCCCATGATTAAGCATTCTCCAACTTATCGCACATAATTGCACGCATATGCGTTTATCCACGATCACCAACTGGGCTTATGGCGCCACCGTACTCCTGACGCTCGCTTCCGGCACGACGATGCTCATGGCATCAGGCGCCGAAAAGGCGGAACGCACCGCGGTCGAGCAGCGCGCGGTCTTTGATCAGCTCACGGCCGCGTTGCTCGAAGACAGCTACCGCCAGACGGAGCAGGCGCGGGCATTCTCGATTACCGGCGATCCCGCTCACGTCATTGCATACCGGCGCGAGAAAGCTGCACTGCGCTCGGTCGAACAGCGTATCGACAGGTTGCGTGACGCGGGTGCTACTGAGGCCGAACTTCGTGCTCTTCGCGACGCCCTACATTGGACCGACGCTCTCACCGATGAGCAGGAAGCGGCCTTACGCGCCGTCGAGGCCGGCAACCACGACATTGCCCGGACAATATTGTTCGGCGATGAATATGGCCGCGAACTCGACCGCATCGGTGCCCAGATTGGCAAGTTCCAGTACATGCTCGATCAACGTACCGAAGCGATGATCGCCCGTGCCACGACGACTGCGCGGCAATGGCGAAGCATGTCCGAGATCATGCTCGGCGCCACGGCGCTCGTTTTTCTCTGCGTTCTCTATTTCATTCTCAAACAGCGCATCCTGCACCCCGTCGTTCGCCTGAGCGATGTAGTTACCCGCTTGGCCGCGCAGGATTTTGCAGCAATCCCGCCGGAATTTTCGCATGTCGACGAAATCGGAGATATGGCCCAGGCGATCCGGATCTTCCGCGAAAATGGCCTAGAGCGGCAACGTTTGGAGAAAGAACGCGACGCTGACCGGATCATGCAGGACCTTCTTTCCCGCATGACACAGCGCCTTCAGGGTTGCGACAACAGCTCCGATCTCATCGACGTCGTGCGACGGTTCGCTCCGGAAATCGCACCTGGTTTCGCGGGCAGGCTGTACATCCACGACGCACGCCGAAATGCGATGCGCCAAGCCTGCGACTGGTTGTCGCCACTATGGTCAAACGAGGAGTTTCCCCCTTCAAGCTGCTGGGGATTGCGTCGCGGCCAGACGCACCGGCCTTCGGGGAACATAATCGACATTCCTTGCGAACATCTGGGCGGGCAATGTTCGGCTTCGACCATCTGCATCCCGCTGGCTGCGCAAGGTGAGACCATCGGTCTCCTTTATTTCGAAGAGCCCAGCAGCCTCGCAGCCGATCAGATCGAGAGGACCGAGAAATATCTGGAGATGCTGGCCGAAAATATCGGGCTGGCGCTGGCAAACCTCCGCCTCCGCGATGCGCTGCGAGAAATGGCGATGGTCGATGCGTTGACCGGCCTCGCCAACAGGAGGCGGTTCGACACCGCACTTGAAGACGCGGTGGCGGTCAGCACGCGCGATCGCTCTCCTCTGGCGTGCCTCATGATCGACATCGATCATTTCAAACGCTTCAATGACGCATATGGCCATGATGCCGGAGATGCGGTGCTGCGGGCCGTGGGCGGTGTGCTCGATGACTCGCTCCGTGAAGACGGTGTCGCCTTCCGCTTGGGTGGTGAAGAGTTCGTGCTGTTGATGCCCGGATTTTCGCTGGATCAGGCGATCGATCGTGCGCGGCATGTCCAAGCGAGGATTCAAAATCTGCGCGTGCAGCATGGCCATCAAGAGCTTGGCCCTATCACGGCTTCATTCGGGCTCGCCGCCTATCCCGATCATGGCAAACCCGGACAACTCGTCCAAACCGCCGACGCCGCGCTCCTTCGCGCAAAGGCGCAAGGACGAGACCAGATCGTGGTAGCCACTGTCCGTGAAGATGCCTCAGTTCAGGCCTGAAGCTTCCTCCAACAACCCTTCATGAAGACGGACTACGCGATCCATCTTTTCCGCGAGCCTTTCATTATGGGTCGCGACCAGAGCGGCGGAGCCTTCCTCCCGCACAAGGCGGAGAAATTCGGCCAGCACGATATCGGCTGTCCGTTCATCCAGATTCCCCGTGGGTTCATCGGCCAGGATCAAGGCAGGCCGGTTTGCGAGTGCCCGAGCCACCGCCACGCGTTGCTGCTCGCCACCAGAAAGTTGGCTCGGTCGATGATCCAGACGATGACCAAGGCCCAAGGATGTCAGGAGCGACTCAGCACGTGCACGTGCCGCATGGAACTCCTTGTCGCGGATAACCTGGGGGAGGATGACATTTTCGGCCGCGTTGAAATCCGGCAGCAGATGGTGGAATTGATAGACGAAGCCCAATGCATCCCTGCGCAAACGCGTCCGTCCGTCATTATCGAGGCGCGCAGCTTCCTCACCATCGATGCGGATGGACCCGTCGAATCCGCCTTCCAACAGACCGACCGCCTGCAACAGGGTCGATTTGCCGGACCCTGACGGCCCGAGCAGCGCCACGATCTCTCCCTCTCCGACGGTCAGGTCGACGCCGCGCAGGACCTCTATCGTGACCCCTCCTTGAGTGAAGCTGCGCTTCAGGCCCGCAACCTTCAATATGTCATTCATAGCGCAGCACCTGAACGGGATCGGTATTGGCAGCCTTGAAGGCTGGATAGAGCGTAGCAAGGAAACTGAAAATCAACGCCATCAAGCAGATGATCGTGATTTCGATGGGATCTGGCTTGGCCGGCAGTTCGGTCAGAAAACGGATCGAGGGATCCCACAAATTCTGCCCGGTCATGAACTGGATCGCGTTCACCACACTCTGCCGGAAAAAGAGGAAGGTGAAGCCCAGCACCATCCCGGCCACCATGCCCAACGATCCGATGGTCACGCCCACGGTCATGAATATCTTGACGAGCCCAACCCGACTTGCGCCCATTGTTCGCAAGATCGCAATGTCACGCGTTTTCGCTCGCACCAGCATGATCAGCGAGGAAAGGATGTTGAAAACCGCGACCAGCACGATGATCGAAAGCACCACGAACATCGCGACCCGTTCAACGGCCAGTGCTTCAAAGAGGGAGGCGTTCATCTGGCGCCAATCGGTCACGACAGCCCGACCGGCAACCTTTCCAGCCAGCGGTTCCAAGATCGTTCCCACCCGATCAGCGTCCACAGTCTCGATCTCGATCATGCCGACCACGTCGCCGAGCAACAATAGGGTCTGCGCATCTTCCACCGGCATCACGACGAACGCCTTGTCGTAGTCGTAGACACCCACCTCAAAGATCGCCGCCACCTGATAGGATATCTGGCGCGGCACAGTGCCGAACGGCGTCGATCGCCCTGCGGGATTGATTATGGTGATGCTGTCGCCAAGCTGTAGGCCCAGATTTTCAGCCAGTCGCGATCCTATGCCAACCTTGCCTGCGTTGGCGGTGAGGTTATCCATGCTCCCTGCCAGCACCTTCGCCTTCAGTGTCGCATTGTTCCGGATGTCCTTGACGGTCATGCCTCGGACGAGGACCGCTTCGACCCGTCCCTGAAAGCTGCCGAGCAGTGGCTGTTCGATAAGCGGCGTTGCGCTGGTTACGCCGGGCGTCGCCTTTGCTTCTTTCAATATGGATCGCCAATCGGGCAACCGTCCACCATAGCCCTGCACCACCGCATGGCCATTCAGTCCCACAATTTTGTCGAACAACTCAGCGCGGAACCCGTTCATCACACTCATCACGATGATGAGCGCGGCCACCCCCAACATCACAGCGGCGAGGCTTATCCCAGCAACGAGGAAAATGAATCCCTCCCCCTTCCCAGGCAGCAGATAGCGCTTGGCAATCATACGTTCGTAGCGTGACAAGATCATGGTGGCGCGAACGGCCCTTTGCGTGATGTTAATTACTGCCCGTCTAGCAGGGTCTCCACTAACGGCAAGCATCGCAGATTGTTGCACCTCAGCCACAGGCGTGAAGCTAAAATCTTCCCGTACGGAAATAGCCCGTGACAGCGGGCCTTCGGAGCCATAGCAAAGTCATCGAAGCACAGGTTAATGGCCGTGGTTCAGGGATACTGCTTCCCGCTTCAAGCTTAGGGGGCTGAGAAGTGGTTGAGGCAGACCAAGGGGGAGACGAGCAATCGTCCATTAGTGCCCGGATCGTGGAAACACGATCCGGGCACTTTTGATTCCGGCCGACACAGGCCTCTTGAAACCCGATTTCGTTCAACCATATCAACGACGCACGGCCGCCTGATGGGGTCGCGCATCGTATCGCCGGACGCCAGCATGGGTCCGGTATGATCATTTTGCTCTGATGGAGATTATGACATGCGTGGTTTTGACCTTACCCCCTATCGCCGCTCCACCGTGGGTTTTGACCGACTTTTCGATCTGATCGAAAACAATGCCCGCCTGCAGCAGGGCGACAACTATCCCCCTTTCAATATCGAGCGTCTTTCGGAGGACCGATATCGAGTTACGCTTGCGGTGGCGGGCTTTCGGCCTGACGAGATCGACATCACTGCTCAACAAAATCTGTTGCAGGTTGTCGGACGCAAGGAAGATAGCCCGAACTCTGATCGCTCCAAATTCCTGCATGTCGGCATCGCCAATCGCAGTTTCGAGCGGCGTTTCGAGCTGGCCGACTTCGTGCGGGTGGAAAAAGCCGATCTTGCGGACGGCCTGCTGACGATCGAACTCGTCCGCGAAATTCCTGAAGCGATGAAGCCAAAGAAGATCGCTGTGAATGGCGGGCAGCTGGTCGATATCAACAAGGATCGCGACGCAGCCTGATCGGATGGTCATGGGGCGCGGCCTGAAGGTCGCGCCCTTTTTGCATCTCAAATCTCTACCTGGCTACCCAGTTCGACCACGCGGTTGGTGGGCAGGCGGAAGAACTCCATCGCGCTTTCCGCGTTCCGCAGCATCCAGGCGAAGATTTTTTCTCGCCACAACGGCATTCCTGGATTGGCAGACGGCAACAGGGTCTGGCGTGCCAGGAAGAAACTGGTCTCCATCATCCTAAATGCCTGACCACATCCGGTGACATTCTTAAGGGCCGCTGGAACGTCCGGTTCCTGCATGAACCCATATTCCAGAACAAGGCGGAAGAACCCCTTCCCGAGATCCTCCAGCCTGCATCGGCCATCATCCTCAACGACTGGAACGTCCTTGATCTTCACCGTCAACAGGATGACCCGCTCATGCAACACCTTGTTGTGTTTCAGGTTGTGAAGCAAGGCATGGGGAACGCCGTTTGGCGTGGACGTCATGAACACGGCCGTCCCAGGAACGCGCACAGCGCTGTTGGCGGCCGAGGCCACGAACACAGGGATCGGCATTGCGCCTTCGCGCAAGCGATCCTGTACCAACCGACGCCCCCGCGACCATGTGGTCAGCAGCGTGAATACGACGAACCCGATCAGCAGCGGGAACCAGCCGCCATCCGGCACCTTGGTAAAATTGGCCGCGAGATATGCGCCGTCCACAATGAAGAATACCGCAAGCAAGGGTGCGGAATAATACCAGCGCCACTTCCACAGCCTGTACAGCAGCACGGTCAGCAGCAGATTGTCGATGAACATCGCTCCGGTGACGGCGATGCCATAGGCGGCAGTCAGATTGGATGATGTCTGGAACACCAGTACCAGCAGGATGACCATCACCATCAATCCCCAATTGATAAGGGGGATATATATCTGCCCCGCAGTCGAGGCACTGGTATGCGCGATCCGCAAGCGGGGCATGAAGCCCAGTTGGATCGCCTGCTGCGTCACTGAAAAGGCGCCGGAAATGACTGCCTGGCTGGCGATTATCGCTGCCAGAGTCGCGAGGCCGATCAGAGGCAACTGCGCCCATTGGGGTGCCAGATGATAGAAGGGGCTGTGGAGCGCAGCCGCGCCTTCGCGGAACAGCAGAGCCCCCTGCCCCATATAGTTCATCATCAATGCCGGCAGGACGAAGCAAAGCCAGGACACGCGGATCGGGCTGCGCCCGAAATGACCCATATCGGCATACAGCGCTTCCGCCCCGGTCACCGCAAGGACGACCGCGCCCAAGGCGAGGAAGGCCGGCAACGGATCGGTCATGAAGAACATGAACGCCCAATAGGGATTGAACGCTAGGAGAATGCCAGGCGTCTCGATTATGCTGATGATGCCCAGGGCCGCGATCGTGACGAAATACACCAGCATGATGGGGCCGAATAGGGCAGCGACGCGATTGGTCCCAAAGCCCTGAATCCAAAACAGGCACACCAATATGATCACTGCGGCAGGTAGAATCGCGGGCGCCAGTTCAGAGTTATAAACGGCGAGGCCTTCCACCGCCGACAACACTGACACCGCGGGGGTGATCATGGAATCGCCATAGAAGAGTGACGTCGCGAACACCCCCAAAAGAACGATACCGCGCGACCATCGCTGAGTCTTCGTTTGCCCGTTGATCAGCGCGAGTAGCGCTAAGCTGCCTCCCTCGCCCTTGTTGTCGGCGCGCATGATGATCGAGACATATTTCAGCGTCACGACCAGCATCATCGACCAGAACATCAGGCTGATAACGCCAAGAATGTGATCGGGATCGAGTGCCAGATGATGATGGCCCGCGAAAGTTTCACGAAAAGCGTAGAGCGGACTGGTGCCGATGTCGCCGAACACGATGCCAATCGCCCCGACGACAAGCTTGGCCGTCGCTTTCTGGCCCGCGTGGCTATGTCCTTCGGACTCGTCGTCCTGCGCATTCGCGACGGCGCTCGCCAATTGATCAGCCATGAAGGAAACGCCAGATGGTCATGATCATACGACACTCAAGCCAAGGCATGCGCACGGGGACAATCCCGCTTAACTCACAAGGATGGCGCGCGCCCTATCACGCCTCCCTGAGCAGCGCAATTGACGAGCCATGTCATTGAACCGCAGGCGCGCTGTCAGCCAGCATCGCGTCGATACGCTCAATGTTAAGCTCCAGTTCCGCCTTGATTTTCGAGCCTTCAGGCGCCCTTGCAGCCAAAGGCGCCCAAAGATCGCGGGCGGCCTGCAACTGGCCCGCTCGAACGAGAGCCAGGCCGTAGAAATAGGGCGGAGCAGGCGCTTGTGGGTCAAGCGACATGGCGCGCCGGTAAGCAAAGTCAGCGCTCGGCGACACCACGCCTCCCGCATGTGCCACAAGCGCGTTGCCCAGACCCAACCACAGGTTGGGATCACCCGGCGATTGTTTGATCCCGGCGAGCAACACGTTCGCCGATTCCTTCGTCTTGCCCTGCCTGCCAAGGCCGTCTGAGAGCATCAACCATTGCCCTGCCGGACCATAGCGTTCCGCCATGCCGCGGCGCAGTTGGGCGACTTGTTCATCAAACTGCTTGCCGGTTGAAGCAGCAGCATTTCTGGGCGCTCCCGCCAAGCCAGGATTTCCTTGCCACGCATAACCGGCAAGGCCGAGTAGCAGAGCGGCAGCCGTCAGCTCCCATGAAACGCGCGGAATGCGTCCAACGGCTACCAGAAGCGCCATCAGGCAAATAGCTAACGCAGCTGCTATGACCCATCCTGTCATCGCGGTCCCCCCCGCTTGATCCGTCCGCGCGCAAGCAACAACCCAAGGCCGATCAGCAATAATGGCGCCCCCCAAAGCGGCCAAAGAACCGGGTCCGCCGTAGGCTCATAACTTACCCAATCGCCATAGCGTTCAATGAGCCAGCTCCGGATATGCTCGGGTTGTTCCCCCGCCATGATCCGCTCCCTGATCTGGGAACGCATATCACCTGCCAGACTGGCGTTGCTGTCAGCGATAGATTGGCTCTGGCAAGTGAGGCAGCGAATCGTCTCCATCAGCGCCTTCGCCTTCCGTTCGAGCGCTGGATCATCGATTTGCCGGTCTGCATAGGGAGCCGGAGGAAGCGCCGACTGCGCCAGCACTGGCGAACTCATCAGCAATGCAAGCAATGTCAGCAGCCATTTCATCGCGCAGCCTCCAAACGCTGGAGAATCATCGGGATGTCATCCGCCCTTATGTCACCGACATGCTGGTAGGCGATGCGCCCCTTTCCATCGATGATGAAGCTTTCCGGCACGCCGGAGGAGCCAATCGCGATCTGCACGCTGCTGCGCGCATCAAGGCCGATACGACTGTATGGATTGCCATAGCGCTGAAGGAAGCGGTCGACATCAGACCGGGCATCACGGATCGCGACCCCGTCAATTTCCACACCTGCTCGCTTCAGCGCCATAAGCTGCGGAGCTTCCGCAGCGCACGGCACGCACCAACTGGCGAAGATGTTCAACAGCCGGGGCTTGCCCGTTGCCAGTTCCGCGCTGGCCAAGGCGGGGCGATCGCTGGCCGCTGCTGGCAAGGTGAATTCGGGCAATGTCTTGCCGACGAGCTTGGAGGTGATGACCCGGTCGTCCGGCTTAAGCAAGCCGCTCGCAAACAGGATGAAGAAACCCGCAAAGAACACAAGAGGTAGCCAAATCAAGAGCTTCTTCATGTCGCAAGCGTCCTGCTGCGCCATTTAAGAAGCCATCCTCGGCGCTCGCGCCCTACCAATGCCAATGCGCCACCAAGGGCAATCAGCCCGCCGCCAAACCAGATCAGCGTGACAAAGGGCTTCCACCAGACCCGAAGTTGCCAACGTCCCTCGGTCGCCTCTTGGCCGAGCACCACATAAAGCTGGCCGTTCCAGCGGGTCAGCAGGGCCGCTTCAGTGGTGGTCGTGGGGGGAGAAGGGAAGAAACGAGATTGTGGATGCAGGGCAACCGGTGCCTCATTCCCCCGGCTCGCCTCCATGTCAGCCTGTAAGGCTGTCCAATTGTCTCCGGCGATCGGCGAAATCTGCACCAGGCGGAGTTTCCAATCGGCAGCTTCGACGACGTCGCCGGGGCGGACGGCCGCCAGCTTTTCAACGGTAAACGCAGAATCGCAAGCCATGCCCGCGAGGCTGACAGCGCATCCGAGGTGAGCGATGACCATGCCCCAGGTAAACAGCGGCGTACGGCGCAAGTTGCGCTTCCACAACGGGGCGACGCTGCCCGCTGCAACGGCCAAGGCGATGACCAGCCCAAGGAACGGCAGCACGCCAATCCGTCCCCAGGCGAGCATTGCCATGACGGCAAGAGCGATCAAGGCGATGACTGCCGGAATCATCATGCGCCCGGCAACCTCTGCCAGCTTGTCCCGGCGCCAGCGGGTCAATGGTCCCGCCACCATGACGATCATCAGGATGAGCGCAATCGGGCCAGCTATCCTGTCGAAATAAGGAGCACCAACCGATACCTTATGCCCGAACGCCTCGGTCAGCAGCGGATAGAGGGTGCCGATCAGCACCAGGCCCAGTATCACCGTCAGCAGCAGATTGTTGATCACCAGCATGGTTTCGCGGCTGACAAGCTCGAACGGCGCGCCTTCACGAACCGCCCCGACCCGCCATCCGAACAAAGCCAGCGCGCCTCCGATATAAAGGCCCAGGAGGATCAGGATGAAGCTGCCTCGTTCCGGGTCAACGGCGAAGGCGTGGACACTCGTCAATATGCCCGAGCGGACCAGGAAGGTCCCAACCATCGACATCGAAAAAGCGATGACGGCCAGCATCACTGTCCAGGCCCGTAACGCATCGCGCGTAGCGAGCACGGTCACGCTGTGCAGCAAGGCCGTGGCCGCGAGCCAAGGCATCAACGAAGCGTTTTCCACCGGATCCCAGAACCACCAGCCTCCCCAGCCCAGCTCATAATAGGCCCAGTAGCTGCCAGCCGTGATTCCGAGAGTCAGAAGTATCCATGCTGCCAGCACCCAAGGACGCATCGCCTTAGCGAAATCTGCATCAACCCGCCGCGTCAGCAGCGCGCCAATGGCAAAGGAGAAGGCGACGGAGAGGCCGACATATCCAAGATAAAGGGTCGGCGGATGGAACGCGAGGCCGGGATCCTGCAACAGAGGATTGAGTCCTTGACCATCCGCTGCGGGAGGAGTGATCCGCGCGAAGGGGTTGGATGCGAAGAGCAGGAAGGCATAAAACCCCAGACTGATAGCCGCTTGACCGCCCAGCGTCGCCATATGCGTGTCCCGCCGTAGCGCCCGTTCAAACAGGGCAACGGCAGACCCCGCGACGCCCATGACCGTTACCCAGAGCAGCATAGAGCCTTCATGGTTGCCCCAAGTTCCCGCGAACTTGTAAAGCCACGGCTTCATGGAATGGCTGTTGGTGGCGACCAATAGCACCGACATGTCCGATCGCATGAAAAGCGTTATCAGCGCCACAAAGGCAATGGCGGTGAGAGCGCCTTGGGCGACGGCTACTGGTCGGACAGCCTGTAGCAATTCGCTCTTTTTTCCCGCCAGCCCGAAAGCCACCAGGCTCAGTTGTAGAAACGCCAGCGCCGCCGCAAGCCATAGCGCGGCCAAGCCCGCTTCGGCGATCATGCCGCCTTCTCCGCTCGTTCCCGCCCTATGGCCACCCTAACAACGTTCACTGGCCTGCCTTCATCTCGTGGGTCGTCTCATTATACTGAATGCCTTCGAGTTCCCGAGGCATGTACCGTTCATCATGCTTGGCCAGCAGGTTGGTGGCGATAAAAGTGCCCGTGCCATCGAACGATCCTTCCGCAACCACGCCCGATCCTTCCTTGAACAAATCGGGAGCTATGCCCCTGAAAACAGCAGGAACGGTCGCTTTTCCGTCGGTCACGTCAAAATGCATGGTCACGCCGTCGGCGGCTCGCTTGAGACTGCCTTTCACCACCATGCCGCCCAGACGAATGGACTTGCCCGGTTCGACCCCTTTGGCGCGAACGTCGGCGGGCGCATAGAAATAGGCGGCTTCGTCACGCAATGCCGATGCCGCGAGCAAACCCGCACCGATCAAGGCGAACAATGCGACGATCGCTAGAATGAGGCGCTGATGCTTCGCTTTCATGGCCGGTCTGACAATCTTTGTGCAGCCGACTCTGCATCACGCATGGAGCGCCAGCATGCAAGGCAGAGGGCCAAGGTGCCCGAAAAGGTCAGCACATAAGCGCCGACGACGAAAGCCCATTGGTTCATGCCATTATCCCCGCGCCAGCCGCTGCATGCGCGCTTCCACCTTGTTGCGCGCCAATATCGTGCGCATCCGCATCAACACGATCGCCCCGAACAAAAGGGAAAAACCGATAAGGGTAAGCCCCAGCGGCCAGAGAATCGAGGTGTCGATACTCGACCCGCGCATCGTGATGCTAGGTCCCTGATGGAGACTGTTCCACCACACGACGGAGCGATTTATGATCGGTATATTGACCGCGCCTACCAAGCCGAAAATGGCTGTAGCTGCGCTGACGCCGCCCTGTTCCTGACGCGCACTGGCATTCGCCAGCGCTATATATCCAAGATAAAGGAAAAGGAGCACGAGCATGGACGTCATCCGCCCGTCCCACTCCCACCATGTCCCCCAGGTGGGGCGTCCCCAAATGGACCCTGTCGCAAGGCAAATAGCCGTAAACAGCGCGCCTGGGACCGCAATCGCTCGTCCAGCAACAGCGGCCAGCGGATGCCGCCAGACCAACTGCATCAGCGCCGCCACCGCAATTCCTGTCCATCCGGCCATTCCAAGCCATGCCGCGGGCACATGGATATAGAGTATGCGAACCGTCTCGCCCTGGAGATAGTCAGCCGGGGTGATGAACAGCCCGCAGCCCGCACCCACCAGAAGCAGAACGAAACCTGGCCAGAACAGCCAAGTGGTCAGCGGCCGAGCGATCTTCAGGAAACGGGCAGGATTGGCGAAGCGATGCATTTGGACAGGCTCTTTAGCTGCGCCGAACGCGCAAAGCCAGTGGCCCTTTTTCTGTTACGCACAGTACATAATGTCGCTGCCACGGCCGCCCAAACAGCCTTTTTTGTTTCAGACAGGCGACAAATCAGGATCGAACCACTATATGCGCGCGCAGCAGCCATTTTTAGGCGCACAGCATCGGCTATGGATCCGCTCGCACCCATGTTTACGACAAACCCGTTCGACGACGACAAGCTGCGTGAAGAATGCGGCATTTTCGGCGTCATTCAAGCCGAGACCGCTTCGGCGATCGTCGCGCTTGGCCTTCATGCGCTTCAACACCGTGGACAGGAGGCCGCCGGCATCACCAGCTGGGACGGTCACGATTTCCATACCCACCGCGCCATGGGGCATGTGGCGGGCAATTTCGACCGCGATGAAGTGATTCGCGGCCTGCCGGGCCACACGGCATCCGGGCACGTCCGTTACTCGACCACGGGCGAAACGTCCCTCCGCAACGTACAGCCCCTCTATGCCGAGCTTAACTCCGGCGGCTTCGCCATCGCGCATAACGGCAATATCTCCAATGCGATGAAGCTCCGCCGCGAGCTGATTCGTCGCGGCTCAATCTTTCAGTCGACCTCCGACACCGAAGTGATAATCCATCTGGTCGCGACTTCGACCTATCGGACTCTGCTCGACAAGTTCATCGATGCGCTCAAGCAGATCGAGGGCGCCTATTCGCTGATCGTGACTACACCCGAGGGCATGATCGCGTGCCGCGACCCGCTGGGCATCCGGCCGCTGGTCATGGGGAAATTGGGCGACGCCACCATTTTCGCGTCGGAAACCGTCGCCTTTGACGTAGTAGGCGCCGACCATATTCGCTCCATCGATCCGGGTGAGCTAGTCATCGTCACTCATGATGGGGAGATGCGCAGCCATCGCCCCTTCGGCGATGTGCATCCGCGCCCCTGCATTTTCGAACATGTCTATTTCAGCCGCCCCGATTCGATCGTGGATGGTTCAAGCGTCTATTCGGTTCGCAAGGCGATCGGCGCTCAATTGGCAATCGAAAATCCTGTCGATGCCGACCTGGTTATTCCCGTTCCCGACAGCGGCGTGCCTGCAGCCATCGGCTATGCCCAGCAGTCAGGGCTTCCCTTCGAACTGGGCATCATCCGTTCCCACTATATCGGACGGACCTTCATCCAGCCAGGCGACAAGGTCCGCCACCTTGGCGTCAAGCTCAAGCATAATGCCAATCGCGCCCTAATCGCCGGGAAGCGCGTCGTTCTTATCGATGATTCGATCGTGCGGGGAACGACCAGCCTCAAAATCGTGCAAATGATGCGCGAGGCAGGCGCCAAGGAAGTGCATATGCGCATTGCCAGCCCGCCAACAAAACATAGCTGCTTCTACGGCGTCGATACGCCGGAACGCACGAAGTTGCTGGCTCATCGCCTGGACATTGGCGGCATGCAGGACTTCATCCATGCCGACAGCCTTTCCTTCATTTCGATCGACGGCCTCTACAAGGCGCTGGGCGAAACGAAACGGGCCGACATCCGCCCTCAATATTGCGACGCCTGCTTTACCGGCGACTATCCGACCACGCTCACCGATCAGGACGACGTCGTGGTGAAGAACCAGCTTGAATTGCTCGCTGAACGGGTCGTCTGATCGATAGGTCATTTCTGAATGGCTGCCCGGTCATGGGCAGCCACTACCTTTTCCACTAAACCGGCCCTATCCATCCGTAAGGGCGAACAGGATGCTTCATGTCCACTCTTCCTCTTTCCGGTAAGCTTGCCCTGGTGACCGGCGCGAGCCGTGGTATCGGCGCCGCCACTGCCAAGGCACTTGGCGCTGCTGGTGCTCATGTCATTCTGACAGCCAGAACTGCCGGTGGTCTTGAGGAGGTAGAAGAATATATCCACGGCGCCGGAGGCAGCGCCACCATAGCGCCGCTCGACCTTGTCGATGGCGAAAGCATCGGGCGGCTTGCTCAGGCGGTTTCGGGCCGGTGGGAGGCGCTGGATATTCTAGTTCTGAACGCAGCGACCCTCGGCAGCCTGGCTGCAGTGCCCGCGATCGACGTGAAGGAATTCGCTCGACTGCTGACGCTGAACATAGCAGCACCACAGGCTTTGATCGCAGCTTTCGACAGAATGCTCCGCGCAAGTTCCGACGCGCGCGTCATTGCTATCACATCATCGGTCGCTACCGCGCCGCGCGCTTATTGGGGTGCCTATGGCGCGTCGAAGGCAGCGCTCGAAACGCTCGTAAGCACGTATGGCGAGGAAGTGAAAAATATCTCGGCCATACGCACTCATATCGTTGACCCGGGCGCGACCCGGACGGCGATGCGCGCCAGAGCCTATCCGGGAGAAGATCCCGCGACGGTGAAAGACCCCGAGGTCGTGGGCCAAGCCATAGCTGATCTCGTCCTTTCGGATCGGCCAAACGGCTATCACCAGCGTTTGGATTGATCTTAGCCCGGCTTGACCAGCGTTACCTGAGCGACATCGATCGTGCCGCCGCGAAAGCCGCCTTCGCAATACATCAGATAATAGCGCCAGAGCGCGACGAAATGCTGGTCGAAGCTGGGAGGTAAAAGACCGCGGTCGACGGCTCGGTCGAACCTTTCCCGCCAGCGCCGAAGAGTTTCTGCATAGTGGACGCCAAAATGGCGTACCTCCCTCCATTCCAGCCCATTGGCTTCCGCCAAAGCCCTGAAGCGGCTTTCGGACAGCAGCATTCCGCCGGGGAAAATGTAAGTCTGGATGAAATCGGCGCTCCGCGCATATTTCTCGAATATGGCGTCGTCGATGAGGATATATTGGATTGCCGCCTTCCCGCCGGGTTTCAGCAGCCGCTCTATGGCAGCGACATAAGCGGGCCAATATTCCTGCCCCACCGCTTCGACCATTTCGACGCTTGCGATCGCGTCATACTGTCCTTGAGCGTCCCGATAATCCGTCAGCAGGATGCTTGCGCCAGCACCAAGCCGATCTCGCGCATAGTCGGCCTGCTCGGTCGACAGGGTCAGTCCGTAATAGCGGATGGCGCAACGTTGCAGCGCCTGCTCAGCCAAACCTCCCCACCCGCAGCCTATCTCAAGCAGTGCGCTGCCTTCCTTGAGGTCGAGCCGGTCGAGGATGGCGTCCACCTTGCGTTGTTGCGCTCGTTCAAGGCTCTCGATCCGGTCATCGGGATCACGGAACAAAGCACTGGAATAATGCATGTCCCGGTCCAGCCATAGGCGGTAGAAGTCGTTTCCAAGATCATAATGATAGGCGATGTTACGACGTGACCCCTTCCGGTCGTTGCGACGCACCCAATGCCCGAACCGGGCAATCCATCGGGCCGGGCCATTTGGGCGAGCCACATTACCCAGTGTCGCGGCGTTCGCCATGAACAACTCGAACAAGGGGACCGGGTCCGGACTACTCCATTCACCAGCAGCCCATGCCCGATACCATCCAGCCGATCCCCCGACGACCAGCCGCAACAAAGCGCGCCAGCGGACCAGCCGGACTTCGCAGACCGGCCCCGTTCCACGCCCCCCCAATATTCTCGCGGTTCCATCCGGCAGCGTGGCCTCAAGCCTTCCTTTCAGAAGGCCCGAATCGATATGGTCCAGCAAACGGTGGAAGTGAGGGGCGACCAAGCGCGACGCCCATCCGCGCGTATTTTCCCCGTCCAGGCGCCGCACGGTCGGCGCTCGTCTGCCATGCCCGGGATCGATCGCGTTCATCCCTTCACCCCTGTTCCCTCGTCCATGCGTCCGTCCTTAGGCCCTGCTTTGTCGGTAGGTTGCAAGCGCGCGTTCGCGTGCCTCGCGATGACCAACGCGCTTGGCAGGATATGAGGCCGGTCGTGCATCATAGGCTTCAGGATCGTGAATCGCCGTGTCATCGAGATGAGCCAATTCGGGCACCCATTGCCTGATATAATCACCCGCTTCGAATTTTGGAGACTGGGTTAGCGGTGCCATGATCCGGGAAAACAGGTTTGCGTCAACGCCACTGCCCGCCACCCATTGCCAATTCACGCTATTGTTGGCGTAATCCGCGTCCACCAATGTGTCCCAGAACCATTGCGCCCCGTGTCGCCAATCTATCAGAAGATGTTTGATGAGGAAGCTCGCGGCGATCATGCGAACCCGGTTGTGCATCCATCCGGTCGTCCAAAGCTGGCGCATACCGGCATCCACTATCGGGTAGCCCGTTCGTCCTGTTTTCCAGGCGGCAAAATCATCGACTGCTTCGCGCAAGCTGCGCCAAGCAAACCGATCGAAATCGGAGCGGGCGTTTTGTGACCCATAGGTCGGCAATGCCCAAATCTGCGTATGCGCATAGTCCCGCCAGATCAGTTCCTTAAGAAAGGTGGCCGCATCTGCCGCCGCCTCGCTCACCCGATGCCAGACATAGGCGGGAGAGACTTCGCCGAAATGGAGATGAGGAGAAAGCCGCGAAGTTCCTTCCACGGATGGAAGGTTACGCGCCACATCATAATTATCCGCCTCTTCGAGAAAGGAGGCGACGCGTTGGCGTGCTCCAGCTTCACCAGGCGACCAGTCCTCGGCAAAAGCTGCTGCCCAGTCGGGATGACGAGGGCATAGTTCCCAATCGTCGAGCGAATCGCTCGCGGGCCATTTTGCTGGCGCGTCGATCCTCGACGGGGTCGCGACAGGTTCGGCCGGTGGCATGTGAAGCATCATTGCCCGGGCGAACGGCGTGTATATCTGATAAAGATTGCCGCCCGACGTGCGGACACTCCCCGGCGGCAACAACAGCATACCGTCATGAAGCTGAAGATCGATCTCCTTCGCTGCTGCCCTTTCGGCATTCCGCCACCATGGCTCATAATGAGCAAGTGCATGCACTTGCTTGGCACCGGTTTCACGGGCGAGCCTCTCTAGCTGCTCGGCGCTCTCCCCTTTGCGCAGGATGAGGCGAGACCCTTTGCGACGAAGGCGGTCGTCCAGGGATTTCAGGCTGTGATGAAGCCACCATCGCTGCGCGCTGCCCATCTTCCATTGCTTTGGGGATGTATCGTCCAGGATATAGACCGGGATCACCGGCCCTTCCTTCACTGCCGCCGCCAGAGCTGCTTGATCAGATAAGCGGAGGTCTTGGCGAAACCAAAGGATCACGGGATTGGACATTAGCCAGCTTTGCCATTGCCAGGCCGAGCTTCCAATCCCCTCTCCCATTTCGACGCGAAAAGCTGTCCGGATATGGTGCTGGGCGTTTTAGCGCATGGACGGCCGCTGCTTCGCCCTTTATCATTGCACTGCACAAAGCGGGCCAATGGCTTGCGGCCAGGACAATGATCAGGGGACATCATGGCATCGGCGCCAAATGATTCGGAACTCGCGTATCGGCCCTGCGTCGGCGTGATGCTCGTTAGCATGGATGGCAAGGTCTTTGTCGGCCAGCGGATCGATAGCCAAGTGGAAGCTTGGCAAATGCCTCAGGGTGGAATCGATCATGGGGAGGAGGAAAGGACTGCCGCCCTGCGCGAACTGGGCGAGGAAACCGGCATCGGGCAGCATCATGTAGAGATCATCGCGAAGGCGCGGGACGAACATTTTTACGACTTGCCGCCTGAGCTTGTCGGAAAGCTATGGGGCGGCAAATATCGCGGTCAGCGCCAGATATGGTTCCTCGCGCGCTTCCTCGGCAGCGACGAGGATATCAACATCGCTACTGATGATGCCGAATTCTCAGAGTGGAAATGGATCGAGCCGGAAGCCCTTCCTGACGTGATCGTTCCGTTCAAGCGGAAGCTGTACCGGGACATTTTGCAGGAATTCAAGGCTCTCATCTGACCGGATCACTGATCCTTTCGGCCCGCTAGCGCGATCGGGAATAAATAGCGGTATCGCAAGGCTGGAGGCTATCAACTTCGTCTGATAAGCTCCAGCGCATGAACGGCCTTTCGTCGTCAGACCGCGAAATACTGGATCGCGCCGCAGCCGCCCCGATGCTGGATCAGGTTCAGAAATGGGCGGCTATTAATAGCGGATCGCGCAACCTTCCCGGTGTGGCGACGACTGCTTCGATGCTGGCAGATGCATTCTCCACGCTACCCGGCGACATTCGCCTGATCGAAGGCGCGAAAGTGGATGCCGTTGATTCCGAAGGGCGCGTTCAACTGGTCGAACATGGGCAGCATGTGCTGCTTTCCGTGCGACCCGACGCTGCTATCAGGCTGCTCCTGACCGGACATATGGACACGGTCTTTCCGGCGGATCATGGATTCCAGTCGCTTCGATGGACCGATCCCGGCAGTCTGAATGGTCCCGGCGTAGCCGATATGAAAGGCGGCCTCGCCGTCATGCTATCGGCACTCGGAGCGTTCGAGGGGGCATCGGCCGCCACCCGGATCGGTTATGACGTCGTCATAAACAGCGATGAGGAAGTTGGCAGTCCTTCTTCGGCAGACCTTCTCATGATAGCCGCGAAGGGGAAAGTTGCAGCGCTGACCTATGAACCGGCGCTTCCCGATGGCACGTTCGCGGGTGCGCGACCGGGTAGCGGGAATTTCTCCTTCATAGTCAGTGGCCGGAGCGCCCACGCCGGGCGCAACCCGGAAGAGGGCCGCAACGCTCTGCTCGCAGCAGCCGATCTCGCCCTCAAACTTAAAGCGGGGAGCGGCGCTGGCTTTACCTGCAATCCCGCGCGGATAGATGGAGGCTCCCCCAATAACGTTGTGCCCGACCGAGCGATCCTGCGGGTGAATTTCCGACCCCAGACTGCGGAGGCTGAGGAGAGCGCAAAGCGGCTCATCAGTAATTCCATACGCGACGTTGCTCGCGATCATGATGTGAGCTTGAAAGTTCACGGGGGCTTCGGCCGTCCGCCTAAACCTCTCGACGGAAAAGCTGCTGCCCTCTTCCAGTTGGTCAGGAAATGTGGCGCCGAGCTGGGCTTGGCCGTGAATTGGCGGGACACAGGAGGCGTTTGTGATGGCAACAACATTGCGGCGTGCGGCGTGCCTGTGGTGGACACGATGGGCGTTCGGGGCGGTGCCATTCATAGTGACGAGGAATATTTGATCGTCGAAAGCCTTGCCGAACGCGCGCAACTTTCCGCGCTCACCCTGCTGCGGATTGCGGAGGGCAAATTTCCACAGGAGAAGATAGTTTGAGCTTTGTCATGCGGACTGCGCGGGCGGATGATCTGCAAACCCTGTATGAATTAGCGAAAATAACGGGGGGCGGATTTACCAACCTGCCTGCTGACCGGAGGGCGCTGGAGCAGAAGCTGGTCCGGACCGAGATGGCGCTCGCTCGGGAGAGTGGAGGGGTGGAGGATGAGCTTATCCTGATGGTGCTTGAAAACTGCACCACGGGACAAGTTCGTGGTACTTGTCAGATTTTCAGCAAGGTAGGGCAAAGCTGGCCCTTCTATTCCTATCGCCTGGGCGTCCTGACCCAGCATAGCCGGGAATTGTCCCGCACATTCCGGGCGGAGATGCTGTCGCTCGTCACTGATCTGGAAGGCTCGACGGAGGTCGGCGGCCTCTTTCTGCATCCACGAGAGCGTGCTGAGGGCCTGGGCCTGCTGCTCGCCCGCAGCCGTTATCTCTATATCCGCAGTCATCGCGAACGCTTCGGAGACCGGGTGATAGCCGAGCTGCGCGGCGTGATCGATGAGGCAGGAGGCTCGCCTTTCTGGGATGGGCTTGCGGGGCGCTTCTTCGGCATGACCTTTCAGGAAGCGGATGAATTCAATGCGATCCATGGCAATCAGTTCATCGCGGACCTGATGCCCAAGACACCCATCTACACAGCGATGCTGAGCGACAGCGCAAAAGCGGTGATCGGCCTGCCCCATCCCAATGGCCGCGCTGCCATGCGGATGCTGGAGACGGAGGGTTTTACGAATCCGGGATATATCGACATATTCGACGGCGGCCCGACGATGGTGGGACAGATAGACGCACTGCAAACCATATCCCATGCGCAGGATGTGATCCTGTCCGCCGTTCATGACGGTGGAGGAGAAAGACAGCTGGTGGCCACCGGAGAACGCGCGGATTTTCGTTGCGCATATGCAATGGTCAAGGAAGACGGCGATAACCTGTCGCTTGATCGGCAAAGCGCCGAACGGCTGGGACTGGAACCCGGGCAGCAGTTCATGATGGTGTCCCGCGCATGACGGTCAGGGAAATCAACTTCGACGGCTTGATCGGGCCAAGCCACAATTATGCGGGGCTTAGCCTGGGAAACCTGGCATCGGCAGGAAGCGCGGGAACGACGTCATATCCCCGGGCCGCGGCGTTGGAAGGCATCGAGAAGATGCACGCGAACCTGCGCCTGGGACTAGTACAGGGTATATTCCTGCCCCAGTGGCGGCCGGACGGGCGATGGCTAAGCGCCTTGGGCACAAATATCGGCGAGGCTGAGCCCCATATCCGGGCGGCGGCGATGTCCGCGTCCTCCATGTGGGCGGCGAACGCGGCGACCGTGTCGCCCGGCCCCGATACGGCCGACGGACGCACGCACCTGACTATAGCTAACCTCGTCACCATGCCGCACCGAAGCCATGAGTGGCAGCAGACACTGGCCCAGTTGCAGGTCGCCTTCTCCGACAAGGATGCCTTTGCGATTCATCCCCCTATCCCCGCGCCCTATGGCGATGAAGGCGCGGCCAATCACATGCGACTGTGTGACAGCCATGCGGATCGGGGCGTCGAGATATTCGTCTATGGCCAATCCGGCGGCCCCTACCCCGCCCGTCAGCATGTGGAGGCCAGCAAAGCCGTCGCGCGGCTCCATGGCCTTGATCCGGCACGCACATTGTTCGTCATGCAGTCCGAGGAGGCGATAGCGGCTGGCGCCTTTCACAATGACGTCGTGGCCGTTGCCAACGAAACCGTGCTTTTCACCCATGAGCAGGCCTTCGCCGACAAGGCGCGTTTCTACGAACAACTGCGCGCCATGTTGCCCGCCGTCCAGATCATTGAGGTGCCAGCGGAGGCCGTCAGCCTGGCCGACGCCATCCAAAGCTATCTGTTCAATGCGCAACTGGTGACACTGCCGGATGGCCGCATGGCGCTGATCCTGCCTGCCGAGGCCAAGGGGGTTGCGAGTGTCTGGAACTGGCTGGAAAATCTGGTCGCGGGCAACGGCCCCATTCGCGAGTTGATCACCGTGAATGTGCGGCAATCCATGGCGAATGGCGGTGGCCCGGCCTGTCTGAGGCTGAGAGTCGTGGCTGATCCTGCCAATGTCGATCCCCGGTTCCTGGTGAACGAGACGAAGCTGGATGAGATCGCCAGTATAATCGAGCGCTATTGGCCTGAGCGGATCGTGCCCGCCGATCTGGCCGACACCCGGCTGATCGCCCAGATCGAACAATCGTGGTTAATGCTTGTTGACCATTTGCAGCTTTCGGGCGACTTAATTCCCTAGAGCAAGTCACAGCTCGAGTGGGACGATGGAACGGATCAAGCGCCTCTTTACGATCAAGACGAAGTTCGAGGCGTTCCTGGTCATCTATGCGCTCGCGCTGGGCGCCACCGAGCGCGGCATCGTCTATCTCCAGCAATATCCCGGTTTCGGCGGACAATTGCTCGCCCTGGCATGCACCGGATCGGTGTTCATGGCAGGCGGGATGATCATCGATGCCGTTGAGATGCGGCGGCGCCTCATCTTCTGAATAATTGCCTTCCGCAAAGCGGCGGTTGACCGGCGACGGACAGCCATGCAGGAGCGGCATCATGGCCGCTATCATGCTTCAGGGAACAGGGTCCGACGTTGGAAAGTCGGTACTCGTCGCGGGATTGTGCCGGGCGCTGGTGCGTCGGGGCTACAGTGTGCGCCCATTCAAGCCGCAGAATATGTCGAACAACGCAGCCGTCACCATCGATGGCGGAGAGATTGGCAGGGCGCAGGCTCTGCAGGCGCTGGCCGCTGGCGTAGAGCCACACAGCGACATGAACCCCGTACTGCTGAAGCCGCAGGCGGATCGTACATCGCAGTTGGTGGTCCATGGGAAGGTTCGCGGCGCGCTGAACGCCGGTAACTTCCGGACGGCTCGTGCCGAACTATTGGACGCGGTGTTGGCAAGCTACGACCGACTACAGCAGCAATGCGATATCGTCGTGGTCGAGGGGGCTGGCTCTCCAGCGGAAATCAACCTGCGGGACGGGGACATCGCGAACATGGGGTTCGCGCGCGCCGCCAACGTGCCGGTCATACTGGTCGGCGACATAGACCGGGGCGGCGTGATCGCTACGATCGCAGGCACGAAAGCTGTCATCGATCCGGCGGACGCGGCGATGATACGGGGGTTCCTGATCAACAAGTTCCGGGGCGACCCGGCCTTGTTCGAAGACGGTTATCGGCAGATCGAGCAATTATCGGGCTGGCGGGGATTTGGCGTGGTGCCATGGCTTACCGCTACCGCACGGTTGCCCAGCGAGGATGCGGTCGTGCTGGAACGGCCGAGCGGCGGGGGTGGCAAGCGCATCGTCATCGCCTGCCCTATCCTGCCCCGCATCGCGAATTTCGACGATCTGGACCCATTCAAGCTGGAACCAGAGGTGACACTTGTGATGGTGCCGCCCGGCCAGCCCATTCCAGCCGAAGCCAGCCTGATCATCCTGCCGGGATCCAAGGCGACGATCGCCGACCTGCGCGCAATGCGAGCCGAAGGTTGGGACATCGACATCCTTTCACATCATCGTCAGGGCAAGCCTATATTGGGAATTTGCGGTGGTTATCAGATGCTTGGTAAGCGCATCTCTGATCCGGATGGAATTGAGGGTGAACCCGGCAGCATCGAGGGGCTGGGCCTGCTCGACATCGAAACGCGGCTGACGGGCACTAAGTCGCTGGAAAGAGTGGCGGGCACGGCCTGGGCGCAGAGTTTCCAGGGGTATGAAATGCATCTCGGCTCTACCGAAGGGCCGGACTGTGCGCATCCCTTCGCTCGATTGGACGATGGGCGGGTCGATGGCGCGATCAGCGCCGATGGCCTTGTATCGGGCACCTATGTCCATGGCCTGTTTGCCAGCACAGGCGCTCGCGCCGGATTAATGGCCTCGATCGGCGTTCATTCTGAAGGCGTGGATTATTCCGCATCGGTCGATCGGGCGCTGGACGACATTGCAGAGCAACTGGAACGACATGTTGATATCGATGCGATGATCAGGATCGCCAACCGCGGCTGAAAGATCGCGATCGTGCTTAACTAGCGCTGGATATACAGGGGCCTGCGAAATCCCTGCATCATCTGAAACCACGTAAACAGGAACAGCTAAAGCAATCCCACAGGGGCGCCTTATAAGTCACTGATTTTCCGTGAAAAGAAAATGGTGCGCCCGGAACGATTCGAACGTCCGACCCTCAGATTCGTAGTCTGATGCTCTATCCAGCTGAGCTACGGGCGCGTTGTGGAGCGGCAGATAGAGGGGGGCGGGAGATTGAGCAACCCCCTTTTTTCAGTTTTTTTACGGCGTCCGCTCGGCAGTTTCGCCAGCGCAACTTTTTGCAGCGCTGGCTCGTTGCGAACAGGGGCAAGGAGGCGAAGCATGGCTTTCACTTTGAACGAGATTTCGCTGCTCGTGATCGCGCTGGCTATTGGATTGGTGATCGGCCTGATGATCAGCGGTCGGGGAAAATATAAGCGGCTGTGGCGTGATGAGAGGTTGGCTCATCGTGAAACGATTAAGGAGCGTGATGCGCGGATCGCCGCTGTTGCTTCTGACCGTAGAGCGGAGGCTGGAGATATTTCCGGCGAACGAAATGACCTGACGCGGATCAGAGGAATTTCGGCGAAAGACGCTGCTGAGTTAAAGGCTGCAGGCTATCACAGCTATGCGCAGCTCGGATCGATTGATCGTGAGGAGCAGGCTGCGCTGGAATCAAAACTGGGGCGAGAGCCAGGGACCATCGAACGCGAGGAATGGCGCCTGCAGGCGCGGCTGCTCGAAGCGGGCAAGGTGCGCGAGCATGAGCGGCGCTACCTGGAGGCGTAACAAGGTCCGGGTGCCCCTCCCACGGTTGCGGGAGGGGCTGGATCCTTACTTCTTTGCCAATGCAGCCTGAGCGGCGGCCAAGCGGGCAATCGGTACGCGGTAGGGCGAGGCCGAGACATAATCGAGACCGGTAGCCTCGCAGAAGGCAATGGAGGCCGGATCGCCGCCATGTTCGCCGCAGATACCGAGTTTGATCCCCGGACGGGTCGCGCGGCCGCGTTCGGCGGCCAGTTCGATGAGTTGGCCCACGCCCTCAACATCGATGCTGACGAACGGGTCGCGGGCGAAGATGCCCTTGTCCACATATTGCGTCAGGAACCGGCCCGCATCATCGCGGCTGATGCCGATGGTGGTTTGGGTGAGGTCGTTGGTGCCGAAGGAGAAGAATTCGCCCACTTCGGCGATCTCACCTGCCTTCAGCGCAGCGCGCGGCAGTTCGATCATGGTGCCGACGAGATATTCCACCGATGCGCCCTGCTCCGCGAACACTTCGCTGGCGACGCGATCGACGATCGCCTTCATCAGCTCCAGCTCCTTTTTGGTGGCGACGAGCGGGATCATGATTTCCGGGATCGGCGCCTCGCCGCTGCGCTGCTTGACGAGCAGCGCCGCCTCGAAGATGGCGCGGGCCTGCATCTCGTAGATTTCGGGGTAAGTGACGCCCAGACGGCAACCACGATGACCGAGCATCGGGTTGAACTCGTGCAGTTCGGCGGCGCGGCGCTTGAGCGCATCGACGCCGACGCCTGCGGCCTTGGCCACTTCCTCGAACTCCGCTTCGCCATGCGGCAGGAATTCGTGAAGCGGCGGGTCGAGCAGGCGGATGGTGACGGGCAGGCCCGCCATGACCATGAAGATTTGCGCGAAGTCGTCGCGCTGCTCCGGGAGCAGCTTGTCGAGGGCGACGCGGCGGCCCTTTTCACTGTCGGCGAGGATCATCTCGCGGACGGCGGTGATACGGGCGGCGTCGAAGAACATATGTTCGGTACGGCAGAGGCCGACGCCCTCCGCGCCGAACTCACGCGCGACCTGGCAGTCCTGGGGGGTTTCAGCGTTGGCGCGGACACGCAAGCGGCGGACCTTGTCGGCCCATGCCATCAGGACGCCGAAATCGCCCGCCAGTTCGGGCTGCACGGTCGGGACTTCGCCCGCCATCACCTCGCCGGTCGAGCCGTCGATGGTAAGGATGTCGCCTTCCTTGAGGGTGCGGCCCTCGATGCGCAGAGTCTTGGCGGCGTTGTCGATCGACAGGCTGCCCGCGCCGGAAACACAGGGGCGGCCCATGCCGCGCGCCACTACGGCGGCGTGTGACGTCATGCCACCGCGCGCGGTCAGGATGCCCTTCGCCGCGTGCATGCCGTGAATGTCTTCCGGGCTGGTTTCTACCCGAACGAGTATGACGGAATCGCCCAGCTCATTGCGGCGTTCGGCGGTGTCGGCATCGAACACGATCGCGCCCGAGGCCGCGCCCGGCGAGGCAGGCAGGCCCTTGGTCAGCACATCGCGGGGCGCCTTGGGGTCTAGCGTCGGGTGGAGAAGCTGGTCGAGCGCGGCGGGATCGACGCGGGCGACGGCTTCCTGCTCGGTGATCAGGCCCTCGGTCGCCATATCGACGGCGATCTTGAGCGCGGCCTTGGCGGTGCGCTTGCCCGAGCGGGTCTGGAGCATCCAGAGCTTGCCCTGCTGCACCGTGAACTCAATGTCCTGCATGTCGCGATAATGGGTTTCGAGGATCTGGAACACCCGCGCCAGTTCGGCATAGGTTTCCGGCATCGCCTCTTCCATCGACAGCGGCTTGGCCCCTGCCCGCTCGCGTGCCTGAAGGGTCAGATATTGCGGGGTGCGGATGCCCGCCACCACGTCCTCGCCCTGGGCGTTGATCAGATATTCGCCGTAGTAAGCGTTCTCGCCGGTCGCCGGGTCGCGGGTGAAGGCGACGCCGGTGGCCGAGGTGTCGCCCATATTGCCGAACACCATCGCCTGCACGTTTACGGCGGTTCCCCAATCGTGCGGAATGGAGTTCAGGCGGCGATAGACCTTGGCGCGGTCGGCCTGCCAGCTGCCGAACACGGCGCTGATTGCGCCCCACAGCTGGTCGTTTACGTCCTGCGGGAAAGGCTTGTTCCAGAGCTTTGAAACAAGGGCCTTATACTCGGCCACGAGCGCCTTCCAGTCGTCGGCGGTCATCTGCGTATCGAGCGTGTAGCCCTGATCTTCCTTGGCGATTTCGAGGGCTTCCTCGAACGCGCCATGGTCGAGTTCCAGCACCACGTCGGAATACATCTGGATGAAACGGCGGTAGCTGTCCCAGGCGAAACGCTCGTCGCCGCTCGCAGTGGCGAGGCCGACCACGGTTTCGTCGTTGAGGCCAAGGTTGAGGACCGTGTCCATCATGCCCGGCATGGAAATGCGAGCCCCGGAGCGGACGGAGACGAGCAGCGGGTCGGCCGCGTCGCCGAACTTCTTGCCGGTTACGCCTTCGATATGGGCGATGCCGTTCGCGACTTCCGCCTTCAGGCTGTCCGGGAATACGCCGCCATCTTCATAATAGCGGGTGCACATCTCGGTCGTGATGGTGAAGCCCGGAGGCACCGGCAGGCCGATGGCGGCCATGCCGTCCAGATTGGCGCCCTTGCCGCCGAGGAGATTCTTGTTACCCTTGCCACCATCATCGACGCCGCCGCCGAAACGATAGACATAACGCGTCGCGGTCGTGCTCATGCTGGCCTCTTCCATTGTCAACATAGTCCCGGCTCTCCCTGCACTGATTGCCGTGTATTTGTGCGTTGCAGCAACTTTCCTACAACAGGCGGGGCGATGAACGCACCCGCTTTTACGATGATCCTTTGTTCTTCTCTATCCTCTATCGCCGTGAAGCGTCGGACTTTTCTGAACTATCCTGCAATTTTCGAGAAGTCGGCGACCGCATGCACGGCGTCCCGCACCCGCGCCAGCAGCGCGAGGCGAGCCGACCGCTTGGCCGGATCAGCGTCGTTCACGGTGACCTTGTCGAAGAAGGCGTCGATCGGCGCGCGCAATGTTGCGAGTGCGGCCATCGCGCCTTCGAAATCTTCCGCCGTGACAGCTGCTGTGGCGCGGGGTTCGGCGGTGTCGAGGGCGGCGATGAGATCGGCTTCGGCTGGTTCGGGGGTGTAGGTCAGTTCGACCTTTTCGGCGGTCTCCACGCCTTCCTTCTTCAGGATGTTGGCGGCGCGCTTGTATCCGGCGAGGAGGTTCGTGCCGTCGTCGGTGGCGATGAAGGATTGGAGGGCCTTCACGCGGGCGAGCAGGCGGACGAGATCGTCCTCTCCGCCGAGGGCGAATACGGCGTCGATCAGGTCGTGACGGACGCCTGCTTCCTTTTGCTGGACTTTTAGGCGGTCGGCGAAGAAATCCAGCACAAGAGGCCACAGCGCATTGCCAAAAGCAAAAGGCGCGCCTTTAAATTGCTCCGCTGCGGCAGATATATCCTCAACCGCATCAATCTCTTCCACTGCGCCGATGGCTTTCAATAGAGGCGACTGCAAGCCTGTTCTCAACCCATTGATCAGGAGCAGGGAAAGGACGCCTAGAGCGGCGCGCCGAAGAGCAAATGGATCCTTTGAGCCTGTCGGCTTTTCATCAATGGCGAAGAAAGCAACGATCGTATCGAGCTTATCAGCCAGAGAAACAGCAATCGTTACGGGCGCGGTTGGCACCTCATCCCCCTGCCCAACCGGCTTGTAATGATCGCGGATGGCGTCGGCCACGGCATCCGGCAGCCCTTCGGCGCGGGCGTAGTAGCCGCCCATGATGCCTTGGAGTTCGGGGAACTCGCCGACCATTTCGGTGACGAGGTCAGCTTTGGCGAGGCGGGCGGCTTGTTCGGCTAGGTCTGCGAGTTGCTCGGTCGTTGGGACTTGCCCACCCCCGGCCCCTCCCGCTTGCGGGAGGGGAGACTTTGCTGTGACGATACCTTGTTCTACGAACCAGCGGGCAAGCTTGCCTACGCGGTTGACCTTGTCGGCGACGGTGCCTAGCTTTTCGTGGAAGGTGATGCGTTCGAGCTTCTTGGCGTGGTCCTCGAGCCTCGTCTTGCGGTCCTGTTCCCAGAAGAAGCGGGCGTCGGACAAGCGCGCGGCGAGGACCTTGCGGTTGCCTGCGATGATGGCTTCGCCGCCGTCCTTAGCTTCGATATTGGCCGTGCAGATGAAGGCGGGCGCAAGCTTGCCCGCGCCGTCACGCAGCACGAAATATTTCTGATTTATCCGTAGGGTTAGCTGGATTACTTCAGGTGGCACCTCGAGGAAGGCTGGGTCGAAATCGCCGAGCAAGGGCACCGGCCATTCGGTCAGGCCAGCATTCTCCGCGATGAGGCCCTTGTCCTCGATCACGGTGTAGCCCTTCGCGGCGGCGGCTTCGTTCGCCTTTACCTCGATGATCGACTGACGTTCCTGATGGCTGACGATCACATGGCAGGCGCGCAGCTTTTCGACATAGTCGTGCGCGCCGCCGATGGTGATTTCGCCGGGGTGGTGGAAACGGTGGCCGAGCGTGGCGTAGCCGCTGCGCGTGCCTTCGATCTCGATATCGACAAGGTCTTCGCCGAGGATCGCGACGATGCCCTGCAACGGGCGAACCCAGCGGAGGCTTTCGGTTGTCTGCGAGGCTGTGCCCCAGCGCATGGACTTGGGCCAGGGGAAGGCGCGGACGACGGCCGGGACGGCTTCGGCGAGGACCTCGGCGGTGCTTCGCATGGGAGATGTAGCGACAGCAAACCAAGTCCCATCACGATCTTCTATTTTATCGCGACTGATGCCAATTTTCCTCAGAAAGCCCTCAAGTGCTTGCTCGGGAGCACTCGTACGCGGTCCCTTAAATTCAACACTGACAGCTTCTGTCTGATTTGGAAGATCATGAGCAATTAGCGCGAGCCGCCGGGGAGTTACATAAGTCGTCACTTTCCCCGGAGTAAGGTTCAATGCTCCCACGTGCTCATTGAACAAGCGGGCGAGGTCTTCGGATGCCTTGAGCTGCATCCGGGCCGGGATTTCTTCGCAGCGGAGTTCGAGGAGGAAATCGGTCATGCGATTTTCTCCGCAGCGTTAGAGGAGGATGGGGTCTGATGCCGAATGATGTAGCGCGTGGGGCATGAGATCCCAGCTTGCGCTGGGATGACGGTGTTGAACATCTGCATCATGCGGCCCACCCGTTTACTTCCATCCACTTTTCGCAGGAGCCTTTCGCAAGGTCGCGGACGCGGCCGATGTAGCTGGCGCGTTCCTGGACGGAGATGACGCCGCGGGCCTGGAGCAGGTTGAAGACGTGGCTTGCCTTGATTGCCTGATCATAGGCGGCGAGCGGGACGCCAGCCTCCAGCGACGCCTTGCACTCGGCTTCGGCATCCTTGAACCAGCGGAACAACTTTTCAGTGTCGGCGATCTCGAAATTCCATTTCGACATCTGTTGTTCGTTGGCGAGGAACACATCGCCATAGGTGACGCCTGCGTCATTGAACTTCAGGTCATAGACGCTGTCCACGCCCTGAATATACATGGCGAGGCGTTCGAGGCCGTAGGTTAGCTCGCCCGCGACCGGCTTGCAGTCGAAGCCGCCCATCTGCTGGAAATAGGTGAACTGGGTAACTTCCATGCCATCGCACCAGACTTCCCAGCCAAGACCCCAGGCGCCGAGCGTCGGGCTTTCCCAGTCATCCTCAACGAAGCGAATGTCGTGGATCAGCGGATCGATGCCGATCTCGACCAACGACCCCAGATACAGCTCCTGAAGGTTCGCCGGGGACGGCTTCATGATCACCTGATATTGGTAATAATGCTGGAGGCGATTGGGGTTTTCGCCATAGCGACCGTCGGTCGGGCGGCGGCTGGGCTGCACATAGGCGGCATTCCAGGCGTCCGGGCCAAGGCTGCGCAAGGTGGTGGCGGGGTGGAACGTGCCCGCGCCGACCTCCATGTCATAGGGTTGCAGGATGACACAGCCCTGCTTTCCCCAATAGGCGTGCAGGGTCAGGATCAGGTCCTGAAAGGAGAGCGGCTTTCCTGTCGCCACGGACGGTCCCTTGCGAAAATGACGGTTTGATCGCGCGCGCCTTGGCGCAGGAGGGCTTTTGGGTCAAGGAAAAGCGGGCTTAAAGGCGGTTAATCCGCTTGCCCAAACGCCCCCTGCCCCGCATGGATATGGCGAAACTCTTCGCAATGGATCGATAGCCGGTATGAAATGGTCGCTTTCGCGCTTGATGGTTGCAGGCTTGCTGCTGCTAAGCGGCTGCACTCAGGAACCGCAGGCCAACGCTCGTCCGCCAGCGGCAAGGGCCGCCTATGTGACGCCCGCCCTATGGCAGGTGAAGGATGAGGATACGACGATCTATCTCTTTGGCACGGTTCATGTGCTGAAACCGGGAACTGAGTGGTTCAAGGGCGGCATCAAGCGGGCCTTTGATGGGTCGGACGAGCTGGTTCTGGAGATTGTCGAGCCAGAGAATCCGCAGGCGATGGCTGCTTCCATGGCGCAAACGGGCCTGGCGCGTGACGGGGTGAAGCTGTCGGATCGTCTGGATGCCGACATGCGGGGCAAATATCAGACGGCGATGGCAGCGAACGGCCTGCCCTGGCAGATGTTCGAGCCGTTCAACCCCTGGATGGCTGGCATGGCGCTGGCGGTGAAGCCGCTCGAAAAACTGGGATACGAAGCGGACCTTGGCGCGGAGAAGACACTGACGTCAGCAGCAAAGGCTGCGGGCAAGAAGATAGGCGCTCTGGAGACAGTAGAGCAGCAATTGGGCTATTTTGCCGGGCTGCCGATGGACAGTCAGGTGAAGTTCCTGAACGCTACCGTTGAGGGCCTGCCGGACATGGACAAGGAGTTCTCCAGCCTGATCGCGCATTGGCAGGAGGGCGATCCAGACAAGCTGGCCGCTGAAATGAACGAATCGCTCGAAGCGACGCCGGAACTGGCTCAGGTTCTGCTGCTTCAGCGGAACATGAATTGGGCCAAGTGGATCAAGGAACGGCTGGCGCGGCCGGGAACGGTGTTCATCGCCGTCGGTGCCGGGCATCTGGCGGGCAAGGGTAGCGTGCAAGAGCAGTTGAAGGGAATGAACGTCGCATCGGCCAGGGTCGCCGAGTGAACTTGCTGCGATGGCTGGGCCTGTGCGCGCTGCTGATGATCGCGGCGTGCGGGCCGGAGCCGGTTTCTCCTCCGGAGGGCGGCGGGCCTGCCCTGTGGCGGGTGCAGGGGCATGGGGTCGATGGATGGCTGTTCGGAACCATTCATGTGCTGCCCAAGGGGGTCGGCTGGCGAACCGGCAAGATTGAGCAGGCGATGGACGCTTCGGACCAGTTGGTGCTCGAAACCGCGGAAATTCAGGACGAGACGCGAACGAGGGCGCTGTTCGAGAAGATGGGCCGCAGCCCCGATCTCCCCACGCTCGAGGCCCGTGTGCCTGCGGACAAGCGGGATGAGCTTCGGCGGATTGCTGGCGAGGGAGGCGCTAATATGCAGCTTCTGTCCGGATATGAAAGCTGGGCGGCCGCGATGCTGCTTTCGGCGGCGGCGCAGCAGTCGCTGCACCTAAGCGCCAGCGCGGGCGTCGAGCCGGTCCTGATCGCCGCGTTTCAGGAAGCGGGCAAGCCGATCGGGGGACTGGAGACGGTGGCGCGGCAATTTGGCGCCTTTGATACCTTGCCCGAGGGTTCGCAACGTCAGCTTCTGACCCAGACTGTAATGGAGGCCAAGGGGATGAAGGCGCTGTATGAGCGCATTCTTCATGCCTGGCTGAAGGGTGACATGGCCGCGATCGCGCGGGAGGATCAGGGTGGAGAACAGCCCGACCCGGTGGTTGAAAAGGCGGTGTTGGTTTCCCGCAATCGGGACTGGAGCGCAGCTATCACGAAGTTGAAGGGGCGCCCCTTCATCGCTGTGGGCACGGGGCATCTTACCGGGCGGCACAATCTCATCAGCTTGATTGAGGCGCGTGGCTACAAGGTGACGCGGGTGCAATAGCGCCGCGCCCTTGCCTTTGCCCGCCTTTCTGCTACAGGGCCGCCTTCCCGTGATGGTCATCCCTGGAGGCGTTGCGGGAAGTTTTGACATATCAGCTTTTGGAGACACGCAATGAGCGAGCAGCTTACGCTGTCGGCAGAGGCACGCGATCGGGCAGGCAAGGGAGCCTCCCGCGCTCTCCGCCGTGAGGGCCGCGTACCCGCCGTCATCTATGGTAACAACGAAGAACCCCAGTCGATCCACGTCGAGGAAAAGCTCCTCAACAAGCTGCTCGGCACCGGCCACTTCTTCAACTCGGTCGTCATGGTCGAGGTTGGCGGCAAGCAGGTTCGTACCCTGCCCAAGGACGTCGCCTTCCATCCCGTGAGCGATCGCCCGCTGCACGCCGACTTCCTGCGCGTTTCGGAACATGCCACCGTCCACGTCAACGTGCCGGTTCGCTTCGACAATGAAGATGCCTCGCCCGGCCTGAAGAAGGGCGGCGTGCTCAACATCGTCGCGCACGAGATCGAACTGATCGTCGATGCGGCCGAAATCCCCGACGACGTCGTTGTCGACCTGACGGGTCTCGACGTGGGCGAATCGATCCACATCGGCTCGGTGAAGCTGCCCAAGGGCGCGAAGGCTGCGCATGATGAGAACGACTTCACCGTCGCGACCATCGTTGCTCCTTCCGCCATGAAGAGCGCCGAGGGCGACAACGAAACTCCGGCGGAAGGCGAATAAGCCTTTCACCCCGGCTTACCGATTACCGGTTTGCTCACCCCCGTTCGGGCTGAGCCTGTCAAAGCCCTTTGCTTTTCCTTGAAAGAGAAGAGAGGTCCTTCGGCGGGTTCAGGCGAACGGGGGTTCGCTTTGTTTGGAGACATGGGATGCAGATCTGGGTCGGGCTGGGCAATCCGGGCACCCAATATGCGATGCACCGGCATAATGTCGGCTTCATGGCGGCCGACGTCATCGCCGACATGCACCGCTTCTCCCCGCCCAAAAAGCAGTTTCAGGGATGGGTGCAGGAGGGCCGCATCGGACCTGAGAAGATCATCCTGCTGAAGCCCGCCACCTTCATGAACGAAAGTGGTCGGTCAGTCGGGGACGCGATGCGTTTCTACAAGCTGGCGCCGGAGGACGTGACGGTCTTTCACGACGAACTCGACCTTGCGCCGATGAAGGTGAAGGTGAAGCGCGGCGGTGGCAACGCCGGGCATAACGGCCTGCGGTCGACCGACGCGCACATCGGGCCGGACTTCCGGCGCGTGCGGATCGGCATTGGGCATCCGGGGCACAAGGACCGAGTGCATGGCTATGTGCTTGGCAATTATCACAAAAGTGAGATGGATGCGCTGGCCGACATGCTGGGCGCGATCGGCGCGGAAGCCGAATGGCTGGCCAAGGGCGACGACGCACGCTTCATGAATGAGGTTGCGCTCAGGCTGGCGGACTGATCCGCAGAAGATGCGCTAATAAGTGAAAGTCCGTTCCGCCGCCCTGTCCGTACGGTAAAATCAGGGGAATGGATTGCGCAGTGCAGCATTGCCGGGCCATAGAAGACGCCTGCTCCACTTCCCAAAGGGATACAGGTGATACTGACCGTCTCAACAAAGCCTTTCAATGACCAGAAGCCGGGCACTTCCGGCCTGCGCAAAAAGGTCCGCGTCTTTCAACAGCCGCATTACGCCGCCAACTTCGTGCAGTCGGTGTTCGACAGCCTGGCCGACTTCGGAGGACAGACTCTGGTGGTCGGCGGCGACGGGCGGTATCTCAACCGCGAAGTCATCCAGATCGTGCTCAAGATGGCGGCGGCAAATGGCTTTGGCCGGGTGCTGGTTGGGCAAGGCGGCATATTGTCGACCCCTGCGGCATCGCACCTGATCCGATCGTCGGGCGCGTTCGGCGGTCTGGTTCTGTCGGCCAGCCATAATCCCGGAGGCCCGGACGAGGATTTCGGCATCAAATATAATGTGGGCAATGGCGGCCCCGCGCCGGAGAAAGTGACGGACGCCATTCACGCCCGCACGCTCACGATCGACAGCTATCGGATAGTCGATGCAGACGACATCGATATCGACACCATCGGCAAGGCCCAGCTTGGCGGAATGACGGTCGAAGTGGTCGACCCGGTTGCCGCTTATGCCGATCTGATGGAGCAATTGTTCGACTTTTCAGCCATTCGGGAGATGATCGCCGAAGGCTTCACCCTCTCCTTTGACGCGATGAGCGCAGTCACCGGCCCTTATGCCACAGAGATTTTCGAGCGGCGTTTGGGCGCGCCATCGGGAACCGTACGCAACGGCACACCCCTGCCCGACTTTGGCCATCACCACCCCGACCCGAACCTCGTCCACGCAAAGGAATTGTATGACCGCATGATGGGTGAAAGCACGCCCGACTTCGGCGCGGCGTCGGACGGGGATGGAGATCGAAACCTGATCATCGGCCGTAACTGCTATGTGACGCCATCGGACTCGCTCGCGGTACTGGCGGCCAACGCGCATCTCGCACCGGGCTATGCAAAAGGCCTCAAGGGCATTGCGCGGTCCATGCCGACCAGCGGCGCTGCCGATCGTGTCGCGGAAAAGCTGGGTATACCGCTTTACGAGACGCCAACCGGATGGAAATTTTTCGGCAATCTGCTGGACGCGGGCATGGCGACGATCTGCGGCGAGGAAAGCGCGGGCACGGGTTCGGACCATGTCCGGGAAAAGGACGGCATCTGGGCCGTACTGCTGTGGCTCAACATCCTGGCGGCCCGCAGGCAAAGCGTGTCGGAGATCATGCAGGCGCATTGGGCCACCTACGGCCGCAACTATTATGCGCGCCATGACTATGAAGCCATCGCCAAGGACCGCGCCGACGCGCTGATGGCTGCGCTGCGGGGCAAGCTATCCACCCTGCCCGGCACCTCCAATAGCGGCGGAACGGTGAAGAGCGCGGATGATTTCGCCTATACTGATCCTACCGACCAGTCCGTCAGCCACAATCAGGGTATCCGCATCCTGTTCGAAGATGGATCGCGCATCGTGTTCCGTCTCTCCGGCACCGGCACCGAAGGCGCTACCTTGCGCGTCTATATTGAACGCTATGTGGATCATGACGGCAACCTTGGCATGGAAACCGCCGATGCCCTCGCGCCGCTGGTCCAGGCCGCGCAAGAAATCGCAGATATCGCTGGATTTACCAGCATGGACCGGCCGAGCGTGATCACCTGACAGACATAAAAAGTTATCTGAGGGACATGGGGCGGCAAGAGCGAAAGGCTAGGGACGCGCCATGTTTCGCTCCCGCACTATTGCTCGTTCTTTCCCCGCATTTTTAGCCGCCTGCACCCTCGTAACCGGCGCTACTGCGCGTGCGGCGACGGCCGAAGATAAGCAGGTCTGGCTCAATCTGACTGCCATGGGGCCGGTCAGCGGCGACCTCATCTATTTCGCCGAGATCCAGCCTCGGTTCGGCAATGGCGTCTCACGGGCCGACCAGACTCTCCTGCGCGGTGCGGTGGGATGGAAGCTGTCGCCAGCGCTGTCCGTCTATCAGGGCTATGCGCATATCGTCCTGCCGTCGCAAGGCGGGCGCGACGTCAATGAAGAGCGCAGTTTTCAGCAGATCAGCTGGACGATCGCCAAGCCATGGGACGGCGAACTGTCGTCCCGTACGCGGCTGGAGCAACGCTGGCGTTCGGATGGCAGCGGCATGGGATGGCGGCTGCGGGAGATGCTCCGCTATGAAAAGCCGCTGAAACCTGACAGTCAAGCCGTCAATGCGCTGGTCTATGCGGAAGGATTTGCCGCTCTCAACAGCACGGATTGGGGGCAGAGAGCGGGCTTCGACCAGTTGCGCAGCTTCGTCGGCGCGGAGGTCAAGCTGATGGGCAAGTCGACGGCCGAGATCGGCTATCTCAACCAGTTGATCAATCAGCGGGGCGGGAACCAGCGCATGAACCATGTCGCATCGATTACCCTCTTCTTCCGCCGCTGAGCACAGGCTGGCCTTCGGACGCGGAACAGGCTATCGGCCCGGCCATCATTTTGACGTGAAGGCAGTTCCATGGGTTTTCGTTGCGGTATCGTCGGGCTTCCCAATGTGGGCAAGTCCACCCTGTTCAATGCGCTGACTGAAACGCAGGCGGCGCAGGCGGCGAACTATCCCTTCTGCACGATCGAGCCCAATGAAGGCCGCGTCGCCGTGCCCGACGACCGGCTTCAGACCATCGCCAAGATTGGCGGCAGCGCCAAGATCATCGAAACGCAGCTGTCCTTCGTCGATATTGCAGGCTTGGTTCGCGGCGCTTCCAAGGGCGAAGGGCTGGGCAACCAGTTCCTCGCCAACATCCGCGAGACGGACGCCATCGTCCACGTCCTGCGCTGCTTCGAAGATGGCGACATCACCCATGTCGAGGGCAAGGTCGATCCCATCGCCGACGCGGAGACCGTCGAGACTGAGTTGATGCTGGCGGACTTGGAATCGCTTGAAAAGCGCGTACCAAACTTCGTCAAGAAGGCGGCGCAAGGCGACAAGGAAGCCAAGGTGGCGGCGTCCGTGCTGGGCAAGGCGCTGGACCTGCTGCGCGACGGCAAGCCCGCGCGGCTGACGCAGCCCGCCGATGACGAGGAGGCCCGCATCTTCCAGCAGGCCCAGTTGCTGACCGCCAAGCCAGTCCTCTATGTCTGCAATGTCGAAGAAGAAGCGGCGGCGGAGGGCAATGCCCATTCCGTTCGTGTGTTCGAGAAGGCTGCGGCAGAGGGCGCGAAGGCGGTCATCGTATCGGCCGCGATCGAAGCCGAACTCATCACCATGCCGGTCGAGGAGCGCGCCGAATATCTGGAAGCTCTGGGCCTGACCGAAGCAGGCCTCCCCCGCATCATCCGCGCGGGTTATGAATTGCTGGGACTCATCACCTTCTTCACGGTGGGACCGAAGGAAGCACGCGCCTGGACCGTGACCAAGGGGTCCAAGGCGCCCCAGGCGGCGGGCGCGATCCATACGGATTTCGAAAAGGGCTTCATCCGCGCCGAAACCATAGCCTATGCCGACTATGTCCAGTTCAATGGCGAGGCCGGAGCCAAGGAAGCAGGCAAGTGGCGGTCCGAAGGCAAGGATTATGTGACGCAGGACGGCGACATCATGCTGTTCCGCTTCAACGTCTGACGCCGTGACGCTGCGGCCCGGCCAGATTCCGGCCCAGCGCAAGGCCGCCTTTCCACCGAGCGTCGATGAACGCACGACGTTGCTGATCCTTGGCAGCCTTCCGGGTGATGCCTCGATCAGACAGGGCGAATATTATGCCCATCGCGGCAACGCTTTCTGGTCGCTGATGGGCGATGTGCTGGACGAGGATTTGCGCCCCCTTCCCTACGCTATGCGGCTGAAGCGTTTGCGTGGGCGAGGCGTTGGTTTGTGGGACGTGATCGAGAGCGCAGACCGGGAAGGCAGCCTCGACAGCGCGATCCGTGGCGCGGAACTTCGGGATTTAGGCGCCTTTATCGCGCGCCTGCCTGCGCTGCGGGCGATTGCCTTCAACGGCAAGACGGCGTCTGTGCATGGCCGCCGTCAGATCGGCGCTGACACGGGGCTGTCCTTAATCGACCTGCCATCCAGCAGTGGCGCTAACGCCATCCTATCCCGCGACAAGAAGGCAGAGCTGTGGCGGATGCTGCGACAATGGATCGCGCCATCCTGACATTGACGTAAACGTAAGGCCCGCCTAGATCGTCTGCAACATGAAAGGTGCTGGATCATGAGCGAGATTGTCTATTTCGAAGATGTGGAAGTTGGCAGCAAGCTGGAGTTCGGTTCAATCACCGTCAGCCGGGACGAGATCATTGCCTTCGCCGCTGAATTTGACGCCCAGCCCTTTCACCTTTCAGACGAAGCTGCAGCAGAAACGCATTTTGGCAGCCTGTCGGCCAGCGGATGGCACACCACTGCGCTGTTCATGAAGATGTTCGTCGCGAAAATGCAGGCTGGTGGACATCAGGATGCAAGCCTGGGTGCCATGGGCATAGATGAACTGCGCTGGTTGCGGCCGGTCAGACCGGGCGACACGCTGCGGGGCGCATCAGAGGTTGTGGAAAAGAAGGCCTCGCGCAGCAGGCCGGAGATGGGCATCATCAAGAGCAAGGTGACGATCTTCAACCAGCATGACGAACCGGTCATGACGCTGATGCCGATCACGATGTTCCGCACCCGTCCGAACTGACCGGATCGGCAGCCTATTTGTCGCGCTTTGGCGGCAGCGGCTGGTTGGCGAGAGCATCCGCAGCCATCAGGCGGATCTGGCTGGCTGACGAGTTCGACAGTTGAACGAGGTGCAAGCCCTGCGGCAGATCGAACCAGACGATCTTCGCAATGCCCGAACATGCGGCGCCGTGACCATGGGCGGCAGAGGCGACTGCGCTGCGGCCAGTGACAATATCGACCCACGCGGAACCGGACAGGCCTATGCCCACCCGTGCAGGTGCCTTGATCGCCAGGCTGAAGAGGCCGCCATAGCTTTTAGGCTGCTGACGCCGGGGCTTCACGGCATATTGGACCTGCGGTGAAGGGCGCAAGGTTGCGACGATGGGCTTGCCGAGGATCAGTCGAGGCGCGGAAGCCGCTTCGCCCGCCGCTGTCTCCGCGCCGCTCTGGTTCCAACTCGTCCATGGTTCAGGGGGAAGCGGCGCATTGCGGCATGGATCAGCGCCCTGCTTTGCGGCAAGGGCGGGCGCGGACAGGCTCAAGGCAGCCAAGCAGGCGATCATGCGCATGGTCATTTCCTCCCGAACAGCTTCTCGATGTCGCCATGACCCAGCTTCACCCAGGTCGGACGGCCGTGGTTGCACTGGCCGCTGCGTGGCGTGATTTCCATCTCCCGCAGCAGCGCGTTCATTTCCGTGACGCTCAGCACACGACCGGCGCGCACCGATCCGTGGCATGCCATCGTCGCCGCCACCAGATCGAGCCGTTCCTTCAACGACAGCGCCTCGTCATAGGCGGCCAGATCATCGGCGAGGTCGGTGACTAGCCCCTGCACGTCGCCCTGCCCCAGCATTGCGGGGACCGCGCGCACGAGCATGGCGGAAGGACCAAACCGCTCCAGTTCCAGGCCGAAGTCGCGCAACTCATCGATACGCGTTTCGAGGCGGTCGCAGGCGGGCTCGTCCAGTTCGACTACTTCGGGCAGCAGCAACGCCTGCGCGGCGACGCCCTGCCCCTCCATCGCGCGGCGCATGCGTTCGAGCGTCAGGCGCTCATGCGCGGCGTGCTGATCGACGATCACAAGCCCGTCCTCAGCTTCAGCGATGATATAGGTGCGGGCAACCTGCCCACGCGCCACGCCAAGCGGGAAGCTGGTTCCTTCCGGCGCAGGGGCGGCAGCGGGTTCCGCACGCGCTTGCGGCGGAGGGGCGAAGAAGGAAGGGCGGCGATCAGCGAATGCTGCGGCGGGGGGCGTGTAGGATGCTGACGCAGCTTCGAAGATGGGGAGCGCATTGATGGGGGTGGGCGACACAGGCTCTGCCCTCCAGGCGGAAAGGCTCGCCGGGTCGGCCTGCTGCACGGATCGGAACCCTTCCGCATCGAGTGCGCGCCGTACGCCTGAAACGATCATGCCCCGGATCATCGCCGGGTCACGAAAACGCACTTCCGTCTTTGCCGGATGGACATTGACGTCCACCTCAAGTGGCGGAACGTCGAGGAACAGAGCCACCACGGGATGCCGGTCGCGCGCCAGCATATCCGCATAAGCACCGCGCACCGCTCCTATCAGCAGGCGATCGCGAACCGGGCGGCCGTTCACGAAGAGGAACTGATGGTCTCCCACGCCCCGATTATAGGTTGGCAGCGAGGCAACGCCTGACAAGCGGACGCCTTCGCGTTCGAGCGAGACGATCACATGATTCTCGGCCAGCGCTCGGTCGGTGAGCGCTGCCACCCGTTCCTCTCGCGCTTCTCCTGCCTGCACGGCGACGGCTCGACGGCCGTCATGCTCCATGGTGAAGGCAACGGACGGATGGGCCATGGCCAGGCGGCGGACGATATCGAGGCAGGCGGCATATTCCGCCTTGGCCGAGCGCAGGAATTTGCGGCGGGCCGGCACCCGCGCAAAGAGTTGCTCGACGGTCACGCGGGTTCCCGGCGGCAGGGCAGCGGGTCCCTCCGACAGTAGCGCGCCATTATCGACAGTGCGGTTCCAGCCATCCTGGCCCTTGGGCCGACTGTCGATGGAAAGCCGGGCGACACTGGCGATGGATGGCAGTGCTTCCCCACGAAAGCCTAAGGTCGATACATTTTCGATCGCATCGTCTGGCAATTTTGAGGTCGCATGCCGCTCCAGCGCCAGTGCGATCTCGTCAGGCGCCATGCCGCAGCCATCGTCGCTGACCTCGATACGGTCGAGCCCGCCGCCGCCTAACCTTATGAAAATGCGGCTTGCCCCGGCATCCAGCGCATTTTCAACGATTTCCTTGAGCGCGCTGGCGGGTCTTTCGACCACTTCACCGGCAGCGATACGGTTGACCAGATGTTCGGGCAGGCGGCGTATTGACATTGATTAGTGACTAGCCCAAGCGAGCGCTTTCCGCGAGCCGTTGCCCCCGAAAATTTTGCCTCATCACACGGAATGATGACAGGGGCGGCGGAACGTGGCAGGGACCTCCGAACGCCCCGGTTCGCGTCGCCGGGACGGGCGGGCTGAACAGGAACAAGCATGTCGATCTTTTCGCGACTTTTCAAACTCTCCTCCCAGGATATGGCTATCGATCTCGGCACGGCGAACACCGTCGTCTATGTGCGGGGCCGCGGGATTGTACTGAATGAGCCATCGGTCGTGGCGGTGGAGACACTGAACGGCGTGAAACGGGTTAAGGCCGTGGGCGACGATGCCAAATTGATGATGGGCAAGACGCCTGATTCGATCGAGGCGATCCGACCGCTGCGTGATGGTGTGATCGCCGACATCGATGTCGCCGAACAGATGATCAAGCACTTCATCACGAAGGTGCATGGCGGCAAGTCGCGCCCCTGGCGCTTCCCTGAGATCGTGATCTGCGTGCCGTCAGGCTCCACAAGCGTCGAACGCCGCGCGATTCGCGATGCGGCGAGCAATGCGGGCGCGAGCCAGGTCTTCCTGATCGAGGAACCGATGGCCGCCGCGATCGGCGCTGACATGCCGGTGACCGAGCCGATCGGTTCGATGGTCGTGGACATTGGCGGCGGCACCACCGAAGTAGCGGTGCTTTCTCTTCGCGGTCTTGCCTACACCACTTCCGTACGCGTCGGCGGTGACAAGATGGACGAAGCGATCGTTTCGTTCGTCCGCCGCCACCACAATCTTCTGATCGGTGAGGCCACCGCCGAGCGCATCAAGAAGCAGTTCGGCGTGGCTCAGCCCCCCGAAGACGGCGTGGGCGAAACCATCCACATCAAGGGTCGCGACCTGGTGAACGGGGTTCCCAAGGAAATCTCGATCAACCAGGGGCAGATCGCCGACGCGCTGGCGGAACCGATCAGCACCATCGTTGAGGGTGTCCGGATCGCTCTGGAAAATACTGCGCCGGAACTGGCGGCGGACATTGTCGATCAGGGGATCGTTCTGACTGGCGGCGGCGCGCTGCTGAAGGGCCTGGACGATGAATTGCGCGACGAGACTGGCCTGCCCGTCACGATCGCCGAAGATCCGCTGACCTGTGTTGCCATCGGCACCGGCCGCGCGATGGAGGACCCGATCTTCCGAGGCGTGCTGCAGACCGCTTAAGGTCAGGGGGACCACTGCATGGCGCGGCCATCCAGCCGACGTCCCGGCCATAACCGCAAGGCGCAGTACAGCCTGTTTGCCAGCTATGTTGTGGCGGTGACGGGTGCGGCTGCTGGCTTGCTGCTGATCGCCGTGGCAATTTTCGATCCCACAGGATTCGCGGCGATCCGTATGGTTACGGCGGAAATCTCCCGCCCCGCGTCGCTCGGCCTGCGCAACATGGTGAGCGGGGCAAGTTCGCTCGACGATGTGCTGACCGCCTATTGGCGCGCCGGATCACAGAATATCGCCCTGCGCCATCAGGTGGATGCGGATCGCAACCGCATCATCGAGGCAAAGGCGATCGCGCAAGAAAATCTGCGCCTCAAGAAGCTGTTGAAACTGGTCGATGAAGATCAGAGCGATCTGCTCACGGCGCGGCTCATATCCTCCTCTTCCTCCAGCGCTCGCCGTTTCGCCCGCCTGAACGCCGGCCGGTGGCAAGGCGTCCGCCCCGGCATGCCCGTGCGCGCGTCCGAGGGCCTGGTGGGCCGCATCCACAGCGTGACGCCCAATACGGCTGATGTGTTGCTGCTGACCGACAGCAGCAACATCGTGCCGGTTCGCCGCGCTACGGACAGCGTGGCAGCTATCTCAACCGGGCTGGGAGATGGCACCGTCGAAATCCGTTCGCTGGCGGCGGGCCGAAATCCGTTCAGCCCCGGCGACATCCTCGTCACATCAGGTGTCGGCGGTATTTATCAACCCAATATTCCGGTTGCGGTTGTCGTGCGCATAGCAGGCGAGATCGCCTACGGTGTGCCGCTCGCCAATCCGGCGAAGGTAGATGCGGTGGTGGTCGAACGCTCTTTTGAAGAGGTCGTGACGCGCGGTAGCCCCACTATGCCTGAAGCGGCACCAGCAGAAGCGGCGGCGAACGCCAGCGCGCCATGATCGACCCACACCTCCAGCATGTTCCCAAGCTGGGCCGCACCCCGTCCAATTTTCGGCTGACAGGGACGCCGGTCATCACGGTCATGCTCGGATCGTCCATCACGGTCCTGCCGGTTATCGCACAAGCGCCGGTCATGCCGCCCTTCGGCCTGCTGCTGCTGCTATCATGGCGGTTGCTGCGGCCGGAATTGTGGCGCGTCTGGATCGGCGTTCCGCTCGGCCTGTTCGACGACATCATGAGCGGGCAGCCGATCGGATCGGCGATGTTCCTGTGGACCATGATGTTAATCGGCATCGACGCGGTTGAACATCGCATGGTGTGGCGCAGCTATCGGCAGGACTGGCTAATCGCGGCGGCAGCCATTATCTTCTGCATCGCCGGTGGCCTGTTCTTTGCGCGGATTACCGGCGGAGGAAACATCAAGCCGGAATTGGTCGCGCCACAAATGCTCTGGACGATCCTGCTCTTCCCTTTCGTGGTGCGGCAATGCGCCCGGATCGATCGCTGGCGCGTGATGGCATGAAGCTGCCCAAGCTCAAGCGTAAGACCGTTAACGAAGCATCCTTGTCCTTCACCTTCACCCGACGGGCAATGGTGGTAGGCGGGCTGCAGGCAGGAATGGGCGCCATGCTGATCGGCCGCATGGGCTGGATCAGCGTCGCTGAAAACGAGAAATATAATCTCCTCTCTGAAAGTAATCGGGTTAACCTGACTCTGATTCCGCCGCGTCGTGGCTGGATATTGGACCGGAACGGCCGCGCGCTGGCCAATAACCGGACGGACTTTCGCGTCGATCTGATCCCCGAACGCGTGACCGATCCGGAAGGCACGATCCGCAGCCTGACGCAGCTTCTCTCGCTACCCCCCGATGAGGTGGAGCGCATCCAGACGGAACTGGAAAAGGCACCCGGCTTCCGCCCCGTGCAGGTGGCCGAAAAGCTTACCTATGATCAGTTCGCGGCCGTCAGCGTCCGTCTGCCCGACCTGCCGGGGGTTGCGCCCAGCCAAGGCTTTTCGCGCTACTATCCCGCTGGTGCGACCGTGGGTCATCTGCTGGGCTATGTAGGTGCGGCATCAGCCAAGGATTTTGAGGAACGCAGGGACCCGCTGCTGATCACGCCCGGCTTCAAGGTGGGTAAGGACGGGCTCGAAAAATCGTTCGACAGGGAACTGACGGGTAAGCCCGGCGCGAAGCGGGTCGAAGTTACGGCGCGGGGCAAGATCGTGCGGGAACTGACCACCCGGCCCGACGCACCCGGTCAATCCATCAAATTGACGATCGATGCAGGGTTGCAGGAATATGCGGGACGGCGGCTGGCCACACAGAGTGGGTCGGTCGTCGTCATCGATTGCCGGAATGGTGACGTGCTGGCCATGGCTTCCATGCCCAGTTTCGATCCCAACAGCTTTTCCGATGGTATCAGCCATCTGGAATGGCAAATGCTGTCCAGCGACGATCATATTCCTCTTCGCAACAAGACGTTGCAAGGCCTGTATCCGCCCGGATCGACGGTAAAGCCGATGGTCGCGCTCGCCCTTCTGGAAGCGGGCATCTCTCCTGCCGACCGCGTGAACTGCCCCGGAGCGATCAGAGTGGGGAACACATTGTTCCACTGCCACAAAAAGCGCGGGCATGGGGCGCTCGACATGCGCGGCGCCATTGCGCAGAGCTGCGACATATATTTCTACCAGATGGCCCAGCGGATCGGGATGGACCGCATTGCCAGCATGGCGCATCGTGTCGGCATGGGTCAGAAATTTTCCCTGCCCTTCCCCAGCCAAAGCTATGGCACAGTGCCGGACCCTGCATGGAAGCTAAAAAAATATGGGCAGAAATGGCAGGTCTACGATACGGTGAATGCCACGATCGGCCAGGGCTATATGCTCATCAATCCGCTCCAGATGGCGGTCATGGCGGCACGTCTGGCTACCGGCCGTCAGTTGATGCCCAATTTCATCCATGGCGCTCATAGGCCGGAACCGGCTCCCGTCGGGGTTGCGGAGCAACATCTTGTCACTATCCGTGATGCCATGAGCGCCGTCGTCAATGGTGGCGGCACCGGCGGCGCGGCGCGGATGAGCATTCCCGGCGTCCTCATGGCAGGAAAGACCGGTACGGCACAGGTCCGGCGCATCACCATGTCAGAGCGCGCAGGCGGCGTGCGCGGCAACGCCTCCCTGCCCTTTAAGCTACGCGATCACGCCCTGTTCCAGGGCTTCGCGCCGTTCGACAATCCCCGCTACGCGATAGCATGCATCATCGAACATGGCGGCCATACCAACAGAGTGGAAGACGCGCCGATGATCGCCAGCGACACCATGTCTTTCCTTTTTGATCAGGCGAAGGCGATAGAAAAGCTGGAGACGCTGGAAAAAGGCTGGGGCGGTCCACCCGCCGAGCGAATGGCCCGCCAGATGGCCGCGTTCCGCCTCGCCAAGGCGATCGAAAAGGGCGAGGCGCCGCCAGAGGCCGCCAATGCCGCCCAGGCAACGAATTCCTTCAACGCGGCCGCCCCGGCGTCGCCGTCGCCCGCGGCGGAAGATGATGCGCCGCCGCCGCCCGGCTCCGACACGGTGGCCGACTGATGGGCATCGTTCCTCAGCCGCTGACGGAATTCCCCTGGCGCGTACTCGCGATCCTGATCGCCATCGCGGGGTTCGGCACGCTCGTGCTCTACAGCGCGGCGAGCGGCAGCATCACGCCGTGGGCGATCAACCAGGGCGTGCGGTTCATTATCTTTTCGGTGATGGCCTTCACCATAAGCCGGGTGCCGCTGGAGCTTTTCGCGCGCTTCGCCTTTCCGGCCTACGGCGCCATTCTGATCTCGCTGGTGCTTGTCGAACTGATCGGCGGCGTTGCGGGCGGCAGTCAGCGGTGGATCAACCTTGGCTTCATGCAATTGCAGCCATCGGAATTCATGAAGCCGATGATCGTGCTGGCAGTCGCGCGTTTTTATGCTTTGCTTCCGGTAGGCGAAATCCGCCGTTGGACGGCGATATGGCCCGCACTCGTCCTCATCGGGGTGCCATGGGCGTTGGTTCTTGTACAACCGGACCTGGGGACAGCAACGATGATCGCGGCGGGCGGCGTGACAGTCATGTTCCTGGCTGGATTGCCGCTGCGCCTGTTCGTGGGATCAGGCCTGGTGATGGCGGCGATCATCCCGATCGCCTTCAGTTTCCTGCACGACTATCAGCAAAAGCGCGTGCTCATCTTCATGGACCCGGAAAGCGATCCGCTGGGCGCTGGCTACCATATCAGCCAGTCGAAGATCGCAATCGGGTCGGGCGGCATCTGGGGCAAAGGCTTCCTGAAGGGGACCCAGAGCCACCTCGACTATCTTCCAGAGGGGCATACCGACTTCGTCTTCGCCACCATGGCGGAGGAATGGGGTCTCGTCGGCGGGATCTTCCTGATCGGCGCGTTCCTGCTGCTCTTCCGGTGGGGTATCGGCGTATCGCTGCGCGCGAACGACAAATATGCGCGGCTGGTCGCGGCGGGCCTGACCACGACGATCTTTTTCTATGTCGCGATCAACCTCATGATGGTGATGGGCCTGGCACCTGTCGTCGGCATTCCCCTGCCCTTCATGTCCTATGGCGGGTCGTCCATGTTGACCGTCATGCTGTGCATCGGGATCATCATGGCCATTGACCGCTCCAGCCGACGGGGCAGGAGACGGCCCGGAAATTGGGGCTAAAAGCAGCCGCGACGCAAAATTTTCCGCACTGCGGTGATTTACTGTTTGCAAAGCCGGAGGATAATGCTAACCGCCCGGCCACGCCAAGGCGAGGCTCCAAACGGAGCGATCCGAAAGCGAGTGTGGACGCATAGCTCAGTTGGTAGAGCAGCTGACTCTTAATCAGCGGGTCCTAGGTTCGAGCCCTAGTGCGTCCACCATTTTTTCCTGGAAAATGCAGCATTTCATCCCGCCATGGCGTTGCCGCGCCTTGTTCTAATGGACATGCGGTGAGGGCTTCCACGTCCCGGATGCCGCGACCGGATTTCGCTTCACAGAAGCGGGCTGCGGCTGCACGATGCCATTCCAAAAATGACGAAGTCACGCGTTACGCGTAGAATTTACGCGAAGCGCGCAAGACTTTCCCCTAAACTGCAACCCTTTCCAATAACTCCATCAACAGCGGCCGCAGTCGCCCAATTTCCTGCCGATGCGCAGCGCTGAGTGTGGTGAGTATCCCATGCGCCTGCTCAGTCAGTTCGAGCAGCGCCTGCCGGCGATCCTGCTCCGATAAACGCCGCCGTACCAGGCCCAGCGCCTCCAGTCGGTCGATAAGTCCGGTCGCGCTATGGGGTTTCAGGATCAGTCGTTCCGCGACATGCCCTACCGTCGCCCTGCCCCGTGGTGCGGCGCGGATCGCGAGGAGAGCTTGATGCTGCTGGGGCGTCAGACCGCACTGCGCCGCCTCCCTTTCGCTGAACGCCTGAAACTGCCGCAGGGAGAAGCGGAAATCGGCAAGGGCCGCATAGTCATTGTCGGTCAACTGATCGGCCATGCAACATCATAGCGTGCCAAGGGGCATTGATAAATATCGCAGTGCGATATAGTTGCTCCCCGCATGACATCATCGACCTCCTCTCCATCGCAAAGCCTTCTCGCCGATCATAGCGCCAACCTACGCATGATTATGCTGGCCGCCGCCGCACTGATCGTGGGGACGGGCGGTGCGCTGGGCGCATGGCTGCTGCTTCGGGCGATTGCGGTGGCGACTAATCTCTTCTGGTTTGGCCGTCTCTCTGCCGCGCCTGCTGCGATCACGGACAACACGCTAGGGATCGGCGTCATCGCGGTTCCGGTCATAGGCAGCCTGATCGTGGGCGTGATGGCGCGTTACGGGTCGGAGAAGATTCGGGGGCACGGCATTCCAGAAGCGATCGAGGCGATCCTCTATGGCGAAAGCCGCTTGTCGCCCAAGGTCGCGGTGCTGAAGCCCCTCTCCTCTGCCATTTCCATCGGCAGCGGCGGCCCGTTCGGCGCCGAGGGGCCGATTATCATGACCGGCGGAGCGATCGGGTCTCTATTCGCTCAACTCTTTCATCTGAGCGCGGCGGAGCGCAAAACTCTTCTGGTCGCGGGCGCGGCGGCGGGTATGACAGCGATCTTCGGCACGCCAATGGCCGCCATCCTGCTCGCCGTTGAGGTTCTGCTGTTCGAGTGGAAGCCGCGCAGCTTCGTGCCAGTGGTTATTGCAGTGCTGATCTCACTGCTGTGGCGGCCAGTGCTGATCGAAAGCGGGCCGCTCTTTCCCGTGCATCATGCGGTGGAACTGACGCCAGCGCTGATCGGAATCGCACTGGGCATGGGGGCAATCGCAGGGGTGCAGGCGACGTTGCTGTCTGCGCTGCTCTATCGGATCGAGGATATGTTCGGGCGTCTACCCGTCCACTGGATGTGGTGGCCAGCGATCGGGGGGCTCGCCGTCGGTATCGGTGGACTGGTGGATGCGCACGTGCTGGGCGCGGGCTATGAGAGTATCAGGGGGCTGCTGGACGGGTCGTTGGCGGTGCGAGTGGCGCTGGCGCTGCTGGTGGTTAAGGCGGCGGTGTGGCTGATCGCGCTAGGATCGGGCACATCGGGTGGCGTGCTGGCGCCGCTCTTGATGTTGGGCGGAGCGTTGGGCTTTTTGCTGGGCCAATATCTGCCGGGCGGGAGCGCGCTGTGGGCAATGGCCGGGATGGCCGGGACGATGAGCGGGGCAATGCGCGCGCCGCTGACCGCCGCTTTGTTCGCGGCGGAGCTAACTGGGGATTTCGCGATGCTGCCGCTGACGATTGCGGCGTCGGTGGGAGCCTATGCGGTGAGCGTACTGCTGATGCGGCGCTCGATACTGACCGAGAAGATCGCACGGCGCGGGCGGCATGTGCTTCAGGAATATACCGTTGATCCGTTCGACTTCCTTCAGGCAGGGCAAGTGATGACGCGAGAACCGCAGACGTTGGGGGGGACAATGTCCATTGGTGCGGTCATTGCCTTCTTTGCGGGGCAGGCCGTCCATCGCAGTTACCCGGTGGTGGACAAGGAAGGGCGGCTCATAGGCCTTGTTTCCCGTTCTGATGCGCTGCGCTGGCAGGTGGACGGCGCGCCTGTGCAAGCGACGCTCGCGGAAGTCTTGTCCGATGCATCGCAGCCCTATGGCACGCCGAGTGACCCGATCAGCCGCATCGCGGACATGATGGTCGACGCAGGCATCGGCCGCATCCCGATCGTTGAGCCCGCATCGAGCAGGGTCATCGGCATTGTGGCGCGGCAGGACCTGCTCAAGCTCCGCTCCGTCCATCGCGGTGCGGAGGTGGCCCGGACGAGGGGGTGACCGAGCCGTTCGGTCAGCGAGGGTACACGATCAAGCAATACGGTCATGGCGCCCCGCAAAGCCCGCTGACCCAAACCCAAGGAAGGAAGCTGGGACATGATCGGCATCGAGGAGGGCACACTGCGCTCCATCGTGACGATCTGGGCACGACATCATCGGAAACGATATTGCTCGATGGCCCACCCTGTTGGGCGGGGCCATCTGAGCCACCATCCTCCGCGCCTCAGTGCCTAGATTCCCCGGACGATCAGGAAATGGCCAGAACGCCCTGATAGGCGGGATCTTCCAGAGCCTTGCCCGCTCCCATTGCCACGCACATCAGCGGCATTTCCGCGACCTTCACTGGCAAGCCGGTTTCCTCCATCAGCGCCTGGTCCAGTCGCCGCAGCAGCGCGCCGCCGCCTGTGAGGGTGATGCCTTCCTCGATGATGTCGGCTGCCAGTTCCGGCGCGGTCTTTTCCAGTGCCGTCCTGACCGCCATCTTGATCTGTCCGACAGGTTCGGCGAGCGCGTCCACGATTTCCGCCTCGCTGATCGTCATTTCGGCAGGGCGACCATTTACCAGATCGCGGCCCTTGACCACTATCCGCCGTCCTTCGCCATCGGGTAGCGTCGCCGCGCCGAGTTCACACTTCACCCGTTCGGACGTTGCTTCGCCGATCAGCAGGTTGTGGTTGCGCCGGATATGCGATGCGATCGCATCGTCCATCCGGTCCCCGCCGACCCGCGCCGAATTGCTGTAGGCGATCCCGCGCAGCGACAGGACTGCGACTTCCGTTGTTCCGCCGCCGATGTCGACCACCATCGCGCCGCGCGGTTCCGTAACCGGCAATCCCGCGCCGATCGCCGCCGCCATCGGTTCCTCGATCAATTGGACGTGGGCGGCCCCGGCATTGGCGGCGGCGTCGCGTAGCGCGCGCCGTTCCACCATGGTCGACCCAGACGGAACGCACACGACAACCTCGTGCCGCCGACCAAAGCGGCTGCCGTTCAGCGCCTTGTCGATGAAATGCTTGATCATCTGTTCGGCGACATCGATGTCCGCGATGACGCCATCGCGCAGAGGCCGGATCGCCTGAATGTTGGCGGGCGTCTTCCCCATCATCAGCTTGGCTTCATTGCCCACGACCTTTACGCGACGGAACCCCTGCCGGGTCTCGATCGCAATGACCGACGGCTCATTGAGGACGATCCCCCGGTCGCGGACATGGATAACCGTGTTAACGGTGCCAAGGTCGATGGCCATGTCAAAAGCAGAGGACGAGAAAAACCGGGGCAATTTCATCGAAACGAGGCAATCTTTTGCGGGAGGGAAAAGCTGATCTCGCCCTGCCGATGCCTCTACGCGAGCAGAAGAGCGCTGCGACGACCCGTCTGGTAACCGGGTCCAACCGAAAGGCTGAGCCGTGGCACTGGCGCATTCGAAAATCCGCCCTCGCCCGGAACAACGCTCATCCTCTGGAGAATCCCGCCCTCCCTGCGGCGGCCCAACGATTGTCCTTTCTGTAGAAACGCCACATGCCGTAAGTCCGGAAGGCCAAATTCACCTGGCGATATCCCAGATTTTCAACAACGGCAGCGACGCCGATCATGAAAAGGTCGCGGGCACTCGGCGTGCGTCTGAGCTGCATTTCCTCAAGCGCCAGGGTTCCAAGACTGAGCGCGGTTCCGAACAGCACCGTCAAAGAGAAGAAGGCAAGCACGACCGTGCCCGATCCGATCCCCAAAAAGTAAAGGATAGGGATGAGAAGGTAGCCGAACAGTTCGCAAGGCGGTCCGAGCACATCTTCTATCACGATCAATGGCATTCCGATCAGACCGATACGGCCGTATCGCGGGTTGAACAGCATATGCCGATGCTCGACAATCGTCTCCAGCGCGCCCTGCTCCCACCGGGCGCGCTGGTTACGCAGTCCTCGCCAGCTTTCGGGCGCATCGGTCCAGCATACTACTTCAGGAACGAAGGCAATGCGATAGGATCGCTTCTGCTCCCGCATCCGGCGATGGATACGCGTGACGACTTCCAGATCCTCACCGACCGTGTCGTGCCGGTACCCACCTATTTCCACCAGCGGCGCCCGCCGGAATATGCCAAAGGCTCCGGAAATCAGCATCAGCATATCCAGCCGCGCATTGGCGATGCGGGCTGTCAGAAAGGCTCGAAGATATTCCAATATCTGATAGCGCGGCAACCAGCGCTGCGGCAGTCGAATCTGACGAACATGCCCGCCTTCGACAATTGATCCGTTCGCGATGCGAATTGCTCCGCCTACTGCCATCAACGAACCGTCATCTGTCATGAAAGGCTCGGCAGCGCGCAGCAAGCCATCAGGCTCAATAATGGAATCGGCATCGATGACGCAAACCAGCGGCGCGGCGGCAAAGCCCAATCCGGCGTTTACTGCATCCGCCTTCCGCCCATTTTCCTTGTCGATTAGGATGAGGTTCGGATAGCGCGCAGAACCATAGATGCCCAAAATGCGAGTTTTCTGGAGTACCGCCAATTGTTCTCGTTCAATCGGGCGTAGATCGAACTCCTGAATCAGGACGGACAAGGTTGCGTCGTTGGACCCATCATTGACCAATATCACTTCATGGTCCGGATATTCCAGAGCCAGCAAGGCGCGCGCGCTGTCTGCGATCGACAACTCTTCATTGAAGCAGGGTGCGATCACAGACACGGGGAGGGCAAGGTCGGCATAGCGAGACCAAAGGTCATAGGATCGCTGAGCAGGTCTGACACGCGTGGCAAAGACTCGCGCAGCAAGCAGCAACTGGATGGTCGAAACGAGATTGCGGACGGTCACGACCAGAAAGCACAGGACGCCTATCGCAATCATGGCGTTCAGCCCGATGTTTTCCAACGTCGAGGATATAGAACCCACCCCCATCAGGCAGTCCCCAGCACCTGTTGAGCCTGCTGCGCGCGAAGGCGTACCCAGGGCGAAGGATCTTTGCGCAGTTCCGCGATAGCAGGCAGGCTGCTGTTCAGCCTCATCAACTGACAGGCGCGGATAGCTCTGGCACGGACGGGAGGCACGGGGTCGTTCAAAAGCGGCAATATCCATTTGGCGCTGCCGGGGTGCCCCAATCTGGCCGCCGAATCCAATGCGGCCAGACGGACCGGCGCATGGGTATCGGCGGCGGCAGCTTCCAATAGTGGAAGCGCAGAGAAATCCTCCGTCCACCCAAGGGCGTCAATCACCAGTGCCCGCACCGCTGGCGGCAAATCGGCGGACTGAGCCAAGCTGAATAGTTCGGACGGATGGCGTGCAGCGATCAACCTAAACAAGGTTCGATGCAGCGGCGTGATTTGCGCGCTTCGCAGGTCCAGGTGGTCAATCAACTCATTCGGCGGAGGCAAGGCATCCAACCGAGCAAGCAACGACGCGGCCTCCAACCGGGTGTCGAGCTTCGGATCCTCCCGCAGCACAAGGTAGAGCATATCGATCGCCTGCCCTCCTCCTATGCTGCCGAGTAGTCGCAGGGCGTCGATCTGCCGCCTCGGCCGGGACCGCCTTGCCGCCAGCAACGCCTGCTTGAGCAACCCTTGTTCCTCCACCAAGGCAACAAGCCGCTCTCGGTCTTCACCCCTGAGTAGTTGAACAATCCGGCTGATCGCCGCCAGCCTTCCAGCAGGGCGGGCGAGCTGGAAAGCGGGCGACGCGGCGATATTCTGGCCAGCCCCCATGATTTCCCTCGTCAGGACGCGGGTCAATTCCGCCCTGGCGATACTGGCGCGCTCCTTTCGATCACGGCGCATCACCAGGAAAAGCAGCCAGGCGGCCATCGCCAGCGCCCCGTAGACGGATATGAATATGGCGATCCGGGCAACATGATCGGCGATGGGGAAGCCCGGCACGATCAGAACCTGACCTGAAGACCTAGCGTCCCACCTGTTCGCCTGTAGGTAGCGCGACGGCGGTCATAGTCGACCCCTGCCCGAAGTGAGACCTTGTCAGCGATCGGCACCGTCACGCCCGCGAACAGGGAATGAACCTGCCGGGTTATCCCTGCTTCCGTATCGGGATAGGTGGCTGCTCCGACATAGAGTGTTGCCCCGCCCGAGAAGGTGCGATCCATTCGGCCCGACACGCCCCACCGGTGGGTGCCATCTTCATCCCACAGGTTGATCATCCGGACGGTGGCAGCCAGTCCCAACTTTTGCGCTGCAAGCCGAACCCCGGGTTGAAAGACGGTGACCGACGCATCGCGATATTCCGCATGCCGCAAATCAGCCAGCACCGTAGCAAATGAGGCAATGTCCGCCTCCACTCCGGCTGCCACGCCCCATTTTTCCCGGAAATTCGCATTCGGCGTCACGGCTAAAGCGAGGAAGGTCCGAAGCGTGTTGCCAAACCGATGGTCGATGCGGGTTTCCAGGCGGGTGTCAGCAAATGATCGCCGGTCTTCTCTTTCCACGGTCAAGGCTGCAGACGTATTGGAGTCAATGGCGCCGAAAAGAGCGACATTCGTATCATACCAGGTTTGGCTGGGCCGATTGGCAAAGGACACGCGGGAAACGTTCTGCGTGGCCGCCAAGCCCCAGTACGTCGGCGCGGCACTGACAGCATCGCGAGCGTCCAATTGACGCCTGATGGCAACAGCGTCAGCGTTTGCTGGAGAGCGCTGCTCCATGGCGACAAGCTCCCGCTTTGCCGCTGCCCGGTCACCAGACCACAGATAAGCGCGCGCCAGCGCAGCACGAATGTCGAGATCTTCTGGTGCCAGCAGTTCTGCCCGACGGAGCGCTGAGATCGCCTGCGGATAGCGTTTGTCAAACGCATAGGCACTGCCAAGCATGCGCAAGATTTCCGCGTCATTTGGATTGGCGGCATCCGCCTGCTCCAGCGTGCCAATTGCGGCGGCGAAGTCTTGCCGTGCCAAGGCTGCCCGTGCTTGTGCGATCAACTCAATGCGCTGCGGAACAATCGCGCCATCCTGCGTGACGGCTGCCGCTGCAATCGCCAGAGCGAGCAGGCTCATTGAACAGGCCTCGCAGATTTCAGGATGGCGTTTACGCGCACGACAAGTTCATCCGGGATGAACGGTTTCGTTAAATAGTCACGAGCGCCCGAAGTCAGCGCCGCCAATATGTCGGCCTGCGCCTTCCGCGAGGTAAGCATGACAACCGGCATCCCAGGTCGCTCTTCTGCTAAAGCTCTGAGTACATCGGGACCGGACATTACCGGCATCATGGCATCAAGCACGATTAGGTCGTATTCCCCTCCTCGCGCTTCCCGCAGCGCAGATGCGCCATCTTGCCTGATTGTCACATCGTGACCTGCCGCTTCAAGCTTGAACCGGACCAGTTCGCCCAGCAGATCGTCATCGTCTGCGACCAGGATATGCGCCACCTGACCTGTTCCTCTTTCTCGCCGATCCCTTAAGTATCAGCTACGTGCGACTAGTGCGAAAAATTTCTTTTCTTAACAATGGCTAAACCACCATTTTGGTTCAATTCGCCGTAGCGGAAAAACGTTTTGGCAGACTTGCCATGCTTTGTGGAAAGCTGATTTGGGCGCTGGGGCGAGAAATTGAAACGGCGCGACAAGGTCTGCCGTGCCCCCGAAGTGGACGACGCATCCGACAAATTGGATGTCGGACGCGCCATGATTTAACAGCGAGTCTCGAACTGCTCAGTTAATGTGCCGCACGCCCCAAAATGATGCGGAATTCGCTCACCAAAATTTACAAATCGAGTAGAAAGCTCTTCTTTTTTACATCAAAAGTTCTATTTGTGAGGGGCGTATCGCATTGGGGCTATTGCAGATGATCGACCTGTCACCTCAACCTCAGGATGAGACTTCCGACGGGGCAGAACTTCAGTCGGGGCCGCGTCACGATACGGCCGTTCGGAGCCGCCCCGCAGAACCTCATCATCGCGCGGGGCTGTTCACCCATGAAAGCGCCGAGGCGAGCGTGCAGTTTTTATCGCGTTGGGCGGGACCGATCGCCTTGGCTGGAACTCTTGTCCTTCTCGGCTGGTGGTTCGCTGCCTGATTCGCGAAAATGACGGACTGATTCGAATAAGCGCTTCGTAAGTGCGGTAAATTTTCGCTTGCACATTTCGGCCATTGAATTTCGGGTCGTCGCAGATGTGGGGCGCCGTACCTTCCCATCCTAACGGATCATCGGAAAAGAGCATCCGAGCGTCCCAGCAATGATTGCCAGCCCGATGCAATTATGTCCTGCTGCTCCGCAACATAATCACAAGGCAGCGGATGCCTGATGCACACATTCGTCCTTCAGGATGAAGCGTAGTTGACGTCAGGACACGAAAAGGGTTGCAGATGTCGAAAATCGATCTGGCGATCGAGGGGTTTCCCGGTCGCCAGCCTACAACATCCGCCGTTCAGCGGAACGTAAGGCTTTGGCTGTGCCTCTTGCTCGTGGCAGCGGACATGGCCGCTCTCGCAACTGGCTTTGGTCTTGGCTTGCGCGCGGCTGGCGTGCCCTTACTCTTTTCGGGGCTATGGCAACCACTTGGCGGAGGCATGATCGTCTACGGGATCGTCGCCTTCCACAATCAGGCATTCAATCCCGTCTGCCTGACTCAATTAACGCCCAGCTTGCGCAATGCATCGCTTGCGCTGGCTGGGACGCTGCTGATCTTCCTGCTCACGGTTTTCTCGCTGAAGGCGACCGGTCATCTTTCGCGGCTGGGCATTTCGGCGGGCATTCTTTGCAGTGCGACTCTGTTGGTTATGCAGCGCCTGGTCATCGTTCGCATGGTGCGGAGACATTTCAGCGACAATTTGTTCGCACAACTGATGATCATCGATGGAGGCATGATTCCTGAAGATGTCAGCGGCATGGTGATTGTCGATGCGGAAGGTGCAGGCATCAAGGCAGACCTAGACGATCCTTATATGTTGCACAGACTAGGCACCTTGCTGCGCGACTTCGACCGAGTGGTCATATCCTGTCCTGCCGATCGCAAGACGGATTGGGCTCAAATGCTCAAGGGCGGCAATATCCTGGGCGAGATCATCGTACCGGAACTGGATTCGATGGCGCCCTTGGCTGTGCAAACATATCGCGGCGTTTCCACTCTCGTCGTGGCGCGCGGTCCTCTGAATCTCGCAAACCGCGCGCAAAAGCGGCTTTTGGATATTGCCATCACGGTCCCGCTGCTGATCGCACTGGCACCTTTGCTGGTTGCGATCGCGATCGCGATCCGGCTCGATTCACCCGGCCCCATCTTCTTCAAACAAGAACGTATCGGCCGCGGAAATCGACTGTTCCACATTCTGAAGTTCCGAAGCATGCGCGTTGAACAATGTGATGCCGCTGGCGCCTCATCCACACGACGGGATGATGATCGCATCACTCGAGTAGGTGCGTTCATCCGCAAAACCAGCATCGATGAACTGCCTCAACTGATCAATGTTCTGCTAGGCGAGATGAGCCTGGTGGGACCGCGTCCTCACGCTCTGGGCTCGACAGCGGAAGAACAGCTATTCTGGCAAGTCGACCGCCAATATTGGCATCGCCACGCACTAAAGCCGGGCATCACGGGTCTTGCTCAAATCCGCGGATTCCGTGGCGCTACCGAGACGCGCCGAGACATTCTAAATCGGGTAGAGGCTGACCTGGAATATCTCCACGGCTGGAGCCTGATGCGCGACATCGCTATCCTGATCGGTACATTCAACGTCCTGATTCATCGCAACGCCTACTGAAGGGCAGGCGGTATCGCCCTCTACGTAGGATTTTTGCACCACCTCATTGAATTTGCGACGGAATGAGTGACGATCGGCGCTTACGTGAACTATTTGTTAAGCGTAAAATAGGATATGTCTGCTATCTCGAACAGGGCGGACAAATCACGTGGCAGACGATCTTGCGCCGGTTGCCGTTGCGCAACATTCTTCCTTTGATAGCAACAAGGATTGTGCGCCCAAACTGGTGTACTCATCCTTCGCGGATCGCGCCGATCGCGGCGTCGAAATTCTGTCCCGTTGGGCAGGGATCGTCACCTTCGCAGCTGCAACCTGTTCGATCATCTGGTATTTGGTCTGACCAAGACTCAGCTTAATCTTGCTGCCAGATGAACAGCGTCCGGTTTGATACCTTGCTGGCAGATTAACAGCCCTCAACCGCAACAAAGCGCCGATGATCGCTCGTTTTCACGATGAAACGAAGCGTGGCATAGTCGCGACAAGCTGCATGTTAAGAGGTTCGTTTTGCGCGCAAAGGCGCCTAGCATGCCCTTATTGCTGCAATGCAATAAAGGGTTGCACATTTGGTTATCACTTACACTCTACATTTTTGGAGGCGCTTTAACGCGCCTGCAAGCCATGATCTTTCTCCGGTCACGCGGGTGGTTGCCGCAGCCATAAGCTGTGCTGCGCTCACTGCTCTGCCCTGTCCCGTCAGCGCTCAGACGGCTACGGTCGATGACGCTTCACGGCTCAAGACGATGGGCCTCCATGCGACGGCTGGCGTCGACCTTCTATATGACGACAATGTTTATCGTGTGGATGATCGGCTGGAGAATCCCACCGACGACATCATCGTAACGCCTTGGGCTGAACTGACTTATGGGAAGCCGATAGGACGACATGACCTGCTGCTGAGAGGCCGGGTCGGCTATGATCAGTTTATTTCGGAAGGGCAGCGCAGCAAATTGCGCCTCGACGCCGAAGCGAAGGCAGTCATTCGTTTTGGCGCGACCTGTTCCATCACGCCAGTTGCATCTTACAGGCAACAGCGTGCCGATTATGGCGACATCAATCAGCAGACGGAAAATCTGCAGCGGTTCACCACTTTTGGCGCAGACCTGAGTTGCGAGCGTCCGGGCCTGTTCCCAGTGGCATCCTACCGTCGCGACATGACCCGCAACGATAACGCCTTCGATTATGCGGATCAGACCAGCGACACATTTGTTGCCGGGATCGGCTATAACATGCCGAGCCTGGGTACGCTGACCGCCTTTTACGAGCGCGTGAACAGCGATCGGAACAAGCTTGGCATCGAAAATCGAACCAACAGTTATGGCCTGCGGTTCAAACGTCAGGTGTCGCCGATCACACAACTTGATGCCGAGGTGCGCTGGCTGGATGTGAGCAGCGATTCGGCAGCCGTTGGCAATTATGATGGCCCAGGCTGGGATGTGAGTATTTCGACCAGCATCGTTCCCCGGCTCAAACTCACAGCGACGACAGAGCGCAGCATTGTTAACGACAGCCTCATAGCCAGTGGTTTTGCCATCCGGACCAGATATCGACTGGAGGGCGAATTCGCCATTTCGGAACTCACCTCTGCCGGACTCTACGGCGAACTGGAGCGGCGCAGGTTCCGCCAGGACGCGGCTTTGCGGCCATTTTCCATAACCGCTGACCGCAACCAGCGGTTCGGAGCAATGCTGAAACGCAAATTGTCGGATCGCGTCGACATCTCGCTCGATGCGCAACGCTACAAGCGGCGCACCGATACGGATGTGGCCGAATATAGCGGGACCCAGGTGACACTGGGCACGGCGATCCGATTTTGACCTCGAACATAAAGGAGCATGAACTGTGAATGCAGAGGCTCTCCTGACCAGCTTCTCGATCTTCCTTGCAGTCGCCGGGGCAGCACCCGTTGGCGCGCAGACGGCCGAAATGGCGGTCACTACCGCGACGCCGTCGACTAAGCCCCAAGCTGATGCAGGCTATCAATTGGGGCCGGACGACGAAGTGAGGATTGCGATCTTCGGTCAACCAGACCTGTCATCCACGACCCGCATCAAGGAAGACGGCACCGTTACACTCGCCTTGATCGGCCCGATTCAGGCGCGGGGCAAGACGACGTCGCAACTGGCTCAGGCAATCGCGGCCAGTTACGCGAGCGGAGGCTTCCTCGCCAATCCTTCGGTCAACGTCGAGGTGAGCAACTATGTCAGCCGCTTCGTGACCGTTCTGGGCAATGTGCCCCAAGCGGGCAATTATCCGCTTGATCGCAATTATACGGTCGCGTCGATGCTTGCCAAGGCTGGCGGCTCGACGAAGGACGGGGCTAACGCCGTCATCCTGACGCCAGCCGATGGCAGCGGCGCCGTCCGCATCTCGCTCGCCGACATGGCTGTCGGGGGCAGTCGCCAGCTGAAGCCTGGGGACATCTTGTTCGTCCCGCCAGCCGAGAAGGTTTATGTCTACGGCCAGGTGCAGCAGCCTGGCGCCTTCTCGTTCGCGCCGGGTCAGAGCTTCCGCCAAGCGCTCGCACTGGCGGGAGGGCCAACACTCGCAGGTTCTACCAAGCGCATAAAAGTACGCCGGGGAGGCAAGGAAATACAGGCGAACCTGGATGATCCGGTTCAGCCTGAGGACGTCCTCATCATCCGGGAGAAGCTGTTTTGACGACAATCGATCATGGCTTCGCGCAGGATCGGTCCAGCGGCATGCGGGACTGGCTCCTGTCTTTTCGCCGCAGCACGGCACGTGCCGAGACTCCCAATGGTGGGCCGCGCTCGGCAATGGCTGAGCCGCTGCTGCTCGACACGCCCGTGGCGCCGGGGTTCCGGCAACAGCAAGATGAGATGGCGGACGTGCCGCGCGCCCTTTCGATGGGAGCGATGGCCGCGCCCCTGAAGCCGATCAGCTTGCGGCGGGATTCCATCTACAGCGCTTTCAGCACGGCGATGCCGGTGACGGATCGTCACGGGCTGGCGGGACGGAATAGCGAGTTGGAGAAGCTGGTCGAGGCGATCGTCGTTCAGCGGAAGCATGCGGTCATTTTTGGTACGCGGGGGTCGGGCAAGACTTCGTTGGCGCGGGTTTTTGGCGATCTGGCGGATGAGGCCGGATGCGTTGCGCTTTATGGATCGGCGAGTGGCGACGCTGACTTCGATGCGTTGTTCCGGCCGTTCCTCAGCGAGCTACCGATGAGTGCGGCTGGGCAGGAAAAAGCGCGGAAATTAATGAATGAAACCATTGATGGAACGCGGTTGGCGAACCTGTTGGTGGAAGACGTACGGCAGCGTACGATTTTGATCCTGGATGAGTATGATCGGGTCCGGTCGGATGAGGCAAAGTCGGATGTGGCAACGCTGCTGAAGCTGCTGACTGACATTCATTCGCCGGTTCAGGTGGTGCTGGTGGGCATCGCGGGAGATGTGGATGGGCTGATCGCGGCGCATCCATCATTGCGGCGGCATATCGCGCCGCAACGGGTCGCGCCGATCCCCAAGCTGGAGCTGGAACGGCTGCTGATGAGCTGCGCGGACAATGCGCGGCTGAGCCTTGACCCCGACGCGCTCGATGCGCTGGCGGGCGCGGCGATGGGGTCGCCCTATCATGCGCGGTTGTTCGGCATGCAGGCGGCACTCGTCACCGAGTCAGCTGGACGCGAGCGCATGACGCTGGCCGACGTGGAGCAGGGCCTCGCGTCTGCACTCGAAGATTGGGCGGAGATGAGCGGCGCAACCCACGCGCTGTTCCGCCGCGTGCTTTGGGAAGCCAAGGCGAGCCGCCGGATGATCGCGCTGGCAGGCGTGGCTGCTTCGCAGATGTCGGTCATTTCCTATGATCGGCTGGTTCGGCTGGGCCATGAGGTGCTCGGCGGCGGATCGATCAATGAAGGTCAGGCGGCCGATGCAATGCGGCGGCTGGAGCCCGCGCTCACGCCGATGCCCGGCGGCGAGCTGTTCATGTTCGAAGACACGCTGGCGCCCCAATTTCTGTTGTTGATGGCGAAGCAGCCGGTGCCAGCGACGCCCCCTGCCCCCACCCCCGCCGAAGAGATGCGGGCCATGTTGCGAGGAGTTGACGGGCTATGACCATGAACCCGATCGATCTGCTGTCGGCCGTACAGGCGCGATGGCGGACGGCGGCGCTGCTGGGCGGCGCGCTGTTCCTCATCATCGCCATTCTGGCCTTCGTCCAGCCGCGCCAATATGCGGCGACAACCTCGCTGCTGCTGGACCTGTCGCAGACGGACCCCACGGATGCCAACAACCAGCCCGGCGTTCGCGTCGAGGTGGATAGCATCCTAGGCACGCAGACCGATGTCATCCGATCCGCCAAGGTGATCAATGCCGTCGCCAAGGAAGCCGGTTTCGTCGATGCCCTGCCCAAGGACATTCCGCTCGACGCGCGCGTGCAGCAAGCCGCCGACCGGGTGCGGGCCAATCTGACCGTAACGACGGGTCGTCAGAGCAATGTGCTGCAACTGCAATATCTGGATGCCGACCCGGCGGTAGCGGCCAAGGTCGCGAACCTTGCCGCGCAGATATACATGCGCGAACAGGTCGAACTGCGCGCATCCCCCGCGCGCGGTTCCGCCAAATGGTTCGACGAGCAGACCCAGGAAGTGCGCCGCCGCTACGAACTGGCGCAGAAACGGCTGTCCGATTTCCAGCGGGCGCATGACATTATCGGCATCAACCGCATGGATCTTGAAGCCGAGAAGCTGAAGAACATGTCCTATCAGCTGACCCAGGCGCAGGCCGAGGCGGCGGCGGCGCGATCCAAGGCGGGCGCAGGTTCCGTTTCGGACATTGAAGGATCGCTGATCGTCCAGAATTTGCAGGAGCAGGTCGCGACCCAATCGGGCCGTGTTTCGGAGCTGTCAAAGACGCTGGGTCCGAACCACCCAAGCATGGTCGCGGCGAACGCGCAATTGTCGGAACTGCAATCCAAGCTGGCGTCCGCGCGATCGAGCCAGGCGGGCGCGGTGAATGCGAACAGCGTCGCTGCAAACCGCCGTGAAGGCGACCTTAAGTCCAACATGGCGGGTCAGGAAGATCGCATGATCCGCATGTCCGACGTGCAGGACCAGTTGATGGTCATGCAACGGGACGTGGATGCCGCACGACAGACCTACGATACGGTTCGGCAGCGCTTCAACGAGGCCACGCTGAAAAGCCAGATCTCGCAGCCCAACGCCAGCCTGCTGGATGAAGCGTCCGTACCGCTGTTGCCAGCCAAGCCCAATCTGATGCTGTGGCTGATCGCAGGGGTCGCCCTGGGCCTGATCGGCGGGGTGGCGGCAGTCGTGATCGCCGAGATCCTGACGCCTCGCGTTCGATCCGCCGCTGGTGTCGCAAAGGCGACCGAAGTTGAAGTCATCACCGAACTGCTGCCCGTCCCGACCCGGGGCGGCTGGTTCCTCAATCGGCAGGAGGCCGCATGAGACTGCGTTCCACGGCAGGCGCCCCACCCCAGTTGATGCCCGGCGGCGGAATCGCTGCGCTACGCCCCAGAGGGCGGGACAAGCAGAGCTTTGCCAAGCTGGCGGTGGATCATGGGTTCCTGGCGGAATCCGACGTCACCCGCGTTGACATGCATGCGCGCGAACATGGCCTTGCCTTCCACGAGGCGGCTGTTGAGATGGGCGCGCTGGATACCGAGGCGGCAAATCTGCTGGCGGCGCTGGCAGGTGGGTTTTCGCTGTTGCCAGCGGGTGACGAGCGGATCGACCCGGCGGTGGTCGCGGCCTTCGACCCCGCAAGTCCCTATGCAGCCAAGGTAAGGACGATCCGGGCGAAGATGCGGTCAGCCGCGAAGGCGGGCGATCCATCCGCACTACGGCTGGCAGTGCTGTCCGTTGATGCCGGGGATGAGGCCGCGGTCATGGCCGCGAACCTTGCCGTCGTACTGGCGCAGATGGACGGGCAGACCATGTTGATTGACGTCGACATGGGCAACCCGTCGCTCGACCGGCTGTTCCGGGTAGCGAACAAGGCGGGTCTCGCCGAACAGTTGATGGGCAGCGCGGCATTGCTACCCGCCGCCAAGACCGCGATCGAGGGATTGTGGCTGATGACCGCCGGGCGCGCTTCCGGCAGTGCGTCGAGCCTGATCACACGCGGCCCGCTGGCCGACACGGCCAATGGATGGGGCCTCAAGGAAACATCGATGCTGTTCTACCTTGCCGAGCGCAAGGGCGAGCAGACGCCGGTTGGCAGCATTTTGGCGGGCTTTGACGCCGTGGTCATCGTGGCGCGGCGTGGCGATACCACCATCGCCGATTTGCGCCGCATCATCGACGATCTGGACCGGCAGGGCGTACCGATCGCCGGGACGGTCATTGCATGAGCGCGGAGCGAGCAATCCCTCAGCCTTTTCCTTCCGTCGAGCCGCAAGACAAGAGCGTGCTGGTCGGCGGCGTGCCGGTTTCCACCCTCTCGCTTGATGCCCTGATTACGAAGATGGTGCGTGAAGCGCCGCTGCGCCGAATGCAGAAGGAAGCGCCGTTGCTGGTGTTCGACTGCAATGGACAGGGGCTGTCGATGAATGCTCTTGATGCGGGATTCCGCGCCGATCTGGCTCAGGCAGACCTGATCCACGCCGATGGGCAAATTATCGTCATGGCGTCACGCTGGTTCAGCAACACGCCGATCGCCGACCGATCAAGCACCACCGACATGTTCATCGACAGCCTACCACAGGCAGCCGCGGGCGATGTCCGCTATTATCTGCTGGGCGGCGAAGAGAAGGTGAACGCCGAATGTGCGCGGCGGATCACCGATGCGACGCCGGGCCTGAAGCTGGCCGGGCGGCGCAATGGCTTCTGGAGCGCGGAAGAGGAAGATGCGCTGATCGAGGAGATCAACGCGGCGGCGCCGGACGTGCTGTGGGTCGGGACGGGAAAGCCTCGCGAGCAGTCCTTTTGCGTCCGCAACCGGCACCGGATCAAGGCGGGGTGGATCGTCACTTGCGGCGGCCTGTTCAACTATGTGACGGGTGACTATCCGCGTGCGCCGATGTGGATGCAGAATGCGGGGCTTGAGTGGCTGCACCGGATGGTCACACGGCCCCGGCAGTTGGCCTGGCGCTACATCACCACCAATCCCCATGCGCTATGGCTGATCTGGAAGCATCGCCATGGCTGATGGGACAGTGGTTGCGCAGGCCCACCCCCTAACCCCCTCGCGCTTGCGGGAGGGGGAAAACAGGGAGCGCCCCCCCTCCCGCTTGCGGGAGGGGGAAGAGTCCTCCGGCTCGCCGGAGACGCGCGTGCGGAAACTTGGAAGCATCTTTGGGCGCTTCGGCTTGGCCAGCCTGTCGTCCGCGATCGTGTCGGTCAGTCATCTGGCCGTGCAACTGTTTTCCATTCATCATCTGGGCACGGCGGCAATCGGCACGCTGGCCTTCCTGCTGGTCATCATCCAGTTCGGGTACAGCCTGTCGAACGCGCTGGTTTCGACGCCCTATACGATCGCGGTCAATCAGGACGACGACACCGATCACCAGTCCTTTGACTTCTTCTTTCCGGTGAACCTGTTGCTGGCGGTCAGTCAGGGTTTGATCTGCGCGGCGATTGCCTGGGCGACGGCTTCCACTGCTGCGGCGGCGATGTTCGGACTGGCGGGCACCTTGTCCCTGGTGCGGTGGTTCGGGCGATCCAATGCCTATGCGCATCATCGGCCCGCGCGGGCGGCGCGATCCGATCTTGCCTATGCCGGGACGATCGTCGCGGGACTTCTGGTGGCTTCCCGAACGGGTGCGGACCTCGCGAGTATCGGCGCGATGTTGGTGGTGGCCAGCATCACGGGGCTGCTGCCGTTCGGCCTTTCCTATTTGCGGCGGCATTTCAGCATGCGTCCGACGAGGGCTCTGAGCGCCTATCGCCCCGTGTGGCGGGAGCAATCGGGCTGGACGTTGGTGGGGGTGCTGTCGACCGAAGCTACATCCAACGCGCATAGCTATATCGTGACGCTGCTCGCTGGTCCGACGGCCTTTGCGCCTGTCGCGGTGGGGATGCTGTTCTTCCGGCCGGTCAATGTGTGCATAACTGCCCTTACCCAGCTGGAACGACCGCGCATGACCCGGGCCGTGGCGCGCGGCGATCATGACGCGGCGATCACGTCCGAGCGCGTCTTCATGGGCGCGCTGCTGTTCCTGTGGGCGGGCACGTGCGCGCTGGCGGCGGTCGTGCTGTTCATCTTTCCCCAACTGATCCTGAAGCCGACGCTTGATTGGCAGTTGGTCGCAATCGCGGTGGGGCTGTGCGCCCTGCTTTCGCTGGTTCAGTGCGTGCAGACGCCGATGAGCGTCATGACGCAGGCGCGCAAGGCGTTCCGGCCGCTTGCCCATCAAAGCTTGCGCAGTTGTGGCGTCGGCATTGTGGCGGTGACGCTGCTGACGCTGGCGGTTGCGCCTATTTTCTCGATCGCTGGCGTCGTGCTGTCGCAGCTGGTGATGATGTTGGGCATCTGGCAGTTGGACCGCAAATGGCGGGCGAGCCAGCGAGCGGAAGGCTAAAGCCCATGGCGTCAACATGGCACCGCACTGGCCTTGCGCCCTCCCTCCCCGCTCCTGCTGCATCGCGGGAAAGTCGGGTGGTTCTGGTCGCTCAGATTTTCTACTTCATATTCCTGATGATGGTCTTCATCGGCCAGCAGCCTTTCGCGTCGCGTACGCAGGATGAGCTCGTCGCGATGGCGGCGGACAATGACGGGTCGGACCTGTTCAAGCAGGCGCTGTTCATCGGCTTTGCGCTGCTGCTGACGGGAGTGCAGATATTCCGTCAGCATCCGCTGAAATACCGTTTCACCTTCTGGCCGCTGGCGATCATGCTGGTCTGGTTCCTGATCACCTGTAGCTGGGGCGTCGATCCGTTCGTGTCCTTCAAGCGGGTGATGCAGCAGTTCATCGTGATCTACATCACCTTCTGTGCATTGGCGCTGATCGGGCCGGAACGGCTGTTCACCGCCCTGCGATGGGCGTTGATTACCTCGCTGCTCATATGTTGGATTTCGATGCCGCTGACCTCCGCAGCGGTGCATCCGCCGACCGAGAGCGACAAGGCTTTGATTGGGGCGTGGCGAGGGTTCTTCTTTCACAAGAATATCGCGGGCGCTGTGATGGCGTTGTGCTTCATCGTGTGCGGCAATGCGTGGGTAGATCGCCGGAAATGGTATTATGCTTTGTTCGCGATCATGGCGTTCGTCTTCGTGATCGGGACGAAGAGCAAGACGTCGCTGGCGCTGTGCATCGGCATGCTGGCGATCAGCAACATCTACCGGGCGCTGAGCGACAATACGCAAAAGCGGGCGATCCTGCTGATCATGCTCGGGTTCGGGATGGTCGGGTTTCTGGCGCTCTACATCGCCTATCAGCCGACGATCGAACGGCTGTTCGCTGATCCGACGAGCTTTACCGGGCGCGTGTCGATCTGGCGCGTGGCGTTGGACTATCTGGCCGATCATCCGTTCCTGGGGGCGGGTTTCGGGGGCTTCTGGCAGGTGGGGGCAAACTCCCCGGCGCATGATTATCTGAACCAGCAATTCCAGATGCTGACGGCGCATTCGCATGATGGATATCTGGAGATTTGGGTGACGACCGGGCCTTTAGGACTGGCCATGCTGCTGGTGAGCTTTCTTGCCCTGCCCGCTTATTGGTTCCTGACCGGATCGACCAAGGAGAACCAGCATCTGATGGTTCCGGCTTTCGCCATCTGGGTGTTCGTCATGTACCAGAATCTGCTGGAGACCTCCTTCTTCGACAAGGACCGGCAGGTCTGGGTGATCTTCCTCGCGGCGGTCGCCACCGCGCACGCGACTTTCAAGGCCAAGCCGCGCCCGCAATGGCAGCGGCGGCACATTTCTTCCCCGGAGGCTGTTGATGGCTAGGGTTATTATCTGCATCCCGACGTGCAATCGGCCGCAAGGGTTGCAGCGGACGCTGGAGTCGATTGCGGCGCTGGAAACGCGTCACAAGCTGGAGGTGCTGGTCGCCGACAATGACGCCGCGCGGGCCGAGGGCATGGGCGTGGTCGAGCGGCTGGCTTCGCAAGGCTATCGCTGGCCGATCAAGGCGCGGTTGGTGGCTGAACGGGGGATACCCGTGGTACGCAATGCTCTGGTTGCGGGGGCGCTGGGACGGCCGGGCGTGACGCATGTCGCGATGCTGGACGATGACGAGGCCGCCTCGCCCGGTTGGATCGATGCGCTGGTGGATACCGCCATGCGCTGGAATGCCGATGTCGTGGGGGGAGCCGTAGCGCGGGAGATGGACGCGCGGGTTGCGCCCTGGGCCGCGCGGCATCCCTTGTTGCAAGCCAAGCGGCGCGGGACGTCAGGGCCTGTCGCGCTCGTCGATAGCACGGCCAACGTGCTGATCTCCGCGCAGGCGCTGCACCATATGGGCGAACGGCCGTTCGATGAGCGTATGGCGCTGACCGGGGGGTCGGACAAGCAGTTGTTCAGCCGGATGGCGCGCAAGGGCTTTCGCTTTGCCTGGTCGGAGGAGGCTCTGGTGACGGAGCTTATTCCGGCGAGCCGGGTCACTACCAAATGGCTGCTGATGCGCGGCTATCGGCTGGGGATGACCGACATGATGGTCGAGCGGTTCCACAGGGGGCGGCTACGCACTCTGGTGGGCGAAGCGCCACGCATCGCCGCCGGGTTTCTGGTCGGGACGCTGGGCGCTGCGGCCACTCTGGACCGGGGCAAGCGCGTTGTGCGGCTGGGCAAGCTCTACCGCGCCGTCGGCAAGATCGCTGGCATCGCGGGCTTCCGTTACGAAGAATATCGAAAGGTGCATGGCGCATGAGCGATGCTGCTCCCTTCTTCTCCGTCGTCATCCCGCTCTATAATCGGGCCGATATCGTGGGTGACACGATCCGGTCGGTGCGAGCGCAGGACTGGCAGGATTTTGAAATCGTCGTGATCGATGATGGATCGCGCGATAATCCGGCGCCGGTGATCGAAGCCATTGGCGACCCGCGCGTGCGCTATATCAGGCAGGATAATGCCGGGGGTGGAGCCGCGCGCAATCATGGGATCAAGGCCGCGCGGGGCCGATATATCGCTTTCCTCGATTCCGACGACCTCTTCCTGCCGGGCAAGCTGTCGATCATGGCGCAGGCGCTGAAGGATGATGACGGCCGCACGGTCCTCTATTCCAGGATGAAGGTGGACCGGGGCGTCGATCGTTACTGGATCAGGCCTGATCGCGGCATACGGGACGGCGAGGATGTTGGCGAATATCTGTTCTGCGCCAACCAGTTCATGCAGACATCGACCATGGTCGTGCCGAGCGAGATGGCCCGCCAGGTGCTGTTCGATCCAGCGTTGAAGAAGGGACAGGATCTCGACTTCTGCGTCAGGTTGCAGGGCGCTGGCGCGCGGTTCAAGATGATCGACGAGCCGCTGACGGTGTGGCTGGACGCGACGGAAGATGGCCGCACATCCTATGTCCGGGGTTATGAAACCTCGCTGGACTGGCTCGATCGCTGCGGTCACATGCTCACTGATCGAGCACGGCGCGGCTATCGCGCGACGGTTCTGGCCTATCACATGGCGCCCGTGCGCCCCGTCGCTGCGCTACGCGATCTGGTGATCGGCATGTTCGCAGGAGGGGTGCCGCCACGGGTGGTCGCGCGGCAGATATTGCGATCCTACCTTCCAAAGCCGCTCTACCGTTCGCTGGTCAACCTGTTCGTACTTCGGTTCGGCAAGGGCGAACCCGCCCATGGCGGAGCGCGGTCGTGATGAGCGCCTGGCAACCTCCATCGCAGCTTCAGGCTGCCGTCGCGCAACCGCTTTTTTCGGTTGTCATCCCTACCTATCAACGCCGCGACGCGGTCGTGGCGGCGGTGCTTTCCGCACTGGAGCAGAGCATCGCGGTGATCGAAGTGATCGTAGTCGTCGATGGATCGACCGACGGCACCGAACTGGCGCTGGGCGCGATCAAGGACCCGCGCCTGACCGTCGTCGTCCAGCAGAACCGGGGTGCGTCGGCGGCGCGCAACGCCGGTGTCGATCGCGCACGCGGGCGCTACATCGCCTTTCTGGATTGCGATGACCGTTTCCTGCCGCATCACCTTGCCGACCTGCTGCCCCTGCTGGAGGAGAGTGACGATGTCGTCGCTTATGGGCAGGTGCTGGCCGACAGGGGCGGCGGAAGGAATTTCCTTAAGCCTCCGCGGGCCATACAAAGGAATGAGCCGGTCGATCGTTACCTGATGTGCGATCGGGGCTTCATCCAGACCAGCAGCGTCGCGCTGAGCCGTTCGCTCGCCGAAAAGGTCCGTTATCGCGAAGATGTGAAGTTCGGGGATGACACCGATTTCGCGTTGCGGTTGTCGCTGGCGGGCGCGCGTTTCGTGATGGCCAGTCGCCCCGGTACGATCTGGGCAGACCGTCAGGCAGAGGACAGGCTGTCGCAAATCCGGGGGAGTGTAGGCAGCCTGACCTGGCTGGCGGACCTGCGCCCCCATATCTCGGCGCGGGCTTTTTCGGGATATATGGGTTGGCATGCAGCAAAGAGCATCTGGCCGACCAAACGGCTTCGGGCCATCCGCTACTATCTGACGGCATTGTTCCATGGCGCCTATGGACCGCGCCTGGCGGGCGCGGTGCTGATGCAGATCGTTCTGCCGGACGGCGTTTATCGCAAAATCTGTGACCGCTGGATCGATGTCACGCGACTGTTGAGCGGGCGGAGGCAAAGCCTGTGAGGCGCCGGGATTTTCTGGCGGGGGCAGCGACGCTGGCGGCCTGCTCTCCCATGCCGCCCGGCGCCGCGCGCGTCGTGTCGCGCGAAGGATTGGCCGATCATGCCAAGGCTTCCAGGCGCTATTTCGGCGCGGCCGTGAAATCGCGATTGCTGCGCGAAGACAGCGCGTATCGCGCAACAGTGGCGCGGGAATGCGACATTCTGGTGCAGGAATATGAACTGAAGCGCGGAACCACCGAACCCAAGCCCGGCAAATATGACTTTAGCGGCGCTGACCAGATCATCGACTTTGCGCAAGCGCATGGGATGCGGGCGCGCGGACACACATTGGTCTGGTACACGGCCAATCCGCCCTGGCTGGAACCGGCGGTGCAACAGGCAAGCGATACGCAGCAACGACAGTTGATGACCGGCTATATCGACGTTGCCATGCGGCGCTACGCGGGCCGGATTTCCGAATGGGACGTGGTCAATGAAACACTTGAGCCCAATCAGGGCCGAGCCGACGGGATGCGCGCCGAGAATCTATGGATGAAAGCCATGGGCGAGCAATATATCGACCTTGCCTTTCATCGTGCGCGGGAAGTCGATGGCGAGGCCACGCTGTTTCTAGGCGACTATGGGCTGGAGCATAACTCCCCGCGCTGCGAACGGCGGCGAACCGCCATGCTGAAGCTGCTCGATCGTTTGATGAGCCGGGGTGTGCCTGTGGATGCCATCGGCATTCAGGGGCATCTGAAACCCTATAGGGAGCCGTTCAATCAGCGGCAATTTGCCGATTTTCTGGAAACGCTAAGCGGATATGGTTTGAAGCTGGCGATCACCGAACTGGATATCGCCGACCGGGGCGGGCCACCCAATCCGGACAAGCGCGACCGTGAGGTTGCGGCCTTTGCCAAGGCTTTCCTCGACGTAGCGCTGGATAATCCGGCGATGGGATCAGTCCTGTGCTGGGGTGTGTCGGACAGAGATTCATGGCTGTCCAAATATCCCGAATATAAATGGCCTGACGGGCAGCTATCCCGTGGTCTACCCTTTGACGGTAAAATGGCCCGGAAGCCATTTTGGGACGCAATTGCTGGCGCCTTCGATGCGGCGCCGCCTGCAAGGAGGAACCGGGCATGAGGGTCGCCTCACTCACCGGCCTGCGCGGGGTCGCAGCCGTTTCCGTCCTGTTTTATCACATCCCGCATCAACCGGCCTTTTCGCAGTTTGCGATCCCGCTTTTCTCGCGGGCCTATCTGGCGGTCGACCTGTTCTTCATCCTGAGCGGCTTCGTCATTTCCTATGGCTATCATGACCGGGTGGTGAAGCATCTGAGCCGAGCGAGCTATGTAGATTTCCTGATCAATCGCATGGCGCGGGTCTGGCCGCTGCACCTGATCGTCACATTGGTCTTTGGGCTGCGCATCCTGCTCAACGTGTCGGGCAATCAGTCGATCGAGTTGAACCCGGCCAATATCCTCAGCAACCTGTTCATGGTGCAGAGCTGGGGTTGGGGAACGCAGCCCATCGCAGGCAATAGCTGGTCTGTCAGCACGGAAGTCGCCGCCTACCTCATCTATCCGCTGATCGCGATCCTTGCCTTTTCGCGCTGGGCATGGGCACAGGCGGCGATCTGCATTGGATTGCTGCTGTTCGTGGCATCATCGGGACTGGGGGCCAGCGGGCCGCTCGACGTCAATGACAGTGACAGCGTGCTGACGCTGCTGCGCTGCCTTGCGGGCTTTTCGCTGGGCGTGCTGACATATCGTGTTGCGGATCATCCTTTGTCCAAGGCCGTGATTGGTCGCAAAGGCGGCTTTGCGGCGGTTTGCGGTCTGATCGCGCTGGCGCTACTGTTGCCGGGAGCTGACGTGCTGGTTGTGTGCCTGATGCCCGCGCTGGTGCTGAGCTGCTATTATGACGGGCCAGCCGCGCGCGCGGTAATGGCTAATCGGCTAAGCTTTCACCTAGGCCTGATCAGCTATTCCATCTATCTTTGGCATCCACTGGTGCGCGACGTCGCCGCGCGCGCAATGGGCGTGGCGCAGCGGCATGGAATCGTCGGGGTGGACTGGCTGTTCGTGCTTGGGATGCTGGTCGTCACCTGGCTGATCTGCTGGGTCAGCTATTTGCTGATCGAGGTGCGAGGGCATCAGTTCATCAAATGGCTGCAAAAGGGGCGTCCGCAACGTCCCACAGCGCTGGAACCGGCGGCGCCATGATGGGCAAGCCGATATGGATTGCGGTTCCGACGTTCCGGCGCCCAGCCGAATTGCGGCACTTGCTGGAGACGCTGGCAAAGATGGTGCAGCGGCAGGATGTCATGGTGCTGGTCGCCGACAATGACGGGAACGCGGCAGAGGGCGCGGCTGTCGTGGAGGCTTTGCGGAATAGCGGCTATCCCTTGCCCCTCACGCTATTGCCGGTAGTCGAGCCGGGGCTTTGCTCGGTTCGCAATGCGATATGTGATGCTGCGATGGCCGATCCCGCTATGCGGTTCATTGCGATGATCGATGATGATGAGTGGCCGCAGCCGGGCTGGCTCGACGCGCTGCTTGCCTGTCAGGCGCAGGTGGGCGCCGATGTGGTCGCGGGGCCTGTTGATTTTCACTTCAAGGATGGGCCGCCACGATGGGCGCATCAGACTTTGGTGTTCCGGCCGGAGCAGCGTGCATGGGGGGCGACGGGCATGTTGTGGGCGAGCAATAACCTGCTGGTGAACCGCAGGGCGCTGGAGATGGTGCAACGGCCGTGGTTCGATATGCGCTTCAACAGCAGCGGGGGTGAAGATCTGGATTTCCTTGCGCGGTTGCGAGAAGCGGCCGCGCGGTTCGCCTGGGCACCCGATGCGCGCGTCAGCGAATGGGTGCCGCCGGAACGGGCGAAGCTGAGCTGGGTGTTGAAACGGATGTGGCGGATCGGATTTACCGAGACGCTGGCGCGGCGGAAGCGGCGGCCAGGGCGCATTGCGCAGGTTGCCCTGTTGGGTAGGACGCTGGGCATACTGACGCTGCGCACCGCAGGGCTTGCAGGACTGATCCTGCCCGGCGTCCGCCGCGTGGACGTTGCCGGGCAGTGGGTCAAATGCTGGGGGCGCCTCTATGCCCTGTCAGGCGGCGCCCATAGCCATTATGGCGCGCTGTAGATGCGCAGGCTCTTGATAATCATGTCTCCTGAGCCATCATCATAGGCGCCGCTGGTCTTCACCGCGACGTCCATGATCGGATACCAGCGGTGCCCCTGGAAGGGATTGACCGACTGATATGTTTCGACCCCGTCCACGAACCAGGTGATATAATCGCGTTGAATATCGACGGCGAAGCGGTGGAAGTCTTGGGCGAAGCCATTGAGGCCGTAAGCCTGCTCAGCCTGGATCGTGACGCCCCGCTGGAAGCTGCGGACGCCGTCCTTGCCGCCATGAATGGTCTGGGCGATATGACGATCGAAGTCCCAGTAGCTTTGATAGCCGAAGCCTTCATAGATATCGATTTCGGGCGGCCATCCGCTGGTGGAGATCAGCCAGAATGCGGGCCATGACCCACGGCGGTTGGGCATCCGGGCCACCCATTCATATTGGCCGTAGCCGATCTGCGAAGCGGTGAAGTTGCGGCCATCCAGCACCGATGCGCCATAATACCAGTTTTGGCCTTCATACCAGATGGGCGACTTCAGCTTCTGGCTGTGCAGGACAAGGCCCTGTGTGCCCCAATATACCGGGCCTTCAATGCCGGGGAACAGCGATGAATCGAGATAAAGGCCGGTCTCGCCATTCGCAACCTGGGTACGGCCATGAGACAGCGAGGTCGCCCAGCGATTCCAGCCGCCGTCGGGCGAGCGCTTGTGCGTTTCCTTTTTCAGCTCGAACTGGAGCGTGCCTGTTGCCGCGAAAGTCCGGGGCTGGCGGAAAGTGCCGGTTGCCTTGGGTGTCGGCGCGACGGCGCTGGTCGCGGTGATGGTTGCGAGCGACTGCCCCTGGAGGCCGCCCCAGGGCGCTTCCCGCAGCTTTAACTGGAACTGCTGTCCCTCCGCGAGGCCGCTGATCGGTACACCGACCGTTTGGACGAGCGGATCGCCGGGGCGGAAGATCACTACAGTATCTACCGTCTGGTAGTTGTAGCCGGACAGCGCGCGCAGCGTGCCTGACCCGTTCACGGTAATGACCCGCGCGATGACGGTGTTTGGCGTCGGACGATCCAGCGTTACCGGCACATAGGCAGTGCCGCTGCCTGGATGGACGGTCGCATTGCCTAGCGACAGGGTCGACTTGTCCGGCAGCTTTGTACCATTGGCAAAATCGAATGTGGAAAAGCTGGATGAAACGGTCGAAGTGGTATCGGTCGATAGCGAAGTTGTCGAAGTGGTTGTCGATGTCGATCCACTGCTGAGCAGAGTCGTGGTTGACCCCATCTGCAAGTTAGTCGATGTCGATCCACTCGATAACATCGTTGCGGCCCCCGCCGCCATGACGCATAGAAGCGATAATCCGGCTCCACACATGGAGCCGGTCAGTTTGATATTCATTTTTGCAACCCCCGCTTATTAGCCCCTTGAGGGTCCTATACGAAGATTAACAAAAACTTCCGGTCAAGCACGGCTCATCGCAAAGCTGGAGCATTTGCGATGAGCCGATACAGGTGAGCTTTATTCCGCTGCCTGGATGAGCGTTTCAAGCTCCGGTTCTGCGCCCCTGCCTACGCTGACATAGGAGAAGCCCGCCGCTTCCGCGTCGGCGGCCCGGTAGATGTTGCGAAGATCGACAAGGCCCTCACCGCTCATCACGCATCGCAGGCGCGGCAGGTCGAGCGCACGGAGCGCGTCCCATTCGGTGACGATCACCACCGCCGCAGCGCCCTGGGCGGCCTCATAGGGATTGGCGCAGAAATCGACACCGCGCAGCATGGATCGAGCGGCCTCCATTCCTTCCGGATCATAGGCGCGGACCTGGGCACCCGCATCCTGCAACGCCTGGATGATCGAGAGTGATGGCGCGTCCCGCATGTCGTCCGTGTTCGGCTTGAAGGTCAAGCCCAGCACGCCGATCGTCTTGCCGCGAACGGAACCGTTGCACACAGCGACCACTTTGCGGGCCATGGCACGCTTGCGGCTTTCGTTGATCGCAACGGTTGTTTCGATGAGGCGGATCGGCGCGCCCGCGTCTTCAGCCGTTTTCACCAGCGCCAGCGTATCTTTCGGGAAGCAGGAGCCGCCATAGCCGGGACCAGCATGGAGGAACTTGCTGCCGATGCGGTTGTCGAGGCCGATGCCGCGCGCAACCTGCTGAACGTCCGCGCCGACATGTTCGCACAGTTCCGCGATCTCGTTGATGTAGGTGATCTTCATCGCAAGGAAGGCGTTCGCGGCATATTTGATAAGCTCGCTGGTGCGTCGGCCGGTAAACTGAATCGGTGCCTGGTTCAGATAAAGCGGGCGATACACCTCCTCCATCAAAGGCCGGGCGCGATCATCCTCGATGCCGATGACGATGCGATCAGGCCGCTTGAAATCCTGGATCGCCGCGCCTTCGCGTAGGAATTCAGGGTTGGAGGCGACAGCAAACTCCGCAGCCGGGTTGGCTTCGCGGATGATGCGATCCACTTCATCGCCTGTTCCGACGGGAACAGTCGATTTGGTGACGACGACCGTAAAGCCACGCAATGCGGACGCGATTTCGCGAGCGGCATCATAGACGTAGCTAAGGTCGGCGTGACCATCGCCCCGGCGCGCAGGCGTGCCAACGGCGATGAAGACGACGTCCGCCTCCGCCACCGAAGCCGCCAGGTCCGTGGTGAAGGTAAGGCGCCCTCCCTTCACATTGCGCGCGATCAGGTCGGCGAGCCCCGGTTCGTATATCGGCACGCCGCCGTCGCGTAGCACTTCGATCTTGGCTACGTCCTTGTCTACGCAGACGACATCATGCCCAAAGTCGGCAAGGCATGCGCCCGAAACCAGCCCAACATAGCCCGATCCGGTCATCACGATCCGCATCACCTATTCTCCTTAACAAGCGGCTCCCCCTTGCGCAGCGATCCGGAGAAAAAGGCGCAAAAAGCCGATCCCGCGAGCGCGGGACTGATGGGCTTAGCCTTTCGCCATGGATCGGATGCCCAAGCGTGAAGCCCGACATCCAAAAGCTGGAACCAGCCAGCTATTGATGCAGCGCAGCATAGCGTCTCGCACTGAGTTGATGCAACGCAACCTGCCGCTAAGCAGACACATATGGGCGTGGAACCAGCCAGTTGCTGGTAGGAAACCGTGTCAGATGCCGCCAGCGAAGACCGGCCAGCCGCCTTGCTCCAGTCGAGCGCTCAAATCGGCAATGCACTGCTCCAGCACTGCGGCCCGGGTTGAGCGGATGACGAAGTTTGCCCCCGTCCGGCCATCCCGGAAGAAGGGATAGCTGCCGATCTGGCAGCCTTCATGCGTGCGCTCCGTCGCGGCGAGAAGGTCGGCTATTTCGCTTTCAGCAACCCAGCAGCCAATCTGCGCCGACAGCAAGGGTTGGCCGCCCTCCAACGTGCCGGTCAGCATGTCGAGCATGCCAGCCGTGATGTGCGGCACACCCGCCATGATGAAGATATTGCCATGTCGAATGCCAGGCGCGCCGGACATGCGGTTTTCGATAAGATCGGAACCGGCAGGCACCCTGGCCATGCGCAGCCGGGCGTCGGTCAGCCCGCCCCGCGTTTCATAATAGCCCTGGAGCATGGCGCGGGCCTGCGGATGAATTTCGACATCGACATCAAGGGCGCGAGCGATCGCATCGACAGTGATGTCATCGTGCGTGGGTCCGATGCCTCCGGTGGTGAACAGATAATCGTGGCGCACCCGAAGCGCATTTACCGCTTCAACGATGGAGTCGCTGTCGTCCGCGATCACGCGTACTTCCCGCAGCCTGATTCCCTGTACATTCAGCCAGGACGCGATCTGCGCGATATTCTTGTCCTGGGTTCGGCCGGACAGAATCTCGTCTCCGATCACGATCAGCGCGGCGGTCCAGATACGTTCGGTTACGGGCATGAGGCTGGCCATAGCGTTTGACGCGTCGGCTGCCTAGCCCGACACGATCGGGGCCTCGCAATATCGTGCTGCGCCGACTATAACCGGGACATGACCGAATATATGACGATGACGGCCGATGCGCCGATTTCGCGATCGACCGCGATCAAATTGTATGACGCCGCTGGTTTCGAAGGCATGCGCAAGGCGGGACGGCTCGCTGCCGAAATCCTTGATGCGCTGGTGCCGCATGTGGTGCCGGGCGTGACCACGGGCGAACTGGACGACATCGTCCGGCGCATGACACTCGACGGCGGCGGCGTGCCAGCCACCCTTGGCTATCGCGGCTATACGCACAGCTGCTGCATCTCGCTCAACAATGTCATTTGCCATGGCATCCCGGGCGACATGAAGCTGAAGGATGGCGATATCCTGAATATCGACGTGACGCCGCTGGTCGATGGGTGGCACGGCGATACCAGCCGGATGTTCATTGTCGGCGAGACCAGCATCAAGGCACGGCGGCTGGTAGAAGTGACCTATGAATGCCTGATGCTGGGCATCGAACAGGCAAAGCCCGGCAACCATCTGGGCGACATCGGCCATGCTATTCAGAAGCACGCCGAAAAACATCGCTATGGCGTGGTCCGCGATTTTTGCGGCCATGGTTTGGGCCGCGTTTTTCACGACAGTCCCGAAGTCGTCCATATCGGCCGACCGGGCGCTGGGCCGGAACTGCGCCCCGGCATGTTCTTCACCATCGAACCTATGATCAACATCGGAAAGCCCGGCGTGAAGATGCTGGAAGACGGATGGACCGCCGTCACGCGTGATCGCACGCTGTCCGCGCAGTTCGAACATAGCATCGGGATTACCGAAACTGGCTGCGAGATTTTCACGAAGAGCCCGGCCGGGCTCGACACACCGCCCTATTGAGCTGAAAAACACTGCCTAAAAATCGGGCACAGTGGGACAATATTGCCCTGAAATCAGGCAATATGGACAAAGATTGCGGCATCGCCGAAAGCGTGGCGTAGCGATTCGCCGTTTGGCACGGTAATTGATTGTTGAAGGGCACGGCGCATGTCTCGGGGACATGAAGATCGTCGCTTTTAAATGATGAGGGCGAAGATCACTTCGTCATCGCGCGCGCGTTTGAGTTGGGATTAGAGTGATGAAAAAGATCGAGGCGATCATCAAGCCGTTCAAGCTCGACGAGGTGAAGGAAGCGCTCCACGAAGTGGGCGTGTCCGGCATCACGGTTACGGAGGCCAAGGGCTTTGGCCGTCAAAAGGGCCATACCGAACTGTATCGTGGCGCTGAATATGTCGTCGATTTCCTGCCCAAGGTGAAGCTGGAGGTGGTCGTGGACGACGCCTTGGCAGACCGCGTGGTGGAGGCGATCTCCGCCGCCGCGCAAACCGGGCGGATCGGCGATGGCAAGATATTCATCTCGGCGATCGAAGGCGCGGTTCGCATCCGCACCGGCGAGCGGGACAGCGACGCTATCTGATTCTCCACCAATTTTGATTTCGCGTCAGCTTCGTAAAGGAGCTGACGAACTGCAACATCCACTACCCCTTCGGGGGGGCAAATATGAAAGAAGGGCAAGCGCACATGGCCAACACGCCAAAAGACATCCTGAAGATGATCGAAGAGAAGGAGATCGAGTGGGTCGATCTGCGCTTCACCGATCCCAAGGGCAAGTGGCAGCACCTGACCATGGTGTCTTCGGTCCTGGGCGAAGATGAGCTGAACGAAGGCCTGATGTTCGACGGTTCGTCGATCGAAGGCTGGAAGGCGATCAACGAGTCGGACATGATCCTGAAGCCGGACCTAGACGCCGTCTATGTCGATCCCTTCAGCGCCACCCCGATGCTGATCCTGTTCTGCGACATCGTCGAGCCCGACACCGGCGAACTTTACACCCGTGACCCGCGCTCAACCGCGAAGCGCGCGGAAGCCTTCGTGAAGTCGGCTGGTTTCGGCGACACCGTCTATGTCGGCCCGGAAGCCGAATTCTTCATGTTCGACGACGTCCGCTTCAACAACGACTATAACGAGTCCTTCTACAAGATCGACGACATCGAACTGCCGACCAACACCGGCCGCGAATATGAGGGCGGCAACCTTGCTCACCGTCCGCGCGCGAAGGGCGGCTATTTCCCCGTCGCTCCGGTCGATCCGGCCACCGACATCCGCGCCGAGATGGTCACCACCATGCTCGAAATGGGTCTGCCCTGCGACAAGCACCACCATGAAGTGGCCGCTGCCCAGCACGAACTCGGCCTGACCTTCGGCACGCTGGTCCAGACCGCCGACCGCATGCAGATCTACAAGTATGTCGTGCAGATGGTCGCCCAGGCCTATGGCAAGACCGCGACGTTCATGCCCAAGCCGATCGCTCAGGATAATGGTTCGGGCATGCACACGCACATGTCCATCTGGGACGGCGGCAAGCCGCTGTTCGCGGGCGAAGGCTATGCCGGCCTGAGCGACATGTGCCTCTACTTCATCGGCGGCGTCATCAAGCACGCGAAGGCGCTGAACGCCTTCACCAACCCGACCACCAATAGCTACAAGCGTCTGGTGCCGGGCTTCGAAGCGCCGGTTCTGCTGGCCTATTCGGCGCGCAACCGCTCGGCCTCCTGCCGTATTCCGTACGGCGCGGGTTCGAAGGCAAAGCGCGTTGAGTTCCGCTTCCCCGACGCGATGGCGAACCCCTATCTCTGCTACGCAGCGCTGCTGATGGCTGGTCTGGACGGCATCGAGAACAAGATCCATCCGGGTTCCGCGATGGACAAGAACCTCTATGACCTGCCGCCGGAAGAACTGAGCCAGGTGCCGACCGTCTGCGGTTCGCTGCGTGAAGCGCTGAACAGCCTGGAAGCCGACTATGAGTTCCTGCTGAAGGGTGACGTGTTCACCAAGGACCAGATCGAAGCCTATATCGAGCTGAAGTGGCCCGAAGTGTACCGCTGGGAAATGGCTCCCTCGCCGGTCGAATTCGACATGTACTACAGCGCCTGATTTTTTCGGGTTGCCGGCAAGAAAGAAGCTCGGTCACGCAAGTGGCCGGGCTTTTTCTTTGGGTTGGGCCAACGAAATCAGAAACATTTGCGCAACCTGATAGCCATGATGAGTAAGCCTTCATTGATGATTGCCGCGCCGTCCATGTGGGATATCAACGTACCCAAAATGGAGGCAGGCCGTGACCAACATGCAACCGTCGGCGGGTATCCCCACACTTAGATCCATGGGCCTGCATCGCCATCGCTTCTTACGGCGTGCGGCTTTCGCGATCCTGCCGCGGCTCGCGTCCCGAGATATAACCATCTCTCATCATTGGGTCGACGGCGCGAAACTACGCCTCAATCTGTTTCGTCACCGCGGCTACTGGTATCATGGCCGGGGGCGCGAAAGTGGTGTGATGTCCAGCCTTGCGCGGCTCATCCAGCCCGGTGACACCGTGATCGAAGCTGGCGCCCACATCGGATATATCAGCATCTACCTGGCGAAGTTGACCGGTCGTGAGGGCAATGTCTTCGTCTTCGAGCCCAGCCGCGACAATCTCCGCTATCTGACCGCCAACGTGGCGTCATTCCCGCAGGTGGAAATCATCCCGGAAGCTGTCGGGGATACGGTAGGACAGGCGTCATTCTACGTCGAAAATCTGTCGGGCCAGAACTCGTCCCTGATCCAGGATTATGAAAATCTGGAAAGGAATAACCAGAACGCCTTTTCAAACCAGCATTACAACCAGATGCAAGTGAATGTGACCACCATCGACAGCTTCGTGGCGTCGAGGATGATCAGGCCCGACTTCCTGAAAATCGATATCGAGGGCGCGGAACTGATGGCGTTGAGCGGCATGACCGAATGCCTGGCCCGCGATCGGCCCAAGTTGATGGTGGAAGTGACCAATCAGGAAGACGCCGTGATGCAGCTGATGGCGGCAGCGGGTTACAAGGCGTTCGATAACCGCCTGAAGCCCTTCGGCCCGGATGCAGACCAAGGACCGAACCGCTTCTTCATACCCGAAGAACAGTCGGGAAGTATCCGCACCTAAACAGGCGGCGCCGGATCAGGACAGCTTCATCCAGGGATAGAGGCCCCGAAGAGCAGCACGGGCTCTCCGGCAGGGGATAGCGCGACCTCCCCTCCCACGCTCGTCACCAGGCTGCGGATCATCCACGCGGCTGCTGTGCGTGACGCGAGGCTGTCTTCCGGGAGCGTTCCTGCCAGAGCGGCGCGAAGATCGGGGTCCAGCACCAGCTTGGGACCTTCGGCACGGACCACGATTTCCGTGACGCCAGGCCGCTTTTCAGCGCCGATGTCCAGTTGGCCACCGCGCACCAGTGCGTCGCCCGCGATGAGGGCGAGGTTCAGCAACACCTTGACCGGTAGCTTGTCGAGCATGTCGTCGTCTACAAGCCAGCCGACCTTGACCCGGCCCGCCGCGAACATGCCCTCAATCGCCACGCGGGCTTCGTGCGTGGGCACCGCGTCGCCGAATCCGCCCGCCGACCCGAAGGCAAGCCGGAAGAATTTCAGCTTATTGGCCGAAGTTTTCGCGCTGTCGGCCAGAAGATCGAGGCAACGCTGGCGCATTTCCGGGTCGGTTTCATCCGCCATCAACTCCAGACCGTTGTTTAGGGCGCCGACCGGGCTCAGCAGATCATGGCACAGGCGCGAACAAAGCAAGCTGGCAAATTCGATGCTGTCGGTCGGGTTGGTCATGAAGGGTTCTGCCGCCGGAAATAACTGGAAGGAATGACAGGCTAATGCGCTGCCGGGCCAGATGATGCAACCCCGGCCTGCCGCCTTTGCCTCACATGATGTCGAGCATTGCCTCGGAAAATGTCACCTTTTCCGACCGCCCCATGCTTGCGATCCAAAGCCGCGCCTCCCCACCGCCTATGATAAGCCACAGGCTACCATCGGGGGCCGCACAGGCCGCATCCGTGGCGGATGGTTCAGGGCAACCGCCAGGGTGCGAGTGATAATGGCCCATTACGGCTGGCCCACCCGCCCTCGCGGCCTTGTGAGCGGCAAGGAGCGCCGCTGGATCAAGTTCGAAATGCCGTGCCGGATCAGGCGCGACATTTTCTGCCGGACGCGCTTGCGTGATGCAGCCGAAATGCCCCAGCAGCAACCCGCAGACTTCGTCAGCGCTGCTGGCCGCGTGAGACATGATCTGTTCCAGCAGCAATCTTGAAATGCGGACCATCATTCTTACATGCTTAACCAATGGGTTCGGGGGATTCTATCATCGAGACGACGATAGGCGAAGCGCAGCATGGCCTTCGCCTGGACAAGGCGCTTGCCGAACTGGTTCCGGAACTTTCACGCGAACGATTGAAGAGCCTGATCGTCGATGGTCAAGTGACACTCGCGGGAAGAACGCTGAGCCCGTCGGCGAAGGTAGCCGATGGTCAGACTTTTAAGATCAGCATTCCAACGCCCGCCGATGCCGAAGCGATCGCCCAGGATATTCCGCTGACCATCGTGCATGAGGATGCCCACCTGATCGTCGTCGACAAGCCAGCGGGTCTGGTGGTCCACCCGGCGGCTGGCAATCTGGACGGGACGCTGGTCAACGCACTGCTGCATCATTGTCGCGGGCAATTATCCGGCATTGGCGGTGTGGCTCGGCCCGGCATCGTCCATCGGATCGACAAGGACACGTCCGGCCTTCTGGTCGTGGCGAAGTCCGACCGGGCGCATGAAGGGCTGGCACAGCAGTTCAAGGCGCACAGCATCGACCGGCTATATGCAGCGATCGTCTACGGGCTTCCCCAACCGGCAGCTGGAACGATCGACACTTGGATCGGAAGGTCGGATACGGACCGCAAGAAAATGGCGGTCCATCGCGAAGGACGTGGCAAGCATGCTGTCACCCATTATCGTACGATCGAGCGCCTGAGCGGCGCGGCATTGGTGGAATGCAAGCTGGAAACCGGACGGACCCATCAGGTGCGCGTTCATATGGCACATCTGGGTCACCCCTTGATCGGCGACCCGGTTTACAGTAGAGAGAGAAAAGGTTTCAAAACGATACTGGAAACGATGCGTTTCAGAAGGCAGGCATTGCACGCGAAACAGCTGGGGTTCATACATCCGGTGACGGGGCAAAAACTTAGCTTTGACAGCGCACTGCCTGCCGACATGCAGGAACTGTTAAGCGAGCTCCACGTATAGGTTTTGACAAGTTTGCGACGGCGCATCGGATGCCTCTTCTGGGTCCCGCCGCGCACGAAAGGGAAAGGTGAAGCGACATGGCTGCAAAAAGCAATGTCCCCGCGGTTCCAGCGCTGGGCGGTGAAGCCAGCCTCAACCGCTATCTGTCGGAAATCCGCAAGTTTCCGCTGCTGACGCCTGAGCAGGAATATATGCTCGCCAAGCGTTACGCGGAACATCAGGATCCCGAAGCGGCGGCGCAACTGGTGACGTCCCACCTGCGCCTGGTTGCGAAGATCGCCATGGGTTATCGCGGCTATGGCCTGCCGGTCAGCGAGTTGATCAGCGAAGGCAATATCGGCCTGATGCAGGGCGTGAAGAAGTTTGAGCCGGAACGCGGTTTCCGCCTGGCCACTTACGCCATGTGGTGGATTCGCGCGTCGATCCAGGAATTCATTCTTCGCAGCTGGTCGCTGGTGAAGATGGGCACCACTGCGGCGCAAAAGAAGCTGTTCTTCAACCTTCGCCGGATGAAGAACAACATCGAAGCGTTCGAGGATGGCGACCTTCACCCCGACGACGTCAAAAAGATCGCTACCGACCTGGGCGTGACCGAGGAAGACGTGGTCTCCATGAACCGTCGCATGGCGATGGGCGGCGACACGTCGCTCAACGTGCCGATGCGCGAGGACGGCGAAGGGCAATGGCAGGATTGGCTGGCCGACACCGACCCGTTGCAAGACGAGCTGGTCGCGGATGAGCAGGAAAAGACGCTGCGTCACGATATGCTGGTCGAGGCGATGGATGATCTGAACGATCGTGAAAAGCATATCCTTGCCGAGCGGCGTCTGGCCGAAGAGCCCAAGACGCTCGAGGAACTGAGCCAGGTCTACGGCGTGTCGCGTGAGCGTGTTCGCCAGATCGAGGTGCGCGCCTTTGAAAAGCTGCAAAAGGCCATGATGCGGATTGCTGGCGACAAGCTGGGCAAGATGCGGTTGGCACTGGCCTGACGCTCATTACAATGAGTTAGGAAGCCCCGGAGTGATCCGGGGCTTTTTTTGTGGCGTTAGCAGCGACCGATTTATGGCGGATTGGCTCGGCGGTGCGTGCCAACTTGAATGCTCGACGGATCGCGCTACGAACGAGCAAATGAGTGCCACCATCGCCGCTTCGTCTCGCCGCCGCTTCCGTTGGGCCGGCTTCGTCATCCGGATATTGGGCGGCTTTGTCGCGCTCTCATTGCTGTTGGTGCTGCTCTATCGCTTCGTGCCGCCCCCCGTGACGTTGACGATGCTGGCCGATCCGAATGGCATCACCAAGGATTGGGTGGGTCTGGACGATATCGATCCGAACATGGCGCGCGCGGCCATTGCGGGCGAAGACAGCCGCTTTTGCAGTCATCATGGTTTCGACGCGGTCGCGATCGCGCAAGCCCTCCGTCACAATGTCAGTGGCGGACGGATTCGCGGCGGATCGACTATCAGCCAGCAAACCGCGAAGAACGTGTTCCTGTTTCAGGGTGGCGGTTTCATCCGCAAGGGATTTGAAGCCTGGTTTACTGTCTTGATCGAGGCGATTTGGGGCAAGCGGCGGATCATGGAGGTGTATCTGAACGTCGCGGAGACGGGGATTGGGACTTATGGCGTGCAGGCTGGTGCCATGCGCTATTTCCACCATGGGGCGGGCAAGCTGACGCGCGGGGAAGCGGCCCGTCTTGCTGCCGTGCTGCCATTGCCCAAGAAAAGGGGCGCGATTGCGCCGCAAGGCTTTACCCGGCGATATGGCAACAGCATCACAAGCCGGATCGGGGTGGTGCAGCGGGACGGTTTGGATAGTTGCGTGCGGTGAATGAGGGCGTCGTGCTTGGGTGGAAAGCAGGCGTTCCGCATAGAAACGTCAGTTCGGCGGAAGTGGGTGTCATGCCTGTCGCGCATCCTCCTAACTTCCAGCTTGCGCTCGCATTATGTAATGATTGGCGGCTAATTGATTCAAGCCGCGCCAGAAATCCGATGGTAGCTGCCTCGCATTTGGCGTGCTGATCAAATGGAACGTTGGGGGTGCGGGGCTGAATGAAGCGGGTTCGAATTTCGCGCAATGAATCATACCAGTCGATACCGATCACCATGTTTCGTGCTGATGAGGGCGCGGCGCACGAACCGCTGAAGCTCACGGCACTGGCTTTATCTGGGAGAGCAGTGGAGTTTGGTATCTAATAACGAATATGCACAATCTCACAGGCTGGAACTACACGGCGAACTGTGCCCTTTCGGATATGGCGTTCACGCCGACAAACATCGACTTCAATCTTGGGGTTTGGGCGCTCGATCCCCAAGGCGCGCGAAGGTGGTATCGACGAGGATGGAGCCTGCCACTTTCTTCTGACAATGGACCCAATTGGCTGGTGCATCCCATACACCGTGAATTGGTCGATGTAGCTGCGCTTCAGCTGTGTGCCGTACCGGACGATGAAGCATTGCGAGTTCTCTCGATCGACGGGTTCGCGACTACACCGATAAATCTTCATCGTTGGGATCGCTTTGATGTCTCGGCAGGCGATGATGCCTTCGTTCTGGGCTTTCCCTTCAACATGTCTGGCGGTCACTTTCCTATCTGGAAGAGGGCATCGATAGCAACCGAACGCGACATCGATCTAGAAGGATTGCCGAAGCTGTTGCTCGATACTGCTACACGGAAGGGGATGTCTGGTTCGCCAGTGCTTCACGTCCGGAGGGGTTTAACAAATCCCTCGGGTGCGTTTGGAGACGATTCTATAATCGGCGAGGCCACAGGTTTTCTTGGCATATATTCGGGTAGAATCGGTGAAGATCCGTTAGGCGTTCAACTTGGGATCGTTTGGAAGGCGCAGGTAATCGATGAGGTAATTGCAGGAGGCGTGAAGGGCAAATGGCATTGGGAGCAATCATGATAGCCGAAACAGAGCCCCTGCTCATCCAATAGGTCTAATGCCCATTCTAGCGACGTCAGCTTCTGGTCATAGCCGACAGTCCATTCAGCGAATAACCGAAACGGCTAGAGGGCGTCCTGTTTCGCGACCCACCAAAAAGCCCCGCTGGAGCGATCCAGCGGGGCTTTTGAACGCCTAAGAGAACGCCGCGATCAGGCGGCGTCTTCGGCGCGTTTGTCCTTTTCGCTGAAGACCCGGATAGGTTCCTTGGTTCCAGCCACGACATCCTTGTCGACGACGACTTCGCCCACGCCTTCCATCGACGGCAGATCGAACATCGTGTCGAGCAGGATCGATTCCAGGATTGACCGCAGACCGCGCGCGCCGGTCTTCCGCTCGATCGCCTTCTTGGCGATCGCCGTAAGGGCATCGTCGGTGAAGCTCAGTTCGACATTTTCCATGTCGAACAGCTTGCCATATTGCTTCACCAGCGCGTTCTTCGGTTCGACCAGAATCTTGACCAATGCGGTCACGTCGAGATCTTCCAGTGTCGCGATCACCGGCAGACGGCCGACGAACTCGGGAATCAGGCCGAATTTCAGCAAATCTTCCGGCTCAGACTGACGCAGCAGCTCGCCGGTCTTGCGCTCTTCGGGGGCCGCGACATAGGCGCCAAACCCGATCGACTTGGCTTCCAGACGGTCGCCAATGATCCGCTCCAGCCCGGCAAAGGCGCCGCCGCAGATGAACAGGATGTTGGTCGTATCGACCTGAAGGAATTCCTGCTGCGGATGTTTGCGACCGCCCTGCGGAGGAACCGAAGCAGTGGTGCCTTCCATCAGCTTCAGCAGTGCCTGCTGAACGCCCTCGCCCGATACGTCGCGAGTGATCGAGGGGTTTTCAGCCTTGCGGCTGATCTTGTCGATCTCGTCGATATAGACGATGCCGCGCTGAGCTTTTTCGACATTATAATCGGACGATTGGAGCAGCTTAAGGATGATGTTTTCCACATCCTCACCAACATAACCCGCCTCGGTCAGGGTCGTAGCATCAGCCATGGTGAAGGGCACGTCGAACGTCTTGGCCAGCGTCTGGGCAAGCAGCGTCTTGCCGCAGCCAGTGGGGCCAACGAGCAGGATGTTCGACTTGGCAAGTTCGACCTCACCCGGCTTGGTGCCGTGATTGAGGCGCTTGTAATGGTTGTGGACGGCGACCGACAGGACACGCTTCGCCCGGTTCTGGCCGATCACATAATCGTCCAGCACATCGCAGATTTCCTGCGGGGTCGGCACACCGCCATCCTTCTTGCCGACGAGACCGCCCTTGGTCTCCTCGCGGATGATGTCGTTGCACAGTTCCACGCACTCGTCGCAGATGAAGACGGTCGGCCCCGCGATCAGCTTACGCACCTCATGCTGCGACTTGCCGCAGAAGGAGCAGTAAAGCGTGCTTTTGGAATCGGAGCCTGTAAGCTTAGTCATTCGCCAATCTTTCCTCCCTGCCCCAAGCGAAAAGCCGCGACGGCGAGGGATATTCTGGTCCTAGGATCATCCTAGACCGCGTCACGCTGATTTCACAAGGGGAGAAAACGGCGCGCGCGATTAAGATCCATGTTAGCTGTCAGTCGTTTCGGGTGCGGCTGGACGGCGATCAAATACCTCGTCCACCAGCCCGAACGCCTTCGCCTCATCGGCCTCAAGGAAGGTATCGCGGTCCATCGCGCGCTCAACCTCGTCCAGCGACTTGCCGGTGTATTGCACATACAGGTCATTGAGACGGCGGCGAATCCGGAGGATTTCCTTCGCCTGGATTTCGATGTCCGAAGCCATGCCCTGGGCGCCGCCGGACGGCTGATGCACCATGATCCGTGCGTTGGAAAGCGCGATGCGCTTCCCCGGCTCACCTGCTGCCAGCAAGAAGCTGCCCATGGATGCTGCCTGGCCGATGCAGACAGTGCCGACCTGGGGCCGGATATATTTCATCGTGTCATGGATCGCCATGCCCGCGGTCACCACGCCGCCGGGGGAATTGATGTACATCCAGATGTCCTTCTTCGGATTTTCCGACTCGAGGAACAGGAGCTGAGCGACGATGAGCGAGGCCATATGATCCTCAACCTGACCGGTCACGAAGATGATCCGTTCACGCAGCAGGCGGGAGAAAATGTCAAAACTGCGTTCGCCGCGATTGGATTGTTCGATGACGATAGGAACAAGCGCGGCCATGGGATCAGACATGATATTGGTCATTTTGCTCTTTCAGGGTGATTTTTGCCCGCTCTCTACATCGGCACAAAAGCGGGCAGGTTCAAGGGGTCCTGTGATCGCCGGTCGCGAGTTCAGCGGCGCGGTTCGAAATCGGAAGGCGCACGGAATGCCAGATAAGCAAGGCGCCGCACTTCCCGGCGTCCGCGCACTACGGTGTCGAGGATCAGCCCACACATGCCCGATAGCGTGGCGAGTATCATGAGCCCCGTGACGAGGATCGCGGTCGGAAAGCGTGGCACAAGCCCGGTATCGAGATAGGTAAGGATCAACGGCGTCGCCAGAATGACGGCGGCGGCCGCCAGCAACGCGGCGATGAGGCCGAAGAAAAGGATCGGCTTCTCGATCCGGTAGAGCGTGAAGATCGTTCGCAGTATGCGCCACCCGTCGCGATAGGTCGACAGCTTGCTGACCGAACCTTCCAACCGGGCGCCATAGGCAGTCATGATTTCGGAAACCGGCATCGCCAGTTCCAGCGCATGAACGCTGATTTCCGTTTCGATCTCGAAGCCTGCGGACAGGACCGGGAAGCTCTTGACGAAACGGCGTGAAAAGACGCGATAGCCCGACAATATATCGGTGAAGCTACGGCCGAAAAGTTGCTTGAGCAGGCTGGTGAGCGCCCAATTTCCGAAGCGATGGCCACGGCGATAGGCTTCTTCCACCTCGCTCTTGCGTGCGCCAACGACCATGTCGAGATTATCTTCCAACATGGCGGCCACGAGACTGGGCGCGGCGGCGGCATCATAGGTCGCATCACCGTCGGCCATGACGTAAATGTCAGCATCCACATCGGCGAACATGCGGCGCACGACATGGCCCTTGCCCTGCTGTGTCACGCGGCGAACGATCGCGCCAGCTCCAGCGGCGAGTTCAGCGCTGCCGTCGCTGCTGTTATTATCGAAGACGTAGATGTCGGCGGCGGGCAGTGCGCGGCGGAAATCCTGCACCGTCTTCACGATCGCGCCTGCTTCATTATAGCAGGGCAGGATTACGGCAATGCGCGGACCTGCCGCCCCCTGCCCGCTTGCCACTGCCGGAAATTCCTTCATCTGCCCCAAACCTCACCCGAACTTATCGCGGCATGACGTGCCGGGATTAACATTTCGTCTGCCATGCCGAGTGCTAAATGAAAAGCGCCCGTCTTCCATCTGGAGACGGACGCTTTTCATGTTTTGGTAGTGGCCCGGCGCACATCAGCGCTCAGCCGGGCAACCCCAATCCTTATTCAGCCTTGGCAGCAGCCTTCTTGGCCGGAGCCTTCTTGGCCTTTGGCTTTTCCTCAGCGGCAGCTTCTTCAGCCACGGCCTCGTCCTTCTTGGCGGCAGCCTTCTTGGCCGGAGCCTTTTTCGCCGGAGCTTCATCGGCCGCAGGCGCGGCTTCGTCAGCGTCCGCAGCCTTCTTCTTGGGAGCAGCCTTCTTCGCCTTGGGCTTTTCGTCATGATCATGATGATCATGGCCGCAACCCGGGCCGTGCACGTGGGGCTTCAGATCGCCATCTTCTGCTTCGATCGCGGCTTCCAACTCTTCGCGGCTGACGGCGCGATCGGTGACTTCGGCCTTGCCGAACAGGAAGTCTACGACCTTGTCTTCATAAAGCGGCGCGCGGAGTTGAGCGGCGGCCATCGGGTCCTGGCGGACATATTGAACGAACCGCTCACGATCCTGTGGGCCGTACTGCTGAGCGGCCTGCATGATCAGGCGGTTCATTTCCTGATCGGAAACCGCCACGCCATTTGCCTGACCGATTTCGGACAGGAGGAGACCAAGGCGAACGCGGCGAACGGCGATCGCGCGATAGTCTTCCTTCTCGGCTTCCATTTCCTTCAGAGCAGCTTCCGGGTCCGCCTCATGGCTGGCTTCGTGCTGAAGCTGCGCCCAGATCTGTTCGAACTCGGCTTCCACCATGCTCGGCGGCACGTCGAAATCATGGGCAGCGGCAAGCTGGTCGAGCAGCTTACGCTTCATGTGCGTGCGGGTGAGGCCATTATGTTCCTGCTCGATCTGGCCCTTCAACAGCTCCTTGAGCTTGTCGAGACCTTCCAGACCCAGCGACTTGGCGAAATCATCGTCCAGCTTGGGCTTGTCGGCGTTCAGGATCGCCTTGACGGTGATGTCAAAGGTCGCTTCCTTGCCAGCGAGATGGGCCGCGCCATAATCCTCCGGGAAGGGGACGGTGATGGTCTTTTCGTCGCCCTTCTTGACGCCGGTCAGCTGCTCTTCGAAGCCGGGGATGAACTGGCCGGAGCCAATCTTGAGCTTCACATCTTCGGCCGAACCGCCTTCAAAGGCTTCGCCGTCGATCTTGCCGACGAAATCGATGGTCAGCGTGTCGCCGTCCCTCGCCTTGTGCGAAGCGGCATGCTCTTCCAGCGCGCCCTGCTGGGTCGCGATGCGGCCAGCGGCTTCATCAACCTGCGAATCAGCGACTTCGACGGTCAGACGCTCCAGCTTCAGACCTTCGATGCTGGGCGCGGCGATTTCAGGAAGCACTTCCAGCGCGACCTTCACCTCGGCGTCCTTGCCGAATTCAAAGCGTTCGTCCAGTTCCACGGAAGGCTGCATCGCCGGACGCAGCTTGTTGTCCGCGATCAGCTTCTGAATGCCTTCCTGGATCGAATTGTTAAGGGCGTCGCGCTGAAGCGATTCACCATGCATTTTCTTGACGAGGTTGGCAGGCACCTTGCCAGGGCGGAAGCCGGGCATACGAACCTGCGGTGCGATCGCCGCCACTTCCTTTTCCACGCGGGCGTCGATGTCCTTCGACGTGATGGTCACGGTGTAGGCGCGCTTCAGGCCCTCGTTCAACGTCTCGACAGTCTGCATCTCTTCTCTCAAACGCTTTCTTCAGCTGAATTCAGGTGGCGCCTGACATGATACAAGCCGGGCGCACTGGTGCGGGCGAAGGGACTCGAACCCCCACATCTTGCGATACCAGAACCTAAATCTGGCGCGTCTACCAGTTTCGCCACGCCCGCATCGGCCGCCGGTCGGCGCGGCATAGAGAAAAGCATCCGGGGAGGCAAGCAATTGTGGATAACTTGCCCGGAACTCACGCAGGGCCTCAGGCGTAACGTTTAAACAAGGAGAGAAACATGGCCACTCAGCCTGATCCGGAACCGATCGGCGTACCCCCGCCTGACACGATTCAGCCGCAGTCACCCCCGGAGTCGCCTCCCCCCTCTACCCCTGATGAAACTCCTGCGGGCGAACCGCCCGAATTCGTGCCGACGCAGCCTGATTTTGACCAGCCGGATCGGTCCATCCCGGAATTGCCGCCGGATTGAGTGTATCAGCAGCGTCTATTCTTGCAGTGGCGAGAAATTTTCTCCCTCTCCTATGCTGGACAGGCCCTTGCAAGCATGATTGAACCACGACGGATAGAAGAAAAGCGGGAGAGGCGCGGCTGACATCAAGGGGGTCATCGTGCATCGGGTTCGCGCCAAATTAGATTGGTTCAAGGCAGTTATATTACCACAGGAGGCCGCACTTCGGGGTCGGCTTCGGAGGATTTTGCCTTCCTTCCTGGAGCTTGACGACATAGTCGCCGAGGTCATGGCCCGTGCCTATGCCACGGACAATTGGAACAATGTGACGACAGGCCGCGCCTATCTGTTCACGATCGCCCGCAATCTGATCATCGACAATGCCCGCCGCGACAAGGTGGTCAGCTTCGAAACGATCGCTGACCTGGAACTGCTGCAAGCCGAAAACAGTGTCGAGGCTCAACTTCATGCTCGCGAGGCCCTGCGGCAGATCGAAGCGATCGTCGAAACGCTTCCGCCGCAATGCCGGAGGGTATTTGTCCTGCGCCGTATCCATGAAAGATCGATGATCGAAATAGCGGCAGAAATGTCCTTGTCCGTTTCTACGGTTGAAAAACATCTGGCCAAAGCCATCGCGATAGTTATGCGGGCATGGTCGGAACGTCAGGAAACGGATTTCGAACGTGCAAGCGTCGGGGCGAGGGTCAAGCAGCAGGAACGAAATCGAGGCGGAAGCTGCGCGTCTGTTGGTAAGGCTTAACACCGACCCGGCTGCTCAGGATGAAGCCGAACTTTCCGCGTGGATCGAAGCGGACCCGCAGCACGCAATAGCTTACGCAAGGGCAGAGGCCGCTTGGGAATCCGCTGAAGTGCTGAAGAGCGCGACGGCTGACAACGATTTGCCGACTATCGCGCTCATCGCTAGCGAGCCGCAGCGCCGCTTGTCGCGCAATATCATGATCACGGCTGGAGTTGCCGTAATCCTGTTTATCATCGCCGCAATCTTCTCGGTCTGTACAGTCGATGACGCCGATCATCAGGAAACGCGAATCGGAGAGCTCCGCTTTCGCTCCGCCTGACGCCGAGGCATCACTTGCGGAATCTAGGCCAGTAATTCCCGTACCAGATCAGGCACGAGATCGCTGGCCAGACCGATGCGAGTTTCCTCGAAATAGAAGCTGCCCGCCGAAGGCTCCAGATTCAACTCTAACGTCCGGGCGCCTGCATGCCGCGCCGTCTGGACAAACCCTGCGGCCGGATAGACCGCGCCGGAGGTGCCGATCGACACGAATAGGTCAGCCCGGCGCAGCGCCGCGTCGATCACATCCATCTGGTACGGCATTTCACCGAAGAACACGATGTCTGGACGCAGGCTGGCACTGCGGCACGCTCCGCACGGCGCGCCCGGAGGCAAGGGATCAGACCAGGGCACCCCCTTGCCACAAGCGGCACAGAGGGCCGATCGAAGTTCGCCGTGCATGTGTATCAGGCGGCGGGCACCTGCCCTTTCGTGAAGATCATCGACATTCTGCGTGACGATGAGCAGCTCGCCTCGCCATTGCGCGTCCAAGGCTGCCAAAGCCTGATGCGCCGCATTGGGCTCCACTTCATGCAGCTTCGCGCGCCGTTCGTCATAGAAGCGATGCACCAGTGCCGCATTGCGCTCAAGCGCCTCTGGCGTGCAGACATCCTCCACATGATGACCTTCCCACAAGCCATCAGGCCCCCGAAATGTCGCAAGGCCGCTTTCGGCAGAGATTCCCGCGCCCGTCAGAATGACGATGTCGAAGATGTCGTCCATCTTGTCATCATGTCTGCTGCTCAATCCAAAAGCTACAGCTTCCAGATGACAAGTCGGGGTCATTCTGGCATCGGACGGGCGGATTTCCGGGGACAAGCACCATCATGACGAAGATCGGACTTTTTGGAGCAGCGGGCCGCATGGGACGCACGATCGCCCAGGTCGCGATCGAAGCAGGGCTGAACGTCAGTGGCGGTACCGATCGCGAAGGCAGTGGAGAGCTTCTGCCGGGACTTGCGATCACATCCGATCCGCTGGCGCTGGCCGAACGGAGTGATGTGCTGATCGACTTTTCGGTTCCGGCTGCTCTTTCCTCCCATCTTGATGCGTGCGTGGCGGCGAGGAAGCCGGTCCTCATCGGCACCACCGGCCTCGAGCAGGTTCATCACAATCTCATCGATGAGGCGGCCCGGATGATCCCCGTGCTCCAGACGGGCAACACCTCCCTCGGCGTAAACCTGTTATCGGCGTTGGTCGAACAGGCTGCCGCCCGGCTCGGGGATGATTGGGACATCGAAATCGTCGAGATGCATCATCGGCACAAGGTTGATGCGCCGTCGGGCACCGCGCTTCTGTTGGGTGAGGCGGCGGCACGTGGCCGCGGCATCGAGCTTTCCAGCAGCAGCGAAAGGGGCCGCGACGGCATTACCGGGGCGCGGGCTCAGGGTGCGATCGGGTTCGCGGCACTGCGGGGCGGGTCGGTTGCGGGCGATCATCAGGTGATCTTCGCCACCGATGGCGAGCGCATTGAACTCAGCCATCGCGCGGAGAGCCGCGTCATATTCGCACGCGGCGCCGTAAAGGGTGCGGCCTGGCTGATCGGCCAGCCTGCCGGGCGCTATGACATGAAGGCAGTGCTCGGCCTTTGATCCTGCGATGAACAAGGCGCAGATCTTCGACTTCTTCAGCCGTCTCGCGGAAGCCAATCCGGCGCCGCGAACGGAACTGGAATATGGCAACGACTATCAGCTTCTGGTCGCGGTTGTCCTGTCTGCCCAAGCAACCGATGTCGGCGTCAACAAGGCCACGCGCGCGCTTTTCATGCAGGTGGAAACGCCCGCCGAGATGGTGGAGCTTGGCGAAGAGGGCCTGAAGCAGCACATCAAGACGATCGGCTTGTTCAATGCCAAGGCGAAGAATGTTATCGCCCTGTCCGAAATATTGGTGCGCGATTTTGGCGGCGAAGTCCCGCAGCATCGTGACATACTCACGACGCTGCCGGGGGTGGGCAGGAAAACGGCAAATGTAGTGATGAACACGGCCTTCGGGCATGAGACTTTCGCCGTCGATACCCATATTTTTCGTGTCGGCAATCGCACTGGCCTCGCGCCCGGCAAGACGCCGCTTGCGGTTGAACAGAAACTGGAGAAGCGCGTGCCCGGGCCGTTTCGGCGCGATGCGCACCACTGGCTCATCCTTCATGGCCGTTATGTGTGTAAGGCGCGGCGGCCGGAATGTTGGCGCTGCATCGTCGCCGACCTCTGTCGCTACAAGCCGAAGACCCCTGCCCCCAAAGGAGCCACGCCGATCACCTGAACGGTCGCCATTATCATGCGGTTCAGTCAAGCTGTGCTAGGGCAAAGACGGAACGCGTCATTCGATGACGTGTTACCCGTGACGACAATAAGGAGAGACAATCATGTTCGTCCCTGTTTCCCCGGCGCTTCGTCTGGGTGTCGCCGTGGCGCTCATGTCCCTGGTTGCCCCGGCAACGGCCAAGACGCGGCCCGACAATCTGGTCGCAGCTGGCAAGCCCGTTGATTGCGTCCAGATAAATTCGATCCGCCAGACCGATGTGCGCGATGATCAGACGATCGATTTTATTCTCAACGGCAATAAGGTGTACCGGAACACGCTGCCGAACAGTTGCCCAAGCCTGGGTTCCGAAAAGCGTTTCATGTATAAGACGAGCCTGTCGCAGCTCTGCTCCGTGGATATCATCACGGTTCTGTACAGTTCGCCCGATCTGATGCGCGGTGCCAGTTGCGGGCTTGGCAAGTTCCAGCCCATGAAGAAGGTCAAATAGTCGGCGCGTCGCGATTTTGGTGCTGGCGTCGGCAGTTGCCCTTTGCTAAGCGGCGCTTCGCACCAAGCGACACGCACCCATAGCTCAGCTGGATAGAGCGTTGCCCTCCGAAGGCAAAGGCCAGTGGTTCGAATCCACTTGGGTGCACCATTCTCTTCCGGTTCGCAGCACAGCCTGCTCATGATCCAGCAGGTATCGCTTGGCTTCCAACCCGCCAGCGAAGCCGGTCAGCGCCCCCGCCGATCCGATCACCCTGTGGCAGGGCGCAATGATGGAGAGCGGGTTGCGGCCGTTAGCGGCACCGACCGCGCGGGAGGCTGAGGGACGGCCGATATCCGCTGCCACCTGACCATAGCTGCGCACTTGCCCGAACGGAATGCGAAGCAGGGCCGCCCAGACCTGCTTCTGAAAATCCGTTCCCTGAAAATCGAGCGGAAGGTCGAAACGGGTGAGTTTGCCTGAAAAATAGGCGCGCAATTGCTTCGACGTTTTCTGGAGCAGTGGGTGATCCGGGGTCTTCGCCTCAGGTCTCACCCGTACGCGCACGGGATCGTCATTTTCCCATAACAGGGCAGCCAAACCCCCGCCGCTGGCGACCATGGTAAGATCGCCCACCGGCGACGGGAATATATCAAAGGCGAATGTCACGACCTATCCTTCCAACTTCGGAAAGGCTGAAGAATAATGCGCCTTCGCGATGTTCGCTTCCTGCCGCTTGCCTTCAAAAACGACGTGCCGTCAGCGAGCCTCCACCCCCTCTGGCAGCACCACAGCTGACCAGCTCTTCCCCGGAATCAGATATTTGGCGGCAAGCGCCTGAAGCTGATCGGGAGTCACTGACAGCATGTCCTTCGCCATGGTATGCATGGCCTGCACATATTGGGGGTTCTGGGTCGCGCCCTCCATCTGGTTCATCCAAAAGGCATTGCCTGTGCTCGCCCGCATCAGCAGCTGGCGCATTGGCGCGACAGCGCGCTGAAGCTCATCCTCGCTGACCGGGTTTTTGGCGAGGTCAGCCGCCGTATCCTTAACGACGCCGTAGAAATAATTGATGCGGTCGGGGCGCACCTGGCTGGTAACCAGAATGTAGCCGCCGCTTTCGTATGAAAATGGCCAGTTATTCTGCACACTCGGCGAATAGGCGGCCCCTTCCGTCGATCGGAGCCGGTCGAATAAGCGATCATTGAAGATTTGCGTGAGGATTTCGAGCTGGCGCGCTTCCTTCATGAGTCCGAAACCCCCGGAGGTTGGCCAGGCCATGACCGCCGCAGCTTGCTCCTTGTCGCCCTTGTGCCGTAGGATGACCGGCGTCGCGACATGGGCGGGGAAGCGCATCAGCTTGTTTGCGTTGGGCACCGGAACATCCGGCCGTGCGGGCATGGCTCCGAAAGTGGCTGCCACCGCCTCTATCGCCTCTTCGGGCTTCACCTGCCCAAAAATCTGCACTTCAATTGGGCCGGAAGCCAGCAGCGGTTCCCAAGTGGAGCGAAACGCCTGCGGGGTCAGCGCCTCTATCTCATTTCGTGAAGGGGTGCGAAACCGAACGTCCTTGTCATGCAACAACCAGTTGAGATCGCGTGCCAGCACAGAATCCGGCGCCCGTGCCATCGCGTCATAAGCAACGGCGGTGCCTGTCTTCACCCGCGCGATCGGCGCGGGGTCCCAGCCAGGCGCGGCCAATTTGGTCGCGAAGAGTTGCAGCTGATCCCGATAATCAGCCGGGCGAGTGACGGCCTGCATTTCGAAGGCATCATCGTCGATTGAGAAATCCATTCCCATGCGGCGGCCATTCGTCAGGTCATCCAGCTCACGCTGACCCAGCTTGCCGATGCCGCTGGCCACCAAAGCATAATTGGCGGCCCAGCCCGGTGCTGCCTTCGTAGGCGAAAATGCCAGCTGTCCATGGCCGAAGCGGACGTTGATCCGCACCTTTTCCGTTTCAGCATTATTGGCGAACAGGGTGAGTTTCACCCCGTTGGCAAAAGTTACGCTCTCCATGCCGGGCAATCCGACCTGTGCGCGCGACACCACTTTCCCGGGAGGACCGAGCTTGGGAAGGTCCGCCATCGTGATCGCCTTGTCCGCCAACCGGGCGTTGGTGGCAGCCTTCACCGGCGCGGCAAGGGCAGCGGACAGGCGGGCGTCGATCCCCGGCACCGGCTTGCCCGTGATCAGGAGGGCTCGGAACACACCGGCAGAAAACAGGCGGCGCGTGGAGTCCAGTATCTTCTGCGGCGTCATCGCCGGTTTGCCGGATCGGAATATCTCCAGCGCAGCTTGAGGGCTGACGGTTGTCTCACGGATATCGACGGCGCTTACCAGATCGCTTGCCTGCTTGGCGCCCGCTTCCGTGTCGGCATTCTCCACCTGAATGGCGAGTGCCGTGTCGATCTGGGCATATTCCCGGTCAATTTCGAGCTGGCTCGGCGCGGTCGCCTTCGCGTCTTCGATAATCGCGCGGACATCGCCCAAGGCCTTTTCCCAATTCTCGCCGGTGGGGACCAGGGTGACGAAGGTCCCGTCGGCCGATCGGCTGACATCCTGCTGATCGACGCTGGCCTGAATGAAACTGCCGCCGCTGCGGGCTGCTTGTTCGAGGCGGCGGCTGATGATCTGCAGCGCCAGCATGTCGGTCAGCTTGTCCTGATTATAGACGATGGTATCGGCATGCGGCTTCCATGGACGGAGCCAGGCCATGGTCAGGCCCGTTGGCGCGCCCGGCTCGACCGCGACGCTGGTGGCAGGCGCTTGGGCATCCGGCTCACCGAAATCCGGGAGCGCAGCCCCCTGCCCCGGCACCGACCATGATGCGAAATTATCCTTGATGATCTGCTCGGCTACAGCGGGATCGATGTCGCCCGCTATCGAGATCACTGCATTTTCCGGGCGATACCAGCGCTGATGAAACGCCCCCATCCGCGCGGCAGTGGCAGCATTGAGGCTGGCGACCGTGCCAATGGGACTGCGCTCCGCCAGAAGCTGACCAGCGAAGAAGTGGCGGCGGCTTGCGTCGGAGATGCGCATCTGTGGCCCGTCCCCTTCCCGCCGTTCGGCCAGCACTACCGCCCGCTCCGCTTCAATGGCACTGTCCACGATGTTGGGGTCGACCATCATGCCCGCGAGAATTTTCATGCTCTCGCCAAGGCTCGCCGGTGTCGCCTGAGGAAGGTCGAGCGCATAGGTGGTGCCGGTGGGCGTCGTCTGGGCGTTGCTGTCGCTGCCGAAGGTTACGCCCAGCCGCTGCCATATTCGTTTGGACTCGCCATCGGGCACATGGCGCGATCCGCGAAAGGTCAGATGCTCCATGAAGTGCGCATAGCCCTGTTCATCGGGCTGCTCCATCAGGGCGCCGACATCCATGCGCAAGCGGACGGAAACCTGTCCCGGCGGAACGCCATTGCGGCGAACGGCATAGCGAAGGCCATTGGGCAAGGTGCCGAAGTGCCATGCCGGATCGATAGGCACGTCGCTATTTTCATAGAGCCACGGCCTGACCTGCGCCTGCGTATCATTGGTAGCCGACGCCGACTTTGCCGGGGCCGGGCCAGTTCTGGCTGACAGGGAAGCAGGAATGCCCGAAAGCAGTAACGCAATGACGGACAGCGAAACGGCAGGACGCCGGAGGAAAAAGCTCATGGCGCCGTAGCCTAGAGCCAAAATTCTGAATGGCTACTGACAAAGAGCAGCCATGTTTCACGAAGGAGGGCAGGATGGCGCCACCTGGCACCATCCTGCCTGAAAATTTAACGGCCGCTGGTTTTTTGCACAGCACCCTTGTGCGCGCCTACTCCGCTCCGGTTGCGACGGAAGTTCTTCTTCGCGGGCTTTGCCTCTCCATCGGGGCGGTGAGCCCGTTCGGCCGTGCCGCGCTGTTGCTTCTGCTGGTCCTGATAGCGGCGCTGGCCATCGGCCCGGCGCGTCTTCTGTTCCGGCGTTTGCTCGCGGCCTTTACGCTGAGGCGCCGCCTTCGGGAGGTTGCGGACGGCTTCTACGAAATTGTCAGGCAAGGGCACGATCTCGAGCTTCACCTTTGCGGTGCGCTCGATCGCCTTGAGATAGGGCCGTTCATCATCAGCCACGAAGCTGATCGCGATACCTTCCGCGCCCGCCCGCGCGGTGCGGCCGATGCGATGGACATATTGTTCGGGGACATTGGGAAGCTCGAAATTGATGACGTGGCTCACGCCCGACACGTCAATGCCGCGCGCAGCGATGTCGGTGGCGACGAGCAGCTTAACATGGCCATGACGGAATGCCTGAAGGGCTGTCGTGCGCTGGCCCTGGCTCTTATTGCCATGGATCGCGACGGCCTGGATGCCCGCGCCTTCCAGGAAGCGGACGACGCGGTCGGCGCCGTGCTTGGTGCGGGTGAAGATCAGCGCGCGGTCGATCGGCTCGTTGCGAACCGTGAGAGTGAGGAGCGCCTGCTTTTCCGCCTGATTGACGAAGGTCGCCTGCTGCCGGACGCGCTCTGCCGTGGTGGACTGCGGTGCGACGCTGACCTTTACCGGATTGTTCAGGAATTGCGCGGCGAGCGCCTCGATCTCGCCGGGCATGGTGGCGGAGAAGAAGAGGTTCTGCCGTTCCTTGGGAAGCAGCTTGGCGATGCGCTTCAAGGGGTGGATGAAGCCCATGTCCATCATCTGGTCGGCTTCGTCGAGGACGAAGATTTCCGTGTCCTTGATGGTGAAGGCGCGCTGGTCGATCAGGTCGAGGAGACGGCCCGGCGTGGCGACGACGATGTCGACACCCCGGCCGAGCGCGCGGATCTGACGGTTGATGGGGACGCCGCCGAAGACGACTTCGACCGACAGCTTAAGGAAGCGGCCATAGTCGCGGAAGCTCTGCGCGATCTGGGCTGCGAGTTCGCGGGTGGGGGACAGGACCAGCATCCGGCAACCCTGAAGCGGCGTCGGCTTGGGATTGCGGGCGAAATGGTCGAGGCTGGGCAGCGCGAAGGCGGCGGTTTTGCCAGTGCCGGTCTGGGCGATGCCGCACAGGTCCTTGCCTTGAAGCAGGACGGGAATCGCCTGCGTCTGGATGGGCGTGGGATTGGCGTAATTCTTGGCGGCGAGCGCCTTCAGGATGGGCTCGGCGAGACCAAGGTCGGTGAATTGCATGAATGAACTCTCGAATTAAAAAGGCTCAGGCGCCATAGGTTGCGAATCGCAACTGGACGCAAAGCGGGTTGCGAAACGACCCGCGTGAATAGGGAAGCCTCAAAAGCTTGGCGCAGACTTTCATTGGCCGGCCCCGTCACCCCTCAAGGGTCGGGACGATCACGCTGCCAATCGCTGATGGGCCATGAAGGCCGCCCGCTGCGTTGCGCCGCATATGCTTTCATTCATGCAAAAAAGCAAGGGCTTCGCCGAAACGAAGCCCTTAGGAAGATTTCAGAGCGACACTTCCACATGTTTGCCGCGCATTTCGTCGCGCACGTCGCCGCCGAACAATTGCTTGAAGACGCCGCCCAGCGACATGTCCGCGCGCCAGATTTCCGCATGGCCGAGGTCAAAGCGGAGCATGAGCAGATTGGGGTCCTGCCGCCCGCCGGGATACCAGGCCGCGACTTCGTGGGTCCAGTAGCGGTCGATCACCGCCGGGTCGGTTTCCTCCACAAGAGTGCCGTCGATGCAGGCGAATAGATAATGGCCCTTCCCCGCAAACTGCGCCATGGCCGGGCCGCCCTTCGCCAGACGATTGTCCCGGGTGGTGTAGAACCAGAAGCAATGGTTGGCACCGGGGTCGAGCTGCGCCGTCATCGGCAGACTATGTTCGTGCGATCCCTGCAAACCGATCATCAGAAAAGGGCTCTGCGACAATTCGGTCCAGAAACGGTGGCGGATATCGGATTCGGTGCTCATCCCTCTGTCTCCTGCTCATGCTGATATGCATTTAATCGCCAGCATCTGGCGAAGTTCCCCAAAAGCCCGTCAGGAAGCTTGATCTTGAGCAAGCTTCTCTCCACATAGCGGCCATGCTGATTGAGACCGAACCAACGCCAAATCCGGCAACCGTCAAGTTCATCCCCGGCCGGGTCGTCATGGGCATGGGCACGCGCGATTTCGCGACGCCCGAGGAAGCGGAAGCCTCTCCGCTCGCCGACGCCCTTTTTGGCCTTGGCGACGTGACCGGCGTGTTTTTCGGCGGCGACTTCATTTCCGTCACCATAGCGCCGGGCGCTCAGTGGAGCGATGTGAAGCCCGATATCCTTTCGATCCTGCTGGAGCATTTTTCGGCGAACATGCCGCTGTTCACCCCCGGATCGGCGGGCGAAATCTTCATCCCCGAAGAGGAAGAGCAGTTCACCGATGATCCCGCCGACGCGGAGATCGTCGCGCAGATCCGCGACCTGATCGACACACGCGTTCGCCCCGCCGTCGCCAATGACGGCGGCGACATCGTTTATCGCGGCTTTGATCGCGGGACGGTCTATCTGCGGATGCAGGGCGCCTGTTCCGGTTGCCCGTCCTCAAGCGCCACGTTGAAGAACGGGATTGAGCAACTGCTCAAACATTATGTCCCGGAAGTGACGGAAGTGCGCGCCGTCTGAAATAGCCGCGGCGGCGTTTGGCAAAACGATCGCGATCGACTAACCGCTTGCCTTAGGCCGCCCGCTTCCACGCCGGTTTTCACAGGGGATTTTCTTGCGCACTCTCGTCATCGACACCGCTACGCAGGCGCTGTCCGTGGCGCTGATGGAGGACGGCAAGGCAATAGGCCATTTCCATGAGATAGTCGGCCGGGGCCATGCCGAAGCGCTGGTGCCCGCGATAGCCGCCCTGCCCGACGGCGGCCGGGCGAACGCAATTGCGGTGGACCTTGGCCCCGGAAGCTTCACTGGCGTACGCATCGGCATAGCGGCGGCTAGAGCGCTTGCCCTCGCATGGTCGCTGCCCATACAGGGTTATTGCGCGCTGTCGCTGATCGCGGCCAAGGCGGCCCAAGGTCAGGATCAGCATCAGGATGGCGGGCCGATCGCGGTCACCATTACGGGGGGGCATGGCGAACTGTTCTGGCAATGTTTTGAAGCCGATGGCCTGACCGCCATCACCCAGCCCGCGTCCACCCCGATCGCGACGCTTGCCACGATGCTGGAGCAGCCGGTGATATATGGCACGGGCGCCGAAGCATTGGTGACCGCGCGTGGCCATGGAACGGCCGTCAGCCTTTATCCCAACTCCGCCGATTATCCTTTGATCGCGGCGCTACCATCGCTTCCGCCCTCCCCCATTTACTGCCGCGATGCCGACGCGCAGCCCATGATGCAGCCTACCCCGCAGCAGGGCCGTTCATGACCCCCGGCCTGACGCTGGACATATATGAGGATGGCGAGCGCAACGCGCTGGCCGACGCAATGGATGTCATGGCGGAGGCATTCGACCCCGCTTATGGCGAGGCATGGACGCTGCCACAGCTTTCCGGCGTCATGATGATGCCGGGCACCTGGCTGACAATCGCGCGGGTGGATGCGGCGGCGATGGGTTTCGCGCTGGTCCGGTCGGTGCTGGACGAATGCGAACTGCTGCTGCTGGCCGTCCATCCGGCGTGGCGCGGACGGGGCATTGGCCGGGAACTGTTGGTCGATAGTTTGAAGACGGCGCGACGGCGAGGCATCAAGTCGATGAATCTCGAAGTCCGTTCGTCAAATACAGCGATCAAACTATATGAAAAAGCAGGGTTCGAATATGTGCATAGGCGTCCCGGTTACTACCGGGGTGCCGACGGACAACTTCACGATGCCCTGAGTTTTCGTATAGAAATGCTGGGATAGACTGGATCGCCCTTGCTAATCGGCGTATCCGGGTATAACGCCGACATACCGCTCCTGAAACGAATTCACCTGGGCGGGTCGCACTCAATTCAGCATTCGCGGGATAAAAGAAATGGAAATCGAATCAGCCCAGAGCGAGCTGCTCATTACTTTGACTTCGGACATTGTTGCAGCACATGTTTCAAACAACAGTGTCGCCGTGTCTGACGTTTCGACGCTCATCCAGAACGTTCACGCCGCCCTTTCTGGTCTGACCAAGCCCGTTGCCGTCCCGGAAGTGAAGCCGGAACCAGCGGTGTCGGTGCGTTCTTCGATCAAGCCCGACTATATTATCTGCCTGGAAGACGGCAAGAAGTTGAAGATGCTGAAGCGCCACCTGATGACCCATTATCAGATGACGCCGGACGATTATCGCGCAAAGTGGGGCCTTCCCGCCGACTATCCGATGGTCGCACCCAACTATGCCGAACAGCGTCGTTCGCTGGCGAAGAAGATCGGCCTTGGGACAAAGCGCCGCCGCACCCGCGCGAAATAAGCAGCAACTGCGGCCGATCCGCGATGAGAGGGGCGCATTTGCCATGCGCCCCTTTTATAATGGTGGTTATGCCGCTAGATTTCCGCTGATTATCCGACACACCTGAATGAGCGAGCCCGCATGAACCGCAAGATCGATGTAGAAGCCCTTTGCCATGAGAAGGGCCTGCGCATCACCGAACAGCGCCGCGTGATCGCTCAGGTGCTGAGTGACGCGGTGGACCATCCCGATGTGGAGGAACTGCACAAGCGATCGTCCGCCATCGATCCGGGCATTTCGATCGCGACCGTGTACCGCACGGTTCGCCTGTTCGAAGAGGCCGGCATTTTGGAGCGGCACGACTTTGGCGATGGACGCGCCCGTTATGAGGCGGCGCCTGAGGCGCATCACGACCATCTGATCGATGTTGAAACCGGCAATGTCATTGAGTTCGTCGATCCCGAACTGGAACAGTTGCAGAAGCAGATCGCCGAAAAGCTGGGTTTCCGGCTGGTCGATCATCGCATGGAATTGTACGGCGTATCGTTGGATCGCAAGAACTGACAGCCTTGCGGCGGCTGCGCTTTCTCTATCGGCTGAGCGCTCTGGCGGCATGCCTGCTGCTTTGCCTGATCCCGCATCTGTTATGGCGGGCCGTTGGTGCCCGTTCCCCCTGGCCTCCCCGTTTTCTGGGAATGGCGGCAAGGGCCGTCGGCGCGCGGGTGCGGGTAGAGGGGCATCCCTTTCACGGCGACAGCTTCATCATCGCCAATCATGTCAGCTGGGTCGATATATTGGCGCTAGGCGGTGCGACCGGCGCTGCCTTCGTCGCGCATGACGGGATTGCGGGCTGGCCGATCGTCGGGTGGCTGGCGGCGCAGAATAATACGCTGTTCGTGGCGCGGAATCGGCGGGGCGCGCTGGGCGGACAGATTGAGGCGCTGCGCACGGCCCTGGCGGGGCATCAGCCGGTTGCGCTGTTTCCAGAGGGGACGACCAGCGATGGGCAGGGCCTGCTGCCGTTCAAGCCGTCGCTGCTGGCGGTTCTGCTGCCGCCACCGCGGGCGGTGATGATCCAGCCGGTGCATATCGACTATGGCGCGGCCACGGCGGAGATTGCGTGGCATAGTGACGAACCGGCGGGACAGAATGTGCGGCGACTGCTGGAACGGCGCGGCAGGCTGAACGTCACGTTGCGTTTTCTGGAGCCGTTCGACCCCGCGCTTTACCCCGATCGCAAGCAGTTAGCGGCAGTGGCGCGCGAAAGGATCGCCGCGAGCATTGCGATGCACCTGCCGCCTTTCACTCCGGTCGTGGCCCCTGTATAGGTGGACGGCATGAATCGTAACGACGCCCCAAAGACTCCAGCGACATTCCACGTCAAATCCTTCGGCTGCCAGATGAACGTCTATGATGGCGAGCGCATGGCCGAGATGCTGGGCGAACGGGGCATGACCGCAGCGGCCGATGGAGCCGAGGCGGATCTGGTCATCCTCAACACCTGCCACATCCGCGAAAAGGCGGTGGATAAGGTCTATTCGGACATTGGCCGCTTGAACCGCGAGGATGGGACGCGGCCGATGATCGCGGTCGCTGGCTGTGTCGCGCAGGCGGAAGGCGGCGAGATCAGCCGCCGGGCGAAGACTGTCGATATTGTGGTGGGGCCTCAGGCCTATCATCGACTGCCCGACCTCATCGAAAAGGCTGGCCGGGGCGAAGAGGCGGTCGATACCGACATGCCGCTGGCGTCGAAATTCTCTGCCCTGCCCGGTCGTACCAAGCAATCGCGGCCCACCGCTTTCCTGACGATCATGGAGGGGTGCGACAAGTTCTGCACCTATTGCGTGGTGCCCTATACGCGCGGGGCGGAGATCAGCCGGACTTGGGGCGCGATCCTGGACGAAGCCAAGGCGCTGGTGGATGGCGGCGTGCGGGAAATCACGCTGCTGGGGCAGAATGTGAATGCCTGGGCTGGCGAGGATGACAAGGGCCGGGTGCAGGGCATGGATGGCCTTGTGCGCGAATTGGCGAAGATTGGCGGGCTGGCGCGCATCCGCTACACGACCAGCCATCCCAATGACATGAGTGATGGGCTGATCGCTGCGCATGGCGAAGAGGCGAAGCTGATGCCCTTCCTGCATCTGCCGGTGCAGTCGGGGAACAACCGCATATTGAAGGCGATGAACCGCAGCCATGATGCGGAAAGCTATTTGCGGATCATCGAGCGGGTGCGGCAGGTGCGCCCCGACATCGCGCTGTCGGGCGACTTCATCGTGGGCTTCCCCGGCGAGACGGATGCGGAGTTTGAGGATACGTTGAAGATCGTCGAGCAGGTGCGCTATGCGCAATGCTATTCGTTCAAATACAGCCCCCGCCCCGGCACGCCTGCGGCGGACATGGGCGGGCAGATTGCCGCAGCGGTGATGGACGAGCGGCTGGCGCGGCTACAGGCGGTGATCAACCGGCATCAGGTGGACTTCAACGCCGCCACCGTTGGGCGGCAGACCGAGATATTGCTGGAGCGCAAGGGGCGCCATGCCGGGCAGTTGATCGGGAAGACGCCGTGGTTGCAATCTGTCCATGTCACAGCGCCCGAACTTGTCATCGGCGACATGGTCGAAGTCGATATCATCAGTGCCGGTCCGAATAGTCTGGCCGGCGAACTCAGCAGGAGGAAAGCCGCTTGAACCCAAAACCCGTCGTTCCCGCTTCTGCAGGAACCCATCTCCGACCCTGTCCACCGGGATCGAAGACCAGGAGATGGATAACCGCCAGCGCGGTTGTGACGGATGGAAAGGGAGGCTGCTGAATGTCCAAGAAACCGAACCAAAATCATCGCGTGGACGTTGCTGAACGCGCGCGGTTGGAAGTGACTTTCGAGAAGCCGCACCTGTTGGGCGCGCTGTTCGGGCAATATGACCAGAATCTGGTGGCGATCGAAAACCGGCTGGGCGTCTATATCGCGGCGCGGGGCAACAAGCTTCAGATCGAGGGCGATGCCGAAGCGGCGGCGCGGGCGCGGGACGTGATGACGGGCCTCTACAACCGGATCGTGGCTGGGCAGGAGATCGACAGCGGCGCGGTGGAGGCCGTCATCGCCATGTCGGCCGAACCGATGCTGGACGGCATCATCCGGCACGATGTCGCCGAACCGCCGAAGGTGATGATCCGCACGCGCAAGAAGACGATCGTGCCGCGCTCCGCGACGCAGGTCACCTATATGGAGGCGCTGACGCGGAACGACATCATCTTCGCGCTGGGTCCGGCAGGCACCGGCAAGACCTACCTCGCGGTCGCGCAGGCGGTGAGCCAGCTGATCACGGGCAGCGTCGACCGGCTGATCCTGTCGCGCCCTGCGGTCGAGGCGGGCGAGCGGCTGGGCTTCCTGCCCGGCGACATGAAGGAGAAGGTCGATCCTTATCTGCGGCCGATCTATGACGCGCTCTACGACACGCTGCCCGCCGAACAGGTGGAGCGGCGGATCGCTAGCGGGGAGATAGAAATCGCGCCACTGGCCTTCATGCGCGGGCGGACGCTGGCTAACGCCTTCATCGTGCTGGACGAGGCGCAGAACACGACCATCGCGCAGATGAAGATGTTCCTCACCCGCTTTGGCGAAGGGAGCCGGATGGTGATCTGCGGCGATCCACGTCAGGTCGATCTGCCTCAGCCGGGGATTTCGGGGCTGGCTGACGCTGTAGCCCGGCTGGAGGGAGTGGATGGCATCTCCGTCGTGCCGTTCGGGATCGGCGACGTCGTGCGCCATCCGGTCGTGGGGCGGATCGTGCAGGCTTATGAGGGGCCGGATGCGTGAATGGGTAGTGGAGCGCACATAGATGATTGAAGTTGCGGTCCTTCATGATGAAGGCTGGCCGGGTGAGGATTGGGAGTTGCTGGCGCAGCGGGCGGTCGTGGCGGCGATCACCCACAGCCCTTATGCGGCCTTCGCCACGGACCAGGCGCTGTATGAGGTCGCCGTCAAGCTGACCAGCGACGAGGAGGTGCATCAGCTAAACCGCGCCTATCGGGACAAGGACAAGCCGACCAACGTCCTGTCATTCCCGATGGTGCAGTCCGACCTGCTGGAAGGGACCGGCAACACCGACGATGGCGAGGTTCTGCTGGGCGATATCGTGCTGGCGGAGGGCGTGTGTGCCAGCGAGGCGGCGGAAAAAGGCATATCGGTGTCCGAACATGCCACCCATCTGATCATCCATGGGACTTTCCATTTGCTGGGATATGATCATATGGAGGATGCCGAGGCAGAGGCGATGGAGGCGTTGGAGACGCAGTCGTTGCTGAGCCTTGGCATTTCCGATCCCTATGGGGATCGCCTGACAGGACAATAGGAAGAACGATGGCTGAAGGCAGTCCGAAGGACGGCAACGGTTCAAAGGAATCGGACAGTAGTAGTCACGAGGGCGGTTTATGGAGCGGCCTGAAGTCGCTGCTGTTCGGTGAGGAGGAGAGCCCCAGCCTGCGGCGCGAGCTGGAAGAGGCGCTCGACGATTATGATGAGGATGCGCAGGACAAGGACTCGTCAGCACCCGCAAAGGGGGACCTGTCCGCGATAGAGCGGCAGATGGTTCGCAACCTGCTGCATTTTTCCGAGCATACGGTCGATGACGTGGCCGTGCCGCGCGCTGACATCGTCGCGATCGAGGAGCGGGCGAGCTTTGCCGAACTGGCGGCGCTGTTCGCCGAAGCGGGGCACAGCCGCATTCCGGTCTATCGCGAAACACTGGATACCATCGTCGGCATGGTCCACATTCGCGACGCCTTTGCGATATTGGCGGGCAAGTCCCCAGTGCCGGATACGCTGGAGCCGTTGATCCGTCAGCCGCTTTATGTGCCCGAGAGCATGGGCGCGCTCGACCTGCTGGCGGAGATGCGGGCCAAGCGGACCCATCTGGCCATCGTGCTAGACGAATATTCCGGGACCGAGGGCCTGCTGACGTTCGAGGATCTGGTCGAGGAAATCGTCGGCGATGTCGAGGATGAGCATGATGATGCGCCCGAGGCCCTGCTCGTTCCGCTGGAAGGCGGATTGTGGGAAGCGGACGCCCGCGCCGAGCTGGATGATGTCGCCGAGGAGATTGACGAGCGGCTGGCCGATGTCGAGGAAGATGTCGACACCCTAGGCGGTTTGGCGTTCGTCATCGCGGGGCGAGTGCCCGAAGCTGGCGAAATATTGGATCATGAACAGAGCGGCTGGAAGCTGGAAATCGTGAGCAGCGATGGACGCCGGGTGACACGGCTGCGGCTCCATCCTCCGGTTGAAAAAGAAAATGAAGCCGAATGAGCGGGATGCCTGCGCAACTTGGGAAAAGCGCGGGCAATGCTGGGAAATGTTAAGAGCTGACCGTTAGGGTTGCGCCCGCCTTGTTGCTTTCCGGTGGAAGTAATTCGGTGAGGGTGTGAGTCCAACGAGGGTTGCGCCACCCCCTCTCCCTGCCCTCTCCCCCGAGGGAGAGGGTTTTGTGGTGGAGCGGCTTGTGCGGCACGAAAGACTATCGATTTCTTCGGAGCGGGCGATGCTTTCGCCTATTGCCGTGCCGGTGACGAGATTGGAGCGCTGGCTGCTGGCGCTGGTCTGCGCCGTTACATTGTCGTTTGCGGTGATTACGCCCCCCTTTCAGGCACCCGACGAAAATCAGCATTATATGAAAGCGCTGCTGCTGGCGGATGGGCGGGTCATGACCGAGCAGCGGAGCGAGGAGATCGGGGCTGAGCTGCCGCGATCCGCGCTGGATCTGCACGGGATCGACTTTCCCACCGAAGTTACGGGCGAGGCGCGGCGCTTTGATCGCGGGATGATGGAGCGGGCGTGGAGGGCTGACGCAGGGCGGCCGGGCACTGCCTTTGCCGATTTTCCCAACGTCGCCAATTATGCACCGACGCTTTATGCGCCTTCGGCGGCCGGGTTGAGGATGGGTAACGCGCTGGGCCTGCCGCGCATGGGGAGCTTCTACGCGGGGCGGATGATCAACGCGCTTGGCGGCCTCATGCTGTTGGTAGGGGCGTTCGGCCTGATGCCCTTTGGTCGAAGCGCGTTGCTTGGGACGGCATTGCTCCCGACATTCTGCTATCAGACGGGGTCGCTCTCTCCCGACGCCGTCATCAACGGGATGGGCTTTGTGGGATTGGCGCTGTCCTTGCGCCTTGCCGCAATGGGTAGCAGTTCGGGCCGGTCAACTGGGCTGCTGATTACCGCGCCTCTGCTCGCGCTGGCGAAGGGGGTGTATCTGCCCCTGATGGCGGTGGGGCTGCAATGGCCGCAGCATCGGCGGGACATGCGACCTTGGCTGCTGCTGGGCGCGATGGCGCTGGGAGCGGCGGCCTTCATTCTGTGGATGAAGATGTCCGGCGGCAGTCAGGCGCTTTATCATATCGTGTCGCGCAAGACCGGCGAGAATGTCATGACTGCGCCGCTTGGGGCGCAACTGGCGGTCATTCTGGCTGATCCTGTTGCCTATGCCCATGTTCTAGCGGCCAGCATTGTCGAGCGGTCGCCGGTTTATGCGTTGCAGATCGTCGGGCGCTTCGGGTGGAATGCGATATTGCTGCCGCTCGGCGCCTATCTGCTGGCGAGTGTTATGTTGGCGGCGGCTGTTTTGAGTGGATCGGGCGCCCGGGTCGGTGCGGGGCAGAGGCTGTGGTGGCTGGCCGTGGCGGGCGGCACTGCTTTGCTGATCGAAACGGCGATGTATCTGACGGGCACGCCGCTGGGGGCCGATTATGTGCAGGGGACGCAGGGGCGCTATTTCCTGCCGCTGCTGCCTTTGGTGTTGCTGGCGATGATGCCGGAAGCGGGGTTGCGAGCCGCGCGGCCGGTCTTTGCAGGGTCGGCGCTGCTGTTGCTGCTGATTGCGCTGGGCAGTGCCTATGACAGCTTCTGGGTGCATGGCTTCGTCACTGCCGATGGGATGCCGCCGCATGAGCGATTAAGCGACGCGCTGCTCCTGCCCTCGCCCCGCTGGTAGCCAGTAGCGGCAGAGGCATAGCCAGCCCAGGCCCTCGATCCAGCCGGCGAGGACGTCGGTCGGCCAGTGCACGCCTAGCCAGACGCGGCTGGTGCCGATTAGGGCGATGATGAGGGCGGCGGTGAGGTAGGGTAACGCGTCGTGTCTTCCATGTGAAACCCACGATCCCGTTCGGGCTGAGCTTGTCGAAGCCCTCTTCTTACTTAAAGAGGAAGGAAAGCCCTTCGACAAGCTCAGGGCGAACGGTGGTGGTGGGGCGCCGGGTTCCAAACGCCTCAGCATCGCCAGCGCGCCGAACAGGATCATGGTCCCGGCGGAATGGCCGCTGGGAAAGCTGTAGCTATGCACGATGTCGATGTGCGGCAGCAGGTCGGGGCGCGGAGCGGCGAAAATCTGCTTGAGGCCGGTGTTGAGGAAGGTGCCGCCGACCGTGACGAGGGCTAGCCATTGGGCGGCATGGCGTTGTCGGCGGTAGAGCAATGCGATCGCCACGACGGCCATGATGAGCAGTCGCCCAACCGTGTCGCCGATGACCGAGGCCGCGACCATGACTGGCGTGACCCACGGAGCGGCCGCCCTGCCCGCCCCCGCCGCCTTCATCGCAGCAACGTTCAGTGGATCGAACCAGCCGGATCGCTGGAGCAGCGCGATTGCCAGAACGGCGAGGAGCGCGAGGAGAAATATCCCCGCGCCCCTTTGCCACGAGCGGCGGTCAGATATGGAGCGCGCGTCCATAAGCGGCGAGCACGCTTTCGTGCATCGATTCCGAGATGGTCGGATGCGGGAAGACGGTGTGCATCAGTTCCGCTTCGGTCGTTTCCAGCGTCTTGCCGATGGTGAAGCCCTGGATCATTTCCGTGACTTCGGCGCCGATCATGTGGGCGCCCAGCAGTTCGCCGGTTTTGGCGTCGAACACGGTCTTGGTGAAGCCTTCCGCTTCGCCGAGCGCGATCGCCTTGCCATTGCCGATGAAGGGGAACATGCCGACCTTTACCTCATAGCCTGCTTCCTTCGCCTTGGCTTCGGTGAGGCCGACCGAGGCGATCTGCGGGTGACAATAGGTGCATCCGGGGATGTTGCGCGGGTCCATCGCGTGGGGATGCTTGCCCGCAATGGCTTCGGCGGTGATCACGCCTTCATGGCTGGCTTTGTGCGCGAGCCATGGTGGGGCGGTGATGTCGCCGATTGCCCAGAGGCCTTCGATGTTGGTGCGGCACATCTCGTCGGTTTTGAGGAAGCCGCGATCGTCGATGGCGACGCCCAGTTCCTTTAGGCCGATATTTTCGGTGTTGGGGACGATACCGATGGCGACGATCATGTGGCTGAATTCTGCGGCGCTTTCCTTGCCCGCCTTGTCCTTCAGCTTCGCCTTGATGCCGTTGGCGCCGACCTGAATATCGCTGACGCCTGCGCCGGTCAGGATGGTCATGCCCTGCTTTTTGAGGGCCTTTTCGAGGAAGGCGGAGACGTCCGCATCCTCTACGGGCACGACGCGGTCCATCATTTCGACCACGGTGACGTCCGCGCCCATGTCGTTGTAGAAGCTCGCAAATTCGATGCCGATCGCGCCGGAGCCGATGACGAGCAGCTTGGTCGGCATTTCGGGCGGGGTCATAGCGTGACGGTAGGTCCAGACGCGCTTGCCATCGGCAGGGGTGCCGGGCAGGTCGCGGGCGCGGGCGCCGGTGGCGAGGATAATGTTCTTCGCCGTCAGTTCCTCGGTCTTGCCGTCCTTGGTGACAGAGAGCTTGCCTTTTCCGGTGAGCTTGCCGTCGCCCATGTGGACGGTGATCTTGTTCTTTTTCATCAGGTGCGTGACGCCCTGATTGAGTTGCTTGGCGACGCCGCGCGAGCGTTTGACGACGGCGGCGATGTCCGCGCTGATCTTTTCTGCGGCCAGACCATAGTCGCCCGCATGTTGCATATAGTGGAAGATTTCGGCCGAGCGCAGCAGCGCCTTGGTCGGGATGCAGCCCCAGTTGAGGCAGATGCCGCCGAGATTCTCACGCTCGACAATGGCGGTCTTGAGGCCCAGCTGCGCCGCGCGGATCGCGGCGACATAGCCGCCGGGGCCGGAGCCCAGAACGATGACGTCGTAATTTTCAGCCATGGATTTCAGTCTCTCTTGTCTGAAGCCGCCGTCATGGGCGGGACGGTGCGGGGCTGGCGATCCTCTCCGATCGCCACGAAGGTGAAGGTGGCGCGGGTCACGCGGTAGGATCGGTCGTCGTGGCGGGTACGGCGCCATGCTTCGACATCGATCTTCATCGACGTGCGGCCGACCGAAGCGAGCTTGGCGAAGACCGAAACTTCGTCGCCGACGACTACCGGGCGGAGGAAGGTCATGCCTTCGACGGCGATGGTCACGGCGCGGCCCTTGCTGTGGCGCGCGGCGACGGAGCCTGCTGCCGAGTCCATGAGGCTCATCAGCCAGCCGCCGAAAATATCCCCATAGGGATTGGTGTCGGCGGGCATGGCGATGACGCGTACCGCCGGGCTTTCCTCCGGCGGCGGCTCGTCGGCGGCGCGCATCAGGCGAGCATGCCGAGGGGGTTTTCGATCAGTTCGCGGAACACCTTCATCAAGCGCGCACCGTCCGAGCCGTCGATGGCGCGGTGGTCGAAGCTGCCAGTGGCGGACATGACGGTCGCGATCTGGAGCGAGTCATCGACGACGAAGGGCCGCTTTTCGCCTGCGCCGATCGCCATGATCATGGCCTGGGGCGGGTTGATGACGGCTTCGAACTGCTTGATGCCGAACATGCCCATGTTGGACAGCGAGGCGGTGCCGCCCTGATATTCTTCCGGCTTGAGCTTGCCGTCCTTGGCGCGGGTGGCGAGATCCTTCATCTCGTTCGAGATGGCGGCGACGCCCTTGCTGTCCGCGCCGGTCACGATCGGGGTGATGAGGCCACCGGGGATCGATACCGCAACGCTGATGTCGGCGCGGCTGAATTGTAGCATCTGGTCGCCTGCGAACTGGACGTTGCATTCGGGCACCTGGATGAGCGCGACGCCAAGCGCCTTGATGAGGAGGTCGTTGACGGACAGCTTGACATTGCGGCTGGCGAGACCGGCGTTGAGTTCGCCGCGCAGCTTCAGCAGCTTGTCGAGCTGAATATCGACGGTGAGGTAGATGTGCGGGACCTGCTGCTTGGATTCGGTGAGGCGGCGGGCGATGGTCTTGCGCATGCCGCTGAGCTTGATGACTTCGTGCGGGATGCCGAAGTCCTGCGCGGCTGCGGCCGGTGCAGGGGCCGGGGCTGCGGCGGTGGGAGCCGGGGCGGCGGTGGGAGCCTTGGCCGAAGCGCCTTCCAGATCGGCCTTCACGATGCGGCCGTTGGGGCCGGTGCCGGTGAGGCTGGAGAGGTCGAGGCCCTTTTCCTCGGCGATGCGGCGCGCCAGGGGGCTGGCCTTTACGCGGTCGCCGGACTGGGGTGCAGTCTCCGCCTTGGGGGCGGGAGCTTCTGCCTTGGCGGGCACGGGGTCGGCCTTTGGCGCGGCGGCGGCTGGTTTGGGGGCGGGAGCGGAGTCGCCTTCGGCTGCCTGGGCGAGGTCTTCGCCTTCTTCGGCGATGATAGCGATGACCGTGCCTACCTTCACGCCTTCGGAACCTTCGGAGACCAGGATCTTGGCGATCTTACCCTCGTCCACGGCTTCAAATTCCATTGTCGCCTTGTCGGTTTCGATCTCAGCGAGCAGATCGCCCGACGACACGGTGTCGCCTTCCTTCACCAGCCATTTAGCCAGCGTCCCCTCTTCCATCGTGGGAGACAAGGCGGGCATCTGGATTTTCTTGCTCATGCGTGAAGGCCTCTCTTCTTTTCCCGGGCGAGCGGGTAAGCGTTGGAAGCCGTTTTGACCCTTTGGGCGGGAGGGTCAAGGGTGCGCCTTGCGCCTTGGGCGATAATCCGCCACATTTCACCAGACTGGTTCATAATTTACCAGATGGGTTCAGACAGGAAGGCAGCGGGAGACCGAGCTGCCCATTTTGGCGTGGGGTGCGGCAGCTATGCGGACTTATCTGGTTGTAGTGGACGAATCGCCGGAGGCGGAGACGGCGCTGCGTTTCGCGGCCCGGCGCGCGGCGAAGACGGCGGGGTCTATCCGCATCCTCGCGCTCGTGCCGCCCGCCGAGTTCGTGCAGTGGGGCGGGGTACAGGCGACGATGGAGGATGAAGCGCGGCAGCGGGCCGAGGCGCTCGTTACCAGCGCGGCGGGTACGCTGACCGAGGAGTCCGGTATTCGCCCGAGCATTACCGTGCGACAGGGTGACGCGGTGGCGCTGGTGCGCGAGACGCTGGATGAGATGCCCGATGTCGCGGCATTGGTGCTGGGGGCGGCGGCGAGCGGGCATCCGGGCGCGCTGGTGTCGCACTTTGCGGGGGCGGACGCGGGGAAGTTGCCCTGCCCTATCATGGTCATTCCGGGCGGGTTGAGTGCGGAGGCGATCGATCGGCTGAGTTAAAGTTTATGCTTTAGAGATTGGCACCGCCTCCTATTTCCGTTCGCCCTGAGCCTGTCGACCCGAAGGGCGGCGATAGCCAACGGTTCTACTTCTTTTTAGAAAGGAAAGCCCTTCGACAGGCTCAGGGCGAACGGGGTTAGGTGGTGCGCAGAAGAGGGATTGGAATAAGTCTCAGCGGCGGTGCTTGCCGCGTTTTGCGCCCATGTGCCGGATGTTTGCGGGGCGGCCGCGTTTCGCGCCGGGACGTGTCCTGTCCTTCTTGAAGCTGGGGCGTTGCGGCGGGGCGTCGGGGAGTTCGAAGCGGAGGGAGCCGTTGATCGGGTCGGCTTCGGCAAGGCGTAGCTGGAGATGCTGGCCGACAGTGTAGCGGTCGCCGCTCTCCACGCCTTCCAGCGCGCGGCCTGCTTCGTCGAAGAAGAAGCGTTCGTCGCCCATAGTGGACACCGGGACGAGGCCATCGCCGCCAAGCCCCTCGACGGTCGCGAAGAAGCCGAAATTCTGCACGCCCGTGATGCGTGCGTTGACCATTTCGCCGACATGAGCGGCGAGAAAGGCAGCGACATAGCGGTCGATCGTCTCCCGCTCCGCCTCCATCGCGCGGCGTTCATGCTGGCTGATCATCTCGCCGACGCGGCCCATATTTTCATGATCGTCGGCGCTGAGCGAGGTGCGGTCCGGCAGCACGCCACCCTTGGGCGCGGGGAGTTCGAGCTTGTAGCCGCCGACGAGCGCGCGGTGGACCAGCAAGTCGGCGTAGCGGCGGATGGGCGAGGTGAAATGCGCATAGGAGCCAAGCGCGAGGCCGAAATGGCCCATATTCGCGGGGCTGTAATAGGCCTGGGTCTGGCTGCGCAGGATTTGCTCCATGATCTGGGGCTTTTCCTCCGCCTCGCCGATGCGGTCGATCAGGCGGTTGAAGGTTGAGGGCTTGATGACCTGCCCCAGCGCGAAGTCGATGTCGAAGGTCGCGAGATATTCCTTGAGCGCAACCAGCTTGTCACGACTGGGCGGTTCGTGGACGCGATACATGACGGGGGCCTTCTTGCCTTCCAGCGCCTTGGCGGCGGCGACGTTGGCGGCGATCATATAATCTTCGATCAGCATATGCGCGTCGAGCCGTTCGCGGACGGCGACGCTGACGATCTTGCCATTTTCATCGAGGACGACGCGGCGTTCGGGGAGGTCGAGGGCTAGCGGGTCGCGCTTGTCGCGGGCTTTGCGTAGGAGTTTCCAGCAGGACCAGAGGGGTTTTAGGGCGGCTTCCAGGAGGTCGGGCTGATTTGGTGAGGTGTCGCCTTGCCCACCCCCGGCCCCTCCCGCCTGCGGGAGGGGAGATGTGCCGTCTATAGCCGCTTGGGCGTCTTCATAGGCCAGGACGGCGACGACGCGGATTATGGCGCGGGCGAAATGCCAATTGGTGACCTTGCCGGATGCGTCGATGGTGAGGTGGCAGGCCATGGCTGCGCGGTCCTGTCCGGCGCGTAGCGAGCACATGTCCGAGGACAGCTGGTGCGGCAGCATGGGGACGACGAGGTCGGGGAAATAGACGCTGTTGCCGCGCTTGCGGGCTTCCTTGTCGAGCGCGCTACCGGGGCGGACATAGTAGCTGACGTCGGCGATGGCGACGATGACGCGATAGCCGCCGGGGTTGGCGGGGTCTTCGTCCGGTGCGGCCCAGACGGCGTCGTCATGGTCGCGTGCATCGACGGGGTCTATCGCGACGATGGGCAGGTGGCGCAAATCCTCGCGCTTGTCCTCATTCAGGGCGATGTTCGAAGCGGCGACAGCCTCATCCTCTACCTTTTCAGGGAAGACGTGCGGAATGCCATATTTGTGGATCGCGATGAGGCTGAAGCTGCGGGGCGCGAAGGGATCGCCCAATATGTCGGTTACGCGCGCGCTGATGCGCGGCGGGCGGCCTACGGGTTCGGCCAGAACGAGATCGCCGGGACTGGCGTTGCCTGCGTCGCTGATCGGCGTGTCCTTGCGGATGCGCTTGTCGACGGGGCGCAGCCACAGCTTGCCGCCCTCCCCCGCTTCCACCACGCCAAGCAGTTCCTCGGTCGCCTTGGCGAGCTTCTTCATCGGGTGGGCAACCCAGCCGCGCCCGGCCTCTTCCGTGCGGGCGAGGATGCGGTCGCCGATGGTCAGCGCGCCCCTTTTGCCGCGTTCCATTACACGGAGGCGCGGCGCGGGCTGGCCTTCGGCTTCCCAGCGCTCGGGCGTGGCGATGAGGGTGGTGCCGTCGACATCGACGATGCGCAGGACGGTGACCTTTGGCACGCCGCCCATTTTGTGGAAGGCGCGCGCGGGGCCGATGTCCAGCAGCCCTTCGTCGGCCATGTCCTTCAGCAACGCTTTCAGCGCGATCTTTTCCTGCCCCTTGAGGCCGAAGGCTTTTGCGATTTCCCGCTTGCCTGCGGGCTGATCGGAGGAGGTGACGAATTCCATCACCTGATCGCGAGTGGGGAAGCCGGCGGGCCGGACTTTTTCGGGTTTCTTCTGCTTTTGGGTCGATGCCATGGGTCAGCTATAGGGAAGGCCCAAGCGGCATACCAGATGGCTTGGCCGAGATTTGCGGCGCTGCCCGCTATTCCACCAACTTACGCGCGCGGTCGCGCCAAACCTCCGCCAGGACGGGCATGCCCGCCAGCGCCCGGACAGCGTCGGGTTCAACCTTGTGCCGCCCGCCGATCAGCAGGCGAAAGACCCGTGCGATGGGCCATTCAGGCAACGGACGGTCGAGCAGTTCCATGCGCCCTTTCGCTTCCGCCTCCCCTTCGCGCAGCACGCGGAAATAGAGACCTGCGCGGCCGGTCTTCACGATGGTGGCCAGTATGTCGCGTGAGCCGAAGCGGTGGTCGAGCTTCCAGCAGGGTTGGCGTCCATGGCTGACCTCTACCAGCGCGCTGCCGAGCGAGAAGCGGTCGCCGAGGCAGATTTCCTCCTCCGTCATGCCCAGCGAGGCAATGTTTTCACCGAAAGCGCCGGGGGACTGAAGTAGCGGATGGTCGGGCTTGCGTTCGCGCCACCAATTATAATGGTCCTGGGGGTAGAGGTGGATCGCCTTGTCCCACCCGCCATGATGGATAGGGTCGGCAACGGCGTCCCCTTCAAACCCCTGCCATCCGATCCGGACGACGCCATCCATTGGCCGTTTCGCGATGGCGCTATAGTCACCGTCGCGAAAGGGCATGGGCGTGCCGGTCAGCAACGCCTCGATGGTAAGATGCTCAGCCATTCCGCCCCTATGGCAGCGGCGCGGAAAATTGGCGAGAGGGGGTCAGGCGCGGCTTAGTTCCGACGCCAGTTTCAATACTTCGCTGCCGCTGTCGGTTTGGACGAGATAGGCGGGGTTCTTTGCCGTTCCATTGCGGCGGATCAGTGCGCCCTCGATCGTCTTTTCCACATGGCTGTCGAACCGTTCGGCCACGCGCCCACGGCCTACGCCCTGCCCCCAGTTCCACTTAACGCGCATCCCCCTGCGGAAAGCTTCGGACATCTTCATCCTTCTCCTGCCGCAACATCATGGCGGCGTTTCGATATGGTCATGGCCACAAAAATCCCGGTTGCGGATGCGGTTCCCTTGGGTTTTTCATTTGGCTGGGTTAAGGGGCGGCAGATGGACGTTACTGGCCTTCGCGTCGCGCTCTTCAGCGGCAATTACAATTATGTGCGCGATGGCGCGAACCAGGCGCTCAACCGCTTTGTGGGCTATTTGCTGCGTCAGGGCGCGGCTGTGCGCGTCTATTCGCCGACGGTCGCGACGCCCGCGTTCGAGCCGACCGGCGATCTGGTGAGCGCGCCATCCTTGGCAATACCGGGGCGGAAGGAATATCGCGTGCCCTATCGCATGTCGGGGCATGTTCGGCGCGACCTGAAGCGGTTTCGGCCTAATCTGGTCCATGTGTCGAGTCCTGATCCATTGGGGCACCGGGCGGTGACATGGGCGAGGAACAGCGGGCTTCCGGCGGTGGCTTCGGTCCATACGCGGTTTGAAACCTATCCGCGCTATTATGGGCTGGCCTTTCTGGAGCCTGTCATCGAATCAATGCTGCGGCGATTTTACCGGCGCTGCGATGCTATAGTCGCGCCTTCGGAGTCCATGGCGCAGCTGCTGCGCGAACAGCGGATGAGCTATGATGTCGGCATTTGGACGCGGGGAATCGACCGGGACATCTTCAATCCGGGACGTCGCGACATGGCGTGGCGGCAGTCGCTGGGAATAGAGAATGATGAGCCGGTGATCGGCTTCATCGGCCGTCTGGTGATGGAAAAGGGGCTGGACGTCTTTTCCGATGCGATCGACCAGTTGAAGATGCGCGATGTGCGGCACAAGGTGCTGATCATCGGCGAAGGCCCCGCGCGGGAGTGGTTTCAGAACCGGCTGCCGGACGCTGTTTTCACCGGGTTCCAGAAGGGTGATGAGTTGGGCCGCGCGGTCGCCAGCATGGATATGCTGTTCAATCCCTCGATCACCGAGACGTTCGGCAATGTGACGCTGGAGGCGATGGCTTGTGCGCTTCCCACGGTGGCGGCGCGGGCGACGGGTAGTGAGAGCCTTGTCACCGAGGGCGTGACGGGCCGCCTGATCCGTCCGGGGGCGATCGGGGCCTTTGCCGATGCGTTGGCGAGCTATTGCACCGATCCTCATGCGCGGGCCGATGCCGGGGCTGCCGCCATGGCGGAGGCGGAGCGATATGGATGGGATCAGGTGAACCAGGCGCTGGTCGATACCTATATCCGGGTGATCCGCCAGCGGGCACAGGGCGCGCGGCTGCGCTCCAGCCCGGTTCCTTAAACTGCACACTTTGCCTATATCGGAGCGATGGTCGATCTTTTTGCTTCCGATGCCGTGAACGAGTCCGGTGAGGCCGGGGAAAATGCGCCGCTGGCCGACCGCCTGCGGCCGCGTACTTTGGCCGATGTCGTGGGGCAGGAGCATCTGACCGGGCCGGAAGGCGCGATCGGGCGGATGGTGGCGGCTGGGCGGCTTTCGTCCATCATCCTGTGGGGGCCTCCGGGTACGGGCAAGACGACGATCGCGCGGCTGCTGGCCGACGCGGTGGATATGCGGTTCGAGCCGATCTCTGCGGTGTTTTCGGGCGTCGCCGACCTCAAGAAGGTCTTTGCGGCGGCCAAGGAGCATGCCCGGCGTGGGGACAAGACGCTGCTGTTCGTGGATGAGATTCATCGGTTCAACCGGGCGCAGCAGGACAGTTTCCTGCCCTTTGTCGAGGATGGGACCGTGACTCTGGTGGGGGCGACCACGGAGAATCCCAGTTTCGAATTGAATGCGGCGTTGATGTCACGGGCGCAGGTGTTGATCCTGCATCGGCTGGATGCCGCCGCGCTCGAGCTGTTGCTGGACCGGGCGGAGGCGATCACGCAGCGGCCTTTGCCGCTGACGGCGGCGGCGCGAGACGCCTTGCTGGCGAGTGCGGATGGTGATGGGCGGTTCCTGCTCAATCAGGTCGAGACGCTGTATTCGATCGATATTGGTGAGCCGCTTGACCCGGCTGGGCTGTCGGCGCTGCTGCACCGGCGCGTGGCGGTCTATGACAAGGACCGGGAGGGGCATTACAATCTGATCTCGGCGCTGCATAAGGCGTTGCGCGGATCGGACCCACAGGCGGCGCTCTATTATCTGGCGCGGATGCTGACGGCGGGGGAGCAGCCGCTTTACGTACTACGTCGGCTGGTGCGCTTTGCGAGTGAGGATATTGGGCTCGCCGACCCGCAGGCGTTGGTGCAGTGCCTTGCGGCCAAGGACAGCTATGACTTTCTCGGAAGCCCCGAGGGGGAGCTGGCGATAGTGCAGGCTTGCCTTTATTGCGCGACGGCGCCCAAATCGAACGCGGCCTATGCGGCGATGAAGGCGGCGTGGAAATCGGCGCGGGATACCGGATCGCTGATGCCGCCGAAGAATATCCTGAACGCCCCTACCCGGCTGATGAAGACCATCGGCTATGGCAAGGGCTATCAATATGATCATAACAGCGCTGAGGGCTTTTCGGGCGACAATTATTGGCCCGAAGAGATGGAGGCTCAGACTTTCTTTGCCCCGACCGATCGCGGGTTCGAGGCGCGCATAGCCGAGCGCATGGCTTATTGGGACAAGCTGCGGGCCGAGCGCGGCGGAGGCGAATGACGCCTCGCTTTACCCGCTATGCCGCGATCGACTGGTCGGGCGCGAAGGGTGTGCGGCATAAGGGGATAGCAGTCGCGCTGTGCGAGCGTGGTGATGCAGTTCCCCGGCTTATCCATCCGAAAGACGGCAGTGTCTGGTCGCGTTCGGCGGTGGCGGAGTGGTTGGTCGCCGCGGCTGCGGAGGCGCCGACACTGTTTGGGTTCGATTTCAGCTTTGCGCCGCCCTTCGTGACGCGACGGGCGTATCTGCCGGGTGATGAGGTGCCGGTGACGGGGCCTGACTTCTGGGCTTATGTCGATAGCGTGTGCGATGATCCCGATCTGGGTGCGGGCAGTCTGCTGCATATCACGCACCGCCGCCATTTCTACTTCGGCAAGGCGGACGGAGTGAAAGCCGACTTCATGCACAACCGGGTGTGCGAAGCGCATTATAATGCGGGCGGTGGAGGTAAGCCGTCCACCGTCTATGACGCGATCGGCGCGGCTCAGGTGGCGAAGGCGAGCTTTGCGGGGATGCGCCTGCTCCATCATGTGCGGGATCATGTTCCCGTCTGGCCATTCGACCCCGCTCCACGCGGCGGGTCACTGGTGGTGGAGATTTATACCAGCATCGCGGCGAGGGCGGCGGGCCGACCCAAGGGGCGGACAAAGATGCGGAACCTGGGCGCTTTGGACGATGCGCTATCCGCGCTCGGCTCCCAGCCCTATGAGGGATTGCCGCCGGATGATCATGGCGCGGACGCGATCGTCACCGCCGCGTGGATGCGCAACGTCGCGCCAAGGCCGAGCCTCTGGACCCCACCCGCGCTCAATCCGCATATTGCCGCAACGGAGGGCTGGACGTTCGGTGTCATCTGATAGTAAGGCGCTTTTCCGTCCAAACGACGTGCCGGCTTAGCTCAGTTGGTAGAGCACCTGATTTGTAATCAGGGGGTCAGGGGTTCGAACCCTCTAGCCGGCACCATCGCTCTTGCGAGGCAGCGGTTTTAGAAACCGCCCTTTTTATTTTCCGGTTTATCCCGCCGCACTTCCACTGTCTTTATCCCAGTGTCGAGTGAGCCATATTTGGGCGTGGAATCGGGGCCGGGCTTGGGGCCGCTGTCCCTGGGGCCTCGGTCGCCTCCGCCCCCACCGCCGCTGGATGCGGCGATGGCTTCGGAGCTTAGTGAAGTGGATAAAAGGATGGTCATGGCGGGCGGGACCGTTGCCGCAAACCTGCCGCAGGTCTTCAGAAAATTGCGTCTGTCCTCCGTTACCGACGAATTCAGCTGGTCATCCATGATGCGATCCTTCTCTATCCTTCTCATAGAGTACAGAAGAGCCGCGCCGATGGATTGGCAATAAAGAGACATAGACTTTAGGATAATATGGACCGGCGCAGGGCGGCCCAAAAGCAAAATGGGGGCCGACATCGCTGTCGGTCCCCACTTCCGTCGTGTCCCGGATCCGCTTCCCTTTCAAGATGCGATCATCGGACTCGGCGCGCGATGCTTCTACCGAGAAGGTTTGGCATCGTGTCTGCTCCGGCTGTCCGGCTATTCGCCATATTCCGCAGCTGTCTTCAAAATTCCACGTCCGACGTTCGCTTTCGCGCGTGCATGACAGGGTCTTTAGAAGACCATCAGTTTCCATTCGAACCTTGCAGTTCCAATTTCAGCCCGATGACCGAAACGTCAGTCAAATCTTTGATATGATCGCCGATTTGATGATCCGGATTTCTCCGTTTCTTCTTTCGTTTCGATAAGCCGAAGGTCTCACCAAATGTGAGTCGTTCAAAGCGGAATCTGACGGTTCAGCGACAGCCCCTGTCTAAAGCTGTGGATAAGTGTGGATATTTTTTCGCGCCGGTTAGCGGCCCTTCCACACGCCCGGGCGCTTCTCAACGAAGGCGGTCATGCCCTCTACCCGATCTTCCGTGGCGGTGAGCAGCTGGAACAGACGCCTTTCGGTAATCAGCCCCTGCTCCAGCATGGTTTCGAAGGCGAGGTTCACCATTTCCTTGTTCACCATGGTCGCCATGGGCGGCATGGCAGCGATCGCCGCAGCGGTCTTGAGCGCGTCATCCAGCAGCTCCGCCGCCGGTACGATGCGCGACACGAGGCCCGAACGCTCGGCTTCCTCCGCGCCCATCATGCGGCCGGTGAGGCACATTTCCATCGCCTTCGCCTTGCCGACCGCCTTGGTCAGGCGCTGCGACCCGCCCATGCCTGGCGCGACGCCTAGCTTGATTTCCGGCTGACCGAATTTGGCCGTGTCCGCCGCGATGATGAAGTCGGCCATCATGGCCAGTTCGCAACCGCCGCCCAGCGCGAAGCCCGCGACAGCGGCGATCCACGGCTTGCGCGTCGCTACCACATGTTTTTGCCAGCCGGAGAAGAAGTCCTCCAGGAAGAAGTCGGCGGCTTCCTTGCTGACCATCTCCTTGATGTCCGCGCCTGCGGCGAAGGCTTTTTCGCTACCCGTCAGCACGAGACACAGTTGCGAGGGATCAGCGTCATAGGCCGCGAAAGCGGCGCTGAGGTCCGCCAGAACTTGCGTGTTGAGTGCGTTCAGCGCCTGCGGACGGTTCAGCGTGACCAGCGTCACCGCTTCGCGCTGTTCGACCAAAATCGTTTCGAAGCTCATCGTCATTTTCCTTCAAATCTGTGGTGCAGCGGGGCAGCAACAACCGCCGCCGATCACCTTCCCATATGCATGAAGTCGCGGTCGTAGCTGCGCATATGTGCGCCACCGTCGACATAAAGCGTCTGCCCGGTGACGGCGCTCGCCTGCGCCAGATAGAGGACCGCCTCCGCAATCTGCTCCGCCAGCGGCAAGCGGCCGAGCGGCATGGCCGATTGCAGCCTTTCCATCTGCGCCTCATCATAATCGGGCGTGGCAATGGTGAGACCGGGCGCGACTGCGTTCACCCGGATATGTGGAGCGAGGCTGGCGGCGGAAAGGCGGGTCAGGCCCGCCAGCGCCGACTTCGACAAGGTATAGGCCAGCTGATCGGCGTGCGGATGATCGATCCGCTGATCAAGGATATTGATGATGCACCGATCCGCCACCCCAGCCGGTATGGTTGCGAACGATTTTGTGAGTAACGCGGGCGCGGCGCAGTTGACGGCATAATGCCGCATAAGATCGTCGGCGGAGACATTGTCCAGCCGGTCCTGACCGAAAATCGCGGCGCTGTTCACCAATATGTCGGGCGGACGACCGAAGCGTTCGGCGACCTTGGCGACCAGTTCCTCGGCGCTTTCAGGATCAGAGAAGTCGGCGGTGAAGCCGTCCCATTCCGTGCCATTTTCATCGAGGGTCAGGGCAAGCGCCGAGTCCAGCCGGGTATCATGGCTGCCGTGAATGGCGAGCGAATAGCCGACACGCGCGAACCCGGCGGCAATGACGCCGCCCAGCCGCCTGTGGCCGCCGGTGATCAGCGCCAGACGCTTGTTCGCCAGCGGCAGCGGTCCTTCGGCCTGCCCGCGCGCGCCGCCAAGGGGCCGGTAAGCGGGTGTTTCCTCGCCGCTCACGATTCGATGAGCTTCAGCACTTCCTCGCGACTTTTTTCGTCCTCGCGGAATACGCCGAGCATGCGACTGGTTTTCATGAGCACATTGGGTGTGCGAACGCCCCGCCCGGTCATGCAACCATGCGTCGCTTCGATCACGACGGCCACGCCCTGAGGCTTCAGATGTTCCCAGATGCAGTTGGCGACTTCGGCGGTCAGGCGCTCCTGAACCTGAAGGCGGTTGGCGAAGGCGTGCAGAACGCGCGCCAGCTTTGAAATGCCGACCACATATTTGCCGGGCAGATAGGCGATGTGCGCGCGGCCGATGATCGGCGCCATATGATGTTCGCAATGCGACTGGAACGGTATGTCCTTCAGCAGCACGATATCGTCATAGCCGCCCACTTCGTGGAAGATGCGCGACAGATGATAGGCCGGATCGTCGCCATAGCCACGGCAATATTCGCGCCACGCCCGCGCGACGCGTTCTGGCGTTTCGAGCAGGCCTTCTCGCGTCGGATTGTCGCCCGACCAGCGGATCAACGTACGGATAGCATCTGCCACATCGACGGGCACCGCTTCCTTTGTCGCTTCGCCTACAGCCTCGGCATCGGGATCATAGTCCATGGCCGACACTACTCCTCATTATCTTTGTTCAGGGCGCATATGGCGGCTATGTTTGCGGAACGCCAGCCCCCTTTCCTATGCTATGGACAGGGGTCATGCCGGGTGGCACATCAACGCGCATCACAAGAAGCCGATCCGATAAGCATGGCCGTCCTGTCGCCCTTCCCCCACCCATGGCATCAAGGCTGAGGCGTGCGGACTGAACGTATCGCCGCCGTGCTGCTGGCCGCCGGGACGTCGTCGCGCTTTGGCGAGGACGATAAGCTGATGGCCGACCTCAATGGCAAGCCGGTCGTTGCCCATACACTGGAAGCTGTCGCCTCCCTCGCCTTCGCCGAACTGGTGGCGGTGACGCGTCCCATCGCCGATGCTCCCGACATCCACCGGAAACTGGAGAGGCGTGGCTATAGTATATTGGTCAATGACAAGCCTGAAGAGGGGCTGGCGAGCAGTATCGTGCTGGCCGTGAACCATGTCATGCCGATCAGGCGCTGTCGGGGCATTCTCATCTGCCTTGCCGACATGCCCTATGTGCAGCAGTCGCATTATAACCGGATATGTCTGGCAGCGGAGGATGTGCGGTCGGTGGTGGCGAGTACGGACGGCTTTTCCTCCTCGCCGCCCGCCTTCATCGGACGAAAGCATTTTCCCGAGTTGCTGACCCTGCGCGGTGATCAGGGCGCGAGGGCATTGTTAAGCCGAGGGCTTCAGATCGAAGCGATGAGCAGTTCGTTGGTCGATATCGACACGCCGGACGACCTGCCGCAGGGATAGCCGATCAGCTCGACCGGGTCGGGTCGGTCATCGGGTCGTCCATCTCCCGCACATCGGGCATCCGGCCGATCGGTAGCGAACCGGTCTGCCTTTCCAGCATGCGGTGCACGACTGGTGGATGAGATCCGCTGTGTAACGCTGCAAGGGCGTCGGAATTTGCGGTATCCGCCATGGTCCGGCGGCTGTTGTGGCGGACATAGTCCAGCCACGTGGAGACGTGATAACGCTCGACCCATAATTCGGGATCGGCCAAGTCCCTGAGCAGCGACCAGCCATGCGCGCCGTCGCGGCGGCGGATGCGGCGGCGCTCGCTCATCGCGGTGAGGAACGGCACGACGGAACCCGCCGGAATGCGATATTCGATGGTGATGACCACTGGTCCGCTACGTGGTTCTATGGGCACCGAGGTCTGCGGTTCCTGCCAGCGGTTCAGGAGGTCGAGATTTTCGTCGCCGGTCTGGGATAGCGGCAGGAAAAGGCCGACCATCGCCGCCACGAACTGCACCCCGGCGGCGACCTGGAGCGACGTCACCACGCCCATATGTTCCGCCAGCCAGCCGAACAGCCAGGCGCCCAGTGCCATGCCGCCAAACGCCGTCATCTGGTAAAGGGCGACAGCCCGCGCCAGCACCCATCGGGGAGCGGACATCTGGACCGAGACGTTGAAGGTCGACAGCGCGATGACCCAGCCTGCGCCGCAGAGCAGGAGCCCTGCTATGGTCACAAGCAGCCAGCCGGTGGAAGCCGTGATAGCGGTGCCTATTGCCAGCGCAAGGGCGGCCGAGCGCACGATGGTTTCGATAGCAAAGCGGCGGCGGAGCCTGCCTGATGACAGAGCGCCGAGGACTGCGCCTATCCCGAACGCGCCGCTCAGGATGCCGAAGGTAAGGGCGTCGCCCTTCAACAGGTCGCGCGCCACTAGAGGCATGAGGGCGGACACCGCGCTCGCGCCGATGCCGAAAGCTCCTGCGCGCATCAGGACAAGCTGAATCTTGGGCGACATGGCGACATAGCGCGCACCTGCCCTCATCGCGAGGCCGAGGCGCTCGCGCGGCAGGAGCTTCGGCCCGCGTTCCGGCTGCCAGCGGAGGAGCACAATGGTCAGGGCGATGTAGCTCAGCGCATTGGTGAGGAAGGCGGCGGCTGCGCCTGCCGCTGCGACGATGATGCCGCCGAGTGCGGGACCGACGCTGCGCGCGAGGTTGAAGCCCATGCTGTTGAGCGCGACGGCGCTGGGCAGTTGGGAACGCGGGACCATGTCACCGACCGATGCTTGCCAGGCGGGGCCGTTGATAGCGGTGGCGCAGCCGACGAGGAAGGTGAAGGCAAGGAGCGACCAGGGCGTAAGCAGCCCTGCCCAAGCGAATAGCGCGAGCGACGCCGATACCAGGAGCATCGACAGCTGGCAGGCGAGCATGACGAGGCGACGGTCAAGATTGTCCGCGACCGCGCCCGCCCATAGCGAGAGCAGCATGATCGGCAGGGTTGTCGACGCAGGCACGAGCGCGACGAGCATGGGGGAGCCCGATAGCGAGGTCATCATCCATGCCGCGCCGACCGACTGGATGAGGCCGCCGAAATTGGACGCGAGGCTGGCGAACCATACCGCGCGGAAGATGGGGATGGCGAAGGGCGATGGCGCTGGAGGAGAATCTGCCTCTGACACTGAAAATGCATGAACCCGAAAACGATTGGAGCGTCAAACGCGGAAGGAAGGAAAGCAGTTCAATGTTAAAGCGAATAGACTTGCACTTTACGTAAACGTAAATACATTTGCGGCACGCTGGACGCCAAGCGGAGAGGAATGACCGAGCGATGGAAGCCTTTATCTACGATGCCGTGAGGACGCCCCGAGGTCGAGGGAAGCCGGACGGGTCGTTGCATGAAATCACCCCTATCCAGCTGGCGACACAGGTGTTGCAGGCAGTACGGGACCGCAACGCCATCGACACGGCTGACGTGGACGATGTGATACTTGGTTGCGTCACACCGATAGGCGAACAGGGCGGTGACATCGCCCGCGCCGCCGTGCTGAACGCCGATTATGAGCAGACGGTGCCGGGGGTGCAGATCAACCGTTTCTGCGCGTCGGGACTGGAAGCGGTGAACATGGCGGCGGCGAAGGTCTATTCGGGCGAAGCGGGCCTAGCGATCGGCGGCGGCGTCGAATCGATGAGCCGGGTGCCGATGTCATCTGACGGCGGCGCGATCGCGATGGACCCGGCGGTCGCCTACAAGACCTATTTCGCGCCGCAGGGCATCGGCGCCGATGTGATCGCGACCAAGTTCGGGATCAGCCGCGACGATGCGGACGCCTATGCGGTGGAGAGCCAGCGGCGGGCGAAGGCAGCGTGGGACGAAGGACGCTTTGCCAAATCGATCATTCCTGTGCGTGATGTGATCGGTTCCGTGGTGCTGGACCATGACGAGCATATGCGGCCCGACGCGACGATGCAGTCGCTCGCTGCGCTGAAACCGAGCTTTACCGCGCTGGGTGAGGAAATGCCGGGCTTCGACGCGATCGCGCTGCTCAAATATCCTGAACTGGAGCGGGTGAACCATGTCCATCATGCGGGCAACAGTTCGGGCATCGTCGATGGCGCGGCGGCTGTACTGGTGGGCAACAAGGACATGGGCGATAAATATGGCTTGAAGCCCCGCGCCCGGATCAGGGCAATGGCATCGATCGGGTCCGAGCCGCTGATCATGCTGACGGGGCCGGAGTTCGTCGCGGGCAAGCTGCTTAACCGGGCGGGGATGAGCAGCCATGACATCGATCTTTGGGAGCTGAACGAGGCCTTTGCGAGCGTGGTGCTGCGCTACATGCAGGCGATGGACCTCGACCATGACCGGATCAATGTGAATGGCGGCGCGATTGCCATGGGCCATCCGCTGGGCGCGACTGGTGCGATGGTGCTGGGCACGGCGCTGGATGAGCTGGAGCGGTCGGGCAAGGGTACGGCGCTGGTGAACCTTTGCGTTGGTGCGGGGATGGGGACAGGGATTATTATCGAGCGGGTTTGATCCCCCCTCCCCCTTGAGAAGAAAAGTGAAGCCCTTCGACAAGCTCAGGGCGAACGGAGTTGAGAGGCAGTAGCTTTATGCAAACCATCAATTTTGACATCGATGCGGACGGCATCGCTACTCTGACCATCGATGTGCCGGGCCAGTCGATGAATGTCATCGGTCCCGACTTTCTGGCCGATCTGGACGAGGCAATCGTCCGCATCGGTTCGGAAGAAGCGATCAAGGGCGCGGTGATTGCTTCGGGCAAGGACAGCGGATTCATGGCGGGCATGGACCTTAAATATTTCGGGTCGATGCTGGCGAGCGGCGCGGGGAAGCGCCCTGCCCCGGCCGAGATTTTCGACCAGGTTTTCGTGCTCAATCAGCTCTTTCGGCGACTGGAGACATGCGGCAAGCCGGTGGCGTGCGCGATTGAGGGGACTTGCGTTGGCGGCGGGTTCGAGCTGGCGCTGGCATGCCATCGGCGCGTCGTGGGCGACAGTCCCAAGACGCAGCTTGGCCTGCCCGAAATCCTGATCGGCCTTTTCCCTGGTGGCGGCGGGTCACAGCGCTTGCCGCGCCTCATCGGGGTGCAGGCGGCGCTGATGTATATGTTGCAGGGCAAGCTGTTCCGCCCAGCCGAAGCGGCGATGCTGAAAGCCGTCGATGAAGTCGTGCCGCAGGGCACGGCGGTCGAGAAGGCCAAGGAGTGGGTGAAGGCCAATCCGTCCGCCAGCGCGCAGCCGTGGGATGTAAAGGGCTTCAAGTTTCCGGGCGGTGCGGGCGCGTTCAACCCTGCCTTCGTGCAGACGATGGTCGGCGCGGTGCCGATGACTTTGAAGCAGACGCAGCGGAACATGAATGCGCCGGTGGCTCTGCTGTCGGCGGTCTATGAAGGCGCTCTGCTGCCGTTTGATCGGGCGATACGGGTGGAGAGCAAATATTTCGCCAAGGTCGCTGCGGAACCGCAGGCGGCGAACATGATCCGCAGCCTGTTCGTCAACAAGAATGCCGCCGAACGCGGCGCGCGACGGCCGAAGGATCAGCCCAAGGCGGCGACCAAGAAGCTCGCCATGCTGGGCGCGGGCATGATGGGTGCGGGGATCGCCACGGTCGCTGCGCAGGCAGGCATTGAGGTCATGCTGTTCGACCGTGACTTGGCCTATGCCGAAAAGGGCAAGGCGCATGTCGAGGATGTGCTGAAGAAGCGGCTGGGCCGGGGCATGACGCCCGAGAAGATGGCGGAGACGTTGGCGCGCGTCACACCGACGACCGACTATGCGGCGCTCGCCGGAGCGGACTTTGTGATCGAAGCCGTGTTCGAGGATGTGGCGATCAAGGCCGAGGTGACGAAGAAGGTCGAGGAGGTGCTCGGCGCCGATGTGATCTTCGGGTCCAACACATCGACCCTGCCGATCACCAAGCTGGCCAAGGCATGGAGCAAGCCCGCCAATTTCATCGGCATCCACTTCTTTTCGCCCGTCGAGAAGATGCCGCTGGTCGAGATCATCCTTGGCAAGGAAACCGGCCCCGCCGCGATCGCCAAGGCCCTGGATTTCGTCAGCCAGATCAAGAAGACGCCGATCGTCGTCAATGACTCGCGCGGCTTCTACACCTCGCGCTGTTTCGGCACCTATGTGCAGGAAGGCGTGGAGATGGTTGCCGAGGGGATCAACCCGGCTCTCATCGAAAATGCCGGGCGGCAGTTGGGCATGCCGGTCGGGCCTTTGGCTGTTGGTGACGAAGTGTCCATCGAGCTGGGCCACAAGATCGTGGTCGCCGCGCAGAAGGAATTGGGTGATGCCTATGTAGCGCAGCCATCCGACGCGGTGATGGCGCGCATGGTCGAGCTGGGGCGGCTTGGGCGCAAGAGCGCGAAGGGATGGTATGATTATCCCGAGGGCGACAAGAAGCATCTATGGCCAGGACTGGAAGACATGTTTCCGCGCGCGGCGGTGCAGCCTGATGTGGAAGAGGTGAAGGAACGGCTGCTTTATCGGCAGTTGATCGAATGCGCCCGCTGCTATGAGGAAGGTGTGCTGGAGACGGTGGAGGATGGCGACTTGGGCGCGATTTTCGGCTGGGGCTTTGCGCCTTGGACGGGTGGGCCGTTTTCCCACATGGATACGGTCGGCATCGGCCATGTGGTGGCCGTTCTGGAGCGGTTGGCGGCGCGGCATGGGGATCGCTTTGCGCCGACCGTGCAGCTGCAGGATATGGCGGCGAGCGGGGTGGCTTTTTATGACGATGGGGTGAAGGCTGCGGCTTGAAGGCTGAAGCTCGCGATTTAGGTCCTCACCCCCGTTCGGGCTGAGCCTGTCGAAGCCTTCTCTTTCTAAGAAGAAAAGTCCTTCGACAAGCTCAGGACGAACGGGGGTTGGGTGGGGGTAAGCCGTGCCCCCGGTCGCGGCGTTCGTCCAGATGATCTCGCAGCGCAACACGGAAGACTGTCAATCGTTCGGACAGTGCGTTAGGTCTCGCCCGACATTTTCGGGAGACGTCCTTTTTATGAGCGAAAAGCCCACGGTTCTGGTCACGGGTGGTGCCGGTTATATTGGAAGCCATGCGGTGCTGGCGCTGCGCGATGCCGGTTATGGCGTCGTCGTGATCGACAATCTGGTGACGGGTTTTCGTTGGGCGGTGCCGGACGATATGGCCTTTGTCGAAGGCGATATCTCCGACCAGCCACTGGTGCAGCAGGCTCTGCGCGATCATGACGTCAAGGCGATCATGCATTTCGCCGGGTCCGTCGTGGTGCCGGAATCGGTCGAGAACCCGCTCAAATATTATCACAACAACAGCGCCAAGACCCGCGATCTGATCGAGAGTGCGGTGACAGTGGGCGTGCCGCATTTCATCTTTTCCTCCACCGCCGCGACCTATGGCATTCCGGAGGAAAGCCCCGTCAAGGAGACGACGCCGCAGCGGCCGATCAATCCCTATGGCATGTCCAAGCTGATGACCGAATATATGCTGCGCGACGTCAGCGCGGCGCATCCGATGAACTTCTGCGCGCTGCGATATTTCAACGTCGCGGGTGCCGATCCGCAGGGGCGGACGGGTCAGTCGACGGCTGGCGCGACGCACTTGATCAAGGTGGCGGTCGAGGCGGCGCTGGGCAAGCGGGAATTTGTGTCGGTGTTCGGCACCGATTTCGATACGCCCGACGGGACGGGCGTGCGCGACTATATCCATGTCACCGATCTGGCGGCGGCGCATGTGCTGGCGCTGGATGCCCTGATGGCCAGGCCCGAACAGAATTATCTGCTGAATTGCGGTTATGGGCGCGGTTTTTCCGTGCTGGAAGTGCTGGATGCGGTCGATCGGGTGACAAACATCAAGATCGAACGGCGGATGGAGGGGCGGCGCGCGGGCGATCCGGACTCGCTGATCTCCGACAATCGGGCGATCATGGCGGAATTTCCGTGGCAGCCGCGCTATGCCGATCTGGACCAGATCGTCACCCATGCGCTAGCGTGGGAGCGCAAGCTGACTGACATAAGGGGCGATCGCGATGCCCACTGAACATCTTTTTGTTGATGGCGGTCTGGCGGCTGCCGACATGGCGCGGCGGATCGAGTTCGTACTGGGCGATGCGATCGCAGCGCGGGGGGTGGCGACGATCGCACTGTCAGGCGGACGATCGCCTCGGCCGGTGCTGGAGGCGCTTTCGGCGGCGGGATTGGATTGGGACAAGGTCGTCGTGACGCTGGTCGATGAGCGATGGGTCGCACCCGATCATGCGGACAGCAACGAGCGGCTGGTTCGCGAGACGCTGTTGCAAGGCGCAGCGGCGAAGGCGCGGTTTGTGGGCATGAAGAATGACGCTGCGGATGCCTATGCGGGGCAGGCTGCGTGTGAAGCGGCACTGGCGGAGCTGCCTTGGCCGCTCGACATCGTGCTGCTCGGCATGGGCGAGGATGGGCATACGGCTTCGCTGTTCCCGGAGGCGAAGGAGCTGGCCGAGGGGCTGGCTACGAGCGCGCTGACGCTGGCCGTGACGCCGCCTGCCGCGCCGCATCAGCGCATGTCGCTTAGCGCCAAGGCCATCCTGAAGAGTCGGCATATCTTCCTGCAAATCGGTGGCGCGGCGAAGAAGGCGGTTTATGACCGCGCGCTGGCTGGCGGGCCAGTTGAGGAGCTGCCGATCCGGGTGGCGCTGTGCCAGCATGGCGTGTCGGTCGAGGTCTGGATTTCGGAGTAAGGCGCGCATGATTGCGCAGATTGATCCTTTTCATGCCATCGCCATTGGGGTGGAGGCGCATCGGCTGGAGGCCGAGGGGCGGTCGATCCTGCATATGGAGTTCGGCCAGCCTTCGACCGGCGCGCCTACCGCTGCGATTGCCGAGGCGCATCGGGTGCTGGACAGTGATCCGATGGGCTATTGGGAAAGCCCGGCGCTGAAGGAGCGGATCGCGCTGCTGTATCGCGAACGCTATGACGTGGCGGTGAAGGCAGAGCAGATATTGCTGACTTGCGGCGCTTCGCCGGGGCTGGTGCTGGCGCTCAGTTGCCTGTTCGCGCCGGGCGCACGGGTGGCGACGGCGCGGCCGGGCTATGTCGCGTATCGCAATACAATGCGGGCAATGTATCTGGAGCCGGTCGAGGTGGATTGCGGGCCTGCCGAGCGATACCAGATCAGCGCGGCTGCGCTGGAGGCAATGGAGCCTGCGCCCGATGGCGTGATCATCGCGAGTCCGGCCAATCCGACCGGTACGATCATTCCTGCTGACGAAATGGCGCGAATCGCGGAGGTCTGTGTGCGGCGCGGAATCAGGATCGTGTCGGACGAAATTTATCACGGCCTCTCCTATGGCGAGGCGGCGCATTCGATGCTGGAGTTCGCGCCCGACACGGTGGTCGTGAACAGCTTTTCGAAATATTTTTCCATGGCCGGGTGGCGGCTTGGTTGGGTGGTGTTTCCGCAGGCGCTGGTCGAGGCGGCGCGGGCGCGGATGGGGAATTTGTTCCTGACGCCCCCTTCCCTCGCCCAGCATGCGGGGTTGAAGGCGTTCGATTGCCTCGACGAGCTTGAGGGGCATGTCGCGAATTATCGGCGGAACCGGGAGTTGCTGCTGGCGGCGCTGCCTTCGCTGGGGTTGAAGGAGATCGCACCGCCGGATGGGGCCTTCTACATCTATGCCGATGTGGGGCATTTGACGGATGACAGCCTCGGCTTTTGCCAGCGGTTGCTGGAGGAAACCGGGGTGGCGACGGCGCCGGGGATCGATTTCGATCCGGTGGATGGACACCGGCATATCCGCATCAGCTTTGCCGTGTCGACGGACAGGGTGGAGGAAGCGATCAGGCGGCTGGTGCCATGGTTTGGGGCGCAGCGGCAGCGGGTTTAGTTTTTTCCACTCGGAGGCGCGGAGACGCGGAGGAAGTTCGGAAAGGTCTATGTCATCCCAACGAAGGCTGGGTTCTCGTGAGGCTAAGCCGTCCCCTATCGGCCGAGATGCCAGCTTGCGCTGGCATGACGTAAAGTTGTTCATGACGTGAAGCTGTGGGGGCCTCTGCTCACAAATACGGCTGGGTGAATGTTGGCCCGCTGTTTGATCCATTATGGATGGACCGCTGCCGATTAACTGGAATTGTCATCTTTTCGCGCTAGGGAAGCCCGGCGACCCCAGGCTTTTACCTGATAAAAGTCCCCCTTGGCCCGGCGGCTTCGTGCTGCCGGGTCTTTCTTGGGGATGGTACGGCTGAGCGGAGCGAAGTCGAACCCGCGCGATGGGTTGGTGGGCGGCATCGCGCAAACAAAGATGGTGCGGGCGGTCGGAATCGAACCGACACTCCTTTCGGAACCGGATTTTGAGTCCGGCAGTGGATAAATCAATATACTGAATTTTCAGCGTTTTTCAAGAGATTTTGCGCTTGTGTGCTAATCCCTGTGCTAAACGGAAGGCTCCGCCACATTCGCTTTCAGTAGGTTAGGTCTGGCTGTGGCTATTGTTGGCGCGGCTGGATGATACGGCGTAGCCGCTGCTGGGCGGGTTCCGGGGCGTGGGCGGAAAAAGTCCGCGCATGACGCGCGCGGCCTTTTCCTTTCCTTCAAAACAATTCGCCCTGTCGGCTGCTTTCGGCATACCGCTGCCATGGCGGCGTGGCGGCGGCCTCGTCCAGCCAGGCAATCACCTGCGCCACGACATCGCCACCATTGGCTTCGACCGTGCCGCACGGGTGAAAGTGCGATCTATATCCGGTTTCCGTAACGGGCAGCGGTGCGCGCGGCGGCTGGATGCTCTCGATTTCAAGGTGTGCGATCACACCCCATTTGGAGGGGCTATAGCGCGCCTCAATTTCGATACCGCGCCATGTAAATCGGTGGGTTTGGGGATGCTGCTCCATGGTCAGTACCCCGCAAAGACATGCACAACGTCCCAAGCGGTCGAGACGGTGAACAGGTCGCCATTCATTTCGGCATCACGCGCCATGGCCTGATAATCGACGTAGTAACGGAGCGCATGCGGAATAGCCGTGGTTTCCTCGGTCAACTCCTGAACATAGTCGGCAAGGCTGGCATGTGCGCCAAGATAGCGGTCGGTCAGCGCCTCCCGCGCCTCGTCCAGATCGCAGCTGTAATGATCGAGCAAAGCCGCGCCGATCTCGCCATGCTCCACGATGAAAGCGGCCAATTCGCTGACGCGGTCAAAGCTGGCATATTCCTCGATACGAATGCCGCCAAAGCCTTCATAATCATGGATCGCCCACTCTTCCGCGTCCTCGACGGGTGAAGCGGCCAGCATGATCCTCACGGCGTCATAAATCGCCCAAGGCTCCTGCGCGGCATTGATCCAAGCGCCATGCAGATGGCCACTATTATAGGCGGCAAGGCAGGCCACATAGATGCGGGGTTGTTCGGTAGCGGTGATGGTTGTTGCCATTTCTATTCTCCATTTGGTTCGGGGTTCAGGTCGCGTTCTGAAACCCTGCCTCGTGGCGAACAGCGGGGGGCAAGCGGAGCAAGCGCCTTCGCGGGGAACCGGCTGCACGGAGCTTTAGCGGAGGAAGCTGGGCGGAAGGCGCTTCGCAGCGCGCAAGGGGCAGCGCCCCAGCCTTGAAGGGGCGGGACGCCCCGCCCGCGTCAGGGATCGTTACCCCCATGGGCGGAAACCGCCAAACGGGTTCCGTCGCGCCAGCGATAGAGCCCGACCATCAGGGGACGCCAAACGGGAATTGGCACTTAAATTGCCTTTCAGCACCATAGTATACTGTTACATGACGGTTCCGATTCTGCCTCTATCAAGGCGGCGGCAGGGCAAATAATATGGGGGCAAAAGCAAATGGCGGGATCAACCTTCCAGACCAATCCGATCGACCTTCACCGGCTGCTCGATGAGTGCCACCGGGGCATCATCCAATTGCCGGACTTCCAGCGCAGCTGGGTCTGGGACGAAGACCGTATCAAGAGCCTGATCGCCTCGATTTCGCGCGCTTTCCCTGTTGGAGCGCTCATGTCTCTGGACACAGGCGGCGCAGTCAATTTCAAGCCGCGCCCTGTCGAGGGCGCACCGCCAGAAGCCCGTCAGACTGAGCCGCAGTCGCTGCTGCTCGACGGCCAGCAGCGCATGACCTCGCTCTATCAAGTGACATTGCGCGGCAAGGTCGTCGAAACCGTCACCCCCAAAAACAAGCGGGTAAAACGCTGGTTCTACATCGATATCGCCAAGGCGATTGACGAGACGGCGGATCGTGAGGAAGCGGTAATTGGCGTTCCGGAAGATCGCAAGGAACGGACGGCTTTCGGTCGCGAAGTCACTCTCGATCTCTCAACGCCAGAAAAGGAATATGGCGCGCTCATGTTCCCGGTCAATCAGGTCTTCGACTGGGACACGTGGCAGGATGGCTTCAACGATCACTGGTCAGGGGAAGAGCACAAGGCCGTCCGCGAACAGTTCCGCACCTTCAAAAAAGACGTCCTGGAAAACTTCAAGATGTTCCGCGTGCCTGTGATCGCGCTCGACCGCGCAACCTCCAAAGCCGCCGTCTGCGTGGTTTTCGAGAAGGTCAACACGGGCGGCAAAGCCCTCGATGCCTTCGAGCTGGTCACGGCGATGTATGCAGCCGATGGGCACGAATTGCGCAAGGACTGGTATGGCGATGAGGGGGTCAAAGGCCGCCATCAGCGCTTGGCGGATACCTTGCGTCCTGCGGATTCCAATGCCGGTATCCTCGCCGGGGTCGGCAACACGGATTTCTTGCAAGCGATTTCCCTGTTTTACACGCGCGACCGGCGACGCGCCGCCGAACAGGCTGGCAAGATCGGCAAGGAACTGCCCGCAGTCTCGGGGAACAGGCAAGCGCTGCTCGATCTGCCGCTGGATGCCTACAAAAAATATGAGAAACAGGTGGAGCGCGGTTTCGTGCAGGCGGCTAAATTCCTGCATACGCTTCACATCTACCGCATTTTCGACCTGCCGTATCAGTCCCAAATCGTGCCGCTGGCGGCGATCCTCGCAGACATCGGCGACGCGTGGGAGCACGAAGCCAACCGCGCCAAGCTGGTGCAGTGGTATTGGAATGGGGTTTTCGGTGAGCTGTATGGATCGACGGTCGAAACCCGTATCGCCAAAGATTTCCTTGAAGTCCCGCGCTGGATCAGCGGCGGGCTGGAGCCTTCGACCGTCAGCGAGACCATATTTCGCTTCGACCGCCTGAAAACCATGCGGATGCGTTTGTCTGCTGCCTATAAGGGCATGAACGCCCTCCTTATGAAGGAGGGTGCCCAGGATTTCCGGTCGGGTCAGAAATTCGACCACACCGTGTTTTTCGGTGAGAACGTCGATATCCACCACATCTTCCCGCAAGACTGGTGCAAGACACAAGGCATCAAGCCCGCCATATTCGATTCCATCATCAACAAGACGCCCCTGTCCTATCGCACGAACAGGATCATCGGCGGGGTCGCGCCCAGCGAATATCTGGCGAAGCTGGAAAACGGCAACAGTTCCACACCACCAATCGCGCCCGATAAGCTGGATAGCTATCTCCGCTCACACCTGATCGATCCCGCACTGCTGCGCGCCGACAAGTTCGAGGCATTCATGGAGGATCGCCAAAAACGGCTGCTCGGCCTGATCGAACAGGCAATGGGCAAAGCCGCTTATAGCGGCAATGTCCCAGAGGAAGGCGAGGATGTGGAGGACAGCGACGATTCCGACGCGGCCATGTTGGTTGATGCAGTTGCTTAAAACGGGGTCGCTGTTCCTAGGGGAACAGCACCTTTTCAAGTGCCTCTGCCAGTTCCCGCCGCCTGTCGGCGGGCAGCTTGTCGAGATTCCGCTGCTTCCAAAGGACGGCGGGCAGGTTCTGCGCGCCCTCCACGCCTAGCAACGTCCAGTCCGGTTCCCCGCGCTTGAAGCCAAGCAGGAATTGGCGGTGGGATTCCGGCATGTCTGCGACCATCGCGGCGATGATCGCCTCCCGCGCAGCTTCAAGTTCGGCCATGGTGACCGGCTCTTGCGTCATGCCGACAAATCCGCGCTCAAACTCCTCGGCCAGGGGCTTTCGGGTCGGTGCCAACACCTCTGCCATCGGGCGGTTGTGGCTGGCGAGATAGATCAGGAAAGCTCGGCGCAGCTCATCCGTGACGCCTTCATTGGCGAGCAGGTCGCGCACATCAAACAGGTCGCGGGGGTGCTGGCGGTCGAGCGCCGCCACTATTTTCCCTGCATAAAGATCGGCGAATGACACCACCTGCATTTCGGCAAAACCAAAGGCGTCTTCAACGGCATCAACGACACCGGTAACGACCGGCTCGTACACCGTGCCGCGTAACACCGGCGTCACCTCGATCTTGATCTGCACCTCGCCTGCACGCACGATCAGCTTGGTGACGATTTTCTCATCCGCCGAGCGCGAAGCATTGACCCGGGAGTCGGGCATCCCCTTCTCGATCCGCTCCTTGATCCGCATCATGGCCGCGTCGATGGCGGCCAGCGACGCGGTGCGGTCCTCGACCGGCAAATAGGTAAGGTCGATATCGACCGAAAGGCGCGGCATGTCGCGCACGAACAGGTTGATCGCCGTACCGCCCTTGAGGGCAAAGACCTTCTCTGCGGCGACGAAAGGAATCACGCGGATAAGTAGGGCGACCTGCTGCCGGTAGCTGTCCAAAAACGCCATGACTTCAATGCCCCGCAAATTCAGGGGGGACGGTGATATTGTAGCGCGTGTCGAGCTTGCCGCCTTTCGCAAGGACGCGCTTCCCTGCCCCGAGATCGACCCGCGAGACATCCAACCGCGCGCGCCACGCATGGGCGTGGCGGTCGGCGAAGAACAAGAACAGCCGCTTCACCTTGACGCTGGCGCAGGCTTCCAAAAGGGTTTGCAGGCGCTTGGGGCTGAGGTCACTCATGCCCTCCATCAGCGCATCGGCCTGATGGAAACTCTCATGCTCGGGCAGTTCGTCAAGCAATTCGAGAACAGCGCGTTCCTTGCTCGAATACTGTATGGGCAGGGTCATGCCAGCGGCACTGACCATGACAGGGGCTGGCTGGACTTGTACACCGGCATCGCCGGGGAACAGCCGCAGGCTGTTATGCCAGCAAAAGGCCACCTCCAGCGGCAAGCTGTCAAGCCAGGTGGGCGGGCGTTTCGCGCCATAGAGATGAACCTCCCGCACCGATGCTGAAAGATAATGGGCATAGCCCAGCTGTTCGAGCGCCGTGCGTCCGCCGACGGTGAGCGGCAAATCCAGCACGGTTTGAAGCGAGATGACGACCTGCTGCCATGTGAGCGGCGCGCGCGCGCGGCGATAGACGCGCCGCGCCGGACTGTCGAGCCAGCCTGCGCTGACATACTGGCTGCGCAGCGCCGACGAATAGCCGTGCGCTTCCATCCAAGCCGCATCGGCCAAGAGTCCCTCGGGGAGTTCTTGCTGGAGCCGGTTTAACTTACTGTCAGAACGCTTAGCCATACTTAGTATTGTGGCACATTCTTAAACCATCGTCCAGTTTATAATTCACCTCATACACTAAGTCATACTTAGTATATATACATATCCATAAACCGGCATAGCATCAGCTGCTTTGGCAGACGAAAGCCAAATTTACCGTGACAGCCGGATAGCCGGGGGCGCTTAGCGCCCACCGGCCTTCTTGGCGGAAGCCCGAGCCTTTGGCGCTGCGGCGTCCGGCTTGGGGACATAAGCGCGCATGACGATCCTGCCCTGCAAGGGAACGGCTTCGCAGCGGATGTTGAAGCCTTTTCCGTCGCGGTTCGGCCAAGCTGCACCGATTTTTGTCCAGTTTGCGGCCTGCCCTTCGCCATCGACGCGATAAAGAATGAAGGCGGGGCTGTTGATGGTTTGCGTTGTCATGTCTGTTCTCCTTGTATGAGCCGCAACCGTTGCGGCCGATGTGGAGAACAAGGCGCGGCCCAGAGGTCGCGGGGTCATGCTGACCGGATGGGAACCCGACAGGGGAAGCTGCACAAGACGCCAGTCGCGGAAGCGCCCGCGATTGACGCCCGACCTGGCCAAGCCAGTGAATCCACACATGAGGCCGTTATGGTTCAAGCGGACGCCGACCCGGAGAACAATGCAGCCATGGCGACAAAGCCCCCCTCTTCTATTCGTGAACTTGGGCTTCGGGCGCGGCTCCATCTTCAATTACTGCTATGTCGTCGCCTTCAGGAGCCGCCACGTCTTCACCTGGAATAGGCTGCGGCTGGCGCGGCGGGTTTGCTGGCCTAAACCGCTGCCGGAAAGCGTCTTGATCGTTTAGGCGGATTAGGACGGGGTTTTCGCAGGATGAAGCCTTGCCGTACACCACGGCATGTCGCGGTTGGAGTGATGGTAGGACGTTGGCGTAATCGGAGCCGATGTAGTTGCCGAGGAAATCCTTGCCAGTGTCGTCGAAGGTCCGCATGGCGAAGATCGTGTTACATTGGTTTAGGATCGTCTTAGTGACGTTAGCGGTGCGCTGCGTGATAAGAAGGCAGCCAAGTCCATATTTACGGCCTTGCAGGATGGCTCGGGCGCTCGTCGCGGTCGCCTGCTTGTCGCCATCCGCAGCAACGGAGTTCCATTCGGGAACGAGCGAGTGGGCCTCTTCATAGACAAGGCAAAGGCGAGCGGTGTCGGTCATGCCTTTCTCCTGGCAAACGAATAGTGCGGCGTCGGAGAAGATCGCGGTGATCTCGGAGGCTGTCAGGTGCGCAAGCTCGGCGTTGCCCTGAAACATCCCGGACACCTGCTTGGTCACACGGAATTGAGCCGGGTTGTAAACACGCAAATAGTGGTCATCGCCGTCAGCCAAAAATTCGCGCATTTGCTGCACCACGGCCAATTTAAACGCGCGGCGGGAGCCGCCAAGCTCTCGGTTCTGATGGGCAACACCACCTTGTCCTGCGGCAACAAGCTCGTCGCGTTTGATCTGCTCGTGCGCCACGTCGATAAAATCGGTCAAAAGCTGCTGGTATTGGTTTGTCAAATCGAGGCAGAGAACTTTGATGCCTTGCGCGATCATGCGCTCGACAAGTTCAATAGACAAATAGCTTTTGCCGACGCCAAGGATGCCAAGTATAGCGGTGTTGTGCGTGACGCATTCGGACGGGTTTAGGCGGATTCCGTAGGGTGTTGACGGGAAGTAGCCGATGCAATCGCCTTCCGGCGCGACGTCCTCGTTTTCAAGCATGAATACGGGAGCGTTGATGCGCGGCAGCCATGGAACGGGACAGAACTTCTGCTCATTGGAATCCCATGTGCCAATTTTGCGAGCTTTGGCGCGAGCGTAGCCGTACTTATTTTTCTGCTGAACCACTTCCTCACGGGTGATCCCGTCAACAACTTGATAGATCACGCGGCGCTCATCGCCGATGCGGGCCTCAATCAAGCTCCCTTCTGCAAGGCCGGTGTCATTGATAACCTCGAACTGGAGGTATTCTGTGCTGGTATCGCTATCCACGATGCCGCAAAGTCGACCTATCCATTGCAGGGCCTGAATCTGCTCTGCCTCCTCAGGTGGCACAGCAATGGACACGGCCAACGCGCCCTGCGACTTGGCAGGAAGCTGGCTGGCGTAGGAAGCGAGCGATTGCGGCAATGGTGCCGTTAGGACGCGCAATAAATTGCCCTCGTCGCGTCCGACATAGTTTAACGCAACGCCAAGCTGTTCTGGACCATGCTGGTCGGCGACGACCATTGGGGTGCCACGAGAAATGGTCTTGGGTTCGACCTGTCGGACGAGCACGATTCCTGGAGACTGGTGAGCGGCAACTGTTCCCACGACGTCCTCGCGGCGCAGAGGCGGTCGCTGGCTCCAAAGTGCGGCAATGTAATCGACAATCGATTCCAGCGGTCGGATGATGACGATCACCGCGAGCGTAGTCAGGATCGCGAACACCTCGATAGGCTGGTCCCGGTGAAACAGCCAAACCGCGACGATTATAAGGGCGGTGAAGATGATGTTGGGACTGCCAAGCCCCTTCACTGCCCGCTCGCAAAAGCGCCAAAACAGCCCCGGCTCTATACCCGGCGAAGGGCGGAAAATCAAAACAAGCAGCGACACTGCCGCCACAAGCGCAAACAGGCTGACCGCACAGCCAAGCACCCAGGCATCGGGCGTCCAGCTCGTAATGACTGGAACGGCGGGTAAGATCGCCAGCGATGCGGCAACCGCGTTGGTCAGTGAATCGGCGGGCGGCGTAAAATGCGGATTGATGAGCCTGCTCCCAAAGAGAAGGCTAACGACGCCGCTGACCAGCCACATGGCCTTATTGTCGAGAGTAAGGCCGGTGATGATAAATTGCGCTTGTACAAATACAAGAATCGCCAGATAGACGATTAAAAGAACCGCGCGAATTCTAGCGTCTGATGTCATTATGTCTCCGCCCCCTCCAAGTCACATCAAGGCTCACGAAGAGCCAAGTTGGCGGTTTGCGGATCATAGACGTAATCGGTGATCGTCCCGTCCTTGATACGTTCCACAGCGTCGTCGACGACGAAGCGCGGAACGAGGAACCATTCTCGCGGGATAACGGGATTGCCGAAGCGATCTTTGATTTCGATGTCGAGCCGTGCTGACTCAAATATACGGTGGATCAGGTTTTCCAGTTTAGTGCGATTGATGTTGTAGAGCGTGTATGTGGCCACGACTTCCACGTCAGCCAAAAGAAATGTCGCGTCGAGCTTGGCATTGGCGATACGGCGGGCAACATCCCCGCCCGTAACCCCGATCTTGTGAAGAACCTCACGGTTTGCTGCGACCACAGGATGGTCTGACTTGCTACGCAGGACATAAATCGTCCCGCTAGCCAAATCCTCGTCCTCACGCTCCCCTGCGAATGGCGGCTGCTCCGCGTGCTCGAACAATGGTCCTGCCTCGGGATCGGAAACCCGCCGCGCCGACGTATCGCGATAGAGCGATTTTTGGAATGATCGGGACAGAACAGTGGCCTCCGTCGCGTTATCATAGATGACACGAACGCGGCGATCCGTGCGCTGATACTCAGTTGTGAAGGCCTCGCTCTCGCCAGCTACATAGGCGAATTGACCTCCGACGACGAAGAATGCGCCAGGCTTGATTTCATTCAGACTGTTTTCGCTGTTATCGATGACACGGGTAGCGCGAACACCGTCTTTCAGCTCGCGCTTTGCTTCCTCAATCAGAGGCTTGAACTGGTCAAAGTCCTCGCATTTCTCACGGCTAGCGATTTCCTCGGCGGCGCGTTTCTCAGCATTCGTGCGAACGTGACGAAGCTCGGCAATGTCCGGGCTACCCATCGCGTTTTCCAGCTCAGCCAACAGTGCATCGGTATCGGTTTCATTGTCGGTGACGGTGGGCGAAGGTTCTCCGCCGACAAGAAGTCGTTGCCTGTCCATAGGCTCTAAGAGGGCGCGACAATCCGCTTGGGCGCGCAAGCGATCCAGGCGAGTGGCGTAGATGCGCTCGAAAATGTCACGGCTCTCGCCATGTTGGGGCGCATGACCATTTACATCGACAAATCGCTGGATCTCCTCAAACCCAGCGATAATCCGTTCTTCGCGGGGGCCGCGTCCTGTCTTCTTCTCGGTGGGTGCAAAGTCAGCAAGCTGATCGGCAAGCGCGTCGAGATCGAGGTCATCCGTCATAGCGACCCTCCTTCTTGAAACGCATGAAGGCAGCAGCGCCTTCGGCCAGTTTTCGCTCGAAGGCATCAGATGCTGTGATGGACGGGGGACGTTGGCGCTCCTTAATGAAACGCGCCGCGCGCACGGCGTATTCCTTCGCTTCGTCAGGCGTCATGCTCGTGCGTCGTGACGAAATGGCTGCTTGCACGTCTTTCAGCCGCTCCTCACTCATGGTCTTGGCCAAGATGGCGTAGGCCTCTTGGAATGGATTGATCCGGTCAATCAGGTCGATGTCGAGTTCGCGCACGTCCATCGCAAATTTGCGCACACCGTCGATTAGGGCGGTATTAGCGCTCGGCTCGTCATTGTCGCCATTGCGCTTGTCATCGCCAAGGGCGATTCGCGCGGCCTGCTGTGTGAGGTTGAGGGCGGCAATGGCATGCTGGCGCACAGCCTCCTGATCCTCTTCATCCAGTTCGGGATATTTGTCCTTGATAATCTTGCCGAGGCGAAGCTGGGTCAGTTCTTCCGGCACAAGTTCCTCGTCAAACAGGCCGCGCTCAATAGAAGGTTTGTCCTGAACGAAGCTCGCGATTACCTCGTTCAAATCCTCTTTGCAGATACGCGCCGCCTCTTTGCTTTTGGGTTCGGCAAGGCCTTTGATTTCGATCTCAAACTGGCCAGTCTGTTCGTTAAAACCGACATTGCACTTGTCCGGCTGGTAGCCTTCTTCACCATAGTTGAAGCCAGGCTGCGGGCCGCTCTGCGGATTCTTCGGCGTAAAGTTGAAACGCGGTGCCAGCACCTGTTCCATGAGCAAACTGGCAGCGATCGCCTTCAAGGTGTCGTTAACCGCCTCGGTCACGGCGGCCTCGGAGGCGTCAGGTTCGGCAATCAGGTTGGTGAATCGTGCGCGTGTCTTGCCCGGTGCGTCACGAGTAGCGCGGCCAATGATTTGAACGATCTCGGTCAGGCTGGCGCGATAGCCGATGGTCAGCGCGTGTTCGCACCAAATCCAGTCAAAGCCTTCCTTGGCCATGCCCAGTGCGATGATGATGTCGACATGATCGCGGTTGTTTTTCTGTGCGGGGTCTTTGAGCGCAGCGGACACGCGGTCACGTTTGGACGGGTCATCGTCCACAAGATCGGCTATGCGAAGCATTTGGCCTTGGGGTGTCTTCACCAATTGAAAGCCAGTGGCGGCATCGATGCCATCCCACTCGCCTAGCTCGCCGATGATGTGCTCCACCTCTTTGATTTTGTCCTTCGTGCTCTCGCGCGCATTCACGTTGGGAATATGGATGATGGTCTTCTGCGAAGGATCGAGCACCGCGAGAATATCGTCGGTATAGGTACCCGAATAGAAGAAATAGCCGATGTCTAGCGATTTCAGATACTCGTAGCCGTTGAGCTGCTCGTAATAGGTGTAGGTGACGGTATCGAATTTGGACTCGTCGTGCGGAGATAGCACGGCCTCCGCATCGCCGCGGAAATAGCTGCCCGTCATGGCCACGATATGCACCTTGTCGCGGGCGATAAAGTCGCCGAGGTACTTGCCAAGCACGTTGTCGGGGTTGGCCGAAACGTGGTGGAACTCGTCAACGGCGATCAGGCGACCGTCGAAGGCCTCGATCCCAAAACGCTCAACGGCGAAGCGGAATGTGGCGTGGGTGCAAACCAACGCCTTGTCGTCACTGGCGAGGAAACTGCCGACGCTGTTGACCTTGCCGCCGTCCTCGCCGGGGGCGTTGCACAGATTCCACTTCGGTGCGACTGTCCAGTCCGCCCAAAACCCATATTTGCTCAGCGGCTCGTCCGCAAAGCTGGAACCGATGGATTTCTCGGGAACGACGACGATGGCCTGTTTCAGACCTTGATTGGTCAGCTTGTCGAGCGCGATGAACATGAGCGCGCGGCTCTTGCCCGACGCTGGCGGCGATTTGATAAGCAGGTATTGCTCGCCGCGCTTTTCATAGGCGCGCTCCTGCATCGCGCGCATACCAAGGGTGTTAGACTTGGTGGAGGCGCCATTGCGGGCATAAGTTACCGAAACGGATGGGACGTTCTTTCTGTCGATGGTCACGCGTTTGTCCCTACCTTCCGTATTTTGGCTGCACCCGCTCCTGCGGTCATTTTGGTGTAAAGCCCGAACAGCTTTTCAAGCCGTTCGGTATCGTTTTTGAACCGTCGCCCGATATAGATACGTTCCAACACCTCATCGTTGCGCTCATGTGCTTCACGCAAGTCGTCGGGCATGTTCTCAGGATCGTAGAGGTCGGCGATGGTGGCTGGGAAATGCGCCTCCCGTGCCAACAGAATGTCCTCGGCGCAACGTGTCAGATCATCCTTGTTCTTGTCAGTTAGGATGGGCAACGGAAATGTGTTATAGACTAACGTGCTAGAGTAATTAAATCGAGACTCCAATTTACCTCCAATTGTGTCCGTCCAAACATAGTGGAGACGAGAAGTAATAATCGAAAGAGGCAGCAAATCTGAGTCTAGAATCTGAAAGCATCGATTGGTGATAATTGCTCTTTCACTGACCAGTTCGCATGGGAGAATATTTCGCCCCTCCGATGAAACAGCCGGGACTACGATGGCGCAGCGACTGGCCCTATGACGCTCTCGAAATTGGTGCGGTCGCTCGGCCAGAGCGCGGCCCGCTTTGTCAGTGCTTTGTAATCTAGATGCCTTGACGGCTTCAATTCGACCTCTAATTTGGTCAATACCTAACGCCAATTCGAGATCATCGTCATCGATCCAAAGGCACCATCTGTGCTTTCCGTTGATAACCTCCTCAGCACCATACAGCGGGTAAATTAGCTTTTCTACACGGCTATCCGCCTTAATCAGTGCGTCTTTTTCATGGGCTGATAGAATTAGCGATCCGTTGTCGTAGGGCATATTGCCGAACTTCATTTCTGAAAGACCATTAATCGCAGTTCGTGCTGCGCCCACTATCGTGTTATCCATATCTATCAGATACGGGCTTATATTTTTTGCCAATCTTTTTTGATCATTACTGAATATGTGCTTTTCCTCGCTGGACGCCTGACGCACGCCCACGATCACGCATGTGACACCGGCATTATGCTTCGCCAGATTGTTCCACTTGAACGGCTGATGGGCAAAAAATATCTCCAAGCCACGGCTCATCACTATTGGCCAGAAGATATTTACGTGCTCACCCTGACAAACAGAGTTAGTCGAAACGAAAACAAAGCGGCTGCCTGTTAATTCGCAATATAAAGCAGCTTTTACATACCACCCAGTTACATAGTCTAGCTTTTTATATTTACTTAGAATACCATCATAAACAGCTGCAAGATCGTCACGTTGCTCAGCAGTTCTTTTTTGCCGTCCCGAGAACGGCGGGTTTCCGCAGATGTAAGTTTCCCCTCCTTCATTGGCGAAATCGACTTTCGCTTGATCCAGCGGCGCGCCAAATAGGTCATCGCCAAAAATTTTGCTTTTGCTTTTGCCAGTCGGTTCGCAAATGCTCAACCAATCTAGACGCAGCGCATTGCCGCAGGTGATCCAATTTTCTGCATTTAACGGTAAGAATTCCGCAAGGGCGAGCTTCTGCCCACGATAGAGCGTGTCGCACTGGAATTCGGCGATAATGAGCGCGAGGCGCGCCACCTCGGCGGGGAAATCTCGCAACTCGATCCCGCGAAAATTCGTGAGCGGGATATCCGACGCACGCCCTTGCTCACCGCGCCTTTTGTTGATCTCAGCCTCGATTGCACGCATTTCCTTGTAAGCGATGACAAGGAAATTGCCGCTGCCGCAGGCCGGGTCAAAGACGCGGATGCGTGCCATCCGGTTGCGCAGATTGAGCAGCTTGCGGCTATTGTCGCCCGCTTCCTCCAGCTGCTGCCGCAGACTATCTAGGAACAGCGGATCAAGGACTTTGAGGATATTCGGGCGACTGGTGTAGTGCATCCCGAGCGCGCCGCGCTCCTCGTCGTCGGCAACGGCTTGAATCATCGAGCCGAAAATGTCGGGGTTGATCTGCGTCCATTTTAGGGAGCCGATCTGAAACAGGAAGGATCGGGCAATGCGGGTGAAGCGTGGTACCTCTAGGCTGCCTGAAAACAGGCCACCGTTCACATAGGGGAATACATTGGCGTAAGGGCGGATGCCGGATGCCTGTCGATCCTTGATCGCGGTATTCATGGCGCGGAAAATTTCAGCGATCACCTCGTGGGTGTTCGACCCATCCTTCTCGCTCATCTGGTCGACCGTCGACGTGAACAGGCCGGTACCATTAAAGATGTCGGTGTCTTCCGCGAAGAAGCAGAAGATTAGACGAGCCATGAAGTGGTTCATATCGGGGCGGCGCTCGGCGGTGCTCCAATCGCGGTTTTCCCGCAGCAACTCGACATAAAGCTTGTTGAGACGGCTGGTAGCGCGAATGTCGAATGAGCTGTCGCGCACCTGCTTGACGGTGCTGATCCCGGCAAGCGACAGGAAAAACCCGAAGTGCTCGGGGAAGTCTGCAAAGCTGCAAGCGACTGTTTCGCCCGACTCGATGTCCTCGGCCTCGATAACCTGACCATCGGTTGCGAACACAAATTGCGCCTTTGCCCTGCCTGTGGCGGGGCTTTCTTTCAGCGCGGCAAGCGTATGGGAGACATTGCCCAGATCTGCGACCGCAATGTGAATGTTATTGCGTTGCAGCACCCCGCCGACATCGGAACTGTTAGTATGGCCATCCCGCAAGCGCTTAAGGGTCGCGGCCTTGTTTCCGAAAGCTTCGAGGAATTGAAAGGGGAACTCAATTCTGTCGAAAGGGCGCTGGGCCAACGCAGAAACGGCTTCTTCGATTTCAACGGCATTCATTCGCCCGCACTCTCATTCCTAAGCTCTCACAGGGCGAGAATCACCCCCCTCATTTGTAAAATCCGGCGATCGAATCTCCCCGTCAACCGGAACGCCGCGACCATAGGTGAATCAAGCCCGGGCGGCTATCATGCCACATGGTCACGGTAATTTTCTTTCAAAGGCGGGCGCTGGGGTATCGGCGACCTATTTTGGCTTAGGAGGCTTGCGGAAATCCCGAGCGCGGAACCGTGGACGCAACCGGCCACGCTGCGGCTTGGCTGGCCGGTTTCTCTCTGGGATAAAAAATGGCGATGTCCCGCCCTCGGCATCATCAGTGCTGGCCGCTCGGGGGATCATTTGCGATACGAACAGCGAGCCAAGCAAGCTGCCGCTGCCCTTCCCGCCTTTCGACTTCTTTTTCGGTCGCGCCACGGACATGAACCGCGAGATAAGGGTGGGTATCCGCGATGCAGCCTGACGCATGAATCGCGATACGCACCGTCCGGCGCGCGGCGCGATCTCCCGTGTCGCAGTTCCGATGGTGCTGGCAATCTGTCGGATAAAGCGGCTCGGTTTTGATTGCACGAAACGCGAGCCGCTCATCGTGCGCGGTCTGGCCCATCGCGCTGCCGGTCGAGCGCTTCCTGACGGCGGCGCTCATACTCCTGCTCATTCTTTTTCGCCTGTTCCAGCTCGTGAAATCGCCGCGCCATGTCTCGGGCGTGATCGGCCTGCATGTTGACACGTTCCCGCGCTTGCCGCTGGATCAACATGTCCATTTCATGCCGGTGCTGTGCCTCCAGCCCTGCCACCAGAAGGCGGGCTTTTGCTTCCCGCTCGTTGTCAGCTTCCTCCCTGCGTTTCGCCTCCTCGGCCAGACGTTCGCGACGGGCATCACTGTTGACCGCTTCCTTGATCGAGCGCCAGGCGCGCCCGAACGCTCCTGCATTCTCGGACAAGTCGTTGCCCTGCGTCGCCCGTGCGCGGGTGAAATCTTCAATGGCTTTGACTGTCGCGGCGTGACTGGCCTCTTGCAACGCGCTCACTTCGGCATTGTGGCGTTGCAGCTGCTCTTGCAGCTCCTGTGCGTAGCGCTCGGCAAACGCACGGCGCAGTTCATCGGCGCGGGTGGTATCCTCCTCGGGCTGCGGTGCAGCAGCCTCCTTCGCAGGCTCGGCGCGTGATTGCGCCCTGATATCCTCCCTCGCCTCCTTGACGGAGGGCAAAGCATCGGGGCTGATATCGGCCATGAAGGCGCGAAGCTCATTCGCCTTTACGCCGAGAAGCTGGCGGCCAAGGCTATGCACCTTGGCATCGGCATCCAGCAGCACGAAATCGCGCCGGTCGCCGCGCGCCAGCACATAGCCCGCATCTTCGAGCGCCGCCTTGAAAGCCGTGCCGGAATCGCTGGCTTTGAACAGTGCCGTCACTTGCGCCTTGCGTTCGCGATGACCGATCCCGCCGCGTTCGGCCTGCTGCCATTCGTCATGACTGGTCTCCGCGCGCGGGAACTCCGGCTGGTTTTCACGGTCGCGCTTGGCGTGCTTGCCGGGCACATGCTCGTGCCCGAATTCCTGCTCCATGCGCAGGCTAGCCCTTTCGTGGGCGAGGAAATTCTTGCTGTCGCTGCGCAGGGTCATGGTGTCCATGTCGGCGCGGCACCAGACGATATGGATATGCTGGCGGCCATACTTTTCGTGCATGACGACGGCACGGGGCTGGCCTTGGAGGCCAAGTTCCTCCTCCAGGATGTCCACCGCCCGCGTCCATTGCTCTGGGGTCATCTGGTATTTGGCGTCAGGGTCGATGTTGGCATGGTAGAGACCAAGCCTGCCCTTGGTGGCGAGGGTGTAGGTTTGCCAGTCGCGGAACGCTTCGGCGGGCGTACCTGCGGAATCCAGTTGCAGGATTTCGACGCGCTCGTTGGTGTCGGCGCGGCCAAGGTGGTGGGCAAGCTGGCTAGGGCCTGCGCGGCTTTTTCCCTTGATAATCACCGGACGGCTCCATGCCCAAGGCGTCGTAAATGGCGGCTATCACCGCGTGGTATTGGTGCAACGCATCGCGCAAGTCCGGCACATCGATGTCGATGCCGAGATTTGTATTACGGGCGATCTGGTTGAGGTTGTTGCCGACGCGGTTCATGGCGGCCATGAGCTGGGCGAGTGATTGATGCTCGACGGGACGGCGGCGGCGAGCGCGGGGTCCGGCATCTTCCAGTCCGGCGGCGCGGGCAAATGCGCCCACGGCAAGGCCTGCGCGTGAAGCCCGTTCCTGATAACGTGCGTGTTCTTCGTCGGACACCCGGAACGTGATAATGCGCGTCCGTTGCCGCTTGTCACTTCCTCTCGCCACCCGCCCTCCGAAATGAAGGGTTCCAAGGATCGCCTTGGTCGATGCAGGCCGAAATGCCTGCCGGGGTTCAGGGTCGCTAACCCTGATCTGGTTTCCAAAGGGCATGAAAGCCCTTGGTCGGTGCCGCCGCCGAAACAGCGGTCATGGGTTCCAAGGGAGAATGAAATCTCCCTTGAAGGGCTGGTGCCATTCCGCCTTTCGCGGAATTGGCACCGCCCGGTCCAGGGTGCATGGGGAGGGAAATCCCCTGCTCTGGAGGTTCCACAGGAGGGCGCGAAGGCTCTCCTTGGTCTGGGGATGCAACGGGGGCGAAGCGCCCCTTGCCAAGCGCGCGGTAATACCGCGCATGGCTTGCATCCGCTGCTATCATCTTTCTAGCTTAACATGGAAATGGATTTGCGGCCACTTCGGCACGCCTTAGAATGGCTGACCCGTCGATCTAAGAATCTTCAGCTTCCAGCATGACCCAACCCTAGGCGGTTAACCCTTTGCGATATCTTTGGTTCTGAAGAAACTTTCCCCGCCCGTCCTCGCTCATGGTAAAATTATCACATGGCCGAAAATGAAGAAACTAGCTCTGGCTCTCCCAACGGCGAATGCGCCGATTTTTGGCGTGAGCGTGGACTGAGGGAGGAGGCATTCGCTGACGATATCCTGCGTGACAGGATACGCCGCGATCCCAGAGCACATCAATGTGAGCAGGAAAGCGCCTCGTTGAAGCTTCTGAAAGAGACGATTCGGATGCAATCACAGCACGCGGGCATTTGTTGGCCGGTTGCGTGGCATTCGCCCCGGAAAATGTTCGCCATAGGCGCACTCCCCTTGAAAGATGGATGGCCGCAAATCGTGTCCTTCATTCACGAGCTGCCAGAGGCGCGAAAACTATCAGCGGCCAACTTCAACTCGAAGTTCTGCCTACCGCGACGCTAGGGACCATCCCGTCCATAGGGCTCGATCATCCGGTCGAGCCGTTGCTGGGCCTCTGCTTCCAAGCGGCGTAAAGCTTCCTCATGGCGCTTTTCCAAGGCTTCTCGCTTCGCCGCAATGAAGGCTTCGCGTTCTACAGCATTATCCGGCGCATTCCCGATGGTCCTTTCAGCTTCCTTTTGAACTGCGTCCAGCTTTTCCTGTAATTCCTTTCCTAAGTGACCTCGATCCGATTGAACCCGCTTGTGCTCAGCTTCGATTACCTGTTCTTTCGAGGGCGGCTCATTGATCTCGCCTCTGACTTCCGCTTGCCTGACCCCTTCATTTTTCATGAAGGTTTCTAGGTTTTGCTGTTCTCGCTTCTGGAAGTCGTCGAGCTTATTTTCAAAAGCTTCATTCGAGAGGCTGCCCCCCTTGAAAGCCTGGTGCAGGTCCACGCGCTCCTTGAAATGGCGGTCGCACATTTCCTTCCAACGTCTCTCGGCGTCTGCATCAAAATTGTTCGATATGTCGCTCCAATCGGCCACGGCTCAGTCTCCTAGCCTTGTCCCGCCTTCACCGCCATGCGGGTGCTCAATTCGGAATCGGAATGGGCATAGTGCTTGGCGGCACGAACGGGAGCCGCGCCCGCCGCCATGATAACGATGGAATCCTTGTATTCCGGTCCCGCGAGAACGTCGGCCTCGACGCGCTTCACACGTTGGCCGTCGATGATGCTTTCCCGAAAACCAAGATCGTCGGAAAGCTTTTGCGCTGTCCCGTCCTGAAGGCTCGGATTCATGAACATGCGCAGCGCGCAACTGCCGATCATGCCCTGCGCGTTATCGTAAGCGTTTTCGAGCTGCCCGATATTCTGGGTGAACATCCAGAGCCTGAGTCCGTATTGTGCGCCGATCTCCAAAGCCTCCTCAACCGGCGGCATATGGCGAAGGCGGGGAAGCTCATCAAGCACGAAGAGGATTGGTTTGGAACCCTCTTCTGGCAGCTTTGCCGTCAGGGTCCGAATGTGCTGCGCGATGACGACACGCAGAAGCGACGCATAGCTTTCGATCTCGTTGGGATTGATGCAAATATAAAGGGTCGGGCACTCTGGCTTGCGCAGGTCGAGCGGCGTCCAGTCGGATCGGGCGGTTGATCGCGTTATTCGCGCGCCCTCCCAAGCGCCGAGCCATGAGAGGGCGGTTTTGAGCACGCCGTCGCGGGTTTTGCTCTCCATGTCCCCAAGTGAGCGCCCCACCCTCACCATCGCGGGGACGTCGCGCGCCTCGCGCAGGCTGATGATGAATTTATCCCAATCCAGGCCGTGCAAGATGTCGAGTACCGCAGACATCGTTCGATCCTGCCTCGGTCGACTATGGGTCACATAGGCGATGGCAGCGGTGAGTGCGTCGCGGGCGCTATTCTCCCAGAACGGGTCTTTGACGCTACTGCCCGGCGTGATGAGCATGTCCGAAAGAAAGCGGGAGTCCTCCCAGATGTCATCCGGCAAGGGGGAAACCGCCGTCAATGGATTGTAAAACTGACTGTTATCGGGATCGAGCGGGCTGAACCGATAAACTGGCCCGACATGCTGCCGCCGCCAGGAACTTGTTTTGTCGTGAATTTCGCCCTTGATATCGAGCACGACCGCCGGACCCCGCCAATTCAGGAGATTGGGGATGACATGGCATTGCGTCTTTCCTGATCGTGGCGGAGCAACGGTGATGAGAGACCCTTCTCCCCGATAGCCGAGCAGCATTGCATCGGACGATGCCTGCTTTCCGACTATCAGCGCGTCTCCCGGAAAGGTGAGGATATCAGCCGCAAGCAAGTGGCCTGATTCCTCGGCCATACTGCCTGTCCCAAGCAAACTTGCTTTAAGGGGCTTGATAACGGGATGAGCAGGGTTCTTCTCGACCGCGCTAGCGAGTTCGCTCAGCGCCATGTTCACCGAAGGCTCCACACCATCGCGGCCAATCAACCACTTGACGCCTTCGTTGATGTCGTTGGCCTCATATCCCGGCCAGGTGTATTTCCAACCGGCGTATATGGTGCCTTTGCCGTCGCCATAGATTAGGCCAAGCGCCTGAATCCATGTGTTGTGCGTATTCACATTCAGCCCCGCGACATAGAGCAGGAGCACGCTGCGTAATGCCTCCCTTTCCTTTGCGGGCATACCGGAAAGCGTTCGTCCGATGTCGCAGCGAATGATCTGTCGCCAGCGGGCACCATGGAAATTCAGCGGAAAATTGAGAGTCTGCGTGCGCTGATCGAACGCCTTGTTAATCCCGGCGATCCGCGCTTCACCATCGCTTCCGAAAGGAGACAACAGCTTTTCGAGGGAATCTTTCTCCGCATCGGCACGCTTGCCGCCCCGCATTCGGGTATAAAGCCAAACCGCGCCTGCAATGACAATAAGGTAGAAGATTAGGCGCTGGAGATTCCAGATGAATAAATTGATATTACCCTTGGCAACGAAGATGAAGAAAAGCACTGCCCCCGCAGGAAGCCAGAATTTCAATCTCCTCAGCGCTTCCTTGTCCATATGCCCCGCGCCGCCAAGAAGTCACAAGGACGTAAATAGCATAGCGCGTCGGCAACAGGAATATGCTGCATAAATGGCTCAAGCGCGGCGCACGCGGCATCGAGATGACGCGGCCATGCGATGCAAAGCCTGCCAAGGTTGAAGTGCCGATCCAAAAACCTTCACATTTGAATGCAATAGCTCCTTATCTTGGCCGATAGCGCGAGAGTGCCCGCGTGTCGTTCCAGCCAATTTCGGATTTTCTGTTCTCAGCTTCAGCATTTTCTCCCTGCCCTCGGTCTCGCGTCCTGCGTGCCTTCTCATGAGCATCCTCGCAGGGGATTCGCTTGGCATCGCCGCAAGTGCGCCTGTCGGCGACCGCTCCACTGTGTTTCGCCCGTCCTCGTTCCTGTGGCCGGTGCGGCTCAAGCGAACGCCCTGCTCCCTGTCTGCACATGAAGGCACGCGATGGACGCGGCCAAATGAAATCAGGGAGAAATCATATGTCGCTGCTCATCACCCAAACCGATCTGGAAGGAATGAACGAACAGGAACTGCGCGCCCTCTACGGCAAGATCATCGCCGATCTGCAACGTCGCGGCCAATCGGCCTTCCTAAATCCGCTAATCTACGCCTCGCTCTGCAACATCGAGGCAGCAATTGCGCGCCTGAAAGCGCGGCACCCCAAGGCTCCCAAGGGGCCGGGGCTGTAAGCCTCGCTTCCCGACCCTGTGAAGAACGCAAGCAAATTACCCGCAATTCGTGATGAAATTGAGAAAGGGGGATGCCGCTGGTGGGCGGCACGTTCGGGTATGGAATCAGTGAAGTGGGTATCGGCCAGAGATTTCATCGAAAGCGATGTGCTTCGTTGGACGGAAGCTGTTTTCGACTCGCGTCGCCGCAAGGGCAAGGCGCGAAAGATTGGCGAGCGTGAAGTGATCGCCGAGGTGCAAACCCGTGGCGAGGATGGTTGGATACGGTTTCTTGTGCGCCGATGCACGATTACCAAGGACGAGTTCGCTGGTGGCTCTATTCCGCCGCTGCACCCTGAAACCATCATTCGCCGCAACCTCAAAACGGTTCTGCGAGGAAATCCCGAGCGCTTGCTGTGGAGCGACGAAACAGCACGTGCGGCTGTCGTCGCCAGCGCTAACCATTCCGACTAAGGTCATGAGAGGAAGGGCGATGGCCGGCTCCCGTTCGGGAGCCAAGAGGCCAGCGGCCCAGCCTGTTCAGGCTGAGCCTTCGCGAAGGCAGGGAGCCGGTTCCGGCTCCCGATGCCGGGGCGCGCCGTGTGGCGCTCCCTCTCACGAAAACAATGGTGCCGGTGGTCGGACTCGAACCGACACTCCTTACGGAACAGGATTTTGAATCCAGCGCGTCTACCAATTTCACCACACCGGCGCGGCGGCTGCGCATATGCGGCGATGAAGCCGTCGCGTCAACCCAGTGAAGCCGCATTTGACTACAAACAGACATATCCCGTCAACAGGTAGGATCAGCGTTTCGGCTTTTTGGTATTGATGGCCGAAGCGTCAATCATATCCTTAATATGGGAAGCATAGAATTTCTCGATCATTTCGACGCTGGTACGACAGTTCTTAGCGACTTGATAGATGTCTGCGCCCTCCATCAGCCTGAATGAGATGTAAGTATGGCGGAGGCTGTAAGCGGTGCGAGGGTTCCCCTCGCGGTCTTTTTTCATTCCGAGTTCGTCAAGAATAGTGTTGAATAATTCTCTCTGGATTTTCGGGAAAATGAGGTCGGTCGCCCCGAGGCCGTGCCGCTTCTTCATCCTCTGGAACGGCATCACCGCTCCAGGCATGGTTTTGCAGTAGCCGACGCCGCGCTTGCCACGCACGGCGATGTGGAGGATTTTCTCATTCTTCGCCCCTTCGGCGGCGATCTCCACGTCGCGCACCTCGATGCACTTGGCCTCGTCGGGACGCAGGCCGCTGTTCACCATGAACAGCACGTAGTCGTGGAGATCCTCGCAGGCACTGCGCCAGCGCTCCTTCTTGGGATTCTTCGCCCGCTCTCCGGTAGCTTTATAAAGCTGCTTGTACTCCTCGGGCGAAAACCACGCCCGATGCGCGATCTTGCCCGATGTTTTATAGGGTGCGGAAATGTCAGGGAGATAGGCAAGCCAGCCATGACGTTGGGCTGTCTTCAAGACATGGCGAAGAGTGATGATCTCCGAGTGGATGGTCGAGCGCGAAGGGCGCATCGGCTTCCCCTCTTTGTCCTTGCGCGAGGTCATGCGGTGAACGCGGTATTCCTGCACAAGGCCGGGGGTGATGTCGGCGACCATCTTCTCTCCAAAGAATGGAAGCAAATGGACACGGAGCCGGATCCCGTGGCCTTCGACATATTTGGCATTGCGCTCCCCTTCGGTGATCGCGATGTATTCCGAAAGGAAGTGCTGCGCTGCCTTTTTGAAGGGTGTTCCATCCTTGATCTCGCCAGCGCGGTATTTTCCCATAAGGCCGAGATACCAGTCACGCGCCACATCCTTGGCACGGGCTAGGCTCTCCTCCTTGGTGCTGGTTCGCATTTGCTTTCCTGCGATGGAGCAGGAACACTGCCAGTGCGGGCTACTCGCCCGCATGTAGAGTTGGACTTTGCCATCAAGAAATTTGTGGCGGGCTGTTGTGCTCATGTCTGTCATGGCGGCACCTCGTGGCTTTTTGTGCTAGATGTGCGCTAGGCGTCCATCTTTTTACTTTACCACTAACAGACTGTTTTTGCTACGTTTTTACGATAAGTAGCTGATATGAATAAGCTTTTGAGTCCGGCGCGTCTACCAGTTTCACCACGCCCGCATGCATGGCCTGCCCGCGCCAAATGGCAAAATCAGCTGCCAGCGTCCAGACAAAAATCAGATCGCGTGCATGATAAGGCTGTCGGGCGGTTGCAGGGGCGGCTGTGCGCCGATAGCCTGCTTGCGTAACGAAACCGTACCGCTATAGGACCGTTTCGTGCAGACCTGAAAAATTCCTCCCAACGGAAAAGGGCATCCTTTGACCGATCCGTCTGCCACATTCCTGCTTTTCGGTGCCACCGGCGATCTGGCGCACCGCATGATTTTTCCGTCGCTCTATAATCTACTCGCGGACGGTCTGCTGCCCGATGACTTCATGATCGTGGCGTCGGGCCGCACGGAGATGGACGACGAAGCGTTTGGCGCCGACATCGACAAAGCGCTGCAAAAGTTCGTCGGCGCTGATCGCTATGATGCGGAAGTCGCGGCGCGGCTGAAAGCGATGATCGGCTATCAGCCGGTCGAGGCGGGGAAGCCGGAGCAATTCAAGAAGCTGGCGAAGCGGCTCGACGGACGGGCGGAGCGCGGGCTGTCGGTCTATCTGTCGACGCCCCCTTCCCTCTTCGCGCCCACGGCGCAGGGGCTGGCGGACGCGGGCCTCATCACACCGACGACGCGGATCGCGATGGAAAAGCCGATCGGCAAGGACCTCGCTTCTTCGAAGGAGGTCAATAACGGCATCGGCGCGTTGTTCGACGAAAGCCAGATTTTCCGGGTCGACCATTATCTGGGCAAGGAGACGGTGCAGAATTTGCTCGCCTTGCGCTTTGGCAATGTGATGTTCGAGCCGCTGTGGAACGCCACGGCGATCGACCATGTGCAGATCACGGTCGGCGAGACGGTCGGCCTCGAAGGCCGGGTTTCCTATTATGACGGCGTCGGCGCGCTGCGCGACATGGTGCAGAACCATGTGCTGCAAATCCTGTCGATCATCGCGATGGAACCCCCTGCCCGCATGGACCCGACCGCCGTCCGTGACGAGAAGGTCAAGGTGCTGCGATCACTGCGCCCGATGACGGCGGAGACGGTGAAGACCAACAGCGTACGCGGCCAATATACGCCGGGCGCGGTCGGCGGTGAGATCGTCACCGGCTATAGTGACGAACTGGGCAAGGCTTCCGACACTGAAACCTTCGTCGCGTTGAAAGCCAATATCGACAATTGGCGCTGGCAGGGCGTGCCTTTCTATCTGCGGACGGGCAAGCGGATGCCGACGCGCCAGTCGGAAATCCAGATTCAATTCAAGCCTGTGCGCCATTCGATATTCGGCCGCGACGGGCAGCATTCGGGCGGCGGTTCGGGGCTGGAGCCCAACACGCTGATCATCCGGCTTCAACCCGACGAATATATCCGCCTGCTGATCATGAGCAAAAGGCCAGGGCTGGAGCGCGACGTTCATCTGGAGGAAGTGACGCTGGACGTGTCGCTGACCGCCGCCTTTGCCGGGCAGCGGCGGCGGATTGCCTATGAGCGCCTGATCCTGGACCTGCTGGCGGGAGACCAAACTTTGTTCGTGCGCCGGGACGAGGTCGAAGCGCAATGGACATGGATTGATTCCATCATCGACGGCTGGAAGGAAGCAGGGGTGAAGCCTTCGCCCTATGCTTCGGGGAACTGGGGGCCGTCTTCGGCCATTGCCCTCATTGAACGAGACGGAGCCAGCTGGCATGACTGATCTTCATCCGGTGATCGCCAAGGTCACCGAACGCATCGTGAAGCGGAGCGCGCCGCGCCGCCGCCAATATCTGGACCTGATCGAGCGTGGCCGCGACGCCGGAACCAACCGCGCGCAGCTGTCCTGCGGCAATCTGGCGCATGGCTTTGCGGCGAGCGGCGAGGACAAGCCGGTGATCCGCACGGGCGGCGCGATGAACATCGGCATCGTCACCGCCTATAACGACATGCTGTCCGCGCATCAGCCCTATGGCCGCTATCCCGAAGCGATCAAGATCGCGGCGCGCGAGGTCGGTGCGACCGCGCAGGTGGCGGGCGGCGTCCCGGCCATGTGCGATGGCGTGACGCAGGGACAGGCAGGCATGGACCTGTCGCTCTTTTCCCGCGACACGATCGCGCTGGCGACGGCGGTGTCGCTTAGCCATGCGATGTTCGAGGGTGCGGCGCTGCTGGGCATATGCGACAAGATCGTGCCGGGGCTGCTGATCGGGGCGCTGCGGTTCGGGCATCTTCCGACGATCCTGATTCCCGCCGGGCCGATGCCGTCGGGCCTCGCCAACAAGGAAAAGGTCCGCATCCGCCAGCTTTATGCCGAGGGGAAGGTCGGCAAGGATGAGCTGCTAGAGTCCGAAAGCGCCAGCTACCATGGCGCGGGGACCTGCACTTTCTACGGCACGGCGAACAGCAACCAGATGATGATGGAAGTGATGGGCCTGCACATGCCCTGCGCGTCCTTCGTCAATCCGGGTACAAAGTTGCGCAGCGAACTAACGCGGGCGGCGGTGCATCGGCTGGCCAGCATCGGTTGGGACGGCGATGATTACCGGCCGCTCGGCCATTGCATCGATGAGAAGGCGATCGTCAACGCCATCATCGGCCTGATGGCCACCGGCGGATCGACCAACCATGCGATCCATGTGCCAGCGATAGCGCGGGCGGCAGGGATCAGCGTCGATTGGACCGACTTTGCGGAAATTTCCGATGTCGTGCCGCTGCTGGCGCGGGTCTATCCCAACGGCGCGGGCGATGTGAATAATTTCCACATGGCTGGCGGCATGTCCTTCGTCATCCGCGAGCTGCTGGACAACGGACTGCTGCACCGGGACATCATGACGGTGGCTCGAGCCGACCTGACCGATTATGGCAAGGAGCCGGTGCTGGAGGATGAAGCGCTGCAATGGCGCGACGTTCCGGTATCGCGCGATGACGCCATCCTGCGGCCGGTGACGAGCGCCTTCAGCCCTGATGGCGGCATGCGCCTGCTGGCGGGCAATCTGGGCCGCTGCGTCATGAAGGTGAGCGCGGTCGAGAAGGAACGCTGGACCATCGAGGCTCCGGCGGCCGTGTTCCAAGATCAGGACGATGTCCTGCGCGCCTTTAAGGCGGGTGAGTTGGAACGCGACGTCGTGGTCGTGGTCCGTTTTCAGGGGCCGCGCGCGAACGGCATGCCGGAATTGCACAAGCTGACCCCGGCGCTGGGCGTGTTGCAGGATCGCGGGTTCCGCGTGGCGCTGGTGACGGACGGGCGCATGTCGGGGGCTTCGGGCAAGGTGCCCGCTGCCATTCACCTGTCGCCCGAAGCATTGGGTGGCGGGCCGATCGCCAAGCTGCGCGATGGCGACATGGTGCGGGTCTGTGCTGACAAGGGATTGATCGAGGCGCTGGTCGATGCGGCGGAGTGGGACGCGCGCGAGCTGCCCGTGCCGCCGCCGCCGCCCTATGACACGGGCCGCGAACTATTTGCGCTTTTCCGCCATCATAGTGATCTGGCGGAAAGCGGCGCGTCGCCGATTCTGGCTGCGATGGAAGCTGAATTATAATCCCCCACCCGTCATGCCAGCGCATTGCTGGCATCTCAGGCGAGAGGGCACGGCCCGGCCTTACGAGAACCCAGCTTGCGCTGGGATGACGCCATGATTGGAGTGGTCCTATGACCGACATCATCGCTGCCGACATTGGCGGTACAAATGCCCGCTTTGCTCGCGCCAAACTGAGCGCGCGGAACGTGCCCACATTGGGCAAGGTGCGGAAATACAAGGTTGCGGACTTTCCCAACCTGCAAGCCTGCTGGGCCGCTTTCGCGCATGATGAAGGCGGCAATCTGCCCAAGGCGGCATCGATCGCCTTTGCCACCGCGATCGGGCGCGATGTTATCAAGCTGACCAACAGCAGCTGGATGATCAGGCCCGACACGCTGGACGAGGAACTGGGCCTGAAGCAGATGCGGCTGGTCAATGATTTCGAAGCGGTAGCGCATGCCGTCGCGCGCCTGCCGGACGACAATCTGCCGCTGCTGTTCGGGCAAGACCGGCCTTTCCCCCGCGACGGCGGCGTTACGGTGGTGGGTCCAGGCACGGGCCTTGGCGTCGCGATGATCGCGTTCGACGACGGCGAGCCGCATGTGATCGCGACCGAAGGCGGACATATCGACTTCGCGCCGCTTGATACGCTGGAGGAAAAGATCCTCGCCTATCTGCGCGACAAATTCCTGCGCGTGTCTACCGAGCGGGTCGTGTCGGGGCCGGGCCTCAACAATATCTACAAGGCAATGGCGACCATCGGTCATGACCGCGTCATCCTGATGGAGGATGCCGAATTGTGGCAGGCAGCCATTGACGGCACGGACGAGTTCGCCCGGGCGGCGTTCGATCGCTTGTGCCTTTGCTATGGATCGGTCGTGGGCGACCTGGCGCTGGCGCAGGGGCCGAACGCGGTCGTGCTGGCGGGCGGACTGACGCAGCGGATGCGCGGCTTGCTGCCACAGAGCGGCTTTCATCGGCGCTTCGTCGCCAAGGGGCGGTTTGAAAGCCTGATGGCGACGGTGCCCATCCGCCTTGCCGTGCATGAAGAGATTGGACTTTACGGGGCGGCCGCCGCCTTTCGGGAGAAGAAATAATGTCGCTCAGCGTTGAACAGGTGATGGAGCTGGCGCCGGTTATCCCGGTGCTGGTGGTGGATCGGGTGGAAGACGCGCTGCCCATCGCGCAGGCTCTGGTGAGTGGCGGCCTGCCTGCGCTGGAAGTCACGCTGCGCACGCCCGCTGCGCTGGACGTGATCCGCGAGATGGCGAAGGTGGAGGGCGCGGTGGTCGGCGCTGGCACCGTGCTGAACCCGTCGCAACTGGACGCGGCAATGGAGGCAGGCGCGCGGTTCATCGTCAGCCCTGGCCTCACTGAACCGCTGGGCAAGGCGGCGATCGCGGCGCGGGTGCCGTTCCTTCCCGGAACGGCCACGGCGGGCGACATCATGCGCGGGCTGGACCTGGGCCTTACCCATTTCAAATTTTTCCCGGCGGAGACTTCGGGCGGGCTGCCCGCTTTGAAGGCGCTGGCCGCGCCCCTTCATGTCGCGCGCTTTTGCCCGACGGGCGGGATTACGGCGGAAAGCGCGCCGAAATGGCTGGCCGAACCCTTTGTGAAGTGCGTCGGCGGTAGCTGGGTCGTGCCCAAGGGGCCGGTCGATGACGCGAAGATCGAGGCTTTGGCGCGTGAGGCAGCGGCGCTGCCGCGCTGACGTTTCGCGCTGCCGCCATTGCGCAGCGGGATTTCCCGCCCTAGATCAGCGCCATGATCCTGCGTAGGCTGCTCCCTTCCATCGCCCTTTTCCTTTCTGGCTGTGCCGGGACGCTGACGGGCTATCCTTCACTCGCCAAGCGGGCGGTGGAGAATGCGCCGGTGGGAGAAGCTCCGGCTGCTCCGGTGCCGGTTGAGGCCGATCCGGCTTTGCGGGCGCAGGTTGATCGATTTGCGGCGCAGGCGCAGGCGGGCAGTGCGGCGTTCGACAAGGCATGGCCCGGCGCGGATCGGGCAACGCGAGCTGCTGCGGGCGCGGCGGTGTCCAGCGAATCCTGGGTCGCGGCGCAGCTTGCTATCAGCGCGCTGGAGGCGGCGCGGAATGATAGCGTTTCGGCGCTCGCCAGTCTCGACACGCTTTATGTCGAGCGTAGCAATGCGCTGGCGGAGGACAAAGCCAAGGGTGGGGTGGAGCAGATCGATGCGGCGCGGAAGGTGGCGCTGGCGATCGTGGATGCGCAGAATGACCGGATCGATGCGGTTAAGGGGCGGCTGGCTCAGCCTTGAATTTTTGGGGCTACGCGAACGTTAGATTTCCGTTCGGGCTGAGCTTGTCGAAACCCTTTTCTGTTGTTCAAGAAAGTGAAGCCCTTCGACAGGCTCAGGGCGAACGGATGCAAGTATGTGGTTCAGGCGTCCGCCTTCAATGCGCCCTTGTGCGCTTTCGCATTGTGGACATAGCGGTCAACGCCTTCGCGCATATTGATCAGCGCTTCGTCAGTGAGGTCACGAACATATTTGGCCGGGCGACCGGTCCAGAGCTGACGGTGCGGGACCGTGCGGTTTGGCGCTAACAGCGCTCCGGCGGCCAGCATTGCATCGCTTTCGATGACGCAGCCGTTCATCACCACCGCGCCAAGGCCGACGAACGCCCGGTCCTTGAGTTCGCAGCCGTGGATCATCGCCATATGGCCGATCAGGACATCATCGCCGATGATCGTGGGCCAGCCGTCCGGCCTGGCGGGATCGGGGCCGTCGCAGTGGATGACGCTGCCGTCCTGAATATTCGTGCGCGCGCCGATGCGGATCGCGTTGACGTCGCCGCGGACGACGCAATTATACCAGATGCTGCTGTCGGGGCCGATCTCCACATCGCCTATGATGCGCGCGCCGGGCGCGATGAAGGCGCTGGGGTGGATGACCGGGGTCTTGCCGCCAAAGGTCAGGATGGTCGCCCCGGGATGATCGGCATGGGCGGCGTGCGGATGATCGGGCATGGCGTCAGGCTCCCAGCAGCCGCGCGGCGTGAAGCGCGTGATAGGTGAGAACGCCCGAGCAACCGGCGCGCTTGAACGCGAGCAGCGTTTCCAGCACCAGCGCGTCGCGATTGCCCACTCCCGCAGCGACGGCGGCTTCGATCATCGCATATTCGCCCGACACCTGATAGGCGAATACGGGCACCTCGAACCGGTCCTTCACCCGGGCGATGATGTCGAGATAGGGCAGGCCCGGCTTCACCATGACGCTGTCCGCGCCCTCCGCGAGGTCGAGTGCCACTTCGCGCAGCGCTTCCTCGCTGTTGGCCGGGTCCATCTGGTAGCTCTTCTTGTCGCCCTTCAGAAGGCCGCTGGAGCCGACCGCGTCGCGGAACGGGCCGTAAAAGGCGCTCGCATATTTGGCGGCATAGGCCATGATCTGGACATTGGCGTGGCCTTCTTCCTCCAGCGCCTCGCGGATCGCACCGACGCGGCCGTCCATCATGTCGCTGGGCGCGATGATGTCCGCACCCGCCGCTGCCTGGTTGAGGGACTGGCCGATCAGGACGTCGATCGTGGCGTCGTTGATGACATAGCCCTGCTCGTCGAGCAGGCCGTCCTGGCCATGGGCGGTATAGGGATCGAGCGCGACGTCAGTGAGGATTCCGATGTCCGGCACTGCGTCCTTGATCGCGCGGATGGCGCGGCACATCAGGTTGTCGGGGTTAAGCGCTTCTTCCCCATCATCGCTGCGGCGATCGGCCTGCGTGTTGGGGAACAGCGCGAGACAGGGAATGCCAGCGTCGCGGGCTTCCCGCGCGCGGGCCACCATGCCATCGACCGACCAGCGCGAGACGCCCGGAAGGGACGCGATCGGTTCCTCCACCCCCTGCCCTTCCGTGACGAAGAGCGGCCAGATGAGGTCGCTCGGGTGCAGGCGATTTTCGGCGTGCAGCGCGCGGGTCCAGGCGGCGGCGCGGGTGCGGCGCAGGCGGAGCGCCGGATAAGAAGCGTGGGTCATCGGCGGGGTTTAGGCCGCCCGGACCGCCCGATCAAGGTTCCGCTGTGCCATGTCGGAGCTATGTAAGGATGCGCGCGGAACGAAAGCTCACCTTCTTGGCGAGATCCCACGATCCATCGCTGCGATAATACCAGGCCGCTAGACCCGCGATGCGGAGCGGGCGGGGACGAAACTCTGCCTTCAACTGATCAGCAAGTGCGCGAGCGAGCGATGGCTCCACCTTATTTTGGACGGTGATGTGCAGGCGGGGACGCGCTTGATCCTGCGGGGTGAGCAAGCCGCGAAAAGCTTCGGCCAGTTCGTCCCGGATGGCGAGCAGGCCGTCACTGCGCATGTCGAAGGCGACGCCCCGGCCGAGCAACATGACGCCGGTTATCATCGCGAGCGGCGGTGGCCCGGCGCAAAGCCCCTTCATCCGGTCGCTCAATTCCGGCAGCAGCGTCGGCGGCAGATGATGGAACAGCGAAATATGCGCAGGCACCTTGTTGCGTTCCGGCGGGAAATGGGCGCGGCGGAGGCCATCCGCCCAGGCGAAGTCCTCCGCTCCCATAAGCGCCGTCAATAGGATCGGCGCAGTGCCCGTGCCTTCAGTCAGCCGGATGTTCCTTTAGCCATTGCAGCACCGGTTCCGGGCTCGTCTGGCCATAGGGATCGTCATCCTCTCCGATATCGTTGATGCCAGGCTCCTCGAACCATGCGACCACCTGACCGTCATCGACCACCATGGCGTAGCGCCAGCTCCGGTCACCAAAGCCCAGATGATCCTTCTTCACCAGCATGCCCATACGGCGCGTGAAGTCGCCCGATCCGTCGGGCAGCAGCTTCACATTCTTGATGCCGAGATGCTTGCCCCACTGGTACATGACAAAGGAGTCATTGACCGAAATGCAGTAGACGTCATCCACTCCCAGCGCCCTGAAATCGTCGTAGAAGCGTTCAAAAGCAGGGCATTGTTCGGTCGAACAGGTCGGGGTGAAGGCACCCGGCAGCGAAAATACGACCACCCGCTTACCCTTGAACAGGTCGCCCGTCTGGTCATCCTGCCAGCGGAAAGGATTGGGGCCGCCAACGCTTTCGTCGCGCACGCGGGTCTTCAGCGTTACATCAGGTATGGAACGTCCGAGCATTTCATCATCTCCCGGTCAGCATGCTTTCACGCAGTGAAACGCATCTATATGATGGTCGGCTACGTGGGCAAAGGCTTCAGGGAGGGGAAACTCATATGAGCACGTCACGATCCTTCAAATTCATCGCAATCGGCCTGCTGATCTGGAATTTGATCGGAGTGGCGGCCTTTGCCATGCAATATGGCGCTGATCTGGCGACGCTGGCGGAAAGCGATCCCTACACCGCTCGCATCTTTGCAGAGATGCCGGATTGGGCTTGGGCGGCCTATGCTGTTGCGGTGGGCGCAGGGACGGCTGGAGCCATGCTATTGTTGCTGCGGAAGGCGGCGGCAGTGGCGTTGTTCGCGCTGTCGATGGTCGCTGTCGTGGTGCAGTTTGGCTACAGCTTTTTGGGCACCGATTTGTGGACGGTGAAGGGCGCGGCGGCGGCGGTGTTTCCGGCGGTGATATTCGCCATTGCGGTTGGGCAGTGGCTTTATTCGATTCGGTTGAGGGCGCGGGGTGTGCTGCGGTGAACTGGGCAGAGTAGGCGCTATTTCGGCCCCACCATCGTTCCGCGGCGGTCGTTCAGTCGCTTCATCCTTCCGTCATGCCAGCGGAGGCTGGCATCTCTCTCGATTGTTCTCGGCCTAGCCGGGGAGATCCCAGCGTTCGCTGGGATGACGAGAGCAATTACAGGCGTTCGTCAAAGTTCCCCGCGCGCGCGGCGGATTTCGAACCATTTGCGGACATTCTCATTATGCTGCTGGAGCGTGTCGGCAAAGATATGGCCGCCCTTTCCGTCAGCGACGAAATAGAGCGCCTTTGTTTCGGCGGGATGCAGCACGGCCAGGATCGACAGCTTGCCGGGATTGGCGATCGGCCCCTTGGGCAGGCCTGTCATCGCGTAGGTGTTATAGTCGTTGACCGCAGCGATCTCCGACTTCTTGATGCGACGGCCGAGCGGTTTGCCCTTGGTGATCGGATAGATGATGGTCGGGTCGGCCTGAAGCATCATCCCGGCCTTCAGGCGATTGCCATAGACGCCCGCGACGGTAGGCCGTTCCGACGGAATAGCCGTCTCCTTTTCAGCGATGCTGGCAAGGATGAGCGCCTCCTTGGGCGATTTCGCCACGCTGTTGGGCGCGCGTTCGGTCCATAGCTTGGCAAGAGTGCGCGTCATCGCGTCCTGCATGCGTTTGAGCACGGCGACGCGGCTTTCGCCCTTGTCGAACGCATAGCTGTCGGGAAGCACGCTGCCCTCAGCGGGGACGGCGACATCACCGGTCAGCTCCTCATTCGCCATCAATCGCTCGTGGACCATTATCGAAGGCATGCCCTCCGGTATGGTGACCAGCCGGGTCAGCGTCTTACCGCCCTGAAGGATCGAGAAAATGTCGGCGTTGCTGGCGCCCTTAGGGATCAGGAATTCGCCCGCCTTGATCGACTTTCCACGCCCGAACACCTTGGTCCGGGTGAGGAATGCGTCGGCGGAGCGAACCGCGCCCGCCTGTTTCAGAAGAACTGCGGCGTCCGCTACGGTCGCCCCATCAGGCACGATGACAGTGACGTCGCGCGGCGCAGGCCCCGCTTCGGTCCAGCCATAGACGAAGCGGAACGCCACGAAGGCGGCGACGGCCAGGCCGATCGCAAGGATAACCAGCCCGAACCGCCGCATGGCTTGTCCTCAGATCGCCTTCATGATGAGCGACGCATTGGTGCCGCCGAAGCCGAAGCTGTTGTTGAGGACGGCGCGCACCTTCCGCTCCTTGGCCACGTGCGGGACAAGATCGACGCCCGCGCAGCTTTCGCTCGGCTCATCAAGGTTGAGCGTGGGCGGTACGATCTGGTCGCGCATGGCGAGGATGCAGAAGATGCTCTCCACCGCGCCCGCGCCGCCCAGAAGGTGGCCAATCGCCGACTTGGTGCTGCTCATAGACATGGTCGAGATATTGTCGCCGAACAGCCGCTTGACCGCGCCCAGCTCCAGCTCGTCACCGAGCGGGGTCGAAGTGCCGTGCGCGTTCACATAGTCGATGTCGGCGAGGCTGAGGCCCGACTTCCTGAGCGCCATTTCCATCGAACGGTAGCCGCCGCTACCCTCTGGATGCGGGGCCGTAACGTGATAGGCGTCGCCGGACAGGCCATAGCCGATCACTTCGGCATAGATGTGAGCGCCGCGCTTCTTGGCATGCTCATATTCTTCGAGCACGACCACACCCGCGCCTTCGCCCATGACGAAGCCGTCGCGGTTGACGTCATAAGGGCGGCTCGCCTTTTCCGGCGTGTCGTTGAAGGCGGTCGAAAGAGCACGCGCCTGGGCGAAACCGGCAATGCCGATCGGGCAGATCGCGCTTTCCGCACCACCCGCCAGCATGACGTCGGCGTCATCCATCGCGATCATGCGCGCGGCGTCGCCGATCGAATGCGCGCCGGTCGAGCAGGCAGTGACCACCGCATGGTTGGGACCCATGAGGCCATATTTGATCGAGACCTGACCGGAAATCAGGTTGATGAGGCGGCCATGGACGAAGTGCGGGCTAACGCGGCTCGGCCCTTTGTTGGCCAGCACCAGCGATTCGCTTTCGATGCCCGGCAGGCCGCCGATCCCCGAACCGATCGAGCAACCGGCGCGCAGGCGCTCCTCCTCGCTCATATTGTCGAGGCCCGCATCGCGCAGCGCCTGGCTGGCGGCGGAAATGCCATAGACGATGAAAGGATCGACCTGACGCTGGATCTTGTGATCGACATCCAGGCTCGGATCATAGCCATATTCATGGTCTGCGGGCTTCACTTCGCAGGCGATGCGGCACTTATATTCGCTGGCGTCAAAACGCGCGATCGTCGCAGCGCCGGACTTCGAAGCAAGGATGTTCTTCCAGGTAGTTTCGACATTCCCGCCAAGCGGGCTCACCATGCCGAGGCCGGTTACGACAACGCGACGCATATATCTGCTCCGAAAATCTTCATAGGTTTGGGCCGCTCCTTAGCTGCTTCGAGAGCGCTTGTGAACGGTGCACCAGATACGAAAAGGCTCCCCAAGACCGGATTCGCCGGACAGGAGGAGCCATTTCCTTCAAAAAACGCAGGCAGCCGACCCCCGGTCAGCCGCACAACATTCTTACTGCTTGCTGTCGATATAATCGATCGCATCCTTGACGGTGCCGATCTTCTCAGCTGCGTCGTCGGGGATTTCCACGCCGAATTCTTCTTCGAACGCCATCACCAGCTCAACGATGTCGAGGCTGTCTGCGCCCAGATCATCGATGAAGCTTGCATCCTCGGTCACCTTTTCGGCTTCGACGCCCAGATGTTCGACGACGATTTTCTTAACGCGATCCGCGGTCTCACTCATGAGTGGTCCTTTTTACTGGGTATCGTTGAGGTTGTGAATATTTGTTAAGGCATGCCCTAGAGGCAAGCCCCGACGGAGGCAAGAGGCAAGAAAAGATCGAAACGCATGATTCCCGCCCTTCCATGCGCCTGAATGGCACAAGGCCGTCCAATTGCGATGGATGAGTGGCCGCTTTCTGCCTCTTTCAAGGTTCAGATCATCGCCATGCCGCCATTAACATGCAGAGTCTGGCCAGTGACGTAGCCTGCCTCACGGCTGGCGAGATAGACAACCGCAGCACCGATATCCTCGCCTGTGCCGAGGTCGCCTGCGGGGATCTTCTGAAGGATGGCGCCCTTTTGTGCATCATTGAGCGCGTCGGTCATTGCCGAGCGGATGAAGCCGGGCGCGACGCAGTTGACGGTGATGCCCCGGCTCGCCAGTTCCTGGCCCAGCGACTTGGACATGCCGATAATGCCAGCCTTTGACGCGGCATAATTGGCCTGACCGGGATTGCCGGTGACACCGACGATCGAGGTGATCGAGATGATGCGGCCGAAGCGCGCCTTCATCATCGGCTTGGCAGCGGCACGGGCAAGGCGGAAGGCGGCTTCCAGATTGACCGAGATGACATCGGACCATTCCTCATCCTTCATCCGCATGATGAGGTTGTCGCGGGTGATGCCAGCATTGTTGACTAGAATGTCGATCTTGCCGCCGAGCGCTTCCACGGCCTGAGCCACGAGGCCGTCGACTGCTGCGGGATCGGACAGGTTGCAGACCAGCGTCTTGTGATCGCCGCCCAACTCAGCAGCGAAAGCCTTGAGCTTTTCCTCATTGCTGCCCGAAAGCGCGAGCGTCGCACCCTGCGCCGCGAGCGACCGGGCGATCGCTGAACCGATGCCACCCGAAGCGCCAGTCACCAGCGCGGTCATGCCTGTCAGATCGAACATAGCTTTTTATCCTTATCTTAGAGAGCGGCGAGGGTGGCTTCGATGTCGTCCATGGTGACGACGCTGCGGACAGTGGCATCGGGGGCGATGCGCTTGACCATGGGGCCGAGCACCTTGCCGCCCAGTTCGACGAACTCGGTCACGCCCGCGTCCCACATGGCGGCGACGGATTCGCGCCAGCGGACGCGGCCGGTCACCTGTTCGACCAGGCGGCGCTTGATCTCGTCGGGGTCTGCGATCGGTGCGGCGAGGACGTTGGCATAGACGGGGAGCAGCGGGGTGTTGATGGCGGCCTTAGCCAGTGCCTCGTCCATCGCTTCCGCAGCGGGCTGCATCAACGGGCAGTGGAACGGCGCGGAAACCGGCAGCAGCACGCCGCGCTTGATGCCATGGTCCTTCACCAGAGCAACGGCGCGCTCGATTGCGCCGCGATGGCCGGAAATCACGACCTGGCTCGGATCATTGTCGTTTGCGACGGTGCAGACTTCGCCTTCCGCCGCCGCGTCCGCCAGTGCCTGCGCCTTTTCGATGTCGGCGCCCAGCAGGGCCGCCATCGCGCCCTCCCCCACCGGGACGGCCGCCTGCATCGCTTGGCCGCGCAGCTTCAGAAGGCGCGAGGTCGTGCCGATGTCGAAGGCTTCCACGGCGCACAGAGCGCTATATTCGCCAAGGCTGTGTCCGGCGACGAAATCGCCCTTTTCCGCCAGCGAGAAGCCGCCCTCGCGCTGCATCACCCGCAACGTCGCCAACGCATTGGCCATGATCGCGGGCTGCGCATTTTCGGTGAGGGTGAGGTCACTTTCGGGGCCTTCCACCATGATGCGGAACAAATGTTGCGACAGGGCGTCATCGACCTCCTGAAACAGTTCCTTCGCGGCCGGGCTCGCTTCGGCCAAAGCCTTACCCATGCCAACCGACTGGCTACCCTGCCCTGGAAACAGAAATGCCCTCATCATTCACCTTCTGACGCAAGGACGCCTGGAAAAGCGCCGTTTTTCAACATCGTTACACTTTGAGACACAAATGCCGTTGAGACATAAGGTCCCTTTCGGCAGTTTCCCTGACTGGACCGCCTCAACCCCCAAGGTGGCGTCCCTTTAACGACGACGGAGTGCAAGGAAAAGGTGCGATATCGCATTGGCTGGATCAGCGGGACGGCTTTGACGCTCTCGGCTTGCGCGGCGGGGCCTGACTATCGGGCGCCGCAACCGGCTGCATTGGGGGTGCCGGGCAGCTATTACACCGATCCTGTGAGCGGCGCTCTGAGCGAGGCGGATCTGGCAAGCTGGTGGACCCGGCTGAACGATCCGGTGCTGACAGGGCTGATAAATCAGGCGGTAGCCAGCAACCTCGACATCGTGCAGGCGCAGGCGCGGTTGCGGCAGGCGCGGGAGTCGCTGGTGCAGGCGCGGGCGGCTTTCCTGCCGCAGGTCAACGCGTCGGGTTCTGGCGGACGGAATTATTCCAATCGTGGCGGCAGCACGCGCGTCATCGACGGCAATGTCGTATCCACCGGATCGGATAAATGGAGCAGCAGCTATTCGCTGGGTGCGAATGCGAGCTGGCAGATCGACCTGTTCGGGGAGTTGGCCCGGTCGGCTGAGGCTGCGCGCGCGGATCTGGCCGCGTCCGGCTATGACCTTGCCAATGTGCGGATGACCATCATAGCCGAACTGGTGACCAACTATATTCAGGCACGGCAGGCGCAGGAGCAGTTGCGCATCGCCCGCGAAACCCAAGCCATTCAGCAGGATAACTACAACATCGCCAACTGGCGGCTTCAGGCTGGGCTGGTTTCATCACTCGATGAGCAGCAGGCCCGCGCTCAGCTAGCCCAGACGAATGCGGCGATCCCGCAGCTGGAGGCCAACCTGCGCGGCAGCCTGAACCGCATTGCCGTGCTGACCGGGCAAGCGCCGGGCGAAGCGACCCGCGCGCTGGAAGCCCCTGCCCCGATCCCTGTTGCTTCTACCATGATCGCGACGGGCATTCCTGCCGATACGCTGCGCCAGCGGCCCGACGTCCGCGCAGCTGAGAGGAATTTGGCGGCGGCGACAGCGCGGATTGGCGTGGCGCAGGCGCAGCTTTACCCGTCCTTGGGGATCAGCGGCAATATCGGCTCCAACGCAACCAGCATCAAAAGCCTGTTCGACATCATCACCGGCGGCGTCTTTGCCAATGTCGCGCAGGTCATCTTTGATGGGGGACGGCTAGCGTCCCAGGTCCGATCGCAAAGGGCCGCTACGGACGCTGCTTTCGCGGCCTACAAGAAGAGCGTGCTGACCGCGCTTGAGGATATCGAGAATGCCATGGCGTCCCTGAACAGCGCCTGCCAACGCAAGGCCGAGTTCGCCACCGCCTTCGATGCATCGAACAACGCTGCCCTGCTGGCGCGAAGCCAGTATCAGTCTGGGCTGATCGATTTCCAGACACTTTCCAACACCGAAACGACGCTGTTGAACGCGCGCAACAGCCTTGCGGCTGCGCAAGCCGACGAGGTCCTTGCCATCGCCCAGCTCTATAATGCGCTGGGTGGCGGCTGGCAGAATATGGACAACCGCCCCAATGAGTAAAGATGTGAGCACGGACAAGGATCTCGACGAATTTCTCGGCGCGCGTCCCGAAAAACCCTGGCGCAAATGGGTGGTTCGGGGCGTGGTGGCGCTGGCGCTGCTGATCCTTATCCTGCTACTCGCCCGCTGTTTTTCGGGCGAGGACAAGCCGAACTTCGCCACCCGGGAGGTGCGGCGCGGCGACCTGACGGTGACGGTATCGGCCACCGGCAATTTGAAGCCGATCAATCAGGTGGATGTGGGCTCTGAACAATCGGGAAAGATCACGCGCGTCTATGTCGATGTGAACGATCGCGTCACGAAAGGGCAGAGGCTAGCCGAGCTTGATACCCGGCGTCTGGTGGATTCGGTGACCCAAAACCAGGCGCAGGTGGCTGCTTCGCAGGCCAGTGTCAGTCAGGCGCAGGCGCAGGTTGCGCTGGCCAAGGCGACGCTCGACCGGCAGTTGAACGTCTTCCGCCTGTCGGGCGGGCGCGTGCCTGCCAAGACGGAGTTGGATGCGGCTCGTGCTGATTATGAGTCCGCCTTGGGCAATCTGCGCGCGCAGCAGGCGCAGGTCAGTGTATCGCGGGCTCAGCTTGCCACGGCGCAGACCAATCTTTCCATTGCGCAGATCGTGTCGCCGGTAACCGGCGTCGTCCTGTCCCGCGCCATTGAACCCGGTCAGACGGTGGCCGCTTCCTTCAATGCCCCTGTGCTGTTCACCATCGCCGAGGACCTGACCAAGATGGAGGTCGAAGTCGCGGTCGACGAAGCCGATGTCGGCCAGGTGAAGGAAGGCCAGGCGGCCACCTTTGCCGTCGATGCTTTTCCCGGTAGGAGCTTTCCTGCTCGGGTAACGCGGGTCAATGTCGGCTCCAACGCTTCGAGCAGTTCGTCTTCCTCATCAACAGGAAGCAGCACTACCGCCAGCACTAGCGGAACCGTGGTGGCTTACACGGCGGTGCTAGGTGTCGATAACAAGGATGAGACGCTGCGCCCCGGTATGACGGCGACCGCCGACATCGTAACCCAGCAGTTGAGCAACGTCCTGCTGGTTCCGAACGCGGCGTTGCGGTTCAAACCGAGCACGGGTGCCGGTCAGGGTGGCGGCATCACCAGCCAGATCGTGCCTAGCTCTCGCCGCTTCCGCCGTGGCGGCGCCAACCGGCAGGTCAGCTTCGGCATCGGCAGTAGCCAGACCGTTTATGTCGTGGGAGAGGACGGGAATCCCAAGGCCGTGCAAGTGACCGTCGGCGCCAGCGACGGCGCGCGTACGGCGATCAGCGGCGGCGCGTTAAAGCTGGGGATGCGGGTCATCACGGGCCAGTTGGCGGCAGGGCAGGAACCGCCTTCCGAGGACAGCTCGAACGGCGGCGGCCAGCGGCGTGATCGTTCTGGCGGCGGCGAACAGCGCGGCACCGGACGGCAGAGCGGAACCTGACACGGTGGCTGATCCGATCATTTCCCTGCGCGGCGTGACCAAGATATATGGTTCGGGCGCCACCGCCTTTCAGGCGCTAAAGGGTATCGACCTGGACGTTGAGGAAGGGGATTTCGTGGCGGTCATGGGGCCTTCGGGTTCGGGCAAGTCCACAGCGATGAACATTATCGGCTGCCTCGATGTACCCAGCAGCGGCGAGTTCCTGTTTAAGGGACGCCATGTCGAAACGCTGGACCGCGACCAGCGGGCGTTGCTTCGCCGCCGCTATCTGGGCTTCGTGTTTCAGGGCTTCAACCTCTTGTCCCGGACGAGCGCGCTTGAGAATGTCGAACTGCCGCTCCTGTATCGAGGCGAGGACAAGAAGAGCCGCTATGACGCGGGGATGGCGGCGCTCGACAAGGTGGGATTAAAAGAATGGTGGGACCACACGCCCGCTGAACTGTCTGGCGGCCAACAGCAGCGCGTCGCCATTGCGCGGGCAATCGTGACGCAGCCTGCCGTGCTGCTGGCCGACGAGCCTACGGGCAATCTCGATTCGGAGCGATCGATAGAGATCATGGAACTGCTGGCCGACCTTAACCGGAATAGCGGCATTACCGTGATAATGGTCACGCATGAACCCGACATGGCCGCCTATGCCCGCACGATCGTGCATTTCAAGGACGGGCTGGTGGAGCGGATCGATACGGGGGTGACGGCGTGAGGACTACACGTTCCCAACCTTCTCCCTTGAAGGGAGAAGGATACGTAACCTTGCTCGCGCCGCGAGCTAGGCGAAGTTGGATGAGGGTGAGAGGCTGCATGCACCCCCCTCACCCAGCTGCGGCTAGGCAGCAAGCTGCCAAGCCTGCGCAACCCTCTCCCCGAAGGGGCGAGGGAGAGTTGGGATGCTAGGCACGACCGTCACCCTGGCGTTCCGGGCGATCAACCGGCACAAGCTGCGCAGCTTCCTGACGACGCTGGGGATCATCATCGGCGTGGCGGCGGTGGTCACCATGGTGACGCTGGGCAATGGCGCGACGGCGGCGGTGCGGGAGCAGATCAGTTCGCTCGGCGCCAATGTGTTGCAACTGCGGCCGGGCCAAGGCTTTGGCCGGGGCGGCGGTGGCCCCCGGCCGCCAGACTTCAAGCCCGCCGACCTGACGGCGATCGAGAATCAGCTGACGGGCGTCCGCGCCGTCGCGCCGCTCGTGCAGTCAAGCGGCACAGCCATCTATGAGGGCAGCAACTGGTCGACCACCGTCTATGGCACGACCGCTTCCTATTTCGAGGTGCAAAGCTGGAAGGCTGACGCGGGCCGTCTCTTCATGCCGGAGGAGGAAGAGGCGGGCAAAGCCGTCTGCATCATCGGCAATACAGTACGCACAAACCTGTTCCAGGGAAGCGATCCCACGGGCAAGCGCCTGCGCATCAAGGGCGTATCCTGTCAGGTCATCGGCGCACTGGCGACACGCGGCCAAGGGGGCTTTGGCGATCAGGACGATGTCGTCGTCATGCCGATCAAGTTCGTGCAGCGCCGCTTCACCGGCGACCGCGACATCAGCCAGATCATGATCGCGGTGGACGACGCTTATGACACCTCCACGGTGCAGGCGAGCCTGGAAGAACTGATGCGCGAACGGCGCAAGGTGAAGCCGGGCGCGGACGATAATTTCAACGTCTTCGATACCAAGCAGATCAGCGATACGCTGACGGGGACGACCACCATTCTGACGCAGATCGTGGCGGCGGTGGCGGCCATTTCCCTGCTGGTGGGCGGGATCGGCATCATGAACATCATGCTGGTTTCGGTGACCGAGCGCACCCGCGAGATCGGCATCCGCCTGGCCATCGGCGCTGTCGCGCGGGAAGTGTTGATGCAGTTCCTGGTGGAAGCGATCGTTCTATCCTGCCTGGGCGGGCTGATCGGCCTGATCCTCGCGCTAATCGCGTCGATTGCCATCGCCCCGCTGATGCAGGTGCCTTTCATCTTCGATGTGAAGGTGAACATGATCGCCTTCCTCTTTTCGGCGGCGATCGGGGTGGTGTTCGGCTATTTCCCGGCCCGGCGGGCAGCGGCGCTCAATCCTATCGACGCCCTGCGGCACGAATAGGCGCTGTTACAATTTCAGACAGTTGAACCGTCCCACTGGCACAGGTTTGCGACAAGTCCGGCCTAAATCTGTCTTCAACGCCGAAGCAAAGGCGCGACAGATTAAGAGCAAAGGAGCAAGTGAGATGATCAAGAAACTGCTGATGACGCTGGCCGCAACGACGATGGTGGCAAGCCCCATGGTCGCCGCGCAGGCGCAGGCCGCGCCGCATCGCGAAATGACCCGCGTCGTCCATCAAGGCCCCCATGGCCGCACCGTGGTCAAGCATAAGGTGGTCAAGCACAAGACGGTAGTACGTAAGAACGACTATCGACGCTGGGGCAAGGGTCAGCGCTTCGACCGCCGCTATGCCCGCGATTATCGCGTGATCAACAATTATCGCGACTACCGCCTGAACGCCCCGCCGCGCGGTTATCACTGGGTCCGTTCCGGCAATGATGCGGTACTGGTCGCGATCACCAGCGGCATCATCGGCGCGGTGATCGGCAGCGCGATCCGTTAAGGCTTCGCTCCACCGAACGGCCAGTAAGCGCCCCGGGGACCTCTCTCCCTCCGGGGCGCTTCATGATCCATATCAAACATAATGTTTAAACCGTTGAGGGTTAGAAACCTGGCAAGGGGCTCGATATTTTCCGGGAAGCAACATGTCCTTGTATCAGATCATGTATATCAGCAGCGCGACAGGTGCCGTCTCACCCAGCCAGTGCGCGACGATCGCGCAGGCTGCTTCGCGCAGGAACAGTGGCGAAGACGTGACCGGATTGCTGCTCTACAATGGCAAGCGCTTTCTCCAGGTGCTCGAAGGGCCAAAGGACAATGTCGAGCGGATCTATAACCGGATCGGCCTCGATGACCGCCACCGGGGGCTCGTGATGCTGCGCAAGCAGGAGATCGATGCCCGTGAGTTCGGTGAATGGGGCATGGCCTATGACGACCCCTTCCGTCCTTCCGAGCCTTTGAAGCACAAGGTCGCCGCGTTGCTCGACCGGGCGGGAGCTTCCACGCGGGCGCATTTCATCGGCACGGCCGAGATGCACCGCAACTGAGAAGTCTTCCTTGCCAACCCGGCGCATTTCCGCCATAGGCGCCGCTTCGCGTGGGCCGGGGTGACTCGGATCCTGTGCGAAAAATGCTTGAGACGACAGCCGGAGGGGCGTTCCACATGGGGTGGGCGTCAGCGATCGGCCAACAGATGAGGCAATACCCATGGCTCTTTACGAGCATGTGTTCCTTGCGCGCCAGGATCTGGCACAGGCGCAGGTGGACGCACTGGCGGAAACCGCCACCAAGATCGTCGAGGATAATGCTGGCAAGGTAACCAAGGTGGAAACCTGGGGCCTGCGCAGCCTCGCCTACAAGATCGCCAAGAACCGCAAGGCTCACTATGTGATGCTGAACATCGACGCCCCCGCTGGTGTCGTCGCGGAACTGGAGCGCCAGACGCAGATCAACGAAGACATCATCCGCTACATGACCGTCAAGGTCGATGAGCTGGAAGCTGGCCCGTCGGTCATGATGCGCAAGCAGGAGCGTTCCGAACGTGGTGATCGCGGCCCGCGCGGCGATCGTGGCGATCGTGGCCCTCGCGAAGATCGTGGCCCGCGCCGCGACCGCGAAGAAGCCCCGGCTGGCGAATAAGGAGATCTGAACAATGGCACGCCCGTTTTTCCGCCGCCGCAAGAGCTGCCCCTTCGCCGCCAAGGATGCGCCGAAGATCGATTATAAGGACGTACGTCTGCTGCAGGGCTTCGTGTCCGAGCGCGGCAAGATCGTCCCCAGCCGCATCACTGCAGTGTCCGCCAAGAAGCAGCGTGAGCTGGCCCAGGCCATCAAGCGCGCCCGTCACCTGGGCCTGCTGCCCTACATCGTGAAGTGAGGGAGTAAGACTCATGGAAATCATTCTCCTCGAACGGATCGAGAAGCTGGGCGCCATCGGTGACGTCGTCACCGTGAAGGACGGTTACGCTCGTAACTTCCTGCTGCCCAACAAGAAGGCGCTGCGCTCCAACAACGCCAACAAGAAGGTCTTCGAAGCTAACCGCGCGAAGATCGAGGCCGACAACGCCGCCCGCCGTGGCGACGCTGAAAAGGCTGCCGAGGGCGTCAACGGCAAGCAGATCGTCCTGATCCGCCAGTCGTCGAACGCCGGCCACCTCTACGGTTCGGTCGCCGTCCGCGACGTCGTCGAAGCACTGCAGGCTGACGGTGTCACCAACGTCACCAAGGCGATGGTCGTGCTGGAACGCCCGATCAAGACGCTCGGCGTGTTCGACGTCAAGGTTGCGCTGCACCCCGAAGTCGCCGTCACCATTCAGGTGAACGTCGCTCGCTCGCCGGAAGAAGCTGATCTGCAGGCGCAGGGCGTCGACGTGATGGCCGACCTGTTCGAAAAGGACGAGGCTGGCTTCACCGAAGATTATGATCCGAACGCGGAACCCGGCGAAATCGCCGTGGAAGCGGAAGAGGCTCCGGCTGAAGAAGCCTGAGTTTCCACAACGGACCAAAAAGAAAGCCGCCCCTCATCGGGCGGCTTTTTTGTTGATTGGTTAGCGGATTGCTGGATGTTGCGATCCTGCCGGAGCTTGGTGTTTATTTTACGTAAAGCGCCGTTCGGATTGAGCTTGTCGAAGCCGTTTTCTGCCCAACTGGCAGAGCCAGTCGACAAGCCCTAGCGAACGGACGGGTCGGAGTAAAATTCGGCTCAGGCGCCCGCCCGATAGCGCTTCAATAATCGATGCGGATCTGCACCTGCGAGACATCGACGCCTGCGTGTCTCGCGACTTCCCGCTTCGCTGAGTCGATGACATCATGAAGCTGCTGACCCAGACTGGCATTGCTCGCCACTGCGGGACCACGGGACGGCGCGACCGCCTCGCCAACAAGCAACTGCTGCTCGGTCAGGCCGAATGCCTGGGCGAGGGCGATCAGGCTCCTTCGCCGGGGCATGGTCTTGCCCACCTCCCACGCCCACAGCGAGGGCTTGCTGAAACCCGTCAACTTGGACAATGCTTCCCGGCTGAGGCCGCGTTCGCGGCGCAACCGGCGCAGACGCGCAGGAAACATTTCAGGGCTTTGCCCATCGGCGGCATGGTCGATCGGCCTGCCATTGCTGCGCACCGTGCTGCGAAGCCGGGTCGCGCTGACAGCGGCTTGGGGGAGCGCCTCATCGAAACGGCATCCAAATAACGGTTCATCCTGCCACACGACGCGGGCGGAGACGGAACCCGCTTCGGGCAGGGACAAAAGCACGCCTTGGCCAAGCTGCAGTTTTGAGCTGGTTTCAATCAGCATCCCCGCCGTGGAGATATCGTGAACCACGACGTCGGCCGATCCCTCGCCCAGTGCTTCGGCCACCTCAAGGCGAATGGGCCAACGAATATCGGCGCGCTTGTCGCCGGGCTCGGGGGATTGCTCCATGATCGGATCGATAGCCATGCTATGATACTCGCATTTAACGGGTTTACAGTAAGTTAATGCCTGAAGCGGGTTGGACCGATCCGAGCCATTCTTCCCCCGCCCCATTCTGTTCAGCCGTCATCCCCGACCCGGATGAAAATAACAGCCCCCTTTCCTCTTTACCCTATCCTGCTCTATGGCGAAGGCCATATTTCCGAAGGGGACCGACAACTTGATCCTAGACCTTGCCGCCGCGGCTTCGGGCGCCATTCGTTTCGATCAGCTGGGGCTAAGCCCGGTCGCGCTCGACCTCGGCTTCTTCACGCTCAAATGGTACAGCCTCGCCTATCTGGCGGGCATATTGATCGGCTACTGGTATCTGCTGAAACTCATCGCCCAGCCGGGTTCTCCCATGGCGCGGCGGCATGCCGATGACATGATCTTCTATGCTACGCTCGGCATCATCATCGGCGGGCGGCTGGCCTATGTCTTCTTCTATCAGCCCGAAATCCTGCGCAATCCGCTCGACATCTTCAAACTGTGGAACGGCGGCATGTCCTTCCATGGCGGGGCGGCTGGCGTGTCGCTGGGCATCCTCTACATGGCGCGGAAGGAAAAGCTGTCATGGCTGCGCATCCATGATTTCGTCGCTTGCTGCGTACCCTTTGGGCTGTTTTTCGGCCGCCTCGCCAACTTCGTGAATGGCGAGCTGTGGGGCAAGGAAACGGACGTGCCTTGGGCTATCATCTTCCCGACCGGCGGCCCCTTCCCCCGCCATCCGAGCCAGCTTTACGAAGCCTTTTTCGAAGGTATCGTGCTGTTCCTCATCCTCGCCTTCGCCTTCTGGAAGACGCGCGCCCGCTACAAGCCAGGAATGCTCGTGGGGATTTTCCTGCTCGGCTACGGCATATTCCGTTTCGGCGTGGAATATTTCCGCGAAGCCGATGCGCAATTGATGGAATTTGCGGCGCGAACCGGCCTTCACATGGGCCAGTGGCTGTGCGTGCCGATGATCCTCGGCGGACTGTACCTGATCGCGACCGCGAAGGGCCGCCGCGTTCGCGTGGAGCCGATCGCGGGGAGCGCGAGTGTCAGCTGAAACGCTGACCCTCGCCCAGCGGCTGGCGCGGCAGATTGACGCCGGGGGGCCGATCTCGGTCGCGCATTATATGGCCGAGGCGAACCAGCATTATTACGGCACGCGCGATCCTCTGGGCGCGGCAGGCGATTTCACCACCGCGCCGGAGATCAGCCAGATGTTCGGCGAACTGGTCGGCCTGTGCCTGGCAGACCTGTGGATGCGATCGGGTAGCCGTCCGAACGCGCTTTATGTTGAGCTTGGTCCGGGGCGCGGCACCCTCGCGTCCGATGCGCTGCGCGCCATGGGCAGCGCGGGGTTAACGCTCCAACCCCATTTCGTGGAAACCAGCCAGACCCTGCGCGAGCGGCAACGCGCGCTCGTCCCGAACGTCTTTCATCATGACAGCGTCGCCGCCTTGCCGGACAATGCGCCGCTGCTGGTCGTCGCGAACGAGTTTTTCGACGCCCTGCCCGTCCGCCAGATCATCCGTTCGGGTGACGAATGGCGCGAGCGTGTCGTCATTTGCCCTGATGAGACCGACTCAAACCGTTTCGAAGCCGTGCCGGGCTATCGGCGGGTCGAATCGGGCATTCCCGCCATCGCGGCGGACGCTCCCGATGGAGCGATCATCGAAATACCGCTGGCTGGGACCGCCATAGCGCTGGAACTGGCGCAGCGGATCGCGCGGCAGGGTGGCGCAGCGATCATCATCGACTATGGCTATGAAGGTCCAGCGATCGGCGACACGTTGCAGGCCGTGCGCGGGCACCAGTTTGCTGATCCTTTCCTGGAACCGGGCGAAAGCGATCTTACGACCCATGTCGATTTCACCATGATCGGCAATATGGCGCGGCAGGCGGGCCTGCGAGTGCTGGGGCCGGTGAACCAGGGTGAGTTGCTGCGAAAGCTAGGCATTGATGCGCGGGCGGATCAGCTCGCACGCACATCCCCCGCGCGGGCGGCGGAGGTGGAAGCTGCGCGGCTGCGGCTGACTGCTGACCACGCCATGGGCACATTATTCAAGGCGATGGCCTGGGTGCATCCGGATTGGGCGGAACCGGCGGGATTTGAGAGGTAGACCAGTCTCTCGCCGTCGCTCGAAACGAACGGAGGCTGGAAAACTATGCTTCTTCAATCTTCCTGATGATAACGGCTCAACCGGCGAATGAAGCCGATAAGGCCGGTCTGGCGGCTGCGCTTCATGCGCTCTGCATGAAGGATCGTCTGAACCCGCCTGAAGCAATCCTCCGCATCGACATTGCACAGAACATAATCATATCCGTCCCAATGCGCGATTTCATTGGCGGCGCGGGACATGCGGCCTTCGATCACTTCCTCGCTGTCGGTCGCACGGCCGCGCAGGCGGCGTTCCAGCTCTTCCATCGAGGGAGGCAGGATGAACACGCGCACGACATCGCCCCCGGCGATCTGGTGCAGCTGCTGAGCGCCCTGCCAGTCGATGTCGAAAAGTACGTCGCGGCCGCTCTTCAACATGGCCTCGACAGGCGCGCGCGGCGTGCCGTAGCGCTGGCCAAAGACGTGCGCCCATTCGAGAAATTCATGCTCCGCCGTCATCCGGCGAAATTCCTCCAGATCGACGAAATGATAGTCCTTGCCCTCCACTTCGCCCGGCCGCATCGGCCGCGTGGTGGCGGAAACGGACATGGCAAGGTCCGACTCAGCAGCCAGGAGCTTGCGCGCGATGGTGGATTTGCCCGCGCCGGAAGGCGAGGAAAGAACGAAGAGCACGCCACGCCGCTTGAAATCGGGCGCCTCAATAGGGATGCTGTCGGCCATGGCCGCTAGTGACGCCGTGGAACGCGTTTGGCAAGAGGCCGTGAAGGGGGACGATCGTTGAGACGCAAGGCACTACGCAACCGCCGGGGATTCGTTGCCGCCGGGATCATCGTACTGCTGACCTGCGCGCTGCTGTTCCTGATGGCGCGACCGCCAATCTGCACTTGCGGCCATGTCGAGCTGTGGCATGGCGCACTGGACAGCGGCAACAGCCAGCATATCGCCGATTGGTACAGCCTCAGCCATGGGATCCACGGCTTCCTCTTCTACGCAGGGGCGTGGACGTTGATGCGGCGGCAACCGATTGGCCCACGCTTTGCGCTGGCGGTGCTGGTCGAATCCGTGTGGGAGATATTGGAGAACTCGCCGATCATTATCGACCGCTACCGCGCGGCGACGATCGCCTTGGGCTATAGTGGCGACAGCATCCTGAATTCGATGAGCGATATCGGCATGATGGCGCTCGGCTTCCTCTTCGCGGCCCGAGCGCCAGTCGCGGTGACGATATGCGCTGGCATCGCACTGGAAATCATCGCGCTAGTGGCGATCCGCGACAATCTGACGCTCAACGTGCTAATGCTTGCCTGGCCGATTGAAGCGGTAAAAAGCTGGCAGTCGGCCCTTTAGGCCTTTTTCGTGCGGGCTTCGGTGATCGGCACCGGTTCGTTGCTAAGATCAGGCAGCGCCTTCACCGCACGTTTGCGATCGACTTCGCGTTTTGTCTCATAGGCTTTGCCAGCAAGATAAGCGCCGGTGACGAACAGCGCGCCCATCGGATAGCGCATGATCAACCGCTTGGCGCCCATGCCCGCGATAAGTCCGACCACGCCCTTCTTTCCGGTAGCCGCAGCAACGCGGGCCGCGACGACGGCCGCGCCCAGGCGCGCCGTCTTTCGCAGCAGCCCTGCCTTGCGCGGCGGACGGACGGTGACAAGCGGCTGTTTGGACGTGATCTTCTTCATATGGCGATCAATGTATCGCAGGACGGGCGGTTCCGCCAGTTCACACCATATTTTCCGGTCGGACCAGCCGATCAAAACTTTCCTCATCGATCAGGCCAAGGGCGAGGCCCGCCTCTTTGAGCGTCAGCCCTTCTGTATGGGCACGTTTCGCGATCTTCGCGGCGTTGTCATAACCGATTTCGGGCGCGAGGGCCGTCACCAGCATCAGCGACCTGTCGACCAGTTCCGCAATGCGTTTTTCATTCGCCTCCAGCCCCTCGACGCAGCGTTCGGCAAAGCTGTCCATGCCGACGCTCAGCAGATGGATGGAACGCAGGACGGCCGCGCCGATCATCGGTTTGAAGACATTCAATTCCAGATGTCCCTGAAGGCCGCCGACCGTCACGGCCTGATGGTTGCCGATCACCTGTGCGGCCACCATGGTCAGCATCTCGCACTGGGTCGGATTGACCTTGCCCGGCATGATCGAACTGCCCGGTTCATTGGCGGGAAGGTCCAGTTCGCCGAGCCCGGAACGCGGCCCGCTGCCAAGCAGGCGGATGTCGTTGGCGATCTTGGTGAGCGCAACAGCCAGCGTGGCGAGGGTTGAGGAGAGATGGACCAGCGGGTCGTTGGAGGCGAGCGCTTCGAACTTGTTGTCGGCCGTGCGGAACGGCAGGCCGGTGATCGCCGCAATCTCCCTTGCCATGGCGACGTCAAAGCCCTTGGGCGCGTTCAACCCCGTGCCCACGGCGGTTCCCCCTTGGGCGAGGGCCATCATCCCGTGCGCCACGGCAGGCTCGATCCGATTACGACAGCGGTATAGCTGATGCGCGTAGCCCGAAAATTCCTGCCCCAGCGTCAGCGGCGTCGCGTCCTGAAGGTGGGTGCGGCCGATCTTCACGATGCCACCCCATGCCTCCGCTTTATCGTCCAGAGCCTTATGGAGCCGGTCGAGCGCGGGAAAGAGCTGCTCCGTCGCGGCGCGGGCGGCGGCGATGTGAAGCGCGGTCGGAAAGCTGTCGTTGGACGACTGCCCCATATTTACATGATCGTTCGGATGAACGGGTGACTTGCCACCCCGCTTGCCAGTCAGCGCTTCATTGGCGATGCCCGCGATCACCTCATTGACGTTCATGTTGGATTGGGTGCCGCTGCCGGTCTGCCAGATGACAAGCGGAAATTGGTCGTCATGATCGCCCGCGATCACTCGGGCGGCGGCCACCTCTATCGCCTCGGCCAGTTCCGGCGCCAATCCCCCCGTGCGATTGACCCGCGCCGCAGCCTGTTTGACGATGGCGAGCGCGTGGACGATCCCGATCGGCATGCGCTCCATCGCTCCGAAGGGAAAATTTTCGATGCTGCGCTGGGTCTGCGCGCCCCAATAGGCGCTTGCGGGCACCTCTATGGCGCCGATGCTGTCGGTTTCCGTGCGGCTTTCCATGCAAAGGCTCCCGGAGCGTAAAGTCAGGTAGCCAATCTGGGAGGTAAGGCGGCTATCCGCCAGCCCTTATTTCTTCTTGCCGAAATCCACAGTCACGACGTTGGAGCCGTCTTCGGTCGTGACCAGCGGCGCGTCATTCTCCGCTTCCTCATGCGGCTCGGGCAGTCCGTCCGACTGCACCTGGAATTGGAGCGCGAAATTCACCGCGGGGTCCACGAAAGCCGTGATGGCGGCAAAGGGTATTACAAGATGCGACGCAACCTGATTGAATGTCAGGCTGACCTCGAACCCATCGCTGCTGACTTTCAGATCCCAGAATTTATTCTGAAGGACGATCGTCATCTCGTCCGGGAACCGTTCCACCAATTGCTTGGGGATCGCGACTCCGGGAGCCTGCGTCTTGAAGGTGATGTAGAAATGATGCGAACCCGGCAGACCGCCAGAATGCTCGACTTCGCCCAGCACGCGGCCGACCACGGCACGCAGCGCCTCCTGCACGATTTCGTCGTAGGGAATCAGGCTGTCAGGCAAGTCGTCGCTCATCCCCCATTGTCCTAACGGCGCGGCGCGGCTGGTCAAGTGCGCCCCGCACATGCAACGCCACATTGCATGCCACCCCCACTTCGGTATAGGGCGCAGCCATGCGCACGGCCGAAATTCACCGCAACACTGCGGAAACGCAGATCGACGTGACCGTCAATCTCGACGGAACGGGCATCTATACCGTCTCCACCGGCATAGGCTTTCTCGATCACATGATCGAGCAGCTGTCGCGGCACTCGCTGATCGACATGACGGTCAGCACGGTCGGCGACCTGCATGTCGACCAGCACCACACGACCGAGGATACGGCAATCGCCATCGGCGAGGCTGTGGCAAAGGCCTTGGGCGACAAGCGCGGCATCACCCGTTATGGCAGCGTCTATTCGCCGATGGACGAGACGCTGAGTCGCGTGTCGCTCGACATTTCCGGCCGTCCCTGGCTGGTATTCAAGGCGGACTTCACCGTTCAGCGCCTCGGCGAATGGGACACCGAAATGATCGAACACTGGTTCCACAGCTTCGCGCAGGCTGCCGGGATCACGCTGCACGTCGAAAATCTCTATGGCAGCAACAATCACCACATCGTCGAAAGCTGCTTCAAGGGGCTCGCCCGCGCGCTGCGGCAGGCGGTGGAGATCGACCCGCGCAAGGCGGACGCCATCCCGTCCACCAAGGGGATGTTGTGACTGCGCTAGCCCTCATCGACTACGGCGCAGGCAACCTCCATTCGGTCCATAATGCCCTGCGAAAGGCGGGGGCGGAGGATGCCGTCATCACCGCCGATCCTGAAGTGGTGGCGAAGGCTGACCGCATCGTCCTGCCGGGCGTAGGCGCGTTCCGCGCGTGCATGGATGCGCTGTCCGCCATTCCCGGCATGATCGGCGCGATGAACGAGGCAGTGGGCCAGCGCGGCACGCCCTTCCTTGGCGTGTGCGTCGGCATGCAACTGCTCGCTGATGCAGGCGAAGAGTTCGGGCGGCATGAAGGACTGGGCTGGGTTCCCGGCACGGTTCGGCGGATCGAGCCGACCGATCCCGCGATCAAGGTGCCGCACATGGGTTGGAACAAGGTCGTGCTGAACGGCGCGCCGCCCCTGCTGCAGCCGGGCGAAGGCTATTTCCTGCACAGCTATCATTTCGAAGCTGCCGACCCCGCCCATGTCGCCGCCATCACCGATCATGGCGGCCCGCTGGTCGCTGCCGTGGCGCGCGACACGATCATCGGTTGCCAGTTCCATCCGGAAAAGAGCCAGACCTATGGCCTTTCCTTCCTCTCCCGTTTCCTGAAGTGGCGTCCGTGACCGCACTTCGCCGCCCGTTCGGATATTGATATGAGCCTGATCGTCTTTCCCGCAATCGACCTCAAAGGCGGACAGGTCGTCCGTCTGGCCGAGGGCGACATGAACCGCGCCACCGTCTATGGCGACGACCCCGCCGCACAGGCGCTGATCTTCGCGGAGGCGGGGGCCGAGCATCTGCATGTCGTGGACCTCGATGGCAGCTTTGCGGGCCATGCGGTCAATGCCGAAGCAGTGGAGCGCATCGTCGAAGCTTTCCCCGGCCATGTCCAGCTAGGCGGCGGCATCCGCAATCGCGAGGCTGTGGAGCGCTGGTTCGACCTTGGCGTATCACGCATCGTTATCGGCACGGCCGCATTAAAGGACCCAGCTTTCGTGAAAGCGGCAGCGCGCGACTTTCCGGGTGGGATCGTGGTTGCCGTCGATGCACGGGACGGTTTCGTCGCGACGGACGGCTGGGCCGAAAAGTCCGACATGCCCGTCGCGGACCTCGCCCGCCGGTTCGAGGATGCGGGCGTCGCCAGCCTCCTCTTCACGGACGTGGGCCGCGACGGCTTGCTCAAGGGCTGCAATATCGACGCGACCGTCGAGTTGGCGCGTGGTACGGACATTCCCGTCATCGCCAGCGGCGGCGTGGCGGGGATCGCGGACATTCGCGTACTGAGCCTGCATGCAGACGAAGGCATCGAAGGCGTCATCACCGGGCGCGCGCTTTATGATGGGCGGCTGGACCTGAAGGCGGCGCTGGCGATCGCGAAGGCTGCGGCGTGACGAACCGGTTCCTCCCCGGCGTTCGCTCCGAGCGCAGTCGAGAAGCTCTAACTCAGCAGTTCTCGACTACGCTCGAACCGAACGGATGTTGGGAAATCGAAGCATGACCGTCTGCACCCGCGTCATCCCTTGCCTCGACGTCGCCAATGGCCGCGTGGTGAAGGGCGTGAACTTTGTCGACCTGCGCGACGCTGGCGATCCAGTCGAGCAGGCGCGGGTCTATGACGCGGCTGGCGCGGACGAGCTGTGCTTCCTGGACATCACCGCCACCCATGAGGCGCGCGGCACCATATTGGACGTGGTGCGCCGCACCGCCGAAGTCTGCTTCATGCCCGTCACCGTCGGCGGCGGCGTGCGCAGCCCGGAAGATGCGCGAGCCCTGCTGCTCGCGGGCGCAGACAAGGTGGCCGTCAACAGCGCCGCAGTAGCGCGCCCCGAAGTCGTGGCCGACATCGCCGACCGCTTCGGCAGCCAGTGCATCGTCGGATCGGTCGATGCCCGGCGCGTCGGCGACAACCGCTGGGAAATTTTCACCCATGGCGGCCGCAAGCCGACCGGCATCGACGCGGTCGAACATGCGGTAAGGCTGGCGCAACTCGGTGCGGGCGAACTGCTCGTCACTTCCATGGACGGGGACGGCACGAAACAAGGCTATGACCTCGCCCTCACCCGCACCATCGCCGACGCGGTTTCCGTTCCCGTTATCGCCAGCGGCGGTGTCGGCACGCTCCAGCATCTGGTCGAAGGCGTGATCGAAGGTCATGCCAGCGCAGTGCTCGCCGCCTCCATCTTCCACTTTGGCCAGCACACGGTAGCCGAAGCGCACCAGGCGCTTGCCGCTGCGGGCGTGCCCGTCCGTTCGCGATGAACAACTTTTCATTGACGCATTTGGCGGTGAAGGCTTGATGGACAGCATGCGCTCGACACTCTTCGATCTTGAAAAGACCATCCGGCAACGGCGTGCCGCTGACCCGTCCCAATCCTATGTGGCCAAGCTGACCGCACGAGGCCGGGGCAAGATCGCGCAGAAGGTCGGCGAAGAAGCCGTGGAGACGGTGATCGCCGCCATGGCATCCGATCGCGAAGGCGTGATCGGCGAAAGCGCGGATTTGCTGTTCCACCTGATGGTTCTCCTGGCGGACCTCGACATTCCGCTGGACGCTGTGCTCGATGAACTGGACCGCCGGGAAGGCGTATCCGGGATCGCGGAGAAGGCTGCGCGCCCGCGAGATTGATACACAGCCGGAAAGAAATCCGCCCATCGGCGTTTCCTGATCTGCCTCAAGGCAAACAGGGAGAACGACGGCATGGTAAGAACGATCGCGGGCGGCATATTGGGCGGCTTCGCTCTTTTCGTGATCCGCTTCCTCTTCTGGCAGACGCCGCTCAGCGCTCTTGCCTTTCACCGCACGGGTGAAGCGCCCGGCGCGAACCTTCAGGCGGCACTGGCGCAGTCTCTGACGCAGACCGGAACCGGCGTCTATATCGTCCCCGATCCGGCGACCGCGCAGGGCACCGTCCTATATGGCAAGGGACCAATCGCGACGATCTTCTACAACAATAGCGGCTTTCCGGTGACGGATAGTGCCGCGCTGATCGGCGGGCTCATCCTCGCCCTGATCACCGGGGTACTCATCGCCCTGGCGCTGAGATTCGCGGCGGCGGACTTCGGCAACCGGGCGCGCATTGCCCTGCTTTCCGCGCTCGCGGCCGTTCTGTGGCTGGACATAGGCCAAGCCGTCTTCAACCACGCGCATTGGGGATATAGTCTCTACCTCGCATTCAGCGACTTCATCGCGCTGGCTGCCGCAGGACTTATCGCGGCTCGACTGATCGTGACGGCTCCTGCCGCATCGGTTAACGCTACGACGATGCACTAAGCCTCGTGCCCGCCTCCTCCGCCAACCGGATCATGCAGGCGGCGTGACGCTCTGCCACCACCATCCTGTCCTCGCCATAACCCCCACCCATGGTGCTGGCGAGCGGGATGCCCCGGTTACGCGCTTCCTGCATGACGGTGCGGTCCCGCGCTTCCAGCCCCGCATCGCTCAGCGCCAATCGCCCCAGCCTGTCGTCAGCATGCGGATCGACACCGGCCTGATAAAGAATCAGGTCAGGGCCAAAACTATCCAGCGTCTGGGGCAGCACTTCCATCAACGCCGCGAGATAATCGGCGTCGCCCACGCCATCGGGAAGCGCCACGTCCAGCGACGACCGCATCTTGCGCACCGGAAAATTCTTCTCCGCATGAACGGACAGCGTGAAAACATCGTCCCGCCCCTCCATCAACTGCGCGGTGCCATCGCCCTGATGCACGTCGAGGTCGAGAATCAACACCCGCCGCGCATCCCCTTCCCCGATCAGGCGATTCGCCGCGATGGCCAGGTCATTGAACACGCAATAGCCCGCGCCGCTCTCGTAAAGCGCATGATGGCTGCCCCCGGCCGCGTTGGCGGCATAGCCGTGAACCATCGCCAGCTTTGCCGCAGCCCAGGTTCCGCCGGGAGACAGCATCGACCGCAGCATCACCCGATCATTCACCGCAAAACCGATCCGCCGTTCCTTTTCGGGCGGCACATTCAGACTGGCAACCTCCTCGACATAGGCCTCGTCATGGACGGCTTCTATCCAGTGGCGGGGCATGATCGCGGGTTCATGGACGGTAAAGGCGGCGCCACTTACCCTAAGTGCTTCCATAACCAGCCCATATTTATCAAAACGAAAGCGGCTGCCGCCTGTGGCAGGGGAAACATAGGCAGGATGGTGAACGACATGGAGCATCATCTTTTTTCCGCGATCATAAGTTTGAACGATGAGGGCTTTGCGCTATCTGGTCCAGCATGAACCGTCCCAATTTGATCCGTCTCAGCCTCAGCTCCCTCATGGGCCTTGCCGCGACACCTTTGCTCGCGCAGCCGCCTGCGGTTGTGCCGACGCTGCCCGCGCCCACTCCGCCGGTCATCGCGCCGCCCGCTATGGTAACGCCGCCGCCCGTCCCCATCCCGGCCCCATCGGCCGCGCAGCAGGCCTGGCTCAACAATTGGTTGAAGGGCGGCGCTGAACAAGGCCTGATGGCGCGCAACAAGGCGACCGGCGTCCTGAGTGGCGACGCGTTGGTCACCGCCGTTCTCGACAGGGCCAAGGCGCTCAGCACCGGCAGGGTCGATACCGCCGACTTCCTGGACATCTGGGCCTTGCGCCCTGCGGCCGTCGATCCGCGTCCCGGCCTTGCCCGCGCCATTGCCGAAGACCGCCTGCCGCAATGGGCGGCCACTCTGACGCCGCCCTATTCGGGTTATGACGGTCTGCGCCGGGGCCTTGCCAATTATGAGCAAATCCGTGACGCCGGGGGCTGGCCAGTCCTCGGCGCGAAATCCGCGCCCGATGCGGTGCGCATGCGCCTGGCCATTGAGGACAAGAGCGTTCAGCCCGGCGAAAAGCTGTCCGACGCGCTTCAGCGGGCGCAGCGCCGCTATGGGTTGAATCCCACCGGCCTGCTGGACGCCCGCACGCTCAAGGAACTCAATGTTCCGGTGGAGGAGCGCATCGCCGCCATCATGGCGAATATGGAACGCTGGCGCTGGATGCCGCGCCAGCTGCCGGTCAACCGCGTGCAGGTGAACATCGCCGCCGCCGTTCTCACCCTGTTCGAAGGCGATCAGCCCGTCACCTCCATGCGGGCGGTCACCGGGTCGCCAGACAATGCGACGCCAATGCTGACATCCAGCATCCATTCGATCGTCGTCAATCCGCCATGGAACGTCCCCTCCTCCATCGCGAAGAAGGAATTGTGGCCAAAGGGCCGCGCCGCTCTGCTGCGTCAGGGCTACAAGATCGTCGGCACGCCTGAGACCGGGGAGCGGATCGTTCAGCCAGCGGGTCCCGGCAGCGCGCTCGGGCGGTTGAAATTCGACTTCAACAATCCCTTCGCCGTCTATCTGCATGACACGCCTGCCCGCGCGAAATTCTCAAGCTATGACCGGCTCGCCAGCCATGGCTGCATCCGCCTTGAAAAGCCCGTTCCGCTCGCGGAACTGATGCTGCAAAGCGATCCCAACCTTGCAGGCAAGGTGCAGTCGCTGATCGACACCGGAAAAACGCAGCGCGTCCAGCTACCCAAGGAAGTGGCGGTCTACCTGCTCTACTGGACCGCCTTCGCCAGCAGCAACGGCACCATGAATTTCCGGTCTGACCCCTATGGCTGGGACAAGCTGCTCGCCCAGAAGATCGAGGCATCCAGCCGTCGGCTCGATCCCACTGCCGCCCCGACGCCCACCATCGCATCGAAGGACTAAGACCCCATGCGCAAGATTGCCCTCGCCGCCCTCGCTGGCGCGCTCGCCCTCTCCGCCTGCGGGAAGAAGGAAGAGCAAGCGCCCGCGACCAACAACATGGTCGAGCCGCCGGTTGAAAATGTAATCATCGAGGAACCGGAAGCTCCGCTGCCGCCAGCCAACAATGCGAACGCGCCGGAACCCGCGCCGCCGCCAAGCATTACCGAGAAACAGCAGATTCAGGACGATGCGGAAGCGACCGGCATGACCGCGCGGCTGGACCAGTCGGCCGAGGGAAGCAATTCGACCAATTGAGCCGAAGGCTGGCCGCCTTCGGACGAACGGCGGCGGCCCATCTGCGCTCTGCCCTTTAAGCGGGCGCAGAGCTTTGCTATATTGCGATTCATGGATCGCCGCAGTTTTACGAAGGCCGCTTTAAGCGGACTCGCCTTTTCATTCCTAGCAGACAGCGCCGGACGCGCGGCCGTGACGGCCATGCCACAGCCTGCCGCGCCAGTCCCGCCGCCTGTCACCCCGCATCCGGTTACGCCCTTGGCGCAGCAGCCCTATGCGCGGCTGCTGGACCGGGCAAAGGCGGCGCTGGACGAACATGCGCACATGTTCGAACTGCGCGACCGGATCGCGCTAGCCGATTTCAACGCTCCTTCGCGTGAGTTGCGCTTCCACATCGTCGATCTCCTCGGCGGTCATTCCAGCTCCTATCTGGTGGCTCATGGCCGGGGGTCCGATCCGGGCCATTCCGGCTGGCTCCAGACTTTCTCCAATGAGCCCAATTCGCTGGCCAGTTCGGCGGGCGCGTATAAGACGGGGCAAATCTACGAAGGGCAGCACGGCCGCGCCATGCGGCTGGCAGGGCTCGATTCGCAGAACAACAATGCCGAGATGCGCGCCATCGTGATCCACGGCGCCGACTATGTGAGCGAAGACCATATCGCGTCATGGGGCAAAATCGGCCGCAGCGAAGGCTGCTTCGCCGTCGCCCAGCACATGTTGCCGCAACTGCTCGGGCTGCTTGGCCCGGGCCGCATGGTTTATGCGAACAAGCTCACCGCGATGGGGGCTTGAAGAGGGGCGTACGCACCGCTGGCAGGAATCTTAGATCCCCGCTCTAATTAATCAGCTTTTCCTCACCCCGTTCGCCCTAAGCCTGCCGAAAGGCTCTATTTCGTTTAAGAAGTGGAGGGCTTCGACAAACTCAGCCCGAACGGGATTAAAAGGTGGTGCCGGTTAAATCCAACTCTGATCTATCGCGCAACCAACTCGCAAAAGCGTCGGGCCATCGCGAACTCATCCCGCCGTCTGGCTGATCGGGCGGCGGATTCGGCATCCTCGCCCCACTGTTCGACTTCCCAGGCCTCATCGATTTCCGACGCGGTCCAGATCGCATCGGCATCATGCCCACCCTCGACGATCGCCAGGCCGCAAACCAGCGAACCCGAAAGGGTCACGAGCGTGGACAATCCCGCAAGCGTGAAGGGATCATAGACTTTCACCGCCGCATCCAGCCGCTCCAAAGTCTCAGGCGGCTGATCGACCGGAATGATGCCTTGGGTCACGCGAAAGGTGACGTCATAGCGCCGCCGCGCCCAGTCCAGCAGCGGGTCCCATGCCGCCGCCTCCCGCGACACCAGTTCCGCAGGCCCTTCGGCGCGGTAACAGAGTAGGTCGCTGGTCCCATAATTGGCGATGCCCGAAGCGAAGCTCTCGCGATTGGGCGCGATCTGGTCGATAGCCCCGTTGGCTAGGCCGGTGAACGGCATCGAGCGCGGATCGACCACATCACCCTGCCCGCGCCATTCCTCCGCCACAGCCTCCGCCAACCCCACGGTCGGCAGGGCCAGCGCCGCGCGCGCGGGCGTCCGCACGGGACGCCCGTCCAGCTGGATCTCATGCCCAGCCTCGCCGGAAATCACCGCGACATCCTTGTAGAAGCGCCTCATTGCGGCGGCTTCCGAAACAGGGCCAGCAGCAGACGCGGCACGATGATGAACTGGAACAGGCCTACAACCACGAAGATCATGCCCATCGCCTTGGCCTTGCTGCCCTGCACCCAGTTGAAGCGCTCCATCAGGATGAGGAAGCCGAACATCACGAGCAGGGCGCCCGAAAGGCGGAACATGCCAAGCGCGAAGTGACGCTGGCGCGCGACCTTTTCAGGATCGACGGGAGGGGGAGGAGGAAAATCGGTCATGCTGCGCGGATATGGGTCCTGAGTTCATCGCTGTCCATCGCTACGGCGTGCGCGCCAGCTGCAATGAGATCGGCGGGCAGATGATAGCCCCAGCCGACCCCCAACGCCCTCGTCCCCGCGCTCAACGCCATGTCGATGTCATAGCTGGTGTCGCCGATCATCACCGTCGTCTCCGGACTCGCGCCCGCTTCCGCCATAGCGGTCAGCAGCATGGACGGATGCGGCTTGGACGGATGCCGGTCGGCTGTCTGAAGCGTCACGAAATGCGCATCAATGCCATGATGCGTCAGGCAAAGGTTCAGCCCCCGATCCGACTTGCCCGTCGCCACGCCCAGCAGCCATCCGTCGGCATCCAGTTCCCGGATCAACTCGGCTATCCCCGGATATAGCGGTTCCGACACCGCATTGTCGCGGCGCATCTGCTGGAAAGCGCGCTTGTAGCTTTCCGACAGATGGTCATGGAAATCCGCCTCCGCTTCCGGCAGCAGTCGCGCGATCGCCAACGGCAGCGACAGGCCAACCACGGACAGGATCGTAGTCCGGTCAGGCGCAGCCAGCTTCTCGCCTTCAAACGCCAGCGTCATGGCGGCGCAGATACTATGCTGGCTATCGACCAGAGTGCCGTCGCAATCGAAAACGGCAAGGCGGTTGCTCATTTCTTGCGGGGACTCCCGCTACCACCCGATCCGCGCGACCGCCGTTCGCCACGACGCTCCTTGCGCACCTGCTTGGCATGGGCGCGCGCCGCCTTCTTCTCATCCTCGCGGGTTGGCGCGCGGGCGATTTCCTCGTCCAGCGGCAGGTCGCCCGCATTGATGTCGAAGCCTAGCGAAATCAGGCTCGCCGCGAAATGCTCGGGCAGATCGGCACGCACATCGACCCGGCCACCATCGGGATGATCGACACGGATGCGGCGGGCGTGCAGGTGCATCTTGCGGCTGATCGAGCCGGACAGAAAGGCCTCCTTGCCGCCATATTTGCCGTCGCCGACAATCGGATGCCCGATAGCCGCCATATGCACGCGCAACTGATGGGTGCGGCCCGTATGCGGTTGCAGTTCGACCCAGGCCGCCCGGTTCCCCGCGCGTTCGATCACGCGGTAGCGCGAGCGGGCGGGCAAGCCCTCTTCCTCATCGACATGCATTTTCTCGCCGCCCGTACCGGGCTGCTTGGCGATGGGCAGTTCGATCATGCCGTCATTGATCGAGGGCACGCCCATGACGATCGCCCAATAGACCTTGCGCGCGGTGCGGCTGGAAAAGGCCTTGGCGAAATAGGCTGCCGACCGCGCCGTGCGGGCGACCAGCAACGCGCCGGACGTATCCTTGTCCAGCCGGTGGACCAGCTTGGGCCGCTGATCCAGCTCATATTCCAAAGCGTCGAGCAGGCCATCGACATGCTCGTCAGTCTTGGTGCCGCCCTGCGTCGCTAGGCCCGGCGGCTTGTTGATGACGATCGCCTGCGCGTCACGATGGATCACCATATTCTGTGCGAAACTGATCTGATCTTCGCTCAATTCCGGCCGGACGCGGCGCGGCTTGGCGGTCTCGGCGGCTTTGGGCTCGGCGGGAGGAACGCGGATCAGCTGGCCCTCGGCCACCCGATCGCCCGGCGCGGCGCGCGCGCCATCGACCCGCAACTGACCCGTACGAGACCAGCGCGACACGCTGTTGAAGCCGATGTCCGGCAAATGCCGCTGGAACCAGCGATCCAGCCGGATGCCATCGTCATCCGCGCCCACGCGGAACTGACGCACGTCCAGCGAAACGCCCTTACCCGCAGCAGCAGCCTTGGGCGCAGCAACCTTAGGCGTTGTGGCCTTGGCCAGAGCAGGCTTGGCGGCAGTTTTCGCCGGTGACTTGTGCGCATCAGGCTTGCGCGCGCGCGCCGCCTTTGCGCCACCACGGGCGCGGCCGGGTGCGCCAGCGCCGGGCTTGCCCCCACGCGAAGGGCCGGAAGGCTTACCGGGAGGACGCCCCTTCATGCGACGCTCCGCATCATGCCAAGGCCAAGGACCAGCGCGCCGACCGCCGCGATGACTGACAGGGCGGCATAGCTCATCGCCATGCCCAGCTGCCCGCGCTCAATCATCAGCACGGTCTCCAGACTGAATGAGGAAAAGGTTGTGAAGCCACCAAGAAGCCCGACCGCCAGCAACAGGCGTAGGGCTTCACCCGATGCGCTGCCGAACCGTGCCAGCCAGCCCGCAAGCAGACCCATGGCAAAACCGCCCAGCACATTGGCGGCAAAGGTGCCCCAGGGCCATTGCACACCCGGCAGCATATGACCGGCAAAGCGGCCCAGCTGGTAGCGCGCCAGCGCGCCAACCGCGCCGCCGCCCATGACAAGGAGGATATTGTTCATCCCGCCCGCCCTAGAGGCAAATCGCAGTAAAGAAAATGGCGGCGCGCGCCTTTCTGCGCGCTTACCGTCCCTTGTCGGCGATTATATCGACATTCGTCCGCCCGCCCGACGCATCGGTGAAGACCAGCAGGAAGGCGGCGCCGTCGTCCTTGCGCGTGCCGCCAAGCACATGATCGCCGCCCATAACCGTGTGTTCGGCGTCAAATCCGGAACGCCGCGCCTGCGTATAATAATAATCCATGACGTTCTGGCGGGGCACCGGCGTCACAAAAGTGGCCGCGCGCAGCGTGCAACCATTTTTGTCCGCGCCCGCCGCCTCCGTCAGTTTAGCGCCCGGATACACGCCGAAGGGATCGGGCAGTCGGCTGGCCCACTGCATGCCATAGGCCAGTTGCTTGCGGCAGAAGACATTGCCGCCGGGCTTGTCCTGATCTTGAGCGGCGGAGGCCAGCGCAGCCGCCGGTTCCTTACCCTCACCTGCCGTTGGAGCAGGGGTCGCGAGCAGTTTGCCACCCGCTAGCTTCACCGATTCGGCCAGTGCCTGGGCCGCGTCGCCACTAAGCTTCGGTAAACCCGCAATGGCAGAGCGTCCGGATTGACCCGTCAATTTGGGATCGACCGTGATCTTCCCCCCCAATGCTTCCTGCAAAGCCGGGTCCACTGCATTGTTGGTCAGCTGGGCGTCGAGGGCGTTAAGATCAGCCTCCTTGCCCCCCTTCCCGCAACTCGCCAATGGCAGCGCGAGCAGCACGGCAAGGGCATAGACAGAACGGAAAGGCGGCATGGCTTAACTCCTTTGTAAACAAGAGGTGAATGTCAGGAGTTAATTTTTCGTTAGTGATTTTGGTAAATCGCTAAATTTTCCCATGCCATTAAGATGCGAATGGCATCCGCGCCCATCTTGTCTCCGGGCGGAACAAGGCCCATTTCATCGCGATGCTAAACGTCCTCTCGGTCCTGATCGGCCTTTTCGCCCTCCTGCTGATGATCCCGGCTTTCCTGCCGCTTCTGGGGATCGCCAATTGGCTGCTGGTGCCGATCGCACTGTTTGGCGCCGTAATCGGGATATTATCGACCCGTAACAGCGGCCGCAACCTGTGCCTCATCGTCGCGGCGATCGGTGCGTTCCGCCTGTTTCTGGGCGGAGGCATTTTCTGAACCCGCATGATCAGCAGCTAAGGACGGGCCTGATCGCTGCGGTGGCGGCCTATGGGCTCTGGGGCCTGCTGCCCATCTTTTTCAAGCTGCTCCACGCCGTGACCCCGGTAGAGGTGGTAGCGCAGCGGGTCATATGGTCGCTCGTCCTGATCGTCGGCGTACTCGCGGCACGGCGGAACCTGGGCGCGCTTGGCGCAGCATTGCGCGACAGGCGGATCGTCCTGCCCCTCACCGCATCCGCGCTGTTCATCGGGTTCAACTGGCTGGTTTATGTATGGTCGGTCAATAACGGCCACGTCATCGCTGCCAGCCTTGGCTATTTCCTCAATCCACTGGTCAATGTCGCGCTCGGCGTCCTCGTGCTGAAGGAAAGACTGCGGCGTGGGCAAGCCATAGCCATCACGATTGCTGCCGTGGGCGTGGCCATCATGGCGGCGGCGGCCTTCACCACCCTGTGGATCAGCGTCGGTCTGGCGGTCAGCTTTGCCTTGTACGGCCTCGTCCGCAAATTGACCCCGGTTGCGCCGATGGTTGGCCTGGGGGCGGAAACGCTGCTGCTGGCGCCGCTCGCTTTTGCATATTTGCTATGGCTGTGGGGCCATGGTGGCATCAGCCTTGGGCAGGATAGCTATACCAGCAGCCTTCTGATCTTCTCGGGCGCCTTGACGACGGTGCCGCTGATCCTGTTCGCCATGGCTGCGCAGCGCCTGCCGCTTACGACGCTCGGCCTCATCCAATATCTCGCGCCCACGCTGCAATTCCTGTGCGGCGTGCTGCTCTATGGGGAGAAACTGACGCAGGGACAGATGATCAGCTTCGCGCTGATCTGGCTGGGCCTCATCCTGTTCGCAACCGACAGCCTCGCTGCCGCCCGCAAGAACAGGCTGGCGGCGGCGTAGGCCGGGGCGTTCAGGCGAACTCGGTCGCCTCAAAGCGCACAGCTTCGCCCACCGCTTCATTGGCCAGCGTATCTTCCCACATGACCCGGTTTCCGCGCACGATGGTTCCCACGGCCTTGCCGGTCAGGTCCATGCCTTCAAAGGGCGACCAGTTGCAGCGCGAGGAAAGCCAATCACTGCCCACCGTCCACCGCTTCTTGAGGTCCACCACCGTGAAGTCGGCATCATAGCCGAGCGCAATCCGCCCCTTGCCGACAAGCCCAAACACCCGTTGCGGCCCGGAAGAGGTCAGCTCGATAAACCGCCGCAGCGACAAACGCCCTTCCGCCACATGGTTGAGCAGCAACGGCACCAGCGTCTGGACGCCCGGCATGCCGCTGGGCGATGCGGGATATGTTTTCGCCTTTTCCTCGATCGTATGCGGCGCATGGTCGCTGCCCAGTACATCGGGCACGCCCTGGTTGAGCCAATGCCACAGGCCATCCCGGTGCGAAGCCGAGCGGATCGGCGGGTTCATCTGCGCATAGGTGCCGAGACGCGGATAGGCATCCTCCGCCGCCAGCGTCAGATGCTGCGGCGTCACTTCGCAGGTGGCGATATCCTTATGCCCGGCGATATATTCCAGTTCCGCTGGCGTCGTCACATGCAGAATATGGATGCGCCGACGCGCCTTGCGAGCAAGGCCGATGATGCGCTTCGTCGCGATCATCGCGCTTTCATCATCGCGCCAGACGGGATGAGAAGAAGGATCGCCATCAACCCGCAAATCCTTGCGCGCATTCATCCGCGCCTCATCCTCGGCATGGATGGCAACACGCCGCGTGCCGCTCGCCAACACACGCGACAGCGCCGCGTCATCATCCACCAACAGACTACCGGTCGATGCGCCCATGAAGATCTTCACGCCCGCCGTGCCGGGAATACGCTCCAGCTCCTTCAGCGCTTCGGCGTTGTCCGCCGTCGCTCCGACATAAAAGGCATGGTCGCACCACATGCGGCGATGAGCACGGGCCAGCTTGTCATGCACACGCTCGGCGCTGTCCGTATTCGGGTTGGTGTTCGGCATCTCGAAAACAGAAGTGATCCCGCCCAGCACGGCGGAGCGGCTGCCTGATTCGAGGTCTTCCTTATGCTCAAGGCCCGGCTCGCGGAAATGGACCTGGCTGTCGATGCAGCCGGGCAGCACGTCCAGCCCCGTGCAGTCGATCACCTCGCCCGCGTCGCCAAGGGACGATCCGATCGCCACGATCTTGCCGCCGCGCACGCCGACATCGGTCTGCTCGGACCCGCCGGGCGTGTGGACGGTGCCGTTCTTCAGGATCAGGTCGAAATTCTGGGACATGATTGCTCGCCGCTTGGATATGGTCGGCGTCTGTCCTACCTAAAGCCGATGACCGGCACCACCCTAACCGACCGCGCGCTACTCAGAATTTCAGGCGAAGAGGCGCGGTCCTTCCTGCAAGGCCTGCTGACCCGCGACGTCCTGACGCTCAAGGCAGACGAACCACGCTGGACGGGGCTCCTGACGCCGCAGGGCAAGGCACTGTACGACTTCATTCTGTGGGCCGATGGCGACGATGTGCTGATCGATTGCGAGGCAACGCAGGTCGACGCGCTGGCCAATCGCCTGACTCTCTACCGTCTGCGCCGCAAGGTGACGATCGCGCGGGAGGAAGCACTCGCGGTAGACTGGTCGCTCGCGGCCACTGACAAGCCCCTCGACCCGCGCCTCGCCGACCTCGGCCATCGCTGGCTTACTCCCCTCGCATCGGGCGACGCCTCTGCTGCCTTTCGCTCACACCGCCTGTCGCTCGGCGTTTTCGAGGGTGCAGGCGAGCTTGGTCAGGACCAAACGCTCTGGCTGGAAACCAATGCGGGCGAACTACGTGGCGTTGACTTCGACAAGGGCTGCTATGTCGGTCAGGAAAACACCGCCCGCATGCATTATCGCAGCAAGGTGAACCGACGCCTTATCGCCGTGCCCTTGGCCAACGCCGACGAGAAACGCCAACGCGCCGCCCTAGCCGACCTCAACCTGTCCATCGAACTGCGCCGCGTGGAAGACATCGATCCCGCAACCCTGCCCCCATGGCTCGCCGCCGCGATCGCGGAGCAAGCCGCCGAATGAAGCGCCTCTTGCTCGCCCTGATCGGGGCCGTCAGCTTCTCCGCACCCGCATGGGCCGACACGCCCTGGACGCTGGTGAAAGCCTATCCTCACGATCCCAAAGCCTTTACCGAGGGCCTCTTCTTCCACGACGGCGCCCTCTACGAGAGCACCGGCCTGGAAGGCCAATCGGAAATCCGCAAGGTCTCGCTTGAGGACGGCAAAGTCCTTGAAAGCCGCACCCTCGCTCCGCAATATTTCGGCGAAGGCATCGTCAACTGGAAAGACCGGCTGATCAGCCTAACCTGGCGCCATCGTCAAGGTTTCGTTTGGAAAATCAATGGGTTCTCGCCGCTTTCCCAGTTTCGCTATGAAGGCGAAGGCTGGGGCCTGACCCAGGACGGCCACAACCTGATCATGAGCGATGGCACCTCGCAGCTTCGCTTCCTCGACCCGGAAACGCTTGGCGAGACACGCCGCATCACGGTCACGTTCAACGGTCGTCCGGTCGAGCGTCTGAACGAACTGGAATATGTGAAGGGCGAGCTATGGGCGAACATCTGGTACGACACCCGCATCGCCCGGATCGATCCCGCGACCGGCAATGTCATCGACTGGATCGACATTGCCCCCCTAATCCGGGAAAGCGGCGTTACTGATAGTGAAGGCGTACCCAACGGCATCGCCTATGACCAGAAGCACGACCGCATCTTCATTACTGGCAAATACTGGCCAAAGCTGTTCGAGATACGCCTGAAAAAGCAAAGCAAGGACGCGCGCTAACTAGCCTTCTTGCGCCGCGTCTCCCATCCCTTCTTCGCCGCCGCAGATCGATCCGCCGCCGACCGCCCGGCCGAAGCGGCGCCGCCCTTTCGTCCGCCCTTGCGCGAGGAAACATGCGTGTCAGGCTTCCCCCGCCCGGACCCGGACTTGTTTCCGCCGCCGGATTCCTTGTTCACCGTGGCCCAGGCCCGCCGTTCCGCCTCCTTGCGGGAAACGCCGCGATCTTCATATCCTTCCTCGATATGCTCGGCCTTACGCTTTTGCTTGTCGGTATAACTGCCCTTGTCGCCACGCGGCATGATCCATCTCCTCAGCAGCCCCCTCACCGCGATCCAACGATCATCCGGCAATCGCGTTCACAACGCTGCGCTTGCGTCACGAAACTGGCGGAACGGAAGCTGATGGGCGGGCGTTCCCCGGCTATGGAACAGCGCACCCTTATCGAACGGCTGGCCCGCCATCTCGCCGCGCACGAACCCGATCAGTGGCAGGCGCACGTAGCCGACGCGGCCAGCATCCTCGCCATCATGAAGGACCCTGACCCCGCCATGCGCGAGGCAGGTGACGAAGCCCAATGGCGCGCGATGATCAACGCCGCGCTTCGGGAGCGGTGGGCCGTCACCACTCACCCGGGGGGCGATCATGCCGAACCCGGCACCGACGAAGAAGGCGAATTTTCCCTTCACCCCCAGGGCGTCACCCAGGACCGTGCCGACTGGGTCCATGTTCATGACAGGCAGGAGAAATCATCATGAAGGGGTTGTTGAAGCTGGCTTTTCTCGGCGGGCTGGGCGCTGTGGCATGGCGTAGCTGGAAAGACCGGAAGGCCCCAGCTGAGCTTGACGATCGCGCGCCGGTGGGATCGTCGGGAATCATCCGGGATGCCGGTCCCGCGGAACAGCATATCGCCCCAAGCGACTGGGACATGATCGACGAGCAGGTGGACGAGTCCTTTCCGGCAAGCGACCCGCCCGGCAACTATCGCGGCATAGCCTGACCTGTTCCGACTGGCGCGGTTGTTGCCCCTGACCGACCCGGCCTCTATGAGACGGGGCCGTAATGGCCGCGTGTCGGCATCGACCTACAAAAGGGGAAATCCAGCAAATGCCTTCGGGTCTCATCGCGCTGCTCGACGACGTAGCGGGAATAGCCAAGCTCACAGCCACGTCTCTGGACGATGTCGCCGCAGCCGCAGGTAAGGCCGGGTCGAAGGCGGCCGGGGTCGTCATCGACGACGCAGCGGTGACGCCCCGCTATGTCATGGGGCTGACGCCGGATCGCGAGCTTCCGATCATCTGGAAGATCGCGCGCGGATCGCTGCGTAACAAGCTGCTGTTCCTCCTCCCCGCCGCCCTGCTGCTGAGCGCCTTCGCGCCCTGGCTTCTCCCGCCATTGCTGATGCTGGGCGGCGCATTCCTCTGCTTTGAGGCCGTCGAAAAGCTGCTGGAGGCGGTTCAAGGCGGGCATGACGTCGCGCAGGAAGCGCTCACCACCCACAGTTCGCAAGAGCTGGAGGACCAGAAGGTTTCAGGCGCCATCCGCACCGACTTCATCCTTTCCGGCGAGATCATGGCAATCGCGCTCGGCACCGTGGCAGCAGAACCGCTTTGGGAACAGGCGCTGATCCTGGTCGTCGTCGCCATCCTCATCACAGCGGGCGTCTATGGCGTCGTCGGTTTCATCGTGAAGATGGACGACATCGGCCTGCACCTCGCCGAACGCTCCTCATCAACGGCGCGCACCGTGGGACGCGGGCTGGTCCATGCCATGCCCATCCTGATGAAGATCCTGTCCGTGGTTGGTACAGCCGCCATGTTGTGGGTCGGCGGCGGCCTGATCGTTCACGGGTTGCATGAGTTCCACTGGGACCTGATCCCCGGCGCCATCCCCCATGTTGCGCAAAGCGTGGCGGCCACCGCGCCCGCCATCGGACCTTTCCTGGATTGGACCGTGAACGCGATCGGCGGGGCCATCGTCGGGCTGGTGATCGGTGGGATCATCGTTGCAGTGCTGCACCTGTTCAAAAAGCACTGAAGCGCGCGGCACGCCGGACGTTCGGCCAATGCAGAACTTAAAAATGCCCCAAACCCATTCCCCCTGGCGCGTCGAGGCCGTCGCCCTGCTCGCCCTTGCGCTGCCGATGATCGCGGGGAATGTCGCCTGGGCAGGGATAGCCGCGACCGACCTTTTGCTGATCGGCCGTCTGGGCGCGCAAAGCGTCGCGGCGGGCGCGCTCGCCATCAACCTGTTCCAGGCCCTGCTCATATTCGGCATGGGCCTAGTCACAGCAGCCGCGCCGCTGATCGCCAATGAGCGTGGCCGCCGCCGCCATTCCGTCCGCGACGTGCGCCGCACGGTCCAACAGACGCTGCGCGCCGCCTTTTTCTTCGTGCTGCCCGCCTGGGCGCTGCTCTGGCAGAGCGAAGCCATCCTCCTCGCCATGGGGCAGCAGCCTGATCTTGCCCATCAGGCCGGAGTCATGATGCGCGGGCTGCAATGGGCGCTGCTTCCCTTCCTAGCCTTCTCGACGCTGCGCAATTTCATGTCGGCGCTGGAGCGGCCAGTCTGGGCCGTGGTCGTCATGCTGCTTGCCATACCCTTCAACCTCTTGGCGGGCTGGGTTCTGATCTTTGGCAAGCTGGGCATGCCAGCCCTTGGCCTTTTAGGCGCGGGACTGGCCGGCACCCTCTCGTCTTGCTTCCTTTTCCTTAGCCTTCTGGCGGTGATCCTTATCGACCGGCGCTTCCGCCGCTATCGGGTGATGGGCCGCTTCTGGGCTCACGACAGAGACCGGCATCGCGCCGTCTGGGCGCTGGGCCTACCGATCGCGATCACTGTGGGTTTTGAGACGACGGTGTTCAACGCCTCGGCCTTGCTCATGGGCCTCATCGGCCGCGATTCCCTCGCCGCGCATGCCGTCGCGATTCAAATCGCCGCGCTTCTCTTCATGGTGCCCATGGGCATAGGTCAGGCCGCCACGGTACGAGTCGGCCTCGCTCAGGGACGCGGCGATGCTGCCGAAATTGGGCGCGCGGGCTGGCTCGCCCTACTGCTGGGTTTCGGATTCGCGCTGGCCGCCGCCATCCTGCTTATCACCGTTCCCCGTCTGCTGATCGGCGCCTTCCTAGACCTGAATGATCCTGCAAACACTCAAACGGCGGCGCTGGCCGTCAGCTTCCTCGCCGTGGCCGCGCTGTTTCAACTGGTGGATGCCACACAGGCGGTCGCCGCCGGTGTTTTACGCGGCCTGCACGATACGAAGGTGCCGATGATCTTCGCGCTGATCGGCTACTGGATCATCGGCGTGGGCGTAGGAACAGTCCTCGCTTTCCCGCTCGGGATGAAGGGCCTCGGCATATGGCTGGGCCTCGCCAGCGGCCTTGGTGCGGTGGCACTACTGCTCCTCATCCGCTGGACGATGCGGGAACGGCTGGGCCTCGTCAGCTCATCCTGAAAAGCGCCCGGATGCACTTTGCGTCGATATTGCGGCGCACAAAGCAATTGAAGACAGGCTGCGAATCGGTAATGACGAAAATCATGACTGCCCCGACGACCATTTTCGAAGCCATCGCGCTTCAGAAATGCCTGAAGGCGACCTACAATAAATTGGTCGTCAAGCTGGCGCCCCACATCCTTTACACGCGCCATGATGAGATGTTCATCGACGCCGTGACGGTGGAACGCGAAGGCGGCCCGCCGCGCGAACTGAAGCTCGGCACATTCAAGCTGGCGGGGCTCAACGACGTCACCGTGCTCGATGAGACTTTCGAGGCGATGTACGGTCTCTATAATGAGACCGACGACAAATATAAGGGCGTGACCCTTTTCGCCGTCGCGCCCGAGAGCGCAGCCGCCTGAGAGCCGACGGAGCGGCCCCGGCAGGCCGCTCCTTTCATTTCTTCAGCCGATAGCCGGTACGGAATACCCATCCGATAACTGCCAGGCACACCGCCAGCATCCCTGCGATGAACAACAGGCTGAACTCGATCCCCACGTCCCCCCGACCGAAAAAGGTCCAGCGGAAGCCCGACACCAGATAGACGATCGGGTTGAACAGCGTCACCGTGCGCCATGGCTCGGGCAGCATATGCACCGAATAGAAAGCGCCACCCAGAAAGGTCATCGGCATGATCAGCAGCAGCGGTATAACCTGCAACTGCTCAAAGCTCTGTGCCCAGATGCCCAGGATGAACCCGAACAGGCAGAAGCTGACCGCGATCAGCACCATGAACGCCACCATGGCGATCGGATGCTCGACATGGACATCGACGAACAGATGCGCCGTCACGAATATGATCGTGCCCACGCTCAACGCCTTGGTTGCCGCCGCGCCGACATAAGCGATCACCGTTTCCGTCGCCGATACCGGGGCGGAAAGCAGCTCATAAATGGTGCCCGCGAATTTGGGCATGTAGATGCCGAAGCTCGCGTTGAAGATACTCTCAGTGAACATCGACATCATGATCAGGCCGGGCACGATGAACGCCGCATAATCGATGCCGTCAATCTGCGTCATACGCGACCCGATCGCGCCGCCGAACACCACGAAATACAGCGATGTCGTGATCACCGGCACCAGCAACCCGGTCAGCAATGTGCGGCTGAACCGATGCAATTCGAATTTGTAGATCGACCAGATCGCCCGATAGTTGAAGCCGCTCATGCCACCTTCTCCTGATGGACCAGGCTGACGAAAATATCCTCCAGGCTGCTCTGCTGCGTGTTGAGGTCCTTATAGCCGATGCCCAGGTCGCCCAGCGTCCGCAACAATGAGGACACGCCGGTGCGCTCGGCGCGCGTATCGAAAATATATTCGATCTCATGGCCGTCGGACTTGAGCGACAAATCCCATTGGCTCAGCTCTGCCGGAAGCTGATGCAGCGGCTGGTTAAGCGCCACGGTCAGGCTCTTCTTGCCCAGCTTCTTCATCAGCGCCGTCTTTTCCTCGACCAGGATCAGTTCCCCATTGTTGATCACGCCCACCCGATCGGCCATTTCCTCGGCCTCCTCGATATAATGGGTGGTCAGAATGATGGTCACCCCAGTCTGCCGCAGCTCGCCGATCAGCTTCCACATATCCCGCCGCAGCTCAACGTCCACGCCAGCGGTCGGCTCGTCCAGGAACAGCACGCGCGGCTCATGGCTCAGCGCTTTGGCGATCATCACGCGCCGCTTCATGCCGCCGGACAGTTCAAGCATCTTGTTGTTGCGCTTGTCCCAAAGCGACAGGTCGCGCAGCACCTTTTCGATATGGGCATCGTTGCGCGGCTTGCCGAACAGCCCACGGGAAAAGCGTACCGTGTCGATCACCCGCTCGAACGCGTCGGTGTGCAATTCCTGCGGCACCAACCCGATCGCGGAGCGCGATCCGCGATAGTCACGCACGATGTCATGCCCCGCAACGGTCACTGTTCCACCGCTGGGCCGCACATTGCCGCAGATGATGGAGATCATCGTCGTCTTGCCCGCGCCATTGGGGCCTAGCAGGGCGAAAATCTCACCCTCCTCAATCTCCAGATCGATGCCCTTAAGTGCCTGAAAACCCGATGCGTAGCTTTTCGTCAGCCCGGAAACGGTAATGATGGACGCCATGCGCGCAAAAGCCCCTTTTTATCTGCACGCCAAGATAGGGGCGCCGGGTCCAAGCGCAACCGGCCTATTCGCCCTGGCGATGAAAGCGGAACACTGTTGCTGGCGGAAAATTGCGAACCGTCTGTCCCACCCGCGCGACTTCCAGGTCCAGCGCATGCAGCACGTCACGGCTGACCGGCGGCCGCGTCGAATAGGTGAACTGGATAAAGCTGCCGCCCGGCCGCAGCATACGAAACGCTTCGGACAGAATGTCGGCATGCACATGGCGGTCCATCGCCAGCAGCGGAAGGCCGCTTATCACCGTCTGATATTGCCCCGGCTCACCAGCCGCCGCCGTCGATACGATCTGCGCTGGCGTTTCCAGCACCGACACATGCGGAAAGTGCCGCCGCAGCCCGCGCGCAAAGGCGGGATTGATCTCCACTACCTCCAGCTTTTCCGGCGGCAGGCCCGTCTGCAGGATCGCGCGGGTGAACACGCCAGTCCCACCGCCCAATTCCATCACCCGGCCATCAAGCGGATCAATATGCGCTACCATCAGCCGGGCAAGATAGCGGCTGCTCGGCACCACCGAGGCGGTTTGGCGCGGCTTCTTTACCCAGGCGGCCAGGAAATCCAGATATTCCGTCGCCCGCGCCCGGAATTCGCTCCGGGGCATGGCGACTGCCCGGCCACGTTTGGACTTGTCATGCATGAGCGAAAGGCGACCGGAAACATGTCATCGCGACTCCCCTTAGCGAGCCTGAAGCGCGCCGTCGATTGGCTTTAACATGTCCATAGATGGCAAATTTTTCACTTGTGCGGCGCCCGTCGCGATGCCGGCCCGAACCGCCCACACGCCTTCCTGAACAAATTTGCGAGATCAGCCTGAAGGTGATCGGCTCAACATCCTGCTTCAGATCATAAAAGTCAAAAATACGCATTTATAATCAACATATTAGCTTGTTGCCGCAGGTTCATGCAACCTCCTCCAATATTGGCGGGTTGAACAGCAAATCATTGTTTCGGAGGAGAATTATGCGCAAAGCCATTATCGCCCTGTCGGCCCTTTCAATGGCCATCCCTGTGTCCATGGCGATCCCGACAGATGGGGCGAGCGCCCGGAAGCATCACCACTATCGCGAATGGCGTGGCCGCGACGGACGGACATATTGCCGCAAGTCCAACGGCACGACCGGCCTTATCGTTGGCGGCGTAGGCGGTGCCCTTGTCGGCCGTGCCATCGACACGCGCGGTGATCGGGCCACCGGCACGATCCTGGGCGCCGCTGGCGGCGCGCTGCTCGGCAAGGAAATCGATAGCAAGCGCCGCTGCCGCTAATCTGCCAACACATAAAAAGGGCGGCTCCCGATTGGAAGCCGCCCTGTGCAAATTCCTAAAGTACCGCCGCTTACTCCGAGGCGGCTCCGCGAGCCTCATCGACCTTAAACGCAACCGGTCGGCCGCCAGACACGCCGGACACCTTGCCGTTCTTGATCGCCAGGTTAAACGCAACGGCATCCGGATAGCGGCGGCCTGACACGAGCCGACCCGTCTTTGTATCCTTCACCTGATAGACATAGGTGTAGCCTTCATGGGTGAAGCGCTGCTTGCCTTCTTCCGCATGGACGGGGGCAAGGGCAGCGGCGACGGTGCCGACTGCACCGGTAAGAATGAATTTCGACAGCATTCGCATAGGTTTTCTCCTTGTGAATGCCGATCAAACACCTCTGCATTTCTGTTCTGTCGGTGTCGAACCTATGGGCCAGACACATGCGCGCAACCGCAAAAGGCGGATCACCAGTTGCGCCGGGCGCAACCTGCCACGCATCAAACCTCCGACATCGCCACGATGTGACGAAACTGCCCTTCGGTCAGGGGGGACACGGACAGGCGCGACTGCCGCAGCATCACCATATCGGCCAGCGCCGGGTCCGCCTTCATCGCCTTCAGCGTGACGGGCTTTTTCAGCTTTTCCTTGGGTGCGACATGCACCGCGATCCACTTGCCGCTTTCGTCGGTGCTGTCGGGCGCGGCTTCCTCGACAATCTCCATGATGCCGACCGCTTCCACACCAATATTGCTGTGATAAAAGAAGGACAGGTCGCCCTTGCGCATCGCCTTCATGTTTAGCTGCGCGGCATGGTTGCGAACGCCATCCCACTCCGCCTTTCCTTTCTCGACCAGGTCGTCATAGGAAAAGACATCGGGTTCCGATTTCATGAGCCAATAGTTCATGATCGCCTCCTTGCATCAGCCGCCCGGGCCGATCAAGGATCGGACGGCGCCAATTGACAGAAGGAAAGCCGAAACTTGCCGCACGCACCGCTGGAACAGGTTCCACTGCTGTCCCTCACCGCGATGGCTAAGCCGGATTTTGCAACAGCGCTCGGCGATTCGTTCCGGCAATTCGGCTTCGCCATGGTGAAGGACCACGGCATGGATGCCGCCCTGATCAACGATGGCTGGAGGCTCGCCCGCGCCTTCTTCGCCCTGCCGGAGGATGTAAAGCGCCGCTACGATGCCAGCAGCAATGGCGGCCAGCGAGGCTACACGGCGTTCGGCAGGGAAATCGCCAAGGGCGCGAGCGAGAATGACCTCAAGGAATTCTGGCATGTCGGTCGCGACCTACCCCCAGGACACCCCCTTGGCGCCACCATGCCGCCAAACATCTGGCCCGAAGAAATACCGGAATTTCAATCCACTTTAAGCCGTCTTTATGCAGAGTTCGACCGCATAGGCGCCCAGCTTCTTGCCGCGATCGCCCTCTATCTCGACTTGCCCGAACACTGGTTCGACGACGCTATCGAAAACGGCAATTCGATCCTGCGCCTGTTGCACTACCCGCCAGTTTCGCCCGAAGCCCCGGGCATCCGCGCGGGCGCGCATGAGGATATCAACCTCATCACCCTGCTGCTCGGCGCCGAGGAAGGTGGCCTGGAGATCAAGGACCGCCAGGGCAACTGGCTCCCCGTCGTACCGCCCCCCGGCGCGCTGGCAATCAATGTCGGCGACATGCTGCAACGCCTGACCAACTATCGCCTGCGATCAACCAGCCACCGCGTCATCAATCCTCCGCCGGAGCGGCGCGGCGTCGCGCGCTATTCCATGCCCTTCTTCCTGCACCTACGCCCGGATTTCCTGATCGAACCGCTGCCGCAATGTGTCGATGCGGACCACCCGCGCCAGGACCCGCCGATCACCGCGCACGACTATCTGACCGAGCGCCTGCGCGAGATCGGACTGGTGAAGGGCTGAGCGCCCGAAAGGCCTATTTACGCCACCGACCAAGCGTGATGCCGATTTCCTCACCCTTCTCGCTCAGCGCCAGCTTGATGATCTTCACCTCGACATGCAGCACCTTGTCATCCTGAAGCAAGATGGTGTCGATGATATGGTCCGCCACGGCCTCGATCAGCGTGAAATGCTGTCCTTCCGGCAGCGCGCTCGTGGCGGCATGCTTCAGGTCCATGTAATTTTTCGAACGGGATAACGGCGTATCCAGTTCATAATGGTCAGCGACCTTCAACTGCGCGCGGATGGAAATGCGCAGCGGCTGCGGCAGATGGGTTTCTTCCGAATAGATGCCCGTCAGGACATCGACGTCCAGATGATTGACCTCCAGCGTCAGAAAATCGTCAAATCCGCGGTCCATGGCTTTCCTGCTGCTGGCGATGGCCAGAATAGACTTTAATTTTGCGGAACAGGCGTTAATCCCGCCGCTCCGGCGCGGTCCATGCGCCATTGACGGCGGATCGGCAAGACGTGTCTCATATTGTGCCCCTTAACATCGTGGCGGAAGAGGCGATTGAGCAACTGCTCGACGCCGCCTTCGGTCCCGACAGGCACGGCCGCACAGCCTATTTGATCCGCGACGGCATGCCTTGGGTGCCTGAGCTGTCCTTCGGCATGATGGATGAACATGGCGAGCTGGCCGGTTCGCTCCAAAGCTGGCCGGTGGCGCTCACCCATGCCGACGGAACGCAGACACCGCTCATCATGGTCGGCCCGGTCGCTGTCTCCCCCACCCTGCAACGCACCGGCCACGGCCGCGCGCTCATGGATGCGGTCGTCAATGCCGCTCGCGCCCACCATAGCGATCCGCTGATGATGATCGGCGATCCCGAATATTATGGCCGCTTCTGGGGCTTTTCCGCTGCATCCACGGGCGGCTGGAGCTGCCCCGGCCCCTATGAAGCGCGCCGACTACTCGCTCTTTCGGTCGATGGAGCCGCGATCGGCGGCGAAGGGATGCTTGGGCCGCGAATCACCACTCCAATGTGATTTCCCTTTTGCCTTCGGCGCCGCGCGATCCTATCTCGACGCCATGCCGATGGACCCGCCACCTGATCTTGCCAACCTGTCGCTGGCCGACATAGCCCGCCTGGCCGAGGAAAAGCGGCTGCCGCCCGTCGAAAAGTGGAATCCCGACCATTGCGGCGACGCCGAAATGCGCATTGCCCGCGACGGCACATGGTTTCATCAGGGTTCGCCGATCGGCCGCGAAGCCATGGTACGCCTCTTCTCGACGATCCTGCGGCGTGAAAAGGATGGCTCCTATGTCCTTGTAACGCCAGTTGAAAAGCTGTCGATAGAGGTGGACGACGCCCCCTTCCTCGCCGTCGAGCTAAAGAGCGAGGGCGAAGGCCGCGACCGCGCCCTCGCCTTTCGCCTCAACACAGGCGACCTGATCCCCGCAGGCCCCGAAAACCCGCTCGTCATCCGGGAAACGGCCGATGGCCCGCATCCCTATCTGCACGTACGTGGCGGGCTTGAGGCACTGGTCAACCGCAGCGTCTATTATGAGTTGATGAACCTCGCGCTGGACGAAGCAAGCGATCCGGTTGGCCTCTGGAGCAATGGCGCCTTCTACCCATTGGACGGCTCCGCATGACTCTGGCCGACCGCGTCCGCGCCGCGCTTGCCGAAGGACATGCGCGCGAAGTCGGGCTCATGCTATCGGACACACGCGATCCCCGCATCGACGGCGAACTCGTTCTTGCGCCCGCCGCCGTGCTCGTCGCCATCACTGACCGACCGGAACCCGGCCTCATCCTCACCGAGCGCGCGGCTTCCCTGCGCAAACATGCGGGGCAGATCGCCTTCCCCGGCGGCCGCGTCGATCAGGAAGACACTAGCGAGATCGCCGGAGCGCTGCGGGAGGCGCACGAAGAAATCGGGCTGCTCCCTAGCTTCGTGGACGTCATCGGCACGACCGACCGCTATCACACCTTCACCGGCTTCGACATTGTGCCCGTGCTGGGCGTCATCCCGCCCGACCTACCGCTCATGCCACAGGCAAACGAGGTCGCTGATTGGTTCGAACTGCCCCTCTCCTTTGCGCTCAATCCCGCAAACCGGGTCAGCCATTCCGCCCATTATCAAGGTGTTGAACGGCACTATTATGAAATAATGTGGAATGATCGCCGTATCTGGGGCATCACCGCTGCCATACTCGCCAACCTGTCGCGGAGGCTTGATCTTGACCGCCTATTTGCCTGACGCCGACTGGCGCCACCGGCCCGGCCTCGACGGCCTGCTCGCCGCGCTGGGGGCGGAACAGGGCCTTGCCCGCTATGTCGGCGGCGCGGTGCGCGACGGACTGCTTGGACTTCCCGTCAACGATCTCGACATCGCCACGGCGCTGGAGCCGCAAGAGGTGATGGAGCGCTTGAAAACCGCCGGGATAAAAGCCGTGCCCACCGGCATAGACCATGGCACGATCACGGCGGTGATCGGGGGCTGGCCGGTCGAAATCACCACCTTGCGCCGCGACGTCAGCACGGACGGCCGCCGTGCGACCATCGCCTACACGACCGACTGGCGGGAGGATGCGGCACGGCGCGATTTCACCATCAATGCGCTGTACGCCGACCCCTACACCCATGAAGTGACCGACTTTTTCGGCGGCGTTGATGACCTTGCAGCAGGCCGCGTCCGCTTCATAGGCAGCGCGGCTGAGCGCATTGCCGAAGATCATCTACGAATCCTGCGCTATTTCCGCTTCCTCGCCCGCTTCGGCCGCGACACGCCTGACGAGCAGGCTTATGCCGCCTGCCGCACCGCCGCAAACAGCCTGATGGCCCTGTCGCGTGAGCGTATCGCCGATGAGCTGATGAAGCTCCTCGCCCTCCCCGATCCTTTCGCCTCGCTCCAATTGATGATCGAAGGCGGCATCCTCCTTCCCGTTCTTCCGGAAATCGACAGGGAAGGACTTGCTCGACTGGGGCAGTTGATCGCGCGGGAAGCCGACGCTGGCATTCCGTACGCAGCGCTGCGCCGGCTGGCTGCCCTGCTCCCCCCCGACGCGCGTACCGCTGATGCCGTGGGCGCCCGCCTCAAACTGTCCAACAAGGCGCGAAAACGCCTCGTCCTCGCGCTGGAACCCCATAAGGCGGCCCCATCGCTCAGGGCGCTCGCCTTCACCATCGGCGTCGAAGGTGCAATCGATCGCATCCTGCTAGATCCCATGGCGCCCCTCGACAGCATCGCCTCGCTCGAAGGCTGGACGCCACCGCAACTGCCGATCGGCGGAGGCGCCCTGATCGCGCGCGGCCTGCCGCCCGGCCCCGAGGTCGCCAAGGCGCTGGGCGAGGTGCAGCGTATCTGGGTAGAAGAAGGTTTCCCGGAGGCAGGTCGGGTCGATCAGATCGCGGATCAGACCGTTTCGAAATTCCAGCGCGCGCGCCAGTAATCGAACGCATCATTTTCCGGCATCGGGCGCGCGAAGTAAAAGCCCTGCCCGTGGCTGCATCCCATGGATTGCAGCCCATGGGCCAGTTCCTGCGTCTCCACCCCTTCGGCGGTGACATGCAGGTTCAACGATTCGGCCAGCGACAGGATCGTGCGAACGATCGCCTGCTTGTCCTTGTCATCCAGCATGTTGGTCACAAAGCTGCGGTCGATCTTCAAAATGTCGATCGGCAGGCTGTGCAAGCTGGCAAGGTTGGAATAGCCCGTGCCGAAATCGTCCATGGCGATCGGCATTTGCAGGTCCTTCAACGCGACCAGCAGTTTCCGCGCCTTGTCCGGATCGGCGATGATCGCGCTTTCCGTCAGTTCGACGGTCAGTCGCTTGCCCGATACGCCTGAATAGCGCAGCGCTTCTTCGAACATCGACGCCACATCATCCCGCGCCATCTGGATCGGCGACAGGTTCACATTGACGCCGACCGGCATTGCCTGTCCGAATTTCGCGTCCCACCGGCTCAGCGCCTGCGCGGCCTCATAGGCCGCCCAACGGCCGAGCGGCGTGATGAGGCCGCTTTCCTCGGCAACCGCAATGAACTCGCACGGGGAAACATGGCCCAATTCAGGGTCATTCCACCGGGCGAGCGCTTCAAATCCGGTAATCTCCCCCGTCTGCAACTGAATGAGCGGCTGATATGCCAGTGTAAGCTCACCCTGTGTCAACGCGGTGCGCAGGCGGCTTTCGATGGAAAAGCGCCGCTGCGCTTCCTTCAGCACGCCGTTGCGATAGATTTCCACCTTGCCGCTACGCTTGGCGATCTTCACCGCCGCCTGTGCCTTGCGGATTATATCGTCGGGGTCATCGTCCAGGCTGGTCGCCAGAGCACATCCGATCGCACAGTCGACCCGAATTTGCAGATCACTGAGGCGGATCGGCGAATTCAGCGCATCCCTTACCCTCTGCACGATATGAAGACAGTCGGACAACCCATTGTTCAATCGTGCAAATATCGCAAAGTCATTGCCGCCGATCCGCGCCAGCACATCGCCCTGCCGCAGGCTCGACTTCAAACGCTTGGCAACCGTGATCAGCAGTTCATCACCCGCCATCGGCCCCAGCGATTCGTTAACCCGGCTAAATCGGCTGAGATCGATCGCGATGATCCCGAACTGCGAATTGCTCGGCCATGGAGAATTGCGCAGTCGGTCTTCGATCTCCTCGCCAAATCCCGTACGGTTCGGCAGCGCTGTCAACCCGTCGGATAGCAATTCGCGGCGTAAATTCCGTTCGGTCACGCGATCGCTAGTGCGGTCCAGCGCGGTGAAGAGAATGAGGTGCGCCGCTTCGTCAGTCGAGGGCAGCAGCCCGGCGGTGCAGGAGAAATATTCCGGCCCCAAAGGACCATCACGCCGCAATTCAAACGTGGCGGAGACGCTTTCCGAAAGCGCAACCTCGATGATCCGTTCGCGCCAGTCCTTGCAATAGGGCGACTCGGTGCCCGTATCGCCCCTCTCCAGGAAGCTGTGATAAAAAGCCTTGTTAACAGCAACGATCGACAAGTCATTGTCTTTAAAACATAACATGGCTGCGGCGTGAGGCACCGCCTCCAACCAATGCTCCATCTCCGCCAGGCAGCGCAGATGCGTGCGCTCGAACCTCGCGAGGAGGTTGTCGTCCAGCCTTTGACCTGGCCGAATACGCGCTGGCACCGTTTTCATGCCACCGGATTAGATACCAGTGGTAAATTTTCAGGAAATGACCCGATGTAATTTCAAGAAGATATCCGGCTCGTTACGCATTCATCAAAATCGGTTGTCTCGCGGGAAGCCAACCGGCGGCATCCGCCCAGCCGCCCCGCGCGCAACGCGCCACGGCGTCATGTCGGCCTCGGTCCGGGTGCGCCCGCTTCCTCCGCCCATCGCCCAGCTTAAGCCATCGCTCATCCGGAAAGTGACGGCATCCGACAGGCCGCCATCGCGATAACGCTGCATCTGCACGCCCTGCCCGCGCGACATGCGCGGCATTTCGACCAGCGGGAACACCAGCAGTTTGCGATTCTCACCGACCACGGCGACGCTGTCCGCCTCTGCCCCAATGATGTGGACCACCGTCAAGCGAGAGCCCGGACGCACATTCACCACCTGCTTGCCCTTGCGCGTCTCGGCAATGACATCCGCGACCGCCGCGACAAAGCCCCTGCCGTCCGATGCAGCCAGCAACAGCTCGCTTCCTGTCTTCGCTGGGAACAGCGCCACGATGTCGCCCTGATCATCCATATCGACCAGCGACCGCACCGGATCGCCAAATCCGCGCCCGCCCGGCAACTTGTCCGCCCCCAGCGTGAATATGCGCCCGCTCGCCGTCGCCAGCAGCAGCTTGTCGGTCGTTTGCGCATGAAAGGCGATTTTCGGCCCGTCGCCTTCCTTGAACTTCAACGTGTCCGCCGAAGAAAGGTCGCGATGACCGCTCATCGCCCGTATCCAGCCGCGCTCCGACAGAATCACGGTGATCGGCTCGCGCTCGATCATCGCCTCCAGCGGAATTTCGCGCGCGGGCGCCGCTTCCTCCACCAAAGTCCGCCGCCTGCCGATATCGCTCTCTGGCGAATAGCGCTTGCGTAGTTCCGCCAGGTCTTTCTTCAGCCGGTTGCGTTGGCGCGTCGGACTTTCGACCAGCTTGGTAAGCTCGTCCCGTTCCTTGAGCAGCCCCGCATGCTCGCGCCGCAGCTCCATCTCCTCCAGCTTGCGCAAGGAACGCAGCCGCATGTTGAGGATGGCTTCGGCCTGCCGGTCGTTCAGCCCAAATTCCTCCATCATCACCGCCTTGGGCTCATCCTCCGTCCGGATGATCTCGATCACCCGGTCGAGGTTCAGATAAGCGATGATATAGCCGTCGAGCAGTTCGACCCGCGCGGCGATCTTGTCCAGCCGATGCTGCGCGCGCCGCACCAGGACGTCGATCTGGTGCTTCAGCCACTCGATCAACACCTGCTTCAGCCCCAGAACGCGCGGCGTCCGGCTCGCGTCCAGTACGTTGAGGTTCAGCGGAAAGCGGTTCTCCAGGTCAGTCAGCCGGAACAGGCTGTCCATCAGCACATCGGAATCAACCGTCCGCGCCCGCGGTTCAAGGACAATGCGGATCTCCGCGTCGCTCTCATCCCGCACATCCGCCAATATCGGCAGCTTCTTGTCGTTGATCAGCGCGGCGATATGCTCGATCAGCTTCGACTTCTGCACCTGGAAAGGGATTTGCGTCACCACCGCCACCCAGGTTCCGCGCCCGCCATCTTCCTTGTGCCAGCGCGCCCGCGTGCGGAACGACCCCCGCCCCGTCGCATAGGCTTCCGAAATGATGGAAGCGTTATCCACCAGCACGCCGCCAGTCGGGAAATCCGGCCCGCGCACGACCTGCATCAGGTCGGCATGTTCGGCCTCCGGATTTTCGATCAGCAGGCTCGCCGCATCGATCAGCTCGGACACATTATGCGGCGGAATGCTCGTCGCCATGCCCACAGCGATGCCGCTTGCGCCATTTGCCAGCAGATTGGGGAAGAGGCCGGGAAAAACCTCCGGCTCTTCATCCTCGCCATTATAGGTGGGCCTGAACTCGACGGTCCCCTCGTCCAGCCCGGCCATCAGGTCGGCCGCCGCCTGCGTCAGCCGCGCCTCGGTATAGCGCATGGCCGCCGCATTATCGCCGTCGATATTGCCGAAATTCCCCTGCCCATCGACCAAGGGGGTGCGCAGCGAGAAATCCTGCGCCAGTCGCACCATGGCGTCATAGACCGACGTATCGCCATGCGGGTGATATTTACCGATCACATCGCCCACGACGCGCGCGCATTTCTTATAAGAAGTCGTGTTACGCGCCGGATTAGCGACCAGCACATCCGGCGACGCGCCGCCCGGCTCCATCTTGAGCAGCCGCATCGCCCACAACAGACGCCGGTGCACCGGCTTCAATCCATCGCGCAGGTCCGGCAGCGACCGCGCCGTGATCGTGGAAAGCGCATAGACGAGGTAGCGCTGGGACAGCGCTTCGTCGAACGGGTGATCCTTGATAGCGTCGAACGGGTCGCGAAAATCGGTCATCGCGATCGGAATAGCAGCGCAACGACAAAACGGAAACGGGGATTGCAGCCCCGAAAAATTCATCTTCTTCGCCTCCGGGGCTTGCACATTCGTCGCCACGCGCCAATTTGCGCCCGTGTCCGATTCCAACCCACCTCCTGTCATCGCCCTTCCGCCGCCGCCTGCCTCGCTGCTGACCGGCGCGGCGCTGTTTCTCGACTTTGACGGCACCCTCGCGCCGATCGCCGCCACACCTGACGGCGTGGTCGTGGACGGCGATCTGCTCACCCTGCTCGGCGAATTGCGCGATGTGCTGCAAGGCCGTCTGGCTATCGTCAGCGGCCGGTCTATCGTCACCTTGCGCGATCTCGGCTTCGCCAACTTCCTGCTTGCCGGAACGCACGGACTGGAATTCGCTCAACCCGGCGAACAGGTTGAAGCCGCCCCTCGCCGCCCGGCGGTCGATGATGCCGAAGCGGCCTTCCACAGCTTTGCGGAGGGCAAGACCGGCATATTGGTCGAACGCAAATCGATCAGCGTTGGCCTGCATTTCCGTGGCGCGCCCCAATGGGGCGAGCAGGCGGGCGAACTGGCCAGCGACCTCGCCGCCAAACTTGGCCTCGCCGTGCAACCGGGCAAGATGCTGTTCGAACTGCGCCCCGGCGGCGCGGACAAGGGCAGCGCGGTCCACACGCTGATGGCCCGCACTCCCATGGCAGGGGGACGCCCGCTCTTCATCGGCGACGATGTCACGGATGAGGAAGGCTTTGCCGCCGCCACCGAACTGGGCGGCGCGGGCGTTCTGGTCGGCCCGCCCCGGACGACACTCGCCGCATTCTCTTTGGAACAGGTTGCCGCTGTCAGGCATTATCTCGCGCGGGGGGTCGTCAGGCCCGGCTGAGCCATGACTGGCGCCCCCTCGTTCGAATGAGTCAGGGGGGCAGACCGATAGTCAGGACCAGTAAAACGCATTCCGCCGGAAACGAACGCACTCTCGATCTCTGGCCCATCGGCAATTGCCAGGCATCCGCGCTGATCGATCGCGCAGGGCGGATGATATGGGCGTGCGTGCCCCGCGTGGACGGGGACCCCGTCTTTTCCGCCCTTCTCGACGACAAAAGTTGGGACGCACCGGACGCGCGCGGTTTCTGGGCGATCGAACTGGAAAACTGCGTCAGCGTCGAACAACATTATATCCGCAATACGCCGATCCTCGTGACCCGCCTGACCGACGATCACGGCAATGCCATAGAGCTATACGACTTCTGCCCGCGCCATCGCCACATGGGCCGCATGTACCGTCCCGTGGCTTTCGCCCGGATCGTCCGGCCTGTGGCAGGCAGCCCCCGCATCCGCGTGCGGCTTCGCCCGACCACGTCCTGGAATTCGGAGAGCGTGCCGATCAGCTATGGCTCAAACCATATTCGGCTCGTCCTGTCCTATATGGCTATGCGCATGTCGACCAACGCGCCCATCGGCCTCATTTCCCAGGAAAGCTGGTTCCGGCTCGAACATGACATGCACTTCTTCCTGGGGCCGGACGAAAGCTTTTCGGATGCGCTTCGCCCCGAAGTGGAGCGAATGCTGGACGACACCATCCACGAATGGCAGGTCTGGGTGCGCGGCCTCGCCATTCCCGCCGAATGGCAGGAAGCGGTCATTCGCTCGGCCATCACGCTCAAGCTTTGTCAGCATGAGGAAACCGGCGCGATCGTCGCCGCGCTGACCACCAGCATCCCGGAACATGCCGACTCGGGGCGCAACTGGGACTATCGCTACTGCTGGATACGCGACGCCTATTATACGGTGGAGGCACTGAACCGCCTCGGCGCGCTCGACGTGTTGGAAAGCTACCTCGTCTACCTCCGCAACATCGTCGACGGCGCAAAGGGCGGTCACATCCAGCCGCTCTATGACGTGCGCGGCAACGCCACGCTGGAGGAGCGCGAGGCGCAGAACCTTCCGGGCTATCGCGGCATGGGGCCGGTTCGCGTCGGCAACGCCGCCTATTCCCAGATTCAGCATGACGCCTATGGCCAGATCGTGCTGTCCTCGGTTCAGGGTTTCATCGACCAGCGACTGCTTCGCATGGCGAGCATGTCCGACTTCGAATCCTTGGAAGCGGTCGGCGAACGCGCATGGTCGGTCTATGACCAGCCCGACGCTGGCCTGTGGGAACTGCGCACCCGCGCGCATGTGCACAGCTACAGCGCCGTCATGTGCTGGGCCGCCTGCGACCGCCTCGCCCACGCCGCCGCCGCGCTAGACCTGCCCGAGCGGGAGGTTTATTGGCGCGAACGGGCCGAGATCATGAAGGCGCGCATCCTGCAATCGGCCTGGCGCAGCGGCAGCAACGCCATCTCCGCCAATTTCGAGGATGACGCCCGCGACGCCTCACTGCTTCAGCTTCTGGACCTGCGCTTCCTGACGGCGGACAATCCGATGTTTGTGGGCACATTGAAGGCGCTGGAAAAGGATCTGCGCCGGGGCAATGACATGCTGCGCTACAGCACGCCGGATGATTTCGGGGAGCCCGTCACCGCCTTTAACGTCTGCACATTCTGGCTGATAGAGGCCCTCCACCGCACCGGCCGCACGGAAGAAGCGCGGCTGCTGTTTGAAGAAATGCTGTCCCGCCGCACCGCCGCCGGCCTATTGTCGGAGGATATCGATCCCGCGACAGGGGAATTGTGGGGCAATTATCCCCAGACCTACTCATTGGTCGGCATCATCAACTGCGCCGTTCTGTTGAGCAAGCCGTGGAGCGTTATGCGATGAGCCGCCTGATAGTCATTTCCAACAGGGTCAGCAGGCCCAACAAGTCCGGCAATCAGGGTGGCCTTGCCGTGGCGCTGGCACAGGCGCTGCGCGAAAGCCGGGGCATCTGGGTCGGCTGGTCAGGCGAAGTCACCGAAAATTTCACTGGCCATATCGGCTTTTCCGAAGATGAAGGCGTAAAGACGGCAACGATCGACCTCGAAGAGCAGGACGTCGACGAATATTATAACGGCTATGCCAACAAGACGCTGTGGCCGCTCTTCCACTTCCGCATCGACCTTGCCGAATATGCCCGCGATTTCGAGGGCGGCTATAACCGCGTCAACCACCGCTTCGCCGACACGACCAGCCCGCTGATCGAGCCCGAAGACATTATCTGGGTGCAGGATTATCACATGATTCCGCTCGGCCAGATGTTGCGCGACAAGGGGCATAACAACCGGATGGGATTCTTCCTCCACATCCCATGGCCGCCCACGCGTCTGCTGGTGTCCCTGCCCCATCATACCAAGCTGGTGCGGACCCTGTTCGCCTATGACGTCATCGGCTTCCATACCGAAGAATGGCTCGAATCCTTCCGCCATTATGTGGAGCGGGAGATGAACGGGACGGTAAATGGCGACTTCGTCACGCTGGGCGACCGCACGATTCAGGCGATCGCCTGCCCCATAGGCATCAACGCGCAGGAATTTTCCAACGCCGCCGTCAGCGAACCCGCGCGGGACATGTTCGAACAAGTCCGCCGCTCATTGCAGGACCGCGCGATGATCGTCGGCGTAGACCGGCTCGACTACAGCAAAGGGCTGGAGGAAAGATTCAGCGGCTATGCCCGCTTCCTCAAGGACCATCCCGAACATCATCGCAAGGTGGTCCTGACGCAGATCGCGCCGCCCTCGCGAGGGGAAGTGGAAAGCTATCAGCACATCCGCTCAACGCTCGACGCCACCGCCGGGCGCATCAACGGCGAATATAGCGATGTGGACTGGACCCCGATCCGCTATGTGAACCAGGGCTATCCCCGCGACAAGCTGGCGGGCATCTACCGCGCCGCGCGGATCGGCCTCGTCACCCCGCTGCGCGACGGCATGAACCTTGTCGCCAAGGAATATGTCGCCGCGCAGGACCCCAATGATCCCGGCGTCCTCATTCTCTCCCGCTTCGCTGGCGCCGCGACCCAGCTCAAGGACGCGCTCCTCATCAACCCTTACAGCCCGGAGGAGATGTCGGACGCCATCACCCGCGCCCTCGCCATGCCACTGGATGAACGCAAGCGGCGCTGGCGTTCGATGATGGATTGCGTCGAGGAACAGGACATCAGCTGGTGGCGCCGCTGCTTCACCGAACGCCTGATGGCCGTACGTCGCGACGATGAGCAGGCGGCAGACGTCGAAATCGCGCACTGAACTCACGACAGTTCGCCGCCAGATCAGCGCGCTAATTGCACCCCTGTCTGCTTTGGTCTATGGGCCAGCCAGCAGCCCCGGCACCCGCTGATCCTCTTCGATTCGCGTTGCCGGGGCACATTCTTTTCTCGGGAAGACAGGAACGCGCATGGCCCGTCGCCGCCAGATCTACGAAGGCAAGGCAAAGATCCTTTACGAAGGCCCTGAGCCCGGCACGATCATCCAATATTTCAAGGACGATGCCACCGCCTTCAACGCGCAGAAGAAGGGCACGATTTCCGGCAAGGGCGTACTCAACAACCGCATCTCCGAGCATATCTTCACCCTGCTCGGTCAGATCGGCGTGCCGACCCACTTCATCCGCCGCCTCAACATGCGCGAACAGCTGGTTCGCCAGGTTGAAATCGTGCCGATCGAGGTCGTGGTCCGCAACGTCGCCGCCGGTTCCTTGAGCAAGAAGCTGGGGATCGAGGAAGGCACGCAGCTGCCCCGCACCCTCATCGAATATTGCTACAAGGACGATGCGCTGGGCGACCCGCTCGTGTCCGACGAGCATATCGCCTGCTTCGGCTGGGCCACGCAGGAAGAGATGCATGACATCGCCGACATGGCGATCCGCATCAACGACTTCATGTGCGGCCTGTTCGCGGCCATCGGCATCCGCCTTGTCGACTTCAAGCTGGAGTTCGGCCGCCTGTGGGACGGCGACTTCAGCCGCGTCATCCTGGCCGACGAAATCAGCCCGGACGGCTGCCGCCTGTGGGACATGAACACCGGCGAAAAGCTGGACAAGGACCGCTTCCGCCGCGACCTCGGCGGTGAAGTCGAAGCCTATCAGGAAGTCGCCCGCCGCTTGGGCCTCCTGCCCGAAGGCGCGGACACAACGGTGCTCGACCTCGACACCCACCGCAAGAAGCGCAGCAAGGACTGACCGTCTCAAATCCTCCCCATCAACGATGGGGAGGGGGACCGCCAAAGGCGGTGGAGGGGAATAGCGCGCCGCTCATCCCACCACCGCATCCACCATCAGCTTCACCCCCAACAGCACCATCAGCACATAGATCAGCGTGTAGAACCGCGCCGGATCAACCTTGCGCGCCAGCACCACCCCCGCGTAAGTCGCCCCAATGGCCACCGGCGCCAGCATCGCGGTCGCCATCAAATTGGCCCGCGTAAACTGCCCCAGCGCCGCATAAGCGGGCACCTTGATCCAGTTCATGATGGCAAAGGCAATCGCCGTGGTGCCGATCAGCGTGTCGCGCGCCAGCCGCTTGGGCAGCACCCACATCTGGAATGGCGGCGCGCCCGCATGGGCGATCTGGCTGGTAAATCCGCTCGCCACGCCCAGCAACGTCCCGACCCAATTCGGCGAACTGGACGGCAGCACAACCTTCCCGCCCCGCTCGACCCACAGCCTCTGCGCACCGAACAGCGTAGAAATGAAACCGAGCGCGCCCAACACAGCCGTCTCAGGCACCCGCGCAGCGAACAGGTAACCCAGCCCCACGCCGACGATCATGCCCGGCATCATCACCTTCAATATGTGCCGATCCCAGCTATGCCGGAACGACCAGACGCTCACCGCATCCTGCAATATGAGGATAGGCAGCATGATCGCCGCCGCCCGCACCGGATCGATTCCCAGCGCCATGATCGGCATCGCCAGCGCCCCTGCCCCGGCAAAACCGCCCTTGGCGAGCCCGGAAAGGACCACCGCCACGATCGCGCATGCATAATAGAGATAATCGCCGCTCATCGCCCCGCCCTAAAGCAGAGGACCGCTGAAGCGAACAGCTTTTCCAGTTAAGCTCAGGCGCTAGCCCGGTATCCGATCAGAACACCGAAGGCAAAGGTAGCCAGCAGGGCCAGCTGCACACGGCCATGCGGATCGTCATAGCCGACGATCTGCTGCCCAAAGGCGAAAAGCCCCACAAACATCGCCAGTGCAAGACCAGCCATATTCAAAACCCTCTATCCCGTCCCGAAACCATAGCGCCGTCTCGCTAATAAAGGGATAATGCCTTGCTTGGCGCGGCGCAGGGGACTAGGGGGTGCGCCATAGCAATCCACGGAGTTTTTGGCCTCATGAAAGCCCGCATCTTCGTCACCCTAAAGGGCGGGGTCCTCGACCCGCAGGGCAAGGCGATCCACCACGCACTCGACGGTCTGGGCTTCTCGGGCGTCAACGACGTGCGCGCGGGCAAGCTCATTGAGCTGGACCTGGCCGACGGCACCAGCGACGAAGATATCGACGCCATGTGCCGCAAGCTGCTCGCCAACACGGTGATCGAAAACTACCGCATCGAAAAGGTGGCCTGAGCCATGAAGAGCGCCGTCATCGTCTTCCCCGGCAGCAATTGCGACCGCGACCTCGCCGTGGCTTTCGAGGCGGTGAGCGGTGAAAAGCCGGTCATGGTCTGGCACCGCGATACCGAGCTGCCCGAAGGCATCGACCTGATCGGCGTACCCGGCGGCTTCTCCTACGGCGACTATCTGCGCTCCGGCGCAATGGCGGCCCGCTCGCCCGTGATGCAGGCGGTGGCCAAGGCGGCCGAACGCGGCACCTATGTGCTGGGCATCTGCAACGGCTTTCAGGTGCTGACCGAAAGCGGCCTGCTCCCCGGCGCCCTGCTCCGCAACGCAGGCGGCCACTTCATCTGCCGCGATGTCTCGCTGACCGTCGAAAACGCCCAGAGCGCCTTCACCAGCCGCTATGCCGCTGGCGAGACAGTGACTTACCCCGTCGCTCACCATGACGGCAATTACTTCGCCGACGCCGCAACCCTCGACCGCTTAGAAGGCGAAGGCCGCGTCGCCCTGCGCTATGGCGAAGCCGTAAACGGCTCCGCCCGCAACATCGCCGGCATCCTCAACGAAGCAGGCAATGTGCTGGGCATGATGCCCCACCCCGAACGCGTGATTGAGGCCGCCCACGGCAAAACCGACGGCCGCCGACTGTTCGAAGGTCTGGTAGAGGGACTGTTGGCCCGCGCCTGACCCGGCGCGCGCTACCCCTCCTCCACGTCCAGGTCCCTGATCCAACCACCCAACACCCGTCATCCCAGCACACGCTGGGATCTCAGTAGGCTGGGCAAAACGCCATCAACTTACGCTGGCATCACGAGATTGGGACTGTCGGCTTACGACCAGTTCACGTCCTTCTGACGCGACGACCGCCTGCTTCAAAGCGGTCACGTTTCAAGACCGCGATGATCTTCTCGTAAGCACGAGCGAGGGCATCATGTTGCTGCCGGTCCATCTCGCAGATTGCACCTGCCGCACTACATTCTGCCAGCTGTTGTCGGCGTTGTAAGTTTATGATTTGCTGCATTACCGCGACCTGTAGGATGCAGGAGGTTGGCGCGAGACGTGCGCGGCCGAGCGCTTAATCTCGCCAGTAAGAATTTTATTCTTTAACAACAGGCGAACTTGTTCGGCGTCCCTTCCGTCAAGCAAAACCACTCTCGAACCACCCGACGCCAAGGTTTCTATCGTTGAAATGCGAAAACTGTGCGCCGCGCAAATCTTCTCGATCTCAGCCACGCTGGCCGTCGTGTTGACAACCCGACTCATGAATGTTGTCCTTCGCCGCCAAACGGATATGGGGCAAAAGCTTTTCCGCTATTCACCGGGCCTGATCTGTAAGGATAGTCATGGGCACGAATGCGCCGGGCATAGCTCCTGGCACGAAATCGATGAGCGGAACGCGCGAAAATACACGTCGCCGCCTGCTCTTTTAAAAGCTCGATTTGTTCATTTTCCAGTAGATTATTCAGATCTTCCATGGGCACACTTCAGCAGGCAAGCGGGAGCGCGATGGTCTCTCTGTCAATACGAAGGCTTGCGGGCTGATTTCGCTCGATTACGCCTCCTAGCAGAATATTTTTACTTTGTCGCATCATTTGCAAAAGGCTATTCGATAGCATAATCCGCTACACTCGGTCCGCTCCATACAACACATCCCCCTCCCGCAAGCGGGAGGGGTTAGGGGTGGGCGCGAGCGCAGCGAGCTTCCGCGTCGGCCCGCTCAACAATGCCAATGTTGCGCTACTTCAGCCCCCGCACAAACGCAGGCAGATGCGCCACCCCGCTAGGATTAGGCCCCGCCATATACAGCGCCATCACAGTCCCCAGCGCAATCGCCACCCCATAAGGGATCGGCCCGCCCGGCGCGAAGATCGCCAGCGATGACCCGTCCCGCACCGCTTTCGGCACCATCCGCCGCCCGGCCATGATCAGCAACGCCAGCACGCCTCCACCGACCGTCACATAAACAAACCAGGGCAGCGCCGCGCCCCAATCGAACCACAGCGCACACGCCGCCAGCAGCTTGACGTCACCCCCACCCATCCATCGCAGCGCGAACATCAGGCACCCCAGCGCGAACACGGCCAAAAACAGCGTGCCATTCTGCCAAATGTCATTTTCCCATCCGGCCATGGCAACCCAGGGCACGAACAACCCCATAACCAGCAGCGGAAAGATGTTGGATATCCGCAACCGCGCAATATCCTCGATCGCCGCGCCCAATAAAACCAACGACAGCGCAATCAGGACAAGGTCCTTCGTCATGGCCTTGCCCCCATGCCAGCTAAAGCCGCAGTCGCCTCCGGCTGAAAACTCTCGGACTCCGTGACCGCGCGGCTCAGATAGGCCCGCGCCTTCACCGCGTCCCCCATGCGCAACGCCACCTGCCCCGCATCGCTCAGCCGCTTGGCCCAGCTATTGGCGTCATCGCCGGCGCGCCTTTCTATATCGCGCCCCGCCATCACCTGCGCTGCATCGCCATGTGCGATGAGGCGCGCGTCATCGGGCGCCATGTCCCGTGCCTTGTCGAATATGGCGATCGCCTTGTCCGCCTGTCCCTGCGCCATCAGCGACAGCCCATAATTGTTCAACACCTGCACCGGCCTGTCGGTCAACTGAAAGGCCCGCTCATAGGCGGCGGCACTCAGCGCCCAGGACTTTGCCTTGTCATAAGCGACGCCCAGCGCGTTCCAGGCCCGCCAGCGCGACGCGCAATGATCGACGGCGCGGCGCAGCGCTTCTGCCGCCTGATCCGCCCGGCCCAGCCGCAACCTTGCGATGCCCAGTCCCTCATCGACCCGGCAATCCGCCGTTCCTGCCTGACCGATCGCGGAAAAGCGCGACTCCGCCTCCGCATCCTGCCCCTTGGCCAGAGCCATTTGCGCCACTGCGATGTCGATGCCCCGCTTGTCCTGCGCCTGCGCCCCGTCGCGCCATTGGCCCAACATCAACTCGGCCTGTACGATACGCCCGCCTTCGATCGCGTCATCGATCAATCGGCCATAGTCCAGAGCCGCTGCGGGCGCCGTCTCGGCTGCTGTCGCGCCGGGCGAGATGGCCGCAGCCGCGAGCAGCAGCAGGATGCTCATCCCCGGCCTCCGCTCCACGCCCATAGCTTCTGGAACAGGCTGTCGGGCTCATCCCCACTCGCCATCGTCGCGCAGGGGCGTGACGCTCCCGCACTGGCCCCATCCTTGGACTCACCACACCCAGCCACCGTGACTTGTGTTGGCGTCGGCCGCGTCGTGATCGGTGCCGCCAACGACCGAGAGAGCGAGATGGCTGGCGCCGGGCCAGCCTCGTCCGCAACGGTCACGATCGCGGTATTCAGTTGCGCAATGGCCCGCCCTGGCAGCGTAGCCTGTGCGACGCCCGCCGACACGGTGCGCAGCCGCACCTCGCTCATCGAAACCCGCTCCAGCTCCAGCCCGGCCGCCCGCACGGGTGCCGCCGGACGCTTGCCACCGTCCATCGCGATCTGCGCCAGCGTCGGGCGGCGCGCACTACCGGCTTGCACGCCCTGTCCGATCTCAGCCAGCAAGGCGTTCGCTTCTCCCTGCAAACCCTGCGCGTTCAGGCTCCGCGCGAAGTTGCGATGGATGCGCGCGTCCATCGGTGCACGCGCCAGAGCCAGCTCGAAATAATCCCGCGCCAGATCATGCCGCCCTATCGCCGCATAGCTGATCGCAACGCCGTTCAGCGCGTTCGCATCGGCCGGGTCCTGCCGCATCGCCCGCCGGTAAGCATCCAGCGCCAGCGCATATTCTCCCCGCGAAAACAGCAGCTGCCCCCGCGCGATGGCTTCTTTCCCCGTCGCCGCCGCCTCAACGTTCACGGGCCGGATAGCCACGTCCCGGTTGGGCGAACTGCATGCCGCGCTCCCCAGCATCAGCGAGATCGCCACTGCCTGTCTCATCATGCCCCGTCCCCCCCTCTTGGTATCCGCTACCGGCTCAACACCGGCAGGATTTCCCTCACCACCCGCACCACGGCGGGCAGCATCAACACCCCGATCATCACCGGCAGCATGCACGCGACCAGCGGCACTGACAGCAGCACCGGCAAGCGATGCGCCTTCTCCTCCGCCCGCATCCGCCGCTTCTCCCGCATCTCCGCTGCATAGACGCGCAACGTCTGCCCGACGCTAGACCCCAGTTGGTCCGATTGGATCAACAGCGTCGAGAAGGACCGAATTTCGTCCACGTCCACATCATCCGCCATCCTCCGCAGCGCATCCGCCCGGCTCATACCTGCGCGCAATTCCAGCACGACTTTGCCCAGCGCCTGCGACACCAGCGGGTGCGAGATGGCGAGCTCACGCCCCACCCGATCCATCGCCGCTTCCAGCCCCAGCCCCGCCTCGACGCACACCAGCATCAGGTCCAGCGCATCGGGAAAGCCGTGGACGATCGCCTCCTGCCGCCGCGCCGCCTTCGCCGAAATGAAGAGGTTCGGCAGATACAGCCCCAGCACCGCAACGGCAGTCGCCATGAAATACAACTTCACCGGGCTCGGCGGCTCGGGCTTGTTGAGCGACATGAGCACCAGCACAGCAGGCAGCGCCAGCGTCAGCACCAACCGGATGAACGTAAAGATCTTCGGCGCCTCGGGCGAAGGATAGCCCGCCGCGATCAACCGCTTGCGCAGGCTGTCATTCTTCGTATCCGCCAGCGAAATGCCCAGCTTCTCGATCCGATCGACCAGCTTCTTCCATTCGCTATTGTTGCGCTCGTTACGCAGCGACTGCCCACCGCCCTGCACCGCGCTACCGACGTCGCTCACAACGTCCAGCCGACTCCGCACCCTGGACGTACGCGCGACCGCCTCCGTCACGCCATAGACAATAGCCACGATCGCGACGAACAGCAGCACCAGCAACACCGGCCGCAATTGCGAAATAAGGGCAAGGTCCAGCATCAGGTCAGACTTTCAAATCAACCATGCGGCGTATCGTGACGAAGCCGATGATGTAGAGGATGATCAGCCCGGAAAAGCCAAAGATGAACATCGGGTCCTGCGCGATATCCAGGTAGAAGGCCGGGTTGAGCAGGAACAACGCCACGAACGCCAGGATCGGCAACGCCGTCAGCATCACCGCCGTCATCCGCCCTTCGGAACTCAGCGCCCGCACCTTCAGGAACAGGCTCGCCCGCTCCCGGATCACCAGCGACAGATTTTCCAATATCTCCGCCAGGTTGCCACCTGTCTCCGCCTGCACCGACAGCGACGTCACGAACATGTGCATCTCGTTCATGTCCCACCGCTCGGCCATGCGCTGCAAAGCGTCGCGCAGGTCGGAGCCATAGGTCACCTCGTCGACCACGATCCCGAACTCGCTGCCGATCGGGTCGCGCATCTCCTTGGTCAGCAGGTCCAGCGCCGCCGCGATCGGATGTCCGGCGCGCAGCCCACGCACGAATGTATCGAGCGCCACCGGGAACTGCTCTTCCATCTTCTTGCGCCGCCGCTGGCTCAGTCGGCCCAGCACCATGATCGGCAGCAGCACGCCCAGCGACACGGCAAAAGCCCCCGCCATCACGATCATGCCCGCCGTCATCCCATATCCCGCCGCCAGCGCGCCGATCACCACGATCAGGAACAGCACACCCGTCGCAATCGCCATGAACGTCAGCACGACGCGCGCAGGCACGCTCAGCCCCGCGCCATGCAGCGACCGCACCACGCTCAAAGCCATCCGCCCAAAGACGCTGTCATGATTAAAGTTCAAACTATCGTCATTGCGCCGCAGCCGGGACAGGACCGTGCTCCGCTCAAAGCCCGCCGCGATCATCTTCAACCGCTTGTTGACGACCCGCTCAGTCCCCGCACGCGCTCGGAACCAGCTATGCACGCCCTCGATCGTCAGGATCACCGCCGCGAACAGCAGGACCAGCACAAAGGCACGGATGTAGATCGGATTGATCATTGCACCACCGCATCAGGACGGAAAAGTTCGGCGGGCAAGTGAATGCCCCGGTCGGCCAGATCGCTCATGAATTTCGGGCGGATGCCGGTCGCCTCGAAGTGACCGCGTACCATGTCATTCTCGTCACGGCCCGTCATCTTGAAGCGGAAGATCTCCTGCATGGTGATGACCTCCCCCTCCATGCCGGTAATCTCCGAAATGCTGAGCAATCGCCGCCGCCCGTCAGACAAACGCCCGACCTGCACGATGACGTTCAGCGCCGAAGCAATCTGCGCCCGTGCCGATCGTGGCGAAATGTCGATCCCGCTCATGCCGATCATCTGCTCGACACGGGACAGCGCATCGCGCGGCGTATTCGCATGGACCGTGGTCATCGACCCATCATGCCCCGTATTCATCGCCTGCAGCATGTCGAACGCCTCCCCGGCGCGCACTTCGCCCACGATGATCCGGTCCGGCCGCATACGCAGCGCATTCTTCACAAGATCGCGCTGCGTGACCTCGCCCCGCCCCTCAATATTGGGCGGCCGCGTCTCCAGCCGAACAACATGCCGCTGCTGCAACTGAAGCTCCGCCGAGTCCTCGATCGTCACGATCCGCTCGGCCTCATCGATGCTCGCAGACATGGCATTGAGCAGCGTCGTCTTGCCCGAACCCGTACCGCCGGAAATCAGCACATTGCGCCGCGAAGCCACCACCGCCGACAGCACCTGCGCCATCGGCGCGGGCACGCTGCCCAGCTCCGAAAGCCGCGCCATGCTGATCGGCACCTTGGCGAACTTACGAATGGACAGCAGCGATCCATCGACCGCCAGCGGCGGCACCACCGCATTGACGCGCGACCCGTCAGCCAGACGCGCATCGACAAAGGGCGAAGCCTCGTCCACGCGCCGCCCGACCGCCGCCACGATCTTCTGGATGATGCGCAGCAGATGCTTCTCATCCTTGAAGCGCGCCGCCGTCTCCACCAACCGCCCGCCGCGCTCGACAAAGACGATCTTGTGCCCATTCACCAAAATGTCGGTGACACTATGGTCCTTCAGCAGCGGCTCCAACGGCCCCAGCCCCAGAAGCTCGTCCAATATATCGGAAACCAGACGCTTGCGCTCTTCCAGGTTGAGCGCATGCTTCTGCAAAGCCAGTTGCTCATGGACGATCTCGCCCACTTCCGCCTCGACCTGCGCGCGCGACATATTCTCCAGCGCGGACAGGTTGATAAGGTCGATCAGCTTCTGGTGCAGCGCGACCTTCAGCTCGGTATGCCGGTCCTCTTCCCAATGGACCAGCTCGGTATCGGTCGGCCCCACCTCATCGCGGGAATCGCCAAAGCGGCTGTCGCCTTTCCGGATCTGCCACATCACCCTTTCTCCGCCTGACGCCGCGCTTCGACCGCTTGCATGGTGCAATCGACGATATCCTGCATGTCCTTGCAAATACGGCTGCGCGCCTTCAATTCCTGGATCAACACCCCCTGATCCAGCGCAGAGCTGACCAGCGGAAAGTCGTTCGCGATGCTAAGGTTCACCGGATGATCCAGCGCCGCCGCCGCATCCTCCAGCCCGATAGCGCGGAACAGCTTCTTCTCTACCCGATTGGCGATCACATGAATCCGCGCCGGATCGATATCCTGATCGCGCAGCAAAGCGATCTGCCGCCGCGCCTGCCGCAGGCTGGCGATGGTCAGCTCGCACACCAGGAAAATGACTTCCGACCGCGCCACCAGCGACATGGACCAGTTAGTCCAGTTGCCCGGCAGGTCCAGATAGATGGTATCATAATTGCGCTGCGCCAGTTCGATCACGCGCAACACCTGATCGGCATTCACCGCCTCCAGCGGCATGATGTCCGTCGGCGCCGTCACGACATGCAGCCCGGTCGGCGTCTCGACGGTGACAGAAGCCAGCAGCTCCCGATCCACCCGGTTACCGCCCTGCAACAGGTCCGCCAGCGTCAGTGGCGAAGTGATGCTCAGGAACGTCCCCGCATTGCCGAACTGCACATCGAAATCGAACAGGCAAACCCGCTCGCCCGTCTGTCTGGCGTTCCGCGCATGCAGGCTGGCCGCCTGCGTCGCGATCGTCGTAGCGCCCACGCCGCCAACGCTCTTGATGATCGACACAAGCGCGCCCGTCTTGACGTCACGCCCACCCTTGGCCGCAATTTCTCCCCGCAGTTGATCGAGGATCGACGACAGCTCGCTCGCCTGCAAAGGCAGCGCCACCACATCGTTGATCCCGCTGCGCAGCAAAGCCCGCACCAACGGAATCTCCGCATTGCGCACGGCGGCCACCACCAGCAGCGCCGGATGAGCCGCCCGCAAAGCCGCCAGCCGCCGCGTCGACGCATCGTCGTCCGGCTGCACCTCCAATATGACGGCCTTCGCCTCCGCCACCAACGACTGCGGCAATGGCGCCCCGGCAGGCAACATGGACAAGGTCAAGGACTGCCCGCTCAACTGATCCCCAAGAATATCGGAAGCCGCCACCTCCTGCTCCGAAAGGATCAGATGAATCCCCTCATCCCCCACATTGAGTGTCCAGCTCTCGGCCGCTTCCGCTGTGTTCGTCACGATGCCCAAGATCTTGTTCCTCAATTTGGTGCCTGGCCTGAGTAGCTCTGCCCGCTTTCCATGCTCAGAACGGCGCTAAAGGCCGGAAGAGATATCGTGCCGTTGAAAAGTGAAAGAAGAATTGGCCGGAAGGTCATGCTCTTGATGCGAACCGTGACCAAGGGTGCGATGTCCGGACCATTTGGGTCTCCGGAGTACCCTATCCCTGAATTGCTGTAGAGAACCTCCACGTTTGCGGGCGCCAATTCAGGCAGGAATACCTGCATCCGGCTAACAATCTTTGTGAAGGCCGTCGAATTATAGGGTGTAATGAGGGAGTTGCAGGCGCTCCCGGTGCAAGACCCACAAGTGGTGGAATTGCAGGTCATAGAGGTGAAATAGGATGTGCCTATCGCTTCGCCCTGCGCGATCGCGCTACCGCCCGTAGCAAAGCTGTAAGTCGCAATGCCGGTGGCCACCGGGTCGGTCACGACGGCATAGCGCACCCCCATTTGGGTAGCTTTTTCGGCGCGGTTCCAAGTCCACATTACGCGCCCGACATCGATTATACCCAATAAAAAGATCAGCAACAAGGGCAGGACCAGAGCGAACTCAGCGGCTGAGGAAGCGCGGGTGTCACGGACCAATAGGGCGCTTGATGCTTTCATGAGCCCACGACCGGAGACTCAGACCGAGCGTTGAGATACAAGGTACCGCTTCCGAACCCGAGCTTGTTGAACAGTGAACGATATTGCAACCGGTGAGCCGCGTCTGTCGTCGTCTGCACTTTCACGACCGGAATGAAATTCAGTCCATCGTAAATGCCGGACGGACTGACGGTGGTGGCGTCAACACAGTCGTAAGTCACTTTAATAGTTTCCGGATCTGTCCACCCATCGAGCCGGGCGCTCCCGCCGCTCAGTTGTCCGGTTCGCACGAGATTGCGCGTGTTCACCTCGATGCTTCCCCCCGGACTGTTATCGGTCGAAGCGCTAGCGCAGGAGTAATTTGAAAAACTGAGGCGGCCGGCATAGCGGGCACCATCCCGAACCGCCTTGACGACGACATGCTCGCTCAGAAAATAGTTGCCCAATTCGAACGAACCGAACATCAGCGCGATCAGAAACGGCGTCACCAAGGCCATTTCAGCGGCAGACGAACCCGATCGATCTCTCAGAAGGCGCGTGAACATCTGTCCGCCCCTCATTCGATCAGGCGCGGGGTGTCGCGCCTCGTTATTTGCGGCGCCCCGCCGCCCTCGCCGGTTCCAGATGCCCCGATCACCTCGACGTACACGTCGTTGCGGCTCGTATAGCTGTCCGAACATCCGTTTTTATTGCCATCGCATTTTGTGCGATCCAGGCTCGGCTCGACCATGAACACGTCGATATATCCGGTGACCGGAATCTTTTTACTGCCGTTCAATCCGGTCGTCTTGGAAACGGTGCGGCAATTCACGACCGCAGCCGTCAGGCGGCGTCGGTCTGTACCAGTCGTGCTGGGCACCACCCCGGGGAAGTTGCACTTACCGGCCTGAGGCGTGCTGTATGCCGCCAAGCTCGCATCGGCAGCCGTGACCTTCGTTGTCAGTCGAGTGGAGGGATCCTGCGCTTCCCACATGTAGGTCTGGTAACGCGTGACGTTGGGACCCAATCCAGTCGTATTTTGCCAGTCCAGCCCCGGATGATTAGATCTGAAATATGCAGCTCTATCCCAGGCACCATTCCCTATCCGTGAAGAATAGTTCCCCGATCCAATTGAATGCATCATATCGCGCGGGAAACCCATAATTTCCGGTGTGATCGATGGATCGAGCGCAGCGGCGGACGACGGACGGTATCGCTTGCTCGCGTAATTGGCGTCCGTGGCTGGATTTTCCTGCCATGAACAATTTGAGCTCCGGACGACGTCCTTGCGCACGTTGGTGGACGGTGAGCAGGGCGGGCTTTTGCAGGCGGAGTTATTGCCGGGCAAGAAATCGAACCGCATATTGAGGGAGTCACGAACCGCATTGAGGATATTGCCGGTTTCCGTGGTGACGTTCTCGGTAGGGGCGCAATTGGCATAGAGAGCGTTTGACGCAAGCGCCTCCGCAACGCTGTTTGCCCCCCGGCCCGCCTGATCGACGAAGCCGAAATTGCCCGGCCCCCATTGCGTGCCGCCCTCTCCCATGACGATGCCGGTACCCGACGGGATGGCGGTCGGATAATAGGGATCGTTGTTATTGATCGGCTCGTCAGGATTGCAGATGAAGAAAGGCACCGCGCCACAGATCGCTGATCCTACGCCTGCATAAGCCTTCGCGGCCACGGGTCCCGACGAAATGACCGAAACGATCGGCGTCAGAGCATAGAATGCAGACCGCGAACCAACCGTGATTTCTACAAAATTCGCCGTGGCATCACTCGTAGCCGCCACGGACTTGTCCTTGGTATTGTAGAACTTGATGGCGCCGACCGCGTCACAATCGGGTTCGTTTGCGATGGTTATCTTCGGCAGGCTTCCGTCATTCGCAAACCTGCTATCGTTGGTGATCAAATTTCTCGCGGCATTCGCTGCTCGACTACATGCCCCGCTGGCTCCATCCAGCTGCGTCGCCGCTGCCAGCGCTGCCTGGTCCGCCGCATTCTGCAACTCGCTGTCCATGCTGGCGAGCCGCGCATAATCAAACGCGATGCCACCCGCCGCAATCAAACCGAAAAGCGACAGGGCCACCGTCGGCGCCACCGCACCGCTGGTTGACCTTAGCAGGCTGTTCCGACGGGCAGACATGGATCGAAGCCCTCCCCGCTTACCGGCCGCCCGAGCCGCCACCACCGCCGCCAGACCCGCCGCCAGTGCCGGAGGTCGTGCTGATCGTCGCGGGCTTCTTCACCTTGTCGGTGCGATAGCGTTCCACCGCCGCCGCGCTGCGCTTGCCCTCGCCCCCTTCGACGAGCGTGCCCTCATAGCGCGGCTCCGGGTTGATCACCTGCAGCGCATAGTTGCTCCGCACCGCACCGCCAAAGGTCGGGTCATTCGCCGTGCATCCCGCCAGCGCCGGAACGACCAGCATGGCGGCCAGGGACAGTCTGCGCATGGTCTCACTCCCGCTCATAGTTCATATCCGCTCTGGCTCGCCGCCGCCGGGGCCGGAGCAGCAGCCGCCGGAGCAGCAGGAGCAGGCACGGCCTGGCGCTTTTCCGGAGGCATCGCGTCAGGGTTAAGCGGATTGATCCCCACCGCCTTGTCCGTCCGCCCCATCAGGAACAGGTCCAGCTCGTTGGGATTGCCCACCCGGTCGGTCGGCAGGCTCACATCCTCCGCCCGCATCGGCTTCACCAGCCGGGGCGTCACGATCATGACCAACTCGGTCTGCTGCTTCTGAAAACCGGTCGAGCGGAACAGCGATCCGATGATTGGGATCGAACCCAATATCGGCAACTGCCGCACCGTATCCTGAAAGTCGTTGCGCAGCAGCCCGGCAATGGCGAACGACTGCCCATCGCGCAGTTCCACCACCGTCTTCGCGCGCCGCGTCAGCAAGCCCGGCACCACCAGCCCGTTGATCGACACCGAAGCCGAAGGATCGATCGAGCTCACTTCCGGCTCAACCACCAGGTTGATGATCCCGTCGCTCAACACGGTAGGCGTAAAGCCCAGGCTGACACCGAACGGCTTGAACTCGACGGTAATGCCATTATTGCCACCGCCGCCCCCGCCGCCGCCATTCTGCACGACCGGGATCGGAAACTCACCGCCCGCCAGGAACGACGCCGTCTCACCGGACAGCGCCACCAGCGTCGGTTCCGCCAGCGTCTTGACCAGCCCCTTCCTCTCCAGCGCATCCAGCGCGGAAAACAGGTTCAGGCTGCCGATCTTATAGGCCCACGTCCCGACACCGAACGCATCGGACAAACCGTCCAGCTTGATGGTGGGAACACCGTCATTATTGGTCGGGATGATCGAATCCCCCGCCAGATTGCCGATGCTGCCCGCCGTCCGATTGCCGGTGAAGCTATGGTTCAGCCCAATCTGCTTCGCCGCCTGCCGGTTCACTTCCGAAAAGCGCACTTCCAGCATCACCTGCTGCGAAGCACCCACCGACAGCATGTTGACGACCTTCTCGTCGCCACCCGCATAGGTCCTGGCGATCTGCACCGCCCGGTCCACCGCCGAAGCGCTCGACACCGTGCCCGTCAACACCACCGCGTCGTTGGAGATGCGCGCGCCGATCTGCTCGCCGGGGATCAACTCCGCCAGCTGCCGCTTCAACGTCACGACATCCGGCCCCACCGCCACATCGACCACCGCGATCAACATGTTGCGGCTGTCATAGAGGGTCAGGCTCGTCGTCCCCACCTTCTTGCCCAGCACATAGAGCGACCGGTTGGTCAGCGGCAATATGTCCGCAACTTCCTGATTGCCCACCAGCGCCTTGGAAAAAGCGCGATCAACCGTCAGCACCTGGCTCTTGTTGAGCGGCACGTCCAGCTGCCCTGCATGATCCACATTGCTGGCGGTCAGCGAAGCGATCTGGGCCGGGGCAGATGTCGCCCCCCCTGCGACCAGCGCTGCCCCCAGCGCCAGCGCCCTCATGGACTTACCGCGAACCATAGCGCTTCACCTCATAGCTGGTGCCGGTCGTGCCGCGCACGATTTCGACCGATGCGGTCGCGGGCAATGCGGAAACATTTCTCGGAACGCTGCGCCGGGGCGCACGCATCCTGGGCATCGGAGCCGGCCCGAAGCCAGCCTCCGCGATCCGCGCGCGTGGGCCTGAGAAACCCCCGACATAGGCGCCGTCACGCAAATCCTCGATCCCCACGGTCTGCACGGCCGGGTTGGGCTGGTCCGTCACATTACGCAGCACAAGCGTCAGCTGGCCGACCTGCTGGCCCAGGACCAGCTTCTGCGCATCGACCTGATTGACCTCCAGCGTCGCGGTCTTGCCGACCGCCGGGTCCTTGGAGCTGTCATTGGCATTCTGGTCGATGGCGATGATACGGGTGTTCTGCAGCAGCACGTCAGTGATCTGCTGGCTACCGCCCGCGCCGTCCTGCGCCGTGCGCGTGACGAAGACATCGACCGTATCACCCGGCAGCACGAAGCCGCCAGCCGCCGCCACGTCGCTCACGCGAACCGCGACTGCACGCATTTCGGGCCGCAGCACACCGGACATGGTGGCACGGCCTCCTTCTGCGGACAGCTTGGATGTCAGGATCGGCTCACCCGGCTCGATCTGGCGCAGCACAACCCGCTGCTTGCCAAGGGAGGTGAGCTGGACCGGATCGCGGAAAGCGCCCGGCGGCACCGAAGCCGCGGGCCAATCGACCACCCTGATCTTTTCCGGAGTGACCGCCGTGCCAAAGGCCAAAGGCATCGACGCAACGACGACCTTGACCATGCCCCCTTGCGGAGTGGCCTGCGCCTGCTCGGCCTTGCTTAGATAGGCATTGGCGATGAACACCGCCGCCAACCCCAGCAAGATCGCGAAGCCGAGGATGATAAGAGATCTGCGCTGCCCCACGACTTCCCCCTTTTTGGATGTCCATGCCAAGGCATGGACATCCAATATTTATTTAGCAGTTCAACCTTATTGGCATTTCGCCAAGACGCCAGTTCCTACCACCGCATTAGAAATACAGGTGGACGACTGATCCATGGCTCCCTTAATTGAACCGCCTAGATTAAACGCCGCCACCGCAATGCCTGTCCCCACAATTGCTAGGATCAAGGCATATTCGGCCGCCGAGGCGCCGCTCTGATCGTTCCAAAGCGTTTTGACGAAAATCATTGCTCGATCCTTTAACTTAGCAGGCACCACTTGTGCTGCCGTTGGAAATGCAATTGGTTGCCTTGAACATGGCGCCTTTGATCGCCCCACCAAGATTGAAGGCCGCCAACGCAATGCCGGTGCCAACAATGGCAAGGATCAACGCATATTCGGCCGCCGAAGCGCCGCTCTGGTCGCACCAGAGTGTCTTGAAAAAAGTCATGTCTTTTACCCCTATTTGACCGGAAACCATTTTCCCGGCTGCTCTCGCACAGTTCTGCGGAGGGGCCTTTGCCACCTGGCGACCCCAGCAGTGGTTTCTCCACTCGCCAGGCAGTTGGGCAGTTCCCGTAGAACTTGTCCCCAAATTGGCTCAAAGCTGATGCAAGTCAACATGGTAAAAAAAGACCATATTTTACAATGTTTTACGGCAATTTTCTGTTAACCATTTTTGATTTCCATATCCGACTTTTCAAGTAACTCTGCCGAATTGCTTAATATATCCTTGGTTATATACCGCTTGAAATCTACAGAAATTCGCCCATTTACTTTTAGGCATTTTACCGTTTCTACCAATATATCTTGGACAAATAACAATAAAACCACGAATAATGCAAATCTATAGTTTTGCTTCTTAGCAGTATAAAGGCCTAATTAACGATATATATCCATGGCTCTTGGTGATCCGTTGGACCACATCCTCGCCGCCAATAGCTCCACCAACCATTCCGCCCTGTCACCTTTTAAGGGTACAGCCTTGCACCGCCGCTCGGCGGCGCCCCTCACGCTCCATCGCGAATCAGCAACAACCCGCCGCGCCTTACGGCCCGCGAATCACCAGCATTTTTTGGAAAACGACTCGGCCCGGCTCCCTGCCCTGCCGAACCATCCGATCAGTTCGGGATCACCCCGAACGCTTTCAGGCGCTCACCCGGTTGCGAAAAGTCACGTTCACCCGCTCCGACAGCAGCAGATAGGGCAGCCATAGAGCCGCGCTGATCAGCACCTTCTTGATATTGCCGCTCAGCAAATCGACCAGCGCCAACTCAACGGCATGGGGCACATCCCCGATGCGCGCCACCAACTGCGCAATGCCCAATTGCGCCATCAGGTCCACGCCCCACACCATCACCAGAAAGCGGGGGAATAGCGGCGCCATGCGCAACGCCATGGCAAAGGCGAACATGTATAGGCAGGACAGCAGCACCACATCCGCCAGCATCACCGCATACAGGCTGACGAACCATGTCGGCGCATAGCTGCCCAGCGCAGGCACGGCGCTCAAAAACTCCAGCGTCCGCACCGGCACGTTGAGCGCGATGCCCAGCAATAGCGACGCCATCACGCCATATAGTCCGAACTGCGACATCTCACGCGCCTTCAGGCAGTCGATCTTGCGCCACCGGCCGACCTTCGCCAGCCGAAAGCTCGGCTGCGCATGCACGCGCCCAGCCGGAAACAGCTTCAGGCCCAGCAGCAGCGTGGCCACCGGCGCGCCTACAACCAGCAGATAGGGCAACAGCCCCGCTTCGCTCGCCCAGGGAACTCCCGCATAGGGTGTAGCCGGAAAAGCCAACCGCAGCCCGCAGGCAAAGGCCGCGATCACCACCCAGGCGGCAATTATGCGCTCCAGGTTCAGCTGCAATGACAGCACCAGCGCCACGCTCTTGCGGTAAAGATGATCCTGAACCAATCGCACCATGGAAACCCGGACCTCCGCCCCGCCAACTAGAAGGGCGGATTATCAATCATTCTGGTTAACTCACGGTAAAACGCCCCGCCCCCCAAATGGTTCTGCCCTTTAATCCTCCCCATGCCTGCATGGGGAGGGGGACCAGCGAAGCTGGTGGAGGGGAAAACGCGCAACGTCACTCCAACGCCCCGCTGTCACCCCAGTTCACTCTACCGAACCCCACCCCCTCACTTCCGCGGCACAGTAATCTGAATCATCGTCCGCCCGCCCAGATTGTGCAAATACACCTCGCCCCCCAATCCCTGTATCCGCCGCATCAACGATCGCGACTGCACCGCGCCGGTCGACCCCAGCCTCGCCAGATTTGGCACCCCGTCATCCGTCACATGCAACGCGATCCGGTTGCCCGCCGGTCGCAGGGAAAATTCCATCGTCCGCGCTCCGGCATGGCGCACCGCATTGGCGACGATCTCGCGCACGGCAAAGCTCAGTTCCCGGCCGATCATCGCACTGGTGGCGCAATTGCCCTCCTCCACGCGCAGGTCGCACTGGATGCCCCATTGCTGCGCCAGCGACCGGACGACCATCGACAGCGTCTCCGGCAGATAGGCAAAATCATCCTCATCCCGAACCGGATTAATGATCCATCTTATGGTGCCGATCTGATCCTTCGCGATCTGATCGATAGTGCGCAGCACGGGAATGGCGTCCTCTACCGTCCCATTCAGCACCGGCGCGGCCTGATAACGGATGCTGGCCAGCGCCTGCAGCACGCTGTCATGCAATTCCCGCTGCAACCGCTCACGCTCCCGCGCGCCTGCGATGACATGGGCCAGGTCCAGGCTATTGCGGACCATCAGTTCCTCGCACGCGCTCTCGAACACCCGCTGGGCGATCGCCGCCACATCCTCATGCGCCGGATCGTCCAGTTGAACCGCGCCCACTGCCTCGAACGTGCCCAGCGAAACGTGCAGCGTCATCACCGTTTCGGCATCCAACAGAACCGCCCAGGCCCGACCACTCCGCGTCAGAGGCTCGATCTGGCTGACGCCGTCCTGCGAAAGACTGATCGACGCGCCACGGCGGCGGTCATGCCATCCCGTCTCCACCGCCAGCAATGTGTCGCTGCCCTCCGGCATGCTGTCGCCGGAACGGCTTGATGCAAAACGATAGGGTTCCGTGCTGGCGGTACGGAACAGCAACGCGCCATTTTCACCGCCCGTCGCGATCTTCAGCGCCTGCAACAGAAAGGCGCCCGCCGCTCCCTTCGCCAGCGTCAGGCTGCCTTCCGTCAGCCTCCTTGCCCGCTCCTGCTGAAGCAGCTTTTCGCGGCGCGGGCCTAACAACATGCCCGTCACCGTGATCACCACCGCAAGGTAGAGGACGCGCAACGCAACCCGCTCGGCATCCGGTTCGGATGGAACCGCGACCCAATCATTCACCCACACGATCAGCATCGCGGTTATCGCTGCAAACGCCCCTACAAACAGGTGGAAGCGCCGCCGGACGATCAGCGCGATCTCGACCACGACGAACAGGCTGCCGGGAAAATAGGGGCTGGTCGATGCGTTGGTGACGACCAGCAGCGCGAGGAACAGCATGGCGTCCAGGCACACCACCGGCTTGCGGACGCGCAATTCCGTGACCCAGGACCGCCCGGACAGGATCAACGCACCCACCGCCAGCAGCAGCATGGCGGCGATGATGCCGTTCTCCACGGCCTCCGCCCAGGACCGGGGCGTCGCGAAGACAAAGCTAACAAAGCCATAGACGCTGGCGAGCACAAGCCGCGTGACGTCCAGCATGCGCCATGGCCGAAGCGCGGACGGGGCGAACGAACGCCGCCTGCCCAAGGTCCGCAGCAGTTCGGCATGTCTTCTGATCATGCTCTCACAACTCCGCCCGCCTATCTTATAGGACTGGATATATGTCTTCGGATAAGTATCTTCTGATTTCACTTAATAAGGGTGAAGTGAATCTAAATGATATATCCGGGCAAGAGCAATGATAGATTGCAACGGACGTAGTAAATTAGCGGAATCACTCCGCGACGATGAACGAAAGCTCATCTTCTTCACGACCCCTTCTCCCGAACCCGCGCCATGATTGTCAGCGTCTGACCGGACCATCGCAGGCCTACCTTCATTACGCAAGGGCAACAGGAAAAATCAGGGGCAAAGTCAATCACATGCCCCGTTGATTGTTTCGACACCGAAACACGATTTCAGAAGATGATTCTTCTCGCCATCTCATCCATGAAAATAATCAAAAATCTGCTGCGCCACCGCTTTCGAAACGCCCGGCGCTTTCAGCAAATCTTCCAGCGCCGCACTTTTCACCGCCTTCGCCGTTCCAAAATGCATCAGCAGCGCCCTCTTTCGCGACGGACCAATTCCCGGCACCTCATCCAGCGAACTGGTCGAAATCGCCTTGCTCCGCTTCTGCCGGTGCGCCCCGATCGCAAAACGATGCGCCTCATCCCGCAATCGCTGAAGGTAGAACAGCACGGGATGATTGATCGGAAAACTAATCTCCCGCCCATCCGGCATATGGAACACTTCCCGTCCATCACGCCCATGATGCGGCCCCTTCGCGATACCCATCATACAGATATCCTCTATCCCCAAATCTTCCAGGATCGCCCGCGCCACCGACAACTGCCCCTTGCCGCCATCGATCAGCACCAGATCGGGCCACTCCCCGCTATCGCGATCGGGATCTTCCCGCGCCGCCCGGCCGAAACGCCGCTCAAACATCTCCCGCATCATCGCGAAGTCGTCGTTAGATGTTTCGGGGTTCTTCATGTTGAACTTGCGATAGGCGTTCTTGCGGAAACCTTCCGGCCCCGCGACCACCATCGCGCCCAGCGCATGGCTCCCCTGGATATGGCTGTTGTCATAAATCTCGATCCGGTCAGGCACGCCATCCAACCCGAATGTCTCGACCATCTCTTCCAGAATCTTAGCCTGCGTCGTCGTCTCGGCCAGCCGCCGGTCGAGCGCCTCCACCGCATTGCGCTGCGCCTGCTTGATCAGCCGCGTCCGATCGCCGCGCTGTGGAACCTCGATCCGTACCTTGGACCCGATCCGCTCCGTCAGAGCCTGCGCCATCAGTTCGCATTCCATCGGCGCGCGGTCGGACAGGATCAATTTAGGCGGCGGCACTTCCTCGTAAAATTGCGCCATGAAACTCGCCAGCACCTCATCTTCTGCCACTTCAGCCGTGTGGACAGGGAAGAAGCTGCGATGTCCCCAATTCTGCCCGCCCCGAATGAAGAAAGCCTGGATGCACATCGAACCACCCTTCGTCGCCAGCGCGAAGATGTCCGCATCGCCCAGCCCTTCGGCGTTGATCGCCTGGCTACCCTGAATGAAGGTCAACGCCTTAAGCCGGTCGCGCAGAACGGCGGCCTGTTCGAAATCCATCGCTTCCGAAGCGGCCTGCATCGCCTCGCCCAGCTTCTTCTGCACGGCAGTCGATTTGCCGCCCAGGAAATCCTGCGCATCCTTCACCAACTCTGCATAGCCCGCCTCGTCGATCCGCTGGACACAGGGCGCCGAACAACGCTTGATCTGAAACAAAAGGCAGGGGCGCGACCGGTTCGCAAAGAAGCTGTCCGTGCAACTTCGCAGCAGGAACAGCTTTTGCAGCGCATTGATCGTCCGCGTCACTGATCCCGCGCTGGCGAACGGCCCATAATAGCGCCCCTTATATTTGCGCGCACCACGATGTTTCTGGACCCGAGGAAAATGATGATCTTCCCGCAAAAGGATGAAGGGGAAGCTTTTGTCGTCCCGCAACAGCACATTGTAAGGCGGCCGGAACCGTTTGATCAGTTGCGCTTCCAGCAGTAGCGCCTCTGCCTCGCTGTTAGTCGTCACGATCGTCATCGACCGCGTTTGCGCCACCATGCGCTGCAATCGCTTTGGCAGGCGATCCACCTGCGTATAATTCGCCACCCGATTGCGCAGCGCCCGTGCCTTGCCAACATAGAGAACGTCACCGCGAGCATCCTGCATCCGGTAAACACCCGGCCGCGTCGGCAGAGTTTTCAGGGTGGTACGGATCGCCTCAACGCCCGCCTCGATATCGGGCGTGCCTGCTCCGCGTACGGTGAAGCTGGCCTTGTCCTCATGAAAACGGTCGGGAGATTGGGGATGCGACATGGGTGCAGAGATAGCGGTGACACAGACAAGCGCAATGGCTGGGGCGCCGCTTCCTGAACCTTGGAGCCTAAATCAGCGCGGACCACCTTGACCATCTTTGGCCTTGTTCACGCGTGATTAGGTGCCCGCGATATCCGCCCCCCCTTCCAACATCGGAGCGCGGATGACCGGAAATAATCGTAGAGACTTTGATCCTCGGCAACCGGAGATGCGCGACATCCGCATGGACAGGGAATCGTTTCCGAGATCGGAATCGTCGGCGTGCACGATATTCAAACTGCTCGTAACCGGACGCAGAGGAGCGACACCCAATGCCGCATGGTCATCGACAACAGCGGGCTTGCCGGTCAATCTTCTATGGTCGGCACATCGCGCGAGATATTAGCTGGGAACACACAAGGCCGATCCACATCCAGACATAAAAAAGGGCCGGTGCGACAAACCGCATCGACCCTTTTCAAGACGAAATCGTCAGCTTCAGACGTTGGAGCCAAGACCCTTGATTGCGCTATCAACCAACTGCCGATCCGCGCCCGCGTCATGATTCTGCGCGATCAGCGTCGCAGCCGCGCTGGTGGCAGCGTTGACTGCCTTTGTACGGATGCCCGCAATGGCAGAGCGTTCCGCTGCACCGATCTTGTCCTCGGCCATCTTTTGGCGACGGGCAACCAGCGCTACCGCATTGGCCTTGGCATCTTCGAGCAGCGTTGCCGCTTCGCTCTCGGCCGACTTGCGCATCGCTTCGGCTTCACCAGCCGCATTGGCAAGCTTCGCCTCATATTCAGCCTTCAGCGCGTCAGCCTCAGCGCGCAGCTTTGCAGCTTCCGCCAACTGTTCCTTGATCTGGGCGATCCGGCCGTCGAGCACATTGCCGATCAGCGCAGGCACCTTCTTGATCAGGAGGATAAGGATGAAGACCGCCATCGCCAGGCTGACCCAGGCGGTCGCGTCCATGCCAACGGCCTTCGGATCAGTATGCGGCGCCACACCTTCATGCGCGACGGTGCCTACCGGCTCCATCCCTTCGGAGTGAATTGCGTCGTCAAGATGCGGAGGCGTACCTTCGCTATGCTGTGCTGCTGCCTCAGCCATGGGCCAGTGCCGCCTTTACTGCGTTGCGGGCCGCTTCGTCCGACGCATTCACGCCGGAAATACGAGCGACCATGTCGCGCGCCGCTTCGGCGGCGACGGTTTCAATCTCTGCCATCGCTGCCTGGCTGGCCGCCTGGATGCGGGCTTCGGCAGCGCCGATCCGCGTGGCGATTTCAGCATCGGCGGCAGCAAGCTGCACTTCGGAAGCCTTAGCAGCTTCCGCTTTCGCACGGGCCAGCGTTGCCTGGGCCGCAGCCCTGCTTTCCGCATCGCGGGTGCGATAATCAGCCTCTGCCTCATCGGCGCGGGCGAAGGCAGCCTTGGCCGCGTCCAGATCACCTGTGATCTTCGCGTCGCGCGCGTCGGCCGTCGCCTGAACCTTGGGGACCATACCCTGGCCTATGACGAAGAAGACAAAGCCGAATGTCAGCAGCATCCAGAAAATCTGAGATGCATAGGTTTCGGCAATTTGCGCGATTTGAGGCATTATAGGTCCGTCCGATCAGGGCGCCGTCAATTCATGCGTGCGGGCGGGACGGCGACAGCCGCCCTGCCCGCACGCCAAGCGGTTGTCAGGCCACGAACACCAGGATCATGGCGATAACGAACGCCAGCAGACCCAGAAGTTCGGCTGCGGCGAAACCGATGAACAGGCGGCCCTGCTGGCCGTCAGCGGCGCCCGGATTGCGCAGCGCGCCTTCCAGGAACGATGCGAACACGTTGCCCACACCGAGCGAGGCGAGGCCCGCACCAATCGCGGCCAGGCCAGCACCGAGCAGCTTTGCGGCTTCTGCGTCCATGTCGTAAACTCCCTTTTCTAAACTCGAACAAATGGTTGGAAAAATAGTGGAAACTTAGTGGAGGTTCTCGGCGTCGTTCAGATAAACCGAAGTCAGCAGCGCGAACACATAGGCCTGGATCACCGCCACCAGCACTTCCAAGGCGCTGATGCCGATCATCAGGATGAAGCTGGCGGAACCGACCGTCAGGCCATATCCGGCACCCGCGTTGGAGCTGTTGATGACGAACCCGGCCAGCACCTTGAGCAGCACGTGGCCCGCCGTCATCGCGACGAACAGTCGCAGGCCAAGACTGAACGGCCGCACCATGAAGGACACCAGCTCGATCGGGAAGATCACCGGGATCATCGGCAGCGGCGTACCATGTGGCACGAACAGCGAGAAGAAGTGCAGGCCATGCTTCCAGAAGCCGACGATCAGCACGATCGAGAAGCTCAGGATCGCGAGAACGCCGGTAGCCGTGAAGTGGCTGGTGAAGGTGAAGGGATGCAGACCGATCAGGCCGAGCGGCAACAGGCCAAGCAGGTTCGCCAGCAAAATGAACATGAACAGCGAGAAGACATAAGGAATATACTTCTTGCCGCCTTCACCCACATTGGCGATCAGCAGGCTTTTGATGAAGCCGGTCATATATTCGACCGCCATCTGCCAGCGGCCGGGCACCAGCTCACGCTTCATGCCGCCGATCACGAAAATCCACAGCACCACAGCAGCAGCCACCATGTAGAGCGCGCTGTTGGTGAAAGCGATGTTGAAGCCGCCAAGCGACAAGTGATCCGTACCGAACAGCGGTTCGATCGCAAACTGGTGCATCGGATCGATTTTGCCGGATTCTGCCACGTTGACCCCTGTAACGTCTGGTATTCGGACTAAGATAAAAGCGCCCCTATTCGCCGGGACGCTTCGTCGTCGTCAATCTGATGATGTTCCTGAAAGCAACCACGATCCCAAGACCGAGGAACGCCAGCAGGAGCCAAGGGGATGTTCGCAGAAAGTAGTCCAAAGTCCCACCAACCACGGCACCACCGGCAAGACCGCCGATCAGTTCTGCGAGAACCCTGTTGCCCAGGCGCGATCCATCATCGCCCTGTTGCTTAGTGGTCCCCTGTCTGACCTTTTCGGCTCGTTCGGCCTTCGCGATCCGCTCCTCAAGGGAAGTGATGCGCTCGTCCTCATTTGCCGGGTCTTGCCCGGGCACATCCTGCGTCATGGCCGTTCCTTTTCGTTCAGGCAGATAAGCCAACGTCAGGCGGCATGGCGCGTGCGGTTGCACCCGTCAAGGCGCGGCCCGTTTAGAAAGGGCTTTCGGGATAGTCAACCATCGTTGGACAGGAGAATTGCGCTTCCACCGGACGCGGCGGCGAAACTCCCCGCAGTCGCGTAATTACCCTGCGGTCGCGCAATAGGTCGGCAGGGCGATCGGCCCGGCGCCCTTGGTTTGCCAGGGTCCCGCGCCCACGCGATAAACCTGGCCCTGCTTCACGCGGTTGCTCAATGTCTGGCAACCCGTAGCTGCCGCCATATCCTGAACCGTGACGCCTCGCTTGCTGGCAAGGTCGGTGTAGGCCGCGCGCCGCTTGATGTTGATCGATTCGACTTCCGATCGCACCGCCGCGCTCACCGATCCAGCGATGCCCAGATAGCCGTCCGCCTGCTCGCCCACGGCGCCCTCCGCCATTGCAGCGGCAACCGCGCCCGACTGCGCGCGAGCGGGCGCGCTCGCGACAAGGCCCGTGGCCAGCACGACGGCGGCACCTGCGACGATCATCAAAAGCTTGCGTGTCATTGCGGGAACAACTCCGGGTTATTCTGGATAAGATCCTGTGCATCGCGCTGAAGGCGTACGACGACCTCCTGCTGCACCTTTACATTCAGGTTGATTTCGATCGGCTTGTCCGGTGCCTTCACCTGGATGCAGCCCGTCAGGGCCAAACCGGCGAAACCCGCCGCAAAGATAGCTTGTGTCTTCATTTCTGTTCCCTGTTTCTCACAGTGTCGCTTTCCGCAGGGTTAACTGCAATCCCTTGGCGAATCTTCTCCTGCATCTGATCCCCTATGCTGTTCTGGATAAGCATAGTGGGATCGATGAAGGATTTTGCCGTGCCCAGCAGGCCGCGAAATGGCGCCGCGATGCGCACATTGAAGATGAAGGGCAATCCGGTCAGGTTGCGCGCCATACCCGCCGGAACATCGCCCAGCTTCCCCCGGTTGACGCCGTTGAACACGACATTGGTCACCATCTCTCCATCCAGCGCGCCGTCCATCAGGATGGTGAGGCATTTATATTGCATATTCTTGAGCGCGTCGAAGGCCAGCTTGCCCATCACGCCCAATTGCTCGTTCGAAACCGGGCCGACATAGGACAGCGTCCCCGACTGGCGGTTGGGATCGCACGGCACCGTGGGCAGCACCCCTTCGGGCATGATGAGCGGCGGCATCCCCTGCTGCCTTGCGGTCAGCACGCCCCCCGCGACGCGCCCGCCCTGGGCATTGAAGATCAGCGGCATGATGCCGTCGAACGTGCCTGTGGCCGATATATTCTCAAGCTCCATCGTCTGGATGAAGGCGCCCGCATCAATGCCGATGACGCGGAACGTCAGATAGCGGTCCACATCCGCGCTGAAGTCCATCGTCGTGGGCAACAGAACCAGTTGCCCTCCGGAAAAGGGCCAGCCGCCGCCCTCGATGCGGACCTTCTGCCCAGGCTCCAGCCGGTAGCGGACAAGGCCATCGCGCACTTCGACGCCAGGATTGACCATCCTCATCCGCATTTCCTGCCCCGGCGCACTCACCAGCCCCAGCAGATCGGTAAAGCGCAATTCGCCGGTCATTCCCTCGACGGGACCGAACGCCGCCGCCAGCTTGGCGTTATCGGTGCGGAACACGCCATCGCTGGTCACATCCGTGCCGTTCCATCGGATATATCCCTCGCCCGTTACCGTCGCATTGACGTTGGCGACAACTCCCAGCGCCAGGCGGGTCACGTCCTCTGGCTGCAAATTGGGACCGAACACCAACCCCGGCACGGTCAGGTCGGCGTTGCCCCGGCCGGAGCCCAGATCATGCGCGATGTCCGCACGCGCCACCAAGGCATCGTTGCGCGGCGCCCGCAACGTTCCTGTCGCCAGGATTCGGCCGTCCCGCAAGCTGAGCGCGAAGTCCGGCACCTTCAACGGCTCGAACCGTCCCGGCGTCTGGGCATCGCGCACCATCACCGACGCGGCGAGCTTCAACACTCCTTGGGCGAAGCTCCATTCGCCCGCGCCATCCTCCACGATCAGCGGAACGGAACCGATTCGCGCGTTGGTCCCTGCCAGCCTTCCCGCCAGACCCTGTGCCGTAGCCCGGCCGGTCAGCGTTTGCGCGACCAGCCGTACCGGAGATGCTTCAGGCCCGATCGCCAGTTCCGCCCGAGATAGCGAAAAGCCCTCCTGCCCGATGGCGACCCTTGCCCGCTCCGCCGACAGCCGCATCGGACTCTGGCCGCTACGTCCTCGCAGGTCGAGATTGCGAATCTCGGCCCCCGCGCTCACCCCGCCCGGCCCCGTCGCCACCAGAGCGCCACCGCCGATTGGACACAGCGTCTGCCGGGTTCGCCCAACCGAAAAGCTGCCGTAGCGCGCCTCCTCCAACGCCAACGGCACGCAGCGTCGGTTGATGGCTATCGAGCCATCAGCATTCAGCTGTCCCGCAACCGGCACCACAAGCCCGCGCAGACGTCCGCCGGGCAGTGGGCCGTCCAGCCTTGCCACTGTTGAAAAGAGCGTATCTCCCCGAGGTCCGGCGGTAAAACGTACAGGGTCGAGCGCCAGCCTGGCGTCGCGAGCGGCATATGGGTCGATAAAAAGCTGCCCACCCAATCCGCCACGCGGCCGCCGTGCCAGCCGCAGTGCAGCCTTCGGTAGCCCACCCCCGTCCGTCGTGAGCGCGCCATCCAGCGCCCAGTCGACAGCTGCTCCCGCCTTGCCCGGCCAGGCAATGGTCACCCTGCCATCACCGGGAATCGTCACACGCGCGCCGCTGCGCGATTCGAATCTACTGTTCGTCAGCACCACGCTCCCACCCTGGCCGCTCTGCGCGAAGGCCAGGCTGGTTCGCAGCACATTATCCTCCCCCGCGCGGCGCACCGCATCGGCCAGCCGTTCGGCCAGCGGCGCCAGAGGCGTGCCCGCCGCAGACCGCTTCAATCCCACCAGAGGATCACGTCCGGGAAGGCTCAGTTGATGCGCCGACAAACGCCCGCTGGCCTGTGACTTACCTTTTGCGACGCTCCAAGCGCCGACAATCTCCGACTGACCTGCCTTGAGACCCGCCATACCCAGTGCCGCCGCGCCGATCCGCGCACGGCCAGCCATCGCCAACGCATTGCCATCAAAGTCGATCCGACCGACGGGCTTCGCCAGCACCATGCCAGAGGACTTCAACGCCTCGGCTCCCAGCACGACATGGCCGTTCCACCGATCCAGGGCCTTGCCGATCCAGACATCCATGTCCGCTCTCGGCTTCGCCGCGCCGGTCGCGCTGCTCCTGCATCCAAGAGCCGTCGCCTGCGCCGGTCCAACCAAATGCGGCCGCTCATTCCTTATCGCGACATCCAGCAAGGCGGTCATGCCCGCCACGTTGCACCCCGCGAACGCCGCCCGTGGCATGGCAGCGGCAAGGCGGCCGTCGAAGCCCGACCTTAGATTACCCTTGCCGTCGATCTGCATGCCGACCACTCCGGCGTCGGTCTCAAGCCGCATGCGCGCATCGCGCAGCGCGAGGACGATGTCCGGTAGACTGAACGGCGCCTTAGACGCAGGATCGCGGAACTTGTCCAATTCTCCGAGCCGGAGCACCCCATCACGATAAGAACCGTGCAGCCGCACGCCGCCTGCCCTCACAGCCGCGACATGCGGGGACAGGCCTGTGAAGGCCAGATCCACTTCCACCCACAGGGCAGTCAGATCGGGATTCGCCGGATCGCCAAGGACAATATTCTCGATACGCTGGGTGCGCAGGCCAATGTCCTTCAGGTCATAGCTTGCCTGGACGCCGCGCCGGTTCATCTCCCGCCCAATGAAATTTTCCGCGATCGGCGCTCGCTGGGTCCACAACGCAACAAGGATCAGCGCCAGAGACCCCGTCCCTACGCCCAGCCAGCGTAACCAGCCGCGGCGAACTCCCTCTTCGCCGTCCTCAACTTCCATGCTTATGGCCAACCCCGGCTTTCACACTCGATCCGTAACGCCTGCATAACGTCTGACGCTCCCTAAATATCCTTGCCCGATTTTTGCGCAACGCATAGGCCCATTTCTCTGAACGGGGGATTATAAGGCATTGGCGGACAGGGAAGTTGTGGTCAGCCATGACGGCGTGGGGCATCGCGCCCGGCTTCGGCAGAAGCTGGCGGAAAGCGGCGGCGATGCGCTGCACGATCATGAGCTTATCGAATATCTGCTGGCCCTTGCCATTCCCCGCCGCGATACCAAGCCGCTCGCGAAGGCGTTGCTGCGTGAATTTGGCGGCATCGGCGGCTTGATGACCGCCGATTGGCAGGCGATCGCGCGCGTCCCCGGCATGGGCGACACCAGCATCGCCGCTGTCAAGATCGTGCATGCCACCCTTCTGCGCATGCTCCGCAATGAGGTGTCACAGCGTCCGGTCCTTGCAAGCTGGCAAGCCCTACTCGATTATCTGCGGGCCGACATGGCCTATCTCCCGGTGGAGCGCGTCCGCGTGCTTCACCTCAACAGCCGCAACATGCTGATCCGCGACGAACATATGGGCGACGGGTCGATCGACCAGGCCGCCATCTACACGCGCGAAGTCATACGCCGCGCCATCGACCTTGGCTCATCAGCGCTGATCCTGGTTCACAACCACCCGAGCGGTTCTCCCGAACCCAGCCGTCAGGACATTGAAATCACGCGCCAGATCGCAGAGGCGGGCAAGCGCCTCAATATCGCGGTACATGATCATATCATCATCGGATCGCAGGGACACAGCAGCCTGCGCGCGATGGGGCTATTGTAGGGCCGTCCTTCTTACTACCGGCAGGAAGGACGTTCCACGGACGTCCTAACCCTCGAACCCCACCGAAAGAAATTCAGGCACAGGTCCGTTCCAGCCGTCATCCGGACCTTCATCCCGAACATCGGCGCGGCGCGACTTTGAACCATTATCCTGCTGGCGGGCAGGACGAGGCTCTTCCCGCCGTTCGTCGTCCTTGCGCTTGGCGGGCTTACGCTCCACCTTCCGCTCGCTATTCCGGCGCGGCTCTTCGGCCTTATCCACCTTTGCAGCGGCGGCAGCGGGGGTGTCGATCGTTTCAATCTTCTGCCCGATCAGCTTCTGAATATTATCGATCGCCTCGGCATCTTCCGGGGTCACAAAGGTATAGGCGACACCCGATGCCCCCGCACGCCCAGTACGGCCAATGCGATGGACATAGTCATCGGGATGCCACGGCGCATCGAAATTGAAGACGTGGCTGACGCCCTTGATATCCAGCCCACGCGCAGCGACATCGGACGCTACCAGGATATTCACCGATCCCGCCCGGAATCGCTCCAGTTCGGCAATTCGCGAAGACTGATCGATATCTCCATGAATCTCGCCCGACTTGAAACCGTAGCGCTGTAGGCTCTTGTTCAGTTCACGAACCGTGGTCTTGCGGTTGCAGAAGATTACCGCGCTCAGCACTTCCTCCTGCTCCAGCATCGCGCGCAGGGCTTCGCGCTTCTTGCGCGAATCAACCTTCACCAGCCTCTGGGTGATGTTGGTGGAGGCGGTCGCCGGCCGCGCCACTTCAATCGACTTGGGATTGCTGAGGAACCGATCCGCCAGCTTCTTGATCGGCGCGGGCATGGTCGCTGAAAACAGCAGTGTCTGCCGCTGCGAAGGCAATTTGGTGCAGATCTCCTCAATGTCCGGGATGAACCCCATGTCCAGCATGCGGTCAGCTTCATCGATGACCAGCATCGAACAGCCGTTCAGCAATATCTTGCCGCGCTGGAACAGGTCCATCAGTCGGCCCGGCGTGGCGATCAGCACATCGACGCCCTTTTCCAGGGCCTTGAGCTGATCGCCCATTTGCACGCCGCCGATCAGCAGCGCCATGTTGAGCTTGTGATATTTCCCGTATTTCTCGAAATTCTCGGCAACCTGCGCCGCCAATTCGCGCGTCGGCTCCAAAATGAGCGAACGCGGCATCAACGCACGAGCCCGGCCATGAGCCAGAATGTCGATCATCGGCAAAACGAAGCTGGCAGTCTTGCCCGTCCCCGTCTGCGCGATGCCGATAATGTCCTTCATCATCAGTACGGGGGGGATCGCCTGCGCCTGAATCGGCGTGGGCGTATCGTATCCGGCCTCGTTAACGGCCTTCAACAGTTCATCGGAAAGGCCGAGATCGGCAAAAGTCATTCAATTGTCCGGGACAGAGGCTCTTCCGCAACGCGCTCATGCGTCACGGAAATCGCGCGCGCCTTGCGGAAATATTGGTATCTTGTCAAGAAAATCGCGCATCGGAGCGCGTTTCCACAGACGGTTAATCGTCCCCGTCCGCCTCTTCCAATCGGCGGAAACTGTCGATCACGCAACTAAGCCCACTGCGCGCCTGCAATTCATCGCGCCCGGAACAAAGCGACCCATCCTCATCCGGCTCGACATAAAATCCCGAGTAGAAGCCTGTCGAACTGCACCCCCGCTCCAGCCGAGCCCTATAGCGGTGATTATCGGCCAGCAGCAGATCGACGCCATTATCCACAATGACGCTGGCTGACCGGATCGACCGCAAGGCGATGCAGCGCGGCCCCTTCTTTTCCTTCCACGCACGCCCCGCCTGCGGAGCAATGCGCGCGGGCGCTCGTCCCTTTTTCGCCATTGGCACGCGAATGATGATCCGTTGCTCGATCGACATCTGCGCCAATTGCACGGGCTCACTCACGGGCGCGACAAGCAGCAACAGGACGGAATGAAGCAAATCGAACCCCTTTTGGGGCGGCACGCTATGGGCCGGTGGTTGAACCGTCGATGAATTCCGGGGCATAGCATTGCAGTATGATAGGGCAAGACATCATCGACAGGTTCATAGCCTTGCTGGGGCCAAAGAGCGTCGTCACCGATGCGGACGACATCGCTCCCTGGCTCACAGACTGGCGGGGACGTTTTCACGGCGCCGCTGCCGCCATTCTCCAGCCTTCCAGTACGGAGGAAGTTGCCGCGACCGTCGCACTCGCAGCCGATCTTCACGTGCCCCTGGTTCCTCAGGGCGGCAATACCTCAATGGTCGGCGGCGCGACTCCTCCGGATGACGGGTCGGCACTTATCCTGTCGCTGCGCCGGATGAACCGCATCCGCTCCCTTTCTTCCGACGACAATCTCGCAATATGCGAAGCAGGCGTCATCCTCGAAACCCTGCACGATGCTGCGGAGCAAGCCGGGCGCCGCTTCCCGCTCAGCCTCGGCGCGAAGGGATCGGCGACGATCGGCGGCCTGATATCGACTAATGCCGGCGGCACTCAGGTGCTGCGCCATGGCACGATGCGCGCACTTGTCGAGGGGTTGGAGGCAGTCCTCCCCGACGGCGCCATCCTGCATGGCCTCGACGCGCTCAAAAAAGACAATCGCGGCTATGACCTCAAACAATTGCTGATCGGCGCGGAAGGTACGCTCGGCATCATCACCGCCGCCTCGCTCCGCCTCGTCCCTGCGATCGCGATCCGCGCAGTCGGCTGGGTCGGCGTCCGATCGCCCGCCGACGCGCTTGCCCTGCTCCGCCTGACCGAAAGGCAATTGGGCGACAGCGTCGAAGGGTTCGAGATTATCGCCGACGATGGCCTGGGCCATGTCCTGTCCCACATTCCCGGCACCCGCTGCCCGATCGAGACGCGCACGCCCTGGCATGTGCTGATCGAAGTCGATCATGCCGACCTGTCCAGCCCATCTCCGGGCGAGCGTCTTGAAGGAGCGCTGGCGCAAGCGCTCGAACAAGGACTCGCTGTCGATGCCACGATCGCCGCCAATGATGCTCAGGCAGCGGCGTTCTGGCGCTTGCGCGAATCACTGTCCGAAGCGGAGAGGGCGCAGGGACCGGCGCTGCAATATGACATCAGCGTGCCCGTGGCCCGCATGCCCTCCTTCATGATCGACATGGCCGCGGCGGCCGAACGCACCTTCGCGGGAACCACCGCCTCCTCCTTCGGTCATCTTGGGGATGGCAATGTCCACTTCCATGTCCGCGCGCCCAAGGGAACGACGGACGGCCCTGCCTGGATCGCGGCAGAAGGGAAGTCGATCAACGCCTTCGTCCATGATGCCGTCGTCGCGGCGGGCGGCTCCATTTCGGCGGAACATGGCATCGGCCAGATGAAACGGGCCGAACTCGGCCGCCTTGCCAGTCCTGCCCGGCTACATGCCCTGCGCGCGATCAAGGCTGCGCTTGATCCCCTTGGCCTCATGAACCCGGACAAGCTGATCCCCCGTCCCGAAGAGGGCTAGAGGCAGCGGGGCGGCTCGACAAAGCAATTGCCTCCCACCCACAAGGTCTTTATCGCCCACACCCAGTTTTTAGGAAAGGCAGTGCAGCCAACATGCGCTGCTTCGATAGGATGGAAGAACAGCATCATGGCTAGCGCGCCCGCCAATAATCTCCCCGTGTTTTACAACGACCTGCTCCCGCTCAGCAGCGTCGATCATGCGAGCTATCGCAGCCGCTCGGTGGAGTCCGCGCCTTTCCTCACGAAGCAGCATGCCGTTCCCCTGACCGTCGATGAATTCGTCGCGGCCCAACGGTTCGTGCCGATCATCTTCTCGGCTGGCGACGAAGCGGTGCCGCTGGCGCTGATGGGCCTTAATGAAGGCGTCAACACCTTCCTCGACGATGAAGGCAAGCTGCGCGGCCCCGCCTATGTCCCCGCCTATGTCCGCCGCTATCCATGGATGCTGGCGAAGCTGCGCCCCGACACCGACGAACTGTCGCTCTGCTTCGATCCGACCAGCGAAGCGGTCGGCGAGTTTGAGGAAGGCCAGCCCCTTTTCGAAGATGGTAAGCCAACCGAACTCACCCAGGGCGTCCTCAAATTCTGCGAGGATTTCGAACAGGCCGCCGCGCGGACTGGCCAGTTCATGAAGGACCTGAAGGAACTGGACCTGCTGATGGACGGCGAAGTCGCCATCCAGGTCCCCGGCAACGATCAGCCTTTCGTCTATCGCGGCTTCCGCATGGTGAACGAGGAAAAGCTGCGTGACATGCGTGGCGATCAACTGCGGAAGATCAGCCAGAACGGCATGCTGCCCCTTATCTACGCGCATCTTTTCTCGCTGCAGCTCATCCGCGAAGTTTTCGAGTCGCAGATCACGCAGGGCAAAGGTCCTATTTCCGTCCCGGCAGCGCCCCAAACCGCCGACGCATGACGCTATAAATTAACCTGCATCAATAATGCGATAGAAAAGGTTTCTGCTCGCCACTTGAAAGTGAGCGGGACCTTCTTTATCTTCCAAACATACGGCGCACCTGCCCCCCTTTCGGGTGTGTCGTATGGGCGCCTCCCCCTTTTGGAGGCGTCTCCTCCCTGAACCTTGGCCACCCCATGTAATACATGGGGTGGTTTTTTATGGGCCGGACAGGACAAGTGGTTTCGCTTGACGGCGAACCCCTCTCCCCCTAAACGCCACCGCCTGCCAGCCGCCCGAGCGGCCAAGGCCCCTTCGTCTAGCGGTTAGGACGCGGCCCTCTCACGGCTGAAACACGGGTTCGATTCCCGTAGGGGTCACCACTTACCTATTTGGGCGCAGAATGCTGCGATGCAGCCTTTCTTGACCTCTCGCTGGTGCAGCGAGACGAGAATGGCACAGCCGGGGCGGCACCCCAAGACAGACGCTTATTACCTCCGCAGACAGATGCCTGAGAACCTGCGCCCTGCCTTCGGCATGTGAGCGGTGCACAAGCAGTCGCTGCGGACCAAGGATTTCGTCCGAGCCGCGCAATTGTTCATCGCCGTCAAAGCGGAATTCGAGCAGCAGCACGAGACCGCACGGCAGGGAACGTGGCGCAGATCGGATCCGGTCACGCTTTGAAAGGCTACGCCCCGGCAGGCTGACAATCTGTGAAATATCTTATCGATCAGACCTTTGAATATTCCGCGTGATTACCTCAGGATAGTCTTCATTGTTTTGCTCCAAGTTCTTTTCAAAGCGGCAATCCCACATAATTTTCCGCGATAGCCGCCTGCGCCGCCCTGGAAGAGGCAATATAGTCCAGCTCAGCAACCTGCATTCGCCGGTCGAACGCATCCATTTCCGGAAAGCGGTGCATCAGCCGCGTCAGTTGCCAGGAAAATCGTTCCGCTTTCCAGATCCGCGTCAGCGCCTGCTGGGAATAGCCCGCTACCGCGTCCCCGTCACCCCGCCGGAACCATCCAGTCAAGGCCGCCGAAAGATAGAATATATCCGACGCCGCGAGGTTGAGCCCCTTCGCTCCCGTCGGCGGCACGATATGCGCACTGTCCCCCGCCAGCATCAGCCGCCCATATTGCATCGGCTCGAATACGAAGGATCGCAGCGGCGCGATCGACTTCTCCAATGCTGGCCCGCGCACCATCCGCGCACCCGCTTCAGGCCCCAGCCGCACTGCCAGCTCATCCCACAGCCGATCGTCCGGCCAATCCTCGATCCGTTCATCCAGTGACACCTGAATGTAATAGCGGCTGCGCGTCCCCGATCGCATGGACGCCAGCGCAAAGCCGCGCTCATGATTGGCATAGATCAGTTCGTCATCGCACGGTGGCACATCCGCCAGGATGCCGAGCCAACCGAACGGATATAGCTTCTCATAGGCGGTCGCTACGCCAGCCGGTATGGCTCGCCGCGAAGGACCGTGAAAGCCGTCGCACCCGCAAATAAATTCAGCATCTATCCGCTCCTGCCGACCATCCTTGCTATAGGTCAGGTACGGCGCGTCGCTGTCAACATCATGCAATGCCACGTCATCCGCTTCGTAGATGATCTCCAGGCCGCGCCCAGCCGCCGCCTCCATCAGGTCGCGGGTCATCTCCGTCTGGCCATATACCATGACCTGCCGTCCGGTCAGGCCCGCGATATCGATGCGGATCGACCGATCGCCGCTGGCCAGGTGAAAGCCGTCATGGGGCAACCCTTCACGATGCATCCGCTCGCCAAGGCCCAGCCGGTCCATCAAATCCGTCGTGGTCCGCTCCAGCACGCCTGCGCGGATGCGCCCCAGGACATAGCTGGGCGATGCTCGCTCCACCACGATGACCTCCAGCCCCTCTGCCCGCAGCAAATGGCCGAGCAGCAACCCCGCAGGCCCCGCGCCTATGATGGCGACTTGCGTCCTCATGACATCCTCTTCGCAGCTTTCCGACGCCGCGCATGATGCGCCCGATGCTGCTTGCGGGACATGGGCGAACTGGCCTATGACTTGGACGATCCAGCAGCTTTCCGGACGTAGCCATGACCACCCCCGTCCCCAGCTTCTACCTCTATGGAGAACCGCAACGTAGCGTTGCGGAAGGCTTCGTACATGTCGAAAGCCTGGACGACCGCTCCCGCCCCAGCGAGTGGACGATCCAGCCGCATCTCCATCGCGATCTCAACCATATCATCTTCATCGCCGAAGGCGGCGGATCGATGCGGGCGGATGGCGAAAGCGTCACATTTGAAGCGCCCTGCCTGCTGCTGGTGCCGGCCGGGATCATCCACGGCTTTTCCTGGCACCGCGACTCCCGTGGCTGGGTCATCACCATCGCCAACAGCTACCTCCACCACCTGCTGGAGCGTGACGCCGACCTCCAACCGCTCTTCCGCACACCCCGTGCCATCGCCGTGCCCAGCGCCGCCGAAGTGGAAACCCGCATCGGCGCACTCGCCCGCGAGCTTGCATGGTCCGGCCCTGCCCAGCGCGCGGCGGTCGAAGCGCTCCTCCTCTGGCTCATGGTCCAGGCGCTGCGCCACGCCGCCCTGTCCGACGCCAGCGCCAGCGGCGGCGGCCGCCAGGCCCGTCTCGTCGCCCGTCTGCGCGATCGGATCGAACAGCGTTTTCGCAAGCGGGAGCCTGTCGCTGCCCACGCCCGCGCGCTGGGCGTCAGCGAAACCGCGCTACGCCAAGCCTGCGCTCGCGTCGCAGGGCTCTCCCCTGCCGCCATGCTCGACGAGCGCGCCCTGCTCGAAGCCCGCCGCCTGCTCCTCTATTCCAACCTGTCCGTCGCGGAAGTCGGCTATGCGGTTGGGTTCGAGGACCCCGCCTACTTCTCCCGCTTCTTCGCCCGCCACACGGGCCGCTCACCCCGCGACTGGCGCGCTCACCCCAACTGCGTCTCCAGCTCCCCCAGCACCCGATAGCAATCGAACACCTTCGCCACGCTCGAATTAGGCTCCCGCCCCTCGCGGATCGCGCTCACAAATTCGCGGTCCTGCAACTCGATCCCGTTCATCGACACGTCCACCTTGGACACGTCGATCGGCTCTTCCTTGCCGTTCACCAGATCATCATAGCGCGCGATATAAGTGCCCTTGTCGCCGATATAGCGAAAGAACGTCCCCAGCGGCCCATCATTGTTGAAGCTCAACGAAAGCGTACAGATCGCCCCGCTCTCGCTCTTCAGCTGAATCGACATGTCCATCGCAATGCCAAGTTCGGGATGGATCGGCCCCTGCATCGCATGCGCGTCCACGATCCGCCCCGCCTGATAGGCGAACAGGTCCACCGTATGCGCCGCATGGTGCCACAACAGATGGTCGGTCCAGGACCGCGCCTCACCCTTCGCATTGATATTCTTGCGCCGGAAGAAATAGGTCTGCACATCCATCTGCTGGACGTTGAATGCGCCTGCCTTGACCTGCTGATGCACCCATTGATGGCTCGGGTTGAACCGCCGCGTATGCCCGACCATGCAGGTCAGTCCCGTCTCCTGTTGCTTGGCCAGCACCGCCAGCGCATCGCCCCAACTATCGGCTAGCGGTATCTCCACCTGCACATGCTTGCCCGCGTTCATGCAAGCTATCGCCTGTTCCGCATGCATCTGCGTCGGCGTGCACAGGATCACCGCATCGACATCATCGCGCGCCAGAGTCTCGGCCAGCTCAGTCGTCGCATGCCCGATCCCATATTTTGCCGCGATCGCCTGCGTCGGCTCCAGATTGCGCCCAACCAGCGAGGTGACGGTCACGCCGTCGATAGTCTTCAGGCCATCCAGATGCTTTTCACCAAAAGCCCCCGCACCGGCCAGCGCGATTCTCATAAACTGACTCCTCATCTTACTGGCCGCGCGCTCTGGCTATCGCTGCATCAGCGCGCGCATCACCGTCATGAATTGCTGATAGGTCTGCCCCACATTGGCTGCGGACTGACTATATCCCGGGTTCTGCCGGTCGATTTCGACGACCGGCCAATCCGCCTGATGCAACGCTGTAGCCGTGCGGAACTTGCCAAAGGCATCGCGGAACCGACGTCTATCCTCATCGGACAGGTTCAGCTGCGCATCCGCCTGACACAATCGGTTGATCTGTTCCTGCAACGTGCGCCGAGCCTGCAAATATTGCTTTTCCCAGCCCGGCTCCGCACCGGTGGATAGCTCCCCCAGCTGCTTATGCACCTGCTCCAGCCTGACCAATGCATCCTCGATGTCGGCGCGCGCCATGATCCATCCCCTCGATTGTCATTATGAATCGTCGGGTTTCAACACCAGATGCCCGACCGCCGTATTGGATGCGGGAACATGATAATGACGATGCAGCGGCGTGACCTTCTTGCCCAGCGCACCGCGCATGATCAGCCACATCACCATCTCGATCCCCTCCGATCCGGTTTCTCGCAGATATTCGATATGCGGGATGGCGCGCAACTGCCCATTATCTTCGGCACTTAACAGGTCCAGGAAGCGATTGTCCCACTCCGCATTGATCAAACCCGCGCGCGGCCCCTGCAACTGGTGGCTCATCCCGCCCGTGCCCCACACCTGCACATTCAGATCCTCGGGGAAACTCTCCACCGCCCGCGCGATCGCCTCGCCCAGCATCCAGCAGCGATTGCCCGACGGCGGCGGATAGGTGACGACATTGACGGCCAGCGGAACGACCTTCACTGGCCACTTGTCTGGCTGGTTGAACATCAGGCTCATCGGCACGGTCAGGCCATGGTCGACATCCATCTCATTGATGATGGTCATGTCGAACTCATCCAGGATCAGGCTCTGCGCGATGTGCCAGGCCAGGTCCGCATGCCCCTCCACGTCCGGCACCGGCCGCGGCCCCCATCCCTCGTCGCAAATGCCATAGCGATCCGCACAACCAATCGCGAAGGTCGGAATGATCTTCATGTCGAACGCCGACGCATGGTCATTATAAACCAGTATCACGACATCCGGCTTTTCCTGCGCGATCCATTGCCGCGACCAGTCATATCCGGCGAACAGCGGCGCCCAATAGGGCTCTCCCACCTTTCCATTGTCCATCGCCGCGCCGATCGCCGGCACATGGCTGGTCCCTACGCCAGCGGTAATGCGGGCCATCAACGTTTCTCCCTTATCGATCGCTGGCCTTCGGGTGATCGCCCTCCGGCGACCATCATGGCCTGATACTCTTCCGTGCTCATGCCGGTCATGGTTCCCACCGCCTGCAAAAAGGACATGCCGTCGGTCGAAAATACTTTGGCCAGGAAATAGATATTGCCGCCCAGATCGAGGCAACGATTATAGTCGCGATCCAAAATCGCCTGCCGCTGATCTTCGGTCATCGGCCATTCGTTCAGATAGGCGCGCTCGTCCGCCTTCCACCGTTCGCGATTGTCGCCCTTCATCAGGCTCATCGCGAACTGGTTCATCCAATATCCCTGCCGCGCGCGCTTTCCGGTATAGACGCGCGTGCCGGGGATATCGTCAAACTCAGCCAGATATTCATGGATATCAACGCTCATCGGCGGTTCTCCAGACAAAGAAAAATCCATCTCCCGCCCCGTCCTTCCACAGCAAGGACGGGAGATGGAGCCACCACCCACAGGGATAAATGGGGGGTGTGGAAGCTCACAGACCGCGCGCCTTCAGTTGCGCGTCCAAACGGGGGAAGACACGACGGGCATTGCCCTCGAATATCGCGTGCCGTTCCGCATCGCTGATATCCAGCGCATCAACATAGCGCTTGGTATCATCGAAATAATGGCCGGTCGTCGGATCGATCCCGCGCACCGCGCCGACCATTTCCGAACCGAACAGGATGTTCTTGTTGTCGATCACATCGGCCAGCAAATCGACGCCCGGCTGATGATAGACGCATGTATCGAAAAAGATGTTGTTCATCAGATGCGTGTCGAGGTTCGGCTTCTTCAGCATGTCCGCCAGCCCCCGGTAACGCCCCCAATGATAGGGCACCGCGCCGCCGCCATGCGGAATGATGAAGCGCAGCGTCGGAAAATCCGCGAACAAATCCCCCTCCAGCAACTGCATGAAGGCGATCGTGTCCGCCGCGATATAATAGCCGCCGGTCGCATGCATCGCCGGGTTGCAGCTGCCCGACACATGGATCATCGCCGGAACGTCCAGCTCGACCATCTTCTCGTAAAAGGGATACCAGTAACGATCCGTCAGCGGCGGATGCTGAAAATGCCCGCCCCCCGGATCGGGATTAAGGTTGCATCCGATAAAGCCCAGCTGCGTGACGCACCGTTCCAGCTCAGCAATGCTATTGCCCATGTCGGCCTTTGGCGACTGCGGCAACATGCAAACGCCAGCAAAGGTCTCGGGATACAGCCTCACCACCCGCGCGATCAGGTCATTGCACCGCATCGCCCACTCCCGGGCGACCCCCGCATCCCCAACATGCGGCGCCATCGCCGAAGCACGCGGAGAAAAGATCGTCAGGTCCGCGCCCCGTTCCCTGATCAGCCGCAACTGGTTGGACTCGATCGTGTCGCGAATCTCATCATCGCTGATGTCGGGATAAGGCGGCGCAGCAACGCCCGCCTTGAACGCCGCCTTCTGCTCTTCCCGCCAGCCATCATGCCCCTTGGGGAGCACGGTATAATGGCCATGGCAGTCGATAATCAGGCTCATTCGTCTCTCAGTCCTTCAATCACAGCATTCACACATCGCCGTCATCGGCCAGTTTCCGTCATCCCAGCGCAGGCTGGCATCTCATGCCTCATTCCGCCCCCACAAGCTCGTCACCCCGGGCCTGACCCGGGTCCCGCTTCTCCATCCCCGCGCACTCAGCCAGCGAGACCCCGGATCAAGTCCGGGGTGACGAAGGGGGGAAGCGCCCTCGCCTAACTCCCGTCATCCCAGCATCTTCCGTCATCCCAGCGAAAGCTGGGATCTCGTGCCTCAAGGCCGAACCCAAGCCGCCTGAGATCCCAGCTTTCGCTGGGATGACGAAACTCCCTCAAGCCGCAACTGCACTCCCATCTCGGGCCAAACCATCACCCCGCGCCAAAACCACCGCAAGCTTCCCGCTCAACCCATCCGGCACATCCGCCACGCCCAGCGCCCCGATCGCCCGCTGCCGCTCCACCGCACCGCGCGTCATCGCAGCCCCGGTGCCCAGCGCCTCCAGCGTCTTCACCACCTCTTCCATCTCGGCAGCACGGCGCAGCCCATGAACCAGCATCCGCTCCAGATTATAATCCGCCCGCTCGCCCCAAGGCCGCGCCTTCTCGCTCGCATCCAGGGACGCCAGCACCTCATCACGCACGCCCGCCGCCTCCGCCGCCAGCACGCATTCCGCCGTCAGCGCCTCCAGTCCCTTGACCATCACCGACCGGATCATCTTGATCGCGGACGCACGGCCCACCGCGTCTCCAACCACGCGCACATTGGCAAAGCCCAGCGCCTGCAACCTCGCTGCGGCCTCTTCCGCCGCACCGCCGCTCAACAGCAACGGGACGGACAGCGCCGCCGGATGAACCGGCGCCATGACGGCAACATCGACATATCGTCCACCCGCCGCCTCGATCGTCCGCGCCGCCTCCTGCTTCGTCTGCGGCGCCACGCTGTTCATGTCGCAATAGATGGTGCCCGGCGCGATGCACTCTGCCGCCGCTTCGGCAACCGCCAATGCCTGATCTGCCGTCACCAGCGAAATCACCAATGCCACGCCGGAAAGCGCATCTTCCAGAAAGCGCGCGCCCAGCACATGGGCGTCCGCATAGCTGGCGATCATCACGTCACGCGCTGCGGCGTCTTCGGTCTTGCTGTCGAATACATGCGCCCGCGCGGCCCAGCCCCCTGCCAATGCAAAGGTCGAACCCGCCTCGCCAAATCCGATCAGACCGACTTCCTGCTCCATGCGCCAAGGGATGGCCCATCCCTATCGGCGTCGCCAATCGAATCCCCGGCATCCTCATAAGTTTTTACGAACTTATGCCTTCAACTTCCTGATCGATCGCCGCCATGAAACAGTGTTGCAAGCGGGTCGGCCGCCAGTCCGTTCTAGTGGTCAGCCCGATCATGCGGCTGATCGCGCCGGGCGCGGGACCGATGTCGATCACCATCCCGGCGTTCAGTTCCAGCGCCATTTGATCGACCGACAACATCGTCAGATAATCGCCATTCACCAGCAGTTCTCGGATCGTCATCACCGATCCGCATTCGATCGGCACGGCAGGCAATTCGCCGCCCAGCGTCTCCACCATCTCCCGCCACAACTGCCGCAACGGCGTCCCTTCCGGTGGCAATATCCATGGGAAACGCCGCAGAGCATCCGCGTCCCATCCTCCGGCCAGCGGATGCCCGGCCCGCGCCATGATCGTCGGCCGATCCTCGAACAGCGGCTTTTGCACAAGGTCCTGCCCGACCGACGCATCACGCAGCGCGCCGATCATCATGTCCACCTCGCCGTCGCGCAGCGGGCCGACCAGTTCGGCATGCGATCCTTCATGGACGCTGATATGCACCTGCGGGAACTCGCGCCGAAACCGGCTGATCACGCGGGGCAGCAGCCTTGCGCGCGACAGCGGCATTGCGCCCACCACGACCCGCCCGCTCTCCTGCCCTTTCAGCGCCTCGATCTCTTCCAGCCCCGACCGCAATTCCGCCAGCGCCAGCCGCAACCGCCGCGCCAGCGCTGCCCCCGCATTTGTCAGCGCCACGCCCCGCCCGCGCCGCTCCGCCAGCCTGTATCCCATCGCGAGGCCAAGGTCGCCCACCGCCCTATGCAGCGACGGCTCCGTCACCCCTGCCTCGGCCGCCGCCGCCGCATAGCTCCCCGCCCGCGCCAGCGCGACGAAAGCCCGGATCTGCGCCGCCGTCGCCCGGTTGCTGCCGATCAGCCGCAAAGCCGCCTCCAGCCGGGGGGCAAGCCTTGCCGCCGCTTCCGTCGGCGTCATCCCGCCCGGATGCCGCTCGAACAGCGGCAGGCCCAGCTGCGCCTCCAGCTTCGCGATCCCTTGTGTCACCGCAGGCTGCGTCAGATTGACCGCGCGCGCCGCCAGGCTGACCGTCCCCTGCGCGACCACGGCGGCGACGGCAGACAGGTGCCGGATATTGAACTGATCAGGTGCCATCACGAACACTTAGCAAAAACTAATGCCAACGACACAGTTTAAATTTGAGCAACCCGTTTCTTTTCGCCACTTCCTTCATGCTTTCGCCAAAGGAGCAAATCGCATGTCCGGCATCGTCGTCCAGAATATCGACCGGGCGGACCTTTCCATCATCGACGCCCTCGCCCATTGCGGCGTCGCCACCGTCCACGAATCCCAGGGCCGCACCGGACTCCTCGCGCCCTACATGCGCCCCATCTATTCCGGCGCCCGCATTGCCGGCAGCGCCGTCACCATCTCCGCGCCTCCTGGCGACAACTGGATGATCCACGTCGCGATCGAGCAGCTCCGCGAAGGCGACATCCTCCTCCTCGCGCCCACCAGTCCCTGCACCGACGGCTATTTCGGCGATCTCCTGGCAACCTCAGCTCAGGCGCGCGGCTGTCGTGGCTTGGTCATCGATGCAGGCGTCCGCGACATCCGCGACCTCAACCAAATGAACTTCCCCGTCTGGTCGAAAGCCGTCCACGCCCAGGGCACGATAAAGGCGACGCTCGGCAGCGTGAACATCCCCGTCGTCTGCGCCAACGCCCTCGTCAATCCGGGCGACATCATCATCGCTGACGATGACGGCGTCTGCATCGTCCCACGCGCCAACGCTGCCGCCGTCCTCGAAAAGGCCCAGGCCCGCGAAGCCGCCGAAGAAGCCAAGCGTGTTCGCCTGGCTGCTGGCGAACTCGGTCTCGACATCTACAACATGCGCCCGCGCCTTGAAGAAATGGGCCTCAAATATGTCTGACTCGGCCCGTGTCATGTGGATGCGCGGCGGCACGTCAAAGGGCGGCTATTTCCTCGCCGAAGACTTGCCAGCCGACCCCGCCATTCGCGACAGCTTCCTTCTGCGCATCATGGGTTCACCCGATCCCCGGCAGATCGACGGTATGGGCGGCGCCGATCCGCTGACGAGCAAGGTGGCCGTGGTCAAAAAGTCGGCGCGGCCCGGCGTGGATGTCGACTATCTTTTTCTCCAGATCTTCGTTGATCAAGCCATCGTCACCGACGCCCAGAATTGCGGCAACATCCTCGCTGGCGTTGGCCCCTTCGCTATCGAGCGCGGCCTCGTCGAGGCACGGGATGGGGAGACCCGCGTCGCCATCTACATGGAAAATACCGGCCAGACCGCGATCGCGACCGTGCAAACCCCGAGCCGTATCGTCCGCTACGACGGCGACGCGAAGATCGACGGAGTCCCCGGCACCGCTGCCCCTATCCCGCTGGAATTCCGCGACACCGCCGGTTCTTCCTGCGGCGCTTTGCTCCCAACCGGCAATGTCTTTGACGAGATCGAAGGCGTTCGCGTCACCCTGATCGACAATGGAATGCCTTGCGTCGTCATGAAGGCACAAGACTTGGGCATAACCGGCTATGAAGATCGCGACGCGTTGGACAAGGACACCGCCCTCAAGGCTCGCATCGAGAAAATCCGTCTCGCCGTTGGAGAACGCATGAACCTTGGCGATGTAAAGGAAAAGTCGGTACCCAAGATGATGCTGGTAGCCCCCGCCCGCGAAGGCGGCGCGATCACAGTGCGCAGCTTCATCCCCCATCGCGCCCACGCCTCCATCGGCGTGCTGGGCGCGGTCAGCGTCGCCACCGCCTGCCTCATTGAAGGCACGCCAGCGGCAGAGCTTGCCACCATTCCCGATGGCAGGATCAAAAGCCTTTCGGTAGAACATCCCACGGGCGAAACCACCTGCGTCATGGAACTGGACCATCAGGACAGGGTCGTCAGCGCCGCCTTACTGCGCACCGCCCGAAAGCTGATGGACGGAGAGATTTTTGCATGACGGATCGTGTTGTTAGCTGGCACTCCACTCCGTCAGCCCCTGGTTTCAGGCCGCCCCCGGGCGCGGTCGATGCGCATTGCCATGTCTTTGGACCAATGGCGCGGTTTCCATTCAGTCCCAAGGCGAAATATCTTCCAGAGGACGCAGGGCCGGATATGCTCTTCGCGCTTCGGGACCGGCTGGGCTTCTCCCGCAACGTCATCGTCCAGGCGAGTTGTCACGGAACGGATAATGCCGCGACTTTGGACGCCATAGCGCAGTCAAACGGCAAGGCGCGTGGCGTCGCAGTGGTTGACCCGGAAATCAGCGACGCAGAACTTGAAACGCTGCACGAAGGCGGCATCCGCGGAGTACGGTTCAACTTCCTCAAGCGCCTCGTCGATGACGCGCCGAAGGACAAGTTCCTCGAAGTCGCCCGCCGCATCGAGCAGCTTGGATGGCATGTAGTTGTCTATTTTGAACCCGACCTTCTGGAAGAACTACGCCCTTTCCTGGACGCCATTCCCACCCTCATCGTCATCGATCATATGGGCCGTCCGGACGTCACCCAAGGGCCGGACGGCATCGACATGCGCGCTTTTCGCGCCCTGCTCGACAGCAGGGACGACATATGGACCAAGGTCACATGTCCCGATCGGTTAGACCCGCAAGGCCCGCCGTGGGACGATTTCGCAAGGACCGTCGCCCCTCTGGTCACGGATTATCCGACCCGCGTGCTTTGGGGCACCGATTGGCCGCACCCGAACATGGAAAAGGCCATTCCCGACGACGGCACGCTGGTCGATATGATCCCGCGCATCGCGCCCACCGCCAGCCTCCAGCATAGTCTGCTTGTCGCCAATCCCGCCCGGCTTTACTGGCCCGAGGAAGTAGCTGACGATTAGTTTACAGTCGAAATGCTCGACGGGAGCCGGTTCTCGAAATCGCAGTCTTCATCCATGGAAGCCTCCATGCGCGTACCCCTTACGGCGCTGCTTCCTAGTCCCAACTTTTGTGCTCTCCTGTCCGCGCAAGCCCGGACGCGCCGATCTATCCTGACAGCGAAAAACGGCCCGACGACGGACTGAAATAATGCGGAGAGGCAGATGTTCCTTAAGAATTGCTGGTATGTAGCCGCCTGGAGCAGCGAGATCGGGCGCACCCTGCTGGAACGTCAGATCTGCAATGAATCGATCGTCTTCTACCGCGCGGAAAATGGCGATCCGGTCGCTCTCGGCAATGTCTGCCCGCACCGCTTTGCGCCGCTAAGCGCCGGAAAGCTGATCGGCGATGATGTCCAGTGCGGCTATCATGGCTTCCGTTTCGGGACGTCGGGCGGCTGCACGCGAACGCCGCTGATCGACGGCGTCATCCCGGCGAAGATGCGGGTAAAGCGCTATGCCGTGGTTGAACGCTATGACATGATCTGGCTGTGGCTCGGCGATGCGGATCATGCCGACGAAAGCACGATCCCCGATTTTTCCTGCAACAATCACCCGTCCTTCCGCCGGATCGAAGGCATGATGGAGGTCGCGGCCAACTATGAGCTGATCAGCGACAACCTCCTCGACCTGACCCATGCCGAATTCGTGCATGAAGGCGTTTTGAACAGCGAGGCACTCACCCGCAGCAAGTTGGAGACACTCCAAAGCGGCACCACGGTCTGGTCCAACCGCTGGGCGCATGACGGCGCGGCACCGCCCGCCTGGGCCGCCGCTTTCGACCATTATGCCGAGAATGTCGATCACTGGGCCTATATGCGCTGGGACCCGCCGGGCAACCTGCTGCTCGACGTCGGCGTCACCCCGGTGGGCAAGACGCGAGATGAAGGCGTCTGGCTCTATGGGTGCGACCTGTTGACGCCCAAGGATGCGACCTCCAGCTGGTATTTCTGGTCCTTCGCCCGCAACTACAAGGTGGACGATCCGTCGGTCGACGAGATGTGGCGCGCCGCGATCGAGATCGCCTTCGTCGGGCAGGACAAGCCGATCCTGGAAGAACAGCAGCGCATGATGGGAACCCGGACGCTCGATGATATGGGACCGGTCATGGCGTCAGCCGACGTCGCGGCAACCCGCGCCCGCCGGATCATGAAGAAGCTGATCGCCGACGAGGCGCAAGGCGCCCTGCCACAGCCCGGCGCGGAATCGCCGCTCGACCTGCTGAGGCGAAAGGCTGGCACGCGACTGCCGGTCGAACCTGTGGTCTGAGGCAGGTCATGGCAAAGCTGGCTGACGGGCTGACGCTCGAAATCACCGGACGCATGCTGCTGGCTCCGGATATCGTGCAGATCGACCTCGCGCGGGCTGACGGGGGCGAACTGCCGCCCTTCGCGGCAGGGGCACATATCGACGTCGTGGTGGATGAAGGATTGGTGCGGCAATATTCGCTGTGCAACGATCCGGTCGAGCGGCACCGCTACCAGATTGCGGTGCTGCGCGAACGGCAATCGCGCGGCGGATCGGCTCTGGTGCATGACGCCTTCCATCCGGGACGGCAGGTAAATGTGGGCACGCCGCGCAACCTGTTCGCGCTGGCCGAAGGAGGTAGCCGCCACATATTGATCGGCGGCGGCATCGGCATCACCCCGATCATGTCCATGGCAGCGGCACTGGCGAGCGGAGGGAAGTCTTTCGACTTGCATTATTGCTGCCGGAGCCCGGCAAGCGCCGCCTTCGGCAGCGCCGTGGACGCGGCGGGCGGACACATCTATTTCAGTCGGCATGACGGATCGCCTCGCTTCGATCCGGCGGCAGCGCTTGGGTCGCCCGGCCCAGGCACCCATATTTATGTGTGCGGCCCGGCAGGCTTCATGAACGCCGTGCGGGACGAGGCTCAGCGACTTGGCTGGGCGGATGCCAGCATCCATCGCGAACTGTTCGAAGCCGCCGAACCGCTGGTACAGGCAGGCGACAGGCCCTTCGATGTGCGCATTGCCAGCACGGGCGCGACCTTTACGATCGCACCCGGCACGTCGGTTGCCAGCATTCTGGCCGACGCGGGGATCGACGTCCCGATCAGTTGCGAACAAGGCGTGTGCGGCACCTGCGTCACCGGCGTGCTGGAAGGGTCGCCGGATCATCGGGACAGCTATCTGACCGACGATGAACGGAACGAAGGAAAGCTCTTCACCCCCTGCTGCTCGCGGGCGCTATCGCCGCTGTTGCTTCTCGACCTTTGAACTAACGTCCTTGTGGCGCACGCCCGCCTTTCCCGCTATCGTCGCGACCGAACGTGCGATCGACGGCGCGGGAAGGAGACGGACTGCGGGTGAATGGCCCCGGCTATCACGTATCGACCGCCGCGCTGGACGGCGTGCCCGCCTTTGACCATTGGCACGGGCAGGTGCAGGCGCATGTGACGCCCATCGACATTCGCGTGCCGGATCGCTTTACATTCCGCGGCGAGTTGCGGCAGCAGCATATCGGCGACGTGCAATTCTCCGTCATCAACGCGACCAGCCAGGAAGGCGTGCACGACGCCAGCGGACGCCACGGCGCCTCGCCGCGCTTCGACCTTGTCTATATGCGCAGCGGCGGCATCACCCTGCGCCAGAACGGGCGCGAAGCCACGCTGGGCGCGGGCGAGGCCCTGTTGTTCAGCCATCTCGATAATTTCAGCTTTGTCACATCCGCATTTTCGGAAGCCTATCTGGTCGCCCTGCCCAGCGCCTGGATCGAACGCTGGCTCGCCGATCCCTATGCCTGCACCATCCGCCCGCTGATCGGATCATCGCCATGGGGCGCTGCGATCGACGGGCTGTTGCACAGCGTCGCCCATGCCGTGGAGGAAGGACGGCCCCTGCCCGCTCACCTGATCGCTGACCAGCTTGGCGGCTGCCTGGCGCTGATGTGCGATGGGATGGCGGGCGAGGAAACCACACATCGCCGCCGCCTGATGCACCAGATCCGACGGACGCTGACCAGCGGCTTCGCGGACCCGGACCTGACGCCGGCGACCATCGCCGCGCAGCACGGAATCTCAGTCCGCTATCTCCACAGTCTGTTCGCCGCGACGGGCAGCAGCGTCGGGCGCGAACTGCGCACGATCCGATTGACACGCGTCCGCGCGATGCTGGAGGACAAGGCGTGCCGCAGCCTGACCGTCAGCGAGATCGCTTATGCGTGCGGCTTCAATGATCCGGGCTATCTCGCCCGCTGTTTCGCACAAGAATTTGGGCGTTCGCCGACGTCTTTTCGGAAGGACGGTTAGGGGCTCAGCTTCTTTCCGTGTAAATTACATCACCGTTCGCCGTGAGCCTGTCGAAGGCAGACGGTCTTCTGTGGATGGCTCCCGCGTTGCAAGCGTCAAGTGATGACTGGCGTTCCGTCAGGTGCAGTCGTCTGTCCGGCCTGTTGATGCAGTCGGTGTAGACTGCTGGCCCTGATGGTGTCCGCGAACAAGGTCCTATCGGTTTTGCCATCACATCCTTCGCTCTCACAACCTCGTGAAGCTGATCTCCTCAGCTAAGTTCTTGATCTATGCTGCCGCCAGCATAGGCGCATGCCCGCGTTCGAACACGCCGCCGCGCGCCATGACCGCCCATGCGATCCGCGCCATTTTGTTGGCAATGGCGACCGAGGCGACGCGCGCGGGCTTTCTGGCGAGCAGAGCGACGAAACGCGGATCGACCGTGCCGGGTTTCTCCTTGGCGTATCGGATCAGCGCGGTTGCGCCGACGACCAGGAGCTACCGCAGATATCTGTCGCCCATCTTGGTAATGCGCCCCAACCGTTCCTTGCCGCCACTCGAACTCTGCCGCGGGGTCAGCCCCAGCCAGGCGGCGAACTGACGTCCTGACGAGAACTGGCCTGGATCAGTCACCGATGCGGCAAGCGCGGTCGCGCCGATCGGTCCGATACCACGGATCGTCGCTAGGCGCCGCGACCTGTCGTCGCTCCGTTCCAGAGCGGCGAGACGCAGGTCGAGCTTGCGCAACTGGACATGAATCTGGAGCAGTTGCCCGGCCAGCATGCCGACGACGTTCGCGGCTTCGACTGGCAAGTCGAGCTCGGACTCGCCGTCAACGATCTGTCGCGCCATCTGCAGTGCCTTCACGATCCCGACCGGGAGGGCGATACCCAGCTCGGCGAGCACGCTGCTCATCATGTTGACCAGTTGTGTGCGCTGCTTGATCAACAGCTGGCGCACGCGGTGCAGCGACAACGCCGCCTGCTCCTCGCGCGACTTGATGGGCACAAACCGCATTGTCTGGCGTGTGACCGCTTCGCAGATCGCCTCGGCGTCGGCAGCATCGTTCTTGCCGCGCTTTACATAAGGCTTCACGTACACCGCCGGCATCAGCCGCACCTCGTGACCCAGCCTAGTCAGTCCGCGCGCGCAGTGATGCGACGTCCCGCAGGCCTCTGCGCCTACCAAGCAAGACGGCAACTTCTGGAAGACGGCAGCATCTGGGATCGCCGCAGCGCCTTGCGAATGACGACCTCACCGGTCGCGCTGATACCGTGAACCTGAAAAACGTTCTTGGCCAAATCCAGGCCGATCATGCTAATCTCCATGGCGGGTGGCTCGGGTTGCGTGACAGCAAACCCATCTTGGCACCTAGATGCCGTGAGCGGGAGCCATCCACCTCATCCACCTGCGGAAGGCGCCTGGGCAAGATGGACATTATCTAAGCCCGCTTCGCCTCGTGTGAAGTGGAGCGGAACTGCCCCGACAAAGCGTGATAAAGTTTTTGGCGACAAATCATGGTGCTGACGGCATCCGCGATCAACGCCGTCGCGAACAAAGGTAAAATCATGGTCCGGTCGGCCGTCATCTCCATCATGATGATCACAGCAGTCATCGGCGCCCGAACAACACCCGTAAAATATCCAACCATACCAAGCAGTACCACGGCGCCTGAAGGACTGTTGGGGAAAACGGAGGAAATCATCTGACCAAGACCAGCTCCGACCGACAGCGACGGGGCAAATATGCCGCCAGGAGCGCTACTGAGCGCTGTAGCAAGGGTGGAGATAAACTTCGCCGGGCCAAAGCTCATGGTCGAACCGTGGCCAACGAGGAGAAGTTTGGTGGTTTCGTAGCCGGTGCCCCATGTAAGGCCATTCGTGACGCAGCCCGTGATGGCGACGACTAGCCCACATCCCGCCGCGAACATGACAGGACGAGACCGAATACGGGCCAGCACTGGGTGGCGCGGCCATGTAGCCGCGATAAGAATGCGGGAGAAAATACCGCCGAAAAAGCCTCCAAGCACTCCCGCTATCGGCGCAATGAGAAGCATAGCCCGGAGCGGCAGATTTCCGTTCATCGCCCCGAAATACACATAGTCTCCCGCCAGACCGAGGCTCACCAATCCCGAGATCATCACTGCGGCCATCACCATAAGGGCCACTTTCTGCTCAAACGCAGATGCCAGCTCCTCGATCGCAAACGCAACCCCGGCCAGCGGAGTGTTGAAAGCTGCCGCCACGCCTGCCGCGCCCCCCGCGATGATGATACCGCTCGAGACGGGCACCCGAAGCCAGCGATGAACCGCAACCATGAGTGCCGCGCTGATTTGTACGGTCGGACCTTCGCGTCCTGCCGATCCACCGACGAGTAACATGCTGATCGTGCCGCATAACTTGGCCCCAGCCGTCTTCAGCGACAACAAGTCTCCCCCTGCATGCAGGTCTGGGTTATGACTGGCGGCCATCACCTGCGGGATGCCAGACCCGCGAGCAGCTGGAAAGAAGCGCAGCGTGGCATAGGCGACTGTCGCGAAGACCAAGGGCGTGACGATGAGAGGCGCATAGCGCGAGATCGTCACCACTTGCAGAAAGATATTCTGAGAAACCTCACCCATCCGAGCAAAAACAATAGCTGCCAGACCGAGTATGATGGCGCCTGCAACGGCAGCCAACCGGCTATGGACGGCAGCGATATGTTTGCCGGTCAGTGGGATACGAATAAACTGGCGCATGGCTTGGAAATTATCTGGAATGTAGAAATCATATGCCCCCGGAGACGCCTCCCTGCTGCGAAGCGGGCAGTTCGGCCGTGAACATCCACCTCATAAACGTCAAAGCCATGAATTGGCTTGGAATAAGGGGGGCGTGGAAGTGAACTTCGCCGATTCTGCGCCAACGAGGAAAAATGCGGCTACTCTTTGAATCGTCCAAAGGCCATTCTACGCCTTGGGATCTTACGCCCAGAGGATTCCAATCCATCGACATGGATTATCCCTTAACGGAACGTAGGCTCATTGGAACGGGAAATTGACCACGGAGCGGCAACAAATGGTCGAAAGCCTACCCTCCTCATTTCGTCATGCCAGCGCATGCTGGCATCTCGGTCGATGGCGCTCGACCTCGCTCACGAGATCCCAGCTTGCCGCTGGGATGACGGAGAAAGGACAGCTGTACGGGACCGAAACCATGCCACCGCTCGAACATGAAACATCTTAGGCCATCGACAGCCATTCGCGAATTTCACTATAACGCGGCCAAACATCGGCTGGATGTCCAGTTCGTCAGCGGAAAGCGCTACAGCTATTTCGATGTGCCGGAAAATCTGGCTGGAGAGATGGCCAAAGCGACCTCGAAGGGCGGCTTTTTCAACCACCACATCCGCGACCGCTTTCCCTTCATTCGACAGTGACGGACTTCGCCAGATTGCGCGGCTGATCGACATCGGTCCCCTTTGCCACCGCCACATGATAGGCCAGCAACTGCACCGGCACCGCATAGACCATCGGCGCGATCAGCGGATGGACCTTGGGCATGGTGATCGTAGCGATGCAGCCCTCGCCCGCCGCCTTCACGCCATCATAGTCGGAAATCAGCACCACCTTGCCGCCCCGCGCCTGCACTTCCTGCATGTTGCTGACGGTCTTTTCAAACAGCGGCCCGCTGGGCGCCAGAACGATTACCGGCACCTTGTCATCGATCAGCGCGATCGGGCCATGCTTCATCTCGCCGGCGGCATAGCCTTCGGCGTGTATATAGCTGATTTCCTTGAGCTTCAGCGCCCCTTCCAGCGCCAGCGGATAATCCGGCCCCCGGCCCAGATAGAGCACGTCCCGCGCGCCCGCGATCAGGTGCGCCATGCCCTCGATCGACTCATCATAAGCCAGCGCGCCGTTGAGAGCCGCAGGGGCTTCGGCGAGGTGACGGACGAGTTCCTTCTCCGCCTTCGCATCCAGTCGCCCCTTGGCCCGCGCCAGATTCGCCGCGAACGCCGCCAGTACCGCCAGCTGGCACGTAAAAGCCTTGGTCGACGCGACACCGATTTCCGGACCCGCATGGGTCGGCAGCAGCAAGTCAGCCTCCCGCGCCATGGTGCTGGTGGGCACATTGACGACCGCCGCGATCTTCTGCCCCTCGCTACGGGCATGGCGGAGAGCGGCCAGCGTATCGGCCGTCTCGCCCGATTGGCTGATGACGATCATCAACCCGCCATCCTCCATCACCGGAGCGCGGTAGCGGAACTCGCTTGCCACATCGATATCGACGGGGACGCGGGCGAATTGCTCAACCCAATATTTGGCGACCATCCCGGCATAATAGCTGGTGCCGCACGCAACGATCGTAACGCGGCGGATCGCGCCCAGGTCGAAATCCGGAATGGGGAGCGATACCCGGTCTTCCATCCGCTGAAGATAGGATTTCAGCGTCTGGGCGACGACGACCGGCTGCTCGTAAATCTCCTTGAGCATATAGTGGCGGTGATTGCCCTTGGAGATCAATTCGCCGGTCACCCCGGAAATGGTGATCGGCCGCTCGACAGGATTGTTGTCCTTGTCGAAAATCTCCGCACCCTCTGCGGTGATGACGACCCAGTCGCCCTCCTCCAGATAGGAAATGCGCTGGGTCAGCGGCGCCAGCGCCAGCGCGTCGGAGCCCAGGTAGGTCTCACCCTCGCCATAACCCACGACCAACGGCGACCCCAGCCGCGCGCCGATCAGCATGCCGGGATGGCTGCGGAACAGGATGGCCAGCGCAAATGCGCCATGCAGGCGGGGCAGCACTTGCGCCACCGCGTCCTTCGGCGAAGCGCCCTGCTCCACCAGCTCGCTCACCAGATGCGCGACAACTTCCGTATCTGTTTCGCTATCGAAACGACGTCCGCGGCTGGTCAGTTCCTCCCGCAGCGGCTTGAAATTCTCGATGATCCCATTGTGCACCAGCGCCACTTCCTTCGTGGCATGCGGATGCGCATTGCTCGTCGTAGGCGCCCCATGCGTCGCCCAGCGGGTATGCGCGATCCCGGTCGTCCCCGGCAGCGGATTATTCGCCAATTCCTTCACCAGATTGGCAAGCTTCCCCTCCGCCCGCCGCCGCTCGATCGCGCCCTCATAGACGGTCGCGACACCCGCGCTGTCATAGCCGCGATATTCCAGGCGCCTCAGCCCATCGACCAAACGCTCCGCCACATCGTCCTTACCGATGATACCGATGATACCGCACATGAATCCTGAGCCTCAAAGCTATGCAAACAAACGACCAACCCGTTTCGCGCCCACCTATGCCATGATCGACGGATCAGCGACAGGGTAGACAGTCATTCTGGACGAATTGTAACCAACCAGACATCTGGCGGCGAAAGCAGCCTGATCGGCAGACCACTGGTGCCGATCCCCGCCGACACGATCATGGATTTCGCATCGTCACGATAGACGCCGCAAGCATAGCGGGTGCCGAAGCGGGACGGCACATAGACAATCCCAGCAAAGGGCAGCGCCACCTGACCACAATGCGTGTGCCCCACCATCGCCAGCAACGGCCTGTCGGGCAGGGAAGGAAAAACGTCTGGCCCGTGGGAAAGGACTATCTGAGCGCCGCCCATATCCTCCATCTCCTGCAACACGCCGGGGACATCCGGGCGGTCAGTGTAAATATCGCGCAACCCGCCGATCACCAGCGGCCCCCGGCGCACGGCCTGATCGGTCAAAAGGGTGATCCCGATCCGCCGAAAGAGGGCGCGCCATTGGGTGCGGCTGATCTTCGCGTAACGGCGCGCGTCGTGATTGCCGAGCACCGCCAGCACACCCATCGGCGCACGAAGAGCTGAAAAGGGCGCGATACTCGCGACCGGATCATAAACCGCACCGCCCTTATGATCGCCGATATAGTCCCCGCCCAGCAGGATAAGATCGGGCTTCAGACCGTTCACCTGACGCACGATCCGCGCCATCCTATCGGGACTGTTATCCGGTCCCGACAAATGAGAATCGGTCATCAGCGCGACCGTCAACGGCCGTCGCGGCGCGCCTTCCGGAAATGGTAGCGCAATCTCCATCCGGCGCACGACCGGCATGGCTCGCGCATTAGCGATAAGCCAGATGCAAGAGCCTGCCGCAATCAGGCCCAGCATCAGCAGCGCCCAAAGGCACCCTCTACGACCAGATGGGGATTTCACTTGGCCGCTTTGCGCGCCTGCATTCCAGCGCGGAACCGCGCCGCCCATCCGGGCTTGCCCTCCTGCGCGGGCCGGACGAGGCAAAGAGCGTCCGCCTCCACCTCCTTAGTCACCACACTCCCTGCGCCGACGATCGCGCCTGCCCCGATCTTGACCGGAGCGACCAGCGCGCTGTTGGAGCCGATGAACGCCCCCGCGCCGATTTCCGTCTTATATTTGAAAAAGCCATCATAGTTGCAGGTGATCGTACCCGCGCCGACATTCGCGCCTGCCCCGATGGTGGCATCGCCAATATAGGACAGGTGATTGACCTTCGCGCCTTCGCCCAGTTCCGCCTTTTTGACTTCGACGAAATTGCCGACCTTCGCCTTTGCGCCAATTTGGACTCCGGGACGCAGTCGCGCATAGGGGCCGATCTCGGCACCCTTGGAGATGGTTGCGCCCTCAATGTGCGAGAAGGCGCGGATGGTCACATCATCAGCCACCGTCACGCCCGGCCCAAATACGACATTCGGCTCGACCAGGACATCACGGCCCAACTCAGTATCATGCGCGAAGAATACAGTTTCCGGCGCCACCAGCGTCACGCCATCACGCATCGCCTCGCTACGCCGCCGGTCCTGCCAGGCAGCCTCGATCACGGCCTGCTCCGCGCGGCTGTTCACGCCAGCCACTTCCCACGCCTCGGTTTCGATGACGGCACTTTGAGCGCCGGGCAACATGATGATGTCGGGCAGATAATATTCGCCCGCCGCATTGTCGTTGCCGATCTTGTCGAGCAGGACAAAAAGATCCGTGGATCGTACAGCCATCAGGCCGGAGTTGCACAGCGTCACCGCCCGTTCCGCCGCGTCGGCATCCTTATATTCGACCATCTTGCCGATGATGCCTTGGCCGTTGGTAATGATCCGCCCATAGGCGCCCGCGTCCTCGGGTCTGAAGCCCAGCACCACCGCGCGCAGGTCATCCCCCAGGTTCAGCCGGTCCAGCATGGCCCGCATGGTTTCCGCCCGCACCAACGGCACATCGCCATAGAGGATCAATATGTCACCCGCGAAACCGGCAAGCGCGTCATGCGCCTGGGCAACCGCGTGGCCAGTTCCCAACTGCTGCTCCTGCACGGCGATCACCGCGCCAGTTCCGGCGACGGCGGCTTCCACTTGCTCGCGGCCAGCGCCGACTACGACGACCTGCCGCTCGGGCTGAAGCTCCGCGACACTGGCCAGCAGGTGCAGCAACATTGGCCGACCCGCGACCGAATGGAGCACCTTGTGCTTGGCTGACTTCATGCGGGTGCCCTGCCCGGCGGCAAGGATGATGACGGCGAGTGGGCGGGTGGCGGTCACGGCGGAACGCGTCCTCTTTAGCAGGAAGGTTATGAATCTGATCGCTCTCTGCCACGTTTGCCTTGCCTTTGCCACCGGAGAGGCCGCATGAGCCGCGCATGACCAGCATTCCCTTCGATATAGTAGGTTTCGACCTCGACGGCACCTTGCTCGACACGAGCGGCGACCTCGCCGCAGCAGTCAATTACGCGATCGCGACGGATGGCCGCCCGCCTTTTCCCGTCGATGCCATCCGCCCGTTCGTGGGCAAGGGCGCGAAAGTCATGCTGGAACGGGCGCTAACCGCATCGGGCGGCTATGATGACGCCCTACTGGCTCGGATGCTGCCGACATTGCTCGATTATTATGAGCAGAATCTTGCCATCCATTCGGTCCCCTATCCCGGCCTCATGAACGCGATGGAGGCTTTGGACAAAGCGGGCGCGAAGCTTGCGATCTGCACGAACAAGGCTGAACGCTTCACTATTCCCCTGCTCCATCAGATCGGCCTTTCCGAACGTTTCGTCAGCGTCATTGGCGGCGACACGCTTGGCGTAGCGAAGCCGGACCCAGCGCCGATCCACGAGATGATCGCGCGCGCTGGCGGCGGCCGCACGATATTCCTCGGCGACACGATCAACGACATCGCGGGCGCTCGCAACGCGGGAGTACCAAGTATAGCGGTCAGCTTCGGCTTCCTCGACGGCCCCGTCGAACAACTGGAAGCAGACGCGGTCATAGATCATTTCGATGAACTGATGCCGCTTCTCGAAGGTTGGCCAGGCTGATCGTCAGCCGTTTGATCCATAGCGGATGAACATCTCGTCGATTTTGGAAGTATTTTTTAAACAAAGGCTTATACCGCCGCCCCAACGGCGGCTTCGTGCCTGCCGATCCTCCGGGTAACATCAGGTAAAGGCAGTCAGCATGGGAGAAAATTTCGCTTTCTTCCTGCCGATCATGATGGCCAGCTTTAGCATCGCGTTCCTGATCATCTGTAACTGGCATGTGCGGGCCGCTGCATGGTGGAGCGCGGCCTTCTTCTGCGTCGCCGCGGGATTTGCGGCACCCGTCGGTTTTGCCGCAATGCCGGACCCTGTCTGGAGCATCATCGCTGATCTGCTGTTTGCCACCGGGTTCCTGCTTTTCGGTCAGGCCCTGTTGCAACGCTGGCGACCATCCTGGCTTCTGACGGCGCGGCTGATGATCTGGGGCGGCTCGATCCTGCTGTGCATCCTCGCCTATGCGATGGACAATCTACCGCTCGAGCTGGTCGCCTCGGACTTTGGCTGCTTTCTCCTGATCGGACTTCCCCTTGTCGCGGCGAAGGATCACTTGCGTACAGGGGCCGATCGGACGTTGTTCGCCGCTGCATCGCTCGTCGCATTGGATAATTTCGTTCGCGGCACCACTGTCCCGCTCACGCTGTCGGAGAATGGCGACTTCCTCACCAGCGAATATGCCTTTTTGATGCAGGCGCTTGCATGCATATTCGGCTTGTTTCTCGCGTTCGCTGCTCTTGCGACGCAGGTGATCGACATACTGAGTCGCTATCAGCGGGAAGCCATGGTCGATCCGTTATCCGGCCTCTTCAATCGTCGGGGATTCGATGACGCCATCCAGCGTAGGCAATCGGATAGACTGCCCGCAGGAAGTCTCATTGTCTGTGACATCGACCATTTCAAGACCATCAACGACGAATATGGCCACGCATCCGGCGACCAGGTGATCAGGGCGCTTTCGCGTCTTCTAACCACATTGGCTCCGGAGGGCGCGGTCGTGGCCCGCTTCGGTGGAGAGGAATTTGTCCTATTCCTACCGGGCATCAATGCAGCACATGCGGCGGAGATTGCGAACAAGCTGCGCGAAGGCTTCACCGCGACGATTGCAAAGCAACTACGGCTCAGCCGTCCATTGACTGCCAGCTTTGGCCTATCGACCACTCAGCGCAGCGACACGTCAATCCACGACACCATCGCTCGCGCGGATGATGCACTCTATGACGCAAAGGCGCGTGGCCGGAACCGGGTCTGCATCCGGCGCGCGCTATCCTCACCAACCATAGCGGCGGCGTCCACGCCCCGCATCGCCAGCGCCTGAAAAGCAGAAGGGCCGCACAGCGGCGGCCCTTTCCAACTTCGCCAAAGGCGCCGATCACATGTGGATCGGCTTGCCCATGACCGCCATTGCGGCTTCCTTGATCGCTTCGCTATGCGTCGGATGCGCGTGGCAGGTATAGGCAATATCCTCGCTCGATGCCCCGAATTCCATCGCCTGTGCCGCTTGCGCGATCATCGTGCCAGCCACGGTCGCGATGATCCACACGCCCAGGACCCTGTCGGTTTCCGCATCGGCGATCACCTTCACAAAGCCATCAGGCTCATGATTGGTCTTGGCGCGGCTATTCGCCATCATCGGGAACTTGCCGACCTTGACCGCACCGCGCTCCTTGGCGGCTTCCTCGGTAAGGCCGACGCCTGCAATCTCCGGCTTCGTATAGACCACCGACGGGATCACCGCATGGTTCACGATCCCGGTCAGCCCGGCGATATTCTCGGCGACGGCAATGCCCTCGTCCTCAGCCTTATGCGCGAGCATCGGGCCGGGGATCACATCGCCGACGGCCCAAACACCGGGGACCTTGGTTGCAAAGTCATGATCGGTTTCGATCTGCCCGCGCGCATTCAGCTCAAGGCCGATCTTGTCGAGGCCCAATCCGTCAGTGTTCGGACGGCGGCCGATCGATACCAGCACGACATCGGCCTCGATCGTCTCCGAAGCCCCGCCTGCGGCAGGCTCAACCGTCAGGCTGACGCCCTTCTTATGTGCCTTGGCGCCCGTGACCTTGGTGCCGAGCTTATATTCGAAGCCCTGCTTCTTGAAGATCTTGTTCGCTTCCTTGCGAACCTCGCCATCCATGCCCGGCAGGATCTGGTCGAGAAATTCGACGACCGTCACCTTCGACCCCAAACGGCGCCAGACCGACCCCAGTTCCAGCCCGATGACGCCCCCGCCGATGACGACGAGGTGATCCGGAACCTTGTCCAGCTCCAGAGCGCCAGTTGAATCGACGATCAGGCCCTTGTCATTTTCCACTTCGACGCCCGGCAGCGGCGTCACGGAGGAACCGGTCGCGATGATGATATTCTTCGCGGTCACGGCCTTGCCCGCGACATCGACCGTGTTCGCGCCGGTAAAGCTCGCGCGCCCCTTCAACCAGTCGACCTTGTTCTTCTTGAACAGGTACTCGATGCCGCCCGTCAGGCCCTTCACGGCGTCCTTGCGCTGGCCCTGCATGGTATCCAGATCAAGGCTCATCTTGTCGATCTTGACGCCCAGCTTTGCGAGCGCGCCGCCTGCGGCCTCCTCATAAAGCTCCGACGCGTGCAGCAGCGCCTTCGACGGAATGCAGCCGACATTCAAGCAGGTGCCGCCCAGTGTCTCACGGCTCTCGGCGCACGCAGTCTTGAGACCCAGTTGAGCCGCGCGGATGGCAGCGACATAGCCCCCCGGACCCGCGCCGATCACCAGGACGTCATAATCGAAGTCAGCCATCTCAATCTCCGTTCGCCCTTGTTCCGAGCCGCTTGTCTCGTCCCAACCTGTCAAAGGGCATTACTTTTTCTTTCGTCCCCCAGAAAGGACAGGGCTTCGACAGGCTCAGCCCGAACGGAATGAAAGGTTGATCTTACAGGTCGATCAGCAGACGGGTCGGATCTTCGATCGCGTTCTTGACCGCGACCAGGAAGGTCACCGCTTCACGGCCATCGATCAGGCGATGGTCGTAGCTGAGCGCCAGATACATCATCGGACGGATGACGATCTGGCCGTCGCGGACGACCGGACGGTCCTCGATACGATGCAGACCCAGAACAGCCGACTGCGGCGGGTTGATAATGGGGCTCGACAGGAGAGAACCAAAGACGCCGCCATTGGAGATGGTGAAGGTTCCGCCCTTCATATCTTCCATGGTCAGCGTGCCTTCCTTGGCCTTCTTGCCAAAGCCGCCAATCGTCTTTTCGATGTCGGCGACGCTAAGGCTTTCCGCGTTGCGGATCACCGGCACGACCAGGCCGTTCGGGGCCGACACGGCCACCGAAATATCGGCGAAGTCGTTATAGACGATCTCATCGCCTTCGATCTGCGCGTTGACGCCCGGAATGTCGCGCAGCGCCATGCAGACGGCTTTGGTGAAGAAGCCCATGAAGCCCAAACGGACACCATGCTTCTTTTCGAACAGGTCCTTATACTTCGCCCGCGCTTCGATGACATTTGTCATGTCGACGTCGTTATAGGTGGTGAGCAGCGCCGCGTTATTCTGCGCTTCCTTCAGGCGTTTGGCGACCGTCTGGCGCAGGCGCGTCATCTTGACGCGCTCCTGACGACGGCTCGGGCCAGCAGCAGGCGCCTCGGCAGCAGGCGCGGCAGCCGGTGCAGACGCCGTCGCCTTGGCCGTGCCCGCAGCCACGGCGGCCATCACGTCATCCTTCGTTAGGCGGCCGTCCTTGCCGGTGCCCTTGATCTTGCTTGGGTCGAGTCCATGCTCCAGCACCAAGCGGCGAACGGCTGGAGACAGCGTCAGGTTGCCGCCCTCATCCTCATCGACCGGCGCCGAAGCCGCAGGAGCAGGCGTGGCAGCCTCTGCCTTGGCAGCCGGAGCGGAAGCCGGGGCAGCTGCGGGCGCCGCAGCAGCAGCCGCGCCCTCGTTGATCATCGCCAACAGCGCGCCGACGTTCACCGTGTCGCCTTCCTTGGCGATGATGTCGCCCAAGGTTCCCGCGACCGGTGCGGGCACATCCACCGCCACCTTGTCGGTTTCCAGGCTGACGATCGGCTCATCGGCCTTCACCGCCTCGCCGGGCTTCTTCAGCCACTGACCAACGGTCGCTTCGGTAACGGATTCGCCCAGCGTGGGGACTTTGACTTCAGTTGCCATGAGCTGTGTCAGCCTTTCTTCTGGCGGCGGATTTCTTCACGAACGCTGTGACCCAGCGCATCGGCTACAAGGGCGCCCTGTTCGGCGACATGGCGCTTGGCGAGGCCCGTCGCAGGCGAAGCAGCAGCCTTGCGGCCCGCGTATCGCGCACGCATCGGCGCCTTGCCGGCAAGGCCCAGCGCTTCCTCGACATAAGGTTCGACGAAGAACCATGCGCCATTGTTACGCGGCTCTTCCTGGCACCAGACCACCTCTTCCAGGTTGGTCATGCGCTTGATGCGCGTGGCCAACGCTTCGGTGGCGAAAGGATAGATCTGCTCGATACGAACGATCTGAACATCCTTGTCACCCGCCGCGTCGCGCGCTTCGAGCAGATCATAGAAGACCTTGCCGGAGCACAGGACCAGCCGCTTCGTGTCAGCGTCCGCCGCTGCATGCGGATCGGACAGGATGCGCTTGAAATGCGTCTCCCCCACAAAATCCTCGGCCTTGCTCACCGCCAGCTTGTGCCGCAGCAGCGACTTCGGCGCCATGATGATGAGCGGCTTGCGGAAGGGGCGCAGCATCTGACGGCGCAGGACGTGGAAATAATTGGCCGGCGTCGTGATGTTGGCGACCTGAATATTCCCTTCCGCACACAGCTGAAGGAAGCGTTCCAGACGCGCCGAGCTATGCTCTGGTCCCTGCCCCTCATAGCCGTGGGGCAGCAGGCAGACCAGACCGTTGGAACGCAGCCACTTCGTCTCGGAAGAGGCGATATATTGGTCGAACACGATTTGTGCGCCGTTAGCAAAGTCGCCGAATTGCGCTTCCCACAGCACCAGACTCTTAGGGTCAGCCAATGCGAAGCCATATTCAAAGCCAAGCACACCATATTCGGACAACGGCGAATCCAGCACCTCGAACCGGCCATGCGGCACGGTCGAAAGCGGGACATATTTCCTCTCGCTATCCTGATCGACCCAGACAGCGTGACGCTGGCTGAACGTGCCGCGCCCCGAATCCTGGCCCGACAAGCGGACACCATAGCCTTCGGACAGGAGCGATCCGAAAGCGAGCGCCTCACCAGTAGCCCAGTCGAAATTCTGGCCTGACTTGAACATTTCCGCCTTGGCGTCGATCACGCGCTTGAGCGTCTTGTGGACGTTCAAACCTTCCGGAACGGTGCTGAGCGTTTTGCCCAGGCTATCGAACAGCTTCTGGCTGATCGCGCTTTCGACATTCTGGCGCGATGTTTCGGCATCGGCCGGCTTGTGCAAGCCCGACCAGCGGCCAGCGAACCAGTCAGCCTTGTTGGCCTTGTAGCTCTTTGCTGCCTCAAACTCTTCTTCCAGATGATTGACGAAGTCGCCCGTCACCTTGTTGACGAAATCATCGTCAACCACGCCTTCAGCCTTCAGTCGCGCCGAATAGACGTCGCTGACGGGGGGATGCTGGCGAATCTTCGCGTACATCTGCGGCTGCGTAAAGCTCGGCTCGTCGCCCTCATTGTGGCCGAAGCGGCGATAGCACCACATGTCGATCACGATGTCGCGATGGAAGGTCTGACGATATTCGATCGCCAGCTTGCACGCGAAGGTCACAGCTTCCGGATCGTCGCCATTGACGTGCAGGATCGGCGCCTGAACACCCTTAGCCACATCGCTCGGATAGGGCGAACCGCGCGAGAATTGCGGGCTCGTCGTGAAGCCGATCTGGTTGTTGACGATGAAGTGGATGCAGCCGCCAGTATTGTAACCGGAAACGCCGGAGAAGCCGAGGCATTCCCAGACGATGCCCTGACCAGCAAAGGCCGCGTCGCCGTGGATCAGCACAGGCAGGACCTGCTCATGCTTCTCCAGATCATCGCGGAAAGTCTGCTGCGCGCGGACCTTGCCCAGAACCACGGGATCGACGGTTTCGAGGTGCGACGGGTTGGGCACCAGCGACATGTGCACCTTGATGCCGTCAAATTCGCGGTCGGTGGAGGTGCCGAGATGATATTTCACGTCCCCCGATCCGCCGACATCCTCGGGGTTCGCAGTGCCGCCCGAAAATTCGTGGAAGATGACGCGGAAGCCCTTGGCCATCACATTGGCGAGTACGTTCAGGCGGCCGCGATGGGCCATGCCGTAAACGATCTCGCGCACGCCCAGCGCACCGCCATGTTTGATGATGGCTTCGAGCGCGGGGATCATGGACTCGCCACCATCCAGACCAAAGCGCTTGGTGCCGACATATTTGCGGCCCAGGAACTTTTCGTACTGCTCGCCCTGGATCACCTTGGACAGGATCGCCTTCTTGCCTTCAGGCGTGAAGTGAATCTCCTTGTCCTTGCCCTCCAACCGGTCCTGGAGGAACACGCGTTCCTCGACATCGGCAATGTGCATATATTCCAGGCCGACATTGCCGCAATAATTGGCACGCAGGATCGCGACGATCTCGCGCACTGTGGCATATTGCAGACCCAATGTGCCGCCCAGATAGATCTTCCGCTCAAGGTCGGTGAGACCATGATATTCCGGGGTCAGGTCTGCGGGCAGTTCGCGCTGGGTAAGCCCCAAGGGATCGAGATTGGCCGCCAAATGGCCGCGCACGCGATAGGTGCGGATCAGCAACTGCGCACGGATCGCATCGTCAGCGGCGCTGACTGCGTCGGCGTCAGAGACTGACTTGCCCGCAGCCTTGGCGGCAGCCTTCACCGCCACCTGCATCTGCGTCGGATCGAGCGCACCGGTCAGATCATCAGTGTCCGCCAGAGGCCAATTGGGGCGTGCCCAGCTCGGCCCGCGTTCCGTTTCAAAGTCCTGGTTCTCGTAACCCATGCCTTAAGTCCCATGCCGACCGCGTGCAGTCGCGAAGCGGGGTATCAAAGACGGCCGGGGTGCAGCCCGGCCACCTTGTCTGCCTTTGCTTAGCCCTTCAGGACTTCGACAAGCGTCGAGCCCAGTTCGGACGGGCTGGCGGCGACCTTGATCCCGGCGGCTTCCATCGCCGCGATCTTGCTTTCCGCGTCGCCCTTGCCGCCCGACACGATCGCACCGGCATGGCCCATGCGGCGGCCCGGAGGCGCCGTGCGGCCCGCGATGAAACCAGCCATCGGCTTCTTGCGGCCCTTCTTGGCTTCGTCGATCAGGAACTGGGCAGCCTGTTCTTCCGCGTCGCCGCCGATTTCACCGATCATGATGATCGATTCGGTCGCGTCGTCGGCCAGGAAGAGCTCCAGCACGTCGATGAAGTTGGTGCCGTTGACCGGATCGCCGCCAATGCCGACGGCCGTGGTCTGGCCCAGGCCCGCATTGGTGGTCTGGAACACGGCTTCATAGGTCAGCGTGCCGGAACGCGATACGACGCCGACCGAACCCTTGGAGAAGATCGAACCGGGCATGATGCCGATCTTGCATTCATTGGGGGTCAGGACGCCGGGGCAGTTCGGACCGATCAGACGCGACTTCGAACCCGACAGGGCACGCTTCACGCGAACCATGTCCAGCACCGGAATACCTTCCGTGATGCAGACGATCAGCGGGATTTCCGCATCGATCGCTTCCAGGATCGAATCGGCTGCGAACGGCGGCGGCACATAGATGACGGATGCATCGGCGCCGGTCTTCGTCTTGGCTTCGGCAACCGTGTCGAACATGGGCAGGCCGATATGGGTCGTACCACCCTTGCCCGGCGTAACGCCGCCGACCATCTGCGTGCCATAGGCCAGCGCCTGTTCAGTGTGGAAGGTGCCGGTCGCGCCGGTCATACCCTGCGTAATGACCTTGGTGTTCTTGTTCACCAGAATGGACATGTCAGTCCCTTTGCATTCTGTGGAGGTGGCACTTCAGGTGAAGGCGGCACACCCCAGGCTGCTCACTCACCTGGGGTATGTCGGTGCAGCTTTTTGGCTCAGGCGAGCGAAGGGTCGATGCCCTTGCAGGCTTCCAGCAGTTCCTTGACGGCATCGACGGACACCTGAAGGTTCGCCTTGGCCTCGTCATCAAGTTCGATCTCGATGACCTGCTCGACACCGTCCTTGCCGATGATCACGGGCACGCCGACATAGAGGTTGTCGACGCCGTACTGACCAGTCAGGTTCGCGGCGCAAGGCAGCAGGCGCTTCTGGTCGAACAGATAGGCTTCCGCCATCGCGATGCCGCTCGTGGCGGGCGCGTAGAAAGCGGAACCGGTCTTGAGCAGACCGACGATCTCGCCGCCGCCCGAACGGGTGCGCTGAACGATAGCATCGATGCGCTCCTTGGTGGAGCGGCCCTGCTTGATGAGGTCGGGGATGGGGATGCCGGCGACGGTCGAATATTCGACGACCGGAACCATGGTGTCGCCATGACCGCCGAGCACGAAGCTGGTCACTTCCTTCACCGATACCTGGAATTCTTCGGCCAGGAAGTGGCTGAAGCGCGCGGAGTCCAGAACGCCAGCCATGCCGACGACCTTGTTGTGCGGCAGACCGGAGAATTCGCGCAGCGCCCACACCATCGCGTCGAGCGGGTTGGTGATGCAGATGACGAAGGCGTTGGGGGCGTTGTTCTTGATGCCCTCGCCCACGGACTTCATGACCTTTAGGTTGATGCCCAGAAGATCGTCGCGGCTCATGCCCGGCTTGCGGGCGACACCGGCGGTAACGATGATCACGTCGGCGTCCTTGATGTCGGCATAGTCGTTCGTGCCGATGATCTTCGAGTCGAAACCTTCGACCGGGCCGCACTGCGACAGGTCGAGCGCCTTGCCCTGAGGAACGCCTTCGACCACGTCGAAGAGGACGATGTCGCCCAGACCCTTGAGAGCGGCGAGATGCGCGAGCGTACCACCGATATTGCCAGCGCCGATCAGCGCGATCTTCTTACGGGCCATATGCAATCATCCTCCAAGCACGGAAATTGGGATTGCCCGCCCGCTTAAGCCGATCTCATTAATGATTCAACCAACTAAACGGGGTTTGAGACATTTATCTTTGCAATTCATTCGCAGTTTCATTAAGAGCTTTTTGCCCCTGTTCGTTACGCGCTTCTACCCTGGCGCTGACTTGTCCCGCAGCGGCCACCTACCGGGCGCTTCCTCTCATAAGGAAGCGTCCGGGCCATTTTCAATGTGATGAATGAGTGCCCCGCAGCGCCGACCGGCACTATTTCGGGCCGTGCCCGAGGGCGAGATAGTCGTCCGACTGCATTTCCATCAGGCGCGAAACCGTGCGTTCGAATTCGAACGCTCCGTCGCCACGAGGATAGAGCTGCGCGGGTTCCGCATCGGCCGATGCGAGCAGCTTGACCTTATATTCGTACAATGCGTCGATCAGCGTGACGAAGCGGGCGGCTTCGTTGCGGTTCTCAGGCCCCAGCACCGGGATGCCGACGAGGATGACGGTATGAAAGCGCCGCGCGATCGCCAGATAGTCCGGCGCGCCGCGCGCCTCAGCACATAGGCGCTTGAAGGAAAAGACTGCCACGCCCTTCAGGCTCTTTGGCACGTGCAAGGTGCGCCCACCCTGCACCTTTACGTCCTCCACAGGAACCTTTGCCCGATCCTCCACCGGATAGTCGGTAAGGCGGAAGAACGCCTCGGACAGCGCCTTGGTCGCCTCCGGCCCGTTGGGCGAATGCCAAAGCTGCGCGTCGCCCAAACGGTCGAGCCGGTAATCAGTCGGTCCATCGAGGGTCAGGACGTCCAGACGATCCTTGATGAGGTCGATGAACGGCAGGAAAAGCTGACGATTGAGGCCGTCCTTATAAAGTTCATCCGGCGCGCGGTTGGAAGTCGTGACGACCGTCACCCGCTTGTCCAGCAGCCCGGTGAACAGGCGCGACATGATGGCGGCGTCGGCCATGTTGTTCACGACCATCTCGTCAAAGCAGAGCAGCCGCGCCTCTTCGGCGAGCGAGTCCACGACCGGCGGGATGGGATCGCCCTTTTCCGCCTTGCGAACCTCGGCAAGCCGTGCATGGACGTCGAGCATGAATTCATGGAAATGGGCGCGTTTCTTGCGCTTGATCTGCACGGTGTCGAAGAACAGGTCCATCAGCATCGACTTGCCCCGGCCGACGCCACCCCACATGTAGAGACCGCGTGGCGGCTCAGGCGCCTTTCGCAGCAATTTCCACAAGGTCGACCCGCGTGGCGGTGCCGCTTCCAATTCCTGCTGAAGCGCGTTCAGCCGTGCTGCGGCGGCCTGCTGATCCGGATCAGGACGCAATTCCCCGGCCGCGACGAGCGCGCGATAACGCTCGATAACGCTGCTCATTTGGGAACCGGCACCTTTCGCACCGTGGCGGTCGAGGACGCGACCAGCCCGTCATCCTGATGCAGGGTCAGCCGCATGAAGAATAATCGCCCGGTTTCCTGCAAAACCTCGACATCGGCGCGCAGCGGCTGGCCGACTTTACCGGAGCCGCAATATTGCATGGAAAGATCGACAGTGACGGCAGCAGCCTGCTCGGGACGCCCCATGGCCGCCAGCGCCGCGAAATAAGCATGGTCGGCAAAGGCCGCGAGAAAGCCGCCATGCAGCGCGCCGTTGCGATTGGCGTGCGATGGACGGGTTTCCAGCATCACCGTGGCGCGGCGATCACCGGCACCTTGCGAATAGCTGGGGCCGACGGATGTGCTGAGGAACGTCTCCGGAACCGGATCGCTCCAGCGCAGCCAGTCAGCCCACGGACCTTCCAGCACCAGGCTTACAGGACCAGCATTATCGCCCACTGGATTAAAGCTGCCGTTCGACCATCATCTTCTTGGTCTCCGCGATCGCCTTGGCAGGGCTGAGACCCTTGGGGCAGACATTCGCGCAGTTCATGATGGTGTGGCAGCGATAGAGGCGGAAGGGATCTTCCAGCTCATCGAGGCGCTCGCCGGTAAATTCGTCACGGCTGTCAGCCAGCCAGCGATAGGCCTGAAGCAGGATGGCGGGGCCGAGAAACTTGTCGGAGTTCCACCAGTAGCTGGGGCAGCTGGTCGAGCAGCAGGCGCACAGAATGCACTCATACAGGCCGTCGAGCTTTTCGCGGTCTGCGGGCGACTGGAGACGTTCCTTGCCGCTGGGCGCGGGGCTGACGGTTTGCAGCCAAGGCTTGATCGAATTGTACTGCGCATAGAAATGCGTGAAATCGGGGACGAGGTCCTTGATCACATCCATGTGCGGCAGCGGCGTGACGCGCACTTCCTTGCCCGCGCACTCCTCGATCGAGGTGGTGCAGGCAAGGCCGTTCTTGCCGTTCATGTTCATCGAACAGGAACCGCAAATGCCTTCGCGGCACGAACGGCGGAAGGTCAGCGTCGGATCATATTCATTCTTGATCTTCAGCAGCGCGTCGAGGACCATCGGACCGCAATTGTCGAGGTCGATCTCGAACGTGTCATAGCGCGGATTCTGACCCGAGTCGGGATCGTAGCGATAAACCTTGAAGCTCTTGACGTTGCTTGCACCGTCAGGCGCCTTGTGGGTCACGCCCTTACCGGAAATCTTGCTGTTCTTGGGCAGGGTGAATTCGGCCATGGTTTAAGATGTCCTCCGTCCGCGCCGATAATTATATGGGGGCGCGCGCCAGAGGCCCTTAGCGCCTCGTTCCGCCATTTGCTACCCATCAAAGCAGCAAAAGCATGAAGCGATTTTTGGTAGTTAGATTAGAGAGCGTTCAATCTGAATCTCTCGATCCGTTCGGACTGAGCCTGTCGAAGCCTCTTTCTTGCTATCTGAAAAAGTAGAGCCCTTCGACAGGCTCAGGGCGAACGGTATTGGGAGTAGTGCAGATTGCAGAGCGAAGCTTTACGCGCGGCCGCTCAATATCTGTTCGATCAGCACCACATCCTCAACCTTGTCCGCGTCGATGCAGGCTTCCGCCTTGCGCATGGGCACCAGTCGGGCGACGAGGCCAAAGCGGCGGCCGATGCGCGCCACACCCCCGCGCAGCGTCGAGAGGCGCAAAACGGCACCAAGCAGGGCGATCGGCCCGAATGCGGCCAGGATCTTCCAACCCTTTTTGCGGTCCTGCTCGACCTCTTGCCAGAGCGAGATGACGGCGCGCGCCTTGGCGCTGCCGAACCAGAAGAGGTTGGCGCCAGACCACCAGCCGTCCCTGAATTTGAGCCAGGTCCGCCGCGACGAGGGGTGGCGAGCAAGCAAGGTCGCCCGTTCGACCATCGCCACCGCGATGTCGGCCCCTTCTGCCTCGGCCACAAATTGGTCGAGCATGTCGGCGTCGAGCAGAACATGATCCGCCGTGGTGACGAGCAGCGGAAAAGGGAGGTCTGGCCGTTGCAGGAGGCCCAGCAATGTGGCCGCTATACCGCTGCCGCTTTGTTCGAAGCGGACGCGCGGGTCTTCGCCAAGCCAGGCTGTGGCGGGATCGGCGCGATATAGCTCCGGCGTCTGCGTGAGAATGACGACCTGTCCGACCGATGGATGCGCGAGCAGCGCCCGCGCGGGGTAATTGATCATCGGCTCGCCCGCCACAGGCGCGAGAGGCTTTACCGCGACCCCGGCTGCCTGCGCCAGAGGATCGGAACCGGGGCGCGATCCGGCGAGCAGCAGGGCGGTGATCTTGATCATGGAGGCGGGTTAGCGAAGCGGCCCAATTACGGGAAGCGGCTAAATGCTCTACAGGGTGGGCGCAGCAGCCTGCGGCTTGTTTTGCGCGATAGTGACCGGCACGCCGACGCGTAGGCTCTTCAACTGCCTCAGCCGGTTCCGGAAAGCCGCCAGTTCTCCCCCGGCAAGCTGAGCAGTGGTGGTGAATTTGACTGAAAGCGGGTTCACCGTTCGGCCGCTACGATACAGTTCGTAATGGAGATGCGGGCCGGTCGAAAGACCGCTTGAACCAACATAGCCGATCACCTGCCCCTGACGGACGCGCTGACCATAGCGCGCGGCGATGCGGCTCATATGGGCATATCCGGTGGCAAGGCCGTTGCCATGTTCCAGCCGGACATAATTGCCATGGCCACCATGGCGTCCTGAATAGGACACGACGCCATCGGTCGCGGCATAGATGGGCGAGCCATAGGCGGCGGCGAAGTCGATACCCGCATGCATGCGCGTATAGCCAAGGATGGGATGGCGGCGCATGCCAAAGCCAGAGGACATGCGGCCTTGCACCGGCGCGGACAGCACGCCGCGCCGTTCCCCGACGCCGGACGCTTCGAACCATTGGCTGCGGCCGTCGGTGGTCCATTTGAGCATGTCGATGCCCCGGCCGCTGGCTCGGTGCAGGCCAGCGAACAACAGGTCGCCTACTTCGACATCCCCGGTTGCCGCCCGGCGATATTCGGTGATGATGTCGTAGCGGTCGCCGCTGTGGATCGACCCCAGATCGACCTGTTGCGCAATGACACGCAGGAAGCTCTGAATCGCCTTGGGCGGCGCGCCAGCCGCGCGCGCGGATTGATAGATGCTGTCGCCGATCACGCCCTGAATGCGCAGCGGCGTGTCATCGACATGAATGGCCGTGCGCTTCACTTGCAGCAGCCCGCCCACGCGATTGATCTCCAGCGCCAGGTCGAGCCGGGCGCGGAAGGCGAGATGGTCCAGCGGCCGGGGCATGTCGCGGCTGGCGCGGCGGCCAAGCACGATGTCGAGCGGCGTACCCGGCTTCAGCCCCTTGGCTATATCGCCGCTGGCGAGCGCCATGACCTGAGCGGCGTCCGCATTGCTGACCCCTGCCCTCGCCAAGGCCCGGCTAAGCGAATCACTTCCACCTATCTGCGCGCGCAATTCGATCTGCGGACGTTCGGGCGTTTCGCGCAGAGGTTGGACGGCGTCGGTCGGCCCCATGCGCCGTCCGCTGTCCGCGCCCATGGCGAGCGGCGTGATCATCTGGCTGCGCACTTCCTCGAACTGCGGCTGAGCGAGCAGTGGCTCAGGCTCGCCGGGCAGAGGTTGAAAGCCGGGGGAGAGGTAGAGCGCCGATGCGCAAAGCCCAAAGCAGGTAGCAAGCCCGCGAAACCACGTACGGCTGCCCACTCGCTGGCCAAGATCGGGGACCAGTTCGACCTCATCAGCCCAGTCGCGCAGGCGGGTGCGCCAGTCACGCGCATCGGCGGTCGTAAACGCCCCCTTGCCGATGGCGTCAGTCACCCAAAGGGAAGCGGATGCGCCCCCCTGCTGAGGACTGAACTGGCTACCGTGAAACACTTGAAAAAGCCCCCCACGGGCTGAAATTTCGCCCGACCCCCGCCGCGCGTTCATGGGCATTGTTGTGAATGCATAGGGTTAAAGTCAAATAAAGACGGATTTTTTAACCATATTCAAGCGACGAAACGTGCCCTTCAGCCGTTGAACAACGCAAGCTGCATAGCCCAAAGGAGAATCGCGCCCTTCCCCTTGCTCTCGCTGCACTCATCCCCGACATAGAGAGGATCATGGCTCAATTTGCCCGATCGCCCGTCACAGCCGTGCTGGGTCCCACCAATACCGGCAAGACGCATTTGGCCGTCGAGCGCATGTGCGGTCATTCCAGCGGGATGATTGGCTTTCCGCTTCGATTACTGGCGCGTGAAGTTTATGACCGGGTTGTCGCCATCAAAGGCCCCGGTCAGGTCGCGCTGATCACGGGGGAAGAGAAGATCGTCCCTCCGGGCGCGCTTTATTATCTCTGCACGGCCGAATCGATGCCGCTGGATGGTGACTATGCCTTTGTCGCGCTGGACGAGGCGCAGCTCGGCTCAGATCCGGAGCGTGGGCACATCTTCACCGACCGACTGCTGCGGGCGCGTGGTCGGGAAGAAACGATGATCCTGGGATCGGCCAGCATCGGCCGGGTGGTGAAATCACTGGTGCCGGGTGTGGAGATCGTCAGCCGCCCGCGCTTTTCCACGCTGTCCTATGGCGGGGCGAAGAAGCTGTCGCGCCTGCCGAAGCGATCGGCCGTCGTCGCCTTCTCGGCGGAGGAAGTCTATGCCGTGGCAGAGATGCTGCGGCGTTTTCGTGGCGGCGCTGCCGTCGTGATGGGGGCGCTGTCTCCCCGCACCCGCAATGCTCAGGTGCAGATGTTCCTGAATGGCGAGGTCGATTATCTGGTCGCGACCGACGCGATCGGCATGGGGCTCAATCTGGACGTGGCGCATGTCGCCTTCGCTTCGTTGCGAAAGTTCGACGGGCGGCGGACGCGGCGGCTGACCGTATCGGAAATGGCCCAGATCGCGGGTCGGGCTGGGCGTCATCATAAGGACGGCACCTTCGGTAGCCTTGGCCATGAAGATGGCGACGCAGCCTTCACGCCCGAAGAGATAGAGGCGATCGAAGCGCATCGCTTTCCACCTGTGGAGCAGCTCTTCTGGCGCGAAGGGCAGCCGCGCATGGACAGCGTCAGCCGCCTCATCATGGAGTTGGAGACGCGGCCTGATCGTGACGAGTTGCGGGCGGCGCCCGAAGCGGTGGACCTGGCGGTGCTGCGGCGACTGTCCGACGATCCGCTGGTCATCGACCGGGTCAAGGGGAAGAAGGCCGTCGAAAGGCTGTGGGCCGCATGCGGACTGCCCGATTTCCAGAAACTGGGTGCGGAACATCATACGCGCACCGTGAGCCGCATCTGGCGTTTCCTGTCCGAAGGCCACGGCCACATCCCACGCGACTGGTTCGCCCAGCAGCTGGCGCGCCTCGATTCGGTGCAGGGCGACATCGACACGCTGTCAGGGCGGATCGCCGCCGCCCGCACCTGGTCCTATATCGCTCATCGCCCCGACTGGCTGGCCCATCCGGCAGAGATGGCAGAGCGGACGCGCGCTCTGGAGGAAAGGCTTTCCGACGCCTTGCATACGGCGCTGACACAGCGTTTTGTCGACCGCCGCACCGCTATACTGTTGCGCGACATGGGGCAGGACGCCAGCAATTTGCCCGTCGATGTGGAGCAGGACGGGACGGTCTGCGTCGATGGTGAGACGATCGGGCGACTTGACGGATTTCGTTTCTCGGTCGATCCGGCTACGCGGCATCAGGATAGAAAGATGCTGCTGGCGGCGGCGGAACGCCGTCTTGGAAGGATATTACGAGTGAAGGCTGACGAATTGCTGGGCGCGCCCGACACTGATTTCGTGCTGATGGACGAGCCGGGACAGGCGCCGGGTATCGGTTGGCAGGGCAATGCCGTGGCGGCGCTGCTCGTTGGCCCGTCGCTGCAGGCGCCGGAAATCCGGCTTGATCGCGGCCTTCTGGCGCTTGGCCAGGATGTGCAGAAGCAGGTGCTCACGCGCCTCACAAGCTGGATGGAGGCGCAAAAGGAAAAGCATCTTCTGCCCCTCGTGAAGATGGCGGCCAGCGCGGCCGATCCGGCGGTTCCTGCGGTGGTACGGGCGGTGTTCGCCCAACTGGCCGACGCTGGCGGCGTCATGGCGAGGATCGATCTCGATTCGGCGCTTGACCATCTGGACAAGGACCAACGTCACCTTCTGCGTCGTGCGGGCATCGATATCGGGGTGCTCGACATCTATCATCCGGGCCTTCTGAAACCCGGAGCGGCACGATGGCGCGCGGCGCTGCTGGCGGCACGCATCGCCAAACCATGCCTTCCCCTGCCCCTGCCCGGCCTGACGCTCATCCCGACGGGTGAAAAGGCGGAACAGATGGGTGCCCGCATCGCTGGCTTCCGCGGCTTCGACGATCAGATGCTGCGAATCGACATGGCGGAACGCATGGCCCGCGCCGCCCATGAAGCGATCGCGAAGGGCGAGGCCTTCACCGCGCAAAGCCCGCAGATCGTCTCGCTGGGCCTCAACGAACCCGCTTTCCTGCAACTGATGCGCCTGGCTGGGTTCCGCCCTGTCGAGGCAGCCACGGAAGGCGGCGCGAACTGGACCTTCCGTGGCCGGCAGAAGGCGCGGCCCGATCAACAGCACGCCCGTGGGCCTAACCGGCGCAGCGCTCCTGCGCGTGGCGCGCCTTCCCGCCCCGCTTCGACCGGCGCGGCGGCTCCAGTGAGCAACAATGCCTTTGCGGGCCTGGCGGAGCTTCTTGGCCGCAATGGCTGAAGGCGCGCCCCTCGGTAATCATGGACCGAGCCTGCGCATCGACAAATTCCTGTGGTTCGCCCGGCTCGCCAAAAGCCGGTCGGTGGCGCAGAAGTTGGCCGAAGAGGGTCATATCCGCCTGAATGGCCGCCGCATCGAGCGCGCCCATTCGCCCGTGCGCGCGGGCGATCTCATCACATTTCCCCACCCCAGCGGGGTACGCGTGGTCCGTGTCGTGGAGCTTCCGGGACGCAGGGGACCAGCGCCAGAAGCTCAGACATGTTATGAGGAACTGAAGCTGGGCGATTAGGGAGACAAAAATATCCTCATTGACCTTCGCGCGCGCCGAGCATAGCAGGGCCGCCGCTGTCGAACCCCTATAGAGTGCTGATCCATGACCTATGTCGTGACCGACAACTGCATCCGCTGCAAATATATGGATTGCGTCGAGGTCTGCCCCGTCGATTGTTTCTACGAGGGCGAGAACATGTTGGTCATCAATCCCAACGAATGCATCGATTGCGGCGTGTGCGAACCTGAATGCCCTGCCGAAGCCATTCTGCCCGATACGGAGAATGGCCTGGAGAAGTGGCTGGAACTCAACACCAAATTCTCGGCTGAATGGCCCAACATCACCGTCAAGGGCGACGCCCCTGCCGACGCCGATGATATGAAGGGCGTCGAGAACAAGCTGGAGAAGTTCTTCTCGCCCGAGCCCGGCTCTGGCAGCTGATCGCACCCTTCGACCGACGAGCAGGACGGCGCGTCCAGATGCTGAAGGTCCATCGTTTCCGATCATCATATTGATGCCAGATCGTTGCTGACGAACTACCCCTAGCGTTTCGGCATGAGGCTCACTCCCGGATTTTGCGTCTGGGGGTGGCAATTTTGTTACGAATCTGCTAAATAAGGGTCAAGAGGCGGAAACGGTCGCATTCCGTCCTGGAGTATTTGCTCATGTCCTGACGGTGGCGCCGTGGAATCCTCGGCTTGTGCTACTCTGCGTATCTGTGACGCGGCGATATCCGTCTCCGGTAGAATTAGAAAGGTTTCAAATGGCTGCCAAGGCGCTGTCCTTTGACGTTGGTGATTATGTTGTTTACCCCAAGCACGGTGTTGGCCGGGTGGTCGAGCTGCAAAAGGAGCAGATCGCGGGCATGGAATTGGAGCTTTACGTGCTCCGGTTCGAAAAGGAGCGCATGACGCTCCGCGTGCCGACCAACAAGGCCGAAGGCGTCGGCATGCGCAAGCTGTCGTCGAACAAGACCCTGGAAGAGGCCATCGAAACGCTCAAGGGCAAGCCGAAGGTCAAGCGCACCATGTGGTCGCGCCGCGCGCAGGAATATGAAGCGAAGATCAATTCGGGCGACCTGGTGTCGATCGCCGAGGTGACCCGCGATCTGTTCCGCGCCGACGACCAGCCGGAGCAGAGCTATTCCGAACGGCAGATTTTCGAGGCCGCTTCCAGCCGCCTCGCTCGCGAACTCGCCGCAATGGAAGAAACGGATGAGCCCAGCGCTCTCAAGAAGATCCTGCGCATCCTGAATGAAGCCGCACCGAAATATGCCAAGGTGGAAGGCTGATCTGAATTCAACCGAGCCGACAACGGCAGGTAAATGGATTTAGAAAGGGCGCTCCGATTGGGAGCGCCCTTTTTTATGCATGCCACGTCCGGGCGACAGCTTTTGCGAAAGCCGTTCCTGCTTATTCACCCTTCGCGCTGTCGGCTGCGTCCTTTGCAGCGCTTCCAACATCGCTCGCCGCTTGGCCGACCTGCGTGGCAGCGCTCTCAACCGCGCTATCCTTGCGCGTCTGGCTACTGATCAGGAAAAAGGCGGCAATCGCCACCACCACTACCAGCAACAGCACCGCAATCGCCGTGCCGCCACCGCTGCGCCGTTCAACTATCGTCGTCGTCGCTGGACGCTCCTGATAATCAGCCATGGATATCCTCCTCATCGTTACGCCACCCGCACGAATAATGCGCAATGGCGGAGGCGGTTCCTGCATCATCCTCAGCCGGCGCGACGACAGTCTATTCTCGCGCAGAGGCCGCAGAAGGCGCAGAGAAATCTGCATTCCCGCGCGCGCTCTGAGCCTCTGCGGGCTCCGCGGCTCTGCGCGAATGATATTCACGCGGAGACGCGAAGATGAAATTAAAACAACGGCTTCACTCCAGCGCCCATCCCGCCTGATACGGTAAGCGTCCGCAGCAATCCTCCGCGTCTCTGCGCCTTCGCGTGAAAAAGCCAATCACTCTGCCGTCGCTGCTCAAACCATGGAACCAACATCGGATCGCTTCCACGACACTGGCAGAAGGCACCGCAAAGCTGATGCGGATGTCGATGCTTATCGCGAGACGAAGGCCCCTTTTGCTCGATCCTTGACGACCTGATCCGCCCGAAACACCGATCCGCTCATGCTGATGTAAATACCGGGGTCGGCAATCTGAGCCGTCGCGAACGCCATGCCGAGGTTGAAGCTCGCGTCGCTTTCACCAAAGCGTGCGGGGGCGAGCGCGCCGACAAGCACGATCGTCTTGCCCTGCACGCCCTCAAGCGCCTTGGCCGTGTCCGTCATGGTATCCGTGCCATGGGTGATGACAATATGGCTTTCCGCCGCTGAAAGAACCCGCTCGCGGATCAGCGCCCGATCAGCGTCATCCAGTTCCAGACTATCCTTGCGCGTCACCTCTTCTATGCGAAAGGGACGCTTCACCCCGCCTATCTGCAACAGTTTCGCGACGACGCTTTCACCGACCTTATAATCCGACAAGGCATCGAAATAGATTTTGTCGATTGTCCCGCCCGTGGTGAGAACCAGGATCGGCGTATTCACAGCCAGCATGGCGAACTCCCAACTTAGGCACGTGCATTCAGTCTAAACGCGCCGCCATCGGATCGGAACCGTGGATCAGCGCGCGCGGGCGATTTCCTCGCCACGGTCGCGGGCGGCAGCCAAGGTGTCGGTAAGGAGTTTCAACAGCCGGTCGTCCGCGTCGAGGACGTTCAGCCCTTCGCGCGTCATCCCGCCGGGGCTAGCCACGCGGTCGGCCAATATCGCGGGGCTTTCGCTTGCTTGGGCAGCAAGGCTCGCAGAACCTTGGACGGTGGCGAGCGCCATCCTCGCAGCCTGATCGGCCGAAAGCCCGATCGCCTCCCCTGCGCGCGCGAACGCATCGATGAAGCGGAACAAGAAGGCGGGTCCACAGCCTGACAGGGCCGTCAGCGCGTTGAACTGGCCTTCGTCTTCGATCCACTCGGCGGCACCTAATGGCGTAATGAGCGCGTCCACTTCGCTGCGGGCTGAGTGAGACACCTTGTCGTCGGCATACAGTCCAGTGACGCCCTGCCCCAAGGCGACAGGCAGGTTAGGCATCGCCCGGACGATGTCCTGGGCCACCGGGAAACGCTTACGCAGATCCGCAACCGGCGTCCCGGCCAATATAGAGACAATGCGCGTATCAGCCGCGCAAAGAGGCGCAAGCGACGCTGCTACATCGTCAAGCTGATAGGGCTTCATGCCCAACAGTACTGTCGCGTGAGCGGGCAGCGATGCAGGATAGCCCGTCACCACCCGCACCCCGTCCGCGACAGCACGGCCGCTCGGGCGCAACACGGTGACGCTCGCCGGATCAATGCCGCATGCCAACCATCGGGCGAGCATTTGCCCAGCCATATTGCCGCAGCCGACCATGAACAGGTGCGCGGGCCAAGGTTCCGTCATGGACAATCCTCAGGCTTCGCCGCGCGTCTCGATCAGGCTGGCTGAAATCGCCTCCGTCGGACTCTTGCCGCCCCACAGGACGAACTGGAACACCGGGTAGAAGCGCTCGCATTCGTCAATCGCGGTCTCAACCAGTATCTGCGCCTGATCCAGCGTCAACACGCCTCCCGCGCCCAGCAAAGCGCCGTGCCGGAACAACACAATGCCACTGGAAGACCAAAGCTCGAAATGTCCGAGCCAAAGCTGCTCATTGATCAGGCCCAGCGTTTCGTAAATCGTCGCCCGCTTCTCCTCCGTCACGCGGATGTCGGGCAGGGCGAGCAGTTGCAGCACCTGATCTTCATCGCGCCAGATGCCGCGCAGCTCATATTGCGCCCAGCTACCCTGCGTGCTGGCGACGATTTCATCTTCGCCGACCTGATCGAAACTCCACCCATTCGCTTCGAAATAGGCGGCCAGCATATCGATCGGCGCGGCCTCCTGGCCGCCATTTTCAAATTCGTCGCTGTCCATCATTGGCTGGCCATAGAGCATTTCCCGGCGGCAAGGAAACCACCGACTGAGGGAAACGCATCAAAATAGGCGATCGTTGCAGAAAACCAACGGACAGGCGGCAAAGCCTGCTTATTCCGCGTCGCCTGCCTTGGGCTTTGGTGAGCGGACGGTCTTTGTCACCGGTTCACCCGACCGGCCTTCCAGCGCGTCGATCCGGGCCTTCAGCAATTCAACCTCTTCACGGGCCGCCGCCGCCAGCGCCTTCACGGCATCGAATTCTTCGCGGCTCACGAAATCCACGCCGCCGATCCACTGCTTGGCCTTTTCGCGGGCGTTGGTTTCAAATTCCCGGCTCATGCCAGCGACTGTTCCCGCAGCGCCGTTCACCAGCTTGGCAAGGTCGTCGAAAAAGCGGTTTTCGCTCTGCATGGTCTGAATGTCCTTGTTTGCTGGCGCGCGAATGTGCGCCACGATGATGTCATATCTGGGTCTTGAGCGCGGGCGCGACAAGGGTCTCAGCATCCGGGTTGAGGCGCCCGATCTCATAATTCAGCGCCGATGCAAAGCCCAGCCATGCCAGATAAGGCAGCAGCAGCAGCCCCGCGACCCGCCTGATGCGCCAGAACAGCCATGCGGTCACAGCCACGGCGACGAAAAGGACAATGATCAACCCAAGCGCATTATCGACCTGATGCGCGCGGAAGAAAAGCGGCGACCAGACGAGGTTTAGCGCCAGCTGGATCAGGAACAGGATGATGGCCACCCCCCTGCCCCGCGCTCCCCGCGCATGAATGACGATGGCCAGGGCAAGCCCCATCAGGATGTAAAGGATCGTCCAGGCGACGCCAAAAGCCCAGCCGGGCGGCATGAAGTCGGGCTTCACCAGCGCGTCGAACCAGCGATTGCCATATCCGCTATTGGCCAGCTTGCCCGACAGGAAGCCCAGGAACACGATCGCCGGAACCGTGACCAGCGCCCAGCGCAGATAGGCCAGACGCAACTGACCGGGGGACGCGATTTCGTTCATCGTCGGCGCAGCTCCACTAATCCTCACTCGGCGGCCTCGGGCGAATCAGTCCGGGCCTTGTCAAGCCGCCAGTGACCGGTTTGCGGTGAAACACTTCATCCCGCAACCGCGAATAGAGGTGGAAGACCGGCATCTGTCACAAAATCAAACGCCTGCCGGGCTATGAGCAAGCCCGCGCCTAGCCGTCCAGCCGCGCGCCGATGAGAAACTCGACATTGCCTTGGGGGCCGGTGATGGGGCTTGGCGTCACGCCCAGTACTGTCCAGCCCTTCACCGTCAGCCACTGGCTGACTTCCTCGCAGACGCGGGCATGGATGGTGGGATCGCGCACCACGCCGCCCTTCCCGACCTCTTCCCGACCAGCCTCGAACTGCGGCTTGATGAGGGCAACGAGATGCGCGCCCGGCCGAGCAAAACTCAGCGGCCGGTCCAGCACCTTCGCCAGCGATATGAAGCTGGCATCGCACACGATGATATCGACCGGCTCCGGCACATGTTCGGCGGTCAATATGCGCGCGCTCGTTTGCTCATGCACGATCACGCGCGGGTCGGATCGCAGCTTCCAGGCAAGCTGGTTCGTCCCGCTGTCCACCGCATAGACCCGCGCCGCGCCGTTGGTCAGCAGCACATCGGTAAAGCCGCCGGTCGAACTCCCGACATCGATCGCGGTCATGCCAGTCACGTCCAGCGCGAAATGATCAATGCCGTGGGCCAGCTTTATGCCCCCACGCGACACCCACGGATGATCGCGACCCTTCACCTCCAGCGCGGCATCCTCCGCGACCTGCTGCCCCGCCTTCTCGATCTTCCTGTCGCCCAGAAAGACAAGGCCCGCGAGGATGAGCGCCTGCGCGCGCGCCCGGCTCTCGGCCAGCCCGCAATCGACCAGCAACTGATCCGCACGCAGCTTCGCCATCAGCGCACCAGCGCCGTCAGCGTGGACACCGTCAGCAACTGCGGCAGCACTTCAGCCGACTTTCCCGGAGCATACCAGAGGTAGAGCGGCACGCCCGATCGTCCCTGCGCTTCCAGAAAGCGGGTGATGGCCGGGTCCGCACTCGTCCAATCACCCACCATCACCGTCACGCCAGCCTTGGCGAAAGCGTCCCGCGTTTCGGCACGGTCGATGGCGGCAGCCTCATTGGCCTTGCAGGTCAGGCACCAGTCGGCGGTGAAATAGAGGAATACCGGCTTTCCAGCGGCGCGCAGCCCGGCAAGCCGCGCCTCGTCAAAAGCCACAACGCCATCCTGAACCTGCGCAGCACCAGCCCTACGCGCAGGCAGCATCACCATCCCGGCGCCGAGCAGCAGCGCAGCACCCAGCACAACGATCAGCCCGCCCCGCTTGCCGCGATGCTGACGCTCCCCCAGCCACCATAGCAGCAGCGCCAGCAGCAACGCCGCGCCCAGACCGATCGTCATCCCCGGCACGCCGCGCTGTTGCCCCAGCAGCCAACCCAGCCCCAGCGCGGTCAGGAACATCGGGATCGACAATATTCGCTGGAAAGTTCCCATCCACGCCCCCGGCCGTGGCAAACGCCCGCGAAGAGCCGGTATATAAGCGAGCAACAGAAAGGGCAGAGCAAGGCCCAAACCCAACCCGGCAAAGACCGCAAGAGCCGCCGCGACCGGCAGCACCAGCGCCGCCCCCATCGCCACGCCCATGAACGGCCCCGTGCAAGGCGTAGCGACGAAAGCAACCAAAGCGCCGGTCCAGAAGGAACCCGCAATGCCCGCCTTCCCCGCAAGCTTCTCCCCACCACCAAAAGCGCTCAGTTCAAACAACCCCGCAAGGTTGAAGGCGACCGCCGTCACCAGCAGCAGCAGCAGCAAAATGACGCGCGGGTCCTGCAACTGAAACGCCCAACCCACCGCCACCCCCGCTGACCGGATCGCCAGCAGCAACCCGCCCAGCACCAAACAGGTGAGGATAACGCCAGCGCCATAGGCAAGCGCCTCCCGCCGCACCGTAGCCTCATCACCGCCCGCGTGCGCCAGCTTGAGCGCCTTCAGCCCCAATATCGGAAAGACGCACGGCATGATGTTGAGCAACAGCCCGCCCAATATCGCCCCGCCAAGCGCGATCAACGCCGTGCGCAGCAGGCTTGAACTCGCCCCAACAACCGCGCCGGGACGAGCAGTCAGCAGAAAGCCGACATGGTTGCCGGTGCGCAGGACCGCCTGAACGGCATTCCCTTTAAATCCCTGCCCGGCATCGGTTTCGATCAGTAGCCGGTCCCCCTGACGATGGACCGATTGAGGCGCGGCATAACGGACAACCCCTTCTTCCAGTGGAAAGAGATGCACGTCAGACGCCGCAGCTTCACCGGGAAAAGGGATCGACATCCGCAGCTTGCCATCAGCAATTGCGTAACTCGCCTCACTCCCAAGCGGGCGCGGCAAATGCGCCCGCCAGCCGTCGAACCGAGCCTGAATGGCGGGCGACACCAGACCATCGCCCGCGACCAGATCCAGTGCGATATCGGCACTTTCAGGCACGCAAATCTTGTCTGTGCAAGCCAGCCACTCCGCCTTCCCACGGATCGGCAGGCGCGTTCCCTTCGCCACCTCAGGCGCGACATTCAAGGGCGCGAGAAGCGCATAAGGCCCCTCATAGACATGGTTCATGAGGCCGGAAATGAGCAGCGTCTCGGGCACCGGATAGCGCAACGCCCCAATGCTCACGCCCTTGGGCAGCACCCATTTCACGGTCATGCCCAGCCCCGCATCACCTGGATTCTGCCAATAGCCATGCCAGCCGGGCTCCGGCGCCATCGCAAAGGCGATGTTGCTGGTCCGTCCCGGAGCAGGCGCGTCGCTTTCGGCGACCAACTGCACGGCGATATGCGGCGCACCCGATCCGAATGCGCCCTGGGCGCTGGCAACAGGCGCGATAAACAGCGCCAGCGTCATCAGGAGGACATGGAAAATCCGCATCGGGCCTCTGTTCGCGTGGATTACAGCGGGCTAGGTCGGCATGGTTGCGCCGTCAAGGCACAGAAGGGATCGGAAAAGATGTTCAGGAAAACGCTTCATACCCTCCTGTTACTGGCGCCCTTGCCCGCGCTGGCTCAACCTACCGCAACGCCTACCCCCACCGACGCGCCGCCAAAGCTGATCGTCTCTATCTCGGTCGATCAGTTTTCAGCCGATCTCTTCAGCGAGTATCGCCCCTATTATAGCGGCGGCCTCAAGCGCCTGGGCGAAGGCGCCGTGTTTCCGCGCGGATATCAAAGCCACGCCGCAACCGAAACCTGTCCGGGCCACAGCACCATCCTGACCGGCAGCCGACCATCACGCACCGGCATCATCGCCAATAGCTGGATCGATCAGAACGCCGCCCGACCCGATAAAACAATCTACTGCGCGGAGGATGAGAAGCAGCCGGATAGCAGCAGCTCCAAATATATCCCCTCCCCCGTCCATCTGCGCGTGCCCACACTCGGCGAACGCATGAAGGCAACCAATCCCGCCGTCCGCAACGTGGCCATCGCCGGAAAGGATCGCGCGGCCATCATGATGGGCGGCGCAAAGGCGGATCAAGTCTGGTGGCTGGGGCCGAAGGGCTATGTCAGCTATCCCGGCACGCCAACGCCTCCGCTGGTCGCACGGGTGAACGCAGTGTTCGAACAGCGGCTCGCCCAGCCCAATGCCGGTTTTGACCTGCCCCCGCAATGCGCCGCCAAGGATTTTCCCGTGAACGCTGGCACGCGGGTCGTAGGCACCGGCCGCTTCGCAAGGCCCGCCGGTCAATTCGGCGCATTCCGTGCGTCGCCGGAGCAGGATGCCATGACCCTGGCGTTCGCCGCTGCCGCCATCGAAAGCATGAGCCTTGGCAAGCAGGCTCAAACCGACCTCATTTCCATCGGCCTGTCGGCGACCGACGTCATCGGCCACGCCTATGGAACAGAAGGAACCGAAAGCTGCATCCAGATCGATCGGCTAGACCGCGAACTGGGCGCTTTCTTCGACCGGCTCGACAAGCAGGGCATCGATTATGTCGTGATGCTCACCGCGGATCATGGCGGCCACGACCTACCGGAACGCCATCAGCAAAATGCGATGCCAATGGAGCAGCGCGTCGATCCGGCGCTCATGCCCCGCGCGCTTTCAGAAGCCGTGGCCTCCCGCACCGGCGTAAACGGCAAGGGCTTGATCCAGGGCGATGGCCCGTCCGGCGACCTTTATTTCGACCGCAATCTCACCCGCGCCCAACGCGCCAAGGTGGAAGCCGCCACGCTCGCGCTGTTGCGCGCCCATCCGCAGGTCGAAACCGTCTTTACCAAGACGCAGATCGCCGCCGCGCCGTCTCCTTCAGGTCCGCCGGAAAGCTGGAGCCTGCTTCAGGAAGTTCGGGCCAGCTTCGATCCCGAACGCTCGGGCGACCTCGTCCTGCTGCTGAAACCATGCGTAACGCCCATCGCTAATCCTGCGTACGGCGCAGTCGCAACGCATGGCTCCCCCTGGGACACGGATCGACGCGTACCGATCCTCTTCTGGCGCAAGGGCATGCAGCATTTCGAACAGCCGCTCGGCGTCGAAACGGCTGACATCATGCCGACGCTGGCGGCGCTCATTCGTCTGCCCGTTGCCCGCAATGAGATAGACGGCAGGTGCCTCGACCTGATCGCAGGCCAAGGCGACAGCTGCGCGGCGAATTAAGGGTCAAATATTCTCCGCAAAGCCGTCCCGTTCCGCGTCCATCAGGGAGTGAACGCGGTGCGGCGCGGACACTTCGACCCGGCTCGTGACCTCATATTGCGCCTTTGCCTGACGCACATTGCTGTTCGCCGGAACACTGTCGGTCAGCCAGACATTGCCGCCGATCACTGACCGGCTGCCGATGATGATGCGGCCCAGAATGGTAGCGCCCGCATAAATCACCACGTCATCCTCGATGATCGGGTGCCGGGGGATCGCCTTGGCCAAAGCGCCCCTCTCATCGGCAGGAAAGCTGCGCGCGCCCAGCGTCACACCCTGATACAGCCGCACCCTGTCACCCACTATGGCCGTTTCGCCGATTACGACGCCGGTGCCATGATCGACGAAGAAACTGCGCCCGATCGTTGCACCCGGATGAATGTCGATACCCGTGCGCGAATGGGCAATCTCGGAGATGATACGGGCGACCAGCGGCGCGCCCAGATCATAGAGGCGATGGGCAAGCCGATGGTGGATGATCGCCAGCATCGATGGATAGCAGATCAGCACCTCGTCCACGCTACGCGCGGCGGGATCGCCCAGAAATGCCGCTTCGACATCGGAATCGAGCATGTCGCGCAAGCCAGGCAGGCTTTGGGCAAAGTTGCCGATGATGCGCGCGGCTTCGCCATCGATTTCGGCGGGCGGTCTGCCGTGCATATTGTAGAGAAGCTCAAGGCGTATCTGGCCGTAGAGGCGGCTGAGCGCCGTCTGCAACGTCTGCGCTACAAAGGCGTCTTCATTATGGGTGCGAATGAAGCTCGGACCAAGGCGCAACGGAAACAGCGCGCCGCATAGCGACGTCATGATCTTGGTGAGATTGGCCCGTGACGGAAAACCCTCCGCGCCATATTCGGCATGATGCTGCTGCGCCGCGCGCCAGCCTGTGCGAACCTTCCCAAGATCGCTCACCAGCCGATCCAGGTCCCAATAGCCTTCCAGAAGCTGATCTTCGCTTTCGCCTTCTGCGGTCATATGCGCCTCTTGTTCAACAGCAGCTGGCATAGACCGCCACCAGCCGATCCGGTAAACGAGTTTTGCTTGGCCTCGCGATGTTTCTTTTTAACCGGAAGCCTCGGCCCGGTTTCAGCGGATAGGGCCTGCACCAGCTATATGCAGGCGGATTTCCACACTCAACCCGCCTTCGAGCCGGTTTTCCAGAACTAGCCTACCGCCTTCCTGATCGACCGCCTTCGCCACGATCGCGAGGCCAAGTCCCAAGCCCCGAGTATAACGCCCCCGCGCCTCATCGAGTCTGAAAAAGGGCTTCAACACCTCCTCCAGCTTGTCCTCCGGGATGCCCGGACCATCATCCTCCACCCGGATCAGCGCCTCCCCGTCACGGCGCTCGACGCTGACATAGGCCCGCTGGCCATAATGGAGCGCGTTTTCGACCAGATTGATGACCGCGCGGCGCAACAGCATCGGCCGCACATCCATTTCCAGATGATCCGGCCCCTCATAGCTTACATCGGCCCCTTGATCCTGAAAGCTATCCACCACCGTCGCGACCGCGACCGCCACGTCCGCGCGCACAGGCGGCTCGCCATTTTTTTCGCCGCCCAGGAAGGCGAGCAGCGAGTCGATCATCGCCCCCATTTCGCCAAGGTCGCCGGCCATCGCATCACGCGCTTCCGCATCGCGAATTCCCTCCAGCCGAAGCTGCAAGCGGGCCAGTGGCGTGCGCAAGTCATGCCCGACGGCGGCCAGCGTTTCGGTGCGCTCGGTGATCAGGCGATGTATACGCGTCTGCATCGCATTGAACGCACGGATCAGGTCCCGCACATCGCTGGTCCCGCTTTCCGCGACGACGACCTCATCGCTCAGGCCAATATGCTCGGTCGCCTTGGTCAGGTCCTTGAGCGGCGCCAGCGTCCGCCGGATCAGCATGCCCCCAGCCACCATCAGCGCCACCAGCGGAATGAGCGCCAGCCCCATCCGCCCGATGGTAAAGGTCCACTGCCCCCCGCTATGCCGCATCCCGAAATAGAGCCAGCTGCGATCGGGCAACTGCAAGCCGCCATTGATCTGCGACCCCCGCCCGCCGGGCGACGCAAGGCGCAGCCAGAGACCGGACTGTTCCAGGCTCGGCTCCCAGGCAATGATCTGCCGCCGCATCCGCTGCAATTCCGGTGCCAACGTGGGCGGCGGTGGCGATGCAGGCGTCCAATGAATGTCATAGCGGTCGGTGGTAAGCTGGATCGCCATCGCATGCCGGTCGTTCGGCGGCTGCTCCGTCACCAGCTTGCGCGCGATCACCAGATGCTCGGCCAACCGCCGCGCCTCGTCATCCTGCAAGGAAAGATGGCCAGCCCGCTCATAAATCAGCGTGCCCACCGCAAATTCCAGCGTGAGCGCCAGCAGCAGGATCGCCAGCAGCCGGCCGACCAGACCCAGCGACCGGCTCATATGCAAGCTCAAGCCCGGCTGACTTCCGCGTTGAACATATACCCCACGCCGCGCACGGTCGTGATCGGCGCCGCCGCGCCTTCGGTCGACAGCTTGCGCCGCAACCGGCTGACCAGCACATCGATGCTGCGATCAGAGCTGTCACCCATGCGCGTGCGCGACAATTCGATCAGCCGCTCGCGTGCGATGACCCGCTGCGGGTGGCTGAGGAAGGAGCCGAGCAGGTCGAACTCCGCACCCGTCAGATCGACGATCGCGCCGGTGGGCGACCGCAGCTCCCGACGCGGGAAGTTGACGACCCAGCCGTCGAAACGCGCCTCATTCTCCCGATGTTCGTCCGGCCCCCGCTCCACGCCCACACGGCGCAGGATAGCCCGTATCCGCGCGATCAGTTCGCGCGTGCCAAACGGCTTGGGCAGATAATCGTCCGCGCCCAGCTCCAGACCCACGATCCGATCGGTCTCGCTGCCCTTCGCGCTGATGAAGATGATCGGGACGTCGCTCTTGCGGCGGATCTGGCGACACAGGTCGATGCCATTGGTGCCCGGCAGCATCACGTCCAGCACGACCAGATCAACCGGCCCACCGTCAAAGGCCACCCACATTTCCGGCCCCGAAGAAGCAGGCCGCACCTGATAGCCATGTTCCTGAAGAGCGCGCGCGGTCAGCGTGCGCAGCGGCGGATCGTCCTCGACAAGTATGATCGTGGGGGCGGTCATGCCGGAAATGTTGCGCGACTAAAACGGCTCATAGCGCCTGAAGTAGGGGCGGCTGCCAACAGGGTCAACCGGACGTTACCGCAGAAACCCTCGGAAACAGGTCCAGCAACAATTTGTCATGACAGGGACAATTTCGCCCCCATTACGAGCAAGAATGCCATGCCGGGCCTCGTGAAAGGCCCGGCATGATTTGCGTCAGAAAGCGGCCGACAGGGAGAATACCACCTGGCTGCGCGCGATCGACTTGCCGAAATTGTCACCGTCCTGAACCATGAAGTTCGGGCGGATGTAATTTTCTTCCGAACGCTTGATGTCGGTATCGACATAGGCGACGCCGAGCGTCAGCGGCGTGCCGGGGATCGCGACGTCCGCGCCGACCAGCCAGTCGAGATACTTGCCCGTGGGCGCGATCGACGTGCCGTTCGGACCAAGGCCGGGGTTGCCGTCCGAATAGCCCAGATGCGCCTTCAGCGTAACCGGCGTGCCCGGCACTGCGCCGCTAACGTCGCCCCAGATGTACAGATTGTCTTCCTTGTCGCCCGGATCAGCGACCGTGCATGCCGCGTCGCTGCACCAATTGCCCAGCGCCTGCTGCTTGGGCGCATAGGCGACGCCCAGCAGACCCTTGACCGGGCCAAGCTGGCTCGAAAGCTTCACATAAGGCTCAGCGAAGTCGGTCTTGTCCGCGCCCGACGGATACATGTACCAGGTCAGGCCGACGTCCAGCGTCGCGCTGCCCAGCGGGATGGCATAGCCAGCGAACAGATCGAGTTCCATGTTGGAACCGCCGAACTGGCCCCAGCCGGAAAGGTTCGAAGCCCAGGTGCCGACATAGGCGCCGCTTTCATGGGTGGCTGTGATGCCGCCCTGAATGGCCATGCCCTTGTCGCTCTGCGACACGCCACGGAAGCGATAATCGGAAACCAGCGCAACGCTGCCCGAAACGGTGACGGGACCTTCGGCCTCTTCCTGAGCGAAGGCCGGAGCGCTCGACAACAGGGCAAGAGCCGCACAGGCCATCTGCAACTTAGCGATTTTCATGAACATTCCCCTTTTTCGGTAAGAATGTTCCGTCCTGCGTCCGCTCCGGCCCAAAGGTCTGAATGCCCTGGATCCCGGCGGATTGACAGTAGGCTAGGGCGCGTCCGGATGAAGGGGAATGGACTTTTACCGCAAGTGCGAAGGTGACATTCAGGCCGTGCCATCAAAGGCACGGTTATTTGCTGATGGCGTTCCAAACATGTCTATTTGATTTCCTGATCACATCCAGACATGAAAAAGCCGCCGCACCTGGAAGGGGTGCGGCGGCTAACGACGCCTGATGGAGGGGGGAGGTTCAGGCGGCGAGGTTACGCAGGCGTCCGGTTGCGCCCGCCAGTTCGACGCTGGCTCCGGTGCCACGGCGGCGGTCTATCCATTCCCGCACCATCTCGGCGCAGGTATGGTCGATATGGAGCAGCCGCTCGACGTTCAGGATGACTGGACGTTCGGCGGGAACCGACTCCAGCTTTGCCGACAATTTGGGAAGCGTCAGGAATGTGGCCGTACCATGCAGTGCCAATTCATGCGCATCATCCCGCTGGTCCTCGTCCAGACCCAGACGCAGACGGCGCGCATGGGGCAGCAGTTCAAGCAGCGACAGACTAATACCCACCAGCACGCCCGTCAGCAGATCCATCGTGACCACCATGATCAGCGTCACCGCCCACACCACGGCAGGCAGCGGGCCATAACGGTGAAGCAGGTGCTTCACATGGTCCAGGCTGACCAATCGAACGCCGGTCACGACCAGGATGCCTGCCAGCGCCGCCATCGGAATCTCACGCAGCAACCAGGGCAGCAGCGCGACGAAGCCGAGTATCCAGATGCCGTGCAAGACAGCGGACATGCGGGTCTTGGCACCCGCCTGGACGTTCGCGGAACTGCGGACGATAACGCCGGTCATCGGCAAAGCACCCGCAACGCCGCACAGCAGATTGCCTACGCCCTGCGCGCTCAATTCGCGATTATAGTTGGTCCGCACGCCATCATGCATCCGGTCCACCGCAGCGGCCGACAGCAATGTTTCAGCACTGGCGATGAAGGCGATCGCGATCGCCGTCGTGATGACCGTCGGGTTCATCAACTGCTGAAACAGCCCTTCGCCCGGCAATGTCACCGCTGCGACGATCGATTCCGGCACCACCACGCGGGCCACCGGCAGGCTGAACAGAAACGCCACCAGCGTCGCCAGAACCACGCCGACAAGGGCGCCGGGCAGCAGCTTCATCGAGGCCGGGCGGATCTTTTCCCAACCCAGCATGCCGCCGATCGTGACCAGACCCACGGCAAAGGCGGTTGCTGCGTCCTGATTGCTTAGGCCGAAAAGCTGGCCCGGCATCGCGATCAGGTTCGCAAGGCCGCTGGACAGCGGCTTGTCATCGAACAGGACATGGAACTGCCCTACGACGATCAGCACGCCGATACCCGCAAGCATGCCGTGGACGACGGCGGGCGAAATGGCGCGAAACCAGCCCCCGACCCTCATCAATCCGGCAATGACCTGAATCGCACCGGCAAGAATCAGGATCGGTCCCAATGCGGACAGGCCCTGCTCGCGCACGATTTCAAAGACGATGACCGCAAGGCCCGCCGCCGGGCCGCTGACCTGCAAGGGAGAACCGGCCAGCAGGCCGACGACGATGCCGCCGATGATACCGGTGATCAGCCCCTTCTCCGGCGGCACGCCGGAGGCTACCGCGATGCCCATGCAGAGGGGCATCGCGACCAGGAACACGACGATGGATGCGGTGAAGTCGCGGCTGAACGTGCCGCCGGAAAGAGCCTTCAGCATGAGGCTTACTCCGCAGCCATTGCGATGCTGGTTTCACCAGCAAGGCGCCGCGCCTGCGCCTGTGCGACAGGAAGCGGATCACCTTCGCGCATGGGCATGAAGCGGCCGGTTTCCCCGTCGAGCCCAAGAACCTGGCCCGCATGAATATCGACATACCAGCCGTGCAGCGCGATTTCCCCACGCGCCACGCCCGCCGCCACCGACGGATGGGTGCGCAGGTGGTTCAACTGCACCACGACATTTTCCAGCGCCATGTTGCGCAGCTTTTCCGCGTCGCTCAGATCGGACGGGTAATTTTCACGGCACACCTTCTGCGCGGCATGCGAGTGACGCAGCCATGCGGCAACATTGGGCATCGACGTCAGGTCGGCATCCGTTGCCAGCGCCTTCATCGCGCCGCAATCGCTGTGCCCGCACACGATAATGTCGCGCACGCCCAGAACCATGACGGCATATTCCACCGTCGCCGTGACGCCGCCCAGCTGGCTGGCGTGCGGGGGCACGATGTTGCCCGCATTGCGGCATACGAACAGATCGCCCGGATCAGCCTGCATGATATGTTCCGGCACGATGCGGGAGTCGGCGCAGGAAATCATCAGCGCCTTGGGGCTTTGTCCGTGATTGGCAAGCTGGTTGTAAAGCGTGCTCTTGTCGGGAAAGACTTTGCTTTCGAAACTGAAGACGCGACCGATAAGCTCGTTCATGGCTTCTATCCTTCTTTTTGGTTGCCGATCGGGGGGGGGGGCGGATCGGCGCTATTTGAAGGATAGGCATGCGCTTTTGCTGCGTCGCAGCGGCTTTGTTAAATAGTGTGTCTGACTGGTTTTTCTGCCGTCACTGCCTCTCGACAGCAGCGCTCAGCATATATCCCGCCCCCCGAACGGTGACGATCGGCGCGGCCCTGCCACCAACGCTCAGCTTCCGCCGGACCCGGCTGACCAGCACGTCGATGCTGCGATCGGACGATGGCGCATCGCGCACACCGGCCAATTCCATGAGCCTGGCGCGCGGGATCACCGTCTGCGGATTTTCCAGCATGACCTGGAGCAGTGCGAATTCGGCGGCGGTAAGCTCAATCGGCTGGTCGGCCTCGTCCTTCACTTCACGCCGCGCGAAATCGACCTGCCACCCGTCGAACCGGGCGAGCGTACTGGCGCGCAGGCCGATCAGCCGCTCCTTTTTGCTGCGACGCAGCACCGCGCGAAGCCGGGCGGCCAGTTCACGGGTCGAATAGGGCTTGGACATATAATCGTCGGCGCCCAGTTCCAACCCCACCACCCGGTCGACCTCGCTGCCGCCCGCGCCGACCAATATGATCGGCACGTCGCTCCGTTCCCGGACGTCACGGCATAGGTCCATGCCATCGGGACCGCGCAGCGCCGCATCCAGCACCAGCACGCCCACAGGCGCGGTCTTGATCGCGTTCCAGATGTCGGATGCCGACGCCGCGGGCAGCGCGCGAAAACCGCTCTGCTCCAGATATTCGCGCACCTGCTGGCGCTGTTCGGGCTTTTCCTCGGCAATCAGGATCAGCGGTGAACTCATCCGCCCTTCACTGACAGGCTGCGAAGGCCATCAAGCTCACCCTGGATAACTGCGCTGTCGCCCTGCGCCGCCGCCAGCGCCTCGCCAGCGCGCGCCCGTGCGTAGCGCCCGATTGCCGCGTCGATCTGGCCCCGCGCGCTTGCACAGTTCCCGGCGTAGCTACCCGATAGCGGGGTGAAGCGATGGATGGCCTTACCCATCGCGGCAATCGCATTGCCTTCTGCCGTCACCGAGCGGTTGACGCCCAGTTCGGCCTGCCAGCGGCAGACGGGCGTGGTCGGACGGTTGGCGAAACGCGATTCGACCTGTCGGACATGAACCGTCGATACCGTTTCGTAGCTCGTCCGATAGGCTGTGGACGCATGGCTGATGTCCGCACTGTGGACCGGAGCGACGACGGCCATGACGGCAGCGGAAGCGAAAATGGAAAGCATGCGAAGAAACTCCTTGGCATAGGAAGCGCTTGCCAAGGCATAGGCGGGGCAAATGTCTCTGAAATTTTCCGAATGTTACAAATTGTTGCTGCACACGCGGAAACGCTTCGGCGCGGCAAGGCATTTTTACGCGCCAAAATCCATCATGGTTTGAACAGCGCATGCAACTCGCCCGGCGCTCAGGCTTTTAACCCTCGTCAACGGCCGCCCGCGCCTTTGGCGCCTTCATGGCCAATGATGAGGATTGCTGAATGAAAATCGCTCAAATCGCTCCCTTGGCCGAAAGCGTACCGCCGAAGCTGTACGGCGGAACCGAGCGCATCGTTTCCTACCTAACCGAAGCATTGGTCGATCAAGGACATGACGTGACATTGTTCGCCAGCGGCGATTCCGTCACGCGCGCGGAACTGGTGCCCGTCACGGACATGGCGCTTCGCCTCAACCCCCATGTTCGCGACGCCATTCCCTATCACATGATGCTGCTGGAAGCGGTGCGCCAGCGCGCCCATGAGTTCGATGCGCTACATTTCCACATCGACCTTGTTCACATGCCGCTGGTGCAGGACATCGTCGGCCGATGCGTCACGACGCTGCACGGCCGTCTGGACCTGCCGGACCTGCGCCCTTTCTACCAGACCTTCCGTGATCACAGCCTGGTTTCCATTTCCGACCACCAACGGCTGCCTATGCCCCCGGTGAACTGGGCAGGCACTGTCTATCACGGTCTTCCCGCGAACCTTCTACCGCCGAAAATCGACAGCGATGACGGTTATCTTGCGTTTCTCGGCCGAATATCGCCGGAAAAGCGGCCCGACCGCGCCATTCGCATAGCCGCCCGTTCCGGGAGGCCGCTCAAGATCGCCGCCAAGATCGACAATGTGGACAAAGCATATTGGGAGGCGGAGATCGCGCCGCTTATCAACCTTCATCCCAACATTCATTTCGTCGGCGAAATCAATGAAGCGCAGAAGGCTGATTTCCTCGGCGGCGCCAGCGCCCTCCTCTTCCCGATCGACTGGCCCGAACCATTTGGCCTCGTGATGATCGAGGCAATGGCCTGCGCGACCCCGGTCATCGCCTTCCGCTGCGGATCGGTTCCCGAAATTATCGACCATGGCGTGTCGGGCTTCATCGTCGATACAGAGGATCAGGCCGTCGAAGCCGTTTCCCGGCTCGGCGAACTCAACCGTCGCGGGGTACGCGCCGCCTTTGACGCACGTTTCACGGCAGACCGGATGGCGGCCGACTATGTCTCGCTTTATCACGGCCTGCCTGGCGCGCGCACCGATGCCGCCCGGCTTCGTCGCGAGCGCGGCGATGAAGCGGAGCTTCACCTTCAGGTCGTCGGATAAGGAGAGTCGCATGACGGCGAGCCAGTTGCAGCCAGAAGCCTTGGCCACGGAACCGGCGAAGTCCCTGTCCCAGCAGCAGACCCAGTTCTTTATCCCGGCCACCGCTTCGCTCCACGAAAGGCGTCCCCGAACGCTGAAGCATGGGGACAGCTTCGCGGTCTTCGACCATAGCGGCGATGCGATTGCCGGACCGGGGAGTCCCGAAGGGCTTTACCACCGCGACACCCGGCACCTGTCGCACCTCTATATGACGATCAACGGACTCCGGCCCATATTGCTGAGTTCCGCATTGCGTGACGACAACGCCATGCTGACCTGCGACCTCACAAATCCCGATTTTTCAGGCGACGATGGCAGGGTCGCGGTGGAACATGACCTTATCCACCTGCGCCGCACAAGGTTCCTGTGGGACTCCGCCGTCCATGAGCGGATCACGATCCGCAACTTCGACACCGAAGCTCGAACGGTGAAGGTGGAGATGAGCTTCGCTGCCGATTTTGCCGATCTGTTCGAGATCCGCGGCATGACGCGCTTGCGTAAGGGGATCATGAAGCCCCCTGTCGTGGGAAGCGCCGACGTTCTCCTCGTCTATGAAGGCCGCGACGCCAAGACCCGCGAAACCCACCTCTGCTTTGATCCGGCGCCTCAAGAGCTCACCGAAAGCCATGCCATGTTCGAGGTCATGGTCCCGCCCGGCGAACGGCGCACCTTGTACATGCGCATTGCATGCGAACGGGTCGAATTGACGCAAGAACCCTTCTCACGCCAGTTCCTCAAAACCCTTCGCGAATCCATGAAGTCGCTGAAACAGGCAAGGGCGCGCGGCGCGACCGTCCGTTCATCAAATGCTCTGTTCGATGAGGTTACGCGCAGGTCCGTTGCGGATATCACCATGCTGTCCACGGACACCGAATTTGGTCCCTATCCCTATGCGGGCATTCCCTGGTTCAGCACCGTGTTCGGCCGCGACGCCATCATCACCGCGCTCGAAACACTTTGGTATGATCCAGCGCTCAGCCGTGGCGTGCTCGGCTATCTGGCGAAGCATCAGGCCACCGCGTTCGACCCGGCAGCGGACGCGGAGCCGGGGAAGATACTGCACGAAGTCCGCCATGGCGAAATGGCGGAACTGGGCGAAGTGCCGTTCCGCCATTATTACGGCAGCATCGATTCAACGCCATTGTTCATCATGCTGGCTGGCGCTTATCTGGAACGAACAGGCGACCAGCCCTTCATCACCAGCCTGCTGCCGCATCTGGATGCAGCCCTCGAATGGGTCGATCAGTATGGCGACCGCGATGGGGACGGCTTCGTGGAATATGGGCGGCTCACCGATCAGGGCCTGACCAATCAGGGCTGGAAGGACAGTCATGACTCGATCTTCCACGAGGATGGCTCGATCGCGCGCGGCCCCATCGCGCTCGCGGAGGTCCAGGCCTATGTCTACGGCGCCTGGAGAGCCGCCGAAGCCATCCATCGGGCGATCGGCGATGCTCAACGGGGGGCGGACTACGGACTACGCGCCGACCATTTGCGCGACCATTTCGATGCGGCCTTCTTCGACCCGCAACTTGGCACCTATGTGCTGGCGCTGGATGGAGAAAAAAAGCCCTGCCGCGTTCGTTCTTCCAATGCCGGGCATGTGCTGTTTACCGGCCTCGCGCGGGAAGAGCGCGTGGAATCGGTGGTGCGCACGCTGATGGCGCCAGCCTCCTTTTCCGGATGGGGCGTCCGCACCATCGCATCGACGGAAGCGCGCTACAATCCAATGAGCTATCATAATGGCTCGATCTGGCCTCATGACAATGCCCTCATCGCGGCGGGCTTCTCCCGCTACGGCTACAAGCGTGAGGCAGCGCAGATATTCGAAGGCCTCTTCGCGGCCGCGACATATGTGGACCTCATGCGCTTGCCGGAACTTTTCTGCGGATTTCCCCGCCGCCGCGCGCAAGGACCGACCTTCTATCCCGTGGCCTGTAGCCCCCAGGCATGGTCCGCCGCAGCGCCTCTGTCACTGATCCAGTCGAGCCTGGGTATCGGCTTCGACGTAGCAGGCCCTGAAATCTCCCTGCGCGAACCAGCCCTGCCGCGATTCCTCGACGAACTGCGGCTCTATGGCCTGCGCATTGGCGAAGCATCGATCGACATCGCCTTTGACCGGATGGGAGACAAGGTCGTGGTAAAGCCGCTCGACCGAACAGGCTCGGCGCGGGTGGTGACGATCGCTTGAGGCTTATGCCTGACGGCTCCGCGTCATCACAGGCTGCTAAAAATGGTGCAGGACGCATTCCAGAGCGAACCCGTCTCTTCCCTGCATTTCCCTGATGTTGCCGTGAACTGCATTTTCGTCTGGAAATTGTCGCCATTCATGCGAAGAAAATGGCGGAAATCTGCCATTCTGAAGAGAGATTTCCCTAGTCTCGCCAGCAGGGATTCTCTCCTTCGATTGCAGGGAAAAGCGGCAAGTCAGCAGGGAAGCTGATATCGCCCGGCATGATCTGAAAAAAATCGTGCCGGTGTCAAACGTTGGTAGGCGCGAAAGGTCAGGACGTGGTTCTGACGCTCTCTACCAAAGGAGAACGATTATGATGCAGCGCGCAACGCGCGTACCCACTCCAAGAAGCAGATCGGCCAGATCGCCAGGAGTATCAGGAAGTTCGGATTCACCAACCCGATACTGATCGACGAGGAGGATCGGATCATCGCCGGGCACGGCCGCGTCGAGGCGGCAAAGAGCCTCGGAACGCCGGGCCTCGGCCTGGATCTTTGGCGCCATCTGCCCGGCTGAAGGAAAGGCGGCCGGCATTGTCATGCCCCACTGCAACAGCGAGGCGATGGGCTTGCACCTAGAAGAGATCGCCTTCCATGTCGCGCCTGGCGCGCACGCCGTAATCCTGCTCGACCAGGCCGGATGGCACGGCTCGAATGATCTGATCATCCCCTCCAACATCACGCTGCTGCCGCTACCACCCCGCTGCCCCGAGCTGAACCCCGTCGAGAACCTGTGGCAGTTCATGCGCGATAACTGGCTGTCGAACCGCATCTATAAATCCTACGACGACATCGTCGAGCACTGCTGCCACGCCTGGAACAAGCTTGCTGACCAGCCATGGCGCATCATGTCGATCGGCCTGCGTCAGTGGGCGCATGGGTTCTGATCAATGCGCCTTGGTATTAGCCTCACAGGAGGAACCGCCCGAACCTCGCCGATTTGCCACGGGGTGACCGCTGACGAAATCGGCTTTCAGGCCCTTAACTTAATTTCTGCCGCGATGTGAATGTACGGGTCGTCCCACCAAGATCTGATGGGAATATTGCGAGAGAGAGAGAGAGAGAGAGAGAGAGAGAGAGAGACGGGGCGCTGCCCGAGAAGCCGTATGATGGTTTGATACGTACCGAAGCGTCGGCTTTGATGGACTAGCGGATTGAAAGAAATGATTTATTTTAATGACGAGCGTCGGCCGCAAGTGGAGTCGTCCAAAGCGCGGATCTAGCAGTTGTCGGTAATCGACAACATCGGTCCGGGGGGCTCGATCGGCGCTACATCGAAATTGTAGGTAGCAAATAGCCCGCCAAACGCCACCAGGCGTTCGCAGATGCCTCTGGTGTATGATTTTTAGGTACCGCGTGATATCTGCCGTCCAATATTTGCCTTCACTTCATCTAGATAGATCGAATACGCTCGATCCGTGATCCGTACTCTTTTCGGAGGCCGAGTTAATCCAAGTCGTTGCTGTATTGGAGGGCTAGACGCTAAGCATGATTGATCCTCGCGCCCTTCGCACCTTCCTGGCCGTATGCCGGGCCAATTCGATCAGCGGAGGCGCCCGGCTGCTCAACATTTCACAACCATCCGTATCGATCACCATCGCCCAACTGGAACAATCGATCGGCGCCACGCTGCTGGAACGGTCGCGCGCAGGCATCGCGCTGACGGCGGAAGGCCGCGTGCTTCTTCGCCGCGCGCAGGCGATGGAGGGGTTGCTCAAGGACGCCGAGGAAGAATTACGCCTCTCCCGCCAGGGCATTGCTGGGCCGCTGCGCGTCGGCGGCACGCCGGGCGCGTTGGTCAGCCTTCTGCCCGGGGCCGTCCGCTTTCTTGAGGAGGATGTTGGCAGCTTCGCGCTTCATGTCATCGAACGGCCCGATCCCGACCTCGCCACGCTCCTCCGCCAGGGCGACATCGAACTCGCTTTCGTCACCACCGGCATGGATACGCCGCCAGACGATCTGGACGAACTCACCTTTTCCCAGGATCCCTTTTCCCTGATCGTCGGGCGGGCCAACGAGCATCTGCCGAGCGAAGTGTCGTTGAAGGACCTAGCCGATCTGCGCTGGGTGTTGCCCGAAGCACGCGGCGCATTCCGCAGGCAGGTCGATGCCCTGTTCCTCGCCGCCGACGCGCCGGTGCCCAACAGCAGCATCCGCTGCGACTCCCTGCTGACGACGAAGGCTATCGTGCGCAGCAGCAGCCGTGTCACCATCCTGCCCATGCAGGTCGCCGCCGCGGAACTGTCCATCGGCGTACTCCGCGCCATCGCCATTCGTGAGGCTGCTTTCCCCCGCAGCATTGGCATCCGCAAGTTGAAGGGCACCCGCCTGTCCGGTCTGGGACAACGCCTACTCGACTATTTCATCCATAGGCCCTGACTATGGTATTAGTAAAAATGATTATTTTTCCTACGGACGAATAAGGCGCATGTAAGCCCCGGCAAACAAAATATGCCGGGAGAGGACAACATGCGGCAGCTGATCCACAACGTGCGCATCTTCGATGGCAGCGGCGCTGCCAGCGCACCGGGCGCCGTCCTGATCGATCAGGATCGCATCGCCGCCATCTTCCCCGCCGACGCTGACCTGCAGTCCATCGCCGCCGACACCCGCATCGATGGCCATGGCAACACGCTCATGCCCGGCCTGATCGATGCGCATTGCCACCTCACCTGGGGCAGCTCGGTCGAACATATCTACCACCAGTTCATCCTGCCGCCCGAAGAGCTCAAGACCGCCGCGTGGCGCAACGCCCGTGTCCTCCTCGATCATGGCTTCACCAGCGTCTATTCCGCAGGCGCGCTGGGCGAAGGCATAGAGCCCGAACTCGCCCGCGCCATCGCAGCAGGCGAGACTCCCGGCCCGCGCCTGATCCCCTCGACCCTAGAACGCAGCCCCGAAGGCGAAGAAGGCGTGGAGACGGGCGACGTCTTCAACGGCCGCGGCCCTGAAGCGATGCGCGCCTTCATGGACCATTGCCGCGACACGGGCGTCAAATCGGTAAAGCTCGTCATTTCCGGCGAAGATGCGCTGAAGCCCGGCTCGGCGCAGGACATCCTCTACACCGATGAGGAAATGCAGGCGGCTGGCGAAGCGGCCAAGGCGAACGGCCTCTGGATCGCCACCCACGCCTACACCCCGCGCGCCATCGACCTTGCGCTCGAAGCAGGCGCGCGCATCCTCTACCATTGCTCCTTCGCCGACGAAGCCGCGATCGATGCGCTCGCCGCGCACAAGGACGAGATTTTCTACGCCCCCGGCCCCGGCGTCTCAGTCGCAGCGCTGGAAGCAACGCCCCCACCCCATATCGACATGAGCGCGATGAAGGCCAGCGCCACCCAGCGCATGCAACTGGAAGCAAGCCTCGTCCCCGAACTCAAGCGACGCGGCGTGCGCATCCTGATCGGCGGCGACTATGGTTTCCCCTTCAATCCCCATGGCCGCAACGCCCGCGACCTCCAGCATTTCGTCGATTATTTCGGCTTCACGCTCGCCGAGGTCCTGAGCGCAGCAACCATGCTCGGCGGCCAGCTCATGGGCGAGCAGACCGGCCTCATCAAGCAAGGCTATCTCGCCGACCTTCTTCTGGTCGATGGCGACCCCACGCAGGATGTCGCCATCCTTCAGGACCCCGCGCGCCTCCTCATGATCATGCAGGGTGGCCGTCTCCACAAGTCCGTCCAGCCCGTTTCCGCCTGAAAGAACTGACCCAGTAAGATGTTCGACGTAGCGATCATCGGTTGTGGCCCGGTAGGGGCTTTCGCAGCCAATCTCCTTGGCAAGGCCGGCCTGTCCGTCCTTGTCGTGGAGCAGGAGGCGCACCCCTATCCCCTGCCCCGCGCCGTCCATCTCGACCATGAGATGATGCGCCTGTTCCAGTCCGCAGGCGTCATTGATCGCGTAGCGGGCGATATGCGCGAAACGGAGGGCCATCTTCATGTCGGCGCGGATCATGGCGTCATCCGCTACATGGGCACGGTCGGCCGCCCCCGCCCCTTCAGCTGGTCCAACGACTATTTCTTCTACCAGCCCGAACTGGAAGAGCATCTGCGCGAAGCCCTCGCCGCCTATCCCAATGTCACCCTCCTGCTCGGGACGGCGTTCGAAGGGCTGGAGCAGGACGCTCAAGCCGTCACCCTCCACCTGTCCGGCAACCGCACCGAAAGCGCCCGCTATGTCATCGCCTGCGACGGTTCACGCAGCGCCGTCCGCAAGGCGCTCGGCATAGCCCTCGACGATCTGGATTTCGAGGAACCCTGGCTCGTCGTCGATGCCGAAGTCGACGGCCCGGTCCGCTTCCCCGACCTGTGGGGCGTACCGGAAGCCGCCGACCTGCAAAAGCTCTCTGTCATGATGTGCGACCCCAAACGCCCCGCGACCATTGTGCCGGGCCGTGGCAATCACCGCCGCTGGGAGTTCATGCTCCTCCCCGGCGAGGATGACGCCGTCATGATGCAGCCGGGCAATGTCGCCGCCCTCGTCGCCCCCTACCTCACCGGCGTCCCGCACAGGATCGTCCGCGCCGCCACCTACCGCTTCCACGGGCTGATCGCGGAGCAATGGCGTCAGGGCCGCGTCTTCCTCGCCGGGGACGCCGCGCACCAGACACCGCCCTTTTTCGGCCAAGGCATGTGCCACGGCCTGCGCGACATAGCGAACGTCGCCTGGAAGCTCGAATTGGTGCTGGCGGATCGCGCCCCTGAAACCCTGCTCGACAGCTACCAGACCGAGCGCGACCCCCATGTCCGCGCCGTCATCTCCGCCGCCGTAACCGCAGGCCGTTACATCTGCATGCTTGACCCCGCCCAAGCCGCCACCCGCGACGCCCAAATGCGCGAAGCCGCCAAGGGCGCGAGCCATGGCACCGCCGCCGACCTCATCCCCGCCATCGCTCAAGGCATCGTCGCCACCGGCACCCCCGGCGCAGGCGAACGCTTCATCCAGCCGAGCGTGGACGGCCAGCTTCTCGACGACATTACCGGCAGCGGCTGGCGCCTCTTCACCACCGCGCCCATTGACGCCCCCGCCGAAATCGCCCTCGTCCCTGCCAACGGCGCCATTGCCGACTGGCTCACCGTTCACAAGGCGCAAGCCGTCCTCGTTCGCCCAGACCATTATGTCTTTGGCACCGGCACACCCGCCGACCTTATCACCCTACTCGAAGCAAAGCTCCGGCCATGACCCTCACCCTCGCCCAAGCCCGCACTATCCTCGACGCCGCGCTCGCCCACGCCCGCGCGCAGCAGGCGCAGCCGCTCGCCATCATCATCCTCGACGCAGGCGCGCACCCCATCGCCTTCGCGCGAGAGGATGGCGCGAGCCTGTTCCGTTTCGACATAGCCAGGGCAAAAGCCTCGGGCGCGTTGGGGTTGGGGGCGGACACACGAATCATTGCGACCCGCGCCGCTTCCAACCCCACCTTCTTTCAGAGCGTGGTGGCCGTCACTGGCGGCCAGCTCGCTCTGTCACCCGGCGGCGTCATCATCCGTGACTTGGAAGGGCGGATGATCGGCGCCGTCGGGACCAGCGGCGATACCGGCGACATGGACGAAGCCTGCGCCATCGCTGGCATCGCCGCCGCTGGCCTCACTCACGGAGACGCAAAATGAAACTGCGCAGCATCGAACTGGCGCTGCCCCACGCCGCAGAGGCCGCCGCCTTCCTCACCGACATCTGGGGCATGGCCCCCGCCGAAGTGCGAGGCGGCACCCATTATCTGCGCGGATCGGGCAGCTTCCCCTATCTCGTCGCGCTTGAAGAGTCGGCGGAACCCCATGTCCGCTCCACCACCTTCACCTGCTCGCCCGAACGGCTCGAAGAACTGAAGGCCAGCGTCACGAAGGCGAACCTTCCCGCCAGCCCTGTCACTTCGAACGATCCCGGCAATGGCCACGGCATCATCGTCGAACTGGCCGAGGGCGAGCTGCTCCGCTTCCTCACCGATACAAGCGAAGTCGCGCCGATCGAAGGCAAGGATCTCCCCGTCAAGCTCACCCATGTGGTGTTCAACGCCACCGACGCCGAAGCCACCGGCCACTTGATCGAGGAAGCACTACGCTTCCGCGTCTCCGACCGGACGAAGGGCATGGTCTTCGTCCGCTGCAACGAGTCCCACCACTCGACCGCCTTCGCCCGCGCGGGCTTTTCCTCCCTCAACCATATCGCCTTCGAGATGGCCGATATGGACGCAGTCATGCGCGGCATCGGCCGCCTGCGCGATCATGGCATGGCCCCCGCCTGGGGTCCCGGCCGCCACGGCCCCGGCGCCAACGTCTTCGCCTATTTCATCGCTCCCTTCGGTCCCGTGATCGAATTTTCCACCGCCGTCGAAAAGGTGCCCGACGACTACAAAGCCGGAGCCCCCGAAGACTGGACCTGGCCCGAAGGCCGCATCGATCAGTGGGGCATGTCCGACAAGGATCTCACCGGCCTCCGCGCCGCCGAGGAGAAATTCCGCCACCGCCGCGACTGGGCTCCGCAACCCCTGAACGAGGAACAAGTCTGATGCGCTACGTGAGTTTCCGCCGCCCTGACGGCACCCCCAGCTTCGGCCGCCTCGACGGCGAAGCGATCGTCGAACTGACCGGCGCGCCGAGCCTCAAGGCCGCGCTCGCCGCGGGCAACCTCGCCTCGCTAACCGAGTGCGCCAGCTACAACCGCAACGACATCGTCCTGCTCCCGGTCATCCCCGACCCGGCCAAGATCCTTTGCGTCGGCCTTAACTATGCCGAACATGTCAAGGAAACCGGCCGCGAGCAGAAGGAGCACCCCGCAATCTTCGTCCGCTATGCCGACAGCCTAGTCGCCGACGGCCAGCCCATGGTGAAGCCGTCCGTCACCAGCCGCTACGACTATGAAGGCGAACTGGCCGTCATCATCGGCAAGCCCGCGCACAAGGTCGCCCGCGCCGACGCCATGGCCCATGTCGCCGGTTACGCCTGCTTCAATGACGGCTCCGCCCGCGACTGGCAGCGGCACAATATCCAGTTCACGCCCGGCAAGACCTTCCCCGGCACCGGCGGCTTCGGCCCCGCGCTGGTGACGCCGGACGAGGCGGGCGACCTTGCCGCCCAGCGCGTCCAGACCCGCCTCAACGGCGAACTTCTCCAGGATCAGCCGGTCAGCGACATGATCTGGGATATCGCCACCGTCATCGAATATATCTCCGCCTTCACGCCCCTTGCCCCCGGCGACGTCATCGCCACCGGCACCCCCGGCGGCGTCGGCGATAAACGCACCCCGCCGCTCTACATGAAGGCCGGCGACAAGGTCGAAATCAGCATCGGCGTCATCGGCACGCTCACCAACCGCATCATCGACGAACAGTAATCAACAAGGGGAGAGGATCAACGTCATGAGAAAGTTCACCACGCACATAGCCTTGGGCAGCGCCAGCCTGCTCGCCATCGCGACGCCTGCATGGGCGCAGGAAACAACCGCGCCGCAAGCGGCCGAGCCCGTCGCCTCGACGGACATCATCGTCACCGCCACCCGGCGCGCCGAACGCCTGCAGGACGTCCCACTCGCCGTGTCGGCTCTTAGCGGTGACCAGCTTGCCGCGACCGGCTTCAAGGACCTCACCAACATCGCCTACACCTTTTCGGGCGTGCAGTTCGGCACCACCCCCAACGACGCTGGCTTCCGCGTTCGCGGCGTCGGCACGCTCGGCGGCTTCACCAGCGCGTCCGAAGCCCCGGTCGGCCTGGTGGTCGATAATGTCGTCATCGGCTTCGGTAGCCCGGTCAACAGCCTTGGCGATCTGGAACGGATCGAAGTGCTGAAGGGACCGCAGGGCACCCAGTTTGGCAAGAACGCCTCTTCGGGCGTCATCAACATCACGACCAAAAAGCCCGAACTCGGCGAATTCAGCGGCAATGTTTTCGCCTCCTATGGCTCGTTCGACGAGCGCGACATTCATGGCGCGGTCAACATTCCGATCGGCAGCAAAGCCGCGGTCAACATCTACGCCTTCGACCGCGCCTATGACGGCTTCATCAAAAATGTCGTCCGCGATGAGACATGGGGCGGCCAGCATTATTATGGCACACGCGCCAAGCTGCTGGTCGAGCCCACCGATGGTCTCTCGGTCACCCTGATCGGCGACTATTCGCGCCAGAAGCAGAAGGGACCCGGCCAGACCTGGACCCTCAACAAGCTCTCAGCCGCTCAGACCGCTCCGGGCGGCATCGCTGGCGTGCCCTTCGTCAATCTCGCGGCGCTGGGCGTCACGCCCGGCCTGCACAATGAAGAGTCCATCGAAGACGGCGCGGGCTTCTACGACGTCGAAAATTACGGTGCCTCGCTTCAGGTGGACCTTGAACTGGGTGATCATACCCTCACGTCCGTTTCGGCCTGGCGCGAATTCAACGAAGCGCCCTTCACCTATGCAATCGATGGCCTGCCTTATGAGAAGTTCTTCGCCAAGTCGAAAGGCGAAACCAAGCGCTTCTTTTCGCAGGAACTGCGCCTGACTTCACCGCAGGGCCAACCGCTCGAATATATTGCGGGCCTGTTCTTCTCCCGGCAAAAGACCGGCCTTGGCGGCGGCCAGAGCGCGATCTTGCGTCCGGCGCTGCCCTATTCGACCTTCCCGACCGTCTCGATCACCGCAGGCTATAACGTCACGCGCACCACATCGGACAGCGCCGCGTTGTTCTTCGACGGCAAATATCATATCACTGACACGCTCAGCCTGATCGGCGGCGCGCGCCTCACGCGGGACAAGGTGAAGGCGCTGAACTACTCCTATGCCGATCCGGAACTGGCGCCGTTCGATCCGCCATCTCCCGCGAACAATTTCACGCCATCGGGCACCGTGCCTTACGACGTGCGCGCGCCGCAGACCGGCCGGGCAAAGAAGACCGACATTTCGGGCCGCGCGGGCCTCGAATATAAGCCCAACCGCGATCTCCTCTTCTACGCCACCTACGCACGCGGTTATCTGGGGCCGACGGTCACCTTCTCGGGCCTCACCGGCACCCGCAGCACGGTCGCGCCGCAGACGGTGGACGACATCACGGCGGGCGCGAAGATGCAGTTCCTCGACCGCACACTGACCGTCAACCTCAACGCCTTCTGGGACAAATATAAGGATCTTCAGACGTCAGTCTTCGATGGTCAGGAATTCCTCACCGAAAATGCCGGTGGCGCGGAAGTGAAGGGGTTTGAAGTCGAGCTGGTCGCCCGTCCTTCCAAGACCTTCTCGGTCAACGCGTCCCTCACCTATTCGGACGCGAAGTTCACCGATTATGTGACGGCCTGCCCGACCGTGTTCGTCGTTTCGGGCACCGCAGCGACGGTCTGCAACGCCTCGGCAACGCCGGGTCAGTTGTTTGACGCCAGCGGGGAAGTTCTGCCCGGCTCACCCAAATATAGTGTCGTGCTGGGCGCGAACTGGGAATATCCGGTCACCGACCGCTTGACCTTCGACGCATCCGGCAACCTGTCCTTCCGGTCCAAGACGCAAAATGCGGTGGGTGACAAGAATACAATTCAGCCCGCCTATGAAGTGGTGAACCTCAACCTTGGCATAGGCGATGCGGACGGCGCATGGCGCGTGGGCGGTTTCGTGCGCAACCTGTTCGACGTCGATTTCAACTCGGCAATCCTTGGCCTCCCCTTCTCGGACGGCGGCTACGTGAACTGGCGCACGCGGGAAGCCGAGCGCACCTTCGGCGTGTCGTTCGAAGCGCGTTTCTGATCAAAAGCTGGCGGGCGGTCCAAATGAGATCGCCCGCCTCTGTTGCCAGCTAAGGACGAAACGGATGAGGCACGATATCGCCGCCATGGGCCAAGCCCTCGGCCCTGACATTCTAGCCCGCTGCACCGCGTTATTCGATGCGGAACAGAGCACCCTCGCCGCTCGCATCCCCGCCACCGCGACGGACATCCCCTATGGCCCCCACGAGCGCCACCGCCTCGACCTCTACCGCCCGCAATCCACATCCTCCGCTCCCATCCTCATCTTCCTCCACGGCGGCGGCTTTCTGAAGGGCGACAAGGGTGGCGATCAAAGTTGGCCCAACGCCAATGTCGGCCGCCTGGCGGCGCAGGCGGGTTTCATGGGCATCGTCCCCAACTACCGCCTCGCGCCCGACCACCCGTGGCCCGCCGGTCCCGAAGACGTTGCCTCCATCATCGCCTGGACGAAGAGCAACGCCGCCCAGCATGGCGGCGACCCCAGCCGCATCGTCCTCATGGGCACCTCGGCAGGCGCGGTCCATGTCGCAGGCTATATGCAGCGCCACGGCACGGCCGATATCCGCGCCGCCATCCTGCTCTCCGGCCTCTATGGCTACACCCCGCTCGATGAACGCGACACGCTCTATTATGGCGACCCAGCACTCTACCCCGACCGCATGCCGCTCGAAGCCGTGGCCTCGACCACCCTCCCGCTCTTCATCGCCTGCGCCCAGCATGACCCCGCCCGCTTCCAACAGGAATTTCTCGGGCTGATGCAGGACCGGCTCAACCGCCACGGCGCCATGCCGCGAGCGACGATCGTCAGCGGCCACAATCATTACAGCCTGCCCATGCACCTCGGCACCAGCGACCGCCGCCTCGCCGACGAAATCTGCGCCTTCATCAAAGACACAACAAACTAACCCGAAAAAGGGAGAGAGACATGATCGACCGCCGGACCCTGATCGCCACCGGCGCGGCTCTCGCCGCCAGTCCCGCGCTCACAGCCGCAGACCGGCTGAGCGGCCGCCGTTTCCCGCAGGGCTTCCTCTGGGGCGCCTCCACCGCCGGGCATCAGGTGGAGGGCAATAATGTCGCCAGCGACCAGTGGTTGCTCGAAAATATCAAGCCCACCATCTATTCCACGCCCTCGGGCGACGCCGCCAACAGCTTCGCCCTGTGGCCCCAAGACATGGACCTCGCCAAGGGCATGGGCCTCAACAGCTATCGCTTCTCCCTCGAATGGGCGCGGATAGAGCCCGAACCCGGCCTCTTCTCCATCGCCATGCTCGATCATTACAAGCGCATGATCGAAGGCGCACGGGAACGCGGCCTGAACCCGGTCGTCACCTTCAACCATTTCACCGCGCCGCGCTGGTTCAGCGCCATGGCCGGCTGGACCAACAGCGAAGGCATCCAGCTCTTCGGCCGCTTCTGCGACCGCGCCGCCCGGCATCTGGCAGGCGGCATCAGCCACGCCATCACCTTCAATGAACCGAACATCCTCCTCGTCCTGCGCGCCGTGGTCCTGCCGCCTCAGGTCATGGAGGCGCAAAAGGCGATGCTCGCCGAAGCAGCCCGCCGCATGGGCACGCCCAAATTCACCGCGCTCAACGCCGCCAACATGGACGATCTCGACGCCATGCAGGCAAACCTCGTCCCCGCACACAAGGTTGCAAAGGCTGCGATCAAGGCCGTGCGCGGCGACCTACCCGTCGGCCTCTCCCTCTCCATGTTCGATGACCAAGCCATCGGCCGCAACAGCCTCCGCGATGCCAAGCGGCGGGAGCTCTACGGCGCATGGCTGGAAACCGCGCGGGCCGACGACTTCCTCGGCGTCCAGAATTACGAACGCAATATGTGGAGCGACAAGGGCAAGCTTCCCCCGCCCAAGGGCGCGCAACTCAACTATTCCGGTGCGGAAGTCTATGCCCCCTCCCTCGCCGGGGCCGTCCGCTACGCCCATGAAGCGACCGGCGTCCCCATCTTCGTCACCGAACATGGCGTGGGCGCCGATGACGACAGCATCCGCGCCCGCTTCATCCCCGCCGCCCTTGCGGAGCTGCAAAAGACCATCGCGTCGGGCGTGCCCGTCATCGGCTACAGCCATTGGTCGCTCATCGACAACTTCGAATGGATCTTCGGCTATCGCCCGAAATTCGGCCTCCACAGCTTCGATCCCACCACCTTTGTCCGCGTTCCCAAGCCCAGCGCGACCGTATATGGTGCAATCGCACGCTCCAATGCGATTTAATGCACAGAACAGATAGAGAGGAGACCCGTTCGATGAAGCGCCCGGCCCTGACCACCCTCGTCCTGACCACGCTCACCTTGGCGATCGCCGCCCCCGCAGCCGCGCAAATGCAGCTCACGCCGATCGCCAAGCCAAAGCTCGCCGAAATCCCGCTCTATCCCTCCGCCAAGGATGCCGACAACGAACAATGGGAGCATTACAGCGTCCGTTATGGTCAGCTGCACATGGAAAATGACATTGTCCGCAATGTCACGCGCCCGACGATAACGCCCTATCTCCCCAACCCTGCAAAGGCCACTGGCGCAGGCGTCGTGGTCGCGCCCGGCGGCGCTTTCCTTCAACTTTCCATGGTCAGCGAAGGCGAGGAAATCGCCCGCTGGCTCGCTGCCCAAGGCATCGCCGCGTTCGTCCTCAAATACCGCCTAAACGAATCCCCCCGCGACGCGAAGGCCTACGGCACATTCATGGGCCAGCGCATGGCGCAGGCAACCAAGCCCGGCGCGGTGGACCAAATCAAGGAACCCCGCGCGACGCAGGACGCGCTGACCGCCCTCGCGATGATCCGCAGCCGCGCCAAGGAGTTCCGCGTCGATCCCGCCCGCGTCGGTATGATCGGATTTTCCGCCGGAGCCATGACCGCGCTCAGCGCCGCGCTGGAGGGCCAGGGCGACGCCCGCCCCGCCTTCATCGGCTATATCTACGGCCCCATGACCGCCGTCACGGTCCCTACCGACGCCCCACCGATGTTCGCCGCCATCGCCATGGACGACGGGCTGTTCAAGAAGCAGGGCTTCGCCATCGCCGAAGCCTGGCGCCAGGCCCGCCGCCCGGTCGAGCTGCACGCCTATGAACGCGGCGACCACGGTTTCGGCGCTGGCCGCCCCGGCACCACCTCGACCGGCGTTCTGCCGCAATTCGCCGACTGGCTGCGGATGCACGGCTGGCTGGCCGACGCCCCCGCTACCGCCCGTTGATCCAAAGGATACCGGCATGAAGACCCGCGCCCTTCGTCTAGCGCTGCTGCTCGCCTGCACCGCCTTCGCCAGTCCGCTGCTCGCCGACGATCTGGCGGACGGTTTCCACAATCCGCCACAAAGCGCCCGGCCGCGCGTCTGGTGGCACTGGATGAACGGCAACATCACAAAGGAAGGGATCGACAAGGATCTCGATTGGATGGCGCGCATGGGAATCGGCGGCGTCCAGAATTTCGACGCCAGCCTGGAAACGCCGCAGATCGTGCCCAAGCGGCTTGTTTACATGACGCCGGACTGGAAAGACGCCTTCGCCCACGCCGTCCGCACCGCTGATGCCAAGGGCCTGGAATTCGCCATTGCCTCCTCCCCCGGCTGGAGCGAGACGGGCGGCCCCTGGGTCAAGCCCGAAGATGCGATGAAAAAGCTCGTCTGGGCGGAAACCACCGTGCGCGGCGGCCGCCGCGTGACCGGCGCACTGCCCCAACCACCCGCCACGGTCGGCCCCTTCCAGAGCGCGTCCCTCCCTCCCGCCTTCGAAGGCATGGGTGGCTCGAAAACGCTCGCCCCACTCTATCGCGACGTCCGCCTGCTCGCCTTTCCGGTAAAGCGCGCCAGCCTGCCCCGCCCGCAAATGCGTCAAGGCGACGGCACGGCTATCGATGCCGCCGCGCTAGATGATGCCGACCTCAACACCACCGCCCAAATCACCACCGGCACCCCCGATCAGCCCGGCACACTGATCCTCGACTATGGCAAGCCCGTCACGGTCCGCTCCGCCAGCCTCTTCGTCCCCAATGCCAAGCCCCCCTTTCGCGACCCGGCCTACCGTCCGGTGCTAGAGGCGGAACAAGGCGGCAGCTGGCGACAGGTTGGCGACTTCCCCCTCTCCGAAGCCGCTACCACGATAGCCTTCCCCGCCGTCACCGCCAGCCGCTTCCGCATCGTCCTGCGGCGCAACGACACGCCCCGCGCGCCCGGCCTTGGCGACGGCGTGCCGGGAGCCGTCACCATCGACTTCTTCGCTGAGCCGTCCAAACCAAAGCTGGCCATCGGCGCGCTCCAGCTATCCGCCGAACCACGCCTCGACCGGTTCGAGGCCAAGGCGGGCTTCACCATCCTGCGCGACTACGCCGCCCTCCCCGCCGGATCATCCTCCACCGCTGGCGCCGTAGACCCATCGAAGGTCATCGACATCAGCAGCCATCTCCGTCCTGACGGCACGCTCGACTGGACCCCGCCTGCGGACAGCGACTGGCGCATCCTCCGCCTCGGCTATTCGCTACTCGGCAAGACCAACCATCCCGCCACCGCCGAAGCCACCGGCCTTGAAGTCGACAAATATGATCCCGCCGCCGTGCGCCGCTACATGGAAACCTATCTTTCCATGTATCGCGACGCGGTCGGCCCCGGCTGGATCGGCGCAAAAGGCATCCGCGCGCTCCTGACCGACAGCATAGAGGTCGGCCCCTCCAACTGGACGCCGCGCATGGTCGAGGAATTCACGGCCCGGCGCGGCTATGATCCCCTGCCCTATCTGCCCGTCCTCACCGGCGCGATCGTCGGCTCGCCCGCGCGCAGCGACGCCTTCCTCCACGACTATCGCCAGACGCTGGCCGATCTTCTCGCCGACGCGCATTATGGCACCATCGCGAAGGTCGCGCATGAAAATGGCCTCATCCTCTATGGCGAAGCGCTTGAGGATGTGCGCCCGGTCCTGGGCGACGACCTCACCATGCGCAGCCATGCCGATGTGCCGATGGCCGCGCTCTGGACCTGGAACCGCGATGCAAAGCCCCGTCCGACCTTGCTCGGCGACATGAAGGGCGCGGCATCGGTCGCCCATATCTACGGCCAGAATATCGTCGCCGCCGAATCCATGACATCCGCCATGTCGCCCTGGGCCTTCGCGCCTTCGGACCTGAAGCGCATCATCGACCTGGAATTCGCGTCCGGCATCAACCGGCCGATCGTCCACACCTCCGTCCATCAGCCGGTCGATGACAAGGTTCCGGGCCTCAGCCTCATGATCTTCGGCCAATATTTCAACCGGCATGAAAGCTGGGCGGAAATGGCGCGCCCCTGGGTCGATTATATGGCCCGCACCAGCTACCTGCTTCAGCAGGGCCGCGACCATGCCGACATCGCCTGGTTCCATGGAGAGGACGCGCCGATCACCGCCCTGTTCGCGACCGCAGAACCGGCGGGATTGCCCAAGGGCTATGGTTATGACTTCGTCAACGCCGACATCCTCGCCAATGTCCTGAAGGTCGAGGATGGCCAGCTGGTCGCGCCCGGCGGCGCCCGCTACCGCGCCCTTTATCTCGGCGGATCGAGCCGCGTCATGACCCTGCCCACCCTGCGCCGCATCGCCGCGCTCGCCGACGCAGGCGTCCCCATCATCGGCGAAGCGCCCGAGCGCGACCCCGCTATGAAGGATGATCCCGCCGCCTTCGCCGCGCTTGTCGATCGCTTGTGGAAAGGCACCACCACCGCCAAGCCGCGCATCATCCCCGCTCAAGACCCGGACGCCGCCCTTGCCCGCATCGGCATCGCCCCTGATTTCCGTGTCACCGGCGGCGCGCCCGACAGCGAGTATCGCTTTGTCCATCGCACGCTGCAGGACGGCGAACTCTATTTCGTCAACAACCGCCAGAACCGCGCGGAAAAGATCGAAGCCCGCTTCCGCGTGACCGGCCGCCAGCCCGAAATCTGGCGCGCGATCGACGGCACGGCAGCACCTGTCTCCTACCGCACCGAAGGTCAGGAAACCGTCATCCCGCTGGACGTCGGCGCGGAAGATGCCTTCTTCATCCTCTTCCGCAAGCCCGCCAGCGCCCCCGCCGCGACGATCACCGCGCCCAACCCGCGCCAGATCGCAACCCTCGACCAGCCATGGCAGATCAGCTTCCAGCCCGGCCGGGGTGCGCCCGCCACCCTGCCGATGCCCCAACTCACGCCACTCAACGAAGCGAGGCAAGAAGGCGTCCGCTACTTCTCCGGCATCGCCGCCTACACCAGCCGCTTCACTCTGCCCAAAGCCGCAAAACGCGGCCAGCCACTCTGGCTCGATCTTGGGAAGGTAGGCGACCTCGCCGAAGTCCGCGTAAACGGCCAGCTTGCCGGGACCAGCTGGTTCGCACCCTATCGCCTCGACATCGGCCGCTTCGTCAAATCCGGCAGCAACCAGCTGGAGGTGAAAGTCGCCAATCTCTGGGTCAACCGCCTCATCGGTGACAAGCAACCCGGCGCCAAACCCATAACCTTCACCGCCGCTCCCACCTATAAACCGAACGCGCCCCTACGTCCGGGCGGTCTGATCGGCCCGGTGACGCTGTGGACCAAGTGAAATCTCAGGCTCATCGCGTGGACCGCAGGGGATTTCTAGGGTCGGTCGCCGCCGTATTGGCGGCGCTCCCCTGTTCGCTGCGGGCTGCTCCATCGCACCGGCCTTCTCTGGCGCGAGTCATCATCGACAATGACTTTGCCGGAGATTCCGATGGCTTGTTTCAGCTCGCCCATCATCTTCTTTCCCCCTCCGTGAATATCCCGATCGTCGTCAGCTCCCACCTGCCCCCGGCGCTCGGCGGTGCTTCGTCTGCAGCGGACGGCCTGGCAAAAGTAAAACAGCTTATCGCTGTACTGAAAGCGGCCAGAACGCCGCATATGCTGACCGGATCGGAAAGCTCGATCGCCTCGCGTGACGCCTGGAAGCCCAGTCCCGCCACCGCCGCGATCGTTCGGGAAGCCATGCGCGAGGACACAAATGAGCCCCTCGTCTACGCTGCGGGCGCGGGGCTGACCGAACTTGCCCTCGCATGGCTCGTAGAGCCACGCATCGGCCGCCGACTGAAGCTTGTGTGGATCGGCGGACGCGAACATCCTGGCGTCGCCTATCCGCCTCCGGGTCCGGATGAGGCCGAATTCAATTTCTCGATCGATCCCCTGGCAGCGCAACTGATCTTCAACGAATCCGACATTGAAATCTGGCAAGTCCCTCGCGACGCCTATCGGCAGCTGCTGTTCAGTTCGGCGGAAATGCAGGATCTCGCCGCCTCAGGCCCGCTCGGCCGCTTTCTCAAGCTGCAAGTGGACGACATGGCATCCAAACTCTCGGCGATCCCTACATTTTCCGCCATGCCCTCGTCAGAAGTCCATGTGCTCGGCGACAGTGCGCTGGTGACGCTCACCGCGCTGGTGACGCCGATCCAGCCCGATCCATCGTCGAGCCGGTACATTCTCCAGCCAACCCCTCGTTTGACTTCCGATGGCACCTACATCGCCAGGCCGACCGGCCGACCGATGCGTGTTTACACCTCGATCGACGCAGGCCTTACCATTCGCGACATGGTCCACAAGGTCATGCGGCTACAGGTTCACCGGGAGCATTGATGGGGGCGAGCCGCTTTGATGCTGTGCCAGAGCAGTCGAAAGTGAGACAAGGGGCGCGTGAAGGCCCCTTGCGCCTCGATTATAGCGGCTGCGCCTCTCCGACCGCATCGACGTCAGCGCAAAGCCATGTTCATGATTGGCGTAGATCAGCTCATGCTCGGATGGCGGCACATCGGCCAATATGCCCAGCCATCCGAACGGATAGATTTTCTCCTAAGTGGTCGCGAGCACTTGGTCGATAACGCGCCCAAGGACAAGTTCCTGGAAGTCGCCCGCAGCATCCAACCCTTGGGCTGGCATGTCATCGTCTATTTCGAAGCCGACATATTGGGTAAGCGTGGGCTGGAGGCCGCGGATCAGGCGGCTTCGGCGATGGGTTGCTGATCTGGACGCCAGTTCCACGGCATGAATTCATCCCAGCGGGCAGCAGGCCATTCGCCCGCAATCTTGGCGATAACGTCGGCGATATGTGATTTGCGTGATCCGCGCGCCTTGGAAAGGCAAAGTCATCGAGAGAACCGCAGCGAAGTTCGAGCCACTTGAGCAGACTGGCGCGAACATCGTCCATCAGTTCAAACTGAACTGGGCGGCCGGTCTTTTGCTGAACAACGGTGGTCCTGGTCCGGATTTTGCGATCACAAACAATGTCACTGATCCGGATTTTCACCAGGTCGCAGCCGCGCAGCTTGCTATCGATAGCCAGATCGAAAAGCGCTCGGTCTCGAAGTCGTCGGTGTCGATCAAGGAAGAAACGGACTGCCCAAATCTGGCGGGGCTTGAGGGCTCGCTTGGCGCCAACTTTTCGTCCCGCGTTTCATGACACTCGCTCGCGAGCGGCGGGATCAAATTCTGATAATCCAATGACACTTCTCCTGTGGCCACGATGGCCACAGGCAAAACGCGTCAACGCGAGACCGACCCTTTGCGGTCATTCAGCCACTAACTTCCCGACCTTCGGGGCGGTCGGTCTGCTTTTTTTGATCCTGTAGGCTCAGCCAATGACGGTCTGATAAGGAAACTGAGCAGTCAGCGGACCTTCTGCCTTGCCAGGACCACTGCTGAGTTGACGTTTTTCATCAGCGACGGCTGCATCCATGATCCTGATCGGCCATACACGCACCCATGCCACGTTTTAATGCGCGCTGACCGCGGCCCATTCGGCAATGTTTGTTTCCTGACCGATCAGCGCCAAGCCATGAGCGATCGACGTCAGTTCATCGCCACCCGCGATGCGGTCGGCCGCGAAACGCTCTTCAAAAAGGCGCCGGACGGCAGGGATCAGAGAGGAGCCTCCGGTAAGAAAGACCTGATCTATCGCCTGGGGCCCGATCCCCGCTTCGGCAAGCGCCGCGTCTACTGTCGCGCCGATGCGGTCGAGGTCCGGTGCGATCCACTGTGCAAAATCCGCACGGCTGACATCTGCCTCCACACGCACGCCAGCACGATCGAAATGAAAATGCGCATGCTCTTCGCTGGAGAGCGTGCGCTTCAATCGGGCGACCGCGTCATACAGTGGGTAACCCAGCTCATTTTCCACGACAGCGATCATACGGCCTATCGCTGCGGGATCGGCCGCGGCCCGCTTCAGCTTCTGCAATTCGGCCAGTGTGCGGCGATTATGCATCAGCGCAAGGCGAGCCCAGTCGCCAAAATCGGCGAAATGGCCCGCAGGGATCTCCAGCGACTTGCCCATCGATGCATAGGTACCGCCTTTGCCCAGCATGGGCAGCACCAGCTTGTCCATGATACGATAGTCGAAGCGATCACCCGCTATACCAATGCCCGCGGAGCCAAGCGGTATACAGCGTTTCGCCGCACCCGGCGCCTCGATCCGCACCACGGAAAAGTCGCTCGTGCCGCCTCCGAAGTCGGCGACCAGCAAGGTGGCGGGTTTGGTCAGCCGCGCGGCGAAGCTGAAGGCAGCGCCCAGCGGTTCGTAGACATAATGCACTTCGCGCTCCAAAGCGGCGAACATGAGGTCGTAGCGCTGGCGAGCCAGCATATCGTCTGGCCGTTGCCCTGCATAACGGACCGGGCGGCCAACGACGACCCGCGGTGGCAACAGTTTGAGCTCATCGGCCGCATGTGCCCGCAGCCGCTCCAGAAAAATATGGCCGAGTTCCTCGAAGCGCAATCGCTTTTCGAAGATGGTTGCGTGTTCGAACGCCTTGCTGGCAGCGACGGATTTGAAGGATTGCAGAAAGCGGCTGCCCGGAGGAAAATCCAGAAACTCGGAGATGGCCCATGGCCCAGCTTCCCGCGCGATGCCGCCCGGCACGCCGCTATCCTCCCAGAAGCAAAGCGCGGAGCGGAAGATGGGACCGGCATTACCAGAGGCTGGATAATTCACCAACATCGCCTCGCCATCCGCGCAGCCTAGCGCGACAACCGAATTGGTGGTTCCAAAGTCGATGCCAATCGAACGAGGAGACGAAATCATGTTATCGCCAATGCAATTGGGGAAAGGGCAACACCGGCCCGACCGGTGGGGCGGGGCCTATCGCAGGCACAATCGCCCGACGCAACCTTTACGATATCGCGGACATTAGAGCGGGCGGGCCACCGCACGGCGCTGTATAGCGAGCAAGCGAACCAGCGTTTCATCCAGTGCGGAGAGGAACCGCGACCGGTCAACTTTGCTGAAAGCGGCGGGCCCACCAACATGATCGCTGCCAGCTCTCAAATCAGCCATGATCGCGCGAACCGCTATGGCATTGCCGATGGACGCGTTCGTAAAGGGCTTGCCGGTGGGAGAAATTACCGCCCCACCCATTTTCAGGCAGCGGTCAGCCAGCAGAATATCAGCCGTGATGACTACCGTTCCGGCCGTCACCCGCTCGGCGATCCAGTCGTCCGCCGCGTCGAACCCGTCGCTGACCACTGTGCGGCTGATCAGGGGATGACGGGGTATCCGCAAGGGACTGTTGCTCACGACCGTGACAGGCACGGCATGGCGAAGGGCAACCTTGTAGATTTCATCCTTTACCGGGCAGGCGTCGGCATCAATTAGAATTTGGATCATCGAACACCACACTCATGCTGCATGGCGCATCATCTTCCACCACGCTCGGCCCGGGCGAGGCGCCGTCCGGTGGTGATCGTCTGAATGATGAATAGCAGGATCAGGATCAGGCCAGCTGCTCCCACAAAAACATCAAAGCCGGACAGCGCTCCAAAGATACCGGGACCTGACCCGAGCACCATCATCATCACCGTCAGTGCGATCAGCATCAGTCGCAATTCTGTGGGTCCAGCGGCCAGATAGGACAGCTTGAACTCCCCCAGAACACGGGCGGAAAGATAGGCATGGATCGACAGCAACAGATAACCGGCCAGGGCCACCAGCGCGACGTTCATGGTTACGAAGGGACTAAGGCCAATGCCTGCAAGGATCAGCAGTGTTGCCAACCCATCGCAGCTATGGTCGATGAAGTAACCGTAGGAGGGACGCTCAATATGGCGATAGCGCGCAATGCTGCCATCCATCGAATCCCCGAACCATTGGACTACATAGCCGACGATGGCGAGTAGCAGCCAAGAAGCTGCCAGACCACTGGCGACATAACCCACGAAGATCATGAAGGCACCAACCATACCCAGCAAAGTCAGCCGATCAGGCGTGACCCACGGCGGCATCTGGCTGCACAGCCAATTCAGCAATCGGCGTTCCCTGGCGGCTAACCAATTTTTCTGTATTCTCGATAGGGAAGGCGCGGTCTGTAATGGGATTGTCATACGGCCTTATGAGGCCGTACGCTTCTATGAGCAACGTGCGAATATTTCCGACCTGAAGGCAGCGGCATGAGCGGCAAATCTCGGCAGAGCACGCCCCTTTGTAGCCGCTCAGCAGCTAATTTCTGGCACCCAGCTGCGGACGGTCGGGTTTTCCTGCTCGACCGCCGAGGATCAGCGCTTGGCAGACGCGATCGGGAAGCTGCCCGGTAGTTCAGCTCAATTTCCGTTCACAATCTTGTCGCGCTGGTCAGCGGAGAGCGCGTCCGCGTTGATGTCGGACTCGTCGATCGCTTCTTCCTTGGCTTCGCCTTGTTCCCGCGTGGCATCAGCCTTGGCCTGCATCATGTCCTCGGCCGTTCCGCTCATATTGTCGGCCATGGCGTCCATCCTGTCCGCCCTGTTTTCCATCGCCTCCTGCGCCTGTTCGCCCAACTTGTCGTCTCCTTTGCCGCCACAGGCTGCCAAAGCCAGGCTGAGGCTCGCGGCGCAGGCGAAGATAATTGTGCGATGCATGTCGTCTCTCTCATTTTCCATCCAGGCCATAACCCCTCAACCCAATGTCGGATCCCAGAGGCAGATCGGGAGGCGTGAACAATCCTTACAAATTCGGCGTAACGACCTTGAGACGGCGATATCTCGCCTCCACGAAGCTGAAGATGCCGAACAGCGCTAGGCCGGTCGCAACTATCAGCAAGAGTGATGGCCCATGATCCTGCTCACGCAGTTCCCGGAGCGCCGCGCCAAGACCGCCTGCCTCTTGTGGATCGCGGTTGAGCAGTACGTTAATCAGGAACCATGCGATCATGGCAAAGACCAGCGCCCGCGCGGCATAACCTGCTTGTCCGATCCAACGAACCTGACGGGGGGCAGGCACATCGCCGTCCAGTTCGTCGAAATTCGCCTGATATGCCTTGACGCCCTGAGCCACCGCGACGGCAAGGAGGGAAAGTGCCACGAAGGCCACCAGCAGCGGACCTGCGGGCTGCTCCAACAGCCAGCCGGACCAGCTTTGAGCGGCTTCGTCGCCCGGGCTGCCCAAGGATGCGGCTTTTCGCAACGCCAGGCGTGCTGCCGTCACCGCAAGACCAGCGTGGACAGTGCCGCTCAAGGCATAGCCAAGTCTTTCGAACTTCCCCTTGAAATCGCGCGATCGCATTTCGGGATCGAGAATGGCCTCGGTCAGACGCCAGAAGGCATAGCCAGCAAAGCCAAGAGCGCAAAGAGCGAGGAGCAAGCGGCCAAACGGCGCATCGGCGAGCGTGCCCAGGACGCCCTGATTGTCACTTGGCTGCCCCCCATCGAATGCGACGTCGATGGCGAATATGCCAATCAGAAGATAAACGAGGCCGCGCGCCGCAAAACCCAGCCGGGCAAACAAGGTGAACCAACTCCCGGAACCGTCGTACTTTGTTCTCATCGCGCCTCCTGGTCATGGAACGCCGGGGAGCCGACGAAGTTGCCGAGGCTGATTGCGACACCGTCGGCGCACGGCAGCAGGTCGGCCAGGCAATGTATGCCGATCATCCAAAGGCGCCAGCAAGATCGTTCCTGCTGCGATGAAACCAGAGCAGCGTGGCAACGTTACGCTGACACAACAAGGAGAGAGGCTGATGAAATGGTGCGTCTTTCTGGCGATCGCAGCGAGCGCCACATCCGCCGGGCAGGCGCAGTTGCCTGCTGCAAACCCGGTGCTCGCCCCTGAGGAAACCTTGCTGGTGGTGAGCGGAGAAGGACAGAGCCGCCGAGTGCCTGATGTGGCCGTCTTCTCAGCTGGCGTTGTTACACAGGGCAAGACGGGCGGCGACGCGCTCAGTGTCAACGCAATGCGGATGGATGAGGTGGTCAAAGCCTTGAAACGTGCCAGCATTGCGGATCGCGACATCCAGACATCGGCGCTTTCCCTGCAGCCGCAATATTCCAATCCGGAACAGGAGGCCCAGATTCGGGCAAGGATTACGCGTGAGCCCTATGTCGCGCCGGCACAGCCCCAGGCGCCCCGGATCATCGGCTATGAAGCGCGCAACAATGTGCAGGTGCGCGTCCGCAAGCTGGGTCAAATGGGGCGGATCATCGACACTCTGGTCCAGGCTGGCGCCAATCAGGTAGACGGCCCGTCCTTCACGCTGGACGAGCCCAAGGCCGCGCTCGACGAAGCGCGGACGGCGGCGGTGCGCGAGGCCCGGTCTCGCGCCGAGCTTTACGCGCGGGCGGCGGGGTTGCGCATTTCCCGCATCCTGTCGATCAGCGAGGGCGGAGGCTATTATCCCCAGCCGATCATTGTCAGGGGCCGCATGGCAGGAGCGCCCCCCGCGCCGCCGCCGCCAAGTCCAGTGGCACCGGGCGAGTTGATGCTCGGCGCAACCGTCTCCATCCAGTTCGCGCTTCGACCCTAGGCGTGAGCTGACGGCCTGGCCCGCGATGATCGCCGGGTCGCTCCTGCTTGCAGCGCTGCGAACCGGCAGATGATCGCGACGATCATGGATGCTCTCGCCCAGGCGGGCATCGTGGAGAAGAACATTCAAACCCGATCTCTGAACGTGCAGCGAATTGATTGGGGCGATCGCAAGGGTCAGTATCAGGCGAGTAACGTCATCAATGTCACGGTTCGGGATGTGGATCGCGCCTCCGCTGCCATCACGGCGGCTACGGCTGCTGGAGCCAACATCCCGAGCGGTCCCGACCTGCGCCTCGCGGACCCGGAAAAGGCAGCCAACTCAGCCTACACAGTGGCGTAAGAGGCAGCCCATGCGCGGGCGCAGGCCTACACCGATGCAGCGGGCATGACGATCGCCCGTGTCCTGACCATCCGCGATGCGGGCGGGACGCAAGGCAATCGCTACCTGCCCGGCGCCGTACCCGTCGCGGCGCCGCCTGTCGCTGTCGAGCAATCCGCCGCCAACGCCTCGACAGTTCTGCTCATGCCGGGGCAGACAGCGAGCACCCTTTCAGTTCAGGTCGATTTCGCGCTGGTGCCAAAAGCCGCCCTCTAACGAGCCGCGTCTCGTAAAAACGATTAGTTCGGGTGGCGACGCTTTGCGACCGTTCGGAAGCCAAATTTTACATCCCGGATGCAGACGCCCAGCTATCCCGTTTAGGTAGCAGGAGGCTTCCGATGTTGAACGCCCACCGTGATAAAATCTCGGCTTCCCTCACAGGAAAGTCGCCCCTCATTCCGCGATGATAAGTTAAACAGGCAAGTTTCGTCAGGACCGCCTGTCACTGGCACCTTGTAGATGATCAATGCGGCCAATCGGCTGGTTTCTTGCCGGTCTGGCCCGCTTGCAGGGCATCCAGCGCTCGCTTGAATGCCGGGCGTGCCATGCCCCGCGCCACATAGGCTCCGAGCGTAGGATAATTTGCGAGGATCGCGCCATCGACATGACGCAGGACCTGAACCATGAGCAGATCGCCCGCGCTAAAATCGCCATACAGCCAGTCCCGATCACCCAGCGCGGCAGCGAGTTCGCCAAGACGCACCTTCAACCGTTGCAGCACGCTTGGCCAGCGATCTTCAGCCCAGCTTTGCTTCGCGTCTATAATGCGAGCGATCACCTGATCCCATACTACTGGCTCGACGGTATTGAGCGCTGCGAAAATCCAGTCAATCGCGCGTGCCCGATCGGCCGGATCGTCGGGCAGCAGGCCCGGCCAGCGCTGCGCGATGTGCAGAACGATTGCACCAGATTCGAACTGAACGACGTCGCCCTCTTCATAGGCGGGCACCTGTCCGAACGGGTTGCGGGCACGATGCTCCGGATCCTTTTGCTCACCCCAGTTCAGATAGCGCACGTCATAGGCCTGGCCGACTTCCTCCAAAGCCCAGCGGACCCGCATGTCGCGTACAAGACCGCGCCCTTCGTCGGGCGCCCAATTGTAGGCGGTGAGTACAGGTCGGGTCATGCCGATTGGTCCGGCATGTTTTTCATATTTTCCCTCCATTCGTCATAGGCCGCAGGGGGAGAGCCGGTGAAGCCCTCCAACTGGCTCGCGAGCGCTCGCTGAAACGCCGGGCGCGCCGTGCCGCGCTTCACATAATCCACCAGCTTTGCCTGTTCGGTCAGCAGCGGATCATGCTCGATGATACGAAGCACCGAGATCATCATCAGGTCGCCTGCCGTGAAAGCCCCGTCAAACCATTCTTCATCGCCCAGTCGGTCAGCGGTTTCCTGCAACCGCTCCCGGATGCGGGTCTCGACGGCCGGGCGGCGCGGCCTGGACCAGGGTTTGTCGGCTTCGAACAGGTCGATGATGGACAGGTCCATGATCAACGGCTCGACCGTATTGAGCGCAGCAAACATCCATTCCGTTGCCCGGGCTCGGCCGGCGGCGTCGGCGGGAAAAAGGCCATCACGTGCTCGCAATGTGGTGGACGATCGCGCCGCTCTCGAACAGCGTGAGGTCACCCTCCTCCAGGGTCGGAACCTGTCCATAAGGTTGACGTCTGCGGTGCCCGGCTTCCTTCTGTTCGCCCTGGCGCAGATAGCGGACATGATATTCCTCGCCGACTTCATCCAGCGCCCACCGTACACGCAGGTCGCGGACTTGCCCTTTCGCGAAATCGGGCACCCAGTCGAACGCAGTGATGGTAACCGCCATATCGTCCTCTCTCGGAATCCGCCGCTCGGCCGCCGGGCTTTAGCGGGATGCCGCTGTCATCGCGACAAACAATGACACACAAATATGATTTGAGTCGGCATAAATATTCAGAGTTCGGCGCATATCAAGCATCGCGCACGGATCGGCGCATCGCGCCCAACCTACCTCACTAAATGCGACTGACTTGCATTAGTATCAAACATTCAGTAGCGAGCCTCAGGAAAACGGGGAACTCGATGCAAAAGACCATTCACGCTCTTCTGACAACCTGTGGGCTTGTGGTCACGGGCTCGGCATTCGCGCAATCGCCAGCCGGGTCGGACGGCGAGGCGGCTGCCCCGATTATCGTCACCGCCGCGCGCAGCATCCTGCCTGTCAACGCCCTGCCGCTGACCATCGACGTGATCGATAAAGAAATGCTCGACCAGCAGATCGCCATTTCCGGTTCGGTCACCGATGCTGTGGCGACGCTCACTCCTTCCTTCTCCCCCACGCGCCAGAAGCTGTCTGGCGCAGGCGAGACATTGCGCGGTCGATCGCCGCTTTACGCGATCAACGGCATCCCGCAATCGACGCCGCTACGCGACGGCGGGCGCGATGGCTTCACCATCGACGGTTTCTTCGTGGATCGCGTCGAGCTGATCTACGGCTCCAACGCGCTGCAGGGGATTGGCGGCACCGGCGGTATCGTCAATCAGGTCACCGTCGGCGCGCCCAAACAGGAAGGCCTCAGCAGCCGGGTGCTGCTGCAAGGGACGGCGGACAACAGGTTCCACTCCAACGGCATGGGCGGCAAAGCGGGCGGCCTGTTCCAGTATAAGGCGGGCGATTTCGACGCGACAGTCGGCGCGACCTACGAAAAGCGTGGCGTCTTCTATGACGGGCAGGACCGCCGCGTCGGCCTAAACCTGACGCAGGGCGAAACGCAGGATTCGCAGGCGACGAATGTCTTCGCACGGCTGGGCTACGCCGTTTCGGCGACCGGCCGCATCGACCTCATCGCCAGCCGCTTCGAGCTGAAGAGCGACGGCGATTACATTGCGGTCCTCGGCAACCGCCCGGTGGGCTTGCCGACCAGCGCCACACGGGGCGCTTCTCCCGGCGATCCAGCGGCCAACCGCACCGAAAGCATCGCCTTGTCCTACACCGACAGCGCGCTTTGGGGCGGCAATTTCATCAGCCAGCTTTTCTTCAACCGCTCCCGCGATACCTTTGGCGGCGAAAACCGCGATGCCACCGGCAAATATATCGCCTCCTTCCAGGACCCGAGCATCGCGCCGGTCGGCGATCTGTTCGATCAGTCGCAGAACCGCTCCCGCAAAATGGGCGCCAAGTTCAGCTATGAGCGCGCCGTGCCGGGGTTAGAGGCTCTGACCGCTACCCTCGGCTTCGATGCGCTGTGGGACAAGACCCAGCAGCAATTGATCGCTACCAACCGCGTCTGGGTGCCGCCCGCCGAGTTCCGCAGTCTCGCCCCCTTCGTGCAGACCAACCTCAAGCTGTTCGACGGACTGGTCCGCATCGCGGGCGGCGCGCGCTGGGAAAATGTGCAGATCAAGATCGATGATTTCCACACCCTCGCCCAGACCACCCAGACGCTCCCCGCCGGGCAGCGCTATTGGGGCGGCGTCGATGTCGCAGGCGGCAAGCCCAAGTTCGACGACCTGCTGCTGAACGGGGGTGTCATCCTCGAACCGTGGGACGGAATCCGCGCCTACGCCAGCTATGCCGAGGGCTACACAGCACCTGATGTCGGGCGGATCACGCGCTCGATCAATCTGACCGGCATCGACATCGACAGCTATCTTGCGATCGAGCCAATCGTCTCCAACAATCGCGAGATCGGTGTTGAAGTGAAGCGCGGACCGTTCGACGGGTCCGCCACCTATTTCTGGTCATCCAGCGATAAGGGCCAATTGCTCGTGCCTGGCACCGGCCGCAATTTCGACGTCCAGCGGCAGCGCATCGAGATCGAAGGGATTGAGGTCAATCTGCGCAGCCAAACACCGATCTCGGGCCTGAAGCTCGGCATCGGCTATGCCCATATCGAGGGCCGCTATGACAGCAATGCCGATGGTGCGGTCGATACCGATCTGGACGGCGTCAATATCTCACCTGATCGCGTAAACCTGTTCGCGACCTATAATCGTGGTCCAGTTTCAGCGATCCTCCAGACGCAATATTATCTCTCGCGCAGCTTCCATGCCGACGCTGGTGTGACGCAGCCCGATCCGCGCAACAACTTCGGCGGCTACGCCGTTACCGATGCCAGCATTCGTTACCAGACCGGTTTCGGCGGCGTCCGGTTGAGTGTGCAGAACCTGTTCGATAAATTCTACATCGATTACAGCAGCGACACGCGGCTGCCGTCCGACAATCTCACTTATTTCGCGGGACGCGGGCGCAGCTTCACGCTGAGCTGGGATTATAATTTTTGAAGATCCTCGACATCCTGCACCGCTGGATCGGCGGGTTGATCGGCCTGGTACTGGCGGTGCTGGGACTGTCGGGCGCGCTGCTGGTGCACAAGGATGCCTGGGTGATGCTCCCCCATGCATCCGATGTACTGGTGCAGGACGGCGCGGTCATCGCACGGACGGTCGAGCGGGTCATGGCCGATCCCGCCCACCGACCGGAGATGATAAGCTTTGCCGGGCCGAATTTCGGCCTCGACCGGCTACGTTTCGCGGACGATTCGGGCGCATATGTCACTCAGACAGGGGATTTGGTGACGCGCTGGGACAGCCAGTGGGAGCGGCCGGAACTTTGGCTGTTTGACCTCCATCACCATCTCTTCGCTGGCGACGTGGGCGAGACGGTCATCGGCATCGCCGCGCTGCTGGGGATGTTCTTCGTGATATCGGGCGTCATCCTGTGGATCCGGACGCGCAAGACCTTCGAATTTCGCCTTTTCCCCAGGCGGCTCACCCGCCCCGCAATCGTGCGCCAGCATCGCGATCTGGGCGTGATTGCTGCGCCCTTGCTGGTATTGGCGTTTCTGACGGGCTCCATATTGGTTTTCCGTCCCATGGCGGCGCTGATCCTTGGCCCCTCCGCGCCCGCGCAGATCGATGCCAGCCTGAAGCCACCCAAGGCCACTGCTGTACCGCTAGGCTCAAACCTCGACTGGCGCGCAATGATCGCCACGGCGCATGCGCGATTCCCCGATGCGGAGCTGCGCAGCCTGTCGCTGCCTCGCAAAAAGAGCGGCCTTATCACCCTGCGCATGAAGAAGCCGGAAGAATGGCTACCCAACGGCCGCACCACCGTGTGGTTCACGGCGGACAGCGGCCGGCTGATTGCGGCGCGAGACGCATCGCGTCTGCCTGTAGTCGTGAAAATCTATAATATGCTCTATCCACTCCACGCGGCTAAAGTGGGTGGTTTGGCCTATCGGCTGGTGATGACCTTCGCCGGTCTGGCTCTCACACTGTTGGGAAGTCTGACCCTCTGGTCCTTCTGGTTCGCTCGAGGCCGAACCCCAAACATGCTTCCGCGATCCGCCGACAATCCCAAACCTCTTGTTACCAACGCCAGGTAAGCCACGTATCTCGGTCTGCGTCACGGATACTGGTACTGGAATTCCAAAAGACATCGCCGCTCGCATCTTCGATCCCTTCTTTACGACCAAGGCAATCGGCCAGGGCACAGGCTAGGGTCTTTCCATGACCCACGGCTTCGTGCCGCAGTCTGGCGGGCAGGTTCGGGTGTACAGCGAACCCGGGGATGGCACCGCAATGTGCCTGTACCTTCCGCGCTTCTTGGGTGAGCTAGTCGATGATGTCGCCGAGATGCAGGAAGAAATTCCTGAGGTCGGTGCTGGCGAAACAGTGCTTGTGATTGATGACGAACTGACCGTTCGCATGCTGATCGTGGAGGTCCTGGAAGACGCGGGAAGATCCCGATCGAGTCTCTGGGCATACCCAAGTTCCTGCGCACCAAGGGGGCTTCCGGCTATCCAGATCTGCTGGTCGGCGGGCCTGGCTTTTGCTTCCCTGTGTTGCGGTGGAATGGTCGAGCATACAGCCGACATCATTTCGAATATGAGGGCAAGTCTTGCCGAGCGCGGTCGTGATGGTGATGGGAAACTCGACCCTTCTTTGCCGTTTAGGAGAAAAATTTCGCTGCTCCGGTGCGGACTGTCCGCTTGTCCATGCTGAGCACCCCGAAACTGGCCACTCGCTGGCGGTCAGGCTCGTTCCGCCGCTCGCAACGCAGGCAACAGTGCCGCTCGTCATTAATCTGATGTGCTTTGCAAAGTGTGGAAGTCCACATTGCCAACGCCGCCTAGGCCGTAATTAGCTGTGACTGGTCGATCACAGGATGGACCGTTAGCGACGAGGGACTCGCCAAAGCTGCTCTCGAACAATCAGGCTAGCCTGTCGCGCGCCTACCCTTGCACCGGATGATGAGGATGCTAAACCTTGGATCAGCCGGTCTCCGATCCCATAGGCGTAATCGCAGTCCCAGGATCAAAGCTATCTCGAACAGCCGCCTCCCAGTTGCCGATGCTGGCACATTGCAGTCCCGCGAAACGCTGCTGAACGCGCTATACGCTAGTGCGTCGGAGGTCCCCGCCTGGGTCAGCTTTACGCATGCTGCGCGCGAAGTTTTCGGCTGTGAACATGCAGCGGTAATGGTGGGCGCATGCGGCGTTGAGGTCGCTGTCGGCGCCTATTCAGAGGACGCGGTGGCAGCGGAGATCGAAGCGTTCTTCGCAACCACAATGCTGGAACCAAACAGCGGCGTGCACAGCCTCCCGGCCCTTGGCGGTGCGCATGTCACGCTCCTGCCCGTCGCCGATAGTCAGAAGCGAAGTGCAACGATCATATTGTGGCGGCAGAGTGAAAGTGCGCCCCTTTCCGCGCCGCAGGAACAGCTGCTTGCGTCCCTGTCGGAACCTTTGCGCCGCAGCTTGCAGATTTACTACCGGATCATGGATCTGGCGCGGCGCGGCATGTTGAGTGATCTTGCGCTCAACACCAGCCGCATCGGCGCTGCACTCGTAAGCAGTGATGCGGAGTTGATGCTGGCCAATGATGTGGCGGACCATCTGCTTGCGACCGGCGGCGGCTTGCGTGTCGTGGGCGGCCGCTTGCAGGCGGAAAGCGGAGAGGAAACCCGCGCGCTGCTTGCCGAAATCAGGCGTTGCGCGCTGGCCCAGGCGCCCGAGCCCGATCTGCAGAATTATGTGCCCATGGCCTTTTCCCGCCGCGACCATGACTTGCCGCTGACGATCATCGTCCGGCCAGGTCCCGGCTATTTCCCGCTGCGCCAGCCCAACCGGCGGACGGCCATCCTGGTGCTGCGTGATCCGGCAGCGCAAGCTGCCTGGCCAGCAGAAACACTCGCCCGCCTCTTTGGCCTCAGTGCTGCCGAAGCGCTGCTCGCGAGCAAACTAGCCAAGGGGGCGAGCCTTGAGGAAGCGGCGATGGAACTCGGCATCAGCCGCAACACCGTGCGGTCGCAGCTGCAAAGCATCTTCCTCAAGACCGGCATCAATCGCCAAAGTGACCTGATCCGGGCACTGCTGAACTCGGCCGCGACCTCAGCCTAAGTCAGGCTCAGCACGGCCCCCGCGCACGAGGCGGCCCGGCAGCACGCCGGTGGGCTGTCCATCGCGCAGCACGATCTCGCCCGCCAGCATGGTGACATGATAACCATCGGCCCGCTGCGTCAGCCGCCGTCCCCCCGCCGGAAGATCGAACGTCACCTCTGGCGCGTGCAGGCGAAGCGATTTCAGATCGATGACGTTGATGTCCGCCCGGTATCCGGGCGCAAGCACGCCGCGATCGTTGAGGCCGATGAGCGAGGCCGGGCCGCGCGTCAGCGCAACGACCGCGCGCTCCAGCGGCACCCGCCCGTAGGCGCGGTCCCGCACCCAGTGGGTCAGCAGGTGCGTCGAGTAGCTCGCGTCGCAGATCGCGCCATAATGCGCGCCCCCGTCGCCCAACCCCATCACCGCGTCAGGGTGCATCAATATCTTCCCCATCCCATCCAGATTGCCTTCGGCATAGTTGGAGATGGTGAGGTACAGTTGCCGCTTGCCATCCCGCTCCAACAGCATGTCGTAAGCAAGCTCGGCTGACGTGATGCCCATCGCCTCTGCCCGCCCCGCCATGCTTTCATCCAGCGATGGTTCGTAATTCGGCGTGTCGGCAAGCGGGAAGATACGGCCAAAGTCATGGACGAAGTTGGTCAAGGCATTGCCCGGATCGGGAGTCAGCGGGTCCGAGAGGATCGCGGCCCTCACCTCCGGCCGCCGCAGCTCCGCTATCTTGGCTTCGAAGGGCAGCTTGGCGAGCGATCGGTAGGTAGGGCTGGTACAGAAGGGGTGCAGGGTGAGTTGGTGCCCCATTACCGCGCCCGTCGCCCGGCCCAGAACCTGTACGCCGATGCGACAACCGGCTGCGTTGGCGGCGCTGATGCGCGACATCAACCTGCTGCGTTCCGGGTCTTGCGCCGTGCCGCTGACGGGAAAAGTGATCGGCCGACCCGATTTTTCGGCAATGCGGGTCAGCATGTCGAATTCCGCCTCTTCATCGGCGAAATCGCTGACGAACTGGAAGGTGCCGCCACCCGCCGCCGTCATGGCGTCCGCCAGCGCCTGGAGCTCGGCTTCCCCGGCGGTCAGGGTGGGGATCAGATTGCCGTCGATCGAACGGTGGAACATCGTGCGGGATGTGCCGATGCCCATCGCGCCCGCCGCGACACCCTCCTTCACAAGCGCGGCCATGCGGGAGCGGTCCTCCGCCGTAGCTGGCTCGCGCGCTTCGCCCCGCTTGCCCATCACATAGACGCGCAGCGCTGCGTGCGGGATAAGCGCGGCGACATCCGCGTCGAATGCCTTGTCGCCAATGCTGTCGAGATATTCGGGGAATGTCTCCCAATTCCAGGGCAGGCCCTCGGTCAGCACGGGGTTCGGAATATCCTCCACGCCCTCCATCAGCCGGACGAGCCCCTCGCGCTGCTCCGCGCGGCACGGGGCAAAGCCAACGCCGCAATTGCCCATCAGTACCGTGGTCACCCCATGCTCGGTAGATGGGCGCAGCCGGGAATCCCAGGTTACCTGGCCATCATAATGGGTATGAATATCGACGAAGCCGGGCGTCACGATCATGTCCGTAGCGTCAATCTCTTCGACCGCATCGCCCAGATCCATGCCCACCGCAGCGATGCGATCGCCGATGATCCCGACATCGGCCCGCCGGGCTTCGTTGCCCGTGCCATCGACCACCAGGCCATTGCGTATCAATATATCGAAGCCGCTCATTTCATTGCTCCTCGCCGTCGCCGTCTTTGCGGCGCGATCATTACTGCTCGTTCTATGCGCTGACGGTAGCAACAGAGGGCGTGCCCGCCTTCATCCAAACGGATGATCGCTAGTCGTCACGCCGCTTTTTCGCGCTTTCCTGCCGATCATTCATTTGCATGATGACAGTCGTGAAGCGCCGATTGAGAATAGCACCATCACAACAGTTCGGCGGTCACCGGCCTGCATCAGGCAGTCGCCAAAACAGGATCAGACTGAATCAGAAGAGGTGCTTGCAATGATCGAAACAAAAAAACTCGGCGCGATCGGGGTGGAAGTCATCGGCGTAGATCCTTCCAGAGCGATCAATGAGGATATAGCCCGGCAACTTGTTGCGCTGTGGCGGGAAGAAGGCGTTCTGCTGTTCCGGGGCGTCGGCGTCGCGCCTGAACTTCTGCTCAACCTCAGCCGGTGCTTTGGCGAACTGGAACCGCATCCCGTTCCCGACCTGCGCCTGCCCGAACATCCCGAATTGATCCTCCTCACCAACAAGGGTGGGCCGCGCGGGCCGGTCTATGCGTTTGACGGCGTACCGACCTATGGCCGGATACCCTGGCATACTGATCTTGCCTTTCAGGAAGTGCCCAATGCCGGGGCGCTGCTCAACATGGTGGAGAAGGCGACGATCGGCGGCCACACCGCCTGGCTCGACACCGCAGCGGCCTATGACGCGCTCGATGAGTCGCTCAAGCGCCGTATTGAGGGCCTCGAAGTACGCTTCGAATTTTGCACCGACCTCAGCCGCGTTCGCTTCGGCAATGAAAATGGCACGCGCGTCGGCGAAATGAAGATGAACTTTCCCGATTATCCGCCACAGGCAAGGCCGCTCGTCTGGAAGCATCCGCAAACCGGCCGCACGATCATGAATATCTGCCCGCTGAACCTGCAAGCCATTGTTGGCATGGATCAGGCGGAAAGTGATGAACTGCTCCAGACTCTGATCGGCCAGCTATGCCAACCGCGGTTCATCTACGAACATGATTGGGCCCAGGGTGACATCATCCTGTGGGACAATTACCGGCTGATGCATCGCGCCGAAGGACATCCGCTGGACGTCATCCGGGTCGTGTACCGGACGACATTGCGTGGATCGGCGAAGGTCGGGCGAACGATCGCTCCACACGCCGCGCTCGTCGCTTGAGGCGGTGCGCGCCGCCTGCCCTGACAACAGAAATTTGACACCGTGATCAAGGGCGTAGGCTTCGCCGCAGCGACAAAGGAACGAAGATGAAGCACAGATCCTCCTTGGAAAATCGTGGCAAAAGGTCGGAAGTTCCGCGGTTAGCGGAAGCAGAAACCGCCTCGTAGGCTGTTAAAACTTGCAGCCTGCATGTTTACGAGCTGCTACCGGCAGCAACCTTGCGCCGTCCCTTCATGATGATGGCCCATCAAGGGACCTCTTACACGCGTTCGATGCTTAGACGGTTTCAGTGCAAGTCACTCGTGGCACGATCGCACTGGCTTACGAGCAAATAGGCTCTCACCCTCGCCTCGTGAAGACTGCAGTTCCAGTGGCGACCATCGCCAACCATCGCGGCTGCGTTCGGGGGCGATCTAGGCGAGTTCGGCGTAAAAGAGAAACAACTTGCGTCAAATGTTATCAGGTCACACCTGGTGCTGGGTGCCGGACACCTGATCATCTGAGTGCTTGTGGTAAGTATCGACCGAAGCGATAATCCGACGATTGCGGGTGCCGAGCCAAAAAATCAGTCTCGACACCGCGGCATCGTTCAATACTCAAACGTAAGTTCAAGCCCATAAGTGCGCGGATCGCCGAAGATCGCGCTTGGCAGGCCGCCGTTAAAATGGGCGATATAATATTCCTTGTCGGTCAAATTCTTGCCAAAGGCCGACAGACGCCAGTTGCCGAAGCCCACCGGAATATCGGAAAGGGTGAGGCGGGCGTTGAGCAGTCCATAGTCTCCGATCACATAACGCGGATCGGCTGTGGACGTCGAAACCTTACTTTTGAGGAAATAGTCGACATTCGCCGTGAGGACGCCGATGGGCGTATCGGGGAAGCGATATTCCAGCGAAGTCGTCAGCGTATGTTTTGGCGCTTCGACAAAAGTATAGCGAGACGTGATGTCGTTGCCTGTTTGATCGAGGATCTGCTCGAACTTGGCGTCCAGATAGGCATAGTTGACTGAAAGCGTCAGCGCATCGACCGGCTTGGCGATCAGGTCCAGTTCGAAACCCTGTATCCGGGCCTTGCCTGCATTGAACACATCGGTGATCGCGACATTGGTCGGGTCGGACTGAAGATTGGTCTGGATATCCTTGTAGTTCGACCGGAACAGGGCGAAGTTTGTCTGGAGATGATTGTCGAGCCAGCTCGCTTTTACGCCGAGTTCGAAGGAGTCCAGCGTTTCGGGACCGAAGCCTTCATTGAAGCGCGTGATGCTGCTGGCGCGGATATTGTAACCGCCGGTCTTATAGCCACGCGCATATTTGGCGTAGATGTTGAGGTTGGGGGTGGCGTTATAGCCGATGACGAAGCTGGGGCTGAGGTTGGAGAAATGATTTTTGCCCTCGCCATGAGGTAGCACGGTCGGCGCGCCTGTCGCGGGAACGATCGTCTGAGCCAGCGTTGCTTCACGCTCGTCACGCGACCAGCGTAGGCCACCGGTCAGGTACAAGCCTTCCAGGAAGGCGGGACGCAAGGTCGCCTGGCCGTAGAGGGCATAGGCGCGGTTGTGAATCGTCGCGACGCGATCCACGCGGGGACGGCCGGTTATCGCCGAATAATCAGCGCTTTCGCCATTTTCGTCGAAATAATAAGCGCCAAGAACATAATCCAGCCGGCGATCGAGAGCGGAGCCGACAAGTTGCACTTCCTCGCTCCATTGATCCTGCTGCTGATCAAAGCCAGTCAGGATCAACGGGAATGGGCCGACGACGCCGGTCAGATAATTCTGATTGGTGACGCTGGAGAGCTTCCGATAGCCGGTGAGCGATTTCAAGGTGACGTCGTCAGCCACTTCCCAGTTGATGGTGAGGTTATGACCTTGAGACGTGGCATCGTTCGGCATGAGGTTGCGCACAAAGGATGACCCCGCCGTCGGCCGGTCGGCCGTGCGCGGGTAGAAAGGCGCCGCGGCCATGAAGACGGGTGTGTCGTTGATGTCGGAACGGTCATAGGTGTAGCGCAGTTGCAGAGCATCGGTCGGCTGGAACAGAATGGCCGCGCGATAGGCGTCGCGGCGCTGATCCCCCCAGCGATCGACGCCGGTGCCCGGATTATCGACAAAGCCATCCTTCTGGCTGTGCAGATAGCCCAGTTCGACCGCCAGCTTGTCACCCACCGGGATGTTTACGCGGGTGCGCGACCGAAACTGGTTGTAGTTGCCGACGGCGAGGGTTTGCTTCGCGGAAAACTCGCCCAGTTCAGGCGCGCGAGTAATGTAGTTGATCGCGCCGCCCGTCGCATTGCGGCCATAGAGCGAACCCTGCGGCCCGCGCAGCACTTCAATCCGCTCGACCTCCGCAACTTCGGCAGAGAGGCCCTGGTTGCGGGCGATGTAGATGCCGTCCAGATAGACTGCGACGCTGGGGTCCACGGTGATCTGGTCGTCATTATTGCCGATCCCGCGAATGAAAACGCGAGCCGTTGTCGCGCTGTTCGGATGGGGAGTCACGGCAAGGCTGGGGACCAGCGTGCGCAGGTCGGTGATGTCGGCAATGCCCTTCTTTTCAATGTCGGCGCCGGTCATGGCCATCATCGATATGGGCGTTTTCTGAAGGGATTCAGATCGCTTTTGGGCGGTGACGACGATCTCCTGGATGCCCCCGCCATCCTCTTCCTGGGCGAGCGCGGGTGAGGCGCAGGCGAAAAGGCACAGTGCCAGGGCGTGGCGTGAAATAGCGTTGTTCATGATAGTTCCTCCCTGTTGTACGATGTTGTTTCGTACTGGTTAGCGTATGACGAGATTGATCGGGGTGACGGTGAGGTCGAGCGCGGCGAATATCTGCCCGAGCGCGGACGACCCTGCGCCGGAGATTGCGCCTGTTTTCACCAACGCGTCGACGGACTGGCTGCCGGAGACTAGATCTCCCAGCGCAGTGCGCTCCAGATTCACGACGGGCATGGTCCCCGCCTGGCCCCGCCGAAACTTCAAGGTGCTGTTACGCAGTTCGAGAAGCCATGGGTCGCTTTCTCCAGCGATGGCCAAGGCGACGGCATGGTCGCCAGCCCCGGCCCGCTTCGGATCGACCTTGTAGCGGATCTGCTCGAGCATCAGCGCCACCGGCATCTTACGGATATTGTCCGGGTTCATGTAGCGCGCGGTGAGGCCCGCCTGCTGCAGCTTTCCTTCCAGCTCCAGCGCGCCCATCAGGTAGAAGCCGCGCCGGTTGCTGTTATAGGTGGCGTAGCCCAGCTTGCGGAAAGCAGCGGCCTTCAGGCGACGCGCGTCCATATCCTGATGGTCGATGGCGATGAGCAGCGTCGTCAGCTCCGCAGCCCATTGCGCGTCGCCCTGTGCAAAGGCGCGGTTAGCAGTGGCAAGGACCGGCGCTCGCCCGCCCATCAACGCCACCTCCCGCCGCGCGCGTTCCACGCGCGGCGTGGGTGTAAGATCGGTCGCATCGCCGGAGAACCAGCTGATATAGCCGACATAATAGCTGCGCGCGGCATCGGCGGCGGTGCCATAATATTCGGTCGTATAGGGTTCCGAACGCAGCCATTGCGGCAACGGTCCCAATGCATCGGGCAGTTCATCCTGCGTGACGCCCTTGTTGATCAGGCGGATCGTCTGGTCATGCGTATATTGGATCGCATCCTCATAGCGGGTCAGCAGCGCCTTGATCTGCGGCGCGCCCTCCACGACCGGCCCATGCATCGGCACTATCCAGGCGGCGTCATAACGCTCCATCCGGCGCAGCGCCTCGATCCAGCGGTTGGCGTCGCGCATCTTGGTGCCGCGCATCGAATGGAGGTTAGGGAAAGTCGGCCCCTGCACCTCGTCGCCCGAAATCAGCACCTGATAATCGGGGAGCCATGCCGCGATATGCGAGGCAGCCTCCCCGCCAGTGTGGAACAGGTGCAGCTTAACCCCAGCGATTTCGATGTCGCGCGCCCCGTCCATATCGACGAACTGCGTGGGTGGGATATAGGCGGACTCATTCTTTCCAGCCGCGCCCAAGCCGCCACAGCAGCCGACATGGAAATCCTCAGCCTCCTTCCCGGTCAGGCTGAAGCCGAACATATAAGCGGCGCGGGTGGCGACGGTCGGCAGCGTCGCAACGCCTTCATCCGACAATTCCTTCAGGAAATTGGAGGCGGCATAGATCGGCACCTTGCCGCTGGCGACGTCGGCCGGGGTTGCGAAGACCCCTGCTCCATTCACATGATCGGGATGATGGTGCGTGTAGATGATCGCCTTGATCGGCTTGGTCGAGATCTGCGCCCTTATCTTTGCAAGGGCGGCGGTCGCGACATCGCGGTTCATGCCGGTGTCAAGGAGGATCAGCCCGTCGCTGCCTTCGACGACGACGATGTTCATGCCCTGAAATTCGATCTGCCAGACCGGCGTCTTTCCTACATGCGTAACGCGCTCCTGAAACAGGCGGGCATGCGCGGTGTAATTGGACGGCGCGGAAAAGGGCACGTTCAGGTCTGGCGCATGAGCGAGCGCAGGGGTGGCTGCGCCGGCCAGCAGCAGGGCTGTCAGGATGCGCATCAGATCGACGCTCCCGGCGCATGCGGTAACTGGCGAATGCGACGTCGGTCGACGCAGCAGGTCGAAACCCTGCGGGTCATATACTCTCCTATCGTTCATTTTGTCGTTTGCCGGCTTGTACTGTACGAAACTCCTCCGTACAAGATACAAACAAGATGGAGTGGATGAGCGATGCCAAGGCGTTCGGCAATGAAAGTTGGCGCAGGATTTCTGGCGGTTCTGCTGGCTAGTGCAGCGCCTATCGCGGCGCAAACCGTGCTACCACGCGCACCCGAACCATTTGCGGGCAAGATCGGGCAGACCTATGCCGATTCGGTCGCCGCCTTCCCCAAGCCGGTGACCGCGCCTGCGGGAGCACCCAATGTTCTGCTGATCCTGACAGACGATGTGGGCTTTGGCGCGGCATCCACCTTTGGCGGGCCGATACCTACACCCAATCTCGACCAGCTGGCGGCGCGCGGCCTGGTCTATAACCGCTTTCACACGACGGCCATGTGTTCACCGACGCGCGCCTCTCTGTTGACGGGACGTAACCATCATGCGGTGGGCAATGCCGTGGTCAGCGATATCGCCACGGGATATCCCGGCTATTGGTCGATGATCCCCCGCAGCGCAGCCACGGTCGCCGAGGTGCTGCGCCAGAATGGCTACAACACGGCGATGTTCGGCAAGCATCATAATATCCCGGCGCAGGAGGGCTCCATCGCAGGCCCCTTCGATCAATGGCCGACGGGGCTAGGCTTCGAGCAGTTTTACGGCTTCCTGGGCGGCGACACGGAACAATGGACGCCCAAGCTCTATCGCGGCAATGCGCCCGCCGAGCAGAAATATGACAAGGACCCGACCTACATCCTGGACCGTGATCTGGCGGACGAGGCGATCGGCTATGTCCACGCGCAGAAGGCGGCGGCGCCCGACAAGCCCTTCTTCCTCTATTATGCTCCCGGCACGGCGCACGCCCCGCATCAGGCGCCAGCCGACTGGATCGCGAAGTTCAAGGGCCAATTCGACCAGGAATGGGACGCGGTTCGCGCCGAAACCCTGAAGCGGCAGATCGCGATGAAGATCGCTCCGCCAGGCACCAAGGCCACGCCGCGCATCGGTGATATTCCCGCCTGGGACAGGCTGAACGCCGACCAAAAGCGCGTCTATGCGCGGATGATGGAAGTCTATGCAGGCATGCTCGCCTACCAGGACGCGCAGATCGGCCGCCTGCTGGACGAGTTGGACCGCATGGGCGAGAGCGGCAACACGCTCGTCATGTTCATCGAAGGCGACAATGGCGCGTCATCCGAAGGCGGAATGGCGGGCAGCACCAATGAGCTGGGCACCTTCGCCAACGGCGCGACGGAGGACATGGCCTGGCTCAACAGCATGATCGACAAGCTAGGCGGCAAGGACAGTTACGGTCATTTTCCGGTCGGCTGGGCCTGGGCGACCAATGGGCCCTTCCCATGGATGAAGCAGATCGCCTCTCACCTTGGTGGAACACGCAACGGCATGGTCGTGTCCTGGCCCGATCATATCAAGGCGCGGGGCATCCGTTCGCAATTCACCCATGTGAATGATGTGATGCCGACGATTTTGGAAGTGGCGGGGATCAAGGCGCCCGAGAGCGTCAATGGCATCGCGCAGCAGCGGATCGACGGCGTCAGCTTTGCCTATAGCTTCGATGCGCCCAAGGCTGCGGAGCGGCATGATACCCAATATTTCGAGATGATCGGCACGCGGGCCATCTATCACAAGGGCTGGATGGCCAGCACCACGCCCGCCCGCATGCCATGGAAGATGGGCGAAGTTCTCAGTTCTCCCCTCGATTATAAATGGGAACTTTATGACCTGAACAAGGACGATGCGCAGTCCCGCGATCTGGCGGCGCGCTATCCGGAGAAGCTGAAGGAGTTGCAGGCGCTCTGGACGGCAGAGGCGCAAAAGAACAACGTGTTCCCGCTCGATGGGCGGCAATCGCTCGACCGTTCCTCCGCTTCGAAGATCGCCTTCGCGCCGCGCCGCAAGAGCTTCACCTATTGGGGCAAGGGGATCAGCGTAGCTGAAGGCGCGGCCCCCATGATCCGGGGGCGTTCCTTCGAGATCGTCGCCGATATCGACATGCCCTCGGGCGGCGGCAACGGCCCGCTGGTCGCGCAGGGCAGCAAGTTCGGCGGCTGGAGCTTTTACCTGAAGGATGGGAAACCAGCAGCGCACGTGGCGTTGACGCAGCAGCCAAGCCATCAATGGGACGTCGCGGCGGCCACACCGATCCCGGCGGGTCCGGCCAAAATCAGCTATGCGTTCGACTATGATGGCGGCGGCTTCGGGCGCGGCGGGCTGATGCGCATCAGCGTCAACGGCAGCGAAGTCGCGCGCGGGCGGATCGAGCGGACCTTCCTGATCCCCGCCGGGCTCGGCGAGACCTTCGACATTGGCGACGACACGGGGGCGACGGTGATCGACTACCCGAACGGCCATTCATTCAACGGCGAAGTCCGCAAGATCGAGGTATTTCTGAAATGAGAAAAATGCTTGCCGCAGCTTTGCTTGCGAGCGCGTCGCCGCTTGCCGCGCAAACGGTATTGCCGGCCCCGGCTGCTCCGTTCGCGGGGAAGATCGGGCAGACCTATGCCGATTCCACTCCCGCCTTTCCCAAGCCCGTTACCGCGCCCGCCGGAGCGCCCAACGTGCTGCTAATCCTGACAGATGATGTGGGCTTTGGTGCGGCGTCGACCTTTGGCGGGCCGATACCTACGCCCAATCTGGATCGGCTGGCGGCCCGGGGCCTAGTCTATAACCGCTTTCATACCACCGCCATGTGTTCGCCCACACGCGCTTCGCTGCTGACCGGGCGCAACCATCATGCGGTGGGCAACGGCATCGTCGCCAATCTGTCCACGGGCTTCCCGGGCTATACCAACATATTACCGAAAAGCGCGGCGACGGTGGCCGAGGTGCTGCGGCAGAATGGCTATAATACCGCCATGGTCGGCAAGCATCATAATGCGCCGGAAGCTGATGTGTCGCCAGCAGGGCCGTTCGACATGTGGCCGACAGGGCTTGGTTTTGAACATTTCTACGGCTTCATGTCGGCGGAGACCAATCAGTTCACCCCCGCCCTGTATCGCGGCATCACGCCCATACCTACGCTGAAGGAAGGGGTGCTGGACAAGGCGCTCGCCGACGAGGCGATCCAATGGATCCACAATCAGAAGGCGTCCGCGCCAGACAAGCCCTTCTTCCTCTATTATGCGACGGGCTCCGCCCACGCGCCGCTTCAGGCCCCCGCGGATTGGATCGCGAAGTTCAAGGGCCAGTTCGACAAGGGATGGGACGCCGTGCGGGCGGAAACCGTCCGCCGCCAGAAACGGCTCGGCATCATACCCTCCGCCACGCAGGACACCGCGCGGCCCGACGGCCTGAAGGCGTGGAGCGAACTGACCCCCGACCAGCGTCGGATCAACGCGCGCTTCATGGAGGTCTATGCGGCGATGCTCGCTTATCAGGATGCGCAGATTGGCCGCGTCCTCGATGAACTCGATCGCATGGGGGAAAGCAACAACACGCTGGTGATGTTCATCGAAGGCGACAATGGCGCTGCCGCCGAAGGGGGAGACAATGGCAGTTCAAACCCCATGTCCGCCTTCGCCAACGCCATGCAGGAGGATGATAGGCTGCTGCTCGCCAATCTGGACAAGATCGGCGGTCCGGATGCCGTCGCCAACTGGGGTTATGGCTGGGCCTGGGCGACGGACGCGCCGTTTCGCTGGTTCAAGCAATATGCCTCTCATCTTGGCGGCACCCGCAACGGGCTGGTCGTGTCCTGGCCCGATCATATCAAGGCGCGCGGAATCCGGTCGCAATTCACGCATGTGACCGATGTGATGCCGACGATATTGGAAGTCGCGGGCCTGAAGACGCCTGATGTCGTCAATGGCGTGGATCAGCAGCGGATCGACGGCGTCAGTTTCGCCTATAGCTTCGCCGCGCCCAAAGCGCCTGAGCGGCACGACACCCAATATTTCGAGATGATGGGCAACCACGCCATTTACCATCAAGGCTGGCTGGCGAGCAGCACGCCCATCAATCTGCCGTGGCAGCGCGGCGACGGTTCGGTCCTGCCGAACCAATATAAGTGGGAGCTGTACGATCTGCGCAAGGATTTCTCCCAGGCGCATGATCTGGCGGGGAGCCAGGGCGCGAAGCTGAAGGAAATGCAGGCGCTTTTTCAGAAGGAGGCGGAACGGAACCAGGTTCTCCCGCTTGACGACCGGCTGACGCTCGCGCGGTTCCAGGCGGCGGAGAGCCAGCGGCCGCATCGATCGACCTACAGCTATTGGGGGGCGGGCATCAGCATCCCCTCGGTCAGCGCCGCGCCGTTGTTGGCGCGCAGCTTCCGCATCACGGCCGATATCGACGTGCCGAATGAACCTGCAACCGGCGCGCTCGTGGCGCTGGGCAGCAAATTCGGCGGTTGGAGCTTCTATCTGAAGGACGGTCTCCCCATTGCCCTGATGGCGGCATCGCAGCTGGCGGACGACCAGTCGCAGGTGGCTGCGGCGCAACCGCTTGCGGCCGGGCAACAGCGGCTGGTGTTCGACTTCCGCTATGATGGTGGCGTCAATGCCGGGGGCGAGATGACGATCAGCGCCAATGGCGACATTATCGGACGGGGCCGCATCGCGCGCACCATCTCGAAACTGCCGGAGATGAGCGACACGCTGGACATCGGCTTTGACGCCGACACGCCGGTCACGTCCGGCTATGCGGCGGGCGGGCATTTCCCCGGCCGGATCGGGAAGGTGGACATCGCCGTGGGCAAGCCGGGCGCTGGCGGTGAAGCGCCCTGAACGGCGAGCCCCTGACGCCTGCAGTCCCGCGCGACCGCAGGCGTCAGGAGCCGCTTTTCGGCTTTGCCCGTTGACGTCGCGCCCTTTCCCGCCGTTAAGATGATCCCGCATGGTCGAAATCACTCTTCATCCCGATAGCGCCGAGCGCGACGGCAGGACGCAAATCCTTGACGCAGCCGGCGAAGTCTTTCTGTCCGAGGGCTTCGAACGCGCGAGCGTCGACCGGATTGCTGCCGTCGCGCACATGAGCAAGCAAAGCATTTACGAGCTTTATCCCAACAAGCTCGCCCTGTTCGAGGCCGCCGTCCGTAACAAGTTGAACGGCGCGTGGCTCAGCATGACCAATATCGACAACGGCACGGATGCCGAGGACACGCTGACCCGGTACGCCATGCGCCTGTTCGAAGGTTTCGCCGAACCGGTGAATTTCGGACTGTTCCGCGCCAATATCGAGGCGGCGAACCATGTGCCGGAATTGGCGGCGGAATTGCACGAAAGGCGACTGGCATCGTCTCAACCCCTTGCCTTTTACCTTGAAGCGTTGATCGAGGGCGCGGTGATCGTGCCGTGCGATCCACTCGCCATGGCTATCCGCTTCGGCGGCGTGGCGGTGGAAGGCGCGCGCTATTTTCTGGGCAAGCAGTTGCCGGGCAAGGCCACGCAGAAGCGCATTGTGGATCAGGCCGTGCGAATGTTCCTGAACGGATATCGCAGCGTGCAGGACACGGCCGGGGACAATGCCCTTTCTACGCCGATCGAGCCGCCTGTCCGCGAAGGCGTCACCGCGCTGCGGCTGCCTGCGGAAAAGCTGTTGGCGCTGCTGGATGCAGCGACGAGCGAATTTCTGGAACATGGCTATCGCCGCGCCAGCATCGACCGCATCTCGGCGGCGGTAAGGGTCAGCAAGGCGACCATCTACCGGCAGTTCGGCAACAAGGAAAATCTGCTGCGCTACATCGTTCAACGCGAAATTTTCGCAGCCAATCAGCAGCCGTTCGAGCTGCTGCCCGCGAGTACGGACGCGGAAATCGCGATTGTCGCTCTGGCGCGTCAGGCGCTGGACCGTCATCTGGAACCGGCAAATATCCGCATTCACCGGCTGCTGATCGTGGAAGCCGATTTCATCCCCGACCTCGCGCAGCTTTTCTATGAAGGCCGGGTGCGCCGCCTGGGCGATGCGCTGGAGCAGCAACTGGAAGCGCTGGGCCTGGCTCGTCCCAGCCAGTCCGCGACACGCATGTTCTATACGCTCGCGACCTTCGCCGTTCGCTTCTTCACCGCCATGACGCCGCCCTCGGAAACGGACCGCGACATGTATGCCAGAGAGTGCGCCAGGCTGTTCCTGAATGGGCTGCGCGCAGGCAATAAGCAAAAGGCGATCGCGCAAGCAGATTGAATCCGGAGCATTGATGCGTCAGTTTTCCAAGCAAAAGGCGATGCGATCGTCACGGGCAGCTCAACCCGACACCAGCGGCATGCGCTGGGTGGAAGGGGGCGTGTTCGCGATGGGGTCTGAGAATTTCTACCCCGAAGAAGCGCCGGTGCGGCCCGTGCGCGTCGATGGCTTCTGGATCGACGAGACTCCTGTCACCAATCGCGAATTCGCCCGCTTCGTCGACGCCACGAACCACAAGACGCTGGCTGAAATCGCGCCTGATCCCAAAGACTATCCGGGCATGCCGATCGACATGGCGCGGCCGGGATCTTTGCTGTTCCACCGTACGTCCGGGCCGGTTGACCTGCACGATCCCAGCCAGTGGTGGGACTTCGCGTTCGGCGTGGACTGGCGGCATCCGCATGGCCCGGACAGCAATCTGGACGGGCTGGAGGATCACCCCGTCGTGCATGTCGCATTAGAGGATGTGCGTGCCTATGCGAAATGGGCAGGCAAGTCGCTGCCGACCGAGGCCGAATGGGAATATGCGGCGCGCGGTGGGTTGGACGGGCAGGATTATGCCTGGGGCGATCAACTGGCGCCCGATGGAGCAATGCTGGCCAATTATTGGCAGGGCGCTTTTCCATTCGCGAATACTCTGGACGATGGATGGGAAAGGACTTCCCCCGTCCGCAGCTATCCGGCGAACGGTTTTGGCCTTTACGACATGATCGGCAATGTCTGGGAATGGACCATCGACTGGTATGCCCAGCCAAAGATTGAAAGCAAGGCGCGCGGTAGCTGCTGCATACCCGCAAATCCACGCGGTCCGACGCGGCGCGAGAGCATGGACGCAGTGAATGCGATCCCGCGAAAGGTCGTGAAAGGCGGTTCGCACCTTTGCGCATCCAATTACTGCCAGCGCTACCGCCCGGCGGCGAGACATGCGCAGGCAATCGATTCATCGACCAGCCATGTAGGTTTTCGCTGCGTGGTGCGGGCGAAAGGGGTGACGCCACCGACAACCTAACCGTCCGCGACGGGCTACAGGCTTTCGGCATCGCGGAGCTGGGCTATGTCCACCACTGCTATGCGGCGGCAGTCTTCGACCCCGCGGGAAAGGTGGCATGGCGCGATCAGCTTCGACCCTTTATAGTCGTTCAACCGCCAACTTCTCCATTCCAGCTGTCGACCGTCCACTTCCCCAATTTTTGTATACCCAAGTTTGCCGATTGGTCCGCCGGTTGCGCCGATCCTCCATGTCGGCTTTCCACACAACCGCGCGCTATGCCTCTGCGCGTACCGGAAATCCCGCTCCTGCCCGGCTTCGCATCCTCAACGGCCGTTGGGCCGCATCGCGAAGCTCCGATCGGAGCCGCTGTTGCCATTCCCTATCCGTTCGTCGCCGATGTCGGGCTGGGGGAAACATGGCTGTCCAAACAGTCTTGGGCTGTCAGCGACCTGACACAAGGCCATGAGTTTGTCAGCGGAGAACTCTTCAGCGGCTTTGGCTTTCCTCCCGGCGTTATGCTCCGACGCTTCGGACGCGAGTGACCAAGACGTCTCTCTTAATTTTTCACGGTCGGCAACTCCGACCAGTCTTCCGGGTTCATGTCGGGATATGTGCGGCCGGCTGCTGTGTCTCGTCGGCTCACCATCTCCACGATTGACAAGGAGCCGTCATGGCGAAGAAGTCTGCACCGTCGAAAGCCTCCTCGAAAGCATCTCCCAAATCGGCTGGGAAGCTGACACCCTCGGGTCTCGCGGGCGCCGATCTGGGTGGAGAGTCGCCACAAAAAGCGGCACCCGTCCCCGCTGACGCCGCCATCTCCCTCTCCTATGCCGAGAAACAGTCCGAAGGTGGCGAAACGCATCAGACTGCAGGGAGCGACGTAGCGACGCTCACCACGCAGCAGGGCATCCCGGTCGCAGATGACCAGAACAGTTTGAAGCAAGGAGCACGCGGGCCAACGCTGCTGGAAGACTTCCATTTCCGCGAGAAGATCTTCCATTTCGACCATGAGCGCATCCCCGAACGGGTCGTTCATGCGCGGGGCTACGGTGCGCACGGCTTCTTCGAACTGACCGACAGTCTGGCCGATGTCAGCCGGGCCGACATTTTCCAGCGCGTTGGAGAGCGTACGCCTGCCTTCGTCCGCTTTTCGACCGTCGCCGGTTCGAAGGGATCATTCGATCTCGCACGCGACGTGCGCGGCTTCGCGGTCAAGATCTACACGCAGGAGGGCAATTGGGACCTGGTGGGCAACAACATCCCTGTCTTTTTCATTCAGGATGCGATGAAATTCCCCGACCTGGTTCATGCGGCCAAGCCCGAGCCGGATCGCAACTTCCCTCAAGCGCAAACCGCTCATGACAATTTCTGGGACTTTATCAGCCTGACGCCCGAAAGTTTCCACATGATCATGTGGGCCATGTCGGATCGGGCAATTCCGCGGTCCTTCCGCACGATGGAGGGCTTTGGCGTTCATACTTTCCGGCTGCTCGATGCGGAGGGCCGGTCCACCTTCGTTAAATTCCATTGGAAGCCCAAGCAGGGCCTGCAGTCGGTGGTCTGGAACGAGGCGGTCAAGATCAATGGCGCTGACCCCGACTTTCATCGCCGCGACCTCTGGGACGCGATCAACGCCGGCGATTTTCCCGAATGGGAATTGGGCGTTCAACTGTTCGACGATGCCTTCGCCGACAGCTTCGACTTCGATATTCTCGACGCTACGAAAATCATACCGGAAGAACTGGTGCCCATCCGGGTGATCGGTCGGCTGGTGCTCGACCGGGTCGTCGACAATTTCTTTGCCGAGACGGAGCAAGTCGCTTTTTGCACTCAAAACGTCCCGCCCGGCATCGATTTTTCCAACGACCCGCTGCTGCAAGGACGCAACTTTTCCTATCTCGACACCCAGATCAAGCGTCTGGGCGGACCAAACTTCACGCATATTCCGATCAACGCGCCCAAATGCCCGATGGCCCATTTCCAGCAGGATGGCCACATGGCCATGCGTAATCCGAAGGGACGCGTGAACTATGAGCCCAACAGCTGGGGGCCCACACAAGGCGGGCCGCGCGAAAACCCAGTTCGTGGATTCAGCAGCTTTGCTGAAACTGCGGACGGCCCCAAGCAGCGCGCGCGATCGGAAAGTTTCGCCGACCATTACAGCCAGGCGCGGCAATTCTTTATCAGCCAGACCCCTGTCGAACAGAAACATATTGCCGATGCGCTCGTCTTCGAACTGTCCAAGGTCGAACGTCCCGACATTCGGTCGAGGACGGTGTCCCACCTGCTCAATGTCGACGAGACACTGGCGGTGAAGGTGTCCGATGGCCTTGGCCTGCCTCTGCCCGATCCGGCCGTGGCCGCACGCAAGCCTATCACGGACCTGCCGCCTTCCGACAAGCTCAGCATCGTCAAAAACGGTCCGGGTAGTTTTCGCGGTCGAAAGCTGGGCATCCTGCTGAGCGACGGAGCGGACGCAAAATTGCTCGAGGCGCTGATCGATGCAGTGGATGCAGAAGGCGCCATGTTCGAGATCATCGCCCCGAAGATCGGCGGGGTAACCCTGTCCGATGGGACGCGGGCAGCTGCCAAGCACAAGATTGACGGTGGGCCGTCGGTGCTGTTCGATGCAGTCGCCATCATCGTGTCCGCTGAGGGGGCAGCGCTGCTGTCGCTCGACGCGGCAGCCAAGGATTTCGTGACCGACGCTTTTGCCCATTGCAAATTCATAGGGATCAGCGCCGAGGCAGAGGCAATCTTCGCCAAGGCTGGCATCGCCAGCGATCTGGACGAGGCCTGTCTGCCGCTCGGCAAGACCGACGACGCCCGCACGTTCATCGCGGCGTGCCGCCCGCTTCGCTACTGGCCACGTGAACTAAATGTCGACCTTGACGCGAACCCATAGCCCAAAGCGCAGCCTGCACAGTCTTAGCGCTCAGCGCCCACTTTCACACGCCGTTATGCCGGGAAGGACGCAGAGTCAGGTGCAGGTTGAAGGCGTCACGTTTTCGCTATTATAAACTTGGGTAATATCGCGACTGTCACGAACATTAAAGGCTGAAAGCTCTGTAATATCGTGAAGTGGTAAAGAAACAATCGGCATCAAGCGCTTGTAGGTATAATGGATTTCCACCACCATCACAGCGGTTCCCGCAGCTGCCTTGATCTCCTCACCCGTCGGCCCCATGCCCGCAAAGCTCGTACCCGTAGCCCCCGTGCCTTGTGGCCCATAAGCGGAGTGATATGCATCGCCGCCAAAGCACCGTTGCCATTTGATGGTCTGACCACCATCGGGGTTGGTCTGCAGGCTGGAAAGCACGATCTTACCATTTTGGCCGAGGCCTAGTTCAGACGCCTGTAAGTCGGCACCGATAAAAACGTCATTAATTTCTGCCTCGCTGACCGGCTTGTTATTGATAGCGCTTTGAGAGCCCATGCGCGATGCATTGTCCGCCACCATTCCGGAGATTTCGCCTATCTTCTTGACCGTCAGAGCATAGTTGATGAGTTCAAGGCCTGAAGTGGCAAGTATCAGTAGCAAAGGAAACGCTATTGCAAACTCCGTCAAGGCTATTCCGTATTTACAACGGACCAGACCACCTAGTCGATGAGCGATCCCATCAATCACGCTTTGTGCCCGCGAGAGAAGAATATTCATCAACAAGATCCTCAACATTTTCCGATCAGCGGCTCTGCCTGCTTATCAAAGGGCTGGTTGTGCAATATGGTGCGAGAGGTCATACTGACCCTGGGGCTCCATCCCAAAAGTGTGGCCATCGGGAAAACGCGATCATATTGCAGGGTTACCGAATAGATGGTGACATCCTTGGCGCCGCCTTGACCCTGTACCCCGGAATCTGCATCCCTGACACCGTTGCGGTTGGCGTCGTCGAAGCCCTCATTGTTGTTGCAGATGCCGTCTCCATTAGAATCAATAAAGGATTCAACCCGGGATTGCGCTCGGCCATAGGATTTGAATGCGAGCCGTTCAAAACTGAGCATACCTCCGCTCACCAATTTCTTTACGGCCCCTTCAACGCCCGCATCCAGCAAGGCACGATTGGTGTCGGTGGCAGTCTCCAGTGCCGACGCTCGTCCCGCGGCCTGAACCTCTCCGCTCAAAACCGCTCGGGCATAAAAATAATAGCCCGCGTCAAACAGGAACATCAGGATAAGGACAAGGATCGGCGCGACAATGGCGAATTCGACCAGAGTGGCACCAGTCTCATCCAACGCCGCTGCTTTCCGACGCCCCTTGGCAAATTTCTTGCCTCCGCACATTATCGTGTGATCCGCAGAGAGGCGATCTGCGACGCAATTTGACTGAATGTCGCGTTGAGTTCCGCAGCATTATTTGCCTGATAAGACTTGCCCGGCGATCCGCAATCGCTGAGCAACTGCGTCAGGGTCGTTCCAAAGGCGATCACCCAGACAGTGATATTCTTTTGATCCTTCGCGATCGAGCAGAGTTCCAGAAGTCGGCTTTCCGTGAGCCCATTTTGTTCAGTATCGGTCGGGATGGATGCAGAAGCGGTGCGCCGTCTGGCTGTTGCAGACAAGCCCCACGCATCATAGGCACCAATATGCGTTTCGGTCTGGCCGTCGGTCATGAAGATAATGTGCCGCGCTATCTTGCCGGTCGCTTCGGCCGCCTGGTTTTCAGCGCTGAAGATGCCATCACGCGACATCAGGCGAAGACCCCACAACATGCCGATGTCATGATAGGTAAAACCAGCTGGCGACAGGGCGTTAAGATAGGTCGTCAGCGCAGACGAGGTTATCGAACCTAGCTTACGCGCCGGTGATGGACAGGCACCGTAAAAGCTTGTGTCGCCGGAAGGGGTATAATAATTTGCGTTAGTCAAAGTCGCAGCAGAGCCGCTCCAGACCCAGCCACTGGCCGCCGTCGCGCTGGTCGCGTTGCGTCCATAGACGATGCCTGGGATATAGGGCTTCCACTGGGTGTCGGGATTGGCAGCATCGGGGACCAGGTCCACGTCCATATCATTGCGCGGGACGGTGGAGCCCTCATTGGAACGACGCGTCGAGCGTTCTTCAATGCACGCATTTGCTGCGGTCCAGTTGATCGTACGGCTGGTGTTGTTGTTGGCGACGGTCGCAGTGAAGCTGCCGCCGGCCATCAGGCCGTTCGCAGCGTTGCCCTTAAGCGCGGCCGTCGAATATTGGACGGGCTGGTAGTACCAATTGTACACTGGCGTTGTTGTGGTGGTCGTTGTTGTCTGGCCAGCGTTGGGATTGTTTGTGACGGTTTCGGTAACCGTCTGGACATAGTTATTGTAGGTCGTGGCGGTTATGGTGCAGCCACTGGCGTTTGATGATGCCGAATAGGTCGTTCCATTCCGTGTCCGTGTCCGGGTCCGCGTCCGGGGCGAAGCTGTGGCGGAAGGGCTGTAGGCGGACCAGTTGCTGTAGACATTCGTATAGTTGGAATTGGCTGGTGCGGCGCAGCTCTCTGCCTGCCCTGGGGAAGTCGAAGTCGTGATGCTTCCGCTGTTAAATACCGTGCTGGAAGACGAATTCGTCGCCGGTTGCGTCGTGGTGGTGGTCACAGTATTGGTTGTCTGAGGCGCCGGTTGCCTGGAGTCATACCACGGATTGTCCTGGACCCACTCGCGCTTCAGCAACATGCCGACATTCACTGTCGACGAATATGGCACGAACCCATAGCGGATGGCGCTGCCGACGGGCTTCACCTGCTCCAGCAAGTTGTAGAAGTTCGTCACCGCGCTGCGCAGTCCGACGATCTTGCTTGAACTATCGCCGCTGTTTGTATCTAGCATCGACCGAGTTGTGTCGAGGACGAACATGACGTCCGTATTCGGCAATTGAAGATCCGCCGTACAGTTCGCCGTTATGGTTTTGTCTGGAATATTAAATAGCGACATCAAGGTCATCGGCACCACTACGGAAGCTGTGCCCGTGACAGCGCCTGTGGCGCTTGCAGAATAGACCCCCGTCGCCAAGCTGGTCCCATATTTGTGCGCTGGAAAGTTGACATTGAAGAACTTGACTGCAGTGTCTTCTGTACTGCCCGCGCCAGTCGTCCAAGTCAGACCCGTCATCGCCCGCCGTCCGGCAAGAGCGCCAGCATCGCAAGCTTGCTGAAGCCGAGTCTTCGTCAAGTAGAGACGGCTGATGTCTACTCCGCCTCCAATTAGGCCCGCTAAGGGGAAAAACGCCGCGGCAGTGATTGCCAGTGTGTTGCCCGCCTCATTCCGTCGAAAGCGTCTTAAAAAGGAATGTTGTTCTTCGAACAAAATTTTCCTCCCCGATTTTTATACTTTCTTTCAATTAGGAGGAGATCGTTAAGAACAAATTTCTGGAATTTTACGTTCTGATTGATCTAGATTTACTTTCTTCAAAAAAGATGTTGCTTAAGCAGCATCGTCGCGCCGCAATGGATCGTAAGATATAGGAGCATAGACGGTGCCCGGCCCTCCTCTGCAATCAGTTGCGTTCATATCCGGGCCCGTCGATACGACACGCAGGTTTGAGGACGACGTGATCGCAGAGAAGCAAGAGTACCTGCCGATCCATCTCCAATGCATCGCCTGTGGGTTCAGGATCGACGCGCTGGCTAAGATGACAACAGAGGGCTCGCCAGTCGCTATGCCACAGACAGATATAAGACGCCGCTGAAGTCTATGTCCCCGTTCCGAACGAATGGGGCATCCACGAAGATGACAACAAAGAATGGTAACCCCACGTTCTTGCTGAAGCGGGGACGGGGTGTTTGTGAGTTTGCAAACCGCCGCGTCGCGACGTCCGACGCTAGAGCAGCATGAGCATCTGGCCGAAGCCGCGTTCCGACCCTTCTTTGCCGTACAGGGATCCATTTTCGATCTCCAGGTCCGGAAGGGCAGCTATCCAATCTACGCACCTCAACGCTGGCCGACAGGCGACTGGCCGGCGCCGCGCTGGATGTTGGGATAGATGCCGTCGGCTTACGTCGGCTAACGACCAGATCCAATCGTTCCTGTCCGCGTTGGTAAACGTCCGATCCCGCCAAAGTGATCGATCATGCTGTCGAAGTGGACGATCGGCAAAGCGCCAGTTTGGTCATTTAGGTTGTACTGGACATGTAACGGTTTTGTGCCGGTCACTTGAGAGTTTAAAGCTCGTTCAAGGAGACCGACGAGATGATCAAACATAGCGAGGAGTTCAAGCAGGAGGCGGTACGGATTGCGCTGACCAGTGGGTTGCCGCGGGAGCGGGTCGCGTTGGATTTGGGGGTTGGCAAATCGACGCTGAACAAGTGGGTGTCGCAGTATCGGCCCAGTGATCTGGTTTCAGCGCCGCAAGCAGATCTGGCGCGCGAGAATGAACGGCTTCGCCTTGAGAACCGCGTGCTGCGGGAGGAGAGGCAAATCCTAAAAAAGGCCACGCAGTTCTTCGCGAGCCAAAGGCCGTGAAGTTCGCTTTCGTGCATAGCTGGCGGCATCGCTGGCCCGTTGCACTGCTCTGCCGTGTCATGCTTGTCAGTGAACGCGGCTATCGTTCCTGGCGCTCGCGCCCGATCAGTTGCCGGGGCCGGACGGACATGAAGGTGTTGGCTCATATCCGCGAACAATACAGGCTGAGCCTTGGCAGCTACGGCCGTCCTCGCATGACGATGGAGTTAAAAGAGGTGGGGCTCGATGTGGGTGAGCGCCTTATGACCCGAAGGGCGGCGTAGCCAACATCAACGGGATCAGGCCGGTCCGCACGCGCAAACACAAGGTTACGACAGACAGCCACCATCGCCTGGGTGTCGCGGCAAACTGGCTGGACGGCGATTTCGCCGCCGATGCGCCCAACCGTAAATGGGCCGGCGACATCACCTATATCTGGACGTCGGAGGGATGGCTCTACCTCGCTGTCATCCTCGATCTGCATAGCCGCCGCGTCGTGGGCTGGGCTGTCAGCGACAGGATGAAGAAGGATTTGGCGATCAGGGCACTGGATATGGCGGTACGCCTGCGCCAGCCACCAGAGGGCTGCCTTTTCCATTCGGATCGCGGCAGCCAATATTGTTCTTACGATTATCAGAAAAAGCTGCAGGCCTATGGCCTGCGTCCATCAATGAGCGGCAAGGGTAATTGTTACGACAATGCCTCCGTCGAGACGTTCTTCAAATCCCTGAAGGCGGAACTCATCTGGCGGCAGCGCTGGCCAACGCGACGGCAGGCAGAAGCTGCCATCTTCCAATACATCAACGGCTTCTACAACGCCCGTCGTCGCCATTCATATCTGGGCGGCATTAGCCCGCTCGCCTTCGAAGCCAAGGTGGCATAATGAGATAAGTGACAGGCACAAAACCGTTACATGTCCACGATCATGTCGATCGACCCATGTCGCCGAGCCATGCGGTGAAGCAGAAGCGGCGCTATCGCTATTATGGCTCCAGCATGGTGGCGGCGGTTGATGACACGACACTTAAGGCCGCGGCCCTGCGGCTGCCCGCGGTGGAACTGGAGCAGGCAGTGATCGAAGCAGCGACCACCCTTCTTGCCGATAACCGGACCGTCATGGCACTATCGCAAGTCGATGCGCAAAGCACACGCCGACGCATCGACACCGCTCAGGCGCTGGGGTCAGCAATGCGTATCGAACGGAAGAGCGAGGTTCGCCGGAAGCTCCAGTCCCTCGATTTTGCGATGGTGGTTCACTCTGACGGTATTAACGCATCGATCAGCCGACGCCGGCTTGTCGCACTGCTGGATGGCACAGCACCCGTTGCGGAAGATGATGGCGTCCGCATGCCGCTCATCATCAACACAGCGCCTGATCAGCGCGGGCGCAATCTCAAGCTCGTGCTGCGGACAGGCGGGGAACAAAAACCAAACGTCGATCCCGAACTGATCGCTCTCATCCGCAAAGCCGAAGCTGCTCGACAGCAGCTTTTCGGGCAAGCTTCCGTCACGAACGATCGGACGGCCGAACGGGTCGCGCGCCTGGCATTTCTCGCTCCCAACATCATCAGCGTCATCCTGGAAGGTCGACAACCGCCATCGCTGACGCCGCGGCGCCTTATGAAGCATGCTGCCATCCCGCTCGACTGGAACGGTCAGCGCAAGGCACTTGGGTTTGGTGGATAGGCCTATAATCTAAACCGTGTGCCACTCGGAAGGCCCCGTGAGACACGGGGCCTTTTTTGCGGTCCTGAGGTCTAAAATTGAGTCTCTGTGGCACCCGATTCGCTAGCGCGTCGGCAAAATGGCGCGGAACTGCGCCATTCTAAGGCCACGACAGGACCAGGCCTTTAAACGCCGCGCAAGGCGAGAATGCGTGGTGCACCCGACGGGATTCGAACCCATGGCCCTCAGATTAGGAATCTGATGCTCTATCCTGCTGAGCTACGGGTGCCCGGTGACGGCTCTATGCTGCGTCGCAGGCGCGGTCAATTCTTCGCTTCGGGCGGCACGACCGGAAACAGCAACGGAGCAACCTCCACGCCTTCCGATATCAGGGCGCGGGCTTCCTCGGGCGCCACTTCGCCGTGGATGCTTGCCCGGTCCTTCTCACCATAATGCATGGCGCGGGCATGTTCGGCAAAGCCCCTGCCGACCCAGGTCGAATCTTCCAGAACCTTTGACTGCGCCTGCGCCAGCGCCTGCATCATCTCACGCATCCGACCTTCGTCGCCCGCCATGGCCACCGGCGCGGTCGAGGTAGCAACCGGCGCTTCCGCCCGGCGGCTGTTTCCTTTGGCGGCGACAGCGGGCGCCATCAATGCCTTCGACACCTCCGCATCGCCGCACATGGGGCAGGCCAGCAGGCCGCGCGCCACCTGATCCTCATAGTCCGCGCTCGATCCGAACCAGGCTTCGAACACATGGCCGTGGGCGCCGCATTTGAGGTCGAAAACAATCACGAAATGGTCACGTCCGCTGGAAGGTTACGCCGGTTGGCAATCGCAGGCACGCGCCCGCGCACCTCCTCTACGCGCGACAGGTCGATCTCGGCAAGGGATAGTCCCGCCGCCTCTCCCATGTCGAGCAAGACCTCACCCCAAGGATCGATGACCAGACTATGTCCGTAAGTTTCCCGTCCGTCCTCGTGGCGGCCGGTCTGCGCGGCCGCTATCACGAAACATCCCGCCTCGATCGCACGGGCGCGCAGCAGGACATGCCAGTGCGCCTGCCCGGTCGGCACAGTAAAGGCGGCAGGCATCAGCAACATCGTGGCCCCCGCATTGGTCAAGGCGCGATAAAGGTCGGGAAAGCGCATGTCGTAACACACCGACAATCCCATCCTTGCCCAAGGCGTATCGACCGCCACCACCTCTTCCCCCGGCCGATAGACCGACGATTCCCGCCAGCTTTCCCCAGTTGCCAGATCGACATCGAACAGATGGATTTTGTCGTAACGCGCCCGAATGCCACCCTTGTCATCGATCATGAAGCTGCGGTTGACCCAGCGGCCATCGCCACCTTCTTCCTTGAGCGGCAAGGAACCAAGATGCACCCACAGGCCATGCCGAGCGGCCGCCTCGCGAACGGCGTTTAGCACCGGATCGTCAGCCTCACTGCGCAGGGTATCCGCAGCCCGCGCACGGTTCCGATCCAGATATCCCGCCATTTCCGGCGTGAACAGCATGTCCGCGCCCTGTTCGGCCGCGCGTCCCGCCATCTCGACGATGGCGGCCGCATTCGCGGAGGGATCAATCCCGCTCGTCATCTGGAAGATCGCGGCCCGCATGACGCTTATAGTCCCAGCAACGGGTTCAGCTTGCCCTGACGATCCAGCGCCGCCATGTCGTCGCTGCCGCCAATATGCCTGCCGTCGATGAATATCTGCGGCACCGTGGTCCCGCCATTGGCGCGATCCAACATTTCGCCGCGCTTCGGGCCGCCCATCGTGATGTCATATTCGTCAAAGGCCACGCCCTTGCCTTCCAGCAGCGCCTTTGCCCGCGCGCAATATCCGCACCATGCCTTTGTGTAGATTTCCACCTTCGCCATTCGATACTCCTTGCGCGCTGAAATTGTGGCTGAACGGAGCTTTGTCAATCAGTGCCTTCCGCGCCTTCCGGCAAAGCCCGCGCCCAGCACAACAGATGAACGCTGGACGCCCCGCCCCGTTTCAGCACCCGCGCGCAAGCAGCCGCAGTCGCGCCGCTGGTATGAACATCGTCGATCAGCAGCACCGCCCTGCCTTTGACGCCATGATCCTTATCCAGTGCAAAAGCGCCCGCGACAGCCTTTGCCCGCTGTCGCGCATGCATACTCCGCAGCGGCTGCGTGACACGGACTCGAAGCAGCGCATGCTTGTCCACCGCCAGCCCCGAAGCCCTGCCAAGATGATCCGCGATCAGCGCCGCCTGATTGAAGCCTCGCCACCACAGCCGCCAGCGATGCAACGGCACCGGCACGATCAACGGCGACGCGTCAAAGGCAGGCAACCGCCGCGCCATATGCCGAGCGATCAGGCGCGCCAGACCGATGCGTCGCCCATATTTCAGCCGCAACGCCACCGTCCGCGCGACATCGCCATAGGCCAGCACCGCCCGCGCGCTGTCGAATGGCGGCGGATCGGCAAGGCAGGCGCCGCACGCCGCGTCCCCGCCCCTGTCATGTTCGAACGGCACGCCACATCGCGCGCAGCATGGTTCGCCCAGAAAGCGCATCCCGCTCCAGCATGTGAGGCAAAAGGCATCATCGGCATCAACGATTACGCCGCATCCGGGGCAACGCGGCGGCAGCGCATAGTCGAGCGCCGGGCGAACAGCGCTCTTGAGAAGAGAGGCGAGATGCATGATCGCCCTTGTTCCCGCTCCGGCACCGATGCACAAGGCCCGCCATGAGCCAGCCCGACATCTTCGACCGCACATTGCGCGCCAGGCGGCGGGACCGGATGATGCCGCACTTCGCCGAGCATGACTTTCTCTATCGCGCGATGCTGGACGAATTGCTCGACCGGTTGGCGGATGTTCAGCGTGACTTGTCCGAAGTTCTCGTCATCGGCTGCCCCGACGGCAGCGCTCGCGCCGCGCTTGAAACCATGGGGAAGACGGTAATATGCACCGACCCCGGCTTCGCAGCCGCGAGCGCGCAGGGCGGCGTGCAGGCGGAAGAAGACGCGCTCCCCTTCGCCGACGACAGTTTCGACCTGATCATCGCCTGCGGCACGCTCGACAGCGTCAATGACCTCCCCGGCGCGCTCATCCTCATGCGGCGCATCCTGCGGCCCGACGGCCTGCTGCTCGCGGCCTTTACCGGCGCGGGCACCCTGCCCCGCTTACGAACTGCTCTGATGGCCGGAGAAGGCGATCGCCCCGCCCAGCACATCCATCCGCAAATCGACGTGCGCGCGGCGGGCGACCTGCTGAGCCGAGCCGGTTTCGCCATGCCTGTGGCGGACAGCGAGACGCTGACTGTACGCTATGGCGACATATTGCGCCTGATGCATGACCTGCGCGGTATGGGCGCAGGCAATGTGTTGGCGTCCCATCCCCCGGCGCTGCGCCGCGAGACATTGATCGGCGCGAGCCAGCACTTCTCGGCCGCCGCAGATGCTGATGGGCGCACTGCGGAGGATATGGCGATCCTGTATCTGAGCGGGTGGAAGCCCGATTCCAGCCAAGCCAAGCCAGCCCGGCGAGGCAGCGCGACCATGTCGCTGGCAGAAGCGCTCAAGCGGAAGGAATAGCCGCTCGTCCCTTTACAGGGTCACTCAACTCCGTTCGCTCTAAGCCGCCAGCCGCAGGAAAGGCACCGGCTCCGTCGATCGCAACACAATCGGCTTGCCCTCCGAAGCCTCAAACAGCTCACCGTCCAAGATGACACTGCTACGGTCGCCCTCGATCCGGATGATATCGCCCTGTTCCAGATGCACGCCCTGCACCTGCGACTTGCCGACCCGCCGGGTGATGCTCGCCCAGGCCAGCCGCAAAAGCGCGGCCAGACTCTGGTCCACCGCCATCAGCTTCATGTTCCCGCGACGGCTGTCCCCTGCCTGCACACCCAGCAGCAGCCGGTCGAGCGTTGTCACGATCAGCACGGCAAAGCGCCCCGCAAGCTGCCCTTCCCGGATCAGCGAGATGCGCACGGGATGGCTGGATTGCGGCAGGAACCGCGCGCGAATGCCGAAAACCAACGACACCAGCACCGCTATCACGGTCAGGAAATGGCTAAGCCCATTGGACAGGCCAAGCGGATAAATCTGGTTACGGCAGTAAAGCATGTAATCGGCAAGCCCCGCGCCGCCCAGGAACATGCCCAGCACCGGCCGCGATTCCGCCCCTCCGTCGGAAAGGGCGATCAGCTCACGCGCCACGACATGATCGTCCACGCCCGCCTTGGCGATCTGAACGATGCGCTCCAGCGCCTTGATCGGATCGCCATGGATGCCAAGGTCGAGCGCGATCAAATTGGTCTTGCCATTGGGCAGCACCGCGATCGGCGGCACGCGGCCCTTGAAATGTTCGCCCTGATACAGTTCCGTCAGCGCCGCCTGCACCGTCCCGTCGCCACCATTGATGACGATGACCACCGGATCGACGCGCGCGATGGTTTGCAACGCGCGGCCGATCTGATCGACATGCTCCACCTCATAATGGAAGATGTCGGGATTGCTCGCGCAGTAACTGCGCACGCGCGGCAGCGTCTGCCGGTTGCCCGTCGACTTGGGATTGGACAGAAGCGCGACCCGGACCATCAGAACTCACATATATTGAAGTTTAATGGTGATCCGCGTCACACCCGGACCAACCTTCACCGCAGCCTTTTCGACCGACGGCTTGCCCAGGTTGAAGATGCTGATCGACGGATTGTTGGAAAAACCACCGCCGTCGCGCGAAATGCTCGTCTTGCCATTGCCGTCCCGGTCGTGCCGGACCGCAATCGCGTATCTACCCGGTTCGGGCACCGGCATGCAGAATCGCATCCCGTCGCTGCCGGAGCGAACCGCCGTGTCGATCCGGTTCAACCACGCACCCTTCGCCAGCCAGGCACTTTTGGTCGCGGGATAGGATTGCACGCGGACCTTGCCCGTCGCGGCGGCAAAACCCCGAACGTCGATCAGCAGCGCCGGACCCTTCGCGGACGGACCACAACGATCCAGCTCGTTTCCGATTTCCTGCCCGTGAGCCAAGGCCGGGATAGAGGCAAACACTGCCCCAGCCGACAAAAGGCCCATCGCAACTTTGAACATGACCATCCAACTCCGTGAAGCTATAGCCGCCCGATGAAACCGGACGGCGAGCCCCTGTTCGCCCCCGCGAACTTCATTTCCTTGACTCTGCTATGGGCGGGGTTTGCGGCCAAATCATGGTGATGGGACGACCACATAGAGAATGCTGACCGCCACCGACCGATATCTCGCCCGTCTGATTGCGCTGCCGATGCTCGGCACGCTGGTCATTTCCGCGATGCTGCTAGTGCTCGACAAGATGCTCAGCCTGTTCGACTTCGTGGCGGCGGAGGGCGGCCCCGTCAGCGTCGTGTGGCGCATGCTCGCCAACATGATGCCGGAATATCTGTCGCTTGGCATTCCGATCGGCCTGATGCTGGGCATATTGCTGGCGTTCCGCAAACTTGCCCTGTCATCGGAACTGGACGTCATGCGCGGCGTCGGCCTGTCCTACGGCCGCCTGCTGCGTGTCCCCTATATGTACGCGATCGCGCTCGCCCTCCTCAATTTCGGCATCGTCGGCTTCGTTCAGCCACTCTCCCGCCACGCCTATGAAGCGCTGCGCTTCGAACTGCGCTCGGGTGCTCTAGGCGCGTCGATCAAGGTCGGCGAGTTCACCAGCCTCGGCAAGCGCATGACCCTGCGCATCGAACGCAGCCTGGATGAGGGCCGCAACCTTCAAGGCATCTTCGTGCGCGCCATTGGAAAGGACGGCCAGACCGTCGCCGTCACAGCCGCACAGGGCAGCTTCCTGGCGACGGACGATCCCGATACCATCATCTTCCGCTTGCGCGATGGGGTGCTGGTCAACGACGCGCCCAAATATAAGTCCCCGCGCATCCTTTCCTTCTCCAGCCACGATCTGCCGATCGACCTGCCGCAGATAGAGCGTTTCCGTGGCCGCAGCGTGGACCGGGAAAAGACCATCCCTGAACTTGCGGTGATGGGTCATGACCCCACGACACCCGAAAAGCTGCGCTATGAAATTCGCGCCAACTTCCACTTCCGCCTGGTGGAGGTGGCGATGATGATGCTTCTGCCGCTCGCGGCCCTCGCCTTCGCCATCCCGCCGAAGCGATCGACATCCGCACTCGGCGTCTTCCTCTCGATCATCTTCATCGTGACCTATCACAAGATCAACGAATATGGCCAAGGCGTCGGCTCACTGGGCAAAGTTGATCCGATCATAGCGCTCTGGACGCCATTCCTGCTGACGGCCGTACTGATCATGTGGATGTATCATGTCGTGGCGCACCGCCCCGGCGGCCAGCCGATCGGCGCCCTCGAATATGCCTTTGCAAAGCTCGGCAAGCAGATCGCGAAACTGCTTCGCTTCGGGCGAAAGCGGGTGACCACCGCGCAGGGAGCAGCCTGACCCATGCAGTTCGACTTCTTCCCCTCGCCCCAGATCAGCTGGTACATGGCGCGCCTGTTCCTGACGCGGACCTTCGCCGTGCTGGCGCTGCTGGTCGTCGTGCTGCAAACGCTCGACCTGCTGGGCGAGTCAGGGGACATCCTGGCCTATGCCGGTAACGGCGATGCGCAGCTGTGGCATTATGTCGGCCTTCGCATACCGCAGATCATAGCGCGCTTCCTCCCTTTCTCGGTGCTTCTGGGCACGCTCATCATGCTCGCGGGCATGAACCAGAATAGCGAGATCGTGTCGATGAAGGCGGCGGGCCTGTCCGCGCATCAGATATTGGCGCCGCTGATCGCCTCCGCACTCGGCGTCGCCATCATAAGCTATGCTTTCAACGAACGCGTGGTAGCCCGCGCAACCGCTTCGCTCAGCGCTTGGCAGGCCGTCGATTATGGCCCCATTCCCACCGACAGCGGCGTAAAGTCGAACCCTTGGGTCCGTGACGGCAACAACCTCGTCACCGCCGCGATCGTCGCGGGTCGGGGCAATAATGTGCAGCTGCGCAAGGTCGAGATTTTCAACCGCCTGAACAACAGCCTGACGACCATCGTCCAAGCTCCGCGCGGCCATTATGACGCGGCGAGCAAGAGTTGGTTGCTGGAGGATGCGCGCCAGTTCGACGTTGCGCGCGGCACGGAACGGCAGGTTGGCACCGTCCGCTTCGGCCATGCGATCCGGCCCGACCAGTTTACCCTGGCAAAGGTCGATCCTGACGCTCTGACTTTCTCGGAACTGCGCGCAGCCATTGGTGATCTGCGCGATGCCGGACGTCCGACCGCCGAACTGGAAGGCAGCCTGTGGCACAAGCTGTCCGGCCCGCTTTCGGCCTTGCTGATGCCGATCCTTGGGTCCGTCGCCGCCTTCGGCCTGGCACGCTCGGGCCAGTTGTTCGTGCGCGCCGTGCTGGGGATGGCCCTCGGCTTTGCCTATTTCGTCGCTGACAATTTCTCGCTCGCCATGGGCAATCTCGGCGCCTACCCGCCCATCCTCGCGGCTTGGGCGCCTTTCTTCCTCTTCCTGCTCGTGGGCGAAACGGTCCTGTTCAGAACGGAGGAATAAGCCTCTTTTCAGTCCGTCATCCCAGCGTTGAAATGAGGCGCGTGATTCATTTCAACTGGGATCTCAGGCCCAACGAGACGGCTTAACGCCGAACCATAGTACTCCGCGCAATCTTCCCCACCAGCGGCCACATGCCCGCATAATTGCCGCGATGATAAGGCGAATCCTCACCCAAGGCCGCGATCAACCGCGCATGCGCCTTGCCCAGCGCGTGATAAGGCACGCTAGGCAGCAGGTGATGCAGCGCATGATAGCGCAGCCCCACCGGCGCCCAGATCGCGGCCAGCGGCGAAGGCGGCGGCACATTCACCGAATCCAGATATTGCGCCGTCACAGTCATCGCATCGCCCTCATTCTCCCAAAGATGCGCGACCAGCGTGCGAAGCTGGTTGATGACGGTCATGCCCGAATGCACGGCCATATAGACGAGCAAAGGCTTCCATCCGAAGGCGAACACGCTGCCGACCAGGGCAAGCGCAAACAGCGAAGCGCCCGCCTCCTGCCAAAGCCAGCGGCGGCGAAACTCCCCTTCCGGCGCGCGACGGCGATAGGCCGGGTTGATCGACAGCGCCGAAAATTCGGCGACGACCTTGCGCCGCAGCGGGGGCACTAAGAGGCTGAGCGGCGCCAACACGCCATAGCGCAGGATCAGACCCACGGGCGCCAGCGACGCGATCAGGATGAACAAAGGCAGCGACCACGGCTTCATCAGGGCCAGCGGCAGATATTCCGGATCGTTCGCCGTCCCGTAGCGGGTGCGCGCATGATGCTGCGTATGCACATCCTCATACATGAAGGACGGGATCATCAGCGGAATGCCAACCAGCAGGTTCCACCCCAACCGGAAACCGGGAAGCGCGTCCTTGCGAATATGGGTCAGCTCATGGATGAAGCTCGCCGCGCGATAAAGCGCCAGCATCGCCACCAATCCGCACAACAGCGCCAATGCGACATTGTTCGCCACGATCGCTCCAGCAAGCGCCGCATAGCCGATCAGCACCGATGCCAGCAGGTCCGGCCAGTAAATCCTCGGGTTCGCCACCGCAAATTCGCGCGACAGTTCCGCCGCGGCGCGCAGCATCGCGGCGTCATCCGGAATCGAGGCGCGCTTGACGGCCGCGCCCGCTATGATGGGATCATGCACAGTCATGCAGGCGCTCCTAAATGGTAAATGCGCTGAAATCGTGGCAGCGGCATGACAGCTTCGCCTTGGTACGTCATCAGGCGCGCACCGGATTGACAATCCCGTAACAAGCGCCGAACTGCTGCGGTCCTTTAGCGAAAGCTCTGCCGTGGCTACTCCGAATCTGGTAATAACCCCCGTCACTTCCAAGGCTGACAAAAAGGCGTTCGTGGACTTGCCATGGCGCCTGTACGCCAATGACCCCAACTGGGTGCCGCCTCTCAAGAGCGAAGTCTACGGGGTCATAGAGCCCAGCAAGAACCCCTATTTCGGCCATGCCGAGGCGCAATATTTCCTGGCCCGCCGCGATGGTCAGGTCGTCGGCCGCATCTCCGCCCATATCGATCATCTCGCGCTTGCCCAGCCGGTCGAACAGGGCATGGGTCCGGGCACCGGCAATTTCGGCTTTTTCGAAGCGGAGGACGCCGAAACCGGCAAGGCGCTGATCGAAGCGGCGGAAAGCTGGCTCCGCGCAAAGGGCATGACCCGCGTGCTAGGCCCCATTTCGCTCTCGATCTGGGAAGAACCGGGCCTCCTGATCGAAGGCCATGACCATCCCCCCACAGTGATGATGGGCCACAACAGCCCCGCTTATCAGGCGATGATCGAGGGCGCCGGCTACCAGCCCGTCAAGCAGCTCAAGACATACGAACTCGACATCACCAACCCCTTCCCGCCGCTCATCCAGCGGATCGTCTCCTCCGGCGAAAAGAGCGACCGCATCCGCATCCGCCAGGTCGACAAGTCAAAATTCGATGCCGAGGCGGCCATCCTGCTCGGCATCCTCAACGACGCCTGGGGCAGGAATTGGGGTTTCGTCCCGATCACCGACGCCGAAGTCGCGCATACCGGCAAGAAGCTGAAGCCCATTGTGTTCGAAGACCTGATCATGATCGCCGAACTCGACGGCGAGCCGGTCGCCTTCATGATGACCCTGCCCGACCTCAACGAAGCGACCGCGCCCTTGAACGGCTCCCTGCTCCCCTTCGGCTGGGCCAAGCTCCTCTGGTGGCTGCGCAAGCCCCAGGTCCGCACCATGCGCGTGCCCCTGATGGGCGTGGTCCAGCGGCTGCAATCGTCCCGCCTCGCCAGCCAGCTCGCCTTCATGATGATCGAATATATCCGCCGCAATGCCGTCAGCCGCTATGGCGCGACGCGGGGTGAGCTCGGCTGGGTGCTCGACGACAATCAGGGGATGAACGCCATCGCAGATGCCATCGATGGCAAGGTGAACAAGATCTACCAGATCTACGAAAAGAACCTCGCCTGAAAGCCTAACCCGGCACCGCCACATCAATAGCGCCCGCGGCAACCTTGACCGTTGCGGGCGTCCTCGCGACCACCTCGCCATCGATCGAAATGCGCTGCCTAGGCTGCGTCTCGATCCGAAAAGACTGGCCCCGAAACTCCTCCGTCTGCGCATCCCTGTCGCGTAGCTTGAAGAATTTGGCGTACCAGTCCCACGCCAGCCGCGCATGGCTACGCCCCACTACCGCCTGAACCACGATCTCGCCGCTATCGACGTCAGCACGATCGGACAGTTCGACCCCGCCATGATAGGGCCCGTTCAATATCCGCACTTCCGTCGACCACATGCGCCGCTCGGCCTGGCCGTCATCGATCATCAACCGGAACGCCCGAAACCCGACCGAACATTTCACCGCCCAGATCAGATAACCGATCCGCCCCAGATATCGCTTCAGCTTGTGCGGCACCGTTTTCCCGATCATCGGCGACAGCCCCAGCGACGCCGCGTTGACGAAATAATCGTGATCAATCATCCCCAGGTCAATGCGCCGCCGCCTGCCCTGCGCAATCACCTGCACGGCCCCGTCGAGGTCCAGCGGTATACCAAGCGTCCGCGCAAAGCTGTTGGCCGTGCCAAGCGGCAACACGCCAAACACGCAATCCTTCCCCACCAGCTCATCCACCGTCCCGGACAATGACCCATCACCGCCGCCCACGATGACCATCGGCGCACCACTGCCCACCGCCTCTCGCACCGTCTCCTGCAATCGTTCGGGATCGCGCACCGCATGGGCCGCAATCAGGCGCACCCCCGCCGCCTCCAGCTTCTCCCGCGCCTGTTGGAAAAGCGCCTCTCCCTTCCGGCTGTGAACATTGACGATCAGCGCCGCATCGCGCGGCAGGGAGTTCGTTTCCATGCCCCAACAACTCGCCAGAACCCCATCGGCTCCTCACCGCAACAAATCCGCGTGAACAGTCGTTGGAAAGCCATGGCTCGCATCGCTCACCTGTCCGACATCCATTTCGGCGCCAACGATCCCAAAATAGTATCCGCGACCGAAGCTTGGCTGGAACGCAGCCAGCCCGACTTGGTCATCATCAGCGGCGATTTCACCCAGCGCGCCCGCGTCGATCAGTTCCGCGCCGCCTCCGCCTGGCTCAATCGGCTACGCGCGGCGGGCATGCGCCTGCTCGTCATTCCGGGCAACCATGACATGCCGCTCTATGACGTGGTCCGCCGTTTCGCCGCACCCCTGGACCGCTACAAACGCTATATCAGCAATGAGCTTTGCCCTTGGTATGAGGATGAAAAGGTCGCGATCCTCGGCATCAACACCGCCCGTTCGCTGACGATCAAGGACGGGCGCATCAACCATGACCAGATGAAGATGATCGAAGAGCGCTTCGCCCCGGTCGCACCGGAAAAGACGCGCATCCTCGTCACTCACCACCCCCTGTTCGCCATGCCCATCGGCAAGGGCGGAGAGCTGAGCGAAGCGGTCGGCCGCCATGATGACGCGGTCGAAGCCGCAGCCGCAGCCGGAATCCACATCGCCCTCGCAGGCCATTTCCACCGCACCTATGCCGAAGCAGCGCAGAAGATGGTCGCCGACGCAGGCGGCGCGCTAGTAATTCAGGCAGGCACCGCGACATCGACCCGCCTGCGCAACGCCGAACCGCAAAGCTTCAACTGGCTCCACGTCCACCGCAATGACCGGATCGAGTTGCAAGTCATTGTCTGGGACGGCGCGAGCTTCCAGCGCGGCCACCATGTCGAATATAGCCGGGACGCCGCCGGATGGCAGGCGCATGAACTGGACGACCCATCGGCTCGCCCAGGCATCCGCGTGGCGCAAGCCGCCCGCGCCTGATTATTCGCTCAGTTCAACCCATGTCGGCGCATGGTCGCTCGCCTTCTCCCGTCCGCGAAAATCCTTGTCCACCTGTGCGTCGATCAGGCGATCGGCCGCCGCCGGGCTCAGCAGCAGATGATCGATCCGGAAACCGGCGTCACGCGGCCAGGCGTTCATCTGATAGTCCCAATAGGTCCACACCCCACCAGCCGGGTGTCGGCTCGCAATCGCATCGGTCCACCCGTCGCCCAGCAGGCGGCGGTAAGCGGCCCGGCTTTCCGGCTGCATCAGCGCGTCGTCCGCCATGGCCTTGACCGAATAGACGTCCCGGTCGCGCGGGATGACATTATAATCGCCAGCAAGAATGGCGGGCACTTCCTCTGCCCAAATCTCCGCCGCCCGGTCGCGCAGACGCTTCATCCAGCGCAGCTTGTAGTCGAATTTCGGCCCCGGCTGCGGATTGCCATTGGGCAAGTAGATGCTGGCGACCCGAACGCCCTTCACATCGGCTTCGATATAGCGGCTATGTTCATCCTCGGGCTCGCCCTCCAGCCCCCGACGAACCTCGACCGGCGTCTCGCCGCGCGCCAGGATGGCAACGCCGTTAAAGCCCTTCTGCCCGTGCCAGATCGCCCCATAGCCGACATCCTCGATGTCCTTCAGCGGGAATGTCTCGTCCGAAGTCTTGATTTCCTGAAGGCAGGCGACATCTGGCTGCGTCTCGCTCAGCCATTCCAGCAGGCGCGGCAATCGCGCCTTGATGCCGTTGATGTTGAAGGTCGCGATGCGCATGGGGCTTTTCTCCTCCCGCGCATCCCTAAAGAAGATGACGGCCCTTAGACAAGGGACGGCCCGTGCTTAAATCGAAAAGCTCGACCCGCAACCGCAGCCAGCAGTGGCATTGGGGTTCGTCACCTTGAACGCCGATCCGCCAAGATCGGACACAAAATCCACCGCCGCGCCCCGCACCAGATCCAGGCTCACATCATCGACGACCAGCGTCACGCCGTCCCGTTCGACGGCCACATCCTCCGCCTCCACCGCATCGGCGAGGCCAAAGCGGTACTGAAAGCCCGAACATCCGCCACCCTCCACGGCCAGTCGCAGGATCGCGGGCTTGCCTTGCTTGGCGGCAATCGCAGCCACGCGGGCAGCGGCGGAAGGGGTAAGGTCAATGTCAGCCATGGCGCCTAGATAAGATCAAGCAAAAGGCCCGGCAACCCATTGGTGCCGAGCCTTTGCAAAGGATAAGCGGCGTAGCGCGGATTATTCCGCGTCATGCTCCTGCGCTTTCGTCGGGCCGCCCATGGCGATCGGCGGTTTCGTGTTCATCGCCACGAGGACATCGGGACCGACGACGAACGGCATGGGGTTGATCGCCTGGCCGTCCACGCGGACTTCATAATGAAGGTGGCTGCCGGTCGAACGCCCGGTCGATCCCATCAGGCCGATCAACTGGCCACGATGCACATAGCTGTTGGGGGCCGCGATCAGCTTCGACATATGGCCGTAACGGGTCTCAAGACCGCCGCCATGGGAAATCTGCACCAGATTGCCGTAACCGCTTGCCCAACCGGCGCGGCTGACGATGCCGTCTGCCGTGGCGTAAACCGGGGTGCCGACGGGTCCGGGAATATCGATACCCTTGTGCATCCGCGCGCCGCCGTTGAACGGGTCGGAACGAACGCCAAAGTTGGAGGTCAGCGACAGTCTTTCGACAGGCCGACCGGTCGGAATATTGTTGCTGGCCGCCTTTACGCCGCCGTCCAGCCGCTGAAGGCTGGAGAAAAGATTGGAAAAGCCGATATCTGCCGGGCCAAGCGCGCTGGTATTGATTTCCGTTGCATCGCCATAAGGATCGTCGGCGATAGCCTTGGCCTGCGCAGGCATCGCGGCGCACAATGCGCTCACTACGCCTATAGCCCCAATGGATTTACACGCAGACAGGAACCATCGCGCGCTACGCGCATTATTCGAACGAAGAAACAACATGCCGACCCCGACTTATCCTCCGGAGGCTTTTTGAGCCTCTCGGCGCTCCCCGTGTTGACCAAATGCGACCTAAATCGCCACCCGCGTCATCAAAAGGACATTTCCCGCTTCATTGTGCAAGCGCGCCGTAAAAATCCAGCGTTAAACCGGCTTGTCGACGCGCCGAGTCGTTGAACGGCGGTTTCAGCGACCCGCGAAAATGGCGTTTGACAAGGATTTGGTAATGATTTGCGGGGGTCAGCCCCTCTCGGTTCGCCGCATGACCAAACCAACTTGTCCCGGCTCTAACGTGGCGAATCTCATCTGTCATAATGCGGCGCAACATGCGCGCGGATGCCTTGTCCCCCACGCCTTCGAAACGCGCGATCGTGGCAGGCGTGATGTCCAGCGCCCGCGCTTCAAGCACCATCGGAACGATGGCTAGCCGCGCCATGGCATCCCCTGCGGTTTCGGTAGCGGCCTGCCACAGCCCGTCATGGGCAGGCAGTTGGCCATAAAAGCTTCCCATTTGCCGCAGACGCCGGTCCAGCAGCGCGAAATGCATCGCCTCTTCGGCGCCGACCTGCATCCAGTCATCGACGAAGGCTTGCGGAAACTCGTTCCCGAACCGGCCGATCAGGTCGAAGGCAAGGTCGATCGCGACGAACTCGATATGCGCCAAGGCATGCAGCATGGCGATCCGCGCCCGGTCAGAACCGATCTTGCCGCGCTTGGGCATCTGATTGGCGGGAAGCAGGGCGGGAGCGTCGGGCCGCGCGGGCGTGTCGGGCATCGCGGTATCGAACCGATGCGCCAACCGGCCCTGCCTCCAGGCACGGGCCACCGCGCGCGCCGCCATCAGCTTGTCCCGTGGCTCCGGCATCATCAACACATGAGCGCAGGCCTGCCCCACGCTCTCAATCTCGACCGGCAAATTCAAAGCGCCTTCACGGCCTCCAGAACTTCGGCAGCATGGCCCTTCACCTTCACCTTGGGCCAGACGCGCACAATCTTGCCCGTTCCATCGACAAGAAAGGTCGCCCGCTCGATCCCCATATATTTCCGGCCATAGAGCGACTTTTCGACCCAGGTGCCGAACGCCTCGCACGCCTCCCCCGGTTCGTCGGATGCGAGCGTCACGTTCAGGCCGTATTTGTCCGCGAACTTCTTGAGCTTCGCAGGCTTGTCCTTGGAAATGCCGACCACCGGCACACCCAATGCCGCATACTCACCCGCCAGTTCGGTGAAGTCCTTGGCCTCATTGGTGCAGCCCGGCGTATCCGCCTTGGGGTAGAAATAGACGACGACCGGCTTCCCCTTGAACCGATCCAATGCGAAGTCGACGCCATCGGCATCCTTCAACGTCACGCTCGGCAGGGCATCACCGGCTTCCAGCATCTTCTTCCTCCGAATAGGGCGCGGACAGCTCTGCCCAGGCATCGCTCACCCTTTGCCGGGCCTGCGCATAGCTTTCAAGCAGCGCGTCCCAGCTTTCGACACCACATGCCCGTGCAACGACCGGCCGGGTGGCCTCCGGCGGCTCGGTCGATTTGGGCGAAACCAGCCGCGACACGATCAGGAAACGCGTGATCAGGTCATGCGCATCAATCAGGTCGGCTGGAAGATGACCCGCCTCGACCAGCTCATCCAAAGCGGCGCGCAAATCAGGACTGAACGCCATATTATGCTTGAACTGGCTCACATGGATCAGGAACTCCAGATCGACCAAGCCCCCCGGCACCAGCTTGACGTCCAGCTCGCTGGCAGGTGGCTTGTGCGCGGCGATATCCCGGCGCATCTTCACCGCCTGACGCGCCAGCTCCGGGAAATCGCGCGGCCGTTCCAAAGTCTCGGCCAATATCGCGCTCAACGCCGCCCGGCCGCTATCCGACCCGAAAACCGGCCGCGCGCGCGTCAGCGCCAGATGTTCCCAGGTCCACGCCTCCTCGCGCTGATATTTGGCAAAGCTGTCCAGACTGACCGCCAGCAACCCCTGCGCGCCCGACGGCCGCAACCGCGTATCCACTTCATAAAGCGGCCCCGCCGCCGTCTGCACCGATAACGCATTGGTTATGCGTTGCCCCAGCCGGTTGAAATATTGCGTAGCCCCCAAAGGCTTTCTTCCATCGGATTCCTTCATGAAATCGCCGGAAAAAAGAAAAACCAGATCCAGATCCGAAGCATGCGTCAAAACGCCGCCGCCCAGTCGGCCAAGCGCAAGAATAAGCATCTCGCCACCCTGCACCCGTCCATGCACCGTTTCGAATTCCCGAACGGTCGCACTCGCCAACGCCTCGATCGCCGCCTCAGCCACCCGCGAATAACCACGCCCTGCTTCCAGCGGATCGCCACCGCGAATGATCTGCGCACCCAGCGCAAAGCGCCGATCATTAACCCGCTGCCGCACCCGGTCCAGCAGCGCCTGATAATCCTCCCCCGCTTCCAATTGCGCGAACTGTTCCGCAAGTTGCTCCACGGCAGGCGGCGGATCAAAAGCGGACGTATCGATAAGCCCATCGAGCAGCTCGGCCCGCCGTCCCAGCGCATCCGCCAGCGTCGGCGCATGACTGAGCAACTCCGCCATCAGCTCTGCAAGCCCTGGCCGCGCTGCAAGCAGCTTGAAGAAGTTGATGGCGCTCGGCAGCCTGCCAATCAGATCATCAAGGCGGTTCAGCGCCCGTACCGGATCGGGCGCCGCCGCCAATGTGCGCATCAACCCCGGCAGCAAATCTTCCAGCGCCTCCCGCGAAGCCGTGCTGCGCAACGCCCTGATGCTGCCCGTGCGCCAGCGAGCGATCCGCGCAACCGGAGCCTGCGGATCAACAAAGCCCATTTCCGCCAGCTGCGCCGCCAACCGGTCCTCGTCATGCGAAAGCGACTCTGATTTTTCGGCAGGCGTCAACTGGTCGTAATTGGCCCCCACCCATTCCACCTTCGGGCGCAGCAGCTCGATCAGTTCCGCGCCATTCTCCAGTCCATGCAGCCGCGCGACATTGTCCATGGCGTCTGCGGTCTTGGGCAGCTCATGCGTTTGCCGATCCTCGACCATCTGCAACCGATGCTCGATCGTGCGGAACAGCACATAGGCTTCGTCCAGCTTGCGCGAGACTTCCGGATCGAAGACCCCTGCCGCCGCCAGCGCTCGAAGCGCTTCGCGCGTATTGCCCGATCTTAGCGCCGGATCGCGCCCACCATGTATCAATTGATGGGTCTGCGCGAAAAACTCGACTTCCCGAATGCCGCCGCGTCCCCGTTTCAGATCATAGCCCGGCCCGAAAGCCTGACCCTGCGCATAATGGTCGCGGATTCGTCGCGATATGTCGGTGATCGCGTCGATCGCACCGAAATCCAGGCTCCGCCGCCAGACGAAAGGACGAATCTGCTGCATGAAATAATCGCCCAGACCAAGGTCGCCTGCCGCAGGGCGCGCGCGGACAAAAGCGGCCTGCTCCCATCCCATCGCCGTCGATTCATAATAGCCGATCGCCGCCTCGACCGGCAGCGCAATGGGCGTGGCTTCGGGAGAGGGACGCAGCCGTAAATCCACACGAAAGACGTAGCCATCACCGTCCCGCGCATTCAAAAGCTCGCTCACCCGCCTGCCGATCCGCACTGCCGCATCAGCCGGGTCTTCCCGCTCCCCATGCGGCAGGGTCGCCGGGTCATAAAGCAGGATGGGGTCGATGTCGGATGAGTAATTCAGCTCGCGGCTGCCATGCTTGCCCAATGCCAGCACGACAAATCCCTTCGGCTCCACGCCCGGATACCGCTCGGCAAAGGTGGCACGCAGTGCTTCTTCCAAAGCCTGATCAGCAAAATCAGACAAGGTGCGCGTCACCCGGTCCAGATCCCAGGCGCCCGACAAATCCGCCGCCGCCGTGACCAGCGACAATGCGCCCTTCCGCCGCCGCAGCGATCTGGCGATCCCCTCTTCCGCTCCCGACACGTCATGTGCTGCCTTGAGCGCAGCCTCAACATCTCCGGCCGCCAACAGGTCAACCACTTCGGGAAACCTGTCCATCTGTCTGGCGAGGAAAGGCGAATGCGCACGCATCCGCGCCATTGCCGCCGTCCAGTCCGCCACCGCAATCTCTCCTGTCATACCGTTGCTATCGCCCGAGCCTTAAATGAATGCCAGAAACTTTTCCCGGTGCCGCCCGTTGTAGAAACATGGAAATGCAGCGTAAATCGGTGAGCCGATCTGGCAACGGGCGGAAGACCACTGATCGCAAATTCCTGACGGTTGGCGTTCCTCAGCCCTATGAAGGCATCGGCAACGCGTTGCAGTCTACCTTCCGCGCCAAGCGTGATAGCTTGCCATCGGACATGATGGACCTGCTGAAAAAACTGGACCGAAATTAGACCGGCTGCGCAGGATTTTATTTACCGAAAGCCACTAGAAACAGCGCGTCTTTGGTTCAGGATGTGCCTGCATGCTCTACAAGGCTTTCGCCGCCATCACATTGGTCAGCGCCCCAATAATCGTTCTGCTGGTTCAGGGCATCACGCCGCACCCTTCGGCGACACCCTCAGCTCCGGTGGTTCAACCCATGGTTCCGCAGCCCCCGGTTCAACAGCCATTGCCCACCCAACAATCTGTCGTAGCGCCAGTGCCGATGGAGCAGGCACCTCCTGCCGTACCCTTTGGCCAGCCGATGCCGGAAGCGGGCAAGCCATTCCTCGCGCCAGGCAACGGCCTGCCCGGTGAACCGCCGACCGGCGCGGGCGAAGCCGGTAACAGCGACACGGCAACAAGTTCGGAAGCCCACCCCCTCTGATAGTTTAGAGCGCTTTTTAACGCGCCGCCCCGGCAAAAGTATCGCATTGCGCCGGGTCACCGCTGTCCAGCCCCTTGCGCAGCCAGGTCACCCGCTGCTCGCTTGAACCATGGGTGAAGCTTTCCGGCACGGGACGCCGTCCCGCCGCCTTTTGCAATGTATCATCGCCAATGGATTGCGCGGCGGTCATGCCTTCCTCCAGATCGCCCGCTTCCATCAGCCCCGTGCGTTTCGCCCACACGCCTGCATAGCAATCCGCCTGCAACTCTACGCGCACTTGCAGATCATTGCCTTGCTCTTCGCCCACGCTGCGCTGACGCTGTTGCACCTGCCCCAAAGTGCCTTCCAGATCCTGCACATGATGCCCGACCTCATGGGCAATCACATAGGCCTGGGCAAAGTCACCCGGCGCGCCGAAGCGCTGGCGTAGTTCATTGAAAAAATCGGTGTCCAGATACACCTTTTTGTCATTGGGGCAGTAGAATGGACCCATTGCACTTTGCGCGGCGCCGCAGCCCGACGCGCCAGCCTGCGAGTAAAAGGACAGGACTGTCGGCTGATATTGCTGCCCCGATTGCTGGAAAATCTGGCCCCAAACCTTCTCCGTCGATCCCAGGACCTTCAACGACCAATGCTGAATTTCCGACAATTTCTGCGGATCGCGACTGACGGACGCATCCTGCTGCACGCCGCCGCCGCCTCCAACCAAGCTCAGCGGATTGACGCCCATCACCATCAGGATGATGAGCGCGACGACGATCCCCCCGCAACCAAAACGGCTGCCGATGAATGGCAACAGCATGCCAAGGCCACCGCCTAGCCCGCCACCAAAGCCGCCACGGCCGCTTTGCACCTCGAAATTGGAGCTTTCCCGTTCGTCGTCCAACCGCATGACGCCCTCTCTTTCATCCCATGCCTATCCGATCAGCGTGAAGGTTGGAACGGCTGCGATATGGAGTTGGTTGCTTTCAGCTTATCGGATTGTTGCAGCACATTAAGTTGGCACCCGCGCGCTAGTCGTTATATTGCACTGCGACATGGCCGATATCGATCCTTCCATTCCGCGCCGGGCGAGCACGCCGCTCCCCTTGCCCCACGATGTTGCGCTGCTGCTTCAGGGTGGTGGCGCCCTTGGGTCTTTCCAGGCTGGGGTTTATCAGCGCCTCGATGAACTTGGCATCGACGTCAGCTGGGTCGCGGGCATTTCGATCGGCGCTGTCAATGCCGCGATCATAGCGGGCAATCCCCCGCACCGCCGCATCAGCAGGATGAAGAAATTTTGGCTGACAGTTTCCGGTGGCCTTCCCAATATCGTCCTCCCCGAAATCGATCATATTCGTGAAGCCGCTCATCTGATGGCAGCGGGAGCCGTTGCGACATTCGGCGTGCCCGGCATGTTCCGCCCTCGCCTCTGGCCATCCGTGATGATGCCCGAAGGCACGCCGGGGGCAATCAGCTTCTATGACAGCGCGCCCCTCAAGGAAACGCTCGACGCCTGTGTGGACTGGGACCTTCTGAACGACGGCCCCGTCCGCCTCTCTGTCGGAGCGGTGGATGTGGAAAGCGGCAACTTCGCTTATTGGGACACGCGAGGCCCTGACGGGCGGACCCGCATCGACGCGCGCCACATCATGGCTTCGGGTGCGCTTCCCCCCGGCTTGCCCCCGGTGGAAATCGATGGGCGGCATTATTGGGACGGCGGTCTCGTCTCCAACACGCCCCTAGCTCACGTGCTGGAACATCAAAATGACGACATGCTCGTCTTTCAGGTCGACCTTTTCCCCGCCGAAGGTCCGATGCCGCGCCAGATGACGGACGTCTATTCCCGCGCCAAGGACATTCAATATTCCAGCCGGACGCGTCAGGTCACTGATCAATATCTACGCCTGCGCCGCGAGCATAAGGCGATCAAGGCGCTGCTCGACAAATTGCCGCCGGACCTCAAAGACGACGCCGACGCCCTGCGCCTCAAGCAATATCTCGACCGTGGCTCGGTCAACATCGTCCACCTCATCTACCGCAGTCGCGCCTGGGAAAGTGGCGCCCGCGACTTTGAATTTTCCCGTTCCACCATGCTGGATCATTGGAGCCAGGGCCGCGACGCCGTCGAGGAAGTGATGCACAAGGGCGACCTGATCGCCCGCAACATCACGAACGGCAAAAGCGCCACTTTCGACCTCCAGGCCCCCGATACTCTCAAGGAGAAAAACGCATGACCAAGTCCCTCGCCGGAAAGACAGCGCTGATCACGGGCTCCACCTCCGGCATCGGCCTTGCTTATGCGAAGACCCTCGCGGCCGAGGGCGCGAACATCGTCATCAACGGTTTCGGCGACAGTGCCGCGATCGAACAGGAACGGCAGGCGTTGGAGCAGGCGAGCGGCGCCAAGGCCCTCTACAGCGGGCACGATCTCACCAAGGCTGCCGAGATCGACGCGATGATGCAGGAAGCGGCCAGCAGCTTTGGCGGCGTCGATATCCTCATCAACAATGCCGGTATGCAGCATGTCGCCCCGGTCGAGGATTTCCCGGTCGACAAATGGGACCTCATCATCGCGCTCAATCTGACCAGCGCCTTCCACACGTCCCGCCTCGCCATTCCCTACATGAAGTCGAAAAAGTGGGGGCGCATCATCCAGACGGCCAGCGCCCATTCGCTTACAGCCTCTCCGTTCAAGAGCGCTTATGTGACCGCAAAGCACGGCCTTGCCGGGTTCACCAAGACGCTGGGCCTCGAACTCGCCACGTTCGGAATCACCGCCAACTGCATCTCACCGGGCTATGTCTGGACGCCGCTGGTCGAGAACCAGATTCCCGACACTATGAAAGCGCGGAACATGACGCGCGAGCAGGTGATGAATGATGTGCTGCTCGCCGGACAGCCAACCAAGCAATTCGTGACCGTGGATCAGGTTGCCGCCATGGCGCTCTTCCTGTGCAGTGATGCGGCGGCCAATATCACGGGCGCCAATATGAGTATCGACGGCGGCTGGACTGCCCAATAAGAGCGCGTTGCAATTTTACCACGCAAGGACTGGATGTACGGCGTCGGCGTCGAAGTCGGCCCGAAGGACATTGGCCTTGGCGGCATCACCGGGAACAGCGGCATCCGCCTGCGCTTCCAGACTGAAACCTATGATTTCGACAGCTTCCGTCCGACCGCGGGTGTGATCTCCACTTCTGATCTCGTTGCGACAGACCATGACAGGCGCTCGTCCTTCAATGGACGGGCGCCCTTTCATATCTGCCACTTTCCTTGCGCCGCCAAATCTTCCTATGCTCCCATCCAACAGGGAGAATAGCCGATGCGTCACGCGTTCAAGCTCATCATGGCCGCCGCCACTCTTTCGTCCGCCGCCACGGCACAGACTGGTGCCGCTCCTGCATCTCCAGTTCCACAGGCACAGGGGATAGCCGCCCAGATCGATCGCGACATGAGCGACCTCATGACGCTTTACCGCGATCTCCATGCCCATCCCGAACTGTCGGAGCAGGAAACAGCGACCGCTGCAAAGCTCGCCCGCCGCCTCAAGGCGATGAAGTTCGACGTGAACGAAAAGGTGGGCGGCACCGGCGTCGTCGCAGTCATGAAAAATGGCGAGGGACCGGTCCTCCTCATCCGCGCGGACATGGATGGCCTGCCGGTCACGGAGCAGACCGGCCTCCCCTTCGCCTCGAAAGTTCGCACCAAGACGCCGGACGGTATCGAAACGGGCGTCATGCACGCCTGCGGCCACGACACGCACATGACCGCCTTTATCGAAACAGCCCACTTGCTGTCATCAAGCAAGGACAGCTGGCGCGGTACGCTGATAATGATCCTTCAGCCCGCCGAGGAAGTCGGTCGCGGCGCGCGCATGATGCTGGACGATGGTCTCTACACCCGCTTTCCCCGTCCCACGCATGCCATCGCGTTCCATGACGCCGCTAATCTTCCGGCGGGCACGATCGGTTATACCCCCGGCTATGCGCTCGCCAATGTAGACAGCGTGGACATAGTCGTTCGAGGCACCGGCGGTCATGGCGCCTATCCTCAAACGACAAAAGACCCCATAGTGCTGGGCGCCCGCATCGTCGGAACTCTTCAGACCCTCATCAGCCGTGAACAGGACCCTCTGGACCCCGCAGTTCTCACGGTCGGCAGCTTCATCGGGGGGGCGAAGCATAATATCATCCCTGACGAGGCAAAGCTGCTTCTCACCGTCCGCAGCTATTCCGACGAGACCCGCGAACGGCTGATCCACGGCATCGAGCGCATCGCGCGCGGCGAGGCGATCGCGGCGGGCATTCCCGACGATCGGATGCCGATTGTCTCGCTAAAGGATGAATTCACGCCCGCAGCCTACAATCCGCCCGCCTTCGCCAACGAAATGGCCGGACTGCTCAAAGCGCATTTCCCCGAAGGACGCGTCATCGAGACGAAGCCATCGATGGGCGGCGAGGATTTCGGCCGCTATTACCGGGCTGACAAAAGCATCAAAAGCTTCATCTTCTGGGTCGGAGGGGTTCCCGCCGATCAAATGGCAAAAGCCGCCGCTGGTCAGCTCACCCTTCCCTCTCTTCACAGCCCCTTCTGGGCGCCAGAGGCCGACAAGGTCATCGCCACGGCAAGCGAGGCCATAACGGTGCTCGCGTTGAACATATTGAAGCGGTGAGCCGCAGCAATCCCACTGTTCCCCCTGTCCCAACAGGATTCATGGCATGACGGCAATCATCAGGACGGCTCTTGAGGACGATGCGCCTCACCTCGCGGCGATCTATGCCCCTTATGTTTTGAACACCGTAATTTCGTTCGAAAGCGTGCCTCCAGACGCTGAGGAATTCAGCTTTCGGATGGCCGATTGCTTAAAATATTACCCATGGCTGATCGCCGAGGTGAATGGTCGGATAGTGGGATATGCCTATGCCGGACCCCATAGCGGCCGGGCGGCTTATGATTGGTCGGCGAATATCTCCGTCTATCTGAGGGCTGATCATCATCGTCGCGGGATCGGGAGGCGTCTCTACGACATATTGATCCAGATATTGCGGCATCAGGGCTATCACAGCCTCTTCGCGGGCATCACCCTTCCGAACAGCGCCAGCGTGGCCATTCACACGGCGTTGGGTATGAAAGAAGTAGGCATCTACAGGGAAGTCGGCTTCAAATTCGGTCAATGGCATGACGTGATGTGGATGGGGATGGCGATTTCCGCCTCTACCAAACCTTCCGGAAAGCCGACGCCTTTTCCCTTACTCGACAATCTTCAGAACATTGTTCCCGACTTACAGGTCACAAACAGACGCTAGGCGGGTCGGTGCCCTTTGCGCCACTTCGTCAGCAAATGCCGGGCCAGCATCATCGGGGGCATGCGCAGCCAGTGTGACCGAACGTAAAATGCAAAGCGCAGCAGCTTGCGCCTTTCACGCCCCCAGCCGTCCCTAGCCAACAGACGCGCGATGAAAAGGCGGTCGCTCCAGCTCGGGCGATAGTCCACTGTAATGGGCGAGCGAAGGGGCCGAACAGGGGTGCCAAACAGGAAGTGCGCCAGTCTCAGCGCGCGCAAAACCACCGCATACAATTGATGCTCCGCCGCCCTTTCAAGCAAGCCAAGATCAAAATCCTGCTGACTCTCCCCAAATTCGCGGCACAGGCAGTGGATATCCCACAGGTTGCGCAAACCACCCGCCAGATCGCCATCCGCAAACAAGTGCGCGGCGGAATGGCAGATCATATCCTCCGGCGACAAGACCGATAACCGATCAGTCACCGGCACCCCATCCGCCAGCATCGCCTCCGCGTTCGGCCTCGGCCGCGCGGTCAGCGGCAGGATCGTATGATGCACATCGATCATCCGGTCGCGCTCGCGATGGATCATCGGCGGCAGTTCATGCATCCATTGCCGGTAATAGGCGTCGTCATAGGCGTCTTCCTTGACCCACTCCCACCCCGCCGCGATCAACCTTTCCTCGACCTGCTTCAAACAGCCGCGCGGAACCATGATGTCGAGATCGCCGATGAACCGCCCCTCGCCTGCCTTGAGGCGAGCGGCCGCATAGGCAGTCCCCTTCAACATCAGCACCGGCTCCCCCAGCGCTTGCGCAGCCCGATCCGCTTCCCATAAAGCCTGCCGAGCTTCCCGCTCCGCATCCAGCCGGGCATCTGCCAGAATCGGCCGCACCCGCTCGGGCGCCAATCCCTCATCGATAACCATAGCCAGCGTTCCGATCAGCCGCTCAGCCCTAGCTGCCGCAATCAAAGCATTCCACCCGGCACTGTCCAGCCGCCTGACCGACGCCGGATCGCGGAGCGACCTGACCAAAAGCGCGGCGCTCATGCGAGTTCTTCCCACAACCGCTCGACCATCGCGATGGCCTCGTCGCCTGAGGGAAAGTCGATCGCCCGCGCGGGCACATGCTGAACGAACCGGGTTAGCGCACCGAACCCCGCCTCTCCCAATGCGACATAGTTGGTGGACGCCTGAGTCAGGCGCATGAAAACCTCGCCCTGCCCCACCGGGCGAACGTCGGCGGCATGCCCGAAACGCGGAAACAGCAGCAGGGCGGGCTTTGCCGCTTCCGTCATCCGCGCGACCGCATCGGAGCGAGGCATGAGGTGTCGAATATCCCCCTTCGCCGTGCCAGCCATTAACGGCCCCATCCGCTCGGCCGAAACCTCCCCCGTGATCACATCGATGGCGCCGTTCTTGAGCGAAACGAGTCGAGGGAAAGGCAGTAATTCGCCGGTAGCCAAATCCAGCAGAGCAAATTCATCACCCATGAGCCGCCAGCCACGTTCGCCAAGCTGGGCCGCGAGCGTCGACTTGCCCGACCCGGACTCCCCGGTCATCACAAGCGCGCGACCGTCCTTCTCCACACTTGACGCATGGAGCAGCAGGTGCCGCCCCCAACCCAACGCCATTTGCAGGTTCATGCCCATTTCCGCCGCCAACAGCCCATGCGTCAAACTCATCGGCGCCGCATCGGCCAGGCCATGGTCGCCGGTGATGAAGATGGACGGCCTGACCCATCGCCGGACCATGCTCGTCGGCTCCAGCCGCACGGTGAAGTCGGCCACATCTTCCTTCGGCTGAGGATAGCCCTCGTACAACTGCGCCAACAGTTCCAGCGGCTCCCGCCATGCTGAACCGATCCGAAATGACGCGGGGCCGATAGACAAGGAAAGCTGGCGCCTCATGAACAGCGCACCAGACCAAGCGCCGTCAGCCCTTCCAGATGCGTCTCGATTTCCGCAATCGCCTGTGTGCGCTCGCCCAGATCATAGTGGCGTTCCAGCCGCGCATGCAGTTGCGCCGCTGTCGAGTCAGCTTCGTCATCCAGCGCCTCCAATATCTCTGGAGCAGGGCTGACCATCATATGCGTTTGCCCAGACGCACGATGGTAGAGGACGATGATGTCCTCCAACACGCACGTGACGGCGTCCTTGTCTCTACGATAAAGGCGTTCTGCGGTCACAAACTGCTCTCAAACTCACTGGCGGCGCTCAGCTGTAGCGCACAGGAGTAAGCAGGTGCCTAACGCGGCATTTGTAATGATGCGTAGCAGGTGAAGCCGCTGGTTCCGGACTGAAGGCGCCGGATATAGTTCAGATACGCCTGATTCTGCTCATAGCTTGTGCCAGGCAGCCTGCCGCCGCGCAGAGCCTGCCGGACCTGCTCACCGCTATAGCTGCGTCCTTGCGCGGGCACGGCACCCGCTGTCCCTGCCGGTACAAGCTGGCCATTGGGCGCGATATATTTTCCCGCACGCGCCTGATCGGGAACCGGAATGGTGCAGTTCAGCACGGACGCGGCGGTATTGGCCAGAGCCGGACGGATGGACACAATCGCTGATGCGGCAACGGCGCCACCCATCAGCAGCTGGCGGCGCGAAGACGCGATCGAGTCGGCGTCCCGCTCCGTGGCCTCTGAAGGCACGGAATCGGAAGCATGCTGTCCGGGCGATTGATCTTTCATACCGTCCTGATCCGCTATCGCGCTTGCCAAAGCGTAAAGAATCCACGCTATTGCGCCAGCCATTGCAGCAAAGCAGCCAATAATCCAGCGCGGTAACCATGAATCGACTGAGCATTTCCCAGATCACGGCGTCGCTCGCCATGCTGTTTTTGGCTACCGGAACCGCATTGCTGATGGGCGCGGCGCTCTCAGCCATCGCTCTTCCTGTGCTAGCGGGCATCGCCGTCCTGATCATCGCCGCGCAAGCGCCCGCGCCCCGCCCTGCCGAGCCTGCCTCGATCGACCCTGTCACAGACATAGTCGAACATCCCGACTTCGCCGACATGATGGAGGCAATTGCGGACCCTCTGATGCTGATCGAGCGCGGCCGGATCATCCGGGCCAACCGGGCGGCTCAACGCCTGCTCGGCGCGCATATCGAGGGTGAGGATGCCCGAATCGCCATCCGCCATCCAGCCGCCGCCGAACGGCTCGCCAGCCTTGCGCCGATGAGCGAGGCGGTAATGCTGGAACTGGTGGGCCTCGGGACACGTGATCAACGCTGGCAGATGCGCATTGCACCGGTCGGCGATGATGCCGCAGTACGTCGGCTGGTGCATCTTGCCGACCATAGCGGCGCCTATGCCGCCGAAAAGATGCGCGTCGATTTCGTGGCCAATGCCAGTCACGAGCTTCGCACGCCCCTTGCGGGCATTTTGGGTTTCATCGAAACGCTGGGTGATCCGGACCTTGGCCGCGACAATGATACGCGGCAACGCTTCCTCAAGATCATGGACGGTGAGGCGCGCCGGATGCAGCGGCTGATCGACGATCTCATTTCCCTATCCCGTATAGAGGCGGAAAAATACCGCGTCCCTGACAGCCCGGTCGATCTTGGCGCCTTGGCTGCCGAGGTGGTGGGCGTTTTCCGGACGAGCCATGGCGACCGGGGTCGGGAAGTGGAATTGGACGTAACGCCCGGTCTGCCGGAAGTCGCGGGAGACAGGCCGCAATTGTCACAGCTGCTTCACAACCTGATCGGCAACTCGGTGAAATATGGAAAGGCCGGAACACCGATCCGCGTGAGCCTGACGGAAGGCCCTGGCGGGATGACCCGGCTCGTCGTTGCTGACGAGGGCGAAGGGATCGGCCCGGATCACCTGCCCCGCCTGACCGAACGCTTCTACCGCGTCGATTCCGGGCGCAGCCGGGCTGTGGGCGGCACCGGCCTTGGCCTCGCCATCGTGAAGCATATCGTGGAGCGGCACCGTGGTCGGCTCGACATTGTAAGCGCGCCGGGAAAGGGGACCACGATCACGGTCCTGCTGCCGCCGATGCCCGCTGAAGAAAGGCTGTCAGTGGTCAGACATTGAATAAATTCTGCTCATCTTTTGAGCTTCCGGCCCCAATGTCATAAAAGTGCAATTGGACTGTCACAAAGGCGCGACCTACCGCGGCTACTGCGCGCCAAGGGGGGCAGCGATTGCGAATCGCGGCCTTTGACAAAGGAGACTATCCGTGAAGCATTTCGCTCTGATGGCCGCTACCGCAGCGGCCGCTCTTACTCTTGCCGGTTGCGGCGACCAATCGGGCGGCAGCGCCGGTGGCACGCGTGACCAGATCCGCGCGGTCGGTTCCTCGACCGTTTATCCCTTCGCGACAGCGGTCGCCGAAATGTTCGTTCAGGGCAATTCGGGCATGAAGTCGCCGATCATCGAATCGACCGGCACCGGCGGCGGCATGAAGCTGTTCTGCGCGGGCGTCGGCGCACAGCATCCCGACATCGCCAATGCTTCGCGCCGCATGAAGAAGGCCGAGTTCGAGGACTGCCAGAAGAACGGCGTTAAGGACATCATCGAAGTCCAGGTGGGCGTCGATGGCCTCGCCTTCGCCGAGTCAAAGGACGGCCCGGGTTTCAAGCTGACGCCGAAGATCGTCTATGAAGCGCTCGCCGCCAACCCTTATGGCAAGGGTCCGAACAAGGCGGAAACCTGGAAGGACGTTGACCCGAGCCTGCCCGCAACCGCGATCAGCGTATTCGGGCCGCCTTCGACCAGCGGCACCCGCGATTCGCTTGCCGAACTGATCCTGACCAAGGGCTGCGAAACCGATCCGGCCATGAAGGCGCTCAAGGAAAAGAGTGAGGACGAGTTCAAGGCAACCTGCACCCGCATCCGCGAAGACGGCAAATATGTGGATTCGGGCGAAAACGACAATCTGATCGTTCAAAAGCTCGCCGCGAACCCCAATGCTCTCGGCGTGTTCGGCTTCAGCTATCTTGAGGAAAACAAAGACAAGCTGAAGGACGTGTCGATCAACGGCGTCGAAGCGACCTATGAAACAGTGTCGACCGGCAAATATCCGGGCGCTCGCCCCCTCTTCATCTATGTGAAGAAGGCGCACATGACCGCGATCCCGGGTCTTCAGGCCTATCTCAACACCTTCGCCGCCAACTGGGCGCCCGACGGCGCGCTGACAAAGCGCGGCATGGTTGCTGCACCGGAAGACGTGCGCAAGGCGAGTGCCGAGACGATCAAGTCGCTGACTGTTCTCGACGGTTCGCAGCTCAAGTAAGCGGAAAATATGACAGGTCCTGCAATCTTCCTGCTGCTGGCAGGCCTGGGCGCCATCGCCTGGGTCAGTGCCCGGACGCGCGCGCTGCGGCTGCAAACCGCCGCGCGCGCTTCGGGCCGCCGCGACGCCGTGCATAGCCTTCCTGGCTATCATGGCTGGTATGTCGCGCTCTGGACGCTCATCCCAGCGGCGATCTTTCTCGCCGTCTGGGCGAACGTCGCCCCTGGGCTCGTCACTCAGCAAGTGTTGAGCAGCCCGGCCGCGCACAGCCTGCCAGCAGATGATTTCTCGCGCTCGGCCATATTGGGCGAAGCGCGAGCGATCGCCAGCGGTTCGCAATCGGGAGCGTTCAACCCACTCTCGCAGGGCCTTGTCCAACCCTATAAGGACGCCATCGGCAAATATGGCATCGCGGGCGCAGCGCTCGCACTGGTGCTGGCCTTTGCCGGGGGCGCCTATGCCTTCACTCGCGTGCGTCCTGATTTCCGGGCGCGCACGCGGGTCGAACGGCTCGTGATGGCGGTGTTGCTTGTGGCATCACTGCTCGCGATCGTCACCACATTGGGCATCGTCGTATCGCTACTGTGGCAGAGCCTGCGCTTCTTCTCGATGGTGAACCCGTTCGATTTTCTCTTCGGCACCAAATGGAGCCCGCAATCGGCGGCGCTGGGCTACGGTAATGATGACGCGTTCGGCGCTGTCCCGCTATTCTGGGGCACGATCTTCATCGGCGCGATCATCGCGATGGTCGTCGCCATCCCGCTTGGCCTGATGAGCGCCATTTATCTGACCCAATATGCCAGCCCCACGGTACGCAAGTGGATGAAGCCCATCCTTGAGGTGCTCGCAGGCGTGCCCACCGTCGTCTACGGCTATTTCGCCGCGTTGACAGTGGCCCCCGCATTGCGCGACCTCGCCGTGGCGATCGGCATCCAGGGCGCCTCTTCGGAAAGCGCCTTGGCCGCTGGTCTGGTCATGGGCGTGATGATCATACCCTTCGTATCCTCCATGGCGGACGATAGCATCGCAGCCGTGCCGCAATCCATGCGCGACGGCAGCCTCGCCATGGGCGCAACCACCAGCGAAACAATCCGCCGCGTGCTGATCCCCGCCGCCCTTCCCGGCGTCGTCGGCGGCGTGCTGCTGGCCGTCAGCCGCGCGATCGGCGAGACGATGATCGTGGTGATGGCAGCCGGTCTGGCGGCAAACCTCACCTTAAATCCCTTCGCCAGCGTCACGACTGTAACGACGCAGATCGTCCAGCTTCTGACCGGCGACCAGGAATTCGACAGCGCAAAGACGCTGGCCGCCTTCGCCCTCGGCCTCGTCCTCTTCGTGGTGACGCTGCTGCTCAACATCGTGGCCCTGCGGGTCGTGAAGAAATATCGCGAGGCTTACGAATAATGGCACCCGAACGCCTCCCCACCGACTGGAAGTCGGACGCGATGCGCAAGCGGATCGCCCGGCGCTATGCTTCCGAACGCCGCTTCAAGGCGGCTGGCCTTCTCGCCGTGGCACTGTCGGCCGCCTTTCTTGCCTTCCTGCTCTTCAACATGATGGGCAATGGCCTGCGCGGTTTCACGCGGACGGAAATAGCGGTGAAGATCGACTTCCCCGCGTCACCGCTGCTGCTCGATCCGAATGCGATCACCGATCAGTCGCTCGCCAACGCGAACCTGCCGATGGTGACGGGCGACGTCGTGAAAAAGGCGCTGGGCGCGGATGCCGAGGAATGGGTGTCGCCCACGGCCTGGGTCGTTCTGCGTGACGCTATCAAGGCTGATCCCGGCATCCTGAGCCGCACCGAGACCATCAAACTCCCCGCATCGACCACCATCGATCTGGCGGCAAAGAGCGAGGGTTCGCCCGAGGCCGAAGCCGCTGTGGAGCGCCTGAACAAGGCAGGCCTGCTCACGACCGGTTTCAATATGAGCTTCCTGTCCGCCAGTGACGGCACCGACCCGACACAGGTCGGCATCTGGGGCGCGTTCAAGGGATCGCTGCTGACGATGCTGGTGACGCTGGTGCTCAGCTTCCCGATCGGCGTCGCGACTGCCGTCTATCTGGAAGAATATGCGCGCAAGAACTGGCTGACCGACATCATCGAAGTGTCGATCAACAATCTCGCCGCCGTCCCCTCGATCATTTTTGGCCTGCTCGGTCTGTCGATCTTCTTGAACTTCCTGCACCTGCCGCGCTCCGCCGCGCTCGTCGGCGGCATGACGCTGGCGCTCATGACCATGCCAGTCATCGTCATCGCAGGCCGCAACGCCATCAAATCCGTGCCACCCAGCATCCGCGATGCCGCGCTCGGCATCGGCGCTTCGCCGGTACAGGTGGTTTTCCACCACGTCCTGCCGCTCGCCCTGCCCGGCATCCTCACCGGCACGATCATCGGCATGGCCCGCGCGCTCGGCGAAACCGCGCCGCTGCTGATGATCGGCATGCGCGCCTTCATCGCCACGCCGCCGGGCGGGATCACCGACCCTGCGACCGTCCTGCCGGTGCAGATTTTCCTGTGGTCCGACGAAGTCTCAAAGGGCTTTGTCGAAAAGACCTCCGCCGCCATCATCGTCCTGCTGGTCTTCCTGCTCGCGATGAACGGCCTCGCCATCTACCTGCGCAACAAGTTCGAAAAACGGTGGTAACAATGATGCACGAACCGCAAACACTGGTGCCCGCCACCCAAGTCAAGATGACCGCGCGCGATGTGAAGGTCTTCTATGGTGAAAAGCAGGCGATCAAGGGCGTCTCGATCGACGTCGATATGGACAATGTCACGGCCTTCATCGGTCCGTCGGGCTGCGGCAAGTCGACCTTCCTGCGGACGTTGAACCGCATGAACGACACCGTCGCTTCGGCCCGAGTCGAAGGCGCGATCACCCTTGACGGCGAGGATATCTACGCCCCCTCGATGGACGTGGTGCAACTGCGTGCCCGCGTCGGCATGGTGTTCCAGAAGCCCAACCCATTCCCCAAGTCGATCTACGAGAACATCGCCTACGGCCCGCGCATCCACGGCCTGGCCCATGCCAAAGCGGATCTTGACGTCATCGTTGAAAAATCGCTCCGCCGCGCGGGCCTTTGGGAAGAAGTGAAGGACCGCCTTCACGACAGCGGCACCGCCCTTTCCGGCGGCCAGCAGCAGCGCCTCTGCATCGGCCGCGCCATCGCGGTGGAACCGGAAGTTATCTTGATGGACGAGCCCTGCTCGGCACTCGACCCGATCGCGACTGCGAAGATCGAGGAGCTGATCCACGAACTGCGCGGTCGTTACGCGATCGTCATCGTCACCCACAATATGCAGCAGGCCGCCCGCGTGTCGCAGCGCACGGCCTTCTTCCACCTGGGCGAACTGGTCGAATATGGCGTGACGAGCGACATCTTCACCAACCCCCGCCAGGAACGCACCAAGGACTATATCACCGGACGCTACGGCTGACCCGGGGGAGACAGACAATGGCTGAACATACGATCAAGGCGTTCGACGAGGAAATCGACAAGCTGCGCGGCCTTATCGCCGAAATGGGCGGTCGTGCCGAAGCCGCCATCGAGAATGCAATGGTTGCGCTCCAGCGGCAGGACAAGACGCTCGCCGCGCAGGTGGTCACCGACGACAAGCGCATCGACGCTATCGAGGCGGAAGTTGAAAAGCTGGTGATCCAGGTCATCGCCCTGCGCGCGCCCATGGCCAACGACCTGCGCGACGTCATCGCCGCGCTGAAGATCGTCGGCGTGGTGGAGCGCATCGGCGACTATGCCAAGAATATCGCCAAACGCGTTCCCCTGATCGCCACCAACCAGCGCACGCTGGAGCCGGTGTCGCTACTGCCCTCCATGGGTCAGGTAGCGGCCGAGATGGTGCATGACGCGCTCAACGCCTTCGCGGCCCGCGACGCTGATCTCGCCACGGCGGTGATCGAGCGCGACACGGTGGTGGACGATTTCTACAACAGCGTCTTCCGCAGCCTCGTTACCTACATGGTCGAAAATCCCAAGACCATCAGCGAGTGCGCGCATCTGCTCTTCATCGCGAAGAATATCGAGCGGATCGGCGACCACGCCACGAATGTCGCGGAGATGGTCTATTACGCCGCGACCGGCCAGATGGCCCCGGAACGCGAACGCGGCGGCACCCAGCCCCTGGAGGACTGAATATGGCGAGAGCCAAGATGCTTCTGGTTGAAGATGACGCGGCCCTCGCAGAACTTCTCATCTGGCATTTCAAGCGCGAGGATTTCGAGGTCGCCCACACCGTCGATGGCGAGGAGGCATTGCTGATGGCGCAGGAAAATGTGCCCGACATCGTGCTGCTCGACTGGATGGTGGAAAGCCTGTCCGGCATCGAAGTCTGCCGCCGCCTCCGCCGCATGAACGGAACGGCCAATGTGCCGATTATCATGCTGACGGCGCGCGGTGAGGAGGAAGATCGGGTTCGCGGCCTGGAAACCGGCGCCGACGATTATGTCACCAAGCCTTTCTCCCCCCGCGAACTGGTGGCGCGCGTCGGCGCAGTCCTCCGCCGCGTCCGCCCGGCGTTGGCTGGCGAGACGCTCACTTTTGCAGACGTGGAAATGGACACCGTCGGTCACAAGGTCCGTCGCGGCGGCCAGGTGATCCCCCTCGGCCCCACAGAATTCCGCCTGCTCAAGCATTTCCTGGAGCATCCCGGCTGGGTCTTCTCGCGCGAGCGGTTGCTGGACAGCGTCTGGGGTCAGGACAGCGACATCGAACTGCGCACCGTCGACGTCCACATCCGCCGCCTGCGCAAGGCAATCAACGCCGACGGCCAATATCGCGACATCATCCGCACCGTGCGTTCAGCGGGTTACGCGCTAGACACGGATGGGGTGGGTTAGCGTACCTGCTCCCTCTCCCCTTCAGGGGAGAGGGCCGGGGAGAGGGGAATGAGGGAACATCGCCTTCATAGCCCCGTCTCCCGCCTTCGCTACGCTCGGCACCTCGGCCAGAGTCACGTGCCTCTGGCTGACCCCTGAAGGAGAGAGCGAATCATATTTCAAGCCAGAGCGCTTCCCTGACCTCTTACAGGCGTCTCAAGCCGCCTTGCGCGCCTTCACCAGCTTCTTCATCAACATGTCCCGCTTCAGCCGCGACAGATGATCGATGAACAGCACGCCCTGCAAATGATCCATCTCGTGCTGTAAGCAAGTGGCCAGCAAGCCCTCAAGCTGCTCCTCATGAATACGCCCTTCGCGATCCATCCAGCTCGCCCGGATCGTCGCGGGCCGCTCCACCTCGGCATATTGGTCCGGCACCGACAGGCAGCCCTCATTATAGACTGACAGGTCCGCCGAACCCTCCAAAATCTCGGGATTGATGAACACCATCGGCTTTTTCACCGAAGGCGCACCCTCTTCATCCGATTCGGGCTCCTGCAAATCCATCACCAGCACGCGCTTCGGCACGCCAACCTGTATCGCCGCCAATCCGATGCCCGGAGCGTCGTACATGGTCTCGAACATATCATCGATCAGACGCTGCAAATCGTCATCGATCGCCTCCACCGGAGACGAAATGGTACGCAGGCGCGGGTCAGGCGCCTCAAGGATTGGAAGAATGGCCATGTGGTTAAAATAGCCGCAATGACGGGCTTTTTCAAGCGACCGCCAAATTCACCCAAGAGGCCGCCGCGCCCGCAAAGCCTGCGCCAATGTGCCCTCATCCAGATAGTCGAGTTCACCGCCCACAGGCACGCCATGGGCCAACTGCGTCAGCCGCACCGGAAAGCGCTCCAGCCGTTCTGCCAGATAGTGCGCGGTGGTCTGCCCCTCCAGTGTCGCATTCATCGCCAGCACCACTTCATCAATGCCGCCCGCTTCGACTCGCGTCACCAGCGCATCGATGGAAAGGTCTTCCGGCCGCACCCCTTCCAGCGCCGACAATCGCCCACCTAATACATGGAAACGCCCCGGAAAAAGCCTCGACTTGTCGAGCGCCCACAGGTCCGCCACATCCTCCACCACGCACAGCGCGCGAGCGTCGCGGCGCGGGTCGGCACAGATGCCGCAGGGATCCACCGTATCGACATTCCCGCATAAACCGCACGTAACCAGCCGATCATTCACCGCATCAAGCGCACGCAGCAGCGGTTCCAGCGCGCTTTCCCGCTTCTTCAGCAGGTGCAACACAGCACGCCGCGCCGAACGCGGGCCAAGGCCCGGCAGACGGGACAGCGCCTGCGTCAGCGCATCAATCTCGAGAGAAGCCATGGAACCGAGATAGGGGCTTGCAAGTCCGGGGTCAAAAGAGTTGAGAGGCGACTATGCGCATCATCTATATGGGAACTCCGGATTTCGCCGTCCCCGCCCTCGTGGCGCTGGCCAAGGCCGGGCATGAGATCGTGGCGGTGTATAGCCAACCGCCCCGCCCCGCCGGGCGTGGGAAGGCGCTACGCCCCTCCCCCGTTCAGGCTCAGGCGGAGCAGATGGGCATCGAGGTTCGCACGCCGATTTCGCTCAAGGACGCGGAGGTGCAATCCGCCTTTGCCGCATTGAACGCCGATGTCGCAGTGGTTGCCGCCTATGGACTGATCCTGCCGCGCGCTGTGCTGGACGCCCCCCGTTCCGGCTGCCTCAACATCCACGCCTCCCTGCTTCCCCGCTGGCGCGGCGCAGCGCCGATCCAACGCGCTATCCTCTCGGGCGACAATGTCAGCGGCGTCACGATCATGGATATGGAAGCGGGCCTCGACACCGGCCCGATGCGCGCCAAGCATGTGACCCCGATCGAGGACAAGACCGCAGGCGCGCTCACCGCCGAGCTGGCGCAGGCAGGGGCTGAACTGATGATCGAGGTCTTGGACGACCTCCCTGCACACCCGGCTGTGCCCCAGCCAGAAGAGGGCGTCACCTACGCCGCCAAGATCGACAAATGCGAAGCCCGTCTCGACTTCACCCGCGACGCGCATCAGGTCGAACGGCAGATACGCGCCTTCAACCCCTTCCCCGGCGCATTCCTGGAATATCGCGGCGAACGCTTCCGCATCCTCGCCGCCCATGTCGAGGAGCATGAAGGCCCGCCAGGCGAACTGCTCGACAACAGCCTGCTCATCGGCTGCGGCCACGGCGCGATCCGTCCGACCCTGATCCAGCGCGCCGGCAAGGGTGCGATGTCTCCGGGCGAACTCCTGCGCGGCTACGACATGCCCGCCGGGTCGCGCGTCGATGCCTAATCCCACTTCACCCCACAACCGTCATCCCAGCGAAAGCTGGGATCTCAGGGGACGGCATGCCACATGGTCCAACATCCCAGTTTTCCCTGGGATGACGGCGTCAATATTTTCGCTGATATAGCCCCCAATGACCCGCTTCGCCTTCACCGTAGAATTTGACGGCCGCCCGTTCATGGGCTGGCAACGGCAGGCGCACGGTCCCAGCGTCCAGCAGGCGCTGGAATACGCCATCCACGCCATCACCGGCGAGCGCGCCGTGATTCACGCAGCGGGCCGAACCGACGCCGGGGTCCACGGCCTTGCCATGCGCGCCCATGCAGACATTGAGAAGCCGATCGCGCCCTTCCGCCTGATGGAAGCGATGAACGCGCTCTTGCGTCCCGACCCCGTCGCCATTCTCGCCTGCGAAACCGTGCCCGATGACTGGCACGCCCGCTTCTCCTGCATCGGCCGCGCCTATGTTTACCGCATCGCCAATCGCCGCGCGCCGCTCACATTCGAAAGCGGTCTGGTCTGGCGCGTTATCCAGCCGCTCGACACCGACGCCATGCAGGAAGCCGCACAATTGCTCGTCGGCCGTCACGACTTCACCACCTTCCGATCGGCCCATTGCCAGGCGGAAAGCCCGCTAAAATCCCTCGACCGCCTCGACGTGGAACGCGAAGGCGACCGCATCGCCATCCATGCCGAGGCGCGTTCCTTCCTCCACCATCAGGTGCGCTCGATGGTCGGTTGCCTGGCGTTGGTCGGCATGGGTCGCTGGTCGATAGCCAACATGCGCGCTGCCCGAGACGCGAAGGACAGAGCCGCGCTCGGCCTAAACGCTCCGCCAGACGGCCTGTATTTCGTGCAAGCGCGCTACTGAACCCCTCGTCATCCCAGCGAAAGCTGGGATCTAAGGCCCCCTAAATCCGCGTCCGGAACGGCGTAAAATCCGTCCCCTCATCATAGACGTCCAGCCCCTCGGCGCGCTTCAGGCTGTTCACCACCAGATAGGTCAAGGGCGTCAAAACCGCTTCCCACGTCACCTTCAACATCCAATTGGTGACCATCACCGTCAGCACCTGCGCATTGCTCCACACGCCAACAAAAGCCAGCGGATAGAAAAGCAGGCTGTCCACACCCTGCCCCACGATCGTCGACCCGATCGTCCGCATCCACAGATGCTTGCCCTGCGTCAGCAGCTTCATCTTGGCCAGCACGAAACTGTTGGCGAACTCCCCCGCCCAGAATGCGGCCAGCGAGGCAAAGACGATGCGCCAGGTATTGCCGAAAACCGCTTCATAGGCCTTTTGGTCCGGCCAGCCCTCCGCCGGAGGCAGCTTCACCACCACCCAGCTCATCAGCGCCATGAACAGCATCGCGCCAAAGCCCGCCCAAACGCATCGGCGGGCGCGGGCGTAGCCATAGACCTCGGTCAGCACGTCCCCCAGCACATAGCCAAGCGGAAAGAAAAGGATGCCAGCGCCGAATGTAAAGCCGCCAACCGTCGATAGCTTCGCCGCCCCGATCAGGTTCGACAGCAGCAATATGGCGACGAACGCCGCGATGAAGAAATCGAAATAGCGCATCGGCCGCCCAGAGAGCGCCTGTGCATCGATTTTCCGAACCCCCAAATCGGTCATGCGCCCTTGCATATCGGCTGCCCAAGCAAATGCAATGGCAGGCATGATTGCGCGCGGGCACAAGCCCCGCTATCGAAGCGCCGATGCGGCCCCGTAGCTCAGCTGGATAGAGCATTCGCCTTCTAAGCGAATGGTCACAGGTTCGAATCCTGTCGGGGTCGCCAACGATAAGATAACTGAGGCGGCTTTGCGTTCCCAAGGGGCATAATGTGCTCGTAGAACGCAACATACAACCGAGTTTCCGCAGCAATTCCAAGGGAGCGCACGCATGACCGCGCTCTCCTTTGGTGACATCGCTGGTGCATTTGCAAACCAAAAAAATCCAGATCGTCAGCGCACCCCACGCCGGAACAGCTACGACATCGAAGATCGGCGCTCGCAAGTCTTCAAACCGATACGCGACGGCTGGGATTGGGTCGGCTCGATTATGCAGGCGTTCGACGAACTGCTGCATCACCAGCGCACCAGCAAATATAAGGGAACCGATCGTCTGCAAGACGGTGACCGCCGCATTTTGTGGAGCTTCTTGAAGTGCATCGACTTCAAGACAGGCCAACTAGACCCAAGCTATCAGGAAATCGCTGACCGCGCTGGATGCCACAGGGCCACCGCTGTCGAAGCCTGCAAGCGATTCGGGAAATGGCTAGGCTTGAAATGGGTCCGCCGTACCGTGAAAGCGGAAACCGTCGGCCAGGCAGGTCCACAGCGCGAGCAGATCAGTAATGCATTCTACTTCGATCTCGCGTCCGCGCCTTCCCGTGTCTGGGCGACCTTTAAGGCTGCGATCAAACGCCGGGCAGTAAAAAAGCATGGGAAAGCCCCTCGCAATCTCCGCAAGCCTACGAAGGCTCCAGAACACGCCCCCCTGCTCCTGTGCCTTAGTGCTTTGGAAAAGGCGGTCGATCTTAAAGAGCGAGCGCTAGTCGGAAGTCCCGACACTATCCCGGTGTAGGTATATTAAAAGGGGAAAGGCCTGCCTTCGGCAGACGTTAATTTGAGGAAACCGCCACCACTGTCACCCATAATGGGCAATAAGCACTCCCGACGCACAGTTGGGGGGCGGTGCCGCTTACGCGCCACCGAGGGCTTCCCAGCGGGCGCCCTAGGCCGGGATCGCGCTCTGTTACTAGCGCAGCGTGCGCGGAGCCGTAGCTGCATCAAAATGCATCAATCAGACCTCACCATGGACCGGCATTCGGCTTAGATCTTCCGGGCTGGCAATCACCCTATCGAAATGCATCAAATGGGGCACGAAAAGAGCGCGGGCGAGGCGGGGGGAAAAGCGCGCGCGTTGGGGTCGCAGCGGGCCGATCGCCTGTGGTGGCGCGGCGGGCCGTCCCGACGCTCTGACAGGGGGAGGCTAGTTGACATCGGAAACTCAGCTTCCTAGCCGCGTCCCCGATCTTCAGGGGGATTTATCGTGAACGCTTGCCGCCTTTCGGCCGTCCTGCTGCTCGCAGCAGCGACGCCATCTGCCTTTGCCCAGGCTCCGGCGAATGATGAGCAGCCCGACATCATCGTGTCGGGTCTCAAGCTGAGCCGCCCCCTGCAGCAGACCCTGCCCAGCGTATCGGTCACTACCGATCGGAAGATCACCGATCAGAACCTGATCAACGTCTACGACATTCTCGAGCAGACGCCGAACATCACGATCGACAGCAACCGGTCGTCATTCTCGATTCGGGGCATCGATGCCTTCAACGTGTCAGGCGGCGGCGATGGCGCTCTCGCCAGCGTATATCTCGACGGCGCGTTCCTGCCCCAAAAGGCGCTCAGCGCCGGGCCTCTCGACCTGTTCGATATCGCCCAGGTGGAGGTCTATCGGGGACCGCAGTCGACCATTCAGGGCAGAAACGCACTGGCGGGTGCCCTCATCATCAGGTCGGCCGATCCGACCAATGAATGGAGTGGCCGTGCGCGCATGCTTGTGTCGGACAAAGATGGACAGCGCCGGGCTGCGGCTGCGGTCGGCGGCCCCGTGATCGATGGCCAGCTTGCGTTCCGCCTCGTTGGCGAGATTGCGCGTGCCGACGGCTTGATCCGTAACGTCACGACGCATCAGGACGCCGATCGCCGCCGGTCGGAGACCTTGCGGGGAAAGCTTCTGCTGGCGCCTTCCGCACTTCCTGGCCTGACGATCCTCGCCAGCTTCATGCATGACCGGCACCGGCGCGGAACTTTCTACACCGAATTCGACGCACCCTTCCGACCGACCGATCGCATCACGGCGGAAGACGTCATGGGAAGTCAGGAGGTCGAAAGCGACATCGGCACGCTGGAGGTCAGCTACCCGATCGCGAACGGAATCGATCTGCATTCCGTCACCAACCTCGGCGATTTCCGGTCGACGACCATCAGCGATCCGGATCGCGGACCTTCAGCCGGACAGGCAAGCCGGATCGATGACCCCAGCAGGATCTTCCAGCAAGAACTGCGACTGAATATTGATGCGGGGTGGGTTCAGGGCGTGGTCGGCGCATATTATCTTCGCGACGACAATCGCGGCTATTTCTTCGATTCGACGCAGGAACTCAACCTCGTCCGCCTCGGCGTCGATCAACAGCTGCTGGGCCTCGGTCTTTCCCCGTCCGTCGTCAGCGCTGTGCTGAACCTCTACGGCGGCGTCGTGCCCATCCGCAATTCGTTGGCCCAGCCCCGACTTACGACGAACCACGCGTTGTTTACCGATCTCACTTTCCCTCTCACCAATAGATTGCGCCTTCATGCCGGTCTCCGCTTCGACCATGAACGGCAAGAACGAAGTGCCACGCAGCTGGTTGAAATCACGGGAGATCTGCCAGACCCGGCCACCGTACCTTTCGTGGCCTTGCGGCCGATCATCGCGCAACTGAACGGTTTGCTGCAGGCGACAGCAGCGGATGCCAACAGCGTGGAGCCGACGCGGTCGATCACATATCATGCATGGCTCCCCAAGGCGGGGATATCCTATGACGTCGCTCGTGAGGTTACGCTCGGCTTCACGGCCCAGCGGGGCTATCGCGCGGGCGGCGCCGGACTTAACCAGCAGCGCGCCACCCCCTATGAATATGATCCTGAATATACCTGGAATTACGAGCTATCGATGCGGTCCCAATGGCTTGATCGTCGCATGACGCTCAACGCCAATGCCTATTGGATGGACTGGAAAGATCAGCAAATATCCCTTCAGCTTACGCCGGGCGCTGTGTTCGACCGCCAGGTCGTCAACGCTGGTAAATCGCGGCTCTATGGGTTCGAAGTCGAATTGAGCGGCCGTCCGGTCGACCATCTGCAAGTCTATTCCGGCCTCGGCTACAGCAACACAAAATTCCAGCATTTTAACGTTTCAGCGGGCACGCTCCTTCAGGGCGCAGCAGAAGGAAATGAATTCGCGCTTGCTCCTCGCTGGACCGCCTCTGCGGGAGCGACCTATCGCCACCCCACGGGCATGATACTGGATATCAACGCAAACTATCGCAGTTCCTACTTTCAGGACACCGTCAATCAAGCGGCGCGCGATATCCGCGGACGAACGCTGGTGAATGCAAAGCTTGGCTGGCAAGGTCAGTATTTGGGCGCGTTCGTAACGGCGCGGAACATCTTCAACATTCAGGAGAAGACTCAGTTCTTTACCGATTTCGACGGTCGGACGCGGGGCATGGTCAACGCCCCGCGCGTCATCAGTATCGGGTTTGAGGGGCGCTTCTAGCGTCCCGCTCTTGGACGGCATCTGCGCGGGCTGGAAGGTCCTGCCGGACCAAGGCAACTCGGCATCCCTGCCCCCTGTCCGCATCCGCGCACAGTGGGAACAGGGTCGCAATGGCGGAGAGAATGGCTAACATCATGCCTCGTTTCCTTCTTCAGTCTGGCCAGCCAGATTGATAGCTCTAAAGCAGCGGTTCGCTGCTACTTGCTGCAAATGTTGACGAATACGCTCCGCATATTCTGGCTTCAGCCGGACGTACCATCTGCGTGCATCATTCCGATCCTTGATCCGCAGCACGGCGCCTCTTTCGCTCAGCCAATTTAAATGCCGAAGCGCTGTCGTGCTTGGCGCGCCTGAGATGATGCAGGCGCTGCTCACCGAAATGCTTTTGCCTTCGACTTCAGAGGCGAAGAGGTCGAGCACGATGTGCCAGGCTGGGTCGGCGAAGAGGTCGAACGACAAGATGCGCTCGCGCGCGAAGCTTTCCTGCAACAGCCGTCTGGCCAGAGCGGCAAGCTCGGGGTCGGTCAGGGGATGCTGGGCCGCCTCCGGACCGTTATCTGCGACGGGGGATATGTTAGGTGCGACCGATAATTTTCGGATGGCTTCAGCAAGTTTGGCTGCGTCGCGTTCCAAGGTTTTCAGATCAACTTTCGCGGATGACATCTCCCGCTGACTGATCATCATCGTCATCGAATATGCCCCTGTTCATATTTTTCATTTTTGTAGCGCGCTGATCGAGCGCGGTTCCGACCGCCATCACGATAAGGATCGGCACGCCCCATGCGGTCGTCATTCTGTAGTAGACCTGGCTGACCACCGTAGGTGCCAGCCAGGCTACCAGATGCGAACAGACGCCGTTCAACTGCAATGCCGACGCCCAGATCGGCCACCATCGTGAAGACACGATCGCAAGATAGATGAACCCGACCAGCAGCAGGACGTCACCAGCAAAGATGACGATGTTCAAGCTGCCGAAAGGCCGCTGGCCACCCATTCCGATATAGGTGATGGCGGAAGCAGACAGGACGAGCGCCGCGCCTACCCTGCCGACCCATCCACCTTGCAGCCAAATATAGATGACGATGCAGATGAGTGCGGCGTTGAAGGCTGTGGGCAAGTCCATGACGCGCCCGAAATAAGATAATGGATCAGCAAGCAACAGGGTATTTTTCGACCTCACGCAGTATTGGCGCTTTTTCCGCACGGTCGGTCTTTGATCCACGAGGACAGCCGAACATATCTTCATCCGCCATTTCCGATAGCTTGCGGACGCGGTGCGCTTTCGCGTGCGCAGACACCAGGCTCTGGCGACCTTCGATGATGGCGTTAGTACAGCGGCCAAGATCGGCGTAAATTTTCTGGCCGCTTAACGGATCCAGTCCCATTTGACGGCCAACTTCGATCATGTTGGCGCTGGCCCTCAGCGTGTGGGCAAGCACGTCGTCCAGCTGAGCATAGGCTTTGTTCAAATCGAACACTACGGCTTGTGCCTCTTCCTTCGTGAGCGGCAGGCGATCATTTGCGTTAGGCATGAGTTCTCCTTGGCGAGCGAAGTCGCGCATCTCGTTAAGTTGGAGCTGAATGTCGCGGGCTAGTGAAAGAAGGACATGATCCACAGGCCAGCCGCGACGATGGCTGCGATGGTCCCCCCGATCATGAGCGCCAGGCTCAGGATCATCTTGATCCGCTGATGAAGATCTAGGTCATTCTCTCGGCCTCCCAAAGGAGGGATCGACGGCCCCGCTTTCCGTTCTTCGGCGACGGGGGTGCCCGGCAGTCCCTGCCCCCCGAAAAGCGCCGTTTCGGTGGATTCAACAACCCCTTCCGGTTGATATATCAAAGGCTGATATGTTTGCCGTCCCTCAAATTCAGCCAATATGCGCGCCGCTTCGAAGCGATCGCCAACCTCCAGCATCTTGATGGCCTGACGAAGACGCTGATCGACCGTGTGGGCCGATTTGTCGATGATCCGCGCGATCTGCTTGGTGTTGAGGTTTTGAGCGACAAGTCGGAGAACCTCCTTCTGCTTATCGGTAAGACACGATACGTCCCTCACCGCTTGGAGCTCCCCTCGATGAGTAATTTTGGCTTTCCGCTTGTGACGCGCGGCACCCTTTGCTCCAGCATCACCCGGAAACAGACGCGCTGGCCCGAGGAGCATCCTGCTCAACGAGCAAATCGCGAGCCATCTGCAGATGACAAGCGACCAGCTGGAAGCCTGCCCGGTCGCAGCCAGCAATCGCGCGATCGATAAAGGATGCGATGAAGGCGGCCTCGGTTTTTGCCGGATCATCCACAACTAGCAGAAAATCATTTGGCTGGCCGAAGAAGCTGGCCAGCTTCTGCTGATCTGCGGCACTCAGCGCGACGGGAACACCGCGTTTGACATACTGTTGGATATAGGCAGGATTTTTCTTGAGCAGCTGGGAAATCGACAGGTAGGTCTCCCCGCTGAGCGTAATCAGGTCGTCGAGAAGTGCGCGCGCCTTTTCTGGCATGAAAATCCCCCCAAGTGATTCGCGATATATATCTAGGGAAATACCTATTTTGCCACTCACTTGCGTAAGTTTTTCCGAATATACGGTTAACATTACGTAACGTCGTGACGATTTCGAAACGAAATTGCCGAAGGCTATTAGGCGGCATTCTTGCGCCCCTTTCACAGGGCTTTCCCATAAAATTGACGTTGACCGAATCGAATATTGTTCTTCATATGTTCTTGGTTCGGAGACGAGGACATGGAACGCATTGAAGACATTCGTGACGCGGTCGCTAAGGCGCTGGAGGCGCGCCGCTTCGACAATCGTAAATTCTTGGATGAAATTCGAAACGGTCAGCGGGATGATGGACCATACATGATCGGCGCGCTCGCCTGCGCACAGTTGTGCCGCATGGAAGTGGCGGCGGACTGATGTGGCGCGCTACCGCGATGGCTTGAATGAGGCCACCTGCCTGTTTGAAGCGGCACTATGGGCTTATGCGGTTAAGGTCGGCTGCGGATGCGGTCACTTCGCTGCGTTCAATCCATACGGCCTGTGGTGTCACTTCCACCGTAAAGGCTGGCCTGACGACTTCCGCAGCGCGCGTTCCAAAATGTGGTGCAAGCAATGCCGTCACTCGACCGGCGCAAAGGTCCGCCCGCGCCGAATGGATCTGATAAAGCCATATTCGGGGCCGCTGATCATGTTACCCATGCCTGATGAAAGGGAATGGAAAAGGGCGGTCAACCGGTTTAGAGGCTGACCGCATGCGCTACCGATGGAAAGACCGCCGGGCTGATCTGGAGAACCCGCCAAACCCTTGGCCGCTGCGGATTGAGGCGGCAATCCTCGCCACCGCGATGATCGCCGCCGCCTGGACTATGGTGCGCTCGCTTTTCTGAGGGCAGATCAGGCCGCCTTCACTCGCTCCAGAAACCGCACCGCCTCAAAGCCCAGCTTGTCGTTGAGTTCCAGAAAAACCGACTGTAGCGGCTGGATCTCCAGTTCGAAGAAGCTGTCGAGCGCCTTGCCCGGATCGCCGAAGCCGCCCGCGTTCGCCGGGATGATGCCCAGCAGCTGGGGCGGCACGCGGTGGGCTGCCAGCACGTCGTCGCGCGTCGTGTTCTTGATCCCCAGAAATTCGTCCTTCGCCGCGACTTCGGCGATGGGGATGATCTTGATCCCATTCTCTTTCCCGCTGGGCGAGTGGACGAACATGTTGCGGAAATTGCCCGGCCCCTTGGCCCGCTTCAGCGCCTCGCGCATCGCGTCGACGTCGTTATTGGCGAACTCGCCCGTCGCATAGAGGATGTAGCCCGCGTGGCTTCCGTTCTCATAATAGCGGCGGCGGAACAGGGTCGCGTTTTCATTCAGCAGCGCCGACTGCAGCGCTGACAGATATTCGGGCAGGCCATAGATTTCCTGGTTGATGTCGGGCGCCAGCAGCTGATGCACCGTGCCCGGCTCAAATTCGCTTTCGCCGCGATGCCCCGGCACCCACCAGAATTGGCCTGGTTCGACGCCGCGCCGTGTATATTTCGCCAGCGGATGGTCGAGCCGCATGACGCCGCCCAGCCTGTTGCGGATCTCCTGCGCATAGGCGTTGCCCAGCACCAGATAGTCCTGCACCATCCCGGCGAACGCCTTGCGCGATAGCCAGGGCGTCGGGTCCAGGCTGGCCGCCAGCAGGTTCCGCTTCAGCATGATCGCGCTGCTATGGTGCGGCGACGCACGATAGGCGCGGGCAAGGCCGTCGAGCGAAACCGGCGGCTCATACCAGCGGCCATTGTTCCAGCATTCCAGCATATCGAGCATGGTAGCCCGGCTCAACACCGGCTCCGGATCCCCAAACGTGAAGGCCTCGACCACGCTGCGATTATCGTTGGCGTGGGAGATTGCGCCCTTCGACGCCTCGACCGATTCCCGGCGGTTCATTCTGCGGGCGCGCTTGCTCATTCGATAATCTCCATCGTGCCCTTTGGCGCTTCCTTGCCGTCGAGCGGTTCGTTCATGAGGATATGCATGGTCGCCCAGGCGAGGTCGGCATGGCCGTCATTGCCGCCGCGTCCCGCCTTGAAGGTGATGTTGCGCCCGCTGGTGGTCAGCGTCTTCTTGATCGACACGAAGGCCGACACGATGTCGAGCAAGCCGACGTCGAACGCGAGACGGCCCCGGCGGATGACATTCTGCGCCTTCATGATCATCTGCGCCTTCAGTTCGAGCGAATATTCGATCTTGGCGACGGCGCAGCCCGGCAGCGCGCCCGGCTTGGCGAGCAGCTGATAAACGCCCGCGCCCACGCCCTTGGCGTCGATGCCCAGATAGGTGCAGGTATAGCGGCTCAGCACCGCCTTGATGAATTCGGCCTGCTGCTCGAAATCGAGGCCGCGCAGCTGGTGGCGCTCAAGGATGCGGAACTTGCCGCCTTCGATCAGCGGCGGCGCGGCGATGACAAGCGCGGCATTATCGCCATTCTCGCTTTCCTGCGGATCATAGCCTGCCCAGACCGACCGGTTGCCGTAGGGCTGCGCCGCCTCTGGATTGAAGTCGGGCCATTCAATCAGGCTGTCGCACCCGCAGGCGATCATGTCGTTGAACTTGAAGGCCGACATGCTGTCGTCCACGAAGTCGCACATGAAGAGGTTGGCGAATTCGTCGGGCGCGTATTCGTCTTCCAGTTCCTCAATGTCGAACAGGTCGCACCCGCCCGTTTCGGCGTCGCGGATGTTGACGATGTTGCGCCAGATCCGGTCGGGACCGACGCTGCCGATCGCCAGCGCCGCATGGCTGACGTCGATCTTGATCCGGTCTTCCTTCTTGCGCCGCCGGTTGCGCCGCTCTCCTGTCCAATAGGGGTGCGCTGGGTGCGCGACGCTGGACGGCGTCGAGAAGTAGGTTTTCCGCCACTTCTTGTGTGTCGCCATGCCCGAGGCGACCTTGTTCAATTCCTCGAACGAATGGACCCAGAAAAATTCGTCGAAATAGAAATTGCCGTGGCGGCCCTGCGCGGTGCGGAAATTGGTGCCAAGGAAATGCAGTTCCGCCGCAGCTTCCTCCTGCGGCCGCAGATCCGACGTGATCAGCATCGGATCGCCGGTCAGGGCGACGCCGACCAGCTTGGCGAAGCTGACGATGTAGGACCGGAACTGATGCGCCTGGGCTTTTGATGCCGACAGGAAGATCTGGTTGCGGCCCGTCTCGATGGCGTCGATCAGCGCCTCGAACGCGAAATAATAGGTCGCACCGATCTGGCGGGATTTGAGGATCATGCGCGTGCGCTGATCCTTCGCCTGCCACCAGCGGTGCTGATAATCATAGAGGCCGTCGAGGAAGACGCGCTTCAGTTCCTCCGCCTGTTCGGCGGTGAAATGGTTCTTCTTCGGCTTCTTGCGCGGCCCACCGTTCCGGTTGGCGACCTTGTCGTTCAGGTCACCGGCATGGCCACCGGGGGCTTCGTAGCGGCGGACCTTCGCCAGCGTTTCGATCTGCCGGGCCAGCGCATCCATTTCGACCAGGTCGGCGCTGGTCTTCTTTTCCTTGGCGATCAGGGTCAGCAGCCGGATCTCCAGCCCGTCCTCGATCTTGCGGATCGACGGCGCGTCATCCCAACGGTCCCGCTGCTTCCACGCCTCGATCGTCGCGCGGGGGATCGGCCCGCCCTTGTCATTGACGATGCCATGCAGCGCGAATTCCTCCGCGATCTGCGTCACGCCCCACCCGCGCCAGTAAAGGCTGCGCGCATGGCGGCGTGGATCGACCTGCCACATGGCAGACGGCGCGCCGGACTGGGGAGGTTGAGCAGTCATCGCGGCGGACCATGCCGCGCCGCTAACCCGCTGATCATGCCCGTCCATTTGTAGAGGCGGCCTCTACAAATGCACCGCCTTGAGGAACGGCGCTGCCCGGTCCCTTTCTGCTCTCGTCAACGCAGGCGCGCGCCGCGCCGCAACCACGAGAACCGGGATCGACCATGGCAAAGAGCAAATTTTTCCGCGTCTTCGTCGAAGGCTTCACCGCCAGCGACGGCCGCAAGATCGAGGCCGCATGGATCGACGACATCGTCGCCACCTTCAACCCGGCCACTTTCACGCCGCGCATCAACTGCGAACATATCAAGGGTTTCAGCCCCGAACCGCCCTTCAACGCTTATGGCAGCGTGACGGCGGTCAAGGCCCAGACCGACGAACTGGAGATCGACGGCCAGAAGGTCCGCTGCCGCGCCCTTTACGCCCAGGTCGAACCGAACGAGCAACTGCTGAGGGTCAACAAGGCCGGTCAGAAGATCTTCACGTCGGTCGAAATCAGCCCCGATTTTGCAGGCACCGGCAAGGTCGGACTGGTCGGCCTCGCCGTCACGGACAACCCGGCGTCGCTGGGCACCGAAGCGCTGTCCTTCTCCGGCCTCAAGCCCATGTTCGACGCGCGCAAGCTGCATCCCGACAATCTGTTTTCGGCTTCGATCGAAACGACGATCACCATGGAGCCGGAAGGTAGTGACAGCGCCAGCGTGACGGACGCGATCAAAGCCGGGATCGCGAGCCTCGCCACCATGTTCAACCGGTCGGAACTCGAAAAGCCGAAGGAAGAGCCGAAGAAGCCCGCCAACGACAATAGCATCGACCTGACCGCCTTCAGCGCCGCCCTGGGCGAGAAGGTCGCCGATGCCGTCAAGCCTGCACTGGACGCGGCGCATGCGGCGCAGGCCGCCGTCGCCGAACTGACCGCCAAGCTGGAAAACACCGAACAGCCGGGCTTCTCGCGCCAACCGGCGACCGGCGGCGGTGGCAACGCCACCTTCCTGACCGACTGCTGATCCCTCGCCCGCGCCCTTTCCCCATCGGAGACCCCGGACATGCTGACTTCCACCCGCCTGCTTCTTCATGCTTTCGTCGCCCAGGTAGCGAGGCTGAACGGGCTTCCTCCCGGCCTCACCGCCACCCCCGGCCAGCTGGCCGAATTCAACGTCGCCCCCGCGATCGAACAGAAACTGCAGGCGAAGCTGCGCGAGGTCAGCGACTTCATGTCGCGCGTGAACGTCGTGCCCGTCGTCAATCAGCAGGGCAGCCGTGTCGGGGTGGGCGTCAATCGTTCGCTGGCGGGCCGGACCAATCGGGCAGCTGGGCACAAGCGCACACCGCAAGACGTGACCGGCTCCGACCAGATCGACCAGTATTTCTGCAAGAAGACCGACTATGACTATGCCTGGTCGTATGAACTGCTCGACGCCTGGTCGCATCGCCCCGAATTCCAGCAGCTGATGCGCGACGCCGTGCTGGCGCAGAAGGCCGAAGACGTCATGTGCATCGGCTTCAACGGCGTGGATGCGGCGGTCGAAACCGATCGCGAAGAATTCCCGCTGCTGCAGGACGTCAATTTTGGCTGGCTGCACAAGATCCGCAACAATGCGCCTTCGCGCGTCATGGCGCACGGGACCAAAGACAATGCCAAAATCTATGTGTCCGGCACCGGAACGGCGGATTATGTCAATCTCGACGCGCTCGTCTTCGACGCGATCCAGAACCTGATCCACGAACGCTATCGCACCGCGACCGACCTGGTCGTGATGGTCGGCAGCGACCTCGTCCACGAAAAATACTTCAAGATCGTCTCGGAGGCTGGCGACAAGGCGACCGAACAGGTGGCGCGCGACGTGATCCTTTCGAGCCGTCAGCTGGGCGGAAAGCCGACGGTGCAGGTGCCCTTCTTCCCGGCGGGCAGCATCCTCGTCACCAGCTTCAAAAACCTGTCCTATTACTGGCAGATCGGCACCGCCCGGCGCGCCATTCAGGACAATCCGTCCATGGATCAGATCGACAATTTCGAAAGCATCAATGACGCTTTCATGGTCGAGGAGTATGGCAAGGCCGCCCTGCTCGAAAATATCCAGCTTGGGGCGAAGGTCTAATCCTTCGCCTCCCGCCCGCCACCATCGAGCAGGAACGACATCATGACACCAGCACGTGCCCATCGGGAACGCATGGCGGCCCTTGCCGCGCAGCGCGTTGACCCGAATCCGGTCGTTTCCTCCGATGGGGGCGGGCAACCCGCTCCCGCGATCATAGATCGCACCCCGGCCATGATTCACCGCGAACAGGTCGCGGCAACCGCCATCGTCGCCGCGCCCGAAAACGTAACGTCGGCTGAAGACCGGATCGCCGCGCAGATCGTGCTGCGCCTGACCCATGACCTGCGCCGCCTGAAGGAGATCAAGTCCATCGACCTGAAGATCGCGGCGAAGCGGGAAATGCTGCCGGAATATCGGGCATGGATCGAAGGCGTCCTTGCCGCCGATGCGGGCGTCGGGACCGGCTTGGCTGCCGAAGTCGTGCCGACCTGCATGGTTTGGCTGATCGATGTGGGCGACTATGAAGCGGCCCTGACCCTCGCCGCATTCGTGCTGCGCCACCGCGTCGCCATGCCGTCCCGCTACCAGCGCGATGCGGCGACGATCATCGTCGAGGAAATCGCCACCGCCGCCATCAAGGCGCAGGGCGTTGGCGAATCCTTCCCCCGCGACGTCCTCGACCGCCTCGCCGACCTGACCGACGCCTGCGACATCCATGATGAAGTCCGGGCCAAGCTGTACAAGGCGATCGGCGTCGAACAGCTGGAAGTCGCCGAAGCCATGGATGCGGCTGAAAGCGGCCCGGCGCTGCAGCGCGCGCTGTCGAGCCTCACCGAAGCCCAGCGCCTGCATGACCGCGTCGGCGTCAAGGACAAGATCAAGCGGGCGAAGAAGCTGCTGGCGGCCGTCGCCGACGCCACGAACAACGAACAGGGCGGCCAGCAGGCCGCCTGACAGGCTCGCCCCCGGCGCTCGGGGGCGGATCGCGCGAGGCGGGAGGTTTTCGAACCGCAGGGCCGCCCTCTGTCCCGATCCTCACCCCCGTAAGTCGGCGGGCCGTTAATCGGAGACCACCATGCTCGCACTCGCCTGGCTCATCATCAAAGCCTTCATGCTCCTGATCATCATGGCGGTCGGCGGCGTCCTCGTCGCCTACGGCGTGCTGATCCGCTTCGTCATGGGGCTGGAGGCGAACCCGTCCACGATCGCTCGCTTTGGCTGGCTCTGCTGGGGCATGGTCGGTCTCGGCCTCGCCGTCTTCGTCTATGCGGGTTCCGGTTTCGTGCAGGTCGCGCTGGCATGAGCTTCGTCGCGCGCCCTTCGAAAGAGGAGATCGAGCAGCCGCCCGCGCCGGAAACGGTCATCGTCAATGATGGCTTTTTTCCGGACGTGGATCCTGCGGCCGTTCGCGAAGTGGCGCGCGTTTCGACCAGCATCACGCCCGCTCGCCTGCGTGCGGCGATCCTGGGCGGGATCATGACGGCGGAGATCGACCTGCGGCGCTATGCTGCGGACTGCCGCGAAGCTGGCTTTGCCAAGCTGGCGGACGTCCCGGCGGACAAGCTGGACGGCATCAGCGTGCAGATCATCCGCTACCGGCGCGCCGTTGCCCTGTTCGCCAAGGCCGAACTGATCGAGCGTCATCGCGATTTCGACACCACGGCCGCCGGTGGCAACCAGGCCGACGAACTTTCGCCCTCGATCGACGAACTGCGCCGCGACGCCATGCATGCGATCCGCGACATGCTCGGCCAATCGCGCACCGGCGTGTGGCTGATCTGATGGCAGGCCCGCTCCGCTCTCCGCCGCGAAAGCTGGTGGCCCGTCAGGGTGACAAGCTGGACCAGCTGCTGTTCCGGGACGCTGGCCTTGGCCCCAACGAACTGACCCGCGTCCTCGACGCCAATCCGGGCCTTGCCGACCTTGGCCCCGTCCTCCCGCTCGGCACCGTCGTCATCGTGCCGGGCATCGCCACCACCGAAGCGGGCGCGACCCGCGTCCGGCCCCTCCTTCAGCTTTGGGATTGACCATGGACCAGCGCCACTTTCTGGAATCCGCCCTTGAAATGATCGGCTCGCTCACGCCGTCGCTGATCGGATCGGCCGTGGCGCAGGCGTGGAAGCCCGCGTTGCCCTTCCGCCAGCGCTTCCTGCAATGGATCGTGGGATCAACGGTCAGCTATTACGCGACCATCGCCGTCGTCGCCGTCACCGGCCTCAACGGTTTCATCGCGCAGTCGATCGCCTTCGCCATCGCCCTGCTGGCCTTCGACGCCACCCCCCGCATCGCCAGGGCCGCGATCGACGCGCTGGTGAGCGTGCCGGGCCGCTTCGCCGACCGCTTCCTGCCGAAGAAGGACTGACCCATGCAGCTGTCGCCCAATTTCAGCCTGGCCGAATTCACTGCCTCCGCCACCGCCAAGGCGCAGCGGATCGACAACACGCCCGGCGCGAAGGATATCGCCGCGATGAAGACGCTCTGCACTAAGGTGCTGGAGCCGGTTCGCGCCCATTTCGGCAGGCCGGTTCTTCTGTCGTCGGGCTATCGCTCTCCTCGGCTTTGTGTCGCCGTCGGCTCTTCGGAAACCAGCCAGCATGCCTTTGGCGAAGCTGCCGATTTCGAAGTCGGCGGCATCGACAATGTCACCGTCGCCACCTTCATCCGGGATCGCCTCGCCTTCGACCAGCTGATCCTCGAAAATTATGTCCAGGGTCAGCCGAACAGTGGCTGGATCCATGTCAGCTACCGCGATGGCCGCCTGCGCCATGACGTGCTGACCTATTCGCGCCGAACCTATTTCAGGGGGCTGCAGCCATGATGATCGGAAAATCGCACCTCGCCATGGCGGCCGCGCTGGCCGCCTGCACCGCAGGGATTGGCGGCTTCTTCTACGGGACCAGCGTCGGCGTCGCACAGGAACAAGCGGCGCAGAAGCGCGCCGACGACGCACGGGAGGAAGAACGCGAGCAACTGCAGGGCCAGCTGGATGCCTCGACCGAAGGGGCGCAGGCCAGGGAATATGCCCGGCAGGGCGCTGTCAGGGAGATCTATCATGAAAGCCAGAAAGTCATCGAGCGCCCGGTATATCGCAGCATCTGCGTTGATGCTGACGGCGTCGGCCTGCTCGACCGCGCGGCCGCAACGGCCAATGGTGACGATATCTGGGGCATTGCTGGCGACACCCGCCCGATTGCCCAGGGTGCAGCGGACTGAAACGGGCGAAATGACCGGCGCGCAATGCCATGGCAGCCTGACCAGCCTTTATGACATGGCGGGCCAGATCCGCGCGACGCTGGTCGAACTGCAGGCGCAGGCCCGCCTCGCCAACGGACAGGCGGACTGACCATGCGCAAGGCCGACAGCCTTCGGCGCTGGCTGACCGCCTTCCTGCCCGAACTCGCGACCCATGCGGACCGCCTGCAAATCTATGTCGAGGGCGGCAGCATCCTGACGCGCAGGTCCGACACACTGTCCTTCGTCTATGCCTATACGCTGAAGGCGCTGTTCACCGATTTTGCGGGCGACAGCGATCGGCTGATGGTGCCGGTGCTGGCGTGGATCGAAAAGGAACAGCCCCAGCTGCTGGTCGCCCGCGACAGCCAGCCCTTTTCGTTCGAAGCGGAATTGCTCGACGGCGACCTGTCCGACGTCGAACTGTCGATCGATCTCACCGAAACCGTGCTGGTCATCCCGCGCGCCGATGGCAGCGGCTATGACGTGACGCACCCTGACGAACCGAATTTTGACGGGTTCGCAGGCGTGACGGCATCTTTCCTGCAGGGCTTCGGCAACGCCGAACTGATGGTGGAAACCACCGATCCCGTCGCCGTGCTGACCCCGGCTGTACCGCCAGCGGCATGACCGACGACCTGACCGAAATCGAACGGATCGCGGGAAGCCTGCTGCGCGGCCTTTCGTCCGGCCAGCGCCGCGCGCTCATGCGCCGCATGGCCCGCGAACTGGCGATCAGCCAGCGCGAGCGCATCACTGCCCAGCGACAGCCCGATGGATCGGCTTTCGAAGCGCGCAAGAAGAAGGAGCCGCCGGTGTCGGGCCGGGGCGCGGCCTGCTTCCTCTATCCAGCGGGCGGCGGCGGGCCGCCGCGCCGCGTCATCATGAAAAGCTTCACCTGGGGGAGCGGCCAGATGATGACCGGCTTCGATATCGAGGCTGGCGCGATCCGCTCCTTCGAATTCGCCAAGGTCGTCAAATGGCTCCCGGTCCCGGAGGAACATCGTAACGCCAGCACGGGGGGCAAGCTGCGCCGACGCGGCGGCCTGCGCCGCAAGGCCATGTTCCGCCGTCTCGCCAGTTCACGATTCCTGAAAACCGGCACCGATGACCAGGGCTTTTGGGTCGGCTTCTCCGGCAAGGTGTCACAGATCGCGGGAGTCCACCAATATGGCCTGCGGGACAAGCCGTCGCTAAGGGCCAAGGCCGTACCCTATCCCCGGCGCGAGCCGCTGGGCGCGACGCCAGCGGATCGGGAGCGGCTGATAGATATGCTTTACAGCCACGTCACAGAGTCATGGCCGCATTTTCGCTCCAATTCAAAATGCGAATGAGCAACCGGCAACTTCCAAAAGCGAATATCTGTAGATCTGATGCATTTACCGACTGAGAGTATTTACAGTCATTGTTCTTCGGCATTTTCGAACGGCACAAGGAACCGTTCATAAGAAATCTGAGGCTCGTTAACCAAGACACGTGTCTGCTCAAGCAGATCTTTCAGAGAAGCAACCAAAGCTTCCACGGTTTCTACATCGGCCTTGGCACTTCCACCGTAGCGGAAGAAGAAAGCGTTCTCGCCGTCGCGCTTGTGAGCACGATTAGCAATCTTAATCGACAAGCGTGTGCTCTCGTTGATCCCTAGGCCAAGCGCCTCAGCCCCTTCCAACGCCTTTTCGAGATCATGACCTATCGCCTTGATCTCAGCGGGATTGCGTCCTTTCGCGGCTATTGCAGACTTCAGAAACAACTCGAAGGCAAAATGAGCGAGGAACCAGATAGCTGGCGAGTGGGCACCGTTGTAAACAGCCCTATCAACATCGTTTTCGTTGCGATGTACCGCTAGGGCCGTCGCCACATGGGTAAGTTGGAAAGCTGATAGGCCAAAGCTAAAGGCGCGACGAAACAAGTCACCGGCGAGGCTGTCCCAACTGGAGTTCGTTTTGCTTTGGTTCATTTCATGGAGTTAGCGGAATCTGTCATCGGAAGCTATGAGCATCCGTAAAGTGGGCCGTCAGCGATCCGGTCGGTAGCCGTATTGCGGGCGTGACCGACATTTGTAGAGGCCGCCTCTACAAATGCCGACGGTAGCGCACTCCCTGATCGCCGCCCGACATGGCGGCCATGGCCGATGCAACCTTCACCGCTGTTGATCTGTCGCGCCTTCCTGCGCCCGACATCATAGATCCGCTCGATTTCGAGGCCATCTATGCCGACGCGGTGACGCATCTGCAGACGTTGATGCCGGAATTCGTCAGCCGCGACAGCGATCCGGTGTCGAAGCTGCTGCAGGTCTTCGCCTATCTCGCGCAGCTGCACCGCCAGCGCGTCAACGACGCGGCGCGCGCCGTCATGCCTGCCTATGCGATCGGCGCGGATCTCGACAATATCGCGGCGCTGTTCGGCATCGCGCGCTTCACCATCACCCCGGCGGACGTCGTGCTGGGCATCCCGGCGGTCATGGAAAGCGACGCCGATTTCCGCCGCCGCATGGTGCTGGCTCCGGAGGGCTATTCGGTCGCCGGGCCGGAGGGAGCCTATATCTTTCATTCCCTGTCGGCCCATGCCGATGTGCTGGACGCCAGCGCGACCAGCCCCGCGCCGGGGGAAGTGCTGGTGTCGGTCCTGTCGCGCACCGGATCCGGCGAAGCCTCTCCTGCGCTGGTCGATGCGGTCGCGGCCTATGTGTCGGACGAAAAGCGCCGCCCGCTCACCGACTTCGTCACCGTCCAGTCCGCCGACATCGTCGAATATGATGTGGCGGCGACCATCACCACCTTCAGCGGCCCGGATGGCAGCGTCGTCCTGGACGCGGCGCGCGCCAAGCTGGACGATTATGTCACCTCCAGCCACCGCCTGGGCCGCGACATCACGCGATCCGGCCTCTTTGCCGCCCTGCATGTCGAAGGCGTGCACAATGTCGTCCTGACCGCCCCTGCGGCCGACATCATCATCTCACGTGAGCAGGCTCCGTTCTGCACCGGCATCGCGCTCAACTACGCGGGGACCGGCGAATGACCTATTCGTCCATTCTGCCGCCCGGATCGACCGATCTGGAAAAGGCGCTGGAACAGGTCGCTGCCCGGCTGCTCGATATCGCCGTGCTGGTCCGCGACGTCTGGTCGCCGTCCAATTGCCCCAGCGCGCTGCTGCCATGGCTGGCATGGGGTCTGTCGCTCGACAACTGGTCGAGCGACTGGCCCGAGGGCGTCAAGCGCGCCCGCGTCCGCAGCGCCATTGCCATCGCCCGGCGCAAGGGCACGGCGGAATCGGTCCGCACCGTCGTCGCCAGCTTCGGCGGATCGGTCGCAATTCGCGAATGGTGGCAGCACGAGCCGAAGGGCGAACCCCACACATTCGACCTGGTCCTGAACCTCGATCAGAACGGCGCGCCCGCGTCGGCCGCGTTCGTCGATCAGGTCATTGCCGAAGTCCGCCGGGCCAAGCCCGTGCGCAGCCACTTCACCTTTACCCAGGGCATCACCGCCAAGGCCGACATCGGCCTGATCGCGGCCGTGCGCCCTGTCATCTACGCCCGCCTGAACTGCACGGCGACGGCGGCCTGACCGGAGGAATCATGGCCCTTCAACTCACCATCACCACCGCAGGCCGTGCCGCGCTGATCAACGCGGCCAACACCGGCACCGCGCCGGTGACGATCGCGCAGGTCGGCTTTACCGCCACCGCCGTGGTGCCCACGCCAGCGATGTCGGCGTTGCCGGGCGAGTTCAATCGCGTCGCCACGCTGTCGGGCGGCGTAGTGGCCGACGACACGATCCACCTGACCGTGCGCGATGAAAGCAATCAGGTCTTCACCGTGCGCAGCCTGGCGCTCTATCTGGGCGACGGCACGCTGTTCGGCCTTTACGGGCAGGCCGCCGTCCTGATTGAGAAGTCGGCGCAGGCCATGATGCTGCTGGATATCGACGTGCAGTTTCCCGACATCGACGCAACGTCGATCACCTTCGGCGATGCCAATTTCTCCAATCCCCCCGCGACCACCGACGTGCAAGGCGTGGTCGAACTATCGACCGAAGCCGAAGCGGAAGAGGGAACCGACAACCAACGGGCGGTCACGCCGAAGGGGATGAAGTCGGCCGTCACCAACTGGCTCAACAGCCGGTTCGGCGAGGGTGCGCCCTCCACTTTCGTCAAGGGTCTGCTGACCTCGGTCAATGGAGCGGCCATGCGCCTGGCTCTCGGCATCAAGAGCGCGGCGCTCAAAAATGAAGGCGCGGGCAACGGCCTCGACGCCGATTTGCTCGATGGTCAGCACGGCACATATTACAGCAACATCACGGCTCGCTTGGGCTACGTCCCTTGGGGGCCGTCGAATGACGGGGCCGGATCGGGGCTGGACGCCGATCTGCTCGACGGCCAGGACAGCAGCTACTTCACGAACATCCCGGCGCGGCTGGGCTTCACGCCCGTGCAGCAGGGTGGCGGCGTGGGGCAGCTGGGCAACGCCGTGAAGATCGGCTGGTCCGGTTCGCGCCTGAAGGTGACGGTCGATGCGACCGATCAGGGCAATCTCGTCTTCGACGGTCACATTTCCGACGTCTGGCGCGCGTCGAATGATGGCGCGGGATCCGGGATGGATGCCGACCTGCTCGACGGCCAGCAGGGCAGCTTCTATGCCGACGTCGTCGGTCGCCTTGGCTACACCCCGCTCAACGCCACAGCCTACAGCGCCGCCGACGTTAAAGCGAAGCTCCTCACCGTCGACGGGTCAGGTTCTGGAATCGACGCCGATCTGGTCGATGGCTGGCATCGCGACGACATTCGCCATTGGGACAATTTGCTCGGCAAGCCCTGGAACTGGTCCGGTCAGGGTGGACAGCCCAGCTGGTTGTGGGGTGGCAATGCCAATGGTGCCTTCTACGTCTACAACCCCTCGAATTTCAGCGTCGCCTATGCCGCCGGGGCGGGCAATGCCGACACGGTCGATGGCTACCATGCATCGCAGTTCTTCGGCCCGCACAACGACGGATCCGGATCCGGCGCGGACGCCGATCTGCTGGACGGTCAGCATCGATCGCAGATCCAGTGCAATGGCGACCTTAGCGCGAATCACTGGTGGGTCGATAAGCCGTTGGCGAACGGGCAGACCATGCGGGAAACCGGCGGCGCGACGGCGCTTGGTGCGAATAGCTCGGCCGTCGTCATGCTGGAGCGCCCGCTGGCAAGCATCCGCCACTTGCGGGCACAACCAATTCGCACCCAAAGCGGCGATGAAGGCAATTGCTACTGCCAGCGCGAAGGGGCTTTCCTCGATCGTGTTCGCGTCATCAACGGCCTGGGGGTGGCCACGACCGTCGAATGGTCCGTGCTGGGCACCATCTGATTTCCCGACAGTACAAAGGACAGGCAATGAAGATCACCATCGGCAAATTCGATCCTGAGACCCGTCAGGTGCCGGTCACCTTCGCTGAGGGGGACATCAAGCATAAACGACAGGTCAATGCGGTGCTGAAGGAAGATGGCAGCTATGACAAAGCCGCCACCAAGGCCCGCGTCGAGGAAGTCGCGGAAGGCGTCGCGCACAAGATATCCCTGGGCGTCATCACCGCTTCCCTAGCGGAGCCGGTGGAAGCGCCTGCTGCCGAAGCCGCTGCTTCCGCATGAAGATCAGCGGCGGTTCTGAACGCCGCCGCTTCCCCGCTCCGGAGGGGGCTTGGGATGTCCCCACATCTCCAAACCGCGAGCCTGCACTCGCATTCGTCCGGGCAGCGCGCCCGCCCGTCCAAACTCCCTCCGTGGCATGCCGCGTCGGGACATCTTGCAGGATTTCCTACATGTCTACCCCTTTTGTTCCCGTCCGCCCCGTCTCCCCTGCCGCAGGCTATATCGGCGGGAAGCGCAATCTGGCGAAGCGCGTCTGCGCCATCATCGACGCCACCCCGCATAGCAGCTATGCCGAACCCTTCGTTGGCATGGGCGGCATCTTCCTGCGCCGCACGCGGCGTCCGCGCGCCGAAGCGATCAATGATATTTCCGGCGACGTGGTGACGCTGTTCCGCTGCCTCGCCGAACACTACCCCTATCTGGTCGACATGCTGCGATTTCGCGTGGCGAGCCGCGCCGAATTCGAACGTCTTCTGGGGCAGGATCCTGACCGGCTCACCGATCTGCAGCGCGCCGTCCGGTTCCTTTACGTCCAGCGCCTCGCCTATGGCGGCAAGGTGTCGGGCCGCAAGTTCGGCGTAGCCGCGTCAATGCCCGCGCGCTTCGATGTCGGCAAGATCGAACCGATGCTGGCGGATCTGCACGACCGGCTGCAATCCGTTGTCATCGAACGCCTGCCCTATGCCGACTTCATCCGCCGCTATGATCGGGAAGGGGCGCTCTTCTATCTCGACCCGCCTTATTGGGCGTGCGAGCGCGACTATGGACCGGATGTCTTCGGCCGCGCCGACTTCGCCGCGCTGGCCGACCAGTTGGCTGGCATCAAGGCCCGCTTCCTGATGTCGCTCAATGACAATCAGGGCGTGCGTGAGACATTCGCCCGCTTCACGATCGGCGCGATCGACACGACCTACACATTCGGGCCGAAGCCGACAAAGGGGCGCGAAGTGCTGATCAGCAATTTCCCGCTGCCCGCAAACGACGTCTGAGTTGCTGCCCTGCGCTGGTAACAGCGCAGGGTAAGCCGACGATCCGAAAACGACCAAGTTCAGACAATTAACCTCGAATCTTGTTTGCCTAGAAGCAGGCGCTCGGACATGCTTCGATAATGATTAAACGCTCGAAATTCGTCGTTTCGATTTGCTTGCTAGCCTCGATAGGGTTGACCGCATGTCGGGCTCGCCAATTCCAAACGCTTCCCGGTGGGACGACCTCCGTAAGGGTGGGCTCGTATTTCGATCACGGTCGATGGACAGTTACCGTAAAGAACAAATATGGCAGCGCCTCAGATACGATGTTTGCTGTAGGCGATAATCCTCGCTCCAACATATATGAAACGCCATCAAGTCAGCTTGTCGTCATTGGCAAAGGTGGTGAAGAAGTGTTTTTTCGCGTGACAAGCGACAGTGCGCCAGTAGCTCTTAACGAAGACAAGAAAAAGCTAAGGGATCGGGATTCCGATTCATGGCATTACATTGGCGTTATTATAGATGGCGCTCTGTCTCGTCGCGCAGAATGCATTCCATTGATGGGGGAAGGTAGATCACCATATCGCAAAAAGTTTCAAAGCGAACTTTCCTGCTGAATGGTGCTGTAGCGTCAGCATCTAGCCGTTTAGCTTTGTAACCTGACAGTCCACTTCCCACCCGAATCGCCCTGTAAACGCATGATTCCGAATACTTAATTGACATATTTCAACAGGGCGCTTTAGTCCTCGCACAAGATCGCATCTCGCGATTCTTGGAGGGGGAAATATATGAAAAGAATAGTTTTCGCTGGCGTTGCCACATCGATGGCGCTTGCCTTGGGGGGCTGCGCCACGGTGATGAACGGCACCAAGGTCGATTATACCAGCGATACGAAGCCAGGTGGTGCCACCGTGAAGTTCACCGATGGCTCGGAATGCAAGACGCCTTGCAAACTCGAATTCAAACGCAAGAACGATCAGCGCGCGGACATCACGCTCCCCGGTTACAAGCCGACATATGTTCTGATCCAGTCCAAGCTAGGCGGGTCGTCTTTCGGCAACATCCTCCTCGGCGGCGGAATTGGCGCGGTGGTCGACGGCACCAACGGTTCGAGCAACCGGCTGTATCCCCGGCCGCTGATCGTGCAACTCGCGCCTGAAGGCTCCGATCAGGAAGCGATGCTGCTTGATAAGAACGGTAAGGTGGTCACGTCGGTGCGCCAGCACAATGACTCCGTGCGCGTCGACGTGGCCAAGACGCTCGGCCCGCAACTGGCTGGTTTGAATGGCAGCGCAGACGCGAGCCAAGGCGCAGGGGCACCGGCGCAATAAAACGACGGGGGCGGCCTGAAGGCCGCCCTTTTCTTTATCGGCCCGATATTAACGCCCGACCGGCAATCGGCTGCATTTGTAGAGGCCGCCTCTACAAATGCGCGCCCGCGAAACGGTGGACCGTGCGCGCCATGGTCCGCCCATGGCGCAACCTCAAGATCATGAACAGCTGACCGGGCAGGTCATCCAGCTTGGCACGATCGCTTCGGTCGATCATGCCAACGCGACCTGCACCGTCGAAACCGGCGACATCGTCACCGGCGACCTGCCATGGATTACCCAGCGCGCGGGAGGCGTCCGCGCCTGGTCGCCACCGACCGTTGGGGAACAGTGTGTCATCCTTTCTCCCGAAGGCGACATCGAAAGCGCCTTCGTCGTGCTAGGCCTCTATTCCGACGCCTGTCCGCCGCCGTCCACCAGCCCCGATACTATCCATCTGGAATTCGCCGACGGTGCGGTCATTGCCTATGACCAGGCTGCCCATGCGCTGACCGTCACGCTGCCTGAAGGCGGCACGGCGGCTATCGAAGCACCGGGCGGCGTCACCATCACCGGCGACGTGACGATCATCGGCGATGTCGGCGTAGTCGGCAGGCTGGCCGCGACCGACGATGTTGTCGGCGGCGGCATCAGCCTCAAAAGCCACAAGCATGGCGGGGTGCAGGGCGGCGGCTCACAGACGGGAGCGCCCGCCTGATGACCGGCATGGCGCGCATCAGCGGCGCGGTTCTCAATGGCCTCGACCATATCCGGCAGTCGGTCACCGACATCCTCGCCACGCCGATGGGATCGCGCGTCGGTCGCCGCGAATATGGATCGCTGCTGTTCGACCTGATCGACCAGCCCATGACCCCGGCCAATATCCTGCGCCTCTATGCCGCAACCGCCGTCGCCCTGTCGCGCTGGGAAGATCGCATCCGCCTGCGCCGTGTCGGCCTGGTCGTCGGCGACCGTCCCGGATCTGCGACCATCACGATCGACGCCACCCGCACCGACATTGCCGCGTCGAACGCCCTCGTCCGCCTGTCCATCCCCCTTTCCGCTTAACCAAGGAGCCGCACCATGGCCTTCAAGCACGGTATCACCCTCACCGAAATCAGCGAGGGCGCGCGCACGCTCACCGCCGTTTCCACCGCCATCATTGGCCTGGTCGCGACGGCGGCCGACGCCGACGCCGCCACCTTCCCGCTCAACAAGGCCGTGCGCCTCACCAATGTCGAAGCCGCGATCGGCAAGGCGGGCGTGGACGGCACGCTGGCCCGCTCTCTCCGCGCCATTGCCGATCAGGCCCGGCCCGTCGTCGTCGTCGTCCGCGTCGAGGAAGGCGAGGATGACGCCGAAACCTCGGCCAACGTCATCGGCACCACCGATGCCAGTGGGCAGAAGACCGGCATGCAGGCGCTGCTGGCGGCGCAGGCGCAGCTGGGGGTGAAGCCCAAGATCATTGGCGCGCCCGGACTTGAAACGCAGGCGGTGACCGCCGCCCTTGCCATCGTGGCGCAGAAGCTGCGCGGCTTTGCCTATGCCCGCGCGGTCGGTGAGACGGTGGGCGACGCCATCCTCTACCGCGCCAATTTCAGCGCCCGTGAACTGATGCTGCTGATGCCGGACTTTCTCGCGTTCGACACCGCTGCCGCCGCCAATGTCCCCAGCTACGCCGCCGCACGCGCCATGGGTCTGCGCGCCCGCATCGACGAGGAAGTGGGGCCGCACAAGACCCTGTCCAATTACGAAGTGCAGGGCGTCGTCGGTCTGACCAAGGATATCTATTGGGATATCGAAGATGCAGGCAGCGAGGCGGGGCAGCTGAATGCCAAGGAAATCACTGCCCTGATCCGCACCGATGCGGGTTACCGCTTCTGGGGCAATCGCACCTGCGCCGATCCGACCAGCCTGTTCGTGTTCGAAAGCACCGTGCGCGTCGCGCAGCTGCTGGCGGACACCGTCGTCAACGGCATGCTGTGGGCGATCGACAAGCCACTGGTCCCCAGCCTGGCGAAGGACATCGTCGAAACGATCAACGGCTTCGGCCGACAGCTGGTCGCGTCGGGCGTGCTGCTCGGCTTCAACGCCAAGTTCGACGAGGCGAACAACAGCGTCGCCAGCCTCCGCGCGGGCAAGCTGCGCATCGATTATGACTACACCGTGCCGCCGCCGCTCGAAGATCTCGGCTTCAACCAGCGCATCACCGACAGCTATTTCGCCGACTTCGCCAGCCTGGTGAGCGAAGCCTGATCCGTCCGCCTCATCCCTCGATCACAAGGAATTCGCCATGGGACTGCCCCGCACCCTCAAGGACATGCTGCTTTTCAATGAGGGCTTGAACTATCTGGGCGACGCGAAAAGCGTCACCCTTCCTACGCTCACCCGCAAGATGGAGGAATGGCGCGGCGCGGGCATGAGCGCGCCGCTCAGCATGGACATGGGGATGGAGGCCATGGAAATGTCCTTCACCTGTGGCGGCCCCATGCGCGACGTCCTGCGCCAGTGGGGCACGCCGACCGCCGACGGCGTCTATCTGCGCGTTGCGGGCAATTATCAGACGGACAGCACCGCCGCCGTCGATCATGTCGAAGTCATCGTGCGCGGCCGCCATTCCGAAATCGAAATGGGCGACCAGGAAACGGGCGAAGCGACCGAATTCAGCGTCACTTTCGCCGTCGCCTATTACAAGCTGATCTGGAATGGCCGCACGGAAATCGAGATCGACCCGATCCGCATGGTCGAGATCGTGAACGGCGTCGATCGCCTCGCCGAACGCCGCAGCGCCCTGGGCCTAAGCTGATCCATCTGCCCGGCGCGCCGCGTCGGGCACCCTTTCCATATCATCACCGAGATATCACCATGAGCGAAGCCACCGCCCCCATTTTCCGCACCGTCGCCCTAGACACGCCGATCGAGCGTGGCGAACAGAAGATCGACAGCCTGCAGCTGCGCAAGCCCAAGTCGGGCGAACTGCGCGGCCTTTCCCTGGTCGATCTCGGCCAGCTGAAGGTCGATGCGATCACCAAGGTGCTGCCGCGCATCTCCACGCCGCCCATCTCCGAAGCCGAAGCCGCCAATCTCGACCCGGCGGACCTGCTGGCCTGCGGCGCGGAGATCGGCGGTTTTTTGTTGCAGAGGTCGCAGCGTGCGGCTGTCCTCGCTTCGTAGATGACGCAATGGCGGACGTAGCGATCATTTTTCACTGGTCGCCCGCCGTCATGGACGGGATGGACCTGTCCGAATTGATGGGCTGGCGCGAACAGGCCGCCCGTCGATCCAAGCCCCCCGCGACACCCGGAAAGCGATAATGGCGGACAGGAATCTTCGACTCCAGATCGTCCTTGAGGCGCTGGATAAGGTGACGTCGCCGCTGAAGGCGATCACCGGCGCGTCCTCCGCCGCGCGCCGGGATCTGGCTAAGACGCAGGACGAACTGAAATCGCTGGGCGCGCTGCGGAAACAGATCGGCAGCTACAAGTCCGCGGAATCGCGCTTCGCCAGCGACACCCGCCAATATGAGGAACAGCAGGCGAAACTGGCCCAGCTGCGCGCCCAGCTGGAGGCGACGGAAAAACCCACGAAGAAGCTGCGCGATGAATTTGCCCGCGCCGAAAAACAGTCGGCGCAGCTGGCGGCCCGGCTCGACCAGGGCGGCGCTGAATTGCAGCAGCTGTCCGCCAAATTGTCGGCCGCAGGCGTCGATATCCTCGATCTGGCGGGGCATGAGGATCGGCTTGCCAACCGAACGGCGGAAGCGAACCGCGCACTGAAGCAGCAGGCGGCGCAGCTGGACAAGATCAACCAGGCCAACCGCAATTCGGAGAAACTGAACGACATCAGCGGCAAGGCGACCGGCATGGGCCTTGGCATGATCGCCGCAGGCACCGCCGCTGGCGCGCCGGTCGTCATGGCGACCAAACAGGCGATGTCGCTGGAAAGCGCCATGGCCGATGTGCGTAAGGTCACGAACATGACCACGCCAGCGATCGAGCGGATGTCGACCGACTTTCTCGACATGAGCGAGCGGATCCCCATGGCGGCGAACGAACTGGCGACCATCGCCGCTGCTGCGGGTGCCGCTGGCGTCGGCGTGGACAAATTCGGCCGACCCATGCGCGACCAGCGCAAGCAGCTGCTGCAATTCACCAATGACGCGGCCGAAATGGGCGTTGCCTTCGACATGAGCGCTGACGTTGCGGGCGACACGATGGCGAAGTGGCGCACGGCCTTCGAACTGCCGCAGGCTGGCGTCGTTGCCCTTGGCGACAACGTCAACGCCCTGACAAACACCTTCGGCGGCAAGGCGGCCAACGTCACCGACATCATGACGCGCATCGGCCCCCTGGGAAAGGTCGCGGGCCTCGCCGCGCCGGAAATCGCGGCCATGGGTTCCACGCTCGACAGCATCGGCGTGCAGAGCGAGGTCGCGGCCACCGGCATCAAGAACACCATGCTCGCCCTTACCAAGGGCGAGGCGGCGACCAAGTCGCAAAAGGCCGCCTTCGCTGAACTTGGCCTTAAGTCCACCGACGTCGCAAAGCGCATGCAGACCGACGCAGCCGGAACGATCGTCGATGTGATGGACCGGATCGGCAAGCTGGATGCCCACAAACAGTCCGGGATCCTGACCGAGCTGTTCGGCTCCGAAAGCGTCGCGGCCATCGCGCCGATGCTGACCAACCTCGACGGGCTGAAGGCGCGTCTTGAACTGGTGGGCGACGCCAGCGAGACCGCCGGATCGATGCACGCCGAATTCCTTAATCGGATCGCTACCAGCGAGGGGGCAACCGGCCTTGCCGCCAATGCGCTGTCGGGCCTCAACATCACCATGGGCAAGGCGCTGCTGCCGACCGTGGTCGCGGTGGCTGGCCATGTAAAGGAAGCCGCCAGCGGCATGCGCAAATGGGCGCAGGATCACCCTCTGATCACTAAGGCCATCATGATGTTCCTGGGCGTCGGCGCGGGGCTGCTGATCCTGCTCGGCGGCATAGCCCTCGCCTTCGCCGCCCTGACCGCCGCCGCAGCGCCGCTGGGCATCGCCCTGGGGCCGTTGCTGCTGATCGTTGCAGCCATCGCCGCCGTCGCAGCCGCAGCCTATCTCATCTATGACAATTGGGGTGCGATCACCGCCTGGTTTTCGGGCCTGTGGGAACGCATCAAGGCCATGGTGAGCGGCGCGATCGACTTCCTGATCGACGCCTTCCTGACCTTCCATCCGCTTGGCCTGCTCATTCGCGCTTTCATGCCTGCGCTGGCCTACCTCCAGTCGCTCAACTTTACCGAAATCGGGCGGAACCTCATTCAGGGGCTGATCAACGGTGTGACGGGGATGCTCGGCGCGCTCAAATCGACCATCGTCAACACGGCCAGTGCGGTCGCCAACTGGTTCAAGGCGAAGCTGGGCATCCACTCCCCGTCCCGCGTGTTCGCCGGGCTGGGCGGCTTCATCATGGCCGGTCTGGATCAGGGACTAACCGCCAACACGTCCGGCCCGCTGGCCCGTATCACCGACCTGTCGGGGCAAATGACCCGCGCCTTGAGCGTCGGCGCTGTCGGCACCGCCATGGCCGCCGCGTCGCCCGCTGCCGCCCAGCAAGCGGGCAGCAGCCCCGGTGCCGCCGCGCCGCCCATGCAGGCGACCTACAATATCAACATCACCGCCGGTGGCGGCAGCGCGCAAGACATCGCCGACGAGGTCCGCAAGGCGATCGAGGAAATCGAGCGCGAGCGGCGCGGGCGCGGCTTCGGCGACGATTGAGGACACACCCATGCACCTGATGGCCCTTGGCATGTTCCTGTTTCAGATCCCGACGCTGGCGTTCGATGAACTGCAGCGGAAGACGGACTGGCGTTTCGCCATGTCGGGCCGCGTCGGCACGCGCGACGCGGCGCAGTTTCTGGGCGTGGGCGATGAAACGGTCAGCCTGTCGGGGTCGGTCTATGCCGAAATCTCCGATGGCGCGGTGTCGCTCGACACGCTGCGCGACATGGCCAACACCGGGGAGGCGCTGCCGCTGGTCAGCGGTGCCGGGGCCGTGTTCGGCAATTTCATCATCCGCTCGATCGACGAGCGCCATGCGGTGATGATGGCGGACGGGCGACCGCTGCGCATCGACTTCGGCATCGACCTTTGGCGGGTGGACGATCCCACGACAGCGCAGGCCAGCGCATGAGCGACCGGATCATGAACATCCCAGACTGGCGGGTGACGCTGGACGGGAAGGATTTGACCGACCGCCTGCGCCCGCGCCTGGTGTCGCTCACCATGTCGGAAAAGCGAGGTGACGAAGCGGACCAGCTGGACATCGTACTGGACGATAGCGACGGCCTGCTGGCGATCCCGAAGGAAGGCGCGACCCTGCACGTTCATCTGGGCTGGAAGCAGGGCCGCGATGTCACGGTCGGCCTAATCGACAAGGGCAGCTTCAAGGTGGACGATGTCTCCCATAGCGGCCCGCCCGATCAGGTCAGGATTCGCGCCCGCGCCGCCGACTTCACCAGCGCGATCCGTAACCGGCGCGAACAGAGCTGGAAGAACACGACGCTGGGCGCGGTGCTGAAGGATATTGCGGGGCGCAATGGCCTGACGCTCAAGGTAGCGGCCGATCTGGCATCGATGGCGCTGCCATCGATCACGCAGAACCGGGAAAGCGACATCGCCTTTCTGAAGCGCCTCGGCCGCGAAAACGACGCCGTCGCCACCATCAAGGACAAGCATCTGATCTTCGCGCGTAAGGGCGCTGGCACGACTACCAGCGGCAAGGCGCTGCCGGTGCTGGAGATCAGCCGCCGCGATGGCGACGGCCACAATTGGGCGCGGCAGAAGCGCGAGGGGCAGGAAGGCGTGACGGCCAGCTGGCACGATAAGAAGGGCGCGAAGCGGAAATCCTTCACCGTGGGCAAGGCGGACGGCGCGAAGAAGCTGCGGAAAGTCTATCCGGACGAGGCCGCCGCCAAGCGCGCGGCCATAGCGGAGCGGGACCGGATGAAGCGTGCCCCGGCGACGTTCGACATGAAGCTGGCGCTGGGCAGGCCCGACGCCCTCCCGGAAACCCGGCTGAAGGCGTCGGGCTTCAAAGACGAGATCGATGCCGCCACGTGGTTGATTGCGGAAGCGACCCACCGGCTCGACAATAACGGCGGCCTCCGCACCGACCTCAAAATGGAAACGGCCCCTTGACATCGACAGTTCGGCACGGCGTTGCCCTCCGACAGCATCGGCCTGGAGATCGGCCGGGCTTGACGATTCACGAAAATTGATATCTACGATCGGCGGTGGGGCTGTTTCGGCATCTGCTGAAACCGTTTTGGGCAGACGAATAACCCATGGATTTGATTGAGCTTTTCAGCGGCGGTGGCGGTTTCTCGCTAGGCGCACATCAGGCCGGATTTACGGTGAAGGCGGCCTTCGACCTCGATCCGATACTGAGTTCTTCCTACTCCAAAAATTTCCCTGAGACGATTTTTCGGCAGCGAGATGTGGCGGAACTGACGGGTTCCGAAATTCGCAAACTCGTCGGCGGAGAAGTCGATGGCGTCATCGGGGGGCCGCCTTGCCAAGGCTTCAGCGCGATCGGAAAGCGCGATCCTCAAGATGCCCGACGCAGTCTGCTTGGACACTATTTCAGGATCGTGTCGGAACTACGCCCACGTTTCTTCGTCATGGAGAACGTGCAGGGCTTGGGCTACAGCGACACCCGCCATGTCCTCGATGCGGCCATCGACATGGTTCGCGGCGACTATCATATCTTCGGCCCCTACCCCTGTGACGCTGCGGATTTTGGGGCGGCCACCAAACGACCTCGCCTGGTCGTAATCGGCACGCGCAAATCCGATACCAGCATGATTGAAGCGGCCGATATTGCGGCCTATCGTAAGCCACCCTCGACCATCGCCGACGCGATCGCCGACCTAACCGAGGTTCGCGAGATCGAAGTAGACGATGACGGCTTCGATATATGGAAAATCGCGAAGCGGGGGCGTCCGTCGATCTATGCTCAGAGGATGAGATCGGCGGATGGCCGATTTACCGGTCATCGCAAAACGGAGCACACCGAAGCTGTGAAAGCTAGGTTCACCGCCGTTCCGCAAGGAGCGTTCGATAAGGTGGGGCGTCATCCACGTTTGGCTTGGACCGGCCAGTGCCCCACGCTTCGAGCGGGCACCGGGGCCGACAAAGGGTCTTTTCAGTCCGTGCGACCGATCCACCCCGATCTTCCGCGGGTGATTACGGTTCGCGAAGCCGCCCGGATCCAGGGCTTCCCTGACAGCCATCTTTTTCACCCTACCGTCTGGCATAGCTTCCGCATGATTGGCAATTCCGTGTCACCGATCATGGCAAAAGCCCTGCTGTCTGCCGTGAGAGACAGGCTCGCCCTTCCGGCCGAAGGCTACTCCATAGCGGCGGAATAGCTCAGGTGATTGATCGTCTTTCTCCCGAGCGCCGATCTTGGTTGATGTCTCGGGTCAAAGGCAAGGACACCTCGCCGGAAATGAAAGTGCGTCGCGCCGCGCATGCCATGGGCCTTCGCTTCAGGCTCCACCGTAAGGATTTGCCGGGAAAGCCAGATCTTGTCTTTCCGAAGTATCACGTTGTTGTTTTCGTACATGGTTGTTTCTGGCACCGCCATCCGGGATGCTCCAACGCATCCACGCCAAAAACAAACACCGCTTTCTGGCAAAGCAAATTCGATGCTAACGTCGCTCGTGATGCGAGGGCATTGGAGGCACTGAGCGATCTCGGCTGGAAAGCAGCGACTTTTTGGGAATGCGAAACAAAAAGATCCGATTTATTGAAATCTAAATTATCAGAACTATTCAAATGCTCCACCTGCGATCCTTGAATAATTCTCAAACAACCTGAGCAAAAGTGGGGTAATGCTTGTAGAATTTCGAGAACGCTTCGATTTGCTCGTCTTCCAAATCGAAGCCAAGATTTTGCACATCCCAGCGTGTCAGGGGTGAGCCTTTCCGTAGGTTGGCTTGCAGAACGGAAGCTTCTTTTGAAGTCAGATGTGGTGCAATAACAGGTTCTTCCGGGCACCCTGTCCAGTGCCTTCCCTCTACCCTGCGCTTAACGGCCGACAATTTTTCCGCTCGCGGGAACACAGCACCTACAGTCACCATTGTCGCAGTATCTTGATAGATCATACGAAACGCGGAAACGCATGGATTGCTCTTTCTAGCTGCGATCGCAGTAGATAACATAACCTTTTCGGTTAGATCGGCGAGAGTGTCGGCAAGCCTCATGCCACTGACGCGCCCGCCGCGAATTTTTTGCGGCACAAGATCACCGAATAATTCTTTTACCTTCTCGACGCGATCAAATGGTCCGGCTCCATAACGCCCTTCCTTCGCATTGAAAGTAACGAGCAGAACGCTATCATCCTTCGCGTTGTCGACTACATACCTAATTTCGTCCAACTTTTTTTCATCTAGTTCTTCGTCATAGTCGAGCCAAACGATTGCAGGATTTTTAGGAAACAGCGTTTCTTCATCGTAAAGACTAGGAATTACGTTATAGGTTAGACCTTCTTTTACACGTACGAACTTGTATGGCTTGTTGAAGCAAGCGCGTCTGAACCCTATCTCGTGCGCTTCGATCGACACCATCCGATCTATTCCAAGCTGCCGGTGCGCCAGCGTGAAATCCGTGAACCATATCGATCCCATGCCGACGTAGGTCGCACGCCGCCAATCCAAATCCTCTTGGAGTGCGCGCAAACCCTCAAAAACCAAGCCTCGCTGGATCGTCTTACTGGGGCGGATGCTGTAGTTGACACCCTTGAACGAATTTTCACTCATTCGTTAGTTACCAACTCTTCATATGCATAGTCGAACGCCTGAATTCCAACTTCGCGCGCACTCATTTGCTTGTTGCCAAATGCTTCCCCCAACGCCGTGATGCGTCCCTTCGGCATGGGAAATTGGATGATCGTTTCCTTAACCTTCACTTTTGATATGGAAGGCAGCGCCAACTGCGGCTGTGGTTTGACCGAAAATATCGGTTCTCGCTTTGCCTGCTGCTCGATCGCTTCAGCCGCAGCCAGATCGGATTTTCGCGTGTTGGTATAATTGATCCAGATACGCGTGGAATCTTTCATCTTCGGCCGACTACGCCTGTATACGATCGAAGATAAATCGACGCTCCGCTTCGTCGTCGTCAACGGAAGCAATTCGGTATGCTCCGTTGAAAATGAGATCATCCCCAAAAAGCCTGTATATTGCGGGTGCCATGCGGGAAAGTCGGCGCCCCATACTGTCAGATCCGATTTATCGGCAGCCATCACGATCCGACCATTACAGGCGACGTACCATCCCGATTTTGCCTCTCGCTCACGCCTCTCAGCTGGATCGTTGTTTGGCGGCGGAGGAAAGGCAAAACCAGCGACGATCTCGACGGCAATTTTCTTGCCATCCACCTCTTCCGTCCACTGAACAAACTGAGGAGTAAAATCGCCGCCGGTATAGAGGCGGAAATCCTCCCCAATCACCTTTTGGCCGTTGACAAAGATTTCAAGCCCGCGATGGAGATGAAGCGCATAGTCGCGCGCTATCGTTCGGACAAGATGCCCCTCGAACTCAGGGTTTGCAAATGTCAATTGCGCTAATGATGTAAGCGACTGGATATTTATCGAAACTCCATTATCGTCGAGCGGCTCGGCTTTAATGATCGGAAAGGTCCAGTGATCGCTTCGATCCTCCACCCACTGGTTTACGTCGATAGGAACGGCAAAACTTTCCTTCCCGGACTTACCTTCGTAACTGCTTCGTATCTCGATAAGAGCACCGATCTTGAATATGGCTCGCTTTAATCCGATGCCGTACACACCGATGCTGAATTCGCCGCTATCTGCGGGATCGTCTTCCACGCGTCCAAAAGTTAACGCGTGGTTCTCGGCGCTGGCCTGAGACATACCACCGCAATTGTCGGAAATCCTAAACTTTGCATCATCGAATACAACTTCGATGCGAACACCTTTGAAGCTTGGCCCGCCCGTCAGCGTTAAGGGTTTTTTTCCAAGCTTCTTCCAGGCGCTGTCCACGCTGTTATCCATTAGATCGAGAATACAATCCTCGACCGTAATGTCTCGTGTCAACATTCGCACGAAAAACGCTCGGCTCGCATTCGCGTTAGCGGTGGCAATCTGTTGCATCTTCGTTCCCAGCCCGATTAGGGGTTGTACGTCATCGTCATGTTATTGGCTTGAATATTACCGTCATTCGTAAATCCAGCCCATGCGCCGTTCGCTTCCTTCCGGCCCGCATGAATATGCATCTGAAAAACGCCGTAGTAGCCATTGGCTTCATCTGCCGCGTTATGCCACCGGCCGGTTAGTTTCTGGTTATGCAGCTTTCCTATGAAGACGCATTCCTCCGTTTCGCCGTCATTCAGAGTGGTTTGCGTCTTGAACGCAACGTAATTGAAGAAATGGCGTACCGAAACGGTATCGACATTTTGCAGTGGAAAACGAGAGCTGCTCACGTTCCACCGAACTGTCCAACTGCCTTTGAACGGCCGCTGAGGCGTCAACCACCAAAACAGTCTGATGAAACGTGCGTCGCGCGTTACCGCCCGCAACGGTTCGCGCATCAAAGCGCGAATACCAAACCCGATTGTAGTCAACGCACAACCAGATAATAGCGCAAGCCAGTCGAGCGTACAAAACCAGTTCCAGATAGCGCTCAGCATATAGGCAACTCGCGATCCGCGCTCGAAGAACTTTGCTCCTCTATCGACGTTAATGACAGCTTCGCCAGCGCCGACCATTCCAGTTCGTCGGCGTGCAACTGCTCATCCGCCACCGTCACGGCTCCGATCACCGTAATGCCATTTACAGCTTGGGCCAGCTGCTCAATCACCTTCATATGTCCCCCGCCTGCAACATGACGATGCACCCCCGTGCACGTCGGTAAATATCGCCGCGACCCTGTTCAATATTTCCGAACGTTTTCACGAGGATGGGGGATCTTGTCCAGCGGTATTTCCGAAAGCCGTTTCAAATCGCAACTTCTCAGGGATAGGATTTCTTACGCGAATTTGGGGATTTCCTACTCTCCTCACCGACACCATAATGAGAACGAATCAGGAACATGTGGGGGTGCAGAGTTGAGTGGGCGAGTGATCAGACTGACGCCGGGATGCGAATTTTCCTGTCAGGCCTGCTCGGTTAGATGCGCCACTATGGCCGCAATGCGGGGCGATCTGTGGCGGGAGATCGAGCAACTTCAGCGCTTACAAGCGATGCGACCGACGCTTGATCGAGCGAGAGAGGTCCGATCGCTGCAAGACCAGATGGAAGCCGTCGAGCGAGAATTGCTGCGGCTTCGTCCTTCGTCGCCCCCTCTGGCACCAGCACAAGCAAGCTGCGGAACATATCGCGCAACGCGGCTTCACTAGGCAGCACGACAGGTAAATTGATCGACACCAGCGTTGGGCGCTGAGCCTCAATATCGCGCGCCTCTGGCTCTGCCTCAGCATCGGTCAATCCGGCCAGGGTCATCACTTCAGCCGGATCGACGCCATAGCGATCCAGCACGTCCGCGATCACACGCGTCAGATCGAGCGGCAATGTCGCCTTTTTATACCGCTTCTCATCCTCGAAATAGGCGTAGCGGGAGTACCCAATACCTAGCTCTTCCGCCATTTTTCGAATGGTGAGCGTGGGTTGGGCGCGTAAACGGAGCGATTTAAGTTTTGGTCCGACAGAAGGCATGTCGGACTGTGTGTGAAATTTTTGCACGAGTCTGCGCAAATTATAGCTTGTTTCTTGTGCAAATATTTTGCACAAGCTGGCTCATGGAACGGAACATCTCAGTTTTCACATTGTTCGGCGGCGTTCGGCCCATGGCTCGCGCCATCGGCGAACCGTCCTCGAACGTGGCCACTTGGAAGCGAGTCGGTCGCATCCCCGCCGAAAAGCAACCTCATGTGCTGGAGGTCGGACAGTCTCTTGGCCTGCCCATCACCGCTGATCATGTCGTGTTCCCCTTGGGACAGCCCCGCGCTGCCCCTGACGCGGAAATAGCGGAAGCGCTCTCGCCCGTCGCTTGCGATCGGATCGTCAAATTGCAACGGAAGGACATCCACTGATGCCCGTCGTAACCATGCCTGCGCGCAAGGGCCAGCCTATCGAACTGACCGCAGCAGCGCGCCTTGCGATCGCCGCAGGCCGAGCCGCGTCGGAACAGGCGGTGGCGGCATGAGTGCCCCCGAATATCGCCTCCGCGGCCGCTACGCCGCTCGTCAGAGCATCACGATTCCAGAGGAACTGACCCTGCGCGACGAACCCGCGCCCGCGCCCCAGCTACCGCGCTGGTATGGCGCCGCCATGTTCCTGCTGATGAGCAGCGCCACGTTGTTCGCCATGTGCGCCATGGGGAGGCCGGGGGCATGACCAAGGTCCGCGCCCCTCTCACCTTCTCCCTAGCCATCACCACAATCGCGGGCCGCGTCGGTTGGTCGCGCGCGGCGGAAATTACTGGCCGCGCCGAACGGACGGTGCAGCATTGGAGCGAGAGCGACCGGCAGGGCACGCCGACGCTCGATCAGGCCATTGCCCTTGATCGTGAATTTATCGAGCAGGGCGGCGGCTGCGCCCCGATCCTCGAAAGCTATGCGCGCCAGCTGGACATCGCCCTAGCCAACAGCCTGGGGTGCCGCATCGCGCTGGCCAACGACATCGCGCTGGCATCGCGGGAAACGGGGGAGGCGCTCGCCTTCTGCATTCAGGCGATTCAGCCCGACGCCACGCCCGCGATGATCCATCGGGCGATCATGGAAGCCGAGGAAGCGCAGCCGCTCTTCTCGCGCATCCTGGCTCATTTGAAATCCATGTTGCCCGGCAATGGGGCCAGGCAGCGATCAGCGGGGGAAGCATGATGACCGATGGCCTGGGGCCGACACTCAACAAAGGCGGGGGCGCGCCCCGCATGCCGTCGGTGCAATGCCCCGGCTGCGGCGAACGGGCCTTCGCCCGATCAACAACCGGCAAGGCCACGCTGCTCTATCGCGAGGTCTATTATCATTGCCGCAACGTCGAGCGGTGCGGTTGCCAGTTCGTCGTCGGCATGGCGACGCTGCGGGCGACGGTGCCGACCCGGATGCCCCAGCCCCTGGCCGTCGTTCCGATGACCCGGTGGCGGCATGCCGACAACGACCGTGCCGCCAATGACGACGGCCCGCCCAGCGAGCCGGGAACCGATGCCGTGACCGGCTAACGCAAGCGCGGGCAAGACCCCGCCCCATCCCCGCTTCCTTCCCTTTCACCGGCACCCCCATTTGCCGGAACGCCCTTTCTTTGCCCCATTCAGGAGTAACGAGATGATGCATAGCGACTTGCTGCGCTCCAGCGCGGGAACGCCAATCATTCACCCGTGGGAATATGTCGCGATGCGCCGCCGCGCGTCGGGCTTGTCGATCGACCAGGTCGCAGCTGCACTTGGCGGCCGCGCCTATTGTCGGCATCTGCGCCTGATCGAAACGCCGGGCGTCCGGATGAAGATCATTGCCGATTTGGCGGTCGCAATGCCGTTCAGCCAGGACGTCTATCGCCAGCTGGCTGACCTGCCGCCTCATCAGCATCCGCAGTTGTGCCTGGGCTGCGGGTGGGATGCTCACGCCGACGTCGCGGACTTACGGAACGGCCTCACGGCCTGGTCTCGCGAAACGCCGTTGCTTTGCACTCGCTGCGAGCAAACCGGCCAGCCCGGAGGGGTCGATCAATGCGCCTGATCAAGATCCTGCTGATCCTAGCAACCATCCTCGCCGCGCCCTTCATCATTGCCTGGGCGCTCACCAACGCAAAAGGAAACTCACGATGAGCGACGGAAATGTAGCTGCCGACCAACTGCGCCTACTCTTGGAAAAGATCGAGCGCCTTGAAGAGGAAAAGAAGGGCATCGGCGACGATATCCGCGACGTCTACCTCGAAGCCAAGGCTACAGGATATGACACCAAGATCATGCGCCAAATCATTCGCCTGCGGAAGATGCCCGCGCATGACCGACAGGAAATGGAAGCCATCCTCCAGACCTATCTGTCCGCCCTGGGCATGGAATGATCCGCAGCGCCCGGCATCCTGCCGGGCGCGTATCCGAATGCGCCGGATTGACCCAGCGCCTCCCGCATAAGGAACAAGGTCCAATGGGACAGAACCGCACCCTTGATCCCGCCATCGCGCGAATCGTTGAAGCCCTTGCCGACCTGATGGTCGACCGCGACATTGCCCGCCTGCGCGGTGCGACGCTGCCACCTCGCTCGCCTGCCATCATGACGAGTTCGCGCTGATGCCCCGTTCTCGGATGTCTGCTCTGTGCACATGCCCGGTGTGCCAGCAACTCGATACTGCTCATCCCAACGAAGGGCGTCAGATCGCCATGTTCGCGGCGACGAAGCCGCGCAAATCCAAAGCCGCAATGACAAACGTAAAGAGCGCGAACTGATCAATGCGGACAATTCTCTACGCCCGCTTTTCCTCGGACCTTCAAAATCCGCTTTCAACGGCCGACCAGCTTTCGTCCCTGCGCGAGCATGCAGGTCGCGAAGGCTGGCAGGTAATCGACATTTTCTCCGACGAGGAAATTAGCGGTCGCGCTGGCATCAACGAAATGCAGCGCCCCGGCCTTAACGCGATGCTCACCCGAATCGAGCGCGGCGACGTTGATCAAGTGCTAGCCGAATCGACCGACCGCGTGGCTCGCCACATCGGTGACGCCCATGCCGTCCGCGAGCACCTTGAACATTATGGCACGCGGCTTTTCACGCTGGCGGACGGCCATGTTGACGAAATCACCGGCACCATCAAGGGACTGATGGATGCCCGCTTCCTCAAGGATTTGGCCGATCGCGTCCGGCGCGGCCAGCGTGGTCAGCATAGCCGTGGCTTCAATGCTGGCGGTCGCGCCTACGGCTACCGCGTCTTGAAGCCAATCGGTGACGACGGCGAAATCATACGCGGCATTCTGGAGGTGAACGAGGACGAGGCGAAGATAATCCGCCGCATCTTTGATGAAACGATCGCAGGGGTGCCCGCTCGCGCGATCGTCAAAGCCTTGAACGATGAAGGCATCCCCGCGCCCAGAGGCGAACACTGGCGCGTCAGTGTCATCCATGGTGGCCGAGCGCGGGCAAACGGAATCCTGCGGAACAATCTCTATCGCGGCATCATGATCTATGGCCGCTTCCGCAAACTTTACCACCCCAAGACGCGCCGCCGCATTCTCCGCTCCAATCCGCTAAGCGAATGGCGTTCGGTCGATGTCCCCCACCTTCGCATCGTCACCGATGAGCAATGGGCGCAGATCGAAACCCGCTATTTGGAGTTCGACGGCAACATCAGAAAGCTGGAACGTCGTCCCAAGCGCCTGCTTTCGATGCTTGGCCGGTGCGGCGAATGCAACGGCCTCTGGACCGTCATCGGCCGCGAACGGTGGGGTTGCTCCGTCCATAAGGCGCAAGGCGACTGCACCAACACCCGTTCCATATCGACGCGCCACTACGAACATGGCGTTCTGGGCCAACTGAAGGAAATCCTTCTTAACCCGGAAGCCGTCACCCTGTTCGTGGCACGCTACAATGCCGGTATCCGGGCACGCCAGAGCGAAGCCAAAGTCAATCGCACGCCTCTGGAAAGCAAAGCGGCCGACCTCCGCTCACGCATAACTCGCTTGGTCGATGCCATCGCGGATGGCGCCGGAGAATTTCAGGAGGTCAAGGAACGCCTTCATACCGCAAGAAAGGAGCTACGCGACATTGAGCACCGATTGGCAAGCTTGGAAGCCGACGCCCCGATCGAATTGTCACAGGATTTGGGCGACCGCTACCGCGCCTTCGTTGGCGAACTGGACACCGCCCTAGCCTCCGAAGGCATAGCCCGCGAGCGAGCGGCCAACGCAATCCGCGAAATGATCGAATCGATCATCCTGACGCCCAAGGCAGAGCGCCGAGGCGTCGATATCCAAGTCACCGGCCGCATGGCCAAAATCATCAATCTAGCAAAGCAGTCCTTCTAGTTATCTTATCGTGGGCAACGCTTCGGGGTCGCCATCTTCCCTACAAGCGCCATCCGAACAACAGCATCAGCAGCCCGGCAATGAGGATCGCCGCGGCCAGGAATCCCCAGCCAAAATCCAAGCCGTTCCTATTCGCCATCGAGCGGACTGTCTTGTGGCCGCGCCCGCATCAGCAGGTCGTCGGTCACCGTCATGGTGAAGATTGGATCCGCATCAGGCGGCACTTCCGCGATCGCATCGACAAAGGCGGCTCGGGTTTCCGGCTCATCATAGACCATCTTCTGGTCGAACGCCGCGCGCCAGGTCTCCTCGTCCGGCCACTCCGCATAGCCGACAAAGCGCCCATCGGCATCCCGGTGGAGCCGTGAACCGAAGCTGCCATATTTTTCGCGGATCAGGTCAGTTCCGCGCCGCCATGCCGCGCGGAACTGATCTTCTTTTCCCGGATGCACCCGCCACCAATAGACCGCGACGAACATCGCACCTCTCCTTTACAGGAGAGAATGATGCAGCGGACAAGAGGTTGCGACTTAAATCCACCGTGCTCCTGCGCAGGCAGGAGCCCAGTTCAAGCGGCGGGACTAGGTTCCTGCATGCGCAGGAACACCTCGCTCCCAGATCAGAGAACCGACTGCCCGGTCTTCTCCCAGTCCGCCAGGAAGCCCGCAATTCCCTTGTCGGTCAACACGTGGTTGAACAGCGCCTTGATCACCGAAGGCGGCGCGGTCATCACGTCGGCGCCGATCTTCGCGCTTTCCAGCACATGGATAGGATGCCGAACGCTTGCCACCAGAATCTCGGTATCGAACGCATAATTGTCGTAGATCAGGCGGATATCCTCGATCAGCCTCATGCCATCCAAGCCGTTATCGTCATGCCGTCCGACGAAGGGCGAGATGAAGCTCGCGCCCGCCTTGGCCGCCAGCAGCGCCTGATTGGCCGAAAAGCACAGCGTGACGTTCACCATCACGCCATCGCTGGTCAGCGCCTTGCAGGTCTTGAGGCCATCGATGGTCAGCGGCACCTTGATGCAGACATTGTCCGCGATCTTCCGCAGCACGGCGGCTTCCTTCATCATCGTCTCATGGTCGAGTGCGACGACTTCGGCGGAAACGGGGCCATCGACGATGCCGCAGATTTCCTCGACCACTTCCATGAACTTGCGGCCTGATTTGTGGATCAGCGACGGATTGGTCGTCACGCCGTCCAGCAGGCCAGTCGCGGCAAGGTCGCGGATTTCGTTGGTGTCGGCGGTATCGACGAAGAACTTCATGGGTCTGCTCCGGGGCGGGATGTGCGAATCGGCTCCCCTTTAGCGGCTGATCGCCGGTTTAGCCATTATTGCCAGCGGCGGGCTTTACGGAAACAGGTCGGTAACATTATGAGCGCTACACCGTTCCAAGGATACCGCATGCCCGTCCCCACGCCCGGCCGCAGCGCTCTGGCAGCGCTCGCGCTCATTTTACTCGCCTTCAGCCCCGCTGCGCAGGCGGCCGAAGAGGAAACGCAGCTATGGCTCGGCGCATCGGCAACGATGAAGGCCAGCCCTCACAACATCGTCCTGATCGACATCGGCCACCGCTTCCGTCGCGATGAATCGGGCGGCGAACAGCAACTCGCCCGCATCGCGCTAGATCATGCGCTTGCTAAAGATGTCCAGATCGGCGGCGGCTTGGCCTTCTTCCATTCCGGTCCTGAACAGGAATTGCGCACGTTCCAGCAGTTGACCCTCACCCACGGCATCTGGCAAAGCCGCACCCGGCTGGAGCAGCGCTTCTTCGACACGACTGACGAAGCAAGCTGGCGGCTACGGCAGCGAGTGCAGGCCTCCATTCCACTGGACGCCGCGAAAAAATGGACGCTGGTCGCAGCAGGCGAGCTCTTCTTCCACCTGAACCGGGCCAAGCCGAGCGACAAGACCGGCCTTGCCGTCATGCGCCAGCAAGCCGGGCTGCGCCACGCGCTCGGCAAGTCCATCGATATCCAGGCACTCTATATGCGCCAGCAGACCTTCCGCGACGACCGGCCCGACGCGGTCGCCCATGTCCCCTGGCTGACGCTCAACTGGAAAATCTGAACGCGCCGCCTTGCCTCCCGCCCCCCAGACGATAGGGAGGGGCGGATGAGTTCGCGCGCCCGTGTCATCCTGCTGAACGCCGCCCTTGGGCCGCTCGACTATCGCGTGCCCCATGGCATGAACGCGCAGCCGGGCAGCATCATCGTAGCGCCACTCGGCCCACGGCAGATTATCGGCGTGGTGTGGGATGAGGACAGCTTCCCCGAAGTCGAAAGCGTTGGCGACAACCGCCTGCGCAACATCGTGGGACCCGTGGACGCGCCGCCGATCCCCGAAACCCTCCGCCGCCTGATCGAATGGACGGCGGACTATTATCTCGCCCCCATCGCCTCGGTCCTGCGCATGACGCTGGCATCCATGTCGGCGCTGGAAGGCGCGCGCACCATCATCGAATATCGCGCCACCGGCGACCTGCCGGACCGCATGACCGAACAGCGCGCCCAGGCCATGGAGCGCATCGGCGATCGGCAGGGCCTGATCCGCGAACTGGCGCTGATCGGCGGTGTCAGCGACGCCGTCATCCGTGGTCTCGTAAAGGCAGGCGCCTTCGAGGCGGTGGAAGTGAGCATCGACACGCCCTTCCCCCGGCCCGACCCCGACCATGCGCCGCCCCAATTGTCCGATGGCCAAGCAAGCGCCGCGACCGAGTTCGTGGACGCAGTACGCCAGCGCGACTTCGCCCCTTTCCTGCTCGACGGCGTCACTGGCTCCGGCAAGACCGAAGTCTATTTCGAAGCCATCGCCGCAGCCATCCGCGAAGGACGGCAAGTGCTGGTACTCCTGCCCGAAATCGCCCTGACCGAACCCTTCCTCGAACGCTTCGAAAAGCGCTTCGGCACCGTCCCCATCAGCTGGCACAGCGGCCTGCGCCAATCCGAACGCCGCCGCGCCTGGCGCGCCATCGCGGCAGGCGAAGCCGCGGTCGTGGTCGGCGCACGATCCGCGCTATTCCTGCCCTATCCCAATCTCGGCCTCATCGTCGTCGATGAAGCGCATGAGGCAAGTTTCAAGCAGGAAGACGGCGTCCACTACCACGCCCGCGACGTGGCGGTGATGCGCGGCCTCATGGAAAAATTCCCCGTCATCCTCGCATCGGCCACACCGGCCATCGAAACGCGGCATCAGGTCGAACTTGGCCGCTATCGCGAAATCAAGCTGCCCTCCCGTTTCGGCGGCGCGGAAATGCCTGGCATAGAGGGCATCAACCTCCTCACCGATCCACCAGAACGCGGACGCTGGATCGCGCCGCCCCTCATCCGCGCGATCGATGAAACGATGGAGAAGGGCGAACAAAGCCTCCTCTTCCTCAACCGCAGGGGCTATGCGCCGCTCACCCTCTGCCGCCATTGCGGCTATCGCTTCCAATGCCCCAACTGCACCGCCTGGATGGTCGAACATCGACTGACCAAGCGCCTCGCCTGCCATCATTGCGGCCATGTCATCCCCTCCCCCCGCTTCTGCCCGGACTGCAAGGAGGAGGACAGCCTCGTCGCCTGTGGCCCCGGCGTGGAGCGCATTGCGGACGAGGTAAAGGCGCTCTGGCCGCAGGCGCGCATTGCCATCGTCACTTCCGACACGCTCTGGTCGCCAGCCAAAGCTGCCGAGTTCGTGAAGTCGGTCGAAGCAGGCGCGGTCGACATCATCATCGGCACCCAGTTGGTGACGAAGGGCTATCACTTCCCCAACCTGACGCTGGTGGGGGTGATCGACGCCGACCTCGGCCTCGAAGGCGGCGACCTCCGCGCGTCCGAACGCACCTTCCAGCAAATCGTCCAGGTCGCGGGCCGGGCAGGCCGGGGGCAGAAACCGGGCCGAGTCTTCATCCAGACCCGCATGCCCGAATCAGAAGTCATCAAGGCCCTCATCGCAGGCGATTCGGAACGCTTCTATGAGGTGGAGACAGAGAACCGCCGCCGCGCCAATGCCCCGCCCTTCGGCCGCTTCGCCGCGATCATCGTCTCCAGCGAGGATGCCGATGAAGCCGCGCAGGTCGCCCGTCTGATCGGCAAGTCCGCCCCGCTGATCGACGGCATGCGCGTTTACGGCCCTGCGCCCGCGCCGCTCTCCGTCCTGCGCGGCCGCCACCGCCATCGCCTGCTGATCCACGCCAACCGCCAGATTGATGTACAGGCGGCGATCCGCGAATGGCTGGACAATGTCACCTGGAAATCAGGGACGCGGGTCGCGGTGGACGTCGATCCCTACAGCTTCATGTGATGGCCTGAACGCCCATGGAAAGCCCCTGCATAAACATCTGCAAGCTGGACAAGGCAGGCCGCATCTGCACCGGCTGCGGCCGGACGGTTCAGGAAATCGCCCGCTGGCGCGGCATGAGCGAAGCGGAGCGCCGCGCGATCATGGAGCAATTAAACCATTCCCCTCCCGCAGGCGGGAGGGGCTAGGGGTGGGCGCAAGCAAAGCGAGCTCCATGACTAGCCTTTGATGAACACCGCCAATGTTGCAGCCCCACCCCCGGCCCCTCCCGCCTGCGGGAGGGGAGAAGTAAGTCCGCTACACGTCTTCACTCGCCCCCACGCTCCCGCTCCAACAAAGCCTTTTTCCGCTCCAACCCATAGGCATATCCGCCAAGGCTACCATCACTCCGCAACACCCGATGGCAGGGAATAATCACAGCCAACCCATTATCCCCACAAGCCGTCCCCGCAGCCCGCACTGCCCCCGGCCGCCCAATCGCCGCCGCGATCTCGCCATAGCTCCGCGTCTCTCCCGCCGGAATCGCCCTCAACGCCGCCCAGACCGCCTGCTGGAAAGCCGTGCCATTCACATCCATCGGCAAATCCAAAGGCTCAGCCGGATTCTCGATCAACCGCACCACCTGCCCCGCCAACGCTTCCAGCGCCGCATCTCCCGGCACGATTTCCGCCTTGGGAAAGCGCCGCCGCAGATCACCCTCATCCTCATCAAAGCTGATCCGGCAGAGCCCCTTGGCCGTCGCCGCCACCAGCACAGGCCCAAGACTCGACCCCACCACAACGTATCGGATCGCAACGCCGCGCCCGCCATCCTTCCACGCACTCGGCGTCATGCCCAAATGCCGATCCGCATCGGCATAGGCCCGGCTCGGCGCATTATAGCCCGCGTCATAGATCGCGCTGGTCACGCTCCCTCCTCCCTCCAAAGCCGCCTTCAACCGCTCAGCCCGCAGCGATCGAGCATAAGCAGCAGGCGTCAGGCCCGTATCCCGCTTGAATAGCCGATGGAAATGATGCGGCGCATAGCCCGCATGCGCTGCGACCTCCTCCAACGAGGGCACCGCATCGCACCCAGCAATGAAGGCCTTGGCCGCCTCAACCGCCAACCGATCCCGGCCAACCTCATCCGGCCGACAACGCAGACAGGCGCGAAAGCCCGCCGCCCTCGCCGAAGCAGGATCGGGCAAGAAGATCATATTCTCCCGCCGGGGATGCCGCGCCGCGCAGCTTGGCTTGCAATATATGCCGGTGGTCAGCACCGCGCCCACAAACCGCCCATCCACGTCCCGATCACGCCGCAGGAACGCGTTCCAGCAGGCATCGTCATCCATCGGCAGCGGCGTCGAGGCGGAAACTTCGGTCATCTGGTTCATGCATATGGGATAACAGGCGCGACCGGGCCAGCCTTCCCGCCTCTTGCGCCCAAAGCATTTCCCGATTGCCTCAGCCAGACTTTACCATATGAATGCGCCGCATCATGGTCGAATTCTTCCGCCGCCTCTGCATCTTGCTCGCCCTCGCCCTGCCCGCGACAGCGCGCGCCGAACAGCAGGACATCGCCGCCGCCGCGCGCGGTGTTGTCCGCATCGCCATCGTGGCGACGGACGGCAGTGAGGCCTATTTCGTCGGCCATGGCAGCGGCTTTGCGGTCGCGCCAGACAAGGTGCTGACCAACGCCCATGTCGTCGAACTGACCCGCGAGGAAAAAAACCTCGTCATCGGCGTCGTCCCTTCAGAAGGCCGCAAAAGCTACGGCGGCCGCGTCATCGCCTACTCGCCCGGCAACGACCTCGCGCTCATCCAGCTTGAGGAAGGCCACCTGCCGGTCAGCACCTTCTACGCGGGCGCCGTCAGCGATGGGCAGCATGTGACCGCGATCGGCTATCCCGGCACGGTCGATCGGGCGCAGGGCCTTGGCCTCAAGGAAATGGTGGAGCCGCTCGGCACGGTAAAGACCAGCGGCAACGTGTCGTCGGGCCGATCGAGCCACAGTTTCGATACCATCCTCCACACCGCGCCGCTCGCCGCCGGGAACAGCGGCGGCCCGCTCGTCGATGATTGCGGCCGGGTGCTGGGCGTCAACAGCTTCGGGTCCATCTCGGACGGCAATGACGCGGAGTTCGGTTTCGCCGTGTCCTGGCGCGAAATCGCGTCTTTCCTCCGGCAGGCAGGTGTTTCATCCCTGCGTACCGTCGTTCCCTGCCGCTCCATGGCCGAAGCCGACGCCGCAGACGCCGCGCTCACCCAGCGCGCGGCGCAGCAAAGCGAACAGTCGGAACGCGCCCGGGCCGACGCGCGCGAAGCCGCGCTGGGCAAGGCGCGCGATGCGGCGGAACGCGAAGTCATCTCTGGCCGCGAAAATGCGATGGCGGGCGCCGCCGTGCTTCTGGCGCTAGCGGTGCTTGGGCTCGGCGCGGGCGGCCTCTTCTACAGCCAGGGCCGCGAACGCCGCGCAACATGGTCGCTGGCGGGCGGCGGCCTCTTGCTGTTGGGCGCCGTCGCGCTGTTCCTGCTGCGGCCGAGCTTCTCCAGCGTGGATGAGCGCGTGAAACTGCCCGACGACGGCAGGGTGGCGGGCAACCATGCCTATGCATGGGAAGGCGACAATGTCTGCGCGATCGACCTCAACCGCAGTCGCCTCACCGTGTCGGAGGCCAACGACATCTCCTTCAACTGGACCGGCACCGGCTGCGCCAACGGCAACAGCCAATATGTCAGCGCAGGCAATGAATGGGAACGCGCCGCCGTCCCGGATTCGGGCAACTTCATCACCGTCAGCCGCTTCGACCCGGCAACGGGCACCTTACGCGTCCAGCGCTGGCTGCCGGATGGCGATGCGATGGGCAAGGCTCGCGCCTTGTTGAAGGACGGCCCGATCAAGGCGTGCGGGACCGATCCCGATCTGCTCGCCCGGATCGCCGCCCTGCGAAGCGATCTTGCCTCCCTGCTGCCCGCGCAACCCAACGAACGCCTGGTCTATCATTGCCGCAAGGGCCGCCTCGCTCCCCCCGACCCCGCAAACTGATCAAAATCGCGCGGCGGAAAGCGCCGCCTAATCGTCTCCATTCCATCCTTGCGACGGAATCGCGTTCCATGACTTGCATAGTCATAAAGCCGCTGCTAACCGGCCGGGCAACAGGGGATCGGGACGGATAAGACCGCGCCCCTCTTTTCGCATGACCGGCAAATCAAGTGCCAGTGACAGAAATTGGAGGACGGTAAGCGCGTGGAGACTACCGGCGGCATTCAGGCTAGCCTCAGCGGACGCTACGCGCTTGCGCTGTTCGATCTGGCCCGCGACGGCAACGCCCTCGACACCGTGGCGGCCAGCCTCGGTGCGATCAAGGCGGCGATCGCCGAATCGGCTGATTTCAAAAGCCTCATCAACAATCCCGTGCTGAGCCGCGACGCGTCTGGAAAGACGATCGCAGCGGTCGCAGCATCCATCGGCATCGACGCGCTGACGACGAAGTTCCTTGGCGTCCTCGCCGCGAACCGCCGCCTGTCGCAGCTGCCCGCCGTCATCCGCGCCTATGAAACGCTACTGTCGAATCACAAGGGCGAGGTCCGCGCGGAAGTGACCAGCGCGCATCCGCTCGATTCGAACCAGATCACCGCGCTTGCGCAAAACCTCCGCACCCGCGTCGGCCGCGACGTCGCGCTCGAAGCCAAGGTCGATCCCGCGATCCTGGGCGGGCTGGTCGTAAAGATCGGCAGCCAGATGATCGATTCCTCCATCCGCACCCGTTTGAATAGTCTCGCCCAGGCGATGAAAGGCTGAACATGGATATCAACGCCGCAGAAATTTCGAAGGTCATCAAGGACCAGATCGCCAATTTCGGCACCGAAGCGCAGGTGAGCGAAGTCGGTTCCGTGCTGACCGTGGGTGACGGCATCGCCCGCGTCCATGGCCTCGACAACGTCCAGGCGGGCGAAATGGTCGAGTTCGCCAATGGCGTGCAGGGCATGGCGCTCAACCTCGAAGCCGACAATGTTGGCGTCGTGATCTTCGGCTCGGACGCCGAAATCAAGGAAGGCGACACCGTCAAGCGTACCGGCACCATCGTCGACGTTCCGGTCGGCAAGGGTCTGCTGGGTCGCGTGGTCGACGGCCTCGGCAACCCCATCGATGGCAAGGGCCCGATCCAGTATACCGAGCGCAAGCGCGTTGAAGTCAAGGCGCCGGGCATCATCCCCCGCAAGTCGGTGCACGAGCCCGTGCAGACCGGCCTGAAGGCGATCGACGCCCTCGTCCCCGTCGGCCGTGGCCAGCGCGAACTCATCATCGGCGACCGTCAGACCGGCAAGACCGCCGTCGCGATCGATACCTTCATCAACCAGAAGGGCATCAACGCGGGCGACGACGAGGGCAAGAAGCTCTACTGCATCTACGTCGCCATCGGCCAGAAGCGCTCGACCGTCGCGCAGATCGTCAAGCAGCTCGAAGAAAATGGCGCGATGGAATATTCGATCGTCGTCGCCGCGACCGCTTCGGAACCCGCCCCGCTCCAGTATCTGGCGCCCTATACCGGCGTCACCATGGGCGAGTTCTTCCGCGACAACGGCATGCACGCCGTGATCGTCTATGACGATCTGTCCAAGCAGGCCGTCGCCTATCGTCAGATGTCGCTGCTGCTGCGTCGTCCTCCGGGCCGCGAAGCCTATCCCGGCGACGTTTTCTATCTGCACAGCCGCCTGCTGGAACGCGCTGCGAAGATGAACGACGCCAATGGCAATGGCTCGCTGACCGCACTGCCGATCATCGAGACGCAGGCCGGCGACGTGTCGGCCTACATCCCGACCAACGTGATTTCGATCACCGACGGCCAGATCTTCCTCGAAACCAACCTCTTCTACCAGGGCATCCGTCCGGCCATTAACGTGGGCCTCTCGGTGTCGCGCGTCGGCTCCGCCGCGCAGACCAAGGCGATGAAGAAGGTGTCGGGCTCGATCAAGCTGGAGCTGGCGCAGTATCGCGAAATGGCGGCCTTCGCCCAGTTCGGTTCGGACCTCGACGCTTCGACCCAGAAGCTGCTGAACCGTGGCGCGCGCCTGACCGAACTGCTGAAGCAGGCCCAGTTCTCGCCGCTGCCGTTCGAAGAACAGACCGCGTCGATCTTCGCTGGCACCAACGGCTATCTCGACAGCGTCGCCGTCAAGGACGTGACGCGTTATGAAGAGCTGATGCTCGCCTACCTGCGTCACGACCATGCCGACGTGCTCGCCGCGATCCGCGACAGCAAGGACCTGGGCGACGAGCCCAAGGCCAAGCTGAAGGCCGCGCTCGACAGCTTCGGCAAGACCTTCGCCTAAAACATAAGCCGTCACCCCAGCGACCCGAAGGGCGACCGAAGGTCAACGCTGGGGTCTCAGGCCGGATAGGTCCGACCTGACGGCCTGAGATGCCAGCCTTCGCTGGCATGACGGAACAGGATTAAACGAGACGGTATATGGCCAGCCTCAAGGAACTGAAGATCCGCATCGGGTCGGTTAAATCGACCCAGAAGATCACCAAGGCGAAGCAGATGGTCGCCGCCGCGAAGCTGCGCAAGGCGCAGGCTGCCGCCGAAGCCGCGCGCCCCTATTCCAGCCGTCTGGAAGCCGTCGTCGCCAGCCTCGCGTCGAAGATCGCGGGCGGCTCCGGCGAAGGCGCTTCGCCGCTGCTCGCTGGCACCGGCAAGGATGACGTCCATCTGCTGGTCGTCGCCAACTCCGACCGTGGCCTTGCGGGTGCGTTCAACGCGAACATCGTCAAGGCGGCTCGCGCCAAGGCGGACGAGCTGATCCAGCAGGGCAAGACCGTGCGCTTCTACCTGATCGGCCGCAAGGGTCGTCCGGTCATCAACCGCACCTTCCCCGGCATGATCGTCGCGCAGTTCGAGACGACCGGCGCGAAGGAACCGGGCTACGCTCAGGCCGAAGCGATCGCGCATGAGCTGACCGACATGTATCTGAACGGCAAGTTCGACGTAGCGCACCTCTTCTTCTCGCGCTTCAAGTCGGCCCTCGCCCAGATCCCGACGGAGCAGCAGATCATCCCGGTCAAGATCCCCGAAGACGCGGATCGCAACGCCATCCCCGCGACGGTCGAATATGAACCGAGCGAAGAAGCGATCCTCGACGACCTGCTGCCGCGCAACATCACGGTGCAGATTTTCAAGGCGCTGCTGGAAAACAACGCGTCCGAACAGGGCGCATCGATGACCGCCATGGACAATGCGACCCGCAACGCAGGCGACCTCATCAACAAGCTGACCATTCAGTACAACCGTAGCCGCCAGGCCGCGATCACCACCGAACTGGTCGAAATCATCTCGGGCGCAGAAGCCCTTTAAAGATCACGCACGCAAGGAAGCAGTCATGGCAACCACCAACAATGTAGGCCGCATTTCGCAGGTCATCGGCGCTGTCGTCGACGTGACCTTCCCCGATGCACTCCCCGCAATTCTCTCGGCGCTGGAAACCAGCAACAACGGCAACCGCCTTGTTCTGGAAGTCGCCCAGCATCTGGGTGAAAACACCGTCCGCACCATCGCGATGGACTCGACCGAGGGTCTGACCCGCGGTCAGGAAGTGACCGACACCGGCGCGCAGATCAGCGTTCCCGTCGGCCCGGCCACGCTCGGCCGCATCCTGAACGTCGTTGGCGAGCCGATCGACGAACGCGGCCCGGTCGCGACCACGCTGACCGCACCGATCCACGCCAAGGCTCCCGAGTTCGTCGATCAGTCGACGGAAAGCTCGATCCTTGTCACCGGCATCAAGGTCATCGACCTTCTTGCCCCTTACGCGAAGGGCGGCAAGATCGGCCTGTTCGGCGGCGCGGGCGTCGGCAAGACCGTCCTCATCCAGGAACTGATCAACAACATCGCGAAGGGCCATGGCGGCACCTCGGTCTTCGCGGGCGTCGGTGAACGGACCCGCGAGGGCAACGACCTTTATCACGAATTCCTCGACGCTGGCGTTATCGCCAAGGACGCCGATGGCAACGCCATCAGCGAAGGTTCTAAGGTGGCGCTGGTTTACGGCCAGATGAACGAGCCCCCGGGCGCCCGTGCACGCGTCGCCCTGTCAGGCCTCACCATCGCGGAATATTTCCGCGACCAGGAAGGCCAGGACGTGCTGTTCTTCGTCGACAACATCTTCCGCTTCACCCAGGCAGGCGCGGAAGTGTCGGCTCTGCTCGGCCGTATTCCTTCGGCCGTGGGCTATCAGCCGACCCTGTCGACCGACATGGGCGCTCTCCAGGAGCGCATCACCTCGACCAACAAGGGTTCCATCACCTCGGTTCAGGCCGTTTACGTCCCCGCGGACGATTTGACCGACCCGGCGCCTGCAACCTCCTTCGCGCACTTGGACGCCACCACCGTTCTCAACCGCGCCATTTCGGAACTCGGCATCTATCCGGCGGTCGATCCGCTGGACTCGACCAGCCGCGTTCTGGAACCCCGCACCGTGGGCCAGGAGCATTACGACACCGCTCGCGCTGTCCAGTCGATCCTGCAGAAGTATAAGTCGCTTCAGGACATCATCGCGATCCTGGGCATGGACGAGCTGTCGGAAGAAGATAAGCTCACCGTCGCCCGCGCCCGCAAGATCCAGAAGTTCCTGTCGCAGCCCTTCCACGTCGCCGAAGTCTTCACCGGCATCTCGGGCAAGTTCGTCCAGATCGAAGACACGGTGAAGTCGTTCAAGGCCGTGGTCGAAGGCGAATATGATCACCTGCCCGAAAACGCCTTCTACATGGTCGGCGGCATCGACGAAGCCATCGAAAAGGCGAAGAAGCTGGCTGCGGAAGCAGCGTAAGCTACCAAATGTTTCCCCTCCCGCAGGCGGGAGGGGATATAAGGGTGGGCCGCGAGCGCAGCGAGCTCCCGACCTATCCCGAAGCGTTGCAGGCGATTGCTAACGCAACCGCACCCACCCCCTGCCCCTCCCTTGAAAGGGAGGGGGGAGAGTTACAGATGGCACTGCATTTCGAACTCGTGACCCCCGAAAAGCTCGTCCGCTCGGAAGAAGTCTATCAGGTCGTCGTCCCCGGCACCGATGGCGACTTCGGCGTGCTGGAAGGCCACGCGCCGTTCATGTCCACCGTCCGCGACGGCGCGATCCAGATCTTCGCCAGCGCGGGCGCCGCGCCCGAAATCATCCCCGTCCAGGGCGGCTTCGCTGAAGTCAATGAAAAGGGCCTGACCGTCCTCGCGGAGCATGCGGGCTGACGCGCCAAAGCTAATCCGCCGGTGAATTGAAAAGGCCGCCTCCCAACAGGAGCGCGGCCTTTTTCCTATCTGGCCCAAGCCCGCCACCGCCGGTCACCAGGCCACCCCGATCAGCGCCATTAGCCATTTGTCAAAGTTTCCGCCTTATTCACCATTGCAACCAATTCGGATCAGCCTGTTCCGGCAGGGAAATCCTACGATATCGCGGCGGAGAATTATGAGCGCGTTTGGACGGAAAAATGGACCTGCCGGCATCAAGCCGGGATTCGGTGTAGCCCGGCCAATGCAGGGCGGCGCCCCGCGTGAGGAAGCGCGAGGCGGCGACCAGTTCCCGCCGCTAGACATGGCTCCCCTGCCCGCCGCCGACGCCCCGGTCGATCCGCTGTCCGCGCCCACCAGCCAGATGCAGCGCAACGCCGACGCCTTGCAGCGCTTGTCCGATCGCGCCAACGCCGAACATGTCGCCGACACAGGCCCTCAAGGCTTCGAAGCCTCCGTCCACAAGATCAAGGAACAGGTCCTCCCCCGCCTGCTCGAACGCGTCGATCCGGAAGCGGCCGCGACGCTCAGCAAGGATGAACTGGCCGAGGAATTCCGCCCGATCATCATGGAGGTGCTGGCAGAGCTCAAGCTCACCCTCAACCGCCGCGAACAGTTCGCGCTGGAAAAGGTGCTGGTCGATGAACTGCTCGGCCTCGGCCCGCTAGAGGAGCTGCTGGCCGACCCCGAGGTCACCGACATCATGGTCAACGGGCCGGAGCAGACCTATATCGAAAAGAAGGGCAAGCTGATCATCGCGCCGATCAAGTTTCGTGATGAGGAGCATCTGTTCCAGATCGCCCAGCGCATCGTGAACAAGGTCGGCCGCCGCGTCGACCAGACCACGCCGCTGGCCGACGCCCGCCTGCCCGACGGCAGCCGCGTCAACGTCATCGTGCCGCCGCTCTCGCTGCGGGGCACCGCCATCTCGATCCGTAAATTTTCGGCCAAGCCGATCACCATCGACATGCTCGCCCAATGGGGCGCGATGAGCCCGAAGATGGCCACCGCGCTCAAGATCGCTGGCGCATCGCGCATGAACATCGTGATTTCGGGCGGCACCGGCTCAGGCAAGACCACGATGCTCAACGCCCTGTCGAAGATGATCGACCCGGGCGAGCGCGTGCTGACCATCGAGGACGCTGCCGAACTTCGCCTTCAGCAGCCGCACTGGCTCCCCCTTGAAACGCGCCCGCCGAACCTTGAGGGCCAAGGCGCAATCACCATCGGCGACCTCGTCAAGAACGCCCTGCGTATGCGTCCTGACCGCATCATCCTGGGCGAAATTCGTGGCGCGGAATGCTTCGACCTGCTCGCCGCGATGAACACAGGCCATGACGGCTCCATGTGTACGCTTCACAGCAACAGCCCGCGCGAGTGCCTGGGCCGTATGGAAAACATGATCCTGATGGGCGACATCAAGATCCCCAAGGAAGCGATTTCCAAGCAGATCGCCGACTCGGTCGACCTGATCGTGCAGGTAAAGCGCCTGCGCGACGGTTCGCGCCGCGTCACCAACATCACCGAAGTCATCGGCATGGAAGGCGACGTCATCGTCACGCAGGAACTGTTCAAGTTCGAATATCATGACGAAGATGACAGCGGTAAGATCGTTGGCGAATACCGCTCCATGGGCCTGCGCCCCTACACGCTCGACAAGGCGCGCCAGTTCGGGTTCGACCAGCCTTTCCTGGAAGCCTGCCTCTGATCTTGTCGGCAGGATAGCAGGGGAACGACCGCCGCTACATTTTCCAAAGACGAGTCGATAATTATCAGGGGGTGGTTGCGTCATCCTGTCCGCCGGTTAAAGCGACCTGCGTGCAACCCCCTGCCCCCATTAGCCCGCCAGAGGAGCTTCCGCCGCCACCATCGGCGCGTGACGAACATGCGCTGACAGGCATCGGCCTGCGTTTGCTGGCGATGTTGTTCATGGCCGTCATGTTTGCCCTCGGCAAGCTTGTGGGCACGCGGGGCGTCAGCTTGGTCGAGCTGATCTTCTACCGTCAGGCGCTCGCCCTGCCCCTTATCGTCACGTGGGTCGCGATGACCGATGGCCTCCCCTCGGTCCGCACGAACAGGCTGGGCGCGCATGTGAGCCGGACTGTCCTCGGCCTTACCGGCATGGTCCTTAATTTCGGCTCCTATCTGCTTCTTCCCCTGACCGAAGCCACCGCGATCGGCTTCACCATGCCCATCTTCGCCACGCTGCTGTCGGCCATCCTTTTGCGCGAAGCGACCGGCCCCCACCGCTGGGCCGCCATCATGCTGGGCTTTGCCGGGATCATCGTCATGGTCCGCCCTGATGGCACGCATTTCCCGCCGTTCGGCCTTGCTGTCGCGCTATCCGCCGCCATCATCACGGCCTGCATCGGCTTGCTGTTGCGCGACCTTGGCCGCACCGAAAAGACCGGCGTCATCGTATTCTGGTTCACCATCCTGTCCGTGCCGCCGCTGGGTATCCTGATGCTGTTCGTCGGGAAGGCGCACGATCCCATGACCTGGGCCATGCTCGTCGGCGTCGGGCTGACAGGCGGTATTGCGCAGCTCTGCATGACCGGCGCGCTTCGCCATGCGCCTGTATCCGTGGTGCTGCCGATGGATTACAGCACCATCATCTGGTCCACACTGCTGGGCCTGTTGATCTGGGGTGAATGGCCGATGCACACTACCTGGGTAGGCGCAGCGCTCATCATCGCCAGCGGCCTATACATTGCGTGGCGGGAGCATGTCCGCACCCGCCGTTTCGCTTCAGCCTAGCAATTCCGCCTCCAGGCTGATCTGCGCGTTCAGCAGCTTCGACACGGGGCAATTTTCCTTGGCTTTGGCGGCCAGCTCCTGGAATTTGGCGTCGTCAGCACCGGGAATGGTCGCCTTCAGCGTCAGCTTGCTCGCCGTTATCGCAAAGCCGCCCTCCTGCTGCTCCAGCGTCACGACCGCGTTCGTTTCCATTTTCTCCGCCGTCAGCCCGGCCTCCCCCAAAATGAGAGATAGCGCCATGGTGAAGCAGGACGCATGGGCGGCGGCGATCAATTCTTCCGGATTGGACCCCGGCACCCCTTCGAACCGCATGGCATAGCCATAAGGATGCGCGTCCAAAGCGCCACTTTGCGTGGAGATCGCGCCTTTGCCCTCTTTCAGGCCGCCGCTCCATACCGCCGAACCACTGCGATTGATCTTCATGTCATCCTCCTGCGTGAAGAGTGGGAACCCCGCTGACCCTGCTCGGTTTCATCATCATAGCCTGATTCCTGTTCAGGAGGGTGACAATGACTGACCCGGCAGTGGAAAATCCCGGCGACCTGATCGCATCCGACCGTGTCGAAGGAACCGCCGTCTACAACCGCGAAGGCGAACGGTTGGGCCATATCTCGAATTTCATGGTGGAAAAACGCAGCGGCCAGGTCCGTTACGCCGTCCTATCCTTTGGCGGCTTTCTCGGCATCGGCCATGACCATTACCCCATCCCATGGGCGATGCTGAGCTATGACACGGGCAAGGGCGGCTATATCGTCGATCTTAGCAAGGAGATGCTGGACAGCGCCCCCCGTCATCTCGCGGACACTCGGCCGGAATATGACGAGGCCTATGGCCGCAACGTCTACTCCTATTACGGTCTTATATATCCTTGGTAACAGGCGAAGTTGTTGCCCTGACGGCGCTCTTCCAATGCTGAACCCCAGATGAATCCAGTCGCCTAAATTTGGACACATTTGGTCGCTGAAGCATTGTCTACCTAAAGAATAGAATATACATCCATCGTGCAATTGGACGAGGATCACACCATGGACCGATTCGGACATCTGGGCGACGCGCGCAATCCTGTCGTGCTGACCATACCAGGTCTCAACAACAGCGGCCCCGGTCATTGGCAGACCCTTTGGGAAGGCATGCGCGGCGATTGCGAACGTGTCGATCTGGGCAGTTGGGCCAGCCCAAACCGCAATGCATGGGTCACTCGCCTCGATGCGGCGATTCGTGAAGTTGAAGGGCCGATCATCCTGGCCGCGCACAGCCTGGGTTGCCTCGCTGTCGCCTGGTGGGGCGCGTTGCAGAGCCAGGCTTATGGTTGGCCGGTGACGGGCGCATTGCTGGTCGCCCCGCCTGATTGCGACAGGATGGAAACGCCCGAAACGATCGGGGGCTTTGGACCGACGCCACGGGCACAGCTGCCCTTCCCGTCGATCGTCGTCGCCAGCCGCAACGACCCTTATATCTTCTTCGAACGCGCCCACAGTATCGCCAAAAACTGGGGCAGCAGCTTTGTCGACGCGGGCTTTAGCGGACATATCAATGCTGAAGCCAATCTTGGCACATGGGATTTCGGCCAATCACTGCTGGAACGGCTGGTCGACAACGCACATGAACAGGCTTCGCTCATGCGGCAGATGCGGCCAGCCATTCCCCTGGCCCATCATCAACATGACCGCAAACTGGCGGCGATGCGGTTGATCGGTTGAATTTTAAAGGGGCGCGACAAGGCAAACTTGGGCGCCCTATATATTTGCTTTTTTGTCTATTGAATTAGTTGAGATAAAAGCGGGCATGAGGTGCTTATGAGTGATAGCCGAACAGCAGAATTTGCCCGCAACGGCCGCGCAGATGGCCAGCGGGCGGACATTTCCGTCAGCATCGAAAAGGTTCGCGGCGTTCTTGAAGCACTGCGTTTCGGGTCGATCACATTGACCGTGCATGATGCCCGCGTCGTCCAGATCGACGTGACGGAAAAGACTCGTCTCACCGCCTGAAAAAGGCGGGGGCCTTCAAGGGTTGCAAAACCGAGCCGCCGGACAGGCGGTTAATGATAGGCGGCAGGGGGTGGGCCGCCAACTGTCCAGTACCATTCCCAGACCATCGGTGTTGACCGGCCAACCGGAAACGCCGCGATCAACATTCACCGGACCTCCGGAAGGGGAATTTTTATGATTGCGCGTTCTTTGTTGCTCGCCGGTGTGGCGAGCGCATCCATCTTTGCGTCCAGCGTCCATGCCGAGGAAGTGCCTGCGCCAGTTGCCGATGCAGCAGTCCCGGCCACGGACGCGGCCGAACAGCCCGCCAATCCTCGCGGCGACGTGATCATCGTCACCGCCCGCCGCCGCGCGGAAACGGCGCAGGAAGTGCCGCTGGCGATCTCCGTCATTCGCGGCGACAGCATCGAAGCGACCGGCAACTTCAACGTCGTGAAGCTCCAGCAGCTTGCGCCGACCTTGCAGGTCTATACCACCAATCCGCGCAACACCTCGGTCAACATCCGTGGTCTGGGGGTGCCGTTCGGCCTTACCAGCGATGGCTTCGAGCAGGGCGTCGGCATCTATGTCGATGACGTCTACAATTCCCGCGTCGCCGCCGCGACTTTCGACTTTCTGGATGTGAACCAGGTCGAAGTGCTGCGCGGCCCGCAGGGCACGCTCTACGGCAAGAACACGACGGCGGGCGCGATCAACATCACGACCAACCAACCGACCTTCGATTTCGAAGGCCGTGCGGAACTCAGCGTCGGCAACCTCAATTACCGGCAGGCAAAGGCCGCCATCTCCGGCCCGCTTTCCGACACAGTCGCCGCCCGCCTCGCGGTCGCCGCGACCAGCCGCAGGGGCACGCTCTACAACGTCACCTCGCAGCGCTGGATCAACGAGCAGGACAATCTGGGATTGCGTGGCCAGTTGCTGTTCCAGCCCAACGACGATTTCAGCATCACCCTGTCAGGCGACTATAGCAAGCAGGACCCCGAATGCTGCGGCACCACCTTCGTCCGCGTCGGCCGCACGCAGCGCCCGCTGAACCGTCAATATGACGCTCTCGCCGCAGCGCAGGGCTATGTCGTGCCCAGCCGCAATCCCTATGACCGCCTGTCCGACCTCGACAGCAATCTGAACGCTGGCAACAAGATTGGCGGCGTTTCGGCGCGGGTGAAGTGGGACGTCGGCCCCGGCACGCTGACCTCGGTCACCGCTTGGCGCTTCTGGGACTGGAAGCCGGAAAATGACCGCGACTTTACGGGCCTGCCGATTGTGTCCAAATCGCAAAACCCCTCGCAACAGAACCAGTATAGCCAGGAATTCCGCTACAATTACGAAAGCCAGAAGATCGACTTCGTAGTCGGCCTCTTCGGCTTCAAGCAGCGGATCGACACGCAGGGCACGGAGCAGCAGGGGGCAGCAGCCGCCAAGTGGAGCCTTGCACCCTCGGCCGACCCATTGAACCCGGCCAACAACCCCGCAACGCTCGCGGGCCTCACCGCCAGCAACACGCAGTGGCTCAAGAGCGAAAGCGCCGCGCTGTTCGGTCAGCTCAGCTGGAAAGTCACCGACGCGCTGACGATCCAGCCCGGCCTCCGGCTCAACTATGATAAAAAGTCGGGCTTCTACCAGCGTGTCGTGACGAACGCGCAGGGTCAGACCATCAGCTGCACCACGCCCGCGGCGCCCGGCACGATTGCGGGTACATCGCAGCAGTGCGGCGTCTATCAGCCGCAGGTGAGTGCGCCATCGGACAGCGCGTGGAACTTCACCTACGACTTCAACGTCAACTACAAGTTCGCGCGGGACGTCCTCGCCTATGCGACCTATGCCAAGAGCTTCAAGACACTGGGCATCAACCAGAACGGCTTGCCGCTCAACCTGGACAATACGGTCAACTATGACGCCGCAACCGTGAAGCCGGAATCGGTCCAGCATTTCGAAGTCGGGCTCAAGACCCAGCTGTGGGATCGCCGCGCGACCTTCAACATCTCGGCCTTCCGCACCACGATCAAGGATTTCCAGGCGACTGTGAACGGCGGCCAGTTCGGCACTGTGCGCGGCTACCTCGCCAATGCGGAAAAGGTCCGGTCGCAGGGCATCGAAGCGGACTTCAAGGTAGTCGCCAGCGACCGCTTCACCGCTTATGCCAACGCGGCCTACACCGACGCCAAATATAAGAAGTTCACCAACGCACCCTGCCCGCCTGAACTGTCCGGCGGACCGTCACAGCCTTCCGGAGCTACGCCCGATTACTCGCAGCCGGGCGTTCCGGGCGCGGCGAGCCCCCGCCAGTGCGACATCTCCGGCCAGGACCTGCCCGGCGTGTCGAAATGGGCCTTCTCCTACGGCGCGGAATATAACATCCCGGTCACGCTGCTGGCGAAGGAAGGTCAGCTCTATCTGGGCGTGGACGGCAATTACCGCTCGCGCTGGAACTCCAACGCCTCGCCCTCGCGCTACACCGAAGTAAAGGGCTACGCGCTCACCAACTTCCGCGCAGGCTTCCGCGGCGAAGGGTTCGACGTCTTCGGCTGGGTCCGCAACGCCTTCGACGTCAACTATATCGAAAATCTGCAAGTCGCTCCCGGCAACACCGGCCTGATCGCTGGCCAGCCTGGCGATCCCCGGACTTGGGGCGGGACGATCAAATTCTCGTTCTGATCCCGTAACGATGTTCACCCCCTGCGGGAGCGGCACAGGCCCGCCGCTCCCGTTCTTTTTGGTACAGGGGTTCGTCATCCCAGCGAAAGCTGGGATCTCAGGCAAAGCCTGGTCCAAGGAGATCCCAGCTTCCGCTGGGATGACGGAATTACAACCCGATTTGCGCCTGCCACCCCACTGGGGTACATCGCCTTCATGTCCACCACCTTCACGCTCGACACCTCCACCAGCCGCGCCAATCCCACGCCCGCGCCGATGAAGCGGCTGACCGTCCCCGCCATCCAGCGCCGCAAGGCCGAAGGGAAGACGGACGAGCCGTTGGTGATGCTGACCGCCTACACCGCCCGGCAGGCGCAGCTTCTCGATCCGCATTGCGACATGCTGCTCGTCGGCGATTCGCTGGGCCAGGTCATCTACGGCCTGCCTTCAACGCTTCCCGTCACGCTCGACATGATGATCGCCCATGGCGCCGCCGTCGTCCGCGGCAGCTATCACAGCCTCGTCCTCGTCGACATGCCCTTCGGCAGCTACGAAGCCTCGCCCGCCCAAGCCTTCGCCAGCGCCAGCCGCGTCATGGCCGAAACCGGCTGCGCAGCCGTAAAGCTGGAAGGCGGGCAAGCCATGGCGGAAACCATCGCCTTCCTCACCCAGCGCGGCATCCCCGTCATGGCGCATGTCGGCCTCACCCCCCAGGCCGTCAACGCACTGGGCGGCTATGGCGCTCGCGGAAAAAGCCAGGAAGAACATGCCAAGATCATGGATGACGCCTGCGCCGTCGCGCAGGCTGGCGCTTTCGCGGTGGTCCTCGAAGGCGTCATGGAAGATCTCGCCATCGCCATCACCGACAGCCTCGACATCCCCGTCATCGGCATCGGCGCATCCGCCCATTGCGATGGCCAGGTGCTGGTCGCCGAGGACATGCTGGGCATGTTCGAACGCACGCCGCGCTTCGTCAAACGCTATGAGAATATCGCCGACACCATCAGCGGCGCAGCCGAGCGATACGCCACCGAAGTGCGCAATCGCAGCTTTCCCACCGCAGATCAGGTCTATCGCCCCAAAAAGTGATTTGCGCTAAGCGCCACCGCCGCTATTGATCGCGCCTTCCGCGAGCTTTTTCTGACGCATATCTGGAGACCCACGTGGCCCTGACGCCGCAAAATAGCGAAGCATTCATGCGCGAGGTCGACGAGGCCGTGCGTCAGGACCAATTGCTGACCTTCTGGCAGCGCTTTGGCCGCTTGATCGTCGCAGCCGTGGTCATCGGCCTCGTTGCCTTTGCGGCATGGCTTTATTGGCAGCATTACAGCGCCACTCAATCGCAAGCCGTGTCCGAGGAAATGGACAAGGTCATCTCGGCCGCCGCGGGCGGCGGGACCCCGGATGCGAAGCAACTCGACACGCTGACCGACGCCAGCCAGCCCGGCTTCCGCGCGTCAGCCCTGCTCGTGAAGGCTGGTGTCGCCGCTCGCAAGGGCGACAACAAGGCCGCGATCGCCGCTTACAAGGCAATGGCTGCGGACAGCTCGCTTGATCAGCCCTATCGCGACCTAGCCCTGATCCGCCAGACCACGCTCGAGTTCGAGACGCTTCAGCCGCAACAGGTGGTCGATCGCCTCAAGCCCCTCGCCGTTGAAGGCGCGCCATGGTTCGGCAGCGCGGGCGAACTGGTCGCCATATCCTATATGAAGATGCGCAAGCCCGATCTTGCTGGCCCGCTGTTCGCAGCGATGGCAAAGGATGCCACCGTGCCTCAGTCGATCCGTTCACGCGCGCGACAGATGGCTGGCTTATTGGGCATAGATGCAGTCGAAACGCCGACCGTACCGGGACAGGGATGAAGATAAGCGCATGGGGATGCACAGCATGACGAAATTTGCGGGCACGCGCCGGGCCCTGACCGTCGCCGCGATGGTCGCGCTACTGGCGGGCTGCGGTATCGTCGGGGGCAAGAAGGGCGGACCCAAGACCCCCGTGGTCGGCAACCGCGTATCCATCCTGACCAACGAGCAAGGCGTCGAGGTCGATCCGACCCTGGCCGATGTGCCCGTGTCACTACCCGAAGCCTATGCCAACGACCAATGGTCGCAGCCGGGCGGCAGCCCTGCCAAGGCGATGGGCAACCTTGCGCTGAGCACCTCGCCCGCCACGGCCTGGACCAGCTCGATCGAGGGCAGCACGCCTCGCGCGCGTCTCGCCTCCTCACCCGTGATCGCCAATGGGAAGCTCTACGTCATCGACGCGGGCGCCCATGTCATCGCCTTCGATGCCGCGACCGGCGCGAAGCTCTGGCAGACTGCCCTGCCCGCCGAAGGCAGCGGCCGGGCCTTGTTCGGCGGCGGCGTCAGCATCGTCGATGACAAGGTCTATGCCAGCACCGGCGTGGGCGACGTGGCCGCGCTCAGCGCCGCAAACGGCTCCATCCTGTGGAAGAAGCGCCCCGGCGGCCCGCTGCGCGGCGCACCGACGCTCGCCAACGGCCATGTCTATGTCATGGGACAGGACAACCAGATTTTCGCGCTCAACCAGAGCGATGGCGAAGTGCAGTGGACCGACAGTGGCACGTTGCAGGTGACCGGCGTGTTCGGCGTCGCCGCCCCCGCCGCTGCGCAGGGCACTGTGATCGCGGGCTATAGCTCGGGCGAACTCACTGCCTACCGTTATGAAAATGGCCGCACCCTCTGGGGCGACGCCCTGTCGCGCACCAGCATCTCGACGGCCGTCGCTTCCCTCACCGACATTGATGCCAATCCGGTTATCGACCGTGGCCGCGTCTTCGCCATCGGTCAGGGTGGCCGCATGGCTTCCTATGAGCTGGTGAGCGGCCAACGCCTGTGGGAAATCAATATTGCGGGCATCTCGACGCCGTGGGTTGCGGGCGAATGGGTATTCGTCGTGACCAGCGATGCAAAGCTGCTCTGCGTCGCCCGCGCGACCGGCAAGATTCGCTGGATCAGCCAGCTTCGCCGCTGGGAAAAGGAAAAGAAGAAGGCGAACGCCATCCGTTGGACAGGTCCCGTTCTGGCAGGCGGTCGCCTGATCCTGGTATCCACCCATGGCGATCTCAACTATGTCGATCCGGCGACGGGCGCCGTTCAATCGGCAGTTGATATGGACAAGTCCATGTCGCTTTCCCCCGTTGTCGCCAACAACATGCTTTATATCCTTGCTGACAACGGCAAGCTGACGGCGTTTCGTTAACGCCTTAGATGATGTTAGATAAGCGTGCTCCTGCGCAGGCGGGAGCCCAGATCCGCCGTTTGGACTGGGCTCCCGCCTGCGCAGGAGCACCGTCATTTTAAAGGAAACGGGCTATCATGCTGCCCACAGTTGCCATTGTAGGGCGGCCCAATGTGGGCAAGTCCACCCTCTTCAACCGGCTCGTCGGCAAGAAGCTGGCGCTGGTCGATGACCAGCCCGGCGTCACGCGCGATCGGCGGGAAGGGCAAGCGAACCTGCTCGGCGTCGATTTCACCATCATCGACACCGCCGGTTATGAGGACGAGGATCCTCAGACCCTCCCCGGCCGGATGCGCATGCAGACGCAGGCGGCGGTCGAAAATGCCGATGTCGCCCTGTTCGTCGTCGATGCACGCGCTGGCATCACCCCGTTGGACGAGGAAATTGCCCGCTGGCTGCGCGAAGGCGACGCGCCCGTCGTGCTGATGGCCAACAAAGCCGAGGGCAAGGCCGGTGACGACGGCGTGATGGAGGCATTCAGCCTGGGCCTGGGCGACCCCATCCCCTTTTCCGCCGAACATGGTCAGGGACTTGCCGACCTGTTCCAGGCGCTCCTCCCCTATATCGACCGGGAGGATGAGGAAGAAGAGGAAGCCGAACCGAGCGAGGCCGATCTGGAGGCCGCGCCGCTCAAGCTGGCCATCGTTGGCCGTCCTAATGCGGGCAAATCGACCCTCATCAACCGGCTGCTCGGCGAAAACCGTCTGCTCACCGGCCCCGAAGCAGGCATCACCCGCGACAGCATCGCAGTGGACTGGACGTGGACAGACCCCCGCAATGAGGAGGCTGAACCCCGCCCCGTCCGCCTGATCGACACCGCTGGCATGCGCAAGCGCGCGAAGGTTCAGGACAAGCTCGAAAAGCTCGCCGTTTCGGACGGTCTGAACGCTGTGAACTTCGCCGAAGTCGTCGTGCTTCTGCTCGATTCCACGCGCGGGCTGGAGGCGCAGGACCTGCGCATTGCCGACAAGGTGCTGGAAGAAGGCCGCGCCCTCGTCGTCGCGCTCAACAAATGGGACACGGTGGAACATGGCTCCGCCTTGTATCAGGGCATCAAGCAGGCGCTGTCCGACGGCCTTGCGCAGATACGCGGCGTTCCCATCATGACCGTCTCCGGCGCGACTGGCAAAGGTCTGGACGACCTCATCCGCGTCGCTTTCGAAACCCGCACCGCCTGGTCGCAGCGCGTCTCTACCGGCATTCTCAACCGCTGGTTCGAACGCGCGCTGGAGGCCAACCCGCCCCCCGCCCCCGGCGGCAAGCGGATCAAGCTCCGCTACATCACCCAGAACAAGACCCGCCCGCCCACCTTCGTGCTATTCGGCACCCGTCTGGACGAACTACCGGAAAGCTACCGGCGCTATCTCGTCAACGGCATCCGCAAGGAACTGGGCTTCGGCGCGGTGCCCGTGCGCCTTACGTTGCGCAGCGCGCGCAATCCCTATGCCACCAAATGATACCGCCTATGTGAATGCCAGGGGAATGAAATGCCCCTGGCCCGCATTGCGCGCCGCCCGCGCGATGCGGTCGGCCAATGCGGTAACGGTCGAAGCGGACGACCCCAACGCCGCCCGCGAATTGGAGGCGCTTACCCGGCAGCATGGCTGGAATTTCTCCGCCGCTGCTGGCGATCGCTTTGAATTGTCGCGTAAATCCTGACGCCAACCTTGTTCTGACGCCTCCGCTTAACCTGCTGTTTACGCGCGGCTTCTATGCTGAAGTCGAAACAGGGAGTGTGACAGGGTGTCGTATCAAGAGGCAGAACTGGTCAATCAGGCCGATCTGGCAAAGTCCCGGTCGGAACTGGGCAGCGCATTTCTCCGGATTCTCAGCTATTTTCGCGAGGATGGCGACAAGGCCATTGGCGCGATCGAGCAGGCGATCCGCGAACGCAATGCCATCGCGCTCGTCACGCCCGCTCACACATTGAAGGGCGAATCGGCTCAATTTGGCGCCCATCGCTTGAGCAGCATGGCCGAACGCATTGAAATGGTCGCGCGCCGCTGCGTCGAAACACGCGAGGGTCCTGACGAATTGATCGAGGTTGTCGTCAGTTTGCGGCCCTGCTTTACCGAGACAATGTCCCTCCTCGATCACGACTCCAATCCGTTAGTCGCACGTCGCCCCGCCACATTTGGCCGCCGATCCGAACCACCGTCGCAGGGGTTCGGCCGCGTAGGCTGATCTTAGCTAACATCTAGGTATTGAAATAAAACGGATCATCGCCCCATATCCGGGCAATGATCCGTTTTTCCGTTCTGGACCTCGTCCCCGTCATTGAAGGAAGCACCGTTGGCAAAGCCCTCGTCAACGCCGCGGCCTTCGCCGTTCATGCTGAACAACTCGGCTTCCATCGCTATTGGGTTGCCGAACATCACGGCATGCCGGGCATCGCATCGGCCGCAACTTCGGTAGTGCTGGCGCATATCGGACAGGCGACATCGACCATCCGCATAGGTTCGGGCGGCATCATGCTCCCCAACCATGCCCCCCTGCTGATAGCCGAACAGTTCGGTACGCTCGCAGCGCTTTTCCCCGGTCGAGTAGACCTTGGGCTAGGCCGCGCGCCCGGATCGGACCAGCGGGTGGCTCAGGCCATGCGCCGCACGCTTTCCGGTGGGCCGGATGAATTTCCGCGCGACGTGCTGGAATTGCAGGCCTATTTCGCGGGTGACGGAAGGCTCGGCTTTCAGGCGACGCCCGGCGCGGGCGAAGATGTGCCACTTTGGATCCTCGGGTCCAGCCTCTACGGCGCCCAACTCGCCGCCGCGCTGGGCCTGCCCTATGCCTTCGCCTCCCATTTCGCTCCTGGCGCGCTTGAGGACGCGATCGCGGTTTACCGTCGCGACTTCAGGCCATCGGCCCAGCTTGATCGCCCCTATGTGATGGCAGGCTATAATATATTCGCGGCGGATAGCATGGAAGAAGCGCAGCTGCTCGCCACCTCCATGCAACAGGCCTTCGTTCGTCTCCGCACGGGGCAGCCGGGCAAGTTACAACCACCCGTGCCCGGCTATTTCGAAAGCCTGCCACCCGGCGCGCAGGCGATGCTTTCGGATGTCCTGAGCGCCACGTCGATCGGCCCGCAGGACAAGGTCCAAGAGGATCTTGCCGCTTTCGTAGAGCGGACGGGTGTCGATGAATTGATCATCGGCGGGCAAATCCATGATTTCAGTGCCCGCAAGCGTAGCCTGGAAATCGCCATGGCCGCCGCCAAGGCGATTAGCTGACCGCCGAAGCTCCCTGCAAGCGTCCTCCACTCAGCACCTTGGCCAGACCGGGCCAGGCACGGCTGAGGAGCGATCCCAACAGCAATACCGCGATCAGGACCAGCAAGGGCTGAATCAACAGATAAGCGGGATAGAAGGGCGAACCGAGCTTCCCGAACAACACGCCCAGCAACGGCCCGCCCAGCCAGATCAGGATCAGATGCGAACAGAATAGCAGAAAGGCGAAAGGCTCGATCCTCAACAGCATTCCCCGCACGGGGCTTCCCGCCAGCCCCCAGGACAGCCGCCAGAAACAGGTGGCCGCCGCAACACGCACGGCAAGGTCAAGCAAGCCGACGCCTATGGCCGATCCCTGCGCCGCTTGCAGGGAAAAATGAAGCTGCACGGCCATGAGCAACAGGAAAGGGATGGCCGCTGCGGCCCAACCCAGTCCCGCAACCCGCTCCGCCAGCCCGGTTCGCCGGGCCATCATGCCCAGCACGAAGAAGAACAGGATCGCCGGGCGCATCAGCACCGGCGGCCCCCAACCCGCAAGTTGGGCGACCGCTGCGACAGCAGCAACGGCAATCAGCACGCGATTGGGCAGGCGAAGCAGCAGCGGAGCAACGACCATGCACAGGAACAAGTCGCGCAGGAACGGCATCTGCACGTTGATGTCCGGGTTCCGGGTCACGACGAACAGCTCCTGAAACAGCCAGTCAAACGACACCGGCACGGGCGCTGACAACCCAAGGGACCACGCCGCGCCGGATACCAGCAAGATGCCAAGGCCATTCCACAGGATCATTGGCAACAGGATCGTCCGCGCCTTTTGCAGCACATGACGGAACCAGCTCTGCGCGCGGGACGATCCCGCCACCAGCCACCCCGAAATGACGCCCAGTAACGGCACTGCGCTGCGCCCGAATATTTCCATGAGCAGCCAGCGCAGATTTTCCTGCGGTGTGCCGCGGGCGATTTCCAGGTCATGACCGTTCAACCCGGTCCAGGCGTGCACATAGACCACACCCAATATGCAGATCACCCGAGCTATGGAAATCGCATCGGATCGGCGCGCCGCATCGGCCGTCATCAACTGGGTCAAATGCATATCCTGATCTTACGGCAGTCAGCGGCCGATACGCATGGCGAACGATTCGCGCCAGAGCAGGTGCCCGAACGCGCGGCGGAATGTGGCGATAGCGGGGTTAACAGGGTCGCGCGATCGCAGGCGCAAAACATCGGCGATAAGCCATTTCTTTACCTATGTACGGCTACACAGGCAGGCCGAATTCCGGCAGCGCGCGCCGGAAATGAGATTCAAGGGGGGTGTATGAGCCACATGCCGGGAGCTGCCGAATTCACGCACGGCCAACCGAAGCCTGCCGCAGCCAACGCCATGGGCGCGGTTTTTCAGATAGCGGGTTCCAGTTCCAAAGTGCTGATCGACGCGGCCTCCATCGCGACGCTGGCCCATGACAGCGACCCCTGCACGGCAATGGCGGGGCAAGTCGGCAGCCAAGTGAAAATGCGTGTGGGCAGTGCATGGCTTATCGCCAGCGTGCGCTCCATGACGATGGATCGGCAGGACAGCGGCCTGATCATCGCTGACGTCGATTTTCTGGGCGAAGGTGACGAGGAACCGCTTACCGGTCGCATTCATCACTTCCGTCGCGGCGTCACCCGCTATCCTGCACCGGGCACAGAAATTTTCCCCGTATCCAGCGCCGACATGCAGCAGATCTACGCCGCCGATGACCGGCCCCATGTGCAGATCGGCACCGTCTATCCCACGACGGACACGCGTGCCGCGCTCTATGTCGACTCGATGCTGGGCAAACATTTCGCCCTGCTGGGTTCGACCGGTACGGGCAAATCCACCAGCGCCGCTCTCATTCTTCACCGCATTTGCGACCTGTCGCCCGAAGGCCATATCGTGATGGTCGATCCGCATGGCGAATATGGGGCGGCCTTTGCCCAGAATGGCGCGGTCTTCGACGTAGGCAACCTCGCTCTGCCCTACTGGCTGATGAATTTCGAGGAGCATTGCGAGGTTTTCGTCACCTCCGAAGGCTCCGATCGCACGGTCGACTGCGACATTCTGGCAAAATGCCTGCTCGCCGCGCGGCAGAAGAACCGGCTCGCGGAAAGCATCGGCAGGCTGACCGTCGATTCGCCTATCCCCTACCTGCTGTCGGACCTCACCAACATCCTGCAAAATGAGATGGGGAAACTCGACAAGGGCACGGGCGCCCTCCCCTATATGCGGCTCAAGACCAAGATCGACGAGATCAAGGCGGACCCGCGTTACAGCTTCATGTTCTCAGGCATGCTCGTCGCGGACACGATGCAGGAATTTCTGGCAAAGATCTTCCGCCTGCCATCGGGCGGGAAGCCGATTTCGATCATCGACGTGTCGGCCATGCCGTCGGACATCACCTCCGTGGTGGTATCGGTACTGTCCCGTCTGGTCTTCGATTATGCCATCTGGGCGCGGGACGAGGCTCAGCGGCCGATCCTGCTCGTCTGCGAAGAGGCGCACCGCTATATTCCCAGCACAACCACCGGCACCGGCCAGGCCGTCCGCCGCATCCTGGAGCGCATAGCCAAGGAAGGTCGTAAATATGGCGTATCGCTCGGCCTCATCACGCAGCGACCGTCAGACCTCGCCGAAGGCGTGCTGTCGCAATGCGGCACCATCATTTCCATGCGCCTCAACAATGATCGCGACCAAGCATTCGTGAAGGCCGCCATGCCCGAAGGCGCACGCGGCTTCCTCGACTCCATTCCCGCGCTGCGTAATCGCGAGGCGATCATCTGCGGTGAGGGTGTCGCAGTGCCCATCCGCGTCGCGCTGGACAATCTGGAGGAGCACCGGCGGCCCGCATCGGGCGATCCGAGCTTCACGGATCTTTGGCGTCAGTCCGGTGGAGAGGCAGACATTCTCGACCGCACCATCACCCGCTGGCGCAGCCAAGGACGATAAGCGTCAGCCCGCAGGTGCGAACCGCCCTGCGGGTTCACTCTCCGCGCTGATGCTTTCCCGGCACTCTTCCTCATGCACGGGGACGAGCAGCGTCGCCTTGCGCCAGCCGCCCTGCAGATAGGCGAGACCTGCAATCAGAAGGGCTGATCCCGAACTCACAGGGAAGCTCAACCACAAGGCATTGGCGCCCAGATACGGATAGCTGAAGTGATAAAAGCCAAGGCGAACGCCGAACAACGTAACGGTAAGGATCAATAGCGGCCTCACCACGACGCCATTCGCCCGCATCACCCCGAACAGGATCATCGTCGCGCCGAACAGCATATAGCTCCAGGTCGCAAGCAACTGCATTTTCCAGGCGGCATCGATCGCGGCCCTGTTGTCGCCAAGGAAGAGCGAGAGCAACGGCGCGTGAAACAACAGGATCACGCCAATCATCGCGCCCGTAATCAGCAGCAGATAGCCCAATCCATAAGCGGTAATCCGGCCAATCCTGTCCCACCGGCCCGCACCGATATTTTGCGCCGCCATGGCGCTGACAGCCGCACCCATGGCCATCGCAGGCATCTGCAAATAGGTCCAGATCTGCTGCGCCGCGCCATAAGCCGCCGTAACGATAAGCCCTTCGCGGTTAACCAGACCGATGATCATCAGGCCAACCGCCGACATGACGATCATCTGAAGCCCCATCGGCAACCCTTTGCCCAGCAGGATACGCAATTGGTCCGGCGCCGGGATCAGATAGCGCAGCTCCTGCCCTCGCAAACGCAGCGGCAGGTCCTTGGCATAGACATAGAAGATCAGGCCAAGCAGGCTGGCGATGCCGGCGGCCGCCGTGGCCGCCGCTGATCCGCCGATGCCCATCGCCGGAATCGGCCCCAGCCCAAGGATGAATACCGGGTTCAGCACCAGATCGATCCCGACGCTGACGAACATGAAGATCAACGGAGTGCGCGCGTCCCCAGCGCCCCGCAATCCCATCATCATCATGACGCTGATCAACGTCGCGGGCATCGCAATGAAAATCACGCGCAGATAGATCAGCGCCATGTCAAATGCTTCGGCAGGCGTTCCCAGCAGGTGCAACATTGCGGGCGATGCAGCCCATCCGGCCGCAGCGACAACGGTGCCCAATATGGTGCAAAAGCCCGTCGCTGACCCGAAGGACCGGCGGGCGGCATCCATATCGCCCCGACCCGCCGCCTGGGCGATCACCACGGTCGATGCCATGCCGAATCCGAACACGATGGAAAACATCAGGAACATGGTGATGTTCGCGTTGGCCGTGGCGGCAAGAGCCTGCGCGCCCAGAAAGCGGCCGACCCAGATCGCGTTGATCGATCCATTCAACGACTGAAGCACATTGGACGCCAGCGTCGGCACGGCAAAGACCAGCAAGGACGACGCGATAGGCCCGTTTACCAGGTCCCTTGTTTCACGCTTCCCTGCCGCCATTCTTGCCCTCCCCTAAGCGCTTCATCATTAACCGATCAGGCCAGACGATCCAGCGCCGCCGCCAACCTGTCCGCCTCCGCGGTTTTCTCGGCATGATCTTCACGCGCCTTGGCCACCGCCTCGGGCTTGGCCTTTTCCACGAAACTCGGATTGGAAAGACGCCCGGAAAGCGAATCCCGTTCCTTTTCCGCAGCGGCGAGAGCCTTTGCCAGCCTCGCCTTTTCCGCAGCGATGTCGATCACGCCCTCCAGCGGGAGGATGAAGGTCGCCTCATCGACAACGATCTGCGCCGCGCCACCAGCTACGCTATCGCCAAAGGACAGGCTCTCCACCCGTCCCAAGCGCGCCAGGGCCGCCCCCTGCCGATCGATGCGGCGTCGCGTTTCTTCCGACGCTTCGCTGACAACGACCTTCAGCTTGGCGCCCGGCGGCACGTTCAGTTCCGTTCGCGCCGTGCGCATCGCGCTGATCAAGCGGATCAGCCAGTCAATTTCTGCCTGCGCCTCGCTATCGACGGCATAGAGCGCCTGCGGCCAGCGAGCGACGATCAATTCCGTCTCGCGCGTGCCGGTCAGGTTCCACAGCTCTTCGGTGATGAAGGGCATGAAGGGGTGGAGCATGACGAGGATCTGGTCGAACGCCCAGCCCGCGACAGCCTTTGTCTCATCGTCCATCGAACCCTTGGTAAGTTCGATGTACCAATCGCAAAACTGGTCCCAGACGAAATGATAGATGGCATTCGCTGCTGCGTCGAAGCGCAGCTCGGTCATGGCGGTGTCGATCGCCTGAACGGTCGCCACCGTCTCGGCAATGATCCAGCGGTTGACCGGCGCCGCGGCGGCAGGCGCTTCATGGCTGCTCGATGCGGTGACACCGTTGGATTGCAGGAAGCGCGCCGCGTTCCAAAGCTTGGTCGCGAAGTTGCGATAACCCTCGACCCGCTTCTCATCCATCTTCACGTCGCGGCCCTGGCTTTCCATGGCGGACATGAAGAAACGCAGCGCGTCGGCGCCGAACTTGTCGATCAGGCCCAGCGGATCGACGACATTGCCCTTGGACTTGGACATTTTCTGCCCGTCCGCCGCACGCACCAACCCATGGAGGTAGAGCTTGCGCCAAGGCACATCGCCCATGAACTCCATCCCCTGCATCGCCATGCGCGCATCCCAGAAAAACAGGATGTCAAAGCCGGAAATCAACAGGTCGTTGGGATAATGGCGCGACAGCGTCTCGCCCTGCTCGGGCCAACCCAGCGTGCCGAAAGGCCAGAGCGCCGAGGAAAACCATGTGTCGAGCACATCGGGATCGCGAACCAGCTTTTTGTTGCCGGCAAGCGCCTGCGCTTCCTCCTCGCTTTCCGCGACATAGGGATTGCCATCCTCATCATACCAGGCGGGAATCTGATGCCCCCACCAAAGCTGGCGCGATACGCACCAGGGCTGGATATTCTCCATCCAGTTGAAGAAGGTCTTTTCCCACGTCTTGGGGACGATCTCGATCCGCCCGTCGCGCACCGCCTGCATTGGCGCGACAGCCAACTTCTCGGCATCGACATACCATTGATCGGTCAGCCACGGTTCGATCACCACGCCGGAACGATCGCCAAAAGGCGTCTGGATGGTACGCGGCTCGAAATCGGCTTCGACCTCCTCGCCGTCCTTGTTCTTAGTGACATGCGGCACCAGCATCCCCAGCGCCTTCATCTCCGCAACGACCAGTTCGCGGGCGCCATCGACGCCATCGCGCTTGAATCGGTGTAGCCCCAGGAAGCGCTCCGGTATCAATCCATCTGCCGTCTGCACGACATTGGCATCGGCATCGAACATGTTGAGCATCTCGGCCGCGCGGAAGCCCGCCCGCTTGCCCACTTCGAAATCGTTGAAGTCATGCCCCGGCGTGATCTTGACCGCGCCCGACCCCAGTTCCGGGTCAGCATGCTCGTCACCCACCACCTTGAAGCGCCGCCCCGTGATCGGCTGGAGAATATCCTTGCCGATCACGTCCTTGTAGCGTGGATCGTCAGGATGCACCGCCACCGCCATGTCGGCCAGCATCGTCTCCGGCCGGGTTGTCGCAACAACGATATGATCAGCACCATTGGCCAGCTTCACGCCATCGGCCAGCGGATAGCGGAAATGCCAGAAGCCGCCCTTCACTTCCTGCGTCTCGACCTCAAGGTCAGAAATCGCAGAGCGGAAACGCGGATCCCAATTCACCAGCCGCTTGTCACGATAGAGCAGACCGCGCTCGTGAAGTTCCACGAACACCTTGATGACGGTCTTCGAAAAGCCCTCATCCATGGTGAAGCGCTCATTGGCCCAGTCCATCGAGCAGCCAAGCCGCCGCAACTGGCGCGTAATCGCGCCGCCGCTCTCGGCTTTCCACTCCCAGACCTTCTCGAGGAACTGCTCGCGCGTGTAGTTGGTGCGCTTGTCCTGCCGCGCCTCCATCTGCCGCTCAACGACCATCTGGGTCGCGATGCCCGCATGGTCAGTTCCCACGACCCACAGCGCGTCCTTGCCCCGCAGCCGCTCGTACCGGATCACGATGTCCTGAAGCGTGTTGTCGAGCGCATGGCCGATATGCAGGCTGCCGGTCACATTCGGCGGCGGATTGACGATGGTGAAGGGTTCGGCATCGGGGCGTTCCGGGCGGAACAAGCCCTTTTCTTCCCAATGGGCATACCAGCGGGATTCGATTTCGGCGGGGTCGAAGGTCTTGGGCAGTTCGGTCATGGAAAGGCGCCTTAAAGCCCCTTCCCTGACCATTCCAGCGCTTTTACCGCCTTGCAGGCGTCAACCGAGCCAATGCGCGATAAGTTGGAACGCGGAGAGCCTGCGAGATCAGCGGCCAGTGATGCGGGCGATTTCCTTTGCCACCATGTCTTCCACCAACGCGGGAAGGCGGGCGTCCAGCCATTCCTTCAGCATCGGCTTCAACATGGACCGGACCAGACCATCCAGCGTGTTATCCTCGCCATCCTTGGGCGTTACCAGCATGGACGAAAGCGCCGAAAGCGAATGCCGCGCGGCCACTTCGCTTTCAACCGAGAGGATTGAGCTTTCCTCAACCGGCGCTTCGACCTGCGTTGCACGGCCAGTCTTGTGGGCAGGCATCGGCTCCTCCGCTCCAACCTCGTCAGTCAGTTCCAGCACTTCCTCGACCGCGGGTTCGGCGGGTTCGGCAGCCTGCTTGGGTGCGGCGTCGGATTTACCCCGGCGCGACGCCGCCTGCGCAGCCTCCTCGCCTTCCTCGGCAATGATGCGCTTGATGGACGAAAGAATGTCCTCCATCGAGGGTTCCTTGCTCATGTCGCCCATGAATAACCCCTGTTAACCTTAAGGTTGTTGCGCCAAACCAGCAGGCACATTGGCATTTTGTGCAGGCGTGTCAACGGTTCTGGTCGCTTCCGGCTTGGGTGCGGGACCGAAATTCCAGTCGAACCACTTGCCCTTGACCCGATCATAATTAACCATGGGATCATAGAGCGTGCCTGCTTCCAGGCTGAGGTCGTCCGCTTCCGCATGGCCCATCGCGGCCAGCAGACTGAAGCCCGCAACATAGGCATTGCGGCGAGCGGACACCAACTGCACCTTGGCGTTGAGCGCTTCCTGTTCCGCATTCAATATGTCCAGGATGGTGCGGCTGCCCACGGAATTTTCCGCGCGCACCCCTTCAAGCGACAGATTGGCCGCCTCGACCGCCTTCTGGTTGGATTCGATGCTTTGCAGCGATGCCTGCCAGCTCGCATAGGCAGACCGCGTTTGAGCGATGACGCCACGCTCAACCTCAATCTCCTGCTCCATCGCCCGCGATTCGAGCGCCTGGTTCTGGCGCACCTGCGCGCCGGGCCGGCCGCCCTGATAAAGCGGAAGGCGCAACGTCGCTCCCGCAACCACCTGCTTGTTCAGCTGCGACGGATCGGTCGGGTCATCAAGTGATCCCAGATAATGGGTATAACTGCCCTGCGCGAAACCGGACAGCGTCGGGAGGACGCCTGCCTTCGCCACCCGCACGTCATAACGAGCAGCTTCACGCGCTTTTTTCGCGGCGACAAGGTCAGGATTGTCGGCAAGCGCCACCTGCACCGCCGTTTCCGGGGTGGCGGGAAGGCCGGGGAGCGGCGGCGGCGGCTGCAAGTCATCCGGCGTGGCACCAACCAGGGCGATGTAATTTTCGCGGCTGGCGATCAGGTTCGCCTGCGCCGTCTGCAGGTTGGATCGGGCCAGCGCGAGCCGCGATTCGGACTGGGCGACGTCCGTGCGCGTCAGATCGCCCACTTCGAATCGGTCGTTCGTTGCCTGCAAATTGACGCCAAGTGCGCTGACATTCGCCAGATTGAGTGACACGACCGCGCTGTCACGGATCACGTCCATATAGGCGGCGACAACCTGAGAGAAGATCGATGCTTCGGTCCCGCGCAAATTGGCCTGCCCCGCCTGCACGCGCACCTTCGCCGCCTTCACCCCGTTGCGGACTGCGCCGCCCTGATAAATAGGAACATTGACCGTAGCGGTGCCGACGAGCGAGCGATCAGGCGCGAGGAAGGACCGCGCGGGCTTTACCAGCAACTCCTGATATTCGGTGGTGGTGCCAATATTGGGCCGCCCATCCGCCTTGCGGATCGGCACAGTCTCATCCGTCGCCCGTTGCTGCGCCCGGGTGCCGGTGAGCGTGGGGTTGGAACGATAAGCCTTTGCCAACGCGCCCTGCAGGGTTTCGGCCTGCGCGATCCCAGCGTTGAGGAGCAGCAGAGCCGTGGCGGCCGAGTGCCGAAGAAACACCTGCTTTGCCGTCATGACCCCCCCAGCCGGTTAAAAGACGAAACGCTCCGGCGCCGCAAAACCGGGCAGGATGACCATCTCAAGGTCGGTCAGGCTGACAAGACCCAGAATACCGGAAACCACCCGCCCGCTGCACAGGCGTGTAACGCCGCGCTCGACAAGACCGGTCACCACACGCGCACCATCGGCAAGCTGCCCGACAAGCGTCGCGGGCACTTCCTGCACCGCCCCATCAATGAAAAGTATGTCATAAGGTGCGCCCTGCGGATAGCCCGCTTGCAACGGGCCGCGTACGATCGTGGCGCCATTGCCCGACAATTGCGGGCCATCCTCCGTCTCGACTGCCGTCACCTGGGCGCCAAGAGCGGCCAGAAGCGCCGCGCTATATCCCGTGGCCGCGCCGATGAGCAGAACGCGATCACCCTCTTCCACCTGCGCTTCCTTGAGCAGCCGTCCGGTGGCCAGCGGCGGATTGAGCGCACGGCCGGAAGAAAGCGGAATCGAACGATCGACATAGGCCATCGCGCGCCGTTCAGCAGGTACGAAATCTTCCCGCGGCACGCGCGCCATCACGGCGATCACCCGTGGGTCATCGACATCGCTGGTGCGAAGCTGGCTTTCGACCATGGCGGCCCGCATCGATGAAAAATTCTGCTCGGTCACGATACTACCTCGATTGGCATAACTGTATTGGCATGACAATACAGCGCTGACATTACCGGAACGTCTAGATCACGCGACAAGCAACGCCAAGCGGCTTTCCACGCCCGTGAGCGATAATCTTGGGATCGGTCAACATGGCCGCGCTTGACTTTGCATCAAAAGCCGCACATTTGCGGCCACCCACGCCGAGGCCCGATGGCGGAGTGGTTACGCAGAGGACTGCAAATCCTTGCACGCCGGTTCGATTCCGGCTCGGGCCTCCAAAGCTGCCTCATCCCGCGATAAGGCGCCAGCCCACCAGAACCAGGATGATCGCCAGCAACGGCTGAAGCACGCGATCCGATGCGCGCGTCGCCAGCAGCGATCCGATGATGATGCCCGGGATTGATCCGATCAGCAGGTTGGCGAGCAGCATGCCGTTCACATTGCCGATCCACAAATGGCCAAGCCCGGCGATCAGGGTAAGCGGCACGGCGTGGACAATATCAGTCGCCACCAACCGTTGCAGCCGCATGCGGAGGGGATAGAGCGCAAGGAGCAAGGTCGCGCCGATCGCCCCCGCACCCACGGACGTCAATGTTACCATCGCCCCTAGCAGCGCACCCGCGGCAACCGTCAGCGGAGGCTGCCAACGCGTAAAGCGATCGGCGGTGCCAACGCGACGAGCCAAGGCCCAGCGATGGAATCGCCCGCGTAGGAGGGTTGCGATCGCCGTGACGACCAAGACGCCACCCAGCGCGCTAGTGACAATGCCGCTCTTGATCTGCTGCATATGCGTCTGGGAAAGGATCAGCAGCGTGATCAGCGCGGCGGGGAGGCTCCCCAGGCACAGGCGCTTCACCACCTGATAATCCGGGCCGCCATCTGGCCCGCCGTGACGGTGATGGATCGCACCACCCACTGACTTGGTGATGGCCGCGAACCATAGGTCGGTGCCGACCGCCGTCGCCGGTGCTACGCCGAACAGCAGGATGAGGATTGGCGCCATCAGCGACCCGCCGCCAACACCCGTCATTCCGACCATGATTCCGACGAACAGGCCCGCTATTCCATGCAGCCAGTCCATAATTCCCCCCACTCGGCGTTCAGTTCGCCGTTGGGCCATACGACGGCCCCCATGATGCAGCCAAGCCCTGTACCAAGGATTTTCTACCAAAATAATATAGAAAGTGATTCGAATGCGCCATCCGGTTGCTCTCGACACCCCTTCCTTCGCCCGTCTAAAGAAGGGCGATGATGAAGCTATTCATAGGCAACAAGGCATATTCCAGCTGGTCTCTGCGCGGCTGGCTCGCCTGCAAGCTCAGCGGGTTGCCGTTTGAGGAAGTCGTGGTCCCCCTCTATGATGAAGCATGGGAAAGACGGCGCGAAGGCGATGAATTCGCCCCTTCTTCAGGTAAGGTGCCCATATTGTGGGACGGCGACGACACCGTTGTCTGGGACAGCCTGGCGATCATCGAATATCTGAATGAGAAGGCTGGCGGCGACAAATTCTGGCCCACCGACACGGCGGCGCGGGCGATGGCCCGGTCAATGGCGGCGGAAATGCATTCCAGCTTCGCGGCGCTGCGGCGCGAGCACAGCATGAACATTCGCCAGATTTACGACGCCGTGCCGCCCTCTGAGGCTGTTGCGCAGGACATCGCCCGTATCATGCAGCTATGGGCACAGGCCCGGGCTCGTTATGGCGGCGTGGGCGACTTCCTGTTCGGCGAATTTGGTGCAGTGGATGTGATGTTCGCCCCGGTCGTGACGCGCTTCATAACCTATCAGCTGCCCGTCGCACGTTTTGCCGAAGCCTATATGCAGGCGGTCGTCAATCATCCCTGGATGCAGGAATGGATCGGCGGCGCACAGGCTGAGGAATGGGTGATCGATCGATTCGAAGCGCCGCCGGTTTCGAATTAAGGTTGTGAGGGGCTGAGCGGCGGAGGCGAGACGCATTTCGCTAAAATCTCCCTCTCCCCTTCAGGGCAGAGAGCCGGGGAGAGGGGAGCAACCGAAGATCAGCATGTCCCCTCTCCCGCCGTCGCTACGCTCGGCACGTCGGCCAGAGTCACGTGCCTCTGGCCGACCCCTGAAGGGGAGAGGGTGAAGATCTCCAGGCCGCAAGGAACTGCTAACAAAAAAGGGCCGGCGGACTTGCGTCCCCGGCCCTTCTTTCATCCTGATCGATTAGATCAGCCGACGATTTCTTCGGGCTTGAAGAAATAGGCGATCTCGATCGCGGCATTTTCTTCGCTGTCCGAACCATGGACCGAGTTTGCTTCGATCGACTCGGCATAATCCTTGCGGATGGTGCCTTCGTCGGCGTTGGCCGGGTTGGTGGCGCCCATGATGTCGCGGTTGCGCTTTACGGCGTCTTCGCCTTCCAGAACCTGGACGACGACCGGGCCGGAAATCATGAAGGCCACCAGATCAGCGAAGAAAGGGCGTTCCTTGTGAACGGCATAGAAGCCTTCGGCCTGCTCGCGGCTCATGCGGATGCGCTTGGACGCGACAACGCGCAGGCCTGCTTCTTCCAGCTTCTTGGTCACGGCGCCGGTCAGGTTGCGGCGCGTGGCGTCAGGCTTGATGATCGAAAAGGTGCGGGTCACGGCCATAAGGCTCAAAAGCTCCGGATTGTTGGAATTGGCGCGCCCTTTAGACCGCGCCGCTTCGCACCGCAAGGGGGCGTGGCCGCCCCGCTTGCTCACGGACCCTGCACCCATTTCCCCTGCTCCTGCCGCCAGAAGCGGGGCGTCACCCCCTCCCGCTTCGACAGGGCACGCCAGCTTTCGCGCGCGCCATCGACGGTCAGCGTGTCGAAAAAGTAGAAAGCGCGCTCGAAATCGAGCGCCTCTTCACGCCATAGGCCATCGGCAATCGCGACGTGCCGGGCACCGTTCGCAGGGCTGCAATCCTGCGCCAAAAGTACCGGCTGCATCGCCTCGCCGCCCTCCCCCGCCCGGCCATGGGCAAGGAAGCTTTCCGGCGGCCCGTTCCACAGCCCAGCCGAAATGCGTTCCAGCTGTTCCTCGTCCTGCGCGACCACCAGCAACCGTTCACCCAGGCCGAGTATGCGCGCCGCAATGGCGGGCAGCACCCGGTCCACAGGATCACGGCTAAGCTGGTAGAAATCGACCTGCATCAGCGCTCAAACTTGTCCGCCACCAGACGATCGATCAGGCGCACACCATAGCCGGTCGCGCCCTTGTCCCAGGTTGCGCCGGGCTTGTCGGCCCACACCATGCCCGCAATGTCGAGATGAGCCCATTTGACCCCATCATCAACGAATCGCTTGATAAACTGCGCTGCGGTGATCGATCCGGCATAGCGCGCGCCCATATTCTTCATGTCCGCGATCGGGCTGTCGATCAGCTTGTTATAGGCGTCACCCAGCGGAAAGCGCCAAAGCTGGTCCCCCGCCGCCTTGCCAGCAGCGAGCAAATCCTCGGCAAGCCCTTCGTCATTGGCGAACAGTCCGGCATATTGATCGCCCAACGCCACGATCATCGCGCCGGTCAGGGTGGCAAGATCAATGACAACCTCGGGAGAATAGGTTTTCTGCGCCCAGGTAATGACGTCGCACAGCACCAGCCGCCCTTCGGCGTCGGTGTTGATGACCTCGATCGTCTGGCCCGACATGGACGTGACAATGTCGCCGGGGCGCTGCGCGTTGCCGTCCGGCATGTTTTCCACAAGGCCGCAAACGCCGATGACGCGCGCCTTCGCCTTGCGTCCCGCGAGCGCCTTCATCGCGCCCGCGACCGCGCCTGCGCCACCCATGTCCCACTTCATGTCTTCCATGCCCGCGCCGGGCTTCAACGAAATGCCGCCGGTATCAAAGGTCACGCCCTTGCCGACAAAGACGATAGGCTTGTCGCCCGCGCCGCCCGTGCCATCCCACTCCATCGCCAACAGGCGTGGTTCGCGTACCGACCCCTGCGCAACGCCGAGCAGCGCGCCCATGCCCAGTTCCGCCATCGCCGCCTTGTCGAGAACGGTGACCTTGACGCCCAGCTGCTCCAGATGACGGCAGCGTTCGACGAAGCTTTCCGGGTACAGGATGTTCGCCGGTTCAGAGACCAGCTCGCGCGTGAAGGTGACGCCATCGGCCACCGCCGACAGCCTTTGCCAATGCGCATCCGCGTCATTCGCAACGACCGACAGCTTCATCAATGTCGGCTTTGTCTTTTCCGGCTGCCGGGTGCGATAGGTATCGATCCGCCAGGCGCGCAGAGATGCTCCAAAGGTAAAATGAGCCGCCTTATCGCCAGCCGCGCCGCCGAAAAACTCCACTGCGGCATGGCTCGCCCCGCTCGTCAGCAGGCGTGCCGTCAGCGCCGCGCCCGCCCGTTCATAATCGGCCTCGCTCCCGCTGCCCGTGCCGACAAGAACGATGCGCAGCACCTTGCCACCCTCTTCGGCGAAGCTTTCAAAGCTTGCCCCCGCCTCACCCGTGAAGCGCGCCGCCGCTGCTCCCGCCGCCAGAGTAGGCGCCGCCGCGATCGGCAAGGCATCGAAACCGCCCTTGGGAACGGCAAAGACCAGCGTGTCGGCGTCGGGACGCACCGGGGTGAATGCGATTTCCATCAAGGGTCCTTCTTCTGCTTTTCTGATCGTGTGGCGCTAGGAACGCTCCATGCCAGATAATGTCGCTTGCCCCATCTGGCAAAGCCGTTCGACCGATTTCCCGCAAAAGAAGCGTGACGAAAGATTGCGGCGCGCGCAAAGCAATGCGATAGGCGGGCAACGAAGCGCCCCTGAAGAGGCACGATCCCCTTGCAGAATTTTTCCCGTTCCTCGCGTCTGAAACATATGCTGGCCGCAAGCGCGGCGCTCGCCTGCATGGGCAGGATGCCGCATGCCTTCGCGCAGGAACTGCAATCACCGCCGACGCCCGTCAGCGCGCCCGACGCTCCCGTGCCCGCGACCGACGAGCAAATCGGCTTTTCGGCCGACGCCCTGGAATATGACAATAATACCGAAATCGTGACGGCGACCGGCAATGTCCAGCTGCTCCGGCAGGGCAACCGGCTGCGCGCGGATAAGGTGGTGTGGAACCGCACCACGGGGCAGGTGGAAGCGCGCGGCAATGTCTCGGCGACTGACCCGGAAGGCAATATCGCCTATGGCGACCGCTTCCAGGTGACCGACACGCTGAAGGACGGCACGGTCGAAAACATGCTGCTGGTGCTTCAGTCGGGCGGCCGATTGGCGGCGGTGCAGGGCGTTCGGGTGAACGGCGTCTATACGCTGCACAAGGCCGCTTATACCGGCTGCAGCGTAGTGGACAGCGACGGCTGTCCCAAGGAGCCCACTTGGCAGATCAAGGCGGTCAAGGTCGTCTACGACCCCGTCGCCGCTCGCGTGCGATACCGCAATGCCAGCGTGGAAATATTCGGCCTGCCGCTCATTCCGCTGCCCGGCTTTTCACACCCGGTCGGCGACACGGGGGGCACGGGGCTGTTGGTGCCGAACCTCCGCTACGACCGGAATAACGGCGTCGAAGTCGCCCTGCCCTATTACATCAAGCTGGCGCCAAACCGCGACCTGACGATCACGCCGCATGTCTATTCCAAGACGCTGCCGATGCTGGAGACAAATTTCCGCCATCGCTGGGACCGTGGCGCCTATCAGATCACCGGATATGTGACCCATGCGCGGCGGATCGACGCCAGCAGTTCCCTGCCCAGCTCCACCGGCCCAGCAGGATCGGAAAAGGATTTTCGCGGCTATGTCGATGCCAGCGGCGCCATGCAACTGACGCCGGAATGGAGCGTCAACGGATCACTCCGCGTTGCGAGCGACCGCACCTTCCTTCGCCGCTACGACATCAGCCGCGACGACCGGCTGCGTTCGACCCTGGGCGCTCAGCGCATCGGCAAGAACAGCTATTTCTCCATCGCTGGCTGGGCCGTCCAGACGCTGCGCCTTGGCGATCCGCAGGGGCAAACGCCGATCGCGCTGCCCGTGATCGACTATCGCCTGCGCCTGATCGACCCGCTTCTCGGCGGCCGGATTCAGTTTCAAGCGAACAGCCTCGCGATCACCCGCACCCACGGCCAGGATACGCAGCGCGCCTTCGCTGCCTTTGAATGGAACCTGCGCAAGCTGACGGGCATGGGTCAGGAGGTGAATTTCACCACCTATCTGCGCGGCGACGTCTATCACAGCAGTGACAATCTGCAGAACAACATCGCCCGCTATGCCGGCGATCCCGGCTGGCAGGCGCGCGGCATCGCCGCAGCCGCGATCGATGTTCGCTGGCCCTTCATGGGTGAGGCGTTCGGCGGTGTGCAGCGGATCGCGCCCCGCGTGCAGATCGTAGCAGCGCCCCGGCTGGCAAATCTTTCGCTCCCCAATGAAGACGCGCGCGCCATCGATCTGGAGGACAGCAACCTCTTCGCGCTCAATCGCTTCGCAGGCTATGACCGGTTCGAAGATTCGACCCGCATCACCTACGGTCTGGAATATAGCCTCTCTCTGCCCGGCTTTTCGCTGGAAAGCGTGGTCGGCCAGAGCTACCGCCTTAACAGTCGCGAAAGCATCCTGCCCGACGGCACCGGCCTTTCCGATCGCATGTCCGACATCGTCGGCCGCACGACCGTGCGTTTCCGGGATTTCGTCAGCCTCATCCACCGTTTCCGCCTGGACAAGGACGGGCTGGCGGTACGCCGCAACGAAATCGACGCGACGATCGGCAGCCGCAAAACCTATGCCATGGTCGGCTATCTCCGGCTCAACCGGAACGCCGCGACGGGGCTTGAGGATTTGCAGGACCGCGAGGAATTGCGTTTCGGCGGCCGTGTGCAATTCGCCCGCTTCTGGTCCGTCTTTGGGTCCACCGTCGTCGATCTTACCGACAGAAAAGAAGATCCGCTCAGCGTCTCTGACGGCTACGAACCCGTCCGTCACCGGCTCGGCATCGCCTATCAGGATGACTGTCTGACGCTGGGCCTGACGTGGCGTCGCGATTATCTGGCCGCCGGTGACGCGCGAAAGGGCAATAGCTTCCAACTACGGCTGGCTTTTCGGAATATCGGCATATAAGGATCAGCCTTCCCGTTCAGGACCGGTTCTGGCCGCTCAGGACCGGTTAAGGCGGACCGGCGCATCACGCGCTGGACCGTAATGGAGAGTTTTGTCGACGATGCAGCCTGTCGTTTCCCCGCCTTCCCGCCTTGGACAATCGTTTCGGACCAGCGCGCGCGCCTTGCTCCTGTCCTCCATCCTGCTGGGATCGATCGGCAGCCCTGTCGCCGCCCAGACCGTCAATGACGATGAAGGGGTTGCCGCGCAGCAGTTGAACCTGCCCAAGGATGTGACCGTCTTTGGCAAAAGCGATCCCAACGTCCGCAAGGCTACGGCCATCGTCAACGGCCGCATCATCACCGGCACGGACGTTGACCAGCGCCTGGCGCTCATCCTCGCGGCAAATGGCGGCAAGGTGTCGCCAGAGGAACGGGAGCGGCTGCGCGTGCAGGTGCTGCGCAACCTTATCGACGAAACGCTTCAGATTCAGGAAGCCGCCGCCCACGACATCAAGATCGACAAGTCGGAAATCGACCAGAGCTATGAACGTGTCGCGGCGAACTTCAAGCAGTCGCCCGCCCAGTTCGACCAATATCTGCGCGCTCAGGGCAGCGCTCCCGCCAGCATCAGGCGTCAGATTGAGGGCGAACTGGCGTGGAGCCGCCTGCTCCGCCGCAACATCCAGCCCTTCGTCAACGTCTCCGCAGACGAGGTGAAGTCGGTCGTCGATCGCATGAACGCGGCCAAGGGCAGCGATGAATATCGCATCGGTGAGATCTACCTGTCGGCAACGCCCGAAAATGAGGCGCAGATCGTCTCGAACGCCCGCAACATCATCGAACAGATCAAGCAGGGCGGCAGCTTCGCCGCCTACGCCCGGCAGTTTTCCGAAGCATCGACTGCTGCGGTTGGCGGCGACCTCGGCTGGGTACGCCCGGCGCAGTTGCCCGATGAACTGGCCAAGGCCGCCAATGAGATGCAGGTCGGGCAGCTCGCTGGTCCCATCCCCGTTCCGGGCGGCATCTCCGTCATCTATGTCATGGACAAGCGCAAGGTGCTGACCGCTGACCCGCGCGACTCTCTGCTCAGCCTCAAGCAATTGTCGATCAGCTTCCCGCCCGGCACGACCAAGGAGCAGGCGAGTGCCAAGGCAGCCAGCTTCGCCGCGCAGATCAAGACGATCAAGGGATGCGGCCAGGCGAACGAACTGGGTGGCAAGATCGGCGCCGATGTCGTGGACAATGACAATGTGAAGGTGCGCGATCTGCCCCCGCAGTTGCAGGAAATCCTCCTCGGCCTGCAAGTTGGCGAAGCGACCCCTCCCTTTGGCTCGGTCAATGACGGCGTGCGCGTTCTCGTCGTTTGCGGCCGCGATGAAGCCAACAGCGCCGCCGCGCCGAACGCCGAACAGATCATGGCTCAGCTTGAGGAAGAACGGGTCAACAAGCGCGCCCGCATCTATCTGCGTGACCTTCGCCGCGATGCCATCATCGACTATAACTGATCCAGCCTCGGCTCGACCGGAGCTGGCACCTTTTGCCGTCCCGCTGGGCGACCCGGCGGGGATCGGGCCGGAAATCGTAGCGAAAAGCTGGGTGATGCGCGAAGCACGCGGATTGCCCACCTTTTTCGCCGTGGGTGATGCGGCATCCTTGCGCCGGGTCTGGTCCGGCCCTGTCGCGCCCATCGCCACGCCGCAAGAGGCAGTGGCGCTGTTCGACACCGCGCTTCCCTGCCTCCAGGTTGCCGACGCCGGTGACATCGTACCGGGCTCCCCCAGCATCGACGGCGCGCGCACTGCTTTTCAGGCACTGGAAGTGGCGGTCGGCCTCGCCCGCACCGAATCGGCCGCCGGGATCGTCACCGCCCCTGTCGGCAAGGAGCAGCTTTACGGCGTCGGCTTCACCCATCCTGGCCAGACCGAGTTCATCGCCGAACGTTGCGGCGTAGCCCCCCACAATGCGGTGATGATGCTCGCCGGTCCTTCATTGAAGGTCGTGCCGGTCACCATCCATATCCCGCTGGCGGAGGTCGCCTCGGCCCTGACCATCGACCTGATCCGCGCCCGCGCCACGACCACGGTCAAGGGATTGCAGCGCAATTTCGGCATCCCGCGCCCGCGCATCGTCGTCGCCGGACTCAACCCCCATGCGGGTGAGGGCGGCGCGCTGGGCCGGGAAGAAATCGACATCATCAGCCCCGCGATCGAATCGCTGCGGGCGGAAGGCATGGACATTGTCGGCCCCCTTTCCGCCGATGGCCTGTTCCACGCCCGTGCCCGCGAAACCTACGACGCGGTGCTGTGCATGTATCATGACCAGGCGCTGATCCCGCTCAAGACGCTGCATTTCGATGAGGGCGTCAACATCACGCTCGGCCTGCCCATCGTGCGCACCTCGCCCGATCATGGCACCGCCTTCGGCATTGCCGGAACGGACAGCGCGAACCCCGGCGCGATGATGGCCGCGCTCAAGATGGCGGCGGAAGCTGCGCGATCGCGGTTAAGCCATGGGGGCTGATACGCGGCCGGTCCTGCCGCCGTTGCGTGAAGTCATCGCTGCGCACGGCCTGCAAGCGAGCAAAGCTCTCGGCCAGAACTTCCTGCTCGATGAACAGTTGCTCGATCGCATTGCCGCGATCCCCGGATCACTAAAAGATCAGCCCGCGTTCGAAGTTGGACCCGGCCCCGGTGGCCTGACCCGCGCGATCCTGCGCGCTGGAGCGCGGCTGGTCGCTGTCGAACGGGATCATCGCTGCCTGCCCGCTCTTGCTGAATTGTCGGACGCCTTCCCCGGCCAGTTGCGCGTCATATCCGGCGACGCCATGCAGGTGGACGCGCATGCCGAAGCTGGCGAACATGCCCACATCATAGCCAACCTGCCTTATAATGTCGGCACCGCCCTGCTGATCGGCTGGCTGTCTGTGAAATGGAACCCGCTGCCCTGGTGGTCTTCCCTGACGCTCATGTTCCAGATGGAAGTCGCCGAGCGCATTGTCGCGAAACCCGGCGGCGACCATTATGGCCGCCTAGCCGTCCTGTCCCAATGGCGCAGCGACGCCCGCATCGCCATGAAAGTTCACCGCAGCGCCTTCACCCCGCCCCCGAAGGTCATGTCCGCCGTGGTACACATCACGCCCAAAGCAGCGCCAGAGGGCGTGCAACTAAAGCATCTCGAACGCCTAACCGCCGCCGCCTTCGGCCAACGCCGCAAGATGCTGCGCCAAAGCCTCAAAGGCCTACCGGGCGCACTCGATGCGCTGGAGCAAATCGGCATAGATCCCCAACGCCGCGCCGAAACGGTCAGCGTCGAGGAATTTGTTGATGTGGCCCGGGTGATGGGAGGGGGCGGATCATAGATCTGTTTTAGGTGGTTAGGCGAAGGGCAGCTTTGAAACTTGACTGTGGTGACAGCCGACCAAAAATGACCGAGGCCTAGCTAACGACAGATGATACTGCGAGACGATCCAGTTCGGATGGAGACGGAACGCGACCGAGTTCAACACATTTTGCAATGAGCCCAATCAAAATGCGTCCGGCGGTTCCATAGCCTTCTTCTAGCTTTGCTTTCTTCAGCCCGCCGCCATGCACTGCGCGCGACCGAACAGCATAAGCCTTCCTTACGTCATTGAAATACTCAGCTTTCTCGTCTGGTGAGCCATCCAACAAGAGTGCGGCGTAGAGTGCCAATCGGCGGCTTAACTCCGCATCAACCGAAAGCAGCCCTTCGATGCCCGCCCACAGCAGCATGATACGGATATCGTGTTCGGGGAGGAGGTGTGCGTTGCCATAAGATCGTATTGCTGCGCTGAATTCCGGCACTTGGACCAATTCTTGGAAGGTCTCAGAATATCGGCGTGCCCAATCTAACTCGGCAGAAGTTGCAGCGTGAATATCAGCCAAGGGGCGATCGAAGGGTGACGAACTGGCTGCCGAAAACAACGGCGTACCACCATCGCAGATCGAATATAGAGAGAAGCAAGGCGCCCGGCACGCGATACTCAAAAGATGAAAGAGCCAAAGCGCATTCCAAGCCTTGATGATTAGGCTTTTTCCACCTTCCTCATGCTCAATGCGCAACGCAAAGGTTGCTATCTCGCTCCCTTGTAGAGCAGCGGCGTAATCCCTGAAATCGCGGCAGCCAGCTGCCGCGGCATCAAGCTCAAACTTTGGGATATCTGACGAAACGAATATCCCAGAACTCAACTCAGCATCTGCCGTAATCGTCAATCCGTGTCCAAGGATGACAATTGACTTGCTGTCAGGATTCGCTGCTAAACCCACCATGCCGAATGGTTAGCCTAACTCAGCGGCGTTCGCTATCGGGCGCACTTCACCGCTCGGCGACGACCAGTTTTGGTCGCTTACAGCTGGGCAGCTTACTCATCTCTAGCCGGAAGGCCACCTATGGAGCGCAGAGCCTCACGATTAGCGCCGTCAATGGCGGGCGAGCGTGGATTTCAGTCATCCCCCCTCCCGCTGGCGGGAGGGGGCTAGGGGGTGGGCCAGCGCAACGCCCGACCTTATTCTTCAACGGCACGCCAGCAGGCTCGCTTCGCTCGCGCCTATCGACAACCCCTCCCACCTACGGGAGGGAATGTCTTAGGTAACCCCTTCAAGACAGCCTCAAGGCGTCTCGGTCGTCGCAGCCTTCGGCACCACGACAGCATCCTTCGCACTCAACACCGTCGCAGGCGGCCCCTTCTGGATCGCGGCGGCGAGCTTGCCGACAGCCGCGCAGTCGGACTTGCAAGCGCTCTGCGCCTGAGCGAGATTTTCCTTTGCCTTGGCGATCGCACCCTTCTCGACCATCGCCTCGCCCTGCCCGACCAGCGCATGCACATCGTTCGGGTCGAGCAGCAGCGCCTCGCGATAGAGGCGGATGGCCTTGCCCTGAAGGCCCTGCGCACGGGCTACTTCAGCGAGCTCAATATAGGCCGAGCGATTGCGCGGATCGACCGCCAGCGCCGTTTCCAGCGCATCGTTCGCCGCATTGAAATTCCCCGCCCGACGCGCGGTGACGCCCGCCTGCTGCCATTCGATCGACAAAGGCGAAATCTGGGCATCCGGCCGCTGCGTCAGACCGGCGCTCGACACGGTGGTCAGCAGGACGGCGAGGGCGATCGAAGCAGGGGTAAAACGCATGCACAACTCCAGCCATGTTTCAGGCGTTGATTCTACCCGAGTGTCGTCATTTTGGCGGGGCTTGTCCATCGCCTCTTTCATGCACCGCGCCGAAGCCGGGCGAAATAGAAACCGTCCGTCGCGTCATGCCCCGGCGTCAGCAAACGGCCATGCCCATGCACCCGCCCAGCCGCGATCGGGATCGCCTCAGCCACCCATCCCTCGTGGCGATCGAGAAACGCCTGCACCTGCCCCGCCCCTTCCTGATCGGTCAGGGCGCAGGTGGCGTACACAAGCATCCCACCGGGCGCCACCAACGGCGCCGCGAAGTGCAATATGCGCGCCTGTTCGCCCACCAGCCGTTCGAGCCGCGCGGGTGTCAGGCGCCAGCGAGCCTCGGGATTGCGCCGCCAGGTCCCGGTCCCGGAACAGGGCGCATCGACAAGCACGACGTCCGCTTGGCCCTGCAGGCTCTCCAGCCCGCGTGCCTCATGCCCCTGATCCAGCAGCAATGTCTTAATGAAGCTCGCCCCTGCCCGCTCGGCGCGCGGACTGAGCCGTGCGAGGCGCGAACGGATCGTGTCCGCCGCGATCAGCGTCCCCTGTCCGGCCATCACCGCCGCAAGCGCCAGTGTCTTGCCGCCCGCGCCCGCGCAAAGGTCGATAACAGTCATGCCGGGCGCAGCGCCGCAAGCCGCCGAAATGAGCTGGCTGCCCGCATCCTGCACCTCGACCAGCCCCCGCTTCCACGCATCGCTCTGCTCAACCGGCCAACCCTCCGGCAGGCGCAGCGCGTCAGGCAAGCCGTGGATAGGCACCGCTTCGGGAAATAGCGGCGCGACCTTCTCCGCCGTCGCTTTCAGCCGGTTCACCCGCAAATCCACAGGCGCCCGGCCCAGCAATTCGTCCTGCTCGACGAGCGCTGCAAACAGCGGCTTGAGCCAGGCAGGCACCGCTCCGGCAATAGCCCCCGCCTCCTCGGCAAGGATGGGCGCAGGCCCATGCGGCGATCCATCGAACAGAGCCGCGATATCCGGCCTTTCCCGCGCCAGTCCGATCATCGCCTCGCGGCCATTTTCCGGCCGTTCCGCAGCCCGGCGCACCGCGTCATAGACATGATCGCGCACCGCCCGCCGGTCGCGCGAACCGGCATAGCGCCGTTCCTTGAAATAGCGTGCGATCAGCGTATCGGCAGCCGGTCCGCCATCGCGCGCCGACGCTATGATGGCGTCCAGCAGCTCGATCGCGGCCTGAACACGCGCGGAGGGGGTCACCCCGCCCTACCCTCAGCGGGTGGGATAGTTGGGCGCTTCCCGCGTGATGGTCACATCATGGACATGGCTTTCGGACAGGCCCGCATTGGTGATCTGAACGAAGCGGGCGCGCTCCTGAAGGTCCTTGATCGTGCGGCTGCCAGTATAGCCCATCGCCGCCTTCACGCCGCCGACCAGCTGATGGATGACGTCCTTCGCAGGCCCCTTGAACGGCACCTGCCCCTCGATCCCTTCGGGCACCAGCTTCATCTGGTCCTTGATGTCCGCCTGGAAATAGCGGTCGGCCGACCCCCGCGCCATCGCGCCCACGCTGCCCATGCCGCGATAGCTCTTGTAGGCGCGGCCCTGATACAGGAAGGTTTCACCCGGTGCTTCGGCCGTACCCGCCAGTAGCGATCCTACCATGACGCAGCCCGCGCCCGCCGCCAGCGCCTTCGCAACGTCACCCGAGGTGCGAAGCCCGCCGTCAGCGATCACCGGAACGCCATGCTTTGCCGCTTCGTTGGCGGAGTCCATGACGGCGGTCAGCTGCGGCACGCCCACGCCCGCAACCACGCGCGTGGTGCAGATGGAGCCAGGCCCGATCCCGACCTTCACGCAGTCGGCCCCGGCGTCGATCAAAGCCTTGGTCGCTTCAGCGGTCGCAACATTACCCGCCACGACCTGAACATGGTTGGACAGACGCTTCACCGCCTCAACCGCGACCGCGACCTGCTTGCTATGGCCGTGCGCGGTATCGATGACGATCAGGTCGCATTCGGCGTCGATCAGCGCCTCGCTGCGTTCCAGCCCCTTATCGCCCACGGTCGTCGCCGCCGCGACACGCAGGCGGCCCGAACCGTCCTTGGTCGCCTGCGGATAGGTGACCGCCTTTTCGATGTCCTTGACGGTGATAAGGCCGACGCAATGATAGTCATCATCCACCACCAGCAGCTTTTCGATCCGACGCTGATGCAGCAGACGCTGCGCTTCATCCTGCCCCACGCCCACCTTGACCGTGGCAAGATTATCCTTGGTCATCAGTTCGCTGACGGGCTGATTGGGATTTTCCGCAAAGCGCGTATCGCGGTGGGTAAGGATGCCGACCAGCTTGCCGCTGTTCTCGACCACCGGAATGCCGCTGATCCGGTGCCGCTCCATCAACATCTGCGCGTCAGCCAGGGTTGCGCGGGGCGTGATCGTGATAGGGTTCACCACCATGCCGCTTTCGAAGCGCTTGACCGCACGCACCGCATCCGCCTGCTCTTCGATCGACAAATTGCGATGCAGGACGCCGATGCCGCCCAGCTGCGCCATCACGATCGCCATGTCGGCTTCCGTCACCGTGTCCATCGCAGATGATAGGACCGGGATATTCAGCTTGATCTGCTTGGTCACATAAGTGCTGGTGTCCGCCTGGCTGGGCAGCACATCGGACTCGCCGGGCTGCAACAGCACGTCGTCAAAGGTGAGGCCGAGGCGGATATCCATGTAAAAGCCACTTTCTTCTGTGCGACCTGCCAAGGGGCATAGCGCGATCGCTGGGGATTCGTGGCGGCCCATGTAACCATTAACCAGCGAAACGGCCAGACCTTAGGCGCATTTTGTTGCTGGCCGCCTCACGGCACAGGAGGACGGGCGCTTTTCAGGATTTGGCAGTCGCGCCCACAAGCCGATCCAGCCATGCCTGCGCCTGCTTCGGCTCCCCAACAGCCTGCGAACTGACCGGGCCGCGCGATGCAAGAAACTCCTGTTGCAACTCAAACGGCGGCATCAAAAGTTGCTCCCGCGCCTTGTCGATGGCTTCCCCGATTTCCGCCAACTGTTCGATGACCGGAGCGGATGCGGCGCGGCTTGCCCGGTCCTCCTTATGCCCGAACAGGCCCCATTTCCCCGAAGCGGTCACGCGCAATGCGTCGATGAGCTTTTCGGTATATTCCGCCTCCAGTTCCAGGCGGCGGGAGTCCAGGCGTTCCAGTCGGTCAGCTTTTGCCATGGCCATCCCTATCTCACCACGGTGAGGCAGCCGCAAATAAAAAGGGCGCCGCCCGACGGCAGCGCCCCTTCAAATCACAGATCGCAGATCAGATTCCGGCAGGCGAAGGATCGCCGAACGGCCCCTTCCGCTTGCGCGTCTTGGGGATAGACGAACCCGCCGCCGGAACCACCGAAGGCTTGATCGTCGTGCCGTCGTCGCGGGTAATCTCACCCTTGTCGAGCAGCGTCTTGATCTCCTCGCCCGACAACGTCTCATATTCCAGCATCGCGTTGGCCAGCAGGTGCAGCTGGTCCTCATGACCCTTCAGCACTTCCTGCGCCCGGGTATAGCCCTGCTCCACCAGTCCGCGGATTTCCTTGTCGATCAGCTTTGCCGTCTCGTCCGACATATGAACGCGCTGGCTCTGCGAATAGCCGAGGAAGGTTTCGCCCTGCTGCTCCTCATATTGGAGCGGCCCCAGCTTGTCCGACATGCCCCACTGAGTGACCATGTCGCGCGCGAGCTTTGTAGCATATTGAATGTCACCCGAAGCACCCGACGACACCTTGTCATAACCGAAGATGATCTCCTCGGCGACGCGGCCACCCATGGCGACGGCCATGTTCGCGTGCATCTTGTCGCGGTGATAGCTGTAGCTGTCCCGCTCCGGCAGACGCATCACCATGCCCAGCGCACGGCCGCGCGGGATGATCGTCGCCTTGTGGATCGGATCGGACGCCGGTTCATGGACTGCGACGATGGCATGGCCCGCCTCATGATAGGCGGTCATCTTCTTCTCATCCTCGGTCATGACCATGGAGCGGCGCTCGCTGCCCATCATGACCTTGTCCTTGGCCGCCTCGAACTCGTCCATGGCGACCAGACGCTTGCCCCGCCGCGCCGCCATCAGCGCCGCCTCGTTGACGAGGTTGGCAAGATCAGCGCCCGAGAAACCCGGCGTACCGCGCGCAATGGTACGCGGATTGACGTCCGGCGCCAGCGGCACCTTCTTCATGTGCACGGCCAGAATCTTCTCGCGGCCCTCAATGTCGGGACGCGGCACCACGACCTGACGGTCGAAACGGCCCGGACGCAGCAGCGCAGGGTCCAGCACGTCGGGGCGGTTGGTCGCCGCAACGATGATGATACCCTCATTCGCCTCAAAGCCGTCCATCTCGACCAGCAACTGGTTCAGCGTCTGCTCGCGCTCGTCATTGCCATTGCCCAGACCCGCGCCGCGATGGCGGCCGACCGCGTCGATTTCGTCAATGAAGACGATGCAAGGCGCGTTCTTCTTCGCCTGCTCGAACATGTCACGGACACGGGAAGCACCCACGCCGACGAACATTTCGACAAAGTCAGAACCTGAAATGGTGAAGAAGGGCACGCCCGCCTCACCCGCGATCGCGCGGGCCAGCAGCGTCTTACCGGTGCCGGGCGAACCGACCAGCAATGCGCCCTTGGGAATCTTGCCGCCCAGCCTTGCGAACTTGGTCGGGTCCTTCAAAAACTCGACGATTTCCTGCAATTCCTCGCGCGCTTCATCGATGCCAGCAACGTCATCAAACGTGACCTTGCCATGCTTTTCGGTCAGCAGCTTGGCCTTGGACTTGCCAAAGCCCATCGCACCGCCAGCGCCGCCGCCCTTCTGCATCTGCCGCAACACGAAGAAGGCGATGCCCAGGATCAGCAGGAATGGCAGCGACTGATACAGCATGATTTGCCAGAAGCTCGGCTGCTCCTCAGTCTGTCCGGAATATTTGACGTTATAATCGTCAAGCAGCCCGGTCAGCCCCGGATCATTCACGGGTACGGTGTTGAAGCGCTGTCCGCTGGTCAGTGTGCCGGTAATCTTGTCGGTCGCGATCGCAACGTCCTTGACCTGCCCCTCCTGAACCTTTGACCGGAATTCGGAATAGGCGAGGCCGCTACCCGCCTGCGAAGCGGAGCGGCTGTCGAACATCGAGACGAATAGCAGCAGAGCGACAATCACCCCCGCCCAAATCATCGCGCTCTTGATCCAGGGGTTACCCTGCGGGTCCTTCTCGTCGTTCATCATCACTCTCTTTCACCGGGCAAGATAGGATGCTCCGGCAAAATCGCAAGTTGGGTGCAACGGTCTGCTGACGTTATCCGCCCACGAACTGCGACAGGGCGATATAGGCCAGGATCATCGCCAGGCCCGCCGACACACCGCACAGCAGATATCCGACATACAGGAGCAACGGCGGATGCGGGCGAGCCAGCTTCCGGTTACGTTGCGCCGCCGAAAGGATCACACTGGCGAGCACACCATAGGTCAACGCCGCAAATTCGAACATAAATGACTTTCCATGCCTGAGTGCCGACCCCAATACGCCTGAAGGCTATTAAGGAAAGGTCATTGCGCTGCAACAATTCGACGGAGCGAGGCGTCGGCGCGTTGATCCGTGGAACCTTTCCGTAACGATCAATTCAATGCCCGAAGTCGTTTCGGACGAGACTCATCATCGCGGTATCGGCGGGCTTTCGCGTCCAAGATCGATTCTGACTCAACGTCGGGGCGGCGCCACGCTGACTCTCCAGGCGGCGCCCCCTTTCAGCAGTAATCCGCCAAGGCTCGTCTTCCCGCCCCGCATTGCCACCGTAATCGCTCGGTCGAGCGTGTCGCCTCGCGGTTCCGCGCCGGGCTCCACCTCCGTAATGATGCGCAGCAACAAGCGCCGAAGCAGTTCACGGGGCAAATCCGTGCGGGTCAGCAGCCACGCCTCCCCTTCCCTGCGAACATGCGCCGCCGCGATATCATTTACCATCCAGTCCAACGCTTCCTCGCACTCCGCCAGCGCCGCCGCACTGCGGACGGCACTTTGCGGGTCGAGCCATTCGGCTTCCTTCAGATGCCGTCGAATCACCGCCCGATCAAATCGCGGATCGACGTTGGAAGGATCGTTGACAAAGGGAAGCGCGCGCTCACCCGCATAGTCCAACAGTTGCGCGCGTCGCACGCCAAGCACGGGCCGCAATACCCGCCCTTGCCGCGCGCGGATTCCGGCCAGACCATTGACCCCGGCACCCCGGTTAAGCCGCATCAGCACGGTTTCCAGCTGATCATCGGCATGGTGCGCGGTGAAGATCCAATCGATCCCGCGATCGGTCCTCCATTGTTCCAGCGCCGCATAGCGTTGGGTCCTCGCCCATTGCTGGACATTGCCCGTAAGAGGCTGGGGCGGATGCAGAACGGCATGCGCGACACCGTTGCTACGGCACCACTGCCCCACCATTGCGGCCTCTTCCGCGGACTCCGGCCTCAATCCATGGTCAACGGTGGCCGCTTCCACCCTGCCCGCGAAGGCATGCGCAGCTAGGGCGAGCAACGCCATGCTGTCGGGACCGCCCGACACCGCCACGCCAAAACGCAGCAAGGCATCGTCCCCCGCCAGCGCACCAACCGATCGCGTCAGCAGCGCTTCCAGGTCAGGCTGAGCCGAATGCGGCGCGGCCATGCGGGTGCCTTAGCTGCACTTCGCCTTGGCGCGTCCCTTGTCCATCATGCCGCGCTGGCTGGCCGACATGGTGGCGCCATAGACCTGTTCCAACTCCGCATAGACCTTGCACGCGTCGGCAGGCTTCTTGAGCTGGATCAGCGCCTCACCCAGATAGGCAAGGCTGTCGGCGGCGCGATCCCCCTTGGGGCGCTTCTGATAATTGTCGTAAAAAGCGACGGAAGCCAGCGCGGGCTTGCCATCGTCCAGATAGGCACGACCCAGCAGGTTCGAAGCGCGGCTCGCGACCGGCGCAGTACCATATTTATCCACCGTCGCCTTCAGTTGCGCCTGCGCCTCGGGATAGAATTTTGCGTCCCACAGACGAAAGCCATAGCTATAGGCGTCGGCCGCCGCATCGCCGGTCGATGGCCGTTCGATCGCCGCCACGGCCGCCTTGCGCGCCTCGGTCGCACCACCATTAGTGCCCGGCTTTGGCGTGGCCGGGGCTGCATTATCTGCAGGAGCCACGGGGCGCACGGGCGGCGGAGCAACCACTTCGGCGCGGCTCTGCGCCTCAGCCTTATATTTGTTGAACGCCTCTTCCAGCTGACGGATCTTGAAGCTGTTTTCCTCAACCTGTCCGGTCATCGAGGCAAGCTGCGATTCCAGTGCGCCCACGCGCGCCGTCAGATCGGCGACCGGCGAAGATGACGGCGTGCCGGGCGGGACGGTGGGCGTCACCGGGCGATTGATTTCCGCCTCCAGCGGAGCGCCTGCGGGAAAGACCTTGCGCTGTACTGCGCGCATTTCCTTTTCCAGCCGGTCGACGCGCACATCCAACGCCACATTCTGGGCGGCCGCTGCTGGCGCGAGCGCAACCATAGCGGGCGCCCCCAGCAGCAGGGCGGTTGTCGCAAACAAGGCGTAACGCATGATGATCCCCGACTAAAACTTAAATTCACCGACGATACGGCCCGCAAAGGCCGCGCTCCCCGCTCTTAACCATAAGGCCATATTCGCCGCCGTAAAGCAGGACGTGCGACCCAAACAGGGATTGGAGACGCCTTAATCCGCCGAGGTTGGGGCAGCTGGCGCGGGCTCCGCAGGGATCGCAGGCGCCACACTCCCGGTCACGGGCCGCGCGGCAGGCGTTTGCGGAGCCGATGGGGCAGCCGCAGGGGCAGGCGAAGCGGCCGGAGCGACCGGCGCCGGAGCAGCCCGAGCCAGCAACGCAGCCGCCGAAACGGGCACATCGGAAATCGTGCGATCGGGCGCGCCAAGCGGTGCAATAGGCTTGCCACCGACAGTAACCGTCAACGCCTGCGGACGGCCGGTCAGGATCATGGGGTTGCGAGCAGTGGCCGGCAGGGTGAAGCTTTCACCCTTCTTCATGAGGCCATCTTTCAGCCGGTCGCCAGCCTCATCATAAATGCGCAGCCACACATCGTCATTGGCGGTGAACACCACCGTCTGCGCCACCAGCGCGGCGGGACGCGCGCCCGGCGCCGGTTTCGCGGCAACGGCGGGCTTGGCCTGTTCGGCGGCGATCTCCTGCCCTGTCGGCGGAGTCAGCATCTGCGTACGCCAGATGGTGAAGCCAGCCACCAGCACAATCACGATCGCCGCGGCCGTCCAGGCAAGCAGGCGCGACGGCACACGGGCCGGATCGGCCGGTTCGAACGCCTCGTAGCGATTGGCGCCCAGGTCGGAATTATGGACGGCATGGCGCACATCGGCGGCAATGGCCACCTCGTCCAGATCGACCGCGCGGGCATAGGCGCGGGCAAAGCCGACCGCATAGGGAATTCCCGGAAGCGCAGAATAGTCGTCCCGCTCGATCGCCTCCAATTGACGTTGCGCAATGCGCGTGCGCGTCGCCACGTCCTGGATCGACAGGCCATGCGCCTCACGCGCCGCGCGCAGCTTTGCGCCCGGAGTGCCCAATTGCACGTCCGGCGCCGTCGCGCCGCTTTCCACTTCGGGTTGTTCTGCCATGCTGCTCCGCGATCTTATAAGCCGGTCTTGTCTCATTCCGGCACAGGGATTGTCAACGCCGCCGGGGTCGTGCCTGACCCATTTTCCGGTTCAATTCAGTTCGATGCCCCGCTCATCCGCCCATTGCGTCAGCGCGCCACGAATATCCACGATCCCGTCGTCCAGCAGCTTGCGCATCAACGCCTGCAATTCGGCGGCATCGATAGCCCGGATCATGGCTTTGACCGGACCAACCGACGCGGGCGTAATCGACAGGCGCCGAACGCCCAGGCCAACCAGCGCCATCGCTTCCAGCGTCCGCCCGCCCATTTCCCCACAGACGCCAACCGGCACCTGATATTCCTCGCAAGTCCGCACCACCCGGCTGAGGAAGCGCAAGATGGCGATGCTCAGCCAGTCATAGCGCTCCGCCAACTTCGGATGCGCCCGGTCGGCTGCAAAGAGAAATTGCGTCAAATCATTGGTGCCGATCGACAGGAAGTCCAGCTTGGGCAGCAGCAGGTCCAGCACTTCCGCAAGCGCAGGCACCTCCAGCATCGCACCATAACGCACCGCCGACGGCACCTTCTTGCGCTGCGACACCAACCATTCGCGCTGATGCTCCACCAGAGCGCGTGCCTTCTCATATTCCCACGGCTCCGACACCATCGGGAACATGATGTTGAGCACCTTGCCCGCCGACGCTTCCAGCAACGCTCGGGCCTGCGCCTTCATCAACCCGTCGCGGTCCAGCGCCAGCCGCAGCGCGCGCCAGCCCATCGCCGGATTGTCCTCCAACTCCTCATCTTCATCGCGCTGCATGTAGGGCAGCGCCTTGTCACCCCCGATATCGACGGTGCGGAAGATGACCGGCCGGTCGCCCGCCGCGTCCAGCACATCCTTGTAGAGGCGCTGCTGCTTTTCCCGCTGCGGCAGCGTGGCGGAAACCAGGAACTGGAACTCCGTGCGGAACAGCCCGATGCCGTCAGCGCCGACCAGGTCCAGCGCCTGCGCGTCCTCACGCAGGCCCGCATTCACCATCAATTCGATACGCTGCCCGTCCGCCGTCACCGACGGCAGATCGCGCATCGCGGCAAATTCGGCCCGGCGCTTCTGCGTGACATGCAGCTTGTTCTCGAACGCCTCGTCCATGTCCGCCGTCGGGCGGATCAACAGGTTGTTCGACACGACGTCCATCAGGATGAGGTCGCCCTCATTCACCTTGTGCCGGATCTCGCGAACGCGCCCCAGCACCGGCACGCCCATGGCGCGCGCCACGATAGTGACGTGCGCGGTCAGCGACCCTTCCTCCAGGATCACGCCTTTCAACCGACGCCGGTCATATTCCAGCAGTTCCGCCGGACCCAGATTGCGCGCGATCAGGATGGCGTCTTGCCTAAGGCCCATGGTTGCCGCTGTGCCCAACTGCCCCGACACGATCCGCAACAGCCGGTTGGCCATGTCCTCCAGATCGTGCATCCGATCCTGCAACAGCGCGTCATCAATCTGCCGCATGCGCATGCGGGTGCGCTGCTGCACGCGCTCGATCGCCGCCTCGGCGGTCAATCCGCTGTCGATCGCCTCATTGATCCGCCGGATCCAGCCTTCGTCATAGGCGAACATCTTGTAGGTCTCGAGCACCTCCTGATGCTCGCCCTCCATCCCGAATTCGACCGCGCCCGTCATGCGGTCGATCTGTTCGCGCATTTTGGTGAAGGCCGAAATGACGCGCTGCCGCTCGGCCTCGGTATCCTCCGCGACCGTATGTTCGACATGAACACGCGGCTGGTGGAACACCGCGTGGCCCCGCGCCATCCCCATGACTAGCTGCAAACCCTGCAACATGATCGTGCCCGTATCCTGCACGCGCGAATCCGCCGGGCCGTCGTCGGCCAGTTCGGCATTGGCGATCAATTCCGACAGCACCATGGCCACGGTCTGTAACGCCTCGATCTCGACCTCTTCATAACGGCGCGGTTCCACATGCTGCACGCACAAGACGCCAATCGCGCGCTCGCGCCGTACAATCGGCACGCCTGCAAAACTGTGGAACAATTCTTCGCCCGTTTCCGGCCGGTAGCTATAGTCCGGATGCGCCGCGGCTTCGTCCAGGTTCAGCGTTTCCACATTGGTGGCGATCAGACCGACCAGACCCTCGCCCATCGCCATGCGGGTGACGTGGACGGCCTCCTGCTTCAAACCGCGCGTCGCGAACAGTTCCAGCAGCCCCTCGCGCACCAGATAGATGGAGCAAACCTCGCTCGACAGCGCCTGGCCGATAATGTCCACGACCTTGTTCAGCTTGGCCTGCGCGCTCGTTCGCGCAGCCATCACCTCCTGCAAACTGGTGAGGATGTGGCGGGCGGCTGCGGCGGGCGTCGTGGGCATGATCAAGCGCTAACAGATCGCAGCCCCCCTTTCCAAGAGGAAGTCAGGGTTAATCTGGAGAGAACCCCATCAAATCGTCAAAAGACGAGCGCCTTCCCCCCAAAATCCTCCCCATCGCCAGATGGGGAGGGGGACCGCCAAAGGCGGTGGAGGGGAAAATGCGCAACGTCAGCCCACCTCCCTCCGTCAGCACTATACGCCGCCACCTCCCCATCTACCCATCAAGCCGTCGCCGCCGAAGTCTCACACAATTCCTTGAACTGCTGCGCCATCTGATCCCATCCAGGATGAAACCCCATTTCTTCATGCCGCTTCAGCGCTTCCTCGCTCCAATGCCGCGCGGTCGCGGTAAAGCGCGTGCCCTCACCCTCTTGCGCAAAGCTCCAGATCGACGTCAGGAACGGCTCCTGCGGTATCCAGCCGGAAGCATAAGCATCGGTCGACACCACCCGCTCGCCCGGCACCACCTCAAGGAAAATGCCCTCCATCGGCCCGGTATCCTCGCCATCGGGGCCGAACATGCGCACGGCACTGCGGCCACCGGGGCGCAAATCTTCCTCAATCACCTCGGCCCGCCACGGCTTGGGGCAAAACCATTGGTCCTTCAGGTCCGTCCACACCTTCCACACAATCTCGCGCGGGGCGGCGATGTGACAGCTGACCGACAGCTCATGTTGCGCGCTGCTCATACCGTCGCCCCCTCATAAGCCGCCTTCATCCGGGCAAGGTCCAGCTTCTGCATGGTCATCATCACCGCCATCATGGGCTGAATGCCGGGACCGCCCTTTCGGTGCATCTCCATCACCTCTTCGGGCACCAACTGCCAGGACAGGCCATATTTGTCCTTCACCCAACCACAGGGACCGGGCGAGCCGCCATCGGCCGTCAGCACATCGAAATAGCGGTCCAGTTCCGCCTGATCCTCGCAGGACACCGACAAGGACACCGCTTCGGTAAAGGGAAATTTCGGCCCACCGTTCAATCCCTGATAGCTTTGCCCGAACAGGCTAAATTCCACCATCAGCACATCCCCTCCCTTGAAAGGCGCGGGGCTGGGCACATCATGGGGATAGCGGCTGATCGAATCCACCGATCCGCCAAAGACCGAGACATAGAAGCGCGCAGCTTCCTCGGCCTGTCCGTCGAACCACAGACAGGGTGAAATCTTGGACATCGTTCCTCTCCTTACGCTGCGGTCGAGCGCATGCCGACCAGCGCAAACATCGCGCCTTGCGGGTCGGTAGCCTGGATGATCCAGGCGCCGCCCGGCACTTCGGCAGGGCCATTAAGCACCGTGCCGCCGCCTGCCCTCACCTTCTCAACACCCACATCAATGTCGGGCACGACGAAGTAGAAAAGCCATTGCGGCACCGGCATTTGCTCGGGCTTGCGCATCATGCCGCCCTCCATCGCGTTGAACTCGGTGGCGCCGGACATGGAGAAAAGCTGATAGCTTCCCATCGGCCCCATATCCATCGCCTCGCCCTTCCCCCAGCCGAACTGCGACGTGTAAAAAGCCAGGTCCGCATCGAAATTGCCGCTGTAAAGCTCGTGCCAGCCGACATGGCCGTTCGCCATCGGCGGCGCAGCGTCCATGCCATCGGGGCTTGACCCCTTGAGCAGCATGAAGATCGCCCCGCCCGGATCGCTCATCACGGCAAAGCGGCCAACCCCCGGAATATCTTCCGGCGGCCGCTTCACGCTTGCCCCCGCACCGCTCAACCGCCCGGCATCCGCATCGACATCGGCCGATCCGACATAGCCGCCCCACCAGGGCGACATGCCGCATTCCTTCGCTTCGGCCGGAATCCGCATGATGCCACCCACCGGACCCGCGCTGCCGGACACGACATTATAGGGATCGTCCGTCCGCTCGCCACCAAAGGGCTGCGCCGTCCAGCCTACCACGTCGCCGTAGAAGGCGATCGCTGCGTCAGGGTCGCTGGTCATCAGTTCGTACCAGAAGAATTTGCCGGTGAGATCGGTCATCATCCGTCTCCTCTAGAAGGAAGTTTCAGGCCTTTTGGTCGAGCATCACGTCGAACCCGCCATAGATCATTCGCTTGCCGGAAAAGGGTATCTCCCCATCTTCCCGCATGCGGGGGTCCTTCATCGCTTTTTCCTGCCCCGCATCACGGGTCGCCTTGTCGGGCCATTCGATCCAGGAAAAGACGACATCCTCGTCCTCTTCGGCGATCACGGATGTCCGGAAGTCATTCACCTTCCCCACCGGGACATCATTGCCCCAGCATTCAACCATACGCAGCGCGCCATGTTCCAGAAAAACGGGCGCGGAACGGGCGGCAAACTGCTGATACCGCTCCTTCTGCCCCTTGGGCACGGGAACCACGAAGCCATCGATATAGCTCATCATCTCTCTCCTTATATCTGTCAGGACGAAGTCAGGCCGTCGTTTCCGGCTGATTCACAGCCAGGGCCGCCTCCATATCCATCCACGCGAGTTCCCAGATATGGCCGTCCAGATCGGCGAAATCGCGGCCGTACATGAAGCCATGATCCTGCAACGGATTGGGCTCGGTCCCTCCCGCCGCCAGCGCCTTGGCCATCGTCGCATCGACCGCCGCCCGGCTTTCCTCGCTGAGCGCAAGCAGCACCTGCGCCGTTTCATGCGCATTGGGAATGCGCCGCGCCGTGAAGCTGGAAAAACGTTCATGCGTCAGCAGCATGACGTGGATTGTGTCGGAAAAGCTGACCATCTGCGCGCTGTCATCGGCAAAGTCATTGTTCCGCACGGCACCGACCGCTTCGTAAAAGGCGATGGAAGCGGATAAGTCCTTCACCGGCAGGTTAACGAAAATCATCTTGGGCGCGGGGGCATTGGGCATCACGCATCTCCTTGAACATCGCGGCGAGGAACTATCGCTCTCGACTCACCGCCTTGAACTTTGTGGACCCATAGATTATCTTATGCAACATATAAGTTAGAAAAAATAACTAAGGACTCGCAATTGAAAAAGCGCGCCTATCAGGATGGCTGTGCAGTCGCCCATGCGCTGGACCTTGTCGGGGACCGCTGGGCCATGCCCATCATGCGGGAATTGATGCTGGGGCCAAAGCGCTTCACCGATCTGCGCGCCAGCCTGCCCGGAATCAGCGCCAACGTGCTGACGCAGCGACTGGAGGAGTTGGAGGCGGCCAGCGTCCTCATCCGCCGCCGCCTGCCCCCACCCGCCGCCAGCCAGATTTACGAACTGACGCAATGGGGCCGCGAGTCGGAAATCCTTTTCCAGGTCCTCGGCCGCTGGGCCTGCCGCTCACCTACGATGCAACCCGGCCAGCCAATGAGCAACGTCTCGGTCGTCCTCTCCATGCGCACGATGATCGACCGCAGCCGCATTGGCGATCTGGACGCCGTGATCGGCTTCCGCTTCGGCGAGGAAGAATTTCGCGCGCTATTGAAGGATGGCGACTTCACCATCGATCGCGGCTCAGCCCATGACGCAGACGTGCTGTTCAGCGGCGATCAGAACGCCCTGGCCGCCGTCGTCTATGGCGGAGCCAGCTTCAAGGATGTCGCCGACGCGCTCCAGGTCAAGGGCGACCGCGCATTGGCGGAACGCTTCGTGCGCCTGTTCCCCCTGCCCGCCAAGGCCCCCGCGACCTACCCCTCCGCTTAGCGCGTAATCGGGAAAGTCGGCACAATCACACGGGGCGCGGATGTAGCGCCCGGCACCAGCGCCTGCCCGCTTTCCTCACGCAACCTTGGCAGCGCGGGCGGCGGGACGAAGCCCGCTCCGATTTCCGCAGGCGGCTTGGGCGGCGGCGGCAAAGGCGTTGGCGACACAATCACCGTCACAGTCCCGCCAAAGCGCGACTGCCACTCCGCCAGCCGCCGCAGATAGTCGGCGTAGGCCTCGTAAAATTCCTGGAACGGCTGTTCGAGCGCGGTCAACGCCTCGGGAGCATAGCCCAGCAACTGGCTCGACGGCATCGTAAGCACCTTCGCCCCGACCTCGATCGCGGCCTTGCAGAAGGTCGGCTGAACCGGCGGCAGCGAGAAGAAATTATACACGACCGTATTCAGCAACTCACGCGACTGAAGACCCCCGCTCCCATAAGCGGCGGTGTAGTTGCGATCGACTGCGGCATTGGCCTCCCGCAGCACGTCCTTATGCACCCGCAATATCTGATTATATTGCACCCGCGCCGGTTCGTTTACGCCATGACAGGACAGCGCGGCGACATTCAACGCCATCCGCACATGCCAAAGCGCCGTATTGGCCGTCACCCCGCGATTGGGCGTCAGATATTTGCCCTCCGGATCAACCTCGGGAATGCTCATATCCTCCACCGCGCCCATCGGCGGCAATGGCTTGATCGTCCGAACGACCGGCGGCGGAGGCGTGGGCGGTGCCTTTGGAGTAGAACAGCCTGCAACCAGCGCCAAGGCGGCCACCGAAGCGATTGTCCAGACGCGACATGAAACGGCACGCAGCGGCAACCCGATATCCCCTATGAATAATTCTCTGCGCAAAAACTCATGGCCCAAACTCATGCCAAAGCCGCGCGTTCCTGGCGATGACCGCCCGGATCACTTCATCCCTCAGGAGATTCGGCTCATCCCGATATCGGGACCGGGTACACTTCAGGCGCTACGCCGCTCCAGCGCAACCGCCGCCTCGGCCATCAATTGCGCGATGATCTCCGCGACCGGCTCTTCCTTGGTGACCATGCCAACGGACTGACCCGCCATCAGCGACCCGCCTTCGACATCACCATCGATCACAGCGCGACGCAGGGCGCCTGCCCAATAATGTTCGATCTGCAACTGCGCCTCGCCCATATCGACCGATCCGCTGTCGAGCAGGTTGGCGACTTCGCGCTGTTTGGCGGTGAAAGCCTCTGTGCCGTTGTTCTTGAGTGCGCGCACGGGGATGACCGGCAGCCGCGGGTCGATCTGCACACTCGCGATCGCGTCGCGAGCGGACGCGCGGAAGAAGGATTTCTTGAAATTCGGATGCGCGATGCTCTCGCTGGCGCAGGCAAAGCGGGTGCCCAGCTGCACGCCCGCCGCACCCATTTCCAGATAGCCGGCGATCGCCTCGCCGCGCCCGATGCCGCCCGCGACGAACACCGGCACCTGCGAAGCCATTTCGGGCAAGATTTCCTGCGCCAGCACGCTGGTCGCCACCGGGCCGATATGACCGCCCGCTTCCATCCCCTCGACCACCAGCGCATCCACGCCCGAACGCACCAGCTTCTTCGCCAGGCTCAGCGCCGGGGCAAAGCAGATCAGCTTCGCGCCCTTCGCCTTGATCGCCTCGATGCTGCCCTTGGGCGGCAGGCCACCTGCCAGCACGACATGACCGACTTCATGACGCGCGCACACTTCGATCAGGTCGAACAGCTGCGGGTGCATGGTGATAAGGTTCACGCCAAAAGGCTTGCTCGTCAGCGCCTTCGTCGCCGCGATTTCCTTGTCCAGTAGTTCCGGCGTCATCGCCCCACAAGCGATCACGCCGAACCCGCCAGCGTTGGAAATGGCCGCAACCAAATTCCGCTCCGACACCCAACTCATCGCCCCGCACATGATAGCGACCTCGCACCCGAGAAATTCGGTGCCGCGAGCCATCAGGGAAGTGAGTTTGGCGTTGGTCATATGCATATTCCTAGAATCACAAAGCCCCTCCCCTTCAGGGGAGGGGTTGGGGTGGGGGGCTTCCCCACGCATTGTTCTATGGGGCACGGCCCCACCCCCGACCCCTCCCCTGAAGGGGAGGGGAGAAAAGGTCAAGCGACCGGCGCGTCGAGCCCATAAGCCGTGTGCAACACACGCACCGCCAGCTCCGTCTCATCCTCGTCGATCAGCACCGAAACCTTGATCTCGCTGGTCGAGATGGCGAGGATATTGATCCCACGCTCGGCCAGCGACTTGAACATCGTCGACGCGACACCCGCATGGCTCTTCATGCCGACGCCCACGACGCTAATCTTCGCGACCTTCGTATCGGGGATCACGCGATTGAAGCCGATCTCTTCCTTCTGGCTTTCCAGCACGTCGAGCGCGCGGGCCAGATCAGCGCCCGGCACGGTGAAGGTAACGTCCGTCTCGCCCTTGTCGCGGCCGACATTCTGGATGATCATATCGACGTTGATCGCGGCATCTGCCAGCGGGCCGAAGATGTGCGCCACCGCGCCCGGACGATCCGGCACGCGGGTCAGGGTGATCTTCGCCTCATTCTTGTCATGGGCGATGCCGGTGATGAGCTGACGTTCCATCTTGTCTTCCTTGAGCTTGGCTTCCAGTTCCTCTTCGCTGACGATCAGCGTGCCGGGGAGGTCGGTCTGGGTGGGATCATCGAAGGAGGAAAGCACCTGCACGACCACGCCTTCCTTCATGGCGAGGCCGACGGATCGGGTCTGGAGCACCTTGGCGCCGACCGATGCCAGTTCCAGCATTTCCTCATAGGTGACGAGGTCCAGCTTGCGCGCGCGCGCCACGATGCGGGGATCGGTGGTGTAGACGCCATCGACGTCGGTATAAATGTCGCAGCGATCAGCCTTCAGGGCCGCCGCGACTGCGACCGCCGAAGTGTCCGAACCACCACGACCCAGGGTCGAGATGCGGCCATCCTCCATCATGCCCTGAAAACCGGGGATAACCGCCACGGTGCCACCGCGCATGGACGAAAGAAGGTCTAGCGTATCGATCTCGCCAATGCGCGCCTTGGCATGAGCTTCGTTCGTGCGAATGGGAAGCTGCCAACCGAGCCAGCTGCGCGCATCGACACCCATGGCCTTCAGCGTCATGGCGAGCAGGCCGCTCGTCACCTGTTCGCCTGAAGCGACCACAACGTCATATTCAGCGGGATCGTAAAGCGCGGAAGCTTCCTTGCAGAACCCCACCAGCCGGTCCGTCTCGCCCGCCATCGCGGATACGACGACAGCAACTTCATGGCCCTGCTCGACGACATGTTTGACGCGCGCGGCCACGTTGCGAATTCGCTCCATCCCCGCCATGGAGGTGCCGCCGAATTTCATCACGATGCGCGCCATTTGCCTGTCAAACCTGTCTGCTGATCTGGAAAGCGTCTGTCCCCCTCCGGGGAAAAACGGCGCCGCTATAGCAGCAGCGGCAGATATGGCAAGCAAGCCATCGGCCGGGCGGAACCCCATAGTGCCGTCGCTCATGCATATCGCCGCCCCGCAAGACTTAGAGCTTCATACCTCTATCTGAATCACCCTACCCCGTTCGGGCTGAGCTTGTCGAAGCCCTCTTTTTCATGAAAAGAGACAGAGCCCCCTTCAACTACCTGCTTACAGCAGGCGCTCAGGACAGGCTTCGACAGGCTCACGGCAAACGGAAGCAGGAGGCGGTGCCTGTTTAAAGCATGATGATTTAAATGCCCGTGGCGCGCCGGCGCGCAGCTTGGTAGTCAGAGCGCATGGCCAATTCAGCGACAAGCACGATCGATCCCCGCGAAGCCGCCCACTTCGGCGCGATGGCGGCCGACTGGTGGGATCCCAAGGGCAGCAGCGCGATGCTGCACAAACTCAATCCGGTAAGGCTGCGCTATATTCGTAGCGCGATCGACCGGCACTGGCTTGGCGAGGAAAGCAGCTTCCACCCACTTGAAGGCAAATCTGCGCTGGATGTGGGATGCGGCGCGGGCCTTTTGTCCGAACCTCTGGCACGGTTGGGCGCTGCGGTCACCGCGCTCGACGCGGCGGAAGAAAATATCGCCATCGCCCGCGCCCATGCGGACGGTCAGGGTCTCCTGATCGACTATCGCGCGACGCCCGTCGAACAGCTCAACGCCGGAAGCTTCGATCTCGTCACCTCCATGGAAGTCGTCGAGCATGTCACCGACCCCGCCGCCTTCGTCCGTGCGCTGGCGGACAAGCTCAATCCCAACGGCCTGCTCATCATGTCCACGCCAAACCGCACCCCACTCTCACGCCTCGCGATGATCCGCATCGGCGAAGGGATCGGCGGCATTCCAAAGGGAACGCACGACTGGGACAAGTTCCTGACGCCCGATGAACTGACCGAGATGCTCGTCAAGGCCGGACTGGAGGTGACCGATGTCACCGGCCTCTCCTTCGACCCGCGCAAGGGCTTCACGCTCTCATCGAACAAGGCGATCAACTATCTGCTGACGGCGCGCCACGCTGGCTAGCCTCATTCCAAGCATCGAGGCGTAAATCGGCACCACCTTTAAAAAACACCGTTCGCCCTGAGCCTGTCGAGCCGAAGGCCGGCGAAGCCAACGGCTCTACTTCCTCTTTAGCAAGGAAAAGGCTTCGACAAGCTCAGCCCGAACGGGGTGAGTAATTCAGACTAAGCACACACCACTTTAGCCGCTAATTCTGAACTAGGCCCCAGCCTTCGCAGGAACACGTCGCATCTCAACCAAAACATCAGCACCCTAAAAAGCGGTCGCCCCCGGGCCTGGGGGCGACCGCTTCCCAACCCCCCGCTCGGAGGGTTGTCTCGTCAGGCTGCTTGCGCCGCCTCTTCCGAAGCGGGCAGGCGGATAAGATAATCGAAGGCGGAAAGCGCCGCTGTCGATCCTGCTCCCATGGCGATCACGATCTGCTTGTAGGGCACGGTCGTGCAGTCGCCCGCAGCGAATATCCCTGGCTGACTCGTTTCGCCCCTGGCGTCAATCTCGATCTCTCCGCGTGGCGACAGCGCGATCGCGTCCTTCAGCCATTCCGTGTTCGGGACCAGCCCGATCTGCACGAAAATGCCCTCCAGCTCGACATCATGCTCGGTGCCATTGTTGCGGTCCTTGTAGGACAGGCCCGTAACCTTGGCTCCATCGCCGTCCACCTTGGTGGTGAGCGCCGAAGTGATGATCCGCACATTGGGCAGGCTGGCGAGCTTGCGCTGCAACACCGCGTCGGCGCGCAACTGGCTATCGAACTCGATCAGCGTCACATGGGCGACAATGCCCGCAAGATCGATCGCCGCTTCGACACCACTATTGCCGCCGCCGATCACTGCCACACGTTTGCCCTTGAACAAGGGGCCATCGCAGTGCGGGCAATAGGCCACGCCCTTGTTGCGATATTCATCCTCGCCCGGCACGCCCATCTGCCGCCAGCGCGCGCCCGTGGACAGGATCAGGGTGCGTCCTTTGAGCGACGCGCCATTTTCCAGCACGACCTCATGATAGCCGCCTTCAGTCTTTGCCGGGATCAGCTTGGCCGCCTTTTGCAGGTTCATGATCTCGACATCATAATCCTTCACATGCGCTTCCAGCTGCGCGGCCAGCTTCGGTCCCTCGGTGTGGCTCACCGAAATGAAATTCTCGATCGCCATCGTGTCGAGCACCTGCCCACCGAATCGTTCCGCCGCAACACCGGTACGGATGCCCTTGCGCGCCGCATAGATCGCCGCCGCCGCACCAGCGGGTCCACCGCCGACCACCAGCACCTCGAAGGGCTCCTGCGCCTTGATCCTCTCCGCCGCGCGTTCCGCCGCGCCGCTGTCAATCTTTGCGACGATCTGCTCCAGTTCCATGCGACCCGAAGCGAAGGGCTCGCCATTCAGGAACACGGTCGGCACCGCCATCACCTGACGCGCATCCACCTCTTCCTTGAACAGCGCGCCATCGATCGCGACATGCTTAATGCGCGGGTTGAGCACACTCATCAGATTCAGCGCCTGCACCACGTCGGGGCAGTTTTGGCACGACAGCGAGAAATAGGTCTCAAAGCTGAAATCGCCGTCCAGCTCCTTGATCTGCTCGATCAACTCCTGCGCCGCCTTGGACGGATGCCCGCCCACCTGTAGCAGCGCCAGCACCAGCGACGTGAACTCATGCCCCATCGGAATGCCCGCGAAGGTCACGCCGATATCGGTCCCCGCCCGCCGGATCATGAAGCTGGGCTTGCGCCTGTCATTACCGGAGGTCACCGTCACCTTGTCCGACAGCTCGGCAATCTCGTTCAGCAAGCCTTCCAACTCACGCGACTTCGCGCCTTCGTCCAGCGACGCCACCAGCTCGATCGGCTGCGTGATGTTCGCCATATAGGTCTTCAACTGACCCTTCAGATTTGCGTCCAACATCTATCGTAGCTCCATTGAATTGGCGCACCGCCCGTGGGCACGCGGGTCCGCTTGCCGGACGATACGACCCGAAGGTCCGGCATGTCAGCGGTCAAATTGTCAGGTAAAACCCCCGCCGGGCCGGGGAGTTGCTCAACCCGGCCCGGCGAAAGGTCAGGTTTGCTTAGATCTTGCCGACGAGGTCGAGCGAGGGAGCCAGGGTTTCTTCACCCTCTTCCCACTTGGCCGGGCACACTTCGCCGGGGTGAGCGGCGACATATTGCGCAGCCTTGACCTTGCGGAGCAGTTCGGTCGCGTTGCGGCCGACACCTTCCGACGTGATTTCCATGAACTGGATCACGCCTTCGGGATCGACCAGGAACGTCGCGCGATCAGCCAAGCCGACGCCCGGACGCATCACGTCGAAATTGTTGGTGATCTGACCCGACTGGTCGCCCAGCATATAATAGTTGATCTTGCTGATCGCGGGCGAAGTGTCGTGCCATGCCTTGTGGCTGAAATGCGTGTCGGTCGAAACCGAATAGACTTCCACGTTCAGCGACTGCAGCGTCGGGTAGATGCCGGCCAGGTCTTCCAGCTCCGTCGGACACACGAAAGTGAAGTCAGCGGGATAGAAGAAGAAAATCGCCCACTTGCCCTTCACGTCTGCGTCGGTAACATCGACGAACTTGCCTTCCTTGAACGCGGTGGCTTTGAACGGCTTGATGCTGGTGTTGATGAGAGCCATGGGCTTTCCAGTTCCTTCTGAGGGGTTGCTGTTGCCCGGCCTATGTAGGGAGGTAGCAGGGTAAGGGGAAATTGCTTTTCTTCACACCACTTATTGAGAAAAGCGATCAAGCCCCTAACGATTGATCGACCGGCTCATCCCTTGGCTTCTGAAGGACATAGGTCATGGCTTCCCTGGCCATCTCCAGCGCCTCATCGATAGTGAAGGTCGAGGAATCCAGACAAAGCTCCAGCCACAACCCATCCAGCATGGCCGTCAAACCAATCGCCGCGATCCGCGCAGCCGGGCGCGGTATCTGCGGCGCCGCCTCGCGCAGCAACACCTCCAACCGCTCGCGCGATCCGCCATAGGTTTCCGCATGCGTCGCAGCGATCTCGGGACTGGTCTTCACCAGACTCCAGAAGGAAATCCAGGTCGCCAGCAAATTGGGGTCCAGCACCGGCGGCTGCAAATTCGCCCTTATATAAGCCCACAGCCGGTCAAGCGGATCAGCCCCCGCTTCTGCAACGGCCTGCTCCAAAGCCGCCGCCACCTTATTTCCAACCTCGCGATAGGTGGCGAGGATAAGGGCATCGACGCCGTCGAAATAATGGGTGAGCAATCCCGCCGACACACCGGCCCGCGCGCAGATCGCCCGAACGGAAGTCGCGGCCACGCCCTTCTCCGCAAGGCACTGCGCCGTCGCTTCGATCAGCGCCTGACGCCTGACATCGGGTGTTTCCCTGACAAAGCGCGCGCGCCCCTGGATCCTGCCAATCTGTATCCTGCCAAGGCGGCCTGCGGTCTTCTCCACGTCTCTTTTCCCGTCACCATGCCGCACCCCCTCGGGGCGGTCCATCCCGCCCCCTTCCCGCAACATGGATCACCGCGCCTTCGATCACCATTTAGGCCAGCAATGCAAGGGGAATTATGGTGCGCAGCCCCGTCAGGCAGGCTCGCTCAACTCTTCCAAAGCGGTAAAGCGTTGCGACCACAGCGCCCCGTAAATCGCCATCCATTGCACGACCGGAGCCAGGCCCTTCACCCGCGCCGCATAATAGGTCTCCCGCCCCGCCCGGCGAGCCGTCACCAAACGCGCGCGCTTCAGCTTCCCCAAATGCCGCGACACCATCGGTTGCGATACATCGGAGACGGCCGTCAGGGCATGCACGCTCTGCTCGCCCTCCTTCACCAGATATTCCAGCAAGGCCCGCCGCGTCCCATCGGAAAGCGCCTTGAAAAGTTCGTCACATGCCGCCGAGCGGTCGCCACTTGAAACAGGATCATTCATTGCGAACTCATAACCAAATGATTATGAGAAGATCAAGCGAAGACCGTTTTTGACGGGTCGAAGCGACGTTAACCAAAAAAAGTTGGCGGGGTCCAGCAGCTGAGTCTTTTGAGTCACACCACCTGATATTGAGTCCCGCGACTAAATCCGGACTCAACATGTCGTGTCTACCTCTTTCGTTCTCACGCTGTTAACTTTTGTCTGAGGCTCAATGGCTAAGCCGTTGATCTTGACGCCGGACTCTCGACGACTCAACGCTGGTCCTCGAAACGAATGGGGGTCACATAATGGGTGTCATGGAACGCGTCGCACCGCGGCGTAAAAGGGCGGTTGCGCCGATCGAAAAAGAGGCGGTCAACGTCCCGGCAAACTGCCTGCTGCGCGGCGACTGCATCGCCGAAATGGCCAAGCTGCCCGGCGCCTGCATCGACATGATCTTCGCCGATCCGCCCTATAACCTTCAGCTCGGCGGCGACCTGTTCCGCCCCGAAGGCGGCCGGGTCGATGCCGTCGACAATGACTGGGACAAATTCGATACGCTCAGCAGCTATGACCGCTTTACGAAGGCATGGCTGGCGCAGGCCCGCCGCATCCTGAAGCCCAATGGCAGCATCTGGGTCATCGGCAGCTACCACAACATCTTCCGCGTCGGCACCGCCCTTCAGGACGAAGGCTTTTGGATTCTCAACGACATCATCTGGCGCAAGTCGAACCCCATGCCCAATTTCAAGGGCACCCGCTTCACCAACGCGCATGAAACGCTGATCTGGGCCAGTCAGGGCGAAGACGCCAAATATACCTTCAACTATAAGGCGATGAAGACGCTCAATGACGAGCTTCAGATGCGCTCCGACTGGGTGCTGCCGATCTGCGGCGGCCAGGAACGGCTGAAGCGTAACGGGACCAAGGCGCACCCGACGCAAAAGCCCGAATCCTTGCTCTACCGCGTGCTTCTGGCCTGCACAAAGCCGGGCGACGTCGTGCTCGATCCCTTCTTCGGCACCGGCACCACCGGCGCGGTCGCCAAGCGTCTCGGCCGCAAATGGATCGGCATCGAACGCGAAGACAGCTATATCGAAGTCGCCATGGAGCGCATCGAAGCCGCCCTGCCGCTGGACGAATCCGCGCTCACCATCATGCAGAGCGCCAAGAGCCAACCCAAGGTCGCCTTCGGCACGCTCGTCGAAACCGGCTATCTCCAGCCCGGCGCGATCCTGACCGACGCCAAGCGCCGCTGGCAGGCCACCGTGCGCGCGGACGGCTCGCTCAGCGTCGGCACCGACACGGGTTCGATCCACAAAATGGGCGCAACCCTGCAAAACGCGCCCAGCTGCAATGGTTGGACCTTCTGGCACCACGAGGTCGAAGGCGCCCTCAAGCCCATCGACACGCTGCGCCAGACTTACCTGCTGGCAAACGAACCCTGATAGCGCCCATACCAAAACTCCAAACCAACCTCCGTTCGGGCTGAGCCTGTCGAAGCCCCTTCCTTTCCTTTAACAAGGAAAAGCCCTCGACAGGCGCAGCGTGAACGAGACCAGCCATGACCCTCTCCACTCTCCCCCAAGACGCCCGGCTTTACCTTAAGCCCACATGGTTCGTCCCCTCCCCCATCGGCCTGCCCGATGGGTCAGCGGCGCGCATGGCGAACGGCCTCATCTGGTTCCAGGCCTATGAGCTAACCGCACTTCAAGGCTCCCAACGCCTCGCCCGGACCACAATCCCGGTCGCCCAGTTCGCCGAAACCATCGCCACCCTCCCCGACGCGCTCGCCGAACGAGCGCAGCGCCTGGCTGCAAACATTTCCGCCCAACGCCAGCCGCTCGCACTAGGCGATCGCACCATCCGCTTCGACGCGCCCCAAGTAATGGCGATCCTCAACGTAACGCCCGACAGCTTCTCCGATGGCGGCAAGCATATGGACCACCCGCAAGCCGCAGCCGACGCAGGCTTCGCCATGGCGGCCGCAGGCGCCGCGCTGATCGACATAGGCGGGGAATCCACCCGCCCCAAAGCGCCCAAAGTCTGGGAGGGCGACGAAATCGCCCGCGTCGTCCCCGTCATCGAAAAGCTTGCGGCCGCAGGCGTCCCGGTCTCCATCGACACCCGCAAGGCGTCCGTCATGGAAGCGGCGCTCGCAGCAGGCGCAAAGGTCATCAATGATGTCAGCGCCCTCGCCCACGATCCCCGCGCGATGGAAGTCGCGGCGCGGTCAGCCTGCCCCGCCATCCTGATGCATGCGCCTTCCTCCGGCGATGACCCGCACGACAATCCCGGCGGCTATGGCGATGTCGTCGCCGACGTGTTCGACATGCTCGAAAGCCGCATTGAAGCCTGTGTCGCCGCAGGCATCACGCGTGACAGGATCATGGTCGATCCGGGCCTGGGCTTCGGCAAATCGCTCGCCGACAATCTCGCGCTGGTCAACGGCCTCGCCACCTTCCAAGGCCTCGGTGTACCCCTCCTCTTCGCCGGAAGCCGCAAGCGCTTGATCGGCGCCCTCTCCAACGAAGCCCCCGCCCCCGACCGCCTCGGCGGCTCCATCGCCCTCGCCTTCCGCGCCGCGCAATCCGGCGCGCAGATGGTGCGCGTCCATGACGTAAAGGAAAGCGTGCAAGCCCTGCACCTCTGGCGCGGCCTCGCCGACGCAGGGCTGAGCGCGGTCTGAAGCATGATCATGCTTGAGTGATCGTCACCCCGGACTTGATCCGGGGTCCCGCTTCTTTTCTGACGCTGCCGATGCAGCGGGACCCCGGGTGGAACCCGGGATGACGGAAAATCAGCCTTAATGCGATGCTTCCGTGTAAAACGATCAGCCTCTAAGGATCGCAAGCACTCTTAACCCGGCCGCCCTGAGCCTCAGGCCAACAACCCAAGCCCGTTCGGGCTGAGCTTGTCGAAGCCCCTTCCTTCTCTTCAGCAATCAACCCGGAAAGCTGCAATGACCCGCTATCGGCGCTAAGCCGCCCGCCTCCGTCCCGTTCAGACTGAGCGGATCGAAGCCCTCACCTATTCAAAACGAAGGCGTCAGACCTCCGGAAAACAGGCACGTAACCTACCACCGCCGCAACCTCGGCCGAAACACACTCGGATCAATCGCCAGCACCGGTACATCCCGAGCCGCCAATTCAACCTCCGCCTGCTCCACCACCGGCGGCCTGGCACCCGGCGTGAAAGTGACCACCGCCGTCCCCGGATCATCCAGCACCAGCCGATCCAGCATCAACGCAGGCCCCAACTCATCCGCATTCACCCGAACCAGCGTGCCAAGCTCCGTCATCCCAAACAATGTCCGGGCAAAGGCGGTAGGCAATCTTATGCAACCATGGCTCGCCGGATAACCCGGATTATGCCCCGCATGCAGCGCCACCCCATCCCATGTCAGCCTTTGCATGAACGGCATGGGAGCGTTGCTGTAGAGGTTGGACCGATGCCATTCCCGCTTTTGCAGGATCGTGAACTCGCCGGTCGGCGTCCGATGTCCCGCCGTGCCGGTCGACACGCTCGCCACGCCCACCAGCCGGTCCCCGCTATAGACATGCACCATCTGCCGTTGAAGGCTGATGATCAGGTAAAGCGGCCCGTCAAACGGTCCTTCCTCTAGCCAACGATAGCCGCCCGGCTGCACCACCTCACCATCCGGAATCGTGGGCTGAGCAGCAGCGTCACGCGTCGGCGAAAGAGAAGCTAGGGCGACCAGCGCCAGCAGGAACGGCATCACGCGCATAAAGACTTTCTTAGCCATAATGCGCGGCTACGCCAGCCGGGAAGCGGTCAATTGCTCGCTATTCTTAATCCCATTGCGACACAGGTTAAGAATGCTGATCCTTTCCGCATACGGCGCACAAGAACATTGGTCAGGCAACCGGCATCTCTGCTGACCCGGAAAGTGCGGATGACAAGCGCAATGACTGATCTGCTGACGCCGGTAGAATCATGGGAAGGGCTGAATCCCTCCTTGGGCATGGTCCAACCCGATCTGATCGGATGCCTTAGCCGTTCAATCGGCCGCCTGATCCTCTTCGATGCCAATGGGATGAAGCGACCAAGCGCCGCACCGTCAATTTCGCCCCATCGATCCTACAACAGCACCAACTGCGCGACCGGGGCAAAGCTGCGGCGGTGCAGCGGCGTCGGCCCATGTTCGCGTAACGCCGCCAGATGCATCGGGCTGCCATAGCCCTTGTTGCTTTCCCAGCCATAATGGGGATGCACCGCCGCCGCCTCTATCATCATGCGGTCGCGCGCTTCCTTGGCCAATATCGACGCGGCGGCGATGGAGAGGCATTTGGCGTCGCCCTCCACCACAGCCGTCGACGCCCACCGCCATTTCGGGCAACGATTGCCGTCCACCAGCACATGTGCGCAATCATGCGCCAGCGCCTCCACCGCCCGCGTCATCGCCAGCATCGTCGCCCACAGGATGTTGATCTCATCAATCTCCTCGACCGACGCGACCCCGATCCCCCAGCACAGCGCCCGCGCCTTGATCTCGACCTCCAGCACGGCGCGCCGAGCGGCGGTCAGCTGCTTGCTGTCGTTAAGGCCATCCGGGCAATCCTCCTGCCGCAGGATGACGGCAGCGGCCACCACCGGCCCCGCAAGCGGCCCCCTGCCCGCTTCGTCCACCCCGGCGACCAAGCCCGGATGATGCAACCGCTCATGCGCAAAATCAGGCATGCTGGTGAAACCCGAACGGCGCCCCCATAGGCCCATGACCCTGCCCCAGCCCCGGCGCCAACATCAACGCCTCTCGAACATATTTACGAGCAAATTCAATAGCTTCTGTTAGTCCTGAACCCTGCCCCAGCCGAGCAGCAATAGCACTGGCCAAGGTACACCCGGTCCCATGCGTATGAATCGTTTCAATTCGCGCATTGCTCCATGACTTTACTAACCCCTGCGGCCCAATCAGCCGATCCGTCAGCATCGCCCCCTCGCCATGCCCACCCTTCGCCAGCACATGCGTACCGAAACGGATCGCAATCTCCTCGCCCCCCAACGCCTCCAGCTCAGGAATGTTCGGCGTCACCAAAGTCGCCAGCGCCATCAACCGCTCAAACGCCGCAATCGTCGCCACGTCCGCCAGCACCGATCCACTAGTAGCGACCATCACCGGATCGAATATGATCGGAACATCGACCAATTCCGCCAGTCGATCAGCAACTGTCTGCGCCGTCTCCGCCGAACCGATCATCCCGATCTTCACCGCATCAACACCGATGTCGCTGATGACGCTATCCATCTGCTGCACCACCATCTCCGTCGGCACCGCATGCACGCCCTGCACCCCCAGCGTATTCTGAGCAGTGATCGCAGTGATCGCCGTCATCGCATGCCCACCCAGCAGCGTGACTGTACGGATATCCGCCTGAATGCCAGCCCCCCCGCCACTGTCCGAACCAGCGATGATCAAAATGCGCGCGGGCTTCATCCCTTGTAGTGACGCTCGGTAGAGGCGGGATGGCGCGCAAGCGCATCGCCTATGCGTGTCGGCCGGTCCATCAGTTCCCCGCCGCAATTAGGGCAACGGTCATCAAGCGCCTCGGCACAGGCAGCGCAAAAGGTGCATTCGAATGAGCAAATGAACGCACCCGGCTCCGCAGCTGGCAGATCCTCGCCGCATCGTTCGCAATCAGGACGCATATCCAGCATCAGGCTGCCACCCTCGCCACCGCGTCGCATATCCGTTCGACGACGTCCTTCACCTGATCTTCCCGATCGCCCTCGGCCATGACACGGATCACAGGCTCTGTGCCGGACGGACGAATGACCAATCTGCCGCAACCATTCAATTCACCCTCCGCCTGCGCGATCACCCGCTTAACCTCCTCATGCTCCAGCGGCTTGCCCCCGGAAAAGCGGACATTTTTGAGTAGTTGAGGCACGGGATCAAACTGATGCAGAACTTCGCTGGCGGGCTTGCCCGCGCGGACAAGCGCAGCAAGCACCTGAAGCGCCGCTACGGTCCCATCGCCGGTCGTCGCATAGTCGGACAGGATCATGTGACCCGACTGTTCACCGCCGACATTGAAGCCACCCTCACGCATCCGCTCCAGCACATAGCGATCCCCAACCTTGGTGCGCTCGAGATTAATGCCTTGCGCGGCCAGGAAGCGCTCCAAGCCGAGGTTGGACATAACCGTCGCAACCAATCCGCCCCCCCGCAGCAATCCGTCGCGTGCGAAATTGCTGGCGATCAGCGCCATGATCTGATCGCCATCAACGATCTGGCCCTTCTCATCCACGACGATCAGCCGGTCGGCATCGCCGTCAAGAGCGATCCCGATGTCCGCACCGGACGACACGACCGTTTCCTGGCACAGAAGCGGGGAGGTCGATCCACAACCATCATTGATATTGATGCCATTCGGCGTCACCCCAATCGCGATCACCTCAGCGCCCAATTCCCACAGAGCCGACGGCGCGACCTGGTAAGCAGCACCGTTCGCGCAATCGACGACGATCTTCAGCCCGTCGAGGCGAAGGTCGGCGGGAAAGCTGGATTTGACCGCATGGATGTAGCGGCCCCGGGCATCCTCGACCCGGCGCGCACGTCCGATTTCCGATGATGCTGCAAGCGGAATATCCTGCTCCAGCATCGCCTCTATCTTCATCTCATCTTCGTCGGAAAGTTTGTAACCATCGGGTCCGAACAGCTTGATCCCGTTGTCCGCATAGGGATTGTGACTGGCCGAAATCATGACGCCCAAATCTGCCCGCATCGAATGAGCAAGCAGCGCCACGGCAGGCGTGGGAATCGGCCCGAACTGAACAACGTCCATCCCCACCGCAGTGAACCCCGCGACCAGCGCGTTTTCGACCATATAGCCGGACAGGCGCGTGTCCTTGCCGATCACAACCCGATGCCTATGGCTCCCCCGCTGAAAATGCTTCCCGGCGGCCATGCCGACCTTCATCGCCAGTTCGGCGGTCATCGGCCATCGGTTCGTACGGCCCCTGATCCCGTCGGTGCCGAAATAACGCCTGCTCATGATTCTGTCCTGCAACGCGACCTAAGTTGCCGTCGTCCATAGCAATCTTTGTTCGACTTTCCACTGGCCGACAGTCATCCCATAGCAGATGGACGGTTTCAATGCAGCGGTGGACGCGCTTTCAAGTGCGGTCTTCTTCAAGGTACCCGTTCTGGGTGTCCGGATCGAACTGATCGTCCTTTATCTTGCGGTCCCGATGTTGTTTTTCACCATCTGGCTAGGCTTCCCCAATGTCCGCGCCGTGGGACGAGCGTTAAGAATATTGCGGACCCAGCCAGGCGTAGGCGAGGCCACGGGCGACGTCAGTCAGTGGGGCGCTTTGACTACCGCGCTCGCCGGAACGATCGGCCTCGGCAACATCGCCGGGGTCGCGGTTGCCTTGACCATGGGTGGGCCGGGCGCGATCTTGTGGATGTTCGTGATCGGCTGGTTCGCAATGACCGTGAAGATGGCCGAAGTGACGCTCGGCCTCAAATACCGGACATTCGATCAGCGCGGCCATGTGCATGGTGGCCCCATGTATGTGCTCAAAGCCATAGGCACGACCCGAGGCTGGCCCCGTCTTGGGCTGACGCTCGGCGGCCTTTACGCCTTCTTCGCCCTGTTTGGCGCGATCCCGATGGTCCAGGTTAACCAGAGCTTCGCGCAGGTGAAGGTTGTGACCGGTCTCTCTAACGGTTGGGCCTATGGCGTGCTTCTGGCCGCCGCCGTGGCGTTGGTGACATTGGGCGGCGCGGCATGGCTTGGCGAGGTCGCGAAACGGCTCACCCCGCTCAAGGTGGCCGTCTATCTCATTGGTGTCGCTGCCGTCCTCATCATCCACGCGCCAGCTATACCCGACGCATTGGCCCAGATATGGCACGGCGCCTGGAATGGAAGCGCGGCCACAGGGGGCGCTGTCGGCGCCTTTGTCTCGGGAATGAGGCGAGCGGTCTTTGCGAGCGAGGCCGGTGTCGGCTCTGCGGTGATGGCCCACAGCCTGGCACGAGTGCGTCATCCGGTTTCAGAAGGACTGGTGGCCCTGCTTGAAGCGCTGCTCGGCACAATGATCGTCTGTTCGGTGGGTGGTCTGGCGCTGGTGGTCGCGGGCACTTGGACGTCGGGACTGGAAGGTATCGCGATCACGTCCGCCGCCTTCTCGCAGGTATCACCGTGGTTTCCATGGCTGCTAGCGATCGTCGTTGTGCTGTTCGCCTATTCCACGCTTGTCGCATGGGGCTTTTACGGCCTTCAGGCTTGGTGATACCTGTTCGGTCATGGTCCAGAGGCGCAGTGGAGTTACAAGATCCTCTATATCGTCGCGCTGCCTCCTGCGGCCGCGATCGACCTTGGTCGGGTCGTGGACATCGTCGATAGCAGCTTCTTCCTGATGGCGATTCCCAACGTCATTGCCCTCTATCTCTGTGCGGGGGAATTACGGCGAGACGTGCGTGCCTATCTAAGCGAAGCGGAAGAACATGCCTCACCAAGCGGATTTAAGGACTAACCGATAAGCGAAAGGCCCCACCAGTTGGCGAGGCCTCTCTTAAATTATATCGGGTTGGGTTGGTTCAGATCTTGTCGCCAAGCGCACCCTTCACAGAGCCTTTGATGTCCTGAGCGGTGCCCTTAGCCTGCTGCGCCTTTCCCTCTGCGACCAGATCGGCATCATTCTGGTTCCGGCCCGCAGATTCCTTGACCGCTCCAGCAATCTTATTGCCTGCCGCTTTAACCTTGTCAGTCATTTCACCCATAACGTCCTCCTGTCGAAAGCTACGATGGGTCAACAACTTGGAGTAACCGAAGGTTGCCACCGGTACGATTACGCAACGGTTGCAGACAAAGAAAAAGGGCCGGAAAAACCGGCCCCTTCCAAAATAATGGTAGCTGACGCTTAGCGCTTCGAGAACTGGAAGCTGCGGCGAGCCTTGGCGCGGCCATACTTCTTACGCTCGACGGTACGGCTATCGCGGGTCAGGAAGCCTTCGGCCTTGACCGCGCTACGCAGCGCCGGTTCATACTTCGACAGAGCCTGGGCAATGCCGTGCTTGACCGCACCAGCCTGGCCCGAGAGACCACCGCCCTTGACGGTGGCGATCACATCATACTGACCTTCACGCTCAGTGATGCCGAAGGGCTGGTTGATCACCAGACGCAGGGTCGGACGAGCGAAATATACTTCCTGATCGCGGCCATTGACCGTGATCTTGCCGGTGCCGGGCTTCACCCAGACGCGGGCAACGGCATCCTTACGGCGGCCGGTGGCGTAGGCGCGGCCAAGGCTGTCGATTTCCTGGGCGCGCAGCGGAGCCGAGGGCTGAACAGGAGCGATCGGCGCGTCGGCAGCGACGGTCTCACCAGCGGCGGGCGCGGGAGCGTTGGTGGTCAGCGACGCGAGGTCGGACAGGGACTGGCGGTTATCAGACATTATGCACCCACCTTGTTCTTGCGGTTGCGCGATGCAAAATCGAGCACTTCGGGGTTCTGCGCTTCGTGCGGATGTTCAGCACCGGCGAAGATGCGCAGGTTGCGCATCTGCTGACGGCCGAGCGGACCACGGGGGATCATGCGCTCAACGGCCTTTTCCAGGACGCGCTCAGGGAAACGGCCTTCCAGGATCTTGGCGGGCGTGGTTTCCTTAATGCCACCAGCATAGCCGGTGTGCTTGTAGTAAACCTTGTCGGTCAGCTTGCGGCCGGTGAACTTCACCTTGCCAGCGTTGATGATGATGACATTGTCACCGCAATCGACGTGGGGCGTGAAGCTGGTCTTGTGCTTGCCGCGAAGGATGTTCGCGACGGTCGAGGCGAGGCGGCCGACGACGAGACCTTCCGCGTCGATCAGGATCCACTTCTTTTCGACCGTTGCCGGGGTTGCCGGCTTAGTGGTCTTCATCAGCGCCTTCATGGTGCCAATCTCCAGAATGAAATAGTGAATTGAACGCGTTTTGAGGGCGTTCAAAGATGGGCGCTAATGACCGGCGAGGTTCAAGAAGTCAAGAGATTCGGCGGGTTTCCTGACGGGTAAAATAATACCCGTCACTTTGCGATCTGTTCAGCCACCCATTTTGCGTAGCGTAAATCAGCGCTTTCCACCGGTAATGCGAGGATTGCGGGCACTTCATAGTCGTGAAGCTCCGCGATGCGCGCCATCAGCGCGTCGCGGCGCGAGGGCGTGGTCTTGAACAACACCGGCACCTCCGCCGCGCTTTCCAGCACGCCGTTCCATTCATAGAGCGACGTCGCAGCCCCGAGCATGTTGGCGCAAGCAGCAAGCCCTTCCCCGATAAGCTGGCGCGCGACGCGGTCGGCGGCCTCCGCGGAGCCGAAGAGCGTGTAGACGAGCGCGACGCCGCTCACCCCCGGCGCGACCCGACCGCATGCGCGCCCCAGGCGGCGGAAGCGACGACGAGGGCGCCGACCGCCTGATGCAGCACCGCGAGCGGCAAGGCGATGCCGCTGACGACAGTGGCGATGCCCAGCGCGATCTGCGTGCCGACGGCAGCGTTGATGGCGATTGAGGGACCGCGCCGCCCCGCCCGCTTTGCCTTACGCGCAAGCAGGACCAACATCGCGGCGGCAACCCATGCCCACCAGCGATGGATGAAATGGACGAGATAAGGGTCGCTGGACAAGGTCGCCCAAAGCGATCCCAGCCACGAAATCCCCTCCGGCACGAGATGGTCGTTCATGAGCGGCCATGTGTTCGAGACATAACCGGCGTCGAGCCCAGCGGTGAACGCGCCGAACATCAGCTGGACCAACAGCACCAGCAGGGCGACCAGCGCAAAGGGCTTCAGCGCAGCAGGACGGGCGGCAGGGTTCCGCGCCAAGGCAAACAGATCAAGCGCGGTCCAGATGAGGCCGCCGATGATGAAAAGTGCCGTCAGCAGATGAACCGCGAGCCGGTAATGGCTGACATCGGTGCGCACGGACAGGCCAGAAGTCACCATCCACCAACCAATCGCACCCTGAAGGCCGCCGAGCGCCAGCAAAGCGACGAGACGCCAGCCGTAGCCGTACGGGATAGCGCGGCGAAAGGCGAACCACAGGAGCGGCAGGGCAAAGGCGAGGCCTATCAATCGTCCAAGAAGCCGATGCACCCATTCCCAGAAGAAGATGAACTGGAAATCGGACAGGGTCATGCCCTGCCGCAATTGCTGATATTCGGGGATCTGCTGATAGAGGCGGAAGGCGTCCATCCACTGATCATGGGTCAGCGGCGGAATGGCGCCGGTGATCGGTTTCCACTGCGTTATCGACAGGCCCGATTCGGTAAGCCGGGTAATGCCGCCCACCACCACCATGCAGAAAACGAGCGCTGCCACCGTGAGCAGCCAGCGGGCGATCGCGACGGGACGGGAAACATCCATGGCCGGGCGAAGGGCAAGTTCAGTCATGGCGCCGATCCATGCGCCGATGCCCGGATTGTTGCAAGAGGGCGACCATAGGACAAAAGGTCGCAACGCTCCGTAACGAGCGGATACAAATCAACGGACAGGCGTATCCCGTCTATGCACTTCTTAACAGAGGATAATCGATGAGCGCCCCGGCGACCCACATTGCCGGGATGATCGCTGCACAGGGTCCGATCGGGGACCTGACGGCGCGCATCGGCCATGCGTCCCCTCTGGGGCCGGTCAGCCGATGGTCGCCTGCACTGATATCAACGGTGCGGCTGATGCTGTCTTCCAAGGCAGAAATCGTTCTGTTCTGGGGCCCGGAACTCTGCGCACTCTATAATGAAGCCTATGCGCCGACGATCGGCGACAAGCATCCGGGGGCATTGGGCCGTCCGGCGCGGGAGAATTGGGCCGAGCTGTGGGACGATCTGGAGCCGCTGCTGCTGTCGGTGATCGAGCGGGGCGAGACGGTGCATGCCAAGGACCGCCCCTTTTACATCGAACGCGACGGCGGCCGTGGCGAGGAAGTCTATTTCGACATCAGCTATTCCCCCGTGTTCGAAGCAGACGGGTCGATCGGCGGGGCGCTGTGCATCGTCAGTGAGACGACGCAGCGCGTCCGAACCGAGCGAGAGATGCTGGCGGATCGGAACCGATTATGGACGCTGGCCCGCGACCCTTTTCTGATCGCCGACATGGACGGCACATGGCTGTCCGCCAGCCCCGCATGGACGGACATATTGGGATGGAGCCAAGAGGAGCTGATCGGCCGCACGTCGGAATGGATGGAGCATCCCGATGATGTCGCACGCGTCCGGAAAGAAGTTGACACGCTCCAGCAAGGCGTTCCCTCGCTGCGCTTCGAAAACAGGTTCCGAACAAAGGACGGCGGCTATCGCAACTTCAGCTGGACGGCCGTGCCGGACAATGGGCTGATCTATTGTGTGGCGCGGGATGTCACCGAACAGCGCGCCCATGCCCGCGCGCTTGCCGAAGCGGAAGCCGCGTTGCGGCAAGCGCAGAAGATGGAGACGCTAGGCCAGTTGACCGGCGGCGTGGCCCATGACTTCAACAACCTGTTGCAGGTGGTGACGGGCAATCTTGAACTGCTCCAGCGCGGCCTCAAAGATAATGAGCGGATGCGCCGTGCGGCGGACAATGCGATGGCGGGCGCCGAACGTGCGGCCATGCTGACGCAGCGGCTGCTCGCCTTTTCCCGCCGCCAGCCATTAGCGCCCGAGCGCGTGAACCCCAACCGGCTGGTGAGCCGCATGTCGGAGCTGTTAAGCCGCACTTTGGGCGAGCGGATCGAGGTTGAGACGATCCAGACCGCGCGCGCCTGGCCGATCGAGGTCGATCTTAATCAGATGGAAAATGCGCTGTTGAATCTGGCGGTCAATGCGCGCGATGCGATGCCCGATGGCGGCAAGCTGACCATCGAGGTCGCCAATACACATATAGATGACCGTTACGCGGCGCAGGAAGAGGATGTGCAGCCCGGACAATATGTGCTGATCAGCCTGTCGGACACGGGACAGGGCATGGATGCGGAGACGTTGAGCCATGCGATCGAGCCGTTCTTCACCACCAAGGAGGTGGGTCGTGGCACCGGGCTTGGGCTGTCCATGGTCTATGGTTTCATCAAGCAATCCGGCGGCCACATCCGGGTGTATTCGGAGGTCGGCGAAGGGACGAGCGTCAAGATTTACCTCCCTCGTTTCCATGGCCTGGTGCCCGCAAATGATCAATTGGAGGAGGCACCGCCCCCGGTCGTAAGCGGGGGCGATGAGACGGTTCTCGTGTGCGAGGATGACGATAAAGTCCGCGCCTATGCGGTCGAGGTGCTGAACGAGTTGGGATATCGAGTGATCGAAGCCAGTAACGGAGCGGCGGCGCTGGATGCGCTGGAGCAGGCCCCGGTGCCGGTCGATCTGCTATTTACCGATGTCGTGCTGCCCGGTGGGATGACCGGCGCCGACGTTGCGCGGGAAGCGGCGGTGAGGCGGCCAGAGCTTAAGATCCTGTTCGCGACCGGATATGCGCGCAACGCTATTTTCCACCATGGGCGGTTGGACCCGGGGGTGGAGTTGCTGACCAAGCCTTTTACTTACGCGGAACTGGCGGGGAAAGTGCGTGAGGTGTTGGACCGGCGGGAAGAGCAGAGGGTGGGGTAGGTTGAGCTTTGGAGTGGCTTCGCTTCGCTCGGCCTGAACGGGGGTGGGGCAGTTCAGCCCCGTCAAAGCCTCGCCCCGATCCAATCACTTTAAATCCGTTCGGGCTGAGCTTGTCGAAGCCCTTTCCTTTCTTGAGAAGGAAGTGGAGCCCTGCGACAGGCTCAGGGCGAACGGAGATAGGGGTTAGCGCACTTAGCCAATGGCGCGCCATGCCGTGACCAACGCCCTCGCGCGTTCCGCCACCGTCGCGGCATTGTCGCCGGGGCGGTATAAAGCGCCGCCGACGCCAATGCCTTCGCAGCCTGCGCCGAGCCATTGGCCGATCGTGTCGGCGCCAGTGCCGCCCACTGCCCAGAGGCCGACATGGCGCGGCAGCACTTCCTTGATGGCCTTTATATAGGCGGGGCCAAGGCTGGCAGCGGGGAACAGTTTCAGACGGCGAGCGCCAGCGCGAACGGCGGCGAAGCCTTCGCTGGGGGTCATGAAGCCGGGCAGCATATCGAAGCCATATTGCGCGCCTCGCGCGATGACGGCCGGGTCGGTGTTAGGCGTGACCATGATGCGTCCGCCGGTGCGACGCAGATCGTCCACCGCCTCTACCGTCAGCACGGTGCCGCCGCCGATCAGCGCGGTGGCGCCGAACGCCTGTTGGAGCGCGGTGATGCTTTCGAAGGGTTCGGGCGAGTTCAGCGGTACTTCGATGATGCGGATGCCCGCATCGATGAGGGCCGCGCCGATCTCTACCGCCTCTTCGGGGCGAAGGCCGCGCAGGATTGCGGCGATGGGGGGTGCGCCGGCTGCAAGAAGGGAATCTAGGGTCATGCGGCATTCTCCGGAAGGGTGAGGCCAGCGAGGACGCAATCGTCGCCGCTCAAGGATCGGGAAGCAAGGCCTTGCGCCTCCAGCGCCTCTGCATAGTGGGTGCAAAGACGCTGGTCGCCGATGAGGGTGATGCCGCTTACTTCGCCGAGCATGGCGCGCACTTCCGCGATTTCGCAGCCGATGAGCAGGCCGGAGAGGTAGCCAGCGGCCCAATCGGGGGAGCGTCCGGCGCGCAGGCGTTTGGCGCGGGCGGCGAAGAGGTTGGTGAGGAGGCGGCCCTCCCCTGCCCGGCCGAGGCCTTCGGCGAAACCTTCGGCTTCTTCGGAAGCTTCGGCGGGGGCGGCTTTGGAGCCGAGGGTGGAGTGATCGCGCAGCAGGGCGAAGAGTTCGCCGGTGGGCACGGTGCGAAAGCTGACGATGCGGCCATCCTCGACCAGCGACCATTTATTGTGGGTGCCGGGAAGGACGATGAGGTGGCGGCCCTGCGCAAGGTCGGGATGGCGATGCATTGCGCCGAAGATTTGCGTTTCTTCGCCGCGCATGACGTCGGGCACGCCGTCCTTGTCGGTGCAGGCCAGGCCCGCGAGGATCGTGACGGGCGTGCCTTGCCAGTCGAAGCGCATGGCCGCAGTGCGCCATTGCTCCGCGGTGGCGGGGCAGTCGGCATAGGGCGCCTCGACCCAGCCATCGCGCGCGCCCGCCATGCCGCACAGGCGGATGCTGCCGGGGGTGCCGTCTTCCAGCCAGGGCGCGATGGTTTGCGCGAAGGCTTGCGTGGCATTCGCGCCCGCTTCGGCAATGCCGGGACCTTCGCGGCGGGCGGTGACTTGCCCTTGCTCCATGCGGAAGAGGCGCAGGCGGCTGGTGCCCCAGTCGCCGACGACGTCATAGCTGCTCATGCCGAAGTCATTTCCGTTCTTGTCTGCTTATTTGTATGAGTATATGCAACGGTCGATAGCGTCAATGCGTCGCGCACCTCATGTCTTTCAGGAACTCTCATGGCCGCTTCGTCTCAGCCCAACCGGAAATTGCGCAGCCGCGCCTGGTTCGACAATCCCGACAATATCGACATGACGGCGCTCTATGTGGAGCGTTACCTGAACTTCGGGTTGAGCCTGGAGGAACTGCGCAGCGGCAAGCCGATCATCGGCATCGCGCAGACGGGGAGCGACTTGTCGCCCTGCAACCGGCATCATCTGGTGCTGGCCGAGCGGATTCGCGAGGGCATCCGCGAGATGGGCGGGATCGCGCTGGAATTTCCGGTGCATCCGATCCAGGAGACTGGCAAGCGGCCGACGGCGGGGCTGGACCGCAACCTTGCCTATTTGGGGCTGGTCGAGGCTTTGTACGGCTATCCGATCGACGGCGTGGTGCTGACGACGGGCTGCGACAAGACGACGCCTGCGCTGTTGATGGCGGCGGCGACGGTGAATATTCCCGCGATCGCGCTGTCGGTCGGGCCGATGCTGAATGGCTGGCACAAGGGGCAGCGGACGGGATCGGGCACGATCGTCTGGCATGCGCGGCAGCTGCTGGCGGCGGGGAAGATCGATGATGAGGGCTTTATCAAGCTCGTCGCTTCGTCGGCGCCCTCGACCGGCTATTGCAACACGATGGGCACGGCGACGACGATGAACTCGCTGGCCGAGGCGCTGGGAATGATGTTGCCGGGATCGGCGGCGATCCCCGCGCCCTATCGCGACCGGCAGGAGGCGGCTTGGCGCACGGGCAAGCGGATCGTGGAGATGGTGGCGGAGGACTTGAAGCCGTCCGACATATTGACGCTGGATGCCTTTCATAACGCGATCGTCGTGAACTCGGCGATCGGGGGATCGACCAATGCGCCTATCCATCTGGCGGCGATCGCGCGGCATGTCGGTGTTGAACTGCCGCTGAAGGATTGGGAGACGGTGGGGCATGACGTGCCGCTGCTGGTGAACCTGCAACCGGCGGGCGAATATCTGGGCGAGGATTATTATCATGCCGGGGGCGTGCCTGCGGTGGTGGGACAGCTGATCGCGCAGGGCCTGATCCGCGAGGGCGCGATGACGGTCAACGGGCGGACGATGGGGGAGAATTGCCGGGATGTCGGAATCGAGGATGAGAATGTCATCCGTCCTTTTGCCCAGCCGCTGAAGGAGGAGGCGGGATTCCTGGTGCTGTCGGGCAATTTGTTCGACGCGGCGATCATGAAGACGAGCGTCATCAGCGAGGAATTCCGGCAGCGATACCTGTCCAATCCTGACGATCCCAATGCCTTCGAGGGGCCGGCGGTCGTGTTCGACGGGCCGGAGGATTATCATGCGCGGATCGACGATCCGGCGGTGGGCATCACGCCCAACACGCTGATGTTCATGCGCGGCGCGGGGCCGATCGGCTATCCGGGCGCGGCGGAGGTCGTGAACATGCGGCCGCCCGCTTACCTGATCACCGAAGGCGTGTCCGCCCTGCCCTGCATCGGCGACGGGCGGCAATCGGGGACTTCGGGGAGTCCTTCGATCCTCAACGCTTCGCCGGAGGCTGCGGCGATGGGCGGGCTGGCGCTGCTGAAGACTGGGGACCGGGTGCGGATGGACCTGAAGGCGCGGACGGTGAATGTGCTTATTCCCGACGAGGAACTGGAGGCCCGGCGGGCGGCATTGCGGGCCGAGGGCGGTTATACCTATCCCGCTTCGCAGACGCCGTGGCAGGAGATTCAGCGGGCGCTGGTGGGGCAGTTGGACAAGGGCGCGATCCTGGAGGGTGCGGAGAAATTCCAGCGGATTGCCCAGACTCAGGGCCTTCCGCGCGACAATCACTAAGAGATAAGGGAAGCGGCATGAGCGGCATCATCAAGGCGGGGCTGGTTGGCTTGGGCAAGATCGCCCGCGATCAGCATCTGCCCGCTATCGAACAGACAAGCGGCATCGATCTGGTCGCGGTCGCCAGCCGCAACGCGCAGGCGGACGGGGTGAACAATTACCCTACGCTCGACGCGATGCTGGCGGGAGAGCCGGACATGAATGCGGTGATACTGTGCCAGCCGCCGCAGGTGCGGTACGAAGCCGCGCGCAAGGCCATATTGGCGGGCAAACATGTGTTTCTGGAAAAGCCCCCCGGCGCGACGGTGACGGAGGTCGAGGCGCTCATCGCCCTGGCGAAGGCGCAGGGCGTGACGCTGTATGCGAGTTGGCACAGTCGCCATGCCGCCGCCGTGGCGCAGGCAAAGGCATGGCTCGCCGTGCGCAAGGTCACGCGCGTGTCGATCGAATGGCGCGAAGATGTGCGGCACTGGCATCCGGGCCAGCCGTGGATTTGGGAAGCGGGCGGCTTTGGCGTGTTCGATCCGGGCATCAATGCGCTGTCGATCCTGACCGAAATCATGCCGGAGCCGGTGACGATGCTGTCCGCCAGCCTGGAAGTTCCTGCCAATAAGGACGCCCCCATCGCCGCTGCCCTGAAGATGGCGAGCGCGTCGGGCGCGCCGATCGATGCAGCGTTCGACTGGCGGCAGACCGGCCCGCAAACATGGGACATTGCGGTCGAGACAGACGATGGCGGGCTGATCCTGTCAGAGGGCGGAAACCGCCTGACGCTGAACGGGGACGTGATGGTGCAGGCGCCCGACCATGAATATCCCGATATGTACCGCCTGTTCGTCGAACTGGCGGGCCAAGGCGCGATCGATGCGGATACCAGCCCATTGCGGCTGGTGGCTGACGCCTTCCTTTGCGGCAAGCATTGCCCTACGGCGGCGTTCGACGATTAGACAAAAGGAGCATGGCATTGGGGAGGGAAGACCGGCGTCCAGCCGAACGCAAGTTCGGACATGAGGAAGGCGGCCTTCGCATTCATCAGGCCATTGCCCGGCAGCTTGGCACTGCCATCGTCGCGGGAGTCCACAAGCCCGGCGATATTTTCGAAGGTGAGATCGAAGCCGCCGAACGGCTGGGCGTGTCCCGCACCGCCTATCGGGAAGCGGTACGCATTTTGGTGGCCAAGGGCATGCTGGAAAGTCGCCCCAAGGCTGGCACGCGCGTCCTGCCGCGCAGCCGCTGGAATGTGCTGGACCCGGAGATGCTCGCCTGGATGTTCGCGGGAGAACCCGACCCCGCCTTCGTCCGTGACTTGTTTGAACTGCGCGGCGTCATAGAGCCAGCTGCGGCGGAACTGGCGGCGCGGCGGCGCACCGATGCGCAGCTTTCGGCGATGGAGCAGGCGCTGACGAGCATGCGCGATCATGGCCTTTCGACGGAAGAGGGACGCGCGGCCGACCGGCGTTTTCACCATGCCATCCTTGCCGCGACACAAAATGACGCTCTGGCTGCGCTGGCAAGTTCGGTGGGCGCGGCGGTCAGCTGGACCACGACATTCAAGCAGCGGAAGAAGTCGCCGCCGCGCGATCCTTTCGCGGATCATCGCGCTGTGTTCGACGCGATTGCTTTGCGGGATGCGGACGGGGCGCAATCGGCGATGGCGGAGCTGCTGCGGCTGGCGCTGGCGGATATGGATGTTGCGCTTTCCGGGCCGGGGGTGGGTTCTTGATGGGCGCTATCGGAGGGTGAGCCGGAATCTACGCGCATCGACACTTTACGTCATCCCAGCGAAAGCTGGGATCTTGGGCGAAATGGTACTGCACCTCCTGAGATCCCAGCTTTCGCTGGGATGACGGGACGGGGGTGTCGTTTTGTGAAGCGGGCCGTGACGCCGATCGGATCAGCTTTGATCGATGAGGTCCCGAAGGCGACTTGCCAGTTCCTGTAGCGTGAACGGTTTTGCGAGCAAGGCGATGTCCGGATCCAGCTTTCCGTCGCGCAGGAAGCCATCGCGTGTGTAGCCGCTGGTGTAGAGAATCTTGAGGTCAGGCCTTAATGCGCGGGCCTTTTCGCTCAACTCCTTGCCGGACATTCCCGGCATAACCACATCGGTGAAAAGCAGGTCGATCGGCTGATCATCCGCTTCGATCAGGCGCAGTGCAGCGTTGCCATCGGCTGCCTCCAGAGCCCGGTAGCCAAGTTCGCGCAAAGTCTCGACGGAATAGGCACGCACGCCGTCGTCATCTTCCACCACCAATATGGTTTCCCCATTGGCTGACAGGTCGTGCGGGGCGGCCTTTTCCTGCGCTTCATCCGCCTCCCCCATAAAGCGCGGCAGGTAGATTTTGACGGTGGTCCCCTGCCCCTGTTTCGACAGCACTTCGACATGGCCGCCCGACTGCTTGACGAAGCCGTAGACCTGACTGAGGCCGAGCCCCGTGCCTCGGCCGATTTCCTTGGTCGTGAAAAAGGGTTCGAAGATGCGCGTCAGCACGGGGGGCGCCATGCCCGTGCCGGTGTCGCTGACCGCAACCATCACATAATTGCCCGGCGTCACGTCACCACAAGCGGCGGCATAGCCGCTGTCCAAATGTGCGTTGCCGGTTTCGATCGTCAGCGTCCCGCCGTCCGCCATGGCATCGCGGGCATTCACCGCGAGGTTCAGCAGCGTGCTTTCGATCTGGTTGGGATCGGCCTCTACCAGCCATAGATGCGGGCCGCTCACCGTTTTCAGCTGAATAAGTTCGCCAAGGGCGCGCTTCAGCAGATCAGAAAGCCCGTCCACCACCCGGTCCAGGTACAGCGGCTTGGGCGACAAGGGTTGCCGCCGGGAAAAGGCGAGCAGCCGCTGGGTGAGCGACGCCGCACGCTCGGCCCCCTGCCGCGCATTGGCGATCGCACGGCTGATCTTCGCCGGGTCCGATCCCTTTTCCAGATTGCGTTCGGCCAGTTCGATATTGCCATTGATGACGGTCAGCAGATTGTTGAAGTCGTGCGCGATGCCGCCGGTGAGTTGTCCCACCGCCTCCATCTTCTGCGCCTGACGCAGTTGTTCCTCGACCGCCCGTTTTTCGGTGAGATCGCGCGTCACCTTTGCAAAGCCGATCAGACGGCCCTGATCGTCATGAATGGCATCGACGATGATGCTGGCCCAGAATTCGGACCCGTCCTTGCGCACGCGCCAGCCTTCAGCCTCAAACCGCCCGGCGCTGGCCGCGACCTGAAGGGTGTGGGCTGGCATGCCCGCTTGCTGGTCCGGATCGGTGTAGAAGCAGGAGAAGTGACGCCCGACGATTTCATGGGCCGTATAGCCCTTGATCCGTTCCGCCCCAGCGTTCCAGTTGGTGATCGTGCCGTTCGCGTCCAGCATGCACATGGCGTAATCGGTCACGCCCTGGACCAGCAGGCCGAAGCGCCGTTCGCTTTGTTCCAGTTCGCGGAAGGCGGCGCGAATCTGTTCGGTGCGCTGTTCGATCCGCTGTTCCAGCGTGGCGTTCAGCTGGCGCAATTCTCCTTCCGCCACCGTTCGCGCCGCGATTTCCCGCTGCGCCTTATGATGGAGGCGGGCATTATCGATGGCGATCGACGCGTGCCCGGCGACACCGGCCATGATCTTTTCATGTTCGGCGGTGAAGCGGCCGGGCAGATGATGACCGAAGAAGAGGCCGCCCTGCACTTCGCCGCTTTGCGAGATGACCGGCACCGCGAGATAGCTGGTGACGGGCAAGTGGCCGGGCGGCATGCCCTTGTGCGGGGCGTTATGACCATAACGGGCGTCCTGCCGGATGTCATCGGACCGGAAGATGCCCTCGCCTAAGAAAGTGGGTGCAAAAACGGCCGTGTTGCGCGGCATGGGAAAGTCGGCAAAGGCTTCCCTTGGAACGCCCGATAGGCTGTACAGCATGTAGCTCTCACCATGCTGGTCGATCAGATTATAGAAAAAGGCGCCGAATTCAGCGCCGGTCAGTTCCACGGCGGCGTCGGTGATCGTCTGAACGACTATGTCCAGATTCGGCTCGGCGGCGACAGCGGCGCCTATGCGATTGATGATCTCGAACGAGGTCTGCAACGACACGTTGCGCACGGCGGCCCCGACAAGCCGGGCAAGCTGGCCGAGCAAGTCGACCGAAAAATCGTCCGGCGCATTTGCCCGTGACCAATAGGCGCCGATCGCCATCGGCTGCGATCCGGTTTCGACCGGCGTCATCACCATGCTGCGGACGAAGGTGTCCGCGTACAAATGATGGGGGACGCGCGCGTCGGCGAAAATATCGGGGATGACCGCCGCCTCCCCATGCGCCATCACCCAGCCGGAAACGCAGGCCGAACGTGGGAACCTTTGCCCCTTCCACAGCGGTTCGACGGCATCTTCGGCGACGTATAGGCAGTCATCGCCCTCCGCCAGCACGACCGTGATGCCCTGCGCCCCTGCGATGGTACGCGCCGCCGTCCGCACGACTTCCACCACGTCGTCCAGCGAACGGGCGTTCGCCAGACGCTCCGCTGCCGCGAACAATGGCGTCCATCGGTGAGGAGCGTCTTGAGCAGGCAGCAACGTGTCCAACAAAGCAGCTTTCGGAAATTGGGACGCCCCAGCATAACGCTTTGTTTTTGAACCGCCAACCGCCCGAATTGCCGCAAGATGGTGAAAAGCTCTTAACCCTGATTGCATAAACGGGGGTTGATGAAGGTCAGGGCGGCGAGGCGGGCAATCGGTTATGATCGCGCCGAGGCTGCACGATCGATTCGCGTCGTTCAGCAAAATGGCTGGGAGGCGGCATGGCGGACATGGATCGCCTGCGCCAGATGCCCGCCGAGCTTTTCGGTGATGAAGGGAAAGCGCATCCCGGACAGCCGCGTGCTCGTGCAGTTAGCCCATAGCTGTCCGGGATGACCTCATCGCCATTCAGGGAATGACAACGCTGTCTTTCTTTAGACATTTGCGATGATCGATCAAGTCCCTTTTTGCTGTCTTGAGCCGAAAATCCGGACGCGATCCTTGGCCCCTGCGCCTCAGCCTTGTGCTGGGCGGCATTTCCGTGCCAAGGCCGGAAAAATGCGTAGGGGCTGTCACACAGGATTGGGCGAAATTCGCCGGGAGTTTCATGGCCAGCATCCATGACGTGGCGGCACTGGCGCGCGTTTCGATCAAGACCGTCTCGCGCGTGGTCAACAAGGCGCCCAATGTCAGCGAGGAACTGCGGGACCGGGTGACCGCGGCGATAGCGGAGCTGGACTATCGCCCGAACCAGTCCGCGCGGAGGCTGGCTGGCGGACGGTCGTTCATGATCGCCTTCCTCTACAATAATCCGGTGGCAAGCTACATCAGCGGCATTCAGGCAGGCGCCGTCAACCGGTGCCGGGAACTGGGCTATCATCTGGTGGTCGAGCTGATCCCGTTGGCGGGTGAGGAGCGGTTCGACATATTGGAGGGGCTTGCGGCGGCGCTGCGTCCGGATGGCGTATTCCTCGCGCCTCCCCTGTCCGACGATCCCGCCGTGCTGGAATGGCTGGCCCGCAAGAAGCTGCCCTGCGCCCGGATAGCGGGGCCGAATGGGGCGCAGAGCCTGAATATCGTTACGCCGGAATGGGCCGCCGGACGGATGGTGGCCGATCATCTGCTTGGCCTGGGTCATCGCCGGATCGGCGTCATCACGCCGCCGTCCGGCCATGAGGCAGCGACGCATCGCGTGGACGGGTTTCGCGAGGGGCTGGCGGCAGCGGGGCTGGCGGAGGAGCCTGAATTGTTCGTCGAGGGCGGGTTTGACTATCCGTCGGGGATCGCGGCGGGCGAGATGCTGTTGGGGCTGGCCGAGCCGCCGACCGCGATCTTTGCGACCAACGACGACATGGCGCTGGGCGTTCTGCAACTGGCGCGGCAGCGGGGCCTGAGGGTGCCGGATGATCTTTCGGTGGTCGGGTTCGACGATACGCCCGCCAGCGCGACGGCCTGGCCGCCGCTCACGACCGTGCGGCAGCCGCTGGCGCAGATGGGCGCGGCCGTCATCGACGCGCTGATCAACCGACCCGCCAAGGCGCCGCAGTTCGATTTCGAGCTGGTGCGGCGCGAAAGTTCCGCGCCGCCGACTGCCTAGCCTGCGTAGAGCGGCGTCGGCATGCCCTTCACACCGGCATCGACCTCAAACAGGCCGCCGTCATAGTCGCTGTCCGGCAATCCGACGGCCGCCGAACTCACGAACATGCGATCGAGCGCGGGGCCTGCAAAACAGATGTTCGTCACCTGCTGCGCGGGCAACGCGATGGCACGGTCCAGCTTGCCATCCGGAGTGAAGCGGCTGATGCGGCTGCCGCTCCAATGCGCGATCCAGAGATGTCCTTCGGCATCCACCGTCATGCCGTCGGGATAGCCGTCCGCGTCGCCGAACTGGATGAAGACTTCTCGCGCGGAAAGGCCGCCGCCTTCGGTGCGGGCGAAGCGGTAGACGGTTCGGCGCGCGCTGTCGGTGTGATAAAGCCAGTTGCCGCAGGGGGAAAAGGCAGGGCCGTTGGGCACGCGATAGCCGCTGTCCATCCGGGTCCAGCGACCGTCCGGGTCCAGCCGGTAGAAGGCCCCGCTATCCTCCTTCTCCGCCATGTCCATCGTGCCGCACCAGATGCGTCCTTCCGCATCCGCCTTGCCATCGTTCATGCGATTGCCGGGCAAATGCTGTTCAGGGTCGCCGAACGGCTCGATCGTCAGCGGATCGAGAGAAAGGCGCGCGAAACCGCTCTGCAATCCGGCGATGAAGCCGCCCCCCTGCCGCTCGGAAACCCAGCCGATCGGCTCCGGCATGGCCCAGCGGTCGATGCGGCCATCCGTCAGCGACAGCCGATTGAGCGCGGGTGCGATGATGTCGGTCCAATAGACCGCATTGTCGCGCGCCGACCAGAGAGTGCCCTCGCCCAGCTGATCGCGAATGTCGCGCTTGATGAGTTGCCACTGCGCCATGGGTCAGCGCTTTACCGAGAGGCGATAGATCATGACGTGGCGATAGGGCTTGCCGGGATCGACCCGAGCCGAAGGGAAATTTGGGTGATTTGGCGCATCGGGGAAATTCTGTGGCTCAAGCGCGAAGCCGTCGCCCATGCGATAGAGATGACTGTTTTTACCAAGGAATGTCCCGTCGAGAAAATTGCCGGAGTAGAATTGAAGTCCAGGCTCCGTGCTCAGCACTTCAAGCACGCGTCCTGACCCAGGGTCCTCAAGACGCGCAGCCAGTTCCGGCGTCGCCGTCTGCCCCTTGTCCAACACCCAATTATGATCATAGCCCCGCCCGAAAGTGATTTGCTGATCGGCGCCGTCGCGCACGGCATCGTCCACGCGGCGAGGGACGCGGAAGTCGAACGACGTTCCCGCGACCGGCCTGATCTCGCCGGTGGGAATGAGTCCCGCATCGACGGGCGTGTAGGCTTTGGCGGGTATCGTCAGCAAATGACCAAGGGCGCCGCCCGGTGCCCCCTCGCCCGCCAGATTGAATATGGCATGGTTAGTGAGATTGACGATCGTGGGCTTGCTCGCCTTCGCCTCGAAACTGATGGTCAGGCCGCCGCTTTCGTCCAGTGCGTAGCTGATGCGGGTGTCAAGCTGGCCGGGATAGCCCGCCTCCCCATTCGGGCTGCTGTAGGAGAGGACGACTTCGGGCCGCGGTTCGCGGCGAACCGACACGACCTTCCACACCTGCTTGTCGAACCCCTTGCCGCCGCCGTGCAGCGTATTGCCCTTGTCATTGAGGGGCAGCTGGTAGGTCTGACCATCCAGAGTGAACCGGCCATGCCCGATGCGGTTGGCATAGCGGCCAACGGTCACCCCAAAATAATCGGGCCGAGCCAGATAGCCCGCCAGATCATCATAACCGAGCAGCACGTCGGCCTGCTTGCCGTCCCGATCCGGCCCCGTCAGCGATTGCAAAGTCGCGCCATAGGTAAGAATGCGGGCCGAAACGCCGTGGTCGTTAGAGAGCGTGATCGCTTCGACCGCCGTGCCGTCTGGAAGCTGTCCTGCGGGGGCGCGGCTGGCTTCACCCGCCCATGCTGACGTGCTTGCCATCAGACATGCAAAATAATAGGACGGCGATGTTCGAAAAGCATGGCTGATCCAGCCCCTCTGCATACGATCCCCTTACCGCCGGAGTATATTGACGCCCGACCGGCAGCTATATACTCGGACAAATTGAAGCAGCACAAGCCTGTTGGCGCCTGTTGGAGAAGATGAATGCCTGCACCTCCCTCATCATCAGCCACTCTGACGGCGGGCGACCACCCCGCCACCCGGTACGGGCCTGCCCTGACGCTGCTGGCCAGCCTGTTCTTCATGTGGGGCTTTATCACCGTCATCAACAACACGTTGCTGCCGCATCTGCGCAGCGTGTTCGAACTGAACTATACCCAGACAACGTTGATCGAGTCCGTCTGGTTCATCGCCTACTTCGTGGCGTCCATTCCGTCGGCCAAGCTGATCGAACGCGTCGGCTATCAAAAGGCGCTGGTGATCGGGCTGCTGATCATGGCGGCGGGAGCATTGGGCATGATGCTGGCGGCCAGCCTGCCATCCTATGGCGTCACCTTGGCCATGTTGTTCATCATCGCCAGCGGCATCACGCTGTTGCAGGTGGCCGCCAATCCCTATGTGGCGGTCGTCGGCAAGCCGGAGACAGCGTCGTCACGCCTCAATCTGGTGCAGGCGATGAACTCGGCTGGCACGATGCTCGCTCCGCTGTTCGGCGCCTATCTGATCCTTGGCCGATCAAAGGGCGGCACGGCGAGCGCGGACGTCGTCCTGACCCAGGCGGAACGGTTGGCCGATGCGCAATCGGTGATCCTGCCCTACGGCCTGGTTGCCGCGGTCCTGCTGGTGCTGGCGATCGTGATCGCTCGCTTTCCCCTGCCCGCCATGGGTTCGTCCACCTCGCGTCTGGCGAAGGAGGACCGCAAGAACCACTCGCTCTGGGCGCATCGCAACCTGGTCTTCGGCGTCCCCGCCATCTTCATTTACCTGATCGCGGAGATCGGCGTCGCCAACCTCTTCGTGAATTTTGTCAGCCAGCCTGACATCGCCAACCTGACCCATGAGCAGGCAGGCCGCTATCTGAGCTTCCTGTGGGGCGGCATGATGGTCGGCCGTTTCGTGGGATCGGCGATCATGCAGAAGGTGGACGCGGGCAAGGTGCTGGCGGCCTTCGCGACCGGATCGTTCATCGTGATGCTTGTCGCGGTCTTCAGCCACGGGCCGGTCGCCATGTGGGCGCTGATTCTGGTGGGCCTGGGCCATTCGATCATGTTCCCGACCATCTTCACCCTGGGCATTCGTGGCCTGGGGCCGCTGACCGAGGAAGGATCGGGCCTGCTGATCATGGCGATCGCTGGCGGATCGCTGGTGGTGGTGCAGGGATGGCTGGCCGACAATTATGGCTTGCAAAACAGCTTCCTGCTGACGGCCGTCTGCGAACTCTACATCCTCTTCTATGCCCTTTGGGGTTCAAGGCCCACGCACGCGTTGCCTGATCAGCATCTGGAATAATGCGCGCATAGCGGTATCAAGCGAAGGCCGGGGTGCAGATAGCGCCCCGGCCTTTTGCATATGCGGCTATTCAGCGGCGAGTGGATAGGCGGCGCGTGGCGCTTCGCTGGCCAGCGCGTCGATCAGGGATCTGATGGCCGCCTGAACCCTTGGCAGGCCGGGACCGGGATTGTCCAGGGCGGCATCGAGATAGAGACTGCGGTCAACCTCCACCTGCAAGGCGTAGAAGTCATGGGCCGGATGCCCGTGGCGTTCGATCATATGGTCGCCCGCATAGGGATGATTCTGCGCCACCGTCAGCCCATGCCCTTCCAGCACATCGGCCGCCAGCGTCATGAGCCGCGCCGACGCAGCCCGGCCGAATCGATCCCCCAGCACCACGCTGGGCGCAGGCTGTCCGGCAGCAGCAGCGGGAAGCGGCGGCATCGAATGAAGATCGATCAGCACGGCGTGGCCATGGACTTCCCGAGCCGCCCGCAGCATCCGTGTCAACGCATCATGGTAGGGCCGATGGATCGTGTCGATCCGGCGACGGACTTCGTCCCACCCGATGGGCCGCTGCCACAGTTCATAGGCGCCCGGCAGGCGACGGGGTAGAAGGCCAAGGCCACCGCGCAGCTTCGCGCTGCTCTGAAGGGGGACGTCGCGGGGCAGGCCCGTCACCATCGCGGGATCGATTTCCCGTTCATGACGATTGAGGTCGATCATCGCGCGGGGCGCGCGCGCCACCAGCACATGATAGCCGCGCTCGATCAACGGATGGGCCAGCAGGTCGGCCCAGCGATCCTCCAGCCGTCGCAATATGTCCGGCGCGACTCTGGCGGCGCCCAGCAGAGCCGGGGCATATTCGCGCCCGGCATGGGGCACCGAAATAACCACCGGAGCGATCGGGCGGTCCGGTCCGTAAAGATCATGAGAGGCTGTGGATTGGGCCGGAGCGCGCGGTGCGGAATAGCTCAAATCATCTCCTTCCACAGGGCGCGGCAAAAATGGTTACCCGGCTGGATATATATGCTGGTTGTCGCATATAATGGCATACAGCGCCACCCGCGAGGGGTGCCGCACGAGATCGGCCGACACCGGCCAGAGACGAGATTGATCCAAGCGATGGTTCGAATTTTGCTGGCCGAGGATGATGACAGCATGCGCGTCTACCTCGCCCGCGCGCTGGAGCGGTCGGGATATGAGGTGGTGGCGGTCGCCACCGGCGCGCAGGCCGTGCCGCATATCGACGACGATCATTTCGACCTGTTGCTGACCGACATCGTCATGCCCGAGATGGATGGCATCGAGCTGGCCCAGCATGCGGCCACGGTCGCGCCCGATATGCGGATCATGTTCATCACGGGCTTTGCCGCCGTGACGTTGAAGGCTGGAAAAGCGGTGCCGCAGGCGAAGGTGCTGTCCAAGCCGTTCCATCTGCGAGACCTGGTGCTGGAGATCGACCGGCTTTTCGGCAGCACCAGCATGAGCGAACTGAACTAAAAGCCGCTTAACCGGGGACGACCTCTTCCATGTCGGGGGTCGGAGGCAGTGGCTTGCCCGCCATGGCAGCCGAGAATCGATCGCGGTCGAGCCCCCTCTCCCACGCCGACACGACCACCGTCGCGACCGCATTGCCGATGAAGTTGGTGAGGCTGCGGCATTCGCTCATGAAACGGTCGACGCCGAGGATCAGGGTCATGCCCGCGACCGGCACGGACGGGACGATCGAGAGCGTGGCGGCGAGCGTGATGAAACCCGCGCCCGTGACGCCCGCCGCGCCCTTGCTGGACAGCATGGCGACGAGTAGCAGCAGGATCTGGTCGCCGATGCTCAAATGGACGTTGGTCGCTTGCGCTATGAACAGCGCCGCCAGCGTCATATAGATGTTCGTGCCGTCGAGGTTGAAGCTGTACCCCGTCGGCACGACCAGCCCGACGACTGACTTGCGGCACCCTGCCCGCTCCATTTTCTCGATCAGGCTAGGCAGCGCGGCTTCGGACGATGAGGTGCCGAGGACAAGCAGCAGTTCCGCCTTCAGGTAGCGGATGAGGTGCAGGATGTTGAAGCCGATCAGTTTGGCGACGAGGCCCAGCACGACCAGCACGAACAACAAGGATGTGAGGTAGAAGGTCGCGACCAATTCCGCGAGGTTCGCCAGTGCCCCCACGCCATATTTGCCGATGGTGAAGGCCATGGCGCCGAGCGCGCCTATAGGGGCGGCCTTCATCAGGATCGACACGAGCTTGAAAATGGCGTGGCTGGCGGATTCCAGGACCTGCATGAGCGGGTCCGCCTTGTCACCGATCAGGGTCAGGGCGATGCCGAACAATATGGCCACGAACAGCACCTGAAGGATGTTGTGGCCATCCGCTACGGCTGAGATCAGCGTGGCGGGGATGATGTCCATCAGGAAGCCGATGAGCGACCGGTCATGCGCCTGCTGCTGATATTCCGCGACCTTGCCCGCGTCGAGCGTCGTCGGGTCGATGTTCAGCCCCGCGCCCGGATGCACGACATTGGCAACGATCAGCCCGACTATCAGCGCAAGGGTGGAAAAGGTGAGGAAGTAAGCAAATGCCTTTGCCGCCACCCGCCCGATCGCGCCCAATTCCTTCATGCCCGCGATGCCGGTCACGATGGTGAGGAAGATGACCGGCGCGATGATCATCTTCACCAGCTTGATGAAAGCGTCGCCGAGCGGCTGGAGCGCAACGCCCGTTTGCGGGAAGAAATGGCCGATCAGGACCCCGATCGCGATGGCGACGAGCACCTGCACGTAAAGCTGCCGGTAAAAAGGCAGCGGCGCGGCTGCTCTGCCCGCTGCGTTGTGGATGTCCTTCATGCGCGCCCGGCCGCCCCCTATTTTCGCCGCACAATATGGGCTGCACACCCTCTGTCCAGAGAATTAGCTTTTAAGCGAATTTCGCGCTTGCACACCCCACCACCCCCCGCTATTGGCGCAACTCCCGTGGGCGTGTAGCTCAGTGGTAGAGCACTGTGTTGACATCGCAGGGGTCGCAAGTTCAATCCTTGCCACGCCCACCATCGAAAACCCCGTCAAATCAACGATTTGGCGGGGTTTTTGTTTGCCTGATGGAGGTCGCCTCCCCCGCATTGCCCAAGAGATTTTTGGGCAAATTTTGGGCATATCGACGCCTCTTTGGGCAAATTCTGGGCATGAAAATGCCGGGCGAACCCAGCGAGATTCCGATTCGCTAGCGCCTCGCCGACATGGTCTCGCAAAGCCTCATGATCCCCCATCGTCGATCCACGGACGGGTCGTCACCCCAGTCGCGCGTGAGCCGCATTTTGCGGCAGCAAAACGGTGCTGTGCCACGGCAGAGCAGGCAATCTTGTCAGCAGGCAAAGGACGACACGCCGACTCCGCCCCCCATAGAGCCCGCGATCCCCCGAAACAGACACAAGCCCCTTCGCGTCTCGCGACACTCTGCACCAGCCCGGCATGGCCACCGCCGTGCATGCACCGGAATGCGCCAGACCTACCACGAAACATGGCCTGCCCCACGTTCAGGAATGCGGATAAAATCCGTGCGGCGGAGGCGCGAAATCACATGCGACTGGAAAAGATCACATGCTCTCAATCCGTACCCGTGGGAAGAAAGGCATATACTACATCCGAGGCTCGGTTTCGCTTGGCGACAAGCATATCGAGGTCCAGGAGTTTAGCCTAAGAACGACCGATCGCGATGCCGCGGCTCATCTGATGGCGGAACATGAAACGAAGCTGCGCCACCAGCTCATGTTCGGTCCCGCTGCGCTTGTCGCTCAGGGAACCATCGCCGATGCCTTCGACAGCTATCTGTCAAAGGCCAAGCCTCCTTGCGCATCCGACATCCTGCGCGTCGGCAAACTGAATGGCATCATCGGCGACTTCAGCCTGCGCGAACCCAAGCAGGCGTGGGAGCATTTTCGCCGGGCTTACCTGACCGGCCATGACCCGGGTGGTCAGGATCGTTATCGCTCGGTGTTTCAGGCGGCGATCAATGTCCATTATGATCTGCACGACCTCCCGCCGCTGCGGATCAAGGCAATCCCGTTCAACAATGAGCGGGTGCGCTTCCTCAGCAAGGAGGACCGCGATCGGCTGATCGCCGCCTATTCCCCTCACATCCAGCCGATCATCACGATGCTGGCTTTCCAGGGTCCCCGGATCCAGACGGCATTGCAGATCCCGTGGGGCGTCGATGGAGTGGACATGAAGGAAAGATCCATCCGGCTCAACCACAGCAAAAACGCGGTCATCAAGTCGGTGCCGATGCATTCCCGCGTGTTCGATGTGCTCCACCCGATCTGGGAAAAACGAGGACAGCCGACAAATGGCCATGTCTTCCTCAACCGGTTTGGCAAACCTTATTCGGACACGCGCAAGGCGAATATCCCCGGCGGCAACCCGATCAGGAACCAGCATGCGACCGCCTGCACGCGCGCTGGGATCGAGGATTTCACCGTCCATGACTGGCGCCACCATTGGGCGTCCCACTGCGTGATGGCCGGGATAGACCTCATCACCATCATGAACATGGGCGGCTGGAAGTCACTGCGGATGGTCCAGCGCTATTCCAGCGTCAGCGTGGATCATATGTGGGGCTGCATCAATAATCTGAGCTGAAGGGAGCGGCCAAAAGGTAGAATCGGCGGCGAGAACCGACTCCACTTTTTCGCTTCACGCTGAAAAAAGCCCGCTCGGGACGGCGTGATAAAAGGTCAGGCTGCAAGCAGCGGCTGTATTTCCTTTATGTCCGCGGCGTCCGTCACCAGCAGGTCATGATGCGCCTGAAGGTTTAGCCAGAACGCAGCGGTCGTGCCCAGCGCCCGCGCCAGCCGCATAGCGGTATCAATGGTGACGGAAGTCTCCTCCGCACATAGGCGCTCGGTCCGCGTGCGGGGTACATGGATATGCTTTGCCAGCTTTCCCGCGCTAATACCCATTTCCTCCAAAAATTCATGCTTAAGGATTTCGCCGGGATGGACCGGCACTTGCAGCATGGTCATGAGCGTTCTCCTTTCAATGGTAGTCCACAATTTCAGCACTTTCCGGGCCATTGTCGAACCAAGTGAAACAGATACGCCACTGGTCATTGATCCGAATCGAATGTTGCCCTGCTTTGTCGCCGGAAAGAGCTTTTAATCGGTTGGCTGGTGGAGCACGGAGATCATCCAGCTTTATAGCAGCTTCCAACATAGCGACTTTGCGGACAGCAACCCGAAACAAATCGGAAGGGAAGCCCTTGCCCGCCTTACCAATTCCCTGCGGCACTGGATTTGGGTCACGGCAGCGGTAACCGAAATGTCAGACGAGTTCCCATTCACTTGGCCTGTTTAGGCATCCTTCCGACTTACTACACAGCCATCCTTCTCAACCACAATTGTCGTCAGTCGCGCCTTGAGGATCGGCGCAATCTCTGGATGACAGGTCGCGACAATCGTACCGGAGGGTGTGGAATCCAGACTATGCAGGTTGCCAGCCTGCTTCACAACACGCCCGCTTTCACTGGCGACCATCATATAGTAGCGCAGTTCAGGTGCATAATGGGGATCGTCGGGGATACTCCAGCCAGGCTCGATCGCCAGCACTGGCGCACGTTCGTGGGAAAGCGCTTCCAAAAGAGCGCCGTAGCGCGAACGGGGATAATGTTCACGTTCGAACAGCAATGTGTGATCAACATGAACTGCCCGCGCCACTCCAAATGTGAGCAGCAATGCTGACACTGTCGTGGCCAGCCAAAGCCTTTGCCGTGGTGCTGCTCCAGACTTAACTTGTGCACGTAAACGGACAAGAATGGCTTGAACGGCAAGCGCGGTCGCGATGGCGATGAATGGATATGCCGGCAGATAATAATGGCTGAGTTTTGTGCTCGTCATCGTGATTACGACAAGTTGCGCAAGGGCGATGCACAAGGAAAAGATCAGAGCGAGGCGTACCTGTCCCTTTGCAACCGGCAACGCGAAGGGAGAAAGCAAAGCCGCCACGCCAAGGCTGAACAGTCCGCTGAAGAACGTGCCATCGACATAATACCAAGGCGGTCCGGCATGATCATCCAGCGCCTCTTTGAAACGGCCGCTGACATCATTGTAAATCATGGCGTTCAGATAGCCAGGATCGGCCCGCTCGCGCAGGACCAGGAATAGCAGAATAGGAACGACCGCGAGGACTGCCCCAATGAGATAGTCTGAATTCTTGATCACCTTCTGGAAACGACGGGTAACCAACAAATAGAGCAGGAACCCGGCACCTGGAACTGCGCCTGCGACAGCTTTGGTCATGAGAGCGCCAGCCCCCATGATGCCAGCCAGCAGCAGCCAGCCTCGAGGCGGACGCAATCGATGCGCTGCGAAAAAGAGCAGCATCAAATAACTGGTTGTAAAGAAGGTCAGCAGGGCATCGTAATCCGCTGTTCGCGCACCATGTTCTCCGAAAAAACTGATGCTGGCTGCAAGCGCGATGCCGCCAAAGGCGGATATCGCCGCGGAAGATGTGATCCGTTGCAGAAAAAGCATGACCAGCAAAACCGTGCCAATCGCGCTGAGGAGAGACGGAAGTCGGAGCGCAAACTCCGTGCTTCCGAACAAAGCCATACTGCCCGTCATCAGCCAGACGAGCAGGGGCGGCTTCGTATTCCACAAATCCTGGTGGTAGTCATAGGTTGTCACCAGTCCGATGCCGCTATGCCGCATTTCCATGGCGCTGATGATGATGCGCCCTTCATCCCAGATAATCACCGGGATGGGTCTGCCTACGAAATAAAAGAATATTACAAATGTGGTGAATAGCGCCGCAAGGAAGCGTACATTCAAAAACCGCCGATCGTCTATCCGGCTTCCGATCATCATCCTTAAGCCCCACTAAAATCTGAAGAAAAAGGATTAAACCAATTCAGTGAAAATCCCGCTAACCACCACCCTGCAAAAAATCGTCTTCAACGAAGGTTCCCTCATTTTTTACACGCCGTCATTGCGTATCCAAGACAATCATTTTTCGATCCCAGGTTAAACACCATAGTAAAATGCGCAAATAACAAGAAAACGAGTGCTAGCGGGAGCAGCAGTATCAGGCACAATATTTGGAGCAGAAAATAGCGCGTCGGCCTTATCAGGCGGATCGCCAGCACGATAATCTTGTTCGCTATAACCGCTACATCGTTCCCTCTTTCTTCGATGTCCACATCGGCGAAAGTATTGAGCATATCGGCGAGCGCGTATCTGGAAAATCGATGATAGTCATATGGCGCGTAATGGACTCTCGCCGAAAAAGGCACGGTCGCGACCAGCTTGCCTCCCGGTTTCAACACACGTTCCATTTCGGCTATCAGCGCCGTCGGATTGGGCGAATGTTCAAGCACTTCTGTGCACAATACCGTGTCGAAGGTAGCATCTGCGAAGGGGATGCGGCGTCCATCGAATGGAACTATTTCTTCGTTGGCCTGCATGCTGAATGCCCCTGCCTGTGGCACGTCGATGCCGACATAGCGTATGCCCTCTGGCAAGAAGGTCCGATAGGGCATTTCTCCGCAGCCCACATCCAAGAGAGTGCCCTTAAGAGCAGAGATCTCCGGACCAAGAAAATCCCAAATCGTTCCGAGTTGCAGATCGACTAAGCGCCGTAGTTTGAACGCCATTCGCGAAGACCGCGAAGAACTGAATCGCAGCGGGATCGGCTTAAAATATTCCACCGGTGTTTCAGTTGGCTTGGACATGTTCAATTCCCTGGCAGATATTTAGCTCGCGAGTAAGCGCTTCATAGACTTTAGGACCGCTTGAACCCCCAGCTCATGAAATTGCCGACGTTAACCGAGAGCCGCCGACGGTCCAGCCAGGAGCCGCGCAGCATCTGGGTGAGCACGCCCTTCAGTCCATCGGGCATCGGCACAAGCCGCAGCCAGTAGCTTGGGCGATAGCTGTTCCAGAAGCTCGTACCGCCGACATCGCCATAACCGTTGATCTGTAGGAGACGACGCGCGCTTTCCGCCGAGAAGAGCTGCATATGCTCAATATCGACGATGGGTGACCGTCGCCCCAGCAGGCGGTTGAGCATCCCGCGGCGGTCATGTGTGACTCCGACGAACACACCTCCCGGTTTCAGCAAGCGATAAGCCGAAGCTACAAGCGCGCCTGGGTCCTGCACATGCTCCAGTGTCATGAAGCAGCAGATGAGGTCGAAGCTGTCGGCAGCGAAATCCTCTTCTTCGAAAATGCCTTCGCGGATCCATGCCCTACGGTGTGCCGGCGCGGCAGCGATGGCGGCCTTGGATGGCTCTACCCCTACCAGTTCGGAAAAGTCGGCATTTTCAAGCCGTTCCAGAAAGGCTGCGGTTCCGGTCCCAATTTCCAGCGCAGCCCCCCGCCCCTTCAATCTTTCAAGCACCGGCCTTAGCGCGCGCGCATAGGCGTCGGCAGCGTCTTCAGCCTCGTCGGCGCTGTCATAATCAGCCTCGTGATAGCTCGCCGCCAACGAGGCGACGGTCGGCGGACGATCCACATAGGCCAGATCACATGATCGGCAGCGCACCATGGCGTGGCTCATATATTCCGGTACCTTGCGCGACGCGAAGCTCGACGCACTGACCCGGCTCTCGTCCCGCGTATCCGACAGAAAGGGTTCGGCCTGTTCGGGCCCGGCTCCACAGAGAGGGCAGTTGCGAGCGGCAACGATGGGTTCGTAATTCATGCAATCTGCCTAGTGCATCTTGGTTGAGCAAATGTTAACCATATCGGGGGAATGTGGGGCATGAAAGAAGCACAGCTTATTGCGGCGCGACCGTTTGAGACCCTCACGCTGGCCGCGCGCATTCGTGGCCAGGCCCTGCGCATGGTCACGCGAGCCAAAGCATCTCACATCGGATCGGCCCTCTCGATCGCCGATATCATAGCTGTGCTCTACGGCAGAGCCTTGCACGTCCATCCAGCAGCGCCAAGCCACCCGGAGCGGGACCGTTTCATCCTGTCCAAAGGCCATGCCTGTGTCGCGGTTTATGCCGCGCTGGCCGAAACCGGCTTCATCGATCCCGCGCTGCTCGAAACATATGGCACCGACGGATCAATGCTGATGGCGCACATCAGCCACAAGGTGCCGGGCGCCGAGTTTTCCACTGGTGCGCTGGGGCACGGCCTTCCTTTCGGGACGGGCAAGGCGCTTGCGGCCAGGCGTCGAGGAGAGGCCTGGCGCACGGTCGTCCTTACCAGCGACGGGGAATGGGGCGAAGGAAGCAACTGGGAAGCGGCGCTGTTCGCGGCGCATCATGGACTCGACAACCTCATCTGCATCCTCGACTATAACAAGCTGCAGAGCCTGCGGTCAGTGGATGAAACGCTGCGGCTCGAACCGCTGCATTCGAAGTTCGAAGCGTTTGGCTGGGCCGTACAGGAAGTCGATGGGCACGATCATGAGGCGCTCACCGCTGCGCTGGAGGGGTCACCGTGGGCGGTTGGCAAGCCGATGATGCTCATCTGCCATACCATCAAGGGCAAGGGCGTCAGCTTCATGGAGAACAAGGTGGAATGGCATTATCGCAATCCCACCCCTGAATTGCTGGAAGCGGCGCTGGCTGAAATCGAAGGGGAGAATGGCCGTGCGTGACGCCTTCATCGATGAGCTGACGACGCTCGCCGCGACGCACGACAATATCGCCCTCATCGTCGGTGATCTGGGCTTCAACGTGATCGAGCCTTTTGCCGATCGTTTTCCCGACCGCTTCATCAATGCGGGCGTCGCGGAACAGAATATGACGGGTCTCGCCGCCGGCATGGCGAGTGAGGGCTATCATGTCTTTACCTACTCGATCGCCAATTTCCCGACCTTCCGCTGCGCCGAGCAGATCCGCAACGACGTCGATCATCATCGCCTGCCCGTCACCGTGGTGGCTGTAGGTGGAGGCGTATCCTATGGCGCGCTCGGCTATTCCCATCATGCCGTGCAGGACTACGCCCTGATGCGCGCCATGCCCAACATGACGATCGCCGCGCCGGGTGATCCGCTAGAGACCCGCGCCTGCTTGCGCTGGCTAATCGACAATCCCGGCCCTTCCTATCTGCGGCTCGGCAAGGCTGGAGAGCCACGCTTCCACGACAGCATCCCCGAAATTGCGCTTGGGCGCTGGGTCAAGGTGCGTGACGGCGGCGAAGGCTCCGTCCTGCTCTCGACCGGCGCGGCTCTGGGCCCGGCCATCGGGCGGGCAGATGGCCGGGCCGTGTGGTCCCTTCCGCTGTGGAGCATGGCCGCGAAGGCGGACCAGCCTGCCCAGATCGCGCAGCATGCCCGCGTCACGACGCTGGAAGATCATCTCGTGGACGGCGGCTTTGGTTCATGGTTGATGGAATCGGTGGCGGGCACGGCTGCCGCCGCCTGCATCGAGCCGATCGCCCTGTCTGCGGAAATCTGCGACCTGGTGGCCAGTCAGTCCGCACTCAACCGGATTGGCGGGCTCGCTGCATAACCCTTTTTTAACTACGCCTGTTCATAGGATTTGACCCATGAAAGCGATCATCCTTGCAGGGGGCCTAGGCACCCGCCTCGCCGAAGAAACATCGGTCCGGCCCAAGCCCATGGTGGAAATCGGCGGCAAGCCGATCCTGTGGCACATCATGAAGATCTATGCCCAGCATGGCGTGGATGAGTTCATCGTGTGCCTCGGCTACAAGGGTTACATGATCAAGGAATATTTCTTCAACTACGCCCTCCACATGTCGGATGTGACGATCGACCTGCGGCGAGGCACGACCGACGTGCATCGCAACGCATGCGAGGATTGGAAGATTTCCCTGATCGACACTGGTGCGGAGACCATGACGGGCGGGCGGTTGCGTCAGGCGATGCAATATCTCGGCGATGACGAGGATTTCTGCCTGACCTATGGCGATGGCGTCAGCGATCTCAACGTCGGCGCGGCTATCGATTTCCATCGCTCGCATGGGCGCAAGGCGACCGTGACGGCGGTGCGTCCCGCCAGCCGCTATGGTCAGCTTGACCTCGAAGGGGACCGCGTCGCGGCCTTCGCTGAAAAGCCTCTGGATGAAGCCGGCTGGATCAATGGCGGCTTTTTCGTGCTTAATCGCTCCATCGGAAATTACCTGAACAATTCCGACAGCTGCGTCTGGGAGCGCGAGCCACTGGAGCGTCTGGCGTCGGATGGCGAGCTCCGCTCCTTCTTCCACGACGGCTTTTGGCAGCCGATGGATACATTGCGCGACCGGCAGATGCTTGAAGGCATGTGGGACCGGCAAGAGGCCCCATGGAAAACCTGGCACTAGAGCGCGCCGGCGCGGTGGCGTTTACGCCGAACGCCCGCTTCTGGGCTGGGCGACGGGTGCTCGTGACCGGCCATACCGGCTTCAAGGGGAGCTGGCTGCTTAGCCTGCTCAATATATTCGGTGCTCGCGTCACAGGCCTTTCGCTAGCGCCCGACACCACGCCCGCCATGTTCGACCTGATCGGCGGCGCTGACCTTTGCGATCATCATATCGCGGACATTCGCGATGCAGCCGCTGTTGAGGCAATCATCACTCAAGCCGAGCCGGAGATCGTCCTGCATCTCGCCGCGCAGCCGCTGGTGCGCGCATCCTATGTCGATCCGATCGGCACCTATCAGACCAACGTTATGGGCACCGCCCATGTACTGGAGGCATGTCGCAAGACGCCGTCCATTCGCACGATCGTCTCCGTTACGACCGACAAATGCTATGCCAATGACGGCCGCATCGAAGGCTACCGCGAAGATGCGCCGCTCGGTGGCCATGACCCTTATTCCAACAGCAAAGCCTGCGCCGAACTGGTGAGCGCATGCTGGCGCGACAGCTTCCTTGCAGAGCGGGGCACTGGTCTCGCCACTGCTCGCGCCGGTAACGTCATTGGCGGCGGCGACTGGTCGGCCGACCGGCTGGTGCCGGATGCAATCCGTGCCTTCTCGGCGGGGCTAACGCTGGAGATCCGCAATCCGGAAGCCGTGCGCCCTTGGCAGCATGTGCTCGAGCCGCTGGCGGGCTACCTGCTGTTGGCCGAAGCGCTGACCGCCGATCCCGTCCGCTTCGCGCGGGGTTGGAACTTTGGCCCGGCGCCCGCCGACATGGCAAAGGTCCGCGACGTCATTGATCTTCTGGGCCGTCATTGGGGTGTAGCTCAGCCTTGGGCAGCGCAGCCCGGCGATCATCCGCACGAAGCTGCGATGCTGACGCTCGATTCCTCTGGCGCTGCTGGAGCGCTCGGTTGGCGGCCGCGCCTTACGCTTGATCGAGCACTCGCGCTGACAGCGGCCTGGTATCGCGCTGAGGACAAGCGCGCCATCACTCGCGAGCAGGCAGAGGCTTTCCTCGCCATGGCGCCAGTATGAGCCGGATCCTCGTCACTGGTGCAAGTGGCTTCGTAGGCGCCGCCGTCGCCGATCTCGCCGCCCGCGAGGGCCATCAGGTCACGGCATTGGTGCGTAATCCCTCGTCTCCTCGCGCGGTGTCGTTGGCGGGGCGCTGCGACATCGCCGTCGCCGACTTGTCCAATCGCGATGCCGTTCGCGCTGTGCTGTCAGAGGCGCGCCCCGATTACGTCATCCATTCTGCGTGGGAGGGCGTGGGCGGTCCGGATCGCGCAGGCGACATCCAGCTCGACAATATCCGCACGACGGTCGATCTGCTCGACAGCGCTATCGCGGCGGGCGCCCGCCGCTTCATCGGCATCGGCAGCCAGGCAGAATATGGCCGACATGATCGTCGGATCGACGAAAATACCGCAACCGAACCCTTCCTCCTCTACGGTGCGGCCAAACTTTCCGCCTGCCATCTGACGCGCCAACGCGCGAGCGAGGCAGACATGGGCTTCGCCTGGCTGCGTCTCTTTTCGCCCTATGGTCCCGGCGACAATCCCAATTGGTTGATCCCGTCGGTGGCGGCCCAGATTCTTGCGGGCCAAGCGCCGCGCACCAGCGCGGGCACGCAAAAATGGGATTATCTGCACATTGATGATTGTGCGCAGGGCATATTGGCGACGGCCGTAACGGAAAACGCCCATGGCGTATTCAACCTGTCGAGCGGCCATGCGGTCACTGTCCGGTCGATCGTCGAGCGTCTTCGTGACCTCGCTTGCCCCGGCCTTCCGCTGACCTTCGGCGAGATTCCTTTTGGCCCCAATCAAATCATGCATCTGGAAGGGGATTGCAGCCGCCTGATCGCCGCGACCGGCTGGACCCCTCACATCATGATCGAGGATGGTCTTGCTACCGTGGTCGAGTCCCTGAGGCAGGCCGCATGAGCATGCCCGCCCTTGACCGCCGTTTCTTCGGCTTTCTCGTCGCGGGCGGGATCAACACGCTGTTCGGCTACAGCGTCTATAGCGCCCAAGTGCTGATGGGCATCAAGCCTCACGTGGCGGTGACGGTCAGCACGATTGCGGGCGTCCTCTTCAACTTCCTGACTACGAGTGCCGTGTTCCGTTCACGTGAACTACGCCGACTGCCGCGATTCCTCATCGTCTATGGCTTCATGCTCAGCCTCAACATCCTGTTGCTCGAGATTGCCATGCGCGAGGGCTTTGGTCCGCTACTGGCGCAGGCGCTCGTCCTGCCCATCTTCACCCTCACCTTCCTTGCCATGCGCCGCTTCGTGTTCGCGGCCTCGCCGGAGCAGACCTCATGAAGACAATCTCCATCGTGACGCCCTGCTTCAACGAGGCGGACAATGTCGAAGCCTGCCGCGATGCCGTCGCCGCCCTGTTCGCACCCGGCGCACCGCTGGCGAGCTACGCGCGTGAGCATATCTTCGCCGACAATGACAGCAGCGACGGTACGCAGGACATCCTGCGTCTGCTGGCGGCAAACGACCCCTCGATGAAGGTTATCCTGAACGCACGCAATTACGGCCCCTTCCGCTCCAACTTCAATGCGCTTCGCGCCGCGACGGGTGATGCTGTCGTCGTGTTCCTGCCCGCAGACCTTCAAGACCCGGCGGAAATGATCCCGGAGTTCGTAAAGCTATGGGAAGGTGGTGTGGAAGTCGTGGCGGGCGCCCGCGTCAACCGTCAGGAAAGCCTTGCGCTTCGTACCTGCCGCGCGATCTTCTATCGCACAGTACGCAGTTTCAGTGACATCGACATCCCGGTTAATGTTGGCGAATTCCAGCTTCTTGACCGCAAGGTATGGGAAGCGGTCGTGAGCCATGACGATCATTATCCCTATATTCGCGGCATCATCGCTTCCGTGGGCTTTCGTCGCGTCATCGTCCCCTATACCTGGGCCGCACGGCGATCCGGCATCTCCAAGAACAATCTGCCGCGATTAGTCGATCAGGCACTGAACGGCATTTTCAGCTTCACCAATGTGCCGATGCGCCTGTGCACCTTCGCCGGTATCACCATGGCCATGCTATGCATGATCTACGCCACGGCTTCGGTCGGCCTTTATTTCATCTGGCCCAATCTCGCACCGCGCGGGATGATGACGCTGATCGTCGCCCTCTTCTTCCTGTCGGGCATTCAACTCGCCTTCATGGGGATATTGGGCGAATATGTGACGTCAATCCATGCGCAGGTTCGCAAACGGCCGTTGGTCGTAGAGCGGGAGCGGCTCAATATGGAAGCTGTGTCGATGGACGCGGCTGCCGGCAACTCGGTGCACGACCTGCAGCAGCAAATCGGCGTGGAGGCTGCGTGACGCTGTCGCCAGCGCTGACGTCGGCGGCCAATCCCGGACGTTCTACATCAACAATATCCGTTCCGCTTCGCGCACTGGCGGCGATGCTCATTGCCTTGCTCGGCTTGGACAACGTGCTGCTCTTGGGCTTTCTCGGCCAGCCGTCCCTGCTGGTGACGGCGCTAGCTGTTGGTGGGCCAGCGCTACTTGGATTCCTGGCTTACCGAGCGACGCCAGGCGAGTGCCGCATCGACTTATCGACCGTCCTGATCTGTCTCCTGGTCGCTGCTATCCTACTGATGCTCGGCGGAGAAGGACGCCTCTTCTACGCTCCCACCGACTGGCAGGTTCGCGATGCGGTACTCGCCGACATGGGGAAGCATCGGTGGCCCTTCGATTACTGGCTGGAAGGCCGATCGCAAATATTGCGCGCGCCCATCGGCATGTATTTGCTCCCTGCCCTGCTCGGCGGTGCAGGCCAGGTCGCCCGCGACTGGATTTTGCTGGCGCAGAACTGCTTCGCACTCGGCCTGCTGTTAGCGTTGGGATCAGTGCTGTTTCAGGGGCACCGCGCGCGGTGGATTGCCCTCACCATCTTTGTGGCGTTCAGCGGTCTCGACATTCTGGGTAGTCTCATCGAGCAATGGGCTACCGGTCATACACGGTGGGATCATATCGAAGATTGGGCCGCAGGTTTTCAATATAGCGCCCATATCACTCAATTATTCTGGGTCCCGCAGCACGCTCTTGCTGGCTGGGCCGCGGCTCTCACCTATCTCCTGTGGCGCAGAAATCTTGTCCCAATCGGGATATTGGGCGCAACCTTACCGCTCGTTGCATTATGGTCGCCGCTCATCCTGTTCGGAGCGGTGCCTTTTGCGCTTTTCGCAGGGCTGCGAACAATTGGCTCCCGTTCGTGGAACCGGCTCGACCTATCACTCTGCCTGATCGCAACCGCGATCGCAGTTCCGGCTCTTCTTTATCTGGTTACGGATTCGACAAGCGTAGGAGGCGGTCTGCGCCCTCCCAATGCCATCCTTTATATCGTGATCATACTGTTGGAGGTTGTGCCCTTTCTCCTGCCGACCCTCTTCGACCGCAACAATAGCGTCGATCGGACGAGCCTCGCCATTGTGGCTGTATGTCTTTTCCTGATGCCAAATTGGGCCATCGGCATGTTCAACGATTTTCAAACCCGCGCATCCATCGTGCCGCTGGCGATCCTGGCGGTGGCCTATGCCGACTGGGCGACGCGGATCGTCGGCTGGCGCGAGAAACTCAGCTTTTGCGTGATCATCGTCCTCGGCTCGGTAACCGGCGTTGTAGGCATTGCGAATGCCCTCCGCTTCGCCCCGTCTCCAGTTCCACGTTGTTCGGTGGCGGGCGTATGGGAACGCCAGTCAACTTTGCACTCATCATACAGTTCTTATTTCGCGCCTAGTGACTCGATACCGTTCAGGGTGAGGCCTGTCGATCGCGTGCAATCCATCGACCGGGATCGATGCTGGGACCGCTCATGGCACACACCGGCGCCCTTCTTCCTCCAAGTGCAGGGCCGCTGATGACCTCATCTACGATGACATTGTCTGTATATGCGGCGCTGCTGTTTGCTGTGCTGCTGACGCCCTATTTGGCGTCGGCCTTTGGTTCGCGGGCAGATCAACAACGCCGCGTCGAGTTAGTCGGCTGTGCGCTGCTCCTGATAGGGGCAATAGCGTTAACGGCGTTCCGGCATTGGGCATTTCCGCTGATCGGCATATTTGTCCTGATCCCGCTTTTCGGCCTCGGGGCTGCGGCACTTTTAGGCAGCATAACGGCCGTCCTACTCTTCGCCACTACGATTTGGTGGACGCAGTCCATGACATTCGGGCTCATCCCGACCTTGATCGCCGCCCTGCTCAGCGTGGGAGCCGGCTTTCTGCCGCGCTGGAAACCACACTCTGTCGCGACGCAATCGGGCCTGCTCCCAACGATGCTGCTGTGCGGGACCATCGGCATAGGCGCCGGGCTTCTCACCGCACCTTTCGAGTCGGCGGACACCATCTATCTCGCCTGGCATCATTGGGGCGCCTACTTGGCCCCGGTGGAAGCATGGCGCGGCGGTGGCGTGCCCTACCGGGATTTCCCGATACAATATGGGCTAGGGCCTACGGTCACCCTGATGGCAAGCTGCGGCCAGGATTGCTGGCGCGGCATGTATGAGGTGACCGTCGCCGCCAACGCTCTCTATTTTGCAACTTTTGCCGGAATCGTGATTGTACTGACCGCGCAATCACCCAAAGGCGTACGCTGGCTGGCGCTACTCGCGATGTTCTGCGCCGCCTTCCTGTGGACTGGCTTTCCGAGCAATTTCGCCGGGCCGGTGATCACACCATCAGTCGCGGGGCTCCGGTTCCTGTCAATTTCCACGCTGCTGCTTCACATACTCTACACCGAACAAAGCAAACAGCGCCGCGACTGGATCGGGCATGCCATCTGGTTAATCGACCTCTTCTGGTCGCCCGAAGCGGCATTTTTCGGGACCTTGATCTGGTGGCCATATCTGGCATTGCGCGATGCCACCGCAGCAGATGGACGGCGCGGGGCAATCATTGCTCTCGCTCGAGGGGCTGTCCGAGGCGTGGTAGCTCTGGCGGCCGGGATCTGCATCCTTGCGCTTACCCTCTGGCTGCTGTCCGTCAAGACGATCACGTTGGAGGATTTCTTCGCCTATGTGCAGCATCCCCCAGGCGCGCTGCCCGTCAATCCCGTCGGGACTATCTGGATCGCGCTTGCGACACTTGCACTTGGCATAACCGTGCTGGCGCGGCAGGGCCTGTCAGAGCAGGCCCGCCCCCTCTATGCCTGCTTATTGAGCTTCCTGGCAGCGGGCACCTATTACATCAGCCGCAGTCACGATAATAACATCCTCAACCTGTTCCCATTGTTGGTCCCGGTGCTGCTGGCGACTCTCGCCAATCTCGACAATGTCAGCGACACGGCGCGACGTTTCGGACGCGCCTTCATCCACACCTTACTCATCGCCATGGTCGCTTTCACAGTCACCTTCGACTTTAGACCTTGGCGAGAAGGCGCCACCCGGGCCGGGGCGCTACATCTCGGACCATACCGGCTGATTGCGCGCTTTACCCCCGAAGCAAATGATCGCCCCGCGATATTGTCCGCTGATGCAATCGCTGGCCTGCGCTATCTCCGGGATCAGAAAGCCGAGGCTATCGCCCTATTCGATCACAATTACCTGATGGTTCGCTCCTCAGGTAGGGCATGGACCAGCGTGAACAACCTCGCCAACTTTGTGCCGCTGCCCCAGGCATCCATTGAACATTACATCCGCCGAAGCGCGGCTGCTTACCGTCGGCCCGGGTGGATCCTGGCAGACGCCGATCATCGACATTGGGTGAACGCCTTCCGGGTGGCTTATGACGTGCAGCGAGAACAGTCGTTCGGCAGTTACCGGGCATATTATCTCGTGCCGCGCAGCACGGAAGCCCCCAAACCTTTTTAAGCCCATTTATCTTGGCTCGCGCTTGCTGCAGTGCACGTTTAAACTTCTATAGATGCGGCGTCACGATACGCATAAGGCAGTACCTCCGCTTATGCTTGCCATGGTAAGGAAGTCTTTCGCTACGGGTATACTAGTCGATTCTGGCCTTGAGCGGCTGCTCCGAGCCGTGACGGACGCGTGAATATTGGGTTTCCCATCTCATCTCTAATACCCGGTCAATCCGCCAATTCGGGAGTTCCATCCGCTATGGCGTCAGCTAATTGCAGGCCCCGATCGCCCCCGCCCGAACTGCCAGCTAATCCCGTCCGATCGCATGATCCCCGTAGCCGTCCTTCCAATGTTGCGTTCCAATACGTTTCGCCATGGCACAAGCGTGAAATCCCGCGCACGCTCGACCACCGCATACGGCCCATTCTCAAGGTCCAAACGCCGCCCAATGATACCCTCCACTCGCTCGCCCACATTGATCGACTCAAATCGCTTGCCGAGTTCCTTGCCAAGCCTGTCGCCAATATCGCGAAGCTCGCGCAAGCGGAGGGCCTCCAATGCGCCGCGCCGCAACTGGAAAACCTGGCCTTCGCGATCGGCCAATTGCTGTTCGATGAGCTACTGACGCCTGGCCGACATTGCATCGCGTACTTCGCGACCAAAGCCCGCATCGCGGACCGCGCTCGGTGTACCTGATGCCAGTTCGCGATCGAGCCAGGTCGACGCCTCCTTTGCCGCCAGGTCGGCTACAGGTGTTCGCGAGAAGATCGAGACCGCCACCGGCCGGTCATGTTTCTGCCGCTGGACATAGGCCCCGGCACGGGCGAGGTGATCGTCGGGAATGACCCAGCTCCCATCCTCTGATCGCTCCGGCCCGGCCCCCGCCCGCCGCATAGCTTCCAGCCGCCGGACATGGCTCGCGGCATAAGCTTCGCTGGCCTGAGCATCATGCGCCAGGTGAAGATCGACCGAATAGCGTCCACCGTTGGCGCGAGCGACAGCATCGACGGTACGATCCGCCTGCATCACGCTCGCCCTCGTCGGCTCTATCCGCACGGTCGCATTCTCTGGCAACGATGGCGCGCCATCGCCCCGGCCAATGTCTATATAATGGACCCGGCCATCGACGCCGTCGAGCATCGCATAATGACGGTCGCGATGCTCGTCGGAGAAGCCCCGCTGGATCAATCGCCCGACAATCGGCTCGCGAAGCTCGGTCGTCACCACCTGTTCGACACCCGAGCGATCAAGGCGGCGTGCCGTCAACTCGCGCTGCATGAGGCGGATGATGTCGCCGCGCTCTCCCATGCGCCGCAGCGTGTCCTCCATTCCATCGACCAGTTGATAGCGCCCGCCGCCGATATCTTCGGCAAGTTCCATCGCCTTCAATTTGCGAAGCCGGCCGGCCGCCACCGATTGCTGGAAAGGGTCGTTGTCGGCGGGCGATACGATACGATCGGCATCCATCCGCCGCAGCAGGCGACGATCGATCGCGGTCAACCGCTCCTGATCGACGTCGTGACGCAGGCGGGCCTCGATTTCGTGATCGGTTCGCGGCCCCAGGTCGAGCGTCACCAGTTCGGACGCGCGCTCGCGCAGGCCGTGTGAAATATATTCGCGGGCGATGATGAGATTATCGCCGCGATCATCGATGCCGCGCAGCACGATATGCGTGTGCGGTCGCTCGGTGTCGAAGTGATCCATCGCGACCCAGTCGAGCTTGGTGCCGAGGTCCTGTTCGACCTGAGTCATGAGCCGCCGGACATAGGGCTTGAGGTCGGGATATTCTGCCCCATCTTCTGCAGAGATTATGAAGCGGAATTGGTGGCGATCACCAGCCGCGCGCTTCAGGAAATCGTCGCCATCCGCGCGGTCGGTCGCGGGACCATAGAGCTCCCCCGGCAAGCCCTCGCGCGTGACGCCGTCGCGCTGGATGTAGCGCATAGGGCACGGGCTGCCTGGCCAGCCTTGCCACCGAGCCGGATGAGGCTCGCCTTCACCACCGCGCGGCGTCCGCGGAAACCGCCCAACCTGTCGCGACTGGCGAGAAGCCGTCCCATGCTCGCGCCCCGGCCCATCCGACTGCCATCAAAGCGCCGCGACCTTTTGCCTGTCTTGTTACCAGCCAGCCGCGTCGCCGCGAGGATGCGCCCGCCATATTTGACGGTGCGCTTGCCATCATTGCCCCGCATCCTGCCGAGCCTGGGCGTGAGGTCGTCGTCAGACATGGTAACGCCGCCCCATCTCGCGAATTCGGCCAGAAACTGGCGGATTTCCGCCGTTCCCGCCCGTCCTGCCTCTCGAAGTCAGGGCACGATCTCGTGAAAAAAGGATGTGCAGACAAACACTTAAGCCGGGTCGCGAGACACTGCCTTTATCTTGTTTCCCCTTACCCCCTCTCTCGACACCCCCTCGGCTCGAAAAAAGGGGAGAGACGGCGCCGGTTCGACGCCGCCTCTCCCCGCCGGCCAATGCGTCCTTAGCGCGCACCAGCCATAGCCTTTCGAGCAGCGTCGCGACTGTGGCAAATGCGCTTCGCAATCGTTCCATGCGGCATTCCCTCGCCATCCACGAGGATGATGGCCATGAACCAGCGGCCATCCAGCCGACCCCAGATCGCGATCCGGTCGAGCTCCAGATCATCCTCGCCAAGGCCCTCATAGGAACCCAGCCAACGCTCCTCGCCGCGCCCATCCCAGTGGAAATCGCTCTCCTCCGCGTCCAGGAAGCGCTGCGCCAGTGCTTCTCCCGCACCCGTCCCAGCTCGATTTCAAGTCCTGCTACCAGCGTTGCTACGACGCTGTCCGACGCCGTTCCGATGCCCTGAACCATGCCCATGATGACCTCCTTGCACTTCGTCCTCACCATCGAGAACGGCGTCCGGGGGACGGGTGGCGGGGCGGCTGTCAGGGCCGCGGCGCGTAGCGCGGCGCCGCGAAGCGGACGCGGGGGGAACCGATTTGCGCAGCAAATTGGGGGGCGCCCGCGGGCCTTGATAGGCGCTTCGCCACCCGTCATGCTGGGTCTGTCGAGACGAGCCTCCACCCTCTCCTGGACATGCGGCATCACTTCAATTTCCCTTGCGACAGAGCGACAAAGATCGGGCTTGGCGATGGTGCGCCGACGGCGGCGGCCGGGGCCAATCCGCCGCCCTTTTGTATGGCGAACAGCGGCTCGACCGGTGGTGATGCCGTCGCACTGACCCCGCCCATCTGCCGCTCCGGCGCCACGCTTGCGAGATAGCCGATGGTCTCGCCCGGCAGCGGACGGCGGCCCGCAAGATGTTCGGCATAGCGCCCCGGCCCGGCATTATAGGCGGCGAACAGGCCGGGATATCCGAACCGTTCATGCATCAGCCGCAGATAGAAGGTGCCGGCGAGGATGTTGTCGCGGGGCTCGTCGGGATCGTCGCCAAGTCCCAGCCGGACGCGCATTTCCGTCCAGGTTGCAGGCATGAGTTGCATGAGACCTATGGCGCCAGCGGAAGAGCGGATGGGTCGGCCGTTCCAGCGAGTCTGCCCACCGCTTTCGGCGCGCATGACCCGCTCGATCCAAACGGTGGGGATGCCGAACCGCAGCGATGCCTCGCGGATATAAGGCTGCCATGTGGCGACCGATTCAGCTTTGGCAGGCGTCGCTAGGGCGAGCGCCAGCAGGATGATGGCGCGTTTCAACGGCGCCACAGGAGCGTCGCCTTCCCGATCACATCGTCGCCATCGGTCGGCCCGAAATAGCGGCCGTCGAAGGAGGCCGGACTGTCCATCAGTAGGAAAAGCTGTCGTCCCCGCAGCACCATGCAACCGCTCCACCAGGGCATCGGGAGACCAGCGGCATCAGCTGCGCAGCGGCTCGCAATCCATCGCCCGTTGAGAAAGATGTCCTCGGCCAGCGCGCAGACCTTATCGCCCGCATAGGCCACGGCGCGCTTCACCAACGGCACGTTCATCGGGAGGTAGCGACGGGACGCACCGAGCAGCCGATAGTGCTTGGGCACGCGAGCGATGACCATGTCACCCGGCTCCACCACGGCGCCGGGTTCTACCCTGTAGAGTCCGATCGGCGCGCTGGCGCTCGCATTCCAGACGAGGCGCGGCGTGGACGGAAGCGCGGCGGAAAGGAGGGGGATGAGAGTGCCAGCACCAACGCACAAGATGCGCCCGCGCAATCGAACGTGCCTCCGCTTTTCCGTCCGCAAGGTCTCGCCCCAGGCAAGCAACGGCGCATCAGCGGCAGGGCTGCGACGGCGGCTCACGCGCCCAGCTCCCGCGCCGAATGCTCGGCGGACCAGCTGTCGAGATCATCGATATGATATTGGACGAAACGGCAATGGCGGCGGAAGACCGGCCCCTTGCCGTCGCGGCGCAGGCGTTTGAGCAGACGGCTCGAGATCTTGAGATAGGCGGCGGCCTGGTCTGTATTGAGGAAGGGCGAGCCGCGTTTCGCGCGGTTCGCGCGGGCAATGTCATCGTTGGTATCCATGGGGCGCTATCCTGTCTGACGGGATCGCAACGGCGCGATCGCGGCACCCAGGATGCGGACAGGGACATCTCGGCATCAGTGTCGAAAACCACTCCGACATTTTCAACACCCCGGGAGAAAAGAGGCTCCGCGCCGAATCTGGCGCGGAGCCTCTTCATTTCAACGGGACCAGATGAGCTTGTGCTCGCCCTCGTCGCCCTGGGTGAGGGGCGCGTAGATGGGCGCGGGGAAGGACGGGTCGTCGAGCTTGAGGCTCAGATATTCCGCGCCGGTCTCGCGCGCCGCCTTGGTCCAGCCCGCGCCGAACTCGACGCCACCGGCGCTGACGCGATGGTCCGGAGCCTTGTCATGCTCGCGCTCGACAGGCCGGATCGTGGCCTTGACGCGAAGGGTGAGCGTGCGGATTTCGCCAGTATAGACGCCGTCCTCGTTGCGGGTGAAGCTGCCGATCTGCGCCATGAAAGTCTCCTTCTGCTTGCTCGAATGCCGCCCCATGCGGCCTCGATGGCAGTCGATGAGGCGATGGCACGACGCCGCGCACCCCTGGGCCGAAGCGCCAGCGAAGGGCGGCCGGAGCCGGTTTTCTTGGTTCGCGAGGAAGCCCGTAAGGGCGGGGAAGAAAGCCGACGAAGCCGTTGCGCGGACAAGCCGTGCCGGCGCCAGACCTGCCATGAAAGAGAGGCCGGTGCGGCATTGCCACCAGCACGCGAGGATCTTTGGACAGGATCGGAACGCAGGATTTCGCCCAGCGACGATCGATATCGGAGGCGATATCCAAGCCCTCCTTGACTCGGATGCCCCGGCTCTCCCCTAGCGCTCGACGAGCTTCCGGTTCATCAGCAGGACGGTCGCACAGGCCGGGCGACCATATTTGCCGGTGCCGCACACCATGGTCATGTTGACGACGTCAGCGTCCGCTGGAGCCGGCAGTTCACAAACAAGGGGCTCACCTGCCTGAGCGCCACTGTTCTACAATTGTATAGCTAATCTTCAAATCGACTGGGTGAGCCGAATATTTAGTTGACCTTATTCATATTCCCCGCTTGATCGCAAAGGCCTTTTTAACCAACGATATATATCGCACGAAGGCATCAAAGGGGATTCTTTATGCGATCAGACGCCGCCAACCTGCTCGCCCGGCTCGGGCGCAGGGATTTCAGATACCGTGAATTCACCGACAATTTTGCGGATATGGAGCTCTGGCCCATATTCGAAGCCCTGCTGACAGACGATCGCGTTGTAGGCAAACCCGTTTCCGCGCTCGCAGCCCGCAGCGTCGAAGATGTGCTTCCCACAGTCAAGGCGGCACCAGCAAAACCGGCAGTGTCACAGTCGGACGCAGGTATTTTCGGCGGCTATTCTTCCAGTCGACAGAATACATCCTCAGACGAAACGAAAAACGACCTGCGGTCCTTTTTCCAGCGCATCTCCGACAATGATGAAGGGGGCCGCGCCTGATGCCCCTGATCCTCTGTCATTCCCCCAAAGGCGGAACCGGAACGAGTTTCATCGCGGCTCATCTCTCGATGCATCTCGCGCGGAAGGGGCATGATGTCGCTGCAATCGATTTTACCTATCAGGACACGCTCAAGCTGTTTTTCGGCCTGCTTCCAACGCAGGCACTTGCCGAATTTCATGGCGGCGGATCAGCCCTTGCTGTCGCGGGAGTAGAACTTTTCTCCGCTTATCGCCTCAGCAGGGAGCCTGATTTCATCGAGGCGCTCCGTCATGGCAAATCGCCGTTCCGCTCGGGCAAGGTCTACGTTGCCGACGTTGCGGCGGGTGATCGGGAAACCAAGGATCTTTTGCTCCCACATACGGACCTGCATGTCTGCACGCTGCTACCGCAACCTGTCTCCCTTGCGGCGCTCAGCAAGGTACAGGCGGGTGTTCCTACCATCGAGTTGAGTAGTACCGCCTTCATCCTCAACCAGCTGGATGACACGCACCGCTTCTCGCGGCACACGCATATTTTCCTGCGCGAACTGGTCGGCGACCGGCTCGTGGGTACGGTCAGGCGAGACGAGGCCGTGAACGAGGCGGCCGCCATGTTCGAACCGATCAGCAAATATGCTCCCGCCAGTGCAGCTCTGGCCGATATCCGGGCAGTCGCCCAGCATATCGAGGCCAGGCTGGGGCTTAACGCCAATGCGGAACAGCTGTCATGAAGCTGCTGTCCTCGCCTATCGCCAAATGGGGCATCTCAGTTTTCGCGGCCCTGCTGGTTCTGCTGGTTATCGGCGTGCCGCTGGACCTCCAGGCCCAATGGCTATTCAGTGGCATTACGATTGGCGGTGCGTTGATACTCGGCCGATCCCGCACGCGGAAAGCGACCCTTGCGCTCGGCCTCCTGTCGATCCTAGTGTCTACCCGTTACATGTTCTGGCGTACGACGCAGACGCTGGAATTCGGCACACCGCTGGAATTCCTGCTCGGCGCTGGCCTTTACCTGGCGGAAATCTACGCCTGGATCATCCTGCTGCTTGGCTTCCTGCAGACCAGCTGGCCGCTTCATCGCCCGGTCGTAGAGCTTCAGGGGGAACCTTCGCAATGGCCCACGATCGACGTCTTCATCCCCACCTATAATGAAAGTCTCACCATCGTGCGTAACACGGTGTTCGCGGCGCTGGACATGGACTATCCCGCTGATCGCTTCAGGGTTTTCATTCTGGACGATGGTCGCCGACCCGAGTTCCGCGCCTTTGCCCGGCAGGTCGGCTGCGGATATCTGACCCGGCCTGACAATCTGCACGCCAAGGCAGGCAATCTGAATGCCGCCATGAAGAAGACTGCGGGCGAACTGATAGCTGTGTTCGACTGCGACCATGTACCGACACGCGCTTTCCTGCAAATGACGGCCGGCTGGTTCCAGAAAGACTCCAGGCTCGCTCTCATGCAGACGCCGCACCATTTCTATTCCCCCGATCCGGCGCAGCGCAACCTGCGTACAGTAGAGGACCTCCCCGGTGAGGGAGACCTGTTTTATGGCAGTGTCCAGCAGGGTAACGATCTGTGGAACGCGGCCTTCTTTTGCGGTTCCTGCGCCATCATCCGGCGTGAGGCGCTCATGGAGACCAATGGGTTCGCTGGTGAAACAGTGACTGAGGACGCCCACACGGCGCTCAAGCTCCAGCGCATGGGGTGGAACACTGCCTTCATCAGTGCCCGCCTCTCCGCAGGTCTCGCGACGGAACGTCTGGTGCTGCATATCGGCCAGCGCATACGATGGGCACGCGGGATGACCCAGATCCTGCGGATCGAAAATCCACTGCTGGGGCCAGGCCTCAAATGGCAGCAACGGCTCTGTTATCTGAATGCGATGCTGCATTTCCAGTTTCCGCTGCCGCGCATCGTGTTCCTGACGAGCCCGCTCGCCTATCTCATCTTCGGGCAGAATATCATCCACGCCTCTGCATCGCTGATTTTCGCTTATGCAGCGCCCCACCTTTACTGTTCGATGGTGTCGGGTGCGCGGTCGCAAGGCGGTGACCGGCGCCCGTTCTGGGGCGAGATCTATGAAACGATCCTTGCCTTCCATCTGGTGCCGGCAACTGTCTTCACGCTGTTCAATCCCCGCAAGGGCAAGTTCAACGTCACCGACAAGGGAAGCCTTCTGGATCGCACCTATTTCGATCTGGGGACGGTGAAACCTCACTTGCTCTGCATCGCGCTGATGCTCTTTGGCATCGCACTGGGCGTGGTGAAGCTGATTTTCTTTCCGCACCTTTTCAACATCCAGGCCGATACCCTGTTGTTGAACGGAGCATGGGCGCTGTTCAGCCTCATTATCCTGCTGGCCGCTGTGTCCGTCGCTCGGGAGACAAAGCAGGCGCGCGAATTCATTCGCATCGAAACTCAGGTTCCGGTCACCATCTATGTCCAGGATGGGCATGTTTTTGATGCCGTCACAATCGACCTGTCGATGGGCGGCGCCGCCATACGCCTGCCGCAGGACATATCTTTGCGCGACCGGGTCGTCACGCACATCTCGCTGCCCATGGGTGACGAGAAGCTGACATTACCTGTCGATACCATTCGAATTGAACATGGGGAGGCGTTTCTGCGTTTTCAGCCGCTTGATATGACGCTGTCCCGGCATCTTGTCCGGGCCATTCTCGGCCGTGCCGATGCCTGGGAACCGGTCGCCCCGCAACCTCCGGTCTCTGGCCTCAGGTCCTTGTGGGACATCATCGTCGTCGATCTTACGACACTCAAACGGCTGTTTCGTCTGAACAGGACCGAACGCCGGAATGTGAAGCGCACGGCTGCAATGACCGGGCTAAAGGCTTCCGCCATCCTGCTGGCGACCGGCGCTCTCATGAGCGGCACACCGCAAGCGGCCAAAGCTGCTCCGACTCCCGCTCCCGCCGCAAGCGTGAGCACGGCGTCAGCGAGTGGAACCCGGCAGCAGCGGCTGACCTTCCGCGATCTTCAGGTAAAGTCGCCCATCCGCCTCGAAGGCACGAGGGGCGAAATCGGCATTCCTTTCGGCATGCGGCGTAGCGACGTGGTGACGAACGCCACATTGAGGCTGAATCTGGCCTGGTCGCCGGCCATGATCGGCGACCTCAGCCAGTTGGTCATCTTGCTGAACGGCGAGGTTGTGCAGGTGGTCCCGCTTCGCTCCAGTGATGCACGAGGGCAGATTCTGAACATCCCGGTCAACCCGGCACTGTTCCTGCCGGGCGACAACCGCCTCAACCTGCGCCTGCTCGGACATTACACGCGCGATTGCGAGGACCCGTTCCATAGTTCGCTATGGGCCAACATCAGCAATGTCCGCTCCTGGTTTGACCTTAGCGTCCAGAGCCTGCCGCTCACGCCCGACCTGTCACGCCTTCCGAGTCCCTTTTTCGATCGGAACGACAATCTGCCTCTCCGCCTACCCTTCGTATTCGCTGGCAGGCCCAGCAACGGGGAACTGGAGGCAGCCGCCAGTGCGGCGTCATGGTTTGGGGGACTGGCAAGCTATCGCGGCTTTTCATTCAAACCGATGTTCAACCAGCTTCCCCAGGGAAATGCGGTCGTCTTCCTGTTGGGCAATCGGCCCGTGGGGGGCATAGCGATGCAGGTCCGCGGGCCATCGGTTGCCGTCATCCGGAACCCGCGCGACACCTTTGGCAACCTCCTCGTCATCATGGGCCGCAACACGCAGGAACTGAAGCTTGCGGCGGCGGCCGTGGCCAGCGGGCGCGGAGTATTCGGCGGCTCACAGATGGCATTCGACAATGTGCGCATCCCTGCACATGGCCGTTATTCTGCTCCGCGCTGGATCGACACGAACCGGCCCGTACGTCTGGGTGAACTCACCGACAGTTATGCCTTGCAAGGTCTGGGGCTGCCGCCGGGGCCGCTTAGCGCGCGCTTCCGCATCGCGCCCGATCTGTTCTTCTGGCCTCGTCAGGGCGGTAGGCTGGACCTGCAATATCGTTATCCGACAGCAGACTGGCTGGACAAGCGGGGATCACGCCTCGATGTGTCGATCAACAATCAGTATCTGCGCACCCTGCCCCTCGCCGGTGGCGATTTGTGGGACCAGGTCTTCCGCGGTCGCGGGCCATCATCGCAGGACAGCAAGGCTTCGCTCGTGCTGCCGCGTTATAATCTGTTCGGCCAGAATGAGTTGGTGTTCGACTATAATCTGATCCTGGCGAACAAGAAGAAGTGCGAAGGCACATTGCCGGAAAATGTCCGCGTCAGCATCAGCCCGACCAGCACCATTGACTTCAGCCATGCCTATCATGCGTTGCAGATGCCGGACCTCGCGACCTTCGCGGGGGCGGGCTATCCCTTCACGATCCGGCCCGATCTGGCGGAAACGGCCGTTATCATGCCGCACGGGGCCACTGCGAGCACCATCGAGGCATTTTTGGCCATGATGGGCCGCTTTGCTGACTCGACCGGCCTCCCCGCTACCCGCGTCACGGTGATGGACAGGATCGACCCGAGCGCCTTGGAGGGGAAGGACATATTGATAATTGGCGCCAGCAGTGTCGCAGGGTCGGGCCAATTGTTCGGCAACGCCCCGGTTCGCTTCAGCGATGGCGCACTCCAGGTGGCTGAGCGGTCCCCATTCCAGAACGCCCAGAATTTCTTCTCGCTCGGCGACCGATCCAATCCTGAAGATGCGCAGCAGGTTATCTATAACGCACGTGGATTTTCCGGCATTGTGGGCTTCCGCTCCCCGTTCGACAGCGACCGCAGTGTAGTCGCTTTGCTCGCGGACGACCCTAATGCCTTGCCGCAGCTGGTGAACGGCATGGCCGATACGAAGATCAATGCACAGATCCAGGGTGACCTTGCCGTCACCGATGGTGAAGGTATGACCAGCTTCGCGGTCGGACCTACCTATTGGGTGGGCTCCCTGCCCGTCTGGATGCGTATCGCCTACTGGTTCAGCCTGCGACCGATCCTCATGGCGGCCAGCGGCCTGCTGCTGGCATTGCTTCTCGCAGGCCCTGCATATCTCTATTTCAATTCACAGGCCAAACGCCGCCTCGAAGGGGCTGACGAGGCATGACCGGAGCGATAACGATGCGAAAATTCCTTGTCGCTGCCCTGCTTGCATCAACCGTCACGCCCACCATCGCCGTTGCGGAGGTGCCCGGTGTCGCCGCGCTGATTCAACAGGGCCGCTATTGGCGGGCGAAGGGGCGAAATGACTTGGCAGACCAGGCCTTTCGCAGGGCGTTGGTACTCGATCCTGTCAATAGCGAAGCGAGACACGGGCTGAGTGGCGCGCAATCGCGCCCCGCCAGGCCGCCAGCGGCAAAAACCGGGGCCAAACCAGGGTCCCGACCTGCCCCGGAATTGACACGACCGGCGCAGGCCGCGCGATCCGCCCCGCCCCGCCCTGCCCCAGCCGACCGCGGCGGCGACGCCCGCGCCGCGGGTTTCAAGGCTTTGGACAAGGGTAATCTGGGCGAAGCCGCGACATCTTTCGAACGAGCCCTGGGCCGCAACAGCAACGATGCCGACGCGCTAGGCGGCCTCGGAATCGTACGACTGCGTCAGAACCGTTTTGCCGAGGCCCGCGACCTGCTTGAACAGGCTTCACGCCGGGGGACGCCGTCCAAATGGGTTGAGGCTCTCGCCTCATCGCGCTTCTATGCCGATTTGGGTGAAGCCCAGGCGGCCCTGTCCGAAGGACGGCTCGGGGAAGCGCAGGCAAAAGCCGAAGGGTTGGTCAGGTCTGGCTTTTCCGATCGACAGCCTGCTTTTGAGCTGCTCGCCAATATATACGAGCGGCAGGGGCGCTATGCCGACGCCGCAGATATTTTGAGACAGGCATCGGGCAGTGCTGGAAGTGAACAGTCCGAGCTTCGACTGAAGAGCCGGGCGGCTCGGGGACGGGCGCTCGCTGCAATCGGGCGCGGCGACGAAGTCACTGCCGAACAGGAGTTTCAATCCGGCCTGCTCCTCGATCAAAATGATCCCTGGATTCGGTATGAATATGCGCATTTCATGATCGACCGCGGTCGGGTGTCAGACGCTGACGCCTTGTTGCGGTCACTATCGTCTTCATCCAGCCCGGACGCACTCTACGCAGCCGCTCTCCTCAATAATTCGCTCAAGCGCTTCAGCGCGGCCGAAGCATTGGTGGATCGCATCCCCGACGATCAGCGCACCTCGCAGATGCGGAACTTCGCCATGGGGTTGAAGGCGGATCAGGCCATCCAGAGGGCGCGGGATATCGGCGCGATGGGCCGTCAGGCCGAAGCACGCGCCGCACTGAATCAGTTAAGCGGAACGGCAGGATTGTCTGCGGCCAAACAAGCGGCGATCGCCGACGCGCTGTATGATCTGGGCGATACGAGCGGTGCAGCCCAACTCGCGGAGCAAGCGCTTTCCGGTGAGATCAGCGACGTCGAAGGGTATGAGCCTATTGTTCGCGTACTTGCAAAGACAGGACGGGATGACCTCGCGGCAACAGCGTTGCAACGCGCCAGCCAGTTCGCAAGTTCGTCCGCCGATGGTCAGCGCACACTCGCTCGTATCAACGGAGGCATGGCCGCGGCGCAGGCAGACCGGCTCAGGCTGGCGCAGCAATATGCACCTGCTTTCGACCTGCTCCAGTCCGCCTGGAATGCAGCACCAGGAAATCGCGAAGTCCTGTCGGCGCTTGCCCGGCTTTATCAATCAGGTGGCATGCCCGCCCGCGCGGCCCAAAGCTACCAGCTGATCCTGGCGCAGTCGCCCAGGGATCGTGAAGCGCAACTGGGCCTGATCGAGACAGCGGGGGCTGCGGGTGACCGGGCACTTGCCGCTCAAGCGGTCGAACGCGCGATCCAAACCTGGCCGGACGACCATGAAGTCTACATGGTCGCAGCGCGGATGGAACAGGCACGCGGGAATGAAAGCGGGGCAGTCCGCTATCTCAAACGCGCTCGGGAAATCTATGCCCGGCAGATGGGCGGCAGCCATGTCCAACTGACAGCCAGCAACCCCTTCGGAAGCATCGGCGGGACAAGCGGCAGCATGGGTAGCAATCCATTCCGTTCGCAGGCGTTTGCTCCCGCCCCTCAACCGGTCAATCCCTTTGCACTTGAAGGCGGCGCACGCTTGCCTTCCTATCAGGCCGCACCGGGCTATGCGGCAACTACGCGCCTGCCTGCAGGTACTGCTGCGATCGGCAGTCCTGCAGCTTTTGACGATAGAGGCTACGCTTCCAGCGTTCCGACGATGGCGCAAGGCGGAGTCATGGGAGATCCTGTCCTTGCCCGACTGGAATCCGACATCCGCACGCTAGCGGGCGAGAGTGGCCCACGCGCTGACGTCGAAACCGGATACCGTCAACGTTCCGGCGAACCTGGGCTGAGCGAGCTGAAGGAAATCACTGGATCGGCAAGCATATCGACAGGCGTCGGTAACGGCCGCCTTTCAGTAAAGGCGGAGGCAGTGGTGCTGGATGCCGGGGCACCGAGCGCGTCGGGCGCGGCACGCTTTGGCGGCAATGGAATAGCGGAGGCGGCAGCGATCGCCGGCCAGGTCGCCTCGCGCAATATCGGCGTTGATGCGCAACACGCTGCGGGCGTCGCCCTGTCGGCATCCTACAAGAGCCCTCTGGTGGAGCTGGAAGCAGGTGTCACTCCGCTTGGCTTCGGCAATACGAGAGCGACCTGGCGCGCTGCGGTCACGCCACGCTTTTCCTCCACGGCGTCGGCGAAGCTATGGTTTGAACGGCAGCCGGTAAAAGACAGCATCATTTCCTATGCAGGCGCCCGTAACCCGGCGACCGATGCCAGGCTGGTCGAGGCGACAAGCGCGATCGTCATGGCCGCAGGCGCGCGCGACCCTGTAACCGGGCAGCGACTGCTGGATGTCCCCGGACTTTTCGGCCCCTACGGCATGGGAGAGCGATGGGGACAGGTCATGAAGACGGGCGGCGGCCTGTCCTTCAGCTACGACCGCAACGGCAACGGCTTTTATGGCGACGGCAGCTTTCACCGCTACCGCGGTGAAAATGTCCGTCGCAACTACGGCATCCAGCTGAACGCGGGCGGCTATATGCGTTTCTATCAGGGTGACAATTCATCCCTGACTGGCGGCATCAACGTCAACTATCAGGATTTTGATAACAACCAGAATTTCTTCACTTATGGCCATGGCGGCTATTTCAGCCCGCAAAGCTTCATCAGCGTCAGTTTCCCCGTGCGTTACGCCTATGACGACAGCCGTTGGGAAGTGAGGGGGAATTTCGCCCCAGGTTATCAAAGCTACGATCAGGAAGCCGCGAACCTCTATCCTACCAGCGACGCCGCGCAGGGGCTGCTTAACAATCTGAAACCCCTGAACAGTGATGTGCGTTCAACCTACGACGCCATCAGCAAAACCGGCTTTGCCCTCTCTGCCGACAGCGCCATTTACTATCGCGTAAGCCCTTCCATGCGAGTGGGGGGACAAATGGGAATCAATACGTTCGGCAACTATGATGAATTCCGGTCCTTGATCGGCATTCGCCAATCACTTGGAGGTGGGCAGTGAATAACGCGACGCGGCAACTGATGCCAGTTGACAGTGCCTCGGCCGATCCAAAGGGCCTGGCACTGCTCGTCGCTATGATTGCCGCCGAGATATGGAGCACGGCGACGCCTGCTCAGGCCCATAACTTTTACCTGGCCGTCGGGCGGAAACTCGCCGCTGCAGAGCCGATGGAAGACGCAGCCGATCTGACCTTATTGGCGACACGCGTCAACAAGCTTTGGTCGGCGCTTGACTGGGGTCATGTCATTTTCTGCATGGAAGAGGAAGGCATAGCTATCCGGCATCAGGGCCTGCCACCTGCACTGGATGGCGATGTCGAAGGGCTGTGGGCTGAGATCATCTCTGCGGTGCTCGAAGGCGCTTATGACAGCTGGTTCCGGACACTCGGCAGCGGCGCGGCGCTGATGACCCGGCGGGTAGATTTCAATGGCGGCACACTGGATCTATGGCATGGCCGTTGATCGAAGGTTTTTTTCGCTTACTGCTTTGGCGGCGCTGACCATATCCTGCGCCAGAGCTGGCGGGCGACCGCCGTTGTCGAACAGCTGGTGGCCCCGTTTCAAATCCGCCTTCCTCGATCCGTCCGGCCGCGTCCTGGACAACGGCAATGGGGGAATCAGTCACAGCGAAGGCCAGGGCTATGGTCTATGGCTGGCGCTGACTGCGAATGATCGTGACGCCTTCGAGAAAATGCGCCGTTGGACCGAAGCCACCCTCGCCCGACGCGACGTGGCGCTCTACTCCTGGCGATACGATCCGCGCCAGGAAAATCCGGTGGCAGACCGTAACAATGCAACAGATGGCGACATCTTTATCGCCTGGGCTCTGGGCCGTGCAGGTGAGCAGTGGCAGGACGCCGCTCTGACTGCACGAGCCGAGGAAATCAGGGCTGCCATTCTCTCTCATCTGGTAATCGAGCGATTTGGTCGGCGCCTTCTCCTGCCCGGCATCGACGGCTTTTCCTCACCCAATGTCGTGACGGTCAACCCCTCCTATTTCGTCTGGCCGGCATTCGACCAGTTCCGGCGGCTGGATGGTGAAGCCGTCTGGGGAGACGTGATCCGCGACAGTGAAAAGCTGCTGGCAGCGGCGCGCTTTGGCCGGCGCCGCCTACCCACGGACTGGATCGATGTAACCGCGAACGCGGCGATCGCGCCTGCGGCAGCCAAGCCGCCTCGGTTCGGCTTCGACGCTGTACGCCTGCCTCTTTATGCACAGGCGGGAGGCAGGCAGCAGTTGGTCAGGCCGATCATTGATTGTTGGCGGGGCTACGTCCGTGCAGGACGAGCCATTCCCGCCTGGATCGACATTCAAACGGGACAAGAGGCCGACTTCGCGCTCTCACCTGGGGGCATGACGATCGCCAACCGCGCGCTTGGAATGCCTGCGTCCCTGCCGTTATCGACCGATTATTATGCAGCAGCGCTGCAGATGCTGTCGCAGTCACTTTGATGTTTTTCTACGCCACCGCCCGCCCAGCATTAGACACGTCCTCTGGCGTACAGAAATATAACTGGGCCTTGCCGCCACGTTTGGAGCGGTAGAGCGCGGCGTCCGCACAGGCTGTCAGATGCTCAAGATCGAGCCCGTGACGGGGCGCCATCGCAATGCCGACGCTCACGGAAATCCGGATCTGCTCGTCCATCAGCAGATAGGGCTCACTGAGTTGTCTGATAATACGGCGGCCCAGCATCTCTGCTTCGCTCTCATGCTGAACGCCTTCCTGGACGACGATGAATTCGTCACCGCCGATGCGCGCGACCGTGTCCACTGAGCGAACGATTGAACGCAGCCTGATGGAAACCTCACGCAAAACGGCATCACCCATGGGGTGGCCGTAGCGGTCGTTGATCAGCTTAAAGCCGTCAAGATCGAGGAAATGGACGGCGAGTTGACTGTTCTCGAACGCTGCGGTGCTCATGCTGTTCTGGAAACGCTCTCTCAGGAGCAGCCGATTAGGCAGTCCGGTCAGCGCGTCCTGCCGCACAAGGTTAGCCAGATCATGCTTTGTCGTGAGATGCTCAACGTCCGATCGATACAGATGACGCACTGACTCAAGGCTGAGCAAAGTCACTGCGCTGACCAATAGCGCCTCAATGACGAAATATTCTGCATGCATGGCGCCCGCGTCGCCAACTCGAGCGTGCAAGGCCAGGGCGACGACAGTTGGGACAGTCGCAAGTAGTAGGCTGGTCACGCAAATGCGTGGTCTGCCGCCTATCCGTGAGACAAGCCCCGCGCCAAAAGTAAAAATCAGGCTGACGGCGACAAGATGGTTGAGCGGAGTGTGTGTACCAAGGACTGTCGCGCTAAGCGCGCCCAGCAGTCCGGCGAAAATGTAACTTCCTGCTGCATAACGCCGTTCCCATTGTTTCACGCGTTCGATGGTCAGGGTCGTTCCACATGCCTCCCGCTGATAGGCGGTGATGAGGGCCAGGCGCGCGATTGTCACTACCACTGCAATCGCGGTTATAAGCCCGATCGTGGCATCGCGATGTTCTATGAAAATTGTTGTTCCCGCCACGCCGAACAGGACACCCATGCCGGCGATGGGCAGGCGCATGGCGAAGAGGGACTGCACGAGTTCGCAGTAGACAGCATCCGGGATTGGCAGGGTCATGAGCCGGTTGGAGAATGCCAGGACCCCTCTTCTCATCTTCACCATCCAGTCTGGCATCATCGTAAACCGTGTCAAATCCTGCTCCCGGCAAAAGAAGGCCTCACCCCCCAACACTCCAAAGCCGTTAAAAATGTCAAAACCCGCTTGACGGATCAGCCCATTTTTTTGAGCTTTTATCTTCTTTAGCGACAATGACGCAGTCGGACCAAATCCAAATCCGCCAGTCACTAATGGCGCTGGCAAACTGGTTCCATGCTCCACCCCCGCCAGCCTCCCGGCTCGTTCCGATATCACCCACGCGACGCGCGATTTTTGGCCCGTTGGCGGGCGGAAGGTTCGCACCTCCCGCCCTACAGCTTTATGCGGCATCTGCGAACGACTCCCCGCCCGCATCGGCTGTTGTCGTGGCAACAAGATCGCGTGCGGCAACGACTTTGCCATGGGCCGCAACTGTGCCCACCCCACCCCGTTCGGTGTAGGCGCTCGGTGGAAAAGCCATCCAGCGCGGCACCCAGCGCTCGACCTTGGCGCGCCCATCCGCCCCCGACAGATGGTCGGCAATGATCTGCTTCAAGGTCTTGACCTTCTCTTGGCCATTGGCTGTCGCGACCGTCTCGCCCGCGACCTCAGCGACCATATGGCCCAGCAGTTCACGGTCGCGCAGCAGGGAAAAGAGCGCCTCGACGGCGGCGCTGCCCGCCGCCAATGTCTCGCCCATCACCACCGCGATCACGTCCATGAGCGCCGGGTCCGGCAGCGCGATCAGGCGCAGAAATACGCCGGCAACGCCCTGCTGGGTGTCACGTGCCTCCCAAGCAGCATCGCCGTTGCCGCCGATGACAGTCGGCTTCTCGGGGGAGAAGCCGAGCAGGTCCAGCACGGCACGGCGGCGCTCGTCGAACAGCGCCTCGCCCCGCGACAGTTCGACGCTTTCGCGCACTTCGTCGTTGCGCGTTCCTGACGGCAACGCTGATCGGTATCGACATAACGCTCGCTGGGCTGTTCTGGGCGATGGGTGGCGAGGACAATGTCATCGGCCGCTTCCTCAAGAAAATCCTCTATGTCGGCGCATTCGCGTTTATCCTGAACAGCTTTTCCACGCTGGCCGACATCATCTTCCGCTCGTTCGCGCAGGCCGGGCTGACCGCCGGCGGCGGCACGCTCTCGGCCGACGACCTGCTGAAGCCCGGACGGCTCGCAGGCACCGGCTTCGCGGCAGCCTGGCCGCTGCTCCACCAGGCGAGCGAGATGGTCGGGTTTACAACCTTCTTCGACAACTTCCTGACGATCATGGTGCTGCTGTTCGCCTGGGCACTGGTGATCGTCGCCTTCTTCATCCTCGCCGTTCAGATGTTCATCTGCATCCTCGAGTTCAAGCTGACGAGCCTTGCGGGTTTCATCCTCGTGCCGTTCGCGCTCTGGAACCGGACCAGCTTCCTTGCCGAGCGCGTGCTTGGCAATGTGGTGAGCTCCGGCATCAAGGTGATGATGCTCGCCGTCATCGTCGGTATCGGCTCCAACTTCTTCACCGAGTTCACCGATGCCCTCCAGGGCCAGGAGCCCGATGTCGGGCAGGCCATGAGCCTCGTACTCGCCAGCCTCTCGCTGCTGGGGCTCGGTATCTTCGGGCCGTCGATCGCATCAGGCCTTGTATCCGGGGCACCGCAGCTCGGCGCTGGCGCCGCCATCGGCACGACCATGGGTGCGGGAGGCATGGCGATGATGGCTGGCGGCGCAGCCGCTGGCGGAGCGCGCCTCGCCGGTGGCGGTGCGCTTGGCGCCGTCCGCTCCGGCACGGCAATGGGCTCGGCCGCCTCCACCGCTTACCAGCTTGGCCAGGAACAAGCGGGCAAGTCTACGGTCGGCGCTGGCCTCTCCGGCGTGGCGCAGGCCGCAGGCAATGCCGCGCGCGCCCGCATCAGCAGCGCACTCGGCCTTGGCGAAGCCCTGTCGAGCGGGCGGCAGGCGGCTTGGAATGCACTCAATAGCAAGGACTCTCCGTCGCCGGCGAGCGGCGGCGGGGAGACTGGCGCGCCCGCCTGGGCGGTCGCGATGCGCGCCGAGCAGACCAGTCACCATCGCCGCCAGCTTGCCGTCCACGCCATTAGCCAGGGCGACCGCGGCGGCGGCTCCGCCATGCCCGACATCAAGGAAAGGAACGACTAAACCATGTTCTTCAAGCGAAGCATGCAGCGCTATGGGCGCACGCCGCCACCCGGAACGCCCTATCACCGCGCCGGCCAGCTTTGGGACGAACGGATCGGATCGGCTCGCGTCCAGGCGCGCAGCTGGCGGCTGATGGCATTTGGCGGCCTGTTCCTGGCTACAGGCACCTCGGCGGCCCTTGCCTGGCAGTCGCTGCAGAGCCGGGTCGTCCCCTATGTCGTCGAGGTCGACCGGCTCGGCGAGGCTCGCGCGGTGCAGGCCGCCAATGTCGACTATCGGCCGTCCGACCCGCAGGTCGCCTGGCACCTTGCCCGCTTCATCACCAACATCCGCTCGGTGTCGCTCGACCCAGTACTGATGCGGCGCGGCTGGCTCGACGCCTATGATTTTGCAACCAGGCGGGGCGCGCAGTTTCTCGGCGAATATGCCCGGGCCGCGTCCCCCTTCGCCCAGGTCGGCGAGCGAACCGTGTCGGTCCAGGTCACCAGCGTCGTGCGTGCCTCCGACAAGTCGTTCCAGGTCAAATGGACCGAGAGTGTTTACGAGAGGGGCGCGCAGTCCGGGACTAGCCGCTGGACCGCGATCCTGACGATTACGACCAAGGCGCCCGCCAATGCCGACATGCTGCGAAGAAACCCGCTCGGCATCTATGTCGATGCGATCGACTGGAGCCGCGAACTCGACGGCGAAACCCGGCCTGCGCCGCCACAACCACCTCTCCGGTCCGGCCAATCTCGTTATGCGCCACTCGCGCCAACATTGGCCGGACCAGCCATCCAGAACAGCCAGGAGTCCCATCCATGAAGACCCGTTCCATCCTCCTATCCGCCATCATCCTTATCGCCCCGCAGGCCGATGCGCAGACGGTCTCGTCACCTCTGCAGGGCGTCGCCTCGGCCAACCGCACGGCGACGGCTGAGCCGGCGGCCAAGGGGTTCGTCAATGCGATCCAAGTCTATCCCTTCGCCGTCGGCGTCCTCTTCCAGGCCTATGCGGCGCCGGGTTCCGTTACGGACATTGCCTTGCAGCCCGGCGAGACACTAGTCGCGGTCGCCAGCGGCGACACGACGCGCTGGGTGATCGGCGACACCACTTCCGGAGGAGAGGGCAGCGGGGACAAGGAAGCCAAGCGCACGCACATCCTCGTGAAGCCCTTCTCCGCCGGGCTGACGACCAACCTTGTCATCACGACCAGCCGCCGGACCTATCATCTGCGCCTTACCAGCACGGCCGCGACGGCGATGGCAGGCATAAGCTGGACCTACCCGCAGGATGACCTCATCGCTTTGAAGCGGCAGGCAGATGCTGCGCGCGCCGCAGCCCCTGTCGCCTCCGGCCTCGATATAGCTCGGTTGAACTTCGAATATGCGATCTCGGGCGACCGGCCGTTGTGGCGGCCATTGCGCGCCTTTGACGATGGACGCCAGACCTACATCGAATTTCCTGCCGCGCTGGCCCAGGGCGATGCCCCGCCGATCTTCCTCCTTGGGCCGGACGGAAAGGCAGAACTCGTCAACTACCGCCTGCGCGACCGCTATTATGTCGTCGACCGGCTGTTCGGCACGGCGGAACTGCGGCTCGGCCTCAAGAAGCAGGAGATCGTGCGGATCGTCCGACTGGGTGGCCAGAAGCGTCGGAGGGGGGCATGACAGCCGCCGATAAGCCTGTCCAGTCGCATCCGCCCCAGGCAAAGGTCGACCCGGAGACCCTGGTCCTGCGAGCGCAACCGATTAAAGCGATCCGATTCCGCCGCGGCGCCATCATAGGCATAGCGGCCCTGGGGTCGGCCAGCCTGATGGGCATCGCGTGGCTGGCCCTCAAGCCCCAGGTATTCCGGCAAGTGGCCCAGGAGAGTGAGCTTTCCAAGCCATCGGCTAATCCCGGCGATGCGCTGTCCGGCCTTCCAGCAGAATATGGCGATGTTCCAAGGCTTGGGCCGCCGCTGCCGGGTGACCTCGGGCGACCCATCCTGCGGGCGCAGCAACAGCATCTTGAGGCCGTGGACACGTCGGGCAGCGGTCGATCGAGCGCAGACGCTGCGGAAGCCGAAAGGCTGGCGAAGCTCGCGGAACTGAAAGCAGCCCGGGAGGCCGGCATTCTCGTCCAGACGAAAACGGTGGACCGCGCGGCCGAGACTCCTGCGATCTCGACCGCCGTCGTTGCACCGGATGCCGGGACGTCGCCAGCCCGGCAGGATCGAAAGGCGGCGTTCGCGGAACGTCCCGCCACTAGCAGCGACCTGAACACATCCATGCTGGCACCTCCAGCATCACCCTATCTCCTGGCCGCGGGAAGCATCATTCCAGGTAGCCTGATCACCGGGCTGAACTCCGACATTCCAGGACTCGTCACGGCGCAAGTGACGCAGAATGTGTTCGACAGCGTGACCGGCCAGACCCTGCTCGTACCGCAGGGCGCGCGCCTTGTCGGAAAATATGACAATGTCGTCGCCTTCGGCCAGCGACGCGCGCTCGTGATCTGGCAGCGGCTCAATGCTGCCGGATGGAAGTTCGCTCCGCCTCGACAATTTTCCGGCAACCGACGCGGCTGGATATGCGGGGCTTGCCGACAAGGTCGACTTCCACAGCTGGTCTCTGCTCAAGGGCGTAGCGATCGCAACGCTTCTTGGCGTTGGCTCGGAACTGACGATCGCCGACGAAAGCGACCTTGTCGAGGCGATCCGGGAAGCGACCCAGCAGAGCGTGTCGCGCGCCCGTGACCAGATCACATCGCGCAACCTCGACATCCAGCCGACGATCACGGTGCGCCCCGGAACGCCGGTACGCCTCCTGGTCAGCCGCGATCTCATCCTCGCGCCCTGGCGCGGATCGACAGGAGGATAGGCATGGCAGAGCTTAAATTGCCCAAGCTGCCCGACAGGACGCCGGTCAAACTGGCGATCACCATAACGCCGGACCTGCAGAATGCCCTGCGCGACTATGCCGCGATCTACGCGCAGACCTATGGCATAGAGGAACCGGTCGTCGAACTCATCCCCGCAATGCTGACTGCCTTCCTGGACAGCGATCGCAACTTCATCAAAGCCCGAGACGCCGGGTTACGAGAGAAAGGATGAAGGACGAAATAGTAATGCCGCCTGGTGGTGTGCGGACGGCATCGCCCGTCGATCGCGTGTCCTCACAGAAACCTGCACTTCCGCACCTTGGGCATCGGAGCCAAATCGATGCAGACCGTGACGAGGCGCGAAAGCATCGTCCAGCTATCAGCGAAGGGGCCGCTCTCTTAACCCCGAACGACATCCTTTCACGGCTCAGCATGACGAGCGCGGAGCCAGCAAAATGGATGCGGCGGACGTTCGAAAAGTACCGGGTGCCCTACATTCACCTTTGTGGCCAGGTCCGCGACGGAGGCGCAATATCAGCTACTATTGGAAAGAGTAAGCTGCTTTCCAGCCGCCGCCGTGGAGAAGACGGCATCCAAGGTCGAGTGGCGCAAGTCTGTAAGCACCTCCGCATCAAGGAGTTCGGTTCACGAAAGAGTGACCGAGATGCTACGTCGCACTGATGCCCGAACATGAGCCAACTGCGCGATGAGCTGATGGTCGGTGCTCCAGCACTCAACGCGATGACACGCCGACGTTCATTTGCGCGACAACCCAAGTCGGCCTCCTATTTGTTTCGCGTGGGGCACCTTCGGGAATCAACTCGGGAAAGGCGCGCCCGCATGGTGTATAAGGGAACGTCCCCCGTGGCTGCAGCGGGGCAATGGTGCTTCAGGAGAACGGCATGGAGAAGCTCAACATCGGCACGGATGAGATCGCAGCGCACAACCTCCTGATCGCTTTTGGCATTGATCCAGCCGCAGGCAACCTAGAGGCGGCTGCGAAACATTTCCGGGCTCATCGTGAGAGCGCTGAACGCATACTAATGGAAGCAGCGGAAGAATCGCTACTGAGGCATTTGGAAACCGCATTCAGGGAACACAACGAACTTCAAGAAAGTGAACAGGGCACCGGCTACGCTGCAGCCGAGCAAGAAGCGATGAACTGGTTCTTCGACAACGCCCCGAAATATCTTGACATCCCACCTGTATCGAAAGGCAAATTGCTTCGCGCGATGTTCCGGGATCAAAAAAGGAAAAGAGCGGCAGTCGCGCACAAGCGACCCTGACATTTCTACCTCCAAGGTTCCCTGACCGGTTCTGTTGACGAATGCTGGATGCACGAATGACGCGCTCCTAACGGAACAGGACACGCGGAGTTGCTGAACTTTGCCAAGGAACAACCTGAATGCACGGCGCGGCAAATGGAGCGAAGCTCAGCCTCTTGTACAATCATGCAGACAAGCGTGGAACCAAACTATTGACGCAGCCCCCAGAACGATGGCAAAGGCGCTGGCTCCTGACGGGCGGGTATAGCTCAATGGTAGAGCACTAGCCTTCCAAGCTTGTGATGCGGGTTCGATCCCCGCTACCCGCTCCACCCTCGGCAAAAAAGTTCGGCACCGCTCCGAGCGACCTCGACGCTAAAGCCCATCTCGTCATTGAACATGAAGTGATGCTGCGGCGCTAACTGAGGTCGACCCGCGTGCTCAAGGAACCATCGCTCAGGCGTGGCGCAAGCGGCCGATCACGACATCTTCCTCAGGGGCATGCCGAACCGCTGTGACACGGCACCATCCTGAGCGCCTGCCATCTGCGCAGGAAGTCGCCCAATTCCACCCGGATTTTGGGTTAGATTCTGTTGAAATGCAGCAGCTCGATTATCATTGGAAAAATGAGCAAGTAGACTCGGTTCGCGATGCTGGAACGGGCGCCGTGATCCGCGCGGTCAATCTGTCATGATTGCGGAAACACCGCAGGCGTATGCGCGACAAAAATCAGTAGACATCGCCAGAAGGCAGCTTTACGTGCACGGATCGTCACGCGTGGCTACCAGCAAGTAGAAAATTATGCCTAACATATTTCGCAAGAAAAACGCATTATTTCTTGCCGTAGTTGTTATTCCGACAATATTATCAATACTATATTTCGGAATATTTGCCTCGAACGTCTATATATCTGAATCACGCTTCGTAGTAAAAGCGTCCAAGCAGGCTGCCAGCGACGGCGTGGGTTTGCTGCTTCAATCAGCGGGCTTCAATAACGCCAATGACGAAGTGTATGCGACAAACGATTATATAATTTCACGGTCGGCTTTGCAGCAGTTGAACAAGGATGACGCGGTCACCGCTGCCTATACCGCGCCAGGCATATCCATCTTCGACCGCTTCAATCCGTGGGGATGGGACGGGTCATTCGAGAAGCTGTTCAAATATTATACCAACCGTGTCCAGGTCACTTCCGACTCCCGATCAGCGATCAGCACCCTGGTGGTTCGCGCCTACAGCAGCGAGGACGCATTGAGGCTTAACAGCCGCCTGTTGCAACTGGCCGAGGACATGGTGAACCGCCTCAATACGCGAGGCCGGGAAGATCTTATCAAATATGCGCAGGCAGAAGTGGATGCTGCCAAGCAGCAGGCACGCACTGCTTCGCTCGCCCTTGCCGCCTATCGCAACAAGCAGGGCGTAGTCGATCCGCAGCAACAGGCAGCGATCCAGCTGCAGATGGTGTCGAAGCTGCAGGATGAACTGATCACCGTGAAAAGCCAGTTGATCCAGCTGCGCGCATTCACTCCGGAGAACCCGCAAATTCCGGTTCTGGAAAAGCGCGCGCGCATCCTGAGCGAAGAGATTTACGAACAGACCGGGCGCGTGGCCGGGGACAATAGATCCTTGGCCGCCGCCGCAGTGGAATATCAGCGTCTGCAACTTGAAAACAGTTTTGCCGAACGGCAATTGGCGGGCGCCATGGCATCCTTGCAGGAAGCCCGGAATGAAGCGCGCCGCAAGCAGGTCTATGTCGAGCGCATCGTCAATCCCAACCGACCGGACAGCGCTCTTGAACCACGGCGGTTGCGCGGCATTATTGCCACATTCGTCGTCGGCCTCATCGCCTGGGGCATACTCTCGCTCCTCTTGGCTGGCGTCAGGGAACATCAGAGCTGATGGTCGCCCCTGCTCCACCGGGCCTGGGCCACAGTTTTTACGAGCAGTTGATTGTCCAGCGCCGCGTTATCGGCGCGCTGCTCATGCGGGAAATGCTCACCCGCTATGGTCGCCGGAACATCGGTTTTCTCTGGCTCTTCGCCGAACCCATGATGATTACGGTCATCGTCGCCGGCCTATGGACCGCGCGAGGACTGCACCAATTGTCGGATATTCCGATCGTCGCCTTCGTGATCATCGGCTATTCCGGCATCCAGCTCTGGCGCAACATGTCGCGGCGATGCATCGATGCGATCGAACCCAACAGAGCGCTGCTACGGCACCGTCCAGTCAAGATGCTGGACATCTATCTGGCGCGCATGCTGCTTGAAGTGGCAGGCACCACCACCTCCTTCGCCCTGCTATGCGTGCTCTTCCTGCTGTTCTCAAACCAGATCTCGCCGCCGGAGGATATATTGAAGGTGGTCTTCGCCTGGGGTCTGTTTGCATGGTTCGCCATGAGCATGTCCCTCACATTGGGCGCGCTCTCGGAACTGACCACGCTTGTCACCAAATTCTGGCCGCCTCTGATCTACATTCTTTATCCCCTTTCAGGCGCGATGTTCCTAGTCGATGCCCTGCCTCACGGCTTTAAGGAGATTGTTCTCTACATCCCCCTAGTTCACGCCAATGAAATGCTGCGTGACGGCTTCTTTGGATCGCATTTCGTGGCCCATTACGACCTGTCCTATCTGGTCAGCTGGTGCCTGGGATTGTCCATCACAGGCCTGGGCCTGAGCAATCTGACGGTTGAACACAGGCTGAGCTAATGATCGTTCTGGACCAGGTAACGAAAAGATATCCATCGCTTCGAGGGCCCATCCAGGTTCTCAAGGGCATCGACATGACGGTCGACATGGGAGAAAAGGTCGGCATCATCGGGCGCAACGGCGCGGGCAAGTCCACGCTCATTCGTCTGATCGGCGGGGGCGAGAAGCCAACCACGGGATCCATAACCCGCACGATGAGCATTTCCTGGCCCATCGCCTTTTCGGGCGGCTTCCAGTCGGGACTTACGGGCCGCGATAATCTGCGCTTCATCTGCCGCATCTATGGGCAGGATCCCGCCGAGAAACTGCCGTTCGTAAAAGAATTTTCCGAACTGGGCGACTTTCTCGACCAACCTATCAGGATTTATTCGTCGGGCATGAAGGCCCGGCTTGCTTTCGCGATTTCCATGGCGATCGATTTCGATTGCCTGCTGATCGATGAGGTCATGGCGGTGGGCGACGCGAAGTTCAACGCCAAGAGCCGCGAGGAACTGTTCGTCAAGCGGGCGCACAAGGCGATGATCATCGTCTCGCACAATATGAAATACATCCAGCAAAATTGCAGCCGCGCCTATCTGATGAATGATGGCCGGCTTCAGCGCTTTGACGATGTAGACGAAGCCATTGCCACGCATAAGGCAATGATGGCCTGAATTGAACGGAGAACGGAATTTGTCCAGAGTGTGCATCGTTGGCGCGGGCTTCACCGGCGCTGTCATCGGCCGCGAATTGGCAGAGGCGGGTATCGCTTCGCTGATCGTCGATGAACGATCCCATATCGCGGGCAATTGCCACACCGAACGCGACGCGGAATCGGGTGTCATGATCCACCGCTATGGCCCGCATATCTTCCATACGGACAGCGAGCGAGTGTGGGATTATGTGCGCCGCTTCGGCGAGTTCAAGCCTTATGTGAACCGCGTGAAGACAACAGTGCGGGGCAAGGTTTATTCCCTGCCGATCAACCTGCATACCATCAATCAGTTTTTCGGCACGGCCATGTCGCCAGCTGAAGCGCGCGCCTTTGTCGCGGCGAAGGCGCGCACGGACATAGAAGATCCCCAGACCTTCGAGGAACAGGGGATGAAATTCGTCGGTGAAGAACTGTATGAGGCGTTTTTGGCAGGCTATACGCGCAAGCAATGGGAAATAGAACCGTCGGCGCTGCCCGCTTCTATACTCAAGCGCCTGCCCTTGCGCTTCAACTATGACGACAACTATTTCAACCACCGGTTCCAGGGCATGCCGCAGTATGGTTACACCCGGATTGTGGAGAAGATTCTCGACCATCCGCTGATCGAGTTGCATACCAACTGCCGCTTTGAGGATTTGACCGAGGATTTCGAACATATATTCTATTCCGGCCCGATCGACCGCTATTTCAACTTCGATCTGGGTCGCTTGGCCTATCGCACGCTGGATTTCGAAATGGTCCGCGCGGACGGCGACTATCAGGGCACAGCAGTCATGAACTACCCCGACAGCGATATCCCCTATACGCGGATCGCCGAACACAAGCATTTCGCGCCTTGGGAAGCCGACCAGATGGAAAAGACCGTCGCTTTCCGGGAATATAGCCGCGCCTGTGGGCCGGACGACATACCCTATTATCCCGTCAATCTGGTGGGTGGCGTCGACCTGCTGAAGGCCTATCAGGAACGTGCAGCCCAGTTGAAGAATGTCACTTTCGCCGGGCGCCTGGGCACCTTTCAGTACCTCGACATGGATGTGACCATCGATCTGGCGCTGGACGCGGCCACCGCTTATCTTCAAAAGCGCGCTGCAGCCTGAAGGCACTTCGATGGGTTGAGGCAAGATGACCGAATCGCCAAATTCGACTGGCCGCTTTTCCTTCCCGCTCTTCGCCCTTCTCGACGGGCTGGAACAGCTTTCTTATGAGGCGACAACCGCCGCTACCCTGAACAGCGGCGCAGTCCGGGCCAGAGGCACCACAACCTTGCGGCTCGATCGGCTGTTCGACATCTTTCCCGAGAGCTACTGGCGCCGTTACACCAGTCTCACTGAAATTGCCTTCACAGCCACTCTGACGGGCGCAGCGCGGATCGAAGTGCGGCGCAGAAACGCGCAAACCGGTGAGGAGCAGACCCTTGCCGAGGTGGATTGCGAAGGTCAGGCGCAGCCGATCGCGATTCCGATCGTCCTGCAACAGCCGAGTAGCGAAGAAGACGCAAGCTACCTCATAGCCGTTCTCCACCTGGCGGGGGGGGCGCAACTGCATGACCTGGGCTGGAGCGCCGCCACAGCCCCTGCCCGCGAAATCCGGATCGCTGGGGTGATCTGCACCTTCAACCAGGAAGCCATGCTCGCCGATAATCTCGCGCAGATATCCGAAGCACCCGCTTTCCTGCATCGGCTGTTCGTAGTTAACCAGGCGGCTTCGGGCCTTGCACACAGGATAGCGCCGGGGGACGGCTTTCAAACGCCGATCACCTTTATCGATCAGCCCAATTTCGGCGGCGCTGGCGGTTTTACCCGCGGCATCATCGAAAGTCTGGACGATCTGCAGGTCACGCACATCCTGTTGATGGACGATGACATAAAGGCGCAGCCATTGCTGCTGGCCCGGATCGCCACAATCCTTGCCTATGTCGGGGAGCGGCATTGCATCGGCGGCGCGATGCTGGACATCCACGCGCCGACCAGGCTCTTCACCTGCGGGGACCGGATCAATCCCGGCCGGCCCGCCATCATCAATATCGCCCCACCTGATGAGTGCGATGATGTGACCACGGACGTCGGGCGCGATTTCGTGGCCCTTAATCACAAGCCGGATTTCAACGGATGGTGGTGTTTCGCCTTCCCGGTCGAGGCAGTCAGACAATGCGGCCTGCCCCTGCCGCTATTCATCCGGGGCGACGATGTCGAGTTCGGCTTTCGCCTGTCCCGTGCTGGCTTCCCAACGACCGTATGGGCCGGCGTTGCGGTTTGGCACCTTCCCTTCCAACCCAAAGTTCAGCCGTGGCAGGCCTTTTATGATCGCCGCAACATGCTGTTCCTGAATGAAGTGCATGGCCTGTTTTCCCGGCGTCGATTGGCGCGTTCGGCCTGGGGCAGCTTCACCAACTCAATCAGGGCGCGCGATTATGCGCGGGCGCGCGCCATCGTGGAGGGCGTGGAGGCTTTCAACAAGGGCGCTTCCCATCTGGCACGCTGGTCCGGTGAGGATCATTCGGCACTGCTGGAGCGCATGGTTCTAGGCCACCGCTGGCAAAGCATCATTGCCCTTTCCGCCCGAGCGCTTTCAGCCATCGCTACGCTGCGCTTGCGCCGCCGGTCCAATCCCGACGCGATCAATCGGCTTTCCAGCGCGGGTTTCTGGCGTGATTACCTGTCGATATCTTCGCCCGGGAACGCGCCTTCGCACGACAGGGGCTTTGCAAGTGATCCAGATGACGGCATTGCTCCTTCCCAACAGATTCAAGCGACGAGTGTAAAATCATGCGATCCTATTTAGCCAATGCCCTGGTCTCCGTCGCTTCGCTCGCGTTGCTCTCCGGCTGCGCGGGTTTCGATACCTCGGTCGGCCCCGGCAAGGGCCGCATCGCAAAGATCGAAGGCGACGGCACCATTCAGGGGGTCCGCGTCATCGACGTCACCGATCAAGTGGCGCGGCAAATCCATGCGCAGGAGGTTCGCACCAGCTTCGCCGACGACATGCCTCAAGCACAGCCGACAGGGCAACAGATCGGCAAGGGCGACATCTTGTCAGTACTTATCTGGGAAGCGCCGCCCGCCGCGCTGTTCGGGACGAACCTCGGCAGCACGACGTCGCTGGGGGTGGCGAACACCACTGTCCTTCCCGAAATGCAGGTTGGGCCGACAGGCGATATCACCGTGCCCTATGCGGGCCGCATCCACGTCGAGGACCGTACTCTGCCGGAAATCGAGCGCGAGATTGTCAGGCGGCTGTCGGGCAAGGCGCATATGCCACAGGTTACCGTGCGCCTTGCACAAAACACATCGACTCAGGTGACGGTCGTCGGCGAAGTCGCCACCAACTCGCTCATGCCGTTAACACCAAGGGGAGAAAGGCTTCTGGACGCCATCGCCCGCGCTGGTGGCACCAAGCAACCGGTCGACAAGGTGATGATCCAGTTGACGCGCGGAACCCAGGTGGAAAGCATGCCACTGTCCGACATCATCGCCAATCCGCGGGAGAATGTCGTGCTGCAGGCGGGCGACGTCGTGACGGCGGTGTTCCAGCCCTTCAGCTTCACCGCGTTGGGCGCAGCCGGTCGCAATCAGGAAGTCAATTTCGAGGCGCGCGGCATCACCCTGTCACAGGCATTGGGACGCGTAGCCGGACTTGAGGACCGGCGCGCCGATCCGAAGGGTGTATTCCTGTTCCGCTGGGCCGACCCTCGCTCCGTTCCCGGCGGTGCGATGAACGCGGCAAAGGACGAACAGGGGCGCATTCCCGTCATCTACCGCATCGACATGAAGGATCCGGCGACCTATTTCGCAATGCAGCGTTTTGCCATGAAGGACCGGGACGTGCTGTACGTGTCCAATTCGCCTGTGGCCGAGTTTCAACGCTTCTTCGGGATTATCGCATCGACCGTGCTGCCGGTGATGGCGGTCAGTCGGTCGTTTTGATCGGTTTGGATGGACGATCGTGGTAATCAATAAAGTGAATCAAGGATCAGTTTGAATGAGAATATGCGCTCTCATGATCGGACGGGGGGGAAGCTCTCTCGCGAACAAGAACATCCTGCCCGTTCACGGCCACCCTCTGCTCCATTGGGGGGCTGGGGCTGCGAGGCGAAGCCGCTACGTCAATGACTACTATATTTCGAGCGATGACGACGCGATTTTGCAAACAGCAGCGCGAATGGGGTACAAGGAAATACGGCGTCCCGAGGCACTAGCGTCCGCTACGGCGCAAAGTTGCGATGCCGTCAGGCATGCGCTCGAAATAATAGAAGCAGATGGCTGCCCTGTCGATGTCCTAATAGTACAACATGCGAATGTCGGCACTATCAGTGAAACGATGATCGACGATTGCATCGACATTTTGCTGAAAAACAAAGAACTGTCAGCCGTAGTTCCCAGCCATGAGATGCCGGAATATCACCCGATGCGATCGAAGAGAGTTCGAGAAGATGGGACGTTAGAACCGTTTGTGCCGGGTCCAGCATCAGCCAACAGGCAGGAGCTTCCACGGGCAGTGTTCTTCGATCATAGCTTTTGGGTTGTTCGCGGCCGGTCAGCTGTATGCGATCCCGATGGGCAAGGCCCTTGGCCGTGTATGGGAAGCCGGATCAGGCCTTACATTACGGAAGGATGTTTGGATGTGCACAGCATGGAGGACATCGGCAAGACTGAACGCTGGATAAAGGAAAACCGCATTCCGCCGCCTCGAATGTCAGAATATGCGTCGGCAAAATTTCAGGACATATAAGGAAGCAAGAATGTTCCCCAGCTACAGCGATCCGCGCGAAGCGCGGGTGCAACGCTTCGGCTTTGATGACAAAGTCAAAGGAAAAATTCTAAGCCAAGATAGATGTTTCATTATTGGACTTGGCCCAAGCTTGGCAAAAGTCGCTCCAGAAGGTCTGACGGATGAATTCGTTATCGGAACGAACTACATCCTTCGAACAGATGTGGTTCCTGATGTCATCTGTATGGTGGATAACCGCCGATATGACTATGAAAACTGGTTGAGGACGCAGATCAAGCTCATCACGGTCAAGCAGATCGCCGAACGAAGGTCGGACACGATCGGCAATCTCAACGCTTATCACGACATAGATTATATAGATTATGGAAGCGGTCTAACTCGCGACGTTCTGACAATCGACAGCTTTGACGATCAATTTTCCATGGTCCATTTTGCTGGGTCTGTAATCACTGATCTTGCCATTCCGTTTGCAACTTACCTTGGCTTCAAGAATGTATACGTTCTCGGCCTTGACGGCGCGATGGCGAGCTTTCCAAGCACGCATATTTTCGGAAACGAGAAAAAATACGCCGCGGCCCATCCATCCCACATGTATCATCTCCACGAAAAAACGGCTGCACTTGCGCTAAAAAGAGGCGTCAGAACCTTCAACGCCTCACCAGGCGGTGTTGTCTTCGCGTTGGAGAAGACGTCCTTAGCAAAGACCAAAATTTCCGCCGTGCGTACCGATTTTGATCGCAATGTAGATGGTCATTTCGTGGTGCTGGGAACCGGTCTGATACGACTGGTCGCTCAGAATGGTGGTTATCGCCTCGTAACGGAGGACGGTGCGCGATATATTCGCCACAAGAATAACATTGTTTTTCTTGATAGAGATGATGGATCATCTCAATTCGGGAAGGATTCTACGTGGTACATTGAACCTGCTTTTGGGAGGCAGGGATGGGCCTCGTTCCGGTCGGTCAACGCGAAAGACAAATATATTACGGCGCTGGATGAATTCAGTGGCTACAAGCTACGCTCAATGAATGGTGTCTTTAGTCCGTACTTCTCATCATTCCGCGTCTATGAAGACCGACATCGCGCAGCACCACGCATAGCCAATAACATGATACTGAAACAAATCGCTGAAATGAAACATGCAGTTGGCGGATCAATGCTGGCCGATGACGGATACTGAAGCTCAGCAGGCGCCTTCAATGGAAGAGAATGCGTCGATGCACATTGACCGGGAAGATCAGCATTATCTCATCCACGAGATTTCTCCAGTTCGCATGACATGGATTTATTTCCTATAAACAACGAAACTATTTCGTTTTACTATTAATAATTGAATCAATCATTTCTGCTATATCTATTGTATCTGGCGCGAATTTTATAACACCTTCATCGATCATTTTTTCGATGCCATCTAAAAATTCACTTGGCTTATCCATTTGAAGATGTGCAAATTGATCTGGAGAGAATTGCCACCATCGAAGTTTCACTGCTCTCGTTCTTACATCCTCCGTGAGCCTGTACTTGATTACTCTAGCAGGGACACCGCCTACGACAGCGAATGGTGGCACATCTTTTGTCACCACCGAACCTGCAGCAACGATAGCACCATCGCCGATTTTTATACCCTGCTGGATAAGAACATTCTGGCCTATCCATACATCATTACCGACAGTAACGGGGCCACCCTCCGCTGTGAACGGCGCTGGCGCTCCACATCGACCAAGAGACTGCTCAATTCCCCGGGCATAATATTGCCGAAACGAAATCAGATGAGTTGTAATTCTATCTACAGGGTGAGCAATGCCGAGCTTTTCCACTCCTTTAGCAATGGAACAATATCTGCCAACCTTGGTAATCTTGCCCAATTGCCGAAATAGAGTATGAAAAGGCTGAAATTGAAATGAAATTTCGGCGAGGCATAGTAGCATAAGGTTCAACAATGATTGGTTGGCGAATCATAAGCTTCTCGCCTGCTTTAAAGACACCTTCAATTCTATTATTGATGACCTAAGTATATTGATTTTTCTTTGAAATTTTCTTCAATTTGGTTGCTCCAAGAAAATCTGAATGGATATTTAATCGCCATGCCACCTCCTGCGGGCAAATATATTCCCTCTACAAATCTCATCATGCCGGTCCTACAGAAAAGATAAAGTTCCGGCCCGGATGTCAGCGGCCAGGATGCTGGCCCGCAACGCGACGATCTGAGCGAGAGCGCCAAGCTTGTTTTCCAAAGCTTGCGCGCGAGTCTTATAATAAGAGGCCTTAATGCCTTCCGCGCTGGCGATGTCGGGACCATCTTGCATGTGAAAGCTTTGCGTCAAAAACGTCAGCCCAAGCAAGCCAGCGCATCACCTTTGCGTTGACCCTGCATCCCGCAGTGGTTAGGCACCCTCGGTCGATGATCAGGCACGAAAGCAAAAGGGCTCCCATGGATATCAGAGCGTTGCTCGACGAGTGTCGGTTGATGGTCATGGCTATGATGCCAGAGATCACGGAGCGGCGCTACCGCATCCAGTATAAGGCCGATCAAAGCCCGGTTACAGAAGCGGACCAGTATATAGAGGCCAACCTTCACGCTTTCCTGAAGGCGCGCCTGCCAGGCCTCACTTTTGTAGGCGAGGAAAGCTATGATTTTCAGGCTGCGGAACAGCCCGGCTATTTCGTTCTCCTGGACCCCATCGATGGCACGGAAAATTTCTGCTCTGGCCTTAAGGAATGGGGCGTTTCGCTAGGCGTCTGGAAGGACGGAATCCATCAGGGCAGCCTGCTGATGATGCCGGAACTTGGCGAACATATCATGACGGGCGACCCCTGCACCAAGCTGCATTCGCGAATCACTGGATTTTCTTCCTCCTTTAATGAGGAGATCGCCGATGGTATCCGGGATGCAATCGAATATCGGGTGACGGGTTGCGCTGTCTATAATCTCTTCAACGTTATCCGGGGAAGCTTCGCACGCTTCATCAATCCCAAGGGCGCCTATGCCTGGGATCTTTTGCCAGGCGTGATGCTGGCGCTGGAACATGGCTGTTCAGTTAGGGTGAATGATGCAGACTATCTCGGGCAATTTCTTGAACCTCATCGAAAATATCGCGTCGACATACGCCACCGATACGATCCACATCCTGGGTAAGGGGCCGTCGGTCGATCTCATCGATCCGCATGTTTACGCCAATTCTCTGGTTATCGGTATCAATGACGCCGAGCGGATAGCCCCGGCCGACATCACCATCTTCCATGGCGACTGGGTTGAAGAGGCACTGAAACAATCTGGCTTCCGCTCGCGCCTGTACTTGACCGCTCAGCGGGATTTTCGCGCGGGCGACAAGACGGTCGTTCATGCTCCGCTGATTCAGCTAACGCAGGAATCATCTGAATTGCTCATGCAGCGGATGATGACCGACGGCCTCGAAATCGAGGAAATACTCTTCGTCACAGCGCTCAAACTGTCCCGTCTGATCGCTCAGGTTCGCGGACGGCCGCAGACCGTCTATATGCTCGGCTTCGATTTCAATGCCGACATGGGCCAGAGCAAGGCCCTTTCCCCCGACTATGTTCATGACCGTTCCAATGAGCGCTCACTGAAGATTTCGACGCAGGAATATTATTTCATCAATGCCCTCTATACCCTGCGCGACAGCGATCTGGATGTTCGACATGTAGGCAACCGTTCCTTCAGCGCGTTGACTGCCGAACAGCTCAATGGCCATCCGTCGCAAAGTGCCGTTGCCGGGGACGCCAGCGTCGATATTGTGGCAGAGTTGACCACTAACCATTTTGGTGATCGCTTTCGCCTAGAGAAGATGATCCGCGCGAGCAAGGCTGCAGGCGCGACCTATATCAAGCTCCAGAAGCGGGACGTGGAGAGTTTCTACACGCCTGAACAACTTTCTGCGCCCTACGCTTCTCCATTCGGAAAGACATTCCGGGATTATCGCCATCAGCTGGAATTGAGCAAGGATGACTTTTCATTTGTAGATACGCTGTGCCGTGATCTTGGAATTGGATGGTTTGCATCCGTGCTCGATGAACCATCATTTCACGTGATGATGGATATCGGTGTTCCGATGGTGAAGCTCCCATCGACCATTTCCGAGCATCGCGACTATCTAAACTTCGTCGCCAAGAACTACAGGGGATCGGTTATCCTCTCGACTGGAATGACAGACGAGAGCTATGAGAAATTTGTCACTGATACATTCGGCAATTGCGAACGCATTTATCTGCTCCAGTGCAATTCAGCCTATCCGACACCGCTTGAACACTGCCACATCGGGGTTGTCCGTCACTATCATAACTTGTCCAAGCAGAACCCGCTGATCGTGCCTGGTTATTCCAGCCATGACCACGGCTGGAAGGCGTCCGCATTGGCCGTCGCAGCTGGTGCGCGGATGCTGGAAAAGCATGTTAAGCTGGGCAATACCGAATGGGCGCATTTTGACGCCGTCGCAGTCGATCTTACGACCAGCGCATTCCGCGAATATGTCAGTCATATCCGTGAAACGGAAATGATCATGGGTTCCGACAAGAAGGTCGTGAACGACAGTGAACATCATAAATATCGGAAGTGACAGACTTCCATATTAACATCGTCGGTGCCATCGGCCATCGCGGAGAAGAACGTGACTAGAGATTCTGGCTTTAACGCACTCCAGGAGCGGGGCCATGTCGCGCAGCGGCTCATCACGCCTGACGCAGTCATCAATTGCGAACCGGACCTGTTTTACCACCGTCTGGGTTTGGCAGGATATGATGAGGCGGCCGGCAATTTTTACGCTTTTCGTGGCGCAGAAATACGGTTCGACAGCTATTTCAATGCCTTCCCGGCCTATGCTTTCGACCTTCAGCCCTCCAACAGATTGGAGGTCCACGTAGAGGCGCAGGGTAAATGCATCTTCGAACTGGTGTTGGTGCGTCAAAACAAAAGCTGGCAGCATATTTACCACAGGGTCTTCGATGCCGATGGCACGACAAAAATCGTGGAGGTCCCGCAGATCCCTCTCGAAGGACTGATCTACGCGCGCTTCGTCGCGGTCGATGATGTGACCATCAGGTCGATCGATTATGTCGTCACGGGTCCTGTACGCAGCAGGGTCAAAATGACCGGCGTAATCACAACCTTCAGGCGAAATGAGGCAGTCCAAAGAACATCGCGGCGCCTAGAGGATTACTTCGCGGCAAATGCCGATCTGCGCGATGATTTCAATCTACTTGTCATAGACAATGGTGGAGACACTGATAGCATTGGTTTTTCCAATGGCCAGGTTATCAAGAACAGCAACTATGGCGGTGCTGGCGGATTTACACGCGGCCTTTTGGAAACGGTAAAGGGTGGGACATCCTCGCACATTCTGTTCATGGATGATGACGCCGTTTTCTTCCCAGAAACGCTGCGACGAACGATGGCGATCCTGCGCTACAGCGCCGAGCCGAGGCTCGCGATCAGCGGATCCATGATCACGGAGTCGCACAAATGGCGGCTGTGGGAAGCCAGCGCAGTCTTCAACCAGCGGTGCAGGCCAATTCACAACGGGAGCGACTTGCGTAGGTTCGAAGATGTCGTCGGCACCACGCAAATTGCTTCCGGGGAGAACCGCTATGGGGGGTGGTGGTATTTCGCTTTTCCCATCGCGGCGGTCAGATCATGGCCATTCCCCTTCTTCGTGCGTGGCGATGACGTATGTTTTTCACTGGCGAACAATTTCAGCATTTTAAATGTGCCGGGGATCGCTAGCCACCAGGAGGATTTCTTCGCCAAGCAGTCGCCGATGACGGTTTATCTGGACATGCGCTATCATCTGGTGGCGCATTTGATGTTCGAGCGGCTTGAATTGAGCAAAGCCGATTTACAAGATATGATGCGAGGCTATTTTGATCGATTCAACGATGCCTATCATTATGAATCGGCGGAAGCTCTGTTGATGGCGATGGAAGATGTCCTGAAAGGCGAGCGGTTCTGGGAAGATAATCTAGATATGACGCAGCGCAGGGCTGACCTGGCAGCGCTTACCGTCCAGGAAAAGCTCATCACCCCCCTGGAATTTTCCGTAAGCGATACAGCTGCCCATTCGCCCAAGCGCAATAAAGGCAAGTGGCGCGCCCTTTGGCGCAAACTGAGCTTCAACGGGCATATTCTTCCAGAGAAATTATTTTATTCCAAAGGCGTTCTCTTTCCGCTCGACGTGCGTGCTAACCCCCGGGACAGCTTCCGACGCCGCTGGTCAGCGACTTTCGACGCGGGTTCTCGGACAGGCTATATTTGCCGGATCGACAAGGCGCGTTATTTTGCCAATCGACGGCGATTCAAGATCGTGATGAAGCAGTTGCTCGACAACTATGCGGCACAAAAAGAAGCCTACCGCAGGAGTTGCCAGTCCATGACCACCCAGGATGCGTGGGAGAGACGGTTCAAAATAGTCGATGCTCGCGGTGCCAACGAACGAGATTTATCTGCCGCGTGACAAGCGTATGCCGACCGCAACAGATGCGGCCGCAATTCAATCGAACTCCCTCTATGTCCAAGTCGCTACCCTTGAGCTGCCGGTCGAATTCCTCAACTGAAAATCGCGGCCGGGTCAATCCGGCGGAGAACCTCAGCCGGGATCGTCGGCCAACGTGCAAGGGAACAAGGCTCCCTTGCACTTTGCTATCCCATCAAAGCATCAAAATGGAGCGGGACTCTTCGTCTGAACGATAACAATCAGCCGAACCGGTCAAACTGCAAATTCTCAGGCCAAGTGCGCGCTTGACCTTCCGTGGCCCGGATGCGATCCTGAAGGTGTGGGAGCGATGGCAGCGACAAAGTTGGGCAAATTCCGGGCAGGCGCTCCTGGCCGCCACTTTATTGCATTGAATTCACGGTCAGAATTTCCTCGCACCCGCCGCTTTGACATCGCAGGTGTTGCCAAATCGGTCTGGCACGCCCAACACTGACGTTCGATTCAGCGAATGACTGGTGGGCTTCGCATGTCTCTGCCATCTTTTTGCGAAATTAGATGCTCACCTGGTTCAACGTATCGGCCAGTAAATCAACTGTTACCGCCAGCCGCTCGTCTAGCGATGCGAGGAGTTGTGTCCAACCGAGCATATCGTTCAGTTCTCCTGGGCCGTCGGATATGCCGCGCAGTCCCATCAGGGGAACAGTGAAGCGCTGGCAGGCTCGGGTGATGGCGAAGGTTTCCATATCGACCATATCGGCGTCAATCAGTGCATATTCCTCGCCGCCTACGATGTTTGCGCCGGTTGAAAGGCGCGCCGCGGGAATGTCGAGAGGTGCGTGCAACGGTAGATCGACGGGGTGATCTATGAACGGAGTCACTCCCTTTGCGAAACCAAGGCGGGAGGCGTCCATGTCGCGCCAGGATACGCTCGCGACCTGATAGACCTCCCCCAACTGACAGGCGCGGGAGCCAGCTGAGCCCAGTGACACAACAAGGTCAGGCAGAGCATCATGCTGGTGAAGGTGCTGAAGCGCCAAGGTGGTTGTGATCGCGGCTTCGACGGGACCGACGCCCGTCATCAGCGGCGTGAAGCGGGAACGCAGATGTGGGCCATATTCATCCTCTATCGCCATTAGGAAGAGGATGCGCTTTCCGGCGATTAGCTCGCAATTTGGTTGGCGGGGGAAATTCATGAAGGAAACCGTTAATTGCCGGGGAATTTGAGGAGGGCGGCGGTGGCGATGCCGTCGGCTTCGAGGGCGGAGCGGCCGCCGAGGTCCGGGAGGTCGATGGCGAAGAGGGCCAGGAGCAAGGTGGCGCCTTGTTCGCGGAGGAGCTCTGCGGCGGCGAGGGCGGTGCCGCCGGTGGCGATAAGGTCATCGACCAATAGGACCCGGGCGCCCTGCCCTATCTGTCCTTCATGCAATTCGAGGCGGTCGGTGCCATATTCGAGCACATAGTCGATGCCGACGGTCTTGCCGGGTAGCTTGCCCGACTTGCGGATCGGAACGAAGCCGAGACCGAGCGCGTGAGCGAGTGCCGATCCAAGCACGAAACCGCGCGCCTCGATGCCAACGACGATGTCCGCGTCGAGCGGCCGGGCGATCGCCGCGAGGTTGCCAACGAGCGCCGAGAAGCCTTCCGCATCGGCCAGCAGCGTGGTGATGTCGCGGAACAGGATGCCCGGCTTGGGGAAGTCGGGAATGGTCCGGACCAGCGCGGCGAGTTCATCTAGATCCATGTAAACTCCCAATGAAAAAGGGGCGCGGTGTCATCATGACGCCGCGCCCCTTCCCTATTCATTCCCTTGGCCGAAAGGCGGTCAGGCGGCCTTTTTCTTGTCGGCCCAGATATTCTGGTAGGACATGTAGGCCAGCGCCGTTGCGATCAGCAGGAAGACGATGGTCGCCAGACCCGCGCGGCGGCGGTTCTCAAGCTTGGGCTCTGCCGTCCAGGTCAGGAAGGCCGAAACGTCCTTCGCCATCTGGTCAACGGTCGCCTTGGTGCCGTCGCCATAGGTCACCTGACCGTCAGCCGTCAGCGGCGGGGCCATGGCGAGGTTCAGGTTGGCGAAATAGGGGTTGTAGTGCAGCCCCTGCGGCGTCTTGGCATCCGGGAAGTGCTTCAGCAGCTCGGCAGGCTGGTTCTGGAAACCAGTCAGCAGCGAGTAGACATAGGCCGAGCCCTCATGGCGCGCCTTGGTCATCAGCGACAGATCTGGCGGGATCGCATTGTTGTTCGCCGCCATCGCCGCGACATTATTGGCGAAGGGCTTGGGGAAGTAATCCGCCGGAACCGGAGCACGCGTCGACATTTCACCCGTCTTGGGATCAACGTCAGGCGTCTTGATCGCCCACTGCTTGGCGATCGCCTTGATCTCCGCCTCGTTGTAGCCGATGCCCTTGAGGTCGCGGAAAGCGACGAACTTCAGGCTGTGGCAGGCCGAGCAAACTTCCTTGAACACCTGGAAGCCGCGCTGCAGCTGGGGCTGATCGAACTTGCCGAACGGGCCGTTGAAGGAGAAGTCCACTTCCTTGGGATGCTTGTGGAATTCATGCTCCACCGTCGCAGCGGGCGGTTCGGAGACATAGGCCACAGCGCCCACAAGGAAGGAGATCAGCAGCCAGCCAGCAAAGAAGAGGCCGACGAGAAATGCGCCGATGCGAACCATGTTGATCTTGTCCCCTATTAGCCGGCGTTCGACGGCTGCGGATCCGCGCCCATTCCGGGAAGCGCATCCTGTTCGCCCTTGATGTTATAGCGGTTAAGCACCGATTCCGTGATCGAGCCCGGCAGCGGCAGCGGCCGTTCAAAGCGCGAGATCAGCGGGAGGATGATCAGGAAGTGGGCGAAATAATAGGCGCCCGCAATCTGGGAGATCATCACATAGGGTTCGGCAGCAGGCGCGCCGCCGCAATAGCCCAGGATCAGCACGTCAACGATCAGGATCCAGAAGAACTTCTTGAAGGTCGGACGATAATTGCCCGAACGCACCGGCGAGGTATCCAGCCAGGGCAGGAAGAAGAGCATCAGGATCGAGCTGAACATTGCCAGCACGCCCAGCAGCTTCGCGGGGACAAAGAAAAAGTCCACGGTGAAGGCGCGCAGGATCGCGTAGAAGGGCCAGAAATACCATTCAGGAACGATATGCGCAGGCGTCGAAAGCGGGTTCGCTTCGATATAGTTGTCCGGATGGCCGAGATAGTTCGGCGCGAAGAACAACAGGATCGCGAAGAGGATCAGGAACACGCCCGCTCCGAAGCCATCCTTCGCCGTATAGTAGGGATGGAAAGGCACGGTGTCCTGCGGACCCTTCACTTCCACGCCGGTCGGGTTCGACGAACCCGGAATGTGCAGCGCCCAGATGTGCAGGATGATGACCGCAGCGATCACGAAGGGCAGCAGGAAGTGCAGCGAGAAGAAGCGGTTGAGCGACGCATTGCCAGGAGCAAAGCCGCCGAGCAGCCAGGTCTGGATCGGCTCACCCACGACCGGGATCGCGCCGAACAGGCCGGTGATCACCTTCGCGCCCCAATAGGACATCTGCCCCCAGGGAAGCACATAGCCCATGAAGGCGGTCGCCATCATCAGGAGGAAGATGACGATACCGAGCAGCCAGACCATTTCGCGCGGCGCCTTGTAGGAACCGTAGAAAAGGCCGCGGAAGATGTGGAGATAGACGACGATGAAGAAGAAGCTGGCGCCATTGGCATGCGCATAGCGCATCAGCCAGCCCGCGTTCACGTCGCGCATCGTCTGTTCGACGGTGCTAAACGCGACCAGCGTGTTGGCGCCATAATGCATCGCCATGATCACGCCGGTGACGATCTGGATCACCAGCGCGAGGCCAGCGAGAACACCGAAGTTCCAGAAATAGTTGAGGTTGCGCGGGACCGGGTAACCGGCGCCGATCGCGTTGTAGACGAGGCGCGGAAGCGGCAGCTTCTCGTCGATCCACTGCATCGCGGGATGCTTGGGAGTATAATGCTCAGCCCAGGGAAAGCTCATGGTTTCTTACCTCAGCCTACGAGAATGGCGGTGTCGGAAGTGAAGCTGAACTTCGGCACTTCCAGGTTCTTGGGCGCGGGGCCTTTGCGGATGCGGGCCGCCGTGTCGTAGGACGAACCGTGGCAGGGGCAGAAATAGCCGCCAAATTCACCGCGATTCTCGCCCTCGCCCGCACCCAGCGGCACGCAGCCCAAATGGGTGCAAACACCCATGGTGATCAGCCACTGCTTCTTGCCAGCGACGGTGCGCTGTTCCAGCGTCTGCGGATCGCGCAGCGAGGAAACGTCAACCTTGTCGGCTTCGGCGATTTCCTTGTCCGTCAGATGACGCACGAAAAGCGGCTGCGAGCGGAAGGTCGTCTTGATCGCCTGACCCGGCTGGATCGAAGAGATATCAACCTCGGTCGATGCCAGCGCCAGCACGTCCGCGCTGGGGTTCATCTGATCCACGAGCGGAATGACGACGGCGACAGCCCCGACCCCCGCGAAGCTTACTGCGGCGATATTGATGAAGTCGCGACGACGCACTCCACCTTCGCCGGATAGACCTTGGCTGTCCGTATGTTCAACGCTCGCCATGCACCTCAACCCTTGCAAAGACGTCCCTGTTACCCGCCGCATTGCCGTCACCGGCCCTGATTATCGAGAGAGTAGCGCCGCCCACGGAATATGGGCCTCGCCTTTCCCCCTGGCGTGGTTCGGGGGCCTGATAGACCCACTGTAGCTTCTTTGCCAACAGCAATTTGGCCATGGCTATGACAATTTGCCCCGCTGCTTTATGCGCGGGGCATGCGTATTGCTCTTTATCAACCCGAGATTGCCGGGAATGTCGGCGCCATATTGCGGCTGGCCGCCTGTTTTTCCGTGCCCGTGGACATCATCATGCCGATGGGATTCGCCTTTTCCGACGCCAAGTTGAAACGCGCCGCGATGGATTATGGCGCGGCGGCGGAGGTGACTCGCCACGCCAATTTCGAGGCATTTGACGAGGTCCGGCGTGCGGAGGGCCGTCGTCTGGTGCTGATGAGCAGCCATGCTTCACAGCCCCTGCCGGAGGTGCGTTTTGACAGGAATGACGTGTTGCTGATGGGATCGGAAGGTGCGGGCGTGCCCGACGCGGTGCGCGACATGGCCGACCTGCGCGTCCGAATCCCCATGGCTGCGGGCTTCCGGTCCTTGAACATTGCCGTTTCCACGGGCATCGCGGTTGCCGAAGCCCTTCGCCAGACTGGACAATTTCCAACATGATCGAGATTTCCCAATGACCTTGGTCCTCAATCCCCAACAGCAGGCCGCCCGCAACTGGTTCGAATCGCTGCGCGACCGCATCTGCGCGGAATTCGAGGCGATCGAGCGTGAGACGGGCAGCGATGCCTCCTTCGCCTACACACCATGGGACCGCGAAGCGCCGGGACTGACGCCGGGCGAAGGCGGCGGCGGCGTGCGGGGGGTCATGAAGGGCAAGATATTCGAGAAGGTCGGGGTCAATGTATCCACCGTCTCGGGCGAATTCGCGCCGGATTTTGCCAAGACCATCCATGGCGCGGGGGAGAACCCGGCCTTTTTCGCGACGGGGATCAGCCTGGTCGCGCATATGGCCAACCCGCATGTGCCCGCCGTGCATATGAACACGCGCTATCTGATCACGTCCAAAAGCTGGTTTGGTGGTGGCGCGGACCTTAACCCTCCCCTGCCCCGGGATGAGGACACGGCGAGCTTCCACGGCGAGTTCAAGGCGGCATGCGATGCGCATGATGCGGACTATTATCCCCGCTTCAAGGCGTGGGCCGACGACTATTTCTTCATACCGCACCGGGGCGTTCATCGCGGCGTCGGCGGCATCTTCTACGACCATCTGGAGTGCGAGGATGATGCCGGCTTTGATGCGAATTTCGCCTTTACCCGGTCGGTGGGCGATGCGTTCCTGAAAGCCTTTCCCCCGATTGTCCGGCGGCGGATGGGCGAAAGCTGGAGCGAGGAGGATTACGCCAGGATGCTGGAATGGCGCGGCCGTTATGCGGAATTCAATCTGGTGCATGACCGGGGCACGCTGTTCGGGCTGAAGACCGGCGGCAATGTCGACGCGATTTTGATGAGCCTGCCGCCGATGGCGAGTTGGAGCTGAACCCATGCCGCTGACGCCGGTCGCCAATGATCAGATTGCGACGATCGTGACCTATCTGGAGATGGTGGAGCGTCCCCGGCCCGCGCCGATTCCGCCTGCTCCGTTGCGGCTGGTGCCGTGGAAGGCACCTGCGCTGGATGCTTATCGCGCGCTGTTCCGGCGGGTGGGGGAGCCGTGGCTCTGGTTCTCACGCCTTGTCTTGAGTGATGCGGAATTGACGGCGATTATTCACGATCCGGCGGTGCAGGTTTTTGCGATCACCGATCCGCGCGGCGTGGAAGTGGGATTGCTGGAGCTGGATTTCCGGGCGCTGCCGGACTGCGAGTTGAGCTTCCTTGGCCTTATACCTGAGCTGACCGGCAAGGGATTTGGGGCTTGGCTGATGGCGCAGGCGAAGTCGCTGGCATGGCGCAAGGAGGTGCGCCGGTTCTGGGTGCATAGCTGTACGCTGGACAGTCCGGGTGCGCTCAGCTTCTATCAGCGGGCGGGATTTGTGCCCTATAAGCGGGAGGTTGAGACCTTCGCTGATCCTCGGCTGGCCGGTTTATTGAGCGCCGATGCGGCGCCGCATGTGCCAATGCTGGGTCAGCGCGCCTCCGCCTGACGATAAAGCCGGGCGAGCATGACGAGCATATAGACCTGCACCACGGTCGAGACGACGGCCGCTGCGACGCCGCCGATGAGCCGCGCGCCTTCCGCTCCGGCGATCAGGCGACCGAAGAGGCCGAAGATGACTTGCGCGGCTGAGCCGACGATGGCGGAGAGCAGCGTCAGCACCAAGATGAAGCCGAGCAGCCGCCAGAAATGGCCGCGTGTCAGCGCCCAGCTGTGCCGGAGCGAGGCCATGACGCCTTCGTGGCCGTCGATTACCACCGGGTTGAGCAGCAGAAGCCGCACGCTGGCGAAGAGCATGACGGCGCCGCCAGCGGTCACCAGCAACGCGGCGAGGGCTGCGGCAACGGGCTTTGCCACCATGGAGAAGGCGACGACGACGATCATGCCGACGATGGCTATGCCAAGCAGGACGCCGATCACGACAAGCGCCGTGCCGAGCAGCACGGGCAGGCGGGAGAGGCTGAGCCGCAATGCTTCGCCGACGCTGATGCCGGGCCTTAACGCCAGTGCGAACAGGGCGAGTGACCCGAACCAGATGATGATGACGCCGATCAGCGTGGACAGGATGAAACTGGGCGGGATGTCGGGCATGGCGCCCTTGTCCATCGTCCAGGTGGCGAGTTCGGGCGGCGTCATCTCCTGAAGGATGAGGCCAGGCAGCGCCACGAAGAGCAAGGCGACGGGAAACAGCAGGCTGCGTTCGCGCGCGACGAAGGCGACCGCTTCTTCCCATGCCTTGCCGATCGACATCGCCGCCATATCTTCGCCTTTTCCCGTACTTAAAATCGGGGAGGAGACTTGATCGCTCCCCTCGCCCAAGTCAAGGAAGTGCCATGTCATCCTCTTCCCCTTCGCCTGCCGTGGCCGAACAGATCGAATGGCGGGTCGATTCGGCGCTTGTGGATTACCCGGAAGCGCTCGCCGACATGGAGGCGCGGGCGGCTGCGATCTTTGAGGGTGAGGCGGGCGAGCGGGTGTGGCTGCTCGAACATCCGCCGCTGTATACGGCGGGGACGAGCGCCGATCCGGCAGAGCTGATCGACCCGCGCTTTCCGGTGCATGATGCGGGGCGCGGCGGGCGTTATACCTATCATGGGCCGGGGCAGCGGATCGGCTATCTCAACATCGATCTGCGCGAGCGGGGGAAGGATGTGCGCAACTTCGTCCATCATCTGGAAGGGTGGATGATCGACGCGCTGGGCGACCTTGGCATCGCGGCGCGGCGGGCGGAGGGGCGGATCGGCATCTGGACCGATGATCGCGACGGGCGCGAGGCGAAGATCGGCGCGCTGGGCATCCGGGTGCGGCGGTGGGTGACGCTGCATGGCTTTTCGATCAATGTGGACCCCGACCTGTCCCATTTTGGCGGCATCGTGCCGTGCGGGCTTGCGGAATATCCCGTCACCAGCATCGCGGCGCTGGGCAAGAATGCCTCAATGGCCGATCTCGACGCGGCTTTGAAGGCGCATTTCCCTGCCTTTCTGGGCAGGTTGCGGCGCTGTGGCGCGGGGGTTGAGCAATGCGGATCGGGCGGCTAGGGTCGGCGCCTTCGCCGGGTGGGGGCCGCCGGGCATCACATGTTTGGGAGACCCGGATGCGCTGCAAAGCGAGGATGATCTTTACCGCCTTGCTGCTGACCGGCTGCACCGCGCTGGCGGCGTGCGGCAAGGACGACAAGGGGAGCAACACGGTCCAGATGAAGGATCTGGAGGTCGTCGACGGCACGACGACCGACGCCATGACGGACCTGGACGGGGTGCAGAGCGAAGCGCCGTCGGCCGCCCTGCCCTCGGCTGGAGGGAATAACAGCGCCGCTGCCGCACCTCAGCCGGAACCTGCCGCAGCCAATGCGACGCAAGGCGAGGCAGAGATACTGTCGGATCAATAGACGGAGAGAGGCGTTCAGGCGCAATACAGGCGCCGGACGCAAGGCATAGCATAAGAGAAGCCTGCCCAATCGTCGTTCACAAAGGCCGCCATTCTTAAAGGGGAAGTCATGACATCCTGTTCCACGCTGCGCCGGGTCTGTGCCGGATTGATGATTGCCGCCGCGCCGCTGTTGGCTCAGCCGGCCGCCGCCCAGTTTTTCTGGTCGCCGCCCGACTTTTCCAGCCCGCCGCTGACGGACGCGGACGCTGCGACCGCGCTTGGCCTGCCCGGCGCCACGGCGGAAGAAATTCGCGCGGGCCTGGTATGGAACCTGCGTGCGGCGCTCAACGTCGCGGCGCTTCAGTGCCAGTTCGAACCGACACTGCTGTCGATCAGCAACTATAATGCGATGATCGCGCATCATGACGCGGAACTGGACGCGGCCCAGTCGGTCCTGCTCGGCTATTTCCAGCGCACCGTTGGCAAGGGAAAGCCCGGCCAGGCCGCAGCCGACAAATATGGCACGCGCATCTATTCGGGCTATTCGACCGTCCAGGCGCAGCGCGGCTTCTGCCAGGCGGCGGGTCAGGTCGGACGGCAGGCGATCTTCGCCAATCGTGGATCGCTGCATGAGGTGGCGCGCACGGGGCTGGGGTCGATCAAGAAGTCGTTGGTGCTGGCGGGTGAGCAATTTTACGGCGATCCGGGGCGGAGCTATACGCTGACCCTGCCTTCTTTCGACAAGAAATGCTGGAAGAAGGATAAGCTGCGGCCGGAATGCCAGGTGGCTTATGAGCAGAAGGTGGCGGCTAAGTGATGTTTTGATGGCGTGATATGTGAGGAGCGCGGTTGTCGGGGCTCCGATCAATAAAGCATGATCATGTTTGAGTGATCGTCACCCCGGGCTTGACCCGGGGTCTCGCTGCCTCGGCAAAATTCACGAAGCGGGACCCCGGATCAAGTCCGGGGTGACGGAAAAGAAGCCTTAGTGCCGATAATTCTGTATCAATGACGCTGCAACAAGCGTGGGGCGAACAGTGGAGGGCGGTCGGCGTTTGATCGCCTATGCTTTCACCTAAGCCCCAGATATTTATGCGACTGAAGGCTTAGCCGCCATTTCGGCCGCGCCATGACCAGATCGATCGCCGCCCGCATGTTCGCCGCCGCGTCCGCGCTGTCGAGGGGTTGGATCAGCAGGTTGTCGAAAGCCCAGCCCTCCATCGCCTCCACATCGGCGATGCTGTGACCCCTGCCCGGCTGCGGCCAGACCAGCTTCAGTTCATTGCCGCTGCGTTGCACGACGTCGCTGCCTGCCTTGGGGCTGATGCAGACCCAGTCGATGCCGGGATGCGCCGCGATCGTGCCGTTGCTTTCGATGGCGATGGTGAAGCCATGGGCGTGGAGCGCGTCGATCAGGGCGTCATCGACCTGCAACATGGGTTCGCCGCCCGTCATGACGATGTAGCGGCCTTCTTCGCCTGTCCCCCAGAAGGCGAGAGCCGCGTCGGCAAGGGCCTGCGCGTCGGCGAATTTGCCGCCGCCGTCGCCATCCGTGCCAACGAAATCGGTATCGCAGAACTGGCACACGGCCTTGCGCCGATCCTCTTCACGACCGGTCCACAGGTTGCACCCGGCAAAGCGCATGAAGACGGCGCGGCGGCCGCTATGGACGCCTTCGCCCTGAAGCGTCAGGAACATCTCCTTGACGGCATAGCTCATCCGCCTGTCCTTTATGGCTTGGCTGCGTAGCGAGTTGGATCGGGCAGGCCCGCTTCCTCAAAACCCCTGGAGCGAAGGCGGCAGCTATCGCAAAGCCCGCAATGCTGATCGCCCGGCGCGGGATCGTAGCAGGACCAGCTCATCCCCGCATCCAGCCCCAGCCGGTTCGCCTCTCGCGCGATGTCGGCCTTGCTCATATGCTGAAGCGGCGCGTTGATCCGGACTGGATGCCCTTCGACGCCAGCCTTGGTCGCGAGTGCCGCCATATTCTGGAAGGCGTCGATGAACTCGGGACGGCAATCGGGATAACCCGAATAGTCGAGTGCGTTGACGCCGATGAAGATGTCGTTCGCTCCCGACACTTCGGCAAGACCAAGCGTCAGCGACAGGAAGATGGTGTTGCGCGCGGGCACATAGGTGTTGGGAATGCCCGGTCCCACCCCGTCCTTCGGCACCGCGATGTCCGCCGTCAGCGCCGATCCGCCAAAGGCGGTAAGATCGAGCGGAAGGACGATATGTCGCCGGACCCCAAGAACAGTGGCGATGCGCGCGGCCGCGTTCAATTCGACGCGATGCCGCTGATTATAATCAATCGTCAGCGCGACCAGTTCATAGCCCGCCTCGCGCGCGAGGCCGCCCACGACCATCGAATCCAACCCGCCCGACAGCAGGACGACAGCGATTTTCCCATCATTGGCAGTCATGGGCGCTCCGCTACCGCCACAGGCGCGCTGGCGCAAGCGGTGCGGTCAATGGCAGGCGCCGATGCGCCGTCCTTCCATGCTGAAGGAGAAGGGCGCGCCGCCCGCAATCCCCTGAGCGTGGATTTGCACCAGCCGGGACGTTTCGATGCGCAGGTCGGTGCGCCCGCCCCCAGCCCCAGCGCAATCGTAGCTGACCGTCAGCCGTTTGGCGCTTTCGTCGATCGTCAGCCTTTTGCAGCTGTTGCGGCCATGGCGAAGCTGAATCAATTGGCGAATATCGGTAAGGCAGATGCGGCGTATATCGCCCTTCCCGCCTTCCTCCGGCCGTTCGCGCAATTCCCATTCGCCCGGTTCCAGCCCCCTGAGCGGCGGTTCGGAAAGCGCCTGCGACCCGACCGGCGATACAGCGATCAGCATCGCGATGGCCGCGCTCAAGACGTGCAGACCTGACGTCATTCAATAGCCCCCGTATTTCATCGCGGACTCCGGAGCGGCTCGCCGCGTGCATGGCGGCACGGCCTTCATGCACCCAAATCCGGCGGGTTGATAGCGCCAGCCCCCGCTAACGCCCCAACCTGTTCCGAAGTCGCAATAAATTCGTGTCAGCCTTGCGCGAAACTGTCCAGCGAAACTGGAAACAGACGCGAACAAAAGGCGCAATCTACTCCAATGACCCCCTGTTCATCAGCCATTTGGGCGCGTTCTTCAGCGGGGAAACGGCCGATCACGCTACGGATATGGGCAAGATCGCAGCGGCAGCCCTTGGTCAGGTCGACCGGGTCAGTAACGCGCACCACCTCTTCCTCATGAAACAGGCGCCAGACGATATCGGTCAGCGGCAGCGCTTCGTCGGTGAGTTCATTATCACTGAGCGTGACGGCCAGCGCCTGAACATGTTCCCATTCGGGATGATCGTGCCGTGTGTGGAGACGTTCGCGGCCCACTTCGCCTTCGGGCAAATGCTGAAGCAGCATGCCTGCGGCGAAGCAGCCCTGCCCCGCTTCGTGCCGGACGGCGATCTGGACGACGCTGGGGATTTGTTCGGACTGGAAGAAATAATGTTCGGCCGCCTGCGCGAGCGAATCGCCGTCGAGCGGGACGATGCCCTGATAGCGCTCACCCGTGACCGCCTGGTCGAAGGTGATGGCAAGATAGCCCTTGCCGAACAGACCGAACAGCGTCGGGTCAGGCCCCAGCTCCGCCAACCGATCGGCATCGAATTTGGCATAGCCGCGCACTTCGCCGCCCTTGTAATCGGCGACGAGCAGGCTGACGACGCCATGTTCGTTATGCGCCTGTAGCGTCAGCTGTCCGCCCGCATCCTTGAGCGTCGAGCCGAGCAGCGCGGCGAGGACCAGCGCGGAGGCGAGCAGCCGTTCGACTGGCGGGGGATAGGCATGGGCGGCAAGCACCTGATCCAGCACCGGCCCAAGGCGAAGGATGCGCCCGCGCGCGTGACGCGACGGGATGGTGAAGCCCAGGGCCTGATCGATATCGGATGCGTTCAAGACAAGCTCCGTTAGTCCCGGTGCAGGGCGGGAATATAGCGGCGGCCGGGCGTTATCGCCCGGCCGGTTCGCTGCTAGATAGGAATATGTCCGGCAAACTCAACCAAGGCGGCCGGCCGCCCAGAGCAGCACGGACTTTTGGGCGTGGATGCGGTTTTCCGCTTCGTCCCAGATCAGCGATTGTGGACCGTCGATGACCTCCGGCACGACCTCTTCGCCGCGATGGGCGGGCAGACAGTGCAGGAATTTCGCGCTGGGCTTTGCCTTTGCCATCAGGTCTTGCGTGACCTGATAGGGCATCATGGCCTTCAGCTTTTCGTCCGCATGCGCCTGACCCATGGAAATCCAGGTGTCGGTGACGACCGCGTCGGCCCCAGCGACCGCCTCGACGGGATCACGGGTAAGCGTGATGCCCGCGCCCAGAGCCTGCGCCTCCTTGATGAAGGCGTGATCGGGCTCATAGCCTTCGGGCACGGCGATGCGCAGGTCGAACTTGAAGAGGCCCGCCGCTTCGATGATCGAGTGGAGGACATTATTGCCATCGCCCAGCCATGCCCACTGGCTGCCCGGCAAGGCGACGCCATGTTCGACCAAGGTCAACAGGTCGGCGGTGATCTGGCACGGGTGCGACAGGTCGGTGAGGCCGTTGATCACCGGGATGGTGGCATAGCGGGCCATTTCCTCGATCTTGGCATGGTCATCGGTGCGGATCATGATCATGTCGCACATGCGGCTGAGCACGCGCGCCGTGTCCGCCACGGTTTCGCCCCGGCCAAGCTGGCTGGTTGCGCCGTCGAGGATCAGCGAGGTGCCGCCAAGCTGGCGGATCGCCATGTCGAAGCTGACGCGGGTGCGGGTGCTGTTCTTTTCGAAGATCATCGCCAGCGTGTGGCCAGCGAGCGGCGCGTCGGCATCGGCCTGGCCCTTAGGCAGGGCCTTGCGGGCGGTTTTCCGGTCGATGGCGTCGGAAAGCATGGCGGCGAGCGCGTCGGCGCCAGCGTCGGAGAGATTCAGGAAATGTCTGGTCATAGGGAGTAAACCTCCAACCCGTTCGGGCTGAGCCTGTCGAAGCCTTCTCTTTTTAAGAAAGGAAAGCCCTTCGACAGGCTTAGGGCGAACGGTGGTTAGTGTCTAAGCCGCTGAAGCCTCCGCGAAGCTGCGGGCGCCAGCGGACAGCTTTTCGATGCATTCGGCGACATGCTTCTCGTCAATGATGAGCGGCGGCAGGATGCGGACGACATTCTGTCCCGCCGACACCACCAGCAGCCCGTGATTGTCGCGCAGATGCGCCACGAAGTCGCGCGCGTCGCTGCTATCCTTGAGCTTGACGCCGAGCATCAGGCCAAGGCCGCGCACATCCTCGAACATGTCGTGGTTGGGGATGAGCTGCTCCAGCGCGGAACGCAGGCGCGCGCCGATGCTGTTCACATGGTCGAGGAAGCCTTCGCCCAGCACTTCGTCCAGGACAGTCAGGCCGACCGCCATGGCGAGCGGATTGCCGCCATAGGTGGAGCCATGGGTACCGAACACCATGCCCTTGGCCGCTTCCTCCGTCGCGAGGCAGGCGCCGAGCGGGAAGCCCGCGCCGATCCCCTTGGCGACGGCCATGATGTCGGGGTTCACGCCATATTGCTCATGCGCGAAGAAGGTGCCGGTGCGGGCATAGCCGCACTGCACTTCGTCGAGGATGAGGAGCATACCCTTTTCGTCGCACAGCTTGCGCAGGCCGGTGAGGAACTCCTGGGTCGCGGGCGTGACGCCGCCTTCGCCCTGCACGGTTTCGACGAGGAAACCGGCGGTGTTCTCATCGACGGCAGCGGCGGCGGCTTCCAGGTCGTTGAACGGCACGACGGTGAAGCCGGGCAGCAGCGGTTCGAAGCCGTCGCGCATCTTGGGCTGGCTGGTGGCCGAGATGGTCCCCAAAGTCCGGCCGTGGAAGGCGTTGTCGAAGCTGATGATATTGTGACGGTGCGCCTCGCCATTGGCATAATGGTAGCGGCGCGCGGTCTTGATCGCGCATTCGACCGCCTCCGCGCCCGAATTGGTGAAAAAGACCGTGTCGGCGAAGGTCGAATCGACCAGCCGCTGCGCGAACTTTTCCCCCAGCGGCATGCCGTAGAGGTTCGACGTGTGCATCAGCGTCGCGGCCTGATCCGCGATCGCCTTCACCAGTTTCGGGTGGCCATGGCCGAGCAAATTGACCGCGATGCCGCTGGCGAAGTCGAGATAACGCTCGCCACGCTCGCCGATCAGATAGCAGCCCTCGCCTCGCACCGGGCGGACGTCGCACCGGGGGTAAACGGGCATGAGCGGCGTAATCGACATGGTGGCCCTCCCTTCGCTGGGGCTGATGCAAAAAGTCTCAAAACGCAAAAAGGCGGCCCCCGCCGGGCCGCCCTTTGCGAGCGCTGCCTATACTAGGGCCGTCTGGGTGGCGCAAGCCATGTTACATGCTCGTCATCCCAGCGAAGGCTGGGATCTCGTGAGGCCGGGTTGTGCCCTCTCGCCGGAGATCCCAGCTTTCGCTGGGATGACGGCTGTTGGAGGATCGTCAGGCGATCTGGTTCCAGGCGTCGGCGATTTCGGCGATGATGTCGCGGGCCTGCTCGGCATGTTCGGGCGAGCGTTCCTTGGCGCTGAGCAGCAGCAAGCGGCGCGCTTCGCGGTAGATTTGGGCGAGGCCCATGGCGATGTCGCCGCCCTTGTCGAAGTCGAGGCTGGATTCGAGCGCGATCAGGATCGACATGGCGCGAGCCTGTTTGTCGGAAACCTTCAGCCGGTCGTTGTTGCGTTCGGCGAGCGCGGTGGCTTCGAGAGCGATCAACAGTTCGTCGAACAGCACCTTTACCAGCGCATGGGGCGTGGCGCCTTCGATCCGGCTGCCCGAATGCACCGCCGCATAACGGCGAGCCGCGTTGGCGCCTGCATAGCCCTGTTGAGAATAGAACATCTTACCTGACCCCTGTTATCAATTATCGCTCTTGGTCCACATGGCGACCTGCTGTTCCAGATAGTTCTGGGTCGCCTTGAAGGCCGCCAGACGCTTGTCCATCGCCGAATAGACCTTCGAAAGCTGCGCCTGATAGTCGGTCATCTGGTCGTTCAGCTTTTCCAGCTGCTCGGTCAGCGCCTCACCCAGCTTTTCATATTTGCTTTTTGCCGCAGCCAGCGGACCATCCGTCTGCTGAATCTTGTCGCGCACGCTGTCCATCAGACCGGCGAGGCCGGGCTTCGTGTCCGACTTGACCGCCGGGTTCAGCATCTGGGTGATCCCGGCGGCGTCGGCGACAAGCGCCTTGTCCAGCGCGGCGGTGTCCAGCTTCAGCGTGCCGTCGCGATTGGTGCTGACACCGATGGACGACAGCGTCGTGTAGGTTCCCGTGGGCGCCAGCACGGCAGACGTCATCTGCGACAGCTGCCGCTTCATGTCGCGGATCGATGCCTCGCCGTTCAACGCGCCCGCGCTGGACGAATTGCCCCCGGCCGCGGTGGCGGTGTTCAGCGCCTTCATCAACGTATTATAGGCATCGACGAACTCGACCATCAGGTCGCGCATCGACGTGGTCGGCTCGGTCGATGCCAGCGTCACATTGGTGCCCGGCGCGGCCTTGTTCAGGTCAATGCGCAGGTTGGCGATGGCGGTGTCGATCGTGTTGCTGCTGTAATGCTGCTCGACGCCGTCCAGAAGGATGATCGAATCCTTGGCCTGCACCTGCCGCGTCATCCCGCCGGTCGCGCCGTCCCACGTGAAGGCGTCGAGCGCCGCGTTTGCAGGCGAAGATGTGTTGGTGAAGGTAAAGCTGTTCGCGTCGCCCGTCGCGCCCTTCATCACCAGGCGCGTGCCCTGATTGTCGGTGATGACACTGGCGCTGACGCTTGTCCCGGCTGCGTTGATCGCCGCTGCAAGGTCGGCATAGGTGGCACCGGCACCAAGCGTGATGGGGACGGCGGCGCCGCTAGCCACTGTCAGCGAGAAGCTGCCCGCGCCAAGCACGGTGGCGGCGGTTGCGCCTGAAACGGGTGCAGAGGCAATGGTCTGCGCAGAGGCAAGCTGCTGCACCTGAAGCTGCGCTGGCAGCTTTGGCACACCGCCCGGCAGCAGGCTGACAGCCGCAATGCTGGGATCATTGGAGGCGGGCGAACCCGCGAAACCCGTTCCGGCGAGCAGGCTGTTCAGGGCGTTGGCAAAAGTATCGAGCGAGCTGGAGGCCGATGCGAGCGCCGAAATTCGCGCATTATTGGTGCTCTGACGATCGGTGATCTGCTTCTGCTTCGGGTCGCGGGCGGCGCTCACCAGGCTGGTGACCAGCGCGCCGGTGTCGATGCCGGACCCAATGCCGAGCGCTGTTGAAATGCTGCTGCTTACCGAGGTCATCGTCCGTCCTTTCGAGGATGAGAACGGCTCTAGGATGAAGACCTTTAGGAATGATTTTCATGGGGTAGAGGAAGATCGCGTGCGGCGATCTTTCCTCAACCGTCGATTGAAAGCAGCTGATCCACCGTGCCACGGCGCAGATGCGCCTGCGCGGCATGGGCATAGCTTGCCTGCTCCGCGATGCGTTTGCCCAAGGTGACGGCGCTTTCGACCACTTCCTTCGATGCGGGTGGCAACGGCACCAGGATCATCGGCGCGGGCAGCAGCGACTGAATTTCGGCCTCCGCCCCTTCAACCGTGGGTCCGGCCGAGGCCGATCGCAGTTGCGCCAGTATGTCAGCCACGCGGGCATGCACCTTGGCATATTCCGCCGCGCTGGCGAGATCATCTTCGGACAGAGTGGAGTTCGTGTCGCCGTTCTGGGGCTTGTCCGCATGCGGATCGACGCCCTGCTGCGCTGCAATCGGCTGGACTGCGGGCACGGCCGAAGGCGTTCGGGATGATACCCGATCAACCTGCGACAAGTCGCTCCGCGAAACATATTCGTTCATGACGCACCATCCTAATGCGTCCCCATGAATATATTACGGCCAGCAATGCCTAAGATTTAGTTCACCTTGAGAATTTTTTCAGGGCACCTCCCATTTAAATCACCCCGCCCCGTTCGGGCTGAGCTTGTCGAAGCCCTTTCCTTTCTTTGAAAAAAGAAAAGCCCTTCGACAGGCTCAGGGCGAACGGAAGCAGGGCGGCGGTGCCGATTTAAAGCGTGTTGCCCTACAAATTTCGGCCATCGGCGTCGAAGCGCAGATCATCGGGCACGCTGATGAAGGGCCGATCGATCTCGCTCGCCATCCGGTTTTCCACGCGGAAGACGAAGGCAAGGACGGTCGCGACCGCCATGTAGAGCCCCTCATTCACGATCTGCCCAGCGCGCGAGGTGAAGTAAATGGCGCGGGCAAGGTCGGGATATTGAAGGACGGTAACGCCGTTCTGGTCGGCCAGCTCACGAATGGCGGCTGCGATGGCGTCACAACCCTTCGCGACCACAACCGGCGCGGCGTCCTGCCCCGGCTTGTAGCGCAGGGCGACGGCGAAGTGGGTCGGATTGGTGATGATGACGCTGGCTTCGGCCACGGCCTTGCGGGTCGATCCGCTCAGCACCTCGAACTGGCGGCGGCGGATATGGCCCTTGAGTTCCGGCGAGCCTTCGCTTTCCTTATGCTCGTCCTTGATGTCTTGCTTGCTCATGCCGAGCCGCTTGGACCGCTGCATGATCTGCGCCGGGACGTCGATACCGGCGATCAGGAACAGGCCGCCCGCCATGATGAGGCAGGTCATGATGAACATGTTGCCAAGATCGGACATGGCTGGCGCGAGACCCTGCGAGCCGAGGCCGATGATCGCGGTCAGCCTGTCCCAGATCAGCCAGACGCCAATGGAGCCGAGCAGCGCTACCTTCGCGATCGATTTCAGCAGTTCGATTAGGCCCTGAACGCCGAAGATGCGCTTGAGGCCCGCTGCCGGATTGAGCTTCGACGCCTTGGGCGCGAAGGCTCCGGGGCGGAAGCCGAGCGAGCCAAGGATGGCTGGTCCCGCAATGGCGGCGAGCGTCGTCGCCAGCAATATGCCGCCGACCGGAAGCGCTATACCGGTGAGCAGGCTCATGCCGCGCGCGGCGGGGGCGAAATCGGTGATGTCCTCGCGGCGGAAACGCAGCGCCTCGATCAGCATTTGCGACAGGGATTCAACGACGGACGGCCCTGTCACCGCGATCCAGCCGATCCCGGCCATCACCACCAGCGCGGTCGCCAGTTCCTTGGACTGGAGGATGTCGCCCTTCTTGGCGGCGTCCTGCAATTTCTTTTGTGTTGGCTTCTCGGTCTTTTCGCCGCCGCCATTATCCCCCGCCATGTCAGCGGCCTTCCGCTATGGACTGGGCCTGGTCGAGCCCCGCCTTGAGCGCGGCGGTGAGCCCCTCGCCCATCACCGGCGCGGCGACGGCCAGCAGGATGAGTCCCGCCATAACGGCGACCGGCATGCCAACGGCGAAGAGGTTGAGCGACGGCGCGCTGCGGGCGAGCATGCCCATGATGATCTGCACCAATATCAGCGCGAAGCCGACTGGCAGCGCGACAGTGACTCCCGCGCCGAGCAGCGATCCGCCGAACTGGACCAGATGCCAGACCGCGTCATTGCTGAGCATCGCGCCGCCCGGCGGCAACGCCTTGTAGCTCTGCACCACGAAGCTGGCGAGCATCAGGTGGCCGTCCATGCCGAGCAGCAGGAAGGTGGCGAGGATCGACAGGAACGTGCCGATCGCCTGCGTATGCTGACCCGAGGAGGGATCGACCATGGCCGCGAAGTTGAGGCCCATGGCGTTGCCGATTGTCTCCCCCGCGACGAAGGCGGCGGCATAGCCGATCTGCACCGCAAAACCCATGGCGAGCCCGGCCAGCACTTCCCCCATGACCAGCATCACGCCTGCGAAACTGGCGACGCCGTCCTGCGGCAGCTGAATCGTGACGCTGTTGAGCGCGGCCATGCCAAGCGCCAGCGAGAGGATGAAGCGCAGCGGCAGCGGCACGGAAGGCGCACCGAAGACAGGCGCCGCGATGAAAGCCGCGCCCGGACGGATCATGGCGATGAGCCAGATCCACAGCTGCGTCTCCACATTCGCGAAGCCCGGTGCGATCATTGCAGCAGGTCCGGGATGCGTTCGAATATCTCGCGGGTGAAATCGGCGATCAGGACGAGGATCGACCCGCCGAACAGCACCAGCATCGCGCCCACGACGATGATCTTGGGGATGAAGCTGAGCGTTTGTTCGTTGATCGAGGTCGCGGCCTGCACCATGCCGATGAGGACGCCTGCGATCAGTGCGGGGATCAGGATGGGTGCGGCGGCGAGCGCCGTGATCCAGAGCGCCTGTTGGGCGAGGCCCATGAAGAAGTCGGCATTGTCCATACCCCCTACTCCCCACCCCGATGAAGGAGGGAGCCGGTCATGTCGCAAACGATCCCGCCAGCGACCCCATGGTCAGCGCCCATCCATCCACCAGCACGAACAGCAGCAGCTTGAACGGCATGGAGATGATGGTCGGAGACAACATCATCATGCCCAGCGCCATCAGCGTGGAGGCGACCACAAGGTCGATGATAAGAAACGGCAGGAAGATCATGAAGCCGATCTGGAAGGCGGTCTTGAGTTCGCTCGTCACGAAGGCAGGCAACAGGATCGAGAAAGGAATGTCGGCAGGCGAGCGGAAAGCGGGCGCTTCGGCGAGGTTGGCGAAGAGTTTGAGGTCGGTCTCACGCGTCTGTTTGGTCATGAAGCCGTGCAGCACCTTGCCCGAGCGACCTACCGCTTCCTCGATGCTGATCTGGCCCTTGCCATAGGGGTCGAACGCCTGCGCGTTGATCTGGTCGATCGCCGGGCGCATCACGAACAGCGATAGGAACAGCGACAGCCCCACCAGCACCTGATTGGGCGGTGTCTGCTGAAGGCCAAGCGCCTGACGCAGCAGCGACAGGACGATGATGATGCGGGTGAAGCTGGTCATCATGAGCACGAGCGACGGCAGCACCGACAGCAGGCTCATCAGGACAAGGATTTGCAGCGACAACGACAGCGAACGGCCATCGCCCGAAATCGCGCCCATCGCCTTGGTCAGCGCGCCGCCATTATCGACGGGCGCGGCCGGAGCGGCCTGTGCGACCGCCTGCGCAAGAGCAGGCTCGGCCAGCAACAAGCCAGCCGTCAGTGCCAGCCCAGCAATCAGCAGCGCCTTAGCGCGCACGATAGGGATCGCCTTCCGCGATCTTCTCGATCCGGCCGCGCGTGACGGACAGCAGGATCTTCTTGCCCTCGAACTCGACTACGGCAAGCTTGCCGAAGGTGCCGAGCGGCAACGCCTCCAGCATCTTCAGGGACCGGCCATCCTGCCCCACCATCAGGCCGGGCTGATATTTGCGCCAGAGCCACAGCGCGCCGAAGGCCATGCCGCCGACCAGCGGCAGGAGGATCAGCAGTTTGACGAAGTACCAGAACATGGGGCGCGATCCGCTTTCATGGTTAATCGCCTTTCCGAATCAGAAAGATCGGCGCGCAGCAAGAGAAAAAGGCATTGAGCGCGATCAGCCGCGCCGTTCGACCCCGGCGAGGCGGCTTTCGGCGGCGGCGATATCGACGATGCGGATGCCGTAACGGCCATTCACCGTGACGACCTCACCCTTCGCGATCAGAGCGCCGTTCACCATGATGTCGAGCAGATCATCGGCCTGACGGTCGAGTTCCACGATGCTGCCTTCGGCAAGGTCCATGACCTCCGCCAGACGCAGCGAAGTGGAGCCGACCTCCACCGACATGCGGACCGGAATGTCGGCCAGCAGGCGGAACTGGCGGTTGCTCGCCATCCGGCTCAGCCCTTCTTCGGCAAAGCCGTCAATCCGCGGCGCTTCGCTCATGTCACTCATTGTTCTGGTCCCTGTGCTATCTTTTCGATCTGGAATGCGGCGCGGCCGTCCTGCTCGCCGATTGATCCGTGAGCGACGATGCGGTCGCCCACGATCAGTGGCAGGCTGCGGCTGATGTTTACTGGAATGATGTCGCCGGTCTTCAACTGCATGAGGTCGGCGAGCGAGAGATTGGGGCGTGCCAGCACGGTGCGGGCGGGCAGGCGGATGTCGCGCATGCGGTTGGCGATGCGCGCCTGCCACACAGGATCGATGCGTTCTTCATCGACCGTGGCCTTGGCGCCCATGAGCGGCTCCACCGCGCGCAGCGACGAAAGCGGAAAGAGCAGGTCGATCGGCCATTCCTGATCCCGCGCGATGCTGAGCATGAAGCGTTGCAGCACCATCTGTTCGCCCGGCTGCGCGGCCGACGCGAAGCCGATGCCCGCTTCACGGATGATGAGGCCAATTTCCAACGGCAGAATATCGGTCCAGCTTTCGACGAGGCGTCCAATCACACCTTCGGAAATACGGCTGATCAGGCGGTCTTCGGTCGGTGTGAACTCGCCGCGTGCGGGCAGCGGGCGATTGCCGGGGCCGCCATAGAAGCAATCCACCAGGGTCGAGATCATGGCTGCGTCCATGCGCAGCAGCATCTGCCCCTTTAGCGGGGTGATGCGATAAACGCCGATGCTGGAAAAGGCGGGCACTTCGGCTGACCATTCGCCGAAATCGAGCACCCGCGCGTCAAGCATCGCGATGTGCGGGCGCACGCCGGAGATAGGCTCAATCAAGGCACGCAAACGCCGGCCGAGCTTTTCGCCCAGCCGGTCTAGTCCGGACAGCAGCTGTGGTGTCTGCGATTCCCCGCGCCCGAGGGCGTAGGTCTGAACGTCGGTCATGATAGTCCCCTGCCCTAGTGGACGGGGGACTTCCCGACCTTTCAGGCACCCCTATTGAATAACGAAATTGGTAAAATAAACGTTATCTATGCCGCCATAACCCGTCTTTTGCTTCAAAATATCGTTTATAACGCCCTTTATGCGTCCCTGGAGCTGGCGTTTGCCTTCGGGCGTCGCCAGCATCGTTTCGGGCTGCTGCGCGAGCATCATCAAAACCTGACTGCGAATCGCCATCTCATGGGTCTTGATCGCCTCGATCACGCGCAGGTCGTAATAGGTCGATACCGCGACGGAGATCTGGGCGAAGGCGTCCGTGTCCGACATGTTGGAGGTGAAAGGCGCCTGCAACTGGAAATAGGTGGCCTGATAGGCGGCCGGATTGGCAGGCGTGGGCAGGTCGATGCCCTTGCCCGGATGCGCGGGCGCATGCGTGCCACCGCCGCCGCCACCTTCACCGTGCCCCTCGCCGCCAGCCATGCCATGGGCCTTGGCGACTTCTTCGGCACTCTCGCCCGCCAGGACGAGGACAGGCTTGTTGGGGTCTTCCTTCGGCCCTTCTTCCTTGGCGCTGAAGAAACCGGCGGCATATAGCCCGCCAGCCGTCCCCGCACCACCCAGAACGAGCGCGGCGGCGACGAGGAGGATCATCTTCTTGCCCCCGCCCTTTTTCTTCTTCGCCTTCGCCTCGTCGCTCATCTGCCGGTCCCCCGAATAACCTTAAATCCTATGCGTACCGCGCGCGCGCCCGGTCATGGGCGGCAGGCTGCGCGTCTGCATGGTTAAGAACGGCAGGATCACCGGAGCCTTTAGGGCCAAAGCCGTTATTTTCGCGCCCCTGCCAGCGATTTTGCTGACCCTGGGGCTGGCCCATATTCTGGCCGCTATTCTGCGCCCAGGCGGACGTTTGAGAGCCCTGCTGCGACTGTTGCTGCTGCTGAGACGGCGACTGATTTGCCGTTTCGGCACGATGCGCTTCGGCGATAGCGGGCGCGCGTTCGACCTTCACCTCGGCGATGCGCACGGCGGCAAGACCCGCGTCGAGCTTCAGCCGGTCGCTATCCTGACGCAAGGCCATTTCCGCCGCCTCGCTGGCGACGGTCAGGCTGACGGCGGCGCCATCCATGTTATGGCGGATGTCCACCTGCACAGCGCCAAGATGGTGCGTATCGATCTGGAAACGGCCCTGCGCGCCATTGGCGGACAGCCCGGCGATGTCGCGGGCCAGCCCGTCGATCCACTGCCCCGATACGCCCATGTCGACCACCTGAGCGCCAAGGCTGGCGGACAGATCAGGCGATGGCGAGGCGATGGGCAAGGACGGCGTGGCGCCCTGCGGCGCGGAGGCGGCAGGAACGGCCGGAACCGTGTCAGAGGGCGGCGGAAGGATGGAGGGGTCGAACGTCGTGTCAACAGGACGAGCGGACGCATCGGCTTTCGCATGAGCGGCGGCCGAGACCTGTTCGCCAACCCGCACCGGCGCGCCCGTCTGGCGCGCGGCCACCTGTTCACGCACGATTTGCAGCAGAGCGATCGCTTCTGCCTTCATTGGCTTGCCATTAAGAACCGGCGCTGCTGCCATGGTGAGTTCAGGCGCTGGGCTTTCGTTTTCGGCAGTCGCAACGGGTGCATCGGGAATCGCTGACGGAATCTTGCCTTCACTGCGCGCGGCCCGCTTGTCAGGAGCAATCCCTTCAGGTTCGCGCGGCAGCGGCGAGCGGCCTTTCGGCGCTGGTGGCATCACCCCCGTCATCCCGGTCATGTTTGACATAGCGGCGGTGGCTTGCGGGTGTTCCGCTGACACCTGTTCTGGCGCCGGTGGCACGGAAGCAACCGGCGGAACATCCCCAACCGCCGCGACGGGTTGCGGCGCTGGCGCCACAGTCACGGCATCCTGCTGCGGCAGTTCAGTCTTCGCCTTTTCCTTGCGCGAAGATTTTGTGGGGGCCGGAGGAGCATCCTGTACCACCGGACTGATCACTTCCGGCGCAGCGTCGTCCTTACAGATGTCCGGGCGCGGCTTGGGCAAGTGAAGGGGTTCGGCCACTTGTTTCGGTTGTTCCGGTTGTTCTGGCAATGCGCCTTCAGGCTGAATGGGCGCGTCGTTCGGCAAACCTGCCTCAGGCTGGGCGGGGAGTCCGGCGGGCTCAACCGGTGCCTGCTTCTCCACCGGATCATCAGCAGCCTGCTTGATGAGACCCAGCGCTCGGCCGGGCGGCAATGATGACGGCAAATCCTTGCCAGCGGCAACCGCTATGGCAAGCCCGTGCGGCACATGACCATGCGCAGGTGTGGCCTCTGGCTGACCGATGTTCATGGGAAGAGCCGGGGTGGTGGTGGCAGCATCTTGCCCCTCGACGCCGGGAATCTCTGGCACGGCGGCAGCGGCACCCTGCCCGTCAATCTCCGGCAGGGCTGGAGACGCAACAGCCTCTTGCGCCATGGTGCCATTGAGCAGCGCGGCGAAGTCCGCCGTTTCGCCCGGCACGGCAGGCTGCGACGCAGCCACGCCCGGCGAAGCCGAGGAAAAGAGCAGTGCCTTCAGGCTGGAAAGCATGTTCATCTCATACATCTCCTGTCCGCTGCATCCGGCGGTAGCGCGGCAAGGCCGCCAGCTTGTTCTCCCGCCATTCCTCCAGGTCCGCGTGGGCGCGATCCTTGAGTTTTTCGGCGATTTCGCGATCCCGATTGGCCACCAGGCTGAGGCCTTCCTTCGCCTCAACCTTGCGGCGCGCATCGTAGAGCGCACCATCCAGCTGACGGCCAGCGTGTTCAAGACGGCCCGCCAGTTCCTGCATCGCTGCAAAATTCGCGCCAATTGCCATGCCGGGGTCTGAAAAAAGATCGCTCCGCACCTTGCGCAGCCTGTCGGCGTTGCGTTCGATGCCGTCCGCCTCGTCCTGAGCGCGGGCGGTTTCAGCAACGGCCATGGCATGTTGCACATGGCGGACGCGCAGCACGCGCTGGCGGGTCTTGAGCGCACCCTTCACGCGCCAAACTCAGCGATTAGCGCACCGGCGCTGGTGTCGAGGTCTATGCGGCTCTTCTGATCCTGCCGGATGAAGTCGAGGATTTCCTGACGGCGCTGCACCGCTTCATCGATCACCGGGTCATTGCCCGGGCGATAGGCGCCCATCAGGATGAGGTCGCGATTTTCCTCATAGGCGGCCCAGAGGCGGCGGTAGGAGGCGGCGGCCATGCGATGCTCATCGGGCACCACGTCTGCCATGACGCGCGAAAGGGACTTGCCGATGTCGATGGCGGGGAAGATCGCCTGTTCCGACAGATGGCGCGAGAGAACGAAATGACCGTCCACGATCGCGCGGGCAGCGTCCACGATCGGATCATCCGTATCGTCGCCGTCGGCCAGCACGGTGTAAAGCGCGGTGATGGAGCCACCGGTGCGGGTATCGACGCCAGCGCGTTCCACCAACCGCGGGATCAGCGCGAGGGCCGAGGGCGGATAGCCCTTCATCGCGGGCGGTTCGCCAAGAGCGAGGCCAATCTCGCGCTGGGCATGGGCGCAGCGGGTCAGGCTGTCGATCAGCAGCAGGACTTTCTTGCCGCGTGCGCGGAAATATTCGGCGATGGCGGTGGCGCGGGCGGCGGCGCGCAGGCGCAGCACCGGGGGATGATCGGCGGGCACCGCGACGACGATCGACTTGTGCATCGAATTTTTAAGCTTGGTTTCAAGGAAGTCGCTGACTTCGCGGCCACGTTCGCCGATCAGGCCCACGACGACGATGTCGGCTTCGGCCCCGGCGATCATCTGGCCCATGAGGACCGACTTGCCGACGCCAGAGCCCGCAATGATGGCGATGCGCTGGCCACGCCCGGCGGTCAGCAGCGCGTTGACGGCGCGCACGCCAAGGTCGAACGGTTCAGTGACCCGGCCACGGTCAAGGACGTTGCCCTTGACGCCGTTGAGCGGCCAGCTGCCGCCCGCGATGATTGGCCCTTTACGGTCCAGCGGCTGGCCCATAGCGTCGATGACGCGGCCGATCAGCCCCTCGCCCACCTGCACCATATTCGCCTGGCTGTCCGGTTCGACGCGCGCTCCATTTTCCAGCGGCACATCATTGTCGAGCGGCACGAGCAAGGTCTTGTCGCCGCGAAAGCCGATGACTTCGGCGCGGCAGACGGTGCTATCCGATGCGATCACCCGCGCGCCTGCGCCGATCGGCTTGCGGAAGCCTGTGACCTCCAGCATGCCTGCGTCGTGGCTGACCAGTCGGCCAACATGGCGGGGGGCGCGGTTTTGAACCTGAAGATGGTCGAACAGGCTTTCGGCCTGGGCAAGCGAGGCCTTGATCATGCCCAAATCCCCTTCATGAACGGCCTTCCATATCGTCCATCAGCGCGCGCAGGCGCGACAGGCGCACGTCGGGGCCATCTTCGACCCAGCCGTCGGCAGTTTCGAGGCGGACGCAACCGCGATGCATAGCGGGGTCGCCGATCAGCTTGAGGCCGATCGTTTCCCCTTCCAGCATCGCCACATCCTCAGGATGCAGGTGCAGCGCGCTCTTGTCCTCATTATCTTCGATGAAGGCGGCGACCGTGTCACAGCGCTGGACCAGCCGTTCGATGTCGATCTCCACCTCGCCCACGATCTGCTCGACCAAGCGAACGACGGCAGCGGACAACATGGTGGACAGCATGCCACTAGGCGCGGGGGTCAGCAGTTCCAGCGCTTCAGCAAGGCGAGCCCGCGCTTCGGCATCAGCGGCGGCGGCGTCCCCAACGACCCGGCATCCTTCATCGAAGCCGAGGGTGAAGGCTTCCATCCGTGCCTGCTCCAGCAGGTCTTCGTCGGTCATCGCGGGCATGGCGCTGTGCATCGTCATGCCGGGCGAAGCCGCCCCGTCGGCATAAAGGCTGCGAAAGCTTCCGCTCTTCACCTGCCCCATGCCGCCCAGCGGAATGCTGGAGAAATCCTGACAGCTGCCTGCGTCCCAGACCTTAAACAAAGTCGTTCCCCTTGCCGCCCAGCATGATGGTGCCTGCGTCCGCCATGCGGCGCGCGGTGGCGATGATCAGCTTTTGCGCCTCCATCACCTCTGCAAGGCGAATGGGTCCGCGTTCCTCGATCTCGTCGGCGATGGCCTGAGCCGCGCGCGCCGACATGGCGCCGAAGATCTTGCCCTTCAGCATCTCGTTCGCGCCCTTCAGCGCCACGACCAGCACGGAGCTGTCGATGGTGCGCATCAGCGTACCCATGTTCTTGTCATCCATGTCGATCAGGTTATCGAACACGAACATCTCTTCTTCGATGGTTTGGGCGATCATCTTGTCGCGCTTGGCGACCGCCTTCATGATCCGCTGTTCATTGTCCTTGCGGACATTGTTCATGATCGCGGCGGCTTCGATCGTCCCGCCGCGCTGCGACGCCGCACCCTGTTTCTTGGACGTGGAGCCCCGCAGCAACAGCTGCTCCAGGTCGTCCAGCGCCTCGTTCGACACGGGGCCGAGCGTGGCAATGCGATAGACGATCTCTTCCTGATATTCTGCCGGAAGCAGTTGCAGGACGTCGGCGGCTACCGGCGCTTCCAGATGGGCGAGCACGATCGCCATGATCTGCGGATGCTCCGCTTCGATCAGGGAAGCCACTTCCTTGGCGTCCATCCACTTCAGCATTTCGAGCTGGGTCGAACGGGTGGGCGGCGTGATACGGGCCAGTATGGTTTCGGCGCGTTCTTCGCCCAGCGCCTTGGTCATCGCACCGCGAATGTGGCGGGTCGCGCCATAGCCGATGGTGGTGCGCTTCTTCGCCTTGGTCACGAAATGATCGAGCGCTTCGTTGACTTCCTCGACCGCGACATCGGCGACGTCATACATGGCATAGCCAAGCTGGCGGACTTCGTCGGGTTCCAGGCGCGAGAGGATCTGCGCGGCTTCATCCTCATCGAACAGCATCAGCAGGACGGCGGCGGCGGCGCTGCCTTTGATCGCGGCAGGAGCGGTTGCGGCCTCAGCCATTGTCCTTCTTCCCTTCCTTCAGGAGGTCGCGGACGACAAGGGCGGCACGATCCGGGTCCTGCTTCACGAAGTTGCGAATAAGGTCGGCGCGCTGCGCATAGTCATAAGTGGAGGAGATCATGTCGAGCGTGATCGGCTTTCCTGCCTGCGGCGTCGCAGCGGCATGGCGGCCGATTTCGCTTGAGATTTCGCGGCCGATCTTCTGGCCCTGGGCGGCCATGTCGGCAGCGGCAGTTTCCTGCGCAGCGGCGCGGCGCTTCAGAAGGGGGCGGCCGATGCCGAAGATGACCAGCAGCGCGACGGCAAGGGCCGACAGGTTACGCACCAGCGGCGAAATCCAGTCGGCCTCATACCAGGGGGCCACGACCTCCTCGGCCTTCACGAAGCTGCGCGAAGACAGGGCGACCACGTCGCCGCGCTGCTGATCGAAGCCGACGGCGCCCTTCACCAGAGCCTCAAGGGCGGCGATTTCCTGCGCCGAGCGAGGCTTGCCATCAGCACCATTGTCCAGAGCGACGGCAACGGAGAGGCGCTTCACCGTGCCGACCGCGTCCCTGGTCACCGACACTTCACGGCCCAGCTCGAAGCTGCGGTTGAAGGTTTCCTCGGTCTTCATCGGCGCGCTGGCCGGGGTGGCTGGCTGGTTTGCCTGCGTGCCCTGGCTGACGGCCTGACCATTGGGATTGGTCTGCGTGACGGTCGGGTTGACGGGCGCCTGATTGCTGAGCGCGCCGGGAACGCCGCTGGCCTCACCGCCAGCACCCTGGCCACGCGGATCGGATGCCCATGTCCCCTGCTCGGTGCGAAGGCGCGCTTCGTCCTGCGGGAAGCTTTCGCGGGTTGCCTGACGTTCGGCGAAGTTCAGTTCGGCCCGCACTTCGGTCGAGAATTTGCCTTCGCCCAGGATCGGGGTCAGCAGCGCGATCACCGACTGGCGATAGCGATCCTCGATCTTGCCCTGGACAGCGAGTTGGCGATCGTCGGCGGCATTGCCGTCATTATTGCTGAGCAGGCGGCCATTCTGGTCCACCAGCGAAATCTGGTCGGGGCTGAGTTCCGGCACCGATGATGCGACGAGGTGAACGATCGCGCTCACCTGCGCGTCGGCCAATGTCCGGCCCGAAGCGAGGCGGAGCATGATCGAGGCCGAAGGCTTGGCCCGATCCCGCAAGAAAACGCTGGGCGGTTCAACGGCGAGGTGGACCTTGGCGCTCTCAACACTGTCGATAGCCTCGATCGTACGGGCAAGGTCCATTTCGCGGGCGGAGCGGAGCTTTTCGCCCTCGACCGCGCGGCTGGCGCCCATCGGCAGGCTGTCGATCATGCTGTTGCCGTCAGGCGCGCTCTTGGGCAGGCCCTGCGCGGCGAGCATCATCTTCGCCTTGAAATAATCGTCTTCGGCCACGGTCATCGCGCCCGACTTGTCGAAGTCATAGGCGAGGCCGCTCTGGTCCAGAACCTGCGCAACCGCTGATTTGTCAGCATCGGGCAGGCCACGGAACAGGTCGCGCTGCGGCGGTTCGCGAAGCGCGAGCCATGCAGCACCAGCGGTAGCAACGACGCCCAGCAGGCCGAGCAGCGGCAGGCTTTTCGCTACCGCTGGCTGCTTGATGAGGCCGGTGAAGCGCGCTTTGAGCGCATCGGCGCCCTTCGCACCGCCGAAACCGGCGCCGCTGGTGGCGGGGAGAGCGGCAGCGCCGCCATCGAGGGTGAGTGCGTTCTCGCTCATCGTTTATACCGGCATGCTCATAATGTCCTTATAGGCGGACAGGAGTTTGTTGCGGACCTGAAGTGTCGCCTCGAAGCTGACCGACGCCTGCTGCTTGGCCAGCATGACGGCAGCGATATCGGTAGTCTCGCCACGCTCGAACGCGGAAGCCGCCGCGCCCGCCTGGCTCTGCAAGCCGTTGACCTGTTGCAAGGCAGAGTTGAGCGCCTCGGTGAAGCCGCCGGGCTTGGTGCCCTCGGCCCCGCCCACACCCGCGCCGCCACCGACCGTCCCGGTCTGGGCGACGTCGCGCAGGGCGGCGTTCTTCTGAAGGATGGCGTTGCGTATCGCCATCACGCTGTCAGTCGGGGAAATGCCGGTCATGCCCTACCTCCCTCAAGCCGCTGCAAGTTCGCGCATCTCGGCAAGCCGGTAGCGCAGGGTGCGTTCTGAAATGCCGAGTTTGCGGGCGGCGGCGGCGCGGTGGCCGTCCGTTTCACGAAGCGCGACGCGGACCGCCTCCAGTTTCGACTGGTGAGCAACGTCGCGCAAGCGGACCGGCTCGGCCGGGGCAGGCGCGCCCACGACACGCAGCTGCGGCGCACTGGCGATGTGCAGGTCTTCGTCCTCGATCCGGTCACCTTCACGCAGCACGATAGCGCGCTGAAGCACATTGCCGAGTTCGCGGGCGTTGCCCGGCCAGACATGGGCGGCGAGCTTTTCCAGCGCGGCGGCGGTCGGCCAGACGAAATCCTGATGGCGCAGCAGCATGGCGGCGGCGATGGCGGTCACGTCGCCAGCGCGCTCGGCCAGCGGGCGCAGTTCCAGCGGCATGACGTGGAGGCGCCAGTAAAGATCTTCGCGGAAACGCCCGGCGGCGACTTCGGCGGCGAGGTCGCGGTTGCAGGCGGCGATGATGCGCACGTTGACCGGCACCGGATGGGTTGCACCGACGGGCAAGACTTCACCTTCCTGCAACGCGCGGAGGAGCTTTGCCTGAAGCGGCAGCGGCAGTTCGGCGATTTCGTCAAGGAACAGAGTGCCGCCGTCCGCCGCGAGAAACAGGCCGTCCGAAGCGTTTGCCGCGCCGGTGAAACTGCCCTTCTTATGACCGAACAGCATCGCTTCCATCATGGTTTCAGGAAGCGCGGCGCAGTTGACTGCGATGAAGTCGTGGGAAATGCGGCCCGACTGCGCATGAAGGAAGCGCGCCATGCCTTCCTTGCCCGTGCCGGTGTCGCCCTGGATCAGGACGGTGGCGTCGCTGCGGGCAACCCGGCCAGCCAGCGTCATCAGGCGGGTGCTGGCGGCGTCGCCTACTGCCGGGACGCTCGCGGGGCGGGCCAGCTCGGCGATCAGGGCAAAGGCGAAGGCCATGTCTTCAAGGCCGAACGCCACGCGGGCCGGAAGGCCGTTGGCGGCAGGCACCAGCGAAGGCGTGCCGTCGATCATGTTGATCAGGATGTCGCGATGGGTGGCATGGCCGATCTCGGTCGCCAGAAGGACGCGGCGGTCCTCCCGCTCACGCGGGCTCTGCGCATCGACGATGCGTACCATGTAAAAGGCATTTTCCAGCCAATGTTGCAGGCCCGGAACGAGGGCGCAGACACCTCGGCTGACGTCTAACGATGCCATGAAAGTCCCCAATCATTTTGGCCGGATTGTGCCCCCGCACATTCCAACCCCCCTTCGATGCTCTGACAAATGCCCTTCGCATGGTTATCATCTGGTTAATGCGGCAATAACCTTGCCGGTCGGCGGCAATTTTCTTCCGCTTTCCCGCCGCACGAAGTCGGCTTCTATAGGACGCGCGCGCGTGAAAGCCTTGATTTCCGGGCTTTTTGAACTTTTCTCAAAAAAATCGCGCTCAGCCCTAAAAGCTTTTTCCGCGCCGCCGTTATCCCCTTTCGAGGCCGCAAGCAGCCTGATGGCAGCGACCTGATAGGACATAGAAAGGGAATATCATGACTGTTATCGGAACCAACTCTTCTGCTCTGCGCGCCGCCAACGCTTCGGCTCTCGCAGGCAAGTCGCTGAGCACCGCCATGGAGCGTCTGTCGAGCGGCAAGCGCATCAACAGCGCCAAGGACGACGCAGCGGGCCTCGCGATCGCTTCGCAGATGACCTCGCAGATCAAGGGCATGACCCAGGGCATCCGCAACGCCAATGACGGCATCTCGCTGGCTCAGACGGCGGAAGGCGCTCTCGGCGAAGTCGCCAACATGCTGCAGCGTATCCGCGAACTGGCCGTCCAGTCGAAGTCGGAAACCTACTCGGCAACCGACCGCACCAACCTGAACGCTGAAGCCACCGCGCTGAAGACGCAGATCACCAGCGTCCTCGCCACGACGGAATTCAACGGCGTCCGCATCTTCAACAGCGCGGCCGGCGCAACCTACACCGCCAAGGCCGGCGACGTGGACATCCAGGCCGGCGCCAATTCCGGCGACGTCGTGAACATCGCCTTCTCGGCGCTGACCAACCTTGCTTCTTCGGACGTCAGCACGACGACCGGCGCTGCAACCGCCCTGACCGACGTTGACACCATGCTGAAGGATGTGGCGACGACCCGCGCTTCGCTCGGTGCCGCCCAGAACCAGCTGGAATCGACGGTCAATGGCCTGACCAACAACATCACCAACCTCTCCGACGCCAAGAGCCGCATCGAAGACGCCGACTTCTCGGCCGAAACGACCGCGCTCGCCAAGGCGCAGATCCTGAACCAGGCTTCGACCGCGATGCTCGCCCAGGCGAACCAGAGCCAGCAGAACGTCCTGAAGCTGATCCAGTAATCTGGAATAGCTGAACTGAATTGACCGGCTGGGGTATTGGTCACCTTACAGTCAGTCACGGGAACCCGGCACATCAACAGTCCCCACCGCGCCGGGCAACCAACCTTCGATCGAACGGCCAGCATATCGAAGCCTCCGTCCCCCCGGGCGGAGGCTTCACCGCATTTTGGCCTGCCAAGGCTTGCAATGTGCGGCCATGCGCCCATCATTACGACCATGATGAAGATTGACCGGCGCGCAATGATCGCCGCCTCAGGCGCCACCCTTCTCCTGCCCGGATCGGCCCTGGCCCAGCAGGGTCGCGGGCGCTTTTCATGGGAAATGGTGATCGCCCGCGCCCAGCGGCTCGCGCGGCAGCCTTATAGGGAAACGCCTCATCATCCCGGCGCCCGCAAGGTCGACTATGATGCCCTCTACAAGGCGCGCTTCCGCGAAGACCGGACCATCTGGGGCAACCTACCCGGCGACACCGGAGTGCAACTTTTCCCGTTGAGCGCTTCGGCTGAACAGCCAGTGGAAATCGAGCTGGTGGAAAATGGCCGCGCCGTCCCGCTGCGTTATGATCCGACGATGTTCGACGCCCCCGCCGACAATGCGGTGCAACAGCTGGGGCCGGACGCTGGTTATGCCGGGTTCCGCGTCATGAATGCGGCGCGCAATGGCGACTGGCTGTCCTTCCTCGGGGCCAGCTATTTCCGCTCCCCCGGCGCCACGAAGCAGTTCGGCCTGTCCGCCCGTGCGATCGCGATCAACACCAGCATTCAGGGGAAGGAGGAATTTCCCCGCTTCACCAATTTCTGGCTGGAGCGCACGGGCCGCAGCAGCATCACCATCTATGCCCTGCTCGATGGCGCTTCCATCACGGGGGCCTATCGCTTCGTAAGCGAGCTGACCGCGCAGGGCGTGCGGCAGGATGTGGACACCGCCCTTTTCCCCCGCCGCGCGATTGCCGAACTGGGGCTGATGCCGATGACGAGCATGTTCTGGTATGATCAGGCAAGCCGCGCGTCCCGCACCGATTGGCGGCCGGAAATCCATGATTCCGACCTGCTCGCGATCGGCAGCGCTGACGGGATGACCCATGCGCGTCCGCTCATCAATCCGTCCGCTCCGCGCGTCGATGCCTTTGCCGAACGCAATCCTCAGGGCTTCGGCCTGATGCAGCGGGACCGGAACTTCGACCATTATCAAGATGATGGCGTCTTTTACGAGCGTCGCCCCTCGCTATGGGCAGCTTCGCGCAAGCCATTGGGTGCGGGGCAAGTGCGGCTCTATGAATTTCCCACCACCAGCGAATATGTCGATAATGTCTGCGCCTATTGGACCCCTGCGGCGGCGGTGCGCGCGGGCGGCAGGATCGACGCCAGCTACCGGCTGGACTGGTCGTCCATGGGTGGACCGGCAAAGAGCGGCGCGGTGCTCGCCACTATCTGGACCGGACAGGCTAATGAAGCGGGCGTCGACCGCCTGATCCTCGACTTTTCCGGCGTTGCGCAAGATGCGCGTCCGGATATCTGGGTCGATACGGCAGGCGCTGCATTGGTCAGGAAAGGCGGCTACCCCGTCCTGCATCAGCCCGGCCTTTTCCGCGTCGCCCTCGATCTGCGGCGGGATGGCGGCAAAGCGGCCGATATCCGGGTTCAGCTTCGCTCCGGCAATACCGCGCTCAGCGAATATGTGCATTATCCGCTAGGCGCTTGAAGAAACCGGCGGAGACCGGGCGCGTTGCGTCCGTTACGATGACAGAACGGAAACACAAGATGGCGATCAGTGGCGGACAGACGAGCGGCGAAGCGGCGCAAGCCGTTGCGCGCGGGTTCGAGCATGTGCCCGCCGAGATGCCCCTCGCCATGCCGGAACAGGATTTCCGGGAGCATCCGCGCGACTTCCCCCATCGGCCGCTGAATATCGACCAATGGGCGCGGCGCATGCTGGTCGTGCTGCTGGCTTTGCTTCCCGCCTCCATTGCGGCTCATGAGATGCGGCGGTCGATTGGTCTGGACGGCATTTCGCTATGGGAAGGCGTCTATCTCGCGCTCTTCATTCCCCTGTTCGCGTGGATCGCCTTCGGCTTTGCGACCAGCCTCATCGGCTTCCTCACGCTTACCTTGGGCAAAGGTCCGGGCGCCCACCCCCATCGCGCGCTGTTCGCTAGTCCGATCCGGGGCCGCACGGCCGTGCTTCTACCCGTCTGTAATGAGGATTTCCTGGGCGTCATGGGCCGCCTGTCGTTCATGGAGCGCTCGCTGGCGCAGGTCATGGGCCATGAACGCTTCGAATTCTTCATCCTGAGCGATTCCAACCCCGCCAATGGGGAGATTGAGCGCCAGGCCTATCTGGAAATGCGCAAGGGCTTCTCGCGCCCCGTCCACTATCGCCGACGGGCGCTCAATATTGGTCGCAAGCCGGGCAATATCGCCGAATGGGTGCAGCGTTTCGGCGGCGGCTATGACTATATGATCGTGCTGGACGCGGACAGCGTGATGAGCGGCCAGACAATGGCGCGCCTAGCGCTGGACATGGAGCGGCACCCGCATGTGGGCCTCATCCAGACAGTACCGACGCTCGTAGGCGCGACGACCTTCTTCGCACGCTGGCAGCAGTTCGCCAGCCGCCTGTTCGGCCCCATTTCCGCTGCGGGCATGATCTGGTGGGCAGGGTCGGAAGGCATGTTCTGGGGGCACAACGCCATCCTCCGGACCAAAGCTTTCGCGCAAAGCTGCGGCCTGCCCGAACTACCCGGACGCGCGCCCTTCGGCGGCTATATCATGAGCCACGACATGATCGAGGCCGCGCTGCTGCGGAGGCGTGGCTGGGACGTTCACATGGTCATGGCGGACGACAGTTTCGAGGAGTTTCCCCCTTCCCTGCCCGACCTGGCCACCCGCGACCGGCGCTGGTGCCAGGGCAATATCCAGCATGTGCCGCTCATCCCCAAGATCAGGGGACTGCATCTGGTCAGCCGCTTCCAGTTGCTGGTCGGCGCATCGGCCTATTGCACGTCACCGCTCTGGCTCGCGCTGATGCTGGTGGTGCTGGGCGGCGCGCTGGCTGGCGTCTGGCCGCCTAGCGCCATCCTGCCATCGGGCGGCCTTCTGGCGCTGACGGCGGTGCTATTGTTCGGTCCCAAGTTGCTGGCGATGGGATGGGCGATGGCTGATCCCGCCCGCCGCATCGGCTTTGGCGGAGCGGCCCGCATGAGCCGTGGAGTCATCGCCGACATCGCGCTTTCGATCCTGATGGCGCCCGTCAGCATGCTCACCCAGACGATCAACCTGTTCGGCATATTGATGGGCCGGAAAAGCAGCTGGAGCGGCCAAATCCGCGACCGCGACGGCATGTCGATCACCAGCGCCATCTGGCTGTTCAAATATCATATCATGCTAGGCGGCTTGCTGACCGTGCTGGCGATCAGGGGTGGCACATCAGTTGGATGGATCATGCCGGTCGTCGCGGGCCTGGTGCTTGCCCCCGTCCTTGCCGCTGTCACCGCCCGCAAAGATTTGGGGCAAAAGGCCGAACGCAGCGGGCTGTTCCAGGTAGCAGAGCCATGGTGGCGGGCACATAGCTATCGTCCACCGCACTATCCCGAACAGGTCCGAGGGGCGGCTCCGCTTCAGCAGGCAGTCGCGAACGATCGTTAGCAAACACCGTCATGCCAGCGAAAGCTGGCATCTCAGGCGAGAGCAAGCGACCCAGCCTCACGAGATCCCAGCTTTCGCTGGGATGACGCATATGTCAGTCCCACTCGCGTAATTTCTCGCGCAGCTTATCCAATGCAGCCTTCTTGATCTGGCACACCCGCGCCGCGCCGATATCCAGCGCCTGGCCGATTTCCTCCAGGTTCAATTCCTCGACAAAATACAGCTGCAACACCAGCGCCTCACGCTGCGGCAGTTCGCCGATGCACCCGGCGAGCGCAGCCTTGAGCGACTCCCGCTCCATGACGTCATCGGCGCGATCTTCCACGTCGGCAAACCACATGGACTGGTCGGAATAAACCTCATCCATGCTTGTGTGCTGCACCATCTCGCAGCTGTCGGCGAGTTCGCGATAGGCGGCCGCCTCCATACCCATCTCGCTCGCCATTTCGGCTTCGAGCGGCGCGCGGCGCAATTGCTGTTCCAGCCGGTTGCGCACCGCAGCCAGCTGCTTGCGGTTGGCCATGGCCGACCGGGCGATCGTCGCGCCGCGGCGCAGATGATCGATCATCGCCCCGCGTACGCGCATCTGCGCATAGGAGGCGAAGCCAAAGCCGCGATCCTCAAAACCGTTTGCCGCCTCGACCAGCGCGACCATGCCGATCTGCAACAAATCCTCGACCTCGACCGCGCTCGACACCCGGCCATGCACATGCCAGGCGATCTTGCGCACCAGCGGCATATAGCGGCGGGCGAGCTGTTCAGGGCTGTTGTTCGACCGGCCATAGGTATTGGCATCGGAACCGGCGACGACCTTTTTCATGAACATGGGTCAGGCTCCACAAAGCGATTTCGAGGAAAATGGCACATTTTCCGGCTCGGAGATCGCGGCAACAAATAAGCACATAAGGCCGTTCTTCATCTTCACGGCCTTATGCGACGCGTTCGCGAACAGGCGCTGGATCGTGGCGCGGCGCGGGCCGCTGTTCGCCGCCGACCACCGCGACGACCTCCACGCCCTTGCCATCGGGAATTTCCAGGAAGGACAGCACCGGCGTTTCGGGCAGATGCGGCTTGAACAGGCGGGCGAGCGCGCGGCGCGCCACCGGCGACGTGACGATCGCAAAGTTGCGTGCCTGCCCCATGATCGGCCGCGCCGCCTGCACCACCGCTTCGATGATGCGGTTGGCCAGCGCGGGTTCGATCGGATGCTTGGCATCGCCTGCGACACGCATCGCCTGGGCGAGTAGCGCTTCGAGATCGCCGTCCAGCGTGATGACCGGCAGCGGCATCTTCACCGGCACGAGGCCCTGAATGATGAGCGCGCCGATGCGCTGACGGACGGCTTCGACGAGCTGCTCATGGCTCATGTCGGGCCGCGCGGCATCGACCATCGCCTCGCAAATGCGGCGGAAGTCCTTGAGCGCGATGCCTTCGGACAGCAGAGCGCGGCAGAGCGCCGAAATCTGCACCAGGCTGAGAGTGCCGGGGGTCAGGCCATCGACCAGCTGCGGCGCGGCGTCCTTCAGATTGTCGAGCAGCTTGCGCGCTTCGTCCAGACCGAACATCTCGCTGGCGTTCATGGCGATCAGTTGATTGAGGTGGGTCGCGACGACCGTCGGCGGATCAACGACCGTATAGCCGCAGACCACCGCTTCGCTGCGCTTGGCGGCGGAAATCCACACGGCGTCCAGACCGAAAGTCGGGTCCTTCGCCTCGCGGCCAGACACCACGCCTTCCAGCGCGCCACTGTCGAGGGCCAGCAGATCGTCGGGATAAATCTCGTCCTCGCCCACGACCACGCCAGCGATGGTGATGCGATACTGGTTGGGTTCCAGCGCCAGATTGTCCTTCACGCGAACCATCGGCACGACGAAGCCCAGCTCCTTGGACAACTGGCGGCGGATGCCGGTGATGCGAGCCATCAGCGGCGCGCCCTTGCGCTCATCGACCAGCGAAATGAGGCCATAGCCGATTTCGAGGCCCAGGATCGCGCCGTCCGACACGTCGTTCCATTCGATCAGCGCCGGGTTAGCCGGCTCCGGCATTGGTGCAGGCTCGGCGGCCTTTGCCTTGGCGGTCTTGCGCAGATGCCAGGCGATATAGCCCGCAAGTGCTGCGGCGGGCAGGATGATCATGTGCGGCATGCCGGGCAGGATGCCGAGGAAGGTCAGGATCGCGGCGACCGGCGCCCAGGCCTTGCTCGATCCGAACTGGCCGGTGATCTGGTCCGAAAGCTCCTGCTCACTGCCGACGCGCGTCACGATGGCGGCGGCGGCGATGGAGAGCAGCAGCGCGGGAACCTGCGCCACCAGCGCGTCGCCGATGGCGAGGACGATATAGGTCTGCGCCGCCTCACCCATCGACAGGCCGTGGCTGACCACGCCCAGGATGATGCCGCCGACGATGTTGATGGCAAGGATCAGGATGCCCGCAACCGCGTCACCCTTCACGAACTTGGACGCACCGTCCATCGAACCGTAGAAGTCGGCTTCGGTAGCCACTTCGCGGCGGCGGACCTTGGCTTCCTCAGGCGTCAGCAAACCGGCGTTGAGGTCGGCGTCGATCGCCATCTGCTTGCCCGGCAAGGCGTCCAGGGTGAAGCGCGCGCTGACTTCCGACACGCGGCCCGCGCCCTTGGTGATGACGACGAGGTTGATGATCATCAGGATCGCAAAGACGAAGATGCCGACGACATAATCGCCGCCGATCAGGAAATGACCGAAGGCCTCGATGACATGCCCCGCCGCGTCCGATCCCTCATGGCCCTGCACCAGCACGACACGCGTCGATGCGACGTTCAGCGCCAGCCGCAGCAAGGTCGCGAACAGCAGCACCGTGGGAAAGCTCGAAAAATCCAGCGGCTTGGCGGCATTCAACGCCACCATCAGCACCGCCAGCGAGATCATGATGTTGGTGATGAAACCAACGTCCAGCATGAACGCGGGCACCGGCACCATCATGAACAGCACGACCATCAGCGTCGCGATGGGCAACACCGCCCCCTTGGCGGCGCTCATCCAGATCTTCGCTTTGACTTGGGCGGGAGTCATATCGGGCCGTTACCTTCCGAGGGTGGCAAGCATGAGATAGGCGAGACGCGCCGTCTGCGGGTCGGGCCGGACGGAGACGTCCGCCGCATTCGCAAGGCGCTGGGTTTCGATCCGCACATAATCGGCGGGCTGGACGGTCTTCGCGCCTTCGGGCAGCGAAGCGTCGGCATATTGGATGGGTCCGGTGTTGATCGAATCGACACCGCGCTGGAGCTTCGACGCGAACCGATCGCGGATTTCGGCAAAGCTGCGGGGACTGCCCGACCGATCGTAGAAGATGGAACGGTTCGCCCGCGCAGCAGCCGGGAACATCGACGCGGCGGTCGCGCCCGGCGCGCGGTCGTGAACGGACAGGAACTTACTCGCGCCACCGACGCCGAGGAAATGGGCGAGGTAAAGATCGACCGGCTCTGCCTCGCGGCCAAGCCGCTGTTCCAGATAGGCCTTGTTGTCGGCGGCATGCTGCGCCGCCATGACGGAGGCGGTTTCGGGATGGTTGCGCAGGTCGAGTATCTGCTGGCGCATGTCCGGATCGGCGACATAATAGCGGCCATTCTGGCCCCGGCTGATCATGTCGGCGGCCCAGCCAAGCCCATATTCGCTGCCATGCTTGTCGATGACGGCAAGCCAGCTCTGATCGACGAATTGATAAAGCCCCCGCGCCGAAGAAGTGCTCGCGCGCGCCGTGGGATTGAGGCTGCTCTCGATCTTGGCCTGGCCCAGCAGATAGGCGAAATCGACGCCCGTCCTGCGGCTCGCCATCGCAATCGCGTTGGTCACGCGATTGCCGGTCGAAGCGCCTGTCGCTGATATGTCTGCAAAAGCCGACAAATGAAAAATCCCCGTTGGTACCGGGGACCATTAGAGCAAGGGTTATGCCAAGATTTGGTTAACGCGCGCTCCATAAATATTGATGGCGCGTTCAGCATGCATGAAAAAAGGCGCCTCTGGGGCGCCTGCTTCACAACATCAAAAACTCTAAAACCGTTCGGGCTGAGCTTGTCGAAGCCCTTCCCTTTCTAAGAAAAGCCGTTGGCTTCGCCGGCCTTCGGCTCGACAGGCTCAGGGCGAACGGAAATAAGTGTAGCTCGTTACCGCCCGTAAACCAGCGGAGCCTGCGTCGACCCATGCGCCGCCAGCAAAGACAGACGCTGCCCCGCATGATCGGTCAGCACATTGATTCGCACCCGCGCCGCCTCAATCATCGGCAGCAGCGCCGTAACCTTCTCGCGAATCGCATCATCCGCGCGCCATGCGCCGATCGCGCGCACTGCGGCGGCGCTCCTGCTCACATGAGATGCGGCGGCATCGATTGCCGCCACGTCGGTGCCATCAAGCGCCGCGCGCAGCTCCTCGAACGCCGAGAAAAGATCATCCAGCGCTGCAAGCCCGAGCGGCATAGACTATCTTACCCGTTAACCGACAGGTCGAGCGCGAGCATCTTGTCGGCGATCGCAGCCGCATCGACCGGATAGTTGCCCGACGCAATGGCCGCCTTGATCGCTGCGACGCGATCTATGTCCACAGGCGCACCTTCCGCCGCCATGCGCGCAGCCGGGCTGGCCGATGCTGAAAAAGAAGACACGCCTACCGATCCCTTGTCTGAAGAGGCGCGCGCCTTGCCGCTGTCCCGCAAGCGGGAAGCCTCTATGGCGGCGCTCATATTCTGGCCGACAGATTTGATCATGGCTAACTATCCTTCACTCGTCCCGCTCATCCTATAACGGCAGCGTTCAAAAATCATTAAATCCCGGAATGCGCACAGTGCCCATTTCCACGACTTGCGCCAGAACGGGCGCTGCTTTCTTGTCCTCGCGCACGCGGATGGTGTCGCCCACGGCGCCATCTTCATCCGCGATCATCACGCGCGAGACGCTGAAACTCGCATTGCCAGCGATCAGCTGGACGGGGTCGCCGCGCTTGACCACCATGTCGCGCTGCGCCGGGCGAGCAGGTGCACCATAGCGGGCGACCGGCGTCATAGCACCAGCCCCACCACCGCTCAGCGGCACACGTATGCGCCAGCCAAGGGGATCGCACTTCACGATCGCCGCGCCGAAAGTCGGCCCTTCGACGCTGGGCGTCACCGGACAAGCCGCCAGCCGCAGCCGCCGATCAACCGGCGCGACAGGGCCGCCTGGCTCACCGATATTGGCGCCCACGGTCATCGCGACCAGCCCGTCCAGGCGATCGAGATTCTCGAATTTCTGCTGCGCCAGCGCAGGCGGAGCAGCCGCTGCGGCCAGCACCATAGCGGCAATGAAGGGCAGCTTGTTCACAGAAGGTCTCCGGATGCAGGCAGATTCATGCCACGCATTAAGCATCCGACATGGCTAACAAGTCGTTAACGCCGCCCGGCAGCTTCACCGATGCGGATCACCTGCCCCTTGCCCGTGCCGCCATCCATCTGATCAAGGCCCCGGATTCGCAGCCGATCGTCACCCAGCCCTTGCGCCTTCAACTCGCGCGCCACGGCGCCCAGTCGTGCCGCAGCCAGATCCCATGGATCGAACCGCCGCCGCGCTGGATCGGTGCCGATGCTGCTGACGTCGATCCTGCCCGTTCCTCGCCGCAAGCCAGCGCCAACCCTGGCGAGCGCCGCCCTGCCCCGATCGGACAACAAAGCCTCGTCCGGCAGGAACAGCTCCGCCGCGCGCAATTCCATATCCTTGGCAACCGCGCGCCCGCCAAATTGCTGACGCACCTGCGCCAGCATGGCATCGCGCTTCTGCCCGCTCGCCTGAAGCAAGATGAAGAAGCCGAGCAACAACAACAACAGATCGGCGAAACTCACCGCCCACCGATTGCGCCGGGCTTGCGATGCGGCAGCGGTCATCACGCAACCTCGCGGATGGACGCCCGCAGCGTCGTCACATTTTCGCGCCGGGCGATGGCGACCATGCGGGTGACCGCTTCCTTCTGCCATGCCAACTCACGCTCCGACAGGTCGGCAAGACGGCTCGCTATGGGAGCGGCAATGACATTGGCAATCACCACGCCATATAGCGTCGTCAGCAGCGCCAGCGCCATGGACGGACCCAGCGCCGCTGGGTCATCCATCGCCGCGAACATGCCGATCAGGCCCAATATGGTGCCCGCCATGCCAAGTGCAGGCGCGGCATCGGCGATCGATAGCCATACGTTGCGCGCACCGCCATGACGACGCGCCCGGTCGGCCAGCGCCTGCGCCGCCCAAATCTCGAACTGCTCGGTCTTTTCACTGTTGGCTAGGCGGCGCGCCGCTTCAGCCAGGAAGGGATTGGCCGTCTTCACCCGGTCGGTGCAGGCAAGGCCGCGCAGCTGCGCAACCTGATCGATCTTCAGCAATGCCGCTCGCGCCGTCGCCTGATCCTTGTCCGGATCGGCGCGCAGCAGCGGCACCAATGCCGCGAACCCTCGCCCAATCGCCGGGCCACCATTCTGAAACAGCGCCACCGCGCCCACGCCCGCAATCATGATGATCAGCGTCACGGGATCGAAGAGTTGCGCCAAAATCCCGAACATCAACCAATCCCCCATTCACCCGGATCACCTGCGGCAAAGTCTTGCCAGAGACCGGCAAAATCCTGCCGCCCCTGCCGTCTCTTTCACCCGAACCCACGGATTTCCGCCATTCTCGCCATTGCCGATGCGTCACCCACGCAAATTGGCACGGCTCTTGCGAATACCCGTTCGGATCACCCGCGGTTCACGCCTTCAGGCTTCAGAACGGCGGATGACCCGCAACTTTTAGGCCCCTCGGGGCAAAAAGACGGAAAGACGGAAATGTCGCTGGAAGACGGACTGTTCGGGATACATGGAAAGGCGCTGGCGCTTCGCTCGCAACGCCTGTCCCTGCTCGCGTCCAACATCGCGAATGCCTCGACCCCCGGTTACAAGGCGCGCGACATCGATTTCGAGTCAGCGCTGAAGGAAGCGACGACGCGCCAGCAGGGCAGCTCAATCGCGGATGTCGGCAAAGCGGTCGATGACAGCATGGGCTATCGCGTCCCGCTTCAGCCCAGCCTCGACGGCAACACCGTCGAACTCAGCACCGAACAGACGCTGTTCGCCGAAAACGCCGTCAAATATCGCACGACCCTCTCCTTCCTTGAGGGCCGCATCAACACCGTCACTCGCGCCCTGAAGGGAGAATGAGCATGAGCGGCTCTGGCCCCATGAACGTCTTCGACATCGCCGGCCGCGCCATGAGCGCGCAGCTGGTCCGCCTGAACGCGACCGCCTCCAACATGGCGAACGCGGGCAACGTAACCGGCAGCGAGGCGTCCGCCTATCGCGCCATCAAGCCCGTTTTTGAATCGGTCACCGACAAGCCCGGCGTGTCCACGGTGAAGGTCGCCAGCGTCCTCACCACCGACGCCAAGCCGACCAAGCGCCACGACCCCAATCACCCGCTCGCCGACAAGAATGGCGACGTCTGGGAATCGGCCGTGGATAGCAGCGCGGAGCTCGTCGACATGATCGAAACCGCCCGCATGTATCAGAACAACGTGCAGGTGCTGAACACCGCCAAGTCGCTGATGCTCGAAACCATAAGGATCGGCAAATGAGCACGACCTCGACCGTCACCGACAGCGCAGGGCTGTCGGCCTATAACCCCTACAAGAATGTCGGCACCGGCAAGGCGGAGATGGGCCAGGCGGATTTCCTGCGCCTGCTCACCGCCCAGATGCAGACGCAGGACCCGTTCGCGCCGATGGATAACGCGCAGATGGTGGCCCAGATGGCGACCATCACCAACTCCAGCGGCATCGCGGAAATGAACCAGACGCTGAAGGGCCTCGCCTCGCAGCTGACCGGTTCGCGCCTGGGCGATGCCGCCAGCTGGATCGGCAAGTCAATGCTGGTCCAAAGCAACATCGTCGCGCCTGATGCCGCTGGCCAGTATATCGGCCAGGTCACGTTCGCCGACGCAACCAGCGGCGCGAGCGTCGACCTGATGGACGGCAACGGCAATGTGCTGAAGACCATCGACCTTGGCAACCGATCTGCAGGCGACGTCAATTTCTACTGGGACGGCAAGGACGAAGCCGGAAACAGGGTTGCCACCGACGCCCTCAAGATTCGCGTGAATGGCGCTTCGCCGTCGCGTGTCGCCAGCTGGGCCACCATCGCCGCCGTCCAGTCACCCGCTGACGGCAGCGCCTCAAAACTCATCACCGCATTGGGCAGCTACAGCCCGTCAGACGCCATTTCACTCTCCTAACCTTATCACCCACCAAATCCTTTTCACCCAAGGAGTAACGCCATGTCCTTCTACATCTCGCTTTCCGGCCTGAAGGCCGCACAGACCGATCTGGCCACCATCGCCAACAATGTGTCGAACGTGAACTCCACCGCTTTCAAGAAGAGCAAGGCCGTGTTCGGCGACATCTTCGCCGCCGCGCCGATGCAGACGACCACGCAGGTCGCTGGTCAGGGTGCGCGCGTGCAGGGCATCACCCAGCAGTTCACGCAAGGCACGATCGAGGGCACGGACAAGACGCTGGACCTCGCCATCACCGGCGAAGGCTTCTTCACCGTCAAGCGCACCGGCGACAGCCAGGTCAGCTTCACGCGTAACGGCGCCCTGTCCCTGACCGAAGACCGCTACGTGGTCGATACCACGGGCGCACGCGTTCAGGTCATCCCCGTCGATCCCACGACTGGCCAGCCCAGCGCGGCCATCGCAGCCGGCCTTGCCGCTGGCACCCTGACTTCAGCCGACCTCGCCGACCTTCAGGTTCCCACCAACTGGCCCGCTGGCGGCACCGGTAATCAGCTGAACAGCGTCGGCGTGGGCAAGGACGGGCAAATCTCCGGCGTCTATGCCGATGGTTCCACCGTCTATCTCGGCACCACCGCCATGGCGGCGTTCAACAGCCAGGACGGCCTGCGTCAGCAGGGCGACGCGCACTGGACCTCTACCTCGGCCAGCGGCGCGCCGCGCTTCGGCACCGGCAATAGCGGCCTTTACGGCTCGGTTCGCTCGGGCGCTCTCGAACGCGCCAACGTGGACATCACGGAAGAACTGGTCGCCCTGATCTCGGCCCAGCGCAACTTCCAGGCGAACTCGAAGGCGATCGAAGCGGCCAACACGCTGTCGACCACCATCGTGAACATGCGCACCTAAAACCTAAACCGTCATTCCCGCGGAGGCGGGAAACCTTCTCCAGGCGTAGCACCAAGCGCCGCGTTCAGGAGATGGATCCCCGCCTCCGCGGGGATGACGGCATCAAAGCTGATCTCGCTAGAAACAGGATTCACCCATGGACCGGCTCGTCAACACGGCACTCACCGCAATGCGCGGCGCGATGGCGCGGCAGGCGTCGATCTCCAACAACCTCGCGAACGTCAACACGGTTGGCTTCCGCGCCGAGATCGCCAATGCAGAGACGCGCTGGATCAAGGGCGATGGTTTCGAAACGCGGGCGCAGGCGTCCGAACAGGTGATCGCGTCCGACATGGCGCAGGGCGCGGTCGTCGAAACCGGCAATCCGCTGGACGTGGCCATGAACGGCGATGCACTGCTCGCCGTTCAGGCCGCGGACGGCAGCGAAGCCTATACGCGCCGGGGCGACCTTAAGGTCTCCGACAGCGGCCTCCTCACGACCGGCGACGGCCTTCCCGTCCTGGGCGAAGGCGGCCCCATCACCTTGCCGCAGATGGACAGCGTCTCCATCTCGCAGGATGGCAGCATCTGGGGCGTGCCGCAGGGCGGCGACCCGGCAAACCCGCAGCGTGTCGATGGGCTGAAGCTCGTCCGCGCAGTCGGCTCCAGCATCGCCAAGGGCACGGACGGCCTTTTCCGCGAAACCAATGGCGGCGTCCTGCCGACCGATCCGCTGGCGACCGTTACCGGCGGTTCGATCGAAGGCTCCAACGTCAACGCGACCTCAGCACTGGTCGACATGATCGAAGCCAGCCGGGCGTGGGAAACGCAGGTGAAACTGATCGACACCGCCAAGCAGCTCGACGACGGCGGCGCGTCTCTCATGCGGCTTGATGGTTAATTTGGCACGAACCTTGCTTTTCGTTGAGCATAGCCATTGGGCAAGCCTGACGGCATCACGGAGTTAGACCATGACCAACGCAGCCCTTCACGTCGCCCGCACCGGCCTCGACGCGCAGAACACGAAGATGCGCGTGATCGCGAACAACCTGGCGAACGTCAACACGACCGCCTTCAAGCGCGACCGCGCCGATTTCGAAACGCTCGCCTACCAGCAGATGGTGGCCGCAGGCGCCAATTCGGACAGCGAAAACAAATTCGCGACCGGCCTCAACCTCGGCTCCGGTGTCGCGATGCAGGGCACCAGCAAGATCAACACGCAGGGCACGTTGCAGCAAACCGGCAACGCGCTCGACATGGCGATCGAAGGCTCCGGCTTCTTCCAGGTCCAGCGCCCGGATGGCACCACCGCCTATACCCGCGCGGGCAATTTCAGCACCACGGCGGAAGGCGCGATCGTCACCAGCGACGGCCTGCCCCTCATCCCGCAGATCACCGTGCCGCAGGGCGCGACCGGCATCACCATCGGCAATGACGGCACCGTCACCGCGACGCTTCAGGGCCAGACCGAACCGACCCAGCTTGGTCAGGTCGAACTTGCCAGCTTCATGAACCCGGCGGGCCTCCAGCCGATCGGCGGCAACCTGCTGACTGAAAGCGCCGCCAGCGGCACCCCGCAAGTCGGCGTCGCTGGCCTCGATGGTCGCGGCATGATCCGCTCGGGCAACCTTGAAACCTCGAACGTCAATGTCGTCGAGGAATTGGTCGACATGATCGAAACGCAGCGCGCCTATGAGGTGAACAGCAAGATGATCAAGGCGACGGACGAAATGCTCCAGTACGTCAATCAGCAGCTGTGAGCGGACTGATGACTTCCCCCCACACACCGTTCGCCCTGAGCTTGTCGAAGGGCTTCACTTCTTCAAAAAGAAAGGGAAGGGCTTCGACATTCGAACGAGACAAGCGGCTCGTTCGAACAGCCCGAACGGCTGTTTTATTCCTCACGGCAACCGCCCTTGCCACCACCCCGGCAATGGCCGGCAAAAAGCGCGATGCCGAGCGGCAATTTTTTGCCCCCACCATCGTTGCCGCCCCTGCCGTCCCGGTGGCCAACGGCTCGATCTTCCAGGCGTCGATGGGCTACACCCCGCTTACCAGCGGCGCGCGGGCGCAGAGCGTCGGCGACATTATCACCATCGTGCTGGTCGAACGCACGCAGGCGACCAAGACAAATTCGGCCGACACCAGCCGCAGCGGCAGCATCGGCCTGACGCCACCGAGCACCGGCCCCCTCTCCAAGCTCTTCTCCGCCAGCGACATCGCGGCAAGCGGCGATCAGGGCTTCACGGGCAAGGGCAATGCGACCCAGTCCAATGCGTTGAACGGCGAAATCACCGTGACGATCGCGGCGGTCTATCCCAACGGCACGATGCTGGTGAAGGGTGAAAAGGCGCTGACGCTCAATCGCGGCGACGAGTATATCCAGATCAGCGGCCTCGTCCGTCAGGCGGACATCACGCCCGACAACCGCATCGCGTCCACGCGCGTGGCCGACGCCAAGATCATCTACACCGGCAAGGGCGAAATCGCCCGCGCGAGCCGTCAGGGCTGGCTGCAACGCTTCTTCTCGATGATCAGCCCCTTCTGATGGAGACCGGCAGAGCCATGACCCGCCTGTTCCAATATCTTCTGATCGCGACCGGCTTGGCCCTCGCCAGTCTGGTGACCGTTCCGGCTCATGCCGAACGCATCAAGGATCTCGGCACGTTCCAGGGCGTCCGCCCCAACCAGCTGACCGGCTACGGCATCGTCGTCGGCCTCGCGGGCACGGGCGACGACAGCCTCGATTATGCGACGCAGGGCGTGAAGGGCATGGTCTCGCGCTTCGGCCTGACGCTGCCGCAGGGCATCAACCCCTCGCTCAAAAACGCAGCCGCCGTGCTGGTGACCGCAGACCTTCCCGCCTTCGCCAAGCCCGGCCAGCGTCTCGACGTCACCGTCTCCGCGCTGGGCAAGGCCAAGTCGCTACGCGGCGGCACGCTCATCATGACGCCCCTGCGCGGCGCGGATAACGAAATCTACGCCATGTCGCAGGGCAACCTTGCCGTCGGCGGCCTTGGCGTATCCGGCGCGGATGGCAGCCAGGTATCCGTCAACATCCCCTCGGCTGGCCGCATTCCCGGCGGTGCAACGGTCGAGCGCGCAGTCGCGACGGGCTTCGACACGGCGCCCACCCTCACCTTCAACCTCGCCGAAGCCGACCTTACCACCGCCCTGCGCGTGGCGGACGGCATCAACCGCACCTTTGGCGACAACCGCGCCCGTGCGACCGACGCCGTCTCGGTGAACATCGACGCAGCCCCCGGCGCGACCGACCGCATCATGATGATGGGCATGATCGAGAATATCGAGGTCAAGCCCGCCGACGCACCCGCCAAGGTCATCGTCAACGCCCGCACTGGCACCGTCGTCATAAACGGCGCGGTCAGGATCCATCCGGCCGCCGTCGCGCATGGCAAATTGACCGTCAGCGTCAACGAAAGCCCGCGCATCGTCCAGCCCGCACCCTTCTCGCAAGGGCGCACCGCGATGGAGCCTTCCAGCTCGATTTCGATCGATCAGGAAAAGAAACCGATGATTAATTTTAAAGGTGGAGCATCGCTGGCCGATATAGTGAAAGCGGTGAATGCCATTGGAGCCTCTCCCGCAGACATGGTCGCGATCCTCGAAGCCTTGAAGCAGGCAGGCGCGATGAAGGCTGAACTGGTGGTGTTGTGATGCAGATAAACGCGATTTCCAAAGGGGTTCAGCCCACCGCGTCGCCCGAAAAGGCGCAGCTGGAGAAGACCGCCAAGCAGTTCGAGGCAATCTTCCTGCGCCAGATGATCGGCACCATGCGCCAGTCAGGCGGCGGCGAAGGCATCTTCGATTCGAGCGCCACCGAACAGTTTCGCGACATGTCCGACGCGCGCACCGCCGACACGATGGCGGAAAAGGGCGCACTCGGCATCGCGGAAATGCTGCTGCGCCAATATGAAAGCCGCATGCCGAAAGCCCCCGCCGCTCCGGTAACACCGGATAAGGGTGCATGAGCGACCTCTTCATCATCGGTGCCTCGGGCACGAAAGCCTACCGCCAGGCGATGGCCGCGATTTCGGAAAATATCGCGAACGCCAGCACGGAAGGCTATTCGCGCCGGTCGCTGACGACCGTCGAGTCCGGTTCGTCCACGGCGACGATGGCGACCTATATCGCCCGCGCCAATTTCGGCGGCACCGAAGTATCGGGCGTCGCCCGCGCCGCCGATCCCTATCTGGATGCCGCCGTCCGCTCCAGCGGGATGGCGCTTAGCAGTTCTACGGCGCGGCTGCGCTGGATGACCGATCTGGAAGGCGCGCTCAACGACACGGATACCGGCATCGGTAAGCTGATGACGGGCATGTACCAGAATATCGACAAGCTCGCCGCCAGCCCCAGCGACCGATCGCTCCGCGTCACCACGCTCGACAGCATCAATCGCGTCGCCGAAGCATTCCAGCGCACTTCGGCCGACCTGTCGCAGGTATCCAGCGGCATCGCCACCGAAGCGACCGCGTCGGTCGAAACCATCAACCGGTCGCTGTCGCAGCTGGCGGGCATCAACAACAGCCTGCTTCGCGCGCAGCCCGGGACATCGGCCTATGCGCAGTTGCTGGACGGCCGCGACGCGGCGCTGAACACGCTGTCGGCCAATCTCAATGTCGACATCAGCTTCGGCGCGCATGACGTGGCGACGATCAACTATAATGGCACGACGATCGTGCAGGGCGACAATGCGACGGCGCTGGCGCTGACCGTCAATGCCAATGGCACCCTGGCGCTAGCCACCGCTGGCGGCACGGCACTGCCCGCACCCTCCAACGGGACGCTCGGCGGCCTCTTTTCCTCGGCCGACATAACGGCGCAGCGCCGCACCAGCCTGGACACGCTGGCGCAGCAGTTCGTGACGGACGTGAACAACTGGCACGCGCAGGGCCGTACTGACGCGAACGTGGCGGGCGCAGCGCTCCTCTCCGGCACGACAGCGGCGAGCGTCACCGCGCTGATCACCGATCCCACGGCGCTGGCGACCAAATCGACGGACGGAAGGCTCAACGGCAACTTGCTGGACGCGGGCACCGTCCTGCGCGGCAATGGCAGCGTCGAACAGGGGTGGACGTCGATCATCGCGACGCAGGCGAATTTGCTCTCCTCCATCAAGGCCGAACAGACAACCGCTCAGGGCCGCAGTGATCAGGCGATCGCCGCGCGCGAAGCGGTCAGCGGCGTCGATCTCGACATGGAAGCGGCCGAACTGCTCCGGTTGCAGCAGGCCTATTCCGGCTCGGCGAAAATCCTTCAGATCGCGAAGGAAACTGTCGACGCCATTCTGCAGATCATTTGAAAGGGCTGACCCATGGTAGGCATCACCAACAAGACGCTGATCGCCGAAATCCGTCGTCAGCAGACATTGTCTCAGGGCATCATCGAAGGGCAGACCGCCATTTCGACCGGCATCACACTGAACAAGCCATCGGACAATTCCCTGGCTTGGGTGCAGGTGTCCGAAATCGGCAAGGAGCAGGCACAGCAATCGGCCTGGCAGGCCAATGTCAGCTATGGCACCGGCCGCGCGGCCAACGCCGAATCTAATCTGGACGAAATCAACACCCTGCTCATCAGCGCGCAGGAACTGGTGACCTCTGCCCGCAACGGATCGCTCAACGACGCGCAGCGCACCGCGATCTTTGAAGATGTGAAGGGCATTCGCGAGGCCATCGGCTCGCTGCTTAATCAGACCGACTATCAGGGCGTGCCGGTATTCGACGACACGCAGAGCGTACTGGTTCCCGTGAGCCGCGGGCTCAATCTGGCAGTGGTCGGCACCCGGCAGGAGGTTTCGGAAGGGATCGACGTCGGCGGAACGCCCATGACGCTGGACGACATATTGGGCCAGGCGCTCACCGCCTTGCAGGGCGGCACCGACGCTGACCTCCAATCGGCGCTGTCCGCGATCAAGGCGGGGCAGAGCCACGTCACCATCGAACAGGCGAAGCAAGGCGTCCGTAGCGACCGGCTGGACGTGACCGGCAACCGGCTGACCAGCGTCGATCTGGACCTGAAGGAACGCCGTCAGGGCCTCGAATCGACCGACCTTTCCGAAGTCATCTCCTCCGTGAAGAGCAAGCTGCTGCAGCTCGAAGCCGCTCAGTCCGCCTTCGCACGCATCAACCAGCAGACACTGTTCGACCTGATCCGCTAAGTTTTCAGGCTGCGGCGCTCCCCTCTTACGCGTCGCCCCTTCTTACTCCGCCGTTCCCCCTCACTCCGTCATCCCAGCGAAAGCTGGGATCTCAGGAGAGGACGCACCACGCCGACGAGATCCCAGCCTCCGCTGGGATGACGGGAAAGAACGAGAACGGCCGAAAAAATCCGCCATCCTAAACCTCCCGCTAACCATTGGGCGTTAACCATCTGACGAAAGCGCATCTTGCGTCGTCGGGTAAAAGCCCAGCGGGCAGAATTTTTCAGGGGTACTCATGTTCGCACTCATTGGCCTGGTCGTGCTGCTCGTCATGGTATTTGGCGGCTTCATCTTCACGGGTGGCGACATCGGTCCCGTTCTCCACGCCCTGCCCCATGAAATGCTCATCATCGGCGGCGCCGCTGTCGGCGCGCTGATCATCGGCAATTCGGGCGCGGACCTGAAGGCGCTGGGCGGCGGCGTTGGCAAGGTGTTCAAAGGCCCCAAATATAAGAAGCAGGATTTTCTCGACTGCATCTTCCTCGTCTCGCGCCTGATGAAGACGCTGCGCGTCGAAGGCCCGGTGGCGCTGGAGCCGCATATCGAGGACCCTGCCAGCTCGACGATTTTCTCCGAATATCCCCGCCTGATGGCTGACAAGACGCTGATCCACCTGATGAGCGACACGCTGCGTCTGGTGGTCGTGTCCTCGGGTACGCTCGATCCGCATGCGGTCGAAGAGGTCATGGATAACGCGCTCAAAACGCACCACCACGAAGCTCTAAAGCCCGCCGACAATCTTCAGGGGCTGGCCGACGCCCTCCCCGCTCTCGGCATCGTCGCGGCGGTTCTGGGCGTCGTGAAGACCATGGGATCGATCGACCAGCCCCCAGCAATCCTTGGCGGCATGATCGGTTCGGCGCTCGTCGGCACCTTCCTCGGCGTGTTGCTCGCCTATGGCATGGTCGGTCCCTTCGCCAATCGCTGCCGCGCGGTGATCGAGGCGGATGGCTCCATGTACCATGTCGTCAAGCAGATCATCATCGCCTCGCTCCATGGCCACCCCCAGCCGCTCGTCATCGAAGCGGCGCGCTCCAGCCTCACCCATGCGAACCAGCCGGCCTTCGCCGAAGTGTTCGACGGCATGCGGGGCAAATAAGCCATGGCCGAAAAGAAGCGCGGCGGGAACGAGCCCGAACCCCGGCCAATCATCGTCAAGAAGATCATCGTCGATGGTCATGGCGGCCATCATGGCGGCGCATGGAAAGTCGCCTATGCCGACTTCGTGACGGCGATGATGGCCTTCTTCCTGCTGATGTGGCTGCTGGGCGCGACCACGGAAAAGCAGCGCAAGGGCCTCGCCGACTATTTCACGCCGACGCTGGTCGAACTGAAAATGTCCTCGGCCGGGTCGAGCGGCCTGTTCGGCGGCGATAGCATGGTCAGCAAGGAAAATTATCCCACGACCGGCGGTCAGGGCAACCTTGCCATCACCATCCCGCGCGACGCGACCGGCACCAAGGATCAGGGCGGCAAGGCCACCCGCGCCGCCGACCGCGCCAAGTTCGAGGCGGTGAAGAAGGAACTGGAAGCGCGCATGGCCCGCAAGAAGGGCATGGACAAGCTGCGCCGCAACGTCCGCTTCACCGAAACCCGCGAGGGGCTGCGCATCGACCTGATCGATGAATCCAATTTCGCGATGTTCGCCATGGGCACCGACAATCTACTGCCGCAGGCGCGTGATCTCGTCAGCGAAGTAGCAGGCGTCGTGCGCGGCATGCCCAACCCGCTGATCGTGCGCGGCCATACCGATGGCCTGCCCTATAGCTCGGGCCAGAGCATGAACAACTGGATGCTATCGTCCGCCCGCGCCGAAGCCACGCGCAAGACGCTGGCGGCGAGCGGCATCGGCAACGACCGCTTCGCCCGCATCGAAGGCGTCGCCGACCGCGAGCCCTTTGCCAAAGGCAATGTCTACGACCCACGCAACCGCCGCATGTCGATCATCCTCGGCTGGACCCGTGGCAGCGACAGCAGCGACGACGAGGCGCCAGACGAGGCGACCAAGGCCGCCATCAAGGAACGCGACAACCCGGCCCGGATAGCGCGCGAAGAGGTGACCAGGATCGACATGGGCGGCACCGGATTGCCTAGCGGGGTCCAGTTGCTCAACCCAACCGCGCCCGGGACGTCTAGCAAGCCGGGCAAGCACTGAGCGATCGGATTGCGAATCTGCTCCCCTCCCGCAGGCGGGAGGGGTTGGGGGTGGGCCAGCGCAACGCCGGACTTGTTTTTAACGGCTAGCCCGAAAGCTCGCTGCGCTCGCGCCCACCCCTAGCCCCCCCGCCTGCGGGAGGGGAATTCGTATCTGCCACCATCCCCGCTCAAACCGGCAACACCAAACTCGCCTCCAGCCCACCGCCAACCCGGTTCGCCAGCCTAAGCGCGCCCCCATGCTCCGCCATGATAGCCCGCACCAACGCCAGTCCCAGCCCAGCCCCGCCAGTCTCCCGGTTCCGCGATCCCTCCAGCCGCGTAAACGGCTCCATCATCTCCTCCATCCGATCCTCGCTGATACCCGGCCCATCATCCGCCACGACGATCCGGATCGCGCCATCCTCGCGCACCACGGACACATGCGCCCGCTCGCCATAAACGATCGCATTCTCGATCAAATTGCGCAGCGCCCGTCTGATCTGCTGCGGCCGGACCGAAGCCACCGCCCGCGCGCTATCCGCCATCTCCGCAGGCGATCCCAGCTCAATGAAATCCTCCACCACCGCATCGGCCAGCGCGGAAAGATCAACCTTCTGAGCCGCCTCCGTGCTCCGTCCCGCCCGCGCCAGTGAAAGGATATCCTCCAGCATCCGATTCATCTCGTCGATGGTCTGCGACATGCGCGCCCGCTCGCCCTCATCCTCCACCGACTCCGTCCGCACCCGCAGCGACGCCAGCGGCGTGCGCAAATCATGGCCGATCGCGCCGAGCATCCGGTCCTTTTCATCCAGCATCGCAAAGATCCGGCCGCGCATCGCGTTGAACGCGGTGGTCAGCTCCCGCACATCGCCCGGCCCACGCTCTTCCACCGCATCGGCCGATCCCGTGCGCGCAAACTGCTGCGCCGACCGCGTCAACTGCCCCAAAGGCCGCGCCAGCCGTCGCCCGACCCACAGCAGCGGCAACAGCACGATCACATACAGAATGAGCGTCTGCCCCACGAGCCACCCGCCAAAGCGCGGCGCCCGGTTGCCCGCCCGCGTCTGGGTCACGACCCATTGTCCGGGCGCATATTCGGCCGCCATCGTCAGCCGCCCGCCGCGCGGCTCACCCCGCATGTCGCCCATGGCGCGCATCCTGATATTGTCCATCCGGCGCATCGGCGGCGGCCGGTCCTGCTCAACCACGCGCACCGATCGCACGGGCAGCCCCACATCCGCGAACATCGCCAGCGCGCGCCGCTCGACCTCCGGCCGCCGCTCGCCCGTCAACGTCGGCGGAGCATCGAAGAAGCGCGCCCTCGGCGGCCGATTGCGCGTGGGTGCCTCGCCCCGGCTGTCCAGCGCATCGACGATGCGGTAAACCCCCGGCGCCGTCTGCGCCGTCAGCGTCAGCCGATTGCGCTCCCGCAGCAGCAGCCCGAAATTGATCGCCTGCGCCACGAACAGCGCGATTGCCACCAGGACGATGATCTGCCCGACCAGGCTCTGCGGCCAAAGGCGAAAGCGCCTCACAGCTTCCTCACATCGGCGGACAGCGTATAGCCGCCGCCCCACACCGTCTTGATCAGCGTCGGATTCTTGGGGTCAGGCTCGATCTTCTTGCGCAACCGACTGATCTGATTGTCGATCGCCCGGTCGAACGCATTGGCCTCCCGCCCCTGCGTGATGTCGAGCAACTGGTCGCGGCTCAGCACCTGATTGGGCCGCGTCGCAAAGGCCATCATCAGATTATATTCGGCGGTCGATAGCGGCAGCGCCACGCCTTCCTGATCCACCAGCACCCGCTCCTGCGTCTTGAGCAGCCAGCCCGCAAAGGCATAGGTCGCCCCATCAGGCGCCGTGACCCGCTGGCCACCCGTCGCCACGCGGCGAAAGATCACCTTGATCCGCGCCACCAGTTCGCGCGGGGAAAAGGGCTTCAGCACATAATCGTCCGCCCCCATCTCCAGCCCGACGATCCGGTCGGTCTCTTCCGACTTGGCGGTCAGCAGGATGACGGGAATCTCGCTCGTCTCGCGAATATGGCGGCACAGCGACAGCCCATCCTCGCCCGGCATCATGATGTCCAGGATCACAAGGTCGATCGCATTGGCATTGAGCCGCACCCGCGCCTCCGCCGCGCTTTCGACGGCAGTCACACGGAATCCGTTGCGCGACAGATATTGCGCCAGCGGCTCGCGGATCGAACGCTCGTCATCGACGAGCAGCAGATGGGGTTTTTCACTCATGGGCAATATCTGTCACGACTATCAGCAGCTTGGAAGGGTGAAGGACGCATCCCCCACCCTTCCCCTATGATCAGTTCTTCGGCGCGGCCTCCGCACCACGGCGGGCCTGCCAGGCTTTACGCATCGCCTGACGCGCGGCCTTCATTTCATCCGCCGTCACAAAGCCGTCCTTGTTGCTGTCCGCCTTGTCGAACATCGCGAGCGGCCGGGCCATGAACTCGGCACGCGTCAGAACGCCGTCCTTCATCGCCTCGCCACCCCGGCCGCCACGCCCATGAAACATCATGCCGCCGTCAAAGCCATGATGGCCGCGCCCGCCAAAGCGGTGGCCTTCCCGCCCGTCACGCCCCTCGCGATTGCCATCCCCGCGACCCCAGCGGCCCTGATGCCCGGCGGCGAACTCGGCCTTGCTGATCTGCCCGTTGCGGTCGGTGTCCAACGCGGCAAAGCGCTGGTCCAGCCGCGCCTGACGGCTGATCTCCCGATCTTCCTTTGTCAGCTTGCCGTCGTGATTGGCGTCCATCTTCGCGAACCGCGCATCAAGCGCTGCGGTCAGTTCAGCCTTGCTGATCTTCCCGTCCTTGTTCGCGTCGGCCATCGCCATCATGCTGCCATGACGGCCGCCCGGACCAGCATCGCCCGGCTGCGCCAGCGCCAGATGCGAGGCGGCCAGCCCGCCAACGAACAGCGCGCCGACAGCAGCGGTGCCCAAAAATTTGCGAATCATCTCGTCTCTTCCTTCCAAGGGGTCACGAACGGCCATCGCCGCTCCTGAAACCCCTTATGAGGAAGACTTGTCCCGCAAACTTGTCATGTCACGGGCTAAATTGTCGCAATATGTAACGAGGGCGAGCCTCCCCCCACCCCCGTCATCCCAGCGCAAGCTGGGATCTCAGGAGGCGAGGCGCTACCTCACCCCGATCAGCCGTCCCGCCGCCCCAACAGCCGCAGACGCAGCGCATTCAGCTTGATAAAGCCCGCCGCATCGCGCTGATCATAGGCGCCCGCATCATCCTCGAACGTGACAACCTTCTCGCTGTAGAGCGAATAAGGCGATTTCCGCCCCACGACCTGAACGCCGCCCTTATAGAGCTTCAGCCGAACCGTCCCCGTCACCTTCTCCTGGCTATGGTCAATCGCGGCCTGCAACATCTCGCGCTCGGGCGAGAACCAGAAGCCGTTATAGATCAGCTCGGCATATTTGGGCGCCAGCTCATCCTTCAGATGCGCCGCACCGCGATCCAGCGTCAGCTGCTCGATACCGCGATGGGCAAGGTGATAGATGGTGCCGCCCGGCGTTTCGTACATGCCGCGCGACTTCATACCAACGAAGCGGTTCTCGACCAGATCGAGCCGACCGATGCCATGCTTGCGGCCATATTCGTTCAACGTTTCCAGCAAAGTCGCCGGGCTCATGCCCACGCCGTTGATCGCGACGCCGTCGCCACGCTCGAAATCGACCGTGATATATTCCGGCGCGTCGGGCGCGTCCTCCGGGTTCACCGTACGCGAGAAGACATAGTCCGGCACTTCTTCCCACGGATCTTCCAGCACCTTGCCCTCGGAGGAGGTGTGCAGCATGTTCGCATCGGTCGAAAACGGGCTTTCGCCACGCTTGTCGCGCGGAATCGGAATCTGATGCTGCTCCGCGAACTCGATTAGCTTGGTGCGGCTGGCCAAATCCCATTCCCGCCAGGGCGCGATGACCTTGATGTCGGGCGACAGCGCATAATAGCCCAGCTCGAACCGCACCTGATCATTGCCCTTGCCGGTCGCGCCATGGCTGACGGCATCCGCGCCGACCATCTTCGCAATCTCGATCTGCCGCTTGGCGATCAGCGGGCGGGCGATCGACGTGCCCAGCAGATACAGCCCCTCATACATCGCGTTCCCGCGCATCATCGGGAAGACATAGTCCTTCACAAACTCTTCACGCAGGTCGTCGATGAAGATATGCTCATCCTTGACGCCCATCAGCTTGGCCTTCTGCCGCGCAGGCTCCAGCTCCTCGCCCTGCCCCAGATCGGCGGTAAAGGTCACGACCTCACACTGGTAGGTCTGCTGCAACCATTTCAGGATCACGCTGGTGTCGAGCCCTCCCGAGAAGGCAAGGACAATGCGGTTGATCTTATCGGACATGGGTGGAGCGACCTTCCTTCAAACTTGGCCTGCAAAACTGGCGCGAAATTACCGGCGCGCCGGTATCAGGGGTCGGCCCCAAGTGCAACCGAATCGACGTGCGCAGGTCATGCAAACGGGGCGGCACCGTGCGATGCCGCCCCTGTCTGGCTGATTGTCCGGTGACTTAGCGCGTTTGCGGCTTGAATGTCATCCGGCGATTCCGATCCGCGCCCATCCGATAGACGGTCTGCACCTGCGGTTCGGCATGGATAGTCTGCGGCGGCACATGGGCAGGCGCATCGGTAAAGGATGCTCGCTCGCCCTTCTCACATTGCGCCAGCAGGAACCGCGCACGGGCCAGCCGCCTGCGATGCGTGCGGAACGGATTCTCCGCGCTCGGGGCGGCGGCGACCATCGCCTCCAGACTGGAGCCGTAAGCAGCCCCGGCCGCAAGGGGCGCGCGCATCGGCGCACGCATGATGGCAGGCTCAGCCACCGGTTCCCGCTCCACAAAGGTGGGCGCGACCGCGACAGGCTTTTCGACGAGCGGAGTGTCGACCATCGGAGTGACCGGGACCGCGACGGCCTCGTCCTCCTCGCCCTCCGCAATGTTGCGACGGCGACGAACAGCGGCAGCCCCGCCCAGCCCCGCGAGCAGCAGCACGCCACCGCCTAAGGCCCACAGGAGCGATTCCTTTGTGCCAGCATCGGCAGCACCAACCTCACGCGCCTCAGCGGCAGGCGGTGTGGCGGGCGCAGCTTCGCTCACGACAGGCTGCGGAACAACGGCAGCTTCGCGCTCGGGCGATGCCTCCGCCCGTTCAACCGCCCGCGCAGCAGCAGGCCGCTCAACTTGCGCCCGCAGCGCAGTTCGAACCGGCGTGGAAGCCGTCCGCGCGTTTGGCCGACTAGCATCAGGTTTCACCGCCGCCTCGGCTTCCGAAGCAGCCACCGCAGCATCCAGCCGTTCCTCAACCGAAGCGGTCGGCTGAACCATCGGCTGGGGGACCGACGCAGCAGGGGCTACAACCGGCGGCGGCACCACAACAGGCGGCGAACCCGCATCAGGAACAGTTTCCTGCGCGAAAGAACAGGTTGAACCAAGGGCTAGAACAGCGGCAATCGCGGCACCAGCCGGGCGGGCAGATTGAATATATCCTCTCATAGTCCAAGCTGAACCAACGAACTTTTCAATTGACCGCAGACATGGTCACGGATTCACGATGAGTTGATTTTCCAAAGAGACGAATTGTTGCAGACGCGAGAGAGATGAACATCCATTCATCTCATTTGACCTAAAAAGCCTTCGAAGATTGCTTGCAGTCCTAAACACTATTCAACCGGGTCGACGTCACCATCCCGTCGGCTACCGTCCAACAGCCGATCCTGCCGCGCCTCCTCGATCCGCCGCACCTCACGCTCAGCCTTAGTCTGGCCGAACTTCGCCCGATTTGCAGCCGCCACCTGCTCCTTATCCTTCCGCACCTTGGCCTTGCGCGCCTGCCGCAGATTGATGATGTCACCCATACGGCTCCCCTAACAATGCTGACATGGAGACTGAAAACGGCTCCTATCGAACATACTCATTCTTCGAGCGTCAGCCAATCCCCGGACAGGCAACGGGACGCTGGCGCGGCGGGCGTTACAGCACGCATCGCTTCACGTCACGCCCCGTGCGCAACCGAGGCCTTCCGCTCGACTTCGCCGGACGATGGTTCTAGAGGCGTTCAAATTTTTGCAGGATAGGACGGCGGAAAGTTGGCGCCAGAAGCAGAGAAAGCGGGAGATGAATTGTCACCTCCCAACATGCATGACAGAGCTTCCGGCAGAGCCTTGCGCGCAATCGGAGCGGCATCGGCAGCTTTAGGCGCCTTGTTGCTCAACCTGCTGCTTTTTCACCGCTATCCTCTATGGACCGTCGAATCTCTCGTCGCACTGATGGTGCTGATAGGCGTGGGTTCGATCTATGGCTTGCTGTACGCGGCAGCCAACCGGTGGATCAGGGCTTTTCTGGAAGCTCTGCTGATCGCCGTGATCATCGACGGCGGCGGGGCCTTGGCGCCCTGGCCCATGGTGGCGGGCGCGGTTGTGCTCCTCTTCACGCTCTTTACCCGGCGCTCGATCTTATCCTTCGTCACTGTCGCCGCTTTGGTAGCAGCACTGTCCAGTCTGGCGGGGCTTGGGCAGCATCGTGAACAAGCTTTTACGGAGGTGACCAAAACTCCAACCCGCAGCCGCAGCCCAGCGGATCTGCCTGCCATCGTACATATCATATTGGATGAGCATGGCGGCATCGACGGCATGCCGATGGACAATCCCCGCACGCCGCAAGTCCGCGAGGCCCTCCAACATTTCTATATCGGCAACGGCTTCCGGCTCTACACCCGCGCGCATAGCGATTATGCCTATACTCTCAATTCCGTACCGCAAGTGCTGAACTTTGGCCAGGTTCAAGAACCGGGCAGCAGCAAGGAAATGAAACAAAAGGTTGAGCATACGGCCTATTTCGACCTGCTCGCGCGGCGCGGTCATCACGTCAACGTGTATCAGTCCGAATTTCTCGACATGTGCGCTTCCGCTTCCATCGCTCACTGCGTAACCTATCAGTCGCAGGACATGGGCGCAGTCGCCACATCCCACCTGACGACCGCCAGCAAGGTCAGCATAATCCTGCGCAAGCTGACCTCACGCTCGGTCCGCAAGGTGGGAGGGTTCCTTTACAATGGCTTGCGAAAACTCGGAGTGCCCCTGCCGTTCCGCGACATTTCCGATATCCGCATGAACCCTCTCAACGCGGCCGCTGCATTCGACAGGTTCAACGCGGACCTTGCCAAGGCCAAGCCGGGCGACGTCTATTTCGCTCACATCCTGCTGCCACATTCGCCCTTTGGCCTGACCGAAGACTGCCGCCTGAAGGAAGGCGCCTGGATCAGGCGTGAGCGACCGGGTGCACTTCGTCCCCGGCAGGACGCGGGTTATGATCAGCTGCTGTGCGCGCTGCGCAAGACCGAAACAGCTTTTCGCGCTATCAGCCAATCGGCAGCGGGCGATAATTTTGTCATGATCGTGCATGGCGACCACGGATCCAGAACGACCAACGCCAAGCCGTTCGTGGATCAGGCGGCGACTATGACCGATGCCGAAAAACTTGCCAACTTCTCGACCCTCTTCGCTGTGCGTGGCCCCGCGATCCCGCCGGGTAAGGACACATCCCCATTGTCGCTTTCCACCTTGGTCACGGGGCTCACCCAATCCCGCTATACCGTCGCGCCGACCGGGCGCGGGACACGGCCCAGCCAGGTTTTCCTTGATGATGAGAAGCATGTCCCGCTCATGAAAATCAACCTGCCCGCCGGATGGTGACGCCCGTCGCTTGGGGGCGTGGTTGCGTATTGTCGTAAAACAGTCTTTTCGCTAAGCAGTCACGAAACTGAAACACAGGATGTCATGTGAAAAAGTCTTTCGTCCCATTCGGCCTGTTCGGTGCCTTGCTCGTTTCGCTCAGCACTCCGGCATTCGCCTATCTTGACGGCGCCACGGGCAGCATGCTCATCCAGGCCGTAATCGGCGGCGTCGCCGCAGCCGGGATGTTCGGTCGCCACTTCATTGGAAAGATCAAGACTGCGGTAGCCACGGTTCTCCGCAAAGACGGCTCGCAGCGCGACAACTGATCGTGAGCGAAAATTTGATGAGCGACGCCGGGTCGTTTCGCGACCCCGGCAGCCGCGTTTTCGTGCGTGGACAACGCATATTCCGATCGGTCAAGCCTGCCGCCGCCCCGGCCTATGAGGCGGCTCGAGATTCAGGTTTGCTCCGCCACCTGGCTGACCAACGTATGCTGGTCGATTGGGAAGAGCATGACCCGGCCAGTCTGGGGAACGATCTGGCCGACGCGGCTTACGTGCTGGAACACCCGCGCGTCCCGTTCATCTCCTATCCCTATGAGTGGACCTTTTCCCTGCATAAGCAGGCGGCTATTCATCACCTGGACGTGCAACTTGAGGCGCTCGCGCATGGCTTCGCGCTGTCCGACGCCACCGCCTACAACATACAGTTCGTGGGCAACCGTCCTGTCTTCATCGACCATGGATCGTTCATCCCGTACAAGGATGGCGACATCTGGATCGGTCATCGCCAATTCTGCATGCAGTTCCTGAACCCGCTCATCTTCTGGGCGCGTTTCGGCGTTTCTCCGGCGCATTGGTTCAGGGGGAGCCTGGAAGGGATCGCACCGGAAGATCTTGCCCCGCTCTTGCGGTGGAAGGATAATTTCTCCTGGACCATAATGGCCCATGTGACGGCTCAGGCCGCGTTGCAGACGCGATCCCTGCGCAAAGGGCAGATCGCCGGAAAACCCAGTGAGCGCAAGCTGCCCCGCAACTCGCTGAAAGCGATGCTGGAGGGATTGCGACGCTACATCAGCGGGCTCAAGCTCAAGGGAAGCGAAACCGTCTGGGGCGATTACGCGCAGGACAATAGCTATGCGGCACCCGAAGCTGCGGCGAAACGCGCGTTCGTCGGTGAAATGGCAGCCGCGGTGAAGCCAGGCCTAATGTTCGACCTGGGCTGCAATTCCGGGGATTATTCCCTGGCCGCGATGGAAAATGGCGCGGCTTCCGTGGTGGGTTTCGATTTCGACTATGGCGCGCTTGAACGCGCGCATCACCGCTTTCAGGGCACGGATACACCTTTCCTGCCCTTATGGCTGGACGCGGCGAACCCCAGCCCCTCACAAGGTTGGGCGCAGGCGGAGCGCAAGGGCCTGATGGAGCGGTCCACGAGTGCGGACGCGCTCGTGGCGCTTGCCTTCATCCACCATATCGCCATTGGCCGGAATGTTCCGCTGGACATGGCTGTCGACTGGATCATGGGGCTCGCGCCTGTCGGCGTCATCGAGTTCCCGCCTAAATCCGATCCAATGGTCCGTAAATTGCTTGCGCAGCGTGAGGACATCTTCCCGGATTACAGCGAAGAGTGTTTCCTCAAACATGTATCGAAGCGCGCGCGGATCGTTCGCCAGCAGCATCTGTCCGAAGGCGGACGCCTACTCGTCTGGTACGACCGCCGCAGCTAAAGCGAGCATCCAGCTTTGACGGGATTGCGGCGGGCGACTAGAGAGCCCGGTCATGCAGCCGCACCCGTCCAAGGCCATTGTACCTGAGCGTTCCGTCGTTTTCCTGTTCAATCATGACGCAACGCATCAGTTGGCCCACACGGCCGGTATCCTCAAGGCTCTGGCTGAGGCCGCGCCGGCCCTCCCTCTGGTTTGCGCGTACGGCACCCCGGCGATCGCTCAAGGGGTCCGCGATGCCGTCGGAACCACGGCGGCTGCCCGCATATCATGGTTCGACCTCAGCGTGCCGCAAACCGGTCTTGCGACGCGGCTCCTGAACAGGATTGCTCCAGCAGAGCGACTTTCACGCCTTTCCCATCACGCCAGCGCGCTTCAAAATGCATCGTTGATCGTCAGTCCAGAAAGGACCTGTCTTCAACTGAAAAAGCATTGGAACGGCGGCGGTCCCCAATTCATGTTTGTGCCGCATGGCGCAGGCGACCGATCCGTAACCTATCATCGGGACATGGCTGAATTCGACGCGATGCTCGTGTCAGGTCCAAAGGTCGCGGATGAGATGATCCGTCATGGCCTCGCCCACCAAAGGTCGATCGCGATCATCGGTTATCCGAAATTCGACCTGATCGACAGGGACGCGCCACGCGACTTCTTCCCAAACGGCCGTCCAACCTTCGTCTACAATCCGCATTTCGATCCGCACCTGTCCAGCTGGTATCGTCATGGCCACGATATCATAAACTGGTTCGCCATCGGCCCTGGACAGGCCTATAATCTCATCTTCGCGCCACATGTGCTGCTGTTCCGCAAGAAACTGCACATCTCGCTTGAATATAAGGTGATGAAGCGGCGGCCGGATTTGGACGATCGCTGGAAAAGCTGCGATAATATTCTTATCGACGTGGACAGCGACCGCCTAAGCGACATGAGTTATACGCTTGGGTCGGACGCCTATATCGGTGATGTGAGCAGCCAGATCTACGAATTTCTGTGGAAGCCGAGGCCCGCCTTCTTCATCGACACCCATCCGCGCGATCATCGTGCGGATCCGCCCTATCTCTCATGGACCGCCGGGGATGTTTTCCGTTCTTCGGAAGAACTCTTGGCCTGCCTTCCCCATTTCAGGGAGAGAGGCCGCCATTTCCGCGCGCGGCAGGAGGAAATATTCCAGTATACGATGGCAAATTCTGCCGAGCCTTCCTCAATAAGGGGCGCCCACGCCATTCGTTCATGGCTGGAAAAGGGGCATTTCGATCTGGCGGACGGCGGACTGGTTTGAACCGCCCCTGATCCTACGGTCTCAAGACAGGCAGGATGCAAACAGCGCAATCCAGCCCGGTCCCTCAACAATATGGCAGCGTGCACGCCCCAAGGCCTCAGCCTCTGCAAACATAGGGCTCACTTCAGTTGTTGACGGCAGGACGGCTTTGTAACTCTTCGGCAATTCGCCTCGAGTCAGAAAATTCCGGTCAAACACGAGCAGATCGACGCGATAGCGCCTGATATAGTTTCGTACGCTTTCGAGATCGTCGAAGCGCCCCATTTTCAGGGAGGCCTCCAGACCTGCCTGACTCTCCCTATGATAGCGCTTGTGATAGGGAATATCATGTTCCGGCGTGGTCAGCACCGATCGACCGGTCAAAGCGGGGATGAAACTCAGGTCATCGGATATGCCCGCTATGCGGGTGCCCGGCGGCGTTCGTGCTATGAAGGCGAGAAGGTCCGGATGCTCGGCATGAACCACTCGCGTCTTGGGTGTCGCGAATATCCCGACTGCCGCTGCCGTGGCGAACAGCATGATCGCCATTCGAGCAAAGGGTTTCACTGATATCTTGCGCTCCAGCAACCAGTTCCATGCGCGGCCCGCCCAAAGGCCAGACGCAAGGCTGCCCATGATCAACAGTACCGGCTGGCTGTATCGAGCAGGCAGATGGAATGTGAAGGCGACCAGCGCGGCAATTAGATAGCAGATGGCCGTTGCAAGCAGCGCATAGGGAAACAGGGCATAGGGAAACAGGGCATAGGCCCGATTGCTGTCTGCTAGGGAGTCTTCACCAGCACCTTGCCCGCGCCGGACCCGGACCCAGAGCGCCAGCATAGGAACGACGCTCAGCAGCAGATTGACCAGAAGGCGCGGATCACCATTGCCCTGACAATTGATGATGGCGGGAAGATATCCGATGCGCGGCGAGCATAGCCAGGCGATGTCTCCGCCCCGCCCAACAATACTGCTGCGACCGCCAACGCTCATCAGGCTGGGCATGCTTCGCGCTTCGCCAAGGCGCAGGACCGGCCCCCAATCGCCCATGCCCGCCTTGAAGAGCAAGGCTGATCCGAGGACGAGGATCGCGGCCAGGGCGAGCAGCGCCACGCTTCTCCAGGACAGGGAAAACCCGATCGGGAAACGCCAGGCCAATATCCAAAGCGAAAAAATGCCGAGGCATGTGATCGCAGGCGCTGGATAGACGATGCTAAGCAGCAAAAGCCCCGCGATTGTGAGGCCGTACCGTCGCGTTGGCAGGCCGATCAGCGTCAGAAGGATCAGCGGCGACGCGAAGGCGCGCGGCGTTCCCGAAAAAATGGAATCATTGTGAATGATCGCGGCCATGACAAACAGCGAGCCCATCAGGCGGCAGCGCGCGTCGACCGTGAAACAGGCGTTCAGCTTCCAGGCCAGAACCGCTGTAATCGCGACCAGAGGAAATGCGAGCAACTTGGCGAACAGCACGGGCGCGACACCCAGGGCAGCGGCTATGTGCAGGAGCGCTCCATAGAGGGGCGGCGCCGTCTGCTGCCAATAATCCGCCAAAACGTCACCGGGCCGCGATGCCGGATCATACAGTCTGCTGGTCCAGCTCAGGAACTGACGGGCGTCATCGGCGATCGCCCATGGATGGAGCAGGAAAGCCTGAATCGCGTAAACCAGCAGGGTAATCAGCGTCAGGCCCACCAGCAGCGGGACGCTTTTCGATTTTGCACCGCCGATCATGGTGTCACGGCCGCCTTGCCGCGTCCCTGCCAATAATCACGCACGAACGGCGCACCGGCGATCGCGGGCAGCAAATATCTCGATGTCGCCAGCACGCCGACCGCCGCGCCCGCTGCTGGCGAAAGCCACTGCGAATAGAAATGGATGATCGCCGCGTCCCGGCTACCAATCCCCGCCATCGTAAGCGGCAGCAACCCCGCCAGAATCGACAAGGTCGCGAACGCCATATTATCGAGCAGCGGGACACTGGCATGCACAGCCTTGGTGAATAGCCAGAACTGCCCCAGATGCCCGGCCCAGATGGCGACCGAGAACAATACCGTGCTCCACGCCCGCGTGGGACGCGACCAGAACCAGTCCGCCATCACCGACCATTCCTGCATGAAGCTGTCCAGCCGTGTCGAGATCTTGCCTGGCATGAACCCAATGGCCCATATCAGCGGCCGCCGCGCCGTACTGAACGGCGCCATCAGCAGCGCCAGCAGCAGAAACAGGCCCGCGACCGCCAGCGCGAACAGCCACATCAGCCAATCTGACCCGGCTACCCACAACAGCGCGAATGTCCCCCAAAGGAGGAGCGCAGCCATGTCCATCATCTTCTCGAACACGACGAGAGACACGGCCCGATCGGCCGGGAACTGATATTTCTGCGCCAGCACCCACCCCTTCGCGATGTCGCCCATCTTGGACGGCAGCACCGCGTTCAGGGTGGAGGCCGACAGGATCAGCCGTAGGCACGCGCCAAAGGGTATCGGCGACCGGCTCAGCATGGCAAAACGCAGCGCGGTAGCGAGCGTCAGCGGCACGGCGGCAAGCAGGCTCATCGCCAGCCAGAACCGGTCAGAATGACGGAACACGTCGATAACCCGGCCCGCATCGACACTGGCCCAGATCACCACCAGGATGACGAGGCTGACGGCAACGCTCAACAGCTTGCGCATCAGCCAGCCGTCCCCTCATGCGGAACGCGGCGCTCGATCACCAGAGGATCACCTGCCCCAAGGGCACGAACCAGATGCGTCAGGTCGTTCCAAGGTTGCAAATGGTTCGCCTGCCAGACCCGCGCCATGATCGTGGTCGATGAGGTCTGGAATCCCCCGATGCCGACCGAAGCGACGTCCTGCCACCCCTCATCCGCAAAGATTTCGTCGCGGATGGTGACACCCTCGCCGTCCCAACGCAGACTCCGCTGAAACCGAAACGGCGCGTCCTTGCGCCCGGTCACAAGGATCTTCTGCAGCAGTCGCCGCACGAGATCGGGGAAGAAGCGGCCAAGGCTCACCATCATGCAGCGCAGGATCACCGACTTCACCGGCGTCAGCAGCGTCGACTTCGCCCACGCCATCTTGCCCGAGACATCGAACCCGTCCTCGTCCCGGCGCACCTCATAGTCGCCCGGCAGATGCTGCACCGCCGCCCGGCCAGCCCGCGTCGCTATCGTGACCCCGCTATCGGCAAGGCTCAGCCGATCGCCCGCGAAAAACTGAAACGCCCCTCCCTGTCGCAGCCCGGCAAAGAGCGCCCGCTCGCCACGCCGCTGGACAATCAGCCCAGCGCCCGGAAACCATGCCGACGACCCGGCCGCCGACGAAACCCCAACCCGCTCCATCCGCCATTCGGACCAGCAAAGGAGCCAGCTCCACACATGATGCCCGATGATGTGATCGTCCGAATAGCAAGGAGGCCCGTCCCCCTCGAACAGCGCCAGCGCCCGATCAGTCACCTGCGTCGCCTCCGGCATCCACTCGCCAGCAATCTCGAACCCATGCGGGAAGAAATTCTGCGTCCCCCGGCTCGTATAGGCGCCGCCCACCGTCCCGTCCGGATGCACGAAATGCGCGAAGAATCCGATCGCCCTGCGGCACGCCTCGCGCAACCCAAGGTCAGGCCGCCGCCGGTCGCTCTCCGCCAGCAGGCCGATCGTCAGGCTCAGATAGCCCGGATCAGCGCCGCCATATTCGTCGAACCAGCCTTCCTCATGCTGCCATGACAACAGCCGCGCCACCCGCGCGCGCAGCGGCTCCTCCCACTCCGGCCCGTCCAGCGCGGACATGCGGATCAGGTTGGCAACGATCAGCGCCTCATGATTAGACAGCCGTCCCGATTCCTGATGCGTCGCCAGCCACCCTGCTCGCTTGCGGAAAAACGCCCGAACCTCGGCATCCTCATCGATGCCGATGATCCGCGCCGCCTCGATACAGGCGAGCAGCGAAAAGGCAGCCGCCCCCGCTGCCCGCTCGAACGGATAATAATCGTCGCACGATCCATCCGCATGCGCCGACCGCGCCGCAAACCTGATCCCCGCCTCTACAAAATCGCGGATAGCAGGCGCCTGAAAATAGCTGTTCCCCGGCGCATCCAGCGACCAGGCCAGCGCCAGCGGATAGACGAACTCCTGGCTCATCCCGCACGGAAAATCGATCATGCGGTAATGCCAGTAAAGCCGATCGAAACAGCCATAGGTGCGGCTGACCGGCGTCCGGTCCAGCAGCGTCAGGATCTTCGGTATCTCGCCCAGAGCCTGCCGCGCCAGCAGATCGCGCCGCGAAAGGCTCATAGCGCGCTGCCGTCCTTCAGCACGTCATAAGATGACGGCATGTCGCGCATGCGCAGCTGCAAATCATGGATCATGCGCCGGGTGACAAGCATCTGCTCACCCAGCAGCCCTACTATCCACATCAACGCCGTCAGCATCAACAGGCATGACGCCGCGACGAGGCTCGGGACATGGGCTCGCTCAGTCCCGCCCGCGAACAGCACCAGCCAGCGGATGACCAGCCCCGTGCCGATAGCCAGCGGCGGAATGCTGAGGTAAAAGAAGGTCATGCCAGGCTTGTATATGAAGAAGGTCCGCGTGATCGACTTCATCGACCGCCACACATAATTATGCATCGATCGCAACAGGCGCGATGGTCGCGTCTCGCCATTGACGCGGATCGGAACCGAGGTGATCGGAATATTCGACAGCCCGGCCTGAATGATCGATTCCAGCGTATAGGTGTAGGTATCGAAGACGTTGATCTCCAAAGCGGCCGTGCGTGCAATCGCCCGGAAGCCGCTCGGCGCGTCATGGATGTCCGCCTGTGACGCCATGCGCACGACTTTGGTGCCGAGCCATTGGAGCTTGCGCTTGACCCAGGAAAAATGGGCGATGGTCGAGATTGGCCGGTCGCCGATCACCATCTGCGCCCGCCGCTCCAATATCGGCTGGATCAACAACGGTATGTCGTCCGCATTATATTGATTATCGGCGTCGGTGTTGACGATGATGTCCGCACCCTCCGCCAGACACCGCTTCAACCCCGCCATGAACGCATAGGCAAGGCCGCGATTGACCGGAAGATCTACGACATGGTCGACGCCATGGGCCAGCGCGACTTCGACCGTGCGATCGGTGCTGCCGTCATTGATGATCAGCCATTCGACCTTGTCCACGCCCGGAATTTCTCGGGGCAGAGCAGCCAGTGCCTCGGGCAGCGATTCTTCTTCATTCAGGCACGGAATCTGTATTATTAACTTCATGTGCTCCGCTCTTTTGCCGATTGAACCACTGGCGCGAGTTCGATAACGCGCAAGCGGCATTTCCCTTCATTTGTCAATCGCCGGGCGGGCACCATGAGCAGCGGCCAACCTCATTCCTTGCACAAGGCGGCCATGCTGGATCGCTCCTATCGTGTGGCCATCTATCTCTATGAACCGAGCGATGGTGGATTGGACCGTGTCGCTATATTGCTTGCCAATCATCTGGCGGCGCAGGGGTTAGGCGCTGAACTGTGGATGGCCCATACCAGAGGGCCGCTAGCCGCACTGATCGCGCCAGGAGTGACTGTGCGGCGCGTTCCAGCGGCAACTCTGCCTCGCGGACTGTCGATGCTCACCCAACTGCCCGCCCTTCGCGCCATGATCCGCCGTCATCGGCCCGCCATTCTCTATTCAGCTGGCAATCAAAGCAACCTGCTGGTCGCGCTGGCAGCGGCAGGAACGCCTGCGGAGGCGGTGGGCCGCATATCCAACCCTATCGTGCGACCGGGCGGGCGCGGCGCGCTGGCGTGGCTGCGACGCAAACGCTTTCAATTGACCGCGTGGCTTAGTGGCCGGACTATCGTCATGGGCAGCAGCGATGCCGACTTGCTCGCCGATGGCTGCCCCTCGATCCGGGCAAGGGTCGCCTTCCTGCCCCGCCCCACCGTGACCCCTCTGCTGGAGCAGGTGGGCAGCAACCGCCCCCCCGCCCCGCCAGGTGCCGTGCGGGAGTTGCTTGCGGTCGGCCGCCTCGTCGCACAAAAAGACCATCGCACGATGTTTGCCGCGCTCGCCCAAGTGAAAGGACATGACTGGCGCCTGCGCATTGCTGGACAAGGACCGCTGCTGGCTGACCTCAAGCAGCAAGCCGCCGACCTTGGCATAGCCGACCGCGTCGAATTTCTGGGCTTCGTCTCCGACCCGCAGGCACTGGCCGATCTTTATGGCTCGTCCGAAGTACTGTTGCAGTCTTCCCGCTGGGAGGGCCTCACAGCCACCGCAATCGAAGCGCTGGCTTGCGGTTGCCAGGTCGTTATCACGGACTGCACCCCCAATCTGCGCGATATCATCGCCGATGCGGGACAGCATCCAATGGTGCCGGTCGGAGACGCCGCCGCCTTTGCAGAAGCGATAGATTGGACCCTCTTGCGCCCCGCCAATTCCGATCGCGCGCGGGAATCGGTGCGCACATATGGCGTCGATGCCGCGCTTTCACAGTATCAGGCACTGTTCGCGGAGATGCTGAGCTAAAGCGTCCGGCGCTGCCCCATCCCCGTTCGCCCTGAGCCTGTCGAAGCCTGTCCTGAGCGCCTGCTGCAAGCAGGCAGTCGAAGGGGGCCCTACTTCTTATGCGTAAGAATGAAAAAAGAGAGGTCTCGCCAAGCTCGGCCCGAACGGAAGGAATGTCGGAGCTTGAAAGGTGCGATCCGCTAAACCCTATCTCAAATGCCGCCGCACCGCCGCCGCTCGCATCACAAAACCGCCCATCGAGGCAACCAACACCGCAAACGCCGCCCCCTGCGCGCCCATTCGGGGCAAAAGCACCGCCAGCATCGCGCCCAATATCGCGCATTCCACGAGCCGGACCATCACTGTCAGCCGCTGCCGGTCGATCGTCATCAAAATGGGATCGAAGCTAACTCCCGCCATCTCGATCGCCGCCGCTCCCGCCAGCAGCAGCAGCAGCGGATAGGCAGGGAGGTACGCCGCGCCGGACATCTTGACCAGCACCCATTCCCCCACCAGCCAGAGCAGCAGGATAATCAGTACAGCGCTCAAAGCCGCAGCCGCGCTGATCTGCCGGGACAGCTTGCGCAGCGCGGTCATGTCGCCTTCTTGCCCACCGCGCATATGATGGCGCGTGGACTCCGCGAAGATGGCGCGCGACATAAGCTGCGAGAAGGTCGTCAACGCGTTGCCCAATTGCGCCGCCAGCCGGTAATAGCCCGCTCCCGTCGTACCCGCGAACATGCCCACCAGGAATATCGGCACATTATTGATCAGTGCCAGCAGGCTAAGGTTGATGTTGCTGGCAACCGAAAAATTCAGGATGCCGGGGAAATGGCGCCGAGCCTCCCCAATCCGGACCAGCTTCACCCGGCCGATGTGGCTGCGACCATGGCGAAACGCCAGAATCCAGTAGGTCAGGGACACGACGACCTCCGAAAAGGCCCAGGCCATCAGAAAGCCCAGCGGCGTCGGATTGAACCACCATGCCACCAACGCGCCCGCCATGCGCATGATCGGCATCATGCTTTCGGCAAAGGCGGCCGCTGCAAAGCGATCGAGCAGACGCAATATTCCCACAGCCGTCGATCGGGTCGCCAGCAGGACCACGGACGCATAGCCCAGACCCATCCACGCGACGGACCTGTTCCAGCCCAGAACCGGCCCCAGCAGCAAGGCGATGGCCGCCGCCAGCATTATGCCCGCCACGGCGCTCAGCAGGTCGATGGTCAGGGTGGCGCCGACCAGCTTCGCCAACGCCGATTTCTGATCGTCCCGCAACGGCACCTGCCCGAACTTCACGACGGCCTGCCAGCTGTCGAAAGTAACAATGCGGGCGATGAACTGGGCTATCGCGATGACCAGGCTAAACACACCAAAGCCCGCCGGACCCATCGTCCGGGTCGCGATGGCGAGATAAACAAGGCTAAGGACCGCCCCCAACCCCTTACTGCCAAGCAGCCAGCCGGTGTTACGGACGATATTCGCAAAGCCGCGCTTGTCCCCGGCGCCATCCGCCACTGTCCGTCTGAACCGACTGATCATGGCGCCTGATTGCCGAACTCATCGCCGATGCCAAGCGGAATTGAGTGCAAACATAGCTTAAGAAGCCCCTCCCTTTAGGTTCAAACGAGGCATATGACTCGTTTTAAGGACTGGGGGTGGGGATGGCGGAACGGCCCTGGCCTGAACCGACAGCCAAAAATATCCCGCTTAACCCGGCGTCCCAATTGCACTATCACCGCCGCATGGCCACGCCTTCCCTGCGTCAACTCGACATTTTTGCGCAGATGGTGGCGGCGGGCAGCATGTCGCGCTGCGCCCGCGATCTGGGCGTCCCGGTCGAAGACATCGCGCGCGCAATCGCCTCTCTGGAAATGCGTCTTGGCTATCATCTGTTCGAAGGTCCGCCTGATCATAAACGGCTGACCGCCGCCGGGCGCAAGACCGCCGAGGCGATGACCCTCTTGTCGCAGGATCAGTCCGGCAACTGGGCACCGGACGAAACGGCCCCTCCTTCCCCTCCGTCCGTCGCGCCCGAAGCCGCGCCTGCGGAGCCTTCCCCCGCACCAGCGCGGCAGGCGATCACCCTTGCCGCGCCCGCGCCTGTTTTCGGTCATTTTCAGGAAGCGCTCGCCGCGTTTGAGGCCGCGAATGAGGATATCGCGATCACGCTCGACCTCTCCATCCACCTCGCCGATGAGGCGCGTGCGGCACTGGAGCAGGGCCGCATCGATATCGCCTATTTCTACGCATTGGGGGAACAGCCGGGCTTCGCCTCCCGCTATGGCTGGTCGGAACAGATCAACCTTTACGCCGGGGCGGATCATCCGCTCGCCCGGCGCGACATCGTCACGGTCGACGATCTCCGGATCAGTCCCACGCTCGCCATGGAGCCGAATAACGGCCTGCGTCGCATCATCGATGAAGCGCTCGACCGGGAAGGCATCAGCATGGGCGCGCCGGTGCTCGAAACCGACAATATGTTCGATATCATGACCATATTGCGCGAAGGCGCGGGCTGCTTCGCCGCCTTCGGCCCCCTCGCGCGAGACCTCGGCCGCATGAACGGCATCCGCCGCCTCCCCCTCGAACGCCCCCTCCCTTCCATCGAGGTCCGACAAGCCCTGCGCACCCGCGCCGACGCAGACTCGCCCGTCAGCGCGCTCGCGGAATTTCTCTTCCTCTGATCTTTGTTTGCGGGTCCACGATCGATCTTGGTAGTTGGTCGCTAGGCCAGTCGTCGATCGTCGATCCCCAGCAGCCGGGTCTGGCCGCTTGCACTGCCGCTGGCTCCAGTCCCATATCCCCTGATCACTGATCCTTAGAGCCTGATCATGCCACACTAATCGTCACCCCGGACTTGATCCGGGGTCCCGCTTCGTTTCTTACGCTGTCGACGCAGTGAAGCCCCGGCCGAGCCCCGGAGTGACGGAAATTCAGCCTCAATTCCGATGCTTCCGTGTAACACGATTACGCTCCAATCGCCGGTAATTGCCCGCTGATCCAGGCCACTTATCTACGATCTCGCCCGCTTGGCCGCTAACCCTTTCCCCTCCCCCGATAATCCCCCCAACCCCATTGATACGTTATAACATTTAAGATAGAGGCGCCTCACAAACCGTTTCAATTAAGGGTTTCCTTCATGAATTCCCCCCTGCCGCTCCTCCGCGCCAGCTGCGCCCTCACCGCAATCTGCCTCGCCTCCCCCAGCCTCGCCCAATCGCCATCAATCCAGCCCGGCACCTATCATGATGACCAGCCCAACATCGTCGTCACCGCCATCATCCCCCGCCGCCAAGGCGACATATTGTCCGGCACCTCGGTCCTGTCCGGCGCCGAGCTGACACGTGACCTGCGGACCACCATCGGCGAAACCCTCGCCCATCAGCCCGGCGTCTCCGCCACCTCGTTCGGCCCCAACGCCTCTCGCCCGATCCTGCGCGGCCTTCAGGGCGAACGGGTACGCATCCTCACCGATGGCGTCGGCAGTTTCGACGTATCGAACACCTCGGTCGATCACGCCGTCGCGATCAATCCCCTGACCGCCGACCGCATCGAAGTGCTGCGCGGCCCGGCTGCCCTTCTGTACGGCTCCTCGGCGATCGGCGGCGTCGTCAATGTGATCGACAGCCGCATCCCCCGACGCGTCCCCGACGAGCCGATCCACATCGAAGGCATCGCCAATTACGGCAGCGCCGCCAACGAACGCAGCGACTCCGCCGAGATCGAAGCGCCGGTAACGGACAAGATCGTCGTCCACTTCGACGGCAGCTATTCGAAGAGCGATGATCTCGACACCGGCAATTATATCCTCACGCCCGCCCTGCGCGCCCAGGCCGCGGCGAGCGGAGACCCCGCCATCACGCCCCTCGCCGATCTGCGGGGCAAGCTGCCCAACAGCGCCGCGCGCACCTGGGAAGTGGCTGGCGGCGCGGCGCTGGTGACCGATGGCGGCAACCTCGGCTTCTCGATCGCCCACACGGACAATCTCTACGGCGTCCCCGTCCGTTATTCGGTCGAACCGGGGTCGGAGGGCGAACAGGTTCACCTCCACATGAAGCAGGACCGCGCCGACATGCGCGCCGAGTTGCCGGTCAATGGCGGCATCCTGGATTCCATCCGCCTCCGCGCGGGCTTCGCCGATTACCAGCATCAGGAGATCGAACCATCCGGGGAGGTCGGCACCACATTCTATAACCAGTCGATCGAATCGCGGCTGGAACTGGTGCAGGCCAAGCGCGGCGGCTGGGATGGGGCCGTCGGCGCCCAATTCTTCGCCCGCAATTTCCATGTCGAGGGTGAAGAGAAGTTCCTGCCCCGCAACCGGACGGAGCAACTCGGCTTCTTCACGCTTCAATCCTTCGACCTTGGCAGCAGCCGGATCGAACTGGGCGGCCGCTATGAGCATAACAAGGTAGGCGCAGACGCGGACGCGACCTTGCTCAATCCCGCCTATCAGCGCAGCTTCGACGCGTTTTCCGGGTCGATCGGCGCCAGCCAGGAAATACGTCCCGGCTGGCGCGTCGGCCTGAACCTCGCCCGCACCGAACGCGCGCCCTCGGCCGAAGAACTGTTCGCGCGCGGCAATCACGCCGGGACGCAAGCATTCGAGCTTGGCAATCCAAACTTCGACCTGGAAAAAAGCTGGGGCGTTGAAGCCACGCTGCGCGGTGAAGGCCCCGGCTACACCATGTCCCTGTCGGCCTATCACAATTGGTTCAACGGCTACATCTATGATGCGCTGGTCGATGACAGCGCCTGCATGGCAGTGAATGGCGGAAAGCCGCTGGATTTCCCCTGCTTCCAATATAATCAGGCTAATGCGCGCTATCTCGGCTTTGAAGCAGAGGCATCGGTAAAGCTCGGGGAAGTCGGCGGATACAAGGTCAATCTGGATGGCCTTGCCGACTATGTCCGCGCAACCATCACCGGCTCCGGCCCTGCGCCACGCATCCCGCCGCTGCGTTTGCTCGGAGGGATCGAACTTCAGGGCGACCGCCTGAGCTTCCGTGGCGAGGTCGAACATAGCTTTGCGCAGAACAGGATCGCCTCGACCGAAACCCGCACCGACGGCTTCACGCTCGTCAACGCATCCTTGTCCTTCAAGCCGCTGAAAGGGAATGACCGGACCACCATCAGCCTGTCGGCGAACAATATATTCGATGTCGAGGCGCGGCGACATGCCAGCTTCCTCAAGGATTATGCGCCACTGGCCGGACGGGATATCCGCCTGACGGCTCGACTATCGATCTGACCAACCTAGTTCATTGCGCAATGTGACGGTTTGGTTACAAGGCGCATATGGATAAGGGGCATTTTATGGCTAAGGTTGCGGGGGCGGACTGGTAATGCGCCAGATCGCCGCTTTGCCCTATGCCGCCGACCCCGATGGCTCGATGCGCATCCTCCTCATCACCTCGCGCGAAACCCGCCGATGGGTTATCCCTAAGGGAAATCGCATCAAGGGGATGGCCGGACACCGGGCCGCTGAGCTTGAAGCCTATGAGGAAGCGGGCATTCACGGCATCGCCTGCCCCGCTCCTTTAGGCCGCTACCGCTATGACAAGCGTCGCCGCAAGGGCGACACGCGCGAAGCCACGGTTGAAGTTTTCCCCCTTGCAGTGACCGGCCAGTTGTCGCAATGGCCCGAGCAGGGGCAGAGGGAACTGCGCTGGTTTCCGGTCGCAGAGGCCGCGAAAGCGGTCGAGGAACCCGATCTTCAAACGATCATCGCGGCCTTTCGCGAACCGCCGCGCGATCCGGGCTGGTTCATCCGAACGCTGCTGCGGATCAAGGAATGGCAAAGCGAAAGGACTGGAATGCTGCGGTGGTTTCACGCGCTGATGCCCAAACAGGGGCGCTTCTTCGAACAGTTTGAGGATCATGCGGTGACGCTCGTCGCCGGGGCCGATGCGCTCGCCAAGCTGCTGAAGGGCGGCCCGGACATGGACGCACATATCGAAGAGATCTCCGCGCGTGAGCATGAAGCCGACGACATCATCCGCGAAGTGCTGCAGGACGTCCGCCGCATTTTCGTAACGCCCTTCGACCGCAGCGCCATCACCGGCCTGATCGGCGTGATGGACGACGCGATCGACCAGATGAACCAGACCGCCAAGGCGATCGCCCTGTTCGAGGTCAAGGAATTCGCGCCCCAGATGCAGGATATGAGCGCCCTTATCGTGGAGTGCGCCCGCATCACAGCCGAAGCGATGCCACTGCTGCGTTCGCTAAACCTCAATTCGGTGCGGCTGCATGAGCTGACCGAGCGGCTGGTGAAGCTGGAGGGGCATGCCGACATATTGCACGAGGCTGGCCTTAAGGCGCTGTATAATCAGGCCCGGCAAGGCAACCCCATGGACTTCGTCGTGGGGAACGAAATCTACGCCCACCTGGAGAAGGTGACCGACCGGTTCGAGGACGTCGCCAACGAAATCTCCGGGCTGGTCATCGACCACGCCTGATCCTTAGCTCCATTCGAGTCTCAATCTGATGGAAGCCCATCTCGCCTTTCCGCTGCTCGTCGCTCTGGTCGGCATCGCGCTCGCCTTCGACTTCCTGAACGGCCTGCACGATGCCGCGAACTCGATCGCGACGATCGTATCGACGCGCGTGTTGAAGCCGCAATATGCGGTGGCCTGGGCGGCTTTCTTCAACTTCATCGCCTTCCTCTTCTTCGGCCTGCATGTCGCCGAAACGGTAGGCAAAGGCATTGTCGATGCCAGCATCATCGACCCGCAGGTTATCTTCGGCGCGTTGATGGGCGCCATTGCCTGGAACCTGATTACGTGGGGCCTCGGCATCCCCTCGTCCAGCAGCCATGCGCTGATCGGCGGACTGCTGGGCGCGGGCACGGCCAAGGCAGGCCTCGGCGCTGTCGTATGGAGCGGCGTATTCAAGACCAGCGCCGCCATCGTCATGTCACCTGCGATCGGCCTCATCCTGGCGCTACTGCTCGTCCTGATCATCAGCTGGATATTCCGTCGCTTCACGCCCCAGGGCGCGGATCGGGTCTTCCGCAAGCTTCAGCTCGTATCTGCGTCCCTCTACTCGCTTGGCCATGGCGGCAATGATGCGCAGAAGACGATGGGGATCATCGCGGTTCTGCTCTATTCGCAGGGCATGTTGACGGGCGGCTTCCACGTTCCTTTCTGGGTGGTCATTTCCTGTCAGGCGGCGATGGGCCTCGGCACACTGCTCGGCGGATGGAAGATCGTCCACACGATGGGGTCGAAGATTACGCGACTTACGCCGGCTCAAGGCTTCTGCGCCGAAACCGGCGGAGCAATGACGCTATTCCTGGCGACGCATCTGGGCGTGCCGGTTTCCACCACGCACACCATCACCGGGGCGATCGTCGGCGTCGGCGCATCCCGCCGCTTGTCGGCCGTCCGGTGGAACGTCGCCTCCAGCATCGTGATCGCATGGGTAGTGACGCTGCCCGCCGCCGCCCTGATCGGAGCAGGCTTCTATGGCCTGACACGACTGTTCTGAACCGCCGCAGCGATCGGATCACGATCATTATTGGGACAATCCGCCCTTCACAAAGGGTCGCACCGTCTCTATATGGCGTTTTGAAAATCCGGTTCCTGCAAGCCTTCCAGCAAGCATGAACCGTCCCCTGGATCGCCCGGGGACCGGTTTCGAATAGCGCGCGAAACCGGCGGGATTGGGCGACATTTGGTGGGTCACAAGGTGCTGACAGTGCGGATCGGACAGTCCCGGCCCGCACTTTTTTGCGTGGCGGCAGAAGGGCGAATCAGCCCTTTCACCCGTCTCGTCAGGCTGAATTTCGCTGCGATGCGAAAAAATGCGACGAATTACAGGCAGGAAACGCAATGGCGACCAAAGCTCTCCCCACGATCAGCAATACCGGCGCGAAGAAGCGCATCAGAAAGGTATTCGGCGACATCCACGAAGTGGTGCAGATGCCGAACCTGATCGAAGTCCAGCGGGAGAGCTATGAGCAATTCCTGCGTTCGGACCCGTCGATCGGCTATGTATCGGGCCTCGAAAAGACCCTGCGCTCGGTATTCCCGATCCGCGATTTCGCCGGCACCGCCGAAATGGACTTCGTCCATTACGAGCTGGAAGAGCCCAAATACGACGTCGAGGAATGCCGTCAGCGCGGCATCACCTACGCGGCGCCGATGCGCGTCACGCTGCGCCTGATCGTGTTCGAGGTCGACCAGGACACCGAAACCCGCTCCGTGCTCGATATCAAGGAGCAGGACGTCTACATGGGCGACATGCCGCTCATGACGGGCAACGGCACCTTCATCGTCAACGGCACCGAGCGCGTTATCGTGTCGCAGATGCACCGTTCGCCGGGCGTTCTGTTCGACCATGACCGTGGCAAGACCCACTCGTCGGGCAAATATCTCTTCGCCGCGCGCGTCATTCCCTATCGTGGTTCGTGGCTCGACTTCGAATTCGACGCCAAGGACATCGTCAACGTCCGCATCGACCGCAAGCGCAAGCTGCCGGTCACCGCGCTGCTCTATGCGCTCGGCCTGACCGCCGAAGACATGCTCGGCTTCTTCTACAACAAGGTCGTGTTCGTCCGTGGCGAAGGCGGCTGGCAGATCCCTTATCTCGCCGAAGCATGGCGCGGCCAGAAGCCCGCTTTCGACATCGTCGATGCCAAGTCGGGCGAAGTCGTGTTCGCCGCTGGCCACAAGATCAGCCCTCGCGCCGCGAACAAGGCCGAGAAGGACGGTCTTGAGACGCTGCTGATCCCGACCGAGGAAGTCTATGGCCGCTACAGCGCCTACGACCTCATCAACGAGAAGACCGGCGAAATCTACATCGAGGCCGGTGACGAAGTCAGCCCTGAAAACCTCGAAAAGCTGGACAAGGCGGGCATCGACCGTCTCGAACTGCTCGACATCGATCATGTCACCACCGGCCCCTGGATTCGCAACACGCTGAAGGCTGACAAGGCCGAAGAGCGCGACCAGGCCCTGTCCGACATCTATCGTGTCATGCGCCCCGGCGAACCGCCGACGAAGGAAACCGCTGAATCGCTGTTCGCCGGTCTGTTCTTCGACCCCGAGCGCTATGACCTCTCGGCCGTCGGCCGCGTGAAGCTCAACATGCGCCTCGACCTCGACGCCGAGGACACGGTCACCACCCTGCGCGTCGAGGACATCCTCGCCGTGGTCAAGGAACTGGTGAACCTGAAGGACGGCAAGGGCGAGATCGACGACATCGACAATCTCGGCAACCGCCGCGTCCGTTCGGTGGGCGAGCTGCTGGAAAACCAGTATCGCGTCGGCCTTCTCCGCATGGAGCGCGCCGTCAAGGAGCGCATGTCGAGCGTCGACGTGTCGACGGTCATGCCGAACGACCTCATCAACGCAAAGCCCGCCGTGGCCGCGGTGCGTGAATTCTTCGGCTCCTCGCAGCTGTCGCAGTTCATGGACCAGACCAACCCGCTGTCGGAAGTCACCCACAAGCGCCGCGTGTCGGCGCTTGGGCCGGGCGGTCTGACCCGCGAGCGCGCAGGCTTTGAAGTCCGCGACGTTCACCCAACCCATTATGGCCGTATCTGCCCGATCGAAACGCCGGAAGGCCCGAACATCGGTCTGATCAACTCGCTCGCCACGTTTAGCCGCGTGAACAAATATGGCTTCATCGAGACGCCGTATCGCAAGGTGATCGACACCAAGGTGACCAATGAGGTCGTCTATCTGTCGGCGATGGAAGAAGCCAAGCACACGATCGCGCAGGCGAACGCTGAGCTGAACGCCGACGGCACGCTGGCCGAAGACTTGATCTCGGCGCGTGAAGCGGGCGAATTCCTGATGGCGCCCAAGGACCACATCACCCTGATGGACGTCAGCCCCAAGCAGCTGGTGTCGGTCGCGGCCTCGCTCATTCCGTTCCTGGAAAACGATGACGCCAACCGCGCGCTCATGGGATCGAACATGCAGCGTCAGGCCGTGCCGCTCGTCAACGCCGAGGCGCCGTTCGTCGGCACCGGCATGGAAGGCACGGTTGCGCGCGATTCCGGCGCGGCCATCGCCGCCAAGCGTCCGGGCATCGTCGATCAGGTCGACGCGACCCGTATCGTCATCCGCGCCACCGGCGACATCGAGCCGGGCCAGTCAGGCGTCGACATCTACACGCTCCAGAAGTTCCAGCGTTCGAACCAGGACACCTGCATCAACCAGCGTCCGCTGGTGAAGGTGGGCGACCTGATCGAAGGCGGCGACGTCATCGCCGACGGCCCGTCGACCGAGTTCGGCGAGCTGGCGCTGGGCCGCAACACGCTCGTCGCGTTCATGCCCTGGAACGGCTACAACTACGAAGACTCCATCCTGATCTCCGAACGGATCGTGAAGGATGACGTCTTCACCTCGATCCATATCGAGGAGTTCGAGGTCATGGCCCGCGACACTAAGCTGGGGCCGGAAGACATCACCCGCGACATCCCGAACGTCGGCGAGGAAGCGCTGCGCAACCTCGACGAAGCGGGCATCGTGTACATCGGCGCCGAAGTGGAGCCGGGCGATATTCTGGTCGGCAAGATCACCCCCAAGGGTGAATCGCCGATGACCCCGGAAGAAAAGCTGCTCCGCGCGATCTTCGGTGAAAAGGCGAGCGACGTGCGCGACACCTCGCTGCGTCTGCCGCCGGGCGTTGCCGGTACGGTCGTGGAAGTCCGTGTCTTCAACCGTCATGGCATCGACAAGGACGAGCGCGCCATGGCGATCGAGCGGGAGGAAATCGACCGTCTCGCCAAGGACCGCGAAGACGAACGCGCCATCCTCAACCGCGCGACCTTCAACCGCCTCCAGGAAATGCTGCTCGGCCAGACCGCTGCCGCCGCTCCGAAGGGCATCAAGAAGGGTGTCGAGATCGACGAGGCTCTGCTCTCCGAAGTTGAGCGTCATGAATGGTGGAAGTTCGCCGTCGCGGACGACACTCGTCAGGCCGGCATCGAAGCCGTCAAGGCGCAGTATGACGAAGCGGTGAAGCTGATCGTCGAGAAGTTCGAGGACCGCGTTGACAAGCTGCAACGCGGCGACGAACTGCCCCCGGGCGTGCTGAAGATGGTCAAGGTCTTCGTCGCGGTGAAGCGTAAGCTGCAACCGGGCGACAAGATGGCCGGCCGTCACGGTAACAAGGGTGTCATCTCACGCATCCTGCCGATCGAGGACATGCCGTTCCTTGAGGACGGCACCCATGTCGACATCGTGCTGAACCCGCTGGGCGTGCCTTCGCGTATGAACGTCGGGCAGATCTTCGAAACGCATCTGGGCTGGGCTGCCCGTGGCCTCGGCCAGCAGCTCAAGCACGCGCTGGAAGACTGGCGTGAGGCCAATCCGAACCCGCAGCCGGGCACCATGCCCGACGCGGTCAAGGAACGGCTGCTTGCATCCTACGGCCCGCAATATGCCGATCAGATCGAAGGCCGCACCGCCGAGCAGATCATCGATCTAGCCGAGCATCTGCAGCGCGGCATTCCGATGGCGACCCCGGTGTTCGACGGCGCCCGCGAAGCCGACGTGTCGGCGATGCTGGAGCTGGCGGGGCTGCACACCTCGGGGCAGTCGGACCTGTTCGACGGCCGCACGGGTGACCGCTTCGACCGTAAGGTGACTGTCGGCATCATCTACATGCTGAAGCTGCACCACTTGGTCGATGACAAGATCCACGCACGTTCCATCGGCCCCTACAGCCTCGTTACCCAGCAGCCGCTGGGCGGTAAGGCGCAGTTCGGTGGTCAGCGCTTCGGTGAAATGGAAGTGTGGGCGCTCCAGGCCTATGGCGCCGCCTACACCTTGCAGGAAATGCTGACGGTGAAGTCGGACGACGTGGTCGGCCGTACCAAGGTCTACGAAGCGATCGTCAAGGGCGACGACACTTTCGAGGCTGGCATCCCCGAAAGCTTCAACGTGCTGGTCAAGGAAATGCGCTCGCTGGGCCTCAACGTCGAACTCGCCGCGATGGACGAGGTCGAGGACGACGACGGCTTCGCGCAGGCAGCGGAATAAAGGGTTTGCGGGGCGCGGCCTGACGGCGGCGCCCTCCCCTTCGCTCCAAAGATTTGCCCTCATGAGGGAATGAAAAAGATGAACGAACTGACCAATTTCGCCAACCCGGTCCAGAAGGCCGAAACCTTCGACCAGATCCAGATCGGCCTTGCCTCGCCAGAGCGTATCCGGTCGTGGTCCTTCGGCGAGATCAAGAAGCCGGAAACCATCAACTATCGCACGTTCAAGCCCGAGCGTGACGGCCTGTTCTGCGCGCGCATCTTCGGTCCGATCAAGGATTACGAATGCCTGTGCGGCAAGTATAAGCGCATGAAGTATAAGGGCATCGTCTGCGAAAAGTGCGGTGTCGAAGTCACGGTATCGAAGGTCCGCCGCGAGCGCATGGGCCATATCGAACTGGCCGCGCCGGTCGCGCACATCTGGTTCCTGAAGTCGCTGCCTTCGCGCATCGGCCTGCTGCTCGACATGCAGCTCAAGCAGCTTGAGCGCGTGTTGTATTTCGAGAGCTACATCGTCACCGAACCGGGCCTGACCCCGCTTGAGAAGTTCCAGCTTCTAAACGAAGACGAACTGCTCGACGCGCAGGACGAATATGGCGAGGACGCCTTCTCCGCCGGGATCGGCGCGGAAGCGGTCAAGCAGATGCTGATGGATCTCGACCTTGAGGGCGAGAAGCAGGCGCTGCTCGATGAGCTGGCTGTCACCAAGTCGGAACTGAAGCCCAAGAAGATCATCAAGCGCCTGAAGGTGGTTGAGAGCTTCCTGGAATCGGGCAACCGTCCGGAATGGATGATCCTGGACGTCGTCCCGGTCATTCCGCCAGAACTGCGCCCGCTGGTGCCGCTGGACGGCGGCCGCTTCGCGACCTCGGACTTGAACGACCTCTATCGTCGCGTCATCAACCGTAACAACCGCCTGAAGCGCCTCATGGAACTGCGCGCGCCGGACATCATCGTCCGCAACGAAAAGCGCATGTTGCAGGAAGCTGTCGACGCCCTGTTCGATAACGGCCGCCGCGGCCGCGTCATCACCGGCGCGAACAAGCGTCCGCTCAAGTCACTGTCCGACATGCTCAAGGGCAAGCAGGGCCGCTTCCGTCAGAACCTGCTCGGCAAGCGCGTCGACTATTCGGGTCGTTCGGTCATCGTGACCGGCCCGGAACTCAAGCTGCACCAGTGCGGCCTGCCCAAGAAGATGGCGCTCGAACTGTTCAAGCCCTTCATCTACGCCCGCCTCGACGCCAAGGGTCTGTCCATGACCCTTAAGCAGGCGAAGAAGTGGGTCGAGAAGGAACGCAAGGAAGTCTGGGACATCCTCGACGAAGTCATTCGCGAGCACCCGGTCATGCTGAACCGCGCGCCGACGCTTCACCGCCTCGGTATTCAGGCGTTCGAACCCGTCCTGATCGAAGGCAAGGCGATCCAGCTGCACCCGCTCGTCTGCTCGGCCTTCAACGCCGACTTCGACGGTGACCAGATGGCCGTCCACGTTCCGCTGAGCCTTGAGGCCCAGCTGGAAGCCCGCGTGCTGATGATGTCCACCAACAACATCCTATCGCCCGCGAACGGCAAGCCGATCATCGTTCCGTCGCAGGACATGGTGCTGGGCATCTATTACCTGTCCATGGAACGCGAAGGCGAGCCGGGCGAAGGCATGCTGCTGGCCGACATGCAGGAGGTCCATCAGGCTCTCTTCGCAAAGGCCGTGACGCTGCACTCGAAGATCACCAGCCGCGTGCCGCAGACCGACGAAGCCGGCAATCAGTATATGAAGCGCTTCGAAACGACGCCGGGCCGCATGCTGCTGGGCGAATGTCTGCCCAAGTCGCACAAGGTGCCCTTCGACGTCGTCAACCGCCTTCTCACCAAGAAGGAAATCGGCGACGTCATCGATCAGGTCTATCGCCACACTGGCCAGAAGGACACGGTGCTGTTCGCCGACGCCATCATGGCGCTGGGCTTCCGCCACGCGTTCCAGGCCGGCATCTCGTTCGGCAAGGACGACATGGTGATCCCGGACTCGAAGGAAGGCACCGTTGCCGAAACCAAGGCGCTGGTGGCTGACTATGAGCAGCAATATCAGGACGGCCTGATCACGCAGCAGGAAAAGTACAACAAGGTTATCGACGCCTGGAGCCGTTGCGGCGACGTGGTAGCGAACGCCATGATGGACGAAATCCGCGCCCAGCCCAAGGACCCGCAGACCGGCCGCATGGCCCAGATCAACTCGATCTACATGATGGCGCACTCCGGTGCCCGTGGTTCGCAGGCTCAGATGAAGCAGCTGGCCGGTATGCGCGGCCTGATGGCCAAGCCTTCGGGCGAGATCATCGAAACGCCGATCATCTCGAACTTCAAGGAAGGTCTGACCGTCCTTGAATACTTCAACTCGACCCACGGCGCCCGTAAGGGTCTGGCCGACACCGCGCTCAAGACGGCGAACTCGGGTTACCTGACCCGCCGTCTGGTCGACGTGTCGCAGGATTGCACCATCGTCGAGGAAGATTGCGGCACCGAAAAGGCGCTGGAGATGAAGGCCATCGTTCAGGGTGGTTCGGTCATCGCCTCGCTCGGTGAGCGTATCCTGGGCCGCACCACGGCGCAGGACATTGTCGACAGCAAGGATGGCAGCATCGTCATTCCGATCGGCACCCTGCTCGATGAGCCCATGATCGCGCAGATCGAGGCTATCGGCACCCAGGCGGTGAAGATCCGCAGCCCGCTGATCTGCGAAAGCCGGATGGGCGTGTGCGGCAAATGCTACGGCCGTGACCTCGCTCGTGGTACGCCGGTCAATATCGGCGAAGCGGTCGGCGTCATCGCGGCGCAGTCCATCGGTGAACCGGGCACGCAGCTTACCATGCGTACCTTCCACATCGGCGGCGCGGCGAACTTCAACGAAACGTCGAACCTGGAAGCCCTGTCGGACGGCACGATCGAGCTGCGCGACATGCCGACCATCACCGACAAGAATGGCCGTCGCCTGTCGCTCGCCCGCAATGGCGAGATCGCGATCATCGACTCCGAAGGCCGCGAACGCGAAACGCACCGCCTGCCCTACGGCGCCACCATCCTGTTTGCGGATGGCGACACCGTGAAGAAGGGTGAGCGCTTTGCCGAGTGGGATCCGTTCACCATGCCGGTGATCACGGAAAAGCCGGGCATCGTGAAATATGTCGACCTGATCGACAACAAGACGCTGACCGAGCAGACCGACGAAGCGACCGGCATCGCCCAGCGCGTGGTCATCGAACATCGCGGGTCCGCCCGTACCAAGGAAGATCTGCGTCCGCGCCTCACCCTGCTCGACGATCAGTCGGGCGAAGCTGCTCGCTACATGCTGGCGGTGGGTGCGACCCTGTCGGTCGATGACGGCGCGCAGGTGCAGGCCGGTGACGTGCTGGCGCGTGTCTCTCGCGAAGCCGCGAAGACCCGCGACATCACCGGCGGTCTGCCGCGCGTCGCCGAACTGTTCGAAGCCCGCAAGCCCAAGGACAATGCGATCATTGCCAAGGTCTCGGGCCGCGTGCAGTTCCTCAAGGATTACAAGGCGAAGCGCAAGATCGCCATCAATCCGGAGGATGGCGGCGAGCCGGTCGAATATCTGATCCCCAAGAGCAAGGTGATCGACGTTCAGGAAGGCGACTTCGTGAAGCGCGGCGATAACCTGATCGGCGGTTCGCCCGATCCGCACGACATTCTGGAAGTTCTCGGCATCGAGCCGCTGGCCGAATATCTGGTCGCGGAAATCCAGGAAGTCTATCGCTTGCAGGGCGTGAAGATCAACGACAAGCACATCGAAACGATCGTTCGTCAGATGCTGCAAAAGGTCGAGATCATCGAGTCCGGCGACACCACGCTGCTGGTGGGCGAGCAGATCGACCGCGAGGAAATGGACGAGATCAACGCCAAGCTCCAGCCGGGCTTCGCGCCCGCCGCTGGCAAGCCGGTGCTGCTCGGCATCACCAAGGCCTCGCTCCAGACGCGTTCGTTCATCTCGGCGGCCTCCTTCCAGGAAACCACTCGCGTCCTCACGGAAGCGGCGGTTCAGGGCAAGAAGGACACGCTGGTCGGCCTCAAGGAAAACGTCATCGTCGGCCGCCTCATCCCGGCGGGCACTGGCGCGGGCATGAACCGCATGCGCGTTGCCGCCTCGTCGCGTGACGCGGCGATGCGCGCCGCCCTGCGGGCATCGAGCCAGGTCGACCTGATCGCGCCCAAGACGGCTGCTGAAGAGCATGCTGCCGAACTCGCACAGGGTCCGGAAGCTGCCATTGGCGACGATCCGCTCGGCGCGGTTCAGGGTGAGGACTTCACCACCCAGGATCTCGACTGAAGCTTTGAAATCATGGGAGCCACTTCCTATCTTGGATAGCGGCTCCCAAGCCTGTCTACCCCGCAAGGGATGATGAATGAGCCCGCCGGACGAATATGCGACCGGCGGGCTTTTTCCTAACCGAAGTATGCGGCATTTTCCGGCGCAAGCCCCTTGACCAGCCGATCCAACCAGCTTATTTGCGCGCTTCCGATGCGGGCTACACCCGCCTTGGTGCCCGATCCTCTAATGGTAAGAGAGCGGACTCTGACTCCGTCAATCAAGGTTCGAATCCTTGTCGGGCATCCAAACATTCGGCAATCTAGAAAATTTAAGCCATGTATGAACTTGGCCATCGCCTTCTCTGGCCGGTCGCTGGTGCTTGGCGGAGGCATTGGGCTTGATGACTGATCGTGGTCGAAGCAAAGGGTCGAGGGGCGCCTGACGCGATCCCTCCATCTAGAGTAAAGGGTGCATCCTCAGTGGCATCACAATCAAGCGAGAAAAGCCGCTCTTCCTGCCCATGAAATATCAGAAGCTGACTTCTACGCGGACCTGAGACATTGGCGCACAAACATCCGGCCACGTCACTGGCCGGAAAACCTCCGCGTCATCTCACTGGACGGCTTGGCAGGAACGGTTGATCGCCGAATTGCTCGCGCTGTCGGCTATCATCGGCGCTATCGCCGCCTCCTGCTCAGCCTGGGCAGACTTGCATCCGCTTTAATCGCCTGATGTATGGCCGCAGCCAAGAGCTCCTGCTCCCAGTCCCAAGTTTACCGTCACGCAGCCGGGCGAAGCCCTCTCACTTCCTCGGGAGTGATTGTCTTGGCAAGATTGATCAGAGATTTGACGGCAAAAGCCTTGAGCTGCGGCATCTTGGCCTCCCACGGCTTGCCATATCCCGCCAATATCGTTGACCCTTCGATCGACGTGTTGATGAACAGGGTCACGATGTCGACTTCCTCCATGGAAAGCGCCGGGTTGAGTTCGGCGACATAGGACGCCATCAGATTGTGCATATACTGATTGACCATCTCGACCCGTTCCGCGACGAACTGATTGTGGTTCGCCATCGCCCACAATTCGGTAAACAGATGGGTCATCTTCTTCGTCTTCGTCTCGTCGAAGGTGCCCCCGATGACCAGCGCGAGCGCTTCTTCGGCAGGTAAGCCCTTGTTGGTGAGGCTGACTCTCGCTTCGCCCACGGTGGGGCTCAGCAGTTCGTCCAGCAGCACCTGAACCAGCATTTCCTTACGCGGGAAATGACGGCTCACATTTCCGACCTTCATCCCACATTCAGCAGCAATCCGGCGAAGGGTGAAGGCCGATGCGCCCTCATCGACGAGAACGTGCAACGCGGCCTTCAGGATTGCATCGACCGTGTCGGAACCCCGGGAATATACTCCAGGGCGAGGAGGAGCGACAAGCTTGGCCTTTTTCACCTTAAGATCAGTCATACTCCCCCGTAGCGCTGATTTGAATTAATGAAAAGTTCTGCTCGCATGTCATCTGACCATTCAGCTTACGAAAAGTCGATAGCGTTATTCACCGTTCGCAACATGGTTATCAAAGGGCTCCCCGCTCCAACTTTTCGCCGTCCTGCAACAAAGGTTGCACGCGCGGAAGGCCCTTAAGCAACCATGATCAATAGTCACCGCAGAACGTAATGGTCCGAAGCGCGACCCTGCGATCACCGCCGCCATCAGGACGTTGACATACGACAACTTTTAGTCAAGCATTTCTGGTGATCTGCAGCGATAAGCCTGTGTAAAATCCATCTTGTTTGCAAAGGACCCTTAAAGACATGACGCTCAACCGGGTAACCGACACGGCACTCGACCCTTTGTTTCTAAATCGCTGGTCGCCGCGCGCGTTTGATGGCTCCGTCATGCCCGCTGACGATCTGCGCACCATATTGGATGCCGGACGCTGGGCGCCCTCTTCCTTCAATTATCAACCCTGGCGCTTTCTCTATGCGACGCGTGACGATGCCGCCAATTGGGGGCGCTTCCTCGATCTGCTGATTCCGTTCAACGCGATCTGGGCCAAGGAAGCCTCGGTGCTTTTGTTCATCCTGAGCGAAACAACCATGGGATCGCCGGACAAACCCAGCCATTCGCACAGCTTTGACGCTGGCGCCGCCTGGTCGGGCATAGCGCTGCAATCGACCCTGATTGGCTATCACGCCCATGGCATGGTCGGGATCGATATGGACAAAGCCAGGACGGAGCTGGGCGTTCCGGACGGGTTCCGGATAGAGGCCGCCGTAGCGATAGGCCGGATGGGCGACCCCGCGTCTCTTCCGGAAAAGCTGCAGGCACGCGAAGAGCCAAGCAACCGCAAGCCTCTTGAAGAGATTGCCTATTCCGGCAATTTCCGCAGCTGACTTGAAACTGCGGCGCCGATCATCGATCGACAAGCGCGTTATGAAAGTCGGGGGAGGCACCATGTACCTCCCCCTTCCACCTGATCCAGAAGCCTTCAGGCACTGGATGTCACGAGATGACCGCTGACATTTGCACGCGTAATGACCACGCGCCTCACATGAGTTGGACCACCTCGATCAAATTGCCTTCGACGTCTTTGACGAAGGCCACATGTACGCCATGTTCAGGCTCCGGATGAGCAGTCACGACCACAACACCACCTGCGGCGGCGGCACTTTCCACGAACCGGTGGATATCATCCGCGATGAATCCCAGGATAACCGACTCCGTGGCCGATTTTTCCACGTCTAGGAATTTCGTCAGCGTGAAGTTCCCCGTGCCCGGCGGATTTGACTTGAAGTACAGTTCCCGAATGGGACGGCCTGCGATCTCCGCATCGACCTGCGCTTCCTCGACCAGGCCGCATACGGCGCCATAGAAGGCCGCAACCTTGTCAAGATCCTGCACGATCAGCTTGGTGAAGCCTAAAGGAACCACTTTATTCACATCTGACATATTCATCGCTCTTCATTTTAAGCATATTCAACCCTTCGGAACTTCAAGTCATTTTCCGAATGAGTAGCGCAGACGGACCCCGTACATTCTGGGTTCGCCGTATAACGTCGCAGTAAAGAACTGACTGTTATAGGTGTTGCTGTTGCTGACACGATACAGCTTGTTCGTCAGGTTGGTCGCGTAAAAGCCTACGTCCACGCGGCTACCTGCAACATTCCGCCAATCGAGCGACAGGTTCAGCGTTCCGAATGGTTCAAGCCGCTCGCCCGGCTGATCCCCAGGAAGGCTGGTCCCCGCCGTATGCTGCGCCGACGTGTGTGAATAGTTGACGAACATCGCAAGTGTGCCGAGATCCCCGCCAAGCGGCTGCTCTGCGGACACGTGGAAGCTGTAGATGTACGGCGACACATATTGGAACGGGATGCAGGTCAGATCTACAGTCTCCGGAGCACTTATGACATTGCCGGTACAGTCCTGAGTGGGGCTGCTCGGCGCGAACTCATATTTCTTATATTTGGCATCTGTATAGCTGAACGTACCACCGATCTCGACACCCGGAATCGGCCGCAGCGACGCTTCCGCCTCTATGCCCTGGATGCGCGCATCTGCGGAAAGAACCCTTGCGCCAGCTGCACCGGTGGCGGGATTGAAGTCGCCGGTCGCGCGCTGAATACCCTTATAGGTCAGATAATAATAGGTAGCGTTGAGCCGAAGCGGCATGCCCCCCAGTCGCACATCCGACTTGAAGCCCGCTTCATAGGATGTGACGAACTCCGGCGGGAAAGTACGAGTGGTGGTAAACACCGCATTGGCGTTTATGCCACCGGCCTTGTAGCCACGGCTAATCTTGCCGTAGACAAGAAGCTCGGGCGAAAATCTGTAATCTACACCAATGTTCCAGGTCGGCTCATTGGTCTTCAGATTGGCCTCAAATGAGCAGCCGGCCGCGTCTGGTGCAATCCTATTGTCGGCGAAGCAGAAGAATGCCCCTGGAGCGATTACCTGATACAGACCCGCCGAGCCGCTGACCCTATCCCAAGTGTACCGAATGCCGCCAGTGACCTTGAGGTTCTGCAACGCAGGCGAAACCAGTCCCAAATCCAGCGTCGACTGTGCATATAGCGCTTTCGACGTATTGGTGATCGCATATCTTATGTCATACACGCCGCAAACCAATGGGTTGCCCGTGAACAAAGCTGGACAGAAACCAGTAGCACCCGCCCCCTGGGTCCCGGCCGGACGCTGATCATAGTAGAATGCGCCTGCGGTAAAGGTGAGCAGTTTGTCAAACAAATCGCCCTGAAGCTGCAATTCCTCGGTGAAAACCTTGATATCATCTCGCGGCAGTCGCGTCGGTGAAGCATTATCGTAGATGACCGGAGTACCGTCACCGGGCAAAGTAACTACGCCGGGAGCCGGATAGCTTCTTGGATCGCCATCATCGAACTGGAAGATGGTGCCATCACTGTCGACGCTATATGTCGTCTTGAAGCGTTGATAGCTGACGATGTTACGCAGCGTCAGTTCTTCGTTCAGATTGAGTGTGGAAGTATTGGTAACACCCCAGGTCTTCGTCCTTTGAAACGAATTGGTGCCATGCGCTGTTTGTCTGGGTCCACGAGCATCTGCTTCCGCGCTAGCCGCCCTGTAGACGTCGCACGATGCGCTAAAGCCAGGGATTGTCGGTCCTTCAACGCAGAAAGGAAGGCCGACAAAACTCGTGGCCGCCAGTCCCGCAACATTAAGCTGCGTGTTGACCGTACCGGTCCCATGGGTCCGGGAATTCGCCCCATAGGCCATGGTATAATTTTCGAAAGTCTCGGTCGGCCGCAGCGTCAGTCCAACGCGCCCGGAATACCAGTGCAAATTATCGCGATCGGTGTTCCAGACGACATCCCGCGTGTAGCCATCACGATCCTGATAGGCTCCGGCCACCCGCAGCAGGACCTTGTCATCGACGATCGGGACGTTGATCGCGCCTTCAAGTTCCTTGTTGTCGTAATTACCGAACTTGCCCTGAACATAGCCTTCAAAGTCGTTCGTCGGCTTTTTGGGAACGAGCAGCACCGCGCCACCAGTCGTGTTGCGTCCGAACAAGGTTCCTTGTGGGCCGTTTAGTACCTGGACATTCTCCAGATCTACGAAATTACCGGCACCACCTTGTTGAGGAATGGAGATCGGCGCGGGCAGCGGCACTTCGTTCAGATAAACGACCACGCCAGGCGACGCCTGAAAGGTCGCACCCTGTCCTCGGATCGTAAAGCTTTGCGCTTCACGTGACGGATTGCCATTGTTGCCGACCACCAGAGACGGAACCGTCGCCTGCAAATTTTGCGGCTGCGTAATCCCTTGCTGCTGTAGACGTTCTGGCGAAAATGCCGTGATCGCGATGGGAACATCCTGCGCGCGCTCGTCACGGCGCTGCGCGGTAACGACAATTTCATCCGGAGCCGAGTTCACGCTCGAACCAGCGCCCGGTTGAGCCTGGGCTTGCGCAGCTCCCGCAATGCACAATGCCGTCATCCCGGCTCCGCATAGCAGCTTCAAGCTATTTTCTACTGATCGCATCATTGCTACTCCCCATATGTAGCAATGCCCCTCCACATGGGACATCGCGGCCCCCGGCAAAAGTTACCGGTTCCGATCGGCGATTGGGTTTTGATATTCGTTCCGTCAGCAACTTCGCTGACTGTGCCCCTCATACGTTCGCCATCTACGATAGTTGACGTATTTCAACCATTGTCAAGATGAATTTATTTGCACATGCCGTTGTTCTATAAGTTACCGCCTATTCGGAAAAACGGCGATATTATAATCCGCGCCAAGTCCTCTTTCGCATTCCCTAGAACGCAAATGGCGGGCCGCAGAGGCCCGCCATTCACTTCATCTTGCATTGTACCGAATTCAGCTATCAGGCGGCGAGCGGCGCCTCGTCCATGTCAGCCGGAATGTTCGCCGGGCCGTTCACAGCGAACACCTGGCTGAGCATGCCGATGAACGCGCGATCAGTCAGCGGATCAGTGGGCGTTTCGAACTGAGCGCCACGGTTGCGGGCTTCGTCCATCAGCATGTTCAAAGCCTGGTCGTGCGTGATGTCATCCGTGTGGTCAAACGTCCGCTTCAGGTCGGCCATATCCATGAACACTCGTGCGCCCCAGTGAACCAGCAGGCGCACTTCGTCTGCCGGCAACTGCTGATTAACCACACCGTTGGTCTCGATCCGCCAGCCGCCTTCGACCGTCGGATCGGGCGCCATCACGCTGCTGATATCCAGACCTTCGGAACGACGCATCGCGAGCGGGCCGGTCGCCTGAGCGTGGTGGAACATCATCTCGTTCTCGGCAACGACCGCGCGACCCCACATAGGCGCAGTGATCTGCTTGGGTTCGCCACGCGGACCGTCCGGCCAATAGTTGAATCCGCCGCCGATATTGCCCTTATAATACCAGCCGGTGACCTGCATCTTCTTGCTGCGCCATTGTTCGAACATGCGAGACTTGGCCATCGTCAACAGAAGCCAGAGCGGCGCGTTTTCCATGGTCATTCCGCGGAAGACCGTACCATCAAGATGCGGCGGCCCACCGATGAGGGTCGGCCCCTGAATGTTGATCAGAAACGTCTCTGGCTCGGCATATTTGGCGCCCCAATAGTTGCGCGACATTTCAAGGAACTTGGAGTTATAATAGCAGTCGTTCAGTTCAGGATAGAAGCAGACACCCTGACGGGCGATATACCCCCGGAACGTCCCGCTGCCTTGCAGGATCATGTCCCAGGTCAGCGTGAACCCTTCAGGAATGGTGCCGCCGGTCGTGGCTATGACTTCTTCAGGAGACTTGAAGTTTTCGGCGAGAATGAGCGGCCACGGCCCGTTCTCCCGCACAACCTTGAATATCCGCTGACGCTGATCTTCCGTATAGGCGTTTTCGATCACGTAAGGCGGCGCTACCGGACGGAACTGGTCGGCAAAATCGGTAGTCATCAGGCACTCCATTGATAAACTGGACGTCGTCTCACTCCAATCGCCCGGAAATGCCGTTGGCCCGCCGCGATTCGAGGGGATGCGCTAACCGGATGTTGGACCATAAGTTGACGATCGTCAACTGTGTCAAAAATTAGAAATATGTAATGATGGCGCATTGTTCCGCCTGAGCGGAAATTGGCCGATTCCCCGTCGAAATCCCTTGGATGGTACAAGCGAACGCCGCCGCGGAGTCAGGCTGACCGATGTTCACCCGGGGAACGCCCTGCCCTAACGGCCCCTCGGCCCCGCCGATCGCGGGCTCAGCGCATCGCGCATCGCGACGCTTGAGTTGATGCGCGCTACGCCGGGCATCCGGGACAGGATTTCACTGTGGATGATCTCATAGGCGGCAACGCTTTCCGTTTCGACGCGCAGCCAATAGTCGGTCCCGCCCGTCATCAGGAAACATTCGCGGATCTCCGGACATTGCCTGACGGCATGTTCAAAGCGTGCGAGATAATCTTCGGTCTGCCTGTCTAGCGTTACCTGCACCAATATGTTCACGCTATTCTCGCCGACCCGCAGAGGGCTGGTCAGCACCGTATAGCCGCGAATGACCCCCGCATCTTCCAGCAGCTTGATCCGGCGGTGACAGCTTGACGGCGACAGCCCGACTTCCTCGGCTATCTCGGAATTGGGACGTCTCGCATTGAGCCTTAGTAAGCGCAGGATCGCGCGATCCGTCTGATCCAGTCCTACGGCCATTTCGCCCAATTCCTTCGCACATTCTCTCAATAATATCGACATTATAGAACATACTGCGTCACTTTGGGAGAAAAAGGCACAATTCCCCCTCTACAAAATGCATGAGGGGGATCGCTAAATGGGATCGCTGGATTGCGCGGGCGCGGTGTTACGCATCGACTTGGACGCCCTTGTGGAAAACTACCGCATCATCGCGCGCCGCGTGGCACCTGCGGAGGTGGCTGGCGTGGTGAAGGCTGATGCCTATGGCACTGGCGCTTCGGCGGTAGCGTCCGCCTTGCTGGAAGCGGGTTGCCGCCATTTCTTCGTGGCGCAACTGAACGAGGCCCTGGCGCTCAAACCTGACCTCCCCGACCCGGTCCAGCTTTTCGTGCTGAATGGCCTCCAGCCCGGAGCCGAACGGCAGTGCCTGGACGCGGGCGCGACGCCCGTCCTCAATTCCCTCGATCAGATCAGGCGCTGGTCCGGCCTAGCGCAGGCAACGGGCCGCCCCCTTCTCGCAGCGCTTCAGGTCGACAGTGGCATGTCACGGCTCGGCCTTTCCCCGGACGAAGCGAAGGCGATCCTCGCTGACCGATCGCTCCTGAACGGCATCGACCTCGTGCTCATCATGAGCCACCTTGCCTGCGCCGACGACCCGTCTTCCGCCTTCAATGACAAGCAGGTCGTGGCCTTCAACGACTTTGCCCGCCACTTCCCCGATGTGCCGCGTTCGCTGGACAATAGCGGCGGCAGTTTCCTCGATCACCCTCATTATGAGGTCGTGCGCGCCGGGATCGCGCTTTACGGCGGGGCGCCGCAGAACGGGCTCAATCCCATGCGCCCGGTCGTTTCGCTAGAGGCGCGGATCGCGCAGCTACGCACTGTCACTTCTGGAACGGGCGTTGGATATGGCCTCTCCCACACGGCAGAGCGCGTATCGCACATCGCAACCATTCCTGTCGGCTACGCGGACGGCTGGCCGCGCCATCTCAGCAACCGTGGGGCGGCCTTCATCGGCAATATCAGGGTGCCGATCGTCGGCAGAGTGTCGATGGACAGCATCACGCTCGACGTGACGGACGTTCCCGACATGCTGCTCTATCCCGGCGCGCCAGTCGAACTGCTCGGCCCCCATCAGTCGATCGACGATGTCGCGGCCGACGCGGGCACCATTTCCTACGAAATCCTCACCCAACTCGGCCACCGATACGCCCGTGAATATCACGCCGCGCAGGCCATCGAGCAAAAGCGGAGTATGACAGCATGAAGGTCGCCATTCTGGGAAGCGGGGTCATCGGCGTAACTTCGGCCTGGTATCTCGCCAAAGCGGGCCATGAAGTCGTCGTGATCGACCGGCAGTCCGGCCCGGCCCTTGAAACCAGCTTCGGCAACGCCGGAGAGATTTCGCCGGGCTATGCGTCACCCTGGGCTGCGCCGGGCATTCCGATGAAGGCGCTGCGCTGGCTGTTCATGCAGCACGCGCCGCTCATCCTTCGCCCGACATTCGATGCTGCCATGTGGCGCTGGATGGTGGCCATGCTCGGCAACTGCACGGAAAAGGCCTATGCCGTGAACAAGAGCCGCATGGTGCGCCTGGCCGAGTTCAGCCGCGACCAGCTCATCGCGCTCCGCCACGAAACGGGCATTGCTTATGACGAGCGGACCCGGGGCACGCTCCAGCTGTTTCGCGAACAGAAGCAGATGGACGGTATCGGCAAGGACGTAGCCGTGCTGAAGGCGGACGGCGTTCCCTTCGAAGTGCTCGACCGGGCAGGCTGCATCGCGGCCGAACCGGGCCTTGCGAACAGCCAGTCGCCGATCGTGGGCGGCCTGCGCCTGCCCAATGACGAAACGGGGGACTGCTTCAAGTTCACCAACGCCCTCGCCGTCATGGCGAAGGCCGCGGGCGTCACCTTCCTGCACGATCACAAGATTGAGCGTCTCGTTACGGATAAAGGCGCGATCGATCATGTCGAAACCGACAAGGGACCGATCAAGGCAGACGCATTCATTGTCGCGCTGGGCAGTTACTCGCCGCTGCTGGTGGCGCCGTTGGGGATCAAGCTGCCAGTCTATCCGGTGAAGGGTTATTCGATAACCGTTCCCATAACCGATGCGGAACGCGCCCCTGTTTCCACGCTGCTGGATGAAAGCTTCAAGGTTGCCATCACGCGGCTGGGCGACCGCATCCGGGTGGGCGGCATGGCAGAGCTTTCAGGCTTCTCGACAAACCTTCCCGACAAGCGTCGCGACACGCTGGAATATTCGGTTGAGTCCTTATTTCCGGCGTCCGGCAATCTTGGCCATGCCAGCTTCTGGTCGGGCCTGCGTCCCATGACGCCGGACGGCACGCCTGTTATCGGCGCTACGCATATCCCGAACCTCTATCTGAACACCGGCCATGGCACGCTTGGCTGGACCATGGCCTGCGGGTCCGGACATGTGATCGCGGACATTATTTCCAACCGGAGACCGGCGATCGAAACGGCCGATCTTTCCATAGCCCGATATCGCTGACGCTCGCGCGGCGCATACGACATGGAGCCGTCGTCTCGCATATCTACGCGACGACGGCGCCCATTGCCCTAAAGATCGCTGGCCCGGCTCAAGCTTTACGCAGCCGCCGCTGCGCTGTGTTGACCCGCAATCCAGGCGAATACCATGGCCGGACCTAACGTAGCGCCTGCACCAGGATAGGTCCTGCCCATGACCGGGGCAGCGCAATTGCCTGCGGCGTACAGCCCTTCGATGACGCTGCCATCCGCGCGCAGCACCCGCGCATGCTCGTCGGCCATCAGTCCCCCCTTGGTGCTGAGGTCACCGGGATAAAAGCGCGTTGCGTAAAATGGCGCCTTGTCGATAGGACCGAACGATGGGTTCGGCTGATTGCCGGGATCGCCATAATATTGGTCGTACACATTGTCGCCACGACCGAAATCCTCATCGAGCCCGGTCTTCGCCATCGCGTTTACGCGCTCGACCGTCCGGTTGAGGCCCGCCGCATCGATCCCGATTTTCGCTGCAAGCTGGTCAAGCGTCGGCGCCTTGACGAAAAAGCCGTTTTTCACCAGTTCCCCGTTCATCCCCGGCGGTGTGCCCCCGAAGAAATAACGGCTGCGATAGCGCGCATCGAAGATCAGCCAGCTCGGCACGGCCGACACGGTCTTGTCACGGTCCAACATGGCCCGCCCGGCGTTGACATAGGACGCTGCCTCATTCGTGTAGCGCTGCCCCGAAGCATCGACGATGATCGATCCGGGCAAGGTGCGTTCCCAGATGCCGACATTGATGGTGCCGTTCGGCAGGATCGACACCGGATACCATGTGGCAGCGTCCATCAGGGCGAGTTCTGCACCCACCTCCGCGCCGATCTGGTGCGCATCGCCGGTATCGCCGGGGCTAGCCGGGCTCCACTCGCCGCTGACATCCTGAAACTGCCTGCGATACTCGCTGTTCTTCGCGAATCCGCCGGTGGTCAGCAGCACGCCGCGCGGCGCCATGATCCGCCGTTCGGCCTCCCCCTCGCCGATCACGACGCCCACCACTTTATCGCCATCCTGGATCAGCGACTTGAGCGGGCTATCCAGAAGGACGGGTATGCCCAGGCGCTGAACGATGACCATCAGCTGCCCCATCAATGTCCCGCCCAGGCACAACGGTTCGCGCCCGCGTACACGCCAGGCGGCCGTGCGCGCGATAATGCCCATGAACCTGGAGAACGCCTTTAACGACCGCAACATCACCGGTATCACGGGCGCGTCGTCGGTGCCCATTACCATTGATGGCATTTCCGATTTGCGCATCGTATTGAGCCAGTCGCCCAGCTTTTTGCCGTCGAAGTTTACGCCTTCCAGCGTCCGGCCCACGCGCGCGCCCGGCTGATCCTGATGATAGTCGGGGTATCTTGGTGCCCGGACCCAGCCAAGGCCCTGCTGTTCCAGGGCCAGCACCATCTGCGGACCAACATTCAGATAGGCGACCTTGCGCTCTTTACTGCTCGCCGGGCCGACATCTCCGATGGTCGCTTCCATATAGGCAAGCGCTGCCTCGAAACTGTCTTCCACCCCGTCCCGCTCCATCAGCGGATTGTTGGGTATCCAGACCCCGCCGCCAGAAAGCGCGCTCGTCCCGCCCCAACGGTCGGTTTTCTCGATTACCAGCGGATTGAGGCCGTTCAACTTGGCGGCAATCGCACCGACCAGGCCACCTGCCCCACTTCCCACGACAATGAAATCAGCCTGATAATCGCGCAACGCTTTGCCCCTGTTTGTGTATTTGCCCAGGATTCCGCTGCATAGCGACGCTTCCCGACATGCAGCGTCTATAGCTATCCGACGCCGCAAGTGAAGCGTAAGGGATAAATGGCGCTGCTGTACTTCTACAGGAGCGTCAATATAATCGCTGATGCCTGTTCGTCAGGTCTGCCCCGCCCAACATTTCCAATAAGTTCCAGGAGAGTGAGAATGTCCGATAATCGGCTGAACGGAAGGGTCGCAGTGATAACGGGCGGGGGCGATGGCATTGGCCTCGGCGTCGCTCGACGTTTTGCGCGCGCGGGCGCGGCGGTGATCATCGCCGAATTCGATGCAGGCAAGGGAACGGCTGCGGCAGATGCGATTGTCGCGGAGGGCGGCCGGGCGCGCTTCGTGCGCACCGACGTTACGGATCGCGCTCAGATGGAGGCGGCCGTGGATGCGGCTGTCGATCAGTTCGGCAGCATCGATATATTGGTCAACAACGCCTATCGCGGCCGGGGCTTTGCCCGCGCCGAAGCGATGGGCGATGAATATTTCCATGAATCCTTCGACATCAACCTGTTCGGTCCCAAATGGGCGATGATGCGCGCCTTTCCTCATATGAAGGCGAATGGCTGGGGGCGGATCATCAGCCTCTGTTCCCTGAACGGCGTTAACGCGCATATGGGGACTGCCGATTATAATGTGGGCAAGGAAGCGCTTCGCACGCTTACCCGCACCGTGGCGCGGGAATGGGCCGGTTTTGGCATCTGCGCCAACATCATTTGCCCGGGCGCCGCATCCGCCTCGTTCAACCATTTCAAAGCACTTCAGCCCGAACTCGCCGCCGATGCCGAGCGCGCCAATCCGATGGGACGCATGGGCGACCCGGAAAAGGACATTGGCGGCGCAGCCTTGTTCCTGGCCAGCGAGGACGCGCGCTATGTCACCGGCAACACGCTGTTCGTGGACGGCGGAGGTCACATCAACGGCGTCAACTGGGTGCCCGATCTGCCCTGAGACGCTAGGATGGATCGCCCCTGCCCGCCCGCCGACTGACGCCCAGTCGCGAATGTGGAGTAGAATAATCCAGATTCTGTGAGATCATGGTCGGCATGGGGATGAACCGCAGGCGGAGGGTAGGATGAAGGCGGTGCTCGCCATCGATCAGGGGACCACATCCACCCGATCGCTGTTGATCGATGAAACAGCCACCGTGCGGAGCGCCGCGCAAATCGACCTGAAACAATATTATCCCGCCGACGGATGGGTCGAACATGATCCCGAGGCGATATGGCGCGACGTCGTGGCGACCGCGCGTGCGGTGTTGGACGAGGCGCACCGCACGGGGCTGGACGTCGCCGCCATCGGGATCGCCAACCAGCGCGAAACCTGCCTGCTGTGGGACCGTGAAAGCGGACAGCCCATCCATCCGGCCATCGTCTGGCAGGACAGGCGCGGCGCGGACCTTTGCAGCCGGTTCATCGCGGATGGACTTGAACCCGAAGTCACCAGCCGCACCGGCCTTCTGCTCGATTCCTACTTCACCGCCAGCAAGCTTGCCTGGCTGCTCGAAACAATCCCCGGTGCGCGCGACCGCGCGGAAAAGGGGCAACTGGCCTTTGGGACCATCGACTGTTTCCTGCTGTGGCGCCTGACAGCGGGAAAGGTGCATGCGACCGACGCAACCAACGCCAGCCGGACCTTGCTGTTCGACATTGCCAAGATGGCATGGTGCCCGAAGCTGTGCCGAATGTTCGGCATCCCGATGCAGATATTGCCTGAAGTGCGTGAGAATGATTGCCTCTTCGGGACATCGGACAAGAATATCCTGGGCGTATCGCTCCCCATTGCGGGAATGGTTGGGGATCAACAGGCCGCGTTGATCGGCCAGGGGTGCCTGGACCGGGGCGGCGCAAAGGTCACGCTGGGAACTGGCGGGTTCGCGATGCTGAACACGGGAGAGCAGATCTGCCGATCGAAGCACCGGATGCTGTCCACCGTCGCCTGCCATTCCAATGGAAGCGTCAGCTACGCGATCGAAGGCGCTTTCTTCGTCGCGGGTGCGGCCGTCCGGTGGACGCGGGACAGACTGGGCCTGGTCGCCACGGCAGCCGAGACCGAATCCATGGCGCGGTCTTTGCCGGATAATGGCGGCGTCTATCTGGTGCCCGCCTTTGTCGGCTTGGGCGCTCCGCACTGGAACCCGCATGTAAGGGCCATGCTGACGGGAATGACCTTCGCCACGGGTCCTGAACATATCGTGCGCGCGGCGCTGGAATGCGTCGCTTACCAGAGCGCGGACTTGCTGGACGCCATGGCGTTCGACAGCGCCGTGCAGCCTGACGAGCTCAAGGTGGATGGTGGAATGGTGGCCAACGACTGGTTGTGCCAATTCCTCGCCGACATACTGGATCTCACCATCATCAGGCCCGCCAACATCGAAACCACGGCACTGGGCGCCGCCTTTCTCGCTGGCGCTGCGACGGGGGTCTGGCCGACACTCCCCGAAGCCGTGTCGTGCGTAACGCCCGACCGGCGGTTTAGCCCAACACTACCCGCTATTCAGAGAGATCAGCTTATCGCCGGTTGGCGCGGCGCGGTTGGCCAGGCCATCTTCCGCTGAGGAAGGCAGATGTTGGCCACCCACCATCTCAGCGACGCGCCAGCAAAGCGCCCTACCCCTGGGCGCGACGCCCCGCTTCACTGATCCCCGCCAACGCGCAGGCTTCGTCATTGTCCGACGTGTCGCCGGTCACCCCCACCGCGCCGATCGGCACACCCGTGCCATCGACGACGATGACGCCGCCCGCCGCTGGAACCACGCCATGGGGCGCGATCGGCCCGAGCGACGCGATGAAGGTCGGCCGTTCGGCTGCCATGTCGCCGATCTTGCGCGACGAAACACCAAGGCCGAGCGCACCCGCAGCCTTGGCGCAGGCAATCTGCGGCCGCAGCGTGGATGCCCCATCCTGCCGCTGGAAGGCGAGAAGATGCCAACCGGCATCCAGGACAGCGATGCTGAGCGGCTTCAGCCCGATTTCGCGGCCATCAACGGTTCCAGAGGGAAAGAAATAGTGCGCCTACGTCACTCGAACACGTGACTCCAGCCGCTGGGGCCGGTGCGGATCATTATGAAGCTGCTTCATATGTTGGTGATCCGACCGGCCCTGCCTTGATCTTAGAACTCGAAGTTGCCCGTCAATCCAAACTCGCGTGGGTTGGTCACGTTGACCGTGCGGTAGCCCGAGTCATAGTCCACGCCGCTGGACGTGCCGACTACGGCGTTACCCTGGCTGATGTTGGCGATCCGCTTCTGGTTCAGCACATTCTTCGCAAACAAGGTGAATTCCCATTTGCTATCCTCGGCACGAAGACCAACGAACAGGTTGAGCATCTCACGGCTACGATAATCATAATCGATCCGGTCGGAATAGAACCCAGGCCGGTACGTGAGCAACCCACGCAGGAACGGCGTAACGCTGTCCATCGGGAAACGGATTTCCGTGTTGGCGGTCAGGCTGAAATCAGGTGTCTCGCCGATGCGGCCATTGCTGGCGCAGAAGCTGACATTGCCCGGCCCCGTAACGGTCGCCGCTCCATCCCGGTTCGGGCGGCCAGTTCCTGCGAAGTCGTTGCACGGCAGCAGGGCGTTGCGATAACGGGCGCGAGTATAGGCAGCGCTGACGCCGAAGTCCCAGTCTCTCGTGATCCGGCCGTCCAGCGATCCTTCGATCCCCTTGATCCGTGCGTCGCCATTATAGTTGAAATCGAAAAAGCCGGTGGGCGGCGCGGCTACGGTGGACTGATAATAGATGCCGCTGAAACGGTTCAGGAAGTTGTCGAGCTTCTGATAATAGACCGACACCGCATAATGCAGGCGCCGTCCGGCGAAGCTGCCTTTAACGCCTGCTTCGATCGAATCCGTCTTTTCCGGCTGGGTCAGGATCAGGTCGTCGCTCAGTCCATCGGGCAGGCCGGGGCTGACGCTCCCGGCGCGGAAGGAGTGTCCGTAGGAAGCGAAGATATTGATGGACGGCATCAACTGGTAACTGATCGTCAGACCGCCCGTGATCGGCTTGTCAGACGTATTGCGCAGGTTGGCCGGAATGATGTCCGTTGCCGGGTAGGACGCCGGTAAGCAGCCAAACGACACAGCATCAACAATTGGATCGCCAGTGCACAGCAAGCTGTTGCCCGGCGTGCTCAAACCCAGTCGGCTGACATTCACCGACTTGATGATCGAGTAACGCAGGCCGCCTTCAATTGCCAGGCCGCCCCTCCGAAAGTTAAGATTGGCGTTGAACGACCAAATGCTCCGATCTACCGGAACGATAATTTCGGTGGCGATGGGCAGATAAGGCAGTGCGCCCAGAGTGTTCAGGCTATCATTCTGTTCAAACGGGAAAATGAAGCTGTCGCCGGGCTGAAAGATGCGCGTCGTTCCCCCAATCTTACTGTAGAAGACGCCAATGCCTCCGCCCAGGCCATCCTTGTTATTCGTAGCCAAGCGCATTTCGACCGTATCGTATACGAAGGGAGTTGGACCAAAGGAGTTGGAGATGTAGTTGGGCACGGCATTGCCGACATCCAGATCACGCTGGCCTTTCAGACGTGAATCCTGATGCGCACCTACAAACGACAATGTTGCCGGACCCAAATCCCAGTCAATCGCCAGGTTAACGATGTGGCTTTCATTGATATTGCGGCTCGTGCCCTCTGCGACGGCGGCATAGTCATCGACACCCAGGGCTGGGCCGGAACGCGTTGATGAATTCGGAACCAGAGCGCCGCCCAGGAAGGCGCCAGCGTCGAAAGTCGATGTGTTGCCTGATCCGATGACCTGCTGCATCTGCCTATTGTCCGCATACAGATACTGATAGGTAATATAGGCAGTGAGATTGTCCGTTGGACGAAGGCCCAGGGTCAAACGGGCGCTTTCAGTGCGGCTGCGCGACCGTTCGCCGGTGTTGACATTGCGGACGTTGTTCAGTCGATTGCCGTCGACCAGTGCGGCAACGCGCAGTGCGATCTTGTCAGAGAAAGGCAGGGAAACCCCGCCCTGCACATTATAGCCCCCACGCGTGGTAGCGGTAGTCTGCGCATAGCCTTCGATCTCATCGAAACCGGGGCGCGCCGTGGAGATGGTGATCGCACCTGCGGGGGCGGAGATACCGCGCAGCAAGCCTTGGGGACCGCGCAGCACTTCGATCTGCTTGATATCGTAAAGGGCCGTGTAAACCGTCTGCGCATCGGTCGGAATTTCGTTGAAATAGACCTGGACCGCCGGATCGGTGCCCTGGTCGGGATCGAACGAGATACCGCGCAGCGTCGTCGAATTGTTACGGCCCGTGGTGTTGGTCATCTCCAGGCCCGGAGCGAGCTGCTGGACGTCCTTGGCGTCGAAAATGTTCAGCTTCTGCAACTGCTCGCCGGTCGCCACATTGACGCTCATAGGCACTGATTGAAGCGAGCGGGCTTCGCGTGTCGCCGTAACGACGATCTCGCCTCCACCATCGGCCGCATCCTGCGCCCAGGCAGCGGTCGGCACGATCATCGCTGCACCGCACAACAATGCAGAAAGACTCTTCCCCTGTTTCATGACAGCGTTCCTTTTCTTGGCCGAAGCCAGCCCCATAATGTTGACAACTGCTAACGATCGCGCAGGAACCCTGCAACCCTCGCCGTCATATTTTTGTAAATTTCGGCCCGCCTACCAACTTTTTATCAAATATAGGCGTTATTTCTTCGCATAATGCGCTTTATATGGCGGAGTTTCATCCGCATTACGTTGATTAGATATCCGAATTCAGCTGACATCGTCCTAGCGCCCAAGGGGCCAAAAGACTGACACGCGCTAGATAATTTTTCCTCATCGGAGGGATAGGAATAAGGACCGCGAAACGGTGAAGCGCAACCCCGTCAACGCAGATTTGCTGCACTTGCGAATATCGAGGGAGGCCGGAGGAAAAGTCACATCCGGTGGTGAAGAAATTCAGCGCTGGGGGCCTGCGGAGATCATTTCGGGCAAGGCTCACATTGGACCAGATGGACTCGCGGTGGTCATGCTCGAAGTAACAAGGGCGAGCCTTTTCCCTCAACCCCACCGAATCATCATTCCAACACGTCATTGGCGATCTTCCGGTTTGAGACGGGCAAGCTGCCGGGCAGCACGCGCGAACATTGCCGCCATTCGACCGCTCGAAACTGCTCCCTAAAACCGGACTTGGGGCCTGCTGGAAACCTAGCCCCACGAACAGAACGCTGGCCGCTTAACAGACCTGCAGCGATCATAAAGAAACAGCATCAAAGCTGCGGGCGTCGCCGATTGAAGAGTAAGCTATTTGGTTTAAAGGTCAGGAGCAGCCAAGCCTATGCAATATCCCTCAATATTCCAGATCACCTTTTAGGGCGCACCGTCAAGCATTGGCAGACTGTACCAAATGCCCCGCTTTCATCATGAAGAATGCTATGTGTAAGTCCGAGGCCTTGCGGACTCGCGGAGACTGAGGTGTCGAGGCCGATCCATTCTCCCGTTGGCGGTCGCAGAAGATGTGCGGTAAGATCGAGATTGGGAAAAGCCGCGTCCTGGGGCGAGATCAGCGGCGCAAGGCCGTTGGCGATATCGACCAGTCCCATGGCCCGCGCCGTCGCCGACACATCCTCGCCGTCCAGCAGCGCCAAGGGCGAACGAACCCAGCAGCGGGCGCGGCCCCGCCCGTGCTGTTGCCGCCGCACCTCCACACTAGCGATGAAACCTCCGGCCCAGAGGCTGGACGGATTCCAGCCGACTATGGTGTCGGGCGGCGGTAGGGTAGGGAAATTGGTCGCAGCAAAGGCGCTGCTGTCGTTGGCCTGCGTCAGCCAGGCGCGCAGGACGATGGCGGGGCGGCCGCCATGGCTGAGCCGGGCCTCGACCAGTTCGATGGTACGGCCTGGCCGCAGCACGATCACTTCTATCTGCACCGCCTCCATCGGGATGACGCCCCATATGTCGTAGGAGAGACGCGCGACCTGCAATCGATCGTCCCGTCGCGCGGCATGATCGGTTTCCACCGCATGGAGCAGCAATCCGATCGCTGGCGCAACATGCTGTTCCGCAACATTCCATGCGCCGCCGACATGGCTCGTGGGCATGAACCTGCCATCGTCCGTCCGCAGGAAATAGGCCTGGGGGCCGCTATATTCAGACCCCAAGACCCAGTTCCCGTTCCATGATCGCCCGCATCTCGAACTTCTGCGCCTTGCCCGTCACAGTCATCTCGAACCGCTCGACGATGCGCACGTAGCGGGGAACCTTGTAGTGCGCGATGTGCCCGCGACAATGGTCCTGAATATCCTGTTCCGACAGGGTGGCGTCAGCCTTGGCGATGATCCAGGCGCAGACCGCTTCACCGAATTTCGCGTCGGCGACGCCGAACACCTGCGCGTCGGCGACGGCGGGGTGACGAAGTAGATATTCTTCTATTTCGCGCGGATAGATATTTTCACCACCGCGAATAATCATGTCCTTGATGCGGCCGGTGATGCGGACATAGCCACGCGCGTCCATCGTCGCCAGGTCGCCCGAATGCATCCAACCGTCGGGGTCGATCGCCTCCGCAGTGCGGTCAGGATCGTTCCAATAGCCCAGCATCACGGCATAGCCGCGAGAACAATATTCGCCCTGCTGGCCGATGGGGAGGATCGCGCCATCGGGGCCGACGACCTTCGCCTCCGCATGAGGGTGAACGCGGCCGACCGTGGTCACCCGTTCCTCCAACGGATCATCCGTCGCAGTCTGGGTAGTGAGCGGGCTGGTTTCGGTCATACCGTAGCCGATGGTGATCTGGGTCAGGTTCAGCCGGTCCATCACCTGCCGCATCACCGTTTCCGGGCAGGGCGATCCCGCCATGATGCCGGTGCGCAACGTCGATACGTCGAATGCGTCCAGATCCGGCTGGTTCAAGATGGTGATGAACATGGTCGGTACGCCATGCAGCATGGTGCAACCTTCCGCCTGCACTGTGTCGAGCACCAGCCGAGGATCATAGGCTTCACCGGGATAGATCATCGCCGCGCCGCTGGTCAGCGCCGCCATATTGCCCAGCACCATGCCGAAACAATGATAGAGCGGCACCGGAATACACAGCCGGTCGGCGGCGGTGAGACGCATCGTGCGGGCCGAAAAATAGCCATTGTTGAGCACGTTGCGATGGGTCAGCGTCGCGCCCTTGGGCTGGCCGGTGGTGCCGCTGGTGAACTGGATGTTGATCGCATCATTGTTGTCGAGCGTCGCCTCGATCAGGGTCAGACGATCGGGGTCGGCCTCCGCATGCAGATCGGACCAGTTCAACAAGTCCTGCTGCCTTTCGTCACCCAGCACGACCACTTGACGCAGCGCCGGGAGCCGGTCCGGCCCGATGTCCCGCAGCATCGCCACATAGTCGCTGCTCCTGAATCGGGGCGCGGTGACCAGCAGGCTGCACCCGACCTTGTTCAGTGCATATTCGACTTCGCTGGCGCGATAGGCCGGATTGATGTTGACGAGGATGGCGCCGATCCGCGCCGTCGCGAACTGGATCACCGTCCATTCAGCGCAATTGGGCGCCCATATGCCGACGCGGTCGCCCTTGCCGATGCCAAGGTCCAGCAGCCCAGTGGCTACAGAATCGACCTGTGCAATCAATTGCGCCCAAGTCCAGCGGATCGACTGGTGTCGCGACACCAGCGCGAGGCCGTCACCATGCTCCGCTGCGACCTTCAGCAGCGCCTGACCGATGGTGGTTTCCAGCAGCGGGACGTCGGTGGCGCCCCGCGCTATCGACAGGCCGCTCATCGCTTGATGTTGATCACTTGCAATTGGGTGTATTCCGCCAGCCCTTCCTCGGCCTGTTCAACGCCCAGCCCGCTATTCTTGAAACCCGCCATGGGGATGTGCGGGCCGATGGCGATATGCTGGTTGACCCAGACCTGCCCGCTTTCGATCCGCGCCGCGATGTCGGCGGCGCGCGCCACATCAGCGGACCAGACCGATCCGCCCAGCCCATAGTCGGACGCGTTGGCGCGGGCGATCACATCCTCCACATCGTCGAACTTGATCAGCGGCAGGATCGGGCCGAACTGTTCCTCGTCCACGATCGTCATGCCGTCGGTCACGTCGCGCACGATGGTCGGCGCGATGAAATAACCGGCCCGCTCCATCGCCTGTCCCCCTGCCACGATCTTGCCGTCGGATCTGGCGGCGTCGAGGAACCCCTTCACTTTCTCGAACTGCATCGCGTTTTGGATCGGCCCTATTTGCGTGCCCTGCTCCAGCCCGTCGCCCACGATCGCCGCCTGCGCCAGCGCCGCCAGTTCCTCGCACATGGCGTCGTAAATATCGGCGTGGATATAGGCGCGCTTCACCGCCAGGCACACCTGTCCGCAATTCAGGAAGGCATTGCCGAAAATCGCTTTCGCCGTTTCGCGGACATCGACATCTTCCAGTATGATTGCCGGATCATTGCCGCCCAGTTCCAGCGTCACGCGCTTGAGCCCATCGGCACTGCTGGCGGCGATGCGCTTGCCGGTCGCGGTGGAGCCGGTGAAGCCGATCTTGGCCACATCGGGATGGGTAGTCAGATGCGGCCCCAGATCATTGGCGTCGGTGATGATATTGACGACCCCGGCCGGGAAAATCTCCTTGCACAAAGCTCCCAGCGCCAGCGCCGTGGCGGGCGTGGTCGGCGCGGGCTTCAGCACGATGGAATTGCCCGCCAGCACCGCCGGCCCGATCTTCCAGCAGGCGACCAGCAGCGGAAAGTTCCAGGCGATGATCCCGACCACCACACCCAGCGGCTTGTGCTTGACGGCGATATAGCCCGCTGCGTCATCCTGAATAACGCGATCCGGCAATTCCAGGGTCGCATAATGGCGCAGAAAACCTTCGGTCCAGGCGACCTCGCCCTGCGCTTCGGGCAGCGGCTTGCCCTGTTCCTGCGTCAATAGTCGCGCCAGTTCCGCGCCGTTGGCCGCGACCGCATCGGCCAGCGCGACCAGCTTCGCCTGCCGCTCGGCATAGGGCACCGCCGCCCAGCCGGGCTGTGCTGCCTTGGCCGCCGCGATCGCCTGATCCGCTTGGGCAGCCGAAGCGCGCGCGACCGTGGTGAACGCCTCGCCCGTCGCCGGGTTGACGACCTCCATCTGGAGGTCGCCATCGATCAGTTCGCCGCCGATCAGCAGCTTATAGTCCGCCATTATCCTCTCCTTGCGCTGTCTTTAGAATTTCGCGCCAACCGTCACACCATATGTCCGCGGATTGCCGATATGATTATAATCGAAACCAAAGCCCGCGAGCAGGTCCACGCGCGAGGTGAAATAGAATTTCTTTGTAAGGTTCTTCGCCCAGAGCGAGGCATTGAAGCGCCCGTTCGCGCTTTCCCAGTCGATATGGCCGCTGAGCAGGGCATAGCCCTTTTGCTTCAGACGGGGGATGTTCAGCACCTCGAAATATTGACTCGACTGATAGGCGACTTCCGGGTGGAAGGAGAGGCTGCCGAAGCCGCCTTGCGCAACCGTCCAGTCGATCCCGCCGTTGAGCGTCAGGCTCGGCGCGTTGGACAGGCGATTGCCACCCACATCTACGCCGCTGACCGTGCCCTGCTTGATCTTCGCAGACAACACGCCCAAGCCCGCGCGCATGGTCAGCATGTCGGCGGCCCGCACGGTCAGTTCGGCCTCGCCACCATAGATTCGCGACTTGGGGATGTTGAGCAATGTCTGCGCCGCGCTGGACGGATCGACGTTGATGAACTGCTGATTTTTGTAATCATAATAGAAGCCGGCGACATTTAACGTGATGCGGCGATCCCAGAACTGGGTCTTCGCGCCGACTTCATAGGATGTCACCTGCTCCGCCTTGGCCACCGACAGTTCGGACGGATCGAAAAAGGCCTGAGCATTGAAGCTGGGCGCGCGATAGCCACGGCTGACGCTGGCATAGAGAAGGTTGCCGTCGGTCAGCTTGTAGTCGAGGCCGATCTTGCCGGAGAAATTGTTTTTCCTGAAGCGCAGGTCGGACAGCGGGATCAGGGTCGCGACGACGCTATCGTCGACACCCAGCGCCTGCGAAATGAAGCCGTTCTGTCGGCCGGTATCATGGGTATAGCGCAGGCCGCCGCGTAGCGTCACCGCCTCGCCAATCTTGTATTTAAGGTCGGAATAGACAGCGACGCTCTTCTTCACCTGGGTGAACTGGTTCTGGACCTTGCAGGCCAGCGGCAGGCCGTCGGCACAATCCTGTGCGTCGATGGTGCCGTCCGCGTTCACGTCGACATCGGTGGCGATCTCGAAGGCGGTGCGGTTGAAGACCTTTTCCCGGTTGAAATAGACGCCCAGGATGAAGTCGAATGGACCGCCCGTGTCGCTGGTCAGGCGCAAATCCTGTGCGAACTGGCTGGCCTTGTCATAATAGGGGATTTCCAGCAGCTTGGTTGCCGTGCCGTCCGTATCCTCGCGGAAGAAGAGCGTGCCCCTGTCATAGGACGTGATGCTGGTCAGCGCGATCGCATCGGACAGATCGACATTGGTGGTCAGCGCCACCGATGTCGTGCGGGCACGGCGGCGGGTGGGGACGTCGGACGCAATCTCCCATCGCGACAGGCCGGGTCGATGGTTGGCTTCGGGCTGGGCATAGATGCCGTAATTTTGCGGGTTCTGGAAACTGGTGGAGGCCCGCAGGACGAAAGTCAGCCCCTCGACCGGCTGGGCCTTCAGCGTTGCGCGAAACGCATATTCGCGGGTGCTGGCAAGGTCCGGCATGCCGGGCTCGACATTTCTGAACCAGCCGTCCGCCCTGGCGAAGGTGCCCGCCACGCGCAGGGCGGCTTTCTCGCCCAGCGGCACATTGACCGCGCCGTTCGCCTCGAACCGGTTATAATTGCCATAGCCGACGTTCACATAACCGCTGGTTTCACCCAGCTTCGCTTCCCGGCTGATGATGTTGACCGCGCCACCCGTGGTGTTCTTGCCATAGAGCGTGCCCTGCGGCCCGCGCAGCACCTCGACCCGTTCGAGATCGTACATGGCAACGCCGAGAAAGGCGAAATTGCCTTTATAAACTTCATCATAATAGGTGGCGACCGGGCTCGACTGGTTGAGGCTATAGTCGGACATGGACACGCCGCGCAGCGCGAAGATCGGCGTATTGTCGCCCACAATGGAGGTGAGCTGGAGATTGGCGACCTTCGTCACCAGGCTGTCGACGCTGCTGACGCGCGACTTTGCCAACATATCACCACCTATGGCGGTTACAGAAATCGGGACAGACTGTACATTTTCCGACCGCTTGGCCGCCGTAACGACGATTTCGCCTTGCGCGTCATCCTGCGCGAACGCCGGATTCATCATGCCAAGACCTGCGAAAGCCGCACAGCCGCATGCTACCAACCCTGTATATACTTCCCCCATCGATTATACTCCAATCATGGTTTTCCCTGTTCCATTCCTGCATGTTCGAACCCTGCCACCAGTCGCTCTCTTGTAGCGACGCGATCCAGTCGCAGGGGGTTGCGGCGCAAGGCAGCGATTTCCGTGGCGGAATAAGGCCTGAAATCGATTGGCAGATGCTCTGCGTCGAAAGTGTAAAGTGTCCAGTTGACGAGGTCCGCCAATCGCCGGTCGTCCAGATCGACCGTGGCGACGCCCGGCACCTGGCCGAGGAACGCCCGCCCGCCCGGCACCATCAGAAAACGGGCGACTATGCCGCGCATCGGCGGATTGGACCGATCGTCGCCGCCTCCATCCGGTCTATGGCAACCCTGGCATTTCAAAATATAGTCTTGATGGGCCTGACGCGGATTGACGACGCCCGGCATCGCTCGCTCGCTCGCTCCAGCCCCCAATGTCGCGGATAATGCGACAAGGCCTGCCAAAGCGAGCAGGACGAGCTTCACTTGCCGCCCGCCCCTTCATGGAGCTTCGCGACATCGGCGGCGTTCAGCGCCTTGCCGCCGACCCGATATCCGGCCACTTCCTGATCGGTGAAGGGCTTGAAAACGGGACCGGTGCTGGCGATCGACCCGCCGACATGGTTGAGCACTGCCGCCACTCCAGCATCGTCCAGCCCGCCCTGCGCCGGCATCATGCCGCGATAGGCCTTGCCCTCGACGCTGATCGGGCCGTTCAGTCCCTTGATTACGGCCAGCGCCAGATAGCGGCGGCCACCCGGCTTGGCGGCCAGGGTACGGAAATCGCGCCCCAACGGCGGATAGGCGCCCGGTACGCCAGCGCCGGTCCGGGTGTGGCAGGCAGCGCAGCGATTATAGATGGTCGCGCCATCCTGCGCCGCTTGCGCTATCCCTGCCGTCATTAGCAAGGCCAGTCCCAGGGCGATCTTCATTTCGGCTGCTCCAGGGCTGTGCCTACGATCGCTGCAACCGAGCAATTGTAGATGCTGCTTTCGGTTCCCAGACACCAATTATAGTCGTTGTTCGACTGGGGCCGGACCTGCGGCCGGTCGCCTTCATTGCGATTGCACAGGCACTGGCCACAGGAGGACACGCCGCAACAATCATTATAGCTGATGATATAGGCGCGGCCGTCCGCCGGGTTGGTGCAGGTGCCGATCCAGGTGATAGGCGACATTTCCGTGCCCGGCGGGCAGGTGTTGACCGTGCCGCCGCAACAGGAACAAAGGAAGCCGTCGATCGCGCAATAGCGCCAATAATCGCAACTCGCCGGATTGCCGGGATCCTGCGGCGTGCCGGAGGTCATCTCAGGCCGGGCGGCACCGGGGTGGGTGGCGGCGCGCGCCACCGGCAAGGCGGGCAGCATGGCCGTGCCGGTCATCCCCGCTCCAAGCCAGGCCAGCAAGGAGCGGCGGGACGTGCCGCGCGCAACGGACCGGGCCATTCGTTCGGTGAGCTTGTCGAAACCGTCCATGTTCAGGCCTCCTTCCGGCGGGCGAGGAAGTCCTGGATCGACGCGACGCCGCGTTCCTTTGCCTCGAACAGGCTTTCCAGATGCTCACGGCTGTTGATGAGGCCGAGCGAGGCGACCTTGCCATTTTCATCCAGCAGCACGGCATAAGGCAGCTTCGCGACGCCAAAGGCACGGCCCAGGGCTTCGGAAAGGATGATCGGCAGGCCGGCCAGACCATGGTCGGACGCCATGGCCCGATAGGCGGGTTTAGCGCCATCCCCCGCGATCACCACATCGATCCAGTCCGCCTCGGCGCGCGCGGCGGAGCGCAGCACCGGCAGCAGCGACTTGCAGACCGGGCAGTCGGGTGAGGCGAAAAAGAGCAACTGGCTACGCCCATCGCGTTTGCCGCCGACGCGCAATTTTGCGTCGTCGATGGTGATGAGGTCCATCGGCGTCGCCGTCTCGCCGATCTTCACGCCCTGATGCAGGGTGAGCGCGCCTGCGGGAGCGATCCGTTCGTGCAGGATGCCGACCTGTCGGGCGAGTGCCGCAATCAGCAGCGCTTGGGCGATCACCGCGGCCCAAAGCAATATCTGGGATGTTAGCATCAGTTCTTCCTCCAAACAGGCTGGGGAATGGCAAAAAGCTCGGCCGCACCGAACCAGAGCGCCAGGAAGCCGACGGCGGCGAAGGGCGCATCGAGCGTGAAGGGGGCCTGGGGCAGCAGGATCACAAGGGCTGCGAGACCGGCGAGCAGCGCCGGGCGGGCGATCTGGACCCAGCCGACCAGCTGCTCCCGGGCTACGAGGTCGCAACCGCAATCAAGCGACTGGCCCCGGCGGCGCAGCAGCAGCAGGGCATAGAGCGCCCAGAGCAGCAGTGCGATGATGGCGCCGACCGACCGCAGTGGCCCGATCAGCAGACACAGGGAAGCGGTCGTTTCCGCAACGCCCCCCGCGATCAGCAGCAGCGGTCCAGCCGGTGCTGTGGCCCCCACAAGCCGCGCCGCCGCCGTCCCGAGGCGCTTGCGATCAATCGCCTTGTGCAGCGCCGACACGCCCAGCAGCATGGCGAGGAAAAGGGAAAGCGCAGCCATCATGGCACCGTGATGACGATGGGGTTGGCCGCGACCGTTGCGCCCAGGGTCCGCACGAAAGCACCGGTCGCGGCGTCATGCACATCGATCACGCCGTCCGCCCGCGCCACGATCAGTTGCGGCGCATCCTCACGCGTCACCGCGATGGCCAGCCCCTGCCCCTTGAGCGCGATACGGGAGAGGCGCATCTTCCTGACCGGATCGATGACCCAGACTTCGGTGCCACCATCCTTGTGGCTGCCTTCCTTGCCGTTGGGGCTCATCAGTACATAGAGCAGCCCCTTGGCGTCCGAGGCGATGACCTGCCAGCCGCCCGGCCGCCATTGCGGGGCGCCGCCGTCCGCCTTGCCGACGCTGAAGGCGCCCGGAAGCGGCCTGGCAACGGGTCCGGACAGGTCGATGCCCTGGACCATGCCATAATAGCTGACGAACCAGGCGGTGCGGCCGACCATGGCGGGTGTGCCGAACAGCGGCTGCCGGTCAATATCCTGCACCCTGGCGACGCTGCTGGAGGAGGCCGCCTGCCCCTTTTCGTCCAGCGTCACGCTGAAGATCGATCCATCGGCGCACAGGCTGCTGAAGCCGCGATGGCCGCTGGGATAGATTTGAGTACAGCCGGGCAGATCAATCTCCCCCAGCACCTTGCGCCCTTCCAGATCGACGACGGTGATCGACTGGGCCGGGGTGAAATTGGCGACCAGCGCCCATTTGCCGCCATTGGTGAACTGGAAAACGTTGGGATAGGTAACGGACAACTGGCGCTTGCCACCGGGCAGGACGATCTCACCCTTGGGTTGAAGCGTTTTCATATCCCATATGGTTATGGCGTCGGTTCGTTCCCCGCGCGTGAGACGGCTGTAGAATGTTTCTGCGGTGTAAATCTCGCCGCGATCCGGCGCTACCAGTTCATTGGCGAACTGGGCCGCGCGCACCAGCCCCTTAAGTGGCCGATCCGTCGAACGAGTATCGACCAGCGCCAGCTTGCCATCGAGGATAGAGGCGAAGTTGAGATCATGGATCAAGACCCAACTTTTCGGCCAATTAACAGGCAGTTGCGTGACACTGGGCAGTGTTTCTTCGGGCAAGGGCGCAGGAAATTTTGTGGTGTCGGCAGATGCTGACAAGGGCATTGCCGCGCCAAGCAGCAAGCTCAGACCAATGGACCGCATGTTCGTAATCTCCCGCTGCGGATCTCGTCCGCTTGAGGATGATTATGAATAAACAGCAACAATTCTGTCAAGTGACCTAAATTTGTCGTTCGACATATTTATACGAACCTCTATAGTTCACCTGATTGAACGGAAAATAACGGATATTCAGATGGATGAAGCGGAAGGCCGGACCGCCGCCCTGATCATGGCGGAACGGGATGGCGGCTATTCTAAGGGGCACGAGACGCGCGAGCTTATCCTCCATACCGCCCTCAATATCCTGATTGAGGAGGGCTATCGCGCCATGAGCATGCGCCGAGTCGCGACCGACTGCGGCATCAAGTTCGGCAACCTCACCTATCATTATCGCAGCCGCGATGATCTGGTCCGCGAACTGCTGGAAGCGGTGATCCGTGGCTATGAGGTGGAGTTCGACCAAATCATCCATTTGCCGGGGCCGCCCGCCGAACGGCTGCAGCGCATCTGCCGGTTAATCCTGGAGGATATTCGCAGCAAGAAAACGACGCACCTTTTTCCAGAACTTTGGGCGCTGTCCAATCACGATAGTTTCGTGCTGGGCCGTGTGCAGGAATTGTACGAACGCGCCCGCGCGCCGCTGGCCGAAATAATAGGCGAGATGCGGCCAGATCTGTCTTTTGAGGACCGCAAGGCAATCGCTCTATTCATCTCTGCGTCGATGGAAGGACTGACGCCTTTTGGCGGCTACGAGAAACCATTCGAGCCGATCATGTCGACGCTGGAAGCTATTGCCATTCACTCGTTCGTTTCTCTGGTAGAAACTTACGATTGTGGAATGGCTGCTGAGCAACGATCACAGCCTTCTTCAGAATGACAGCCTTGGGGCATCATTACGAAGGCGACTCAGTGATTGGACGAGAGGCCAGCTTTTCTGCCAATTTTGCGATCAAAGCAGGCGGCAACTTCACCTTCTCCCACGCCCTACCCAAACGCAGCGGAAATCCCGTTTGGGCCGCTTCCTATTGAAAGCATTTTGATAGGATGCGAAGTCCGAATGCGACCTGCGCTATACCTGCGGACCGACCCAATAATCGACCCGATTGCCCTTTCAAAATCCGATAGTCAGCATGTCCAGCGCAGCACTAATAACGTCTTGTTCAGAAGCGAGGGATTGGACGGCATCCCCCAGTTCACGGGTCGGGACGCTCGCTGCAAACTGCGTCATCATTACCAGCCTTTCGCTTTCCACAGCCAAAATCGGGTTCAATCGCATAGCGGGTTTCGGAGCCTCGCTGATCGGCAACAGTGGGACCACAAAACGGGTGTTGAGATCGCTCAGAAGGTCTGCCTGACAATCGAGCACATACGAACCGCCCTGCTTCAATCGATACACATCAAACTTCGCCATTAGAACCGACGATGCTGACTCAAGGGCAGACCATGCTGTTCGACATAGCTGTTCGAGCTTTCTAGCGCGGCGGCATTCTCCTCCTTCCAGAGGCGACCCCGCTCCATCGCAATCTGCTCAGCCAATCCAACCTCACAGGCGCGGGAAATATTGATGCCCAGCCGCTTTGCTTCAGCCACAAGCGCTATATCCAGCGACACATTGGTCGGCTTGCGAGCCTGCGTCGCCAAATCATACTCGCGCCTGCCCATTAGAGCCTCCTGAGATTAATGCGCACATATATGCGCATTTCAAGCGAAGGCCGTCAACCAATGTCAGATCACGAAACATAGCCACTAGAGCAGGCGCATGCGCCTTTATCGGCGAACCGACTGGACGTGCGCGCATGCTACTCGGCCTCCAAATCTGGCGACCGAGTTCTAATAGCCGGGGTTCCTACGCCCCACCGTCCGGCTTTCACGGAAGGCAAAGCTTTTTTGGCGGGAGCAGCTTCGCAATAGGCGTTTGTGTCCGCCTGTTCATATAAGATGGCAGGTTCTGCGTGAGGCAAAGCGGAGGAAGACGACCACGCCCTCACCTCGAGCTATGGTCGCCTCCATGAGCGATTACTTGGACGAACTCGACGACCTGCTGATCAACCAGTTTGATGAGGCATGTTGCTGTCGGAGTTAGACGGTTTTCTCACCGGCATCATCGTCAGCCCCGACATGGTGCCACCTTCAGCCTGATGAAGCAGGTGTGGGGTCCAGATACGCCCAAATTCGATGCGCCCGAGGAATTGCAGCGCTTTTTCGACCTCGTGATGCGGCATCATAATGAAATTCTCATTGGGCTTGACGAGCCGGCCGGCTTCGCCCCGATCCTGGAAGTCGACACCAGAAGCAATGAAACGCTCTGGGAGCTTTGGATTGAGGGTTTCTCAAAGGCCATGAAACTCGCCCCTCGAGGGTGGAACCGCATACGCGCGCAAGCGATGATGAAGGGCAAAGGCAGCGATCGCCGGGATCACCGAACTTGCAGCCTTCGCAGATGGCCGACATGAGCTGCCCGAGGAAGAAGAGGACCGCTGGGACCGCGAAGCACCAGACCTGATCCCCATTTGGGTTCAGATGCTTCACGAGTGGCGGCTGGAGAATGATCAGAATCCGCCGATGACTGCCAAAGGCGGAAAGGTAGGTCGGAATGATCCCTGCCCTTGCGGATCAGGCAAAAAATACAAGAAATGCTGCGGCTTGAATTAACGGCCGTTCCTTCAATCTTGCGGACTTATAGGCAAAAATGGTACTGGCTCGCTTGACGTATGCCGCTGCTTAACGCCCTAGGGATAATACCTTTTTCCCGCTTGTACAAATCAGCAAATTACTTACCCTGCGCAAGACAATGGAACTAGGAGCAAGTCGCGCGCCATTCCAGTTGCTCGTCTAACGCGGGAAATGCGCTGCTCTGGAGCTGACGAGGGACTGAAGAGATTAAGCGGGGTATAGCATGAAGGGTGAAATCCTCGGCTTCAGCGATGCTCACGGTGGTGCAATCTCCGGCGAGGACGGCACCCGCTATCGCTTTCACCCTGCAGATTGGCGCGGCTCCCTTGCCCCCTTGGCGAGCGAACGCGTCGATTTCGAGATAGTTGAGGGTCGTGCGATCGACGTCTATCCAATCGGGCCGACAAGTCAGACGGTGGCAAGCCATCCTGTAGCGACAGCGACTGCCCAAAATCCTAGTTCCGCTCGTTGGACCACACCGATGTTCGGCATAGGGGCGGCTATTGTCGTACTTTTCTACGTCTTCTTGAGCCCACCGGCGCTGTTCCATCCGATGGGCGGCAATTTCAAGCCACTGCTGTTGATAGGCCTGTCAATCGCGGCCATTGTATGGCGAAACAAGCGGAGTTTCGCCCGCACAAACCAATATGGTGTTGAGACCTATCGGGGCTTCGGTCATCTCATGGGTTCCGGCATGGTCGATCTGGTGGTAAGTTTTGCAGCCATCGCAGGTATGGTCATCGGCGGGTTCGCATTGCTTTTTTGATCCACAAACAAATTGCTCGCGCAGTGTCGGGGTGGTTCGAATTAACGCCCGTTCCTTTGATCCGGCCGAATCATAAGCCCAAATTGCCTCCCACAGGGAACCCACGACGGACCCATCTCAAAGCGCTTCTGGTAGGGAAAACTCGACCCATAAGGCCAAAGCTATGGTGCCGCTTACGTGACTCGAACACGTGACCCCATCATTACGAATGATGTGCTCTACCAACTGAGCTAAAGCGGCGTTGGGTGGGCCAGATAACAGCGGTTGATGCGCAGGACAAGCGGGCAATGCATCTTCGTGCACCATCTCTTCCGGGGCACGGGGCGCGCGCGTTGCGTCAGGCCCGCCGCTTCTTCACGGCATGTTTACCATCCCATGGCAGTGTCGAGTCTCAGGAAAGCTTTTCTTCTGGATTAGGACCGACCGGATGGACACTCTGCGGGGGCAGGAAATCTCCAATGAACAGGATGATTTCGACTATGCCGATCACGAGGCGATGGAGCCGCCGTCCAGCGTAGGCTCCGACGAGCGACGCATGCAGGTGCGCGCCTATAATTACTGGGCATCTCTGCTGGGCGACCGCACGCTTCCGTCGATCGAGGATCTTTCGCCCGATCATCTGGAGGATTTCGGCCCCAACAGCGTCCTTCTGGATTTCAGCACCGGGCTCGACAATCCGGCGGTCGTGTATCTGGGCACCGCGCTGCGCCGTGAGTGCGATGTCACCGGCGCCATCCAGTTCATCAACGACGTGCCGTCGCGCTCGCTGTTGTCGCGCCTGACCGACCATTATCTGCAGATCATCGCCAACGCCGCGCCGATCGGTTTCGAAGCAGGCTTCCTCAACCAGCGCGGGTCGGAAATCCTCTATCGCGGCATCCTCATGCCCTTCTCTTCCGATGGCGAGACGATCGATTTCGTGTTCGGCGTCATCAGTTGGAAGGAACTGGCGAGCCAGGCCGTCGCTGACGAGCTAGGCCGCGAAGTCGATGCCGCCCTGCGCAGCAGCGCCGCTCCGCATGCCGTAGCACCGATCTGGGCCGATGGTCCGGCGGCGGGCGAAGATGACGACACGCTCGACCTGTCCGGCATGGAAAGCCCGGCCGAGGACGCGCCGCTCGCCGACTGGCTCGCCCTCGCCCGCGACGGCGCGGAGCAGGCCCGCACCAGCGAAGCCCGCACCCACGGCGCCCTCTACCGCGCCATCGGCCTCGCCTACGACTTCGCCCTGATGAGCGAGGCGTCACCGGAAGATTATGCCGAGATGCTTGCCGACGCCGGCATCAAGCCCCAGGCGCGCAGCCCCCTCACCGCCGTGGTGAAGCTGGTCTTCGGCTCTACCTATGACAAGACGCGCATCACCGAATATGCGACCGCGCTGGAACATGCGAAGAGCGCAGGCCTCGGCCTCGGCGCGCTTGGCGACTATCTCGGCGAATATCCGGGCGGCCTCAAGGCTCTGATCCGCGACGAGCGCGCCCAGCGCCGCTCGCTCCTACCCCCTCGCCCCGACCCCAGCCAGACCGCGCGCGCCGCGATGAAGGCCGCCGCGCCGATCGACCCTGTCGCCATTTCGACCGATGGAGACGGCCTCGCCGTCGTCATCGCCCGGCGGGAAGCGGACGGCACTCTGGCGATAGTCGGCGCCCTTCCCGATGGATCGGACCTTGGTCAGCGGGTGATCGTCGCGGCGGCCGCCTAACCGAACGACAACGCTCATTATATTTCGACGGCCAGTAACTTTATTTCATTTCTCCAATTGAGCCTCACCGGGCGCTAGCGCATAACAAGGCGAGCCGGGGAGTCGCGTGACAACATGCCAGCGTCGTCCCCGTTCAGGGAAAGCGGCATACAGCCGCAGCGGGAAGAGGTTACGCATGACGGCATTGTCCGAGCCGAAGACCGGCCGAGTAAACGTATCGATCCGCAAGGCGCTTGAGGCAGCGCTGGAAAGGGGCGCGCTCCCGGGCGAAAGCGAGGATTTCGATCATGAGGCAGCGGTAACCGCAGCCGCCTTCCTCGGCCGCGCCGCCGACGTCCGCAAATCGGGCCAGCTTGCCATTTCCATCGAAACGCTCGGCGAAGGCGCGACCGGCCGCTACATGCGGATCGCCATCGTCAATGACGACATGCCCTTCCTGGTGGACTCGATCGCCAATGCGCTGGCATCGCATGACGTCACCATCTACCGCCTGCTCCACCCGGTCCTCTCGATCGACCGCAGCGAAGCGGGCAAGCTGACCGCCATTCTGGACGACGAAGCCCCCGGCGCCCGGCGCGAATCCATGATCTATATCGAGGCGGATCGCGCCGACGCGAAGGGCCGCCGCGCGCTGGAAAAATCGCTGCGCCAGACGCTGACCGATGTCCGCGCCGCGGTTGCCGACTGGCCGAAAATGCGCGACGCCATGAGCCGGGATGCGGACGCCATCCCCGACGGTGAAGGGGCCGCACTCCTTCGCTGGTTCCTCGCGCGCCACTTCACGCAAACGGGCCATGAACGTCGCCTGCGCAATGGCAGGGCGGAAGATCAGCTGGGCATCTGCACGCTGGATGACACGCCACTGCTCGCGCCCGCCTCGCTCGAAGCGGCCTTCACCTGGTTTGAAGAGGGCAAGCGCAACCCGCTCATCATCAAATCGAACAAGCTCTCCCGCGTCCATCGCGCCGTCCTGCTCGACCTCATCATCGTGCCAGTGCGGGAAGGGAAAAAGCTGGTCGCCCTCTCGATTCACGCAGGCATGTGGACCAGCGCGGCGCTGTCGGCCAGCCCCGACAAGGTGCCGCTGCTGCGTTCCGCTCTTTCCGCGCTGATGGACAAGTTCGGCTTCGATCCGGGCGGCCATGCGGGCAAAGTGCTCGTTCACGCGCTCACCGCCCTGCCGCACGACATATTGATCGGCTTCGATCATGAAACGCTGGAACGGCTCGCGCTCACCTTCATGTCGCTGACCGACCGGCCGCGTCCAAAGCTGGCGCTCGGCACCAGCGCCCTCCCCCGCCATCTCTATGCCTTCGCCTGGCTGCCGCGCGACGAACTGACCACCGCCCGCCGCCTTGCCGTGCAGGATATGCTCTCCCAGGCCGCCCATGCGCCCGTGCTCAGCTGGTCGATCGCGCTTGAGGAAAGCGGCCTTGCGCTGCTGCGCATCACGCTCGACCTGCGCGATGGTGGCGTGGTGCCTGACGAAGTTTCGCTCGACCGCCAGTTGAAGCAGATGGTGCGCGGCTGGCTGCCCGCCGTCGAGGAAGCGCTGGCCGAAACCGAAGAGCCCGGCCGCGCCGCCGCGCTTGCCCAACGCTATGCGCCCGGCTTTCCCATGGCCTATCGCAACGGCGCCGGCCCGGCCGAGGCAGCGATCGACATCCGCTTGCTCCACGGTCTTGGCGGCCCCGGCGACAAATCGATCCGCATCTACCGCAACGGCGAGGACACGCCCGAGCAGCTGCGTCTGAAGCTCTACAGCCACGATGTGATCGCCCTGTCGGAAGTCGTCCCGGCGTTCGAGAATTTCGGCTTCCGCGTCATCGATGAAATGACGACGGCGGTCGATGGCGGCGCGCAGGGCCATGTGCAGCGCTTCGTCCTTGAACTCCCCACGGGCGGCAGCGGTGATGCAGTCGTCGCTCGCGCCGACATAGTAACCGAAGCGATTGCGCAGGTGCTGGAAGGCCGCGCCGAAAATGACCGGTTCAACGAACTGATCGTTACCGCAGGGCTCGCGCCCCGCGCCGTCGTGCTGTTCCGCGCGCTCTTCCGCTATCTGCGTCAGACCGGCATGGCCTATGGCATGGCGACCTTCGCCGAAACGCTGCGCCGGGAGCAGGAGATCGCCCGCCAGCTCATCACCCTGTTCGAGACACTGCACGACCCCGCCGCAAAGGACGGCCCGGCCCGTGCCGAACAGGCGCAGGCCGCCATCAATGCGGGCCTCGAAAAGGTCAGCGCGATCGACGAGGACCGCGTTCTGCGCCTGCTGCGTGCCGTCATCACGGCTACCCTGCGCACCAATTTCTTCAGCAACGCCGCCGCCGAAGCGCTCGCTTTCAAACTCGACAGCGCGCAGGTGCCCGGCCTGCCCGCACCGCTGCCTTGGCGCGAAATCTGGGTCTACTCCCCACGGGTCGAGGGCATCCACCTGCGCGCGGGGCCGATCGCACGCGGCGGCCTGCGCTGGTCCGACCGGCGCGACGATTTCCGCACGGAAATCCTCGGCCTGATGAAGGCGCAGCGGGTGAAGAACGCCGTCATCGTGCCGACCGGGGCAAAGGGCGGCTTCTATCCCAAGCAGCTTCCCAACCCGCAGGTCGATCGCGACGCATGGATGGCGGAGGGCACCGAAAGCTACCGCATCTTCATCCGCGCGCTGCTGTCGGTCACCGACAATATCGTGAAGGGCAAGGTCCGCCACCCCGCGCAAACCGTCATTCACGACGGCGACGATCCCTATTTCGTGGTCGCGGCGGACAAGGGCACGGCCACCTTCAGCGACGTCGCCAATGCCATCGCGCTGGATCACGATTTCTGGCTGGGCGACGCCTTCGCCAGCGGCGGCTCGCACGGCTATGATCATAAGGCGATGGGCATCACCGCGCGCGGTGCGTGGATCAGCGTCCGGCGGCACTTCGCCGAAATGGGCATCGATGTGCAGAGCGAGCCGGTCAGCGTCGTCGGCTGCGGCGACATGTCGGGCGACGTGTTCGGCAACGGCATGCTGCTGTCCAAATCCATCCGCCTGCTTGCCGCCTTCGACCACCGCCACATCTTCCTCGATCCGGACCCCGATCCGGCGAACAGCTGGAAGGAACGCGACCGCCTGTTTCAACTGCCCCGGTCCAGCTGGGACGATTATGACAAGTCGCTGATCTCCAAGGGCGGCGGCGTATTTCCCCGCACGTTGAAAAGCATCCCTCTCAGCGCTCAGGTTCAGGCGATGCTGGGCGTCACGGAAACCGAAATGGAACCGGCGGCTCTCGTCAGCGCCATCCTCAAAAGCCCTGCCGACCTGTTGTGGTTCGGCGGCATCGGCACCTATGTGAAGTCCGCTGCGCAAAGCCATGGCGATGTGGGCGATCCCGCCAATGACCGCTTGCGCGTCAATGCGGAGGATCTGCGCGTAAAGGTCGTGGGCGAAGGCGCCAATCTCGGCGTCACCCAGGCCGCGCGCATCGCCTTTTCGCTGCGCGGGGGCCGCATCAATACCGACTTCATCGACAATTCGGCGGGCGTCGATTGTTCGGACAATGAAGTGAACATCAAGATCGCGCTCAACCAGGAAATGGCGGACGGCCGTCTGGCCTTCGACGCGCGCAACAAGCTACTGGAAAGCATGACCGATGCCGTGGCCGACATCGTGCTGGAGGATAACCGCCTTCAGGTGCTGGGCCTGTCCATCGCCGAATCCGGTGGAACGGCGGACCTCGCCAGCTATGTCCGGCTGATCGAAACCTTCGAGGAAAGCGGGCGGCTCGACCGGCAGGTGGAGGGTCTTGCCGCCAATGACATGCTGCTTCGGCGTGGACAGGATGGCCTTGGCCTTACCCGTCCCGAACTGGCCGTCCTCCTCTCCACGGCCAAGCTCGCGCTACAGGATGCCATCGAACAGGGGCAACTTGCCCTCGACCCCAGCATGGGTCCTGAACTCGCGGCGGCCTTCCCGCCTGCCATGCAAAAGAAGGAGGCGGACGCCATTGCCGCCCACGCTCTTGCAAAGGAAATCGTCGCGACCAAGGTCGCCAACCGCATCGTCAATCGCCTCGGCCTCATCCACCCCTTCGAACTCGCCGAAGAGGAAGGCTGCTCGCTCGCCGACCTCGCCAGCGCCTTCCTGATTGCTGAGCGTCTCTATGACATCGGCACCCTCTGGGCCGACATCGACGCCGCCGTTATGTCGGAGGCGGCGCGCCTCGCCCTGTTCGCCGACGTCGCCAATGGCGTGCGGATACAGATTGCTGACATTTTGCGCAGCCTTCCCACCGGGACTCTGCCCGGCGCCGGTCACGCCCTGCTTGCCAGCGGCGTCGAAAAGCTGGCCCGCGATGTCGACGACCTCCTCACCAGCGAAGCCCTGCGCCGCACCAATGCCGTCATCGACCGCCTCCTCGCACTGGGCGCGCCAGAGGATCTCGTGCGCCGCACCGCCGGTCTGTTCAAGCTGGACGGCGCCGTCGGCATCGCCGCGCTTGCGGTGCGGCTAAAGGTCGATGAAGTCGCCCTTACCCGCGCCTTCACCCATCTGGGCGAAACGGTCGGCATCGACTGGGTGCAGTCAACCGCCGCCCGCATGGCCCCCAGCGACCCATGGGAAAGGCTGCTCATCTCCGGCGTCGCCCGCGACATGCAGCAGGTCCGTCTCGACTTTCTGGAACAGGGCGGCAAATCCAACGGCAAGGACATCCTCGCCCATGTCGACGCATGGCTCGCCGAAAAGCAGCCCCGCATCACCCAATTCCGCGCCCTGGTCCACCGCGCCAAGGCGGCTGCGGCACCCAACGTCGCCATGCTCGCGGAAATAGCGGGGCAAGCAAGGGGACTATTGGGGCGCTAATAGCGCCCCCCCTCAACAGCATTTCATCCCAGCCTCTACCGTCATCCCAGCGAAAGCTGGGATCTCGTGCCCCGCCACGCGCCCTAGAGCTTCGTGCTTTATATCGGCTCCACCCCTATTAATGCCGTTCGCCCTGAGCCTGTCGAAGGGTTCTACTTCTTTTTAGGAAGATGGGGGCTTCGACATTTGAACGAGGCAAGTGACTCGTTCAAACAGCCCGAACGGGGCTGGGCGATTCAGATTAAAGGCCCGATGCCCTATCCCACCCCAACCCATACACTTTAATACAATTTCCGACCTCTCCACGTTTGCAATTGCGAGTCGTTCGCGTTATCCGGTCCACCTCATCATCAGGACCGACCCTCCCAATGCACGCCCCTGCCCGTCTCCAGCCCAAGAAAAAGAAGAAGACCTTCTGGCTGAAGCAACTGCACAGCTGGCACTGGATCAGTTCCGCGATCAGCCTCATCGGCCTGTTGCTCTTTGCCTTCACCGGCATCACCCTCAACCACGCCGCCGATGTCGAAGCCTCACCGCAAACCATCGAAAAGTCCGCGACCCTTCCCGCGCCGCTCTTGAAACAAGTCGCCCCCGACAATCGCCCCGACAGCAAAAAGCCCCTCCCCGCGCCCATCGCCGCCTGGGTCGAAAAGGAAATCGGCACTCGCGCAGCGGGCGAGGCGGAATGGTCCGCCGACGAAATCTACCTCGCCCTCCCCCGCCCCGGCGGCGACGGCTGGGTTTCCATCGACCGGCAGAGCGGCGCAGTGACCAGCGAAAGCACCAGCCGCGGCTGGATCAGCTATTTGAACGACCTCCACAAGGGCCGCAACACCGGCACCGTCTGGAAATGGTTCATCGACATCTTCGCCGTCGCTTGTTTCGTTTTCGCAATGACCGGCCTCCTCCTCCTCCAGCTCCACGCCGCCAAGCGCCCCAGCACCTGGCCCATCGTCGGGGCAGGCCTCATCATCCCAACCGTTTTAATTCTCCTTTTCCTTCATTAATTCAGGGGACCAGCAGCACATGCAAAGCCGCTACAAACTCATCCTCGGCAGCAGCGCCGCCTTCGGCGCGGCAGCAATCCCCGCCACCGCCCAGACGCTCAACGTCAACGTCACCATCCCGCGCCTCTCCGTCGCGGAATATCACCGTCCCTACGTCGCCATCTGGCTGGAAAAGGAAGGCGCCACTCCCCGCACCTTGTCGGTCTGGTATGATGTCGATAAGGCAAAGGGCGAAGGCACCAAATGGCTCCGCGACCTGCGCCAATGGTGGCGCGTCTCCGGCCGATCGCTGAAAGTCCCCGCCGACGGCATCACCGGAGCAACCCGCGCTCCGGGTGACCAGAAGGTCGCCTTCACGCCAGGCAAAGGCCCGCTCGGGCAACTCGCACCCGGCAACTACACGCTGGTCGTAGAGGCGGCGCGCGAAGTCGGCGGCCGCGAACTGCTACGCTTGCCTTTCAGCTGGCCAGCAAAGCCAGGCACCGTGGTCCGCGCAAAGGGCAACAATGAATTGGGGCAGGTCAGCCTCAGCGTCAGCAAATAAGGGGACTGTCATGAAAGCCAAATATCTGATCGCAGCAACCCTCGCCGCGCTGATGACCACCAGCGCTGCCCAGGCGCACCGCCAGTGGATGCTCCCGTCCTCGACAACCCTGTCCGGAACGGACAGCTGGGTCACCGTTGACGCGGCGGTCTCAAACGACCTCTTCTACTTCGAACATATGCCCATGCGCACCGACGCGGTCGCAGTGACGCAGCCCGATGGCTCGGCTGGCCAAATCGAAAATGTCGCGACCGGCAAGTATCGCTCCACCTTCGATGTTCACCTGACGCAACCCGGCACATATCGCGTCGCCAGCGTCTCGACTGGCGTTATGGGCAGCTACACCCTCAATGGCGAAGTAAAGCGCCTGCCCCGGGGGACGACCAAGGAGAAGCTGGCCGAAGCGATCCCGGCCGGAGCCACCAACATCCAGACGGTCGAGGCCACCAACCGAAACGAGATTTTCCTGACACTGGGCGCGCCCACCACCACCATATTCAAGCCGACCGGCGTTGGCATCGAATTGGTGCCCGTCACCCATCCGAATGATTTGGTGGCAGGCGAAGCGGCGACCTTCCAGTTCCTCCTCGACGGGAAGCCCGCTGCGGACCTCAAGGTAACGGTGATCCCCGGCGGTATCCGCTATCGCGACACGTTGGGCCAGCAGGATCTGGTCACCGGCAAGGACGGAAAAGTTTCGATCAGCTGGCCGCAGCCTGGCATGTACTGGCTGAACGCCACAGTCGGCGGAAATCGCGAAGGTAGCGAAGGCGCTCAGGCGACGTCGCCCGCTACTCCGGCACCACGCCGCGCATCCTATGTCACCACCTTGGAGGTGCTAGCCCCCTGACCGGCATTCGCATCGCCATTCCTGACATACCGCTCCTCCAGCTCCCATCGGCTCAGCGGGGCGGAACGGGATACATTACAGAGCTTTCCGGACCGACCATGGGCACAAGCTGGTCGGCCCGGATCGTCGATGCTCCACCCGGTTGCGAGAGCGCAATTGATGACGCACTTTCTCGCGTCATCGCCCAGATGAGCAACTGGGAAGCACATTCCGACATCAGCCGCTTCAATGCACTGCCGATCGGGACTTGGGCAACGCTTCCCTCCGATATGATGACGGTGCTAAAAGCCGGGTTGACCATGGCTCGCCTATCCGGCGGCGCATTTGACCCAGCGATCGGACAGATAGTCGAACGCTGGGGCTTCGGCCCGTCGGGCCTAACAGGTCCGGAAATAGTGCCTGCGCATCCTGCACCCTGGACCATGGTCGAGATCGCGGATCAGAGCGCCCGCCGCCTTGCTGACGTGAAGTTGGACTTTTCCGGCATCGCGAAGGGTTTCGCAGTCGATGCGGTTTCAGAAGCTCTCCGCGATCTGGGAGCTCGCCATTTTCTGGTCGAGATCGGCGGGGAATTGCGCGGCGATGGCCTCAAGCCCGATCATCAGCCCTGGTGGGTTGATGTCGAGGCGCCGCCGGGCCTCACAGTACCCACCCTCCGCATCGCCTTGTGCGGCCTGTCTGTAGCCACTTCGGGCGATTATGTGCGCTTCCAGACCGAGGACGGCGCGCAACTGTCTCACAGCATCGATCCGGCGACTGGCAGACCCATTGCCAATGATGTCGCGTCGGTCACAGTCCTGCACGAACGCGCGATTCTGGCAGATGCCTGGGCGACAGCCATCACGATCTTGGGGCATGAACGCGGCATGGCGTTGGCGACACGTCACGATATTGCCGCACGCCTCATTCTCCGCATCGAAGACTGCGCCAAGGAATATATGACGCCTGCTCTAGCCTCGATGCTCGATTAGGCCAGCCAGCCGTTTCAGGCGTCTGCCCACCGCCGTAGCAGATTGTGATAGACGCCCGTCAAGCGGATCACCTGGGCATTGTCATGGCCAAGATCGACCGCCAGAGCCTGTATGCTGCTGTCCAGGTCGAACATCATCTGACGCGCAGCATCGTCCCGAACCATCGACTGCAACCAGAAAAAGCTAGCGATCCGTCGCCCGCGCGTTACCGGCTCGACACGATGAAGCGACGAGGAAGGGTATAAAACCGCATGGCCCGCCGGTAGCTTCACCCGCTGCACACCGAAATTCGTCTCGACGGTCAATTCGCCGCCATCATAGCTTTGCGGGTCTTCCAGAAAGACGGTCATCGAGAGGTCGGATCGTATCCTGAGCCCCGTGCCTGCCTGCACCCGGACGGCATTATCCACATGTACGCCGAACGCCTGTCCGCCTTCATAACTGTTGAACAGCGGCGGGAATATCTTGAGCGGGAGTGCAGCAGCGATAAACAGCGGCGAGCGCCCCAATGCTTCCAAAATGATTTGCCCCGCCTGCCGCGCCTCGGGCGAGTCCTCGGGAAGCTGCATGTTGCGCTTGGCAAGTGCCGACTGATGACCTGAGGTCACATTGCCATCGATCCATTGCGCAGCGTCGATGAGCGTCCGGACGCGCTGCACAGTGGCAGGATCGAGCAAGTCGGGGATAACTGTCAGCATGTCGGAAACTCTATCAGCGCCTCTTGTTCAAGTCTCTGCGCTACGTAGGACGAAGGGGATTTCAACGACGCCCTTAACCCGCACCGGCTGGCCGTCCCGGACCATCGGCTTCCACCGCCAGCTTCGCACCGCTTCGCGCGCCGCAGCGTCCAGACGGGGAAAGCCGCTGCTCTGTGCTATAGTCAGGCTTTCCACAGCCCCATCGACGCCCAGCGTCAGGGACAGAATGACAGTTCCCTGCTCACGCTTGCGACGGCTTTCGATCGGGTAGCGCGGCGGCTTGCCCGCCACCATCTGCGTCGCTAGGTCGCCCCCCTGAACGGTACTCGGCGAGGCAGGAACCGTCGGCGCGGCAAGCACAGGCGCCCGGATTACAACAGGTGTTGGAGGAACCGGGACTGGAGAAGGATCAGGCGTAGTAGCGATCGGCACCGGCGGAACTGGCACTTGAACCAGCGGCGGAGGCGCCACTAACGGAGGCGCAGATGGCGGAGGCGGTGGCGTCTCCGCAGCGGGCGGCGGTGGAGGCGGCATCAAGTTTACGACCGACAGGCGGGCTTCGCGGACGTGCTGAACATGTTGTCGGGCGTGAATGAGCGCGAATATCAAAACCCCGTGAATGAGGATGATGAGCAGGATTGTGGGTAAATTGATCTGGCGTCGTTCACCATAGCGCGAAGCATTGGCTGCCGGAACCTCCGGCACCTGGCTGCTGGGAGATGGTGTCGGGCTAAGTGGCGGAGAAACGGAAGATGCAGCATCATCTGCAATATACCGTTCCGCTGCATCGAACATGCCACTTTCCCTTTCACGGCGATTCCCCGCAGAACAGGCACATAACGCCGGTCCTAATGCGAATCAATCGCACCCCTCTTATTTCTTCAGCAACGGGCGGATGGCGATCCGAGGAGGAGTGCATCGCCATCCGCCTTTCCCCCGGCAAGGGACAAATGCCGGGGGATGGTGACGGTTAGAAAATATAGTTCAGGCTCAGCACTGCGGACCGGGTTGGCGCCGGCTGTGCCCAGCTGTTGCCGACGTTGTTACGAACGGTCGTCACATATTTTTCGTTGGTGAAGTTCTGAACGTTGAGCTGCGCCTTCAGATTTTGGGTGATGGGATAGCTCGCCATGAACCGATGAATGGTGTAGCTCGGAACATAATAGCCAACGTAGTTGTTCGCCGCCAGCTGTGCCAGCGTGGGTTGGTTCAGCAGGAACTTGCCCTGATATGTGATGCCGTAACCCAGCTCTAGGCCGAAGCCGAAGCGATAGGTGGTGAACAGGCTGCCCGAATGCTTGGGCGTGTTGGTGAGCGCATATCCGCGAGTGGGATCAGGGAAGGCGGCGCTATTACTGCAGTTACCGGCAGCCGGATCGTTCGCGCCCGGATTGGCAAGGCAGTAATCGGATACGCCCTGTTTGATCTTGCTTTTCAGATACATGTAATTCGCCGAGATCGTCCAGTTGCTCGTGATGTTGCCGGACGCACCGAGCGAGATTCCTTCGACCCGTTGATGTCCATCAGACGCCTGATCGGGAAGCAGCGGGTCGCCGGAGAGCACTTTGATCTGATTGCGATCGTTGCGGAAAAGAGCAGCCGTCAGCAACAGTTTCGCATCGAACAAATCTACCTTCGCACCAATCTCGTAGTTCTTCGTCGTTTCGGGCTTCACATTGCAGGTGCCGCTGCCCCCATCTGCATTGGCCGCAGAGCAGGAACCATCGACGGACGCCTTGGATGGCAGCTTGGAGTTACCATATGCGAGATAGAAGCTGCTGTTAGGAGTCGGCTTGAACACTGCGCCGATACGGTAGGAGAAGAGATTGTCGTCGATCGAGGTGTAGGTCGGATTCGTGACCCCCACAGTGGTGGGAACGCTCAACAATCCCCTGTTCGGCCCATTCACCTCATAGCTGAAGGTGCGGTTCCAGCCCTTGACGTTTTCATACCGAAGGCCACCGTTCAGTTCGAACCAGTCCGTGACCTTCATGGCATCGAACAGATATGCAGCATAGCTGGTCTGCTGACCGATGTTGAGGGCACTCAGGCTGAAGTTCGTCGGACCGCTATAGGCATTGCTGCCATAGAAACGCTGCAGACCGGATGTCGCAGCAGGGCCGACAATCGTGCTGCTGGGATCGGCGATGCTCACCAGCGGATTGTAGAAGCCCAGGCTAGCCGCGGCGTTGTAAAGCGTGTTGGGTATGGCTGTGGTCTGACCGCGAGGAAGCGTGAAAGGCGTGGCATAGGGGTCAAAGCCGTCGGCCGTGCGGCCAATGCTGCCCTGACGCTGACTATAGCGCTCCCACAATGCTGAAGCGCCTATGACCATGCTATGCTCAATCCCACCCGTGTCGAAATCTGCACTGAGGTCGAACTGGGTGTAAGCCGTTTCATTGCGGATGAAGCGCTGATTGCCCCGCCCGCCCGTTGGCAGATAGTAGCCAACCGGGATCGTCAGCGTTTCACCGGCTTGGCTGGTGTAGATGGTGGTTGTGCACGAACCATTAGCGGCATCCGGATTGAAACCGCCTGCGGTGCCGTTGTCGAGACAGAACACGCCGTTCGGCTGGCTCGTCACGGTGTTCTGACGAATATTCTCATAACGCGTCAGGTTGCGCAACTTTAGCGTGTCGTTGAACTGATGGCTGAAGATCGCCTGTAGCGTGTCGGTCTTGCTATCCTGCTTGTCCAGATTGGCGAAACCATAATAGGCCGAACGATCAAAGCCAGCCGCTATCCCACCCAGCGCCGGGAAATACCGAATGCCATATTGCGGCATCGCATCGTCATCCAGATGCTCATATTGCAACGTCAGGCTGGTGGGGCCGTCGATGCCGATCGTGATCGCAGGCGCGATGCCCCAGCGCTTGTAATTTTCGACGTCGCGGCCAGGCACGTCATTTTCATGATACACCGCGTTGATGCGCACCGCGATCAGGTCGTTGATGCGCTTGTTCGCATCCACCGTCGCACGGTAATAAAAGTCGGTGCCGATCCCCGCGTTCAGGATCGTCTGGTCATCCGCCAGCGGCCGCTTGGTCACGAGGTTAATCGTACCCGCAACCGAACCGCCGCCGTTCATCACGGAGTTCGCTCCGTTGGTGACTTCGACCTGCTCGATATTATAGACTTCGTTGCGGTTCAGGAATGCGCCCGATCGGACGCCGTCGACGGTAACGTCGTTCTTCGCGTCCTGACCGCGCATGATGATGCGGTCGCCATAACCGAAACCACCCTCGCCAGCACCGAAGGTGATGCCTGGCACGGTCGACAGCACGTCACGCAGGGTGAGCAGATTCTGCTGTTGAATCGTTTCCTTGTTGATCACTGTGATCGTCTGTGGCGTGTCCAGCAACGGACGCACATATTTGGGGGACTCCGCGCGTTCGACCTTGATCTCCGAGGCATCGATCGCGGTGTCCGTCACAGTCATCCCGCCAAGCTTGGGTGCGGGTGTACCGTCTTGCGCGTGGGCGGCCGAAGCAAAGGCAATTGCGCTCACGCAGCCAAGCGCCAGGAAGGACGGGATCGATTTGGAACTGCTGGACATCAAACGAAAACCCCTTTTCTCACTAATCGTCCGGGGTCAGCTATTGCGAATTGTTCGCAGAGTCAACGCTATTGCGAATAATTATTATTGCCGGGCAGCGCGTTGGCGAAGAGCCAGCATCGTATGGCGCTGGCCAAATTGGGCGGACTGGGAGCCGCCAGCCGCGCAAGATCGATCTTCGCGATCAAGGCATTGAGAGGCAAACTCTCTCGCACGGCGACCGAGCGGAGAGCCTGCCAGAATATGGGTTCAAGACTGATTGCAGTCTGGTGCCCTGCGATCGTCACGCTTCGCTTGACGGGAGGCGAGAAGGGCGACCCGGTTGGCGGCACCGCGCCGTCGCTGTGGTCGCCCTGCGCCATCAATACATATGCTGCCCGCCGTTGATCGACATCGTGCTCCCGGTGACGAAGCCCGCCTCTTCGCTGCACAAAAAGGCTACGCCGCGTGCGATCTCTTCCGCTTGACCAAGGCGGCCAACCGGGATTTTGGCAACGATCTTCTCCAGGACCGGAGCAGGCACCGCCGCCACCATGTCGGTGTCGATATAACCCGGCGCGATCGCGTTGACGGTAACGCCGAACTTCGCCCCTTCCTGCGCCAGCGCCTTGGTAAAACCATGGATGCCGGACTTGGCGGCGGCATAGTTTACCTGCCCATATTGGCCAGCCTGACCGTTGATGGAACCGATATTGACGATCCGCCCCCATGCTCTTTCCCGCATGCCCCCGAAGGTCGCCTTGGCCATGTTGAAACAACCGCCAAGGTTGATGCGCATCACCTCATTCCAGTCGTCGAAATTCATCTTGGCGAGCACGCCGTCGCGGGTGATGCCCGCGTTATTGACGACGATATCGACGGGCCCCAGCCTTTCGGCAACCGCTGCACAACCATCCAGACAAGCCTGATGATCTCCCACATCCCAGCGGAAGGCTTCGATACCTGTCCTCTCGGTGAAGTCCCGCGCCTTTTCATTGTTTCCGGCATAATTGGCCGCGACTTTGCAGCCCAATTGTTTAAGCGCGAGGCTAATCGCTTCCCCAATGCCGCGTGTTCCGCCCGTTACGATGGCAACTCTGTCCATAATCCCCTCCCATGTTGAACTGGACGAAACGCTTCCTGAACCCAACCGGCCAGTTCGCGGCCGATCAATTCGCGGTAAAGAATGATAGCTTCTGGCGATGCGTTCAAACAGCGCAAATGGGTGAACGCCTGGCCTCCAGCCGCCAAAAATTCTTCCTGCCCCCGGATAGCGATTTCCTCCAACGTCTCCAGACAATCGGCCGAAAAACCGGGGGTAAGCACAGCAACGGATCGAACGCCCTGCCCGGGAAGCTCCCGCAACGTCTCATCCGTTGCTGGACCGAGCCATTTCGCTCGCCCGAATCGTGATTGGAACGACAGCCTTACTTCTCTGCCAAGCGCTTCCTGCAGCAGATTAGCGGTGGCACGGCACTGATCATAATAGGGATCACCCAAATCGCGCGTTCGTTCAGGCATTCCATGGAAGCTGGCCACGAGCAGATCCGGTTTGAAGTCCAGTTTAGCCAGTTGGCTTTCGGTCGAACTGCGCAGCGCCTCGATATAGGCTGCTTCCGCAAAATATGGAGGCAATGTGCGGATGGCTGGCTGGGCTCGCAGGTCAGCCAAAGTGGCATAGCAGGCGTCCAGAGCGGTGGCCGTCGTCGCCGCGCAATATTGCGGGTAAAGCGGAGCCAGCAGGACGCGGTCGCATCCGGCGGCGATCATCGCATTCAGCCGTTCGGCGATGGACGGTGATCCATAGCGCATGGCCCAATCCACCCTAACCTCCGACCCGGTAATTTTCTGGAGTGCGGCAGCAGTTTCACAAGTATAAACGGCGAGCGGCGACCCCTTGTCTGTCCACACTTCCTGGTAAGCCTTCGCGGACTTGGCCGGGCGCGTAAGAAGGATCGGGCCGCGTAATATCGGCTGCCACAGAAGCTGAGGGATTTCCACCACCCGCGGGTCGGACAGAAACTCACCCAGATAACGCCGCACGGACGCCGCGTCTGGTGCGTCGGGCGTACCGAGATTGATGATAAGGACGCCGATATTTTCCATATTCAATGTCATGTCCGCGCCAAGATCGGCAGCTGTCGGAATCGCTGCCCTGTAACAGTAAAAAGAGCGTTCGCTATGGCCGGAGCAATCGCAGGCGCCCCAATCTCGCTGAGCCCGGCCGGGGGTGCAGTGCTTCGGATCAGTTCCACCGTGACCTCACCTATATCCTGCAACTGAGGAAGGCCCATCCGGGAGATGATCGAGCGCGTGGGCATTCCCTTCGCATAAGGCACCGAAGCACCCATTGCGGAAGCCAGGCCATAAATTATGCCACTTTCCACTTGTTGACGTGCGATGTCCGGATTGACCTGCTCCCCGCCATCTACCGCAGCGATGATCCGCCCAACCTTGAGCCTGCCACCCTCGATCGCTGCCTCGACCATGACGGCGATATAAGCGCCGTCTATGACATGCGCCGCCAGACCTTGACCGCTCCCCTCGATACCTCCCTGCCATCCCCCCATCGATCCGACGGTCGTCAGGCAGTGAGCCAGTCGCGGGTTGCCGCCCAGCATCTGAATGCGGAAAGAGAGCGCCTCCATCCCGGCAAGATGAGCCAGTTCATCAATGAAGCTTTCCGTAAAGAAGGCGCCATGAAGATGAGCATTGCCGCGTGCAAAGCCTAGCGGCAGTCCAACATCGGCGGGGAAATGATCGACCGCCCAATTCGGCAACGCATATGGCAGTTCCATCCCCGCCACAGCGAGGCGGCTGGATGCGTTGGCAGTGTCATGGCTCGCTTCATGCGGCAATTTTCGATCGGCAATCCGTTTCCATGTCTGGGTCATGGCACAGGGAGCCGCCACTTTCGCAAGCCATCCTTCAATCGCGCCGTTGCGGCCGAGCTTTGCCGCCATACGGGCATGGGCAGGAGCACTGGGGCGATCCTGGATCACATCTTCCAGCCTTGACCAGAGCAGTTGGACGGGCCGCCCAACGTCTTTCGCTATCGACGCAGCCTGGACGCCAACCTCAAAATCCATCTTCCGGCCGAAAGAGCCCCCGGCATGCAGGGGGTATAGCACCACCTGTTGCTCAGGCAGATCGAGAGCATCCGCTATCGCGCTACGCGCGAGTGCAGGTGCTTGCGCGGGCATCCATATCTCGGCGAGGCCGTCGGTCACGCGCGCGGTCGCGCAGGGAGGCTCCAGCGCCAGATGCAGCCCCGGGGCAACGGTAAACTCGCTGGCCAGGATGGTGGCGTTGTCGAAAAGCGGCTTGAGATCGCCGCGCGAATACAGCCGTCGGCCATCCGAACCCGAAAAGGCCTCTTCAAGCGAAGCATCTATGCTGGCGCTGCTGACTGGCGTGCTCGATAATTCAAAAACCGGATCGCTAAGATCAAGCGCCTTATTGGCGGCCCACCAGTTGGTTGCGACAGCGGCCACCCACCGTTCGGCGCGCACCAGCTTGATAAAGCCGGTAACGGACTTTGCAGCCTGCTTGTTCACCCTTGTGAGCACAGCATCGCCGATTGGCCCCTGCCGGATGGAAGCGAAAACCATGTCCGGCAGCCGGACATCAGCAGCGAAGTTATGGCTGCCATCAATCTTCGAAGGCGTGTCGAGGCGCGGCAAATCCTGTCCGAAGAGTCGGTCAACCTGATTTTGGCGGAACGGCAATATCTCGGGCAGCTCGAATTCCGCTGCTTCAGCCGCTACCTCGCCGATCTTTAACGTGCGCTGGCCGCCATCAGAAATGATGCCGTTCTGAATGTCGCAACTTTCCCATGACACATCCCAGCGCGCCGCAGCAGCCTGACACAAGAGCACGCGCGCGGCGGCACCCGCTTCCTTATAGGCTCTGTGGAACATCGGCACGGACGTCCCCGCGCCGGTCAACATCAAAGCACGCCGCGTCGCATATTGCTCGATCGCCCAATTGCCGGCGCCACCCGCCAGCCTCGACCAGTCGCTCGCAAGCCACTCGCTGGCTAGCAACGTGTTTGCATAGAGCGGACTGATGGGCGCGCTTTGCACACCCACGGTGCGCCAGTCCGCACCCAGTTCATCCGCCAGTATCTGTGGCAGCAGTGTCGTCACGCCCTGCCCCGTCTCGGCTTGCGGCACGACCACGAGTACCCTGCCTGCCTTATCGATCTTCAGAAAGGCATTGAAGACGGTTTCGCCGGGCGCGGTATTCAGATTTGGGCGGTAGCTGCGCGGCCATGCGCCCCAGGCCAGCAGCAGGCCAGCCGACGCTCCAGCGCCTACTAAAAGCGTACGCCGATCAAGCCTCCTTGCCGTGCCGTTATGATTTGCCTGCCTCCGCAGTGCGCGCGTCATGAGGACGTTGATAAAGAGGCTTGCGGCAGCTGGAAAGCGCTAAAGCGTGTGGACCTGCGGGATATTGAAACGAGGAATGTCGATAGCGGGGCAGCGATCCATGACGACCTTCAATCCGGCAGCCTCCGCGCGCCGAGCGGCGGCCTCATCAATTACCCCCAACTGCATCCACACCGCCTTGGCCCCTGCGGCGATCGCATCGTCCACAGCCTCCCCCGCTGCTTCACTGCGACGGAAGATATCCACCATGTCGATTGGAACGCCGATGTCGGCTAGGCGTGCCCAGACAAACTCCCCATGCACATGCTCTCCCGCAATCTGCGGATTGACCGGCAACACGCGATAACCATGGTCCTGCAGGAACTTCATGACGCCATAGCTTGGACGGCCGGGTCGATCAGAGATGCCAACCAAAGCGATGGTTCGCGTTTCCCTTAAAAGGTCGGCAATTTCGTGCGGCAGCGTCAGCGGCATGTCCTTGTTTCCTTCTCGGCCATCCTAAAGACGCGGCATGCGATGAACCGTCCCCAACGCCGCCTTTAGCCCCGCAGCCAGGCCGCCACTTTACTCGCGATTGCAAGGAAAGCCTCGCCAGAGGCATCTTCCGTCGCTGCTGGAGGGTCGCCCGCGTCCGACCGGCGCCGAATGTCTATCGCCAAAGGAATACGCCCGAGGAAGGGCATGCCCATGGCTGAGCCAGCCGCTTCCGCCCCACCCGCGCCGAAAGGATCGGATATCTCACCGCAATGCGGACAGCTATACCCGGCCATATTCTCCACCAGCCCGATCAAGGGCACCTGCGTCTGCTCGAAAAGGCTGACCGCGCGCGTGGCATCGAGCAAAGCCAGGTCTTGAGGCGTCGATACGATCACCGCTCCCGCAGGCTTATGCTTTTGCACCATCGAAAGTTGCACATCCCCGGTCCCCGGCGGCATGTCCACGACCAGCACCTCAGTCTCGCCCCAATCGGCATCGATCAGCTGCGAAAGCGCATTGCCCGCCATAGGCCCGCGCCAGGCCAGCGCCTTGCCGGGTTCGACCAGGTGCGCCATCGACAGCATCGGAATGCCTAATGGGCTTTCGACGGGGATCAAATGCTTGTCGCGCGCTTGGGGCTTTTTATCTTCGCTGGCCATTAGCCTGGCCTGCGACGGTCCGTAAATATCGGCGTCCACCAGACCTACCGCAAAACCCATTCGTTTGAGGCCAACGGCAAGATTTGCCGAGAGGGTGGATTTGCCCACTCCGCCCTTGCCGGATGCAACGGCAATGATGCGGAGAGCCTTTCTTTCTGCTGTCATGGCGATCCGCACATCCTGCACACCTGCCACCGACAGCCCTCCTTCCCTGATCGCCGCAGCGACGGCATCCCGCCGTTCGGGGGAAAGGCCGCCGACATCCAGCGCCAGGCTCATGATTCCATCCTTGATCCGGGGCGTGCTGGCGCGGCCATCGGTCAAGGTCTTCAGGCGGGCGGCGAAACTCTCAAGATCGGTCATGACAGCGCCTCCTAGGCAATAATCGTTGCGAAGGGCACTGTTTTTCGCGACCCACCCTTCCTATAGAGACGGAATGAAGAGATTTTTCGGGTGGATGCCTGGCATCGCTAGCGCAATGGTCCAAGGCCCTTGGGGCGGCAAAAGCGACGGCCCGGGTGGCGATGAAGGTCCGGGCAAGGGAAGCGATGGCGGCCCCCGGAATCCTTGGACGCAACCGGGGAAGGCCCCGGGCGGCAAGGGGCCTTCCGCGATTGAAGAACTGCTGCGCCGCAGCCGGGAAAGTTTCGGCCAGGGCGGCGGCGGCGGGTTTGGCAACCTCCCGCCTCGACCAACCGGAAAGACGCTTTGGCCCGCTGCAGTCGGCATCCTCATCTTGCTGTGGCTCGTGCTCACTTGCTTTCACCGCGTCGGCCCGCAGGAGCGCGGTGTCGTGACGCTGCTCGGCAAATATAGCCGGACCTTGTCGCCGGGGATCAGCTTGACCCTGCCTGCGCCTTTCGAAAATGTAACTACGGTCGATGTGGAGGAAATCCGGGCCATTGATATCGGTTCACCCAGCGCCCAGAGCGAAAATCTGGTACTGACCGGCGACCAGAATATCATCGACCTTGCTTACTCGGTTCGCTGGAATATCCGCAGTCCTGAGCTTTATCTGTTCCAGCTGTCCGACCCTGACGCAACGGTTAGGGAAGTCGCCGAAAGCGCCATGCGATCGGTTGTCGCCAGCGCCAGCCTGGACGACGCGCTGGGTGCTGGGCGCACTGAAATCGAGCAGCAGGTCGAACAGCGGATGCAGGCGATATTGGACGGATACAGGTCCGGTATCCGTGTCCAGGGCGTCGCGATCAAGCAGGCCGATCCGCCGACTGCGGTCAACGACGCGTTCAAGGCGGTTTCTGCGGCGCAGCAGACGGCCCAAACATATCTGAACGAAGCGCGTGCCGCCGCGCAGCAGGTTACCGCCAAGGCCCAAGGCGAGGCTGCGGCGTTCGACAAGGTGTATGAGCAATATAGGCTGTCGCCCGACGTGACGCGCCGCCGCATGTATTACGAAACCATGGAGGGCGTCCTGTCCAACGTCGATAAGACGATCGTCGAAAGCGGCAATGTCACCCCGTTCCTGCCGCTACCGGAATTGAAGCGGCGCGCGCAGGGAGCGTCCGCTTCTTCCGGCTCCGCCGCTGCGGAAGGGGGCCAATAATGCCGACGCTTATCCGCCATCCCGTCGCTTTGGCGCTATCCGTCATAGCTCTGCTACTGCTTATCGGCAGCACCGTTGCCATCGTGCCCGAAACCAAGCAGGGCGTGATCGTGCGCTTTGGCGATCCGAAGAAGATCGTGAACCGCTATCGTGCCAACGAAGAGTTCGGCAAGACCGGTGCGGGCGTCATATTGCGCTGGCCGTTCATCGATCAGATTGTCTGGATCGACAAGCGCGTCCTGTCGGTCGAAATGGAAAGACAGCAAGTGCTGTCGACGGATCAGCTTCGGTTGCAGGTCGACGCCTTCGCGCGTTATCGGATCGTCGATCCATTGCGCATGTATATTGCGGCAGGGAATGAGGAGCGCGTTTCCGATGCCCTGCGGCCGATCCTGGGTTCGGCGCTCCGGAACGAGCTTGGCAAACGTCCTTTCGCTGCGTTGCTGTCGCCCGAGCGCGGTCAGGTCATGGACAATATTGAGGCCGGTCTCAATCGCGTGGCACGTCAATATGGGGCGCAGATCGTCGATGTACGGATCAAGCGGGCAGACCTGCCCGACGGCGCTCCGCTGGAAAGCGCTTTCACCCGGATGCGAACCGCCCGTGAGCAGGAAGCGCTGACGATCAGGGCTCAGGGCGCGAAGCAGGCGCAGATCATCCGCGCCGAAGCCGATGCGAATGCGGCGCGCATTTATTCGGAAAGCTTTGGCAAGGATCCGCAATTCTACGATTTCTATCGCGCTATGCAGGCCTATAGGCTGACCTTTGCGCCCGATCGGCCGGGCTCGACGACGATGGTGCTGTCGCGCGACAATGAGTTCCTGAAACAGTTTCAAGGCAAGGATCGATAACCGTGGAATGCGGAAGAGGGTTGTAGATCATTTCGGAACCAGCTTCATTCAATGAGGGTTAAGGCTGGGCGGCGCATCCGACTCTACCCAGAGTCCCGCCTTTCCTTCGCCAAAGTTCACGAGAGGACCGTCACGAGTGCGTTACGCTTATGCCCTTACCGGCGCCCTGCTGCTTGGTGGCACCGCCATCGCCGTAACCTCCAGCCCGAATGTCGGCGCGCAAGTCGCGCAAAATGAGGGCATGCAGGCCGCCGCGCCAGCAGGTGCCCCTGCCAGCCTGGCTGACATGGTCGAAAAGTTGCAGCCTGCCGTCGTCAATATTTCCACACGACAGCGCGTTCAGGTTCAAAACCCATTCGCTGGCACCCCCTTTGGCGATCTGTTCGGCCAGGGCCAAAGCGGCAAGCCGCAGACCCGCCAGGCCCAATCTCTCGGTTCGGGGTTCATCATCTCGGCCGATGGCTATATCGTCACCAACAATCACGTGGTGTCCGCAGGCGCCGAAGGCGCGTCGGTGGATGCGATCACGGTTACCCTCACCAATCGCGAGGAATATTCGGCGAAGCTGATCGGCCGTGACCCGGCGACCGACATCGCGGTGCTGAAGATAGAGCCGAAAAAGGCGTTGCCGTTCGTCAAGTTCGGCGACAGCACGAAAGCGCGCGTCGGTGACTGGGTCATCGCCATCGGCAACCCGTTCGCCTTGTCCGGCACTGTCACGGCGGGGATCATCTCGGCGGTACATCGCGGCACCGGCGGCACCTATGACAAGTTCATCCAGACCGATGCGTCGATCAATCAGGGCAATAGCGGCGGCCCGATGTTCGACATGCGCGGCAACGTGATCGGTATCAACAGCCAGATACTTTCGCCCTCTGGCGGCAACGTTGGCATCGGCTTTGCCATTCCGTCCGAACAGGCGGCGCCGATTGTTGACACGCTGCGGAGAGGGCAGAGCGTCAAGCGCGGTTATCTGGGGATCCAGATCAGTCCGCTGGGCGAAGACCTCGCCGATTCCCTGGGTCTTGCGAAAAATCGCGGTGAATTCGTTCAGGGCGTGGAACCGGGCAAGGGCGCCGACCGCGCCGGTATCAAGGCGGGCGACGTCATCGTCAGCGTGGCTGGGCAGGAAGTGACGCCGGACCAGAACCTGTCATCCATCGTTGCATCGCAGCCGATTGGCTCCCGCGTGTCGATCGTTCTGCTCCGCAATGGTCAACGTCAGACCGTAACCGCCATCGTCGGCCAGCGTCCGTCAGAGGATGAACTCAATAGCTTCGCCCAGCAGCAAGATGATGACTTCAATCAACAGCAGGATGACCAATCTAGCGGCGGACAGGCGACGCAGCAGTCGTTGGGCATTTCGGCCATTCCGCTCACGCCCAACATCGTTCGCCAGTTGGGCATTGCGGCGGATACGCGTGGAATCGTGATCACCGCAGTGGATTCTTCGACTGACGCAGGAGCAAAGGGCCTGCGCCGGGGCGATGTGATCATCACCGCCAACAACCGGCCCGTGGCTAGCCAGGCAGAACTGGACGCAGCCGTGCGTCAGGTGTCGTCGCAAGGACGTAACGCCATCCTGTTGCAGGTTCTACGTCGCGGCCAGCCTGCCGTATTCTTGCCTGTGCGCCTGCGGGACAAATAACCCGGCAACAGCGCATCGGACAACCATAGCGGGTCGCGCTTGCCGGAAGTCCTGTCTCGCCTTTAAGATGGCAAGACAGCACTTCCGACGGGCGCGGCCCGCCGCTTTTGGGGAGCATGACGCATGAGCGACGGCATTTTCATCGGTCTTGGCGCGGCGGACAAGGATGGCGGCATTCCACAGACGCTCAACCTGCGCCGTGCCAATCGTCATGGACTGATTGCAGGCGCTACCGGAACTGGCAAAACGGTAACGCTGCAGGGCATCGCCGAGAGCTTTTCCGCACTGGGTGTCCCGATCTTTCTCGCCGACGTGAAGGGTGATCTGTCGGGCATCGCAATGGCCGGTTCGCCGACCGCGAAGAACGCCGACAAGCTGGTCGCTCGCGCAAAGGAGATCGGCCTCGAAAATTATAGCTATGCCGACAATCCAGCGATCTTCTGGGACCTGTATGGCGAGCAGGGGCATCCGATCCGCACCACGGTCAGCGAAATGGGTCCACTGTTGCTGGCCCGGCTTATGGGCCTGAACGAAACCCAGGAGGGTGTACTCTCCATCGCGTTCAGATATGCCGATGATGAAGGGCTGTTGCTACTTGATCTCGGCGACCTCCAATCCATGCTGGCCTATTGCGCAGAAAATGCCGACGAACTGTCCAGCCGCTATGGCAATGTGACCAAGGCAAGTGTCGGCACCATCCAACGCCAGTTGCTGCAACTGGACAGCCAGGGCGGCGGCCATTTCTTTGGGGAACCGGCGCTCGACATTCACGACTTCCTGAAAGTGGATGATCAAGGGCGCGGCTATGTCAACATTCTGGCCGCCGACAAACTGATGCAGAGCCCCAAGCTCTACGCGACCTTCCTGCTCTGGCTCCTGAGCGAGCTTTTCGAGACGCTTCCCGAGGTCGGAGACCCGGAAAAGCCTGTTCTGGTTTTCTTCTTTGACGAAGCGCATTTGCTTTTTGACGACGCCCCCAAGGCCCTGACGGACAAGATCGAGCAGGTCGTCCGGCTGATCCGTTCCAAGGGCGTGGGCGTCTATTTCGTGACCCAGAACCCGATCGACATTCCCGAAGACGTGGCAGGACAGCTCGGCAACCGCGTTCAGCATGCACTGCGCGCGTTCACCCCGCGTGATCAAAAGGCCATAAAGGCCGCAGCCGAGACATTCCGCGTCAATCCGGACTTGGACGTTGAAACGGCGATTACGGAATTGAAAGTCGGCGAAGCGCTAGTCTCGCTGCTTCAGGAGGATGGCTCGCCCGGCATCGTCCAGCGCACCCTGATCGCCCCGCCCCGTTCACGTTTGGGGCCGGTAGACGCAAAGGAACGGGCGATCATTCAATCCATCTCCCCTTGCGCGGGCAAATATGATGACGCGATCGATCGCGAGTCCGCTGAGGAGATATTGGCCGCCCGCGGTCAAGCCGCCGCTGCTGCCTCGCAGGCCGCCAAGGCGAATGCTGAAGCAGACAAGGCCGCCGCCGTGCAAGCAAAATTGGAGGCCAAACAGCGGGAAGCAGAACTCAAGGAGCAGGCAAGGCGCGACGCGGCCTCCGCGCGTGAGGCGGCCAAGCCCTCTGCCCTCGACCGAGCCGTTCAGTCAGCCACCCGTTCGGCTGCCTCTTCGGTCGGGCGGCAGGTTGCCAATGAGCTCGGCCGGGCGGTATTTGGAGGAACCAGCCGCCGCTCCTCGTCAGGCGGCTTGGCGGGACAACTTGTGCGCGGCATATTGGGTAGCCTTTTCAAATAAAGGCCAGCCGCAGAGGAGGCATGATATGCATATCGGTAACATGGCTATTTGCGCCATCAGCCTGACAATTACCTTGCCTGCCCACGCGCAGGATTATCGCGATCTGCACCGTGCGGCCGATGCAGCAATTGTCAGCGATATCGTTCGTGACCGGCAGGAGGAACGTGACGCGAGGCGGCAACCTTATGCCTCTCCTCGATATGGCTCCATCCATAGCGCAGCCGCAGCGCGCAATGCCTGCGCGGCCAAGGCCCGTCAGGAAGCAGGTCCGGGTGCACGCATATTGGGTCGCGTCGAAGCGAGATCCATGTCGACTGGATGGGAGGTCGAAGGAGCGGTCGGCACGGCTGATGACCGCCGGTCTGTTCCCTTTGTTTGCTCGGTTCGCAATGGGTCGGTGAGCGGCATCCTGCTCGACCCCGACCGCTAAAATAACGAGGGGGGACGAAAGCGAGAGTTTCGCGGCTGCAAAAACTGCTTTTGCCATTCTCTACCGCTGTAATTGCGTAATGCGGTGCAGGCGGTAAGGAAATCATATGAAGGCCCCCGCCGACTCCCGTCACCCGCTGCGCTTCGGCGATTTCCGCGCCTATCTGATGGGGCGGCTGGCGGGCGTACTGGCCCAATATGGCATGATGACCGTGCTTGGGTGGCAGGCGTACAATATCGCACGCGAAAGCATGAGCACGTCGGGCGCCGCCGCTCAGCTCGGCCTGATCGGGTTGGCGCAGTTCGTGCCTCTTTTCTTTCTGACCCCGCTTACCGGTTGGGTCGCGGATCATTTCGACCGCCGCGCCATTGCGCGCCTGACCTTGGCACTGCTCATGGCAGCGTCGGGATTGCTGGCTTTTGCAACCTATGAAGGCTGGGTGAGCCTGCCCCTGATTTTTGGCATCGCCGGCGTGGTGGGAATTACGCGCGCGTTCAATGGGCCTGCCTACAGCGCCTTGGCGCCCAACCTAGTGCCGCGCGACGTGCTGCCCAATGCGATCGCGCTGTCCAGCGTTGCATGGCAGGCAGGGATGATCATCGGTCCCGCCTTGGGTGGTTATGTCTACGCCATGACGCCCTGGGGCGCTTATGCTCTTACATCGCTACTGTTCGCGATTGCCCTTTGGGGCATGTTGCTGATCGGCCCAGTCAAACAGCCGCCCCGCGACACAAGCCGTCATCCAGTCCGGCAGATGCTTGACGGCTGGACCTATGTGCGATCGAACCGGCTCGTGATGGCCACCATCACTCTGGACCTGTTCGCGGTGCTGCTGGCAGGAGCGACGGCGCTGCTGCCAGTCTATGCACGTGACATATTGAAGGTTGGATCGGCGGGACTGGGGCATCTGGCCGCGTCTCCCGCTATCGGAGCAGCCATCGTCGCGCTTTTCTTCTCCTTCCGACCGATGCGATCGGAGGTAGGGTTGAAGATGCTGGGCGCGGTCATGATCTTCGGGCTGTCGACGATCCTGTTCGGCGCCACTGCCTTCATTCCCCGCAATATTGCGATGGAGATAGGCATCGGCGCGTTGGTGCTGTTAGGCGCTGCGGACATGGTGTCTGTTTACGTGCGCCAGTCGCTGATCCAGCTTCACACGCCCGATGCGATGCGTGGCCGGGTATCCAGCCTTTCACAACTCACCATTTCGGCGTCGAACGAATTGGGTGAAGCGGAGTCAGGCTTCCTCGCCGCGCTGGTTGGTCCCGTTGCGGCCGTGATTGGCGGCGGGATAGGCGCTATAGTCATCACAATTTTATGGGCGCGGCTCTTTCCCGAATTGCGCCTTGCACGTACCTTTGACCCACCCGACCTAAGGGAGGCCGAGATCAGCCAGGAGAAGGCCAAATGAAAGCTGCCAATATTCTCGAAACCATCGGCAACACACCGCATATTCAGGTGAGCCGCCTGTTTGCAGACGCGCCTGAGGGCACCGAAGTCTGGATCAAATCGGAACGCTCCAACCCGGGCGGATCGATCAAGGACCGTATCGCGCTTGCGATGATCGAAGCTGCCGAGGAGTCGGGCGATCTGAAACCCGGCGGAACCATCATCGAGCCGACGTCTGGCAATACGGGCGTTGGCCTGGCTATGGTCGCGGCGGTGAAGGGTTACAAGCTGATCCTCGTCATGCCGGAAAGCATGTCGGTGGAGCGGCGCCGGTTGATGCTGGCTTATGGCGCATCCTTTGATCTGACTCCTCGCGAGAAGGGCATGAAGGGCGCAATTGAACGCGCGCTGGAACTGATCGAGCAAACGCCCAATTCCTGGATGCCGCAACAGTTTGAAAATGCCGCGAATATCGATGTGCATGCTCGCACGACCGCGCAGGAGATCGCGACTGATTTTGCGGACAGCCCGCTTGATGCTCTGATTACCGGGGTCGGCACGGGCGGTCACATCACGGGTGTTGCCGAGGTACTCAAGAAACTGTGGCCCAACCTGAAGGTCTATGCAGTCGAGCCTACCCTTTCGCCAGTCATCAGCGGTGGACAGCCGGGTCCCCACCCCATTCAAGGTATCGGCGCTGGCTTCATCCCCGCGAACCTGCACACGCAGTTGCTCGACGGCGTGATCCAGGTCGATCCGGCCGATGCCAAGGAATATGCCCGCCGCGCGGCGCGGGAGGAGGGCATGCTTGTGGGCATATCTTCCGGCGCAACCTTGGCCGCAATCGCGCAGAAGCTGAAGGAGCTTCCGTCCGGCAGCCGCGTTCTGGGTTTCAACTATGACACTGGCGAACGCTATCTGTCGGTGCCTGACTTTCTGCCCGAATAGGATGGCGCAGGGTCAGGAATGATCGACGCTTCTACCAGCAGCCAGCCACATCGCGCGATGTGGCTGATCTGGCTCCTGCTATTTGCCGGTTTGCCTGCGCTGGTAGCGCGGTGGGATGCACGGGCGCCTGCTGCCGGTGCGGCACGGTCGGCGCTGGTGCAGCGTGGGCTGATGAAGCGCCCGACCACAGCGGCACCCGTTGTGCAGCCGGTGGAGCTTTATACGTTGGATCAGGATCAGGCGCGGGCGTTCAACGGGGCTGTGCCTTTCTCGCGGCTCCCCAATCCGGCAGCGCGGCCGTTTGTGTTCACTGGCTCGGAAAGCGACCTGGCGCGGGCCACGGACTGCCTGGCGGCCGCGCAGCTTTACGAAGCGGGCGATGACGCGGTGGGCGAGCGCGCGGTGGCGCAGGTGGTGCTGAACCGGGTTCGGCATCCCGCTTTCCCCAAAACGGTGTGCGGGGTCGTGTTTCAGGGGCAGGAACGATCGACCGGCTGTCAGTTCACTTTCACCTGCGATGGCGCGCTGGCGCGGACGCCGGGGGAAGAGGCATGGAACAGAGCGCGAGACATCGCAAAGGCCGCGCTGGCGGGCAAGGTGTTCAAGCCGGTCGGCTATGCCACCCACTATCATACGGATTGGGTCGTGCCCTACTGGAGCGGCAGCCTGGACAAGATCACGGCGGTGGGGACGCACCTTTTCTTCCGCTGGCGGGGATGGTGGGGAACGCCGCCTGCTTTCCGGTTGGCGCGGGATAGTGTGGAGCCGGTGATTGCGCGGATCGCCCGACTGTCGATGGCGCATCAGGACGGGAACAGCGAGGGGTCGGGCGTTCTGGCGCCGGGTAGCAGTCTGGCGGCTTTGACGACCAAGCCGCAAGAGGCGATCGGCGCGGACTCGCTGGGCCGGATAATGGGCGGCGTAAGGTTGATCGCGATCGCGCCGGGAGCGCGGAGCTTTCTGGTGGAACTTGGCAAGGGGACGACGCCCGACAACTGGCCGGTGATGGCGCAGACTTTCTGCGCGGGGCGGCCGGAGTGTCGGATTATGGCTTGGCGGGCGGGGAGCGCTCCTGCCGGGTTTCCGCTGTCGGGCGATCAGATGGAAAGCATGAGCTTTGCCTATATTCACAATAGCGGGACGGGATTGCAGCGGGCCTTGTGGAATTGCGGGCAGACGGCGCGCGAGGACAAGGGAGAATGCATGCGGCAGCGGGTGCCGGTGGAGCAGGTGAATGTTCCGCCGCCGCTGAACGGAGTGCGGCGGAAGGAGCGGTTTGAGACGGTGACGATCGTGCCGCCGGTCAAAGTCATGAATGAAATGGCGAATTGAACGCGTTTTCGGGGGTTTCCTATTTTTCCTATTTTGGGAGGGGCCTTCCCTCACCCTCCCTTCGGCGGTGGGGTGGGGATTGGGGGCCGCCTTTCTTCCTACGCACCTGACAAGCGGGACGCATGACCGGCTGCTATCCGATACCGTCAGGATGCATGCTGCCCTCCGGGCAGCGGGCGTCAAGGCTGATATTTACGTTGCAGAAGCCATGCCCCACGCGGGTTTTGGCCGGCAAACGCTGGAAGATCGAGCAGTGCTGAACGACAGCCAATGGCCGATTGCGGAATGTCGGCTTTCCGCCTCACCTTGGCAAAAACTCTCTTACGACGATCTCAATCCGTCAGTGCGGCATACCGCGACGTTCAGGGTCATCGATCCAGAGACGGGCTGTTTCGATGAACTCCCATACGTCGTCGTCTCCCGCATTGACATAAAACGCGTCGTCAGGATCGGCTCCCATTGCTTCAAACATAGCGAACAACCAATTTTTCTTTGACACCTGTTCTTGCATTTGCGATTTTAGCCAACACTCTAATTCACCAACTGGCACAAACATTATACCAAAAGATGCAAATTTTTTAAGCAAAGCGATTGCATCGATCTTATCGATATCTAACGCATTAACACCAAGTTTTTTGCAATTAGCGCGTCCAATATTTTCCATCGCAGCTTTGATTGATGCTCGTTCATTTTGCATAATATGCAGGTCGGCCACGTCCAGATTCACTAGAGACCAAATTGGTCCAAATTCGTCGCTCATAAGAACATCGAAATCGAATATTGCGAGCGCGGGCACGCCTAAACGTCGCAGAGGCTCAACCAACCTAGGTATCGTTTGCCAGTTCTGCGCGTTCATAAAGATACAATCTTCGATACCTCGCTCGGCAGCACTCATGCGCGAATTGATTTCTTCGTAGAACGCCCGGTCCGCATCGGCTTCGCAGACAATTGCGCCGCGATGAAAAAGCGCCCTTAAACTGTGCGCGGAGCGAAGAAGCGGATCATTCATCAACTGGCGGATTTCCGCGGGGTCGAGGGAACGCGCGCTTGCCAATCCGCCGGTATAGGTCAATCTCACAATCCGAAGATTGGGTTCAGATTGCATGCAACCTAGCAACAACTCTGAGCTATGGCTCGCAATGATCAATGAGGCATCGCGATCTCGGGCCGCTTTTGCGAGCACTTTGCCAACACGCCGAGCGAGGGTTGGATGCAGAAATGCCTCGGGTTCGTCGATCAAAATAATTCTATCCGGCAACGCTAAGACAGCGGCAACAAGTCCTACTGAAGTTTGGACGCCGTCACCAAGCGACTGGATGACTGGTGCATCTCCGTGAAACCGACGGGCGTTATCATCGACCGCCTGCTCCTCCGTTTCGTTTGCAGGCGCTCGGTTGCTTAAGCGGACACGGAAAGTAGTCATGGCCGTTGGATCAACGACAAAAAATTTTCCGAAAGCCTGTTCGGTGAATTTGCGAACCGCTTCGCGAATAGGCTTGGACATGAAAAGATGCCACAGTAAATTCTCAGGCGTCTTCTCAAGGTCTCCTGTAGGTTTTGGATCAATCAGTTCAAATCTAGTTCGACCGTCTAGGCGCGTTGTAAAGAATCGGACGAAATACTGACGAAGAGCGTCAAAGTTTCCATCGTTATGCCAATCAACGAAACTTGTTTTTGGTATCTGAATTCGGAGTTCTTGCTCGTTATTTCGCGAGCGGGGGCGAAAGAACCAGATATTTCCGGGCTGCATTCCTTGCCCTTGCGGAGCTTCCGTCTGGTATATCTTCATCATTCGATCGACGGCCTCGCCGTCCTGAGGCATAGTAATTTCAATTTTTTCTAGAAGCGCGGATGGCGCTTCCAAGCCCGAGCAATGAGCCTCAATTTCGCGCAGAGTCTGACTTTTTCCCGCGCTGTTCGGTCCAACCAATATAGTGACATTCGGACATTCAATTTCGAGAGGGGGCTGGCTAGGAGCACTACCCGCTGCAAATCGAAGACGACCAATCCGTAAAGTATCTTGCATTTGGCTTTCCCACACTATCCGGCTTGCATAGATCATCATCTATAGAGCGTCGCCAACAGTCTTGGTTTCCAAGTTTCCAAATCACAAATTTTTAAAAAGATGACAGTTTGCGAGGTTGGCGGCAGGCAGTTCAACGACAGCAAATGGCATCCTCGGGAATGTCCGTTTATGGGAGTGGTGATTGGGACGCCAAGCGACCGCAAATGGCGCAAAGCCACCGCACCCCCTCCCCACAACAAAAAAGGGGCCGCCGGGCAGGCGACCCCTTCTATCCTCTCCGCTTATGCGGGCAGAGTTATGTGTCAGTCGGCCTTCGACTGAAGGTTGACGGCTGCGTGCTTGCCGCGGCGGTCTACTTCGAGTTCGAAGTCCAGGCGGTCGCCTTCGTTGAGGGCGGACATGCCTGCGCGTTCGACTGCGCTGATGTGCACGAATGCGTCGGGCTGGCCGTCGTCGCGCTGGATGAAGCCGAAGCCCTTCATGGCGTTGAAGAACTTGACCGTGCCACTGGCGCGTTCGCCGGTCAGCTGACGCTGCGGGCCACCACGATCGCCGCCGCCGAAGCCGCCACGGTCACCGCCGAAGCCACCCGGACGGGGTTCGCGGGGTTCACGCGGACGATCGACGACCGGAAGGGGTTCACCCTCGATCTTGAGGTCGGTTGCCGAGATCTTGCCGCCACGGTCCACCAGGGTGAAGCCGAGCTGCTGACCTTCGGCAAGGCCAGTGAGGCCCGCCTGCTCAACGGCGCTGATGTGGACGAACACGTCTTCCGCGCCGTCATCACGAACGATGAAGCCGAAGCCCTTTTGACCGTTGAAGAACTTTACAACGCCGGTGCCTTCACCAACGACCTGGGCCGGCATGCCGCCGCCGCCGCCACGGCCGCCGCCGAAGCCGCCACCACCGCCGCCGCCGCCGAAGCCGCCGCCACCGCCGCTGCGGAAGCCACCGCCGCCGCCGCCACCGCCGAAGCGATCACCGCCGCCGCCGAAGCCGCCGCGATCACCACCGCCGAAACCACCACGATCTCCAAAACCACCGCCGAAGCCGCCACGATCGTTACCGCCGCCGTAAAAATTGTCGTCGCCAAAACCGTCGCGCTTGTCCTTGCCGCGCCCGCCGCGGCGACCTCTATCAAAACTCATGCCCTGTTGGTCACTTTCGCTTCGCCCCCGACTAAATCGGACAAACATGCCGGGCGAAATGACATGCAGAATCCACCGCACGTATGCGGGTTTGAGAATCACTATATCAACTTTTCAGCCATGCGCGAATGATTTTAGCCCGATTGCCGCCGCATTTGCCCGAATGAACCAGCGTGGGGCATTTTGGCAGCGCCGAAAAAGCGTCGATTGAGTTACCGCCGCTTTCGCCATAGAGGGGTTGGATGACAGTATATTTCCACGAAGAGGACCTGCCCGCAGACGTCCTTGCCCCCGGCCCCGTCGCCGTCGATACCGAAACCATGGGCCTTATCACGCCGCGCGATCGCCTGTGTGTCGTGCAGATCAGCGATGGCAAGGGCGACGAGCATCTGGTGCGATTCATGCCGGGCAGCGATTATGCCGCGCCGAACCTGCGCGCGGTGCTGGCCGATCCGGCACGATTGAAGCTGTATCATTTCGGGCGTTTCGACATCGCGGCGATCAAACATTATCTGGGCGTGGTGGCAGCGCCGGTCTATTGCACGAAGATCGCTTCGCGCCTGATCCGCACCTATACCGACCGCCATGGGTTGAAGGAACTGGTGCGCGAATTGCTGGGGCAGGAAATCAGCAAGCAGCAGCAGTCGAGCGACTGGGGTTCCCCTACCCTGTCGGACGCGCAGAAGGATTATGCGGCGTCGGACGTGCGCTATCTGCATGCGTTGAAGGCTGAGCTGGACAAGCGGCTGGTGCGCGAAGGGCGGATGGAACTGGCGCAGGCCTGTTTCGATTTCCTTCCTCACCGGGCCGAGCTGGACCTGGCGGGATGGCCGGAGATCGACATCTTCGCGCATATGTAAGGGGCTTAGAAGCGCTTTCCCATGTCCATACAGGCCGATCAGCAACGTCATGTCAGGCGCCATTGGGCGCGGCCGGGTGGCAGCCATGACAGGCTGGTCGCGCGGCTGAAAAACTGGTTGCCGGTGCTGGTGGGCGTGCTGGCGGCGTTGCTGGTGATGGCCCCCTTTACCGGCGGGGACAAGGTGAGCTTCGTGCTCGACAAGAACAAGGTCGAGGTGGCGAAGGAGAGGATGCGGGTGAGCGAGGCGCTGTATCGGGGCGAGGACAGCAAGGGGCAGCCCTTTTCGCTGCGCGCCGGGAGCGCGGTGCAGAAAAGCTCTCGCGAGCCGATCGTTGACCTGAACGACATGTCGGCGCGCATCCTGTTGTCCGAAGGGCCAGCGGTGCTGAACGCGCGCAAGGGGCGCTATGACATGGACAAGGAGCGCGTTGCGGTGGACGGGCCGGTGCAGTTCGAGGCGGCGGGCGGATACAGGCTGACGACGCGGGACGTGGGCATCGACCTCAAGACCCGGCGCATGCGCAGCGCGGGGCGCGTCGATGGCCGGATACCCATCGGCACGTTCAGCGGCGACCATCTGGACGCCGACCTGAACGCGCGGACGGTTACGCTCAATGGCAGGGCGAGCTTGCGCATCGAACAAAATGGCATCAAAGGGCAAAAGTGATGAAAAGATCGCTGATCCTGCTGTCGAGCGCTGGCGCCATGGGCGCGGCGATGGTTTTCGCGGGCGCCGGGGCGCAGGTGCTGAAGAATCATGACAGCAACGCGCCGGTGAACTTCACCGCCGACCGGATCGAGGTGCAGGACCGCGCCGACCGGGTGGTGGTTTCCGGCAATGTCCAGGTGACGCAGGCGGGCATGACTCTGAACGCCGCACGGATGACCGTCGCTTACCGCAATGGTACGGGCGGGAACGGCGTGGAGGTCGACCGGATCGACGCTTCGGGCAATGTCGTCGTGACCAAGGGGAACGAGACGGCGCGAGGCAATGTGGCGATCTATGACCTTAACAGCCGCCTGATCACGATGCTGGGCAATGTGACGTTGACGCAGGGCAGCAACCGGCTGACCGGCGGGCGGTTGGTGATTGACCTGACCAGCGGGCGGTCGACTGTGGACGGACGCGCTTCGGGCGGCGCGCCGGGGGTTTCGGGCGGATCGGGGGGCCGGGTTTCGGGCACCTTTACCGTGCCGCAGCGGAAGAACTGACGCTTTTAGCAGCGCTGAATGCGGGCGTGGCGGGGTGCTTTTTCGGGCGCTCGGGCTGGCTTATGTCCATTAATAAATATGGCATTTTTAGGGCAAAATGCTATCATCGGGATCAGCGGGTCGCCTCTTTCGATTCTGCGAGGTCCATCATGTCACGGTTGCAGATGGCGGCGGTTGCCGCCTGTGGTTTCGTTGCGCTTTCTTCCGGCCAGGTAGCCGCTTCCGGTCCAAATCAATGCTGGCAGCCCTATGAGATTGAAGCGGCGAAGGTCCGGGATCTGCACGTGATGCTGATGCTGGGCGCTCTGCGGTGCAAGGGGGTGAACAAGGAGATAGAGGCGAAATATTCCGCCTTTGTCGATAAGAAGATCGGGCTGCTGAGCAGCTATAATAATGTGCTGAAGACGCGCTTCATGCGGGTGAACGGCATTGCTGATGGGCAGCGCGCCTATGAACAGTTCAACACGAAGCTGGGCAACGGCCATTCCGGACTGGTGCAGGCCGGAAGCTATTGCCCGATGACCGAGACGCTGCTGACTTTGGCGACCGAGGCACAGGATCGGGAACTGCCGCAGCTGGCGACGAATTTTTCTGAAAGCGCGCTGGGGATTGATGCGGTGTGTGAGGCACAGCCGGTGGCGGCGGCGGCGGTGGCAACCCCGGCAGCGGTAGCGGCTCCGGCGGTGGGTGCGGCGGAAGCTGGAGGGACGAGGCAGGTCGATGCTCCGCATGAGGCGATCACAGCTGCGGGAGTGACTGTCGCGAAGACTGGGGAACCGGCGAGGCAATCAAATTCCGCGGCGGCAGCGCTGGAAGCGGCAGCGGTCGCTTTGCAAAATGCGGCGGCGAGCCTGAAGGCGCAGGCTGCGGCTCCGGAAGCGGCGGCGGACAAATCTGTTGCAGCGCCCGAGGGGAAGCCTGCCGTGCTGCAACCTGTGACGGCCAGCTCAACGCCCGTGGGGTGAGCGGCGTGGTTTGACAGGAGCAATCGGAATCGGGGAGAGCGCCCGCCCCAACCCTTCAAACGAGTCACGTGTCTCGTTTGAACCTGAAGGGGAGAGGCTTTTTGGGTTGTGATGACGTTTAGGGCCGTCGGTCCCAGTTGCAGAGGGTAACGGCGCCGTCAGGCGCGACGGTCAACTCGCCATAGGCTCCGGTGCGCAGCTTGAGCGAGGCGGGTGAGAGGCCGAGGGCGAGCAGGGCGAAGCGGGCGGCGCCGTTGCTGGTGACGAGCAGGTCTGTCCCCTCCCCGCTTTGCGCGAAATAGCTTTGCCAGGCGGCGATGCGGGTTGGCGCGTTCACGATCCAGCCGGGGGGCGGGATGGCTTGTTCGTCCCACGCCGCGAGCGCCTGTTGGCCGATGCGGGCGAGGACTTCGGCTTCGGGGCGGCCTTCGTCGGGGCCGTGGTCGATTTCGTCTAGCCAGGGGAGCGGGCCGGTGACGGGCTGGTGGAGCGCGGCGGCGATGCGGCTTGCGGTGTCGCGGGCGCGGCTGAGGGGGCCGCTGTGGATGTGGCAGGGGGCGAGACCTTGCGCGGCGAACCATTGGCCGAGGCGGTCGGCCTGGGCGCGGCCGCTTTCTACGAGGGGCAGGTCCGTACCCGCGCCGATGCGGCAGGCGGTGGCGCTGCTTTCGAAGGTGTTGCCGTGGCGGATGATGAAGATGCGGCGCATGAGGTCAGGCGGGCGTGGGGTCGCCATGGGTGGCGATGAGGGCCTCTACGCGCTGGATGTCGGCCTCTGTGTCTATGCCGGAGCTGTCGAAGATGGGCGGGTCGACGGCGACGGTGGTGACCGGGATGCCGAGTTCGAGGAGGCGGAGCTGTTCCAGGCCCTCCAGCTGTTCGAGCCTGGTCGGGGGTGCAGCCTCGAAGCGGGTCAGGGCTTCGAGCGTGTAGCCATAGAGGCCAACATGGCGCCAGACGGGCGAGGTTGGCTGGCTGTCGCGCAGGGCCTGTTCGTCGCGGATGGCGGGGATGATGGTTTTTGAGAACCAGAGGGCGCGGCCATCGGGCGCGCGGGCGCAGGTGGTGCCGCTGAAGGGCGAGCGGAGCTTATGATCGCGCAGCGCGTCGAGTGCCTGCCAGTCGAGGGCGATGACGGGGGTCGCGACTTCAGCGCCTGCGTGCAGCGCGGCGAGGACGGCGCGCAGGGCGCCTTGGGGCTGGAAGGGAGAGTCGCCTTGCAGGTTGACGATAAAGCACGGGGGCTCCGGGCGCTGGAGGGCGGCAGCGAGTGCGCGGCCGGAACCTGTCGCGATGGCGCTGTCCGTCATGGCGGCGGCGCAGCCAACGGCGTGAGCATGATCGGCGATTTCGCGGTCGTCAGTCGCCACCACCAGCTCCGCGTCGGCGAGGCCGGAGATGGCGGCGCGCGCCATGGCGATGGTCCGGTGCAGCAGGGTGCGCCCGGCGATCAGGCGCAGGGGCTTGCGCGGCAACCGGGACGAGCCCGCCCGCGCCGGAATGACGATGATGCTGTTCAGGCGACCCCGGCGTGCAGCAGGTCGTGCATATGGACGGCGCCCGCCAGCCGCCCGCCTTCGCAGACGAAGAGCAGCGTGATGTTATGCATGTGCATCAGGCGCAGCGCTTCGGAGGCCAGATCGTCAGGCCCCACGGACAGAGGGGGCACGGTCATGAACTGGCCGACGGTTTCGGTCAGTTGCCGCGTATCGGTCAGGGTTCGCCGCAAGTCCCCATCGGTGAAGGCACCGATCAGTTCGCCAGCGCTGTTGACGACCGCCGTGCCGCCCAGGCGCGCGCGCGTCATTTCGATGGTGGCGTCGAGCAACGACGCATCTTCGGCCACGCGCGGGACATTGTCACCGGCCGCCATCAAGTCGCGAACCTTCAGCAACTGCGCGCCAAGGCGGCCATTGGGATGAAATTTGTGGAAGTCATCGGCCGAAAAGCCGCGCATTTCCATGAGCGCGATCGCAAGCGCATCGCCAAAGGCCATCTGGACCGTGGTGGACGTGGTGGGCGCCAGTTCGTTGGGACAGGCTTCCCGAACGGCGGGCAACAGCACGCAGACGTCGGAAGCGCTGGCGACGGTGCTGTCTGCACGCGCCGTGAGGCCGAGCAGCGGGATGCCGAACCGCTTGCAATATTGGATGATGGGGCCAAGTTCGTTGGATTCGCCGGAATGGGACAGCATCAGGACGATGTCGTCAGGCGTCACCATGCCAAGGTCGCCATGACCAGCGTCAGCCGGATGCATGAAGAGCGCGGGCGTGCCGGTCGAGGTCAGGGTCGCCGTCATCTTGCGCGCGACGATACCGCTTTTCCCCATGCCGGTGACGATCAGGCGTCCACGCGCGCTCATGATCATGCCAGCGACGCGAAGGAATATCGCGGCGAAATCACGATCGGAGAATTTCGCCTCCAGCGCGTTCAGTCCCTGGGAAGCGACGGACAAGGTTCTACAGGCGGTTTCCACGATCCGGCTGCCAGAACCAAAAGGCACAATTTTTGATAGTGTCGACACAAGTTCGCCCTTTTTTCCATGACGCACGGCAGGTTTTCCTGATCGATGCGGCATGGCGGCAGCCGCCATTCCGGCGCTCCGCCCTAAACCTCGTTATAAGCGACCCATTTCGGCTCGAAGCCGTCCCGGTGACGGGAATAGAACCGTTAACGGCAGAATGGCAATTCAATTTGCCAGCATGAGCGAAGATTTGCGCGCCTTTATTGCCACATATCCCGCAAATTATTGCTTATATGTTGAGGGCCGGAACTTTCCCCCGAGGCGCGCGTAGTGCCGTGCTTTTGTCGGTTATCCTGCGTGATAGTCGCGATACCAGGACACGAAGCGCGGCACGCCGACCTCTATGCCGGTGGTCGGCGCGAAGCCGATATCCTGGGCAATCGCGCTGATGTCCGCGAAGGTGGCGGGCACGTCGCCCGGCTGCATGGGCTGAAAATCTATCTCTGCCTTGCGCCCGATCGCCTGTTCCAGCACCGATATGAGATGCATCAGCTCTTCGGGCCGATTGTTGCCGATATTATAAAGCCGGTGCGGCGAACGGCTGCCGCCCGCCTTTAGCGATCCATCATCCGCAGGCGCGTGATCGAGGCAGCCGATCACCCCGGTCACGATGTCGTCGATATAGGTAAAGTCGCGCTGCATCCGGCCATGGTTGAACACGGGGATCGGCTCCCCCGCCAGGATCTTTTTCGTGAAGATCCACATCGCCATGTCCGGGCGACCCCAGGGGCCATAGACGGTGAAGAAGCGCAGGCCCGTCATCGGAATGCGGAAGAGATGAGCGTAAGTCTCGCTCATCAATTCATCGGCGCGCTTGGTCGCGGCGTAGAGCGAGACGGGATGGTCGGCGCGATCCTCCACGCGGAAAGGCAGGCTGTCATTGCCGCCATAGACCGAGGAGGATGAGGCATAGACCAAATGCCGCACCCGCCGTTCGCGCGCCAGTTCGAGCATGTTGACATGGCCCGCGAGATTGGAGCGGACATAGGCATGCGGATTGATGAGCGAATACCGCACGCCCGCCTGCGCGCCCAGATGCACGATCGCCTCCACCGTCTGCCCCGCGAGCGCGGCATGAAGCGCGTCCATGTCGGCAAAATCCAGTTCGGCGAAGGTGAACAGCTTTCCATGCCGCTGTTGCAGCGCGGCTATCCGGTCGCGCTTCAACGAGACCTGATAATAGTCGTTCATATTGTCGATGCCGATCACCGCGCGCCCGGCGGCGAGCAGCTGGTCGGCGACGGCCATGCCAATGAAGCCGGCAGCGCCAGTGACGAGAATGGTCATGCGGCCACCACGCTAAGTGACAGGATCAGGTGGGTCGCCATGGGGAATCTCTTTCAGCCGTCGCGGGTTAGCCCCATCGTTAACAGACAATCCGGCGCGCGATGTAAAGGGCTTTCCCCCAAAGAGGCGGCCTGCTGCCCCAAATGAGGCAGTTTAGTCTTTCCCTAATCATTGAAGTTTATGCGCTTTGCCATGGACATGGCATCGCATCCCCTGCCCAACGGCACCCGTGCCTATGGCCCCGCGCAGCGCGCCCGCTGGACCGCTTTGGCGGCGGAGGCGGCCGAGGCGAACGCCTTTTACGCGCCGGACATGCTGTGCGCGGCGCTGGATCATCTGGCCGGGACACCGGGCGTGCGGATGGTCGAGGCGCATGCGGGAGGGGAGCTGATCGGGTTGTTGCCGGTGACGGTGGCGGCGCGGCACGGTCGCCTGCCGCTTTCCTGCGTCACCAACTGGATGCATGAGCATTGCTTCTTTGGCGCTCCGTTGATCCGGCGGGGTGATGAGGTGGCGGCGTGGCGCGGATTGCTGGCGCAGTTGGATGACGCGCATTGGGCGGCGGGATTTTTATATCTGCGGGGACTGGATGCAGCGGGCGCCAATGCGGCCGCGCTGGAGGCGCTGTGCGTCGAGCAGCGGCGGGGGCGGCGCGAGGTGCATCGTTATGATCGCGCCATGCTGCGATCCGATCTGGATGCCGATGCCTATTGGGAAACGCATGTGCGCGCCAAGAAGCGCAAGGAGATCAGGCGGCTGCAAAAGCGACTGGCGGACCTTGGCACGGTAAGCCAGCACCTGCTGGTGGACCGGGCGGAACTGCCGCATTGGTGCGCCGATTTTCTGGCATTGGAAGCTTCGGGATGGAAGGGGCGCGAAGGGTCGGCGCTTGGCTGTTCTCCGCAGGACGCGGCCTTTTTCCGGGCGGCGTGCGCAGCGGCTTTCGATGCGGGGCTGCTGCATTTCCTGCGCATTGACCTGGATGGGCGGCCGATCGCGATGCTGGCGAATTTCCGCCATGGTGAGGGGGCCTTTTCCTTCAAGATCGCCTTTGACGAAGAGATGGGGCGCTTTTCGCCCGGCGTGCTGATCGAACTTGCAAACCTGCATGCGGTGCAGGGTGATCCGGCGATCGGGTGGATGGACAGCTGCGCTGCGCCGGATCATCCAATGATCGACAGCCTGTGGGCCGAGCGGCGGACGATCGTGCAATATCGCGTGGCGCTGCATGGGAGCGGGATCGACCGGATCGGGCGGGCGGCGGCTTTCGCGCTGGCCAATGGGGTGGAGGCGATCGCCAGCCATATGAAGGGACAGGGATGACTGCTCACTTGCCGATCAGCGCGCAGGTTTTCGATGATGAGGCGCGGCGGATATTCGCGGGAGCCTATCCGGATGCGTCGGTGAAGTTGCATCATGGGCTTGTTGGGCACCCGCTGCTGGCGATCGAGGCATTGGCCGGATTGGCCGAGCGGATGCCGGCTGCGTCGGTCGAATATAATCTGGGCAAGCTGCCTTTGGGCGTGCGGCCGGAGGATACGCCGTCCAACGGGCTGACATTGGGGGAGACGATCCGGACGATCGAGAGCAATGGCAGCTGGGCAGTGCTGAAGAATGTCGAGCGGGATGCGGCCTATGGCGCGTTGCTGGACGCGGCATTGGCGGAATTGGCTCCCATTGTGGATACGCGGACGGGGCCGATGCTGAACCGGGAGGCGTTTATCTTTCTGTCCTCGCCGGGGAGCGTGACGCCGTTTCACATGGACCCGGAGCATAATATTTTGCTCCAGATCATGGGCGAAAAGGTGATGACGGTCTTTCCGGCGCGCGACGAGGAATTGGTGCCTGCGGTGCAGAGCGAGGCTTTTCATGCGGGTGGGCATCGCAACCTGAACTGGCGGGATGATTTTCGCGGACGTGGGACGGCGGTGAAGCTGCTTCCCGGTGACGCGATCCATGTGCCGGTGAAGGCGCCGCATTTCGTGGAGAATGGCGCGGGCGTGTCGATCAGCCTGTCGGTGACTTGGCGGTCGGAGCGTAGCGTTGCGGAAAGCGAGTTGCATGGGCTCAATGCGCTGCTGCGACGGCGGGGATTGCCGGTGGGGCGGATTGGCGCTGCGCCGGAGCGGCAGGGCGCGCGGCGGCTGGCCTATCGGATCATGCGGAAGCTGGGCGTTTAAGCAACCGGCGGAGCAGCGCTTCGGCTTCCAGGCGGGGCGAGAAGCGTTCGAGGAGCCACCATTCGAGCGCCTCTTCGCGGGTGGCGAGGCTTTGCTTGTAGCGGTCCTTCCCTGCGAGGAGGGAGTAGAGGGTTAGGCCTTTATTCACATAATGCGCGACGGCGGCGGTGTGGCAGAGGAGGCCGGGCTTGTCCTTGGCCGTGCGCGGGGCGGCGAAGGCGGACTGATAGTTCAACGCTTGGCCCCTATGGATGAAATTGACCAGCAGGCCGACGGGGCCGCCTTCATCGGTGAAGCGGAGGAGTTCGACTTCGCCGCTGGGGATGCCCTTACGCGCGAGGGTGAAGAGGAAGCGGCGGAAGGCTGGGGCTTCCCAAGCATTGTCGTCGTGGCGGCCTTCGTTGAGGGCGCGCATTTCGTCGAGCCATGTGGCGGCTTCGTCTGTGGTGGCGGCGGTGACGGTGGGGAGGCCGTTGTGGTCCTTGATCGCGCGGCGGATCTGGCTGCGGGTGTTGGCGCTTAGCAGGGAGAGGTAGTCGCCACTGACGGCGCGGACGGCTTCGAGATCGGCTTGGTAGACGGGTGAGCGGTCGAGGCGGGTGGCGCGGTGGGTGCGCAGGCCGAACAAAGGAGAGCCGGGCGTGATGCCGCTGAGGCGCAGGGCGCGCCAGTCGGTGCGGCGTTGGAGCGCCGTGTGGAAGGCTTGGGCGGATTCGGCTTCCAGGCCGCGTTTGGCGAGGAGGCCGTTATATTCGACATAGGGCCGGTCGGCGGCGGGATCGCCCGACTGGTTGAGCGAGAGGGTGGCGCAGCGACCGAGCAGGCGCGGCTGGTGCGCGCGGCCGGTGAGTGCGAGGGCGATGTCCCTGCCCTCTTCGTCGGTGATGGTCAGCAGGTCGGGGCGGACGGCGTAGCTTTCGAGCCAGCTGCTGGTCCAGGTCCAGCCCAGGAAGAAGGAGGCGTCCGATGCCGCCTCCAACGCCTGCCAACGTGGGGCCAGCGCGGCGAGATCGGGCAAGGGGGAGAAGTGGGCGGTAAGGGCCATCGCCGCCCCTTGTGGCAGAGCGGCGGGGGCGGTCAAGCACTGGCGTGAGGGGATGCCTTAGAGGTTGAGGCGCTTGGCGGGATCGACCGATCCGTCGGGGCGGACGCCTGCACAGGCGAGATCGCGGCGCATGCGCCCGGTGAGGAAGCGGAACCACATGCGGAAATCGGCGCGCAGGGACCAGAGGGGATGGCGGAGAGTGGCGGGCTGGTTGCGTTCGATCAGGGCGTGGGCGGCCCAGGCAAAGCCGTAACCGGCGACAGGCAGGGCCGGAAGCAGCCACCAGCGGCCGGTCAAGGGCATCACGCCGAGCAGCAGGACGACGGTGCTGGTCCCCGCATAGTGCATCGCCCTTGTCGCGGGGCGTGCATGTTCCTGAAGATAATAGGGCCAGAAATCGCTGAACGCCGCGACATCGCGCATGCCATCCTCCCGCTGCGGACGACCGGGCTAGAGCCAAGTTCAATCCATGTTAAGAGCGATGCGTCAGGCCGTGCGCGATTCAGGGGCAAAGAGGAAATAGTCGTAGGCCGCGCGGGCCACTTCGGCCATGATGCGGTCGCGCGCGGCGTGGCCGCGATGATCCTTCATGACGAAGACGGAAATGGCGATCGGGCGGCCATCAGGCAGGGTGATGATGCCGGTGTCATTGCCCAAACCATTGAGCGTGCCTGTCTTGTGCGCGATCGGCGTGCCGGGTGGGAGCATGGCGACGAGGCGCGCCTTGCCCGTCTTGCAGCGCGCCATGATGCCGAGCAGCATGGCCGTGCTGCCCTTCTTCAACGCCCTGCCATGTTGGATCGTCGAGAGGAGATCGTTCATCGCGCGGGGCGTGGAGGTGTCGCGGGGATCGGCGGCGAAGGCGATGTTGGGCATGTCTCGCGCATCCCGCGCGCGCGACGACAGGGAGGTTTCGACCTCGTCCCCTGCCCCGCCTGCCCCCACCTTTGCGCGGGCGAGCAGTTGGGCGGTGTTGCTGTCCACCCGCTGGCCGCGAATGCCGAGCGACTGGAGCCAGCCATTGACTGCCTGCGGACCGCCAGCGCGGGCGACGAGCGCGTCGGTTGCTTCATTGTCGCTGCGGGTGAGCATGAGGTCGAGCAAGGTCGTGACCGGCATCGGCGTGCCGAGGCGCGGGAGCTTTTCATCGAAACGCAGCGTGCCCGCATCGGCGAGCGACAATATCTTGCCCGCCACCGCGACCTTGTAGGTGCTGGCCATGGGGAAAAGCGTATCGCCATTCAGTTCCAGCGTCTCGCCATTGCGCAGGTCGCGCACCGCTATGCCGACCGTGCCGTCGCTGAGCGCGGCGAAACGGGTGAACTCGCCGAGCAGACGCGATTGCGCGCTTTGATGCACCACATTGGGCTGGGGGCCGAAGGCGTCCGCCGTGGGCAGCGGTGCTAGAAACAGGCCGAGGCCCGCCAAAAGGGCGGTGGTGAAGGAAAGGCGCGGCATGATTTTCCTTTCCCTCATTTTCAGGCGCGGAGCAAGGCCGCCGTGCGGTTGACAGGCCGTTGCCGGGCAGGTCATCAGGCGATCATGACCGCAACGATCAAGCTCGACGAAAGCTGGCGCGCGCCGCTGCGCGAGGAATTCGACCGCCCCTATATGCAGGCGCTCAAAACATTTCTGGAAGAGGAGAAGCGGCAGGGCAAACGCATATTCCCCAAGGGGAGCGAATATTTCCGCGCTCTGGACCTGACGCCGCTGGGCCATGTGAAGGCGGTGATATTGGGGCAGGACCCCTATCATGGCGAGGGGCAGGCGCATGGACTGTGCTTCAGCGTGCAGCCGGGGGTGCGGACGCCGCCTTCGCTCAAGAATATCTATAAGGAGCTGAAGAGCGACCTTGGCATCGACGCGCCGCGTCATGGGTTTCTGGAGCATTGGGCGCGGCAGGGCGTGCTGTTGTTGAACAGTGTGCTGTCCGTCGAGATGGGGCGCGCCGCTTCACACCAGAAATGCGGCTGGGAAGAGTTTACCGATGCGATCATTCGGCTGGTGAACCGACAGGAGGAGCCGGTCGTGTTCCTGCTGTGGGGCGCTTATGCGCAGAGGAAGGCGGCGTTTGTGGATCAGACGCGGCATCTGGTTTTGAAGGCGGCGCATCCTTCACCGCTGTCGGCGCATAACGGGTTTTTGGGGTGTCGGCATTTCTCCCAGGCTAATGCGTTTTTGGAGGAGAAGGGGCGTGGGGGGATTGATTGGGCTTTGCCGGAATGTGAGGTTTGATGGGCATTGAGCGCCACTGATCGTCATGCCAGCGGAGGCTGGCATCTCGGGTGGTAGCGTTCGGTCTGGTGGCCGGAGATCCCAGCGTTCGCTGGGATGACGGAGTTTTTGGGAAGGGGTTGTCCTCCCCATCGGGAGATGGGAGGGGGACCAGCCACAGGCTGGTGGAGGGGGAATGCGCAGGTTGTGCCATTTCCCCTCCACCACTCGCTTCGCGAGCGGTCCCCCTCCCCACGCTCCGCGCAGGGAGGATTTTGGTCTTATCGTTTCTGGGCGAACCAGATGACGTGGCGGGGGCCTTTGCCGTTGTCGCGGGCTTTGACCGCTACCTCATCGACCAGAAAGCCCGCGTCACGGAGGCGGCGGGTGAAGGCTGCGTCGGGGGCGGCGGACCAGATGGCGAGGATGCCGCCGGGCTTCAGAGCGGCCTTGGCTGTGGAGAGGCCAGCGGAGGAATAGAGCCGGTCGTTGGCGGGCGCGGTCAGGCCGTCGGGGCCGTTGTCTACGTCGAGGAGGATGGCGTCATAGCGTTGCTGGCTAGCGGCGATCTCTGCCGCGACATCGCCTTCGATCAGGGTGACACGCGGATCGTCGAGGCAGCCTGCCGCCAGTTCCACCATCGGACCCCGTGCCCATTCGATGATCTTGGGCACTAGTTCGACGACCGTGGCGCGGCCGTCCTGCCCCATTCCCGCCAGCGCTGCGCGCAGGGTGAAGCCCATGCCGTAACCGCCGATCAGGAGATGCGGCGCCTTCCGCCCCTTCAGGCGCTCAAGCGACATGACGGCTAGCGCCTTTTCCGAACCGCTCATGCGGCTGCTCATCAGCTCGTTGCGGTCGAGCACGATCATGTGATCGCTGCCCCGGCTATAGAGCTTCAGTTCCTGTCCGCCCGGCACGGCGGCGGTGTCGATGAGTATGCGAGGGGTCACTGGCAGGTCCTTGTGTCGATGGCCCCGCATGGCAGCTTGCCCCAGCCGACGCAAATCATCAAAGGCTGGCGCAAGAGGCGCCCTGCCCCTATCTCGCGGACAGCCCCTTCCCCCCTTTCCAGCAGGCAGTCCGTTTTTCATGCGCTATTTCCTCGACACTGAATTCAACGGATTTGCAGGCGCGCTGATCAGCGTCGCGCTGGTGCCGGAATTTGGCGACGATGAATTTTACGTGTCGCTGCCCTTGGCGGAGGAGCCGCATGGCTGGGTACAGCGCAACGTCATCCCCTATCTGCGCCATGTGCCGCCGGGGATCGACATGGAGTTGGGCCGGGTCGAGGCCGCGCATCATCTGGCCGATTATCTGGCGGGCGATCCGGAGCCGGTGATCGTCGCCGACTGGCCGGAGGATCTGGCGCATTTCTGTGCGCTGCTGGTGACCGGGCCGGGGCAGATGGTGGATATGAACGGGTTGCAGTTGCAGCTGGTCAATGCAGCGGGATTTAGTGCGGCGGCGAATAGCAGGATACCGCATAATGCGCTGCATGATGCGCGGGCTTTGCGGGATTTTTGTTTGGGGAATTAACTGCCGCTGTGCCTTCTCCCGCGGGCGGGAGAAGGATACGCAGCCTTGCCAGCTTGCTGGCTAGGCGGAGTTGGATGAGGGTGCTTGCGTCCACGTTGCGATCCCCTCTCCCGCCTTCGCTTCGCTCGGCACCCTCTCCCCTGAAGGGGAGAGGGGAATTTAGACACCTCGTGCTCACAGCGAAAGCTGGGATCTAGTGAGGCTGGGGCGCGCTCTTCGGCATGCCGCCCCAAAACGGATCGAGGCCCGGTCCTGCTTGCGCAGGCCGAGCCTCATTCCCTCTCCGAACCGATGAACGGATCAGCCGTCGTAGTCGCCGCCGACATTCTGGTTGCGCGGCGGGGCTGCGGCGGTGAGGCGCAGGGCCTCTGCCGATTGGGCGATCGATCCGATTTCGTCCGGCGTGTCGTCGTCGTCGATCTGCACCTTTTGCAGCGACCCAACGAGCGAATCATGCAATTCGGCCGGGAAAACGGTTTCTTCAGCGATCTCGCGCAGGGCGACGACAGGGTTTTTATCGCGGTCGCGGTCCAACGTCAGTTCAGCGCCACCGGAAATCTCACGGGCGCGCTGCGCCGCAAGCAGGACGAGGTCAAAACGGTTGGTAACCTTGTCGACGCAATCTTCGACGGTAACGCGGGCCAAACGGGCGCTCCTGGCAAAATGATGGAAATCGTGAGGGCAGCGCCTACCAGCGGGCGGGTGGGGAGTCAATGAAAAGCCCATAAAGCCGTGGCGCATAGCGGCAATTAGGCGCATGAACGGGACATGGCGACCAACCGGCAGTCCCCAGCAAAGAGCGACGAGGCCGGGATCGGCCTGTCCATCCGGGGTCACCGGCTGGACGTGATCGAACATGGTCCCGCCCTGCGAGAGACGCTGATCGGCCTGATCGATGGCGCGCGGGACAGCCTGAAGCTCTATTATTATATCTTCGCCGCCGATGAGAGCGGACGGATGGTGCTGGACCGGCTGATCGCGGCCCGAGGGCGCGGCGTTGCCGTGACGTTGATGATCGATGCGTTCGGATCGGCCGACACGCCGGTTACTTTCTTCGACCCTCTAATCAAGGCGGGGGGACGGTTTGGCCGATTCGGCGCGCGGCGGTCGACCCGCTATCTGATCCGCAACCATCAGAAGATGACGATCGCGGACGACCGGCGGCTGCTGCTGGGCGGGTTCAATGTGGAGGATGCCTATTTCGGATTGCCCGAAGAGGATGCCTGGGTGGACCTGGGCCTTTTGATCGACGGGCCGCAGGTCGCGGCGATGACCAACTGGTATGGGCAGCTGTGGCGGTGGGTATCGACCAGCAAGCAGAGTTTCCGCACAATGCGGCGGATGGTGCGGCACTGGCACCCGTCGCTGCACCATGATCCCGATGATCCGATGCGATGGCTGATCGGTGGGCCGACCCGGCGCTTAAGCCCCTGGGCACAGGTGGTAAAGCATGACCTGGAACATGCGCGGCGGGTGGACATGGTGGCCGCCTATTTTTCGCCCGGACGCGGCATGCTGAAGCGCATTGCGCTCGCGGCGCGGCGGGAGGGTGCGCGGCTGATCCTGCCGTCCCGGTCGGACAATGGCGCGACGGTGGCGGCGGCGCGGCTGCTGTACGGACCACTGTTGCGGCGCGGGGTGGAGATATGGGAATATCAGAAGCGCAAGCTGCACATGAAGCTGATCGTCATCGATGACGCAGTCTTCATCGGATCAGCCAATTTCGACATGCGCAGCCTGTTCCTGAATCTGGAGATCATGCTGCGGATCGAGGACAAGGCGCTGGCGGACGAAGCGAGGGACTTCATCAGCCGTCGCGCAGAGGAAAGCCGACAGATCACGCTGGAACGCTACAAGGCCCAGCGCGGTGTGCTGACTTTGGTGAAGCAGTGGATCAGCTATTTTCTGGTGGGGGTGGTGGATTACACCGTCACCCGGCGGTTGAACTTCCGCAATCCGGACGCGGATTAGGGGCGCGCGCCGGGACGACCATCAGGCCAGCGCTTCCTCCGCCGGGGTAAAGGGCAGGTCCAGCGCCTGCGCGACGGCCTGATAGGTCACCTTGCCGTCCCAGACGTTGAGCCCCGCGAGCAGATGCGGGTCGGTTTGCAGCGCCTTCTTCCACCCCAGATCGGCGATGCGCAGCGCATGCGGCAGGGTGACGTTGTTGAGCGCGTAGGTGCTGGTGCGCGCGACCGCGCCGGGCATGTTGGCGACGCAATAATGGACAATGCCATCGACGATATAGGTGGGATCGGCATGGGTCGTGGGATGGCTGGTTTCGAAACAGCCGCCTTGATCGATCGCGACGTCGACCAGCACGGAGCCTTTCTTCATGGTCTTGAGCATGTCGGCGCTGACCAGCTTGGGCGCGGCGGCTCCGGGGATCAGCACGGCGCCGATGACGAGGTCCGCTTCCGCCACGCATTCGGCCAGATTGGCGCGATTGGAAAAGCGGGTCTTGGCCCGCGCCTCGAAATAGATGCCGAGCCGTTCGAGCACTTCGGGGCTGCGGTCGAGGATGGTGACGTCCGCGCCCAGGCCCGCCGCCATCTGCGCCGCGTTGAAACCGACGACGCCACCGCCGATCACGCAGACCTTGGCCGGGAGCACGCCGGGCACGCCGCCCAGCAGCACGCCCCGGCCGCCATTCGCCTTTTCCAGCGCCGTCGCGCCCGCCTGAATCGACATGCGTCCGGCTACCTGGCTCATCGGCTTTAGCAGCGGGAGGCCGCCGCCTGCGTCGGTGACGGTTTCATAGGCGATGCAGACAGCGCCCGACGCCATGAGGTCTCGGGTCTGGTCCGGGTCGGGAGCGAGATGAAGGTAGGTGTAGAGTATCTGGCCCGGGCGCAGCATGGCGCGTTCCTCGGGCTGCGGCTCCTTCACCTTCACGATCATTTCGGCCGCTTCGAACACGTCGCGCGCGGTCGGGACGATCTCGCCCCCGGCACGGGCGTACAGCGCATCATGCGCGCCGATCCCCTCCCCCGCGCCGCTTTCCACCAGCACCCGATGGCCATGCGCGGTCAGTTCATGCACGCTCTCAGGCGTCAGGCCGACGCGATATTCGTGATTCTTGATCTCCCTGACCGTGCCTACAATCATGTTCAGCCTTTCCGTTCCGGAGAGATGCCGCATCTGGATAGGGTATCGCCGGAAATGTAGCTATTGTTCCTGAATGTAGGTTGCGGCCGAACATTTGCCTATCCGTCACGGTCTACGTAGCGCGACGGCGGGTGAAGTACCGCCGCGAAATTGAAGCAGGAAAGTCGCGGCATCCCCTTGCCACCCGCCGCGCCGCACGATAGGGAGCCGCCTTCCAGTGCATGCGGAGCGGTGGCCGAGTGGTCGAAGGCGCTCGCCTGGAAAGTGAGTATACGTCAAAAGCGTATCGAGGGTTCGAATCCCTCCCGCTCCGCCACCCAGTCTCAACATATTGCAAACATTAGAGAATTTGCCGAAAAGCGGCGCAAATTCGCGCGCGTTCAGTTCGGTACTGCAGAGAGTCAGATGCGAGCCAAAGATACGCAATTCTGCGCCGCTTTCTCTGCTGCTACGCTGCTGGAACATCCCCGTCACTACCGAATGCATGCGTCCCCCTTCATCTCAGACATCTGTCGCCCAAGCGACGCTCCTAAAAAAAATGGCACGTCCAAGGGGGGCCTTTTCTGCGATTTTCCTGATCATGTTATTGGATTTACATCATAATCCATAGAGCTCGTCGGCAAACGTGCCGTGACAATAACAGGTGAAAACAGGTGCTAATTTCTGGATCAAAGCATAAAAATGGCGGTGAAACAGGCAGATACCACCTGTTTCACCGCCATCCGAAATTCTGCCTTATCCCCTGGATGAAACCCCGTAAATCCGGGGGTTTTCAGACCCTCGTCACGAAATTTTTCTCTCAGCCAGCAAACCTGCTGCCCACCGCACCTGCCTGATGAAATCTTCGCACATCAGACGCCTGCGGCAGCGTGGAGAAGCCAGTTCGATCAGACGGGCTTGGAACAGACTGACGGTTCGGCGCCTGCCGTCAGGGCAGATCATCCTGACCCGCCTGTTCGCAAGATCGAGCACCTCACGATAGCGATCTTCGAGGCCGTCGGTAAACGCGGGCCGGACCACCGATCCCTCCCGAAAAAGGTTCGCGCCCATCAGCTTCCCCAGCCCACGATTTCAAGGCAGCTTCTCCTGCGCGATGCGCTGGCTGCGCGACATGGTGCCCTCGGGCAGCTTCTCCAGCTTCTCTTCTTCCGGGGTGATCACCAGCAACTGGTCCATCTCGGTCGTGGAAAAGCCGGTGATCTCCAGATCGAAGCTGAGCTCGAGGGCATTGAGTTCCTCGAACTCGATTCGCAGCACCTCTGCATCCCAGCCGGCGTTCTGCGCGATTCGATTGTCCGCAAAGGCGTAGGTGCGCAGCTCGGCAGGATCGAGGTCATGGATCGGGATGACCGGCACGTTTGCCATGCCGAGCAGCTTCGCCGCGGCATGGCGGCCATGACCGGCGACGATCATCCCCTCGTCATTGACTATGATCGGATTGGTGAAGCCGAACTGGCGGATCGAGGAGGCGATCTGCTCGATCTGCTTCTCACTGTGTGTACGGGCATTGCGTTTCGCGGGCCGGACCGCCGCGAGCGGACGCAGTTCCACCTTGAGGGAACGGATCAGTCCGTCCCCCCGGATACCAGCATTGTCATTCATGGGTATGCCACGCTCGAGTGGGTCGATTGGTTCAACCATCGCCGACTGCTGGAGCTCATCGGCAACATCCCGCCTGCCGAAGCCGAAGATCAATATTATGCTGCCGCAGACAACATCGGTATGGCAGCGTGACTCACAACCCTATGCCTCCGGCAAACCCGGCGCGGTTCAAACCGTTTTCGTGACAGGGATAACTTTGGAGATCATCTAATTTAGGCTTCCGCGAGGGAAGCCTAGATGTCCGCAAATGACCACTAAGGCTTAAGGTGAAGGTATTTGGTGAAGAAGCGCGCCATCGTATCAAACGCCTCCCGCGATTCGGGTAGCGCGATATCGTAGAAGAAGGCATGTCCCATACCATCCCAGATGTTGAGTTGGCTAACGGCTCCGCTCTTCTGCAACGCATTGTTGGTTGCAACGGCGCTGCTCATTTCCAGAGCACGGCTTCCCGTTACAATGAGAGTTGGCGGAAAGTGCCTCAGTACTTCAGGCGACCGGAGAGGCGAGACAGCGGGATCGTCGAGTTTGGTCCCCTCAAAATACGATAGGCGTATCTCTTTATTTGGTATTGCCTGGAAGGGGGAGGTGAAGGCAGCGCTGTCACCTAAGAGGCGCATGTCAGCAGATGCACACAAAAGGCCGATGGCGGCTGGAAGAGGCAGCTTATCGCGGATCAGCGCGGCGGTAGTCTGGGCGGTAAGTTGGCCGCCCGCCGAGCAGCCATATATCACCACATCTTGCGACTTATGCGTTTTGAGTAATTCACGATAGACCTTTATCACGTCCTCGGTTGCGGCGGGATAATGCGCTTCTGGGCCTTGCCGATAAGTGATGCTTACGCCCTCCACGCCCATGAGGCCCGACAGGGGGATCGTCTCAAACATGCCATTGGCCCCCGCGTTGGCAATCATGAAGCCCCCGCCCGGAAGGTTCAGCAGTATCTTGCCAGACTTTGCGGGCGTGATGCCTGCCACCGGCCGCGTCCAGACGGCCGGGACACCGGCGATCGCACGCTCCTCCGTCTCTACCTTGTACATCTGCTTCAGTTGGGCAACGCGGCCCGCGACGAGCCTTGGCAAATTCGTGCGCAAGGCGGTGACATCCTTTGGCGACTGACGGAGCACCTCGAACATGTCGGAGGGCACACGTGGTAAGGCCGCTTTCGCCTCGGGACTCATATACTCGGAAGGAGGCAGGCGAAATGAGGGCACGTTCACCGACCCATCTGCTTCGATTGGTCGCGAAGAAGGATTAGCAGCAGCTTGCCACGATCCGCGAGATGGTGCGGAGCCTTTTTCTGCCTTTGTTGCGACTTGGGCGGTCACTGCGGCAAAGGGCATGATCAGTGGAACTACAAGAACCGCGCATTTGAGAAGCAGCTTAGGCATCATTCTTCCTTTTTCGTCCATATTGTCAAGGTCGCCAAGGTGATCCGGCTTTCCTATTCAACGATCCCAATCGGGACAACTAATCGGGAGTCCAAAACTTTTGCATCAGGGGCGATCGAGGCAGAAACAGTGATTTCGGCGGTCAGAAGCGCGCCAAATGTGCATCAGATTTTTGTATCACGGGGAGGGGCAGATTTCTGCGATTTTTGGCTTGATGCAAAACTTGTGATTTTCGGATCATGGATGGGCAACGTCAGTTTGCGTGAGGCGAAGGCGGTGAGCCCTGCGCGAAAATAGGCCCCCGCAGGGCCTTGGAGAACGCGATAGCGCGTGGCGATACGTCCGCTGTTCTCGGGCACGCGTGCGATCCTGTCGCCCTGCGCCGCGCCATCGTCGGCCGTGTCGGTATAAGCATAATTGGCGAGGAGCGAGAAGGCAGATCTCGGTTACCACAGCAGATCGGCCTCCACCCCGCATGCGCGCTCTGGATATGGAAGCCCAAATCAGCGAGGATGGCAAAGATGACGTTTCGTGCGTGTGCCGAAATGCTGCGATCGTGCCCGAAAGACCTCTCTTCGGTATGGCGAGATTGATTCCGGCCTCGATATTAAAGGAGATTCCGGCTTTGGCTCCTGCACACGACAAGCCAAAGGACGCGCGGAAGGCCGTCCCATAGCCAGCGAACAGCGCGATGCCGGGCGCGCACCTCTGCCGATGCCTGCACCGCCGCGGAACAAGCGCCCGCCGCCGTTGCAATTCGGGCCTGAGACACTCCTTCTAGCTGGTATTTTCAGCCGCCGATAAGCCGTGGGCGGCAGCGAGTCATTACGGCGGATGTCGCTGTCATTGTCTTCCCATTTGGTCTGCCACAGCTCGCCACCACCAAGCTAAATCTGTGGCCAGATGCACCAGAACAGTCCGGCCGGGCGGCCCGGGGCTTTTCGTCCTACGCATGCTCATCGCCATATTTTATAAGTTGGTTCATCCCGAGCTTCCTGATAGGATGCTTGCATATGATTACCTGACTTATCAAGATAGATGGAAGGTCAATACTATTATGGTGCTCAAGCCTTGGGGGCGGCTCAACCAAATCGCCTATATGGTGCCCAACTTAAACAAGGCGATCGATTGGTGGACCGAGGTGATGGGCGTGGGTCCCTTTTTCGTCTTTCCCGCTTTCGAGATGGTTCGAGGCGATTATCGCGGTAAAGAGCATTTCGCACAGTACGGCGCGGCGATCGCATTTTCCGGGGACCTGATGGTCGAACTTATCGAACCGCGAGGCCCGTCGATCTTCCAAGAGTTTCTGGATGCGGGCCGTAAAGGCGTCCATCATCTATGCGCTTTCTCCGACAGCATGGAAGATGCGGAAGCCTGGGTCGCTGAACACGGCGGCACGCGACTGCAAGGAGCTGAGTTCGCAGACGGGTCCCAGATCGCCTATTTCGCGATGGATGCTGAGGAAAACAATATCCTGGAGATCGGCGTGTTGAAGCCCGAGGTCCAGAGCCTTTTCGACATGATTCAGCAGGCTGGCGCCAACTGGGATGGCAAGGCAAAGATCTTCAACCCGACGGCGGGCTGAGGATTATTGGGCGGGTGGCACTGACAAGCGAGTCAGCCATCCGACAGATCAGTCGCCGGTGAAGTTCAGCTCCACACGGACGCCATTGGGATCGGTGCCGAAGATTTGGCGTAGCCTGATCGATTCAACGATGTTGACATCATGGGACATGCTCATCTCCGCCAATACCTTCGTAATGGCGTCATAGCCAAGCACCGCAACCGGATCGAGCGATGCTTTGGTCGCCTCAAGCATTTCAGACGCTTCGCTACCCGCTACGATCGGCGCACCGCTCACTTTGCCGACTTCGTACATCTCGCCGCTGCCATGATCTGGCTACGCTGAATGTCGATGCGGCCTAAGTGATGGGAGTGTTTCGCTAGGACTTTGTTGAGCCCGCGAATGCGATGATGGGGTAAGCAAAGCACGTTGAGCGAAAGACGGGTCGGACCCGGCCTACCGCTGGCCAAAACGGAAGTGTTCGGCAAGGTCCGCTAAACTCTTTCGCAATGCCTCTTCCCTCTCGGCACCCAAAACTGACCGGATTTCGTCATTGAGGACATCACCTTCCGCACGTAGCGGCGCGCACACTTCGCGGCCTTTACCAGTAAGCCTCACGCGCACCTGCCGCGCGTCAACCTCAAAAATGCTTCGCTCAACGAGACCTCGCTGCTCCAACCGCTTGAGTGTCTGTGATACTGTCGCATGCGCTATCGAGAGCCGCTTGGTCAGTTCGGAATGCGAAAGAGGCTCCTCCTGATACAGTTCAAGGAGAAGAAAGGCCGCAGCCTGACTCACATCGGCTTCGGCGGTCCTGACGGCATAAAGATGAGACTGGAGGCGCGCCACCATCGTGATGAGATAAGGTGTTGTGAGCTTGGCGTCGAATTCCGAGGGCGCAACCCACTTCTCGTCGAATCCTGTCCGAACCGGGGGCCGCGCGCGATGTCTGGGTGCTTGCTTCATCCGCTGTCCTTATGGGAGAGTCGTCATAAAGCCACATAAAAACAGCATTTGTCATTCCGCAACAACACAACGAGGGGTCGCCAGGCGCTTACGGCGCCCGCTTGCGGCTCTCCTGTCTAAAGCCGTGAGGCACAAAGCTTGAGGCCTGTTTTCCCCAGTCTTTGGTGTCATCCACATCCATAGGTAGATCACCTTCCCCGTGCGCCGCTAAGGTCGTCGAGCGACCGACTCCCTATGGATGAGAAGGGGCCGCGTCGGACTCGCATCCGGGGGTAACGGTAAGTCGAAACAGTGCCATGATTCGACCGGCTTGTTCCGTTCGCTTGCAGGATATTTCAAGGTATGGACGGCCGACACTGTCGACCGCCACCGTCATCATATATCTGAAGTTCAGAACTTGAATATCAGTTCACCACCATAGGTGCGCGGTGTGCCCGGAGCGCTCGAAAAGGCCGAGCCGGAGTCTTGAGCATAATAATTGATGTTGAACTTTTCACCCGTGATGTTCTTCATCCCTTGTGGTCATTCACGTTTGATATGAACTACGTGACCACCTCAATATGGCGCAAGATGTCTGTTCGTTCTCATCGTCAACAACCGCCGACGACATCGTTTACCATTGTTGCTTCGCCTCGCATGAATTCGTCCACCTGCCATTGCGCCGTCTCACCAGGCGCGGCATTGGGCGCATGGGTTTTGGTCAATGTGTGTTGGTGTCAACGATGGAGAGATGTGCATCGCGCTTCCACAATCTATTGGTTGCGTACCGCGCTGAGGCTCCAGCTATTTAAGGCAAGAGTCCCCGTCCAGATATTCCATCAAAGTTTTATGAAGGAAACGAATGCGGACTTCCTGATAACGGCTTAACATGACGTCCTTCACCCCACCTGCCTTCAGGCCCTGCTGTTGCAGCGCCAGATTTTGGCAGTCCTGATCATAGATTAGCCCGTGCCACGGCTGAAAAGCGCCGCTGGCCGCATAAGTATCGTCAGGGCCAAGGTCGATTTGATTGACCTCTGGAAAATCCGATCCGTCTTGCGGTTTTGGCCGGAAGATCATGAAATCGAAGCGTGTACGATCTGGACTATTGTCGATCGGAACGAACCGATAGGCGAATGGATAAGGCAATCCCTTGAATAGGAGGAAGTTGGGGAACAGCGAATATTGAATGGGATCACATGCTTCTGCGTCCGTCAGATGGCTGAAGTCCCGTCCGTAGACCTTGCCCAGTTCAGTGCGGTTCATCTCTGCCAGATAGCCCCGCGCAGTTTGGCCTTCCGGCAGTGGCGGAGCGTTATCAGTATTGCCAGTGACGGCGCCGAACGTTGCTTTCCATATCTCGGCTTCGGTAATCGGCTGGGGGTATTGGTCGCTGGGAATTCCGGTGGGAGCACAGAAACGACTAACATGACCATTGTCGGCCCAGACGTCATATTGCGTGCTGGCGTCGCCCCCAAAAGGAAGAGCTTGCGAGTGAAGTTCGGCGACATGGAATGCTTCGACAAACCCTTCCATGCAACACTTCCAATTCGCCTCCATGACCTTGGTTACGCGGGTGTCCAGATAGACGTCGTCCCGGGACCAGTCGGCAAATTCCGCGATCAGCGGACCCAAATATGTTTCCAGCGATGGTGATGCGGGATCGCGGTTGACGAATACGAAACCTCCCCAGAGGCCAACGCGCGCTTCTGGTAAAGCGAGTTCGGAATCTTCGACCGGATCGAAATCCCAGCGCGCAGGTAAATTCTGAAGGGAGCCGTCGAGGTTCCAAGTCATGCCATGATAGGGACAGCGTATCTTGTTTACGCTCGTGTCCGACGCGCATAATTTCATGCCGCGATGCAGACATCCATTATAGAAAGCTTTGATCACGTCCGGAGCACTGCGCATGATGATCAGCGACGCACCGGGCGAGTCATACAATACGCAATCACCAACTTCCCTTACTTCTTCGACACGGCAGGCGACTTGCCACGTGCGCGACCACATCCGTTCCTTTTCCAAGTCAAAGAAAGTCTGGCTGGTATAACGCTCGCGAGGGACGCGCGGCATTTCGATATGCGTGGGATGGATTTGGCGTAAACTCGCGGGTGCCTCAATGGGGTCGCGCGCAATCACTTGCTGATATGTCGGAGCAGGGCTGTCCCGGTAATCGGGTGCGCCGTTGGTATCGAAATGAGTCATGGTTCAATCTCCCATCTTGGGCTGGGTCAATCCAAGCTGGCTATCCAGCGTAGCTCTCGCGGGCCACATCACCCCGCTGGGATCGCACCCGTCAGCAAATAGCCGCCTTCAACAGGAAGCGCGTGACCGGTGACCAATGAAGCTGCGTCCGAACTCAACCAAAGAATGGCAGCAGCCAACTCGTCGGGGCGTCCGAGACGTTTTTCCAGATTGGCGACCTGTTCGATCATGGACCGCTTCGCCCCCACAAGATCCATTTTAAACGCCAACATCGGTGTGTCAGTCACGCCAGGGCATACCGCGTTGATGCGGATCTTGCGCGACGTGTAAGCCAAAGCCGCGCTTCGCGTCATGGCAAGAACAGCGGCTTTCGTGCCATCGTAAACAGCACTGTCCGGCCGCGACCTGAGTGCATTCATTGAGGCGACATTCACGATCGAGCCGCCACCCTGATCGAGCATTTTGGCGATCTGGCGTTTCATGCACAAAAATACGCCCATGAAGTTGATATCGACAACGCGGCGGGCCTGCTCATCCTGCACATCGGCAAGCGCAGTATCCTCCAGTTCCACTGCCGCGTTATTGCAGGCGAAATCGAGACGTCCGTAGGTGGCAATGCAAGTGTCGATCAGTGAATCGACGTCTTCGGATGACGTCACATTGGAGCGGACGAAAATGGCCGTGCCACCAGCCGCCGTGATGGCGTGTGTCGTTTCCTCACCACCTTCCGCTTGGATATCAGTGACAACCACATTCGCACCAGAAGAAGCGTAAGCGATTGCCGTCGCCCGACCGATACCACCGGCTGCTCCTGTGACCAACGCTGTTTTGCCCGCGAAATTATAGGTCAAATCGGCCATATACTCAGAATCCTCGTATTTTTTTCGGTCGGGAACTTGTTTTCGATCGCTTTTACATGAGGGAAAAATCGCGGACCGGATCGGCGCCGTCGAAATTCACGGACGCGCTCTCGACCCGGTGATAAACCGACAGGAGCGGTATCGACGGTTCGTACAATTCGACGAAGTGGCCGAATTGTTTGGTCGCATCCATCATCGCAAATCCGGACCCCGGTTGGACTTCGCCGTAAAAGCCCTCCGGAAATCCCGCAGCTTCGAATTCCTTCATGATCGCGGGCAAGTCGTCGACGATCAGCGCGATGTGATGGAAACCTGTCCCGCCATTCGGAAACAGGTCTGAAAAGACCGATGGCTCGGAACTGTGGACTTGAACCATTTCGATCATGACGTCACCCCATTGTCCGTAGGCGGAGGAATGATCGAAAACGCCAGGCTTGCCGCGGTAACGCGCCAAACTCATGGGAATATGCTCCATGACGAAGTAAGGGCCTGAACCGAAAGCCTCCGCATGCTGACGGGCAGCTTCGCGCACGTCTGGCACATAAAATGCGACCTGCCGGATCGGATAGCGCATGAACATCTTAGTGAACATTAGGGATACTCCTGCAAGCACGATCAGGCAGGGAGGGGGCGATCACCTGGCCGATATTGCAACCGGTGGCGGCGCCAAGCACGATGGCCACTTTTCCATCAAACCGCATCTAGATCCCCTCCTTATTGTTAGCATGCATCCTAACTCGACAACGGCTCGCCCGTCAATATATTTAGGCGACATAATATTAACCTGACCGATCGCCCTGTGGTGCTGATCAATCTGTGGCCGTTAAAATGAAGGTGCGTAGCGGATCGGCATCGTAGGCGGCGTCTGCAATGACATGGCCGACGCCCTGCAAGCCGGACAGGAGGGCTTGGGCCTGTGGGCAATCGCCATATTGTCCTGGCGTTGGATGAATGCGCAGCGGCAAGCCGATCGCATCGACGGCGGCGGAAATCCGCCATAAGCGGTTAAAATGGTGCTGTTAGAAACGCACCGGTCTTCGCGGGCGACGTTCGGCGCGGGAGTCAGGCTTAGCGTAGGTTGTACCGCCGGATGTGATCCTGTTGGACAACCCGTTTTCGCGTGGATCTATCAGGCTGCCCGAGTTACCCTGTCGTTGCCGGACATATCGCGCTCAGGCGCTTTTTTAAGGGCTTGGACCGCAGATGGGACGACACGCGTCGTTGCGCTTAATTTCTCGGGTGCCAGATCGCTGTTGGCGATACGGGAATCCACTTCAGTGGTCCGAAGATCCGCCAGCCAGAGGCGTTTGGCGACAGCCAGAGCAGCGGCAGCCGCAGAGGGGCGAACGGCATTGATCCGGATTTCGTTCGTGAACAGCGCGACGATCAGCCGGTCACGGATTTCCTCTGAATGAAAGTCGAATTCAATGCCGAGGCGCCTGCCCGAACGGCGGACAAATCCGCGCAACAGGCCGACGTCCGGCAACACGACATCGACGCGCTCGCCGACACTCAGGTCCGCCGGTTCAGCAAGCTCCAGCCCAAGACCGGAGATGGAAATGTCGCCCTTATCTGACCGGATCATCTGCCCCTGCGCGCTCAGGATCGTCACGGCCTGTCGGAGCGCGAAGCGCTCCTCACCCCGGACACGCGGTTTTTCCAGGCACATCATGGCAACCAGCAGCAGGATGAACATGTTCACGATCGTCCAGAAAGTCACCATGGGCAGCAGGCCGACCTGCGACACGACCCGATATTCCGGCGTAACATTGATCATCAGACCAGCGAAACTGAGCGCGAGTAGGCCGAGCGCTACGAACAATATCGTTCTTTCCCATGGATTTCCGCCCGCGTCGGACCCTTTGGGCGTGACCTTGAAGACAAGGCCTTTTGGACGGAACAATGTTTGCAGGGCAACCGGCAGAATGCGGAAGGACTGGAACAGCGACAAAATTTGCGCGGCAAGCGGGTAATAGCGCCCCGGCGCCAGGAGCGTGATGCCGCTCAACATTGCGACGATCAGCGGCAGGACATAGTGAATGACCGCCTCCAGATCGATGCTGACCATCGGAGCCAGATTGAACAGCATGAAGCAAATGGGCGTCAGCACGGTGAACATGGATTGGAAGCCCTGCGTGATCCATGCGCTGGGCAGGAACAACAGGCGATAGCGCAGTTTCAATCCTGGCCCCAAAGGACCTTCGTTCAGGTACAGGATCTGGATCGCACCCTGCGCCCAGCGCTGACGCTGAACAAAGAAGGCGGTCGTGCTTTCCGGAGCGAGGCCAAAGGCCAGAGGCTCATTCAGATAGCGGGTGACATAACCCTGCCGCAAGCTGGCCAGCGTCAGCAACATGTCTTCGGTGATCGATCCTTCGGGCAGCCCTCCGCCGATCGATTCAAACAAGGTCCTGCGCGTCACGGAGTTCGATCCGCAGCAAAACGCGGCGTCCCAACCGTCTCGTCCCGGCATGATCGCTTCGAAGAAAAATCGCTGATCGTCCGGCATGGCCTGTTGCAGGCCCAGATTGGTCTGCATGGGATCATGATTGTAGAAGCTGTGCGGGACCTGGACGATGCCGATCCGCTCAGACTCGAAAAAGCCCATGGTCCGCAGCAGGAAGTCTCGGCGTGGCACGAAGTCCGCGTCAAACACCGCCACGAACGGCGCGTCGGTCACCGTCAGCCCGTGATTGATATTGCCGGCCTTTGCGCCTTTGTTGTCCGGCCGGTTAATATAGCCAGCCCCCTTCGCCATGCACAGATCGCGCACCCAGGGGCGTCGGCCATCGTCCAGCACCCATATGCGCGCGTCCGGCCAGTCGAGAGCGAGACAGCCGAGGATGGTTTTTTCCAGCACTTCGCGCGGTTCATTATAGGTGGCTATGAAAACATCCACCGGGGGTAAATTCAGCGGTCCTTCTTCCCATGCAGCGCGCAGTCGTGCCTCGCCCGCATCAGCCTCCGCCGACCGGTCTCGCGGCCGGGAAAGGATCGCCAGCAAGATCGCGCCATCGAACAGCGCGGCACTTTCCACCAGCAGACAGGTCAGCGGCCACCATAGCTTGCCCGCCCCCTCGCCCCAGGGAATCGTCTGTGAGATCCGCCACTGCAGATAATAGACAATGGTGCACCCAATCGTCGCGACCAGCCCGGCACGCCACGGCCATATCTTGCCGAAAAGCAGCAAGAAGCCCACCAGCAACGCCAGCGGCGCGAAGGGCGCGGTGGTGGCGATGCTGGACATGTGCCGTCAGAGCCTGCGGCTGAACCGGACCTCGGCCAAACGCCCAACATCGCATTTGCGCGCGGCATCGACCCCACGGGGTTCGGGCGCCGGCAATGCGACATCGATCAGAATTTCTCGATCCTCCGGCAAGGAATAGGTGGATGCGGCCAGCAATTCCTCCCGGCGCCGCCCCGCCGCGCCGGTGATGTTCACGACCTGCCCCTTCAGCCACTGATCGGAACCGATCATGCGAACGTCTGCGGGCGTGCCGGGACCAATCACTTCAGCCTTACGTTCTGGAAGGGCGACCTGGACGAAGCGTCGACGGCAATCGATCAGGTCGAGCACCGGCTCACCTGCGCGAATGGCGGCGCCGGGACTGGCGGCCGCCGCCCATACCAAAGTTCCCGCCGGGGCACGATAACTCGCCCGGGCCAACGCGTCCTTCAATCTCAGACTGGCCTGACGGTAACGAGCTGTCGCGTCGCTCAACGTCTTTTCGACCGCCTGCTTCTGCAAGAGCAGGCGATCGCCCTGCTGCACCGCATAGGGCGCGTCATTATAGCTGTCGCCGATAAACACCCCGGATTGCGCGGCACTACGCGTAACCTGAATGGCCCGCAGCCTGGCGGCAGCGCTGCTGCAATTGCTGCTCTTGAGCGATGCGGCGGCTTCCGCCTTCTGCACCCCGGCGGGCGATATGAAGCCCCGCGCCGCCAGAACGCGCGTGCGGGCAAGATTAGCGGCTTGCTCTGCGCGTTCGGCCTGGCATCCGGCGAGATCTGCCTGCGCGGAGTCGCGATCAGCGGTAAGGCGCGTTGCCATCGCGCCGGAAAAAAGCGTCGCGCGCTGCTCCAATCGCTGACTTTGGCCATTCAGTTCGGCCAGTTGCCGTTCGCTGAGCGCCATTTCCGTCTGCGCCATCTCGGCTTGAGCCTTCAATTCGGCGACCTCGCCCGTATCCTGCGACAGGTCCAACAAATGTATTCCGGTGGCTTTGTCGAAATAGTGGCCGTTCGCCGGGAGATCGGCGACTGTTCCATCGGCGGCGGCCGTCAGCCTGATCAGCGGAGCATTGATCGCCGCCTGGGTGGAAACGTCGTTCAACACATAGGGGGCGAAACCCATGGCCCCGCCACCGATCAGGGCGGCCGCCAATATGATACGCGTCATTCGCGCGCGCAAAAGATTTTGAATATCAATCATTTTTCGCCGCTGACCCGCTGCCTTTTTCCAATCTTCCGAAACGTAACATCGGATAGTTAGCAGCGCGTTAATGACGTCTCGCCAGCGCCCTCTTGTGCCGGTTCCATTCGGCACGCGGGGTATTATACCAATATGAGTTGATCAGGACCCGCCAGCCAGAGCCGGTTCGAAAATGGATCGACTGCATCCAATTTGCATTCGATCCATTTTCAACCAGGCTCTCAGCACCATCGATTTGCGATCGCTATTGAACCAGTCGAGCCGTCTGGAGCGCTGTGGAGAAGAGTTGCAGCAGGGCCGTAGTGATACTGTCATCGGCTGTCACGGTCTGCACCAACGGAGAACCATTGACGCCAGATGACGCGCAACTTTGCAGCGCGGTGAGAACCTGATCGGAGCTCCCGGCCTTTCCTGCCGGATAGGGCGAAGGAGGAGGCGGCAAAAACGGCGCAATATTCGTCTGCGACCAGCTGTCGCCGGAAAGAGATTCCGGCAGATATTGCGTATAGAGGATCGCGATCTTGATACCCTTGGCCTTGATAGCCGTGCATTCGGTCAGGTCGCTGCTCCGCATTGGTCCGAAATATCGGCCGCCGCCATTTGGCTGATCCAACATGCCGTCCGTAATGATGAACAATATCTTTTGTGGTGTCGCTCCGGGGGCACCCGTTCCCGCATTGGGAATGAGGTTTTTCATCGTAGTGAGCATGTTCGTTACTTCAGTGGCTTTATCGTCTATATTGCTCCCACTCGTCGGCATAGAGTTCTTCCACCAATAATCATCCGCCGGAAACAGGGATGTTGCCGAAAATGCGCTGCCGTAGGACGCGACATTGTTCAAACTATTGAGCGTCCTGACAGGTGTAGTATTGCCGGATCGCGTCCAGTCGAACGAAAACATCTGTGCCCGATAGGTGACCTGATATTGCGATGCCTGGTTGGCCGCGAAAGGGATCAACTGCGATGCGGCCAAAACCATGTCGTCCTTGCGCAGAGTAATGCTGGAAGGGCTACCATAGATTCTGCCGTAATTATGTGTAAGCCAATAGCCGTCAGCCCAATATCCGGTGTCGTAGACGGTACTCGTTGCAGTGCCCGTAGTCGTGGTTGTAGTTGTGGTCGAGGCACCCCCGTTAGTGGGCGTGGAAACCTTTGTTGTAGTCGTGGTCGGCGTAACCACCTTGTAGACGGTAGACGCACCGCTGGAACTGGAGGTAACTGTATAAGTGGTCACGTTATAAGTACTGACAGTGGTGTCGATGTTCCGCGTATTGCCGTTCGATCCGGATGTCGTCCGCGTAGGCCCCGTCACCGTCGGTGTCGTGGATGACGTCATGAGATTACCCGCGCTGTCATAGACCAGGTTGGCAGATGAATCCCACCTGTAGAAGACATTCTGGGTGGTGGAACCAGACGTATAATATCCTGCCGATAGCAATATGTGGCGGGCTTGCTGATCCTTGACGTAAATATTGTCGGTTTTCGGAAGCATCGCATGGCATGCAAAGGCGCAGCCGTTCGCATTTTCGCTCGTCTTGGTGGCCGCGATTATCTTGCTCACTCCATCCGAAGTCGCAGGCAGGAGCATTGATGGCGAATTGTCCATCGCAAGGTAAAAATCGACATTGGGCGGTTGCGCAGCGCTTGCCGAGGACGTTCCGCTCACCGTCAGGGTGCCAGCCCCCAGAATGCCACCGAATACATTGACCGACTTGGCCGTATAACTGACGGTAGCCTTGCGAAGATACCCCAGTGCGCCGCTGCCGCCGGAGGTCCCGTCCGTAATCGTGGGGGTCACCTGAAGGTTCTGGTAACCGCTCAGGAGACTTGCCTGTGCACTGAACATAGTACGCGCGGCAGCAGTCGCCTCGCTGTTCGACTGAAGGATCATCGAGGGTCCGACAGCCGCGAGCGCCGCTGCGTCGGCGGCGGCGTTCAGGTGCGTCTGGAGGCTCATGGCGCGAGAATAATCGATGCCAAACCCGGTGACGAAGGTCAGCGGGATGAGCGAAAATGCCATGATCATCATGGCCCCGCCTTGCTGATCGGCCTTTAGACGAGCAGCGAGGCTGGCCATCGCTGCCGAAGAACGGAGACAAGAGAGTTTTGTCATCGGTCAAGCACCTAGTAAAGACGAGGAGTCATGTAGATGGTATGGGTGAGCGCCGTGGTCCGGATAGGTATATAACTGACCGATGGCGTGAAATTGTAAGTGATCTTGCCCATGTACAGCCAGCCGCCGGCCGTGCCGACCTGGGTCTTATTGGCGACGCCGGGAACAAGATTTTGACAAACATTCGATCCGTCCGGTGAGGTCGGCACCATAGTGGAATTGATCATATCGGCCGGGATCGAGATGACGGCATTAGCCGACTGCGTCTCGACAGTTGGAAGCGTACCGGCAGTGTGTTCTGAAGTTGTGGGCGTGACGACGCTGCCATCGACATTCTGCGTCTGTGCCTGGGTCCATACGACATAGGCATGCGTGGCGTCGCAAATCCGAAGCAGCGAAATCTGCTCGGTCGCATTGTTGAGCTTATAAGGCGACAGGACAACCGCACTGGCGCTGAGATAGGTTTTCGCATTGGCGCTCTGCGGCGCGTTATAGATGACGGTGGGGGACATGGTTCGGCTGGTAAGATCGACCAGCGAACGGGTCGCTATCGTAACCTTGCGGTTGCAGGCGATCATGTCCGACAGGCAAACGCCGCCCGTGTACATGAGCACAAGAACCGGCAGACAGATCGCGAATTCCACGATGACTGCGCCGCGCGCATCCTGCCTGAAGCGCTTCAGCATGAGCTTTGCGATGCGTTGCATGAATAATCTTCCGTCGTGAACACCGACGTTGCCACAAGCTTCCGATTGGCATTGGGCTGATTTATCAGGTTCAAGCCGAGCGGCCCTTTTCCTGTCGGCCACAAATACACCAGCTGAAGAACGACGATGCGGTTTTTGCCGCTACCGCCCGACTGGTAGATATAGCCCGTCCCCGTCGAGGTCAGCACGCCATTGCTGTCATACGTGAATGTGGGCGCAGACGTGCTGCCCACATTATAGCCACTTGCGGTGGCAACGTTGACCGTTAGCCGAGAGCAGGTGAGCATCGCTGGCAGGAGCGACGGAACGCTGACGGCCTGCCCGCTCGAATTGGTGCCGGAATACCCATTGCAGATGGCGTCTTTGAAGTCATCGGATGTCATGCCCATGTGGCCATTGGCCATCTGGGTGGTTTGGGCTGAGCCAGTCAACAGCAGGCGCCCTGCGCTTTGAGCCGCCGTCTCCAGCATCTGTTGCGCCAAATATATCATCATCGTGTATAGGATCGCGAATAGCAGCGCGAGCAAAGCCGGTGCGACGATGGCGAATTCCAGGGCAGCCGTACCCTTCCTGTCTTTCGACAGGTTCGTACCGAAGCGGCGAACCGCTTTCAGTGGGTAATAGATACTGCGTAAAATCGCCACGCGAGGGCATCCTTAAAGCTATATCAAAGGCTATATCACCGATCGGCGTTCAGATTTCGTAAACGGCCTAGACGGATGGGCGTGATCGAGATCCGCACTCTGGGCGGTCATCGACGCCAGTTCCGGATATTGCTTTTGTAACGCTTCGCCTCACGAGCATTGTGTGGGCGGGCAGCAGTCCTGCATGGCCCGCCCTTCACGGAGGGACGATTCTTTCGCGCCACCCATGTGCAGGTGCTGATGCGCTTCGACGATCGAGTTGCCGGAGCGGCTGCCGACCGGACGGCTGACCCCGAGGGCAAGGTGAGTTTCTACCCGGTGCGGGGGCGCAACTCGCGGAACATCCCGAACTGAGGCTGAAGCCCGGCATGCCTGCGGAACTGTTCATTGAAACCGGAAATCGGACGATGATTTCCTACCTGACAAAGCCTTTGAGAGACCAGTTCGCGCGGGCATTCCATGGGTGCGTCAGCCGGGCAGGCCAGGCTCAGTCGCCGGGGAAGCGCGGAACGATGCCAACATCCTCGAAGAAGGTGGATGCCTGGTACAGCGTGGGTCCGGCATAGGCTGGCGCGTCCGGAGAAGCCATCATCCAGGCGACCGTGCGTCCGGTATCAGCGGGCGTATAGGACGGCAGTCCGCCGCCAAACCCCTTGGCGGCTTCGCCATATTGCGCCGTCATGGCTTCGGTGATGGTCAGGCCGGGCTGTATGTGGAAGCTCGCAATCCCCTGATCCCGATATTCCAGATCGACAAATTCCGCGAGTTTGCTGAAAGCGGCTTTTCCCGCCGCGTATAGCAGGCCCCAGCCGCCCTCGGTCAGCTTTCGTTCGCAGAGCATGCTGCCCGCGCCACTGGTGATGAAGACGATACGTCCGCCGCCCTGTTTCAACATGGGTTCAAGCGCGCGCTGCGTGATGTGCAGTTGATTGACCATCATCCCACGCATGGCCGCTTCCGCAGCATGCGCATCGATTGCGGAGATGGGCGCCATGATGGCGGGTGACTGATAGATGGCGTTGTTGAACAGGCCGTCGATCCTGCCCCATTTGGCAAGCACCGCATCCACCGCGGCATCAATGGATGCGCGGTCCAATATGTCCATCGGAATACCCAAAGCCTCGCCGCCAGCGGCTTCGACCTCATCTACGGTGGCTTCGATGCTGCCGGGTACGGCAATAGCCTCCGACGCGACGGAACTCGCCAGTCGTCCTTCGCCTTCCCGCCGGGTACGACCGGTAACCGCGACGGCGAATCCACACTTTGCGAGTTCGAGTGCGGTTGCCTTGCCGATCCCGCGCGTCGCGCCAGTTACTATTGCCACCTTGCGCATACCCAAAGCTCCTGATGATCGTAGGACGTCCGGTTTTTGCCGATCGCCAGCCGCTCTTGTTCCGGGAAATCCATTCCGCCGCAAGCCAGATCATGATGTCTTTCGGCATCGAGGGATGCTCGAAACGCTGCTTTTTTGAAACGCCTCTAACCGGAATTGCTTCTACCACTTGACAAAGGTTGATATTCGTCAACTATTAGGAGCAGATGGCCGTGTAGTTGCGCCTCAGCAGATGATCTGCCGTGGGCGCCGCTGGCCACCGTTTGAAAATGCTAATGAGATAAACCTTAGAGAGAGTATCAGGCTATGGCCCACACGAAGTTCCACCTTGGCTATTTCACGAAGTTCGGCGCGACTTCCTGGCCGGGCGATGGCAAGGAGTTTGGCTCGCAGTGGGCGGATGGTTCCTATCACAAGGAACTGGCCAAGATGTTGGAGGCGGCGAAGTTCGACTTCGTCTTCTTCGAAGACAGCCTGATCGTCGGCGATCGTTACGGCGGCTCGATGGAGCTGGACCTCAAAAATGCGACGCTGTCGCCCAAGCTCGACCCCATGCCGCTGCTGCCGGTGATGGCGCAGGAAACATCGCACATCGGCCTGATCGCGACGGCTTCGACCACCTTCTATCCGCCCTATATCCTCGCGCGCCTGCTTTCGACGATCGACTCCCTGACCAAGGGGCGTGCAGGCTGGAACATGGTGACGTCGAGCGAGAAGAACGCCGCGCTGAACTTCGGCATGGAAAAGCTGCTGCCGCCGAACGAGCGGTACGACATTGCCGACGAGTTCGTCGAGTTGGTCAAGAAGCTGTGGGATAGCTGGGAAGAGGGCGCGCTGGTCGCGAACACGGAAACCGGCGTCTATGTCGATCACACCAAGGTCCACACCGTCAATTTCGAGGGCAAGCATTTCCGTTCGCGCGGGCCGTTGAACACGCTGCGCTCGCCGCAGGGCTATCCGGTTCTGGCGCAGGCGGGCGCGTCCGAGCGTGGACGGCAGTTTTCGTCCAAGAATGCCGAAGTCGTGCTAGGCATGATGACCGGCGGCGTTCCGGGCATGAAAGCCTATCGCCAGGACATTCGGGACCGCGCCGAAGCGCAGGGCCGCAATCCTGACGATATCAAGGTCTTCTTCCTGACGCCGGTGGAAATCTTCCCCGAAGGCGGCGAGCGGCCCGAAATGAGCGAGGCCGAAAAGCAGGCTTCGTTCGAGCATAATATCGTCATGGCTTCGTCGTCGCTGGACGTCGACTTCTCGCTTTATGACGTGGACGCGCCCGTTCCCCAGGACATCGTGGCAGGCGGCCACACCAGCGCCCTTGAGTATATGAAGAAGGCGGGCCGGGAAGAGGGTAAATCCCTCCGCGACCTGTTCTCCGTCGGGAAGGGTGCGAGCGGCATGGACTTCAGCGGCACCGTCGAACAGGTTGCCGAAAAGATGATGGCGGTGATGGACGAAGTGGGCGGTGACGGGTTCCTGATCGAAGGATCGGGTTATAACCATCAGCTTGCCGATCTGGTCAACGGCGTCATCCCTACCCTTCAGAAGGCAGGCGCCGTGCGCACCGAATATGAGGGCACGACGCTGCGCGAAATCCTGCGCGAATTCTGACGCGATTGGCGTGGAGCGATTGCGCTGCTCCGCGCCCTCCTCAATCTTGAAGCTGGAGCGCGCCCGCACATAGCGGCGCGCTCCAGTTGTTTTGGCATCCCCGACCGCGTTGGTTCACGCGGAGCCACAGCCGCGAGCCGCTGTTAGCGCGGCCGCAAAAAGGCTCGCTTGGAACGCGGCATCCCCTGCGTTAGGGTCCTTGCAGACGGCCAGGAAGTCGTCGGCAGATGGGAGAGGAACGTTTGACTGAAACCGACAAGATCGCTGCGACTTTGGCGATATATGCCCTGAAAGCGCGCTACTTCCGGTCCATGGACAATAAGGATTGGGCCGCACTGGAGGCGGTCTTTGCGCCCGACCTGGTCGCAGATTTCCGCGATGCCGCCGGGGAACGGGACGAGAGCATGCTGATCCACGGCGCCGCGCCTTATATGGCACGCCTGACGCCGATGCTGGAGCAGGTCACAACCGTTCATCACGGTCATATGCCCGAGATTCACATCGAAACGGACAGCCAAGCCAGCGGCATCTGGGCGATGGAGGACAAGCTGTGGGTGCAGGAAGGCTCATCCCTGCCCTTCCGCTGGATGCATGGCTATGGCCATTATCATGAACGCTATGTGCGGCTGGCCGACGGCTGGCGCATCAGTGAAATCCGCCTGACACGCCTGCGCATCGACGCAGGCTAACGCCCCTTAAAGCTCCTCCAGCGCCGCGCTCGCTTCGATCCAGCTTTCTTCGATCGTACCCAGCTTCTTTTCGACCGAGGCGCGGCGGACCATGAGGTCGGTCGTGGTCATCTTCGCCTCGGCACCGGTAGCTGCCTTGGGATCGAACAGCGCCTGGTCGATGCGGCTGCGTTCGGCCGAGAGCGTCGCCATCTCCTTTTCCGCCTTGCTGATTGCCGACTTTAGGCTCTTCTGCTTTTCGCGCCATTCGGCTGCATTGCGCTTCTCTGCCTTGCGATCCTTCGGCGCGTCGCCTCCGCTGCCACCGCTGTCGGCCTTGCGCAAAATGATGTCGGTATAGTCTTCCAGGCTGCCGTCGAACGGCTGGGCCGTGCCCCCATCCACCAGGACGAGGCGATCGGCCACCAGTTCGATCATGTGGCGATCGTGGCTGACGATCACGACAGCGCCCGAATATTCGTTAAGGGCCTGCACCAGCGCTTCGCGGCTATCGACGTCCAAGTGGTTGGTCGGTTCGTCGAGGATCAGGAGGTGCGGCGCGTCACGGGTGATGAGCGCAAGCGCCAGCCGCGCACGCTCGCCACCCGACATGGAGCCGACCTGCTGCGTCGCGCGCTCGCCGGAAAAGCCGAAGCGGCCAAGCTGCGCGCGGACGGCGCCCGGCGTCGCGCCCTTCATGACGCGCGTCATATGCTGGAGCGGCGTGTCGGCAATGTCGAGCTCCTCCACCTGATATTGGGTGAAATAGCCGACATTCATCTTGGCCGAGCTGTTCATCGACCCTTCCATCGGCGCCAGCTGCGCGGCGATTAGCCGGGCGAGCGTGGTCTTGCCGTTGCCGTTGCGGCCGAGCAGCGCCAGCCGGTCATCGGGATCGATGCGCAGGTTCACGCGGCGCAGCACCGGCGTGTCGCCATAGCCGACCGCCGCCATGTCCATGGTGATGAGCGGCGGGCGCAGTTCTGGCGGGCTGGGGAAACCGAAGGACAGCGACGGGTCCTCGATCGCGGCGGCGATGGGCTGCATCTTCGCCAGCGCCTTGGCGCGCGACTGGGCCTGCTTGGCGGTCGAGGCGCGGGCGGAGTTGCGGGCGACATAGTCCTGCAACTTCTCGCGCTCGGCCTGCTGCTTTACGCGCGCCGCCTCCTGCTGGGCGAGGCGTTCGGCTCGCTGCCGTTCGAACGCATCGTAGCCGCCGGGGTAAAGGGTGATCTTCCCGCCTTCCAGATGCAGGATATAGTCGACCACATTGTTGAGCAGGTCGCGTTCATGGCTGATGACCACCACGGTGCCGCGATAATTTTTGAGGAAGCTTTCCAGCCACATCGTCGCTTCGAGATCGAGGTGGTTGCTGGGTTCGTCGAGCAGCAGCAGATCGGGTTCGGAAAAGAGCAGCGCGGCGAGCGCGACGCGCATTTTCCAGCCGCCCGAATAGCTGTCGAGCGGCCGCCCCTGCATTTCATCGTCAAAGCCCAGACCAACCAGAATGCGGGCGGCACGAGCAGGGGCGGTATAGGCGTCGATCGCCATCAGCCGCTCGTAAATATGGCCGAGGCGATCGGGGTCATGGGTCGCTTCACTCTCCGCCATCAGGGCGGCGCGTTCCTTGTCGGCGGCCAGCACGGTTTCGAAGGGCGTCGCTGTGCCGGTGGGCGCTTCCTGCGCGATATAGCCAAGGCGCGTGTCGCGCGGCATGTCGCAACCGCCATCGTCGGGGTCGAGCTGGCCGATCATGACCTTCATCAGCGTGGACTTGCCCGCGCCGTTGCGACCGATCAAACCCACGCGACTGCGCGGCGGCAGCGCGGCACTGGCGCGGTCGATGATGGTACGGCCACCCAGCCGCACGGTGATATCCCTGATATTCAGCATGGCCGCGCCCCTAGCAGTTGTCGCGGGGTTTGTCAGCGGTGCAGACGCAATCGGATGGGCAGAGACATCGTGCCAGTTATCTGGATTGCACAACCCCGTTCGGGCTGAGCTTGTCGAAGCCCTCTTCTTAAAAGAAGTAGAGCCCTTCGACAGGCTCAGGGCGAACGGTAACGGGACGAAGCCCTAATCTTCTATCGCTGTTCTTCCGCATAAAGCGTGAACTGGCTGTGGAGGCCACCCTCGGATGATTGCCCGAGCCACAGGTCGAACAGGCCGGGTTCCGCAATGATGCGGTTGCCCGATCCGACAAATTGCAGGTCGGTGCGGGACAGGGAGAAGCGCACGGTCTTGCTCTCTCCCGGCCCGAGCGGGACACGTTCGATTCGCTTCAGCTCGCGGACGGGACGGGTGCGGCTGGCCACGCGATCGCGGATATAAAGCTGCACCACTTCGCTGCCGCGCCGGTCCCCCTTGTTGGTGAGCCGGGCCGTCACCTCGATCGCCCGGTCCCAGCGCAAGGCGGTGTCTGACAGCTTCAGATTGTCGAGCGCGAATGTCGTGTAGCTGAGGCCATGGCCGAAGGGATAGCGGGCGCTGTTGTCCGTGGTCATGTAGCGCGCGCGATATTCGGTGCGATTGTCGATCACCGGGCGGCCTGTGGACTTGCGGTCGTAGAAGAAGGGTTCCTGACCCGATTCCCACGGGAAGCTGACCGGCAGCTTGGCGGAAGGATCGACCCGGCCGAACAGGATGTCGGCGATGGCATGGCCCGCTTCCGATCCCAGAAACCAGGTGGCGAGGACAGCCTGCGCGCTCGCGACGGAGCCATGCAGCGCAAGAGCGCGGCCGTGACGCAGCAGGACGATCACCGGCTTGCCGGTGGCCGCCACCGCATCGGCCAGCATCTGCTGGGGCGGCGGCAATTCGATCACGGTGCGCGACTGCGCCTCCCCCGACATGTCCTGCGATTCGCCAAGCGCGAGCAGTATGATGTCCGCCGCCTTCGCCGCCTCGACCGCCTGCGCGATGCCGCCGTCGATCGGCGTCATGATCTCGCAGCCCTTGGCTATGCTCAGCAAGGCGGGGTCTGGCATAGCGGCGCGCAGACCGGCGGCAATGTCCACGCCCTTCCCCTTGTCACCGTAAAATGCCCAGGGGCCGTAGATATTGGCGCGATCCTCACCGAACGGGCCGATCAGCGCGATCTTCTGGCGCTTGGCAGGATCGATCGGCAGGACGCCGCTATTCTGGAGCAGCACGATCGAGCGCCCAGCCGCCTCCCGCGCCAGGGCGCGATGGGCGGGCGTGGCGATGCGGGTCCGTTCCGCCTCCTCGCTGATGGAGCGATAGGGATTGTCGAACAGGCCGATCGCCATCTTCACATAGAGGATGCGGCGCACGGCGACGTCGATCGTCTCCATAGGCACCGCGCCACTCTTCACCAGATCGGGCAGGTGGCGGATATAGAGACCGCTCTGCATCGACATGTCGACACCGGCCAGCACGGCAAGGCGGGTGGCATCGCGCTCATCCTCCGCAAAGCCATGGGCGATCAGCTCCTCGTCCGCCGTATAGTCGGAGAAGACGAAGCCGCGAAACTTCATCTCGCCGCGCAGCAGGTCGGTCAGCAGTTCGCGGTCGGCGGTGGCGGGGACGCCATTGATTTCGCTGAACGCCGCCATGGTGGTGAGCGCGCCTGCCGCAAAGGCCGAGCCGAAGGGCGGCAGGTGCGTTTCGCGCAGCGTTTCATCGGAAATATCGACGCTGCCATATTCAAGGCCCGCTGCGACCGCGCCATAGGCGGCAAAATGTTTCGGGCAGGCGAGGAGCGAATCGTCTCGCCGCAGGTCGCGTCCCTGAAATCCCCTGACGCGAGCGGCGGCGAACAGGCTGCCGAGATAGACATCCTCCCCCGCCCCTTCGACCACCCGGCCCCAGCGCTGGTCGCGCGCGAGATCGACCATGGGGGCGAAAGTCAGGTGCAGGCCAGCGGCGCTCGCCTCCTGCGCCATGGCGCGGGCCGTGCGTTCGGCCAGGACAGGATCGAAGCTCGCGGCCTCCGCCAATGGTACGGGGAAAATGGTCTTCAGCCCATGGATCACGTCGCCCGCCAGCAGCAGCGGAATGCCGAGGCGGCTTTCCTTGACGGCGATATCCTGCGCGCGGCGCGCGCCTGCCACGCCGATGCCGTTGAACAGGCAGCCTACCCGGCCCTTGCGCACCTCTTCGGCAAGCCGCTTTTCATCCTGAATGCCGACTTGCGGATTGGGCGGATTATAGGGACGGAAGCTGTCGGTGAGGCAGGTCATCTGCCCCGCCTTTTCCTCGATCGTCATGCGGGCGATCAGCGCATCGACGCGCTCGACTTCGGACGCAGCGAACGCCCGGCGCGCAAAAGGGAATGCGAAGGAGCCGGACATGGCGGCAGCCAGGAAGGCGCGACGGTCGATGGTCATTGGACGACAGCGTAACGGATGATTGTTGCCGGGCCAACGCCCCGCTCCGCCATATGTTGCCGCCGCGCGGTCAGGCGGGCGCGAACAGCTTCGTGCCGACGACGCCGATGACGATCAGCGCCATGAACCCGGCCTGCACAGGCGCAATGCGGTCGCCGAACAGGATCATGCCGCCGATGATGACGCCAACAGCGCCAAGGCCGGTCCAGATCGCATAGGCCGTCCCGGCAGGAATACCCCTCATCGCAAGGGCCAGCAGGCCCATGTTGAGGAAGCTCAAGGCGATAGGCACGGACGAAGCCTGCCAACTGCCGATGGTCGCCGCCCATTTGAGGCTGAGCGCCCAACAGATTTCAGTGAATATAGCAATGCCAAGCACGAGCCACGCCATGACGAGCGGTCCTTTTTCAGACGGGCTCCGATGGAAAGCGCGCAGGCCGGAAACCCGAAAGAGGCGGCGCGCCCGCAAAGGGTGGTGGACAGGGCTGGATTCGAACCAGCGTACGGGAAACCCGGGCAGATTTACAGTCTGCTGCCTTTAACCACTCGGCCACCTGTCCAGTGCCCTGACGCGGCAAGCAAAAACTGCCTTTTACCGCGCTGGAGGCGCGCTCAATGGCGAATGGAGGCTTGCCTGTCAATGGTGGTATGTGAAAAGAGCGCTTCCATGAAAAAAGGACATCGCAGCGCAAAGCCCAAGGGCAACTTCCCCCGCTTCTACGGGCGGCATGCCGTCATCGCGGCTCTCGCCAATCCGAACCGGGTGGTCCGGAAAATATGGGGCACGCGCGACGCGCTCAATGCGCTGGACCTGCCGCCAGTGCTGCCCATCGTCTATGCCGATGTGGCGGACCTTGGCCGCATGGTGCCATCCGATGCTCCCCATCAGGGCATCGTCGCGGAGGTTGAGCCGCTGGATGACGTATGGCTTGGCGACGCGCTGGAAGCGGGGCAGGACGACAGGCGGCCCGTGCTGGTGCTCGACCAGGTGACCGACCCGCATAATGTGGGCGCGATCCTTCGGTCGGCGGCGGCGTTCGATGCGCTGTGCATCGTGACGCAGGACAGGCACGCGCCGCCTGAATCGGGTGTGCTCGCCCGTTCTGCATCCGGCGCGCTGGAAATCGTGCCATGGGTGCGCGTGGTGAACCTTGCCCGCGCGCTCGATGAGATTGCCGAGGCGGGATATTGGCGCATTGGCCTGGATGGTGAGGCGGATACGATATTGGGCGAGGCAATCGGCGAATCGCGTGTTGCGCTGGTGCTGGGCGCGGAGGGTGAAGGCCTTCGCCACAACAGCATGGCCCATTGCGATATTTTGGCTAAACTGCCGATCAGCCCGCGCATGGAGAGCCTGAACGTCTCCAACGCGGCTGCGATCGCCCTGTACGCCGCCGCGAGCCGGTAACGGGGCACAAGGCGCGCCGCCTTCCATCGGCGCAGGGGAACGGGGGACGATATGGCTGTTATTCTTCGCGCCGCCAGCGCATTGGCCTGCTGCCTGATGCTGGGCGCTTGCCTGGTGACGCCGGGCAAGTTCGAATCGACCCTCGATATCCGGGCGGATCGGCAGTTCAGCTTCACCTATAAGGGCGAGATAATCTCGTCCGAGATGAAGGGGCTTGGCGCTCCCGGCAATGACCCTGTCGGCGATGGTTCGCCAGAGAAGAAGGACAGCGCCCTTCACAAAACCGCGATGCAGAAGGGCCATGAAGAAGGATTTGGCGGTGGCAGCGCTGCCGGTGACGAGGCGCAAATGCAGGCAATGGCTGCCGCGCTTTCAAAGGAGAAGGGATTTCGCTCGGCCCGCTATATGGGCAACCATCGGTTTGAGATCGACTATGCGATCAGCGGACGGCTGACCCACAGCTTCCTCTTCCCCTTCAACAGCGACGCGGAAATCGTCCTGCCGTTCGTCGCGATCGAGCTGCGCGGCGACGATCGGGTGCGGGTGAAGGCTCCGGGCTATTCCAACGGGTTCGACAAGAGCCGTGAGCCGATGGGGCAAAGCGGTTCTGGAGAGGACGCGTCAAAGGCGCTCGACGGCCACTTCACACTGACTACCAACGGGGAAATCGTCAGTCAGAATCAGGAGGAGGGCGCGCAAAGCACCGCGGAGGGCAAGCGGATCGTCTGGCGGATCACCCCGCTGACGAGCGAGGCGCCCATGGCGACGCTGCGCGTCAGCCGGTAAAGGGCGCCCCGATCGGGAGGATCAGTCTTCCGGCGCGATGGTAACGCGCAGGCCGTCCAGATCGTCGTTCATCACCAGCTGGCACGACAGGCGGCTGCTCTCATTGCGATGATCGGAGCTGTCAAGCAGGTCGTTTTCGTCTTCGCTCAGCGAAGGCAGCTTTCCGGCGAAGGCGGGATCGACATAGACATGGCAGGTAGCGCAGGAGCAGCAACCGCCGCACAGCGCCAAAAGCTCGTCGAAACCGTTGTCACGAATAACTTCCATCACGGACAGGCCGCTGTCGCCCTCGACGGCCTGCTCTTCACCCGCACGGTTGACCACTATCAGTTTAGGCATGTACCTCGATCCCAAGATTTTCCACCGCCGCTCATAGGCGGGGGAGCCGATAAATCAAGCCGGAAGCAAGCAGAGCATGGTCACCACCTCCGAGCAGCTGCGAAACAGCCTAGACGCGATCGCCGTCCTCGAACCCGGTTTTGCCGCTGCGTTGGCGCGTGTCGGCTATCCCCTGCCGCGCGTGCGGGAGCCTGGATACGAGACACTGCTCCGCACTATCGTCGGTCAGCAAGTAAGCGTCGCTTCGGCCGCCGCCGTCTGGCGCAAGCTGGAGGCGGAACTGGGCGAAGGATGCGCGCCCGGCCAGTTGCTCTCCCGCGATTTCGACGCACTGCGGGCCTGCGGCCTGTCCCGTCAGAAGCAGGGCTATGCCCGGAGCCTCGCCGAACTGGTCACAAGCGGGCAGGTCGACCTTCACGCCCTGCCCCAGGATGACGAGGAGGCGATCACCCTTCTCACGCAGATCAAGGGCATTGGCCGCTGGTCAGCCGAAATCTACCTGCTGTTCGCCGAAGGGCGGCCCGACGTCTGGCCTGCGGGCGACCTCGCCGTCCAGATCGAGGTGGGCCGCATCCTTGGGCTTCCCGAACGGCCCAGCGAGCGCGAGACGCGAGCGCTTGCCGAACGGTGGCGGCCCCATAGGGGTGCTGCCGCGATCATGGCCTGGCATCATTATAATACGGAGGTACTCTAAACCCATGTCCCTGCCCCATGCACGCTACATCGTCCTGGAACATGAGGGCGTCTGGAAGATCAATCTGGACAACCGATATTATGGCCCCTTCGCCACCCGCGAAGCCGCTGTCGAGAACGCGACCGAGACGGCGCGCAAGGCCGGGGATGGTGGCTACCCCGCGAGCGTCCTGCTGATGCAGGGAACCAAGTTCGATACGCTCTGGACCAACCAGGAAGACGCTGCGTCTTCCTGACTTTTTTCGATTGTTGCGGAACCAGATGGCGGACTGGACATTATCGGCTCCAGTTTCGCGGGCAGAGGCATGAATAAGAAGGTTCTAATCGTCGAAGACGAAATTTTCGTCGCACTGGAGATCGAGCAGATCGTGGAGGACGCGGGTTTCGCGGTCAGCGCCATTGCCGCCGACCGTGAAAGCGCCCTTATGGCCGCTAATGACTGCGATATCGCTTTGGTGGATCTGAACCTGCGCGACGGGCCTACCGGGCCGGGCATCGGCATGGAGCTTGCCGCCCGATATGGCGTCCGGGTAATCTATGTGACCGCCAATCCCGCGCAGATCGGCGTCGCGGCCGAAGCCGCGCTAGGCGTCATAACCAAGCCCTTCCGACCGCACAGCATCGCCCAGACGCTTCGCCTCGCAGCGTGTGAACAAAGGGACTTGGAGACAGCCGATATTTACGGCTTTACGCCATTTCAGTCAAAGCCCGGCTCATGGAACGGCATGGAATCCACAGGCTGATCACCAGCCCTTCAGGCCGCCAGTCACGTTGCATCCTTCCACCCAGTTGCCGCTCTGCACTTAGCGCCATGAGGCGGCTGCCAAAGCCTTCCCGGTTCGACGGCTTCACGGGTGGCCCGCCTTCTTCCCGCCATTCGATGCAGATGTCCGCGTCCTCGCGCCGGACGTCGATATGGACACGCCCCGAAGGCGCGGAAAGCGCCCCATATTTGGCCGCATTGGTCGCCAGCTCATGGAAAAGCAGCGCGAGCGGCGTCGCCGAGCGGTCATCGATCGCGGGATCTTCGCCGGAGAATACGATGCGGCTTTCCCCCGCATCGGTATAGGGCGCGAAGATTTGCTCCAATATGCCGCGCAGGCGACCTTGCCGCAGATATTCGTCACCCTCAGCGCTGTGCGGACGAATGAAGTCATGCGCGCGGCCCAGCGCCATGATCCGGTCGCGCAGATCATCTGCCACCGGCCGGATCGCCGGGTCTTCACGCGCCGATAGCCCAATCAGACCCGTGATCACCGAAAAGATATTCTTGATCCGGTGCGACAGTTCGTGCGCGATGATCTCGCGCTCTTCCATCATGAGCTTCTGCTCGTGAATTTCCGTGCAGGTGCCGATCCACCGGGTGATGCGGCCTTCATCGTCGCGGATGGGCAGAGCGCGGCCCAGCGTCCAGCGATATTCGCCGCTGTGATGGAGCAGCCGATATTCTATCTCATAAGGATCACCGGTTTGCAGCGAATGGCGCCAGCACTGCCACGCGCGTTCGCGGTCGTCCGGGTGAAAGTTGCCGTTCCAGCCATCGCCATCCGTCGAATGTTCGGCCGCGCCGGTATATTCGTACCAGCGCGCGTTATAATAATCATGATAGCCGTCGGGCAGCGTGGACCAGACCATTTGCGGCATGGTGTCGGCCAATGTGCGGAACAGCCGGTCGCTTTCCGCCACCGCCTCGGCATCCTTGACCTGCTGGGCAATGATATCCTGGTCGCGACGGCGGCCCTCCAGTTCCATCATCACCTGGCGCGCGAGCAGGGAAAGGCCCTGACGTTGAAGCGATGTAAGGTCGTCGCGCGGTTTGTCATCGATGATGCAAAGGGCGCCCAGCGGCACGCCTTCGCCATTGAGCAACGGCGCCCCGGCATAGAAACGGATATGCGGCGGGCCGGTCACCAGGGCATTTGTGGCAAAGCGTGGATCGGCGCTGGCGTCCCGCACGACGAAGATCGCACCATCCTGCATGGCATGCGCGCAAAAGGAGAGGTCACGCGGCGTTTCTTCCGCATCCAGCCCGGTGCGCGCCAAAAAGCGCTGGCGTTCGTCCTCGACAATGCTGACCAGAGCGATCGGCGCTTCGCAAAGCGCGGAGGCGAATTCGGTTATCTGGTCCAGCGTGCGAAAGCCGCCGGCATCCAGATCATAGCGCGCCAGTACAGCCGCGCGATCCGTCTCCAGCCCCCTGCCGTCAGCCATCGCTGACCCGTTCGATGTCCGCGCCCACGGCCGACAGTTTTTCCTCCAGCCGCTCATAGCCCCGGTCGAGATGGTAGACGCGGTTGACCTGCGTCTCCCCTTCGGCGGCAAGCCCGGCCAGGATAAGGCTCATCGAGGCGCGCAGGTCGGTCGCCATCACGGGCGCGCCCACCAGACGGTCGACGCCCCGCACGACGGCGGTGCGGCCATTGACCCCGATGTCCGCCCCCATGCGCGCCAATTCGGGCACGTGCATGTAGCGGTTTTCGAAGATGGTTTCGGTCAGCACGGATGCGCCATCGGCCTTCGTCAGCATAGCCATGAACTGCGCCTGCATGTCCGTCGGGAATGCCGGGAAAGGCGCGGTGGACAATGTCAGCGGCTTCAGCTTGCCATCCGCCGTTACCCTGATCCCGTCCTTCAGCTCATCCACCTGCACACCCGCTTCGCGAAGGGCCGCAAGGATTGCATGCATGTCATCGGCGCAGGCACCCGCCAGTTCGAGCGAGCCGCCGGTGATCGCCGCCGCGCATGCGTAGCTGCCTGCCTCGATCCGGTCGGGCATGACGCTGTAGGTGGCGCCATGCAGACGGTCCCGGCCGTGGATGATCAGCTTGTCGGTGCCAACGCCCTCGATATCCGCGCCCATCGCGATGAGCAATTTGCACAGATCGACAATCTCCGGCTCACGCGCGGCATTTTCCAGAATGCAGGTGCCCTTTGCGAGAACGGCAGCCATCAGGGCATTTTCCGTCGCGCCCACGGACACCACGGGGAATGTGTAGATGCCGCCCGGCAGCCCGCCATCGGGAGCAGAGGCGCGCACATAGCCCGCGTTGATCTCAATCACCGCGCCAAACGCCTCCAGCGCCTTCAGGTGCAGGTCGATCGGCCGGTTGCCGATGGCGCAGCCGCCGGGCAGCGAAACCCGCGCTTCCCCTGCGCGCGCGAGCAAGGGGCCGAGCACCAGGATCGACGCCCGCATCTTGCGCACGATGTCATAGGGCGCCTCGGTCGAAGTGACCCGGCCCGCGCGCAGCGTCATGACACGGCCGAAATCCTCCGGCCGCGCGCCTTCGATCATGGTCGATACGCCTAGCTGGTTCAGCAGGTGACCAAAGCTGTCGACGTCGGCCAGGCGCGGCAGGTTGCGCAACGTGACCGGCTCATCCGTGAGCAGCGCGCAAGGCAGCAGGGTCAGCGCGGCGTTCTTGGCGCCGGAGATGGGAAGGCGGCCGCTGAGCTTTTTGCCGCCGCGTATTTGAATGCGGTCCATCGACTGGGTTCTTAACGCTAAATGCGTCAGGCGCAAGGCACGAGCGATCATTGCGGTTAACGCTACCGTGCTTCCCGGGATACGCTCGCGAAACATTTACACTTTCGGGTCGCTGAAATTGATCGAGTTTAGTGCGCGGCCCGCAAATGCAGCCAAAAGGCGAAAGGGGCGTTTTGCCACCGTAACGACAAACTTGATTAAAGGTGCTGTGGGTGGCGACAGGTTGTTTCGCGGACAGGCTCGCAAAGCACGTGCCCTTGTCCGACGAGGAGAGGAACGCGCTGACCAGACTGGAGGAAAATCCGCGCAAGGTAAAGCGCGGGGCCATGATCCAGCGCGTCAATGATACCGTGACGGAATTGTTCGTGCTGCGCGAGGGGCGGGTGATGAGCTTCGTCATCCTGCCCGATGGCAGCCGCCAGATTCTGCGCGTCTATTTCCCTGGCGATTTCATCGGTTCCGCCAGCACGATCTACAACAAGGCGCCCGAATCGCTCGTCGCGCTGTCCGACGCCATTGTCTGCCCGTTCGACAAGCACGCCTTGCGCCGGTTGCTGGAGGAATATCCCAGGGTCGCGGCGCTGCTATTCCTGCTGTCCAGTTCGGAAAAGGTCGCCCTCACCGATCGGCTCGCATCGCTGGGCCGCACATCGGCCAAGGCGCGCGTGGCGTCGTTCCTGCTCGACATTTTCGACCGGCTGCGCGTCACGGATGACGGCGTTACCGACAGTTTCGACCTGAAGCTGACGCAGGAGGAGATCGGCGACGCGATCGGGCTGACGTCCGTCCATGTGAACCGCATGGTGCGGCAGATGGAACAGGAAGGGCTGATCAGCCGGGCGAACGGCCGCATCACCCTGCTGAACATGGCGAGGCTGGAAGAAATTGGCCATTACACCAATCGGCACAAGGATATGGATCTGGACTGGATTCCCGCCCTTAGCTGACGGGCTGGGCGAGCGTCAGGCCAGCAGTTCGACATCCCAGTACAGCCAGTCGCGCCAGCTTTCATGCAGATAGTTGGGCGGAAAGGCGCGGCCATGTTCCTGTAACTGCCAGCTTGTCGGCCGGATCGGCGTGACGTGCAGTCGCATGCCCGCTTCCTTCGGCGTGCGCCCGCCCTTCCGCAGATTGCAGGGGGAGCATGCCGTGGCCACATTCTCCCAGGTCGTCCGGCCACCGGCGCGGCGGGGGACGACATGATCGAAGGTCAGGTCACTGGGCGATCCGCAATATTGGCAGGTGAAACGGTCGCGCAGGAACAGGTTGAACCGGGTGAAGGCGGGATGTTCGGACGGCTTCACATATTGTTTGAGCGCGATGACCGAGGGAATCTTCATCTGCAAGCTGGGGCTGTGCACCTCCCGCTCATAGCTGGCGACGATGTCCACACGTTCCAAAAAAACCGCCTTGATAGCGGTTTGCCAGGGCCAAAGGCTGAGCGGATAATAGCTTAACGGCGTATAGTCCGCGTTCAGAACCAGCGCCGGACAGTTTTCCGGATGTCGTATCAGGTCGGGATGGTACATAAGAACCCTCGAAACCCCATTTGCCAGGTTTCTGATTGATCAGGAACGTGACGGCAACATGACAGCATTAACCACCCCGACCCGTCAAGGGCCTGTATGATCCAATCCTCCCCGCCACAGCATATGGTAACCCGCTTCGCCCCCAGCCCTACCGGCAGGCTGCATATCGGCCATGGCTGGTCCGCGCTGATGGCGATGGACTTTGCCCGCGCGAATGGCGGCTCGTTTCACCTTCGCATCGAGGATATCGACGGCACCCGCAGCCGCCCGGAGCATGTCGCGGGCATAGTCGAAGACCTCAACTGGTTGGGGGTGGCGTGGGACGGCGAGATCATATTCCAGTCCGACCGGCTCGATGATTATGAAGCCGCGCTGCAAAGATTGCGGCAGATGGACCTTCTCTACCCCTGTTTTTGCACCCGCGCCGACATCGCGGCCAGCACGAGTGCGCCCCACGGGCCAGAGGGGCCTGTTTATCCCGGGACCTGTCGCGCATTGCCTCCGTCCGAGCGCGAACGGCGGATCGCGGCGGGCGAACCCCATGCATGGCGATTGGATATGGCGAAGGCGGTTGCGGCCGCAGGGGAACTCCACTGGAAGCCTGCCCCTCTCCTCACCTCCGCGCTGCCCCTCTGCGAACAGATGATAGAAGCAAAGCCCCAGAGCGCAGGCGACGTGGTCCTCGCCCGCAAGGATGCGCCTGCGAGCTACCATCTTTCCTGCACCCTCGATGATGCCGCGATGGGCGTGACCCATGTGCTGCGCGGGGAAGACCTGTTTGCCGCCACACATGTGCATCGACTGCTTCAGGCGCTGCTCGACCTGCCATCGCCCATCTATTGTCACCATCCCCTGCTCGTCGGCGCGGATGGCAAGCGCCTTGCCAAGCGCGATGGCTCGATCGCCCTTGCGGATTTGCGCGCGCAAGGCGTCGATCCCGCCGCCCTCGCCGCCGATCTACGCGGGGCGCGCTTTCCGGTTGGCATTTCACTGGCGAAGTCATAGATTCAGCCCATGAACACCGTTCTTGTCATCGCCCTCATCCTTGCCATGGCCGCGACGCTCTTTGCGTTGATCCGGGGCATCATCGCCTTTCTTCAGACGACGAAGGAGCAACTGAACGCGCCAGATGGCACGCCCAGCCCTTCCAGCCTGAAACAGAACAAGATGATGATGAACCGCATCCTGTTTCAGGCGGCGGCCGTCATCATTGTCGCAATCCTGCTGCTGATGAAGGGCAACGGCTGATCCGCGGATGGTGAAGCTCAACAAGATCTACACCCGCACTGGCGATGCGGGCTCGACCGGCCTTGTGGACGGATCGCGCCTGCCCAAACATGCGCCGCGCATGCAGGCGGTGGGCGATGTCGATGAAGCGAACAGCGCTATCGGCCTTGCCATCCTGGCCATCGGCGAACGGCCCGAAGCGGGCTGGCTGACGACGATCCAGAATGATCTGTTCGATCTGGGCGCCGACCTGGCGACGCCCGTGCCGGAGGGGCAGGATGAACCCTGGGCGCTGCGCATCATCGCCACGCAGGTCAAGCGGCTGGAAGACCAGATCGACGCCATGAACGCCGATCTGCATCCGCTGGACAGCTTCATCCTGCCCGGCGGGTCGCCCGCCGCAGCCGCCGTCCATCTCGCCCGCGCCATCACGCGCCGGGCCGAACGCAGCGCTACGGCAGCGGCTACGGAAGTTGCGCTCAATCCTCAGGCTCTCGCCTATCTCAATCGGCTGTCCGACCTGCTCTTCGTCCTGGCCCGACGCCTGAATGGCAATGGGGCGGACGACATCAAATGGGTTCCCGGCGCCTCGCGTTAAGGCGGCGGGTCAAAGGCGCCGCAGTCCTATTGCACGACCTTAGCCGACCAGGTGGTGATCCAATGCCACGCGCCACGGCACTCGCCCATGGCGCTTGCGGATACCAGCCGGAACCTGACGCCGTCCCAGACATAGCTTTCGCTGCTGCCGCAATCGCCCAGGCCCCGGCCCTTGGCATAGCTTTCCAGCGACGCGCTTTCGGGCGTCCAGGATGCGTTGACCAGCATGGGCTTGGCCGCATTCTCGCTCCATCCCGGTTGATAGTCGAAGGACGCGTAGCGGAAGCTGCGCCGTCCCGGAATGCCGGTCGCGATCACCGGAACAGCGGAAAAATTATAAGCACCCGCACCGCAAGGAACCAGCACCAGCGTCTCGGTTCGGGAGAGGCGGTAAAGTTCCGGCGGGGATGCGTCGCGCATCTCGTCGGCGCAGGCGGTGAACTTGCCGAGCGCCGCCAGTTCCTCGCGCCACAGCGTCACCGGAGCGGCGCCTGCGGGGATGAGCGCCCGGCGTATCGAAAGCATCGGCGGCGCGGCACGCACGGCGTTGGCGGCCAGCGGACCTGTGGCGACCAGCGCCGCCATCGTGCCCGCGCGCCCCTGCCTTGCATCCATATAGCGCATGGCGGCAGCGGCTCCGGCCAGAGAAGGACGCGCGATCAGCGTGCCAGCCGACCGCAGCTCCAGCTTCGACCCCCGCGCCATGGCGATGGCGAGCGCCGACGCCTGCGGTCCTTGCAGCCGGGCTTCCCCATCCCTACTGACCGTCGTCGCGATTTTCCGGCCGTCGACCAGGAAACTGACATCTTCCTGTCCCTTTGCGTCGCGGCTTATCGAGATTTCCGGCCCAGACCCGCCACCGGCATCCCGCTGAATGCTCAGCATGACCGGCTTGTCCGGCCAGTCGGCCCCTTCCGGCAACAGGGACACGGCTTCGCACCGGCCGCGATTGTCGCAACCGATGGTCCAATCCTTGTAGGTTTCCAAAGTGCCGGGCCGAGGCGTCTGAGCAGAAAGCGGCGCCGATGCGATGAACGCGGACAGCATAGCTGCCAGCGCGATTAAGCGTGTGTCCCCCATGGGTTAAGTATAACTTAATTCATAGGCGGACGGTAGTAGCTTCCTTCGCGCGACCCGAGGAGCCGTTGGCCAACGGGAACCCCATAATGAAAAAGGCCGGTGTCCTTCGACACCGGCCTCTTCGATCAAGCCGCCTTGGCGCGCGACATGCGCTTGCGCTCGTTCGGATCGAGGTAGCGCTTACGCAGACGGATATTCTTGGGCGTCACTTCGACCATTTCATCATCGTCGATATAGGCGATCGCCTGTTCCAGCGTCATCTTCTTGGGCGGGGTCAGGCGGACGGCGTCATCCTTGCCGCTGGCGCGGAAGTTGGTGAGCGCCTTCGACTTCATCGGATTGACTTCAAGGTCTTCGGGCTTGGCATTCTCACCGATCACCATGCCTTCGTAGAGCGCTTCGCCCACGCCAACGAACAGGATGCCGCGCTCTTCCAGCGGACCCAGCGCATAGGCATTGGCTTCGCCCGCACCATTCGAGATGAGGACGCCGTTCTTGCGGCCTTCGATCTTGCCCTTGTGGGGGCCGTACTTCTCGAACAGGCGGTTCATGATGCCGGTGCCGCGCGTGTCGGACAGGAATTCACCATGATAGCCGATCAGGCCACGGGAGGGGGCTGAGAAGGTGATGCGGGTCTTGCCGCCGCCCGAGGGGCGCATGTCGGTCATCTCGGCCTTGCGGATGTTCATCTTGTCGACGACCGTGCCGGAAAATTCATCGTCCACGTCGATGACGACGGTTTCATAAGGCTCGGTCTTGTTGCCATTTTCGTCTTCGCCGAACAGCACGCGCGGACGCGAGATGCCGAGTTCAAAGCCTTCGCGGCGCATAGTTTCGATAAGGACGCCCAGCTGCAATTCGCCACGGCCAGCGACTTCGAAGCTGTCCTTGTCGTCCGATTCCGTCACCTTGATCGCGACGTTCGATTCCGCTTCGCGGGCCAGACGGTCGCGGATCATGCGGCTCGTCACCTTGCTGCCTTCACGGCCCGCCATCGGCGAATCGTTGACGGCAAAACGCATCGACAGGGTCGGCGGATCGATCGGCTGCGCCTGGATCGGCTCGCTGACCGAGGTGTCGCAGATGGTGTTGGCGACGGTCGCGACGGTGAGGCCTGCGAGGCTGATGATGTCACCCGCCTTGGCTTCGTCGACCGGTACGCGGTCGAGGCCCTGGAACGACATGATCTTCGACGCGCGGCCGGTTTCGATGACCTTACCGTCCATGTCGAGCGCGTGGATCGCCTGGTTCACCTTGACCGTGCCGGACTGGACGCGGCCAGTCAGGATACGGCCGAGGAAGTTGTCGCGGTCGAGCAGCGTCACGAGGAAGCTGAACGGCGCGTCCTGCTCCAGCGACGGCGGCGGCACATGGTCGACGATCTTCTGGAACAGCGGCTCCAGAGTGCCTTCGCGGCGCTGCGGGTCTTCGCTGGCATAGCCGTTGCGGCCCGAAGCGTAGAGGACGGGGAAGTCGAGCTGTTCGTCATTGGCTTCGAGCGTCACGAACAGGTCGAACACTTCGTCCAGCACTTCCTGGATGCGCTCGTCGGGACGATCAACCTTGTTGACGACGACGATGGGACGCAGGCCCAGCGCCAGCGCCTTGCCGGTCACGAACTTGGTCTGCGGCATCGCGCCTTCGGACGAATCGACCAGCAGGATGACGCCGTCGACCATGGAGAGGATGCGCTCCACCTCGCCGCCGAAGTCGGCGTGACCGGGGGTGTCGACGATGTTGATGCGGGTGCCGTTCCATTCGACCGAGGTCGGCTTCGCCAGAATGGTGATGCCGCGTTCTTTTTCGAGGTCGTTCGAATCCATCGCCCGTTCTTCGACCCGCTGATTATCGCGGAAGGTGCCGGACTGGCGGAATAGCTGGTCGACGAGTGTCGTCTTGCCATGGTCAACGTGCGCGATGATCGCGATATTACGCAGGGACATGCATGTGCCTTTGGGATTTTGGTTTTCCCGGCCGGCACCACGCCTGACCAGATGTATCGCGCGCGCCCCTACAGGAAATGACGCGTTGCGGCAAGGGCGAGGGCCGCATTTGCATCGGCCGGAACGCAGGACCATATTCCACATTGAAGCACCACTGTTATAGTTACATATAACAGCTTGAAGGAGACGTTATGGCCAGCACAGCGCCCACGACGGCGACCGCCGACACGCTCAACCTGACGCCGCCCGATCCGGTGCCGCCCGTCGCGCCGGAGAAAGCTGCGGGCCTCGTTCCGATCGATGAGGAAAAGCGGTCCAAGCTGGACGAGAAGGTCGATGCCTTTATCGACGACCTTGTCGCGCAGGACGCCAATTCCCCTGAATTCGGACAGCGGGTGGACCAGCTGACCAATATGGGCCGCAAGGAAATCGCCGAAGCGGCGGGCCATTCCAACCGCTTCCTCGACCGGCCCGTCCGCGCGATGGACAGCGACAATAAGGTGGGCGCGGACCTTGCCGAGTTGCGCCGCACTGTCGAGGATCTCGATCCCGGCAAGCGCGGCAGTCTGCTAGCGCCCAAGAAGCTTTTCGGCATCATCCCCTTCGGCAACAAGCTGCGCGACTATTTCGACGGCTACAAAAGCGCGCAGGGCCACATCAATTCGATCCTTGGCTCACTGGCGAGCGGCAAGGACGTGCTGATCAAGGACAATGCCGCCATCGATGTCGAGCGGCAGAATATGTGGGCGACCATGGGCCGTCTGGAGCAGATGATCCACATCTCCAACACGCTCGACGCGCGGCTGGAGGCGAAAGCGCTGGAACTCGACTCTGCCGATCCAGCCAAGGCCAAGGCGATCCGGGAAAGCGCGCTCTTCTACATCCGCCAGCGCACGCAGGATCTGCTGACGCAGATGGCGGTCACGGTGCAGGGCTATCTCGCGCTCGACCTCGTCAAGAAGAACAATGTCGAACTGGTGAAGGGCGTGGACCGCGCCAGCACCACGACCGTCGCCGCGTTGCGCACCGCCGTCACCGTGGCGCAGGCGCTGGCGGGCCAGAAACTGGTGCTCGAACAGATCACCGCGCTCAACACGACCACCGCGAACATGATCGATTCGACCGGCGAGATGCTGAAGAACCAGACCGCGCAAATCCATGAGCAGGCGGCATCCAGCACGATCCCGATCGCAACGCTGCAACGCGCTTTCCAGAATATCTACGACACGATGGATAATATCGACACGTTCAAGGCCAAGGCGCTGGAGAATATGAAGACGACAGTGAACACGCTGACGACCGAGGTGGAAAAGTCGAAAGGCTACATCGCCCGCGCAGAAGGTCAGGCGCAGGCCGCGCAACAGGCGCGCGCCGACAATCCGCTGCTGAGCGCGATCGAGGCATAGAGAAGTGAGCAGGTCCGACCGGGTCCTTGCCGATGCGGAGGCAGTGCTTCACCGTCACGGCGAACGCGGGCGCAGCCTTTCGGCACGGGCGCGGCAGAGGCGCGGCGCTGCCCTGATGCGGAAAGCGAAGTGGGCCTTCTGGTCAGTGCTTGCCATCCTCATCGGCAGCATGGTCGCGGGCTTCTTCATCCCACTTGGCACGACCGGCGTCATGGTCGCGCTGGGGCTTATCATGGCGGCGCTGCTGCTGATCGCCGCCCTCCCCTCCGAACCGCGCGTCCGGACGCAGGCGCTTGCAGCCGCCCCCATTTCCGCCCTGCCGCTCCAGACCGAAATCTGGCTCGACAATCAGCGCAAGGCCCTCCCCGCCCCCGCCGTCGCTCTGGCGGACAGCATCGGCGTCAAGCTGGAAACGCTCGCCCCCCAGCTTGAACGCCTCACCGATCAGGAACCCGCCGCGCAGGAAATCCGCAAGCTGCTGTCGGATCACCTGCCCGAACTGGTCACGGGCTATGAATCCATCCCCGTCCCGCTGCGCCGACAGGAACGCAACGGCCGCGTCCCGGAGCAGCAACTGGTCGAAGGTTTGAACGTCATCGACACCGAACTCGCCCGGATCAGCGAGACGCTTGCCAGCGGCGATATCGACAAGCTGGCGGTACAGAACCGTTTCCTCGAACTCAAATATCAGGAAGCAAAGGAACTTGGCCGCTAGGCCAGCGGTCCTTCTGTCATGATCCACCTGACGCTGATCATCGTCGATTTTCTGACCGGCCTGCTCGCCGCCGGTGCGTGGGCGCTTGCATCCGCCGGGGGCGTCATCGCCGCGCTGCTGGGCGGCGGATTGGTCAGCGCATCCCTGTTCCGAAGATGGCGCAAGCGGGGCTGAACCTCAACTTCCGCGAATAAGGGTGTCGATCGCCTCATCGGCCAGGAGTTGGCTAAACTGAATGCCGAAGCGCTTGCCCCGCGCCCACATGACCCGGCCGCTTGTTTCCACGCCGATGGCCTTTATTGCCACATAACTTCCCGTAGCAGGCGGCGTTTCGCAGTGCGCCAACGCTCCCGATGTGGATAGGTCGAGGAAATGACCGCGCATCTCCGCATTGCCGACGCATAGAGTGACAGGGCCGAACATCTTGTGTCGTGCAGTGTGCCGCCGCTGTTCGGCATTACCCGTCAGGAATTTGCTTTGGTCGATCATACCGAGCTTCTCCCCCCGGCCACTCAATCACAAAAAGGTCAAGGCGATCCACAGAATCATGGTTAACTCGCCATTAGCTACCTTTTCCCCTAGGGAAACCGCTAATTTGTATCAGCCGTGCTTTTGATGGCACAGGGCACGATGCTTTGGGGGGACGGCCGGGCCGTGATTCTGCGAAAGCGGGCGAAATAGCCTCCCGCCGTTGGCTTGGGCACCAGTTCCTCCAGCCGGAAACCAACCGATGCGAGTTCACAGATCAGTAGGCGCGGCGGCGTGCCATGCTGCCCGGTCGGGCGATCCGCGTCGACGACGATCAACTCGCCATCCTTCTTGAGCGCCGGACTGAGGTTCCACAGAAAAGCATAGGGTTCCGCAATCTCATGATACATATGGACCATGAGGATGCGGTCGAAGCTGTTCTCCGGCAGCTTCGGGTCTTCCGGCGCGCCCAGCCGCACGCTGACGTTGCGCCAGTCCTCGCGCGTGATGCGGCGGGACAGGGCCTCGATCACTTCCGGCATGATGTCTTCGGCCAGCACGCGACCCTTGGCACCCACCCGGTTTGCAAGGCGGACAGTATAATAGCCTTCGCCAGCGCCGATATCCGCGACCGTCATGCCCGGCCGAATGCCCGCGCGGTCCATGATATCGTCGGCTTCGTTAACGCGATCGCGCGCTTCTTCGCTGGACCAGCGGGTCGAGACGATGGGCGCGACCGGCCTGTCGGCTCGCGGAAAGTCACGCGCGGCAGAGGGCCGGTCATCCTGCTTGGCGGATGACAACAGGCCGCAGCCTGCCAGCAGGAACAATGATCCCGCCAGCGCGCCCCGCATCATCAGTCGACATCCTCCACATCGACCTTCTCGCCCGTCACCTTCTGCGACAGGGCAGCCGCCATGAACGGATCGAGCGCGCCATCCAGCACATCGTCAGGAGAGGTTGAGGTAACGCCGGTGCGCAGGTCCTTCACCAGCTGATAGGGCTGGAGCACATAGGAACGGATCTGGTGGCCCCAGCCGATCTCGGTCTTCGCCTGATATTCGCCCGAAGCCGCCGCCTCGCGCTTCTGCAACTCGGCCTCGTACAACCGGGCCTTCAGCATGTTCATCGCCGTCGCGCGGTTCTTGTGCTGCGACCGGTCATTCTGCGACGCGACGATGATGCCCGAGGGGATGTGGGTAATACGAACGGCGGAGTCGGTGGTGTTGACGTGCTGCCCGCCCGCGCCTGATGCTCGATAGGTGTCGATCTTGAGGTCGCCTTCATTGACCTCAATCTCGATATTGTCGTCGATCACCGGATAGACCCAGACGGACGAGAAGCTGGTGTGCCGCCGCGCCGAGCTGTCATAGGGGCTTATGCGCACCAGCCGGTGCACGCCACTTTCGGTCTTGGCATAGCCATAGGCGTTCTCGCCCTTGAACAGGAAGGTCGCGGACTTGATGCCCGCCTGGTCGCCCGCCTGATAGTCGACCAGTTCCACCTTGTAGCCGCGCCGTTCCGCCCAGCGGCGGTACATGCGGGACAGCATTTCGGCCCAGTCCTGGCTTTCCGTGCCACCTGCGCCCGCATGGATTTCCAGATATGTGTCGCTCGCATCGGCTTCGCCCGCCAACAGCGCCTTGATCTTGTCCTCGTCGGCGCGGTCGGCGAGCGCCTTCAAGGATGCAACGCCCTCATTGACCATGTCCTCATCGCCCTCGGCCTCGGCCATTTCGATGAGCTCGGCGGTGTCGGTCTTTTCGCTGTCGATCGCCCGGGTCGCGCCGATCGCGGCTTCCAGCCGCGTGCGTTCGCGCATGACTTCCTGCGCCATCTTCTGATTGTCCCACAACGTCGGGTCCTCGACGCGAGCGTTCAACTCGTCGAGACGGCGCAGCGCGCGATCCCAGTCGAGGAAGCGGCGCAGCAGGTCCAGCGCGGCGTCGATACGGTCGATATATTGCTGCGCTTCGGCGCGCATGGGAACTCTCCAGACAATTCGGGGCGCTCCCCGGCATCGGGCAGGAAACGCACTAAACGCCTGCCCCTATCCGAGGGCAGGGGATTTGGGAAGGTTCAATCCTCCAAGCCATGTCCGCGCAGTCTCCCAACAGGCCAGGCAAACCTTGTCCCTCCAGAAGCTATGCCATACACCTCGACCACGCCCAAAAGAGGCGCAAGGAGAGGAACGACATCTTGGCTGAACGACAATCTACCCATCCCGCACCGGCGCAGGCGGTGCTCGTGATACTCGCGCTCGTACCGATCATCGGGATTTTCTACGCCATCGGATCCGCCTTGGGCGTGGCAAGCTTCCTTTTCTTCGGTTTCATATTCGTGCTTTATTGGGCTGGTATCAAGGGCATGAATCCTGCGGAGTTCGCACCCGCGCTGTGCGGTTCCCTTGGCGGATTGGGCCTGGCATTTCTGCTGCACAGCCTGCCAACTGTTCTGGGCATGGCCGGAATGGCTATCGGATTGGTTGGCGTGGTCGTCGCGATCTACCTACTCATTCGCGGCCAGGCCAGCCTGATCGTCAACAATGCCTTCATGCTGCTGCTGACGCTCGGCAACCCCATGATATTTGAAAAGGACGCGGATTTCGCCGCTGCGGCAGTCGCGATCGTGGCAGCGGCAGCCTATGTCGGGGGGCTCGCATTTCTGATGAAACGCTTCTCCGGCGGGTTGCGCGCAAAGACGCAATAACGGGCCAGCAAAGGCGGGAGGTTAGTAAATCCCGCCTTGATCCTGCAGGAAGTCGCTGTCGGTCCGCTGCCGCGTCTGCGACCCCGCCTCGCGCCGGGCGGCTGCCTGTTCCTGAGCGGCCACCTCTTCCTTGCGGATCGATCGGCGCGGTTCCGTCTCGGGCTTGAACGCTTCCCAGATCACGGCGGGCTTGGGCTCGTCGGTGGGCCAGACGCCATAGACGCGCTTGCCCGACCGGCGATCGATCGTGACCATGCGGATGCCCGCGGGGGCGACGAAGGGCGTCTTGGGCATCGTTTCCAGCACGGGCGCCATCGCCGCCTTCCAGATCGGCGCGGCGATGCGGCCACCCTGCGCCCAGCCGCCCAGGCTGCGCGGCTGGTCATAGCCCATATAGACGCCCGCCACGATGTCGGGCGACCCGCCGACGAACCACACATTGGTCGGCCCGTTGGTCGTACCCGTCTTGCCGAACAGCGGCCGCTTGAGGTCGGCAAGGACCGTCGCAGTGCCGCGCTGGATCACGCCTTCGGCGATATGCACCACCTGATAGGCGGTCATCGGGTTCATCACCTGCCGCCCTTCAAAGCCGAAGCGTGGCATGGGTTTTCCATCCCAGTTCGCCATGTTGCAGCCGTCGCAGGCGCGCCAGCGCAGCGGCCAGATCACCTTGCCGCGCCGGTCCTGCACATAATCCATCACCTTGGGCGAAAGCTGGCGGCCCTGATTGGCGAGCATCGCATAGGCGTTCACCATCCGCTCGACCGTGGTTTCGCCCGCGCCCAGAGCGAAGGAGAGATAGGGCTGATAATCGCCGATCCCCATCGCCTTGATCGTGCGGACGACACGATCCATGCCGGTCTGGCTGGCGGCGCGCACCGTCATCAGGTTGCGCGACTGCTCCACGCCCCAGCGCATCGTCTGCGGCCCGGCGCTGCCGCCGGAAAAGTTGCGGAAGCATTTCTGGCCAAGGCCCGCGCCCTGATAAACGCATAGTGGCCCATCGACGATGATGGAGGCTGGCGTCATCCCACCGTCGAGCGCGGCGGCATAGACGAACGGCTTGATGGTCGAACCGGGCTGACGCATCGCCTGCGTCGCGCGATTATAGGAGGACAAGCGACTGTCGAAGCCGCCCTGCATCGCCAGGACGCGCCCGGAATGGACCTGTTCGGCCATCATCCCGCCGGACACTTCGGGCACGTTGCGTAGCGCCCAGGTCGATCCGTTGCGGGCTACCGCGATCAGGTCTCCCGCCTTCATGCCGTTGAATGCGGGGCCGCCCACGCGGCGATAGGGCATCTGCGCGGCGCTGGCGGGCAGCGTTCCGGTCGATCCGTCGGAAAAGCCGATTTCGGCGCCCGAAGAATTTCGGTCGATAACCGCCGCTATGCGCCAGTCGGCATAATCGATCCCGATATAGCTTGCCGCCAGTTCGCGCTTCCATCCACGGGCCATGTCGATCTTGCCCAACGGGCCGGACCAGCCCTTGCCCGCGTCGAAACGGATCAGGCCGTTGCGCAATGCCGTCGCGACGCCTTCCTGCAACTTGGGATCATAGGGGCTGCGCACCCACAGGCCGCCTGCATAGACGCTGTTAGGGCCGTCCTCCGCCTTTTCACCAAACCGTTCGATAAGCCGCCGGCGGACCTCTTCCATATAATAGCCGCCCGCGCGCGCGTCGAAGCTGGAGCCATGCGGTGGCACCGTGCCGAGCGGTTGTGCCTGTGCTTCGTTCAATTGCGCCTGACTGATCCAGCCATTCTTGTACATTTCGCCCAGCGCCCAGTTGCGCCGGTCGAGCGCGCGCTCGTGGCCGGTTTGGCTTTCGGGGCGGTAATTTGCCGGCCCCTTGGGCAGGATGGCGAGATAAGCCATCTCGTGCAGCTTCAGGTCGCCCACATCCTTATCGAAATAGGCGCGCGCCGCCGCCTGCACGCCATAGGCGTTCCGGCCGAGGAATATCTGATTGAAATAGAGTTCGAGGATCTGCTGCTTTGTCAGCACGCCTTCCATGCGATAGGCGAGGATCATTTCCTTCACCTTGCGCGTCGGGGAATATTCATCGCCGATCAGCAGGTTCTTGGCGACCTGCTGGGTGATGGTCGACCCACCCTTGGCGCGCTGGCCGGATCCGATCTTCGTCACATAGTCGAACACGGCGCCGAAGAAGCCGGGAATATCAACGCCATGATGTTCGAAGAAAGTCTTGTCCTCCGCCGCCAGATAAGCGCGGATCAGCAGAGGGGGATAGTCGCTATATTGCAGCTGGACGCGGCGCTCGCGCGCATAGCTGTGCACCGGCTGGCCATCGATGTCGCGCACGATCGTGGGCAGCGGCGGCTCATATTCCAGCAGCGTTCCGGCGTCGGGCAGGCCGCGCGCGAAGATGATCCAGAACAGCAGATAGGCGAGGAAAAGTCCGCCCAGCGCGATCGCCGCCCAGCGGAACCAGCGCCGCTGCCAAAGCGGGGAAAGCCTTTCCCGGAACGCGCGTCCACCCCCGCGCAAACGGTCGGCAAAGGACAAGCGGGCGGTGTGGGGACGGGCCTCTTCCATGACGAGAGGAGGCTCTAAGGTCAAAATGCGGCCAGCGCCAGTGCGGATCGTCGGGCCGCGCCGCGGTCAGCCGCCGCCGAGGGGCAGCTTGCGGGCGAAATATATCTCGACGGCCTTGGCAACGCCCTTCGCGATGCGGCTGCGGCCCTCCGGTGAGGCCAGGAAGGCGGCATCCTCGGCATTGCTGAGATAGCCGGTTTCGAACAGGACCGACGGCGTGTCCGGCGCCTTCAAAACCATGAGTGAAGCATAGCGGTGGAACGTAGTGCGGAAGGGCAGGAACGGCGCCCCCTCCCGGTGAAGAAGGCGGGCGAAATTCGCCGATTCCTTCATTGTTTCGCGCTGCGTCAGGTCGATCAGGATTGACGACACCTGATCAGTCTGCCCGCCCAGATTAACGCCGTTCAGAACGTCCGCCCTGTTCTCCCGCGCCGCCAGCCGCGCCGCTTCCCGATCCGATGCCACTTCCGACAGGGTGTAGACCGTCGCGCCCCGCGCCTCATGATTGTCCGCCGAATCGGCATGGACGGAAATGAAAAGGTCCGCATTCATCTTCCGCGCGATGCCATAACGTTCCTGCAGGACCAGAAAGCGGTCGTCATCCCTTGTCAGCGCGACGCGGAGACGGCCCGACTTCACCAGCTGATCCCGGATCGCCTGCGCGATCGCGAGCGTCAGATCCTTTTCGCGCTCGCCGGTTTCCGCGTTGATCGCGCCGGGATCATGCCCGCCATGCCCCGCATCTATGACGATCAACGGGCGTGACGCGTCGGCTGATCCTTCCACCCTTGGCAGCGAGAGACCGCGCGCAACCGGCGGGATCGGCACGGTGATGCTGTGCAGTCGCTTGGCCGGACGGGGCGCCATAGACGCTGGCTTGTCGTAGCTGATGCGCTCCGTCCCCTGAGGACCGGCCAGAAAAGCAGTTGCCAGGGCAAGGGCGTGCAGCATGGCGCGCTTGTGCCCCGCACCGCCCCATGCCGTCCAGCCCCATTTCTGCGGCGGCCATTCGACCCTGCGTTTACCTTTGCTTCACCATGTTGGGCGATTAAACGCAGGAATGGCAGCATTCGTCCTGGACCAAACAATTTTGCGGGGGACGTTGCTAGGCTGGCCTTAGGCTGCTACCCATTCACATTCCTGAAAGAAACGCCCACATTAGGCCCGTTTCTTCATCAGGAACTTTCACGGCAGCATCGGCGGGCGCCAAGGCGCTTGAGACCCGATGCGACGAACAGGTTGACGCTGCATGAGGCATGATTTCCATTCCACGCTGAGCCCGATAGCGGGCGATGCGGCGTGGATGGAGCGGACCGGCGATTTGCCCGGCCCTGCCGATGCAGCAGAAGCGCAGTTTTTCCTGTCAAACCGGACGATAGCAACACCCGCGCCGCTGGCGGCGCGACTGCATTCGTCCCTTCACTATCGCGTGGCAGCCCGGCCCAGTGCCGCAGGCCGCCTTCGCCGGAGAATAATAAATGACAATGCGTATGCTGATCGATGCGCGCCACCGGGAAGAGACCCGGGTCGCGGTCGTCAAAGGTAACCGGATCGAGGAGTTTGATTTCGAATCGGCCGAGCACAAGCAGCTCAAAGGCAATATCTACCTCGCCAAGGTTACTCGTGTAGAACCCTCGCTCCAGGCGGCGTTCGTCGATTATGGCGGCAATCGCCACGGCTTCCTGGCGTTCAGCGAAATCCATCCCGATTATTACCAGATTCCGCGCGAAGACCGCGAGGCGCTGCTGCGCGAAGAGCGCGAGCATGCCGAGGAAGAGGCCGCGCTGCGTGCCGATTTCGAGGATGACGATGATCATCATGGCGATGATGGGCTGGAGCTGGTCGAAGCCACGCATCATGAAGAGGATGAGGGCGAAGCCGCCGAAAGCGGTGAAGGCGCTGCAAAGGGTGGCCGTCGGAAACGCGGTGGCGATGAAGCCGCCGACGAACTGCGCCGCAAGCGCATGGCTCTGCGCCGCCGCTACAAGATTCAGGACGTCATCAAGCGCCGTCAGGTGCTGCTGGTGCAGGTCGTCAAGGAAGAGCGCGGCAACAAGGGCGCGGCCCTTACCACCTATCTGTCGCTGGCCGGTCGCTATTGCGTGTTGATGCCCAACACATCGCATGGCGGCGGGATTTCGCGCAAGATCAGCAACGCCGCCGATCGCAAGCGGCTGAAGACGATCGTCGCGGAGATGAACCTGCCCTCGACCATGGGCTGCATCGTCCGCACCGCTGGCCTTCAGCGCACCAAGCCGGAGATCAAGCGCGACTTCGACTATCTGGCCCGCCTGTGGGACGAGATTCGCGAAAAGACGCTGAAGTCCGAAGCGCCCGCGCTGATCCACAATGACAGCGACCTCATCAAGCGCGCGATCCGCGATATCTACAACAAGGATATCGAAGAGGTCATCGTTGAGGGCGAATATGGCTATAAGGCCGCCAAGGACTTCATGAAGCTGCTGATGCCCAGCCATGCGCGCCGGGTGCAGCAATATGCCGACGCCGTGTCGTTGTTCCAGCGGGCAGGCGTCGAGGATCAGCTGGCGGCGATGTACAATCCGGTCGTGCAGCTGAAATCGGGTGGCTACCTCGTCATCAACCCGACCGAAGCCTTGGTATCGATCGACATCAACTCCGGCCGGTCGACGCGTGAGCATGGCATCGAGCAGACCGCCGTCGCCACCAACCTTGAGGCGGCGCGCGAAATCGCTCGCCAGTTGCGCCTGCGCGACATGGCAGGTCTAGTCGTCATCGACTTTATCGACATGGAGATGAACTCCAACATCCGTAAGGTCGAGAAGGCGATGAAGGAGGCGCTGAAGGACGATCGCGCCCGTATTCAGGTCGGCCGCATCTCCGGCTTTGGCCTGATGGAAATGAGCCGCCAGCGCCTGCGCACCGGCGTGCTGGAAGCATCGACCCGCCAGTGCCCGCATTGCGAAGGCACCGGCCTTGTCCGCACGGCGTCGTCGGCGGGCCTATCGGCACTGCGCATGCTGGAAGAGGAAGCGGCGCGTGGTCGCGGCAACCTGGTCACGCTGCGCGCAAGCCAGGAAGCAGCCTTCTATGTCCTCAACAACAAGCGCCGCGAGCTGGACGAGATCGAGCAGCGCTATGGCGTGACGATCGCCATCCTGCCCGATGGCGAGGTCGAAGGCGCGCGCATGTCGGTGGAAGCCAGCGGCCCGCGTCCGGAACGGGTGGTGAGCTATGCTCCGATCGTCGAGGAAGAGGACGACCTCGATATCGTCGAGGAGCTGGAAGAAGAGGAAATCGAGGAAGTCGAGGCCGCTGAGCGCGAAGAGCGCGGCGACCGGGGCGAGGATCGCGAAGGCGGCCGCCGTCGTCGTCGCCGTCGTCGCCGTCGTGGCGGCCAGCGTGATGAGCATCACGCCGAGGGTGAAGCGGAAGCTGCCGCTGGTTCCGGCGACGAAACTGGCGAAGAAGCCGAATCGGCTGACGAAGAGAGCGAAGAACAGGCTGTCGACACCCATGGCGAAGGCGAAGAGGCCGGTCGCCGTCGTGGCCGTCGCGGTCGCCGGGGCGGACGCCGTCGTCGCGAGGGCGAAGCGGTTGCCGACGAGGCTGCGAACGAAGCCGTCGAGGCTTCCGAGCCCACCGCTGTTGAGGCTGTGGCCGAGACGGTAGCAGAAGCAGCGCCTGAAGCGCCCGCGGAGGAAGAGGCGCCAAAGACGCGCCGTCGCCCCCGTGCTCGCAAGGCAAAGGAAGCCGTAGAAGCGCCCGTGGAGGCCCCCGAGGCTCCGGTCGAAGCGGCGGCCGAGGAAGCGCCCGCCAAGCCCAAGCGCACGCGGCGCAAGAAGGCAGAGGCCGCTCCCGAAGCGCCTGCCGAACCGGTTGTGAGCGTGGAACCGGAAGCCGAGGCACCCGCCAAGCCCAAGCGCACGCGGCGCAAGAAGGTTGAGGCCATTGCCCAGGACGCGGCGGAGGCTCCCGCGATCGCAGGAGCCGTCGCGCCGGAAGCTGGCGCACCAGCAGCAGCTCCTGCTGGTGAGAGCGCGGTCTCGACGGCTGATGGCGAAGAGACGAACGACGACGAGAGCGCACCGCGCCGTGGATGGTGGCAGCGCACCTTCGGTCAGTAAGGACGTCCGCCCGATGAGCAACGCCGCCGCCTTGCCGGTTTTCCGGAAAGGTGGCGGCGTTCTCGCTTCAGGCGAAGTTCATGGCGATGCTGGCAGGCGGGCGGACATGCTGCGTTCTTACCTGCTCCATGGTGATCGGCCATGATGCGCCGCTGGCTGCGCGCCGCCGCGATTGCTGCTGCGTCGCTGGCATTCATCGTCCAGCCCGCGCTGGCGCAACAGATTCTGCGCGACGCCGAAACCGAAGCTTTCATGGCGGACATGTCGGGGCCGCTCGTCAGCGCGGCGGGGATGGAACCGCGCAATGTCCAGGTGCTGGTTCTCAACGATCCGGAAATCAACGCCTTCGTCGCGGGCGGACAATATGTCTGGGTTCATAGCGGCCTGATCGCCGCCGCAGACAATGTGAACCAGCTGCAAGGGGTCGTCGCGCACGAACTCGGCCATATCGAGGGCGGCCATATCATCCGGTCCTCGGAAGGCATGAAGGCGGCGACCGGCATCACCCTGCTCAGCCTTGTCCTGGGCGCCGCTGCGATTGCGGCAGGCGGCGCGGAAGCGGGCATGGGCATATTGGGCATGGGCCAGCAAGCGGCGATGGGCAAATATCTCGCCTTTTCGCGCGCGCAGGAAAGCTCGGCCGACCTTGCCGGTGCGCGCTATTTGAGCAAGGCGGGCTTATCGGGCAAGGGCAGCCTGGAATTCTTCAAGAAGTTACAGAACCAGGAATATCGTCTCGCGATCCCGCAGGAGGATAGCTACGGCCGCACGCATCCGCTGTCCGGCGAACGCATCAATGTTCTGCGGGAAGTGTATACGGTCGATCCCGCTTGGGACAAACCGATCGATCCGAAGCTGGAAGCCCGGTTCGAACGCATCAAGGCCAAGCTGGTCGGCTTCGTTTCCGAACCCACGCAAACGCTGATCAAATATCCCGAGAGTGATCAGTCTCTCCCTGCGCATTATGCGCGCGCTTACGCGTGGCATAAAAGCGCCTATCCCGACAAGTCGATCGCCGAGGTGAACGCCCTTCTGACAGCGCAGCCGCATGACCCTTATTTCCTGGAACTCAAGGGTCAGGTGCTGCTGGAAAGCGGCAAGCCCGCCGACGCCATCCCCCCGCTGCGCGAGGCCGTGCAACTGACGCAGCAGCCCTTGATCGCCACGATGCTGGGCCATGCGCTCATCGCTACGGAGGATGACAAGAACTTCGCCGAAGCCGAACAGGTGCTGCGTAATGCTGTGGCGCGCGACCGGGAAAATCCCTTCGCCTGGTATCAGCTCGGCGTCGTCTATGAACGGCGTGGTGACACGCCCCGCGCGGCGCTGGCCACGGCGGAACGCTATGCCCTGATGGGCGACGACCAGATGGCGCTGCGCAGCGCGGACGCGGCCATGCAGGGATTGAAGCCCGGCACGGTTGACTATCTGCGGGCACAGGATATCGCCATGGTCTCCCGCGCAGCCGTCGAGCAGAAGCGAAAGAAGAAATGACCGAAACCTCTCGACCCGGCATTCGCGCCGCTCTTTCCAACAGGACCATCCAGATGACCATTGGCGCCCTCGCCTTCATCGCGGCCACTGCCGCTGGCGCGGCTCTAGGCATGCAGAGTAGCGGCAGCGTCGCCGCCGGAGACAAGGCCGCGATCGAGAAGATCGTGCGCGACTATATTCTGGAGCATCCGGAAATCATTCCCGAAGCGGTCGAGCGGCTGCAGGCGAAACGCGTGTCGGACAGCATCGGCGAAAGCCGCAAGGCGATCGAAACACCCTATGCGGGCGCGTGGGAAGGCGCGGCCAACGGGGATGTCACGGTGGTCGAATTCTTCGATTACGCATGCGGCTATTGCCGCGCGTCCCTGCCCGACCTCGCCAAGCTGGTGGGCGAGGACAAGGGGGTGAAGGTCGTCTATCGTGAATTGCCGATCCTGTCCGACGAGAGCGCCGATGCGGCCAAGGTGTCGCTGCTGGCGGCGGAAAAGGGCCAGTATATGCCTTTCCATCGGGCGCTGTATGCGAGCGGGAAGGTCACGCGAGACACCATATTGGGCGCCGCCGCCAAGGTCGGGATAGACGGCAAGGCTGCGGAGGCGGCCATGGCCAACAGCAAATATGATGGTGAAATCCAGTCGAACATCGCGCTGGCGCAAAAGCTGCGCGCTACGGGGACGCCGACCTTCGTCGTAGGTGATCAGGTGCTGAACGGCGCGGTCGGTTATGATGCGCTCAAGCAAGCGGTAGCGGCGGTACGGGCGAAGTAGTGGGCGACCTTCTCCCTCTCCCCTTCAGGGGAGAGGGTGCCGAGCGTAGCGAAGGCGGGAGAGGGGAACGCACAGCACATCCGTTGCCCCCCTCTCCCTAGCCCTCTCCCCTGAAGGGGAGAGGGAACATGTTGAGCATATCCCTCCTCCTCCGCCATTGACTCATCTACAGCTTTTGCCTATCGGACGCCCCCTGACATGCGGTCGCCCATCGGCGGCCCTTTTTTGTCACGCCCGATTTTGACGTTTTGCTTGAGGAATGAACGATGAAGCGCACCTATCAGCCGAGCAATCTGGTTCGGAAGCGCCGTCACGGTTTCCGCGCTCGCATGGCGACCCCCGGCGGCCGCAATGTGATCCGCGCCCGCCGTTCGCGGGGCCGCAAGAGCCTGAGCGCCTGAACGACGCGCCGCCGGATCGCGCGCCAGCCATGATGAGGCGGCGCGCTGATTTTCTGGCGGCGAATCGTGGGCGGCGCGCGCCGATGCCGGGCTTTGTCCTGCTGGTGCGCGAACGTGGCGATGGCGATCCGGCGATGCGTATCGGCATCACGGTTACGAAAAAGATTGGCGGCGCTGTCATCCGCAACCGGATGAAGCGCCGTTTTCGCGTCTTGGCGCGGGATTTGTTGCCTATCCACGGAGTCGCGGGCGCGGACCATGTGCTGATCGGCCGTTCCGAAGGTATCGAGCGCGACTTTGCGTTGCTCCGGTCGGAACTGGAAAAGGCTCTGGGCAAGGTGATGAGCCGCCCTGCTGGCACCCATCGAGGGCCTCCGCGAAAGAAACCTTCCCGCGAACAGGGCGCTCAGTAGCAATGATCGCTCGTCTGCTTATCCTGATTGCGCGCTTCTGGCAGCTTGGCCCTTCGCGCATATTGCCCCCCAGCTGCCGTTATGCGCCGTCCTGTTCGCAATATGCCATAGAAGCCATCCGCAAATATGGTGCGGTGAAGGGTAGCTGGCTCGCCACGAAGCGGCTAATGCGATGCCATCCTTGGGGCGGTTCGGGCTACGACCCGGTCCCCTGATACGAATTTTCACAAGACACGGCGGAGCCGACAAGCGTGGACGACAAGAAGAATATTGTTCTGGCGGTGCTACTGACCGCAGCGATCCTGTTCGGCTGGCCCTATATTGCCAAGCATTTCTTCCCTGCCGCGAACCCGCCCGCGACGAAGATCGAAGGGGGCAAGACCACGCCGGTGGCGCAGGGATCAAGCCCGGTAGCGAGCAGTCCATCCGCGACTCGTGATCGCACGCTGGTTCTGAAAGAAAGCCCGCGCGTCGCGATCCGCACGCCCAAGCTGATCGGCTCCATCAACCTGAAGGGCGCGCGCATCGACGATATCGTGCTGCCTACCTATGGCGAAACGATAGCGAAAAATTCGCCCGCGATCCGGCTCTACAGCCCTTCGGGCACGAGCGACGCCTTTTTTGCTGGCTTCGGCTGGCAAGGCGAAGGGTTGAAGGCCCCTGACGCGAACACCGTATGGACGTCCGATGCGAAGGAACTGACCCCGACCAACCCCGTGACCCTGCGGTGGGACAATGGTGCGGGCCAGGCCTTCGAAATCCGCCTGTCGGTGGATGATAATTACATGATCACCGCGCAGCAGAAGGTCGTGAACAGCGGCACTGGCGTGGTCGGGGTGAAGCCTTATGGTTACATCAACCGCACCGGCATCCCCAAGGACCCGGACACCTGGACCATCCATGTCGGCCCGATGGGCGTGTTCAACGGCGCTGCCAACTATGATGTGAACTACAAAGACCTGAACAAGGGTCCTTCCAGCCAGAGCTTCCAGTCCACAGGCGGCTGGCTGGGCTTCACCGACAAATATTGGCTGTCGGCACTGGTCCCCGACCAGAAGGCAGCATTTGAGGGTCAATTCCGTAAGGGTGCCGGCACGCAATATCAGGCCGACTACAGCCTGGCTCCGACCATGCTGGCGCCGGGCAAGGCCGTCACCCAGACGGTGCGCCTGTTCGTGGGCGCGAAGGAAGTGAAGACGCTCGAAGCCTATCAGGATGCGGGCATTCCGCTGTTCGACCGGGCTATCGACTGGGGCTGGTTCTACTGGTTCGAAAAGCCGATCTTCGCGCTGCTGCACTGGCTGTTCGAACATATCGGCAATTTCGGCGTGGCCATCATCTGCCTGACCTTCGTGGTCCGCGCGCTGATGTTCCCCGTCGCCCAGCGCCAGTTCGCCAGCATGGCGGCGATGCGCGCGGTGCAGCCCAAGATGAAGGCGTTGCAGGAGAAGTATAAGGACGACAAGCCCAAGCTCCAGCAGGAGATGATGGAGCTGTACAAGCGCGAGAAGGTGAACCCGCTCGCCGGCTGTCTGCCCATCTTCATCCAGATCCCGATCTTCTTCGCGCTGTACAAGGTGTTGCAGCTGACGATCGAAATGCGTCATCAGCCCTTCGTGCTGTGGATCAAGGATCTGTCCGCGCCCGATCCGCTGCATATTCTCAACCTGTTCGGCCTGCTGCCCTTCACCCCGCCGTCCTTCCTGGCGATCGGCGTGCTGGCGCTGCTGCTGGGCATTTCGATGTGGCTGCAGTTCAAGCTGAATCCGGCTCAGATGGACCCGATGCAGCAGCAGATCTTCTCAATCATGCCGTGGATGATGATGTTCATCATGGCGCCGTTTGCTGCGGGCCTGCTGGTCTACTGGATCACCAACAATTGCCTGTCGATGCTGCAGCAGTGGTGGCTCTACAAGCGCCACCCCGTGCTGAACGCGGCTCCGGCGAAATAAGGCGGATATCCCAGTGGACGAGCAGGAACAGGCAGAGTTGATCGAAGAAGCGCGCAAGGTGTTCGCCGGGCCGATCACCTTTCTCAAGTCAGCGCCGGATTTGAAGTTCCTGCCCGACATGTCGGTCAATGAAGTGGCGTTCGCGGGCCGATCGAACGTCGGCAAATCGTCCCTGCTGAACGCGCTGACGGGCCGCAACGGGCTTGCCCGCACGTCGAACACGCCGGGACGGACGCAGGAACTGAACTTTTTCGATGTCGGCGACCCGCTGCGCTTTCGCCTCGTCGACATGCCTGGTTATGGCTATGCCCGCGCGCCCAAGGATATGGTGCGCCAGTGGCGTTTCCTGGTGAACGACTATCTGCGCGGGCGGGCGAAGCTGAAGCGCGCACTCGTCCTGATCGACAGTCGGCATGGCATCAAGGATGTCGATAATGAGATTTTCGACATGCTGGACGCGGCGGCCGTCAGTTATCGCATCGTCCTGACCAAAGCGGACAAGGTAAAGGCCAGCCATCTCGCCGAAGTGATCCAGGCGACTGGCGATGCCGTCCGGAAACGGCCCGCTGCCCATCCCGAGATTATCCCGACCTCAAGCGAAAAGGGCATGGGCATAGCGGAACTTCGGGCGGCCGTTCTAGCGAGTGTCACCGAAGGGTGAGGTCTCTGTTAAAGCGGAGCAGCAGGCGCCCCCCTTCCGCTGACGCATTAAGCTATCCCATTCGCCAAACAGCCAAGGCCGGGATCAGAACAGTTCATATTGCCCGTCTCCTTTAAGCGTCCAGGTGCCAAGAATATCGTGCCGGGTGCGGCCCACATGGCTGCAAACCAGGACAAACTGGTCGAGCGACCACAGGAAGCCGTCGATACTTTGCTGCGCCGGAGGGCCATCCCTGTAGAATAGCGTCTGGTGCGGGCTGAAGGTCCAGCCGGGGCGCAAGGCCACGCCTGCCCCCCGTATCGCGTCGATGATCGACTTCTGTAATTGATTGAGCAGCGGCAGGGATCGCGAAGGGCGCAGGGCGGCGGAGCGATTGCTGAAGCTTAGTCGGTCGAGCCTCATGTCAAAAGGTTCAGCTTCAACCGTAGTCCCTGCCCGCAACAACGCCTTGATCACCGCATAGGGATATTCGACATAGTCGGCGGTCACGGCCAGCGTGACATGCTGATGCTCCGGCCGGATGCGGCGCTCCCCGCCGCCCAGTGTCTCGGCCAAATGATCGGTCTGCCGCGCGATGATGGTGGACGGCTTCAGCGCGAAAAAGAGACGATATTTGATGTCGGCGCGCATGTCATGGCGCATGGCTGATCCTTTCGAGTCGGTATGTTCACTATATGTTCCTATGGCGCTGATAGCGAGTCCTGGGAGCCGATCCGCCATTGGGACGTTGGGCATGGTCTCAACCAAGGAGTGTCCGATGGCCCACCTCTCGCTGCCGCAGCTCGCGAAGAAGATGAAGGATATCGACTTCGCCATGCTTTCCACTCGCGCTGAAGGTGGCCAGATCGCCGCACGGCCGATGAGCAACAATCGCGACGTCGATTATGATGGTGACAGCTATTATTTCACCACCGACAACACCGTCATGGTCCACGATATCGAGCGCGACCCGAAGGTTGGCTTGGCGTTTCAGGGTTCGGCCGGGTTGTTGAAGCAGCGGCCACTATTCGTGGCGATAGAAGGACGCGCCGATCTTGTCCGTGACAAGGCGGCATTCAAGGCGCATTGGAACAGCGATCTTGACCGCTGGTTCGATGAAGGCATCGACACGCCGGGGCTCGTGATGATCAAGGTCGGCGCGGAACGGGCGCATTATTGGGATGGAGAGGATGAAGGGGAGGTCCAGCTCTGATCTTGACGGATGGACGGGCAAGCGAGATCGCTTCAGGACGGCGTCACGCTGGATATTGTCCCTATTTTATCTGATCGCGGGCGTCGCCCATCTGACCCGGCCCGGCGGCTTCATCGCCATCACGCCAAATTGGGTCCCCCACCCTGCTGACATCATCGCGCTGACCGGCGTGGCGGAAATTGCGGGCGCTGCGGGATTGCATATCCCTAGACTGCGTAGGGCCGCCGGGATCGGCCTTGCCCTTTACGCCCTTTGCGTGTGGCCAGCCAATCTGAACCATGCGCTCAACGATATTCCATTGAGCGGCGTGCATTTGAGCTGGTGGTATCACGGCCCGCGCCTGCTGTTGCAGCCGTTGATCATATGGTGGGCCTTGTGGTCCAGCACGGCAATCGAATGGCCGTTCGGGCGGAAACATGACGTCCCATATCAATGATTGTCTTTGAAATGGGCGGCCCTACTGTGGCGGCCGCGTTCCACGAACAAAGATAGAGAGAGTGATGACCCGGCACATCCCCTGGATCCTGACGGCCATAGTCGGGGCGATCGCTCTGTCAGTGGTTGCGATATCCCGGGGCGAGGCGGTCAATGCGCTCTGGATCGTCGTTGCAGCGGTCAGCAGCTTCCTGGTCGCCTATCGCTATTACGCGCTCTACATTGCGCGGCATGTGATGCGGCTCGATCCTGCACGGCCCACGCCCGCGCTAAGGCGAGCGGACGGGCTTGATTATGTCGCGACCGACCGCGTGGTCCTGTTCGGCCATCATTTCGCGGCGATCGCGGGTGCTGGTCCTCTGGTGGGGCCAGTCCTTGCCGCGCAGATGGGGTATCTGCCCGGCACCATCTGGATCATCGCGGGCGTGGTGCTGGCGGGCGCGGTGCAGGATTTCATGGTCCTGTTCATTTCCATGCGCCGCGACGGCAAGTCGCTGGGCGAGCTTATCCGCATGGAAATGGGGCAGGCCGCAGGGACGATCGCGCTGTTCGGCGCCTTCATGATCATGGTGATCATCCTGGCCGTGCTGGCGCTGATCGTGGTGAAGGCGCTAGCGGAAAGCCCTTGGGGCATGTTCACCGTTGCCGCCACGATGCCGCTTGCCCTGCTGATGGGCGCCTATACACGCTGGATACGGCCGGGGCGGATTGGCGAGGTGTCGCTGATCGGCCTCATCGGCCTGCTGGCGGCGATCATTTATGGGCAATCCATCGCGCAATCGCCGCTATGGGGGCCGGTCTTCACCTTCACGCCGGTGCAATTGTGCTGGATACTGATCGGCTATGGCGCGGTGGCATCGGTGTTGCCGGTCTGGCTGCTGCTGGCGCCGCGCGACTATCTGTCGACCTTTCTCAAGATCGGGGCGATCGCCGCACTTGCCATCGGCATCGTCATCATGGCGCCGCCGCTCAAAATGCATGCCGTGACGCAGTTCGTGAACGGCAATGGCCCGGTCTGGTCGGGCGGGCTCTTCCCCTTCCTGTTCATCACCATCGCCTGTGGCGCGGTATCGGGATTTCACGCCCTGATCGCCAGCGGCACGACACCCAAGCTGATCGCGAGCGAGGGCGATGCGCCGCTGATCGGCTATGGCGCGATGCTGATGGAGGCGTTCGTCGCGATCATGGCGCTGGTGGGCGCGTCGATCCTCGATCCCGGCATTTATTTCACGATGAACAGCCCGGCGGCGGTGATTGGCGCCGACGCGAGCAGCGCGGCCGCCGCCGTCACCGCGATGGGCTTCCCTATTACCCCCGACCTGATCGCGCAAACCGCCAAGGATGTAGGCGAACATACGATCATTTCGCGCACAGGCGGCGCGCCAACGCTGGCCGTAGCCATGGCGGAAATCTTTTCCCATGTGATCGGCGGCCCAGCGATGAAAGCCTTCTGGTATCATTTCGCCATATTGTTCGAGGCGCTGTTCATCCTGACGGCGGTTGACGCAGGCACGCGCGCGGGCCGTTTCATGTTGCAGGACCTGATCGGGCTGGCCATGCCCCGCTTCAAGGATTCAGCGGGTATCGTGCCGGGGCTGGTGGCCACCGCGCTGACGGTTTCGGCCTGGGGCTTCTTCCTTTATCAGGGCGTCACGGACCCGCTGGGCGGCGTGAACACGCTATGGCCAGTGTTTGGCATCTCCAACCAGATGCTGGCGGCGATCGCGCTGATGCTGGCGACGGTGGTATTGTTCCGGATGAAGCGGAACCGCTATGCCTGGGTGACGATGATCCCGACCGCCTGGCTGCTGGTCTGCACATTGTCGGCCGGACTGCTGAAGCTGTTTTCGGCCGATGCGAAGGTCGGCTTCCTGGCGCATGCGGCGAAATTCTCGGCAGCGGCGAACGAGGGCAAGTTGCTTAGCCCTGCCAAGTCGATGGCCGAAATGCAGCAGATCGTCTTCAACGACCGGGTGGACGCCGGACTGGTCGCCATCTTCCTGATGGTGGTGCTTTCGCTGCTGTTCTTCACCGTCCGCACCTGCCTCGCCGCACGTCGGGCCGATGCGCCGACGGCGCGCGAAATCCCCGCCTCTCTGGTGCCAGCGGAATGATCGGCTTGTTCGACAGGGTGCGGCGGATGGCGATGATGATGGTAGGCGTTCCCGACTATGAGGGCTATGCCCGCCACATGCACATGCACCACCCCGGCGAGCCGGTCATGACGCCTACCGAGTTTTTCCGCGAGCGGCAGGAGGCCCGCTATGGCGGGAAAAATGGCGGCAAATGCTGTTGACGACGCCGGTCAGCTACGCGCGTTGAAGCCTGCGATCATGCCCGCTGCGATGGACAGGGCGATCTCAGCCGCCCCTACGGCCCCGATGTCGAGCCCCGCCGGGCCGTCTATTCGCTCAAGTTTCTCTGCGGAAAAGCCCATTGCCGACAGGCGCTCCAACCGCGCGGCATGGCTCTTTCGCGACCCCAGCGCAGCGACATAGCCGGTCGGCGCGCGCAGGGCAGCGACCAGAGCCGGATCGTCGATCTTGATATCATGGCTGAGCGTCACAATTGCCGTCGCTTCGCCGGGGCGGCGCGCCGCGATCGCCTCGTCGGGCCACCGGTCGTCCAGCTCGACGCCGGGGAAACGTTCCTCTGTCAGGAAGCGGCCGCGCGGATCGATCACCACGGGTCTGACGCCCATTGCCTGGGCAAGCGCGCATAAGGACTGGGCGATCTGCACCGCGCCCACGATCAGCAACTGGCGCGGCGGATCGTAGCGGTTGTGAAACTGGCCCTCGATCACTGCTTCACGGGTGATGCCTGTACCAAGGTCGGTGGAAAGGATGAGGGACCGCCCCTCATCGCGGGCATCAGCAATCCGGTCGAACAGCGTAGGCGCGAAGCTCCCGTCCTCCACCGGCTGGACCAGCACGCTGATCTCGCCTCCGCAGGGAAGGCCCACGGACCAGGCGTCATCATCGGCAACGCCATAACGTTCGAGATGCGCCGGGCGGCCCGCAATGACCTCCTCCGCCCGTTGCAGGACGTCGGCCTCAACACAACCGCCTGAAATGCTGCCTTCGAAGCGGCCGTCGCGATGGACGATCATGTGGCTGCCGCGCGGCCGGGGGGCCGATCCCCATGTCGATACGACCGTTGCCAGCGCCATGGGCGCGCCACGCCACTCGATCGCCTTGCGTATCACCGCGTCATTGTCGTTCAATCCGGGCCTCCTTGCCCATCGCACATAGGAGGTCGCCGATGCGTCGCCAAGCTAGACCAGCCGCCGCCCCGTCCACACGACCCGGCCGACGATCGCCACCAGCGATGGATCGATGTCCACCCAATCGGGATAATGGACATTGTCGCTGCGCACACTGAACAGTCCTCTGCGTGGCCCCATCGCGATACGCTTCACCATCAGCACGCCGTCCAGTCGCAGCACATATACCCCATCGCGCAGCCGCATCGCGTCGTCATCATGGTCGACCATGATCTCGTCACCATCATTAAGCGTCGGCGCCATCGATTCGCCATCCACCCGGATGATGGAGACTCGTTGAGGCTTCACGCCCAGATGGCGCAACCAGTTCGCGTCGAAAGCCATGACGCCCGCCGCCCGCTCATCATCGTCAAGCGAACCGGGTCCGGCCGACGCCCCGAGCGACAGGCGCGGCACAGGCACCACTGCGGGCAGAGGCCGCGATTTCCTTTCCACCGGGGCCTGGCGCCCCGGCCCACCCAGCAGGTCTTCGGCAACGCCAAAATAGCGGGCCAGCACCCGCCGGTCCTCCTCATCCAGTTTGCGGGGCGTGCCGCGCTTGATGAATTGCTGAACATAGGCCGGATTACGCTTCAGCAGGCGGGATAGATCAGCATAATTCTCCCCCCTCTCGGCAATCAGCCGTTCCAGCACCACGCGCGGATCTTCTCCATTACCGATCATGATTCATCCATAATGATAGGAATTTTCCTAGACAAGTAGGAAATAGGGGGAGAAATAGGAAAACACTTAGGGATTCGCAGGGGGCGAATCGCGTTGATGAGGGAGATTGAACCGCATGCTGATTCGCGCCGTAGAGAAGTTCCTGCGGGACAACGGCATTCCGGCGACACGCTTTGGCCGTGAAAGCGTTCGCGATCCCCGTCTGGTGTTCGACCTGCGTCAAGGTCGCGAACCGGGGGAACGGATCAAGAGACGTATAGAACATTTCATGAACACATATCGCAGGAGCGCGGGTCAATGACAAGTCTGGATCATCTCCGCCAAGGCCGGAAACTGGTCGAAAATGAAGGAAGGCGCCTAAGTGGACAGGACCCCCTGCCCCGACTGCTGGCCCAATTGATCGAGCGTGCAGGCGAACCCGCGAGCATCGAACGCGCCATGAGCCGTCCCTGGGCCAGCGCATTGTTCCAGGGGAGGCGGCACGTCATCACCCTGCGGATAAAGGGACCGGACGCCAAAGATCGACGAGCCCGGTTTGCCGAGGGGCTGGAGGAGGCCGAATGGACGCTGCCCAGACATTTCGTCGCCGACATCATAATTGATGGCGGCAGGTCGGCTTTGGAAGAGGAGTGGATCGAACTGTCGGCGCTGACGATCGAAGATTGGTGAGCGGCAGTCCTCAGCGCGTCCGATCCGCCATGGCTCGCAATGTGCCAAGCGCAGCGCGCAGCGCCTGATCGACATCATCTTCGACTCGATCCCGCACCGGGACCCGCTGTTCGGTCGGCATGTCAGCGATGACACCGTCGGCGGCAGCAGTCCTGGTGCCGCGCACACGATCGGTTAGGCCTTTCTCGAACCGCGCGGTGAGTTCAGCCAGCGAAGGCAAGCTGGGAGCTGGCGGGATGTCGTTGGACAGATCGGCGGGGGCGGGATCGGTGGCAATGACGCTCACCGCTTCAAACGCGGCATCGACCGCTGAATGAATGTCCGGGGCCTCTGCTGGCGTCGGCGCGCCCGGCAAGATTACCGCCTCCGCTTCCGGTTGAGCCGATTCGAACTGTTCACCGCGCGCGGGGCCAATCCGGGGGAAAATCTCCAAGCCGCCAAAGTCGCGGCTCGCAAAGATGGGGGCACGCGCCGGGGCGTCGGGATGCGCGTCGGCGCGGCGCATCAGCGGGCGCGATATTCTGGAGGCTCCCGAGGTCCGGCCGCGAGACAGCCAGTTCAGCTTCGGCAATGCAAAACCCATTTCACTCACTCCTGTAACGCTGCGAGAGCGTCGATCCTTTTTCATCGGCACGGGCGCCACGTTGAAACTTACGAAGCCCATCGCCATCAGCGCGCCGAAGCCTGCGACGAGCAGGCGCGCTTTCAACCCCAATGGCGGCGCGGCGGCAGGCAAGGCTTCGCTTAGCCCGCTCGACGCGACGATTGTCTCGACCAGTCCCACGGGCATCGCCAACAGGATCAGCGCGAACGCCAGCCCTGCCAGCACGGCCGGGGTCATCGCCCTATGAAGTCGAACCGCCGCCATGTTGCAGTTCAGGCGGCGGCGCGAACGCGCGCGATCCGCTGCGCCAGCAACCGCTCATAGACAGGCCCATAACGAAGAATATTTGACGACCAGTTACGCTCCCGCTCGACAAAGGCGCGGGCCGTTGCCCGCCGATCGTCCCAGAAACCACGATCAGCGAACATCTCTGCCAAAGCGGCCGCAATCGCCGCCGGATCGCCGGGCGCGAACAGCGTGCCGGTCACCCCATGCTCAATCAACTCGCGATGACCGCCGACATTAGAGGCAGCCACCAGCCGCCCCTGCGCCATCGCCTCCAGCGGTTTGAGCGGGGTCACAAGGTCGGTGAGCCGCATCGCCTTGCGCGGATAAGCGAGGACATCGACTTGCGCATAATAATCCTCGACCTCATCATGAGGGACGCGCCCTACGAAGACGATATGGTCGGCGAAGGGCGAGGCCGTCGCCTGATCCCGCAGCGCCTGTTCGCGCGGGCCGCCGCCTACCAGCAGCAGCTTGACCTTGGGCCGCGCGCGCACCAGCCGGGGCATCGCGGCGATGAGGTCATCCAGACCTTCATAATCATAGAAGCTGCCGATGAAGCCGACCACGTCGGCGCCCTCAAGCCCCAGCCTTGCGGTAAGCGCCGGATCGCGGCGCACCGGCGTTCCGAATTGCTCCATGTCCACGCCGTTGGGCGAGACGATGATCTTGGCCTGGTCTATCCCGCGCGCGACCAGGTCGCTCCGCAGCCCTTCGCAGATTACCGCGACGGCATCAGCCGCGCGCACCGCATGCGTTTCCAGTTGCCGCGTCAGCCAATAGCGTGGGCTGCCCTCCGTGCCGGTGCCGTTTCCGACGGCTGCATCCTCCCAGAAGGCGCGGATTTCGTAGATCATCGGAATGTCATGCCGCTTGGCCGCGCGTTGCGCCGCCATGGCGTTCAGCACGGGCGAGTGGGCGTGGATTACGTCCGGCCGCCACCGAGCGATCAGCGAATCGATCGCGTCCGCATGCGCCGCGATGTCTCGCCATTCGCGCAGCAACGGATTGCCGGTTGCCGGTGTGCCCGGCGTGCGATGAAAATGAAGGCCGTCCACGACCTCTTCTGCTGGGCCTTTGGCGCCGTGACGCAATCCGGTGATTCCCCGCACATCCCAGCCCTGCGCCATTTGCGCTCGCAGGATCGCACGCGTGCGGAAGGTGTAGCCGCTATGCATCGGCAGGCTGTGATCGAGCACATGGAGTATCCGAGTCATGACGCTTCTTGTGCCGGAAAAGGTTTAACGGCCCGTCAACTCTGCCACGCTAGGGAAAGGCCGTGGCCATGGAAGAACTCTTCGCGCGATGATTGACGCCCTTTCCCTGCTGATCAGCCATGGCGTCATCATGCTGGCGGCCTGGCGCCTGCTGCCGCGCGCCGATCTGGATGACGAATCGCAGGTGGAGCAATCGCGCGATGCGTGACCTGTTCTTCCTCGCCTTCCTTGGCGCCTTCTTTCTGCTGGGGCTGCGGCGTCCTTTCCTGCTGGTCGCCGTCTACGCCTATATCGACATCGTCTCGCCGCAGCGGCTGTCCTACTTTCTTCTGAATCGCATCCCGATCTCCGCGATTGCCTTCGCATTGGCGGTTGGCGCATGGCTGCTGGTGGACAAGAAGACGGACTGCCGCTTTTCCATGCGGCAATTGCTGCTGCTGATCTTGCTGGCCTGGTGCGGCTATACGACCGCGACGGCCGACTTCCCGCTCAACGCCCATACCAAGTGGGAATGGGTGTGGAAGGCGATGATCTTCGCGATCTTCCTGCCGCTGACCCTGCGCACCCGGCTGCGGCTGGAAGCGCTGGCGCTGTTCATGGTGCTGTGTGCGAGCACCATCATCATCAATGGCGGCATGAAGACGGCGCTGTCGGGCGGGGGCTATGGCGTCCTCAACCTGATGGTCGATAATAATAGCGGCCTGTACGAAGGCAGCATCATCAGCTGCGTCGCCATCTCGCTGATCCCGCTCATCCTTTGGCTGGCGAAACACGGCACCATCTTTCCGCCGGACTGGCGGGTGCGAACCTTCGCCTATGCGCTGTGCTTCGCCTGCCTGTTGATGCCGATCGGCACCGAAGCCCGCACGGGCCTCGTCTGCATTGTCATCCTTGCTGGCATGATGCTGATGCGGTCGAAGCGGCGGTTCGTCTATGGCCCATTGCTGGCTGTGGCCGCGCTTGCCGCCATCCCCTTCTTGCCCGCCAGCTTCACCCAGCGCATGTCCACCATCGAGAATCATCAGGGCGACGAAAGCGCTTCCACCCGCCTCGCCGTTTGGAAATGGACGCTGGACTATGTGAAAGAGCATCCCGGCGGCGGCGGCTTCGACAATTACCTTCAGAACAGCTTCACCTATTTCATGCAGGAACGGGTGACCGACAGCGGCGGGTCGCGCATGGAGCGGCGGCTCGTTACTGACAAGGGCCGCGCCTACCACAGCGCCTATTTCGAGATGCTGGGCGAGCAGGGCTATTTCGGCTTCGCGCTGTGGCTGCTGATCCACGTCATCTGCTTCATTCGCACCGAGGCGATCCGGCGGCGCCATCGGGGCTGCGATGGTCCGGGCGAGGCGTGGATCGCGCCATTCGCACTCGCGCTTCAGCAAGGCCATGTCATCTACATGATAGGGTCGCTGTTCGTCGGCATCGCTTACCAACCCTTCATCTTCATGATGCTATCGCTGCAAATCGGCCTCGACACCTATCTCACGCGCAAGCAGCGGGAAGGTGCGCGAGCCCCGGCCATTCCGTTCCGGCCCTCAAAGCCGATCACAGGGGGAGTATGATGAGCGGAGAACTCCGCATTCTGGGCATCGCCCATGGCTTGTTGCTCGGACTGGTGCTGGCGTCGCCCATGATCGGCAGGGAATTCCTGCCATGGGGCGTGGAAGCGCTGTTCATTATCGCGGCTTTCCAACTGCGCCTTGCGGACCGGCGATGGGAAACCCGCGCGGGCCTGCGCGGCTGGGTCAGCCATATTCGCATGGCGCCCGAACGCCTCGTTCCCTGGGCTGCCACGGCAGTGGTGGCGGTCATCGCCGGGCCAGAGCAGGCGGCACTTGCCGGATCGATCTTGGCAGCGGTGCTGATGGCGGAGCTGCTGCTTTATCCTGCCGGAGCCTATCTGCTTGGCCGTCTGCCTCGTGCCGGGATCGCGCTCCTTATCCTTCTTCTGCTCATCGGCTGCGGCCTTGCGGGGCAGGGTCAGCCTGCCCGACTCGCCATGGCTTTCGCGCTGGGGGTGAGCGGATGCATATTCTGGATGCGCGGGCCGGACGGTGAAGCACGGTCCACCATGATCGCCGCAGCCACAGCCTTGGGCTTCTTCGCGATCGCGCTGCTGCTGCCCAATATGGCGATGATCGCCATGCCCGCCGCGATATTGGCGGCGACCCTGACCCTCGCACATCTATCGGTCATCCGCCGCCATCCTGAGCATTGGCGCTTGCGCAGCAGCGGAGCGCTTCGTTGGCGCTTGACCGGCTCACAGCCCGGCCGATCCTGACCCCACGCGTCGAGGCCGGGGAACGCAAGCGCGGTAAGACGGGTTAATGGCTCTTGAGAAGGAGCCAAATGCCGCAACGCCTCGTCCACGCCAATGACAGCATGCCGGGAATAGCGCGTCGCGCTTTGAAACGGGGATGGGCCTATTTCCTTGCCGACGGCACGCGGATCACCGACCGGGACGAAATCGACAGGCTGAACGCCATCGGTATGCCGCCCGCTTACCGTGATTGCTGGTTCTGCCCGCTGCCGCATGGCCATATCCAAGCCACCGGCTATGACGACCGGGGCCGAAAGCAATATCGCTATCATCCGGAGTTCCGCGCCGCGCGCGAAGCCAAGAAATATGGCGGCTGCGCCTTGTTCGGCCGCGCGCTGCCCCGCCTGCGCGCGCGCATAGAGGCGGACCTGTCGATCCGGGGCTTGCGGAAGGAACGGACCCTTGCCGCGGTTGTCCGCCTGCTGGACCTTGCGAAAGTACGCGTGGGCAATGAACAATATGCCGCAGCGAACAAAAGCTTCGGCGCCACGACGCTGCGCCGCCGCCATGTCGACCTTAGCGGGCAGAAGCTGCGGTTGCGCTATCGTGCCAAGTCGGGGCGCGAACATGACCTGACGATCAGCGACCGGCGGCTGCTCCGCTTTGTGCGCGCGATGCAGGACCTGCCGGGGCAGCATCTGTTCCAATATCTGGACGAGGAAGGGATCGCCCGGCCGATCACTTCCGGAGACGTGAACGCCTATATAGCGGAAGCCATGCGGCATGACTTCACCGCCAAGCATTTCCGCACATGGGGCGCATCGGCCGTCGCCTTCGAGGCTTTAGCCTCCGGCCCTGTATCGCTCGCGCAGATGGTCGCGCCAGTGGCCGAAGCCCTCGGCAACACCCCCGCCATCAGCCGTAAAAGCTATATTCATCCAGCGCTGATCGAATTGTGCAAGTCGGGACAGGATGAATGGCGGGCAGGGCTTCGCTTGCCGCGCAGTACGCGCTATCTCACCCGCTACGAACGCGGACTGATCGCCTTTCTGGAAGAATGCGGGGCAAGCTCCTCTCTTCCTCTGGCGGCCTGACCGCTTAGATTTTTCAGGGATCCCCATGGCTGCAAAGAATGACCCGGCCTTCACGGTTCGCGCTCCCAACCTTTCGGAAATGTGGCACGCCACGACGAACTGGTTTGCCATTCACTCTTTGCAGATAGTGATGGCCGTCGGGGCAGGCATCGCCATCTATCTCGCCCTCGCCGCGCTGCGGCAATTCGGCAAGCGGTTCAGGGGCAAGCCGGGCAGCACGCTTGGCGTTTCCAACGTCGTTGGCCGTGCCATCGCCCGGACCACCCACTTCTTCATGGCCCTGGTCGCCGCGCGGCTGGTGGTCAGCTACGCCAATCCTCCGCAGATGGTGCTGAAGACGGTAGCGTTCCTCTTCACCATCGCCGCCGTTTTCCAGGCCGCCATCTGGGCGCGCGAGATCATCCTGGGCCTCGTTGAACGCAAGACCGTTGGCGAAGACGCTCATGGCGAAACCCTGGCCAACGCCATGGGCTTGATCCGCGTCCTCGTGACCTTCGGCCTGTTCGCCATCGCCTTGATCGTCGTACTCGACAATCTGGGCGTCAACGTAACGGGTCTGGTCGCGGGCCTTGGCATCGGCGGCATCGCCATCGGCCTCGCGGCGCAGGGCATCTTCTCGGACCTGTTCGCTGCCCTGTCGATCATCTTCGACAAGCCCTTCCGCCGGGGCGAGGTGATTACCTATGACCAGACCACCGCACGGGTCGAACGCATTGGCCTCAAGAGCACACGCCTGCGCGCCATGACTGGCGAGAAGAAGGTCATCTCCAACGCCAACCTCCTGCAAAAGGAGATTACCAGCCTTCAAACGCTGGAGCAGCGCCGCGTCACCTTTGCCATCGGCATCATCTACCAGACGCCGGATGAAAAGGCCGACGCCATCCCGGCCTTGCTGGAAGAGATCGTGACGGACGAAGGCATGCACTTCGTTAATGCGGGGTTGGTGCGCTTTGGCGCGAGCTCGCTGGATTACGAACTCAATTTCGATGTGCCCTACCCCGACACGCATGATTATTTTCAGTCGCGCCACCGCATCGGCATTGCGATCTGGAAGCGATTCAAGGCGGAAGGCATTGAATTTGCCTATCCCACCCAGACGAGCTTTACCGCAGCGCCGGACGGGCGGACGATCATGCCCTATCCCGATCCCATCCACATCGAGCATGGGGGAGCTGCGCGGCTCACCTGAGCGGGTTTTCGATTCGCTTCACCTTCCCCTTGCTTGCCTCGGCCCTGTCAGCCGGTCAGGCAGCAGCATCGCTGATTGGGGATTTAAGATGATTTCACGCGCCAAAATCGCCGCCGCTGCATTGATGGGCTCTCTCGCCATGGCTCCTGCGGCGCATGCCGAAGGGCTTGGAGCCGAAGTCAATTACGGCCGGGCGAATGGTCATTGGGGCACCGAAATCGGCGCTGGCTACGCACTGGACGTGGCGGGTTTCAGCCTGACCCCCGGTGCGGGCGTTTACCTGCGCGATGGCGAGGCGAAGCTTTATGGCCGGGTCGAGGCGACCTACCACCTGCCAGCCTTTGCGACGATCGGCGCGGGCATTCGGTTCAGCGGTGACAACAGCCGACCCTATGCCACCATCGCGATGCCGATCGTTCCGAAGCTGCGCGTGAAAGGCAATGTCGGTCCCAAATATTATGCCGTGGGCCTGACGCTCGGTTACTGACCCGTGCCCCAGAGCGTGCCCGGCTGCAGCATGCCGTCCCGCAAGGCGAGGGCACAATCCCTGTCCTTGGCCAGCAGCAGGGCGCCATCCAGGTCTATCCAGTCGGCGCCCTGCGCGACCAGCGCCGCAGGGGCAATCCCGAGCGACGTGCCGAGCATGCAACCAACCATGATGCGGAAGCCCCGCTCCCTTGCGGCACGGGCAAGAGCCAGCGCCTCGGTCAACCCGCCCGCCTTGTCCAGCTTGATATTGACCGCGTCAAAGTCCCCCAGTCGATCAAGATCCGCGCGAGTGTGGCAACTTTCGTCCGCGCAGAGCGGGAGCGGCGCCTTAACGCCCGCCAGCCTGTCCTCACGCCCGTGAAAAACCGGCTGCTCCACCATTTCCACGCCGAGTTCAGCGAGAGCGCCCGCTTCGGCCGCAATGTCGAGATCATGCCAGCTTTCATTGGCATCGACGATCAGCCGCGCACTGGGCGCCCCGACGCGAACCGCCGCGATCCGTTCCCTGTCCCCCTCACCCGTCAGCTTGCATTTCAACAGGGCAAAGCCCCTGCCCGCCGCGGCACGGGCGTCGGCTTCCATCTGGTCGGGGTCATTCAGGCTGATGGTGAAGGCAGTAGGCAGCGGTGCGGGGGGGTGAACGTCGGCCAGTTGCCAAACGGGAATGCCCGCCTGCCTGGCCTCCAGGTCCCACAACGCGCAGTCAAGCGCGTTGCGCGCCGCGCCTCGGGGCATCGCTTCCAGCAGTGCCTCGCGATCCAGCGGCCCCTGATAGGCGTTGATGGCGGCGGCACAGCCTTCGGCGGCTTCTCCCTCATAATAGATCGGCGTGCCTTCGCCCCTGCCCACATGTACGCCATCGCTCACGGTACAGACCACGACGTCCACAGAGGTTTTGGCGCCCCGGCTGATGATGAAGGCGCCCGCTACCGGCCAGCGTTCGATAGTGGCGGAAATTATACGTGTCATCGACGTTTCCTGAGCGGCAAGTTAAGGAGCGGACACAGGCTCTATGCGAAAATCGCGGGCCGCCGCATAGTCCCGCCAGATCTTATATAAGGATGGGTGCATCGTGACTTCCCGCGAATTGACCGGCTTTCTTTCCCTGGCCGAACAGGAGGACGGTGCGGCACAACGCCGGATGTCCGATCTGGCATGGCGCATCGGTTTCGGGGCGATCAGTTGGCCGTGGCTGCTCGCCAGCCTTTCGGGTGGGCGCAAAGCCGACAAACGCGCCCTGATGGATGAGTTGAACCTGCCTCATGATGCGCTTCCCCATCTTGGCAGCTGGAAGGCGGATGTCGGTTTCCTGCGCCATATCGTGCGGGAGATTGCTCGCTTGCGACCTGCGCAGGTCGTGGAACTGGGCGCTGGCGCTTCCACATTGGTTGCGGCTAAGGCCTTAGCGATGCATGGTGGTGGCCGCCTGACCAGCTTTGATCAGCATGGCGGCTTTGTCGATGCCACCCGCAACTGGCTCTGCGATCATGGTCTGCAAGCCGACCTGCGCCATGCGCCGCTGGCATCGGAGAGCGGCGATTGGCCGGGGCGCTGGTATGCGCTCGACGATCTGCCTGAGCGCATCGACCTGCTGATCATCGACGGGCCGCCATGGTCGGTTCACCCGCTGGTGCGAGGCGCAGCAGACAGCCTGTTTGCACGGCTGTCGCCCAACGCCGTTGTCTTGCTGGATGACGCGGCGCGGCCGGGCGAGCGGATCGTGGCGCGGCGCTGGCGTCAGCGCTGGCCGCACATCGATTTCCGGCTGATGCATGACGGCACCAAGGGCACGCTGGTAGGGCGCAGGCGTGACATGTCGATCCCGGTCGCCAACGATAATGAAAGCGGGCGCGGCTGGCAGCATTTGCGCCGGACAGCCGCGATCGCAGCCCTGCTGGCGACTGGCTGGATTGCGAGAGGCGCGTTGGGCGAGTTTCCACAGGCGGCGCAGGCCAGCCCCTTCCTCGACGAAGCAGCAGCCTCCCACCGTGCTGGCCTGTTGCGGCAGAACATGGCGTCCCAGGTGGAAAGCGCGACCCTCAACAGCGAGGAAATACGCCGTTCAACCGGGATCATCCTGCCATCTTTTCCCCGCAGCTGGCGCGTTACCGACGTTCAGCTCTTTCCGACGCCGGACAGTCCGGCCATAGCCATCTCGATCGTGACACCGGCAGGCGAACAACTCTCCTTCTTTGCGGATAAAGCCGAAACGCCTGCAGAGGGACATCCCCTGATCGCCCGGCGCGCAGCCGATATCATCGCCTATTGGGAAGCTGGCGACATGGCCTACGCGCTGACCGGGCGCACGGCCGCTCGCCGCATCATGACGCTGGCGGCGGAGATTACACCTTCCAGCTGACGCCGCGCCGCTGATCCTCGTTGAGGCTTGCGCCGGGGGCTGCTAAGCGCGCGCCCATGCAAGATGCGGAAAAGTCCATGCCGCGCGGCGGCGCGCGTTCGTCCCTTGGCAGCCTCGCCATGCTGTGGCGCTTCGCCACGCGCTATCCCGGACGGATCGCCGCCGCGCTCGCCGCGCTCATCGTCTCGTCCGCCGCGACACTCGCCATCCCCAGCGGCTTTCGACTCGTCATCGATCGGGGGTTCATGGGCGGCGGGGATATCAGCCGGTGGTTTCAGTATCTGCTGCTGATTGTGCTGATCCTTTCCCTGGCAACGGCGGCACGTTTCTACTTCGTATCCTGGCTTGGGGAACGGGTGGTGGCCGATATCCGATCGGCGACGCAGGCCAATCTGCTGCGCCTGGAACCCCGCTTTTTCGAAGAGAACCGGCCATCTGAAATCGCGTCGCGGATGACGGCGGACACCGCCATCATCGACCAGATCGTCGGCTCGACTGTGTCGGTCGCCTTGCGCAATCTGGTCACCGGGGTTGGTGGCCTCATCTACCTCTTCGCGCTCGCGCCCAAGCTCGCGGGCCTTCTGGTGCTTGGCATCCCCATCATTCTGGTCGTGATGATCAGCCTCGGCCGCCGCGTACGGCTACTCTCCCGCGCCAGTCAGGACAGGCTGGCCGCCGTCGGCAGCGTAACGTCCGAAGTGCTGGGCGCCATGAAGATCGTTCAGGCTTTCGGGCAGGAGGCGCGGGAATCCGCGCGCTTCGACACCACGGTGGAAGCAGGATTTGCGACGGCCCGGCGCCGTATCCTCCTCCGCGCGGCGATGACGGCGGTTGTCATCGCTCTGGTCTTTGGATCGATCACTGCGGTGATGTGGCAAGGCGCCCTGGATGTTGCGGCGGGCAGGCTTTCGGGCGGCAGTATCGCGGCTTTTGTTCTCACCGGCGGCCTTGTTGCGGGCGCATTTGGCGCGCTGTCAGAAACCTGGGGCGACCTGCTCCGGGGAGCGGGCGCGGCGAGCCGCTTGCACGAGCTTATGACGGCGCAGCCTGAAATCGTCGCTCCTGCGTCGCCCAAACCGATTCCCCAACTTCCACATGGCGCGAATCTCCAGTTCGACGGGGTGCATTTCAGCTATCCCACGCGACCGGGCGATGCCGCGCTGCACGGCATCTCGATCGATATTGCGGCGGGTGAAACAGTGGCAGTCGTCGGGCCGTCAGGTGCAGGCAAATCCACGCTGATACAGCTCGCGCTACGCTTCTATGATCCTGAGACCGGGGTTATCCGGCTGAATGGCGTCGATCTGAAGGATGCCGACCCGGCAACCGTTCGGAATATGATGGCGATGGTTCCGCAAGACAGCGTTATCTTTGCTGCATCGGCGCGGGACAATCTGCGCTTTGGCCGCTGGGACGCGTCGGACGAGGAGATTTGGGGAGCAGCGCGTGCGGCCAATGCAGAGACGTTTCTGCGCGCCCTTCCCGAGGGGCTGGACACATTTTTGGGCGAAGGTGGAGCGCGGCTTTCCGGAGGACAAAGGCAGCGCCTTTCGATCGCGCGCGCCCTGCTCCGCGATGCGCCGATCCTGCTGCTGGACGAGGCGACCTCTGCTCTGGACGCGGAATCGGAGCGGCTGGTTCAGGATGCACTGGCGCGCCTGATGCAGGGGCGAACGACAATCGTCATCGCTCACCGGCTGGCAACGGTTCGCGCCGCTGACCGGATCATCGTACTCGATAATGGTCGCGTGGTGGAACAGGGCAATCATGCCGCACTGATGACCGAGAAGGGTCTGTACGCGAGGTTGGCAAACCTTCAGTTTCAGGATGCGCCAGCGGCCTGAGGCAAATCCGCCTCCAAAGCTATACTATCCGCTGATCCTGACAATATGATCAAGGATGGCGGGATGCAGGGGCCGTTCGAACCGGCAACCTGCTTCATGGCCCCGTGTCCAGAGAACTTGAGCGCGTCGTCCTTCGAATCCAGGCAGCATGACCCAGAGGGAATCACCTGCGGCCAGCTTCATGAAGCTCTGCAGGAGGAAGCCATTAACTGACAAGTCGGCGACGCTGCTTTTGAACCAGTTCTCGCTTGGCCGCCTCACTTTGACGGGCACCTGAACATAGCGCCGGTCAGTCTGGCGACCGCGCTTTTGGTTCAGGTCCATGTGCAATTCAGCGCCCATGATCAGATGCATTCCTTTGGGTGGAACTTCTCACATTAGGGTTAAGGAACCGTTGAGGCGGGGACCAAAAAAAGGGCCGCCGAAGCGACCCTTTAGATAACCAAAAGCTGATTGCGTCACCCCAGCCCGCGCCCGGAAACGGGAAGTCGAACATTCCCGGCCAGACGGCGGCGGCGTAGCCAGCTCTTAGAAGTTTCCATATTGTTCATTGCCCACGAAGCCGAGCTTCGTGACGCCAGCGCGCTTGATCTCGGCCAGAACCTGATCAACGACGACATAGCGGGTCGCAGCATCGGGCTGGAACTGCAATTCGGGTTCGACCGGCAACCGCAGCGACTGCTGCAGATACTGACGCAGGGTCAGAAGGTCGATGGCCGAACCGTTCCAGGTGATGATTCCGCCAGCATCAATCGCAACCTTGTTCTTGACAGGGTCGATGACGCTGTCGGTCGGTGGCGCGTTCTGCGGTAGGTCGATCTTGACCGCGTGGGTCTGGATCGGGATCGTGATGATGAACATGATGAGGAGAACGAGCATGACGTCGATCAACGGCGTCGTGTTCATGTCCATCATCGGCTCGCCATCATCTTTTCCGGCGCTCATTGCCATGGGGCGATACTCCTAAAAACTTAGAGCCGCTGCACCGTCGAACCCGGTTCGGGTTCGGAGATGAAGCCGACCTTCGGGAAACCGGCGCGCTGCATCGTGTAGATGGTGCCACCGATGCACCGATAGGGGGTATTGATGTCCCCACGAATGTGTACTTCGGGCAGATCCTCAGGCGTCATGTTTTCAACGCCACCCGCCTTCTTGATGTCCGCTTCAAGCTTCGCGACCGCGCGGTCGAGCAGTTCGTTTGAAGACACCCTGGTCAGGTTCCAATAGACCGCACAGCTGCCGTCTTTGGCCTGCGTGATCGATAGCGACACATTTTCCGGCTTCGTGGTCGTGGGCTCGAAAGCGACCTTGGGGAGCTGCAGCTGAACCGTCTGGACGACGACCGGAATCGCGATGAGGAAGATGATGAGCAACACCAGCATGACGTCGACGAGCGGCGTCGTGTTGATGTCGGACATCGGCTTGTCTTCACCGCCGTCGGAGCCAACACTCATTGCCATTGATAATTTCCTAACATGCGTGTCGATGGCGCCCCGTCAATTGGGGCCCATGGCCGGTGGGGAAGCAGCGGTCGCAGCCGTCCACTAACCCCCACACCGGCTCCTTGACCCAATCAGGCCTTGGTCGGAGCAGCAGCCGTCTTGGCGGCAGGCGCAGCCGGGGCAGTCGCGAACGAAGGCTTAACAGCGCCGTTCGACACCAGGTGAGCCAGCAGATCGACGGTGAAGCCATTCAGCTGTTCGGCGATCGACTTGTTGCGACGCTGCAGGAAGTTGTAGGCAAGCACGGCGGGAACGGCCACGGCCAGACCCAGCGCCGTCATGATCAGAGCTTCACCGACCGGACCGGCAACGGCGTCGATCGAAGCCTGACCGGCAGCGCCGATCTTGATGAGCGCGCGATAGATGCCGATAACCGTACCGAACAGACCGATGAACGGCGAAGTTGCACCGACGGTCGCGAGGAACGCCAGACCACCGCCCAGCTTCGAGTTGATCGAGGCTTCCGAACGGGCAAGCGAACCGTGCAGCCAGTCATGGGCTTCGACAGGATCGGTCAGCTTGGTGTGTTCTTCCTGAGCCTTGATGCCGTCATCGACGATCTGCTTGTAGGCCGAGTTCTTTTCGAGCTTGGCCGAACCTTCCTTGAGGGTCGGGGCGCGCCAGAAGGTTGCACGAACCTTCTTGCCCTGATTGAGGACCTTCTGCTGTTCGATCAGCTTGGTGAAGAGGATGTAGAATGTGCCCACCGACATGGCGCAAAGGATGAGGAACACGGTCCAGGCGATGGTGCCGCCCTGCTGCAGGGCCTCCATCAAGCCGTAAGGGTTCTCCGATTTCGGCGCGGCCGCGGCTGCGAGATACATCAACATTTTCAAGACTTCCCTCTCAAAAGGATCAATAGAAGGGGAAGGCGGCAGCGCCAGCCTTCCCGTTACAATTATTCAGGCAGTCGCCAGGTAATGCGACCATTATAGGTATCCGACATCGGGCCACCTCCGGCTGCCGTGGCCGGTTTGAACTTCGCGCGGCGCGGCAGGAGACGGCAGGTCGCCTCATCGAGATCGGAATGACCGGTCGAAGAGGTGATGGTGCAGCTCGTGACGCGACCGTCAGGGCCGATCTCGAGCCGGAAACCCGCTGTACCCGAACGCTCCTCACGCTGTGCGCGGCTCGGATAGTCCGCATCGCTAAGCCAGCTGCCGGGCGAACTGCGCGGCGTTGCACGCGAAGCAGGCACTGCAGGTGGCGGCGGCGGTGGTGGCGGTGGAGCAGCAACCGGAACCGGGTTGAAAACCGGCGGCGGCGTACGCACCGTGGCAATGGCCGGCGCGGGGGCTGGCGTCTGGACGATCGGCGGAGGCGCGACCACTGGCGGCGGCTCGACCGGCTGGTCTGGCGGCGGCGGCGGCGGCTCCTCATCCGGTGGCGGCGGTTCCTCCTTCACGTCGATCACGTTCAGCTGTTCCGCCGCCTTTTTGACATATTTCATGCCAAGGCCGGTAACAAAGGCATAACCCAGAACAGCGTGAATCAGGGCGACGATGACGATCGAGATCGTACGACTCGATCCTTGCGAGTGGTCAGCATAGGCCATTCGGCAACGACACTCCTTAACTCAACTTACCATTGTTATAAGCAAACAAGCCAAAAATGGCCCTAGTTGACCAGGTCGTCCCTGGCCACCTTTGGCCCCCTTCCGCGCATTTGCTACCGCGCAAACTCCTATCGCGGCGCATCGTGGCACGCAAACGCTTTATCGACAGGATAATTTCCGATTAGCATTTTAATACAGAATGACTTGCCTGTGACAACATTGTCACGGATGACTTTAGGCAGTGACGAACATGCAAAGAAAATCCTCCATGACCTTCAAAACCGCCGCCGCAACATGCCTCATTTTCGCCGCATCTCCGCTGATTTCAGCGGCCCAGACGAGTGATGGCACAAAGTCCGCCACCCTTTCCTATGCCGATTTCGCGGATTTGGCAGACACGGCTCCGCTGGTTGCAGTAACACGCATCAGCAGCATAATTGCACTACCCGAAAAAACGGTCCAAAATGTCCCTCCCGGTCAAAAACGGGTCTTTGTGGAGGCCGAAGTCACGTCACTGATTCGCGGCGAAGGGGGAATCAGTCCACGCGTCCGCTATCTTTATGATGCGCCGTTGAATGGCCGAGGAAAGCTTCCCAAGCTGAAGAAAACGCAGGTCATCCTGTTTGCTCGTCCAGGAGGACGGCCGGGAGAAATCCAGTTGGTGGCGGGCGACGCTCAAATTCCTGCCACGACTGCGGCGATCGAGCAGGTGAAGGCCATTCTGTCTGAACTGGTAGCTTCCAACGCACCGCCTCGCATCATCGGCCCTGGCGACGCCTTCCACGTGGCAGGAACGGTAGCAGGCGAAGGCGAGACGCAGATTTTCCTGCGAACGGCCACGGGGGATCCGGTATCCCTTTCCATCCTGCGCCGCCCAGGGCAGCAACCGAAATGGGCCGTTGCCCTGGGCGAAATCGTCGATGAAGCGGCGCGGCCGCCTGCACCCGGAAGCCTTCTCTGGTATCGCCTGGCTTGCAGCTTGCCGCCCACCCTGCCGGGCTCCTCGGCTCGCGCGCTGGCTCCTGTCGATGCGGAGGCGGCTCGGATCGATTATGCCTTTGTCATCCAGTCACTCGGCAATTGCGGCCGCACCCGTTCCGCGCGTTGACACCCCCGAACGCGCCGCCCTTGTCCTTTTTCTTGGACAGCGGCGCGTTGGCGGCTATCAGCGCGGCATTATATCAGCCTGAGGACAGCCACTATCATGACCAATCTTCACCGCCATGCCCCGCTGCGCGTCGCGCTTGTCGGCCTTGGCACGGTGGGCGGTGGCGTGATCCGGCTGTTGCAGACAAATGCCGACCTGATCGCGCGGCGCGCTGGCTGCCCGATTCAGATCGTCGCCATTTCCGCGCGTGACCGCAACAAGGACCGGGGCGTGGACCTGTCACCCTATGAATGGGTGGACGACATGACCACCCTGCCCGGCCGCGACGATATAGATGTGGTGGTGGAACTGATCGGCGGCGCCGACGGCCCCGCGCTCACCCTAGCCCGGCAGTGTCTTTCGGCGGGCAAGCCATTCGTCACGGCCAACAAGGCCATGCTGGCCCATCACGGCCTTGATCTCGCCACGCTGGCGGAGAGAGCCGGCATCGCCCTCAAATATGAAGCTGCCGTCGCCGGGGGCATCCCGGTCATCAAGGGCCTGCGCGAAGGCGCCGCCGCCAATGAGATCAGCCGCGTCTATGGCATCCTCAATGGCACCTGCAACTACATCCTGACCACGATGGAGAAGGAAGGGCGCGGTTTCGACGATGTGCTGAAGGAAGCGCAGGAACTGGGCTATGCCGAAGCGGACCCGAGCTTCGACATCGACGGTGTCGATGCCGCGCACAAGCTGACCATTCTTGCCAGCCTCTCTTTCGGCACGGAACTGGACTTTGGCAGCGTCGCGGTAACGGGCATCCGCCACGTCATCGCCGCCGACATCGCCGAAGCAGCGGCCATGGGTTATCGCATTCGCCTGGTCGGGATGGCCGAAAATGGACCGGGCGGGTTATTCCAGCGCGTTCACCCCATGCTCGTCCCCCTCGATCATCCGCTTGCCCATGTCGACGGTTCACTCAACGCCGTCGTGGCCGAAGGCAATTTCGTCGGCCGCCTCTTCTTCCAGGGCCGGGGCGCAGGCGATGGTCCTACAGCATCGGCCGTGGTCGCAGATCTGATCGACGTCGCGCGCGATGAATATGGCGATGCCCTGGCGATGCCGGTCGCGGCATTGGCGCGGCAACCGGCAGCGGACGCAGGCGCGCGGATTGGCCGCAGCTATCTGCGCTTCAAGGTACAGGACCGCCCCGGCGTCCTTGCCGAGATCGCCGCTGCGACGCGCGACGCCGGTGTGTCGATTGAAAGCATGATCCAGCGCGGCGCAAGCCATGATGACAGCGTGCTGATGGCGATCGTCACCCATGCGGGGGAAGAGCGCTGCGTCCTCGATACGCTTCGGCGGCTCGCGGGATCGGACAGCCTGCTCCAGACCCCGATGGTCATGCATATTCTCGACTGAAAAGGGCTGCCGTTTAACGGGCCGCGAAGCTGCGCATCAAAGTCTCGCGCAAAGGTTCGCCAAGTTTGAATACGCGCAGACGGGCTTGCTTGGGGCAACCCATGTTTCCGATAATCCGGCACGGCCGCGCGTCGAAGCGATAGGCGCTCATCTTGTTGTCCGCGCGTCTTGCGCTGTCCTCCCACGGCAGGCGGCTCGAAGCATGCCGACCGGACATGCACAGCATCGGCACCGCCTGGCACGGGGCTGCCTTAGCCGAGATAGGTTGAGGAGGATGAGCCGCTGACTGAACGAGGCTGGTAGCAAGCAGCGCGGCGATCATCACTTCGACCCCTTGTCATTGTTGGCATTTTAACGCCACAGACGACCTTCCGTTGCATTGGCGCCGCGAAAAGCAGGCTGAGTCCGGGTGGATGGCTCGACAAGGCGGGGATGACCTCCTATCGCGCTGATCACAAAGAGACAGCAGAGGGATTATCATGGTGCAGGCTAGCTCAGTTCTCGATCGCGTCCTGGTGCTTGAGATGGTGCGTGTCACCGAAGCGGCCGCCATCGCCGCCTCGAAGCTGATTGGACGCGGCGACGAAAAAGCGGCTGACGCTGCCGCTGTCGAAGCGATGCGCATGGCATTCAACGACCTCTACATGGACGGCACCGTCGTCATCGGCGAAGGCGAACGCGACGAAGCACCGATGCTCTACATCGGTGAGAAGGTCGGCAACGCCATCGGATCAGGCCCGAAGATCGACATTGCTCTCGATCCGCTTGAAGGGACGACGATCACGGCCAAGGCTGGTCCCAACGCGCTCGCGGTTCTCGCCATTTCGGAAGAAGGCGGCTTGCTGAACGCGCCCGACGTTTACATGGAAAAGCTGGCGGTGGGTCCGGGCTATCCGGACGGCATCATCGACCTCAACAGGCCGGTGAAAGAGAATGTCGAAGCCGTAGCTAAGGCGAAGGGCGTTCATCCTCATGAGCTCATCGTCTGCGTTCTTGACCGGCCCCGGCATGAAAAGCTGATCGCGGAACTGCGCGCAATCGGATGCGGCATCATGCTGATCCCCGACGGCGACGTCGCCGGTGTGATCGCGACCACTGATCCGGAAACGAATATCGATATTTATATGGGTTCAGGCGGCGCGCCTGAAGGCGTGCTGGCGTGCGCGGCACTTCGCTGCGTCGGCGGTCAGTTCAAGGGCAAGCTGCTGTTCCGCAATGACGACGAGCGGGCGCGGGCGTTCAAATGGGGCATCACCGATCTCGACAAGGTTTATGACCTCAAGGAGCTGGCAAAGGGCGACTGCATCTTCGCGGCGACCGGCGTCACCGACGGCTCCCTGCTCGCAGGCGTCAAGCGGCTGCCCGGCGGCAAGCTGACCACGGATAGCGTCGTGATGCGCGCCAGCACCGGGACGGTTCGCTGGGTTAAGGGCGATCATCATCTGGACCGGAAGCAGTCCTGACCGGAATATAAGCCAATAACAAAAAAAGGGGGCGACAAGCCCCCTTTCCTATGCGTTCCGGTCAGGCTGCCTTATCGTCCAGCCCGGTGATTGAGATCATGCCCCAGGGCCAGCGTCACCACGCCAAACAAGGTGTAAGCACTTTCCTGCCATCCATGGTCCAGGGTCATGGCCCCTGCCATTATGCCCAGACCCAGCGAGCCGACGGCCGCTGGCATCATGAAGCCATGTTCCATTGCCCCATGCCCAAGCGCCACCGCCCCCAGCAGGATAGCGAGCACAAGCCCAACCTCATGGAAGAGAGGATTCTCAAAAACCCCGCCAGCCGACGCAAGAACGCCGAGCAGGACCGCCGTGCCGATGCAATGCGCGACGCACATGCCCGACACCGCAATCGCGATGCGATCGATGCGGCCATTTGACAGGCGAGAGCGGATGTTGGTTGGCATGGTGGCCAGTACATAGGCCAGACCAGATGAAGTTACAACATATCATCTGACATATTCGTCAGGATCGGAGATGCGTTTTCCGGAAGCCCGGTGGCCGGTTCAGGCGGCAAGTCGCAAACAGTTTCGCCCGCTATTCTTGGCGCGATAAAGGGCCTTGTCCGCAACATCGAGCAGATCCGCCCTGCTCGCTCGCCCGTCAAGTTCAACGAGTCCTGCGCTGAAGGTAATGGCGATCGATTCGCTGCCGACGGCGCTGATGCGCTGCGCGGACACCATGTTCCGTAAGCGCTCGCACACCATGCTCGCGCGCTGGATATCGGTGCCCGTCAGAAGGATCGCAAACTCCTCTCCGCCAAGCCTTCCGATACTGTCCCCGCCGCGCAAGCCAGGACGCAGGCGCTCGACGAAGCTGGAGAGCACCTTGTCCCCTACCCCGTGGCCGTAGCGATCATTGACCGATTTGAAATGATCTATGTCGATCATCAGCAGACAGGCATTAGCGCCTCGCGCCACCCGCTTGATTTCCTGGTCGAGTTTTTCGATGAAGGCCCAGCGGCTGTCGGCGCCGGTCAGCGTATCCACGGCCGCGACGCGCTGCAGCGCCCTCTGCCGCGCCTTGTGCCGCGACATGTCCCTGATCGTGCTGATCACCCCGGTAGGAAGGCCCTGTTCGTCCAGCACGGCACGCGTGACCATCTCGCACCAATCGACCCCATCGGTGAAAGCTGCCGGGCGGAACTCTACTGTCTGCACGTCGCCCGGCCGTGCCAGAGCGCGCTGATGAGCCCCGTGAACCTCCGCGCGATCCTTGGGATCGACCATGATGTCCGCCGAACGGCCCACGAGCACTGCGGGCGCGCAGCCGATCTGCTCGGCCGCTGAAGGCGAAGCATATTGGATGATGCCATCAACGCTGACGTTCAACACCAGGTCGCCGCTATGTTCGGCAATGGCGCGATATCGGGCCTCGCTCGACTGCAACATCTGGAACAGGCGTCGGCGACCGTTCAGTTCGGCTGCAAGCGGCATGGACAGCAGGAAAGTGAAGGCAAGGAAGAACTGAAACAACTGGGTGCGTTCACCCACGCTACTGGCTACTACGTTCACCGGCCCATGGCCCGTTATGGTCGCGGCCCCGCCGATCACGGCGAGCAGCACGACTGCGGCCGCCGTTCCCAACGACCCGATGCGGAACGCGATCGCGACCAGCGGCAACACCAATAGGAACAGCATCGGGTAATGCGCGAAATAGAATATATGGACGATCACGGCCGCGAAGAGGGCCAGAAGAGCCAAAGCCTCCAGCTTCTGCCTGCCGGATGTCTCCCGAGCCCAGGCGCGAACCTGTCCCTGCAACAGCATCGTCAGGATCGGCGTGCAGACTAGGCCGCCCAGCACATGGCCGCTATACCATTGCAGCCATGAAGCGCCGAAGGACACAGGCGTAAGGGTCGAGGCGACAAGCGCCGCAGCCGTGCCAGCGATGATATTCGCAGGGATGCAAAGTGCCAGGATGAAGACGAGAAGGGAGCGCTTCGACCCGTCACTCAGGTGGACGGGAATGAACCGACGGCACAGGATCGCGACGATCAGCGATTCGGCGATGTTGATGAACGCCATGGGCAGCGCTGCCCAAGGCCCCATGCCAAACAGCGACGTCGATATGATGCTGGCAATACCGCAAGCCACGATTACACGCGGCCAATAGCTGGTTTCCGATGTCTGCAATTCCGCCATCAGCAACGCGTTGGCGGCCCATACAAAAGCGAGTCCCCCTTCGAACCGCGAGCATAGCATCGCCAGCGTCGCCATCAGGAAATAGGCAATGCCAGCAACCAGCGGCGTCAGTCTGGAAGAAGGAGAACGGAGAATGGCAGGCATGACGCCTTCTGCCTAAGCAACCATCCTTAATATATAATAACCATGAAAGGAGCCCGATGACGCCAAAAGCGTGGTGTTCGTCACCTTAAGCTAGGAAAAGCGTGACTTCGGAAATTCAGGCCTTTTCCAGCGTACATTGAAGCGGATGCTGGTTCTGCCGGGCGAAGTCCATCACCTGGTTCACCTTTGTCTCCGCCACTTCATAGCTGAAAATGCCGCAAACCCCGACGCCGCGTTGGTGCACGTGAAGCATCACGCGGGTGGCTTCTTCCATATCCATGCGGAAAAACTGCTGAAGGACATGCACGACGAATTCCATCGGCGTGTAGTCGTCGTTCAGCATCAATACCTTGTAGAGAGACGGCTTCTTGGTGCGGGCGCGGGTGCGCGTCGCGATGCCGACATTGGGACCGCCAGGGCCTTCACCCTGATCATCCTGGTCCCGGCCCGCCATCTTCTCCCGATATCTGCTGATGCTGCTCATGACGGGTGAGGATATGGCGATTCCAGCCCTTAAGGCAAGGGGCGCAGATTGCAGGTCATCGCGCAAGGGATGGTGGTAACCAAGAATAGCGGCTCTCACCCCGGGGATGAGAGCCGCTTCATTCTTTCAAGTCTTTTACCGCCGATCAGGCGGCGAGCGACTTTACCTTGTCCGTGACAACGGTAACGCGTGCGGTCAGCGGCTGGGCGACTTCGCCAGCCAGCTTGATCAGCGCTTCGCTGCTCTTCGCGGCTTCCTTGGTCAGCTCGTCAAAGCTGCTCGAGAAAAGCTGGCTCTGCAGCTGGAAGAATTCCGTCGGCGTCTTGACCGTCGAGAAGCTCTTGAGCGAGGCAGTCGCCTTCTCGAAGTTCTTGCGGCTGTAATCGACAGCTTCCTGGCTCAGGGTCTCAATGCCCTTGGCAGCGATCTTGCCCGATTCGACCAGCGCTTCGACATTGCCCTTGGCGATGTCGCTCAGCTCTTCGATGGCCTTGGTCGACTTTTCGACGCCAGCCTTGGCCTTCTCGTTCAGACCGGCATAGGCCGTCTCGAACTTGGCCTTGGTCTCTTCAGCGAACTTCTTTCCGGTTTCGATCACGTCGTTCATCATCTTGGTTCCTTCTGTGGCAGGCAGCATGGTGGGCTCTACCGGCCCGGCCTCGGACGAAAGGCTCTTGGTTTCTTCGACTTCGATGGCGACCTCTTCGACCAGCGGCGCTGGTGCATGAGGGGCCGGTTCAATTGCTGGCGGAGCAGCCGGTTCGGGCGCTGCATCGACCGCCGTGGTGGCGGCGACGATCGCGACCGGGTCAGGCTTTGCGGCTTTAACCGCCGCCTTCTTGACCGCCACGGCCTTCCGCGCTGGCGCAACCTTTGGGCTGACGCTCACCGCTTCTTCCGCGGCCTTCAATGCTTCAGCCGCCGACAATGTAGAGCCGGGCGTCTTGGCCACTGCCTTGCGGCGAGCAGGCTTTGGAGTGACTGGCATAAAAGGTTCTCCGTTGCTGCAGTGCACAATATATAATTCAAAGCGCAAACGCAAGAATTTTTGTGCAGTGCAGCAAAACAAGATTGGCGGAGAAATCGGTCCTTGTTTTACCAGTCTGAAATCAGCGTGTGTTGTGAGGCTTAGCGCTCCCTCACATAACGGCCTGGCGCATCCTCTATGGCCTTCAGGGAACCGGCGCCCGGCACCCGACCACCGTCTTTGGCAGAGACCATCGAATCACCATGAGAGCGAATCCATTCGATCCAGTCCGGCCACCAGCTTCCCTTCGTCTCCTTCGCGTTCGCCACGAAGTCGGCAAGGCTGGCAGGCAGTTCATCGCAGGACCAATATTGATACTTCCCCGCCGCCGGAGGATTGACCACGCCCGCGATATGGCCCGATCCAGCCAGCAGGAACCGGATAGGCCCAGCGAAGTGGTATGTGATCTTCCACACGCTTTCGGGAGGAGCGATATGATCTTCCCGTCCCGCCTGAACATAGGCGGGCGTTTTGACCTTGCTCAGATCAAGCGGCGTTCCGTCGATGGTCAGCGCCCCCGGCACCACCAACTGGTTGTCGCGATAAAGCTGCGTCAGGTAATTTTTGTGCCAGCACGCGGGAAGATTGGTGGTGTCGCCATTCCAATATAGCAGGTCGAACGGCGGATAATCCTGCCCCAGCAGGTAATTATTGACCACATAGTTCCAGATCAGGTCGCGGCCGCGCAGCAGGTTGAAGGTCGCGGCCATATAGCGCCCATCCAGGAAGCCCCCGGTCGAAAGCTGGTCAACCAGTTTCATCTGCTCATCGTCGACGAACAGGCCAAGATCCCCCGCCTCGGTGAAGTCCACCTGCGCCGTGAAGAAGGTCGCGCTTGCCACCTTGTCCGCTTCGCCACGTTCGGCAAGATAGGCCAGGGTCGCAGCAAGGGTGGTGCCAGCCACGCAATAGCCGATCGTATGGACGCTCGGCACGCCGAGCAGTTCGCGCACGGTGTCGATCGCGTCGACCTGGCCCCGGACGATATAATCATCCCAGAGCAGGTCCTTCATCGATGCATCGGCCGATTTCCAGGACAGCAGGAAGACGCTCATCCCCTGATCGGTCGCCCATTTGACGAAGCTTTTTTCCGGTGACAGGTCGAGTATGTAGAAGCGGTTGATCCACGCCGGAAAGATGACGAGCGGCGTTTCCAGCACCTTGTCCGTGGTGGGCGCGTAGTGGATCAGCTGGTAAAGCGGCGTTTCCTTGATCACCTTGCCCGGGGTGGTCGCGATGTTCCGGCCAAGTTCAAAGACGGTGCCGTCCGTCTGTGTCAGCTGACCTTTTTCCATGTCCGCCAGCATGTGCTGGAGGCCCTTGACCAGATTTTCGCCCCCGCTCTGCAGGGTCTTTTCCATGACGAGTGGGTTGGTCAGCGGGAAGTTGCTGGGCGCCACCGCGTCCAGCATGCCGCTGGTAGCGAAGCGCAGCTTTGCCTTTTGCTTGGGATCGACCCCATCCACCGCATCCGTCAATTTCAGCAGATAGTCCGACATCAGCAGATAGCTTTGCCGGATCAGGTCGTAGAACGGATGCTTGGTCCAGGCGGGGTCAGCAAAGCGGCGATCCTTGCGCGCGGCAGGGCTTTCGGGAGGCGGAGCGTCCGGCTGGTCGCGAAGCATGCCGCCTGAGTCAAGAAACCGCTGCCACAGGGCCAGGCCTTCATTGGCAAAGCCTGTCTGAATGCGCGCCACCGCATCTGGATCGAATGGCATCGTCCTTCCCGTGGCTCCGGCTGCCTGCTCCAGAATGAGCTGCTGCGCCCGGCCGACGACTTGCGTCCATTGCTGCATCTGTTCCAGCGTAGGCAGATGAGGCTCGTTGAGGTTCTGCGCTTCCATGGCCACCTTCCTCCTCCTGGCATCCTTTATGTCCGCCGCTTTCGCTGGCGTGAGCCAATCTGGCGGGCTATAGCCAGAGCGCATCGCGCGAAAGTGCGTGCAGCACTATTCCCCATGGAGACCTTTCAGGAAAGCCCTATAATGTCCGAAGAATTTTACCGCATGAAGCGTCTGCCGCCCTATGTCATCGCTGAAGTCAACGCGATGCGGGCCGCCGCGCGAGCCGCGGGTGAGGACATTATTGACCTCGGCATGGGCAATCCTGATTTGCCACCACCCGACCACGTCATCGCCAAGCTGTGCGAAGTCGCGCAAAAGCCGAGCGCCCACGGCTATTCCCAGTCGATGGGCATCCCCGGACTGCGTAAGGCGCAGGCCAATTATTATGGCCGCCGCTTCGGCGTAGACCTTGATCCCGAGACCGAGGTCGTCGTGACCATGGGGTCGAAGGAAGGGCTTGCCAGCCTCGCGACCGCGATCACCGCGCCGGGCGACGTCGTTCTGGCGCCCAATCCCAGCTATCCGATTCACATGTTCGGCTTCATCATCGCGGGCGCGACCATTCGCTCGGTCCCGACGACGCCGGATGAAAATTATTGGAAGTCGCTGGAACGCGCGATGGCTTTCACCGTGCCGCGTCCCTCCATTCTGGTCGTCGGCTATCCCAGCAATCCTACGGCCGAAACGGTCGATCTTGCCTTTTACGAGCGGCTTGTCGCCTGGGCGAAGGAAAATAACGTCTGGGTCCTGTCCGACCTAGCTTATTCCGAACTATATTATGACGGCAACCCGACGCCTTCCATCCTGCAGGTTCCGGGCGCCAAGGATGTCGCGGTCGAATTCACCTCGCTCAGCAAAACCTATTCGATGGCTGGCTGGCGCATCGGCTTCGCGGTCGGCAACCGCAAACTGATCGCGGCGCTCAAGCGGGTGAAATCCTATCTCGACTATGGCGCATTCACGCCGATCCAGGCCGCTGCCTGCGCGGCGCTGAACGGGCCGCAGGACATCGTTCAGAAGAATCGCGAACTCTATCACAAGCGCCGTGATGTAATGGTCGAGGCGTTTGGCCGCGCTGGCTGGGAAATTCCGGCGCCCAAGGCGTCGATGTTCGCCTGGGCTCCACTGCCCCCCGCGCTCAAGGATATGGGCAGCCTGGAATTTTCCAAGCAGCTCCTGACCCATGCCAAGGTCGCGGTAGCTCCCGGCGTCGGTTATGGTGAGGATGGCGAAGGTTTCGTCCGCATCGCCATGGTCGAAAATGAGCAGCGGCTGCGGCAGGCGGCGCGCAACATCAAACAATATCTGAAGTCCATGGGCATCAACACGCCCGCCAAGGGCGCGGCCTGACGGAAGCGGCGCCGGGTTAAAGGGCGTGGCACTTCACTCGACAATCCCCCTGCCCCAGGTTTCGCAGGTCGCGCAGACGATCCAGCTTGCTTTGGCGCCGGTGTTCCTGCTCGCGGGCATCGGCGCCTTCCTAAACGTCTGTGCGGGGCGCCTTGCCCGGATTATCGACCGCGCCAGGCTGGTCGAAGGCAAAATACTCACGTCGCGCGGTAAGGAACATGACCGCATGGTGGGCGAGATCCGCGTGCTGGACCGGCGCATGAACGTGGTCAACGTCGCGATCTTCCTTTCGGTGGCATCCGCATGCGCGGTCTGCCTGGTCGTCATCCTGCTGTTTGCGGGCAACCTGTTCGGTGCGCATCTTGGCACGCTCATTGCCATCCTGTTCAGTCTGGCGATGCTGCTTCAGGCGGGCGGTTTTGCAACCTTCATTCAGGAAATCCGCCTGGCATCGCGCACCATCCGCATCCGCAACGAAGTCCTCTATCACCAAGCGGAGGGGGAAGAGGAGGCATGACCAAATTCACGGTCAACGACCGCCCGGTCCAATATCGCATGGACCCCGACACGCCACTCCTCTGGGCGCTGCGCGACGCATCCAACCTGACCGGCACCAAATATGGTTGTGGAACGGGCGATTGCGGGGCCTGCACGGTCGATATCGACGGGCAGGCGGTGCGCTCATGCCAGGTCAGCATTAGGGAGACCGAAGGACGCTTCGTCACCACGATAGAAGCGCTTTCCCCCGATCGCGGCCACCCGCTGCAACAGGTCTTCGCGGCCGACAACGTGTCGCAGTGCGGCTATTGCATCCCCGGTGTCCTCATGGCGGCGTCGGTTCTGCTGAAGCGTAACAACGATCCGAGTGACGAGGATATAGACGCCGCCATCACCAACATATGCCGGTGTGGCATCTACCCCCGCCTGCGCGGCGCCATCAAGCGCGCCGGAAAGGTCATGCGCGGCGAGGAACAGGTAGAGGCGGCCCCGCCCCCCGGCGTATCGCCCGAAGAGGCCGCCCGCGCCGTCCCGGCGCTCCGGCGGCCCTAGTCCCGCCGCCGCCTAGCCGAACCGATAGGCCGATACCGGCCATCCCCTCACGGCGTCGTCATAATCAACCTGCGCGACATCATCGCCGCCCGCGCCCAGCGCCACCATCAGCGGCAGCAGATGTTCTTCACGAGGATGGGCGAAGCGCGCCTCCGGCAAAGTCTCCCACGCAGCGACGCGAGCCGATCGCCGTTGGGGGTCCGGGTCCGTCACCGCGTCAGTCAAAGCCTCGTGCCACAATAGCGATGGTGTTCGCGCCTGCGAATCGTGGACCCGCATATTGTGGAAACTCATCCCCGACCCGATGATCACGACCCCTTCATCGCGCAACGGTTCAAGCGCCCGGCCTGCCGCGATATGCGCCTGTGGGTCGAGGTCTTTTCTCAACGACAGTTGCACGACGGGAATGTCGGCCTGCGGCCGCGCGACCTTCATCGGAATGAAGACGCCGTGGTCCCAGCCGCGTTCATCCTCTTCCGCGACGGGGAAGCCAGCTTCACGCAGCAGTTGGGCGGCGCGGTCGGCGACGGCGGGCGCTCCCGGCGCATCCCATTTCAGGGAATAGGTGTGCGGTGGAAAATTATAATAGTCGAACAGAAGGTCCGGACGATCCCCCTTGTGGACGGTAAGGACCGGCTCCTCCCAATGCGCCGACACGATCAACATCGCGCGCGGACGTTCGGGCAGGCTCTCGACCAGTTGCGTCAGATAATCCTGCATCGTCTGCCACATGGGGTCGCTGTAGGGGCGGTCGGGATCTACGGGGTTCATGAAGAAGCAAGGACCACCACCGTGCGGGATATAAAGGCTGGGCTGTTTCATGACCGTTAGATCGCGCTCCGCCCCTCACCATGCAAGTACGCGACGTGAAACAGTGCGTTTCGCCGCCCCCTAAGCTTCACCAGCCTCGATAATGGGAGCGATGGCCTGCGCCAGCGTGGCGCCTGAATAGGGCTTCTTCAACAAGGTGATCCCGCTGAACCGCTCGGGCAGGTTCAGGCCATCGCCATAGCCCGTCGCGAACAGAAAGCTGATGCCATTTTCCGCGAGCATGTCGGCGATCGGCAAGCTGGTTTCATTGCCCAGATTGAAATCCAGGACGGCAAAATCGATGGCGTGCAGATCGATGGCTTCACGCGCTCGCCCGACGCTGGCGGCGGTGATGACTTCCGCGCCCAGATCGCGCAACGCATCCTCGCCATCCATGGCGATGATCATATTGTCCTCGACCAGAAGGACGTTGCGCCCCTTGAGCAAGCCGGGAGCAGGCGCGGGCAAGGGCTTCGATCTTTCCCCAACGGTGACATCCGGCAGGACCGTCACGATATGCTGGGACGGGATGCAGAAATGCGCCTCCAGCCCGGAAAGGCGGTAGGTAATCTCGGCTTTGCCATCCAGATCATAAGGGATCGACCGTTCGATGACGGTGGAACCGAAACCCCGGCGAGTCGGGGCGACGACAGCCGGGCCGCCGCTTTCATTCCAGTCGAGCAGCAAGCTGCCCTCCGGATCGACACGCCAGTCGATCGCAACCGTGCCACCATCCGACAGCGCGCCATATTTGGCGGCGTTGGTCAGCAACTCATGAATGACCAGCGCCAGCACGGTAAAGGCCGACGGCGTCAGCAGTACATTGGGGCCGGTCTGTTTGACCCGGTCGCGCCGCTCGCCCAGATAAGCCCCTGCCTCCACCTCGATCAGGTCCTGCAACCGTGCCGGTGCCCAGCGGTCAGCCGTGATCTGGTCATGAGCGCGGGCCAGCGCATGCACACGGCTTTCCAACGTGTCGATAAACTCGTCCACCGAACGGGCATTGTCGCGCGTCTGGGACAAAAGCCCACGGATCAGCGATAATATATTGCGGACCCGATGGTTCAGCTCGGCAATCAGCAGTTCCTGCTTTTCATGCGCCTTCTGCCGTTCCTCGTTGGCGGAGTCGGAAAGGCGCAGCACCACTTCCAGCAGAGCCGTCCGCAATGCCTCCGCGACGCGCAATTCTGCCGGGGTGAAAGGCACCGACGTGCCCTTCACCAGTTGCGACCATTCCTCGAAACTCTTGCGCGGGGTCAGGCGCGGCCCATTCGGCCCATATTCGATATGCTTTTCCTGATTGCCCGCCCAGCGCACCGAACGCATCTGCTCCGCGCGGAACAGCACGACATAGTCGCGCGGTCGCCGTGACAGCGGAATGGCGAGCAGGCCCGCCGCGCGATCGGCGTAGGCTTCTGCTTCCGGCATCACCCGGCAGAGGCAGTCGGTCGCGAACACCTGGCTGGCCGCCGTCCGATTGAGCATCGAGACGATCGCTGCAAAGGCGGACCTGTCCGGCGTCAAACCGGCCAGCGTCACGTCCCCGTCAATATACACGCCGACGCCATCCGCAGGCACGGTGTCGAAGATGACGTCCCCCAGCCAACGAGCGTTGGACAGCAGATCATGATCCTGGGCAACAGCGGACATAAGGCGATCAGCGACTTGCCGCGCCTTCCCCTCATAATCCGCCGTCTCCGCCCGCTCGCGGCTTTCCAGCATCATGGAGAAAATCTGTCCGAACAGCTCAGCCGCGCTACGCTGCGCGAAGGTCGGCAGGCGCGGGCCATAATGGTGGCAGGCGAACAAACCCCACAAGCGCCCCTCGACAATGATCGAGATGGAGAGCGAAGCCCCCACGCCCATATTGCCGAGATATTCGATGTGGATCGGGGAGACCGCGCGCAGCAGGCACAACGACATGTCGAGCGCCGCGCCGGTGGGATCAAGCACCGGGATCACCGGAACCGGCTCTGCCCCAACGTCCGCGATGACGCGGAAGATATTGCGCAAGTAAAGCGCCCGGGCCTGGGTCGGGATGTCCGAAGCCGGGTAATGCAGCCCGAAAAAGCTGTCGATGCCGGGCCGCAGCGCTTCGGCCACGACTTCGCCGTCGCCACCATCGGCAAAGCGGTAAACCATGACGCGGTCGAATCCGGTCAAGGCCCTTACCTGCCTCGCCCCATCGCGCAGGAAGGCAGCCATGCTGTCCGTTTGAGCAAGCCGCGCGACCATGGAGCGCACCATGCTGGTCGCCTCGATCTCATCCGCGAAAGCCGGTTCGGCCTCGATCACCACGAGCGAGCCCGAGAAATGAACGGCGATGTCAAAGGGCTGAATGCCGTCGATCAGCACCAGCGAAAACATCCGCTCGACCGCGTCGGGGCCACGCAGCAGCGTGATCCGGTTCCGCAGCGAGTGAATCGCATCATCCCGGAACAGGCCGCTGATCGGCTGGCCCAGCATCTGCTCAGGCGCCAGCCCGATGAACTGTTCACAATTTGCCGAGACGCGGGAAACCAGCCAGTCGGCGGTCAGCGCAACCAGAAAGCCGAACGGCTGTATGGTGCCCGGCACATGGATCGGTTCGCGATCGCAGTTGCTGATGTCGACGGCGAAGTCGGCCATCTCCCGTCCATCGCGTTCAGCCATGAGTGCTCACCCGTTCCGCCGCGGCACCTGCCGCGAACAGAGCGAAGGCGGCTTGCGCTCCCTGTATCGCGTTGTCGATCCAATCCTGGCCACCGCCATCCGCTGCCTTGTCCAGCGCTTGCTGAAAGGCGATCCAGCTTCCTTGGCCGTGGACAGACTTGAGATAGGCCCTGGGCAACCCGGCAGGCACGCGCCGCTCCAGCATGGCGCCACCCAGCCGCGAACCTTCCAGGGCGTAGAGCGCACCCCACCGAAACCCTTCGCCCGCATGCGCCGTTGTTTCCAATGGCTCCGGCAGCGTTTCGCCCAATGATGCAAGGTCTTCCATCAACTGGGGCAAGCGCGGAGAATCGGGCATCGCCAACTGTTCCAGCGGCATCAGCGCGCGTGCATGCGCTTTCAGAAAGGCTCCATATTCCGCAGGGGAATCCAGCAAAAAGCCGGAAAAAAGATCATCCACCCGCTGATGGTTTTCCATCGTCGCTTTTCTTAAGGCCTGTCGAATTCGGCCGACGTTGGACGTTCTCTTCACTCGTCGTTCCTAAAGGCTGACACCGAGGCGCGCACTGATCTGGATCAGTTTTTGAGCCTGACGGCGGTGGTTGGTCGATTTTCTACCGAAATAATCGATTTGTGTACGCCAGGTCCCAATGATCATCTATACTTGTGAGATTCTTTCAAATCGCTGACGAACGAGTTCAGCGTCGCGACATGGCTGCAGACATAAAAGGGAAATCATGCGGGGCATGGCGCCCCTTTTGGAAAGAAAAGACCATGTTGAGGAAAATGATGTTGGCGGGGCTGATGACCGCCACCGTTCTGGGTGGCGTCGCCCCTGCCTATGCGCAACGCGGGCAGGATGGAGGGCGCGATCGCGGCGGTGAGCAGTCTGGCCGGAACGAAGGCCGGGCACCCCGTGGCGGCGGGCAGGATGGCGATCGCGGAAACGTCCGCGTGCGTGACCAGGCTTCCACGCAGCGTTGGCAAGAACGGGTAAATGATCGCGCGCGGGTACAGACTGTTCCGGCACAGCCCAATCGACAGTGGCGTGCTGCGGAATCACGCCCTGATGCTCCTCGCGATGCGCGGCGCAACGATACGCGCGTCCGGGAACGGGCCGTTGGCGATCGTCCCCAGTGGCGGGATGACCGCCGGGACAACAACCAGGCGGGCTGGCGCGGCAGTCGCGACGACAGGCGACAGGACCGGCGTGATGATCGTCGGGATGGACGCCCAGAAGGGCGCCTCGACAGCGGCAACAACTGGCGCGGCAGCCTGGCGGGCAATCGCCGGTTCGATGATCGCACCCGCTGGAACGGCCAGCGTCGTTGGGACAATGACTGGCGGCAGGACCGCCGCTATGACTGGCGCAGCTATCGCTCACGCTACAGCGACCGCTACCGGATGGGCCGCTATTATGCGCCGCGCGGATGGAGCTATGGCTACAGAAGCTTTTCGACAGGCATCTTCCTGAACAGCTTGCTGTTCGCGAACAACTATTGGATCAACGATCCATGGTCCTATCGCCTGCCGCCTGCCTACGGCACGCTGCGTTGGGTGCGCTATTATGACGATGCCCTGCTGGTCGATATCCGGGACGGCTATGTCGTAGACGTGATCCACGATTTCTTCTGGTAAGCGAAGGATCATATCCGCTGATTTCATCTGGGCCTGGCGCCATGTGCGTCAGGCCCTTTTCATTTGCACCGACGGGACGACGGCGGCAGGAAGCGGGCATGACGGACGTGATTGATGATGGCGGCATCGCTTCGGCCACTCGGGCGAAGATCGGCGATGCGGTGCGCGCAAAGCTGGACCGCAACCCCTTGGTCAGCCGGATCGACGCCGCGAACCTCGAAATCTACGGCCGCCATCACTTCCTCAGCGCCGAAGAATGCGAAGGCTTGCGCGCACTGATCGACGCCGACGCCCAGCCCTCCACGCTGTTTTCCGGCAGCGCGAATGCCGACTACCGCACCAGCCACAGCTGCAACCTTAGCCCCTGGCACCCGCTGGTGGATGGCATCAGCCGCCGGATTTGCGCGCTGACCGGCTTGCCGCCCGAAAATGGCGAAACCTTGCAGGGTCAGCGCTATGCGGTCGGTCAGGAATATAAGGCGCATTGCGATTATTTCCCTGTCACCGCCAATTATTGGCCCGCGATGATGAAAAAGGGCGGGCAGCGCAGCTGGACGGCGATGATCTATCTGTCGCCGGTTGGAGCCGGCGGGGAGACGCATTTTCCCCATTGCGAGTTCATGGTGCCTCCCGTTGAGGGGATGATCCTCATCTGGAACAACCTGAAGGCCGACGGGTCGCCCAATCCGATGAGCCTGCATGCCGCCCGGCCAGTGGAAAGCGGCGTCAAATATGTCGTGACCAAATGGTTTCGGGAGCGGCGCTGGGTACACTGATCGCAAGCGCACCTCTTCATAGCCGTGATACAAGTTGCGACATAAATGACTGATTCCTGACAGCACTGTTCCCCACAGGTTCAGCGGCCGGAATGCATAACCCCATTGTTGGTGACGGAACCGGTCCAGGGGATGAAAGTTTGATCCCAGCCGGTTCAGGCCGCCAAGCTGATGGGAGAAAATATATGCGTAAGTTGATCATCCTCGGCCTTATCGCAGCGACCGCGATGCCTAGCGCGGTCATGGCCCAGTCGCGCGGCGAAGTGCGCGACAGTGCGCGGGACCTACGTCAGGAGCAGCGCGAACTGCGCGACGCGCAACGCCATGGCTCACGTCACGATGTACGGGAAGAGCGCCGCGATGTCCGCGACGCCAGGCAGGAAATGCGCGAAGATTGGCGCGACTATCGCCGTTCGCACCGCGACGTCTATCGCAGCGGCAACTGGCGCGCGCCCTTCCGCTACAATCGCTGGGAAGTCGGGTCTCAATTACGCCCGGGCTTCTATAATTCCCGCTACTATATCAGCGATCCCTATCGCTATCGCCTGCCCCGGCCCGCGAACCGCAACCTGCGCTGGGTAAGGCATTATAACGACGTGCTGCTGGTCAACGTCCGCAGCGGGCGCGTGATGCAAGTCCATCGCGGCTTCTTCTGGTAACGCAGAACTGACGACTAAGCGCGGCTCCGGATTTCGGTTCGGAGCCGTTCGCTATTTCTTTCGCCACAGAAGAGCGGTCGCGGTGCGATCGCAGCCAGTATCTCAATTTTTGGAAATCCCCTTGGCCGCGCCGCCCGTCTCCGAACAGGCGCGGCCGATGGCACGCACAGGGCGCACCATCAGTCCGAAAGGGGGTGGACCGGAATAGGAACGCTTAGGGTCGGCTAATGTTCCCCTGCGTCAACCCAGCGCTTCCGCGATCAGGCGGCGGCTATTTGCCACGCCATAAAGGGCGATGAAGCTGCCCATGCGAGGCCCCTGATCGGCGCCCAGCAACGTCTGATACAGCGCCTTGAACCAGTCCCGCAGTTCCGCAAAGCCAAAGGCCTCGTCCTTGCCGATCGCATAAACGATATTCTGGATATCTTCGGCGGTGGCGTCATCGCCCAGCGCCGCCAGTTCCGCGTCCAGCCTGCGCAGCGCCTCGGCTTCATGGGCCTCCGGCGCGCGACGCTTCAGCGTGGGCGCCACGAAGTCGCGATGATAGGCCAGCGCATGCCCGATCAGTGCGTCCAGTTCAGGATAGGTCTGCGCGCTCGCTTCAGGGACATAATTTTGCAGATATCCCCACACCTGTTCCCGGCTGGCGTCGCCCATGACGCCGACCAGATTGAGCAACAGGCCGAAGGTCACCGGCAGCTTGCCGTCGGGCAGCTTTCCATCATGGATATGATGCACCGGATTGCCGAGTTGCTGCTCGACCTGCTGGTTGGGATAGTTGACGCGGAACTGCCAATATTCGTCCACCGCGCGCGGGATCACGCCCATGTGCAGCTGTTTGGCCTTCTTCGGCTCACGATAGGCGTAAAAGGCCAGGCTTTCCTGCGGCCCGTAGGTCAGCCACTGTTCAAGGCTCAGGCCATTGCCCTTGGACTTGGAGATCTTCTCCCCCTTCTCGTCCAGGAACATCTCATAATTGAAGCCTTCGGGCGGGCGGGCGCCCAGCGCGCGGCAGATCTTGGACGACTGGGTAACCGAATCGATCAGATCCTTGCCCGCCATCTCATAATCGACGCCCAGCGCGACCCAGCGCATCGCCCAGTCGACCTTCCATTGTAGTTTCGCGCCGCCGGACAGGATCGACTGCTCGATCATCTCGCCCTCATCCTCGAACCGGACGAGCCCGGCGTCGGCGTCCAGCACCTCGATCGGCACCTGAAGGACGATGCCGCTCTTCGGGCTGATCGGCAGCACAGGCGAATAGGTCGCCTGCCGTTCCTTGCGCAGGGTCGGCAGCATAACGTCCATGATGTCCTGATAGTGACGCAGGACATTCTTGAGCGCGTCGTCGAACGCGCCGGACTTGTACCGGTCGGTCGCGGACACGAATTCATAATCGAAACCGAAGCGGTCCAGAAATTCGCGCAGCATGGCGTTATTGTGATGTGCGAAGCTTTCGAACTTCTCGAACGGATCAGGCACTTGGGTCAGCGGCTTGCCAAGATGTTCGGCCAGCATCGCCTGGTTCGGCACATTGTCGGGCACCTTGCGCAGCCCGTCCATATCGTCGCTAAACGCAATCAGGCGCGTGGGTATATCGGACAGCGCATGATAGGCGTTGCGCACCATCGTCGTGCGCAACACTTCGTTGAAGGTGCCGATGTGCGGCAGGCCGGACGGGCCATAGCCGGTCTCGAACAGGATATGGCCTTTGTCGGGAGCGCCGTTCTGGTAGCGCTTCAGCAGCTTGCGCGCTTCTTCATAGGGCCAGGCCTTGGACGCCAGAGCGGCGGTGCGGAGGATATCGGACACGGTCATGATGCACATGCCCCTAGCCTTGGAAGGCCGGAAATGGAACGTCTTTCCGTACAGCGGCGGACGCGGCTTTGCCCCGCGCGCCTTTTCCTTGCGGCCAACCGGATTTGGCCGCCGCGCAAGCTGAGTTGAGCCTTTTTCCGGTTTCCCTTTTGTTCCCTGTCGCCTAAGCGATTGGAGTGATCGACCCCACTGCCCTGCCCGCCCTTCATGCCAGCCATGGTGGGATCTGGTTGCGCGAGGGTGAAGACACCCGGGCGGTCGCAAAGGGAGCGGCCATAGCCTGCGCCGCAGAGACACCCACTTTGCTGCTCAATGCGCCGCTGACGGGGCAAAGGCTCGGCTATCCTGAGCTTAACGGCCTGGACCTGCTGGAGCTTTGGGCTTTCGTCCACCCGGCCCGCTTTCTTGTCCCCACGCCCAAGGGCCTTGCCGAAGCGCTCGGCCTGGAACGGCCGGGCAGCGAAGCGGACATTCCGCAGCTGCTGCAAGCCGCCACCGCCGCGCTGCTGGACATGCTCGGATCGCCTTCATGGACCGAGCGGGAAGGCGGCTGGACTTCCGCCCAAACGCTGCACCGCCTCCGCTGGCCATGGGCGCCGCTGATCGCCCCCCGGATAAGCCGACCGTCCGAAGCGGAACGCTGGCTTTTCTCCCGCCTGCCCGAATGGGAGGAAACACCGCCGCGTCCAGCCCCGCGCACCATCTCCCTCGACGAAGAGGCGGTGTTGGCGCGGTTGGCGCATCTGACCGGTAGCGAGGCGGAAGCCCGGCCGGGGCAGCGCGCTTATGCGGCGGCAGCCGTGGAAAGCTTCCGCCCGCGACAACATCGGGATCAACCCAACATGCTGCTGGCGGAGGCTGGCACCGGGATCGGCAAGACATTGGGCTACCTCGCCCCGGCCTCGCTTTGGGCATCGCAGGCGCAAGGCACGGTGTGGATATCGACCTATACCAAAGCGCTCCAACGGCAGCTTGACCGCGAAAGCCTGCGCCTCTTCCCCGATCCGGCAACGGCAGCGCGGCGGATCGTCGTACGCAAGGGGCGCGAAAATTACCTCTGCCTGCTGAACCTGGAAGATGCATTGCAGGGCGGTTTTTCCGGCCGCGCGGCGATCCTGGCCCAACTCGTCGCGCGCTGGGCGGCGTTCAGCAAAGACGGCGACATGGTCGGCGGCGACCTGCCGGGCTGGCTGCCGACATTGTTCCGCCGCAATGGATCGACCGCGTTGACCGACCGCCGGGGCGAATGCATCTACGCGGGCTGTCCGCATTACCGCAAATGCTTCATCGAACGGTCGGCGCGCGCCTCGGCCGACGCGGACATCGTCATCGCCAATCACGCCCTCGTCATGATCAACGCCGCGCGCGGTCGTGAGACAGGCCAGCGGCCCCAGCGCATCATCTTCGATGAGGGCCATCACCTTTTCGACGCGGCCGACTCCACCTTTTCCGTCGCCTTGTCAGGGCAGGAAGCCATCGAGCTGCGCCGCTGGGTCATGGGACCTGAAGGCAATTCGCGCGGTCGGCGGCGCGGTCTTGCCGCCCGCCTTTCGGATTTGGCCAGCTATGACGAGGAAGGCGGCCAGGCGATCCGCGCGGCGGCGGACGCCGCGCGCGCGCTGCCAGCCGATGAATGGCTGAAGCGGATCGTCGCGGGGGAACCCTTCGGACCACTTGAACAGCTGCTCGCCGCGGTGCGTGGCACCGTCTATGCCCGCGCCGCCGACGTTGGGGAAGCGGACGCAGGCTATGGACTGGAAACGGAAGTTGCCGAGCCAGATGGCCCGCTGGTCGAAGCCGCGCAGGAGGCGGCGCTGGCGCTCGACGCTTTGCTGCGGCCGCTCAACCGGCTTAGCAAACGGCTGGAGGCAGTCATCGAGGATGCGCCCGATTGGCTCGACGGCGCAGCCCGCGCACGGATCGAAGGCGCGATTGCTTCGCTCGGCTGGCGGTGCGACCTCATCGCCGCTTGGCTCGCGCTGCTGGCCCGGATCGGCGGCCCGGCTGATGCGGATTTCGTCGACTGGATGACGGTCGATCGCATCGAAGGCCGGGAATTCGACATCGGCATCCATCGCCACTGGCTGGACCCTACCCGGCCCCTGGCTGAAACCGTGCTGAAACCTGCACAGGGCGTGCTTATAACCTCCGCGACACTCAAGGGCGGCGGCGATTGGGACAATGCGGAAAGCCGCAGCGGGGCGAGCCATCTCCCGCACGGTGCCCAACGGTTCGAAGCGGCAAGCCCGTTCGACTATCCCGGCCGCGCCGAGGTGCTGGTCGTCACCGACATCAAGCGCGGGGACATTGCCGCACTGTCGGGTGCCTATGGGCGGCTGATCGAGGCGGCTGGCGGCGGGACGCTCGGCCTATTCACGGCGATACGGCGGTTGCGTGCGGTCCATGCGCGCATCGCCGATCGTCTGGCGCGGGCGGGCCTGCCGCTCTACGCCCAGCATGTCGATCCGATGGACACCGGCACGCTGATCGACATCTTCCGCGACGATCCGCGCGCGTCGCTGCTCGGCACGGACGCCTTGCGCGATGGAGTCGATGTGCCCGGCCATTCGTTACGCCTCGTCGTGATGGAGGGCGTCCCATGGTCAAAGCCCACGGTGCTGCACGCCGCCCGCCGTCTCGCCGGAGGGGGTGCCGCCTATGACGACCGGCTCATCCGCGCGCGCCTTGCCCAAGCCTTTGGCCGCCTGATCCGCCGCGCCGAGGATCGCGGCAGCTTCGTCATATTGTCGGCCGCGATGCCCAGTCGCCTGCTCAGCGCCTTTCCACCGGGCACCCCCATTCGCCGCGTCACCCTTGACGAAGCGATCATTGCGGTCAGCGCCCATTGCCACGCTGGCCTTGGCGACGGCATGCCGCTAGGGCAACGAGGACACGAATCCGGCATTCCCGACCTGGAGCAAAGATGAAGCGGTTGACCCTGTTGCGCCACGCCAAGTCCGACTGGGACGATCCGGTAGAGCGGGATTTCGACCGGCCACTGAACCGACGCGGGGAAAAGGCGGCGCTGCTGATCGGTCAATATGCCCGCAACCGGAAAATGCAGTTCGACTTTCTCGTCGCCTCTCCCGCCGTCCGGGTCGTGCAGACTCTCGACACCTTCCTTGAAGGCTACGGCCAGCCGCTCGATCCTCATTGGGATCGCCGCATATATCTGGCGTCCGTGGCAACGTTGCTGGATGTGCTGCGCGATCTGCCCGACACTGCAAGCAACGTGATCCTGGCGGGACATAATCCCGGCCTCGAAGAACTGATCCTGGAACTTGTGCCGGACAATGACGCCAGCCCGCTACGCGGCGATGTGGAAGTGAAGTTTCCAACCGCCAGCCTGGCGGTTCTGGATCTGGATGTCGATGCCTGGGCGGACGTCGCACCGAACGCGGGAACGCTGATGAGCTTCACTCGCCCGCGTGATCTGGATCCGGCGCTAGGCCCGGAATCGCGTTAAATCAACTGTTCTAAGTCACCAAGGTCGCTGCTGCCGCAGAGTGAGTTCAACCCGGACCACCCACCTCCGTTCGGGCTGAGCTTGTCGAAGCCCTCTTCTTTTTGAGGGGCAGTAAAGCCCTTCGACAAGCTTGGGGCGAACCGGTTTAAAGGGCGGCACTAAGTTAGCGCACGAAGCGCTAAGTAAACACGAGGCGCTGAACTTACTCCCCAATAGCCTGCGCCAAAGCCGCCCGGATCGCCTGAAGCCGATCCAGCAAATCCGCACCCCGCTCAGGCTTGGCCGAAACGGCAGGAGCTGGAACAGCGGCAGGCTTCGCCACGGCGATCCCATCGGCAAGCGCCTTTTGCGCGCCCCGCACCGTGAAGCCCTCTTCGTTCAACAACTGATTGATGCGCCTGACCAGCGCCACATCCGCTGGCCTGTAATAGCGGCGATTACCCGACCGCTGGAGAGGACGCAGTTGGGGAAAACGCGTTTCCCAGTAACGCAGAATATGCTGCGGAAGCCCCAGTTCCCCGGACAGCTCGCTAATCGTCAGGAACGCACCCTCTGCCTTTTCCATGGGTCCGATGTTGCACCTATCAGGGCGCAAAGGTCAACCATGCGCGGGATTAACTGGCAGCTATCCTTAGGGCCTAACCTATCAGGATGCGGCAACGCGGTCCCGCATGGTCTGGCTGGCGCGGAAGGTCAACACGCGGCGCGGTTCGATGGGCACCTCAACCCCTGTCTTGGGATTGCGGCCCATGCGCTGGGTCTTGTCGCGCAGAACGAAGGTGCCAAAGCTCGATATCTTCACATTTTCCCCGCGTTCCAGTGCGGAGGTCATATGTTCCAATATGGACTCGATAAGCGCGGCGGCCTCGGATCGTGAAAGGCCAATATGACGATTGACGCTTTCCGCCAGATCTGCGCGTGTCAGGGTGCCATTGCCAGTCATCGAACGTCCCCACCTTCATCCGCCGGGTCAATGCCGACGACAATGGTAAATTGTGCGATAAGCTGAATGATTCTGCAAGATGACTCGCGGAAGAAAGTCAAAGAATTCCGGGTAGATGCCTTGGCTTAGACCCGAAGGACGCAAGCGCCCCAGGTAAAGCCCCCGCCCATCGCCTCCAGCACGAGCAGGTCGCCGGACTTAATCCGGCCGTCACGCATGGCCAGATCAAGCGCCAATGGCACCGAAGCGGCGGAAGTATTGGCGTGGCGATCCACCGTCATGACGACCCGATCGGGCGACAGCTTCAGCTTCCGCGCGGTGGCGTCCAGAATGCGCGCATTCGCCTGATGAGGGATCAGCCAGTCAATCTGGTCCGTGCCGAGGCCTGCTATTTCCATGACCTCGGTCAGTACCGAGGCAAGGTTGACGACCGCATGGCGGAAGACTTCCTGCCCCTTCATGCGCAGCTTGCCGACCGTCTTCGTCGTCGAAGGCCCGCCATCGACATAGAGAAGCTGGTTATGCCGACCGTCAGCATGCAGCTTTGAAGCCAATATGCCGCGCGCTCCGTCCGTGCTTTCCTCAGCGCCCAGTATGATCGCCCCCGCGCCGTCCCCGAACAGGACGCAGGTCGTCCGATCTTCCCAATCGAGAATGCGGCTGAACGTCTCCGATCCGATCACCAGCGCCTTTTGCGCGGCGCCAGACTGGATCATGCTGTCCGCCACCGTCACCGCGTAGAGGAAGCCCGAGCACACCGCCGCAACGTCGAATGCCACGCAATCATTGATGCCGAGCGCTGCCTGCACAATGGTCGCGCTGGCGGGAAAGGTCTGGTCCGGCGTAGCCGTCGCCAGAATGATGAGGTCGATATCCTGCGCAGCCAAGCCCGCCGCATCCAGTGCCGCGCGAGCAGCATCGGTCGCAAGGCTTGCGGTTGTTTCGCCGTCGCCCGCGATGTGGCGATTGCGGATGCCGGTGCGCTCGACGATCCACTCGTCGCTCGTGTCCACGGTCTCCGCCAGTTCAGCGTTGCTGACCGCACGAACCGGGAGAGCCGACCCCGTACCCAGAAGAACGGATCTGCGAATCACTTTGCGGCGAGCTCCTGTTTGGACGCCACGGCCGAAAGCGCGCTAACACCCGCCATGTCGGCGGCGATACGCCGCGTAATATCTTCTTCCAACAGCCGCGCAGCAACATGGACGGCATTGGCGACGCCCTTGTCATTGGCGTTGCCATGACTTTTCACCACGACACCGTTCAGGCCCAGAAAGACCGCACCATTATGGTTGTTGGGGTCCAGATGATGCTTGAGCAGATGCATGGCGGGCTTGGAAATCAGGAACCCGATCTTGGACCGGATCGAGCTGGTGAAGGCGGTGCGCAGCAGGTCAGTGACGAATCGGGCCGTGCCCTCCGCCGTCTTCAGCGCCACATTGCCGGAAAACCCATCGCTGACGATCACATCGGCCTCGCCGCGCCCGATCTTGTCGCCTTCGGTAAAGCCATCGAACGACAGAGGCAGGCTCGTCGCAGCGCGCAGAATCGCGGCAGCGTCACGGATTTCTTCCGTGCCCTTCATGTCTTCCGTGCCGATGTTCATGATGCGAACGCGCGGGCGTTCAAGGTCGAAAGCGATGCGCGCATAGGCCGCGCCCATCACAGCAAACTGCACCAGGTTGCGGGCGTCGCATTCTGTATTGGCGCCCAGGTCCAACATGACCACGTCATTGTCGCCGAGCGTAGGCAGCAAAGCCGCCAGAGCGGGCCGATCAATGCCCGGCATGGTACGCAGCGCCAGCTTGGCCATCGCCATCAACGCGCCGGTATTACCCGACGAGACCGCAGCGCCCGCCTCGCCAGCCTTCACCGCAGCGATCGCCATGCTCATGGAGCTGGCCTTCTTGCGGATGGCGGCGCTGGGCTTATCCCCCGCAGACACGACATCGCTGGCGTGCACCACTTCGGAAGCGGCCCGCAGATTCGGATGATTGTCGAGGGCGGCCTTGATCCGCGCCTCGTCTCCGAAAAGGGTGAAGCGTAGCCCTTCGTGGCGGTGACGGGCGAGCGCTACACCCGCCATCATCACGCGCACGCCTTCATCCCCGCCCATCGCGTCGATTGCGATTCGCGGTTGGCTGGACACTTCAGGACACCTTTGCAGGAGGGAGTGTGTCGTCAGGCCCCGACGGCAACGACTTCGCGGCCGTTATAGTGGCCGCAGGCGTCGCACAGATTATGCGGGCGCTTGAGTTCACCGCAGTTCGAGCATTCCTGGAACGCTTCAACGCGCAGCGCGTCGTGGCTGCGACGCATGCCGCGACGGGACGGGGAAGTTTTCCTCTTGGGGACAGCCATGTCGGCACCTTATTCCATAATTAGATCTGGTTAAGCGACTGGCCGAAATCCGATGAATATCGACGCCACAGGCGCCGCAGACCCATGCGGCCCGGGTGATCGCGAAGCCCTGCGCCTATAGCGTTTTTTGGCAGGGGTGCAAGTCCTTCCTTGCCCCGAAACGATGGCCGCCTATTGTACCGCCAACGTAAGGATAGGGAGAAACATGCGATGCTGTTGCCGATCACGCTGACCTTGGCCGCTGCCTGCGCGCTTCTCAACCTGTGGCTCGCATTTCGCTGCGCCCGGATTCGCGTCGGCAGCAAGGTGCTGCATGGCGATGGCGGCGATCAGCTGCTTGCGCGCCGGATACGGGCGCATGCGAACTTCGCCGAATATACGCCGATCATCCTCATTCTCTTCGCGCTGGTCGAACTGGCTATCGGATCGCCGCTGTGGCTGTGGATAGGCGCGCTGACCTATGTCATCGCGCGCGCTTCGCACGGGATAGGCATGGACGCGGATCGCCCTAACGCCTGGCGGGCAGGCGGCGCGATGCTCACCTGGGTGGTGACGGCGGCACTAGCAGTGGCTGCCCTCTATGTTGCCTATCATGCGACCCGCGCGGTGCCTGCGCCACCAGCCATGGCCGCGCGCTAGCCGTTAGCCGAGAACCGCATCACCAACGAAAGGATTGGTGCGGCGCTCATGGGCGAAATCGCTCATCGGGCCGTGGCCTGGCACGAAGGCAGTGTCGCCACCCAGCGGCCAAAGCTTGCCCGTGATGGCGTCGATCAGCTGCTGGTGATTGCCCATCGGGAAATCCGTGCGGCCGATCGATCCCTGGAACAGCACGTCGCCGACGATCGCCAGCTTGCTGGGCGCGTGATGGAACACGACATGGCCGGGCGTGTGGCCGGGGCAATGATAGACGTCCAGCACCAGATCGCCGACCGTCACCTGATCGCCGTCGGCCAGCCAGCGGTCAGGCTCGAAGATCTTTCCGTTCACGCCGTAATTGCGGCCATCTTCTTCCAGACGGCTGATCCAGAAGCGATCTGCCTCATGCGGCCCTTCGATCGGCACGCCGAGTTCCTTGGCCAATGTGCCCGCCTCGCCGCAATGGTCGATATGGCCGTGCGTCACCAATATCTTTTCGATCGTCACGCCCTGCTGCTCCGCAGCGGCCTTCAGCCGCGGGAGGTCCCCACCCGGATCGACAAAAGCACCACGGTTGGTGGCCGTGCACCAGAAGAGCGTGCAATTCTGCTGCAAGGGAGTGACGGGAATCAGGGCGGCTTTTAGCGGAGGCGTGGTCATGGCGGAGATGTGGCGAAGCCGAACGCGGCGCGCAAGAGCTAGCCCGCGTCTTCCATCGCCAGTGGTTCGGCCAGGCTGATGCCATCCAGTACCTTCGCCGTCTCGTCCCGCACGCGCAGCATCACGCGATGCAGCCTGCATTCCGATTCGGGCAAGCAGTTGGTGCAGGTTTCATGCGCGAATCGGCTGGCACAGGGTGTCAGCGCCAGCGATCCTCGGGTCAGCCGCACGATGTCGCCATAGCTGATATCAACCGGAGCCAGCGCGAGCCAATAGCCCCCGTCCCGCCCCCGCTGCGTCGCCACCAGCCCTTCGCGCGACAGTTCCGACAGAATGACTGTCAGGAACTTCGCCGGGATATTCTGCCGCGTCGCAATTTCATTCAGCGGCACGGGTCCCTGACGGTAGCGGTCGGCAAGATGCTGGAGAGCGCGGATGGCGTAACGGGTCTTCTGCGAAAGCATATTCCCGTTATTCGCCCCCGCGCCCCATTTGACAAGCCGCCGCGCGGCCGATCAGACCTTCACCTTGCTCAGCGCTTCTTCATAGGTGGTAGCCTTGAAGCCAACGACGGTCCGACCGCCAACATCCAGGATCGGCCGCTTGATCATGGAAGGGTTGGTGCTCATCAGCAGAATCGCCTTTTCCGCGTCGATATGCGCCTTGTCGCCCGCGTCCAGCGCCTTGAAGGTCGTGCCGGAACGGTTGAGGATGGTTTCCCACCCATGTTCCATCACCCATTCCTCCAGCTTGCCCTTGTCCACGCCCGACACCTTATAGTCGTGGAAGCTGTAGGAGACCCGCTCATTGTCCAGGAAATTGCGCGCCTTCTTGATGGTGTCGCAATTTTTGATGCCATACATGGTAATCATGGGGGTCAGCCTTTGAACGCGGTGACTTCGATCTCGATCTTCATCTCCGGCTTGATAAGGCCGACGACGACGCAGCTTGCGGCCGGGCGAATCTCACCGAATACTGGCGCGGTCGCTTTGCCAAGGTCATCCCAATAGGCCGGGTCAGTGATATAATAGGTCACGCGCACGACATCGGCGAAGGAAAAGCCCGCATCTTCCAGCGCCTTGCCGATGACCTTCAGCGCGTTGACGCCCTGATCGACGACGCTTTCAGGCATCGTCTTGGTTTCAGGGTCGGTGCCGGTCGTACCGGCGACGAAGCACCAGTCGCCCTGAACCACAGCGCGCGAATAGCCGACCTGCGCCTCGAAAGGCGAACCCGAGGAGATGAGTTTGCGGGACATGGGATTTCCTTCGAAGGGGTAGCGATGAAAGGGATCGGGCGGCTCTTGCCCCCTGCCGTCTCCCCTGTCCAGCGCCTTTTGGACGGCCATGGAACGGGCGCCCCGGTTGATCGGTTGGGCAGGCAAGGAGACATCTCATGGACCAGCCAAAGGATCAGTCGGACAAGGACCGCTTTCCCGATGATGTCGAGGAAAATGACGAGCAGAGAGACCGGGGATCGCAGGCGCAGGATGTCGCCGACGACGCCCGCGCGCGCAGCACCGACCTGTCGGAGGACAGCGAACGAGGCGGAACCCCAAACCCCGCGCAGATCATCCCCGAAGACACGCCCGACCTGGTGGAGCGGATGGAGGAAATGAACCGTTCCGGACGGATCGACAATGACGCCTTCGCGGGCGAACCGCAGATGGATGATGAGGAAGACTATCTCGGCAACACCGAGGACGAGGAATAGCGCCGAGGCAGGATAAGGCGCTCTCCCCGCGCCTTCCGGCCTCCAGCCGCTAGAGCGTCGCGCCTTAAATCGGCACTGCCCCTGTTACCGTTCGCCCTGAGCCTGTCGAAGGGCTGTACTTTTGTCTAGAAAGAACAGGGCTTCGACTAGCTCAGCCCGAACGGAATTGAGTGATCCAGATAAAGGACTCGAAGCTCTAACGGCCCAAAGCCGCCATAACGGAGGGTAAACGGATCAGCTTCACCGCGCATCGTCAACCGCGTGCCCTAGGCTGGCGGGATGATCCGCCTGTGCAAACTGCTCTCTCCCCTCCTCGCCCTTCATGTCCTGCTGATCGGATCGGCGGGGCCTGTCCGGGCGGAAAATCCTTCTTCGCGCTTCGGCCTGTGCCACGGCATAGGCGGGCCGGATTGCGTGGTCGATGGAGATACATTCTGGATGGAGGGGACCAAAATCCGCATCGCCGACATCGACACGCCGGAAACCCACGGGCCGCGTTGCAGCGCAGAGGGCGCGCTGGGCACGCGGGCAACGCAGCGGCTGTTGGCGCTGCTCAATGCGGGCGCCTTTTCACTTATGCCGGTAGAGCGGGAACGCGATCGCTATGGACGGACCCTGCGCATCGTGACGCGACAGGGCCGGTCGATCGGCGCATTGCTGGTCGCCGAAGGTCTGGCGCGCCCCTGGACCGGAGCGCGCCAGCCATGGTGCCATAGTTAGCGGCAGCTGATACCGCCGCGATCGATCTCACGGCCGAGCAGAGCGCCCGCACCCGCGCCGATCAGCACGCCAGCAGTGTTCGAATAGCCGCGATCCAGCTGCCCCCCGAGCAACCCGCCCAGCGCCGCGCCGACGATCAGGCCCGTCGTGCCGTCCGAACGGCGGCAATAATAGCGATCATCATAGCCGCGATAGATACGCGTCCCGCGCGTCACGCGGATCGGCTCATAGCCGCTGCGATAATAGCGGTCGGGACGATAGCGGCTGCCATAGCGGCGATCCGGGCGGTTCCAGTCATAGCTGTAGACAACGCCACCGGGACGGCGCCAGCCATTGTGGCGGCCATTGTCGTGGCGGCGATCATCGCCGCGCCAGCCACGGTCATGGCGATCGCGGTCGCCCCGCCAGTCGCGGTCATGCTTGCCGCCATGGCGCTCGTCATGTCGGCCATGGCCAGGCTGTGCAAAAGCAGGGGTCGCAGCAACGCCAGTCAGCGTCATAGCGCCCAGCGAAAAAGCGGCGATGGCGCGCTTGATCGAAAAGTTCATGTGATGCTCCTTGGGATAATTTGTCAGGCTGTGGAGCTAAACACATGAATGCTGATGGACGTTGCATGAACGGAACAAAACGTTGCGTTCAGCGGGAATACAGTACTTAGAAATCAAAGCCCGGCTGGCCGTCATCTGGCCGCGTGGGCTTATCCTTCCTTGCGGGAGGTTCAATGAGATGTATTCGCCAAGCAGTCCGAAGTGAAGCAATCCGTCGCATAAATTCACGCTCAGACATAGGATCAACGTTTTGAAGATCCACTAATTTTAGTTGCCGATCATCTTTCTCTAGCGCTTCGGTATCGATTAGCCAAATACGGAATGTGTCAAAGTAATCTGTATAGACTTCCTCAAGCACTCTCCGCATGAAAGGAGCATTGTAGGCCCAAGGAGTAGCATTCTTACGAGGTTGAAGGAAAATCAGATTTGGTATCCCGTCGACAACCGCTACTGTTTCGGGCCGGACGCTCAGTGAAAAGTCGCGGTCGATTGGATACACAGCCTTTTTCAGCGGGTAAAAAGTTCGGCCTCGAAATTCTTTGCAATCCGCCACTAGTGTTGCGACGTCTAAATTGCATTTTCTAGCGAGCTCGAATTTAATCTTATGCAGCCCAGCCGTTGCTACATGATATGGCATAGAACCCGCCAATAAGATGGAGGTTAGGCTCCTAACTCGCCCGTAGCTGAATGGCCCTGCATCGCCAAAATACTGACTCACTCGCAGAGTAGTCTCCCGCGTAGTGGGTGCAGTCATACGAGCTGCATCAAGCACATTTACAGTCCGAGGCACTAGGAGATTCTCCTCAATGGATTGTCAGAATTGGCGGCAAACGCCTAAAGTGTTCCAAGATCAATGTGTCCGGAATTTTCATTCCAGGATAAACAACTTCCTCGGCCTGCTTCCAGACATACTCCCAAGGCCCATCCTCTACATGGGATTCGTCAACTAGTTCGCCAGTAGTGTATCGTTCATACTTCTGCAAAACACCCCTTATTATTTCCGCATGCTCTGGATTTACTACAGGGGGTCGAAATATGGGGTTGCCCGTTAATGGATTGAGATAAGTGGCCCTAACACCTTCAATAGCAGCCCCCTTGAAAACCTTAAACTGATCGTAAATCACTCGTTGAACAGGCCCGTACCTCCATGCTTCAAACTTGTTTTTGATCAGCGGCTGATTATACATCGAATAAAACCAGCCATGAACGAAGTACAAAAGTTTTTGAAGCGCAAGGTTTGTAATTTTAATCTTGCGCTCGTCAGCGATATCTAGCGTGAAGTTAGCAATGTCCCTTACATCATACATAAGCTATCAAATCATCATTAGAAAACATGACCATCGGCAGAGCTAGTCATGCACTAACTATCTACTCCGCCGCGATACCCGCCGCCTTGAACATATCGGGATCGCTCACCTCATCAGCGTTCGCCGCCTCACCGCCCTTCAGCTTCTTCCGCCGATCAAACGCATCCCACACTTCATTCCACTGGCCACGCGTCGCGCCCTTCGAATATTCGGTCGCGCGGGTTTCGAAGAAGTTGGCGTGCTCCACGCCGTTCAGCAGCGGCGTCAGCCACGGCAGCGGATGCTCGTCGATCATGTAGATGGGCTTCAGGCCCAGCTGTCCCAGGCGCCAGTCGGCGATGTAGCGGACATATTTCTTGATGTCCTTGGGCGTCATGCCAGGCACAGGACCCATTTCGAAGACGAGGTCGATGAACGCGTCCTCGATCCGAACCGTCTTCTGGCACATGTCCATGATGTCGTCCTTGACCGACGGCGTCAGGCAATCGCGTTCCTTGGTGAAGGCGTGGAACAGCTTGATGATGCCTTCGCAGTGCAGCGTTTCGTCGCGCACCGACCAGGTGACGATCTGGCCCATGCCCTTCATCTTGTTGAAGCGCGGGAAGTTCATCAGCATAGCGAAGGAGGCGAAGAGCTGGAGCCCTTCGGTAAAGCCGCCGAACATCGCCAGCGTCTTGGCGATATCCTCGTCCGTATCGACGCCGAACTGGCTCAGATAGTCGTGCTTATCCTTCATCTCCTTATACTGCATGAAGGCAGAATATTCGGTTTCGGGCATGCCGATCGTGTCGAGCAGATGGCTGTAGGCGGCGATGTGGACCGTTTCCATGTTGCTGAACGCGGTCAGCATCATCTTGACTTCGGTCGGCTTGAACACGCGGCCATATTTTTCGTGGTAGCAGTCCTGCACTTCCACGTCCGCCTGGGTGAAGAAGCGGAAGATCTGGGTCAGCAGGTTGCGTTCGTGATCGGACAGCTTCTGTGCCCAATCGCGGCAATCCTCGCCCAGCGGCACTTCCTCGGGCAGCCAGTGCAGCTGCTGCTGGCGCTTCCAGAACTCATAGGCCCAGGGATATTCGAAAGGCTTGTAGACCTTGCTGGCTTGAAGAAGGGGCATTGGGTCGGCTCCGCGAATTAATGGACAAGCGCAACCTGCGCGGGCGCGGGACGTTCAGTCCCTGTCATTCCCGGCACAGGAGCAATATGATGGTTGATCTTACCAGCATCAAGGAACATGCTGAGGTTATTGGCGCTGATGGCGTCCATGTCGGCACTGTCGATCATGTCGAAGGCGCCGAAGGACATCAGCGTATCAAGCTGATCAAGGCGGATAGCGGCCAGGGAAGTCACTCCGGGCATCATCATTATATCAGCCAGGGACTGATCGCCGGGGTTGACGAGGATGGCACTGTGCGGCTGTCTGCGACCGGTGCCAACGCCGTCCTCTTTGAAGAAGAACAGGACGAGGGGTAAGGCCTCCGGGGCTGAATGTGTGGGCGCGGTCAGCGTTGCCGCCGCCGCGCCCATCCCCCCCATTAGCTCATTGGCACGCAAGACATTCGTCATAGTCTGTGCTTCCCCCAGCCAGCTCGAATTTCGGTGCGTCGATCGTGTTGTCGGCTTCCACGCCCCCCGCAAACCCCGCGCGCTGCACCGACTTTGACCGCAGATAGTAAAGCGACTTGATGCCCAGCTCCCACGCGCGGAAGTGGAGCATCATGAGGTCCCACTTTTCCACGTCCGCCGGAATGAACAGGTTGAGCGACTGCGCCTGATCGATGAAGGGCGTCCGATCGGCGGCGAGTTCGAGCAGCCAGCGCTGGTCGATTTCGAAGCTGGTCTTGAACGTGTCCTTTTCTTCCTGGCTCAGGAAATCGAGATGCTGCACCGACCCGCCGCGTTCGAGGATCGTGTTCCAGACGTTGGTCGAATCCTTCGACTTGTCGCGCAGGATCTTTTCCAGATAGGGGTTCTTCACCACGAAGCTGCCGGACAGCGTCTTGTGGGTGTAGATGTTCGCCGGGATCGGTTCGATACAGGCCGATGTGCCGCCGCAGATGATGCTGATCGACGCGGTAGGCGCGATCGCCATCTTGCAGCTGAACCGTTCCATCACGCCCATGTCGGCGGCGTCCGGGCACGGCCCACGCTCAACCGCGAGCTGCATTGAGGCGTCGTTCACCTTCTCGCTGATATGCTTGAAGATGCGCAGGTTCCAGCTCTTGGCCATCGCCCCTTCAAAAGGAAGGCCACGGGCCTGGAGGAAGGAGTGGAACCCCATCACCCCCAGGCCCACTGACCGTTCACGTCCCGCCGAATATTTCGCCCGCGCCATTTCGTCCGGCGCACGGTCGATATAATCCTGCAGCACATTGTCGAGGAAGCGCATGACGTCCTCAACAAAGACGGGGTCCTTATTCCATTCGTCCCAGGTTTCCAGATTCAGGGACGAAAGGCAGCAAACCGCCGTCCGGTCATTGCCGAGATGGTCGCGACCCGTCGGCAGTGTGATTTCTGAACAAAGATTGGAAGTCGAAACTTTCAGGCCGAGATCGCGATGATGCTTGGGCATCATGCTGTTCACGGTGTCGGAGAAGACGATATAGGGCTCGCCAGTCGCCAGGCGGGTTTCCACCAGCTTCTGGAACAAGCTGCGCGCATCGACCGTGCCACGGACGGAGCCGTCCTTGGGCGATTTGAGCGAGAATTCAGCGCCGGTGCGGACCGCCTCCATGAACTCGTCGGTCAGCAGGACGCCGTGATGGAGGTTCAGCGCCTTGCGGTTGAAGTCGCCGCTGGGCTTGCGGATTTCCAGAAACTCCTCGATCTCCGGGTGGGACACGTCGAGATAACAGGCGGCAGACCCGCGGCGCAGACTGCCCTGGCTGATTGCGAGGGTGAGCGAGTCCATCACGCGGACGAAGGGGATGATGCCGCTGGTCTTGCCATTAAGGCCGACCGGCTCGCCAATGCCGCGCACGCTGCCCCAATAGGTGCCGATGCCGCCGCCACGGGAGGCCAGCCACACATTCTCGTTCCAGGTGTTGACGATGCCTTCCAGGCTGTCATCGACGCTGTTCAAATAGCAGCTGATCGGCAGGCCGCGTCCGGTGCCACCGTTCGACAGGACGGGGGTGGCGGGCATGAACCAGAGGCGCGAAATATAGTCGTAAACACGCTGGGCGTGGGCCTGATCGTCGGAATAGGCCGCAGCAACGCGAGCAAACAGGTCCTGATAATTTTCGCCGGGCAGCAGATAGCGGTCCTTCAGCGTGTCCTTGCCGAACTCGGTGAGCAGCGCATCGCGGCTTTCGTCCGTGACCACGTCGAACCGGCGCGCCTGGATGGACGATGAAGAACGCACGGCCTCCTTGGCTGGCGCAGCCTTCTTTTCCGCCACTGCTTCCACCACTTCATCGATTACCGTCGCCACGTCACTTGCACCTGTCTGTTCGCTGTCACGAAAATCCATTCCGAGCCCCCGAATGTTCCTGTTTCGTTCGATTCGGTCAAGCCTCATCTTGTAAGGCCGCCCGGAACGGCAGCGGGGTGCGCCAGCAGCGGATCGCATGAGACAAAACGCCTCTCGCCCGGAAAACGGTCCGGCCGGTGCAATCACAATCTGTTGGGTAACCCCCGTTAACCCGATACAAGGGATAGTGCCACAGCTTGATCTGCTTGCAAGAGGGTAAATGACGGTATGGAGACTCCGGGCGGCGGAGGAGATGCTATCTGTATGGCATGGCGGTCATCCTGCATTGCAGCGACGCGCCGACTTCCCACGGTCCTGCAAAAGGCAAGGGAAACAATTTGAGAACGAAAATAATTTTCGCTTAGGCCCGAAATTGCCGGGATCAGGTCAGCACCCCTGCCCTGTTCCGCTAAGGATGGTGGTTCATCCACAACTTATCCACAAGCTGATGTGGATCAACTGTGGATGAGGAGCAGCCAAGAAACCGCCCGGAAACCATGGTAAGAGGCACGATCTTACCCCCCCGGACCATGCAAAGAGGCAGAGCCGATGATTCTCTATTATCACCCCCTTTCCTCCTATTGCTGGAAGGTGCTGATCGCCCTTTACGAGAATGACACATCGTTCGAACGCGCGATGATGGAGGACCCCGGCGTGGCGGAGGCATGGCTCGCGCTGTGGCCGCTAGGCAAGTTCCCGGTGCTGCGCGATGAGGCGCGGGACCAGACGATCGCCGAGGCGAGCATCATCATCGAATATCTGGGGCAGCAGTGCCCCGGCCCCTCCCGCCCGATCCCCGCCGATCCCGCCCAAGCACTGGAGGTGCGGCTGATGGACCGGCTGTTCGACAATTATGTCATGACGCCGATGCAGAAGATCGTCGCTGACCGGCTGCGGCCAAACGATGCGCGCGATGCTCATGGCGTGGGCGAAGCGCGCATCCTGCTGGGCAAGGCCTATGCGATGCTGGAGGAGCGGATCGGGGCGCGGCAATGGGCGGCGGGGGACGACTTCACGCTGGCAGATTGCGCCGCTGCCCCCGCTCTCTTCTATGCCGACAAGGTGGAACCGATGCGCGGCGGCTTTCCGGCACTGGCCGCCTATCTCGACCGGCTGGAGGCGCGGCCGAGCTTTGCCCGCGTGTTGGAGGAGAAGGAGCCCTGGTGGCACATGTTCCCCTATGCCAACCGATAGCTGACGCGGCATATCTGGACTCTGGCCGCAATCCCTATTAGCCGCGCCTGCGAAGACCCGCCGTGCAGGGCCGGGCGCTAATTAGGGACATGCAGGCAAGATGACCGTCATCAAGACCGCCGATCTGATCGAGAGCGTCGCCGACGCGCTCCAGTTCATCAGCTATTATCACCCGATGGATTATATCCGCGCGCTCGGCAAAGCCTATGACGCCGAAGCCAATCCCGCGGCGAAGGACGCCATTGCCCAGATCCTGACCAACAGCCGCATGTGCGCGGAAGGGCATCGCCCGATCTGCCAGGACACCGGCATCGTCAACGTTTTCATCAAATGGGGCATGGATTGTCGCTTTGACGACAACAGCCGTTCGATGCAGGACGTCGTCGATGACGGCGTGCGCAAGGCTTATCTCAACCCCGAAAACCGCCTGCGCGCTTCGATCCTGAAGGACCCGGCTTTCTCCCGCCAAAACACCAAGGACAACACGCCCTGCGTGCTGAATGTCGAGATGGTGCCGGGCAACAAGGTTACGGTGGACGTCGCGGCCAAGGGCGGCGGCTCTGAAAACAAGACCAAGTTCAAGATGATGAACCCCAGCGATTCGATCGTGGACTGGGTGCTGGAGATGATCCCGCAAATGGGCGCGGGTTGGTGCCCGCCCGGCATGCTGGGCATCGGCATCGGCGGCACAGCGGAAAAGGCCGTGGCGCTGGCCAAGGAATCGCTGATGGAGCCCATCGACATGGGCGAACTCAAGGCCCGTGGGCCTCAGAATGATATCGAGAAGCTGCGGATCGAGATTTTCGACAAGGTCAACGCGCTGGGCATCGGCGCGCAGGGCCTGGGCGGGCTTTCCACCATCCTCGACGTCAAGATCTACGACTATCCCTGCCATGCGGCGGGCAAGCCGGTCGCGATGATCCCCAACTGCGCCGCGACCCGCCACGCGCATTTCACGCTCGACGGTTCAGGCCCGGCCTATCTGGAAGCGCCCAAGCTCTCCGAATGGCCGCAGGTCGACTGGAAGCCGAGCAAGGAAGCGATCCGGGTCGATCTCGACAATCTGACGCCGGAAGTCGTGCAGAGCTGGAAGCATGGCGACCGCCTGCTGCTGAACGGCAAGATGCTGACCGGCCGCGATGCCGCGCACAAGCGGATCGCCGATATGCTGGCCGCAGGCGAGCCGCTGCCGGTCGATTTCAAGGGCCGCGTCATCTATTATGTCGGCCCGGTCGATCCGGTGCGCGATGAGGTAGTCGGCCCGGCCGGTCCCACGACCGCGACCCGCATGGACAAGTTCATGGACATGATGCTGGAACAGGGCCTCGCCGCCTGCGTCGGCAAGGCTGAGCGCGGCCCGGCTGCAACGGACTCCATCGCCAAGCATAAAAGCGCCTATCTGATGGCGGTCGGCGGCGCGGCTTATCTGGTCGCCCGCGCGATCAAGGGCGCGAAGGTCGTTGGCTTTGAAGACCTGGGCATGGAAGCCATCTATGAGTTCGACGTCCAGGACATGCCTGTGACCGTCGCCGTGGACAGCGAAGGTCAGAATGTCCACCGCCTCGCCCCACTGGTCTGGCAGGAGAAGATCAAGAAGGAAGGCCTTCTCGAAGGGGCATGACCTTTACATCCTCCCCATCGAAAGATGGGGAGGGGGACCGCTCGCATAGCGAGTGGTGGAGGGGAAATGCGCGATGCCTCCGCGAAGAAAAACGGTCGAAAATGCGCGCGGGCTCCGGCGAGAGATGTCGCCACCAGAAGTCGCGCTGTGGCAATGGCTGCGGCAACGGCCAAGCGGATTGAAGTTCCGCCGCCAACATCCGGTGGGGCCTTATGTGCTGGATTTCTACTGTGCTTCAGCCCGCTTGGCGGTTGAGATTGATGGAAGCGGGCATGATCACATCGAGCGGGTCACGCATGATGAGCGCGACATTTGGCTGCGGGCGCAGGGGTTCAGGGTTCTGAGGATCAAAGCTATCGATGTTCCTACCGATCTGGATAGCGTGATGCGGCATATCCTGAACAACTGTCGCGCGCTTCCCCTCCACCATGCTTCGCACGGTCCCCCTCCCCATCTCATGATGGGGAGGATTAAATGATCACTTCACCCATCTGGCTCCCGGCCACCCTGTTCGCGGGTGCTATGCAAGCTTGGCGCACCGCCGTGCAGCGGCGGGTCAGCCATAGCCTGTCGATCAACGCCGCCGGGCTGGTCCGCTATCTTTACGGCCTGCCCTTCGCGCTGTTGCTGCTGACCGGATATGTTCTGATAGGCAGGGCGCCCCTGCCTCACCCCGACCCGTCCTTCCTATTGTTCTGCATCGGCGGCGGCCTTGCGCAAATCATCGCCACCAACCTGTTGATCATGGCCTTCGCCCACCGCAATTTCGTGGTTGGCACCGCTTATTCCAAGACGGAAGCGGTGCAGGGCGCGGCGCTGTCCTTCCTGTTGATGGGTGAGCGGCTCAGCCCACTCGCCTGGGCGGGCATCGGCTGCGGCGTTGTCGGAGTCATGCTGCTGTCGACCGGCGGCAAGCGCATGGGGCCAGCCGATTTCCTCAAGGCGCTCGGTCAGCCCGCCGCGCTGACCGGCATCGCGTCGGGCTTCTTCTTCGCGCTCACCGCCATCGGCATCAGGCGCGCGACGCAGGAAGTCGGCGGCAGCGACCCGATCCTGGCCGCCCTCGTCGTACTGGTGGCCACCGTGTCACTCCAGACGCTGATGCAGGGCGGTTATCTGCTGCTGCGCGAACCGGCGGAGATGCGGAAAGTCTTCGCGAGCTGGCGTATTTCAGGGCAGGTCGGCTTGCTCTCGGCCCTGGGATCGGCCTGCTGGTTCACCGGATTTGCGACCGCCCCCGTCGCGCTGGTCCGCATCGTGGGTCAGATAGAGGTCGCCTTCACCCTGGGCTTTGGTCACTTCTACCTTGGAGAGCGGATGACCCGCGGCGAGGTGATGGGCCTGTTGCTGGTCGGAAGCGGCGTGGTGCTGGCTCTGGCCGGTTCGCTATAGCTTCGTGGGGATGGAGGGCAGCAGCCCGGCACCCACGCAAGACTTCGCTCGATCACCATAGCATCGCTTACCGCTTCGCCCCCATACGAGGCTGCTCGCAATTCACGGCGTCAGCTTCGCGAAGCTACCTGCGAAGCCAAAGCCGACAAACAAAAAGGGCGGCCCCGATGGGACCGCCCTCCTGTGTTTCAGATCCCGAAAGGATTAGAAACGGAAGCCGATGCCGACAACGCCAGCGTCACGGCCGCCAATGCCAGCTTCATACTCGGTGCGCTGATATTCAGCCGAGATGTAGGTGTTGCCGGTGATGGCATATTCCAGGCCGCCACCGAAGCGGACGCCTTCGAATGCCGCGCCGCCGACACCAGTGGTTTCAATGCGAGTGCTGGCATAGCCAACCTTGCCGAACGCCAGGACCTGCGGGGTCAGGACGTAGCCCAGACGCACCGAAGCGGCGAGATCGCGGCTCAGGTCCGTACCCGGAACGTCGGTGGTGGTGTCGCCCAAGGTCACTTCCGGACCAAAGGTGATCGACGGGGTCAGGGCGATGTCGTAGCCAGCGCTCACGCCATAGCTTACGCCTTCTTCGTCGCCGAAGCTGTCATAGCCAACGGTCACGCCAGCGCGGGGGCCGGTGAAGGGAGCAGCGTCCTGCGCGAAAGCGGGAGCCGAGAAAGCGGCAGCAGCAACAGCTGCGAAAATCACAGTTTTCATAATGTCCTCATGCGGTAAGACGTGCATTATCCAGGAAGCGGATCGCACTCTTGATATATAACAGGCATGGTATCGAAGCATTTCAGCTTCGAGCGTCGCTATGAAGTGACCCCTTTACTCCATCCCTGCTTGCCCCGATCTTGCGTCGTAAGCGAGGGCGCATATGGCTGTCTTTGATCAATGTTGCAATATCGATATGAAGATTGTCGATCGATGATGCTATTTCGCAACAGTCATCTTTTCTTCACCATCTTATTCCCCCATTTTCCGCCACAGCGTGATCTTGAGGCAAGGCCGAGCGCTCCTATCCACAGAGAATGTGGCCAGAAGATGAACCGGCACCTCATTTCGGATACGTTCTGATCGCTACGGCAGCTTTTGACGCGACTGATGCAAAAGGGTAACAGCAGAGCGATGGACAGCGGCCTCTCCCCCTCAGGCGACAAGGCGCCGCCGGTACTGCGCCACCGCTGGCCGGTGCGGCTGTGGCACTGGATCAATGCAGGACTGCTCTACATCCTCTTCACCAGCGGACTTGGCATCTTCAATGCCCATCCGCGCCTTTACTGGGGGCAGTTCGGCGCGAACTTCGATCAGCCCTGGCTGAAGCTGGAGCGCTTTGGTCAGTGGATCACCCTGCCCGCCCATTATGATCTGGCCATGTCGCGGCACTGGCACCTCACCGCAGCGCCAATTTTCGCCTTCGCCCTGCTTGCCTATATGCTGTGGGCGCTGTTGGGCCGCCATATCGCGCGCGACCTCGCCTTCCGGAAGGGCGAGCTTGCCCCACGCCATGTCTGGCAGGACATCCTCGATCATGCGCGGCTGCGCTTCCCGACGGGTCAGGCGGCACTGCGCTATAATGTCCTGCAAAAGGCGAGCTATATCGCGGTCATCTTCGTCGCCCTGCCACTCATCATTCTCACCGGCCTCACCATGTCGCCGGGCATGAACGCCGCCTGGCCGTGGCTGGTCGATCTGTTCGGCGGGCGGCAATCGGCGCGGTCGATCCACTTCATCACCGCCTTCGCGCTCGTCGCCTTCTTCCTCGTCCATATCACGATGGTTATGCTGGCAGGCCCGGCGAACGAGCTGCGATCGATGATCACCGGCCGCTACCGCTTACCGGAAGAGCGGCCATGAGCCTGATCCTCAATCGCCGCACGCTGATGCTCGGCGCGGCGGCCACGCTGTCGGGATGCGACCGGCTGGGGCGCAACGAACATGTGCGGGACGCGCTATTCTCTGCCGAGAATTTCCACAAATGGGCGCAGCGCAGCCTGATGGCGCGCGACGCGCTGGCGCGGGAGTTCAGGCCCGACCAGATTTCCCCCTTCTTCCGGCCCAATGGCACCGCCAATCCAGACACGCCGGAATATCGCGCTCTGTGGCGAACCGGCTTTGCCGATTGGCGGCTAAAGGTCACGGGATTGGTCGGCCGCCCTCTTTCGCTGTCCCTTGCCCAGTTGCACAACCTTCCGCATCGCGAGCAGATCACGCGCCATGACTGTGTCGAAGGATGGAGCGCGATCGGCAAATGGCGCGGCGTATCGCTCCGCCTCATCCTCGACGGTGCACGGATGAGCGACCGCGCGCGCTATCTCGTCTTCAAATGCGCGGACTTCATGGGCGACGGGCGGCCCTATTATGAAAGCATCGACATATTCGACGCGTTTCACCCGCAAACCATCCTCGCCTTCGCGCTCAACGACCAGCCGCTGAGGGTAGCTAACGGCGCGCCGCTGCGACTGCGGGTCGAGCGGCAGCTGGGCTACAAGCAGGCCAAATATTTAATGGAGATTAAGGCGGTCAGCACCCTGTCCGGCATCGGCAACGGCAAGGGCGGCTATTGGGAAGATCGCGCCAATTATGATTGGTATGCAGGCATTTGACGGGCGCTGCATGACCTGACAATTTGCCGCCCATGAAATTATTCGATCGCGTCATCAAGCGGCTTGTCACACGGGGACAGCTGACCATCATCTATCATGATGGCAGGAAGGTGACGGCGGGCGCGCCCGATCCGGCCTTCCCCTCGCTCGCGCTGAAATTCCGCGACGCGCGCGTGCCCTTCGACATCATCAAGGACCCGCGCCTTGGCATGGCGGAGGCCTATATTGACGGGCGCGTCACAATCGAAGGCGGCGGGATCATGGAACTGATCTCGCTGATCCGCGCCAACAACAGCTGGGAAAGCGGCAAGTCGATCAGCGACAAGGGGCGGCTGAAGCGCGGGTTCAAATCGATCCGCCAGACGCTCTGGCGCGCCAATCACCGCGCCCGGTCAAAGACGAACGTCGCCCACCATTATGATCTGTCCGGCGCCCTCTACGCCCTCTTCCTCGATCGCGACCGCCAATATAGCTGCGCCTATTTTCCCGACGCGGACAATGAGGCCGGGATCAGCCTGGAGCAGGCCCAAGAGGACAAAAAAGCGCACATCGCCGCCAAGCTCCATCTGAAGCCGGGCATGAAGGTGCTGGACATCGGCTGCGGCTGGGGTGGCATGGCCCTCTATCTGCACCGCACCTGCGGCGTCGATGTGACCGGCATCACCCTGTCGGAGGAACAGTTGAAAGTCGCGCGGCAGCGGGCGGAGGAGGCCGGCGTCGCTGACCATGTCCGTTTCGAGCTTATCGATTACCGCGATATAGAGGGGCCGTTCGACCGGATCGTGTCGGTCGGCATGTTCGAACATGTCGGCACGGCCCATTACCGCACCTTCTTCGACAAGTGCCGCGATCTTCTGACGCCCGATGGCGTGATGCTGATCCATACGATCGGCCGCGTCGATGGGCCGGGCATCACCGACGCTTTCACCCAGAAATATATCTTCCCCGGCGGCTATATCCCGGCGCTCTCTGAAATGATCCAGGGCAGCGAGGGCACGCGCCTCATGGTGACGGATGTCGAAGTGCTGCGGCTGCACTACGGCCTCACCATCCGCCAATGGTATGCCCGCGCCATGGCGCGCCGGGCGGATATCATCGCGCTTTATGACGAACGCTTCTTCCGCCTGTGGACCTTCTATCTGGCGGGCGCGGCGACGGTGTTCGAACATGGCAGCATGGTGAACTACCAGGTTCAATATACGCGCAATCGCCGATCCCTGCCGATCACGCGCGACTATATGGTGTCTGCCGAGGACGAACTGCGCGGCAAATAGCCCCCCTGAACGCTGGCTGACAGCGCCGTTCCCGGACGGTTCAGTCAACCAAGTGCATCTTCTCATCCGTAGCCCCACTGAACGCCATGCGTCCGGGGGTGCTAGTGAGGAGAGAGAGGAAATGAACATCTTCGTGAAGGGCGCGACCGCGCTCGGATTGGCGATTACCGCGCTGGGCGCGACTGCCGCGCCCGCCCAGGCGCAATATCGCGGCGGCTATTATGGCTATGGCGACCGCGACTGGCGTGATGGGCGCCATGACCGCGATTGGGACCGGCGCAACGACCGCCGTTGGGACAACGACCGCCGCTACTGGCGCGATGGACGGCGGAGCCATTATCGCTATCGCCAGCGCTGCTGGACCGAATGGCGCTATGACTATTATCGCGACCGGGACGTCCGGGTGCGTATCTGCCGCTGAGGCATAGCTGTCTGACTTGGAGCATCGTGCCTCTAATCTGAATCACCCAACCCCGTTCGGGCTGAGCTTGTCGAAGCCCTTTACTTCCTAAAAAGAAGTAGAACCCTTCGACAGGCTCAGGGCGAACGGAAATAGGAGGCAGTGCCGATAAACGCACGAAGCTCCGGGCATAGAAACACTTCCGCAACCCGATCCCTGATTGAAGCGGGGATCAGGTTGCGGCATCCTTGGTCGCATGAGCGATCCCATGCCCGTCATCCAGAGCCTGCTGTCCGGGCTCCCCATCTTCCTGCTGCACCTCGCCTCCGCAACGCTGGCCTGGCTGGCGGCACTGGCGCTTTATATGTGGATCACGCCGCACGACGAATTCGCCCTGATCCGCGCCGGGAATGAGGCGGCGGCGATATCCCTTGGCGGCGCCGCGATCGGGCTGACCATCCCTCTGGCGCTGTGTCTCGCCGGGTCGGTCAATGTCTGGGACGTGATTATCTGGGGCAGCGTCACGCTGATTCTGCAACTCATTGCCTTCCGCTTCGTGGATTTTCTGCTCGGCTCCCTGTCGGCGCGGATCGAAGCGAATGAGCGGTCGGCCGCCGTCTTCCTTGCCATGATGAAAGTCGCGATCGCCTGCCTGACGGCAGCGGCCGTGGCGGGCTGAGCCATGGCGCGGCGGAGCGTCGGCTGCCTGCCGCTGATGCTGGGCGTCATATTGACGATCGCCTGGATCGGCGAGGTGACGCAACCGACGCCGCTACGGGTCGAAAGCTTCGATCCCCGATCGCCCCGCCGACCCATGCCCCAATGGAGCGATGAAGCCTTCGTGATCGAGGATCGGGCGGCCGCGCCATCCGACAGCATGGGCACTGCCTTCGCCGTCGATCGGGACGGCGCCTGGCTGACCGCCGAACATGTCACCCATGACTGCTCCCGCATCGGGCTGGAGGACGGTGGCGTCGCCCGCGCCGTGTCCCGCATCGTGGAGAGCCGGGAAGCCGACGCCGCGCTGGTCCGCGACGGCCTGCCCAGCGATCACGCGCTGCCGCTGTCGGATCGCGTGCCCGCGCCGGGATCGCTCGGTTTCCACATGGGCTTCCCTGCCGGGCACGCGGCGCTTGTCGTATCAGAACTGATCGGCGCGGCCAGCGCCCGGCGCGGACGGACGGAGGAAACCCAGCCGGTGCTCGCCTGGGCAGAAGTCGCGCGCCTGCCCGAAAGCGACGACACCTTGTCCGGGATCAGTGGTGGCCCCGTCTTTGCCGAAGATGGCCATGTCATTGGCGTCAACAGCGCCGCCACCGACCGGCGCGGCCGCATTCTGACAACCGCGCCCGATGCCATGATCCGGCTGGTGCACGCCAGCCGCGCCGTCAATGACCAGCCGGTCGCCTATCCCTTCGCGGGGCTGGCCGATGCCGAGACGCGCTTTGCCTCCTGGCTGGAACAGGGGGTGATCCGGCGCATCTTCTGCGACGTGGACGAAGCGCCCCGGTTGACGGCGGCGCGGCCAAAAGGCTAGGCGGCGCGAAACGAAGGATCTGAAACAGCCATGAGCGACACGCCTCCCGACCGCCTCTCCACCAACCCGCGCAGCCCCCATTTCGACATGGACGTGCTGCAACGGGGCATCGGCATCCGCTTCAAGGATCGCGTCCGCAACGATGTTGAGGAATATTGCATTTCCGAAGGCTGGATCCGCGTCGCCGCCGGCAAGACCAAGGACCGCCACGGCCAGCCGCTGACGATCAAGCTCTCCGGCCCGGTGGAAGCCTGGTTCGAGCGCGGGGCCGACGGCGAAGAGGAAAAGGCCGCCGACGCGGAATAAGCTGGCCTATCCTCATAGGACCGGCGCTTCCCAATAACCTCCGTTCGCTTCGAGCGAAGTCGAGAAACGGTTGCACATAACGGGCCCCGACTTCGCTCGACACGAACAGAGGTCGCTCAAACCCGTCAGCGCAGCCGCGCATCCCGCTTCACATCGGCGATGATGTCGCGCAACGACCGCCCGGAAGGCGCGGCATCCGCGAACTGCATCGCCCGCATATCCATTTCCAGCTTCGGCTCGTGCGCCGCCTTGCGCAAGGATCGGCCAAGGCTCGCAAGGCGCAGAGACGGCTCCTCTCCGTCAGCCTTGATCACCGCCTTTGTCGGCTTCCAATCCTCGGCATCCGCCTTCGCCAGCCGCACGCTGGTGCCAAGCGCGGGATCTGGCTCGAACGCATGCAGTTGCGGCTTGTCGGGATAGATGAAGCCAAAGGTCGGATTGGTCCGCGCGCCCATCTGCCCGGTCGGGCTGTGCCATACGCGCACCTGGCTCCAGTCTCCCGCATCGGACACATCCAGCGCCAGCACATCTTCCTCAATCGCGCCGGGCACCGACCAGTTGGCATGACGGATCAGCACGCGCCGGTCGTCCAGCACCTTGCTGACCACCGCGACATGACCAAGGGTCATCGGCCCATAGGGGCGAAAGGTCATGACGGCGCCGCGCCGGGGCACGTGCCCACGGGCATAGCGGTCCTGCGCCTGATCCCACCATGTCAGCGCATCGCCCCGGATATTCACGCCAGACACGATCCGCGCATAGGGCACGCATTGCAAAGCGGTTGCGCCGAATACCGGCGTGGCGACCAGCGCCGCCAGCAGCCAAGCCGCCCCGCGAACATATCGAAACATTATTTGCGACCTCAAACCACTGAGAATCGCCCCACCGCCGATCACATTATCCGGCGGCTCTTATGAACTGGTTAAACTGTCAGAAAGCAGCGCCAGCGGCGGCAGCGGCCGGGTTCACGCGATCGGCCATGGCGATCTGAACCGGCGCGGCCTCACCGGCATGGCCGGGATAGATGAAGCCCTTGGCGGCGTTCGAGCGCAGGCCAAGGCCGCCGATCGGGCTGTACCACACGCGCACGTCCGTCCAGTCATTATTGGGCGACACGTCGATGGCGCGCACATTGCGCTCGATGCCGCCGCGATAGGACCAGTTGGCATGGGTCAGCAGCACTTCGCGATCGCTGACCACCTTGCTGACCATGGCGACATGGCCGACGGGCATGGAACGGCTGGCGGCGAAGGCCAGGACAGCGCCTTCGCGCGGCTCATGACCACGGTCATAGCGGCCCTCGGCCTGACCCCACCAGGTATTGGCGTTGCCATAAAGTGCGATGCCGGAAACCTGACGCGCATAGGGTGCGCACTGCAGAACGCCAGCGGCGGCAGGGGTCACGATCAGGGCGCCGAGCGCAAGCACGACAGTCGCGATAAATGCGCGAAAAGCACCGACCATGTGTGAAACGACCCCCGACTTGTTGTGCGTTATCAACCCCGTGGTGTCTTTAGCGCAGAGCCAGGATGAGTTGAGAAGCGCCAAGCGGTGAATTGTTGCGGAGGCGGGTTAACCTGCGGAACGAAAAAGCTGGCCCGCCGTTACCGTTAACCGTGTTGCTAGACCCAACTCGTTGAAAAGACTATCTTCGGTCCCCGTCATCCACACTTGCCCGCCCATTTTTCTTAACCGGCCGAACAACGCAGCTCGCCGCGACGGGTCGAGATGAGCCGCCACTTCGTCGAGCAGCAAAACCGGCGGCTGGCCGCGATGAGCGGCGACCAGTGCGGCATGGGCAAGCAGGATCGACAACAGCAGCGCCTTCTGCTCGCCCGTGGAGCAAAGCGCCGCCGCCTGCCCCTTGGCCGCATGGGTGACTGCAAGGTCCTGCCGGTGCGGTCCCGACAATGTACGCCCAGCCGCCGCATCCCGCCGCCGCTCCCGCGCCAGCCGCTGGGCAAGCGGTCCATCGCCCTCCTCCTCCCCGTCGATCGCCAGCAGCGGACGGGCAAAAGGCTCATCGGGCTGGCCAACAAGTTCCACGCCCAGCCGGGTAACGAGATCAGCACGCGCGGCGGACAATAGCGCGCCATGCTCCTCCATCTGCGCCTCCAGCGCCGTCAGCCATGACGGGTCGGCGCGCGGCAAGTCCGACAACAGCCGATTGCGCGCCCGCATCGCCGCCTCATAACGGGCGCTGTGCACCGCATGCCCCGGATGCAGCGCCAGCGTCAGCCGGTCCAGAAACCGCCGCCGTCCGCCGGGGCTATCCATGAATAGCCGGTCCATCGCCGGGGTCAGCCACACGATCGCCAGATGATCGGCCAGCGCATTGGCCGACGAAGCAACGCCGCCGATCCGCACCTGACGTCGATCGGGCGCTTGGGGCGAAGTGCCGGTCCCCAGCACCACCCCGTCCACTTCCGCCGCGATACCGAAGCTACCCGGCCCACCCTGCCGCGCCATGTCGCGCAACGCCGCGCCGCGCAGGCCGCGTCCGGGCGCCAGCATCGACACCGCTTCCAATATGTTGGTCTTCCCCGCGCCATTTTCGCCGGTCAGCACGATGAAAGCATGATCGGGAAGGATCAGCGCATCCGCATGATTGCGGAAATCGCTCAAGGTCAGGCGGCCGATCATCGCCCCGCTCTAGCGACGCTCGCGACAAACGGAAAGCGCTTCAGCAGCGCTTGCGCGTCACCGCCGCCCCGTCATTGATGATGGTGAGTTCCCGACCATTAGCCGACGGGCGCAGTTCCAGCTTCTTGGTCCAGCTGTCCCCCTCTCCGGTAAAGGCGGCATCGACCTTCACCTTGCCGCCGACTCCGGTCGCAACTCCCGTCACCGTCCCGACGCTTTCATGGAAGATCAGGCTGTCCGACGTCACCTTGAGTTCCAGTTCAGCCGACCGATCGCCACAACGGTCGTTAAGGCCCGTCCAGCTCCCCTGCAATGCCGTAGGGATTGCATCAACGCGCGATGTCGTTCCCGTCCCGTCCGCACCGGCGGAAACAGATGCGTTGTCAGTCCGCCCGGGCTGCGTCTCATTGCCTGCCGCCAGCGTTTCATCCTGCGCAGGCGTTTCGTTGCTGACATCATAGGTCGCCTGCTCATCGACGATGTTGGTCGACATGCGGGGCTTTTCCCCGCCCTTGTCGTCACAGGCGGCGAGCAACAGCAACGGCATGGCGAAAAGCAAGCGCATCCGTAATGAACCGGCGGGGCGGTGAAGGGTTCCAGCTACAGGCTTGTCAGCGGCACGGCTTGGGGCCATCACCCTTGCTCTGCCGCAAAGGATGGAGACGGGTGATGATGAAGCGTGCGATGATCGCAATGGCCCTTGCCGCCACCATGTTGGGATCGACCGGCGCCATGGCGGCGCTGTCTGCCGGTGCCAAGGCGCCCGATTTCACCACGCGCGGCGCGCGGGCGGGCAAGACATTCACCCTTACCCTGTCCCACCAGTTGAAGCATGGCCCGGTCGTCCTCTACTTCTTCCCCAAGGCTTTCACGCCCGGCTGTTCCGCCGAGGCGCGCGAGTTCGCGACGCACATCGATGATTTCAGGAAAGCGGGCGCGACGGTGATAGGCATGTCGGCCGATCCGGTGGACGACCTTGTCGCTTTCTCGACCAAGGAGTGCGCGGGCAAGTTCGCGGTCGCCTCGGCCGGGCCAGACATCATCGCGGGCTATGACGTCGCGCTGAAGATGGCACCGGGCATAACCGACCGCACCTCTTACGTCATCGCGCCCAACGGCCGGATCGTCTTCGTTCACAGCGAGATGAATTATACCGGCCATGTAAAGAGCACCCTCGCTGCCGTGCAGTCGATGAAGGCGAAATAGGGAACGCCTCCCCCGTCTCCCCCAACCTCCGTTCGCTTCGAGCGAAGTCGAGAAGCGCTGGCACATCCTATGTCTCGACTTCGCTCGACACGAACGGGCATCACCCTTATCCGACGCCCTTCACATAGCGCCCAAACCACTCCAGCGTAGCTGCCCAGGCTTCCTTAGCCGCCGCCTCATTATAGCTCGGCCGATAGTCGGCCATGAAGCCGTGATCAGCATCTGGATAGACCGTAACCTCGTCCGGCGGCGACTTGCCCGCCTTCATCAGCGCCGCGCGCATAGCCTCGACGTCAGCGACGGGGATGCCCTTGTCCAACCCGCCATATTGTCCCAGCACCGGCGCCTTTAGCGCAGCCGCCTGCTCCACCACGCTCAACGGCTGCAACGCTGTCTTCTCACTGACCAGCCGCCCATAGAATGCAACGCCTGCATCCAGTTGCGCACTGTGCGCGGCATAAAGCCACACGATCCGCCCGCCCCAGCAAAAGCCTGTAATGCCCCGCCGCGTCGCATCGCCGCCATGCTTGCCCGCCCAATCATAGGTCGTATCAATGTCGGACAACACCTGCGCATCGGGCGCCTTCGACACGATGCTGCTGATCAGCTTCTGGATATCGGCTATCTTGGTGGCATCGCCGTGGCGCGCGAACAGATCGGGCGCGATCGCATAATAGCCTTCTCGCGCAAAGCGACGGCACATGTCGCGGACCCATTCATGGACGCCGAAAACCTCGTGCACCACGACGATAACCGGCGCGTTCTTCGCCTTTTCCGGCCGCGCCACATAGGCGGGCATGGCAAAGCCATCACTCGCCGCGATCGAAACCGTCTCTAGGGCCAGCCCCTCGCCCGATGTCTGCACGGCGCTGCTCGACACCGGGCGGCATGCGGCGGCGAAACCAGCCGCGAAGGCGCCGGTCATCAGCAGCTTGCGCCGGTCGAGCCCTGTGCTGTCGATCCAGCTGCGGTCTTCGGGCAGGCGATCCATGGGGCCGGGTTCTGCATTCTCACTGCTCATCGCGCTTCCTCTCCGCAGCCCCCCGGCCGCCGCAGATTATCGGCCCGTCCGCCCAGCGCAAGCGGTCAGGCCAAGAAATCGCCGCTCGCGATTTGCTCCAGCCCCGCGACATCGCGCGCATAGACATAAGTCCATGCATCGATCGACCCCGCAGCGCCGCGCACCTTAATCTGCTCCCGCGCAAATTCATGAGGCGCGGGAAAATGCGCCGCGCACTCCTCATGCTCGTCAAGAATGGCAAGGATGTCGTCAGGATCAGGCAGCCGGTACAGCTCACCCGTGACAATTCCGTCAGCACCGGGAACGAAGCCGGGATAATAATCGATCCGGTAAAGCGCGCCGCTCGCAATGGCAGCACCCGCAAATTCCGCCACTGATGCCAGCCAGCGAGCCATATCCCCTGAAAATCCAGGCCGGAGAGACCCGTAGACGAATAGCAGAGGCTGGCTCATTGCACGCAATCGCTAGCAATAAAAAAGCCGCCCTGACAATAGCCGGGCGGCCTTTTTGAAATTCCCCCAAGACGAGGAATGAAGGGAGCGATTAATCGCTCAGGCGAAAAGCACCGAGTAGAAGGTCAGCATCTGCGCACCGACCGCAACCATCAACGCAACGCCCTGCATAGTGTGCCGCATGTTTCGTTTCCTGCAATTTTTGTTTTGCGCCCTGTTTGGACAAGAACGCATATGATGGAACACGCCCTTTGCCTCAATCGCAAAGGACGCGTTCGCAGTTGCAGCAAATGCAACAGCCCTGTTACCCCAATGCAACGATCATCGCTTGGGCCGCGGCGGGCGCACGCACTTTGGCCCCGCTGATGTAGAAAACGAAGACGTCACCATTATCCGCCATCGCTTGCGCCTTTTTTGCCCAGCCGCCAATTTCCCTGGGCGAATAGCCGGTCGCTTCCTCCTCCCGCGTGCGCATCAGGCGGCAATAGGAAAAGCCCACATCATGGCCGACAATGGCAGGATATTCGTCATGGTCGGCCAGCACCACCGCCGCACCCGCATCGCGCGCCAGTTGCAAAAAGGCGGGATCATCGAAACTTTCGTGCCGCACCTCCAGCGCATGGCGCAGCGGGACGCCATCGACGCAATCAGGCAGCAGCTTCAGGAAAGCACCGAAATCTTGCGGCTCGAATTTCTTGGTCGGCATGAACTGCCACAGGATCGGACCCAACCGGTCGCCAAGTTCCGCGATCCCCTGCCCCACGAACTTGCCGATCGATTCCCCGGCCTCCGCCAGCACGCGACGATTGGTGCAGTATCGCGACGCCTTCACCGCGAACTGGAAGCCGTCGGGCACCGCCTTGGCCCAATTGGCGAAGGTCGCGGGCTTTTGCGTGCTGTAATAGGTGGCGTTGATCTCCGTCGCGGTCAGATGCTGGCCGACATAGGCCAGTTCATCCTTCTGCCGCAGCCCTTCGGGATAAAAGGTGCCGCGCCATGGCTCGAACGTCCATCCGCCAATGCCTACCCTGATGCGTCCCGCCGCCATGGCACTCTCCTTTCAGCACTTATCCTGACGGCTGAACGCTGCCCGGAACAGAGGAAATGTCAGGAAGCCGCCTTGCGCCGCAGGCCGATCAGCCAAGGCTTCACCCCGCGCGTCGGCCGCGCCGTTCCATCCAGCCGCTTTGCGCGAATGATCGTCACCGGCTTAACGATCATCTGCCCCCGCATCGGCCCCGATCCGCAACAGGTCGGCATGGCCAGGATGCGGCGCACGACATCCATGCCAGCAACCACATGGCCGAAAGCGGCATAGCCGATATAGTCCCCCCGCGCGTCCATATTGGGGGTGGCACCCGCCGTGATGAAGAAATTGCCCATCGCCGAATTCGGCCGGTTGGGCCGCGCCATCGACAGGGTCGCGTCGAGATGCCGGATGCCGGTCTTGCTGGTCGGCTCATGCGGGATCGGCGGCAGGGACCGGCGCGCGTCGGTATCGATCCCGCCTTGGATCAGCCCCAGCCTCGCATCACTCTTGCGCCGCGCCGCCCGGTAAAAGGTGACGCCATCGAACCGGCCATCATCGACATAGGCAAGGAAATTGGCCGAAGTGCGCGGCGCCCGCTTGTTGTCGACTGCAACCACGATCGTGCCAACCGACGTCTCTATCGCAACGCGCGTATAGCCGGGGGTAGGACGATTGCCGGGCATGCTCCATGCAGCCGCCGGAAACACCATCAACAACAGGGCAAGTGCGCGCAACAGGGCAGCAGAAATCGGCGGTCTAACCAAGGATCTATCGTCTCCATTCCAAAGCACACGGGCGATGATCGCGCTACAGGACGAACCGTGCGCTCGCCAGTGGCCAACGGGACGCCTCCCGTCCCCGATCAGTTCGCCTTACGCTGCCTGTTGAAAAAAGGAGGTGAGCCGGAATAAAAGCGCGACGGCATGCGTAAGCGTCGCATCATGGCAACGCTTCTCCACCTCGACCGCTCGCCCCGCCCGCCGATCGCCGCCCGAGATGCAAAGCGGCCAATGCGGGTCGCCCTATTTTCCGGCAATTATGACTGCGTACGGGACGGCGCGAATCAGGCGCTCAACCGGCTGGTGGATTATCTTCAGGCGCGCCATGGCGTAACAGTGCGCATCTACACCCCGCGCGCGCCAAAGCCCGCCTTCGCCGCCGTTGGAGATATCCAGGCCGTTCGTTCGCTCGGCTTGCCGGGACGGCCCGAATATCGGCTGGCCCTGGGCCTTACGTCCGCCGCGTGCGCCGATCTCGACAGCTTCGCCCCCGACATCATCCACCTATCAGCGCCCGACTGGCTTGGATGGCAGGCGCTCGGCTACGCCCGGCAAAATGATCTGCCCGTGATCGCCAGCGTGCACACGCGCTTTGAAACCTATGCGGACTATTATCGCCTGTCCTTCCTGCGCAAGCCGATCGAGCGCTATCTCGACCGCTTTTATGGCCGGTGTGACCGCATATTGGCGCCGACGCTGCCCATCGCCGATGAGTTCGCCAGCGCTTATGGAGAGGCAAAGGTTTCGATATGGGGCCGGGGCGTCGATCGCGCGCGCTTCCATCCGTCACTCCGATCCGACGCTGTGCGCGCGGCCTATGGCTATGATCGCGACGATGTTGTGCCGCTGTTCTTTGGCCGCCTCGTCCTGGAAAAGGGGCTGGACGTGTTTGCCGAGACGATCGCGCTTCTGCGTCAGCGTCACCCTGGGTTGCGTCCACTGATCGTGGGAGAGGGGCCGGCCCGCAGCTGGCTGGCGCAACGCCTGCCCAATGCGACCTTTGCCGGGCATCTGGAGGGGGAAGCGCTCGGCACCGCCATCGCCAGCGCCGACATATTGATCAATCCCAGCGTCACCGAAGCCTTTGGCAACGTCAATCTCGAAGCGATGGCGAGTGGACTGCCCGTCGTGTCGGCGGACGTGCCGAGCGCCGCCGCTCTTGTCACCCATGATGTCACGGGCCTGCTGGTCGAACCGAAAGACGCGGCCGCCTATGCCGCCGCGGTCGAACATTTGATCGGCGACCCCCGCCGCCGCCGCCGCATGAGCGCGATGGCCAGCGCGGCTGCCGAACGCTATGACTGGGACGATGTCCTTGCGCCTGTTTATCAAGCCTATGCCGATTGCCTGGCGGATGCCCCACCGTCCGCCATGGCCCGGGAACTGATATCATGCGCTGGCTGAAAAGCGGGACCGGCGGCCCGATCGGCGACGACCTCACCGCCATGCGCCGCTATGCCCGCTCCCTCGCGCGCGACGATCAGGACGCGGACGACGTGGTCCAGGACGCGCTGGTGCGCGCGATCGAGCGGCAGGACAGCTTTCAACCCAGCCGTAGCAGGCGCCAATGGCTGCTCACCATCGTCCACAATGTCTTCATATCGGGCAAACGGCGCGAAGCCGCCGAGGCGCGGCGCGACGCGCGCTTTGCCGAAACGGTGATGGCGCATGTCGATGCCGGGCAGGAACATAGGGTGCAGCTTGCCCAATTGGGGCAATCCTTCGCCGCGCTGCCGGACCATCATCGATCGGTCCTGCACCTGATCGCTGTCGAAGGCATGACCTATCAGGAAGCGGCCGAGGTGCTGGACGTGCCGGTGGGCACCATCATGTCACGGCTGGCGCGGGCGCGGGCGGGCTTGCGGAGCTCTGGCAGCGTCGATGGGCGGGCGACGTTGCGTCTGGTTGGAGGACAGGATGACTGAGGAACCCGCCGATCACGAATTGCACGCCTATATCGATGATGAACTGGACGATGCCGGACGCTTTGCCGTGGAAACGCATCTTGCCGCCCGCCCTGACCTCGCGGCGCGGGTGATGGCCGACCTCAGCGCGCGGACGGGACTCCGTCTGCTGGCGCACAGGAAGGAACAGCTCTCCGGCCATTTGCTCGACGACAGCGCGGCGCTTGCGCCCTCGAAAGCCCGGCCTTTCTGGCGCAGGGCAGCGACGGTCGGCGGGACCGGAACAGCGGCCGCGCTGGCATTGCTGCTGGCGACCGGACCTAGCCCGCCCGATTATGTCGATATGGCCGTCGCCTCTCACCGGGTCGCGCTGATCCGGGCGCACATGGCTTCACAAATCGAAGGGCAGGCGCTCGACCATCATGAGCTTCTGGCGCGAACCCACATCTTCCTGCCCACACTGCCCGCCGACTGGAACGTGACCGACGTTCAGCTTTTCCCGGCGGGGAAAAGTCCCGCCCTTCTCGTCGCGATCAGAACCGGCGCGGGCGAGCGCCTGTCCATCTTCGCGACACGACAGAAAAGCGACGCCCCGCCATCCCCGACACGGTACGGGAAGGCAAACAGTCCGTCGCCTACTGGCGACGCGGCGACATGTCCTATGCCCTGACCGGCGAAGGCGATCCCGGCACGATCGACCAGGAGGCGGAACGGCTGAACCAATATTGGTCCTGACCCCGGCTGGATACGGAAGCTTTTGATATCAAGTGGCGGAGAGGGAGGGAAACCACGCCAGCTTTGATTTTTGGCGGAAAACAGCCATTTTTTTACCCTGATCCCCAGCGTTTTGTAGCAGATTTTGTAGCAGACTTTCGTTGTCTATTTACTGTTGCTCCTCACCGCGAGGAACGACCGCAAATCGCACAGGAGCAGCGCAATTCACGCCAGCAAGCCATAGCGGTTATCCTGTTCGGACATCACTCTCGCACCCACACAGGTTCAGCGAAGCTGCGGAACTTCGAGACCGAAAGCGCGCCACGTTCATTACGGCTCTTGCTACCGGGCGCGGCAAGGGCGTCCAGCACCTGTCCGCGCCCAGCCCGCCAGATGATCCATGGGCTATAATCCATGTCGAGCATGACCAGCATCACCTCATCAAAGATGCTGGCCGCCTTGATAGCCCCCATACGCTGGCCGCCCAGCGCCTTACCGGGATCATACATCCGGGTCTTGATCTGGATACGACGACCTTGCGCGTCGATGGCATCATATCCGGGGGAACGGGCGTCCAGCAGCGTAAGGCCGAGCAGACGCGCCGCCTCATACTCGCCCACTTCCCCCGTGATCCCCAGCGGTTTGCCGGTGAGCGCATAATATCGCTTTGCGGTCTGCTTGGCCGCTTCGATCAGGGGGCCGATTTCGTCAAGGGATACAGCGACAGGCTCCGCTGCAACCCGTTGCAGAGGGCCAGAGCCGTTGAGGTTGCATTGCCGCTCTCGAACGAGAGAGCGTTCCCTAGCGCCTAGCAGTGCCGGATCGACATTTTCCAAAATCGACAGGGTGATCGAGCGCCCCTCGCCAACCGCTTCGGCAAGCGCACGATGGATATAACGGAACCCATCGGGCTTGGCGGGACGATAGGCTTCCCCGGCAAGCAGCCGACGCACATTGCGCTCATATTCCTTCAGCGGGCGGCTGGAGCGCGTGTATTTGCCGATGTAGCGGCCCGACCCAGCGATTTCCCATTGGTAGATGCCGGGCCGATTGAGGTCCACTCCATCGACCACGTCCAGTAAATACCAATCGGGGTTCAGCACACTCTGTCTCCTGAAGCTGGAGATCAGCCTAGCAGGCCATGCCGGAACATCCTATTTCAGCTTGCCAATAACCCACGCCGACGACCGAACGGCGGGGGAGAAGACGGCGGTGCGTCGGAAGGAGGAACCGCCGGGGAACTCTGCTGCCCATGCAGCACGATCCGAAGCCTGCCATACCATTCCGATATTCGTTCTTCGGCGGAAGTTTTGATGGGCTTCATACCCTTGGCCAGCGGCATCTTCAGTTTCGCTTTGGTGTCGAGGAAGACCATGTCGATAATCGGGCGCTGAAGGTCATTGACGGTGATTTTCAGCACCAGCCGGGATAGGGAGCCTTCATGCCTCTTCGATCCTGTAAGGCCGCCCAGCAGGAAACCAGCCGGTCCAAGGAGAGCGCCACCGACAGCCGCACCCACGGCTTGCGATCCCCGGTTGGTTTTCTCGATGGTCATGCCGTCGCGAACGACTTCTACCGCCACCAGTTCATCGAACCGGAAGAGGCGAAGCGGCTGGCCCGCTTCCGCAAAGGCCAATCGGCTGGTTTCCGTGTCCATGGCCAAGATGCGGGCATTATACATCTCTTCGACGCTGAAGGTCGGAGAGAAATCGGTCGCGGCGTCCAGCAAACGACCCATCTTGGTCCGGTCGCTGTTGTCGGGCATGAAACGGGCTGACAGGAAGCCCAGCACGCCAAGGGCGAGGATGAAATACAACATATCAGGTCTCCGGGATCAGATCAGCTTGCGCCAGCCCGAAGGCTCGCGGATGGACAGGCTCTTCACTTGGCCTTCATCGCCGTAGAGGATGCAGCGGTAACGCCCGTTGATCTTCATCGAGTAGCTGTTCTCCGACTTGAAATCGCGCTCGATGGTCACGATGCCGGTGTCGTCATTCTTGTCGATGGCCCAGCGGCTCCATCCCGTGCTGAAGGAGCCGGGCACCAGCATGGCCTGCTGGGTCAGGAGATCGCAGGCCGTCACGGCGCTGGTCTCGTTGAACTTTGCCCAGCGTGCCGATTTAGGTTCGGCAACGGGAAGCCCCTCTGCCTTTTTGCGGGCGTCAGCACTGGCAGCGGGGTCGAGGCGGTCGCGCGTGGCGCGGGCCTGCCCCTCATCGACCATGAACCGCTCCCCGTTGGCACAATCGGCATAGAAGGTTATCCGCTTCCGGGTCGCGCCGTCAGACACGGCCACCATTTCCACCTTGTCGCACTTGTCGCTCTCCGCCGCCGCGAGCGCAGCCCAGCGCATCAGCGCGTTGGCATTATCGAACTGGACTTTGCCCAGCTTGGCATAGGTCTTCGAGAAATCGGCGCGCGTCATCGGCATCACCGCGTCCTGCCCCACTTTCTTGCCTAGCTGGTCCAGCTTGGACGCCGGTGTACCGGATGCAACCGATCCGCCTCCTGTGCCGTCACCGGCATCGTTGCCGCTCGAACAGGACACAACGCCCGCGATCATCAGTCCGGCGATCACCACGCCGCCGATCTTCCACGCCAGCTTCTGCTGCTCATTCATGGGGAGGCTACCGTCCTCTCCCAGCGCAGGCGTTCCTGTCATCTCATTCCCTCTATCAATCGCAAATCCTAAAATGCGAATACCAACCAAAACCAAATAATACGTTACCCATAGTCACATAATGGATACTGTCAGGATGTAGCCAAACCGAAGGATCAGTGGCCCTTAGAGGCCCATGGACATTTGCGAGAAGTTCGGGGCGAACGTCCGCCGTGTCCGGCGGTCGAAAGAGATTTCACAGGAAGAACTTGCGCATCAGGCAAACGTGCATAGGACATATGTGGTGTCGATGGAGCAGCGCGGGGGCCGCAACCCAACCCTGAGGGTTATGGAAGCCATTGCGCAGGCATTGGGCGTGCCGTTGTCCACGTTGCTTGAATAACCCGGCGCGCTGTTCCACCTATCGAACCAGAGCCAGATTAGGGTCATTTTAACCTTGCCGCTGCCATCGTGCCCGCAAGATGACCATCACGGCGGAAACACAGCGCGGGGCAGGTTCCGGCTTCAGAGCGTTCCGAGAGCGGTTCCCGGACTTTATCGCAAAAGTCGAGGAAATGCGGCGGTTCGAGAAGCTGTCCCTTGGCAAGCTGGCTTCCCTCAACGCGCGCGGTCGCCGCGCCCACGTTCGCACCTTGCTCCATAGCCCTCGGCTGGCGACCCTCTACGCTTACGAAGTCATGCGCGATCTGCAACGGTTGCACAGCGCCACGCCTGCCTCCATCAAAGCCCTTGCCGCCAGATGCGATCCATACGGCCCGCTGCATGAGCGTGTTAGAGCGCATACGGTGGTCAAAAACGGCAGACCACGCATTGTTCAGGATTTTGGGCCAGCGCGACGCCTCCATCACAGGTTGGTGTCGAAGGTGCTGGTCAACTTACATCCTCCCCGACCGGACCAGTTCCTGTTCCACGGGGGGATGCCGAAGGCTCTTGTGGCCATCGAAGCAGCCTTTCGAGACGGCGACATCTATGCGGTAGAGTTGGACATCACCAACTTCTACGGCTCGATCCGCCACGACCGACTGGCTGAACTGCTGCACCCGTTGCCCGCCTCGGTCATAGCCAACGTGATCCGTGACGAGCGTGTGTGTCATACTACGGTGTGTGGTGATAGCAGCGGACCCCTCGGCGGGGTTCCTCCTTCCTCCAGTGCTTCGGCGGGGCTTCCCATGGGTGCCGCCACCTCCCCCATCATCGGCGAAATCATCATCGGCAAACTGCTGGCCGATGCCGACATCGGCAAAGTGGTGACGTATGCCGATAATCTGCTGATCCTCGGATCAGTAGAGGAGGAGACACGGTCGAGAGCAGAACGCCTACGGGAGCAGGCTGCGCAGCCCGAAGCCGGGGCACTGGAGATAAGGATGCGGGACGTGGGTTGCTTCCTGCACTCGGACGGCGTGCAATTCGCCAAGCAGGTTGGCACGCACATGAGGCATCGGTTGAACTGGGCACCGGATGCTACACGACAACATGCATTTCAGATCGCCGACTGGGAACCGTCACGACCCGTGACACTCGTCGGCATTGAGAAGGCACATCAGCGGCTGCTTCACTGGCAGCGGTCTTATCCGATGTGGCGAACCGGAGATCGGTGGGTGCAAGCCCAACTGGCCGAACTGGCCTGCCTGCGGTTTTATCACGATGCGCGCCCGGAGAACCGCATGTCGGCATTGCAGGCCGTCATCTTGGCCTGCCTTCTTGGCGCGCGCGAAGATGTGACCGACGCTATTCCAGACGGAGCAACCGTGTTGCATCGTCAGCGACGGGAAGCCCTTATCACTGACGCCTTGCATATGTCGGCGTCGATGTTGCCGCGAACGCAAGCCGCTTAACCCGGCAAGCCGTTCGGATAACTTTCCCGGAATGGCCGGGTGAGCGTGGCGGGATCAAGCGACAGGCGCTGGAACCATCCGTTTGGATGCAGCCGGGCGACATAGCCGCGCCAGTAGTCCGGGCGGAGAAACCTGATATGGATCGCAAAGTGGCACGGGCGACAAACCGCATAAACCGCTAATCTGTCCGCGTAATCTTCACTGTGCATCCCGACCGCATGAGGGAAGGTCCGCGCGCAGACCGAGCAAGTGTGTGATGGAGCGATCTGACCGGATGCCAGAGCAGCTTTGACCATCCGCAGCTTCCATGCCCGCTGCGCCGGGTTCGCGCCATTATACCATCGCTGACCGGGCCTGCCGGGGAACTCGCTCATGGCAGAGCAGCTTCGATGGATTTCACCATCTGTTCGCCTCTCGACAGCCCCGTTCGGACATGGCCTGCGAGGCCGCGCGCCATGTCCACCGTCAGGTCCGCACCCCGCCCCTCCATCACGATGCCGTGCATATCTTCAATGAGGGCCGTCAAACCGGCGAACAGTTCGGAGATGTCCGGGCTACTCATGCGGCTGGAACATCAGCAAGGATGCGGTAGGCCGAACTGCGGCTGATCCCTAGTTGCTTTGCTATCGCCGCCGTGCCCATGCCGGACGCACGCAGTTCCTTTACCTGCCCCGATAGCCGTCGAGCCGTGGGCGCTCTTCCCTTATACCGCCCCGCAGCTTTGGCTCGCGCAATGCCGATGACCTGCCTCTCTAACAGCGTCGCGCGCTCGAACTCGGCAAACGCGCCGAACATCGTCAGCAGCATACGACCGGAGGGCGATTTGGTATCCAGTTCGCTGCCCGCAAAATCCAGCACTCGGAGAGCGACGCACTTGCGCTCCAACAAATCCACGATTTCCAATAGGTGCAAAGTTGAGCGTGCGAGGCGGTCGATCTTACAGGCAACGAGAGTATCTCCCTCCCTGCAAAAATCGAGCACAGCCGCCAGTTGCTCGCGCTTTGCCACAGTGACAGACGAAACCTGTTCAGAAAAAATCTTGGTGCAACCCGTTGCACGAAGCAGGTCAATTTGCGCGTCTAGGCCCGCGACCTGATCTGTCGTGGAAGTGCGCGCATACCCAACCAACATCTTGTTTTCCTTGCATTATTTCTGCGAGGAATATAACGAAAGGCTAATCGTTGGTCACGGGTTACCTACGTCGGGCATGAACAATTTAGTTGGCGACGGTGCTGTTACAAAAGGGATGTTGCATTTGCGAATTGCTTAGAACGCCCGGCCCGCCTTCGCGTTTGGGCTGGACATGGCCTACCTGCATACCATTTCGGTGGATAAGACCGCCGCAGGTCGGGCATTTAAGTGACGCAGGCAACGCCCCTTGCAAGTAGGCCGCCCCTTTCATTTCTCGCGAAAATGAGCCGTCGCCTAGTTCTAGCATCTCTTCCGGGATCGAAATCAAAAAGTCGAAGGCTGGATCATCCGAAAGCGCCTTAGCAAGGTCGGCGATTGTTAGACCGCTCTGAAGGTCGGCGATAACACGCCGGTATAGGGCCACTATCCGGGGTCGGCTACGCGATCCGCTTCCCAGCCGACGCACAGCCTCCGTTATGCCTCGGTTGGATAGCAAAAAGTCCTCAAACTGCGCCCGCACGTTTGTAAGGCGCAGAAAATCTTCAGTTTTCCAGTCTCTAAACAGATCAATGAACGCTAATAGAGCCGACGGCTGAAACACTCCACTCCTCGCATAGAAATACAAAGCAGGATGCAGCCCAAGAGACGACGGGTGATTTGAACACAATCTCCAGATAGTCCGCCTCGTCTCCGTCAAATAAGCGACGGTCTGCTCTCCATCTTCATCCGCTACGAAATCCTCTTTCTTAACCCGCTTGTTGGTCGCATCTGCTGCGGGCGACCGATTTATGTTGTTGATAAGGTCGAAGACAAAGGGAAGAACCTTCTGCCCGTATCCCGCACCCCCAACGGGTAAATCTAGCGTTTTGATGGGCTGGATCAGCGACGGTTCAAACAACAGGTCGTATATCTCTTTGCCCAAAGCAGAAATTGCAGCCTGCCGATCTTCCGAGAAGTTGTTCCAGTATTTGTTACCTGTCCCTCCGCGAGTGACCGCCCGTGCCGCCAGCGCCGTCGGTGATCGACGTGCCTTCAAAATACGCTGCTCAACAGGGTCGATCTTCGTGCCGCCCTGATTGATACGGAAGAAGGATGTTTCAGCCTTATGGTGATCGGCGTTCCTGATCCATTGCGCCTGTATGTCTTGCCAGCCAATGCGTTGGGCGCGCGCCGCAATATCCGCTCTTGCGTTGTCGGGATAATCTATCGCGATCTTGTGATCCTCATAAGAACCGACAGCCGCTGCCACTAAATCGCGCGTCTTAGTAGCAGCGCGCCTTTGCTCGTCTGATATAAAGTCGTGGAAATAGGCACGGGAGACCGTGCCATCCCCATAGTCATTATGAACCCATGCGATAAGTGCGCTAAGACGGTGTGCACCGTCGATCACGAAAACATTCTGACCGGCCCGCCATAAAATGACTGCCGGAATAAGGTCACGGCGCACAAACGTGCTGATTAGGTCGGCTACTTGCTCTGGCGACCAGCCTGCGGTCTCACGCTGAAAATCAGGTTTGCGGAGGGCCGGATATAGGAAGCCGCGCGGTTCTAATCCCGCCACTGATAACGAAGTGATGTCTTCTCCATCCTCTCCTCGCGTGGCCAAATCTGCACGCTTAATGAGAGCATCGAGGTTCACTACGTTCGTCGTCGCCATGCCATCTCCAAGGAGCCACTTGTCGTCATCTGGCAGGTCTACGTGGTTCAATCTGAAAGCGCCAGCGACGTGTGCTTCCGAGCGTGAGACCTGATTGCGTCACTCGCCCCCAGACTTTGCGAGACGATGTCTCACTGACCAACCGCGCACTTCAGTGGGACGGGATCGGCAGGGTATCGTGACGTTTCACATGGGCAGGGCCATATGAAACCGCACACGCCTGTCATCTCATAGCGAATAGTCGGATGGCTATTTCAGGCGACCAATCGCGCATCATCATGCACATGGTTTGACCGATAGCCATCAAGGACTGCCCTCACGGAACAGGCTACTCTTCGTCCCAATTCGCAGGGAACTGCATTTCCGATCTGCGTGAAGATGGAAGATGTGCGCCCGACAAACTCATAATCTTCCGGGAATGTCTGGATGGTCGCCGCCTCATCAAGAGTTAATCGACGCAGGCGCGAAGGGGCTACTTGCCCTATAAGCGATTTTCCACCCTGCATGAGCCTTGAATGATATTGTTCGACCCAAGCGGTTCCGTCGCCATACAGATGCTCTTCATCAATGATCGGCGTGCGGTTCCCACCCATGGAGGCAGGCAAGGTCGATGCATAGCCATCTGGATCAAGGGGGCGGCCTTGGCCGTTAAACAACATCCCAGCATATGGTGACGAACGGAGAACGGGTCGGGCCGCTATCGTGATCTTCGCCTTGCAAATGCGAGGATTGGTGGGGCTGCCAGCCCGTCCGAGATGCCCGATGGCGTCGCGGAGCGACGGCGCTGGCTGGCGTTGCGTAGCCAAATGCGCAACGAAGTCGTCGGCACGATGATCTTGAAACCCGACAATGAGCATACGTTCGCGCGCTTGCGGGACACCATAATCTGTGGCGCGGACAACGATCAACCGAACATCATAGCCCAATTTTTCAGCCTCACGGATCAACCGTTCGCGGATGGGCCGAAACTTCGCCAGCGCAGCCAGTGCCTTGACGTTTTCAAGCACGAACGACCGAGGCTTCAGCCGCTTCAGCACTTTCATGTAGCTGAACACCAGTTCCGACCTCGGATCATTCATGTCCATATAGCCTGCCACACTAAACCCTTGGCAGGGTGGGCCGCCTATAAGGACATCCGGCGCGCTTAACGCTTTGATTTCCCCAAAATAGGATTGCAAGTCACCGCAACGAATGATGCCCGGTCCATGATTAGCCTCGAACGTGGCGCAAGCATCGGGATTGAGGTCATTCGCCCAGACTGTTTCAAAACCAGCCTGACCGAAACCGACATCCAAGCCGCCCGCACCCGTGAACAATGATACTGCGGTTGGCGCTGTCATCATGAACTCCCTTTGAGCCGTGACATACCGAGCAATACGCACCACATCAACCAAGGTCGTGACAGTCCGGGCCAGATCGAGCATGTAGGCCGTCCGAAAGTTTATAGGGGCATAAAGCGTGAAACCTGCGGAGCGGGACAAGTTCGTAAGTGCGACGTTGCAAACGTATATCGAACGAGCGGTATCCGGGGATGGTCCCGCAGGGGACCGTTACAAGCATGAACGCAAGGTTCTGGAACAGATGATCCCCATCGCGACGGATGGGTTCCGGGGCGTGACCCTAACCGCCATTATGGGTAAGTTGGTTCGCGAAGACATCAACACCGGGACGGAGTTCAGTTCGATCAATCCGCGCGGTGTTTATGAACGTGGCATCCGCCCAGTGCTGCGCCATTTCCGCATCCCCAGCAGCGGCAGCGCGCCATTGAACGTGGCGAAAAATGTCCAGGTGCTTGACGAAAAGTGGGCAGAAGGCCGCAAGCCCGAAAGCGCGGCCCGCGCCGCCGTCGAATATATCCGCATGATTAACCGCCATTGGGCCGACCCCTCCCATCGTGATGATCTTATAATGATCTTCATTCAGCGGCTCGTCCGCTATGCTGATGAGGTTGCCGCCCATGATGTAGAACTCGCGCCCATTGATGAAATCCCGCCGATCACACTTGGAAAGCGGCTGGCGAAGTTTGCGCTGGCCTACCCTGAAGGTGGCTCAATGCCGCAATTCGTCGTCGGCACAATAATAGCGGCGGCACGCAGTTCGGACGCGGACTTTTCTCCGCTTCAAGGCGTGGATGCGAGCGTGTTCGGAACCAACACCACATCAAACAAGCCTGCGGACTTGTGGGAAACTCTTGCGACCGGAAACTTCGGAAATCTCTATGAAGTAACCTGCAAGAAGGTTGATGAAAATCGTCTCGATGCAGCAGTCGATGCGTTTTCTAAGTTGGGGGTGCCCACTACTCCTATCACCTTCATTTGTCGCATCCCGGCAGACTGCGCTTCGCTGCCAGTGGATGATGGCGTGGTCACACATCGAGGGATGCCGTTTCAGTTCATTGATCTCGCCTCATTTATCGAGATCAACTTCACCCTCCTCACGGCAGACAAGCGACTGTTGGTCCTTCAACAGATTAGTTCGTTCGTTACCGATCCAGCCCGCGCCGTGAAAACCAAACAGGGATGGGCTGCATCGTTTGGCTAAGGGAGGTCAGCGTATCGCCCCGATGACCATGAAACTGCAATCGTCGCGCCTGATTGCTATGCGATCTCATAGCGGGGCAGCTTTTCAATTTCGCGCATCAGTGCGCGCACCGGGAAATCGCCATACGCCTCACCCTCGGTCTTCGGAGCGTGGCCCTGTATGGCGTCGCGCATTTCACGGTCCATGTCCACAAACCTCGCCTGCGTCTTGAACCGATGACGCCATCCATGATTTGGTGCGACGCCTTCAATGCCGAGTTCCCGCACCCAATCACATAGCCGCTGGCCCACTTTCTTACTTTGCCGATGAGCGTTGCTCCCACCGCGATGCTGACTGGGATCAAAAAAGAGATTGCCCTTGCGCTTCGCTACTTCGTCCACGAAGCCGCTCTCTATGAGATGAGGATGAAGCGGCACTAGGCGCGCAGCATGATTTTTGGTTGACCCGGCTTCGGGGGTAATCAGGATACACCAGATGCCCTCATGCTTCTGAACATCTTGGCTGCGTAGTTGCGCTACCTCGTCAACGCGCGCGCCTGTGTAGGCACAAAGCCAAGGCACCCAGCGATGTGCGAACTTCCGTTCCGGCGACCAGCGCGTCGATGGCTCGCGAAACGTAGCGGCAAGGATGAGACGCGCCTCATTATCCAGAAATCCCTTCGAGCGAACTTGAACGGTGCGGCGGGCGCGGACCCGCACCCGACTAGCTGGATTTTCGGAGATATGATGGTTCTCAAATCCCCATTGGAAAACCGTCTTTACTGACGAAAGATATGTATCGCTGACTGTTTTGCTCGAACGCAGCGTCCCATCAGATTTCGGTTGTGTCAGCAGATGATCCTTCCATCTGACCACATCCTCCGGCTTTATTTTAAGGGCGTCATCATGCCCCACGAACGTAATCAGGGCTTCAACGAAGCGATGATAGGATTTTGCAGTTGCCGGTGCGGGGGCACGCTCTTCCAAATAGCCGCTAAAAAGCTGTCGGATCGAAACCGCCTTGGCATCTGCTCGCTGCTGTTCTCGATGGCTGTCGAGGCGATATTGGTCCGGTGCAAAGAAAGCATCCCCGCTTGTCCGGGGTTCGCCTTTGATGTCTTGGATGCGCTGCCGCGCCCATTCCATCTGACCCCGACCTATCGCCCGCGCTAAGTGCCGCTGTATCGGGCTGCCAGCGTCTATTCGCCATTCATGTCGTTCAGCGAGCGCCTCGGCTATCCATTCTGTGCCGAGTGCTGGCGATGCGGCACCAAATGCTATGCCTCGTTGAATGTCTGTCGCCACAGCCTCCAATTCAAGAATGTGCTTCTTCGCGGTGTCAAACCCATCATTGTCGGCAAAATCAGGAAGCAAATCCTTATCCGTTCGCTCTTTCCACCATTCGCGAACCGCCGCATCCACCTCGTCTTTTGAAGGAACTGGCATCAGATCAGGTAGAGGCGAAATGCCGACTGTCGCCGGTTCCAACGTGCTTTCAAAGACTTCTAGTGCTTTCGCCAGCAATTGACGCGCCTTGGCAAGCGACACATCGCCCAAAGTGATTTGCACCTCCGCCCTGCCCTCGAAGGCTGCGCGCATGGATGGCGGCACGAACCTGCGAAAATAATATCGCGATCCGCGTCGATAAAGATACCTGTGGCCCTTGACCGCTTTGAACTGGCTGGCTGCGCCCATTGCCTCTCAACCATTTGTAGCAGATTTTGTAGCAGAAATGCCGCGACAAATCCCTTAGATCAAGGGATTTGAGAGTTTCCGGCGGCTTTAAGAAAGGTTGGCGGAGAGGGAGGGATTCGAACCCTCGGTACCGTTTCCGGCACGCCGCATTTCGAGTGCGGTGCATTCGACCACTCTGCCACCTCTCCGCAGAAGGTCCAGCATGTGCCGTCCCGGTCGAGCGGCGGCCATTAGCGAATGATGACCGGCTTGCCAAGCGGCCCGCACCGTATTTTTCTTGTAAGACTCAGCAAGCACCCTAAATTGCTTTTCATGACCGACACCACTGCAATCTTCGGCGCCGATGTCAGCGCGCCACCTGTTGTCCACGCGCATTTCAGCATCGGCGATGTCGTAAAGCATCGCCTTTTCGCCTTCCGTGGCGTGGTGTTCGACATCGATCCCGTCTTCGCCAACAGCGAGGAATGGTATCAGGCGATTCCCGAACAATCCCGGCCGGACAAGCATCAGCCCTTCTATCATCTGCTCGCCGAAAATGGCGAAACCAGCTATGTCGCTTATGTAAGCCAGCAGAATCTGATGGCCGACGACAGCGGGGAGCCGGTGGATCATCCGGCGATCGCGGGGATGTTCGGGACCTATGCCAACGGCAAATATCAGCTGCGCCCGCTCCATCGCCATTAAGGCGCCGTCCCGCGCACGGGCATGGTGGCGGGTCGCGGCCGCCCTCGCGCTGCTGCCCGGCCTCGCCGGACTCGCGGCTGCGCAGGCACCTACCGAGCGCCCCGCACCGGAACCCCGGATCAATGCCGATCCGACCTTCCCCTTCGCCAATGAAGTCGCCGCCTTCGCCAAGGCGAATGAGAGAGACAGCGGCGCGCCCGGCGCCGTCCTCTTCCTCGGCAGTTCCAGCATCAGGCTGTGGGACACAAACGCGGGCTTCCCTGACCGAAGCACCGTCAATCGCGGTTTCGGCGGTGCGACGACGCCCGACGTCCTGCGCCACTATGCCCGGCTCTTCCCCAAAGCCGCGCCCCGATCGGTACTCGTCTATATCGGCGAGAACGACCTCGCAGCCGGAGCCACCCCCGACACCGTCGCGCGCAACATATTGACGCTGCTGAAGAAGTTGCGCGCCGATTATCCCAAGGCGCGCATCGCCTATCTGTCGCTCAAACCCTCGCCCATCCGATGGACGCTCTGGCCAAAGATGGCGGCGGTCAACATGACCGTGGCGGCGCGTAGCCGGGTCAGCGGTTTTGAATATCTCGACGTCGGCAGCAGTTTGCTCGCCCATGACGGCCTGCCCGACGCATCGCTGTTCGGCCCGGACGGGCTGCACATGAACCCGCGCGGATACAGCCGCTGGAACAGGTTGGTCGATGGCTGGCTCGACCGGATGGAGATGGCGGCGGCACCGGCATCGCGTTCGGCATCACTTTCCAATTGATCCACGGCCCAGCAACATTATTACCATACATCTGTAAAACATACCCAAAGGGGGACGATGCTGGTGACCACTGATTCGGCCAAGGCCCTGCCCATGCCCGCTCCCATGGCGGAACTGACCCTTCGCGGCGTCATTCTGGGTGCGCTCATCACGCTGCTGTTCACCGCGGCCAACGTCTATCTGGGGCTGAAGATCGGCCTTACCTTCGCGACCTCCATTCCCGCCGCCGTCATCTCCATGGCGGTGCTGCGCCTGTTCGCGACCGGAACGATCCTAGAAAACAACATCGTCCAGACGATCGCGTCGGCGGCGGGCACGCTCTCGGCGATCATCTTTGTCCTGCCCGGCCTCGTGATCATCGGCTGGTGGCACGGCTTTCCCTATTGGCTGTCCGCCTTCACCATCGCGCTGGGCGGCATATTGGGCGTCATGTATTCCGTCCCGCTCCGCCGCGCGCTCGTTACCGGCTCCGACCTTCCCTATCCCGAAGGCGTCGCCGCCGCCGAAGTGCTTAAAGTGGGCGCAGGCTCCCGCGAAGGATTGGAAGAGAATAAGCGCGGCCTCTCCGCCATCCTTATAAGCGCCCTCGCCGCCGCCGCCTTCTCCATCACCGCAAAGACGAAGCTGATCGCCGAAGAGGCCGCTACCTTCTTCAAATTCGGTGCAGGCGCGACATCTGTCTCGACCAGCTTTTCCATGGCGCTGATCGGCGTCGGCCACCTCGTCGGCCTGTCGGTCGGCGTCGCGATGTTCGTCGGCCTGCTGATCAGCTGGGTCGGCCTCGTCCCCTGGCTCACCGCGCCCCTGCCAGCGGGAGCCGACATCGCCGAGGTTGTCGGCACCACCTTCCGCATGAAAGCGCGCTTCATCGGCGCGGGCACCATCGGCGTCGCGGCGATCTGGACCCTGCTCAAGATATTGGGACCGATCATCAGCGGCATCCGCTCCGCCATCGCAGCAGCGCAACGGCGCAAGGCTGGCGAAGGCGCCCTGCTCGAACTCACCGAGCGCGACCTGCCGATCGGCATCGTCGGCGGCACCATCCTCGCCTCCCTCGCGCCGATCGCGGTGCTGCTCTGGTATTTCGCACAGGGCGGGCCGATCGCGGCCAATCCGGTGCCGATCCTCATCCTGACGCTCGCCTATATCCTCGTCGCGGGCATCGTCATCGCGTCGGTCTGCGGCTATATGGCGGGCCTGATCGGCGCGTCGAACAGCCCGATCTCCGGCGTCGGCATCCTCGCCGTGCTGGGCGCCTCCCTGATCCTCGCTGCCATCTACGGCTCGGGCGGCGATCCGAAACAAAGCCAGGCGCTCATCGCCTATGCCCTGTTCGTCACCGCCATCGTGTTCGGCATCGCCACCATCTCCAACGACAATCTTCAGGATCTGAAGACCGGCCAGCTGGTCGGCGCGACCCCCTGGAAGCAGCAGGTCGCACTGGTCCTCGGCGTCATCTTCGGCGCGCTCGTCATTCCGCCAGTGCTCGATCTCCTCAACAGCGCCTTCGGCTTCGCAGGCGCGCCGGGGGCCAAAGCAACCGCCCTGCCCGCGCCCCAGGCCGCGCTCATCTCGGCACTGGCAAAGGGCGTGCTGGGCGGCGATCTCGATTGGGGCCTGATCGGCACCGGCGCGCTGATCGGCGCCGTGGTCGTCGCCATCGATGAACTGCTCGGCAAGGCAGGCAAGCTCCGCCTGCCCCCGCTCGCGGTCGGCATGGGCATTTACCTGCCGATGGCGCTAACCCTGCTGATCCCGGTCGGCGCGGTGATCGGCCACCTCTACAATCGCTGGGCGCGCCGCCAATCCAACCCCGACTTCGCCGAACGCATGGGCGTCCTGATGGCGACCGGCTTCATCGTGGGCGAAAGCCTGTTCGGCGTCGCCTTCGCCGGCATCGTAGCGGCGACGAACAGCGACGCCCCGCTTGCACTGATGGCGGAAAATGAGTGGGCCGTGCCCGCCGCGCTGCTGATCTTCGCGGCGGTGATCGCGGCACTCTATGCGCGGCTGCGCCACTGGGCGAGCGCACCGCTTGGTTAGGGGGGAAGCGACCCGTTTCGACCACATTCGGTCGCTAGAGCTTCACGCATACTTTCGGATAGCCGACACACTGCAGGCTTGTTGATTCACCCAGGTGCACCCTCTATAGGGCTCGCATTCGCAAGGACCCGGTGAAAGTCCGGGTGGCTATTCCGGCCGCTGATCCGCCGGATAACAACATGCACTGCTCCTTATGCGCTGTTCAGCGCTCGTGCCCTGTTGTGGATTTTCAATGACATTAGATCTTACTACTTACCGTCGCCATTGGTTCACTGACGGTATCGCCGCCCGCCGTGACATCCTGGCAGGCATCGTCGTCGCGCTCGCGCTTATCCCTGAGGCGATCGGCTTCTCCATCATCGCGGGCGTCGATCCGCGTGTCGGTCTGTATGCTTCTGTCGCCATTGCGATGACCATCGCTCTCATAGGCGGTCGACCGGGGATGATTTCGGCAGCTACAGCAGCCGTCGCAGTCCTTGTCGTGCCACTCGTGCGGGATCACGGTGTCGAGTATCTGTTCGCCGCCACCATCCTGATGGGCGTCATTCAGATCATCGCTGGTCTATTGCGGCTAGATCTTGTCATGCAGTTCGTGTCGCGCTCGGTCATTACCGGATTCGTTAACGCGCTCGCCATCCTGATCTTCATGGCTCAGCTTCCGCAACTTACCAATGTCGGATGGGAGACCTACGCGATGGTGGCTGGCGGCCTTGCGATCATCTACGGGTTCCCCCGCATCACAAAGGCGATTCCTTCGCCGCTGGTCGCAATTCTGGTGCTGAGCGCGATTAGCATTGGTCTGGGTCTCCCGGTCAATACTGTGGGCGACATGGGTAAGCTGCCAGAGGGTCTGCCCAGCCTGGTCCTGCCCAACGTCCCTCTGACAATGGACACGCTGCGGATCATCCTGCCGTATTCGCTTACGATGGCAGCGGTCGGACTGCTGGAGTCGCTTCTCACTGCGCAGATCGTCGACGATATGACGGACACTGACAGCGACAAGCGGCAGGAATGCGCCGGGCAGGGCGGTGCTAACATTGTTGCGGCTCTGTTCGGCGGCATGGGCGGCTGCGCGATGATCGGCCAGTCGGTGATCAACGTAACCTCGGGCGGCCGCAGTAGGCTGTCGACCTTCGTCGCTGGCGCGTTTCTCCTCTTCTTGCTGGCGGTGCTAGGACCTTATGTCGGTCGCGTGCCGATGCCTGCTCTGGTCGCCGTAATGGTCATGGTGTCGATTGGGACGTTCAGCTGGAACTCGATTCCAAACCTGCGCCGACATCCGCCCACCTCGTCGGTCGTTATGCTGACCACCGTAATAGTGGTCGTCGCCACACATGATCTGTCGCTCGGAGTACTGGCCGGTGTGCTGCTCTCCGGCATCTTCTTCGCCAGCAAGGTGCAGCGCATGTTCTCTGTCCAGCGCGAAGTATCGGTCGATGGCGCACAGGCGACCTATCGTGTCAGGGGTGAGATCTTCTTCGCATCCGTGGAGCGGTTCAGGCGCGCGTTCAACGCAGAGGACACCGCAGAGAAGGTGCGTATCGATGTCGCCGATGCGCACTTCTGGGATATTTCCGGTGTCGGCGCACTCGACAAGATCGTAGCACGGTTGCGCCGAGACGGTCGTTCAGTCGAGGTGGTCGGCTACAACCGCGCCAGTGCAGACATTGTAGATCGCTTCGCACTGCATGACAAAACCGGTGTTGAGCTGGGCGTGGTCCCCCACTAAGCCGATGGGCAGCTTCTGACGATAAACAGCTAAAGACTGCCCTTCCGCTCTCCACCCAAAACCGTCGCCCCCTCTAGGCCGCAGCAATGAATAGGGCGGCAAATCATTTCGCCGCCCCTCCAATCACCTCTTGGCAAACCACGCCGTCAGCGCAGGCTTCAACCGCGCCCGCGTTTCGATCCGGGTCTTGATGGCGGAGATCGACCGATCCACCACCTTGCGCGATTCGGGCGTCAGATACTGGGTCGCATAGGCATCCAGCTTCGCCGCCATCGCCGGATCAGCCGACCCGCCGCCCAGCCGCGCAATCGCCTGGGACCGCGCCGACACATCGATCAGCGCCTCATATTGCTGCCGGTGCGCCAGCACATAGTCCACCGCCAGCATCGGATGCTCCCCACCCACGGAGGAGATGATCGCCGCGCTGGTCGTCTTGCCCGGCTCATCCGTCATGGCGAGGTCGAGCGCCTTGCGCGCCAGCGCCTCATCCTTCGCCGAACCGAGCAGCGCAAAGAGCGTGCTCTTGTCGAGATCGCTCTTCGCGCCATTGGCCATCGCGCGCAGCTTGTCCCATGTCGCGGCACCGGCATTGTGGGCGATGATGCGCAGCCACACATTGCGCAGCGGCCCTTCCATCAACGCAGGCTCGGCAAAGCGCCGCCGCGCTTCGGCCACGACCGCCTTGTCACCCACGCTTCCCAACGTCGCGATCAGCGCCGACCGCAGCACCGGCACCTGCGCCCCTTCACCGGGCTTCGCATCATAGCCGACGCCCTTCAGCACCGGCCCCAGCTTGCGCGAGGCATAGGCAGCCACCCGCGCCTGCGCCACCTTGTCGCCCTCCAGCATCGTATAGACGCTGTCCAAATAGTCCGGCACCTCGGCCAGCACGGCCGGGCTTGCGTTGGCGGGCACCGCGTCCACCATGTCCAGCGCCAGCCCGATCGGCTGATAACCGCCCAGCCCCAGCTGGAAATTATCCGCCATCAGCCCGATCTGGTCCATCGACGACAGCCGGGTAAAGCCCGCCGCCAGCGCCTTCACATTCGCCTCCGGATAGAGCGAGCGATAATAGCCCGTCTGCCCCCCATTGATCACATAGGCCCCGCAACCGGGCAGCGTCACAGAAGCCGTCCCATTCAGGATCAGCCGCTGCGGCGCCCCGCCGATCGTCTGCGCCATCACCGGCACATTCCAGCGGAGCGGCGCCTTGTCCTTGCGATCGCGGCTGAACTCGCCCTGGCTCAGCGACACCAGCGTCGAGCCGCCCTTGCACAACGCGCTGTCCACCTTCACCAGCGGGATACCCGGCTGGCTGGTAAAGTCATGCGCAATACCGACCAGCCCCTTGGCCCCCGCGCCCTCGACCGCCTTCCACAGATCGTCCGTCACCGTATTCCCATAGGCATGCGCCTTCATGTAGCCGCGAATACCCTCGCGCCACACATCCTCGCCCGCATAGCCTTCCAGCATGGTGATGACCGCCTCGCCCTTTTCATAGGTGATGTCGTCAAACGCCTGGTTCACCTCATCGACGGTATGGATTTTCTGCACCACGGGATGCGTGGTCACCAGCGCGTCCAATGCCATCGCCCGCTCACGCCCGCCCACGCGGGTCAGCAGCATTTCCCAATCGGGCTGCAACTTGTCGCTGACCTTGGTCGCCATCCAGCTCGCAAAGCCCTCGTTGAGCCACAAATCGTCCCACCAGGCCATGGTGACCAGATCGCCGAACCACTGATGCGCCATTTCATGCGCGACGATCGAGTAAATGGTCCGCTTCGTCCCCTCCGACGTGAATTTCGGATCGACCAGCAGCGCCCGCTCAAAGGTGAAGATCGCCCCCCAATTCTCCATCGCGGAGAAGAATTGGCTCTGGCCAGGCCCCGCGACATTATCGAGCTTGGGCAGCGGGAAAGGCACGCCGAAATAGTCGTTATACCAGGGCAGGATCGCCGCCGACGCATCCAGCGCCAGCAGCGCCTTGCCCGTATTCCCCTTGCCGGTGATGACGCCCACCTCGGTCGCCCCAGCCATCTTGGTGGCGCGTTCCAAATCGCCCAGCCCGAAGAACAGCAGATAGGATGACATTTTCGGCGAAGTGCCAAACGTCACCCGCGTCCTGCCCCCGCCCAGATCCTGCGACGCCTTGACCGGCATGTTGCTGACCGCCAGCTGTCCCGTCGGCACGATCGCGGAAAGATCGAACGTCGCCTTATAGCTCGGCTCATCAAAGCTCGGCACAAACCGCCGCGCATCGGGCGCCTCGAACTGGGTGAAGAGCGCCCGCTTCTGCGCCCCCGCATTGTCCTTGTAATCCAGCGCGAACATCCCGTTCGCCTGCGTGTTGATGACACCGCCATAGGCAATGTCCAGCTTGTAGGCGCCCGGCTGCACCGGCTTGCCAAAATCCAGCGTTACGGTCTGCGCATTGGCATCGATCTTCGCGGCACCCACCATCGCCTTGCCTTGCGCAGGCGTCAGCATAACACCGCCAATGCTAAGGTCAGCCGCATTCAACACCAGCACCGGCATCGCCTGCGCGACATTCAGGTCGACCGTCACCTTGCCCGTGAATTTGAGGTTCGCCGCATCCGGCACCACCTCAATGGCATAATGACTGGGAGCCGCCCCACGCGGCAACTGCGTCGTGATCTCCGGCGCAGGCCCGGCGGGCGTTTGGGCGATAGCAGGCTGAACAAGGGCAAGCGGCGCGGCGGCCAGCAAGAGGGACGAAATTTTGGAAAGAGACATCAGGTTCGCAACTCCGACACGTTGAGAACGGCACGGCCCGTGCGGCCATGTGCCATGATAGTTGCGGGATCGAACCTTTCTCGCCTGCGGTCAAGCGGTTGTCGGAATTTTGTTGTTCGTTTGTTTAACAGGGAGGGCTTGGGATGAGTTACTCGACCTCTCCCGAGATGCCAGCATTCGTCGGCATGACGCTAATTTTGATTTCCGTCATCCCAGCGGAAGCTGGGATCTCAGGCCGCTACATGATGAACTTAAACAAATCCCGCCACTCCGGATTGCTGGCCTCAATCAACGCAATCTTCCAATCGCGCTTCCACGCCTTCAGCGCTTTCTCGCGAGCGATGGCGAAGTCGATCTCCCCATGTTCTTCGGCAAGCACCAGCCGGTGCAGATTATATTTCCGGCAGAACGCCGAACCTTCGCCCCGCCGATGCTGATCCACCCGCGCCGCAAGGTCAGTCGTCACCCCTACATACAGCACGCCACGCGGCCTGTTGGTCATGATGTAAGTCCAACTGCGGCGCATTGAACAAGCTCACTCCGAGCCTCACGAGATGCCAGCGTTCGCTGGCATGACGCTAATTTTGATCCGTCATCCCAGCGAAAGCTGGGATCTCAAGCCGCTATACCGAACAGACGCGGCCTCAACCCCGCCCCCGATACCCCGGCACATCCTGCGCAGGCAGCCACAGTCCCGCAGGCGGCTCGCCCGACTGCCAGAACACATCGATCGGAATCCCCCCACGCGGATACCAGTATCCGCCAATCCGCAACCACAAAGGCCGCATCTCGGCAAACAGCCGCTCGCCAATCCCTACCGTGCAATCCTCATGGAAAGCGGCATGATTACGAAATGCCCCCAGAAACAGCTTCAACGACTTTGATTCGACGATCGTCGCGGCAGGCGCATAATCGATCACCAAATGGGCGAAGTCAGGCTGCCCCGTCACCGGGCACAACGACGTAAACTCCGGCGCGGTAAAGCGCACCAGATAGGGCTTCCCCGGCCGTGGATTGGGTACATAATCGAGGACCGCTTCCTCTGGACTCGCAGGCAGCGCACTGCTCTGCCCCAGATGGATCGGTGCCATGTTTTCGGGTATATCGGTCATGCCCGGCCATCTACGCCATTGCACGCCTAATGTCACCGCAACCTGATCCCGCCATGCCGTTCATCTCCCGTTCAGCGTCATCATTGCCTTGGCTGCTTGCCATGGGGATGCGTCCTGCCGCCTTGATCACCTTGCCGCTGCTGCTGGCCACGCCTTCGCTCGCGCAGGAACAAGGCGGCAGTGATCCCGTCTTCACCCTGCCGCGCACGTCCCAGCCGCCTGCTGATCCCAGCCGACAAGGGCCAGAGCTGGACGTATTCCGTGGCGCGCCGGTGACGCCGCCAGCCAGCACGCCTGTCATCACCCCGCCTCCGCCAGTCGTCGCGCAACCCCAACCAGCGAGCCCAGCCCCGCCGCAGCGCCCGACCACAACGGCGCCGCGCCCGGCCCCCGCTGAACCCGCCACGCCCGCCCGCGAGCCCGAAAGCAGCCGCCCCGCGCCCCAGCCCAAGGCACCGCAATCTCCGGCACCCCAGTCTCTGGCACCTCAGCCCGCGCCAGCGGAACCCGCCGCACCGCAAGCCGCCCCTGCCCCAGCGCCCACCACTCCCGCCGCCGAACCCCCGCTCAGCGCGCCTGCGGATGCCTCTTCCTGGGGCTGGATCGCAGGAAGCATCGCCTTGCTCGCGGCGATCGTGGCCGCCGCCTGGCTTTTCCTGCGCCGCCGTCCCGAAGAAGAACAGCAGCCCTTCGTCGAAGAGCGGGAGGCCGCGCCAGTAGCTGCAAAGCCGGTTCCTGTGCCTCCCGCGCCCCAACCCAAGGCGCCACCCCCCGCACCCGCCGCCGCTACCATCCAGCGGCCATGGATAGACCTGACCCTTGAAGTCCGCAGCGCCCGTCTCTCGCTGATGGGCGCCACCATTGGCTACGCTCTGACGCTCCACAATCGCGGCGAACGCAGCGCGGACGACATTCTGATCCGCACCTTCATGGCCAATGCGGACGCCAACCAGCAGGCGCAGCTACAGCAGTTCTTCGCCGGAGCCACCGGACTACCGGCTCATTCCGCCGTCTCGCTCGCACCGGGGCAAAGCCACAGCCTGACCGGCGAGCTACGCCTCCTGCCCGACCAGATCGCGCCCGTGCAGATGGGCGACCGCGCGCTGCTCATCCCGCTTGTCGCCTTCGACGCCCAATATCGCTGGTCCGACGAACCGGATGGCGCTCCTGTCGGATCAGGCCGCACCGGCCGCGCCTTCATCGTCGGACAGGAAAAAACTCCGCCCGCCGACCGCCTCGCCCCCTTCCGCGTCGATCAGGGACCACGCCAGTTCCGCACCCCCGGCAGCCGCGCCACCGCGCTCGAACTCGCGAGCTAAGTCCGCCCAAGTCGTCATCCCAGCGAAAGCTGGGATCTCAGGCCCCGTCACGCCGCCCCTCCCAAGATTCCAGCTTCCGCTGGAATGACGAATGCCCCCAACACCCTTCCCACACCCTCATCACCCGCCTAAAAAGGTCGCCACGCACTAACAAAAGAGGCGGCATGGACATCCTCATCTCCACCGATTGGCTCGCAGCAGAACTGGGCCAGGACGACCTCAAGATACTCGACGCCAGCCTCTTCCTTCCCGGCACGCCACGCGACCCCCGCGCCGAGTTCGAAGCCGCCCACATCCCCGGCGCCGCCTATCTCGACCTCCCCAGCCTTTCCGATGCAGACGACCCGCGCCCCGGCATGTTGCCGACCGACGCCTTCATGACCGAACGCTGCCGCGCGCTCGGCCTCAACGCGGACAGCCGCGTCATCCTCTACGACAACAGCCCCACCCACAGCGCCGCCCGCGCCTGGTGGATGATGCGCCTCTATGGCGTGGGCAAGTCCGCCGCGATCCTTGACGGCGGCCTCCCAAAGTGGCTCGCCGAAGGCCGCCCGACGGAAAGCGGCTGGCCCGTCATCCCGCGCGGTAACGCCACAGCCCGGCGTGCGGAGGGTCAGGTCCGCACCAAGGACGATCTGCTCGCCAATCTCGACAGCCATACAGCGCAGGTCCTCGACGCGCGCGGCGCGGCCCGCTTCACCGGCGAGGAGAAAGAACCCCGCCCCGGCATGGCATCGGGCCATATACCCGGCTCCCGCAACATCCCGTCCGCCTCCCTCTTCAACGCCGACAACAGCATGAAAAGGGGCGAGGAACTGCGGCAACTGTTCCTCGACGCGGGCGCGGACTTCGCCCGCCCCATCATCACCAGCTGCGGCAGCGGCGTGACGGCAGCGATCCTGCTGGCGGGACTTGAGCTGCTCGGCAAGACGGACGTCACCCTCTATGACGGCAGCTGGTCGGAATGGGGCCTCGATCCCTCGACGCCAAAGGCGACAGGGCCAGCCGCATGAGCAAGGACCGCAAGCCGCTCACCCAATTGGCGCAGGCGGGACGCAAACCTGAATGGACCGGCATGCCCGGCCAGCCCGGCGCGATCGTCAACCCGCCGGTCTGGCGCGCCTCGACTATCCTCTATGACGATGTCGCCCATCTGCGCAGCGCGGCCCGCAGCAGCACGCACGAACGGCTCTTCTACGGCCGCAAGGGCACGCCCACCGCCTGGAGCCTCGCCGACGCGCTCACCGAGATGGAGCCCGGCGCGGAAGGGACGATGCTCTTCCCCTCCGGCGTCGCCGCAATCGCCTGCGCGCTGCTTTCGGTCCTGAAACCCGGCGACCAGCTGCTCATGGTCGACAGCGCCTACGACCCCACCCGCAACTTCTGCGAACAGATGCTAAAAGGTTACGGTATCGAAACGGTCTACTATGACCCCCTCGCCGATTCCGTTTCAATTCGCCAACTCCTTAATGAAAACACCCGCGCCATTTTCCTGGAAAGCCCCGGCAGCCTGACTTTCGAAGTGCAGGACATCCTCGCCATCACCACCCTCGCCAGGGAAAAGGGCATCGTCACTCTCCTCGACAATACCTGGGCCACGCCCTTCTTCTTCCCCGCCCTCGCCCACGGCATCGACATCACCATCCTGGCTTGCACCAAATATATCGTCGGACACAGCGACGTCATGCTCGGCTCCGTCACCGCGACACCTGAGCATTTCCCGAAGCTCCGCCAGACCGCCTATCTCCTGGGCCAAATGGTCAGCCCCGATGACGCCTGGCTCGCCAGCCGTGGTCTCCGCACCCTCGGCGTCCGCCTGAACCAGCATCAGGACAGCGCGCTCCAGGTCGCCCGCTGGCTCGCCGACCAGCCCGACGTCGCCCGCGTCCTCCACCCCGCGCTGCCAAGTTGTCCCGGCCATGAGAACTGGGCGCGTGACTTTTCCGGCTCCAGCGGCCTTTTCAGCTTCGTCCTGAAAGGCGGCAATGAAGAAGCCCGCGCCGCGCTGATCGATGGCCTCGAACATTTCGGCATAGGGTATAGCTGGGGCGGTTTCGAAAGCCTGGCCTTGCCCGTCGATCCAGCACGCTACCGCACCGCCACCATATGGCAGGCGGAAGGTCCTCTCGTCCGGCTGCAGATCGGTCTAGAAGATCCCGCCGATCTCATTGCCGACCTCGATGCTGGTCTCGCTCGTTTCCGCAAGGTCCGGGGATGAGCCGGGGCCTCCCCAACCTGCTGGCATTTCTGCCCGGAAATCCGGCGATCGTTCATCCCCTTGTAGCGCTCACGATCGTGGGGGTTCTGTTCCTGATCGCCGATGGAATTGCCCATATCGCCGCCCCGCCCCTGCGCCGCCGGGCACGACCATTAGGGGAAGCGTTGGCCGGACATTTCCGCCCCATCCTTCGCCACAGCCTTGGAAGCGGTCTTTTCGCCCTAGCTGTCATGCTATGGCCCGTCGGCGCGCTCGCCCACCTCATCCTTGGCGGAGCCTTCGCGCTCTCCGTCGCCTTGCTCGCCGTCCATATCCTGCGCAGCCTCGCCATTCCGCGCTGGGCTGTCGTTCCGCTCGCCCTGTTGCTGTTCATCATGATCCTTTCCGGCAGCAGCGGCGGCTTCGCGCCCGTTGCCGACATGCTCGACGGCATTGGCATAGACCTTGGCAAACGACGGATCACGCTGCTTGGCCTTGTCAGCACCGCCGCGATCTGCGTCCTGCTCTTTGCGCTGGTGCGGCTCGCCAATCGCCTGTTCGCCCGCAGCATCGACCGAGCAAAAGGGCTCGATCCCACGCAAAAGCTGTTGGCCCAAAAGCTTGCCGCCATCGCCGCCGTCGTCGCCGCCTTCTTCATCGGCGTCGATCTGCTCGGCATCGACCTTACGGCCTTTGCCGTCTTTTCCGGCGCACTGGGCCTGGCGGTCGGTTTCGGCCTGCAAAAAACCTTCGGCAATCTGTTCGCCGGGATCATCCTGCTCATGGACCGCTCGATCAAGCCGGGCGACGTCATCGTTGTCGGCGACAGCTTTGGCTGGGTGAACAAGATCGGTGTTCGCGCCGTCTCCGTCCTGACCCGAGACGGCAAGGAACATCTGATCCCGAACGAAAACCTGATGACGCAGGAGGTGGAAAACTGGTCCTATTCCGACCGCAATGTCCGCATCCGCATTCCAGTCGGCATCGGTTACGACAGCGACCTCAAGCTCGCGCAGGAGCTCATGCTTCGCGCCGCGCAGGAAAGCCCCCGCGTCCTGCGCAATCCCAAGCCCAATGTCTGGTTGACGGGCTTTGGCGAAAACCGCGTCGAACATGACATATTGGTGTGGATCAGCGACCCGGAAGGGGGCGTCGGAAGTGTCAAATCGGACGTGCTGAACCGCCTCTGGCTGTTGTTTCGCGAGCATGGGATCACGATCCCCTATCCCCAGCGGGTGGTGCATCAGGCTGCGCCAAGCGCTCAGCCTTTTGTTGCAGAGTAGCAACATTATGGACGTAAAAGACAACCAGTAGCAATAATTTCTTGTGCAGCGCGGCATGCGTCGGCATGTCGTGCCTGTTCAGGTCATCCGATCCGGCCCTTTGCGGGAATAGAGAATTCGGGATCCTGACGCAGGCGGGACCATCGCAGAAAACCATCAAGGGGAATCCAATGCGTAAGTCCATTCTCGGCCTCTCGGCCGTCGCTCTCGCTGCTCTGTCCGTCCCGGCGCTCGCCCAGGACGAAGCTACGCCAGCGCTCACCGTCACCGGCAATGCAGCCGTAGTCAGCGACTATCGCTTCCGTGGCATTTCACAGACCGACAAGCGTTTCGCGCTGCAGGGCGGCATCACCGTCACCCATGAATCGGGCTTCTATGTCTCGACCTGGGGCTCGTCCATCGACGATTATGTGGCCGCTGGCAGCGATCAGGAACTCGACCTGATCGCAGGCTATTCGCGGACCTTCGGCGCCGCGACCGTCGATGTCGGCGTGCTCTATTATTACTATCCCGGTTCGGGCGGTGCGAACACCGACTTCGTTGAGCCCTACGCTTCGGTCAAGGGCACCTTCGGCCCGGCAACGGCCAAGCTCAGCGCCGCCTATGCACCCAAGTCGCGCGCCCTTTCGGTCGATGGCGGCCTGACCCGCGAAGACAATCTCTATGTCGCGGGCGACCTGTCGGGCAGCATTCCCAACACGCCACTGGGCGTTTCGGCGCATCTGGGCCACAGCTTCGGCCCCAGCTACCTGACCATCGGCAAGGAATATACCGACTGGAACATTGGCGCCACCTACACCTGGAGCCACCTGACCTTCGGCGTCAGCTATGTTGACACCGACAAGTCGCTCTACAGCCCCAGCGGCCGTAACATCAGCAAGGCTGGCGTAGTGGGTTCGATCACCGCCTCCTTCTGATTTCTTCGATTATTGAATGAAGAGGCCGCGATCTCGATGATCGCGGCCTTTTTCGTGTCCGGAATTATACGGGGTCGCGCACCTCCATTCGCGCGCTTATACAGGGCACCATGTCCGCGTTCCTGCTGTTCCTGATCTTCGCCGCCACCGTCACCGCGATGGAGGGCTTTGCCTATGTCATGCACCGCTGGGTGATGCATGGGCCGGGCTGGTTCCTGCATGCCAGCCATCATCGTCCTCGCAACGGAATGTGGGAAGCGAATGACCTCTATTTCGTGATCTTCGCGCTCCCCTCGATCCTGCTGCTGCTGGGGGGCGTGCAATGGGGCTGGGGCGATTGGGCGACAGCCTGCGGCGCGGGCATCGCGGCTTATGGCCTCATCTATCTCGGCTTTCACGACATCCTCGTCCATCAGCGGATCACCCACCGGCATGTTTCCCGCGCTCCATATATGAAGCGGATCGTTCAGGCACACCGGCTGCATCATGCGGTCGAAACGCGCGAGGGCTGCGTCAGCTTCGGCTTCCTGGTCGCCCCGCGGCCGGAAGAACTCAAAAGGCAACTGGCGCAAGAGAATCGGCGGAAGGGCGTGCGGAAGGCACGCGGGCTCATGGAAGCAGAGTGAGCAATCGGTTCATTTCTGGCCCATTGGCAGCGACGGCGGCAAGCTGAATGGCACGCATCGGCCTTCTGGGCGGCTCCTTCAATCCGGCACATGGCGGCCATCGCGCAATCTCGCTGTTCGCTGCGAAGGCGCTGCGGCTGGACGAAGTCTGGTGGCTGGTCTCGCCGGGTAATCCGCTCAAGCCCCGTGCTGGCATGGCGTCCCTCCCCGCGCGCCTCGCCCATGCCCGCCATGTCGCTAGAGGCGCGCCGATTCGGTCCACCGCGATCGAGCAAGCGCTGGGCACCCGATACACCGTCGATTCGCTTAAGATGATCAGGCACCGCTTCCCCCGCAATCAGTTTATCTGGCTGATGGGCGCGGACAATCTGGCCCAGTTCGGCCAGTGGAAAGATTGGCGCGGCATCGCGCGACAGATGCCCATTGCCGTAATCGCCCGGCCCGGCTATGATGGAGTTGCCCGTGGCTCTGGGGCCATGGCCTGGCTGCGGCGTTTCGTCCGGCCCGCGCGCCAGAGTGCAGACTGGACGGATTGGAGACCGCCGGCGCTTGTGCTTTTGCGCTTTCGCCCTGATCCAAGATCGGCGACCCTGCTGCGGCAGGCGAAACCCCTCTGGCATCGCGAATATGAACATGCACGCGTGCGCGATCCGCTCACGCGCCGGTTGATTGTCTAGAATGGAGCATTTTTGACCAGACCACATCCTGCCAACGACCCGGCTGATGCCGACAGCGTTGCCGCCCTGCACGACCTTGTCCTGAAATCGCTCGACGATGACCAGGCGCAGGAAACCATCTCCATCCCGCTTGAAGGCAAGAGCAGCATTGCCGACCATATGGTGATCGCCAGCGGGCGTTCATCGCGTCAGGTCGCGTCGATGGCGCAGAAGCTTGCCGAGCGCATCAAGCAGGCCACCGGCCGCTCCGCGCGCGTGGAGGGACTGCCGGTCGCCGACTGGGTGCTGATCGATGCGGGCGACGTGATCGTCCACCTGTTCCGGCCCGAAGTGCGCAGCTTCTACAATCTGGAACGGATGTGGGGCTTTGTCGACGCGCCGGTAGCTGGCACGGCCTGAAGGCTTCTGCTGCATCGGCTTCGTCCCGCCGATGCATGCAGACCTTCGACAAGCGCGCACTGACCCGTTAGGAGCGTGAGCCATGCTCCTCCACATCATCGCGCGCGGCAAGATCGGACGTTCGGCCGAAGCGGAACTGGTCGAACGTTATGTGAAACGGCTGACCATGCCGCACAGGATCACCGAACTGCCCGACCGTGGCGGCAAGCTGCCGCCCGCTCCGACTGGCACGATCACCGTGATGCTCGACGAGAAAGGCCGCCAGCTCAGCTCCATGGACTTCGCCAAACGGCTCGAAGGCTGGCGAGACCAGGGCGCGCGCGAATGCCGCTTTCTGATCGGCGCGGCGGACGGCTTTGACGACGAAGCCCGCGCCGGGGCAGACCTGCTGATCGCCTTTGGCGCGATGACCTGGCCCCACATGATGGCCCGCGCCATGCTAGCCGAACAATTGTGGCGCGCCTGTTCCATCCTTTCAGGCCACCCCTATCATCGCGAAGGCTGATGCCGCCACCGCTCGACATGGATGGGCGTTTGCGCCTAGTCAGATATCGCCGGTCGCCAGCAGGACCGGCAGGGGGCAAGGTGTGAAAAGGTCAACAGCCTTCGCGGCGATCATCGGCGGCGCAGCGGTCATCGCCGCCGCGCGCCTGGCGGCGGCTCCTCAAGCAGGCATCATCCTTGGCGGCACGGGCGAAACCAGCCTGCGTCAGGAACAGGCTGCGCTGAAGGCGGCCCGCATACAGTCCGAACAAGCGCGCGAGCGCTCCCAGCGGTTGGAACAGCAGGCAACGGTCGCGCGGGACGAGGCCGAACAGGCGCGCCGCCGCGCCGCCGCCATGGCTGCCCGTATCCAGCAGGCCGAGGCCGACATTCAAGCGGCCCAAGCGCGTATCGCGATCATAGCCCGCATGCAGCGTTCGCAGGCGGCTCGGCTGGCGGCCAAGCAGGAGCCGGTTGTCCGCTTGACCGCCGCTCTCCAGATGATGGCGCGGCGACCTTTGGCTCTGGCGCTGGTGCAACCGGGGTCGCTGAGCGATGCCGTCCACATGCGCGCCGTGCTGGGACAGATATTGCCCGTCATTCAGGAGCGCACAGCTGGCTTACGCGCTGAACTGGAGCGCAGCCGCGCCTTGCGTGAGACCGCCGAGCAGGCGGCCGCTTCACTCGCACAAAGCCAAGCCGACCTCCGCAATAGCCAAGCCGCTTTACGCACGTTGGAAACGCAAAAGCGGCTGGCGGCGAGGGACTATCGCTCCAACGCCAATCTGGAGAGTGACCGCGCTCTCGCCCTGGGCGAAAGAGCCCGCGACATTGTCGACCTGATGGATCGCCTCCAGGCCGCAGGCGATCTGCGGGAGGAACTGGCGGCGCTCCCCGGCCCCCTGCTCAGGCCAGCACGCCCAGACCTCGCCATGGCGCCCGCACAGGCAAGGCAGCGCAGTGCGGGCGGACCTCCACCCTATCGCTTGCCGGTGATGGGCCAACTGGTCACCGGCATGGGTGAATTGTCGGAAAGCGGCGTACGATCGCGGGGCCTCACCATCGTCACCCAATCGGGCGCGCTCGCCGTCGCACCTACGGCGGGGCGCGTCGTCTTCGCAGGGCCTTATCGCGGCTACGGCCAGATCATGATCCTGGATCATGGCGGCGGCTGGACCACGTTGATCACCGGATTGCATCGGCTTTCCGCCGCCGTGGGCGATGATGTGCGACAGGGTGATCCGCTGGGGAACGCCGGAAGCGGGCGTCCGACCATCACGATCGAACTGCGTCGCAATGGCCGTCCGGTCGACATCGTGCCGTTGGTCGGGCTAGGCTGAAAGCGTTCGGACGCGCCGCTGATTAGTATCGGGCGCAAAAGTGTTGCGCAGTGCGCGCTAGCGCCGCCAGCGCGCCCAGATGGCCGTTGGCAGTTCCAGCCCTCTTGCTTCCTCCCGCACGGCCAATTCGCCCGCTTCGACCGTGCCCGGAAGGTCAGCAAAGGCCTGCTTCAGCAATTCCCCGATCGCCAGCGCGGACATGCGGACGGCATAAACGGTCAGGAACAGGAAGCGGCTGTCGGCATCCAGCAGACGGCGGCAATCCGCGATCAGCCGAGGCAGATCCTCTTCCAGCCTCCAGATTTCACCGTCCGGCCCACGGCCATATTTAGGCGGGTCAAGCAATATGCCGTCATAGCGCCGCTCTCGTCGGACCTCGCGAGCGACGAACTTGGCCGCATCGTCAACGATCCAGCGAACGGGGCGGTCTTCCATCCCCGATGCGGCGGCATTAGCCCGCGCCTGCGCCACCGACTTCTTCGACGCATCGACATGCACCATCTGCGCGCCGGTAGCCGACATCGCCAATGTCCCGACGCCGGTATAGCCGAACAGGTTCATGATCTGCGGCTGCTCCAGCCCGGCCGTCTGCTCGCGCATCCAGTTCCACACCGGCGCCATATCGGGAAAGAAGCCGAGATGCCGGAAAGGCGTGCAACTCGCCTGAAACGTCACCTCGTTCCAGCTGAGCGGCCAACCTTCAGCGGGCACCGGGCGATCATAGAACCAGCGCCCGCCGCCCTCTTCATCCGATCCCGGCACGAATTCGCCATCGGCCTGCCAGTCGGCACTCGCGGGCGCCCACATCGCCTGCGGCTCGGGTCGGATGAAACGATAACGGCCATAGCGTTCCAGCTTGCGGCCATGACCCGAATCGAGCAGGCCATAATCGGCCCACGGCTCACCGATGAGCGTGTCGAGCTTCATGCTCGCGGCGTAGCGCGCTCCGCGACATAGGCGGTGATCGCCTCAAAGGTCGCGGGCAGCTTGGCATAGGCTTCCTCTCGGGCGAACAGGTCACCCATGCGGGCAGGCAGAGGCGGACGAAGCCCGGTGGCGCGCTCCACGGCCTCGCGGAACTTGGCTGGATGCGCCGTCGCCAGCGTGACGATCGGAACGCCTGCCTCAACCTCCATCTCGCGCGCGGCGGCAAGGCCCACGGCGGTATGGGGGTCAATGACCTGACCCGCTCCATCAAAGGCCCAACGAATCGCCATGTTCATTGCATCGCCATCGACGCGCGCCGAAGCGAACAGCTTAGCCGCGCCAGCCCGCTGCGCATTGGTCAGACGCATCGCCCGGCTGGTCTCAAACCCCTTCATCTGCTCAGCAAGCGCCGGACCGCCACGGCCACCAGCGTCGAACAGCAGTCGTTCGAAATTCGAACTAATCTGGATATCCATGCTGGGCGTGGACGTCTGAACGACCTGGCCCTGGCTATAGTCACCATCCGCCAGCGCGCGGTGCAGAATGTCGTTGACGTTGGTCGCGACCATCAGCTTCGCAACGGGAAGGCCCATCTGCGCCGCGACATAACCAGCGAACACGTCACCGAAATTGCCGGTCGGCACTGAAAAGGCAATTTGCCGCTCGGGCGCGCCCAGTCTTACGGCGGCGTAGAAATAATAGACCACCTGCGCCATCAGCCGCGCCCAGTTGATGCTGTTCACCGCCGACAGATTGAACTTCTTCGAAAAGGCAGGGTCGTTGAACATCGCCTTCACGAGTGCCTGCGCGTCGTCGAAGCTGCCCTCGATCGCGATATTATGGACGTTGGGCGCGCGCACTGTGGTCATCTGGCGGCGCTGCACGTCGGACACGCGGCCTTCGGGGTGCAGCATGAAGATGTCGATCTTCTCGCGCCCTGCAACGGCGTCGATCGCCGCCGACCCGGTGTCGCCCGACGTCGCACCGACGATCGTCAGATGATCATCGCGGCGAGACAGGAACCGCTCGAACAGCTGCCCCAGCAATTGCAGCGCGACATCCTTGAACGCCAGGGTCGGGCCATGGAAAAGTTCGAGCAGCCAATGCTGGTGGTCCAGTTGAACCAGCGGCGTCACCGCGTTGTGGCTGAACCGGCCATAGGCGGCAGTGCACAGCTCGCGCAGTTCATCTTCGCTGAGCGAGCCCGCGACATAGGGGGCCATGACGCGAACGGCGGTTTCCACGTAGGAAAGCCCGGCGAGCGCGCGTATGTCCGCCTCCGAAAAGCGCGGCCAGCTTTCCGGAACATAAAGGCCGCCGTCGGACGCCAGCCCTGCCAGCGTCACATCCTCGAAACCCAGCGCAGGCGCGCTTCCCCTGGTGCTCACATATTGCATGATGGGGAAGCGCGGTAACGAGGCTGGAGCGTTGGAGCAAGCCTTTACGACGGATCGGCCGATGGAGGCATCCGCTTGCGAAGCGCAAGAACGTAGATAACCACGGCCACCGCTGCGAAGAAGAACCACTGGATGGCATAAGCGAGGTGATTGTTCGGAACGTCGTTGACGCTCGGCGGGGCGACCGGTTTCAACCCTTCCGGCGCGCGCTCCGCGATCAACATCGGCCGCAGCGGAAGGACATTGGCCGTGAACCGCGACAACAACGTCCGATGATCAGGCTCTTCGGATATCCAGCCGGTGACTTGGCCGCCTTTCCAATTTGGCCTCAGGTCCGGCTGCTTGGCGACGCCCAAGGCAACGAGCGCTCCAGGCCCTTCTGCTCCGGTGGCGCATTGCGCGATATAGCGGTAGCCGACCGACCCATCGGCGGCCCGCCCCGCTTCCGTCTGCCAGCCGACGACATTCAGGCAATGAATGGAAGAGCGCCGGAACAGCAGCACGGGCGGAACAGGTGGCATTTGCGGGAAGCTGACAGTCGGCTTGGCTGGATTAGCCGACGCAAGGGCCAGCATCGCCTCCTTCTCGCCGCGGCGTTGCAACTGCCAGATGCCAAGGGCGATCATGACCAGCACGGCGCCTGCCACGATAATGCTGGCAAAAAGGGGGACGCGACGCGCGGTCATAGCTTGACCGCCGACGATATGGTCGCCCCGGTCAAAGCGGACGGGCCGAGTTGCCGGCAGGCAGGCACGGCACTCGCATTCGGCAGCCGAACGCCGGGCAGAGAGAGGCTGGACGGCTGGAGAAGCACTGGTGTGGAAAGAAGCATAACGACAGGCATAATTATCTTCCGCCCAAAAGAAAACGGCCGGTTGTTACCGGCCGTTTGCTTGATGGATAAGACAGAGGCCTTAGCCGCCGTGCATCGGAGCGCCCCAGCCGCCCCACACATAGATGGCGACGAACAGGAACAGCCAGACGACGTCGACAAAGTGCCAGTACCAGGCAGCGGCCTCAAAACCGAAATGCTGGCGGGGAGTGAAGTGCCCCTTATAGACGCGGACCAGATTGACGATCAGGAAGATCGTACCGATCAGAACGTGGAAGCCGTGGAAGCCCGTCGCCATGTAGAAGGCCGAGCTGTAGGGGCTGCCGCCGAACGGGAACGGCGCGTGCATATATTCATAGGCCTGGATCGAAGAGAAGAGCAGGCCGAGGATCACCGTCAACCACAGGCCGGTTTTCAGACTCTCACGATCTCCATGAATGAGCGCGTGGTGCGCCCAGGTGACGGTCGTGCCCGAGCAGAGCAGGATCAGCGTGTTGAGCAGCGGCAGCTCAAACGCGTTCATCACCTCGATACCCTTGGACGGGAACAACCCTTCGATCGGAGCAAGCTGGCTCGGGAAGAGCGAGAAGTCGAAGAACGCCCAGAACCAGCCGACGAAGAACATGACTTCCGAAGCAATGAACAGGATCATCCCATAGCGCAGATGCAATTGCACCACCGGCGTATGGTCACCGGCATGCGCCTCTGCGATCACGTTCGCCCACCAGCTATACATGGTGAACAGCACGCCCGCGACGCCGATCAGGAATACCCAGCCACCACCGGCAGGCATGGCATCAGGGTGCATCCACATGATCGCGCCGAGCGCCATTACCAGCGCCGACATGGACCCGAATAGCGGCCAGATGCTGGGCGGTAGAATATGATAATCGTGCTGCTTGGCGCCTGCCATGACGTACTCTTCCCTGTTCGCGTTCGCGTTATCGTGGATTGCCTTAGCTCGGCTTCTTGTCCTGCTCAACAGGATAGAAGGTGTAGCTTAGCGTAATTTGCTGAGTGTCCCTATTGTCGGGATCATTCAGTATTTTGGGATCAACATAATAAATCACCGGCATGCGGACCTGCTCGCCCGGCTGCAATGTCTGCTGGGTGAAGCAGAAACACTGAATCTTGGTGAAGTAGGCGCCAGACTGGATCGGCGTCACGTTGAAGCTGGCCGTGCCCGTAACCGGCTTGTCCGACATATTCTTTGCGATGAAGATCGCCATGTCGCGCGCGCCAACGGTCACCGTATCCGTCCGGTGTTCGGGATAGAATTGCCAGGGCATGCCAGGTTGAACATTGGAATCGAACCGGATCGACATTGTATGGCCGACCGCTGGCTGCAACTTGACATCAGCAGCGGCGCGCTGCGTCGTGCCGCCATATCCCGTCTGCTGGCAGAAAATCCGGTAGAGCGGGACCGATGCGAAACCGAGCCCAAGCATGGCCAATCCTACCCCCGTCATAGTGATGAGGGTGCGGCGGTTCCGGCGATCCCGATCAAAAGGCGACGGCGGCAAGCTGGCCATTATTGCCCCGCGCCAATCTTCACGATCGTGATCGCGTAAAAGAGAATGACGAGCGCCCCGAGCAGCAGTCCAGTGACAATGGCGCGCGACTTCTGCCGACTGCGTACCTGCTTTTCCTCCTCAGGCGTCATGCCAGCAACCAACGATCAATGACAACCGCTCCGAACAGAAGGAAAAGATAGAGGATCGAATATTTGAACAATCGGCGTTCAGGACCCATGCGGCTCGGATCCATTTCACGGCGCCGGTAAACCTGAAAGGCGAAGATCACGAACAGGCCCGTACCGAACAGAGCGGTGAGACCGTAAATCAGACCCGTAAGGCGAAGCAGAATGGGTGCCATCGCCGCGGCGGCCATGATTGCGGTGTACAACCATATCTGACGGCGCGTAGCAACTTCACCTGATACGACGGGCAACATCGGGATGTTTGCCGCAGCATAGTCGGTCTTCACGAACAGCGCGAGTGCCCAGAAATGCGGCGGCGTCCAGAAGAAGGTGAGCATGAAAAGCGCCACCGGGAGGGCGCCGACGTCACCTGTGACTGCAGCCCAGCCAATAACGGGAGGAAAGGCCCCCGCAGCACCGCCGATGACGATGTTCTGTGTTGTCCGGGGCTTGAGCCAAATAGTGTAAATGAAAACATAGAAAAGAATCGACACCGCCAGGATGGCAGAGGCGAGCCAATTCGTCGCCACGCCCATCAGCAGGACCGAGAAGAAGGAAAGGCCGACGCCGAAATGAAGCGCCGACTGCCGGTCCATACGGCCAGCGGGCAGTGGACGGTTGGCGGTCCGCTTCATCTTTGCGTCAATATCCGCCTCATACCATTGGTTGAGCGCCGCCGCTGCGCCAGCGCCCAGCGCTATGCACAGGATGGCAGTGAAGGCGAGTACGGGATGGATTTGACCGGGCGCCGCGAGCAGCCCGCAAAGACCGGTGAAAACGACCAATGTCATCACGCGCGGCTTGGTCAACGCGACAAAGTCGCGCCAGTGCGCGGGAATCGTGGAAGCGGCGCTCCCGGTCATGAACGGCGAACTTGCCATATGCTCCTCATGCGGCAGCCCGGCACCATCACAGGCGCCGGGGCTGCTAACTGCGGGTCCGCGATATTCGTCGCCACCCGGCATCCTGCTGGATGCATTCTTTTCGCCGATCGTCAGTCGATGACCGGCAATGTTTCGAACTGGTGGAACGGCGGCGGGCTGGGCAGTGTCCATTCCAGCGTCGTCGCGCCTTCGCCCCACGGATTGCCTTCTGCCTTCTTGCCAAATGCAAGCGACCAGAAGACGTTCACGAAGAAGATCAACACGCCCACGGCCATGATCTCATAGCCATGGCTGGCCACGCTGTTCCAATAGGCAAAGGCCTCCGGATAGTCGGGATAGCGACGAGGCATGCCCGACAGTCCGAGGAAGTGCATGGGGAAGAACAGCAGGTTCACGCCCACGAAGAACACCCAGAAGTGCAGGTGGCCGAGGAATTCGCTGTACATGCGGCCCGACATCTTCGGAAACCAATAGTAGAAGCCCGCGAAGAGCCCGAAAACGGCACCCAGCGACAACACATAGTGGAAGTGAGCAACAACATAATAGGTGTCGTGCAGCACGTCATCGACGCCGCCATTTGCCAGGACCACGCCGGTAACACCACCCACGGTGAACAGGAAGATGAAGCCCAGCGCCCAGACCATGGGGGTCTTGTAGCTGATCGAACCGCCCCAAATCGTCGCGATCCACGAGAAGATCTTGATGCCGGTGGGAACGGCAATGACCATCGTCGCGGCCGTGAAGTACATCTTCACGTTCACCGACATGCCGGTGGTGAACATATGGTGCGCCCAGACGACGAACCCGACGACGCCAATCGCGACCATGGCATATGCCATGCCGAGGTAGCCGAACACCGGCTTACGGCTGAAGGTCGAGATGATCTGGCTGACGATACCAAAACCCGGCAGGATCATGATGTACACTTCAGGGTGCCCAAAGAACCAGAAAAGATGCTGGTAAAGCTCCGGATCGCCACCCCCGGCGGCATCGTAGAAAGTGGTGCCGAAGTTACGATCGGTCAGCAGCATGGTGATAGCGGCGGCAAGAACCGGCAGCGCGAGCAGCAGGAGGAAGGCGGTGACCAAAACCGACCATACGAACAACGGCATCTTGTGCAGGGTCATGCCCGGCGCGCGCATGTTCAGGATGGTGGTGATGAAGTTGACGGCACCCAGAATAGAGCTGGCGCCCGCGATGTGCAGCGACAGGATAGCCATATCCACAGCTGGCCCCGCAGAACCGCTGGTCGAGAGCGGAGCATAGACCGTCCAGCCCGTGCCCGCGCCATTACCCGTACCACCAGGAACGAATGTCGAACCGAGCAGCAGAGAAAAAGCGGGGATCAGCAGCCAGAAGCTAATATTGTTCATGCGCGGGAAGGCCATGTCCGGCGCACCGATCATGATCGGCACGAACCAGTTACCAAAGCCACCGATGATGGCGGGCATGACCATGAAAAAGACCATGATCAGACCGTGCGCGGTGATCAGCACGTTCCAGAGGTGATAGGCCTGGTCCATCGTGGCCGAAGGACCATCAGTCATCTGGGCCCAAGTGTGGAGATACTGAATGCCGGGCTGCGCAAGCTCAGCACGCATCAGACCCGAAATCGCGCCGCCGATCACGCCGGCAAGGATCGCGAAGATCAGATAGAGAGTGCCGATGTCCTTGTGGTTCGTCGACATGAACCAGCGCTGGAAGAAGGCTGGCTTGTGATCGGCGTCATGATGATCATGAGCATGATCGCCGTGATGATCTGCAGTAATCGTGGTCATGGCGTTATGCCCTTACATCAAAGCTTTTCGGCGGGAGCGGCGGCAGGCGCTGCGGGAGCGGCAGCCGTGGCTGCTGGGTCAGCGCCCTGGAGCTTGCCGCCCTGCGAGAGAACCCACTGGTCAAACTGGGCAGGAGGCAGCGCCTCGATCGCGATCGGCATGAACCCGTGACGCGCGCCGCACAGTTCAGAACACTGCCCGTAATAGACGCCCGGCTTCTCAATGGTGAAGGTCTTCTCATTGAGACGGCCAGGAACAGCGTCCATCTTCACCCAGAGCGACGGGACCGCAAAGGCGTGGATCACGTCAGCACCGGTGATGATCAGCTTGATCGGGCGGCCAGCAGGAAGAACCATGCGGTTGTCAGGCGCGAGCAGATAAGGCTCGCCATTCGCCTCGGCCTTTTCCCTGGGAAGCATGTTCGAGACATATTCAGGAATGCCGTTGTCGGGATATTCATAACCCCAATACCACTGGTAGCCGGTGACCTTCACGGTCAGCGCATCCTTGGGCGCGGGCTTGTACTGGTCAGCCAGCAGGCCGATCGAGGGCACCGCGATAACAAGGAGGATCACTACCGGAACCACGGTCCAAATCACTTCGATCAGCGTATTGTGCGATGTCTTCGACGGCACCGGATTGGCGCTGCGGCGGAAGCGGATCATCACATAGAGCATCAGGAGGGCCACGAAGACCGAAATGATCGTGATGAGCGGCAGAAGCAGCACGTCGTGCAACCAGCGAGCGGTATGACCCGTGGGGGTGAACTGTTCCTGTAGGGTGATCTCGCCGGGGCGCGGCATGCCGATGCCTTCGGTCGGCTTCATGCGGGGCGGCGCGGCAACCTTGGCCGCAGGCGCAGCCTCGGCAGCGGCCGCATTGGCGCCCGAGTCGGCCGGTGCGGCGGCATTGCCCGCAGCGGCGGCTGCGACGGCGGCATTGTCCTGCGCCAGCGCCTGACTGTTCAACACCGCAGCTGGCGCAAAGGCCAGCAACCCGGCGAGAACGAGCGATTTCACCATTTTCATAAGCGTCTTCTTACCCCGTAACCCCTTGGCGCCGCTGCAACGAAGGCGCGCGCATGCGCATCCCCCTCCGCCCGGTCGGTCTGCCGCGGCTTATAGGCATGCTTTTTTCCTGCCTCAAGCGGGCAGGAGCAGATTTTCTTCGCTGTTGCAACGCCCCGGTCGTCCGCCTATCTCGCACCTCGCGCGCAGGGGCGCGTTCATGGGCATTACCCATGTTAGAAGTTGATGTGCCAGATGGCCCCGAAATAGGCCTGGGCATATACTGATGGATCGAAGAATCGGATGACCGACGAGGAAGTACTGGCAGAATTCAGGGCCGCAGGAGCGCTGCTGGAGGGACATTTCATTCTGTCCTCGGGCCGCCGTAGCGCCAATTACCTGCAATGCGCGCGGGTATTGATGAACGCCGAACGCGCAGGCGGCCTCGCGCGCGCAGTCGTGCAGAAGCTGCCCCGCGAACTGCGGCAGGACATCGACCTTGTCGTCTCGCCTGCCATGGGCGGCCTTATCATCGGCCATGAAGTCGGTCGCGCGCTCGACAAGGATGCTGTATTTCTGGAACGGCCCGAGGGAAAGTTCGAGCTGCGGCGCGGCTTTGCCATAACACCCGGCCAAAAGGTGCTGATGGTCGAAGACGTCGTCACGACCGGGCTGTCGTCGCGCCAGGCGATCGAAGCCGTGGAAGCCGAAGGCGGCATCGTTGTCGCCGAGGTAGCGCTAGTCGATCGATCCGCAGGAGAAGTGGATCTGGGCGTCCCCTTCTACCCGCTCGTCAGCATCAATTTCCCTGTATATGAAGCAGATGATGTCCCGCCGGAACTAGCGGCCATCCCCGCGATCAAACCTGGAAGCCGGAAACAATAGGCATCATGCAGCAAACTCCCGCCCACCTGCGCCTGGGTGTCAACATCGACCATGTTGCCACCATCCGGAATGCGCGGGGGGGAGAACATCCTGATCCCGTCAAGGCGGCGTTGCTGGCCGTGAAGGCGGGGGCCGATGGCATCACGGCGCACCTGCGCGAGGACCGGCGGCACATCCGGGACGAGGACATCGCCACGCTGATGGCGGCTCTTACCGTTCCGCTGAACCTGGAAATGGCCGCAACGCGGGAGATGCTGGACATTGCATTGAAGCATCGGCCGCATGCGGCATGCATCGTCCCTGAAAAACGCGAGGAGCGGACGACCGAGGGCGGTCTGGATGCCGCCGGACAGATCGAGACGCTGCGACCGATCGTCGGCGCCTTGGGGGACGCGGGGATTCGCGTCAGCCTTTTCATCGAACCTGATTCGGCGCAAATCGAGGCAGCGATGCATCTAGGCGCTCCGGTGGTGGAGTTTCATACGGGGCGCTATGCGCATATTTCTGGCTCAGCGCGCGCGAAAGAGTTGCGGCGAATCTCAGATGCTGCGGCGCTGGCGGCCAAAAACGGTATCGAACCCCATGCTGGTCATGGCCTCACTTTCGACAATGTAGGCCCGGTGGCGGCAATTCCGCAGGTGGCCGAACTCAACATCGGCCACTTCCTGATTGGCGAGGCCATTTTCAGCGGGTTGGAAAGCAGCATCCGCGAAATGCGGCGGCAGATGGACCTGGCGCGTTGATCATCGGCCTCGGCTCCGACCTATGCAACATCGAGCGGATCCAAAATTCGCTCGATCGCTTTGGCGAGCGGTTCGAGCAGCGCGTTTTCACCGAAGTCGAACGCGCCAAGGCAAACCGCCGACCGTTCACCAAGGCCGGGACGCTCGCCAAGCGTTTCGCCGCCAAGGAAGCCTTTTCCAAAGCCGTGGGGACGGGCTTTAATCGTGGCGTGTTCATGAAGGACATCGGCGTCGTCAATCGCCCCGGCGGCGCACCGACGCTCGAGCTGACCGGCGGCGCGCTCGCACAGCTTCAAACAATGCTGCCCGATGGACACAAGGCGGTCATTCACGTCACGCTAACCGATGATCATCCATGGGCGCAGGCATTCGTCATCCTTGAGGCCCAGCCCCAGTGACCACGGCACCACCAGCATCCGAGAAGCCATCCATGACGGCAGCCGACATGAGCGAGAACGACCCGCTTTCCACAGAAGAACCGGCGGCGGCATCGCCAGCCCGAACGGACAAAAGTGCGATCGACTGGTGGCATGAGGTGAAGAGCATCGCGCTTCTGATTCTTGCGGTCCTGGCCTTTCACAGCTTCGTCGCCAAACCCTTCTACATCCCGAGCGAATCCATGATGCCGGTGCTGCTGAAGGGCGACCGGCTGGTGGTCAGCAAATTCCCGTATGGCTGGTCCTATGTTTCACCGAGTTTCCACCCCCTGCCCTTTCTGAAGGGCCGCATTTTCGGTCGCTTGCCCGAGCGGGGCGACATCGTCATCGTGTCGCCGCATAACCGGCGGGAAGACTATATAAAGCGTGTGATCGGCCTGCCGGGTGACATCATCGAGGTCCGGGGCGGACAGGTAATCCTGAACGGCACCGCTGTTCCCCAGAAGGCAATCAAGCCGGTCCTGATCCCGGTCGATGGCAACGCCCCCTGTTCCCCCACCCAGTTCCCCGGCGCCCGCATCACGGGGGCAGACGGGCGGGAATATTGTCAGCTGCCTGTCCGGCAGGAGATTCTACCGAACGGCAAAAGCTATGTGACGATCGACATGGGGCCGAGCGCGCTGGATTGGTATGGTCCGGTGCGCGTTCCACGCAACCATGTCTTCCTGATGGGTGACAACAGGGATAATAGCGCTGACAGCCGCGCGCCGCTTGAGGAGAACGGCCTTGGTGGGCCTGTCCCTTGGGAAGCGATTGGCGGACGGGCGGAGTTCATTACTTTTTCGCTCGACGGCAATTCCAGCTGGAATCCCGTTACCTGGATTCACGCGCTGCGTAGTGGCCGGGCGGGGAACAGCTTACGCCCGGAGAGCGTTCCACCCCCGAAATAATACATCTGAAGGGGCTGGTGATTGAGCGGGAAACACGTCCACATTGAGCAACCGGGTCCGAGTGAACTGCGCAGCCCGCTCGTTCAGCATGAGATAAAACGCGCCGGCGTGTGGATCGCCATGGCGGTCGCCGTCGCACTGCTGGCCTTGCTCGCGCAACCGATCATGCTCATCCTTGGAGCACTGGTCCTGACCAGCATGATGGACGGCGGCACGCGGCTACTCAGCCGTATCTTGCCGATAGGTCGAGGCTGGCGCCTCGCGATCGTGCTCCTCTCCGCCCTGCTGTTCCTAGCTTATACATTTTACCTGACAGGCGCGAGTTTGGCCGCGCAGGCGCAGGCCATGCGCACGATCGTGGAGACTCAGGTCACCCGCATCGGTGGCTGGATGCAGCAATTGGGCGTGACGACGACACCTAATGATTTCAAAAGCCTGGCGACGCAGGCTTTCAATTCGATCGGTCGGGTCACTGCGGCGGTCGGCACCGTCATGGGCGCCGTGACCAGCGGCGTAATGATGCTGGTGCTCGCGATTTTCATTGCGGTGGAGCCACGTCTCTATGAGCGCGGCGTCGCTTGGATGCTGCCCATGAGCAGCCGTTTAAGCTTCTATAATGTCGTCGACAGGATGGGTTGGACGCTACGACGTTTGATGTTCGGCCGACTGATTGGCATGGCGGTAGAGGGCGTTGGAACTTGGCTGCTGCTGCTCGCGGGGGGTGTCCCAATGGCTGGCCTGCTGGGAATCCTGACCGGGCTGTTCGCTTTTCTGCCGAACATCGGGTCGATCATATCGGGCGTATTGATCGTGCTCGTCGGATTTTCGGCGGGGGTGGACGCCGGGATCTACGCCTTTTTCGTGTATCTAGTAGTGCAGATCGTCGATGGTTACCTGATCGTTCCCATGGTGGCGAAGCGGGCAACCGACCTTGCCCCCGCGCTGGTCCTGGCCGCGCAGATATTGTTCGGCGCGCTGTTTGGAATAATGGGCCTGTTCCTGGCCGACCCGATCGTGGCGATGATCAAGGTCTATCTGGAGGAACGGTCCAAGGCGATGAACGATGGTTCCGAATCAAAGGGGATCGTCGTCGCCGAATAAAAAAAGGGTCCGAAAACCGGACCCTTCTATTCTTTACATTTCGGCGATGCGATCAGCGGCCGGGAAGCGGCGGAGGAGCCGCGCCCTGCTGCATCATCTGCTGCATCCGCATGATGTCTGCCTTCGATTTGAAATCGTGCAGTTGAACATCGAAGACCAGCACGGAATTGGCGGGGATAGGTCCAGCCGCCTGCTCACCATAGCCGAGCTGCGGCGGGATCCAGAGACGGTACTTGCCGCCCTTCTTCATCTTTTGCAGACCTTCGGAAAAGCCCGGCACAACGCCATCGACCGGCATCGCGGTCTGGGCATTTTCGTCGAAGACAGTGCCATCGAGCAAAGTGCCCTTATATCCAACCAGCGCCACGTCCGCTGCGGTGGGGCTGGGGCCAGTGCCCTCTTCCAGAACCTTGTACTGGAGGCCCGATTCGGTCGTGACTACACCTTCCTCCCCGGCATTGCGGGCGAGGTAGCTGGCAGGCGAAGGCTCGACCCCGCGCTGCCCGGCCCAGGCCAAGCCACCCGCGGCGATCGCCACGGCGGCAACACCGATCCAGAGACGCGTCAGCGACCCCTTGGCGATGGGACGAAGGGGAACAGCGGTCGTGGACATGGACCTAAGCCTCGCAGATGCGGATGATCAGCAGAAAGAGGCGGAGAACCGCCGCCCCTTAAAAACGAACGTCTTAACGAACGCCGTCACGCTCAGCGCGCTTGCGCTCCAGCTTGCGCGCGCGGCGAACCGCAGCGGCCTTTTCGCGGGCGCGCTTTTCCGAGGGCTTTTCGTAGTGACGGCGCAGCTTCATCTCGCGATACACGCCCTCACGCTGCAGCTTCTTCTTGAGCGCGCGCAGGGCCTGGTCGACATTGTTGTCGCGAACGATGATTTGCATAATCCAGTCAAACTCCAGTCGAAAACGGGCGGTTCGTCAGGAAAAAAACCCTTCCCGACGGGCCTACCGAAAGTAATAGCGATGAGTCGTCGCAGGGCAGCCTGCGCCGTGTGGGGCGCGCCCTACCAGCAGAGTCGGCCAAATTCAACCCCAAAGCCGTTTCGCTCGACAGCAGCGCCGCCGGGGAGGATAGTTACGGCGACAGGGTATAGGAGGACCACCATGGCAACCGCCGCTTCCGCTGATGACATGCCCATCGAAGAATGGAAAGCGCGCCAGCAACTTGCTGCATGCTACCGCATATTTGACCACATGGGATGGTCAGAACTTATCTACAATCATATCACGCTGCGCGTGCCCGGCGACGACAGCGCGTTCCTGATCAACCCGTTCGGCTTGCTTTATTCCGAGGTGACGGCGTCCAACCTCGTCAAGATCGACATTGACGGGCACATATTGGACGGCAGTCCCTATCCAGTGAACCGCGCCGGTTTTACCCAGCACAGCGTCTTCCACCGCCGCCTGCCCGATGCCCATTGCGTCATTCATACGCACACGACCGCCGCCATGGCGGTCAGCGCGACACAGGAGGGGCTGCGTCCCACCAATTTCTATGCCGCCGCCTTTGCCGGGCGAATCGCCTATCACGATTTTGAAGGCATCACCCTGCGCCGTGAAGAAGGCGAGAGACTTATCGCCAATCTTGGTGACCGGCGGTTGATGATGCTGCGCAACCACGGCACGCTGGTCATGGCGGACACCCTTCCCAAGGCATTCCTCATGCATTGGATGCTTCAGCGCGCCTGCGAGATACAGGTAGCGACGGGTTCGGCAGGCACCCCGGTCGACATTCCGGACGAAGTGATTGCCGTGCATCAACGCGATATCAGCGGTGTGCAGTTGCCTGTTGGACCGGGCGTTCCCGATTTTGAAGCAATGGTTCGGTTGATCGATCGGATCGATCCAGGATGGAAAAACTGATGTCCGACTCAACGCGATTTGCAATCTGGATCAACGACAAGCGGAGAAAAAGAACATAGCGTGAACTAATGACTGCCCTTTCCATTCCGCAGAAATTGAAAATCCTCGCCGACGCGGCCAAATATGATGCATCATGCGCATCCTCCGGAACGAAGAAGCGCGATAGCCTGTCAGGGCAGAAGGGCGGCTTGGGTTCGACCGAAGGCATGGGCATCTGCCATGCCTACGCACCTGACGGACGATGCATATCGCTGCTCAAGATTTTGCTGACGAACAGTTGTATCTTTGATTGCCACTATTGCATCAATCGCCGGTCGAGCGACGTTCGCCGGGCGCGCTTCACTGTGGGCGAAGTGGTCGAACTGACGCTGAGCTTTTACCGGCGCAATTATATCGAGGGACTTTTCCTGTCCTCCGGGATCATACGATCGCCCGATTATACGATGGAACAGCTGGTGGGCGTTGCCCGAGCGTTGCGGGAAGAGCATGACTTTCGCGGTTATATTCATCTCAAGACGATCCCTGATGCCGATCCGGAACTGACGCATCAGGCCGGTCTTTTTGCTGACCGGCTGTCGATCAATGTCGAGATGCCGACCGAGCAGGGGCTTCGACGACTGGCGCCCGAAAAGGATGGAACACGGATCGAAGGCGCGATGAGCGGGCTGCGCACAGCCATCGAAGATACGCGCGATGCGAGAAAGCGCTACCGCCACGCGCCGCGATTTGCCCCCGCAGGACAATCCACGCAGATGATCATAGGGGCCGACGGAGCAGATGACCGGGCCATCATCCGGCGTGCGCGATCTCTATATGACCGCCATGCTCTACGGCGCGTCTATTACAGCGCCTTTTCGCCCATTCCCTCGCCGAGCAGCGTCCTTCCGTTAAAGCGTCCTCCACTGCTGCGCGAACACCGCCTGTATCAGTCGGACTGGATGATGCGCTTTTATGGTTTTTCAGTGGATGATCTTGAGCAAGCGACCGACCCCGCAACGGGGCATTTGCCCCTCGACATTGATCCCAAGCTGGCCTGGGCCTTGCGGCACCGGGCCATATTTCCGGTAGATGTGAACCGCGCGCCGCGTGAGATGTTGCTGCGCGTGCCGGGCCTTGGCGTAAAAGCCGTCGATCGCATATTGGCGAGCCGCAGGGTCCGCCGCCTTCGGCTGGATGATGTCGCGCGGGTGACAAATTCGATTGCCAAGCTGCGGCCCTTTTTGGTCGCCAGCGATTGGAGGCCGGTTCACCTCACCGACAAGGCAGACCTTCAACGGCAGCTCACCCCTCCCCCTTCGCAACTGGAGCTTTTCGACTGACGGTAGTTTTCCTTATTGATAAGTCCGGCACTTCGTGATTTCTTGAGATTCAATAAAAATCGAGGGGAAGGCGCTGGTGGCAACGGCATTCAACAATGATTCCGCACGATCTCATGGCGGGCGGTATGCCAAGCGCATGAGCAGCCATCTGGCTATTGCGCTTGTTGTTTTTTGCCTTCTTCAAATTGGCATCGTCGCCAGGATGGGCGGCTCGCTGGTGCTACACCTCGCCCTGATCATCGCAATCGGCGGCTTTGCAATGGTGGCGAGGGACATGGAACGCCGGTGGGAATTACTGGATGAGAGCGGCCTGTCGATGTCGGGCCTGGACCTTCGCTTTCGCAGAGATGTAGCACAGGTGTGGCTGACGAGCATCGCCAGCAGCCTGCTATGGATTCCCGTCGCCATCATCTTCCGCTTCCTGTTCGGCTGAACCAGCGGACCCAAAGCTCCTCGCCTTTCGTTGTGCCCTCTAAATCAAGAGGAGCACATCATGGCCAATGCCACGATTTTCGACAAACTGAAGCAAGATCATGACGCCCATCGCCAGCTGTTTGAGAAAATGGCTGACGTGAAGGAGGATAATGATCGGCTGGAGAAGCTGTTCGAGCAGTTCCGTGTGGAAGTCACCGCACATGCGGCGGCGGAGGAAGAAACGCTATATGCAACGATGCTCGCCCGTCCCGACCTGCGCGAAGATGCACAGCATAGTGTAGCCGAGCATAAGGAAATCGACGATTATCTGGAGGAGCTGCAGGAGCAGCCCTTCAACGGCCCTGAATGGCGGGAAACCTTCGCCAACCTGAAGAAGCGTTATCTCCACCATATCGAGGAGGAGGAAGAGGAGATGTTTCCCGATGCGGCTGCGGAGTTGACGGATGAAGAGGAACTGAAACTCGCCGCCACCTTTGCCCGGCGCAAGCCCGCCGAATTGGAGCGAGCGGAATCGTCGGATTGATCTCTCATGTATCAGGTGCTGCTGAGCAGGCCGGATGATTTCGACGGGTGGCGCAATGCCGCCCGTCGCTTCGCTTTGGCTGCTGTGCCTGCTCACGATATTGATTGGCGGGTCGAAGGAGAAGGCGGGTCGATGCTGGCCTTCGATCCGCCGCCTCCGGAAGATGGCGGCGGAGCATTTTCAGTGCCGCGCGCCTTTCTGGACTTGGCCGAGAGCGTAATACTGCATCAGGATGAAGAGCGCTTCGCCTTGCTCTACGCCCTTTTGATCGAAGTGCGACAAAGCCCCGCACGCCTGGACGATAAAGCCGATCCCCTGGTCCGCCGTGTCGAGATGCTGGCAAAAGCAGTTCGGCGCGACATGCATAAGATGCGCGCTTTTGTCCGATTCCGCGAAATGCAGGATGATGACGGCGCCCGTTTCGTCGCCTGGTTCGAGCCTGATCATCATATCGTCCGCGCGAATGCCGGGTTTTTCGTGCGACGTTTCGCCTCGATGCACTGGTCGATCCTGACGCCCGAACTCAGTATCCATTGGGATGGCGAAAGGTTGGAAGAAAGTCCCGGCGCTTCAAAGACAGATGCGCCGGGCGGCGACCCGGTCGAGGAAATCTGGAAAGGCTATTATGCTGCGACATTCAACCCCGCCCGGCTCAAGCAGCGAGCCATGCTGTCCGAGATGCCCAAGAAATACTGGCGCAACCTGCCGGAGGCGGCCCTTATCCCCGACCTTGTTGCCGGGGCACAGGCACGGGAAGCGGCCATGATCGCCACTCCACCCAAAATACCTGCCCGCGCCAGCAACGCGGCTGCCGCTTGGACGAGATTGCGCGAGGAGGCGATGGGCTGCACCCGCTGCCACCTTTATTGTGACGCCACGCAGACTGTGTTCGGCGAAGGCCCCATCGATGCGCCCCTGGTTCTCGTGGGGGAACAGCCGGGCGATCAGGAAGATATTGCCGGGCGCCCCTTCGTAGGCCCGGCGGGCCAGTTGCTGGACCAAGCGTTAGAGGAAGCCCGGATCGATCGCGCGAGCGTCTATGTCACGAACGCCGTCAAGCATTTCAAGCATGAGCGGCGGGGCAAGAGGCGCATTCACCAGACGCCTGACACACCCGAGATTGCTGCCTGCCGCTGGTGGCTGGATCAGGAGTTGGCCCTCGTTCGTCCGCGCGTCGTCGTCGCTCTGGGCGCAACTGCCGCGCGCGCCATATTGGGCAAGGCCGTGACGATCAGCCGCACGCGAGGCGCGCCGATTCCACTGGAAAACAGCACCGAAGCTTGGGTGACCGTGCATCCGAGTTTCCTGCTGCGCATACCCGATGAAGCACGGAAGGCGGCCGAGCGAGCGCGCTTTGTCGCAGATTTGCGAGAGATAGGAGAGCGGGTAAGGACGTTAAGCCGATGATCATTGCTTGACCGACGATCCTGCCCCGGCAACATCGCGGATGTTCATGCCGGAGGATTTTAGCGCTTCATGTCCATCGCCTATCTCAATGGCCAGTTCCTGCCGCTCGCCGAAGCGCGGGTCTCGGTGCTGGATCGCGGCTTTCTGTTCGCCGAGGCCGTTTATGAGGTGACGGCCGTCCTTGATGGCAGACTGATTGACAGCGCGTCGCACTTGGTGCGGCTTGAACGTTCGGCGGCCGCGATAGGGCTTAGCCTTCCCGTCTCCCTTGCCGAGATTGAAGCGGTGCAGAAGGAATTGGCGGCGCGCAATGATCTCGAAGAGGGCTTGATCTATCTGCAACTGACGCGGGGCGCTGACGCAGGGCGCGACTTCCTGCCATCATCGGCTTTGCAGCCAACGCTTGTGATGTTCACACACGCCAAGCGCTTTCTCGATTCTCCCGATGTGCAGAACGGCATCGCGGTTGTCACGACACCCGACCTGCGGTGGGCGCGGCGCGACATCAAGAGTGTCGGTCTGCTGGCTCAAGCGATGGCAAAACGGATCGCGGCCGAGGCCGGGGCACAGGAAGCCTGGATGGTGGAGGACGGTTTCATAACCGAAGGCGCCTCTTCCACGGCCTTTCTGGTCACGGATGAAGGCATCATCACCCGCCCTTATTCGCAGGTCGTGCTTGCCGGATGCACCGGCGCCGCACTGACCGCTCTGGCCGAAGAAAGCGGCCTGAATATTGTCCATCGCCCCTTTTCCGTGGCGGAAGCCAAGGAAGCCCGCGAAGCCTTCATCACCAGTGCATCGACACTCTGCCAGGCGGTCGTGCGTATCGACGGGACCAAGATCGGCGATGGCACCCCCGGCCCGGTCGCCACCCGGCTACGCCAGTTCTACATCGATTTCGCACGCCGGACGGCGGTCTGAAGCGACAACCTGGGATAACAACATCCATTTTGGATGGGTTGCCTCTTCTCCATCGCCTCCCGCCATTTCGGCGAAAAGCCAAACCATTTTGGCGGCAGCGAGGGCCGAGGCTCGTGAAATTGGGCGGGCCAGCAGAATGACCGGGCAATAAAGGGAAGCTGGCATGTCCGATCCGGAGGAAAGAGCAGGCGCGCCGCCGCAATATTGCGATAGGTTCGGAACAAAGCAGGGACAGGAGTAACAGGTGGAAATGGATCGCCCCCGGACTGAATTTGGATCCAGCAGCGAGGAAATCTATGGGATGAGAGACCCTCGCGCGGGACTCCTCATTCTGGCGGACGACGTCTTTCTGGACGATGTCGCAGGATTGGCGGAGGCCGCCCAGTTCCGGCTCCTCGATATCGTGCCGCTGGATCAGGCGATGCTTCGGCTCGACATGCAGGTGGGGTGCGACGTCATTCTGCTCTTCTGCACAAACCCGTCCGCATTGCTCGAGCGATTGTTGGTGCAGGTGGAGACGCTGGCGGTGCAGAATGACCTGTCCGTCATTCTGGTTGCCGGTCTCGACACAATCGATCTTGCCTTCGCCTGCATGCGGAGCGACCGCACGCAACTGCTCTGCACGCCGGATCACACCGACCTCGCCGCCGCTTTGCTGACTGCCGGGGGAACGACGCCGCAGCGCACGGTTCATGAGGTCAATCAGGAAAGCGAGGGCGTCCGCCTGCAACAGCTGAGCGAAGAGGTCAGCCGCCTTGCGCGGACGCTGGAGGCGCTGACATCGCGACCGCGCCACGCGACCCCCTCCTTCGCATTGGGGCCTCGCATATCCGATCGGGCAAGCGATTATATCGGCATGCCGACCGTGGAGACGATAGGTAATCAGCCAGCCGCCGCCGACGAAGTAGCGCTGGGCGCCGCGCAGGTACGGGACATGCTGCGCGCGCGGCGGCTGCGCGAGGATTTCCTGCCTGGAGAACTGTTTGCGGATCCCGCATGGGACATGCTGCTGGATCTGCTGGCGGCGCGTCTGGAGCAGGAGCGCGTGTCCGTTTCCAGCCTGTGCATCGCGTCGGCAGTGCCGCCCACCACAGCACTGCGCTGGATTCGAACGCTGACAGACAAGGGCATCGTTCATCGGCAGGCCGATCCGCATGATGGCCGCCGTGTGTTCATCGCCCTTGCGGAAGAGACGGCCCAAGCCCTTACACGCTGGTTCATGGCCAGCCGCCGTTTTCTTTGTGCGTGACTCGTTGATCATCAACGCTTGACCCGCGCGCTGATTGGCCTAGATAGGCGCGCTCCGGCTGCACCGGCATGGATGCGGTATCGGGCGATTAGCTCAGTTGGTAGAGCGTCTCGTTTACACCGAGAATGTCGGCGGTTCGAGCCCGTCATCGCCCACCATCCCTTATGCTGCCAGAAAGCCGTGCCGGATATTGCGGTGCGATGGAGCCGCTGCTAATCGACGCCATCATGATACAGCCGCCTGAAATTCTTCGAGTCACCAAAGCCCGCGTCTCATGCGACGGGTCAGGCGACATTCCCGCCGCTCTGGGTCACCCGCGCGTGTTCCTGGAGATTGACGAACATGGCTATGTCGATTGCGGTTATTGCGACAAGCGCTTCGTCCTGATTAGCGGTCCTGCGGATACGCCGGAAGTTGCGGGCCTGCCTGACATTTCGTCCGGCGCGAGCCTATAAAGAAGCGCCCTTCGAATTTGATTGGGCTTGGGCTGTGTCGCTCCTATATCGGGCGGCATGACTGACATCGCTTCCCAGTTCACCGATGCGCGCGGCCTTCTCTACCGGCCGGGCTTGCTTGATCCCGATGGCGCGCAGCGGCTGACGGCGCAGGCGCTCACCAATTGTGATGATGGCGAGCTCTATCTGCAATATCGCGCCAGCGAGAGTTTCGGGTTCGACGATGGAAGGCTGAAAACAGCCGATTATTCGACCGATGCGGGCTTTGGCCTGCGCGGCGTATCGGGCGAGATGACGGGCTTTGCCCATGCCAACGATATCAGCGAAGCAGCGATTCGCCGGGCGGCCGAAACGCTGACCTTGTTGGACCCGGCCATGGGCCAGCCCGCTCCGCCGCCGCAGCGGACCAACCGGCATCTTTATACAGACGCCAACCCTCTGGACATCGTCCCGTTCGCCGAAAAGGTGACGCTGTGCGCTGCCATTGATGCGGCGGCGCGAGCTCGTGATCCCCGCGTCGCGCAGGTTTCGGTCAGTCTGGCCGGGAGCTGGTCGGTTGTGGAAATCGTCCGTGCCGATGGCTTTACCGCTACCGACGTCCGGCCGCTGGTACGGCTGAATGTCTCCCTGATTCTTGAAGAAAATGGCCGCCGCGAAACCGGCAGCTTCGGTATTGGCGGACGCTATCTCTACGATCAGGTGATGGATTCCGCGATATGGAACCGGGCCATCGACGAGGCACTGGCACAAGCGAGAGTGAACATGCGATCCGTCGCTGCGCCTGCGGGCGAAATGACGGTGCTGCTGGGGCCGGGCTGGCCGGGCGTACTGGTGCATGAGGCGATCGGCCATGGCCTTGAGGGTGATTTCAGCCGTAAGGGCACCAGCGCCTTTTCCGGCCGGATCGGCGAGCGCGTTGCCGCTCCCGGCGTCACGGTGGTGGATGACGGATCGATCCTCAGCCGCCGTGGATCGCTCTCGATCGATGACGAAGGCACGCCCACACGAGAGAATGTCCTTATCGAGGATGGCATCCTTAAAGGCTATATGCAGGATCGCCTCAACGCCCGGCTTATGGGCGTGGAACCCACGGGCAACGGGCGTCGCGAAAGCTATGCCCATGCGCCGATGCCGCGCATGACCAACACGTTCATCAAAGGCGGCCATGATGATCCTGAGGAATTGCTGTCCCGCATGGGTTCCGGCATTTTCGCCAAGAGCTTTGGCGGAGGTCAGGTCGATATCGTCTCAGGCAAATTCGTCTTTTCCTGCACCGAGGCCTACAAGGTCGAGAATGGAAAGCTGGGCGACCCAATCAAGGGGGCAACGTTAATAGGGGACGGGCCAACGGCGCTAACCAAGGTGGTCGGCATCGGCAATGACTGGGCTCTGGATGAGGGCGTCGGCATGTGCGGTAAGGGTGGACAGAGCGTTCCAGCGGGCGTCGGGCAGCCGACGCTGCTGATCGAAGGGCTGACGGTTGGCGGCACGGCGACCTGACATCCTCGCGCCGTGGGCTGCGGAACCTGCGGCCCACTGCTTCTTTTTCCTTGTATGAACATGCTTACGGACAGCCATGACGCCGTGACCGCCGATTGGGCGGCTGCCCTGCTGGACTTCTGGTTCAATCAGGTCGGGGAGGAGGGCTGGTGGAAGCATGACCCGAAGCTGGACCAACAGTGCGCGACGCGCTTTTGCGAGCTGTGGGAGGAAAAACGCAAGTTGGCCGCCGAAACATTCCTTGATCGGGCTGATGACGCATTGGCGGCAGTCCTGCTATTCGATCAGTTACCGCGTAATATGTTCCGCGGCACCGCCGAGGCGTTCAAAACTGACGAACTCGCTCGAAGCGTCGCGCGCGGCGCCATTGCGCATGGCTATGACATCCAGATTGGCGGCGCGGGCCGCAGGTTTTTCTACATGCCGTTCCAGCATAGCGAAGATATCGACGATCAGAATCTGTCACTTAGTCTGTTCGAGGCAGCAGGCGATGCGCAGTCCTTGGAATATGCCCGTCAGCATCACGACGTCATCGCCCGCTTTGGCCGGTTCCCGCATCGAAACGCTACGATTGGGCGGCCAACTTTGCCGGAGGAAAAAGACGCCGTCCATATGACGGCCAACTGGTAGGGAAAAGCTGCCCAATTTTTGGGCAGCGTAGGCAGACTGCCCATTTTTTTGGCGGGTGGTGTTTAAGGCCAGTCTAAAAAGCACGCTTTTAAACGGCGCTGACCAATTGGCACGCCTCTTGCTGGAATGTCGCCGCACACCATTAACAGGGGGCGACATGAAACTTGTCATGGCTATCATCAAGCCGTTCAAGCTTGACGATGTCCGCGAGGCACTCTCCTCGCTAGGCATCGCCGGCATGACGGTGAGCGAGGTGAAAGGCTTCGGCCGCCAGAAGGGGCAAACCGAAATCTACCGGGGCGCCGAATATTCCACGAACATGGTTCCGAAAATCAAGATCGAGGTCGTCTGCGATGACGATCTTGCACCGCGCGTAGTCGAAGCGGTCCAGGCGGCCGCCAATTCCGGCGCGATCGGCGATGGCAAGATCTTCGTTCTCGATGTCGGTCAGGCCGTGCGCATCCGCACCGGCGAGACCGGCGAAACCGCGCTGTAAGAAGGGGGGAATAATGACCTTTTCCAAGAAATTCTGCGGCGTGATGGGGGCGGCTGCGCTGACCCTTCTCGCAGCCGCACCGGCGCTCGCCGCGCCGATAAAGGCGCCAGACGCTGCCGCAATGGCCAGCATGGTCAACAAGGGCGACGTCGCCTGGATGCTGATCTCGGCCGCGCTGGTGCTGATGATGTCGATTCCGGGCCTTGCCCTGTTCTACGGCGGCCTGGTCCGTACCAAGAACATGCTGAGCATCCTCATGCAGGTGTTCACGATCGTTTCCGTGGCTGGTCTGGTCTGGACCTGCTGGGGCTATTCCATCGCCTTCACCTCGGGTGGCGACAATCATTTCTTCGGCGGTCTATCCAAGGCGTTCCTGATGGGCGTCGATGGCACGACCTCGGCGGCGACGTTCAGCAACAACGTCTATCTGCCCGAATTCGTGTTCGTCGTCTTCCAGATGACCTTCGCCATGATCACCCCGGCGCTGATCGTCGGTGCGTTCGCGGAGCGCGTGAAATTCTCCTCGCTGATCGTGTTCGTCGTGCTGTGGCTGACCTTCATCTACTTCCCGATGGCGCACATGGTGTGGTATTGGGCTGGCCCGGACTTCCTGGCTGATGCTCCGACCGACTATGGCATGCTCTGGGGCTGGGGCGCGCTCGACTTCGCGGGCGGCACCGTGGTCCACATCAACGCGGGTATCGCGGGCCTCGTCGGCGCCATCATGATCGGCAAGCGCGTCGGCTTCCCCAAGGAGCCCATGCCGCCGCACTCGCTGACCATGACCATGATCGGTGCCAGCCTGCTGTGGGTCGGCTGGTTCGGCTTCAACGCCGGCTCCAACCTGGAAGCCAATGCCGTCACTGGCGTCGCCTTCATCAACACCATGGTCGCCACCTGCGCGGCGGCGGTGAGCTGGTCGCTGGTCGAACAGGTCCACCATGGCAAGGCTTCGTTGCTCGGCGCAGTCACCGGTGCTGTCGCTGGCCTCGTCGCCATCACCCCGGCGGCTGGCTTTGCCGCTCCCATGACTTCCATCGTGCTCGGCTTCGCCGTCTCCCCGATCTGCTACCTCTTCGTGGCGTTCGTGAAGGGCAAGGTCGGCTATGACGACAGCTTGGACGTGTTCGGCGTGCACTGCATCGGCGGCATCGTCGGCGCGATCGCGACAGGTATCGTCGCGGCTCCTTCGCTCGGCGGTCAGGGTGTGTTCGACTACACCGTCTTCCCGGCAGCCTTCCATCCGGAAGCCTACAGCATCCCGGCCCAGGTCTGGATCCAGACCAAGGCGGTGGTGTTCACCCTGCTCTTCTCGGGCATTGGCAGCGCGATTATCTACTTCATCATCGACAAGACCATGGGTCTGCGTCCGAGCCGCGATGCCGAGATGGAAGGCCTGGACCTCGCGAGCCACGGCGAGCGCGCCTACAACTACTAAGACTTCGGCAGGGCGGGCCGGAAAGAACGGCCCGCCCGCCACACGATGTTCCTCCTGCGAACACGCCTCGGGACCGGTACGAAAGTATCGGTCCTTTTTTTTGATGTCAGGCCTTTGGTCGGGTCCAGAGATGTGTTGGCCGGGGCACCGGTAAAGGCCAGCGGCGGGACCGGGCCACGATCTGCAACCCGGCCCGGAACACCCAGCCCAGCTTTTGACTCTTCGGCGTCACCACGCGATCGTCCCAGGCATGATCGCCCCGCCGATCCACTTCGCGCGCGATATCGCCATAAATACCCGCTGCGGCCAGAACCGCCCAAGCGGAGCGCGGCGGCAAGGCGCCCGTGCCATGCCGGGCGCTGGCCTCATAATCCGCGGCCAGACCGGCGAGACGGCGCGCCAATATCACTAGCTGCGGACGGAAGCCTGGCTCCATATGCCTGCCGCAAGGAATGTGCATCTCCGCCAGCCATTGCTGGGGCAGGTAACAGCGTCCCGCCGCCTGATCCTCACCGATGTCGCGCGCAATGTTGGCGAGCTGAAACGCCAGTCCCAAGTCGCAGGCCCGGTCAAGCGTAGACTCATCCGCCGGATCAACCCCCATCAGCACCGCCATCATGCAGCCGACCGCGCCAGCAACATGATAACAATAGCGCAGCATGTCCGCTTCGTTCTGAGGCCGCCAATCTTCAGCATCGAGCGCGAACCCTTCGATCAGGTCATGCGCATAGCGGGCCGGGATGGCGCATTCGCGCATCACTAGGCCAAAGCCATCGAAGGCGGGATCGCCCGTCGGCTCGCCGCGCAGGGCGGCATCGGTCAGCGCCCTCATACTGGCAAGGCGCACCTGCCCATCGGCCACGCCTCTCATTACGCCACCATGATCCTGCCCGTCGGCGATATCGTCGCACTTGCGGCACCATGCATAGAGAAGCCAAGCACGCTCACGCGTTTGCCGGTCGAACAGCTTCGATGCCAAGGCGAAGGATTTGGAGCCCCGGGCGATACTTTCGCGGGCATGGGCGACAAGGGCGGTGCGATCGAGAATGGTCACACTGCGGCCATGCCCCGCGCCGATGGTCGCCGCAAGGGTGGCACGAATTACAGCCTGTCGGCCTTCATCGAAAAGATCGGCTCGTGCGCCTCATAGGCTGCCATTTTATCAAGCAGCGCCTCGATCGAGTCGGCATGGACCAGGATGTCGGCATGTTGCGGGCGGATGAAGCCGGTGTCGATCATATGCCGGTTGAAGGCGATGAGCTGGTCATAGAAGCTCGACACATTCAACAGGCCAACGGGCTTGGCATGATAGCCCAGTTGCGCCCAGCTGATCGCCTCCCATAACTCATCCATGGTGCCAACGCCGCCGGGGAGCGTGATGAAGCCGTCAGACAGATCGGTGAAGCATGCCTTGCGCTGATGCATGGTCTGGACGACGTGAAGCTCGGTGCAGCCCTGATGCGCGACCTCCGCCCGTACCAAGGCTTCCGGAATGACGCCGATCACCTCGCCTCCGGCCTCGAGCGCGGCATCGGCAACCGCGCCCATTAAACCCAGCCTTCCCCCGCCATAGACGACTCCGATGCCCCGCCCAGCAAGCGTACGGCCGACTTGGCGAGCGGATTCCACATAGACCGGTTCAGCAGGTAAAGCCGATCCACAATAGACGGCCAGTCGCTTCACAGCAGGTCTTCGAGCATCAGCGCGGCGGTCGCCTTCGCACTGCCCACGACGCCAGGGATGCCCGCCCCCGGATGAGTACCGGCGCCAGTGAGATAGAGGTTCGGGATCACGTCATCGCGGTTATGGGCGCGGAACCAGGCGCTTTGCGTCAACAGCGGTTCAAGGCTGAAGGCGCTGCCAAGATGAGCGGACAAGTCGCTCTGGAAATCGGGCGGCGCATAGTGGAATTGCGTGACGATGCGAGAGCGGATGTCGGGGATAAGACGATGTTCGATCTCGTCAAGGATGCGCTCCGCATAGACCGGGCCGAACTGCTTCCAATCGATCGGCAGCTTGCCCATGTGCGGCACCGGAGCGAGCGCGTAAAAGGTTGAATGGCCGTCCGGCGCCATCGACGGATCGGTGACGGTCGGGTGGTGAAGGTATAGCGAAAAATCCTGCGGCAACACGCCGTAATCGTAGATGTCGGTCAGCAACCCTTCATAGCGCGGACCGAACAGGATCATATGGTGAGGGATGCCGGGCCAGCTGCCCTTGATGCCGAAATGCAGCACGAACAGGCTGGGGGACCAGCGCTTTCTCGCGAGGCTCTCGGCCTGTTTCTGCCCTCTTGGATGATGGCCGAGAAGATCCCGATAGCTGTGCATGAGATCGCCGTTCGTGGCGATGGCATCGGCTTCCCCCCGCCATCCCGACGCGGTCGAAACCGCAACCGCGCGATCGCCGTGGGTTTCTATGCGCACGACGGGGTCGGCGAGGCGCAGCGTACCGCCGAGCCGCTCGAAATGCGTCGCCATGCCCTGGACCAGGCGGTTCGTGCCGCCCTTGGCGAACCAGACGCCGCCATCCTTTTCCAGCTTGTGGATCAGCGCATAGATCGCGCTGGTCTGCATCGGATTGCCGCCGACCAGAAGCGTGTGGAAGGACAGCGCCTGCCGCAGCCTTTCGTCCTTCACATAGGAAGAGACGATGGAATAGACCGAACGCCATGCCTGATGCTTCGCCAGCGCTGGCGCAGCGCGGATCATGGAAGCGAAGTCGAGGAAAGCCACCGAGCCGAGCTTGCGATAGCCTTCCTCATACACGCCTTCAGCATAGTCGAGAAAGCGCTGATACCCCGCAACATCCTGCGGGTTCAGCTTTGCGATTTGCGCCCGCAGGCTGTTTTCGTCGTTGGAATAATCGAAGTTTGTGCCGTCGCGCCAGTTCAGCCGGTAAAAGGGAGTGACCGGCACAAGGCTGACATCTTCCGCCATGTCATGACCGGAAAGGCGCCAGAGCTCTGCAAGGCAATCTGGATCGGTGATGACGGTCGGGCCTGCGTCGAAGACGAAGCCGTCCTTCTCCCACATATAGGCGCGCCCGCCCGGACGGTCCCGTGCTTCCACCAGCGTGGTGTCGATGCCCGCCGATTGCAGGCGAATGGCAAGAGCGAGGCCACCAAAGCCCGCCCCTATTACTATCGCTTTGCGGTTCATCAGGCGGAGGGGGTCAACAATGCGCGCATGGCGCTCCTTATGGGCACCGGCGGGCGTCCACACAAGATGCGGATGCGATCGGCCCAAGTTGATTGGCCCCCGTAGAAGCGACCGACCAGATGGGGATTGAGTCGATAGAAGCGTTCGAAGATGCGCCAGCGCTGGTCCGGCCGGGCAGCGCGAAAGAGCATCTTGCCGAGCAGCCGGTAATATCCGCCAGCGCGCCAATGCGCCGCAGCGCGGGCACGGGTGGTGGCGGCAAGGTCTTCGAGGGGCTGGTCGGCGAGCCAGAGCGCGGTGGCAGCGGCGTCGGGAAGTGAATAGCCGGTCATCGGGTGAAACAGTGCGGCGCGAACTCCGGCGCGGGCAATGTCATCATCCGCTGGCCAGAAACGATCGAAGTCGCCGCCATGTACCACGGGAAGGACGCCGCTTTCCTGATGGATGACCTCTTCGACCTGCCAGCCTTGCTCTTTCGCGTAGGCGGCAATCCGGCTGGTGAGCGCCGGGACATCGAGCGCCGGATCGTCGCTATAATAGGTATCCTCGACGAAGATGGTGCGATCATCGAAGGGGAGCAGATAGACGAAGCGATAGCCGTCGATCTGGGCGACGGTCGCGTCCATGATCACGGGGCGCTCCAAGCCGTGTGGGTGATTGAGGCGGAGGACCTGGCCGACGAACTTTTGCCAGCCGCACTCCAGCGCCGACATATCGCCGCCGCCGCGAGTATCGAGTACGGCGCGAGCCTGGATATGGCGGCCGTCGCCAAGGGTGACGCTCGTGGGCGTGATGTGGGTGACGTCGGCGTTGAGCAGGACGCGATCGCCGAGGAGTTGGCTGGCGTGGGCGTCAAGCTGAACGGAGGCGATGCTGTTATAGGCAGTGGGCAGGCGGCGCTGGTATGCGGGGAATCGGACTTCATGGCCTTGGGGCCAGCGATGGGTGATGAGCGGATCGACCAGCCAGCGATCGGCGGGGCGGACATCGCCGTCGAAGAAGGACCAGAGATGGTTGCCGCCCAGCGATTGGCCGCGTTCGATCAGGAGCAGATCGACGTCTGGGCGGAGGCGGGCGAAGGCGAGCGCGGTCAGAGTGCCGGAAAGGCCGCCGCCCAGAATCGCTAGGTCGCAGTCGAACGTCTTGGCCATGAGTCCTGTTAGGGAGGGTGAATTAATGAAGCAATTGGCGAAAAGAACGGGGTTTGACGAAAATGGCCATATAGGATAGGGGGGTATCCTATGCATGTGATCGAGAACAAGGAAAAGCTGCTGGCGCGGGTGCGGCGGATCGCGGGGCAGGTCGGCGCGATCGAGCGGCAGCTAGGCGGAGATGCGGGCTGTTCGGAGACGTTGCAGCTGGTCGCTTCGGTGCGCGGTGCGGTCGGCAGTCTGATGGAAGAGCTGATCGAACAGCATATGCGCGACCATGTCGCCCGCCCCGGCCTGACCGATGAAGAGCGGCAGACGGCGGCGGAAGAAATGCTGGAGCTGATCCGGCGGTACGGGAAATGACGATGCACGGCCACTCCCACCCTCATGACGCGCCGCAGGCCCAAAGCGGGGCGCTGCCCCCCTTCCCCACCAATGGGGATGAGGAAGAAAGCCATTATTTCGACCATATTTACCTGAGCGCGGGCCATGACCAGAATGCCCGGCGGACGATGTGGGTCGTGTGGCTGACGGCAGCGACGATGGTGGTCGAGATCGCCTTTGGCTGGATCACCGGGTCGATGGCCCTGCTGGCCGATGGGTTCCACATGGCGACCCATGCGGGCGCGCTGGCCGTGGCGGCGGCGGCCTATGGCTATGCCCGGCGTCATGCCCGCAACCCGCGCTTTACCTTCGGCACGGGGAAGGTCGGCGACCTTTCGGGCTTTGCATCCGCCCTGCTGCTGGGTGTCACTGCCCTGTTCATCCTGGTCGAATCGGTGCTGCGCTTCTTTGAGCCTGTATCGGTGAAGTTTGGCGAAGCGACATTGGTCGCGGTCATTGGCCTCGCCATCAACCTGATCAGCGCGTTGCTGCTGGGGCATGACCATAGCCATGATCATCATGGGCATGATCATGAGCATGCGGGGGGCCATGGGACGGATCACGATCATGGGCACGATCACAAGCATGGGCATGCCGACAATAATCTGCGCGCCGCCTATGTGCATGTGCTGACCGACGCGCTGACATCCGTGCTGGCGATCGCGGCGCTGCTCGCCGGGCGCTATATGGGCTGGTGGTGGCTCGACCCGGCGGTGGGCATATTGGGCGCGGTGGTGATCGCGCGCTGGGCCTGGGGGTTGATGAAGGACACCTCGGCCATCCTGCTCGACACCGCCGAACCGGCGTTGATGAAGCGGATCAAGACGCTAGTGGAGGCCGAGGGCGCGATCATCCATGACCTGCATGTCTGGCGGATCGGGCCGCACGCCCATGCCGCGATCATCAGCCTGGCGCCGGGCGGCGATGTTGCCGCCGTGCGGCAGCGGGTGCGCGCGCTACCAAGGATGGAGCATGTCACGGTCGAGTGCGGCTGAACCCAGGCTTTGTTTCCATTCGGGCTGAACGGTGGGACAGCCCGAACGGGGTGATAAGAGGCACGACGCTTTAGCGTTCGGCTTGGGGCACGAGATCCCAGCGTTCGCTGGGATGACGGTTGAAAAAATACGTCAGCGTTTCGCTGTCATGTAAGCGAAAGATATTTGTCACTGAACTGTCACTGAAAAATCATAATTCGCCCCTCGATCGAAACAGGGGAAATTTTCGTGACAGGTTCCAAGATGAAAAGCATGGCTCTGGCCGTGAGCCTGCTGGCGTTGATGCCGGAAGTGGCGCAGGCGCAGAGCAACGAGGCGTTGCAGCGCCAGATTGACGAGTTGAAGGCGCAGGTTCAGGCGCTGACGAATGCGCTTGCCGCCAACAAGGGCAGTGAAGTCGCCAGCGCGAACGCATCGGCCACGCCTGCTCCGGTCACGGGCTCGGCGACGGCTCCTGCGGTTCTTGCCGCTGCGCCCGCGCCGCCGGTCGTGACTCAGGCATCGGCGCCGGAAAAGAAGTCGAAGGCCTGGTATGAGCGGCTGTCGCTGCGCGGCTATACCCAGATGCGCTATAATGCGTTTCTGTCGGGCGACGACACCGCACCGGCAGGCCAGTCGCGCCTGCGGTCGGTGCATGACAGCGGAATTTCCGACAAGAGCAGCTTCTCGCTCCGCCGGACGCGCCTTGTCGTTCAGGGTGACATTTCCGATCGCGTGTCGCTCTACCTTCAGTCCGATTTCTCCGCTGCCGTAAACAATCAGGCAGGCAGTGAGCGGCGGGAAGGCTTTGTACAGCTGCGCGACGCCTATGCCGACGTCTTCCTGGACAAGGCCAAGACATTCCGCGTGCGCCTGGGCCAGTCCAAGGTGCCCTATGGCTGGGAGAATATGCAGTCGTCCTCCAATCGCCTGACGCTGGACCGCAGCGACGCGATCAACAGCGCGGTGCCGGGCGAGCGCGATCTGGGCATCGTCGGCTATTACACGCCGCCTTCGGTGCAGAAGATCTGGGACCGGCTGGGGCATGACGGGCAGAAGCTGTTCGGCAATTATGGTGCGTTCGGTCTGGGCGTCTTCAATGGTCAGGGCATCAACAAGACCGAGCAGAATCGCGGGCTGATGAAAGTTGCCTTTGCAACCTGGCCGTTCGAACTGGATGGTCTGGACGGCATGTTCGAGGATCAGGTGTTCGAAATCGGCGGGTCGGCGATGATGAACGACTACCAGCCGGAAGTGCGCAACGGATCGACGGTCGCGATCAGTGAGCAGTCCTATGACGAAAAGCGCGTCGGCATCCATGCGATGCTCTATCCGCAGCCCTTCGGCATTCAGGCCGAATGGAATTGGGGCAAGGGGCCGGAGTTCGACCGGGTAAGCCAGTCGATCGAAAAGAAGAAGCTGAACGGTGGCTATGTCCAGATGATGTATCGCCTGCCCACGGATTCGATCGGCGTGCTGGTGCCTTATGGCCGCTGGCAGCATTATCGTGGCGGGTGGAAGGCTTCCACCAATGCGCCTCGCCTGGAAACGGACGAGTTTGAATTGGGGCTGGAATGGCAGCCGTGGAAGGCGCTGGAGATAACGCTGGCCTATGCGCGGATGAAGCGGGCCGAAGCGGACGAGCGGCGGACGGGTCGGGCGACGGGAGACCTGATCCGTACGCAGGTGCAGTGGAATTACTGATTGGTGGCGGGCAAGCGGTCAGGCTTCGCTGATCGCCTGCCCCGCTGCCCAGCCGCTGGCCCATGCCCATTGAAAATTATAGCCGCCTAGCCAGCCGGTGACGTCGACGGCTTCGCCGATCGCGTAGAGGCCGGGGACGCGGCGCGCCTCCATGGTGCGGGAGGAGAGTTCGGCGGTGGAGATGCCGCCGACCGTGACTTCCGCCTTGGCAAAACCTTCGGTGCCATTGGGGGCGAAAGACCAGGCGGCAAGGCGGCGCTGCGCTTCTTCCAGCTTGCGGTCGGCGATGTTGCCAAGGTCGCCGGAGAGCGCGAGGCGATCGGCCAAGGCGTCTGCGAGGCGGTCGGGAAGATGGGCGCGTAGCAGGCTGACGAGCGACGTGCGCGGCTTGCTACGCTTGGCTTCGGTCAGCCAATTGGCGGGCATGTCGGGCAGGAAGTCGAGGCTGACTTCGCTGCCATGACGCCAATAGGAGGAGATTTGCAGGATGGCCGGGCCGGACAGGCCACGGTGGGTCAGCAGCGCGGCTTCGCGGAAGGCCGTCTTACCATGGCGGGCGATCACGGGCGTCGAGACGCCGGAAAGTTCGCGGAACAGCATATCTTCGCCCCCGAGGGTGAGCGGGACCAAGGCGGGGCGCGGCTCCACCACCTTGAGGCCGAACTGCCGGGCGAGGTCATAGGCAAAGCCGGTCGCGCCCATTTGCGGGATGGAGGGGCCACCTGTGGCGATCACCAGCGCGGGGGCCTGTGCTGTCTTGCCGCCATGGGTTACACTGTATCGGCCATCGGCGTGGGTGATCGCGCCGACAGGGTGGCCGAGGCGGATGGTGACGCCCCCTGCTTCGCACTCGGCGAGCAGCATGGCGACGATCTGGCGCGCGGACTGATCGCAGAAGAGTTGGCCCAGCGTCTTTTCGTGCCAGGCGATGCCGTGGCGATCGACCAGCGCGACGAAATCCGCTGCCGTATAGCGGCCGAGCGCGGACTTGGCGAAATGCGGGTTGGCCGAGAGATAGCGGTCGGGCGCGGTGTGGATGTTGGTGAAGTTGCAGCGGCCACCGCCCGAGATCAGGATTTTCTTGCCCGGTTGGTCGGCGTGATCGAGGACGAGGACACGCTTGCCGCGCTGCCCGGCGGCCGCCGCGCACATGAGGCCCGCTCCGCCAGCGCCGAGAACGATGGCGTCAAATTGATCGGCTGTGGTGGACAAGATCAGCCTGCGGAGAGCGCGTCCATGATCTGGCGGATCGGGGTGAGGTCATAGCCGGCCGCTTCCGCCTTTTCGCTGAGCGCTGCGGGGTGTTCACCGGCGCGAGCGCGGGTGAGTGCCCAAAGGAGCGTGCTGCGGGTGCCGGAGCGGCAATAGGCCAGGACCTTGCCTTCGCCTGCTTGGCCCAGTGCTGCGGCCATTCCGTCAAGCTGCCAGGGGGCAAAGCCGCCATGGGCGACCGGGACAGCGGCGTAGGCGAGGCCTGCGGCCTTTGCGGCTGCTTCGATTTCCGCGCCGTTGGTCTGGCCCGGTTCCTCGTCATCGGGGCGGTTGTTGATGATGACGGTCACGCCCAAGGCCTTGGCTTCCTCGACCTGATCGACGCTGATCTGGGGGGAGACGTAGAGGTTGGGGGTGATCTGACGGAACATGGGGCTGGACTCCTTCTGCCGCGAGCCATGCGCTTGCGGGGGGCGGGATTCAAGGGGGGTTTTTTGGTGGGCACAGGGGGGGCATCCGCCCTCCCCCTCTCCAAGTTCGCCTAGCTGCTGAAGCAGCAAGGCTGCCTATCCTCTCTCCTGAAGGGGCGAGGACGTAGTTAGAGGAAGGGGCGGATGGCGGCGAGGAAGGCGTCGCCAAAGGCGTCGAGTTTGCGCTGGCCGATGCCGCTGATGTGGGCGAGTTCGGCGAGTGTCGCGGGGCGTTGTTCGGCCATTTCGCGCAGGGTGGAATCGTGGAAGATCACATAGGGGGGCACGCCCTGTTCCTGCGCCAGTTCGCGGCGGCAGGCGCGCAAGGCGTCGAACAGCGGATCGCCGACGGGGTTTTCCGGATTGCCGTTACGGGCGCTGCGGCGGCGGCGTTCGCGGCGTGGGGGGAGGATCAGGCTGACCTCCTCCTCCCCGCGCAGGATCGGGCGGGCGCTGGGGCCTAGTTCGAGGCCGCCATGTTCGTTAGTTTGCAAAGCATCTTTTACGAGCAGCGCGCGGGAGACTGGGCGGAGGAGCGCTGCCTCTTCTCCGGAGACGATGCCATAGACGGAAATCTTGTCGTGGCCGCGTTCCCGGATGCGGTCGGTGACGGCGCCGGTCAGGACTTGCTCGATATGGCCGGTGCCGAAGCTCTGACCGGTGCGATAGACGGCGGACAGATATTTGCGCGCGGTTTCGGTCGCGTCGATGCTGGGCGGGGGATTCAGGCAATTGTCGCAGTTGCCGCAGCTCATCGGCGGGTTCTCGCCGAAATGGCGGAGGAGGATGGCGCGGCGGCAGGTGCCGGTTTCGACGAGGCCCCCGAGGGCGGTGATGCGGGTGCGTTCCCCCTGCTGACGGCTGGGGTCCAGTTCGGCGATGCGCTGGCGGGCGCGGGCGAAGTCGTCGGCGCCCCAGAAGAGGTGTGCTTCGGCCGGTTCGCCGTCGCGGCCGGCGCGGCCGGATTCTTGGTAATAGCCCTCGATCGACTTGGGCAGCGCGGCGTGGGCAACGAAGCGGACGTCGGGCTTGTCGATGCCCATGCCAAACGCGATGGTCGCGACCATGACCATGTCTTCGCTGGCGATGAAGGCGGCCTGGTTGGCGGCGCGGATGGCGGGGTCTAGCCCGGCATGATAGGCGCGGGTCGGGCGGCCGGTGCGGGTCAGGGTGTCAGCCAGCTTTTCGGTGGCCGCGCGCGTGGGGGCGTAGACGATGCCGGGGCCTTCGCTGGCGGAGATGAGATCGGACAGCTGTCGCGGCAGGCCGTCGCGCGGGTGGACGGCGTAGCGGATATTCGGGCGGTCGAAGCCCGCGATGATGAGGCCTTCGCGCGGGATGCCGAGCTGGACGAGGATGTCGTCGCGTGTGTGATGATCGGCGGTGGCGGTGAGCGCGAGGCGCGGGACGGCGGGGAACTCGTCCAGCAGGGGGCGGAGCAGGCGGTAGTCGGGGCGGAAATCATGGCCCCATTCGGATACGCAATGCGCTTCGTCTATGGCGAAGAGGGCGATCTTTGCCGAGCGGAGGAGGCTGCGGAAACCTTCGCCGCTTGCGCGTTCGGGTGCGACGTAGAGCAGGTCTAGGTCGCCATTGCGCAGACGGTCCTGAGTTTCGCGCCAGTCGGCATCGACGCTGGTCAGGCTGGCGGCGCGGATGCCGACCGCCTGCGCCGCGCGGAGTTGGTCGTGCATGAGGGCGATGAGGGGCGAGATGACGACGCAGCAGCCATCGAGCGCGACAGCGGGGAGTTGGTAACAAAGCGACTTGCCTGCGCCCGTCGGCATGATGGCGAGCGTTGGCTGGCCAGCCATGACGCGTCCGACGACCTGTTCCTGTACGCCGCGGAAGCCGGGAAAGCCGAAAATGTCGTGGAGGAGACTGGGGATGTCCGAACGCATTCGGCGGCTGTAGCGGGTTCGGCTGGCGAGGCAATGCAGATGCGCGACGGAAGAAGGTCGCGCTTCAGGTGGGCTGATAAAGTGGCTGTGCTGTGGATTTGCGGGCAGAGGGTTTGCCGAGCGCTGTGGCCGAAACGCTTTTAGGGCATCGCGTCTTAATCGGCGCTGCCCCCATTACCGTTCGCGTCCTGGTTCAACTTCTTTGGAAAGAAGAGGGCTTCGACATTCGAACGAGGCAAGTGACTCGTTCGGGCAGCCCGAACGGGGTTAGTGACCCATATAAAGGCACGGCGCGCTATTTTGGGTCTTCGGCGCTTCCGCGCGCCCTAGTCGATTGGGTCGAGGAGGCAGCCCCAGCCCTTGCGGTATTGCGCCGTGCGGGAAGCAAGAAGGGGGACGCTGGCTTCGACGCTGCGCGATTCGGGGTCGTCGGAGAGGGTGACGAAGGTCATGCCCGGTTCCTTGTCGCCCTTGCAGCTGTTTATTGCCCGCCCCTCCACATAACGGCAGGAACAGGTGACACGCGCGCCAAAACCCGCGCCCACGGCGGCGCGGGCGCGCAGGGCGCTCCAGTTCCATGCCAGCAGCAGGACGAGCAGCGCGACGATGGCGGCGAGCGCATAAATCCATTTCGGGCGTCCGGACATGCTCCCCTTTCCGATGAGCCGTGCTAAGGGCGCGGCTTATGAAGATCGATCGGAAAAGCGTAAAGGCTGTTGGCGCAGGTGCTGCCATTTTGTCGCTGCTGGCGCTGGCGGGGGGCCTCGCCGTGCGCGCCGCCGATCCGGAGACGGATTATAGCGTGACGGCGGATGCGGGCGTGAATGAAGGCGATCTGCGCGCGGCGATCGATCCGCTGTTCGACGGCGACGAGGATGTCGGTGAGACGCGGGCGCTGATCGTCATGCATCGCGGCGAGATCGTCGCGGAACGCTATGCACCCGGCTTCGGGCCGGAGACCAAGCTGCTTGGCTGGTCGATGGGCAAGAGCGTGACGGCGGTGCTGGTCGGATTGATGGTTGCTGACGGGCGGCTGGCCCTGGATTCGCCGGTGCCGGTCGCAGCATGGGGCCAGCCGGGCGATCCGCGCGGAAAGATTACGCTGCGGCAATTGCTCGCCATGACGTCAGGGCTGGACCATGTCGAGGATGACGAGCCGCTGGCCGAGGCGGACACGGTGCGGATGCTGTTCACCGACGGCGCGCAGGACATGAGCGCCTTTGCCGAGGCGAAGCCGCTGGCACATTCGCCGGGTTCGCGCTTTTCCTATTCGACCGGCAATACATTGATCCTCGGCGACCTGATGGCGCGGATGCTGACCAGCAATCCCGATCCCGATGTGCGGCGGCAGGCAGTGCAGACATTCATCGATGGACGGCTGAAGATTCCGGCGGGGATCAAGAGCCTGACGGTGGAATATGACGCGGCGGGCACGATGATAGGGGGCAGTTTCCTGCATATGACGGCGCGCGATTATGCACGCTTTGGCGAACTGCTGCGGAACCATGGGCGCGGGCCGAACGGGCATCAGATCGTGCCGGAAAAATGGGTCGATTTCATGCGCACGCCTTCAGGGCGCAATGCGGCCTATGGCGCGCATCTGTGGCTGAACCGCGAAAGCGAGGAAAGCGTGCTGATGCCGGGGGATGCGCCGCGCAGCCTGTTCGGCTGTGTAGGACATGGGGGGCAATATATATTGGTGTCGCCGGGTCAGGCGCTGACGATCGTTCGGATCGGGGCGTCACCGGAAAAGGAGCAGCGAACGGCCGTGAAGCAAGGGCTGGCAAGATTGATGCGGCTATTTCCTGCCTGAGGGTGATTTCCGCCGGATGTTAATATGCCCCGTCATCGGGCTGAGTGATCCAGATACAAGGCACGATGCTATGGCGCCTCGCCGAGGACATCTGGATCAGGCCCGGATGACAGCCCACGAACGCGCCACATGCAAGATATCAGTCGCCGTTAAGCCGAAGCTCCAGCGCGAACGGTGGTGGGAGGTAGCGCTGACAACAGGGCGTTGCATGATGGCGAACTCGTCTGGGCCTGCGTCCGCTCGCTAAAGCATGATGATGTTTGAGTGATCGTCACCCCGGACTGGATCCGGGGTTCCACTTCTTTTCTGATGCTGCCGAGGCAGCGGGACCCCGGGTCGAGCCCGGGGTGACGGAAAATCGGCCCTAATGCTCATGCTTCCGTGTAAAACGATCACGCTATAGAGGCCGCCACGTCAGCCGAGGCTGAAGCGCCCAAATAGTGCCGACCAGCCAGGCGGCAGCCGTTTCCGCAGACCGTCGCCGGGACAGATGCGATGCACGTCCAGCAGGTCAAAGCCCGACCGCCTGCCCTCTACCGTCACTCGCCTGTCGAGATAGCGTCGCGCCGATCGGGGGGCGTCAAGCTGCCACGTGCCGCCATCATCTCTCTCCAGCGCATAGCCCCATTGGCCGATGCGCAATATTCCGGTTTCCACATGCCATGTCCCTTTGGGCATCGCGGCCTATCCCCGAACCCGCTGGCGGTGCGCCCCTTCGGCGCTGCCTGACGCCGACAGTCGATCGAATATGGCACGTTTGAGCAGCGGGGACGAGTGGATGAGATGTTGCAGTTCGCGAATGGCGCCATCGACCACGCCCTTGTCATAATCACTGACTGTCCAACGACGGGTGGATGGGGACGTTGGATCGACGAAGAAGCATATCGTTTCCTGTTCGCCCGTCAGAAGCTCAACATGATGTTGCCTTAGCCGCTCGATCAGCATGTCAGCGACATAGTGTTCCCATTTCATATTCATGCCCGTCGTTCCAATCCTGGAATGTCATGGTCTGCCAGCACGGTAGCTGGAGCAAAAAAAGGGCGCGTCGAAATCGACGCGCCCAGTGCATGAGGAGGGTTGGATCAGAAACCGAAGCTGATGCCGCCGCGGACCTGAGCCAGGCTGTTGTGCCCACCGAAGCCGTAGCCGCCGGACAGGAACAGGTTGACACGCTTGTTCACCGAAGTGTCGATGCCAAGTTCGATCAGGCCATGACCATCGGGATCGACGCCCTTCAGGTTGAAGGCATTGCCGCCGCCCACATATTGGACGGTGCGATCGCTGCCGATGTTGCCCTGGAAGCTGTACTGCACCTTGGCATAGGGGCGGTAAGCCACACCATCGACATCACCCAGCAGAGCGCCTGCCTTCACGCCGATGACCGGCGAGAAGACCGTCTTCGACGCGTCTTCGACGTTGAGACCGATGCCTGCGCCACCCTTTTCGGTGAAGCCGTTCATCGACCAGCGGCGAAGCGCCAGCTTACCGAAGGGCGTTACGACGAGACCGTTACCGGCCGCGAAGTCATAACCCATTTCCAGGCTGGCATCCCACTGCGAACCCTTGAAGTTGCCTTCGATCGTGCGGGCAAGCAGGGTCAGGTCGCGTTCGACTTCAAACTTCGAGAAGCCGTAGGCGAACTGGAAGCTGCCGTAGAAGGGACCGAAGCCCTGCGTCGCATAGGCACCGATGGTGTAGGTGCGGACCTGCGCTTCTTCCGGCGAACCCTGAGCGGTTACGTCATGCTGACCATAGCCGAAGCCGATGCCGAAGGCGCCGTCTTCCTGATAAGCGACGTCGATACCGAAGGCACCACCATAGCTGTTGGTCTTGATCTTCGACGCGCCCGAACGGGTGCCGCCCGTCTTGGCGAAGTTAGCCGAGGGGTTGAACCAGAGCTGGGTGCCCAGAGCCTCTCCATAACCGCGACGTGCCGCCAGACGGTTGACCGTGGTGTTGAAGACCGCGTTCTGATCCACCGCAGCAAGCGAACCGTAGATCTCCGCCGAGGAAAGCTCGTTGAAGACCTGCGCCGCCTGAGCGCTGTTCAGGCGCCAGTCGAGACCGGCCGCGATGTTGGCGATGTCCTGAGCGTTGGCGATCTCCGTGACCGAAGCAAAGCCGTTGCCACCAGCAGCATCCGTCTTCACCCGGGCGATGACGTCAGCCAGAGCGCTGTCGAGGCCCACAGCGGCGGCAGCCGCGTTGCGGTTTGTCGCGCCGACGGCATAGCTGTTGCGGGTCGCTTCGATCGCCACGGTCTTGGCGGTTGCGTCATGCTTCAGGCCGAAGGTGACGAACTGCGAGCTAAGCGAAGGGGTTGCAGTTGCCGTGACGTCGCCCGTTCCGGTGTAGGTGAACAGCGTGTAGCCGTCGCCCGTGGAATAGAGGCTGTCCTTCGACACGGTCACCGCGACCTTGCCAGCCAGGTTCAGGTTCCCATCCACCGTGACGGACGACGGGGTCGAGAAGACACCGGCATTGGTCGGAGTGGTGAAGTAGGGGATGCTGACGCCGCCGGTGATCGGACCCAGGACTTCCGGAGCCGAGCCGCCATCGTTCACGTTCAGGCTGCCGAAGCGGACCAGCGAGGGGTTGACGCCTACGACCGTCGTGCCGTTGGCAGTTTGGGTGTAGTTGCCCTGCTGATAGACTTCGATGCCCTTGATGGCTTCGGGACCCGGCGTGACGATGCTGTTGCCGACCGTGCGGATGAAGGTCGGTGCGCGGCGGCCGAGGACGAGGGTCGCATCATTGTTGATGTTGCCCTTGATACCGAAGACCGCATCGTCCGAAGCAACGTCCAGCTGGAGTTCGCCAGCCTGCACGTTGAGGTTGCCGACATCCATCGTCCAGGCTGCGGGCGAGGAGCCTTCAGCCGGGACATATTCGGAGCCCGTCACGACGAAGGTGCCAGCGCCCGTCTTGTTGACGGTGTTGACGCCCAGCACGCGAACCGGCGTCGGGTTGAACAGCCCTTCCGCTTCTTCCGGCAGGGTCGCGACCGGCGTGAAGTTCGACGTTGCGGTCGATCCCGCGATCTTGAGCTCGCTGGCACCCAGGAAACCGCCGCCGTTCAGGTTGACGGTCGTGTCGGTCAGATAGGCCCCGCTGTCGTCGCGCTGTGCGTCGATGTCGCCGAGCGTGATCGACCCGTTGTTGAGGTTGATCGTCGCGCTGATATCGGCGGTCTTGACGGCAGCTTCGCCACCTACGGCCAGGTTGAACGCGGCAGGATCAACCTGCGATGCGTTCAGAGGGACCGCTGGCGAAACGAGCGACGCCAGTTCGGAGGCGACTTCGCCCTGCGTCGATGCCGCACCCGTCACGGTGAAACCGCGCGAGATGCCGTTCTGATCGACGGTGTAGGTCTGAGCCGCAGGAGCAGCCGTGACGGTGACGGCGGTCGTGTTGACCGTCGCATCGACAGTAGCCGTGCCGCTGAACACCGATCCGCCGAGCGTCGTGTTGCCCGTCAGGATGCCGCTGTTCGTGACAGCACCCGTGACGCCTTCCAGCTCGACGTCGCCAAAGGCGATGCCGTTGTTGGTGAAGCTGGCGTTGCCGCCTGCCGGAGCCGCCGTGACGTTTGCCGCGATCGTGCGGGTGCCAGCGTCGGTCGGGTTGGTGTCGGTGATCGTCGCGGAGCCGCCACCGTCCAACGCGGAAACGCTGAACACATTGCCCGCACCCGGCGTGCCGAGCGAGCCATTGTTAACGAGCGAGGCGGAGGCCAGACCTTCGACATCGACATCGCCAAGGACAGTGCCGTTGTTCGTGACCGAAGCCGCGGCGCCGACCGGCTGACCCGTGAACGTCGTTACGACGCTGACGGGGGTGAAGCCATCAGCCGCATAGGTGGTGACGGTTTCTTCGCTGCTGTCGAAGCCCGAGCTGCTGGCGAAAAGGTTGCCGCCGGTGCCGTTGTTGGCATCGCCGATGACGCTGCCTTGGCCGATGGTGATCGATGCACCGCCTACGCCGGAAGCGAAGACGTTGCCCGCCACGCTGGGCACGCCCTGCTGCGAGGGAGCATCCACGACGACCGAAGCCTGACCACCTGCGGAGGTGAAGCTGTTGGTTTGCGTGCTGGTCGTCAGCGTGTCGATACCGCCAGTGACGCTGTAATTGTCAACGCTCTCGCTGTTTGACAGGTCGGTGCCCGACGAGGCGAAGACCGATCCGCCGACCGAGCCGGTGATGTTGGCGCTCGCGTTGCCGAAAGCCGAGGTGACGCTGCCGTCACCATCGATGCGTCCGGCATTGTTGAGCGTGGCGTTGCCAGCAGCGGCCGGAGCCGTTTGCGTCGAGGTGGTGGTGACAGTAGCCGTGCCATCTCCAGCGGCGTCTACCGTCCGCGTTTCGGAGGTGGCGAATGCCACGTCAGCGGGCGTAAAGACGAAGGGGCCGACCTGCGCGGTGCTGACAGACACGTTGCCAGCGACAGCTGCATCCGCGCCGATGTCGGCCAATGCCGAAGCGGTGCCCGTAACATTCACGTTGCCACCCACATTCGCCGCACCTTGAAGCGCGACGGAAGCCGCACCGCCGGTCTGGCTCTGGGTGAACTGCGAGCTGGCGGACGAGCTGGTTCCCTGCAGAACGCCAGCGTCATAGGTGTCGGTGCTTTCCGAGGCGTTCGTCAGGTTGATGGCGAAGCCCTGGCTCGTCGAGGTGACGTTGCCCGAGATCTGGCCGCCGTTGACGTTGACCGCACTGCCTGCGTTGCCGGAGGAGAACACATCGCCGTTGCGGCCGGAATCGCCCGGGCGCAACCGTACCGCTGACGTTGACGGTGCTCGTGCCGCCGGTGGTGGCGAAATCGGTCGTGTCGAGGCTGGTGGCGACGACCGTTCCGGTGCCTGCGCCATCGCGGGAGTCCGTCGCAACGTCCGTGCTGGCAGTTGCGGATGACCCACCCTGGGCTACAGAAGACACGTCGCCATAGACGCTGCCGCTGACTGTCGCAGTGCTGTTGGCGGCGGAGAACTGGCTGACGCTGCCGTCATTGCCGGTGCCGAAGTTCAGCGAGCCGTTGATGCCCGCATAGGTGCCGGTGACGTCGCCGCCGACGGTTTCGCTCGAACTGCTCGACTGCGTGGTCGTGGTCGTTCCCGATACGGTGACCGTGGGACCGGTGCTGGTCGAGACCGTGCTGCCGCTCGATGCGGTAGTCTGGCCGAGGACCTGGCCATTGTTCGCGATGGTGATCGCGCCGGTGTCCGAATCGGCATCTACGTCGCCGCTGATCCGTCCAGCGGCCGCATTGGTAATCGAGATGGCACCATCAGTGGTCGAGGCCAAGGCGCTGCCGCCGACCGAGCCGCTATTGGCCAGGGTGACAGAGCCGGTCGTTGCCGTGCCGACAAGGTCGCTATCGACGGAACCGTTGTTGGTGACGGAGACGTTGGCGGTATCGAGGGCTGAGCCGATCAGGCTGCCGCCGACTTCGCCCGCGGGACCGTTGACGAGCGCAACATCACCATAGGCCGAGCCGAATACGCTGCCGCCTACCGAACCGTTATTGGTGACCGAAGCCGTGCCGCCGAAGTCCGTTGCGCTGATGCTGCCCGTGACTTCGCCATTGTTTGTGGCGGTGAAGCTGTTCGCAGCGGCAGTGCTACCGACGCCGCCAAAAGCGATGCCGGTGACCAGGCCATCGTTGGTCAGTGAAACAGCGCCATCGCCCTCGCCAGCGGCATAGCCGCCCGCGACGAAATCATAGCCGACGCTGCCGCCGCTGATGTCCGCGCCCGAGGCGATCGTCACCGTAAGGTCAGGATTTGCAGGAGTGGTGATCGCGGCATCGATGCTGGCGTTCACCGCGGCGCTTGTACCCGCGCCGGTGGGCACGTTCACAGTTGCGGGAGCGGCTGAGGCTCCACTGGCGTTGGCGAGGAGCGCCATCGCCGGCATCGAGGCTGACAAGAGCAGCATCCGATGCAGTTTCGAGTTATTTCTCATTCTTTATTCCCCTAGTCATCGTGCAAAGCCGCAAAGCCAGACGGCACAAGGGGACATCCGGGCCGGGACGACACCACCCGACCTGCCGCATCTGATATGCGCGGTGAAATCCCCTTCACCCCCTGCACATTGCTAGACGCACTTCACGTGCGTGTGCGCAACTTGCGCAAATCTCCTATGCGCAATCGCATTGGTTCGCAATCGCTTTTTGCGGCGTCGCAAAGATGTGCGCAAATAGCTCCGAGATTTGACGGATTTAGGCCGGGCTTTTGGCCTTTTCCATGAAAATTCTGGATTCTTAAGTGCGCAAATTGTATGATCGTTCAATATGCACTTGGCAGGTTTGCGACAGCGGTGTGAACGCTTCTAGAAACAACAACGAACAAAAGGCGACGCAAGATTTGCGATCGTCGTTTCTCCAGGTGGTCGCACGGGTGTGCCCAGAGCAGGCGCAGGAAAACATGCCTTTTGATTATGAGTGGGATCAGCAGAAAGCACGGGGGCTAATCAGCTGTCTGATTGAGGAAACCGGCCTTTCGGCGACCGAGGTAGCGCGCCGATCGGGGCTGGCCCCATCGACGCTGACGCGCATTTATCCCACACCTTCGGTAGGCTATTCCCTTTCGGCGCGGAGCATATCCAAGCTCAAGGAAGCATTCCCCGAGCCATTCGCCATGTGCGAGGCAAGAGGGATCACCGCCACCCCTTCACCGGCACCTACTCATCTGGTGAAAGAGCGGCCCCTGCCCTTTGCGATGCCGAGTGAAAGGACCATCCCGGTCTATGCCGCGTCGCTGCTGTTCCCAGACGAGGACAGCATATCGCTCGCCAACGACCTGGAGATGTGGGAGGGCGACTTCACCCAGCCAGCCGCCTTTATCCCCGCGCCATTCGGCCGTGCCGACGCGAGCCGCTATTTCGCTATCTACATCCCCAGCGAAGCGATGGAGCCGAGGTTCCGGGCAGGCGAGCGGGTGATATTGGACAGGATCAAGCCTGCGTCCATCGATACCGACGTAATCGTGCAACTGCGCGACGAAGAGGAACGGTCGCTTTGGACGATAGGCAGACTGAGCGCGCGGGATCGCAACCTGATCGGCCTGACCCAGTATAAGGACCGGGTGACCGCGTCCATTCACCGCAGCAAGGTCCGGCATATCTTCCCGATCATCGGGATGCTCGGCGACGAGGCTTGAGGGTTGAAGCGGCCCGGCTGCCGCCAAGCTCAATATCGTTCGCCTAAAGCAGGAACTGCCCCTCTATCACCGTGCGGCAGGCGCCGGTCAGGATGACCCGATCGCCGTCCAGACGGCAGCCGAGGCGGCCGCCGCGAGCAGATGCCTGCACGGCGCTGAGCTTTACCTTATCGAGCCGGGACGCCCAGAAAGGTGTAAGCAGGCAATGGGCCGAGCCTGTCACAGGATCCTCGTCCACGCCGCCGCCGGGCACGAAGACGCGGCTGACGATGTCGCTGTCCTCACCTTGCGCGGTGGCAATCAGCATGATGTCACCGAGCGCCGTCAATGCCGCAAAGTCAGGCTGGAGCGCGCGGACGGCGGCAGCATCAGGGAAGAGGAACAGGCTGTACCCGCCGTCGCGCCAATGGGATTCGAGGGGCTCCCCGCCGAGCCCGGCCGCAAGATCGGGCAGCGCGCGCGGCTCCATGTCCCACGCGGGGAGGGAAAGGGCATAGCCATCCCGGTCGCACATAACCGTCAGCACGCCCGCGTCACGGGTGCGGAAGCGCAGCGCGGTGCGGCCGCCCATCAGCACATGCCCGCTCGCCAGCGTGGCATGGCCGCAAAGCTTCACCTCGACCGTGGGCGTGAACCAGCGCAGCGCATAATCGGCGTCGGGATCATCGGGCGTCGGAACGGTGAAGGCGGTTTCCGAAAGGTTGTTTTCAGCCGCGATCGCCTGGAGGGTGGCATCGTCCAACCAGCGGCCGAGCGGCATCACGGCGGCGGGATTGCCGGTGAAGGGCGCGTCGGCGAATGCGTCAACCTGGGTGAAGGGAAGGCTGGTCATCGATTGGGTTTCCGCTGGCTTGTGAGGCCGATGATGACGCGCGGTGACGCCGGGCGATAGGGCCAGCGAGGAGACATTGGTCTGGATGTGCGTCGAGGGGGAGAGTGATCTGGCGTTCGATGCAGGGGCCTGAGATGCCAGCTTTCGCTGGCATGACGTGGGTGGGGAAACGAAATGGGCCAGCCATATGAAATGGCTGGCCCGTGTTCGCGGCTTGAGGGGACGCTTTGACCGTCAATCCAAGTTTGGCCCGAAGGCCGGTGAGGAATGACGCTCCCCAGGCTTACGCACTGCCGCTCGCCCTCCCGCGGGCGATCGATGCTGACGATGTTAACGCAGATTCACTGAGTCGTCTCGCGCAAACATGGTTTTCAACGGGTAATCGGCTCGTGTCAGCCGGTTATGCGCCGCCGCATTGCGCGCGATGCAGGAGTTTCTGGTCCGCCAGCACCAGCGCCATCATCGCTTCCACGACGGGTACGCCGCGAATCCCGACACAGGGGTCGTGGCGGCCTTTCGTGATGATGTCGGAAGCCTCGCCTTCACGCGTGATCGTTTCCACGGGGATGAGGATCGAGCTGGTCGGCTTGAAAGCGACGCGCAGCTTCACGGGCTGGCCGGTCGAGATGCCGCCCGCAATGCCGCCTGCGTGATTGGCAAGAAAGGCTGGCCCCTCTTCACCCGGACGCATGGGATCGGCATTGTCTTCGCCACGCAGGCGGGCAGCGGCGAAACCGTCGCCGATTTCCACGCCCTTGACCGCGTTGATGCTCATCATCGCGGCGGCGAGTTCGCTGTCGAGCTTGGCATAGAGCGGCGCGCCCCAACCAGCAGGCACGCCGGACGCGACGCATTCAACCACGGCGCCAAGGGACGAGCCGTCCTTGCGCGCGCCGTCCACCAGTTGCTCCCACCGCTTGGCGGCTTCAGGGTCGGGGCAGAAGAAGGGGTTATTGTCGATTTCCGCAGCATCGAAGCGCGCATAGTCGATCGCGTCGCCGCCGATTTCGCTGACATAGGCGAAGATGTCGACCTCCGGCAGGACCAGCCGGGCAACCGCGCCCGCCGCCACACGGCTGGCGGTTTCGCGCGCCGACGAACGGCCGCCGCCGCGATAATCGCGAAAGCCGTATTTGGCGTCATAGGCGTAGTCGGCATGGCCGGGGCGATAGGCCTTGGCGACGTCCGAATAATCCTTTGACCGCTGATCGGTATTCTCGATCATCAGGCTGATCGGGGTGCCGGTGGTCTTGCCTTCAAACACGCCCGACAGGATGCGGACCTCGTCCGGCTCCCGGCGCTGGGTCGTGAACTTCGACGTGCCGGGCTTCCGCTTATCGAGGAAGGGCTGGATGTCGGCTTCGCTGATCGGCAGGCCGGGAGGGCAGCCATCGACGACCGCGCCGATGGCTGGACCATGGCTTTCGCCCCAGGTGGTGAAGCGGAATACGCGGCCGAAGGTGTTGAAGCTCATGCCCTGCCCTTTGGCGCCCGGATCAGCCCCTGTCGAGTCAACTCTTGTCGAGCGCGATGTCGGGGGCGTCTTCGGCCTTCATGCCGATGACATTGTAGCCCGCGTCGACATGGTGGACTTCGCCGGTGACGCCTGACGCAAGGTCGGAGAGGAGATAGAGGGCCGCGCCGCCCACATCCTCGATCGTGACGTTGCGGCGAAGCGGGCTGTTCAGCTCGTTCCACTTCATGATGTAGCGGAAATCGCCGATGCCGCTGGCCGCCAGCGTCTTGATCGGGCCTGCCGAGATGGCGTTGACGCGGATATTTTCGGGTCCCAAGTCCATCGCCAGATATTTGACGCTGGTTTCCAGCGCTGCCTTGGCCACGCCCATCACGTTGTAATGGGGGATGACCTTTTCAGCGCCATAATAGGACAGCGTCAGCAGGCTGCCGCCCTCTGCCATTAACGCGCGGGCGCGTTTGGCGACGGCGACGAAGCTGTAGGCGGAGATGTTCATCGTCATCAGGAAGTTTTCGAGGCTGGTATCGACATATTTGCCGCGCAGCTCATTCTTGTCGGAAAAGCCGATCGCGTGGACCACGAAATCGAGCTTGCCCCAGCGTGCCTTCACCTCGTCGAAAGCTGCGTCGAGCTTGTCCATGTCGGACACGTCGCAATCTAGCAGGAAGTCCGATCCCAATTCTTCCGCCAAGGGTCGCACGCGCTTGGCCAGCGCATCGCCCTGATAGGAGAAGGCCAGTTCCGCCCCCTGTGCGCGCAGTGCCTTGGAAATACCCCATGCGAGCGACTTGTCATTCGCCAGGCCCATGATGAGACCCCGTTTTCCCGCCATCAAGCCCGTCATTCTACCGTCCCGTTCCCTTTACTATCCTCACTGCCACGCTCGATTTCCTCTTCGGGAAATTCGGCAAGCGCCGCATTGAGTTCCGCGCCAATTACCACGCCAAGCCCGACGAGGAAGAAAAAAATGAGCGTGATCATCACGCCAGCCAGGCTGCCATAGGTGCGGTCATAGCCGCCGAGCAGCGAAAGCGTGGGCGGAAGCAGCATGGTGACGCCATACCACCATAGCGCCGTGGCGACAGCGCCGGGCCATTTGGGAAAGCGTTTGTCCTTGTAGGCGCTGGGTGTGAGCGAGAAATAGAGATAATAAAGAGCGACGCAGAGGATCAGCATCGGCAGGGCGCGCGTCAGGGTGACGATCTGCATCGCCTGGTCCGCGAAGGGCAGCAGCTGGTGCAGGAACTGGTCGATGCCGGTTATGACGACCTGAAGGGAAAAGGCGAACATCACGGCGAATACGCTGACAAGCGTGATGCCGATCGCGGTCAGGCGATAGTGCCAGAAAGGGCGCGTGCTTTTGGTGCCGTAGGCGCGGCGGAGAATGTCGCGGATGGTTTCGATGAGGCTCCCCACCGTCCACAGGCCGACAAGGCCGCCCAGCCAGAGCAGCGGTCCGGTGCGGGCGGTGAGCACGTCGATGATGGGCTGTTTCACCACGCTGGCGACGCCGGGCGGCACGGTTTCAAGGAAAGCGCCCACCGCCGCCAGGCCATCCTGCGACCGGCCGAAGATGCTGGCTACCGCCGCCGCGACGATGAAGAAGGGGAAGAGCGTCATCAGCGAAAGATAGGCGAGGTTTCCCGCGTGGATGAAGCCATCGCTATAGGTGCCGACAGCCACCCGCTTCATGATTTCGAAGGCGTGGCTGCCGGGTCGGACCTTGGCTATGCCGCGGTTGAGATGGGCACGAGCGTCGTCCGCGATCCGTTTGCGGCGGGATTCGGGTGAGTAGGGTGAAGGCTGCGGCATGCCCTCCTAACGTCCTAGACGCCCAAATGGGCGCGAACGGCACGGCCATCCTGCCAGCTTTCCACGAGCGACAGGATCGCCGGGTCGTCACCGGGGATGTCGATCAGCAGCCGGACGAGCTGATCGCCCCGCTCGCCCGCCTTGTGCGTGAAGCCCTTGCCGCGCAGGCGCAGCGTCTTGCCCGATGTGGTCCCGGCCGGGACGCCGAGCATCACCGGACCATCGACGGTGGGCACCTTGACCTTGCCGCCCTTCACCGCTTCGTCGAGGGTGATGGGGAGGTCGAGCAGCACATTATCGCCGTCGCGGGTGAAGAATGGGTGCGGTTTCACCTCGATAGTGACGATCGCGTCCCCTGCCCCGGCTGGCCCCGCCTGCCCCTTCCCCGACAGCCGCATCTGCGTGCCGGTTTCGACGCCAGCAGGCAGCTTGAGGTCAATGCTCTTGCCGTCCTGCAGGGTGATGCGCTGCGGCGCGAGGGTGGCCGCGTCAACGAACGAGACGGCGAGGCGGTAGGACACATTGGCGCCCTTCTGGGATGGCGCTCCACGGCCAAAGCCGCCGAAACCCCCGCCACCGCGCCGGGCGCCGCCGCCGCTGAACAATCCTTCGAATATGTCGCCGAAGTCGGCGCCTTCGTTGAATTCAAAGCCGCCGCCGCCCGGACGTCCACGAAAACCGCCGCCGCCAGCGCCGCCAAATCCGAAGGGGGCAGTGGGATTACCATCGCCGTCAATTTCTCCCCGGTCGAAACGCGCGCGCTTGTCCTTGTCCGACAGCAGCTCATAGGCGCTGGAAACCGACGAGAAACGCTCGGCCGCCTTGGGATTATCCTGATTCCGGTCAGGGTGAAGCTCCTTGGCGAGCTTGCGGTAGGCCGACTTGATCTCTGCCTCGCTCGCGCCGCGCGCGACGCCCAGAGTGGAGTAGGGATCCGCCATTGCCGAGTGTCTATCCTTGTTCGTGAAAGCTGATTTGCACCTTATGTGGCGAAATAGTCACGATCGTTCAAGCGGCGCGGCCATCGACATGAACGGAAACCAGCCGTAGATCAGCAGCATGACTGATCCCTTCACCCTGTTCGACCAATGGTATGGCGAAGCACGTGACGCCGAAATCAACGATAGCAACGCGATGGCGCTGGCCACCGCCGACGCGCGCAGGCGGCCGTCGGTGCGGATGGTGCTGCTGAAAGGGCATGGGCCGGACGGCTTTATTTTCTACACGAACTTCGAAGGGCGCAAGGCCGAGGATTTGCTCGCCAATCCGCATGCGGCGCTGCTGTTTCACTGGAAATCTCTGCGGCGTCAGATCCGCATCGAAGGGCCGGTCGAGACGGTCGATGAGGCGACCGCCGACGCCTATTTCGCTACGCGCAGCCGTGACAGCCAGCTGGGTGCATGGGCTTCCGACCAGTCGCGACCCCTGCCGTCTCGGGAGGTTTTCATGGCCCGCTATGACGATGCGGTCGCCCGGTTCGAGGGCGGGCCGGTGCCTCGCCCGCCGCACTGGTCGGGATTTCGCGTGGTGCCGCAGCGGATCGAATTCTGGCAGGACCGCGAGCATCGGCTGCACGAACGGCGGTTGTTCGAGCGGGACGGCGATGGTTGGCGCGAGGGGCTGCTTTATCCTTGAGGCGCGGGGGCCGCGTAGCGGTGGTGGAGAGAGCGTGGCCAGCGTTGCGCTTCCCCTCCATCAGCCTTTGGCTGGTCCCCCTCCCCACGCCTCCGGCGCAGGGAGGATAAGGCTGCGGTCGTTCGTTCAACAGGATAGGCGTTCCGGTCGGCGCCTGTTAGATGTGAGGCCAGCACGGCTAAGAGGGGTTGCATGCGGAATCGACTGACGGCCTTCATTCTTGCTGGCATGATCCTGGGCGTTCTCACCGGCTTTGCGGCCAATTTGTGGGTCGGAGCCGACAAGACCCTTGCCAAGGATGTGGCAGGATATTTCCACCTGCTGGCCGACATTTTCCTCCACCTCATCAAGATGATCATCGCGCCGCTGGTGTTTTCGACGCTGGTCGCGGGGATCGCGCATATGGGCGACAGCGCGGCGTTGGGGCGGATCGGCGGGCGAGCGTTGGCCTGGTTCATCATCGCCAGCCTGATTTCGCTGACGCTGGGCCTCTTCTTCGTCAATTTCTTCGCGCCGGGTGAAGGGTTGAACCTTGTCCGGTCGGGCGCCGCATCCGGCGTGAATACTGAAGCGCTCAATTTCAGGGATTTCGTCCTGCATGTCTTCCCCACGTCCATGGTGGGCGCGATGGCGGAAAATTCGATCCTCCAGATCGTCGTCTTTTCGCTGTTCGTGGGCGTCGCGCTGACCGCCATTGGCGAGAAGGGCAAGCCGATCGTTACCGTGATCGAGGCGATGGTCGAATTGATGCTGCAAGTGACGGGCTATGTGATGCGCGTCGCGCCCCTTGCCGTATTCGGGGCGCTGGCGTCGGCAATCACGACCGAAGGGCTGGGCGTGCTCAAGACCTTTGGCGAGTTGGTGGGCGAATTCTACCTTTCGCTCTTCGCGCTGTGGCTGCTGCTCTGTGGCGCCGGGGCGATCTTCCTGGGGCGGCGGATGATCAAGCTGCTCAAATATGTGCGTGAGCCGCTGCTGATCGCCTTTTCCACGGCATCGTCGGAAGCCGCCTACCCCAAGATGCTGGAGCAGCTGGACCGGTTCGGCGTCCCCCGTCGTATCTATAGCTTCGTGCTGCCGCTCGGCTATTCGTTCAATCTCGACGGGTCGATGATGTATTCGACCTTCGCTACGATCTTCATCGCGCAGGCCTATGGCATCGACCTGCCGATCGCGACGCAGATCACTATCCTGCTTGTCCTGATGGTGACGAGCAAGGGCATCGCCGCCGTCCCGCGCGCCTCGCTCGTCGTCGTTGCGGCGACGCTGGGCCAGTTCGACCTGCCGGTGGAAGGCATCGCCTTCATCCTGGCCGTCGATCATTTCATGGACATGGGCCGCACCGCCACCAATGTGCTGGGCAACGCCATCGCCACGTCGGTCATCACCAAATGGGAAGGCATGCTGGAGGTCGAGGAACCCGAATTCGTGCCGCATCCCAAGGCCCCGGCCCATACGCCCGCGCATGGCCGCGCGGGGTTGGAGCTGGCGTCGGACATGGTGGACGAAGATCCGCGAAGCTGATCGCTACCACAATATGCCCCTGACCGGCTGATCCGGCGCAGGCGCGTCGTCGCCGATGGATTGGAGCAGGTCGATCTCGATCGTCCGGCACATGGCGGAGAGTGGCACATCATGGACACTATTAGCGAAGGGATCGACCAGATCGTCGCCGATCCGCAGCACGGCGAGGAACATGAGGCCCGCCACCGTCGACCCCAGCGGCGTCGCAAGGCCAAGGGTTTCCACCAGCCCGATCGGCAGCAATACGCAGAAGAGATGCGTGAACAGCGTCGGCAGGAACCGATATTGGATAGGCAACGGCGTGTTCTTGAGCCGCTCCATCCCCCCTTGCGCATTGGAGATATCGACCAGCGTCTTTTCCATCTGCGTTTGCTGGATAGTGTCGATCCATCCTTCCCGGCGGGCGATGTCGATCCGGCGCCCGGCGCTGTCCAGCAGGCCATTGGCTGGATTGGTGCGCGCCAGCGCTTGCTCCTTGTCCCGTTCCTCGATAAAGCCGGTGACCCGATCATCGAAGGGTTGGCGGCGCAACTGGCATCGCAAGGCGTTCACATAGGCTATCTGCCGTTTGATGATCTCTCGCTTCAGGTCCCGCGCTTCGGGATCGGGCAGGAAGTTGCGCGTGGCGCGCGCTAGGCTGCGCGAGGCGTTGATCATCGCGCCCCAGAGGATGCGTCCTTCCCACCAGCGTTGATAGGATGAGTTGCTGCGAAAGCCGAGGAAGAGCGCCAGCGCCGAGCCGAACAGGGTGAGCGGCAGCGGTGGCGCGCGAAAGGGCAGGATGAAATAGGTGATCGTGACCGCACAGTCCCAGATGAACAACAGGGCGAGCGGCTTCCAAACTTCACTCGCAATCTGGCGCAGGCTGGGCGCGGCATTGACGATCATGCATTTCTCCGGATTTCAGCACAGGAGGGCATAAACAAAGCGGCCATCCTTTGGATGCGGGCGGGGGACAATTTACCGGCTGCGCGTGACGCCCTCTTTGCAACGGGGGGAGGTCAGCGCGCTGCCTTCGCCGCTTCCGCCCAGCAGATGAGGCTGCTCGCGAAACCCGCAAAACCGCGTTCGAGCGCCGCGCCGCCGTCACCCTGTGGCTAACCCTGCTCATCAAGCGTCTGGGCGATCTGGCCGACGCTCAAACGTTCCGGGATGACGGCCATGCCCATGGCGGACAGCGTCACGGTCCAAGCCGCGTGGCTGTTGACCCCTGCATAACGACCCGCCGAATAGCTGGCGATCGCGGCGGGGCGGCGGTCGAATTCCTTGAGATAATGATCGACGAGATTCTTGAGGCCGGGTTGAACGCCCCGATTATATTCGCCGGTCACGAAGACAAAGGCGTCGGCAGCGGTGAGGCGGTCGGCCAGCGCGGCCATGGCTGCGGGGGCCTGGCCGGGCGGGTAGTCACTGTAGCGCTGGTCGAGCATGGGGAGGCCGACCTCCATCGCGTCTATAAGTTCGGGCTTGTGGCCGAGTTGCTGGAAGCCGTTGATGAGATAGTCGGCGAGGCGGATGCCCATGCGGTTACGCCGGTAGGAGCCGTAGAGGATGAGGAGGTTGAGGGACATGGCGGCGCTCCCTTGCTGTAAAGGGAGGTTTGTCGCATCGGCATGAGCGCGCGTCCAGCATATCGGCTCACCCCTTCATTCGTCATGCCAGCGGAAGCTGGCATCTCAGGAGATAGGGCACGGCGTGAGGCCCGAGATGCCAGCTTTCGCTGGCATGACGGGATTCGATGGCCTTTACCGCAACTTCGCTATCGAAAGCCCGTCCTGCTTGGCGCGGGCTTTTACCGATTCCTCGCTGCGGGTCAGGGCCTTGGCGATCGCTTTCAGTGCCATGCCCTTTTTCGCCAGAGAATGGAGCTTTTGCAGCTCATCCGCCGTCCAGGGCTGTTTGTGACGCTCGAAGCGATCGCCTGCCATCGGATCAATCCGCGAAGGGATCGCGCACGAGGATGGTGTCCTCGCGCTCGGGGCTGGTCGAGACGAGCGTGACCGGGCAGCCGATCAGTTCCTCGATCCGGCGGATATATTTGATCGCCTGCGCGGGCAGGTCGGCCCAGCTGCGGGCGCCCGCCGTCGTGTCCTGCCAGCCTTCGATGTCTTCGTAGATGGGCTGCGCCTTCGCCTGATCCTGCGCATGGGCGGGGAGATAGTCGTAGGTCTGGTCGCCGATCTTGTAGCCGACGCAGATTTTCAGCGTGTCGAAGCCATCCAGCACGTCGAGCTTGGTGAGCGCGATGCCGGTGACGCCCGAGACGGCGACCGACTGGCGTACCAGCACGGCGTCGAACCAGCCGCAGCGACGCTTACGGCCGGTGACGGTGCCGAACTCATGGCCGCGCTCGCCGAGGCGCTGGCCGGTTTCGTCCTCCAGTTCCGTCGGGAAGGGACCGGAGCCAACGCGAGTGGTGTAGGCTTTGACGATGCCGAGCACGAAGCCCGCGCCATTGGGGCCAAGGCCAGTGCCGCTCGCCGCCGTGCCCGCGACCGTGTTGGACGAGGTGACGAAGGGATAGGTGCCGTGGTCGATGTCGAGCAAGGTCCCCTGCGCGCCTTCGAACAGGATGCGCTGGCCTGCCGCCTTCGCCTTGTTGAGCGTCAGCCAGACGGGCTTGACGAAGGGGAGGATGAAGCTGGCGATGTCACGCAATTCCGCCATCAGCACGTCGCGGTCGATCGGCGCTTCGTTGAAGCCCGCGCGCAGGGCGTCATGGTGGGCGGTCAGGCGGTCGAGTTGCGGGCCAAGATCGTCGAGATGGGCAAGGTCGCAGACACGGATGGCGCGGCGGCCGACCTTGTCCTCATAGGCCGGGCCGATGCCGCGGCGGGTGGTGCCGATCTTGCCCGTGCCCGATGCATCTTCGCGCAGGCCATCGAGGTCGCGGTGGAAAGGCAGGATCAGCGGGCAGGTTTCGGCGATCTGGAGGTTCTCAGGGGTGATCTCGACGCCCTGCCCCTTCAGCTTGGCGACTTCATCGCGGAAGTGCCAGGGGTCGAGGACGACGCCGTTGCCGATGACGCTGAGCGTGCCGCGCACGATGCCCGAGGGGAGCAACGAGAGCTTGTAGACCTTTTCGCCCACAACCAGCGTGTGGCCCGCATTATGGCCGCCCTGAAAGCGGGCGACGACATCGGCGCGCTCCGACAGCCAGTCGACGATCTTGCCCTTGCCTTCGTCACCCCATTGGGCGCCGATCACGGTCACGTTAGCCACAGATACAGTCCTCCGCCCGCCGCGGGGACCGGCCATGCCCTTCGACGGGACTCGGCATGCCGGTGGGATCAAGCGGACGCTTCACGCCCTATGCGGGGCGCGCGTTAGCCGCGCTGCCCCCTATGCGTCAAGTCAGTAGGGGCGCGGCTCGTCGCCGTCCAGCCAATGGGTGCAGCGCAGCGCTTCCCCATTTTCCTGGCCTGTGAGTGCTGCGACGGTCTGCCAGCCGTCAGCGCGAAGTTGCGCGGCGCGACTTTCGTCATGGTGGAGGGGGAGGAAGAGGCGCTGAGGCGTTTCCGCGCCGAAACCCGCGTCGATGAGTGGATCGGGGTAGAGCGAGAAGCCGATCGCCGGTTCTTCCGACCCGTCTGCGCGAGTGATGGCATAGCTGCCGCCCCGGCCGATCTCGCCGATGAAGCCTTCGGCGAAGATCGAGAAGCCGAACCAGTTCTGATATTCAAAGCCGTGGCGCTCGGTGGGATCGAGCGTCAGCGTGATGTCCCAGCCGATCGGCTTGGCGATGGCGCGCAGGCCCGCGATTCGGCTGTCGATTGCGCCGCCGAGTTTGGCGTTGAGCGCTTCGAGCATCTCCATCGCGGGGTGGAAGGGGCCGGTCGCTTCCATCAGGGGGAGATACGCGGCGGCGGCCGGGCTGATCGCAGCGAGGGCGCCCGCATCCTTGGCGTCGAGTTCGGCGCGGACGGCTTCGATCTCTTCGGGAGCGAGCGGGAGGGGGCCGGCGGCTAGGCTGTCGATCAGGTCCGGCAGGGTGAAGTCGATCGTGATTCCGGTGACGCCCGCGGCTTGCAGCGCCTCGATCGCTACGTTGACGATCTCGACGGCGGCGGCGACGCTATCGCTGCCGATGAGTTCGGCGCCGACTTGCAGGCGTTCGCGTTCGGGGCGGAGTTGGTTGGCCTTCAGCCGGATGACCGGGCCGCCATAGGACAGGCGCAGCGGACGGGGCGCGCTGGCGAGGCGGGTGGCGGCGATACGGCCGACCTGGGCGGTCATGTCGGGGCGGAGCGCCAAGCTGCGCTGCGACACCGGATCGACGGCACGGACAAGGTCCTGCGCGCGCATGGATTTGAGGCGGCTGACCAGCGTTTCCTCAAACTCGGCGAGCGGCGGCATGACGCGCTCATAGCCATGGGACGCCACGGTATCGAGCACGCGGCGCGCGAGACGCGCGGAGGCTTCGGCCTGCGGCGGCAGGCGGTCGGAGAGTCCTTCGGGAAGGAGGCCGGGTGGGATGGTGGTCATGGGCTGGCCTTTAGCAAGATCGGCCAGATTATCCAGCCTCCGTTCGGTTCTCGACAAGCTCGAACCGAACGGAGTTTGTTCAGGATCAGGCGAACTTCAACAGCTTCACCGTCTTCACGCCTGCGAGGTTGCAGATGGCCTTCAGCACATCGTCATTGACCGCGCCGTCAACCGACAGCAGCAGCACGGCTTCACCGCCCTGGCTGCGACGGCCGAGGTGGAAGGTGCCGATGTTGACGCCTGCTTCGCCGAGCGTCGAGCCGAGACGGCCGATGAAGCCGGGCGCGTCCTGGTTGACGATGTAGAGCATGTGGCCTTCGAGGTCGGCTTCAACCTTGATGCCGAACAGCTCGACAAGGCGCGGGCTGCCGTGGCCGAACAGGGTGCCAGCGACCGACTTGTCGCCTGCTTCGGTCTTAACCGTGACGCGGACGAGGGTCTGATAGTCGCCCTCGCGGTCGTGACGGACCTCACGGACGTCGAGGCCGCGTTCCTTCGCCAGGAAGGGTGCGTTGACCATGTTCACCGTGTCCGAATAGACGCGCATCAGGCCAGCGAGGACCGCCGCCGTGATCGGCTTCTGATTGAGTTCGGCGGCATGGCCTTCGACCTCGACCGAGACGCCCTGAATGCGGTCGCCTTCCAGCTGGCCGACGAGGCTGCCCAGTTCTTCCGCCAGCGCCATATAGGGCTTGAGCTTGGGGGCTTCTTCTGCGGACAGGCTGGGCACGTTCAGCGCGTTGGTGATGCCGCCGTCGAGCAGATAGTCGCTGAGCTGTTCGGCGACCTGAAGCGCGACGTTGACCTGCGCTTCGTCGGTCGAGGCGCCAAGGTGTGGGGTGCAGATGAAGTTGGGGGTGCCGAACAGCGGCGATTCCTTGGCCGGTTCCTGCACGAACACGTCGAGCGCCGCGCCTGCGACGTGGCCGGAATCCATCGCTTCCTTGAGCGCGGCTTCATCGACCAGACCGCCGCGCGCGCAGTTGATGATGCGCACGCCCTTCTTGGTCTTGGCAAGGTTTTCCTTGCTCAGAATGTTGCGGGTCTGGTCGGTCAGCGGCGTGTGCAGCGTGATGAAGTCCGCCTTCGCCAGCAGCGTGTCGAGGTCGGCCTTTTCCACGCCCATTTCAACGGCGCGCTCGGGGGTGAGGAAGGGGTCGAAGGCGACCACCTTCATCTTGAGGCCAAGCGCGCGGCTGGCGACGATCGAGCCGATATTGCCCGCGCCGATCAGACCCAGCGTCTTGCCGGTGACTTCAACGCCCATGAAGCCGTTCTTCGGCCACAGGCCCTGCTGCGTCTGGGCGTTGGCTTCGGGCAACTGGCGGGCGAGCGCGAACATCAGCGCAATGGCATGTTCGGCGGTGGTGATCGAGTTGCCGAACGGGGTGTTCATGACGATCACGCCCTTGGCCGAGGCGGCAGGGATATCGACGTTATCGACGCCGATGCCTGCGCGGCCTATGACCTTGAGGTTGGGCGCGGCGTCCAGGATTTCCTTGGTCACCTTGGTCGAGCTGCGGATGGCGAGGCCGTCATATTGGCCGATGATCGCCTTCAACTCTTCCGGGGTCTTGCCGGTGATTACATCGACTTCCAAGCCACGTTCGCGGAAGATCGCGGCGGCGCGGGGGTCCATTTTGTCGGAAATAAGTACCTTGGGCATCTGATGATTCCTGTGTTTTCACCGTCACCCCGGGCTTGACCCGGGGTCCCGCTTGGCTGCGGGCGGACGGAAGAAGAAGCGGGACCCCGGCTCAAGGCCGGGGTGACGTAACTAGGTGAGGGTCAGCCAGCCTTGGCCGTTGCGTAGGCCCAGTCGAGCCACGGACCGAGCGCTTCGATATCGGCGGTCTCTACCGTCGCGCCGCACCAGATGCGCAGGCCAGCCGGGGCATCGCGGTAACCCGCGACGTCATAGGCCGCGCCTTCCTTTTCCAGCAGGCCAGCCATGCTCTTAATGAGAGCTTCGTCCGCACCTTCGACGGTCAGGCAGACGCTGGTGGTCGAGCGGGTCGCCGGATCGGCAGCGAGATGGCCGAGCCAGCTGCGCTCCTCGACGATCTTGTTGAGCGCGGCCGCGTTGGCGTTGCTGCGGGCGATCAGGCCGTTGAGGCCGCCCAGCGACTTGCCCCATTCCAGCGCGAAGATCGCGTCTTCGACAGCCAGCATGGACGGGGTGTTGATCGTCTCGCCTTTGAAGATGCCTTCGGCGAGCTTGCCCTTTGCCATCAGGCGGAAGACCTTGGGCAGCGGCCAGGCGGGGGTGTGGTTTTCCAGACGCTCGACCGCGCGGGGGCCGAGGATCAGCACGCCATGACCGCCTTCGCCGCCGAGAACTTTCTGCCAGGAGAAGGTGGCGACGTCGATCTTGGTCCAGTCGATCTCGTACGCGAAGACTGCGCTGGTGGCGTCGGCGAAGGTCAGGCCTTCGCGATCCGCCGGGATCCAGTCGGCGTTCGGCACGCGCACGCCCGAGGTCGTGCCGTTCCAAGTAAAGAGAACGTCGTTCGAGAAATCGACAGTGCCGAGGTCAGGCAACTGGCCATAGTCGGCGCGGATGATCGTGGGATCGAGCTTGAGCTGCTTGGCGGCGTCCGTCACCCAGCCTTCGCCAAAGCTTTCCCAGGCGAGCGTCGTCACCGGGCGGGCGCCCAGCATCGTCCACATCGCCATTTCGAAAGCGCCGGTGTCGGAACCAGGCACGATGCCGATGCGGTGGGTGTCGGGCAGGTTCAGCAGCTCGCGCATCAGGTCGATGCAGTAAGCGAGGCGCGTCTTGCCGATCTTTGCGCGGTGCGAGCGGCCGAGGGATTCAGCGCTCAGCTTGTCGGCGCTCCAGCCCGGAGGCTTGGCGCAGGGACCCGAAGAGAAATAGGGGCGAGCCGGTTTATTCGTCGGCTTGGCCGCGGGCGCAATAGTGGCGTCGGCGGCGGTAACATCAGTCATGTACGCTTCTCCTTGCAGAGAGCTCGCGCGGCGTTGGGACCGCGTGGCCCGCTGGCCGCCCTAAAGATCGCAGGGGAAGAGTCAAGCTGAATGTCTGGATGCGACGAACCGTTGCGCTCGTTAACCCTCAATTGCGTCAGGCATGGTAAATGGTTGATCATGAACGAGCGGGTCAGGGGGAAAGCGGCGATACGCGGCGCGGGCCAGGCGGCTCTGCTGGCGCTGTGCGTGACATTGGCATCGTGCGGCGGGGACCTCGTCCCGCGCGGGCGGGTGGAGCGTCCGTCCAAGCCTGTAAAGAGCGCCCGTCCTGCCGCGCCTCCGCCGATGGAATTGCGCCAGTGCCTGGTGAAGCTGCAATCGCAATCGGTGCTGTTCACGCCCCTGCCCGATCAGAATTTCGGCGGCGGCTGTTCGGCGATGGGCAGCGTCAAGCTGCTCGACATCGGCGTGCCTGCCACCAATCTGGGCGCGATGACATGCGGGCTGGCAGCCAATTTCGCGGCATGGGCGCGCTATGGGGTTCAGCCTGCCGCGCGACTGATCCTGGGCGCGGAGATCGAGCGGATCGAGACTTTCGGCACCTATAATTGTCGGCCGATCGCTGGCAGCGGGAGGCTGTCCGAACATGCGCACAGCAATGCGGTGGATGTGTCGGCCTTTGTCCTGTCAGACGGGCGGCGGATCACCATCGAGCAGGGATGGAATGGCGACCGGCAGACGCGGCAGTTTCTGGAGGTAGTCAGAGCGAGCGCCTGCAAGCGGTTCCGCACGGTGCTCAGCCCCGACTATAATGTCGCGCATCATGATCATTTTCATTTCGATATGGGTGGAAGAGGTGGCTTTTGCCGCTGACAGCGGCGAGGGCGGCTTTTGCCGCTGAGCGCGAAAAAGGCGGGTGGCTTTTGCCGCTGACCTTCCTAAGTTGGGTTGAATGACAAGAAAAGAAATCGAAGAACGCAAATTCCGTCCCGCCCGGCAGGAAGCCGCCGATGCCCAGAAAGGCGTGGACACCCCGCAAACCACCAGCGCCGCCTACCGCCTGGCTTTTCAGGATACGGAGTTCCTGCTGCGCGAGGATTTGCGGCCGGTGCGGTTTCAATTGGAACTGTTGAAGCCGCAACTGTTGATGGACGAAGCGAGGATCGAATCCACTTTCGTCTTTTATGGATCGGCTCGCATCCCGGAGCCAAGCCAAGTGCAGGCGCGGATCGACGCCGCCACGACGCCCGACCAGCGGCGGATCGCGGAGAATCTGGGGAAGAAGGCGCGCTATTATGAAGAAGCGCGCAAGCTAGCGGGGATGGCGGCGCAATATCCGGTGAATGAGGCGGGATGCCGCCACTTCGTGGTGTGTTCGGGCGGCGGCCCTTCGATCATGGAAGCGGCCAATCGCGGCGCGGCGGATGTGGGCGCGCAGACGATCGGGATGAACATCGTGCTGCCGCATGAGCAGGCGCCCAATCGTTTCGTGACGCCGGAGCTGAGCTTCCAGTTCCACTATTTCGCGCTCAGGAAGATGCATTTCCTGTTGCGGGCGCGGGCATTGGCTGTGTTTCCGGGCGGGTTCGGTACTTTTGACGAAATGTTTGAACTGCTGACGTTGATCCAGACCGGGAAGATGAAGCCCATCCCGATATTGCTGTTCGGGCGGGATTTTTGGACCCGTGTTGTGGATTTCGAAGCGCTGGCGGATGAGGGGGTGATTTCGCCTTCGGACTTGAATTTGCTGACCTGGGTCGAGACGGCCGAGGATGCGTGGGAGGCTGTGCAGAGTTTTTATCAGGATAGTGAAGTGCCGGGGCGCTGATGCTTGTCCTCTCTCCTTCAGGGGAGAGGATGTGGAGACTTGGTGCGAAGCGCCTAGTCGGAACTGGAGAGGGGCGAGAGATGACGCCTAGCCCCTTCCCCCTCATCCAACTTCGCCTAAGGCCTTTCGGGCCAAGGCTTCGTATCCTTCTCCCCATGGGGGAGAAGGGTTAGATGTTGCCTCTTGGGGTTGTGAAGACTAGGGCGCGGCCATGCGTGCCGAGCTTGATCATGTCGATTGCTGGATCTTCGATCTGGACAATACGCTGTACCCGGCGAAGGCGGACCTGTTCGCGCTGATCGACGTGAAGATGGGCGAGTTTATTCAAGGGCTGCTGGGCTGTGACCCGGACGTCGCGAAGGCCACGCAGAAGCGCTATTTCATGGAACATGGCACGACGCTATCGGGGCTGATGCATCATCATGGCATCGAGCCGCGCGCTTTCCTGGACTATGTGCATGATATTTCCATGGATCGGCTGGAGGTGGATGAGGCGCTGAATGCGCATATCGCTGCCCTGCCCGGCCGCCGCCTGATCTTCACCAATGGCGATGCGGATTATGCGCAGCGCGTACTCGACAAGCTGGGTCTTGGGCAGACATTCGAGCTGATCCACGACATCCATGCCTGCCAATATATTCCGAAGCCCGATCCGTCGGGCTATGCCGAGCTGTGCCGTGTCCATGGCGTCGATCCTACCCGCGCCGCTTTCTTCGAGGATATGGCGCGCAACCTGCGGCCTGCCAAGGCGATCGGCATGTCCACCATCTGGGTGAATAATGGCTCTGAAGCAGGCAATCACGAGCATCATCCGGATTTTATCGATTTCGAAACCGACCATCTGACGCCATTTTTGGCCGACATTCTGGGGACAAGACCATGAGCCAAGATCTGATCGCCACCATCGACGCCGCCTGGGAGGACCGGGCCAATGTCAGCCTGACAACGCAGGGCGAAGTCCGTCAGGCGGTCGACAAGGCGCTGGCGCTGCTGGACAAGGGTGAGTTGCGCGTTGCTGAACCCACGGCGGAGGGCTGGCAGGTCAATCAATGGGCGAAGAAGGCGGTTCTTCTGTCCTTCCGCCTCAACGACAATGTCATGATCGACAATGGTCCGGGCGCTGGCCATTGGTGGGACAAGGTGCCGAGCAAGTTCGCGGGCTGGGATGAAGGGGCATTTCGCGCCGCCGGTTTCCGTGCGGTGCCGGGCAGTTTCGCCCGTGCGGGTTCGCATATCGCGAAGAATGTCATCCTGATGCCGAGCTTCGTCAATATCGGCGCATTCGTCGATGAAGGCACGATGGTCGACACCTGGGTGACCGTTGGCAGCTGCGCGCAGATCGGCAAGAATGTCCACCTGTCGGGCGGCGTTGGCATTGGCGGCGTGCTGGAGCCGTTGCAGGCTGACCCGGTGATCATCGAGGATGACTGCTTCATCGGCGCGCGGTCGGAAGTCGTTGAAGGCGTGCGCATCGGCAAGGGTTCGGTGCTGTCGATGGGCGTGTTCATCGGCATGTCGACCAAGATCGTCGATCGCTCGACCGGCGAAGTGTTCATCGGTGAAGTGCCGCCCTATTCGGTGGTCGTGCCGGGGTCCTTGCCGGGTAAGCCGCTGCCTGACGGCACGCCAGGGCCGAGCCTTTATTGCGCGGTGATCGTGAAGCGCGTGGATGCGCAGACGCGGTCGAAGACCGGGATCAATGAGTTGTTGCGGGATTAAGCGACACTACTCCCCTCCCGCAGGCGGGAGGGGCCGGGGGGTGGGCCGCGATTGCGCCAGCAATCGTGCCGCCCTCTGGGATAGGGCGTCGGCTCGCTGCGCTCGCCCCCACCCCTTCCCCCTCCCTGAAGGGAGGGGCTTATAAGATGGGCGCCGGTCGCCTACATTCCCCCGATGCCGCCATCCACACCTGACAACACCCCCCTTCCGCCCGTCTGGGCCACGCTGCGGCGGTTTCTTCCCTATCTCTGGCCCGCAGACGCCCCGGCGCTGCGGCGGCGCGTGTCCATTGCCATGCTGTTGGTGGTATTCGCCAAGGTCATCAGCCTCGCCATGCCCTTCGCCTATAAGGCCGCGATCGACCGGATGGCGCCGGGTCTGGAACCGGGCGTAGCGCTCGCCGTCGCCCTGGTCGTCGCCTATGCGGGCGCGCGGTTTGGGAGCGTGCTGTTCGACAATCTGCGCAACGCCGTGTTCGAGCGGGTTGGGCAGGAGGCCGGGCGGCGGCTGTCCGATGATGTCTTCAAGCATCTGCACCGGTTGTCGCTGCGCTTTCACCTTGATCGGCGCACGGGCGCGGTCACCAAGATCGTGGAGCGCGGGACCAAGAGCATCGACACGATGCTGTATTTCCTGCTGTTCAACATTGCGCCGACGGTGCTGGAACTGGCGGCGGTCTGCGTCATCTTCTTCGTCAAGTTCGGGCCGGGCCTCGTCGTCGCGACATTGGCGATGGTGGGCCTCTACATCTGGTTCACCCGCACCATCACCGAATGGCGCAATCAACTGCGCCGCGACATGGTGGACATGGACACCAACGCGGTCGCGCACGCCGTTGATAGCCTATTGAATTTCGAGACGGTGAAATATTTCGGCGCGGAAAGTCGCGAGGCAGCGCGCTATTCCACGGCGATGCGGCGTTACGCCGATGCCGCCGTCAAATCGGAAAACAGCCTAGCCTGGCTGAATATCGGCCAATCGCTGATCACCAATCTGATGATGGCGGGCGCGATGGGTTATACCGTGTGGGGATGGAGCAAGGGCAGCTTCACCACCGGCGACGTGGTGCTGGTTAACACATTACTTAGCCAACTATTCAGGCCGCTCGATCTGCTGGGCATGGTTTACCGGACGATCCGGCAGGGCGTGATCGACATGGAGGCGATGTACAAGCTGATCGATACGGAGGCGGAGATCGCCGATGCGCCGAACGCCCCGGCGCTGCACGTCCACGCGGGGGAAGTACGCTTCGATCATGTGCGCTTCGGCTATGATCCCGATCGCGAGATATTGCATGATGTGAGCTTTGCCGTGCCAGCCGGACGGACATTGGCGATCGTCGGGCCTTCGGGTGCGGGCAAGTCCACCATCGCGCGTACGCTGTTCCGTTTCTACGACATTCAGGGTGGCCGCATCCTGATCGACGGACAGGACATTGCGCAGGTTACGCAGGCATCCCTGCGCGCGGCGATCGGCATCGTGCCGCAGGACATGGTGCTGTTCAACGACACGGTCGGTTATAATATCGGCTATGGCCGGGCAGGCGCGACGCAGGCGGAAATCGAGGCAGCGGCCAAGGCTGCCTCGATCCATGATTTCATCATGCGGCTGCCGCAGGGCTATGACACGCGGGTGGGCGAACGGGGCTTGAAGCTGTCGGGCGGCGAAAAGCAGCGCGTGGCGATTGCTCGCACGCTGCTGAAGGACCCGCCCGTGCTGGTGCTGGACGAGGCGACAAGCGCGCTCGACAGCCGGACGGAGACGGAAATCCAGGATGTATTGCGCAACATTTCCCGCAAGCGAACGACGTTGGTGGTGGCGCATCGCCTGTCGACGGTGGTGGACGCGGATGAGATCATCGTGCTGGATCAGGGACGGATCGTGGAACGCGGACGCCATGCTGATCTGGTGCGGGCCGATGGGCTCTATGCCGCGATGTGGACGCGCCAGGCGACAGAGCGAGAGGAGATGCCCTCAGATCCGGTGATCGATGACGGCATCGCGGTCAGGGAAGCGTCGATGAGGATGGGTTGAGGATGCGGCAGATGACGGACTCCGGTCGCGGCTGGCGACTGGCGCCTTGGGCGGCGATCGCGATCATCTTGATGGTGCCGCTGGTCGCAATGCGGTTCACCGATGAGGTGCGCTGGACCGGCCATGATTTCCTTGTGGCGAGCGTGCTGCTCGCCAGCGCTACGCTGATCTATCAGCTCGGTGCGCGGCTAATTACCGGGCGCGGGCGACGGTTGTTGTGGGCCGGTGCCATCTTCATCCTGGCCACGTTGCTATGGGCGGAAGGTGCCGTGGGCATCTTCTCCTAAGGTTAAGCAAAGCGGCCCCGGTTTAGGACGCGAGGCCGCTTGCCTTCCAGTTGTCAGCGGTTGGTGACGGTGGTCGTCGTCTTTTCAACGACCGTGGCACGCACGGGCGCGGAAGTCGTCTTGCGGACGATCTTGCGCTTGACCGGCGCTGCCTTGCGGACGGTTGTCACAGGTGCGCTTTTCACGGTTTCGGTAGTGACGGTGGTGGCGGCCGGGGCGGTCGCAGCGGCGGCGCGCGCGGCCCTTGCGTCGGCAGCAGCGGAAACGGCGGCACGTTCGGCGGCATCAGCGCGCGCATTGGCGGCGGCGGCATCCTGCTGCGCGGCGGCGGCGGTGGACGCCTGAACCTCTGCATCGGTCTTGACGCTCACCTGGCTCTGGCCGATGGCGGTGTCGGCAAAGCCCTGCGCCTCGACGGCGGCCTTGATAGCATCCTGCTCCTTGCCGCTCTTCAGCCGTTCCTGAGCTAGGCGGAGCGAAGTCTGGGCTTTGGCGAGAACGGCCGGATCGAACTGGCCCGCCTGCAGCTTGGCGGCGGCGTCGATCTTGCCCTGCGCCTGCGCGATGGCCGTGAGCGCCTGTTCTTCATCGCCTGCGAGCGCGGGACCGCTCGCCAGGAAAAGCGCCGAAGCGGCGGCAAGAGCGCGTAGGGAATAGCCGGATTTACGCATATTCTCTCCTGAGACTGTTGAGGGCCGGGTAACGTGCCGGAATGAACCGGGTTCCGGATGCGCGGTTGCTGGAGAGAGATGGGCTGCCGTCAGTCTGGCAGAAAAGGGGCGGCGACATCGGCTGGGACGCGCAGGATGCGGCCGCTTGTCCGGTTGATGATCGCCCAGGTGGATTTGGCGCTGACCTTGACCTTGCCGTCCGGGCCGATGAATTCCATGTGCCGGTCGAACCGAGCGCCACGCGGCGGTTCCGCTATCCAGGTGCGCGCGGTAACCAGCTCCCCCTCCCGCACATTGCCGCGATAGTCGATCTCGTGCCGCGTCACGACCCAGAGATAAGCGTCGAGATGTTTCGGCGCGGCATCGCGGGTCCAATGTTCGGTCGCGACCTGCTCCATCCACTGCACCCAGACGGCGTTGTTCACATGGCCTAGCATGTCGATATGCTCGGGGCCTGCGGTGATCCGGGTGGTGTATGTGGAGGACATTATCCCCTCTCTCCGTTCGGGCTGAGCTTGTCGAAGCCCATTACTTCTCTCCAAAGAAAAGAAGAGCCCTTCGACAGGCTCAGGGCGAACGGAGGAGAGACGAGCACGCTCATGCCTCATCAGCACCCAACTGCCAGAGGATGAAGGTGAATTCCTCGGCCGTTTCCTGGAGGCTTTCGAAGCGGCCTGATTTACCGCCATGGCCTGCGCCCATGTTGGTTTTGAGCAGCAGGACATTCTGGTCCGTTTTGGTCGCGCGCAGCTTTGCCACCCACTTGGCCGGTTCCCAATAGGTGACGCGCGGGTCGTTAAGCCCGGCGGTGACGAGGAGCGGCGGGTAGGATTGCGCCCTCACATTATTGTAGGGGTCGTAGGACAGGATCGTCTCAAACGCCGCCTTGTCCTCGATCGGATTGCCCCATTCGGGCCATTCGCCGGGCGTCAGCGGCAGGCTTTCATCGAGCATGGTGTTGAGGACATCGACGAATGGGACGTGCGCGACGACGGCACCCCAGAGGTCAGGATCGGAATTAATCACCGCCCCCATCAACTCGCCGCCCGCCGAGCCGCCGGAGATGCTGATCCGACCCTTTGAGGTATAGCCGTGCTCGATCAGGCCCTTCGCCACATCGACGAAGTCGTTGAAGGTGTTGGTGCGCTTGTCGAGCTTGCCATCCAGATACCATTGTTGGCCGAGGTCATCGCCGCCCCGGATATGGGCGAGAGCGAACACAAAGCCCCGGTCGAGCAGCGACAGGCGGCTGGTCGAAAAACCCGGTTCCATCGCGATGCCGTAGGCGCCATAGCCATAGAGGTGGAGCGGCGCGCTGCCATCGCGGGGGTGGTCCTTGGGATAGACGATTGAGACCGGGATGGGCGTGCCGTCACGCGCGGGGATGGTCAGCCGTTCGGTTGCGTAGCGGGTCGCGTCGTAGCCCGAGGGGATTTCCTGGACCTTCAGAACCTCCATCTCGCCGTTGCCGAGGTGGTAGTCGTAGATGGTGTCCGGCGTGACCATGGATTCATAGCCGATGCGCAGCTTCGTCACATCATATTCGGGATTGTCGTCGAGCGAGGCGGAATAGCTCGCCTCCGGGAAGGAAAGCCGCTTGGCCGAGTGGGTCGCGTAATCGCGCAGTTCGATCTGGTCGAGCCCGTCCTGCCGCCCTTCGGTGACGTAGAAGTTTTTGAACAGGGTGAAATCGGTCAGGTAGAAATGCGGATCGGCGGCGATCACTTCCGACCAGTTATCCGGAGCATTCAGCGAGGCTTTTACCAGCCGGAAGTTGGGATGGGTGTCGTTGGTGCGGATGTAGAGCGTGTCCTCATGCTCATCGACATCATATTCGCGGCCGGGCTTGCGCGCGGAAACGAGCAGCGGCTGAGCCAAGGGATTGTCGGCGGGCAGCAGCCAGCTTTCGGTGGTGACATGGTCGCCTGTGGCGATGACGATCCATTTTTCCGAGGAGGTGAGGCCGACCGACACGCGGAAGCCCTCATCATCCTCATGGAAAAGCTCGACATCGCTATCCACCGGCTGGCCCAGCCAGTGGAGCCGCGCATTGTCAGTGCGCCATTGGTCGTTGGCAATGCCGTAGAGCAGGCCCTTGCTGTCGCTGGTCCAGACGAGCGAGGAGAGCGTGTCGGGGATGACTTCGGGCAGGATTTCGCCGGTGAACAGGTCCTTGATCCGCGCCTCGAACCGTTCCGAACCATTATTGTCGATGGCGTAGGCGAGGTAGCGGCCGTCCGGGCTGACCGACAGCGCGCCGAGGCGAAAATATTCATGTCCTTCCGCCAGTGATGGCTCATCCAGGATCAGTTGATCGTCGCCACCAGCGACCGGGCGGCGATACCATTTGCGATATTGCGCGCCGGTCTCGAACGCCCGCCAATAGACATAATCGCCGTCCTTTTGCGGGACGGAGCTGTCATCTTCCTTGATGCGGCCCTTCATCTCCGCAAAGAGCGCGTCGGTCAGCCGCTTGTGCGGCTCCATCGCCTTTTCGAAAAAGGCGTTTTCCGCCTCAAGATAGGACAGGACATCCTTGTCCTTCACGTCCGGATAACCCGGATCGCGCAGCCATGCCCAGGGATCTTCCACTGTGATGCCGTGGCGGGCGAAGCTGTGCGGGCGGCGGGCGGCGGAAGGAGGCGTGCTGTCGGCGGTCATTCAGTATCCTGATTCTCGTATAGGAGGCGCGCTGGCATAAGCGGCTGGGCCTGCTTATGTTGGCGGCAGCCTGCCCTGCGCAAGGGTTCTCGATCAAGGAAATGCGATGTCGACCCATGAAGACCGTCTGAAAGCCCTGCGCGAACAGTTGGTGCGCGAGCGGCTGGACGGCTTTGTGGTGCCGCTGACCGATGAGCATATGAGCGAATATGTCGGCGAATATGCGCAGCGCCTCGCCTGGCTGACGGGCTTTCAGGGATCGGCGGGGAGCGCGGTGGTGCTTCGGCAAGAAGCGGCGATCTTTGTCGACGGGCGCTACACGCTGCAAGTGCGCGAGCAGGTGGATGCCGCGCATTGGCAGTTTGAGAGCGTGCCGCAGACCTCCGTCGCGGCATGGCTGGGCGTTCATGCTCCCGAGGGCGGGCGGATCGGCTATGATCCCTGGCTGCACACCCGCGCATGGGTGAAGGCGGCGAGCGAAGCGCTGGCAGAACGCGGGGCGGAGCTGGTGGCGGTGGAGACCAATCCGGTGGATGCCGTTTGGCCCGATCGCCCTGCCCCCAGCGATGCGCGGCTGATGATCCATGAGGATCGCTATGCCGGGCAGAGCGCCGCGGACAAGCGGCAGGCAATGGCCGACTGGCTGACGGCGAAGAAGGCGGACGCGGTGGTGCTGTCGGCGCTGGATTCCATCGCCTGGACCTTCAACATCCGGGGCAAGGATGTGTCGCGCACCCCTGTCGCGCTGGCCTATGCCATCGTGCATGCCGATGCGACGGCGGACCTCTATGTCGCGCCCGAGAAGATTGACGAAGTGGTCGTGCAGCATCTGGGCAACGCAGTGCGCGTGCATCCGCGCGCGGACTTTGCCGGCGCGCTGGGAGATTTTGCAGGCAAGACGGTGGCAGCGGACCCGGAGCGGGCCGTGGCGGCGATCTTCGAAGCGCTGGACGCGGGCGGGGCAACGATATTGTCGCTCCGCGATCCGGCCGTGCTGCCCAAGGCGATCAAGAACCCGGTGGAGATCGCCGGGCATAAGGCAGCGCAGGCACGCGACGGTGCTGCCCTGTCACGTTTCCTGCACTGGATTGCCGTCGAAACGCCCAAGGGCGAGGTCGATGAGCTTGCGGCCGCCGCCCGGCTGGAGGTGTTCCGCAAGGAGACCGGGCTGCTGGAGGACCTGTCCTTCGACACAATCAGCGGCGCTGGTCCCAATGGCGCGGTGGTGCATTACCGGGTCGAGGAAAAGACCAATCGGCCGATTGAACAGGGATCTTTCTATCTGGTCGATTCGGGCGGCCAGTATCGCGACGGCACCACCGATGTGACGCGGACGATCGCGATCGGGCCGCCGACGGAAGAGATGAAGCGGCGCTTCACGCTGGTGCTGAAGGGGCATATCGCGCTTGGCCGGGCGCTGTTTCCGGCGGGAACGCGCGGGAGCCAGCTGGATGTTCTGGCGCGCCAGTTTCTTTGGGCGGAAGGGCTCGACTATGCCCATGGCACGGGGCATGGCGTCGGCAGCTTCCTGTCGGTGCATGAGGGGCCGCAGCGCATTGCGACAGCCGGAGGTGGCGACGAACCTCTGCAACCGGGCATGATCCTGTCCAACGAGCCGGGCTATTACAAGACCGGCGAATATGGCATCCGCATCGAAAATCTGGTGCTGGTCGAGCGGCGTGATGTGCCCGGAGCCGAGCGGGAGATGCTGGGCTTTGAAACGCTGACCTTCGCGCCGATCGATCGCAACGCCATCGCGGTGGAATTATTGACGGCGGACGAACGGGCGTGGGTCGATGCCTATCATGCCAAGGCGGTCGAGATTGTCGGGCCGCAGCTGGATGGTGACGCGCTGGAATGGTTGAAACAGGCCTGCGCGCCCTTGTGACGGCGTCGCACCCTTATTCGTCGGCCTGATCTTTCTGGTTGGCTGGTGACGGCGTGGCGCGACCTGCCTCCTCCCGCGCCTGCGCCTTGCGGCGGCGTAAATTGTCGCGCAGCGCCTGCGCCAGCCGTGCCTTGCGATCGTCCTGTCCACTGGTCATCGCCGCGCCATAAGCAAATTGGGGCATCGGCCGCAACCCGCCTTGACAAGCAGGACGCGCGCGGCCATAGGCCCGGCTCCGCAGCCCGAAAGGCTCTGCGGGATGGTGAAAGTGCTGCCGTAGCTCAGTGGTAGAGCGCATCCTTGGTAAGGCTGAGGTCGCGAGTTCAATCCTCGCCGGCAGCACCATTTCCCGACCGGCTGGAGCAGTCATGCTCGCCTATTTTCCTATTTTTGATTATTGTTACGTAATTTAATCCATATTATTTCGCCTGCGGGGGAATCGGGAAATCCGGGGGGGAATTTTAGGTGCGCGAGCAACAAGCCGTTGCGCACGAGGTCTTAACGTTTCTTCAACGTCAAAGCCTCGCGCCTACGCCGCAAAATTATGCAATGGGCTACGTGCTGAAAAGCGGCACGAACGAGCCGCTGTCGAAAGCCGTCAACGATGCCACGGATGGCGGCATCAGGATGAGTCAGCAGCAGGCGGACGACATCTTTGTGCGCTGTCTCGGCAGCTTTGGCGGTCAGGGTACAGCCCATAACGCCGACGCCCTGAGAAACCAGACCCGGCATCAACTCCTGCGGCTGGCCGAAGTCGCCAACAGCGCGGCGGAACGGACCGGAGATTTCAACCGGGACCTCAACATCGGTTATGAAAAGCTGGCGGACAAGGACGTCGCTGGCGTGGGCCTTGTCATTTCCGACATGATCGAACGTTCCTTGCGGGCCGAGCAGGATCTCGCCGCAGCAGCAAGGGAGGTGGAGGTCCTAAGGCAGGAACTCGACACCGCGCGCCATGACGCGAACCTTGATGCGTTGACCGGCCTGTTTAACCGGCGAGCGCTGGAAACGGCGATGGACCAGCTGAAAAGCGCGAAACGCTCCTTCGCCGTCGCGATCTGCGACGTCGATCATTTCAAGCGTGTCAACGACCAATATGGCCATTCGGTCGGCGACCGGGTGCTGAAGATGGTCGCAACTTCGCTGGTCGAAAGCTGCGGCGGGCAACTGGTGGGCCGCTGGGGCGGCGAGGAATTTCTGGTGGTAATGAAGGGATTGGCGCCAGAACAGGCCGTGGAGCTGCTGGACACAGCCCGACGCGATCTGGGGCAACGGGCCTTCAGGCTGCGTGACACCGATGAGCCGATGGGCGCCATCACCTTTTCGGCGGGCGTTGCGCTCGTCAACGAAGGTGCGGAATGGGCGGGCGCGCTCAACGATGCCGACGCGGCGCTATACCGGGCCAAGGCGCAGGGGCGGAACATGATCCTGATGGGATGACGGGCGGTCCTGCCGCGTTCCCGGCTTTTCCTGGAGCATGGCAGACACGGGTCAGGGCAGCGGCTTGGGCAGCCAACTCAAATCCCGCGCGAGTGTACGGGGCGGTACGCCGCTGAGTTTGCGCAGGGCCGGAATGTCGAGCAGTTCGATCATGTGGCCGTCCCGCAGGATGAGTCCCTTGTCCTCCAGCGTGCGGAAGACACGGTTCACATGGACGGCGGTAAGGCCGATGACGTCGCCAATCTGTTCCTGCGTCAGCGGATGCTCGAAGCGCGGCCCGGTGCCCGGCTGAACCACGTTCAGGCGGCCATGCAGGTGAACCAGAAAGTCGGCGAGGCGGGATTCGGCCGAAGTGCGGCCGATCGAGCAGAGCCGGTCCATCAGCATGACGCGTTCCTGCTGCACGCTGAGGAACATGAGGGCCGCCATGTGCGGCGCGCGGGTGAAAAGGCCGCCAAAGGCCGACAGGCTGATCGTGCGCAGCTTGACGGGCGTGAGCGCCGTCAAAGTCTCCGCCGCCCGGTCGAGCGCCATGCTGGGCGTGCCCAGAATGTCGCCGGGCAAATGCACCTTCAATATCTGCCGCCCGCCATCGGCCAGCGTCATGCTGCTGATCGCCCAGCCTTCCAGCAGCATATAGATTGACTGGGGGGTATCCCCTTCCCGCCGTATCGTCCGGTTGCGCGCGATCTGCTGAACCGGGCCTGCGAGGCTGGAGAAAATTTCGAGTTCCGCCGGGCTTGGCGACCGAAATTCAGCCAATCGGGCCGTCGAAAAAGCTGGCGGGGAAGAGTCATCGAAAATTGCGCGCACGGAACCTCGGATCGGATCGTTCCGGCCGCTCTAGCAAAGCGCGCGTCTGCCCTCTTTAAAGTGGAGCAAGAAGCGTAAGATTCAGCGGTTGAGGGTCAGTCCGACCCACAATGTGCGTGGCGCGCCGAGGTCCTCCGACACCCCCGTGCCGGTGGTGACGCGGCGGGTGACGACATCTTCATCGAACAGATTTTCGCCGCGCAGGATCAGTTGGACGCCGTGACCGATCGACAAGCGGGCGACGGCGTCGGCCGTCACGGCGCCCGGCAGGCGATCGGCATGAAGATCGTCTTCATACTGGGCGGAGACATAACGCAGGGTGGCCGACAGGCCAGATCCGCGCCGGGGCTGCCAGGCCAATGTCGTGCTGGCGGCGTGGCGGGGCGTCTGGGCAGGGGAAAGGCCGTCGAACAGGCTGCCCGACGCATGAACGACGCTGTGGCTGTAGGCATAGGAGGCAGACAGGAATAGCGAGCCTATCTGGCCGACAGCGCTCAGTTCGATCCCCTTGGCCACGATGGCGTCGACATTTTCCCGCTTGCGCATATTGGTGCCGATCGTGAGGTTGGCGATGGCGTCGTCCAGCCGGTTATAGAAGGCGGTTGCCGACAAGGTCATGCCTTTGACGGGGCTGACATCGATCCCGGCCTCGATCCCCTTCAGCTTCTCGGGCACCAGAGCGTCGTTGGCCTGCGTCGTGACCGGAAAGACGACGAAAGGCCGGTAAAGCTCATTCAGCGTCGGCAAGCGGAAGCCGGTATACGCCGCGCCTCGCACGGAAATTCCCTCCCCGGCATGCCATAGTACCCCGGTCCGGCCCGACATCTGCCAGTCGGAGCGATTCTTAAAATCCCGGTCGGTCGCGCCAGCACCCGCCGCGCGGAAGAAGCCGTCGGATATCGTCCAACGGTCGGCTCGGACCCCTCCCGTCAGGACAAGGCGACCCAGCGTCCAGTCATCTTCGGCGAACATGCCCGTGGTGAGTTGTCGCCCCCCCGCATGGCGGCGCGCGGTAACCAATCCGGTGGTGGCGCTGTAGGCATCCTCGAACATGTCGCCACTGGCAAAGCGGCTGTCCACGCCGATGCGCAGCAGATGATCCGAACCAACCGGCGGACGCAGTTCGACTTTGCCACCAAGACCAGTGGAAGGCGTGTTCCGCTGATCCAGCGTCTTGCGGAAAGGCGGATTGGAGGAAATCACGATGTTCGAAAAGTTGCGCGCCTGAACATAGGCAAGGGCGTCGACCTGCCACCGGCCCCGCGACACGTAACGGATGCTTACATCCTGCCCTTCGCTCACACTGTCCGCGCCACGAAAGCGAAGCGTCCGATCGTCGTGGAACAATATCGTGCGGAATTGCAGTTCCTGGCTGGCGGAAACCGGAACCACGGCGCGCAGATTGGCCGACCAACTGTCATAGGTGGCAGGGACCGTCGCTGACACGCGCTGGTCCGATGGCGTGGTTTGGAAGCCATCTCCTCTGTCCCAACGGCCGGAGAGGGAGACGAAGCCGCCGCCAAGATCAGGCGTGAGGCTGGCGGACAGTTCGGTCGCGTCGCGGCTGCCATAAAGGGCGCTGGCGGCCAGCATGGGCAATTGTTCACGTGTGGCGCTTGCCAGTTCGATGGTCCCTGCGGCCGCGCCCGATCCGAAAGCGCCGACGCCGCCCCCACGCGTCACGCGTGCGCCTGAAAGCCGATCGGGCACCAGCGCGCTGAAAGGGATATAGCCGAAAAACGGGTCGGCCATCGGCACGCCGTCCAGCAAAAGCAGGGTACGGCTGGACGCATTGCCGCCCAAGGCGCGCAAGCTCGCCCCTTGGGCCGAAGGATTTGCCGACCGGCTGTCGGATCGGCGAAACTGCTGGAACCCGGCTATGTCGGTCAGGATGCTTTCGATCCTGCCGGACGCACTGTTTAGCAGGCGTTGCCGTTCGATCTCCACCGACCCATAGGCAGGCGTGCCGGGCGGCAGTGGCAAGCCCGCTCCCGTGATGACGATGCGTGCCTGCGCATTGTCAGATGCCGCCGGTTGGGCGAGCGCGGCAGAGGACAGCAATGCAGGCAATAGGCAAAGGGGCGCGGCTTTCATGGCGCCGCTGATAGCGGTGCACCCTGCCCCTGACAACGACGCCGCCCGCCGTGCGGCGTCAGGCCAGCGCCGACCCTTCCCGCCCGGCCAGCAGCTTGTCGATGGTGAGCGGATAGTCGCGCAGGCGGATTCCCGTGGCGTTATAGATGGCATTGGCAACCGCTGCGCCAGCACCGCAGATGCCGAGTTCGCCCACGCCCTTGGCCTTCATCGGAGAGGATTTGTCGTCCAGTTCATCAAGGAAAAGCACATCCTGCTCGGGAATATCGGCATGCACGGGGACCACATATTCGGCCATGTCATGATTGACGAAGAAGCCAAATCGCGTGTCGACATGCAGCTCCTCCATCAATGCCGCGCCAACACCCATCGTCATGGCGCCGATGACCTGGCTGCGGGCCGATTTTGGATTGAGGATGCGGCCCGCCGCGAACGCCCCGCCCATTCGCCTGACCCGCACTTCCGCCGTGTCGATGTCTACCCCGACTTCGCAGAAATGCGCTCCGAAGGTCGCCTGCGCATAGTCTTTGGTCAATTTGCCGAAGGTGATCCGATCCTCCGCCCACAGGCCGCCCTCTTCCGCGAGACTGCCGATGGGCTGCGACTGATTGCCAAATCGCACCAGCCCGTCTTCGAAAATGACGTCGTCCGCCGGGAAGCCAGCCTTGGCGGCCAGCTTGGCTCGCAAAGCAACGCAGGCAGCATAAAGTCCTGCGGTTGCGCTGTTCGCGCCGAACTGGCCGCCCGATCCAGCCGATATGGGGAAGCGACTGTCGCCCAGACGCACCGTAACCGCTTCGATCGGCACGCCCAGCATTTCCGCCGCCGTCTGGGCGAGGATGGTGTAGCTGCCGGTGCCGATGTCCGTCATGTCGGTTTCCACAATGACATGGCCGCGCCGGTCCACGCCGACCCGTGCGCCGGAGGGCGCGACGAGATTGTTGCGGAAAGCGGCGGCGACGCCCATGCCGATCAGCCAGCGGCCGTCCCGTATCTGGCCGGGCTGCGGATGACGCTTCTCCCATCCGAACCGCTCCGCGCCCTGACGCAGGCATTCGACGAACTTGCGGCTGGAAAAGGGGCGCTGCGGTCCTGCTTCCGGATCATATTGCACATCGTTGCGGATGCGCAGTTCGACCGGGTCAATGTCGCAGGCTTCGGCCAGTTCATCCATGGCGACTTCCAGCGCCAGCAGGCCCACGGCTTCGCCCGGAGCGCGCATCGCATTGGCTTCGGGCAGGTCCAGTACCGCCAGCCGGTGCGCGGTCAGCCGATTGGCACCGCGATAAAGCAGCCGCGTCTGTTGCGCCGCGACCTCCGGACCACCGCCCGGCAAATCGCCGGACCAGACTTCATGGGCGATCGCGTCGATGACGCCATCCTTGTCCGCACCGATGCGAATACGCTGAATGGTCGCGGCGCGGTGGGTGGTGTTGTTGGGCACCTGCGGCCGGGCGAGGGCCACCTTGACCGGCCGACCCGCCATCCGTGCGCCCAGAGCCGCCAGCAATGCGTCGGCGCGCAGGAACAGCTTCGCGCCAAAGCCACCGCCGATATAGGGGGAGACGACCCGGACCTTTTCCTTCGGGATCTTCAGCGTGGCCGCCATGTCCTCGACGGTCCAGGCGACCATCTGGTTGGATGTCCATAAGGTCAGCTGATCGCCATTCCATGCAGCCGTGGTCGCATGGGGTTCCATCATCGCATGGCTTTGGTCGGGCGTCGTGTAGCTCCGGTCGATCTTTACCGCCGCGCTGGCGAAACCCGCGTCGAAATCCCCCGCGCGCGTGTCGGCCGGGCCGCCAAACCCCTCTTCCGGCACGATGGCATTCCCGCGTTCGGTAGCGAGATCGTAACGCCCTTTTTCCGGGCTGTAGTCGATGCGCAGCAGCCGTGCGGCGTCGCGGGCATTTTCAAACGTATCGGCGACGATCAACGCCACCGCCTGATCATAATGTTCGATCAGGGGTCCGCCCAGCAGGTGAGCGGTGTTCCTCCCGCCCTTCGCGAGCGGCCCGGCATTTTGATGCGTGACGATGGCCAGAACGCCCGGTGCCGCTTGAGCGGCACGCAGGTCCATCGCGTCGATCTTGCCCTTCGCGATTAACGATCCGACAATCCAGCCATAGGCGGCATGGGGCGCGGCATCATGCCGTTCATAGGCATAGGGCGCGGTTCCTGTGACCTTTGCCGCTCCGTCGATGCGATCATGCGCAATCCCGACTACGCGGCCGCGATCGATGGGATTGATCGTAGCGGGCTTGTCGAACTTCATGGCCGCGCCTCCTTCTGGCGGAAGAGGGATGCCAGCGTCCTGGCGGTCAGTTGCTGCTTGAACGCGTTCTGATCGGTGGGCCGTGCGCCTGCCAACGCGGCTTCAGCAACCGCAGCCGGACCAGCCTTGGCCGCCGCATCCGCGGCCGGGACGCGCCATGGCTTGGGCGCGATGCCGCCAAAAGCGAAGCGGGCGCCGCCATCCCCGTCGAACACTGCCGCCACGGAAACAAGGGCAAAGGCATAGGAATGGCGATCGCGCACCTTGCGATAGACATGGGTGCCGCCAATCGGCCGGGGTAATGTCACCGACGTTATGAGTTCGCCCGGTTGCAGCGCATGTTCGACATGTGGCGTATCCCCCGGCAGCAGGTGAAAATCCGCTATGGGAATGGAGCGGCGCGTCCCGTCCGGGGCCACCGTATCCACCGTCGCATCCAGCACGCGCATCGCCACGGCCATGTCGGAAGGATGCTGCGCGATGCAGGCGTCGCTGGTGCCGATGATCGCCAGACTGCGGCTGATCCCCTTCAATGCTCCACATCCGCTGCCCGGTTTCCTTTTGTTGCAGGGCATGCGTATGTCGTAAAAATAGGGGCAGCGGGTGCGCTGGAGCAGGTTTCCGGCAGTCGTTGCCTTGTTGCGCAATTGGCCCGATGCGCCCGCAAGCAGCGCACGGCTAAGCACTGCATAGTCGCGCCGCACCATTTTGTCCGCCGCAAGTGCCGTGTTGCGGACCATCGCCCCGATCCGTAAGCCGCCCTCGGCCGTCCGCTCGATCCGATCGAGGCCGAGATGATTGACGTCGATCAGATGCGAGGGTGTTTCGATCTGGAGCTTCATGAGGTCGAGCAAATTGGTGCCGCCTGCGATGAAGCGCGCGCCTTTCGTATCCGCAGCGGCTTTCACGGCATCTTCGACGCTGTCGGCTCGGCTGTAGGTGAATGGCCTCATGCCTTGTCCTCCCCGGCGACATCACGAATGGCAGCGATGATGTTGGGATACGCGGCGCAGCGGCAGATGTTACCGCTCATCCGCTCCCGCAATTCCGCGTCCGAGAAGGCGACCTGTTCCAGATTTTCCGTCACGTGGCTGGGAATACCCGCCTTGATCTCGCCCAGAACGGCTACGGCGGAACAGATTTGTCCGGGCGTGCAGTAACCGCATTGATATCCGTCATGCGTGATGAAGGCCCGCTGCATCGGATGAAGCTTTTCCGGCGTGCCGAGGCCCTCGATCGTGGTGACGGTTTCGCCTTCATGCATGACGGCCAGCGTGAGGCAGCTGTTGATCCGCTGACCCTCGACAATCACCGTGCAGGCGCCACACTGACCATGGTCGCAGCCCTTCTTGGTGCCGGTGAGGTGCAGATGCTCACGCAGGGCGTCCAGCAATGTCGTGCGCGGATCGAGTGGCAGATGCACCTGACGGCCGTTCACTGTAAGCTCTACGGTGGTCATGTGTCTTCCCTCGTTAGATTTAGGCACTCGCATGGCCCCGGTTGCCGCGTCCGCCACGACCGGAACCGCCATCACCGCTCCCCCGCCCTGCAACACGGCACGACGAGTCAGATCATCTGGCGCCATATCGTCCTTCCTCCTGCCGTAGCCAATACGAAGCATATTCCCGGATGATCCGCCACGGTCATAAAAGATGCAGCGTCGCTCAGATAGGGCGCGCGCCTTCCGCAGCCAAGCGCAGTCCTTCTGCCCCCGCCCAAAAGTCCGCCAGCGGGATAAATTTGGGCCGGGGCCAAATTCTCCCTTGCCGACCTCCCCAACCGCTGCTAGTTGCCCGCCTCACCCGCCGAGAGGGACTTCCTCCGGCCGCCAGAGCGGGCGTAGCTCAGGGGTAGAGCACAACCTTGCCAAGGTTGGGGTCGAGGGTTCGAATCCCTTCGCCCGCTCCAGATTTTCGAAGATTTTAGCAGCGTATTTCGCGGTAATACTCGGGGTTCGATGTCCCGGGATTGCTGTCAAGGATATCCGTGCGCCGGATGTGAAAGAAGCCAGCCGCAGATTCCTCCGCGAGGCGCTCCCTTCGGTATTCAGCCTTACGCCTTCCCGCCCGGCGGGGTTTTCTCCAAGTGCAAGGTTTTGACTGGCGAAGAACGCCGCCCCGGGACCTGCGCTGATCGCTTGCTTGGCCCGGTAAGCGCCTCCCGTCCCTGTGAGAACAGGACGCTACCCTATGCAAATACTATGAAGATCGCCGCTTCTCGATCTCGATAAGAAATGGCGACCGGTCATATCTGCAACCCCTCACGAATCGCCGCAGCCGGGTGGCGTGTATTTGGGGAAGATCGGACATGACCAGAACCGCAGCATTTGAGTGCCTGCCCAGCCGTTCGGCCGCGCCAGCGCCGGGGGAAGGAGCGTGATGATGCAGGACCTGCTCTGGATTGGCGCACTGGCCGGGCTGCTGGCGGCAACGCTGGCTTATGTCCGCCTGTGCGATCAGGCGTGAGGGGGGCGGGGATGACGCTTGACCTCACTCTCGCGGCGATCACGGCGATCGGCCTTCTTCTGTATCTGGTGGCGGTGCTCATTCGCCCCGAACGCTTCTGACGAGGAGCCCGGACCATGACTATCCAGGGCTGGATCCTGATATTCGCCTTCGTGGGCATATTGCTGGCGCTGACCAAGCCGATGGGCCTCTGGCTGTTCGCGCTCTTTGAAGGCCGCCGGACGCCCCTTCATGCCGTGCTCGGGCCGATCGAAACCGGCTTCTACAAGCTGTCCGGCATCAATCCCGACGAAGAGCAGAGCTGGCGCCGTTATGCGGCGCATATGCTGCTGTTCAACTTCGCGGGATTGATCTTCACCTATGCCGTGTTGCGGTTGCAGGGGGTGCTGCCACTCAACGACCTAGGCTACGCAGGGATTGGCGCCGATGGCGCGTTCAACACCGCGATCAGCTTTACCACCAACACCAATTGGCAATGGTATTCGGGCGAGGCGGCCATGTCCAACCTGTCGCAGATGCTGGGGCTGACGCTGCACAATTTCCTGTCAGCGGCGACCGGCATCGCGCTTGCCTTCGCCTTCTTCCGCGGGTTCGCACGGCGTGAGACAGCGAGCATCGGCAATTTCTGGGCGGACGTGACCCGTGTCACCCTCTACCTGCTGCTGCCGATCAGCCTGGTTTACGGCGTCTACTTGATCGCTTCGGGCGTGCCGCAAACCTTGGCCGCTTCGGTCAATGTGACCACGCTGGAAGGCGCGAAGCAAGTGCTGGCGCTCGGCCCGGTCGCCTCCCAGGAAGCGATCAAGATGCTGGGCACCAATGGCGGCGGCTTCTTCAACGCGAATTCGGCGCACCCGTTCGAAAATCCGACCGCGCTCACCAACCTGATCCAGATGCTGTCCATATTCGTGATCGGCTTCGGTCTTACCTGGTGCTTCGGCAAGGCCGTTGGCAACACCCGGCAGGGCTGGGCGATATTGTCGGCCATGACGTTTTTGTTCCTCCTGGGCGTGGCCGTCACTTACTGGCAGGAGGCGGCGGGCAATCCCGTTCTTCACAATCTTGGTGTTGCCGGTGGCAATATGGAGGGCAAGGAAGTCCGGTTCGGCATCGCCGCCTCCGCCCTTTTCTCGGTCGTCACCACGGCGGCAAGTTGCGGTGCTGTCAACGCCATGCATGACAGCTTCACCGCGCTGGGCGGCATGATCCCCTTGTTCAACATACAGCTGGGGGAAGTCGTCATCGGCGGCGTCGGCGCGGGCATTTACGGGTTCCTGCTGTTCGCCATCCTCGCCGTGTTCGTCGCGGGGCTGATGGTCGGCAGGACACCGGAATATGTCGGCAAAAAGATCGAGGCGCGGGAGGTGAAGCTGGCGGTGCTCGCCATCGCCATCCTGCCGCTCTGCATCCTCGGCCTGACGGCGGTCAGCGCGGTGTTGCCTGCCGGACTAGCCGGGCCGCTCAACAAGGGACCGCACGGATTTAGCGAAATCCTCTACGCCTATACTTCGGCCACCGGCAATAACGGGTCCGCCTTTGCCGGGCTGACGGCGGGCACGCCCTTTTACAACGCGCTGTTGGGCGTGGCGATGTGGCTGGGACGCTTCTTCGTCGTCGTGCCCATGTTGGCAATCGCGGGCAGCCTCGCCGCGAAGAGGCATACGCCCGAAAGCGCCGGGTCTTTCCCCACGACCGGCGGCCTTTGGGTCGGGCTGCTCGTCGGGATCATCCTGATCGTTGGCGGTCTCACTTTCCTGCCGAGCCTCGCGCTTGGTCCCATCGCCGATCATCTCGCCATGATCCGCGGGCAATTTTTCTAGAAGGGGAGCGCCCAATGGCTCGCGCAACCAGCAAATCCCTGTTCACCGCCGAGTTGATCGCACCCGCGATCCGCGACGCCTTTTTCAAGCTCCATCCCAGGCAATTGATCCGCAACCCGGTGATGTTCGTGACGGCAAGCGTCGCCTTGCTGCTGACGATCCTGCTCGTCGTCGGCACCGATACGCTGGGCGTTAGTTTCAAGTTTCAACTGGTCATCTGGCTGTGGCTGACGGTGTTGTTCGGCACCTTTGCCGAGGCGCTGGCCGAAGGGCGCGGCAAGGCGCAGGCCGCGTCTCTCCGCGCCACCAAGGCGGAGCTGGTCGCTCGGCGCGAGAAGAACGGCCGGGTCGAGGAGATCCCCGCCAGCCAGTTGCGCGCAGGCGACATCGTGCTGGTCACCACCGGAGACCTGATCCCCGCAGATGGCGAAGTGATCGAAGGCGTCGCATCCGTCAATGAATCGGCCATCACAGGGGAATCCGCGCCAGTGATCCGCGAGGCGGGCGGAGATCGCTCGGCCGTGACGGCGGGCACCCGCGTCATTTCCGACGAGATCAGGGTCAGGGTGACCGTCGATCCCGGGCAGGGCTTTCTCGACCGGATGATCGCCCTGATCGAGGGTGCGGAGCGGCAGAAGACGCCGAACGAGATTGCGCTCACCATCCTGCTGGTCGGCCTTACCATCATATTCCTGATCGCGGTCGGCACTGTTCCGGGCTTTGCCAGCTATGCCGGCGGGGCGATCCCCGTGGCCATTCTCGCGGCGCTGCTCATCACGCTCATTCCCACCACCATCGCCGCCCTGCTGTCGGCCATCGGTATTGCGGGCATGGACCGGCTGGTGCGCTTCAATGTGCTGGCCAAGTCGGGCCGGGCGGTGGAGGCGGCGGGGGACATCGACGTGCTGCTGCTCGACAAGACCGGGACGATCACCATCGGCGACCGGCAGGCGTCCGAATTCCGGACGGTGGGCGGCGCGCAGCCGGGCCAGCTGGCCGAAGCCGCCCTGCTCGCCAGTCTGGCCGACGAAACGCCGGAGGGACGCTCCATCGTAGTGTTGGCGCGCGAGAAATTCGGCGTCGGGACAGCGTCCCTGCCCGAGGACGCGGAGGTTATCTCCTTCACCGCCCAGACGCGCATCTCCGGCGTCAGGGTGGGCGGAACGTTGATCCAGAAGGGCGCGGTGGACTCGATCCTGAAGGCCAATCCCGGTCTGGACGAAACCGCCGCAGCGACCGAACTGCGGCGCATCACCGACGAAATAGCCCGGGCAGGCATGACCCCGCTGGCGGTTGCGCAGGACGGTCGGCTGCTGGGCGCCATCGCGCTCAAGGACATCGTGAAGGCGGGCATCCGGGAGCGGTTCGCGGAGCTTCGCCGCATGGGCATCCGCACCGTGATGATCACCGGCGACAATCCGCTGACCGCCGCCGCCATCGCGGCCGAGGCGGGCGTGGACGACTTCCTCGCGCAGGCGACGCCGGAGGACAAGCTGGACCTTATCCGCAGGGAGCAGCAAGGGGGCAAGCTGGTCGCCATGTGCGGCGACGGCACCAACGACGCGCCCGCGCTGGCGCAGGCCGATGTCGGCGTTGCGATGAACACCGGCACGCAGGCGGCGCGCGAGGCGGGCAATATGGTGGACCTGGACAGCGATCCGACCAAGCTGATCGAGGTGGTGGGTCTGGGCAAGCAGATGCTGATGACGCGCGGGGCGCTCACAACCTTCTCCGTCGCCAATGACGTGGCCAAATATTTCGCGATCATCCCGGCGATGTTCGTCGCGCTCTATCCGGGCCTCGGCGTCCTCAACGTCATGGGGCTATCCACGCCGCAAAGCGCGATCCTGTCCGCCATCATCTTCAACGCGCTCATCATCCCCCTGCTCGTGCCGCTGGCGCTGAAAGGCGTGACGTATCGGCCGATGGGTGCTGGCCCGCTGCTGGCGCGCAACCTTGCGATCTACGGCCTTGGCGGGCTGGTGGCGCCGTTCATCGGCATCAAGATCATCGACATAATCGTCGGCGGCCTCGGCCTCGCATAAAGGAACATATGATGGGCAAGGACATCCTTTCTTCGCTGCGTCCGGCGATCGTCATGACGATCCTGTTCGCCATTCTGCTCGGGATCGCCTATCCTCTCGCCATGACGGGTATTGGACAAGCGATCTTCCCCCGCGCCGCCAATGGCAGCCTGATTCGCGACGACAGGGGCCAGGTGATAGGATCGACCCTGATCGGACAAGCCTTCACCGCCGACCGCTATTTCCAGACACGTCCTTCGGCGGCGGGCAAGGGCTATGACGGCCTCGCCTCCGCTGGTTCCAACCTTGGCCCAACCTCCCGGGCGCTGGCGGATCGGGTGAAGGCCGACGTCGAAAAGCGGCGCGCCGAGGGTGTTGCCGGACCGGTTCCGGCCGATCTTGTTACGACCAGCGGCTCCGGCCTCGATCCCGACCTGTCGCCTGCTTCCGCCATGGCGCAGGTGTCCCGTGTCGCCCGCGTTCGCGCGCTTGACGAACGGCGGGTGCGCGATCTCGTCAGCCGCAATGTCGAACGCCCATTGCTGGGCTTTCTGGGTGAGGCGCGCGTCAATGTGCTGGCGCTGAACCGGCAGCTTGACCAGCTGGGCGGCGGCGCGCGTTGAACGAACGGGAACGGCCTGCCCCGGAAGCCTTTCTGCGCGCCGCCGCGCAGGAGGGGCGAGGCAGGCTGAAGATATTTCTCGGCGCGGCGCCCGGCGTCGGCAAGACTTATGAAATGCTGGTGCAGGGCGCGGCTCGGCAGAAGGCGGGCGTCGATGTCGTCGTCGGTGTCGTCGAGACCCATGGCCGTGTCGAAACGCAGGCACTGACGCAGGCGCTGGAGATTCTCCCGCGCCGATCCATCGACTATCAGGGCCATGTCCTGACCGAGATGGACATCGACGGCCTGCTGGAGCGCCGACCGGCGCTGGCGCTCGTCGATGAACTGGCCCACACCAATGCGCCGGAAAGCCGTCATCCCAAACGCTGGCAGGATGTCGAGGAACTGCTTGACGCCGGGATCGACGTCTATTCGACACTCAACATCCAGCATGTGGAGAGCCTGAACGACGTCGTTGCCTCCTTCACCCGCGTGCGCGTGCGCGAAACTGTGCCCGACGGCATTCTGGAACAGGCAGAGATCGAGGTCGTCGATATTCCGCCAGCCGAACTGATCGAGCGGCTGAAGGAGGGGAAGGTCTATCTCCCGCAGGAGGCGACCCGCGCCCTTGCCCATTTCTTTTCCAAGACCAATCTGTCGGCGCTGCGCGAACTGGCGCTGCGCCGGGCCGCGCAGGCTGTCGATACGCAGATGCTAGAGGATCTTCGGGCTCAGGCGCTCGGCGGCACCTGGGCAGGCAGCGAACGCATATTGGTTGCCGTCAGCGAACTGCCCGGCGCCGAGACGTTGGTGCGCGCGGCCAAGCGCATATCCGACGCCGCCCGCGCGCCTTGGAGCGCGGTCCATATCGAAACGCCCCGGGCGCAATATTTCGGCGAAGCGGAAATGCGCCGGATTGCCTCTGCGCTCAACCTGGCATCCAGTCTGGGCGCGACGGTCGCCACGGTGCCCGCCTCCACGGTATTCGAGGGCCTGAAAAGCTACGCCGACGAGGCGCGCGCAACCCAGCTGGTTGTCGGCAAATCCATCCGATCGCGCTGGTTCGAGTTCCGGCACGGCTCGATCGTCGATCGGCTGGTGCGGGAAACGCCGGGCGTGGCGGTCCATGTCTTGCCGCTGGATGAAAGCGCCCCGGCCAGCCCTGCGCGCACACGCCCATTGAACCATTGGGGCAAGCCCGCGGGATATCTCTGGACCGCGCTACTGGTTGTGGGCGTGACAGCCCTTGGATCGGCCCTTTTCCACATCCTCAACCTGGGCAATGTTGGCCTCCTTTATCTGCTGCCGGTCATGGTCGCCGCCAGCCTGTTCGGCCTGCGCACCGGGCTGTTTGCCGGGATCGTGTCCAGCCTTGCCTATAATTTCTTCTTCCTGCCCCCCACCGGCACGCTGACGATCAGCAATCCGGAAAATGTCATTTCCATCTTCGTCCTGCTGGGCGTGGCGATCGTGACCAGCCAGTTGACCTCGCGCGTTCGATCGCAGGCGGACCTCGCCGCTTCCAGCGCGCGGACCAACGCCGCGCTCGCTGGCTATCTGCGGCAACTGACGGCTCTCGGCGACCGGGAGGAAGTGGGGCGCACCGCCTGCCAGGAAATCGGGCGCCTGCTCAAACTCCGCGTGCTGATCCTGGAACGGCATCGAACGGGCTTGGTCGTCCAGGCGGCGAGTGAACCGGGCATCAATGTGGAAACGATGGAACTGGCCGCCGCGCAGTGGGTGCTGGACACCGGCCAACCCGCCGGGCGTGGCACGGGCAGCCTTGCGGCATCGGACTGGCAGTTTCAGCCGCTGCGCGCGGGAGAGCATATTCTGGCGGTCATGGGTCTAGCGCGCGACGACGGCAGCGATCCTATCCGTTCGGACCAACTTCCGCTGCTCACCAGCCTGCTGGACCAGACCTCGCTCGCGCTCGAACGGCTGCGCCTGGAAAGCGAGATGCGCGACGTCGACAAGGTGCGCGAGCGCGACCGGCTCCGCGCCGCGCTGCTATCCTCCGTCAGCCATGACCTGCGCACGCCGCTGACGGCGATCCTGGGCGCGGCGGCCGAATTGCGCCAGCGCAACGGCGATCCCCTGCTCGACACGATCGAGAGTGAGGCCGTGCGGCTCAATCGCTTCGTGGCGAACCTGCTCGACATGGCGCGGGTAGAGGCGGGAGCGCTGCGCCTGCATATCGAGCCGGTGGACCTGACCGACGCCGTGGGCGGGGCCGTCCATGACACGCGCCGATCGCTGGAGGGGCATCCGATCCAGCTTGACGTCCCACCTGACCTGCCGCTCGTCAATGTCGATGCCCAGCTTTTCCACCATTGCCTGCTCAATCTGCTCGACAATGCCGGGCGCTATGGCGACCCCGGCACAGCAATCACCATCCGCGCCGAACTCTCCGGCAGCGAACTCATCCTGTCGGTGCTGGACGAAGGGCCGGGACTTCCCACCGGACAGGAGAAGGAGGTATTCGAGACGTTCAAGCGGCTGGAGGGGTCCGATCGGTCGGTCAGCGGCACCGGTCTTGGCCTCGCCATCGTGAAGGGTTTCGCCGAGGCGATGGGCATGAATGTGGATGCGGGCAATCGGCCAGATGGCAAAGGCGCCCGGTTCAGCCTGCATTTTCCTGAATCCCTCCTCACCCGCGCTAGCGAGCAGGACCAGCATATATGAGCAGCCAGCGGATTCTCGTCGTAGACGATGAGGTGCATATCCGGCGTCTGTTGCACGGTACGTTGACGCGCGCAGGCTATGACGTCGCCGAAGCGGTGAACGCGGCACAAGCGCTGGACGAAGCCCGGCGGACCAAACCCGATGCCATCCTCCTCGACCTGGGCTTGCCCGACCGCGACGGGTTGGAGATCGTCCAGTTGCTCAAGGCGGCGGTAGCCGCGCCCATCATCGTCGTGTCTGCCCGCGAAGCGACCGAGCAAAAGGTCGCCGCACTCGATCTGGGCGCGCATGACTATGTCACCAAGCCCTTCGATAGCGAGGAAGTGCTCGCGCGCCTTCGTGCCGCGCTGCGCGAGCGCGTCGCGGCGCAAGGGGCCGCGCCCGTGGTTCAGTCCGGCCTCGTGGAAATCGACCTCGCCAATCGGCGCATCATGCGTGACGGCGAGGAAGTGCATCTGACCCGCAAGGAGTTTGAGGTCCTCACCCAGTTGGCAATGCACCCCGGCCGCGTCGTAACGCATCAGCGAATTCTGGCAGCCGCCTGGCCGCACGATCATGATCGCCGGATCGACTATCTGCGAATCGTCGTGCGCAATTTGAGGCAGAAGCTGGAAAAGGACCCCGCGCGACCGTCCATGATCGTCAATGAACTTGGCATCGGCTATCGACTGATGGCGGATTAGAGCGCGCTGCGTTAAATCGGACGCAAGGCGCGCGCTCTAGTTACTGTTGTCGCATCGTTTTTGCGCAAAACCGGTTCCCACTTTTGCGCACGATGCTCTAGGCCCGCCCCGCCTCCGCCCTGCAAATGCTATGATAATACTATGGCGATCGGAGATCCGGCCGCTCGAAAGCATATGCGCCCATCCGTAAGTCTCATGCCGCCACGATGGAGGGCGACATGCAGGCCAGGAAAACAAGCTTACAACAGGATATGGGCCTGCGACTGGCCGGAATTTCCCTGATTGGCGCGAGCTGGTTCGGCGTCAGGCTTCTGTCCCGGGTGGTGAATCTTCCGCCGGAACATGAGGCGACCATGGCAGAAATGGGTGTGGCGGCGGCGAGCTTCCTCGGCGCAACGAGCGGGGTCGCATTGTCGGTGATCGGGGCGCATATCTTCGACCCCGTTCCACTATCGGCTCTCTGGGTCAGCGCTCCGGATCATCATGTAAAGAATGAGCGACGGCGCGCCGCGCTATTCCCGTCCCGATCGACGCAGAGACGTACCGATGGCCGCATCTCATCGAAAACTACCTCTGCAAACTCACAGAGTTCACACGCGTCACCATAATTCCGGGCAATTCGCGAGAATAAATCTTTATTTTCAGTGAGTTAGTGGTGCCCGGGGACGGAGTCGAACCGCCGACACTGCGATTTTCAGTCGCATGCTCTACCAACTGAGCTACCCGGGCACGAGCGCCGGGGAGGACCACCGGCGGCGTTGAGAGGCGTGCCTATAGGCATCAATCCGGGGGGTTGTCCACCCCATCATCGTCGCTTTTTTTCATCTCGTCGGCGGTGGGGGTTCCGGGGACGCGATAGCCTTCGCCCAGCCATTGCAGCAGGTCGCGGTCACGGCAGGCCTTTCCGCAGAAAGGCCGCGTGTCGGGATGCGCTGGCTGGCCGCAGATCGGGCAGGAGGATGATTTAGGCGACATGGCCCGCCGATATGGCAAGTGCCGGGTCCGCCTTCAAGCTGACGGCGCCGCCACGGCGGCGAGCGAGCTGCTCCAGCCAGTCGGCTGCCTTGTACAGGCGGTCAATGATGGAGGGCGCGGCGGTGATCGTCACCGGCCCGCCATTGCCTTCCCGTTCGGCACGGCGGAGCAATGCGAGAGCCGCCGTTTCGATCGGATCAGCCCGCAACAACTCCATGAGGTTCATCCGCTCGCGGCGGCGGATGACCTGGACGAAGCCGAAGCCGTTGACCGCCGTACGCTCAAAAGGAAGCGGCAGATATTTGTCGATCTGCGCGGAGGCGACGGCGCGCTCATCCTTGTTGTTCATGGTGGGCAGATCGATGCCGATCGATCCGGTCAGCCCCATGCGACGGATCGCCTGCGCCGCCAGTTTCGCGCCCTTGGGGCCGAGCTTCGCGGGCGGCAGCGATCCGTCTACGTCGATCAGGATCATCGCGGGCGTCGGGAAGATGCGGAGCGCCGCTTCCTCCGTGCCGATTTCACCGGACATCGCCTCTTCCATCAGTTCGCTCCAGCCATGGGCTTCGAAGCGATCCTCGCCATGGGCCGGGCAGGGGGTGATGGGCAGACCCGTGGCGCGCAGGCGCTGTAGGAGGCTGGGGGCCGGATGCACCTTGGAACCCGGCTGGGCGATGCGGCCCTTGGCCAGCTTGGGGCGACCTTCCTCCGGGATGGCTTCGCGCAGGATTTCGAGGAGGACGGTCGCGCCCTCTGCGGTTTTTGGTGGGATGGGCTCGACCAGCACTTCCTCGCCCGAGATCAGGCGGGCGATGCCGCGCTTCTTGGGGATGATCGTCCGGACGAGCTTGCCCTGCATGATGGCACCTGCGCGGGCGCCATCGCCCTCACGCTCGATCTGTGCCTCGACCAAACGGCCCTTTTCGATCAGCGCGGCGCGGGCCTCGCCAATCCCTTCTTCATAGAGCCATTCGGCCATCTTGTCAGTCCAATGGGTAGCCCGCTGCCTTCAGCAGCGCGCGGGTTTCGTAAAGGGGCAGGCCCATGATCGCGCTATGGCTGCCCTGTATCGCGCGGATCAGCCCGGCGGCACGGCCCTGAATCGCATAGCCGCCTGCCTTGCCGTGCCATTCTTCGCTGGCGATATAGGCGTCGATCTCGGCGCGCTCCAGACGTTTGAAGATAACGATATTGGTGGAAAGGCGATGCCTTGCCCTGCCCTCGCCATCGATGAGCGTGATAGCGCTCAGCACGCGGTGACGGCGGCCGGAGAGCAGCGAAAGACAGGCTCGCGCTTCACCCTCCGTCTCTGCCTTGGGCAGGATGCGGCGGCCTGCCGCGACGACCGTATCGCCGGAAAGCACCAGCGCGCCGGGATGACGGGTAGCCACCAACGCAGCCTTTTCACCGGCCACGCGCGCGGCATAGGCGGCTGGCAATTCGCCTTTCAAAGGGGTTTCATCAAGATTGGCGGGGTCCACAGCGTCGGGACGCACGCCGATCTGACCCAGAAGTTCACACCGTCTGGGAGAAGCCGAAGCAAGGATGAGCCGCATGCGTTAAGCGGCTTATTTGAAGCGGTAAGTGATCCGACCCTTGGTCAGGTCGTAGGGGGTCAGTTCGACCAACACTTCGTCGCCCACCAGCACGCGAATGCGGTTTTTCCGCATCTTGCCCGCCGTGTGGCCAAGGATCTCGTGATCATTTTCAAGCCGGACGCGGAACATGGCGTTGGGGAGAAGCTCCACAACCTGTCCGCGCATTTCAAGCAGTTCTTCTTTTGCCATAATATCCTGGGGAAACCAAAAATCGCGCCGCCATAGCGGCAAAATGCGGAAAATGAAAGTCAGGCTGACACGCCAAATACATCGCCCGCGTCAGACAAGGCCGCAAAGATGTGATCAAGTTGATCCACATCCGTACAAAAGGGCGGCATCAGGTAGATGCTGTTGCCCAAAGGACGCAGCAAAATGCCCCGATCAAGGAAGAAGGCGCGGAGGCGCGGCGCAAGGTCGGACAGATAACCGGCGTCCGGCGCGATCAGGTCAATCGCCACGATCGTGCCAAGCTGCCGGGCATTTTCGAAGGCGGGATGAAGCGCCAGTTTTCCGAGTCGCTCCGCCATATTCTGTTCGAGCGCGGCGATGCGGCCGAGCACATCCTCTTCGCGCCAGATGGCGATGTTGGCCGCGGCCGCCGCGCAGGAGATGGCATTCGCTGTGTAGCTGGACGAATGGTAGAAAAGCCGCGCCCGGTCCTGCGACTTGTGCGCGTCGAATATGCGCGCCGTGGCGAGCGTCGCCGCAAGGGGTACGGAGCCGCCGGTGATCCCTTTGGCGACGGCCATGATGTCCGGCACGACGCCCGCCTGCTCGCAAGCGAAGACTGTGCCGGTGCGGCCCCAGCCGGTCATTACTTCGTCGGCAATGAAGAGAACATCATGTCGGGCGCAGATTTCCGCCATCTGCCGCAAAATGGCAGGCGGGTAGATCAGCATCCCGCCAGCACCCAGCACCAAAGGTTCAACGATGAACGCCGCCGGATGCTCCTTGCAAGCCGCTTCCAGCGCGTCGAGCGTCTGTTGCTCCGTTCCCGGCGCAGGGAAGGGAATGGTGCCAACGTCGAACAGCAAGGGCGTCCATGCGGCATTGTACACGCCACGCTCGCCCACCGACATCGTGCCGATCGTGTCGCCATGATAGCCATGTTCGAGGACGAGTATGCGATGCCGGGGTGCGGACAAACCATCCAGCGCGCGATTGTGCCAGTAGCCGAGCGCCATCTTCAGCGCGACTTCGACGGAGGTCGATCCGCTGTCGGAATAGAAGACATGGGCGAGCGGGTCGCGCCCTTCCGCGCGGGGGGCGAGTTCGATCAGGCCGCGCGCAACCTCTTCGGCAGGCTCATGCGTGTAATTTGCAAAGATCAGCTGGTCGAGCTGCCCGGCCTGCTGAGCGATGGCCGCGGCGATGCGGGGGTGACAGTGGCCGTGGGTCGTCACCCACCAACTGGAGATGGCGTCGATCAACGTGCCGCCATCTGCCAGATGCAACAGGGAGCCTTCCGCACGAACGACTTGCGGGATGGGTTCGTTGAGGCCGTGCTGGGTGAAGGGGTGCCATATGAGGGAGGTCATGGCGAGACGCTTAGATTAGCCCAAGCGTCAGGCCAAGCACCCTCCCCTATATTATGCGGCTCCCGCTTACTTGGCCGGGGTGGCCGGGGCTGCAGGGGCGGCTGGCGTCGCCGGGGTGGCGGGAGCAGCCGGTGCCGCAGGCGCGGCGGCCTGGATACGCTGCTGCAACGCCGGGTCGGCGGCGGCGGCCTGACCGATCTCATTGAATTTTTCCGGCGCGATGCCCGATGCCTGCAAGGCGGCGAGCATCTTGGGCTGCTTTTCCGCGTCAGCGATGCTAGTGTCGGACTGGATCTTGGTCACTTCGACCGCAGCAGCCGCAAACAGCTTGATGTCAGCTTCGCTAAATTTGCCCGCAGCGGCCGAAGGGGCCGCCGTAGTGGCAGGCGTCGCGGACGTAGCCGGGGCGGCGGCGCCCTGGGCCAGAACTGGAGCCGCTGCCAACAAAGCGACCGATGCCATTGCCGTCTTCAAAACCAGTGATGAACGAAAACCCGTCAACATGCTTCTCCTTGCGATTTGATGTCTCAAAGCTGTGGAAGAGCGCACGAGGTTTAAAGAGTGTTCCGGCGAAACGTGAGATTTGAGGGACGACGGCCGGGCGCGGCGCAGCTCATCACTCGCACCATCACGGTTCATCGCAGGGCAGAATCGTTACTGATGCTCATCTTTTCACCAGATTCTCACCCGATCCTGAGGCGCGAGATAGAGCTTGCTGCCGGGCACCGGGTTGAACGCGGCGTACCATTGATCGAAATTACGCACGGTATCCGCCCGATATTGCGACGGCGAATGCGGGTCGGTGACCAGCCGCTGGCGCAAGTTGGGCTCCCGATAATTGCGCCGCCATACTTGCGCCCAGCCGAGGAAGAAGCGCTGATCGCCGGTGGTGCCGTCGATCACCGGCGCGGGCTTGCCGCCGAGTGACGCATGATAGGCGTCCAGCGCCACTGCGACGCCTGCCAGATCGCCGATATTCTCGCCCAGGGTAAAGTCGCCCTTCACATGCGCGCCGGGGAAAGGCTCGTAGGCGTCATATTGCTTTATCAGCTTGCCGGTCAAAGCCTTGAAGGCAGCGACATCAGCATCGCTCCACCACTGGTTGAGCTTGCCGCTTTCATCATATTTGGCGCCCTGATCGTCGAAATGGTGGCTGAGTTCATGGCCGATCACCGCACCGATGCCGCCATAATTCACCGCCGGATCGGCATGGGGGTCGAAGAAGGGCGGTTGCAGGATGGCGGCCGGAAAGACGATCTCGACCATGGAGAAGTCCGCATAGGCGTTGATCTCCATCGGCGTCATCTGCCATTCCCAGCGGTAGATGGGCTTGCCGAGCTTTCCCATCTGATAGTCGAATTCATATTGGTTCGACCGCAGCGCGTTGCCGAACAGGTCGCCCGCGGTGATTGTAAGCCCGCTATAATCCCGCCATTTGTCGGGATAACCGATCTTGGGCGTGAAGGCGGCCAGTTTCTTGTGCGCCCTCGCCTTCGCGCCATCGCTCATCCAGCTGAGGCCATCGATGCGGCGGCCCATGGCGGCGATCACATTTTTGACGAGCTGGTCCATTGCCGCCTTGGTTTCCGGCGGGAAATAGCGGGCGACATAGATTTTGCCGACTTCCTCGCCCATCGCCTCTTTCACGAAGCCAACGGCGCGCTTCCACCGATCTTCGCGCTGCGGCGTGCCGGACAGGGTGGTGCCGTAAAAGGCGAAGTCGGCGTCGGCGATCCGATCGGGAAGATAAGTGGCGTAGCTGTGGAGGCTACGCAGGAGCAAGGCGTCCTTCAGCACGCCTATCGGTGTCCGCGCGATCAGTGCTGCTTCGCCCGCGATCGCCGTCGGCTGCGCGACGATCAGCGCCTGCGGCTTCAGGCCGTTGGCGGCGAAATAGGCCGAGAAGTCGAAGCCGGGCGCGGCTTTCTGCAAGTCGGCGAGTGTCATGCGGTTGTAGGTCTTGTCCGCGTCCCGGCTGTCGACCTGGGTCCAGTGGACTTTTGCCACTTCCGTTTCAAACGCCATCAGGGCAGTGGCGCGCGCCTTTGCGTCGCTCGCGCCCGCCAGTGTCAGCATCTGTTCGAGATGCGCGAGATAGGCGGTACGGATTGCCGCCATCTTCTCGTCGGGCTGTAGATAGAAGTCTCGATCCGGCAGGCCTAGGCCCGATTGGCGCAGGTTCAGGATGTAAGTGTCGGGCGCCTTGTCATCCTGTCCCACATAGAAGGTGAACGGGCCTGCGATACCGGCTCGTGCAGCCTCCGCCGCGAGACGAGCATAGCCTGCCTTGTCCTTCACCGCCGCGATCTTCGCGAGCCAGGGCTTGATGGGGGTCAGGCCCTTCGCTTCCACGGTGGGGGCGTCCAGATAGCTGGCATAGGCGAGGCCGATACGGCTGGCGGGGTCTTTCCTTGCCTCCTCCAATATGCCCCGGGTGCGTTCGCGCGACAGGTCGTCAAGGACGTTGAACGCGCCATAGTTGGACTTGTCGGCAGGGATCAGCGTGGCCTTGGCCCAGCCGCCATTAGCATGAAGGTAGAAATCATCGCCCGGCTTGACGGCCGGGTCCATGCCCTTCTCGTCAAAGCCGTAGCTGCCATAGGTCGGCTTGGCAGATGACGCCTGGTCAGCCTGCGCGGTGTTTGCGGCGAACAGCAGAGCGCCAACAGCGACGCTCATCAAAAGATTTTTCATCGAAGCATCCCTTGCTTGATCCGATCATGGCAATTGACCCGGCGCAGGGCGACAAGTCCATGTCCTTTGTCGAAAATCGTGCAAAAGCGGCTGCGCCCCTCTTCAGGGCAGGCGGATATTCTCGGCGAAAGCAGCCTTCAGGCTGGCGGCATCCAGCGGGTCGAGGCGCGGCAAGCGGCCGAGGCTTGGCACCTTGGCGAGTTGCGGGATGATCCGCTCATTCTCCTCATGGGGATCGCCGATGAACGCGATACCCGCCAGCGGCACGCCCCGGCTGCGCAGCGCTTCGATGCTGAGCAGGCTGTGGTTGATCGTACCGAGCGCAGTGCGGGCGCACAGGATGACGGGCAGCTGCCAATGTGCGAAGAGATCGGCCATCAACAAAGTTTCGCTGAGGGGCACCAGCACGCCGCCTGCGCCTTCCACGACCAGCGGGCCGTCCACTTGCGGCAAAGCGAGATTGTCGAGGCGGACTTCAACCCCGTCGAGGCGAGCCGCCAAATGGGGCGAGGCGGGCGTGGTAAGGCGGTAGGCTTCCGGCAGGATGCGCGCATTGGGGATGCCGCCTAGCCGTGCGACCGTTTCCTTGTCGCCTTCGGGGTCGATCCCCGCCTGAACAGGCTTCCAATAATAAGCGCCAAGGGCGCCCGCGAGCCCGGCAGCGAAGACTGTTTTGCCGATGTCCGTATCGGTCCCGGTGACGACGAAGCGCGTCATGCCATCACCCTTTGCAGTTCTTCGCCAAGAGCCGCCACATCGGCGCGGCCGACATTCAATGTCAGGGAGATGCGCAGGCGGCTGGTGCCGGGCGGGACCGTTGGCGGGCGGATGCCGCGCACGTCGAAGCCTGCCTCCTGCAGCGCGGCGGCGGCGGCCATGGTGCGCCGGTCTTCGCCCAGCAGCACAGGGACAATGTGGGTGCGCGGCGCAGGCAAGCCCAGTGGCGCGCAGATGACTTCGGCGGCATCGACGCACAGAGTCTTCAGCCGCGCGCGCAGGTCATCCGCCTGCTCTATCCGGTCGAGCGCGGCCGACGCCGCCACCGCCATCAGCGGCGATGGCGCTGTGGAGAAGATGAAGGGGCGCGCTCGGTTGATCAGATAGTCGATGATGATCTGCGGCCCGCAAATCAGCGCGCCTTCCACGCCCATGGCTTTGCCGCAGGTGTGAAGCGTCACGACATTATGCAGCCCGTCCAACCCGGCGGACAGGCCCCGGCCGCTTGGACCAAACACACCCGTTCCATGCGCTTCATCCAGGATCAGCATCCCGTCATGCTGCGCGGCCAGTTTTGCGAGATCGGTGAGAGGAGCGGTGTCGCCGTCCATCGAATAAAGCGTTTCGACCGCGATCCAGATGCGGCCCTTGCCACCTTCCTCGCGCCAGGCGGTGATCAGGTCGGCGAAACTCTGCACATCATTATGTCGGGCAAAGACAGTGGCGGCCTTGGACAGGCGGATGCCGTCATGGACGCTGGCGTGGATCAGCTCGTCCGCGACGATCAGGTCGCCACGCTGCGGCAATGTCGAAAACAAGGCGCAGTTGGCGGCAAAGCCATTGGCGAGAAACAGCGCCGCCTGTGTCCGGAAGAAGGCCGCCGCCTTCGCCTCCAGCCCTTCATGCTCGGGCGCATTACCGCGCAGCAGGCGCGAGCCACCCGATCCCACCGGCACGCCCCGCGCCACCGCATCCGCCACCGCCTGACCGATCAGCGGATCGGACGCCAGGCCCAGATAGTCGTTGGAGGCAAAGTCGCGCCCGGCGCGCGGCACCAGACGGCGCAGGCGGCCGCGCTTTTCAAGGGCCGCCAGTTGCGATCGGAAGGGTTCGCTGGTCATGGCGCGCCCTATAGGCCCGCGAGGGGCAGAGGGGCAAGCTGGAGCGCCGCCGCTTCATCCGTCGGGCGGGGAAAGGCACCGCCCTCCCCCGCTCCGGTGCCGACAATCAGAAAGAAAAGCTCAGCGATAGCGACGCCACATTGTCGTTGGCGTCGTCGGCATTCGGACGGAAGCCATGCTGATGCAGATAACCGATTTCCGCATTCACATTCTTCGCGATCGGGGTCGTGATGGCGATCATGTTACGCATCCGCTCTTCGCCCTCGACCCGCTGAAAATTGGTGGTGTTGAGGTCGATGAAGCTTTCATGGCTCAGCACCAACGCGGTCTTGCCGCCTTCCTTGAAGGGCAGCACATATTTGACATAGGGGCGGAAGCGCCAGGCCGTGCCATCGACGCCTTCGCGCCAGCGCTCCTCAAGGCGCAGGCGGGCGCTGAGCTGGCCGGGGCCGATCTTCACGATATTGTCGAACGTCACCTGCTGGCGGCCGCGATGTTCCATCACCGAGAAGTCACCGGCATTGTAGTTGGGATCATGGGTATAACCCGCCCAAACCGTCACCTTCTTGCTGACCTTGTAGCCGATCAACGAGTTCATTTCGACCTCGTACAGACCGTCGCGGTCGTTGCTGAACCGGGCGATCACCTCCTGCGAGAAGCGCCATTTGTCGCTCAGTTTCACAGTGGCGCTAACGCCGGTCCAAAGCTGGTCATCCTCCGTGGCATGCGCCACAGCCGGAATGGCCAAAGCCACCAGCGCAGGCGCCAGTTTCAAAATCGGTCGCATCATAATCTCCCTCCGCCCCATGGCGTCGGGGCGCGACTATGACCTTTATGTGACAACGTCATTTCTCTTTTATGTAATATTTGTGACGATTGTTTCTGCGGCGTGACCGATAGCGGCAACCGTCAAATCCGCCTCCCGCACAAAAAATGACCCCGCCCCATGGTAGGGCGGGGTCATATCCTTTTCGTTGCGAAATGCCGTCAGACGCCGTGCGCCAGAGCGGCGAGCAAGAGCAGCGCGACGATGTTCGTGATCTTGATCATCGGGTTGACCGCAGGCCCGGCGGTATCTTTGTAGGGATCACCCACGGTATCGCCGGTCACGGCCGCCTTGTGCGCTTCCGATCCTTTGCCGCCATGGTTGCCGTCTTCGATATATTTCTTGGCATTGTCCCATGCGCCGCCGCCCGATGTCATGGAAAGGGCGACAAACAGTCCGGACACGATCACGCCCAGCAGCAATGCACCGAGCGCCGCAAAGCCATTGGGCGTTCCGGCCACGGCTGAAATGGCGAAATAGACGACGATCGGCGCCAGCACTGGCAGCAGGCTGGGGATGATCATCTCCTTGATCGCCGCGCGGGTGACAAGGTCGACAGTGCGGGCATAGTCGGGCCGTGAGGTGCCTTCCATGATGCCGCTGTTGGTGGCGAACTGATCGCGAACGTCTTTCACCACGTCACCTGCGGCGCGGCCCACTGCCGTCATGCCCATTGCGCCGAACAGATAGGGCAGCAATGCGCCGAGCAGCAGGCCGACGATGACATAGGGGTTGGACAAGCTGAAATCGACCGGCTCGGTCAGGCCGAGGGCCGAGTTGTAGAATTTCAGATCCTCCGTGTAAGCGCCAAACAGCACCAGCGCAGCAAGCCCGGCTGACCCGATCGCATAGCCCTTCGTCACCGCCTTGGTCGTATTGCCCACTGCGTCCAGCGCGTCGGTCTTGCTCCGCACACTGTCATCCAGATGCGCCATCTCCGCGATGCCGCCCGCATTGTCGGTGACGGGACCATAGGCGTCGAGCGCCACGACCATGCCCGCCAGCGCCAGCATCGCCGTAGCCGCAAAGGCAATGCCGATCAGGCCCGCCTGACTATAAGAGACGATGATGCCGCCCACGATCACCAGGGTCGGCAGCGCGGTCGCCTCCAGGCTGACGGCCAAGCCCTGGATAACATTGGTGCCATGGCCAGTTTCCGATGCGCGGGCGATGCTGCGCACCGGGCGATAGTTGGTCCCGGTATAATATTCGGTGATCCATACAATGAGACCCGTCACGCCGAGGCCCACCATCATCGACCAGAACAACTCCATGCCGGAATAGCCGCCATTGCCATCCAGATCGGTGCCGAAGCGCGTCTGAAGATCGCCCAGCGTGAACTGGGTGACGAAATAGAGCGCGGGGATCGACAGGATCGCTGTCGTCCAGAAGCCTTTGTAGAGCGCACCCATGATCGACTGGCTGGCACCAAGACGCACCATATAGGTGCCGATGATCGACGTGATGATGCACACCCCGCCGACGATCAGCGGCAATGCCATCAGCCGTTGCAGGAAGATGTTATCGACCCCGCTCACCAGCAGTGCCGTCAGCACCATGGTCGCACCAACGGTGACGACGTAGGTTTCGAACAGGTCGGCCGCCATACCGGCGCAGTCGCCGACATTGTCGCCCACATTGTCAGCGATCACGGCGGGATTGCGTGGGTCATCCTCGGGAATGCCCGCTTCCACCTTGCCAACAAGGTCGGCGCCAACGTCCGCCGCCTTGGTGAAAATGCCGCCGCCCAAGCGCGCGAAGATCGAGATGAGGCTGGCACCGAAAGCCAACGCGACCAGAGAGTCGATCACCAGTCGATCGTCCGGCGCATGACCTGCGGGTCCGGTGAGATACCAGAAGAAGACACTGATCGCGAGCAGCGCCAATCCCGCCACCAGCATGCCGGTGATCGCGCCAGCACGAAAGGCGACGGTGAGGCCGCTCTGCAAAGTCGTGCGTGCGGCTTCGGCGGTGCGGACATTGGCGCGCACCGAAATGTTCATGCCGATGAAGCCAGCCGACCCGGACAGGATTGCGCCGATCAGGAAGCCGATTGCGGACGTTGCGCCCAGAAAGAAAAAGACGATCGCCGCAACCACGACCCCGACCATGCCAATGGTCATATATTGGCGGCTGAGATAGGCCTTCGCCCCTTCCTGGATCGCCCCCGCGATCGCTTGCATGGTTTCATTGCCGGCGGAGGCCGCCAGTACCTGACGACTGGTTATCAGGCCGTAGAGCAGGGCTAATAGCCCGCACCCTATGGCGATATAGACAATCTGCATGGATGTTCCTCTCCCCCTGTTTTTGCTGTCATCGGCCGCTCCGCAGGGAAAAACGGGCGGGCGAAAGGCATAAGCGCGGGCGGCCGGAATTCACGCATCCGGCATCAGGCACCGCGTCAATCAGCATCAAGGTTACGCGCGTCATGGGCGTCCAACCGGGCTGAGAAAAGGATGGACGGAAGCTACAGACAGGACGGGCGGCGTCAAGCCGTTACAAAACGCACCAGAATCAGGGCTTGGCGGGCTCCCAGCTCAGCCATGTTCCCAGCCTAGCCGGTCGGGCAACGGCATCTCTGCGCCGTCGATGATCAGCTTCAGCCCCGATCCCGATGATAAACGACCAACCGGAATGGCCCGTACTGGCGGATTTGTCGTGGGCGGCAGTGCGAACAGCAGTTCATAGTCATCGCCCGCCCGCGCCGCTGCGACCTGAGCGGCAGTGCTGCCGCCGCTGACCGCCTCCAGCGCCGGGGAAAGCGGAACATGATCGATGGTGACAGCCAATCCGCTAGCCTGCGCCATGCGCGCGGCATCGATCAGCAGGCCGTCGGACACATCCATCATCGCATGGACTTGGCCTGCAAGCAGCGCGCCTTCGGTGAGCCGAGGCCGGGGGCGGCGATAAGCCTCCACCAGCGGCCCGGAAGCGGCGGCGTTCGCGCGGAGCAGTTCAAGCCCCGCTCCGGCATCGCCAACTGGACCCGTCAGATAGAGACGATCACCTGCGCGCGCGCCGCTACGGGCGGGCACGAGGCCGCTTGTCTCGCCAATCGCCGTCAGACTGTAGCTGCGCGGACTGCCCAGCGGCATCTGCACCGTGTCGCCGCCAAGTAGCGGCATGGCATGACGGCTAAGCGCCTCGCCAAGCCCCTCTAGAAACGCCGCGTCCCAGCCATCGTCGCCCGACAGCGCGTAATTGAGCAGACAACCTACGGGCCGCGCGCCCTTGGCGGCAAGGTCCGAGAGGTTCACGGCGGCAAGTTTCCAGCCGATGTCCAAAGGGGGATCGCCGGGGAGATAATGCACCCCCTCCACCATCGTGTCGCTGGTGAGGATCAGGCGCGCGCCGCCCACGTCCAGCACCGCTACATCGTCCTGCAAGCCGCGCGCGGCGGGATCATTGGCCAGCAGGCGCAAGAGGGTCAGGAAACGGGATTCAGCGGACATAATTGACCTCCGTTCGCCCTGAGCCTGTCGAAGGGTCTTTCTTCTTTTAAAGAAGTTAAGGGCTTCAACAAGCCTGTCCTGAGCCTGTCGAAGGGCTCAGCCCGAACGGAGGTGGTTCGTTACTGGCGCACGTCCTTCGCGACGCCGTCCAGCAGGCCGTTGACGAAACCCGCCTCGCGCTTGTCGTAAAAGGCATGAGCGACATCGACATATTCGCTGATGACCGTGCCGGTCGGCACATCCTTGCGCGCGATCAGTTCATAGGCGCCTGCGCGCAAGATCTGGCGCATCGGCTTGTCGAGCCGCTCAAGGCTCCAGCCCTTGGACAGGCGGGCGGTGATCATGGCATCAATTTCCCCGCGCCGCTTGTCCACGCCGGTCACGACATCGTCGAAAAAGCTCTCTTCCGCATCGGCATAGGTCACGTCTTCGATGGTCGCGCCCAGTCGGTGCTGATGAAATTCATGCAGCAGGGTAGCGAGAGGCGTCCCTTCCATTTCCAGCTGGTACAGCGCCTGCACCGCGGCAAGCCGGGCTGCGGAGCGGGATTTGGAGCGTTCGGTCATCAGGATTCCATATAGCCGTGCGGGCTGGCCTGTCGAAGCCCTGCCCTTCTTGAAGAAAATACTGCCCCTCGACAAGCATGGGGCGAACGGAAGTTATTTGAGCCGCACCGCCACCGAGGCGGCATGGGCAGGCAACCCCTCCGCCTCCGCCAGCGCGACCGCCGCCGGGCCGATCGCATCGATCGCAGCCTGATCCAGGCTGAGGAAGCTGGTGCGTTTCATGAAGTCGAGTACCGAAAGCCCTGAGGAAAAGCGTGCACGGCGACCCGTGGGCAGCACATGGTTGGGGCCTGCGACGTAATCGCCGACGGCTTCGGGGGTCATGCGGCCGAGAAAAACCGATCCGGCATGACGGACCTGCGCGAACAGGGCGTCGGGATCATCCACCGCCAATTCCAGATGTTCGGCGGCCAGCCGGTTCACCAGCGGCATCGCTTCTTCCAGATCGCGCACGAGGATGATCGCGCCGTTTGCCGCCCAGCTGGTCGTGGCGACTGCTTGCGTCGACAATAGCGGCAGTCGCTTTTCGACGGCCGCCGCCACGGCATCGGCGAAAGCGGCATCGTCGGTGAAGAGGATCGACTGGCTGGTCGGATCATGCTCCGACTGGCTGAGCAGGTCAGCGGCGATCCAGTCCGGATCATTTTTCCCGTCGGCGACGACGACGATCTCGGACGGTCCTGCGACCATATCGATGCCGACTACGCCGTAAAGCTGACGCTTGGCTTCGGCGACCCAGGCATTGCCGGGACCGGTGATGACATCGACCGGCTTGATCCGTTCCGTGCCATAGGCGAGCGCAGCCACGGCCTGCGCGCCGCCCACGCGCCAGATTTCCTCTATCCCCGCGATGCTGGCAGCAGCAAGGACGAGCGGGCTGATCACGCCGTTGGGCGTGGGCGTCACCATGGCAATGCGTGACACACCTGCCACCTTGGCGGGAATGGCATTCATCAACAGCGAGCTGGGATAGGCCGCCCGGCCGCCCGGCACGTAAAGCCCAGCCGCATCCACCGGCTGCCAGCGCGCGCCCAGCCGTACGCCAGCGCTATCGGTGCCGTCGCTGTCCTGCGGTCGCTGCTTTTCGTGATAGGCGCTGATCCGCGCCGCCGCGAGTTCCAGCGCCCCGCGCAACTCAGGCGAGATGCCGTCCAACGCGGCGCGGCACTCAGCGGGGGTAACCGCCCAGCCGCTTGCCTCCAGATCGTGCCGGTCGAACCGGCTGGTGTAATCGGCCAGCGCGGCGTCGCCTTCGGCGCGGACGCGCTTCAGGATTGCCGCGACGTCGCGCGATACGTCTTCATCGGCCTCGCGCCGGGCATCGACCAGCGCCGTGAAGGCAGCGGCAAAGTCAGCATCGCGGCTGTCGAGCCTAAGCGGCATCGCGCTTCCCCACGGCCTTGCGGAAGCTTTCCACCAGCGGCGCCAGTTCGGCCGAGCGCATCTTGTAGGCGGCGCGATTGACAACCAGCCGCGCCGACACCTGCATGATGACATGGGTTTCGATCAGACCGTTCGCCTTGAGCGTCGCGCCTGATGACACAAGATCGACGATCCGGCGCGACAGGCCGAGCGAGGGCGCGAGTTCCATCGCCCCATTCAGCTTCACGCACTCGGCCTGGATGCCGCGCGCCTCATAATAGCGGCGCGTGAGGTAAGGATATTTGGTGGCGACCCGCACATGGCTCATCGCGGCCTCATCCTCGCCCGCAAGGTCAACGGGTTCAGCGACCGACAGACGGCAATGACCGATGTCGAGATCGACCGGCGCGTAGAGTTCCGAATAATCGAACTCATCGACCACGTCCGAACCGACGATGCCGATCTGCGCCGCGCCGTGGGCGACAAAGGTCGCGACGTCGAAGGCGCGCACGCGGATGATCGAAATATCGGGCCGGTTGGTGGCGAAGCGCAGCGCCCGGCTTTTCTTGTCATGAAATTCCGCTTCAGGCTCGATACCGACGCGCGCGAGCATCGGCAGCGCTTCATCGAGGATGCGGCCCTTGGGAATGGCGAGTGTGAGTGGACGAGTCATGACCGGCGGGCCTTAGCCGCGCGCGCCACAAAGGACAATATTCATGCAGCTTGCGCCAGTGCAGCCTCGGTGGCCTCGATCCAGCCGCCGCCCAGCACCCGGTCGCCCGCGTAGAGCACGGCGGCCTGACCTGGCGCCACGCCATATTCGGGGGCGTCAAACATCAGGCGATCACCCTCCAGCCTTGCCGGAACAGGCTTTGCCATCGACCGCACCTTGGCGGTCAACGGCCCGCTGAAGTCGCCGCCAAGCCAGTTTATGTCGCTCAGCCGCGCCGCTGATACCGCGAGCGCCGCTTTGGGTCCGACAATCACCCGCCGAGCATCGGCTTCCAGACGGACGACATAGAGCGGCTCGGCCTGCCCACCGATCTCTAGCCCCTTTCGCTGGCCTACGGTGTAGTGGATCAGCCCCTTGTGCGTGCCCATGATGCGGCCGTCGATATGGACGATCTCGCCACCTTCGTCCGCGTCGGGGCGAATTTTGCGAACCACGCCAGCATAATCGCCATCGGGCACGAAGCAGATGTCCTGGCTGTCCGGCTTCAGCGCCACCGACAGGCCAAGTTCTGCGGCGATTTCGCGGACCTGCGGCTTGGGGAGACCGCCCAGCGGAAAGCGCAGATAATCAAGTTGTGCCGGGGTGGTAGCGAAGAGGAAATAGCTCTGGTCCCGCGCCGGATCGGCCGCGCGGTGCAGTTCGGCGCCCTGCGCGCCTTCGACGCGGCGGACATAATGGCCGGTTGCCAGGCAATCGGCGCCCAAATCGCGCGCGATCTGGAACAGGTCGGTGAACTTCACCCCCATATTGCATTTGACGCAGGGGATGGGCGTCCGCCCCGCCATATATTCATCGGCGAAGTCGGCGATGACGGAATCCCTGAAACGGCTTTCATAATCGAAGACATAATGGGCGATGCCGATACGGTCGGCGACAGCGCGCGCGTCCCGTATATCCTGCCCCGCGCAACAGCTGCCCGTGCGGCCGACAGCGGCGCCGTGATCGTAAAGCTGTAGCGTCACGCCGATGGTTTCGGCGCCCGTACGCGCGGCAAGGGCGGCGACGACGCTCGAATCGACGCCGCCAGACATGGCAACGACGATTCGCCGCTTCGCAAGCGGTTCGGGCAACTGGAACTGGGGCTGCATGGCCGGGCATATAATCGTCCGCGCCGTTGCATTCCAGCGGGATTCCACGCCGCGCGCTGCAAAGCGTCGTTTCGGCCCCGCGAGTTTACCGGACCTTATCCTTTTTTCGCTACCTCCCTTCCCATGGATTTTGGTTTCCTTCGGGCAGGCGGGCTCAAACCCGCCAATGCCAGACCCGTCAGTCGGCCGCATGCGCCGGTCTGGCCGCTGCTGCGCGCCGCTTCGGCGGCGGAGCAGGCGGCCAGCCCGACCGCGCGGGCGGTTGCCGGGGTCCTGCGGGGGCAGGATGAGACGAGCGACTGGATCCAGGATTTGGCCGAAGTGTTCGCGCCACGTCCGGGCGGCATGATCGAGGCCGCACGCCCAACGGGAAGCTTCAACCCGTTGATCGCACAGCATTTAAGAGTGGGACAAGGATGATGAAGGAGGCGTTTACCGTGGCGCTTTAGCTGATCTTCAGGGCTGACGCGCATACCGGTTGCCGCTGCTGAATTCGGCAACGCCAGTGCCGCTTTTTGAGGGTGAGAATGATAGAAAATCAGAAAATCCGACCTGCTCAGGTCGTCGGGCCGCTCGGGGAACCCTTGACTCTGGAGAGCTTGCCTCCCGCGAATACGACGCGTTGGGTCGTCCGTCGCAAGGCTGAGGTGGTCGCCGCCGTCAATGGTGGTTTGTTGACCGTCGATGAAGCGTGCGCGCGCTATTCGCTGACGCTTGAGGAATTTGCAGGCTGGCAGCGCGCTGTCGATCGTTCGGGCATGCACGGCCTGCGCGTTACGCGGATCCAATATTACAAGTCGCTCTACGAACGGCAGCAGAAATACTGATCCTTCTCGTCCGGCTCAACGCCGGACAGCGAAGGATGCAGGCACATCAAGGGCCGCCGGATGCAAATCCGGCGGCCCTTTCACTTGGATCGCGCACCGATTCACCGGCCATTGTCAAGCCAGAAACATTTCCCAGGGAACGCGAAGCCGACTTCGCCGTTAAATACATCAGCCAACCCGCTGGGGGCGGTGGTCCAAGGAGAGTGTGAAATGGGTATCATTTTGTGGCTTGTTGTCGGCGGCATCATCGGCTGGCTTGCCAGCATGGTCATGCGCACCGATGCGCAGCAGGGCATCCTTCTAAACATCGTGGTGGGCATAGTCGGCGCCTTTATCGGCGGCCTGATTTTCAGTGGCGGTTCGATCAATGAGGGTCTGACGCTGTACAGCTTCCTCGTGTCCCTCGTGGGTGCGATCGTGCTGCTTGCCATCGTCAACCTGGTCCGTCGCGGATCAATGCGTTAACCACCCCGGAAGCTACGCTGGCGGGTATGAAGGGCTGCGTTTCGACGCGGCCCTTTTTGCCGTTCGTTCAGCCGCGCCCCGCAAACCAGCGATAGATGGCCAGAACGGCTATCGAGCCCAATACGGCCGCAAGAAAGCTCGCCTGTTCGTCCGCTTCATAGACACCCAATAATCGACCGACATAAGCGGCGAATAATGCCCCCGCTATTCCCAGCAGGATCGTAACCACGCATCCACCGGGATTTCTGCCCGGCATCACAAACCGGGCAATCGCTCCTGCGAACAGGCCGACGATGATCCAACCTAGTAATTCCATCCTAGCCTCCCATCCACTTCATGCCGCATAGCGCCACAGGCGCATGAATTTGGCAAGCAAAGGCGGCCAGCCCGCGTTGCTCCGCCGATGCGCAAAGTGTATTGAGGGTTGAGCCGGGTGATGTATTCATATAACACAGCGCCGGTCGGCCCGTCGGCCGAATGATGGAATCAGGATGAATTACGAAACTCAGGTGGCCGGAGATGTTCCGGCGCGCGTCTTTGGCGAAGAACCGCGCCCTTCAAGGCGGCGGGCGCTGACGATTGGCGCGGTGATTGCGATCATCCTGATTGCCGTTGCAGCCTGGATCAGCATGCATGGCAAGAAAGGGGATAGGGCAGCCCCTGCGGAAGACGCGCCGGTCGTCACCGTCCTCGTGCCAGGCCGGTCCGTCGTGGCCCGCACCGTCAGCGGCACGGGATCACTGGCCGCGCGTGTGGAAATGCCTGTCGGAGTCGTCGGTGAGGGCGGGCAGGTGACGCGCGTGCTGGTGCAACCGGGCGATTGGGTTCGCGCCGGGCAGGTGCTTGCGGTGATCGAGCGGTCGGTACAGGCGGAGCAGGTTCGTTCGCTTGCCGCACAGGTAGAGGTAAATCGCGCCGATGCGAAGCTGGCTCAGGCGCAGCTCGACCGTGCCCAGGCCCTTGTGAAGCGCGGCTTCATCAGCCGGGCCGATATCGATCAGCGCATAGCCACGCGTGATGCCGCCAACGCCCGAGTGAATGTCGCGGTTGCACAATTGGCCGAACAGCGTGCCCGGACGGGACGGCTTGATATTCGCGCCCCTGCATCCGGGCTGATCCTGACCCGCGATGTCGAACCCGGTCAGATTGTCGGTTCGGGCAGCGGCGTGCTTTTCCGCATGGCCAAGGATGGCGAGATGGAACTTCTGGCCCAACTGAGCGAGAGCGATCTCGCCACGTTGCGGCCGGGAAACAGCGCGACGGTCACCCCTGTCGGTGGCCAGACGGAATTCACCGGACGCATTTGGCAGGTTTCTCCGGTCGTCGATCCACAGACGCGGCAGGGCATCGCGCGCATCTCCATACCCTATAACAAGGCGATCCGCCCCGGCGGATTTGCCGCTGCCCGCATCGTCAGCGGCACGGCAACGGCCCCGCTGCTGCCGGAGTCCGCCGTGCAGACCGATGCCAAGGGACAGTTTGTCTACATCGTCAACGCGCAGGACGAGACCGAACGGCGCGGCGTCGAGGTCGGACAGGTCTCCCCGAAGGGCGTCGCGGTTACGCGAGGCCTGAATGGCGGCGAACGTATTGTCGCGTCGGCAGGCGCCTTTCTGCGGCCCGGGCAGAAGGTGCGGCCGCAAGTTCAAAAGGCCGGGTAAGCCCGCGCAGGCGAGGAAGCCGTCATGAGTTTTCGTAATATGTCGGCCTGGGCCATCCGCAACCCGGTGTCCCCGCTCGTGCTATTCGTCGCCCTGCTTCTCGCGGGGATGGTCAGCTTTGGCCGCATGGACATCAACCAGCAGCCCGACGTCACCTTCCCCATCGCTCAAGTGCTGGTACTACAACCGGGCGCCGCGCCGCCGGAACTGGAAACCCAGGTGACGCAGCGTGTCGAGGCCGCCGTGCGCGGCATCAGCGGCGTTGACGAAATCACCTCGACCGTCTCCGAAGGCAATTCGATGACGATCGTGCAGTTCCAGATCGGAACGCCGATCGATCGGGGCGTTGCCGACGTCAAGAACGCTGTCGACCAGATCCGTAGCGAACTGCCAGAAGGCATATTGGAACCGCAGGTGACGCGGCTCGATGCCGATCGTCCGATCGCCTATTTCAGTGCCGAAGCGACCGACATGACGCTGGAACAATTGTCATGGTATGTCGATAATACTGTCGCCAAGCGTCTGCTTGCCGTGCCGGGCATGGCGGCGGTCAGGCGTGGTGGCGGCGTCACCCGCGAAATTCGCGTTATCCTCGACCCCGCCAAGCTGCAGTCGCACGGCGTCACGGCTGCGCAAGTCAATCAGCAGTTACAACAGGTCAACCTGAACGCGGCGGGCGGCCGCACCGAAATCGCGGGAGCCGAGCAGGCGATCCGCGTGCTCGGCAATGCGCAGGACGCCTATGCCCTGGGCCAGACCCAGATCGCCATCTCCGGCGGCCGCACCGTCAAGCTGTCCGACCTTGCCGATGTGCGCGACATGTATGGCGAACAACGGTCGCTTTCGCTGATGAATGACATGCAGGTGACGAGCTTCAGCCTGGAAAAGGCGAAGGGGTCATCCGACGTCACCGTGTTCGACAATGCGATCAAGGTGCTGGACCAGCTTAAGAAAGAAAATCCGAAGATCCGCTACAAGGAACTCTTCAACAGCGTCGATTATACCAAGAGCCAATATCATGCGGCGATGCAGTCCATGATCGAAGGCGCGGTGCTGGCGGTCGTCGTCGTGTTCCTGTTCCTGCGTGACTGGCGCGCGACGATTATCGCCGCCACGGCAATCCCGCTGTCAGCCATCCCGACATTCTGGTTCATGGACATGATGGGCTTCACGCTCAACGTGACCTCCTTGCTGGCGCTCAGCCTGGTCGCGGGCGTGCTGGTCGATGATGCCATCGTGGAGATCGAAAATATCGTGCGCCACATGCGCATGGGCAAGACAGCCTATCAGGCATCGATCGACGCGGCCGACGAGATCGGCCTGGCAGTGCTGGCGACGACGATGGCTATTGTCGCGGTATTCCTGCCAGTTGCGCTGATGCCCGGCGTTTCGGGCCAGTTCTTCATCCAGTTCGGCATGACCGTCGTGGTCGCGGTGCTGCTCAGCCTGGCCGTCGCTCGCCTCATTACGCCCATGGTCGCGGCCTATTTCCTCAAGGCGCACGGCAAGGAAAGCCATGGCGAGGGCTGGCTGATGGACGTCTATATGCGTGTGCTGCACTGGTCGCTCGATGAAAGCCGGGCCAAAGCCTATCGCGCATCAGGCGCCCGCCCCCGCTTTGCGGCCTGGCTGCGCGACCACCGCATCTGGACCGTCGGCATCGGGGGGCTGGCCTTCATCGCCACGCTGCTCGCCTTCGGGACGCTGCCAATGGCATTCCAGCCATCGATGAACACCGATTACAGCCAGGTGAAGATCGAAACCGTGCCCGGCAGCACGCTACAGCAAACCACCGCAGTCGCCCGGCGCGTTGCGGACATGTTGACCGCCGACACCAAGTTCGTCAACGCGGCCTTCGCCGACATCCAACCGACCAGCGCCAACATCTATCTTACACTGAAGAAGGACCGGCCTGCTTCCTCGGTCGAGTGGGAACGCAGCATGGCGCCCCGCTTCCAGCAAATTCCGGATGCCCGTGTGAACTTCCAGTCGCAAGCGGGTGGAGGCATGGGCCGTGACGTTACGATCATGCTCGGCAGCGACAATGCCGCGCTGCTGGATCGTGTCGCTAACAAGCTGGTTTCCGAAATGAGCGGCGTGAAGGAAGTCCGGTCGCCCCGGGTCCAGGGCGACATGAATAGGCCCGAGATCATCATCAAACCCCGATTCGACCTGGCCGCGAGCCTGGGGGTCACCACCGCCGCGCTCAGCCAGACCATTCGCGTGGCCACGATCGGCGACATAGACCAGAATACGGCCAAATTCTCGCTATCGGATCGCCAGATTCCCATCCGCGTGGCCGTGGCCGAGGACAGCCGCAGCGACATCGCGACGATCGAGAATATGCCCGTGCCGACCGTCAGCGGCGGTTCGGTTCCGTTGAAGGTCGTCGCCGATATCGAATTCGGCGCCGGGCCGACGCAAATCCGTCGCTATAACCAAATCCGCCGGATCGTCGTCGATGCCGACTTCGCACCCGGTATCGTCAGCAGTCAGGCCATGAAGAAGATCAACGCGCTGCCCACGATGAAGGAAATCAGTGAAGGCCGTATCCCGGGCATTCAGAAGATCAACACCGGCGAATCGAAGTGGCAGGCAGAAATGCTCAAGAACTTCACGGTTGCGGTCATTTCCGGCATCCTTCTGGTGCTCGCGGTGCTGACACTGCTCTACAAGCGGTTGATGCCGCCGTTCGTCAATCTGGGATCGCTGCTGCTGGCGCCGCTCGGCGGGGCATTGGCGCTGCATCTTACCGGGCACCCTATCTCCATGCCGGTGATGATCGGCATCTTGATGCTGCTCGGGATCGTTGCGAAGAACTCCATTCTGGTGATCGACTTCGCGCTGGAGGAAATCCAGAAGGGCGTGCCTCGGTTCGACGCGATCATCGATGCGGGGCACAAGCGCGCTCAGCCCATCGTCATGACCACCGTGGCGATGGTCGCGGGCATGGTGCCTACCGCCATTTCCCTTGGCGGCGACAGTGCATGGCGCGCGCCCATGGGCATCACAGTGATCGGCGGTTTGCTGCTGTCCACGCTCCTCACCCTTGTGATCGTGCCCGCGACATTCAGTCTGGCGCTACAGATCGAAGGATGGGCGGGTCCGCGCCTCAGCCGCCGTCTGCTTACATACAAGCCGGGGGACGATGCAAAGCATGAGGGAAATGCACAACCGGCGGAATGATGGCAGTCGGATCGCCTGAAAGAAGCGCATGGCTGAACGAAACGGCGGCGTAACCGTTGGACGGACGATGAAGCAACTTCCCGCTCCCCCGATCGCGGCCGACGTGCCTGTCCGGCCGCCGCGCGACATGCGGGTGGTTGCGACGGGCATGTTGATCGCAATGGCGCTGCTGTTCCTCGCCGCGCGATCTACCGTTCATCTGCATCCAGCTATCGGTTTCGTTCAGGCATTTGCGGAAGCCGCGATGGTGGGCGGCCTTGCCGACTGGTTCGCCGTCACCGCGCTGTTCCGGCATCCGCTGGGCTTGCCCATCCCGCACACGGCGATCATCCCGCGCAACAAGGACCGGATCGGCGATACGTTAGCCTTCTTCCTGCGCGACAATTTCCTGACCCCCGCCGTTGTTGCCCGGCGCATGCAGCGGCTGGACGTCGCCGCCGCCGCAGGGCGCTTCCTCGCCAGCCCGTCAGGCGGGGACGGCCGCCTGCGCGAAGGCGCGTCGCGGCTGGTGGCCGACATGCTGGAGGCCTTGGATCAGGAACGGCTTGGCGGCATGGTAAAGGGCGCGATCGCGCAGCGGCTGCGGGGCATGAACATCGCGCCGCTGATCGGTCAGGCGATAGAGGCGGCGATGCGCGATGGCCGCCATGCGCCGGTGATGGACGGCATTATCCATTGGGCCGATCGCACGCTGGAAGCCAACGACCACCTTATCCGTCAGATGGTGCATGACCGGGCAGGCAAGGTTCTGCGCTGGACGGGCCTGGATGAAAATCTGTCCAACGCCATTATCGACGGACTGCGGCGTATGCTGGCCGAGATGGCGGCTGACCCGGCCCACAGCCTGCGCCTCAAGGCCGAGGAGGGCATGGCGAAGCTGGCAAGCGACCTGCAATTCGACCCTGCGATGCAGGAGCGGGTTGCCCGCATTCGTGATGAGATCGTGGACAATCCGGCGATGCAGCGGTGGATCGACGGACTTTGGGAGCAAGCACGATCCGGCCTGCTGCGCGCCGTCCGCGATCCGGGCAAGGCGATGGCGGGACGGCTGGGCGAGGCGCTGCGCCAGTTGGGCACCACGCTTCAGGACGATGCCCGCCTTCGCCTGCTGATCAACCGCTTCGTGCGCCGCGCGGCAGTCGGCGCGACGGCCGCCTATGGCGATTCCATCGTGAAGCTGGTGAGCGAAACCGTGCGCGGCTGGGATGCGGGAACCGTGACCAACCGTCTGGAAAGCGCTGTCGGCCGTGACCTCCAATATATCCGGATCAACGGCACCTTGGTCGGTGGCCTTGTAGGGTTGGCCATTCACGCGATCGACACGCTGTTTTGACATTTTACCACGAACAGGCTTGAAAGCCGGATCACCGATCGCTAGCTGGCGTCGGCAAGCTTATGCGTTGCAAATTGCAACCGTGATAAGGGGATTTTCATGACCAGCCTCTTCGATCCTGTTCAGTTGGGCGCCATCAAGGCCCGCAATCGCATATTGATGGCGCCGCTCACCCGCGCCCGCGCCAGCCGCGATCATGTGCCGACGCCGATCATGGCCGACTATTATCGCCAGCGCGCCTCGGCCGGCCTGATCATCAGCGAAGGGACCGGCGTGTCCCGTCAGGGACTTGGCTGGCCCTTCGCACCGGGCATCTGGTCGACTGAGCAGGTGGAGGCATGGAAGCCGATCACCCAGGCCGTGCATGAAGCAGGCGGACGCATCTTCGCGCAGCTTTGGCACATGGGTCGCCTCGTCCATTCGAGCGTCAGCGGCGAGCAGCCCGTGTCTTCCAGCCCGATCGCCGCGCCCGGTCACGCCCATAGCTATGAAGGCAACAAGCCTTATGAACAGCCCCGCGCTTTGGACGCAGAGGAAATCCCGGCCCTGATCGCCACTTATGTCACGGCCGCGCGCAATGCCCGCGAAGCCGGATTTGACGGCGTTCAGGTTCACGCCGCCAACGGCTATCTGCTCGACGAATTCCTTCGCGACGGCGTCAACCAGCGGCAGGACGTCTATGGCGGCAGCCCCGAAAACCGCGTCCGGCTGCTACGCGAGATCACGCAAGCTGTCGCCGATGCCATCGGCGCCGACCGGACGGCGGTGCGGATTTCGATCAATGGCGCGTCGCAGGGCACGGACGACAGCGATCCCGCCAGCCTTGCCATCGCCATCGCCAAGGCGCTGGACCCGATCGGCATCGCCTTTCTGGAAATGCGCGAGCTGCGTCCGGACGGCAGCCGAGGCGCTAGCGACGTCCCGCGCCAGTCACCGCTCGTCCGCCGCCATTTCAGCGGCCCGCTCGTGCTGAACAGCGATTATGACGCGGGTCGGGCGCAGGAGGATCTGGACAGCGGCCTTGCCCAGGCGATCAGCTTTGGCCGTCCGTTCATAGCCAATCCGGACCTGCCGGATCGCCTGTCGCTAGGGGCTCCGCTGAACCCCTTGAGTACCGATACGCTCTACACGCAGGGAAGCGAGGGCTATGTGGATTATCCGGTTCTCGCCAAGGCGGGCTGAGCCTTATGGAGAAAGGGCCGCTCCGAGGGTCGGCCCTTTCTCCAAAAAAGAAGTGAAGCCCTTCGACAAGCTCAGGGCGAACGGATTAAGAGGCGGTGCCCATGTAGAGCGAGAAGCGCCTAGGCGCCGAATTTCTCGCGCAGGCTCAGCATGGCGATCGCGGCCTTGGCCGCTTCGCCGCCCTTGTCCTTCTCATCCGGCTTGGCGCGGGTCAGCGCCTGCGCCTCATTCTCGACCGTCAGAATGCCATTGCCGATGGGAATGCCGTCCATGCTGAGCGCCATCAGCCCACGTGCGCTCTCGTTCGACACCACCTCGAAATGATAGGTTTCGCCGCGGATCACCACGCCGATCGCTACGAAGCCGTCATAGCGCCCGGACTCCGCCGCCAGCGCCACCGCGCCGGGGATTTCCAGCGCGCCGGGCACCGTCACCACTTCATATTTATGCCCTTCCGCCTCCAGCGCGGCCACCGCGCCTTCGATCAGAAGGTCATTGAGATGTTCGTAGAAGCGGGCTTCAACGATCAGGAATTTCGCCACGGCCGATATCCTTTTTATAGCTCCACGGGTCGATGCCCAACCACGGCAAGGTCATAGCCGTCAAGCGCGATCAGGCTGTGGCTGGAATTGGTGAGCAGGATCATGTCGTGCACACCGAGTTCAGCGAGGATTTGCGCCCCTACGCCATAGTCGCGCAATTCGTCCATGCCGCTGCCAGGCTGGCCAGCATGATGGCGCAGGATACGGGTCAGGAAATCGGCCGGCGAATTGCTGGTCAGGACGACGATGAGGCCCGCGCCTTCCTTGGCGATGATCTCCATCGACTTGCGCAGGATTTCGCAGCGGGGGCCGCTGGCGCCGTAGACATCGTCGAGCAGCGAAAGCTGATGCACGCGCACCAGCGTCGGTTCGTCGGGCGACACATGGCCCTTTTGCAGCACCAGCTGTTCGCTTTGCGTCGCCTTGTTATAGAAGCTGATCGCCTTCCAATCGCCGCCCCACTTGCTGTTGAAGACCGTTTCGGCGCGGCGTTCGACCATATGGTCATGACGGCGGCGATAGGCGATGAGGTCGCGGATCGTGCCGATCTTCATCTTGTGCTTCTGCGCGAAAGGGATGAGGTCGTCGAGGCGCGCCATGGTGCCATCGTCTTTCATCACTTCGCAGATCACGCCCGACGGGTTGAGCCCGGCGAGACGCGCCACATCGACAGCCGCCTCGGTATGGCCGGTGCGCACGAGCACGCCGCCATCCTTGGCGACGAGGGGGAAGACGTGGCCCGGCGTCACGATGTCATCGCGGCCCTTGGAGCCGTCGATCGCCACCGAAATGGTGCGCGCGCGGTCGGCGGCGCTGATGCCGGTGGTTACGCCCTCGCGCGCCTCGATCGACACGGTGAAGGCAGTTTCATGCCGCGTGCCGTTGTTGCGGCTCATAAGGTCGATGCCCAGATGATCGATCCGATCCTTGGTCATCGCGAGACAGATGAGGCCCCGGCCATGCGTCGCCATGAAGTTGATCGCATCGGGTGTCGCCATCTGCGCCGGGATCACCAGATCGCCTTCATTTTCGCGGTCTTCATCATCGACCAGGATGAACATGCGGCCGTTGCGCGCTTCGTTGATGATTTCTTCCGGGGAGGCAAGCGCAGTGCCGCCCTCGCGCCGCGCCAGATAATTTTCGAGCTTGCCCAGCGTTTCGGCGGTCGGGTTCCAGTCCGTTTCGCCCAGCTTCCGCAGTGAATTGGCATGAAGACCCGCAGCGCGCGCGAGGCCCGACCGGGACATGCCGCCTTCGTTGACCAGAGTACGGACGGTATCGATAAGCGCGGAAGACATGACTGCGACTCCTTGACCAGATCGGCCTCGGGACACAGTTATCACATTATGATGTGATTATTTCAAGCGCCAATCACATCGCGCCGCGAAGGCTCTGCATCCGGTCGAGATAACGGGCCAGTACGTCAATCTCCAGATTGAACGTCCGGCCAGTCGCCAGATCGTCCAGCGTGGTAGCCGCAGCCGTATGCGGAATGATGTTCAGACCGAACTGAACGGACCCGTCCGGCTGATCATCAACGCTGTTCACGGTCAGAGAGATGCCATCGACCGTGATAGATCCTTTTGCGGCAAGCGCTGACGCCAGCGCGGAGGGAGCGGCGATCACCAGCCGGGTGGAATCCCCTTCCGGCGTGATCGACACCAATGTGCCCACGCCATCGACATGGCCGGTCACGATATGCCCGCCCAGTTCATCGCCCACCTTGAGCGCGCGTTCAAGGTTCAGCCTGCCGCCCTGCTTCCACAGGCCGGGCGCGGTTCGCTCCATCGTTTCGGCGGACAGGTCGACGGCGAACCAGTCCGCGCCCTTTTCGACCACGGTCAGGCACGCACCCGAGCAGGCGATCGAAGCGCCGATCGCAACGCCTTCCATGTCATAGGCGGTGCCGATGACGAGGCGCAGGTCTCCGCGCTGCTCGGCGGAGCGAATGGTGCCGATGTCGGTGATGATGCCGGTGAACATGGGTATGCGATCCTGCTGGTTCCGTGACGCTCCTAAGCGCCGCGCCGCCGTTCGTAAACCTCCAGCCGGTCCTCGCCCAGCTGGCGTCCGTCGGTCAGGGTCCAGCGCTGGTGCGCTTGAGCGAGGTCCGACAGGCCGATGTCGCCGATCCCCGCAAGGCCGTCGCCCATGATGATCGGCGCGCGGTATAGTAGAAGGCGATCGACCAGATCGGCGCGCAGGAAGGCCGCCGCCGCCGCCGCGCCGCCCTCAACCATCAGATGGTCGACATGATCGAGCGCAGCGATATCCTCCGGCTGCGCAATGGCTTCCCACCCCTTGAGCGCCCGGCCGCGAGTCAGCAGCAGGCGGCGGGGCGAGCGATCCTCCAGTCCCGGTAGCCGGACATCGAGGCGCGGAGCGTCGGCGCGCAATGTGCCGCCGCCGACCAGGATGGCGTCATGCCGCGCCCGCTCCAGATGCGCATGGGCGCGCGCCGCCGCGCCGGTGATCCAGCGGCTCGACCCGTCCTTGAGCGCGATGCAGCCGTCGAGCGACAGGCCAAGCTTCAGGGTGACGGCGGGGCGGCCCAGCGTCTGCCGCAGCACGAAGCCACGCATGGCTGCGGCAGCTTCATGCGCCATCAGGCCCATTTCGACCTCTATGCCCCGCGCGCGCAGATGTCCTGCGCCTTGCCCATCGGTGCGCGGATCGGGGTCACGCAGCGCGATCACCACCCGCGCGACGCCTGCTCGCGCCATCAGGTCGGCACAGCGCGGCCCACGAGCAGACAGGTGGAAGCAGGGCTCCAGCGTCACATAAGCGGTCGCGCCGCGCGCCTGATCCTGCGCCCCGTCCAGCGCCTGCGCCTCGGCATGGGGTCGGCCGCCCTTCTGTGTCCAGCCACGGCCGACCACGGCGCCGTCGCGGACGATCAGGCATCCGACATTGGGGTTGGGGGTGGACAGACCCCGCCCGCGTTCGGACAGGGCGATCGCCGCTGCCATGAAACGGCGGTCGTCGGCAGGGTCGGCCATAGGGAAATTCAATTCTGACTGGTCTGGGGCGCGGCCTTTTCCGCCGCTTCCGCCTTGGCCAGCCGTGAATCGAGCTGGGCATTGATCTGCTTCAACGCTTCCTTGCGCCGGGCGCTGTTGCGGGCTTCTTCAGTGCGCCAGTCGATGCCGAATGAGTCGGCCCATCCCTGCATCTGCTTCTGCCGCTTCTGCAAGGCAGCCTCACTCTTTGCGAGGTCGATCTTCTGTTGCAGGATGATCGCCGCGTCCGACCGGCTCGCGTCCCAGCTCTGGACGTAGATGATCTTGTTGCGGGTCGGCATCGTGTTGGTGTTCGCGTCGACCATGAACACCCACATGATCACCCAGGTAATCGCCATCGACAGCCCGAGCAGCGGCCATTTATGCGGCCGATTCTCGCGAAAATAGCTCCACATATCGCCTAGAGCGCTTCTGGGAGAGACCGGACGGGGGAAGATCGCCATCGCCGCTATATAGGAGATGGCGGCGCCGGATGCAAAGCCGGGCCTTGCATCCGGCATGGCGGCATTCAACGGTCGGTCAGCTTGAAATGGACGGTCAGCACCTTGGTGCCGGGCACGGCCACGCCATCCCGAGTCGCGGGGCGGAAGCGCCATTTGCGCATGACGTGCCGCTGGGTCGCGATCCAGAAGGCCTCGTCCGTGGCGGAGAGCCGTTCGATGGCTGTCACCTTGCCATCTGCGCCGATGCTGACGCGGACGGTGACGGAGCCTTCCATCCCCTGGCGGACCATCGATCCGGGATAGTCGGGCTGGAACGCCGACATGGCGCGCGGGTCGATACCGGGTTCGACGAGCCGAGGCTCGTATACTGGTTCAATCGGCGGGAGGGTGACACCCCCGCCCGTGTCAGTACCAGTGCCACCGGCGGGCACGATTGGCCCCGTTTCGCTGTCAGGCAGCTTCACCAGATCATCGGGATTTGTCGGGATCGGGTCGGTCGTCGGCCGCACCGGCAGCCTGCTCTCGGGCGGCTGGGGCTGCGCTTCGGGTGGAGGCGGCGGGTCGAGCGGAATCTGGTTGCCGATCAGGACCTGCGGCACATAGGGGGCGATCACTTCCTTGGGTATAAGGATGAAAGCGCCCACGACCAGCGCGTGGACGGCGATGGTCGCTCCGATCGCGACGGGCGATCCGCCCCCGCCACTATAGCCAGGCCGCGTCCCGCCGCCAGTTGCATGCATTGCCATTACTGCCATCGCATCCTCCATCCTAGAATCCTCGCGAGCTTCTGCCCGTCACAGACATGATGTTACATCATATCTCATGATATGTTGCAACATCATGTTTTGATCGAAGTCCTGCGCTTGTGTGCAGGCGTGCCGCGCCCTACCATAAGGGGCATGACGACCTTGCCTGAAGACCCGACCCTCGACGAAGTGCGGGCGTTTCTCGCTCCGATCCTGCCTCGCCATGCCGCATTTGACGGCTGGCACGCCGAAGCGGTCACCATGGCTGCATCGGAAGGCCGCGTGGATGCCGACATCGCGCATCTTGCCTTTTCGGCGGGGGCGATGGACATGATCGATGCCTGGTTCGCCAGCATCGACACGCGCATGCTGGAGGCGCTGACGCCAGAGAAGCTCGTCACCATGTCGATTCGCCAGCGTATCATCGCGCTGGTCACGGCACGGCTGACGCTGCTGGCGCGCGACCGGGAAGCCTTGCGCCGCGCGCTCGCTATCATGGCCCTGCCACAGAACAGCGTCCGCGCAGCCCGCCTGGGCTGGCGATCGGCCGATGTGATGTGGCGCGCGGCCGGCGACAGCGCGACCGACCTCAATCACTATAGCAAGCGCCTCACGCTCGCGGCCGTCTATGCCGCAACGCTGCTGGTGTTCGTGGACGATGAAAGCGAAGATTGGGCGGATAGCCGCGCCTTCCTCGATCGGCGCATCGAAGGCGTGATGCGCTTCGAACGAGCCAAGGCGAGGTGGAAAGGCATAGGCGGCGGCGAGCGGCTGAGCCTTGCTCGCTTCATCGGCAGGCTCCGCTACCCCGCAATCTGACTGCCCGCGAAAGGCCGCGATTCCGGCTGGCCTTTTCCTATCTATATTGATAGTCACTCGCAGGTGATCTCAGCGAGTATTACTTCCTTGCGCCTGTCCGAACTGCCGTTGCGCCAGCCAGCCTATGTGGACCTGATCGACTGGGACGCGCTTTCCGCATCGGACGGCCAGCGTTTGCGTGAATTCGGTCTGTGCGAAGGCGCCAGCGTCGAAGCGCTGCATCATGGCGGTTTGCTCGGCCGGGGTCCGATCGCCTGCAAGGTCGGGCGCATGACCATTGCGATGCGCCGCAATCATGCGGCCGCGATTACCGTCCGCACGGGTACGGCGGAGGCGGCATGAGTGGCCTGCCACTGGTCGCGCTGGTCGGCAATCCCAATGCCGGCAAGAGCGCCCTATTCAACGCCCTGACCGGCGCGCGGCAGAAGCTGGGCAACTATCCCGGCGTCACGGTGGAACGCAAGGCAGGCAGGCTGTCGCTGTCCGATGGTCGCCCGCTTGAACTGGTCGACCTGCCCGGAACATACAGCCTCAATCCCACCAGCCCCGATGAGCAGGTGACCCGCGACGTGGTCCTCGGCAAGCGACATGGTGAGCGGCTGCCGGACGCGCTGGTGGTGGTGGTCGATGCCTCGAACCTCGACAATCACCTGCGGTTCGCGCTCGAGTTGATCGCCCTTGGCCTGCCGACGGTCGTGGCGCTCAACATGGTGGACCTTGCCACCCGCGACGGGCTGGAACTGGACGCAAATATCCTCTCGCGCGAGCTGGGTGTGCCGGTCATTTCGACCGTTGCGGTTCGGAAACGCGGGCTCGACCATCTTCGCACCGAACTGGACGCGCTGTTCGACGGCAGTGCCAAGGTCCGGCCTACCGCCGCGCCTCTCGACTTCGATGCCCTGCGCAGCGAGGCGCGCAGGATCGCACGCGCGGCGGTGGTTCGCGAAACGCCCTCGCGCCGCCTGACCGCTGCGGTCGACCGGGTTGCGCTCCACCCCGTTGCAGGTCTGCTGCTGCTGCTCGGGCTGCTCTTCATCATGTTCCAGGCGGTCTATGCCTGGTCGGCAGCGCCGATCGCCATGATCGAGGGGCTGGCCGAAACGGCAAGCAAGATCATCACCAACGCGTTGCCCGATGGCCTGCTACGATCCTTCCTGGTCGATGGCGTCATCAACGGCGTCGGATCGGTGGTCGTCTTCCTGCCGCAGATCCTCATCCTCTTCTTCTTCATCCTGATGCTGGAAGCGACCGGCTATATGGTCCGCGCGGCATTCCTGATGGACGGCCTGATGGCCCGTGTCGGCCTGTCGGGCCGCGCATTCATCCCGCTGCTTTCCTCCTTCGCCTGCGCCGTGCCGGGCATCATGGCCACGCGCACCATCGCCGATCCGAAGGACCGGCTGACGACCATATTGATCGCGCCGCTCATGACCTGCTCGGCGCGCTTGCCGGTCTATGCGGTGATCATCGGCGCCTTCATCCCGGCGCGCAACGTGGGGCTGGGCATCGGCCTTCAGGGACTCGTGCTGTTCTGCCTCTACATCGCCGGGATCGTCGGCGCGATGCTGGTAGCGCTGATCCTGCGCGCTACCGTCACCAAGGGCGCAAGCGGCAGCTTCCTGATGGAAATGCCCAAATATCAGTGGCCGCGCCCGCAGGACATATTGCTCGGCCTATGGCAGCGCGCGGTGATCTTCCTAAAGCGCGCAGGCACGATCATCTTCACATCGACCGTGATCCTGTGGGTGCTGCTCAGCTTTCCCAAGACGCCGGAGAACAGCAGCGTCAGCCAGGTCAATTATTCGGTCGCCGGACGGATCGCCAACGGGCTCAACGTCGTGCTGGAACCGATCGGCTTTAACCGCGACATTTCCCTCGCGCTGATTCCGGCGATGGCCGCGCGCGAGGTAGCAGTGTCGGCGCTCGCGACCGTCTATTCGCTCGATGCGGATCAAGATGAGACCAAGCTGGAACGGAGCCTGGGCGATCGGCTGAAGGATAATTGGCCGCTGCCGACCGCCCTCGCCTTCCTCGCCTGGTTCGTGTTCGCGCCGCAATGCATCTCGACGATCGCCGTGACGAAGCGGGAAACCAACGGTTGGAAATGGCCGCTCTTCATGATCGGCTATCTTTTCGCGCTCGCTTATGTCGCGGCGGGAGTCACTTACTGGACAGCAACAGCCCTCGGTTTAGGGTAGCGTCCGCAGGCCAGCCGACTATAAGAACCTCCAAAGTATCGGAGGAAATATGGCGGGTTCGGTCAACAAGGTCATTCTGGTAGGCAATCTGGGCGCTGACCCGGAAGTGAAGAGCTTCCAGAATGGCGGCAAGGTGTGCAATCTTCGCATCGCCACTTCCGAAAGCTGGAAGGACCGCAATTCCGGCGAGCGCAAGGAGCGCACAGAATGGCATAGCGTCTCGATCTTTTCCGAAGGTCTGGCGGGCGTCGCCGAGCGGTTCCTGCGCAAAGGATCGAAGGTCTATGTCGAGGGCCAGCTGCGCACGCGTAAGTGGCAGGACCAGTCGGGTAACGACCGCTACACCACCGAAGTGGTTTTGCAGGGGCCGGGCGCGGTGCTGACCATGCTCGACGGCGCGCCTGGTGGTGGCCAGGGCGGTGGTCGCTCGCAGGGCGGCGGCAGTGATTGGGGCGCCAGCTCGGGCGGCTTTGGCGGCGATTATGATGATTTCGGCGGTGGCGGCGGCAGCGGTGGCGGCTTTGGCGGCGGCAGCGGCGGGCGCTCGTCCGGTGGTGCCCGGGGCGGCGCTGGCGGGCCGAATTTCGACAATGATCTGGACGACGAAGTGCCGTTCTGAGGCTTCGCGCTGAAAGGATGAGAAAGGCGGCTCTGCGAAGGGCCGCCTTTTTCATGTCGATGATGGATATTTGGAGGGTCGGCCCGGAGACATTCTCCTCCCGCAAGCAGGAGAGGTTAGGGGTGGGCGCGAGCTTGGCAAGCTCTCGCGATAACCCCTCCTAAAACAAGGCTGATGTTGCGCTGGCCCACCCCCGACCCCTCCCGCTTGCGGGAGGGGAGATGATAGAGAGGTCTGCGGTAGGAACGGCTCCCTCCGTACCAAACAAAAAAGGTGGCCCGGCAGCACCGGACCAACTCTCTTAGTGAAATACTCTCAGGCAGCAGCAGCGATCGTCGTTGCGCCCAATTCCGCCAGTGCGAACTTGCGAATATGCTCGCCCAGATCTTCGCGCTCCAAAGCCAGCGCCAAGTTCGCTTCGATATAGCCGGCCTTTGACCCGCAATCGAAGCGGCGTCCATCGAAGGTCACGCCGTGGAAGGGCTGCTGCCCGATCATCGATGCCATGGCGTCCGTCAGCTGGATCTCGCCGCCCGCGCCCTTTTCCTGGGTCGCGAGAATCTTCATGACCTCAGGTTGCAGGATGTAGCGGCCCGGCAGAATAAGGTTGGAGGGCGCGGTGCCGGGCGCAGGTTTTTCCACCAGCCCCTTGACCTCGGTCAGCGCGCCATCGCGCTGGCCCGGATCGATCACGCCATAGCTCGGCGTATCGGCCATCGGCACTTCAAGCGCGCAGACCAGGTTGCCGCCCACCTGATTATAAGCATCGACCATCTGCTTGAGGCAGCCCCGTCCCGGCGCGCCCTTCATGAATTCGTCGGGCAACAGGATAGCGAAGGGTTCGTCCCCGACGATGTCGCGCGCGCACCAGACTGCATGGCCCAGGCCCAGCGGTTCCTGTTGACGCAGGAACACCGCGTTGCCGGGCGCAAGGCGCGTGCCGTCGAGCGCCGACAGATCCTTGCCGCGCTCGCGCTGGGTGGCTTCGCTTTCATAGGCGATGTCGAAATAATCCTCGATCGCGCCTTTGCCGCGCCCGGTCACGAAGATCATCTGTTCGATGCCCGCTTCGCGCGCCTCATCAACGGCATATTGGATCAGTGGACGGTCAACGACCGGCAACAGTTCCTTGGGCACCGATTTGGTGGCAGGCAGGAAGCGCGTGCCGAGGCCTGCGACAGGAAACACGGCTTTGCGGATAGGCTTGTAGGGCATGGTACTCCATTCTCGCTAGACGCGCGGACAGGCTTCGCCCTCCACGCGTCAAAGGTCAAGCATAGCGGGAGGATTACCTCGCCCGGTCAGACGGCCAGCAGGCGCTGCGCCACCGTTTCGAGCGAAGATATCTCCGCATCGAGATGATCAAGCGAGACATGCGTATGATTGTTCCGCGCGTCGCGGCACGTAAAGCCGCCAGGCGCGGGCTGCTGAAAGCCGCCAATGATGAGCGATCGGAAGCGATCGATCCTCTGCATGTGTCGCTCGATATCCGAAATCTCCTTGAGCGCGCTGGCGTTGCGCTTGTCGCGCATCGCCACCATCGTCCGAAGCTCGGTCATCAGTTTCGCCATGCCGGGGCGCATCCGGGTGCCGACAGTTCGTACGTCACCCATCGCTTCCCGCATCATGGCGATTTTCGCCTCCAGACTCTGTTCCAGCATCGTCCAGCCACAGACCAGACGACCCACGGCACAAAGCAGCGCCGCATCTTCCGGCGCATATTCAGACACCGCCCTCACCTTTATCTCGGCTATATGATTCACGACCCACCCCCGGCTTGTTTTCTTCCTTTGCCCCGCTGAATCCTGCACGGAAGCGGATGGCAAAGGCTAGAGGAACGCGCCGCGCCGCTCGCAGCGAGGGCACAGGCCAGCGGAAGACGTGCATAATCAGCGATGAACCGATCGAAGGGCAATTGCTGACATTCAAAAATCGATAGCGATTCCCTTGCGTTCCCAGTCGCCGTAGCGGACGGGGCTCAATTCTTCCTCGTGGCGCGAGGGGTGGTCGATCGGGTCGGGCGCAGGCACCGGCGGGCTCTTCGACAGATGAGCGGGCGGCTTCACATGCGCGGGACGCTTGCCGTTATATGTTCCCATGTCCAAAGCCTTTCGATTGTGGCGCCGCGTAGGCAACCCCATATTCATGCATGACCCGCTATCTGGGCTGCAAAGGAGTGGAAGACAAGTGAGCGGTTTCAAGACGGTGATGCTGTTGTCGGCAATGACGGCGCTGTTCATGGCGCTGGGCTATACGCTGGGCGGCAGCGGCGGCGCGATGATCGCGCTGTTGGTGGCGGCGGGCATGAACCTCTTCACCTTCTGGAACGCCGACAAGATCGTGCTGTCGATGCACAATGCGCGTGAGGTGGATGCGCAGAGCGCGCCCGAATATTATGGGCTGGTGCGCGATCTTGCCCAGCGGGCGAGTCTTCCCATGCCGCGCGTCTATCTGATCGACCAGCCTCATCCCAACGCCTTTGCCACTGGCCGCAATCCCGAACATGCCGCCGTCGCCGCGACGACTGGCCTTCTCTCGATGCTGAACCGCGAGGAGGTAGCGGGCGTGATGGCGCATGAACTCGCCCATGTGAAGAATCGCGACACGCTGATCATGACCATGGTCGCGACGATCGCGGGCGCCATTTCGATGCTCGCCAATTTCGGCCTCTTCTTCCGTGGCGGCAATGAGGAGAATGACCATGGCAACATCCTCGCCACGCTGATGGCGGTCATCGTCGCGCCCTTCGCCGCGATGATCGTGCAGATGGCGATCAGTCGCACGCGCGAATATGGCGCCGACGCCGCCGGAGCGCAGATCAGCGGCAATCCCCGCGCGCTCGCATCCGCACTCGCCAAGATTTCCGGCAAGGCGGGGATGATCCCGAACCATGTGGCCGAGCGCAATCCCGCCGCCGCCCAGCTCTACATCGTCCCTGTTCATGTGAGCGAACTCTTCTCCACCCACCCGGCGACCGAAAAGCGCATCGCGGCGCTGGAGGAAATGGCGGGAGACATGGGAATGCCAGTGGCTGCCGTGGCGCGGGCCTCGGCGTTGAGCCCGGTAGCGGCGCCAGCGCGTCGGCGGTCAAGTGCGCTTGATCCTTTGGGCCGGGACTGAGATCCGCCTTCTGCCGTCATGCCGGCGAAAGCTGGCATCTCGTGCCGCTCTGCATCAAGGCCTGAGATCCCAGCCTGCGCTGGGATGACGAATGTTGTGAGCGAGGGTGCGGAAGGGTCATGACTTTCTTGCCGAAACTGGCGTAAGGTGATCGCCATGCCTCGTCCTTCCCAACCCACAGATATTCCCGGCCTCCCCGCCCGCCGCGCCGCCTTGCGCCTGCTCGACGCCGTCCTGCGCCGGGGCGATCCGCTGGAGTTGGCGCTGCAAGGCGCAGCACAGGGCCTGCCCGCTCCCGACCGGGCGCTCGTTCATGCCATCGCCGCCGAGACACTGCGCCACCTGCCCGATCTCGACGCGCTGATCGACGGCGCTACCCGCCAGCCGCTGCCCCCGGATGCCAAGGCGCGCATGGTCCTGCGCATCGCCCTCATTCAGGTGCTGGCGCTCGGCACTGCGCCCCATGCCGCCATTGCGACCGCGCTGCCTCTCGTCGATGGCGGCCCGCGCAAGCTGGTCCATGGCGTCTTCGGCACTGTCACGCGCGCCACACCCACCCTCCCCGATCCACCCACATTGCCGGACGAAGTCGTGGCGCGCTGGGAAAGCCAGTGGGGCAGTGACATGCCCGCTGCCGCCGCGCGCGCCTATGCCGTGCGCCCGCCTGTCGATGTCACCCTGCGCGACCCGGCAGAAACCGCGAGCTGGGCCGAAAAGCTTGGCGGCGAAAGTTTTGCGCCCGGCCATGTCCGCCTGCCCGATCACGGACCGGTGACGGAGCTTCCCGGCTTCACCGAAGGCGCATGGTGGGTGCAGGACATCGCCGCCTCCTGCCCCGCGCGCCTTCTTGGCCAGGGCGAGGGCCGCACGGTGCTGGACCTCTGCGCGGCGCCCGGTGGCAAGACGATGCAACTCGCCGCCGCAGGGTGGCAGGTGACGGCCATCGACCAGTCGAAGAAGCGGCTGGAACGGCTGAGCGAAAACCTGTCGCGCACCGGCCTTTCCGCCACGATCGTTCAAGCCGATCTGCGCCAGTGGGAGCCCGCCACCCCCGCCGACGCCATCCTGCTCGATGCCCCCTGCACCGCCACCGGCATCTATCGCCGCCATCCCGACGTGCTGCATCGCATTGGGGGCCGCCAGATCGCCGAACTTGCCGAGTTGCAGACGGAGTTGCTGAGCCGCGCGGCCCAATGGCTAAGGCCCGGTGGCACCCTGATCTACGCCACTTGCTCCCTGGAACGAGCGGAAGGCGAAGATCAGTTGGAAACCTTCCTTCACGCCCATCCCGATTTCAGCATTCAGAGCGCGAACGTGGCCGAATTGCCGCAGGGCCTCCCCGCCCGTCCGGACGGTTGGCTGCGCACCCTGCCCGAGACGCTGGCCGACCAAGGCGGAACGGACGGATTTTTCGTTGCCCGGCTTGCCCGCGCGCCACAATGAATTAAGATCAACCCTGTAAGAACTGAGATCTGGCAACGTCTGAAAGGCATCGCTTGCGCCCGACCGAGCCCCTTGCCCTGAACCATAGCTGGCCGCTCTACGACCTGCACCAGCATCTCGCCTCGGTGTCGCTCGACGATCATACCGCGCGCGATGATCAGGCGCTGGCGGAGCGGGGCATTGGCCTATGGCACTGCAATCTTGACGACGACAGCCTGTGTTGGACAGGCGGCGTCTATGATCTGTTTGGCCTGGAACGGGGCATGACGGTTCAGCGCCCGCTCGCCACATCGCTCTACCAACCCGACTCTCGCGAGGCGATGGAGCAGCTACGCGCCTATGCCATTCGCCATCGCCGCGGCTTCACCGTGGACGTCGATATACGGCCGCTCGACGGCGGCGAATGCACCATGCGCCTCATCGCCGCCCCGATATTGGAGGGCGCGCATGTCGTCGCGCTCCACGGCGTGAAGCAGTTTTTGCCGCGCGGATCGGTGGCGTCACGCGGCCTTAATCCCACTATTTTCAACCTGCCCTGAATCCCGCGCCAACGAGCGCCGAAAAAGCCTGTGGATAAGGTCGAACTGCGCCGTTGCCCTTGACCCAAGGCGCGGCTAGAGCCGACTGTTGATGACCAGCCCTATCCTTATCTCGCCCTCCATCCTCTCCGCCGACTTCGCCCGCCTGGGCGAGGAGGTCCGCGCGATTGACGAGGCGGGTTGCGACTGGGTCCATATCGACGTGATGGACGGCCATTTCGTACCCAACATCACGATCGGCCCGGCCGTGGTGAAGGCCCTGCGCCCGCACAGCAAGAAGCCGTTCGACGTTCACCTGATGATCTCTCCGGTGGACCAGTATCTCGACGCCTTCGCTCAGGCAGGTGCCGATATCCTGACCGTCCACCCGGAAGCCGGGCCGCACATTCACCGCTCCATCCAGTATATCAAGTCGCTGGGCGTGCAGGCGGGCGTAGTGTTGAACCCCGGCACCCCGGCCAAGATGCTCGATTATCTGATCGATGATATCGACCTGATCCTGGTGATGAGCGTCAATCCCGGTTTCGGCGGGCAAAGCTTCATCGAAAATCAGCTGCGCAAGATCGAGGCGATCCGCAAGATGATCGACAAGAGCGGGCGTGACATTCGCCTGCAGGTCGATGGCGGCATCGATTTCGCCACTGCCCCGCGCGCGATCGAAGCGGGCGCAGACGTGCTGGTCGCTGGCACCGCAACCTTCCGTGGCGGGCCTTCCGCCTATGCCGACAATATCCGGAAGCTCAAGGGCGGGTGAGCGACAAGCGGCGCATCCCCAGCCCATCGCTTGCGGATACGGCGGAATCAGAACCAGCCGAAAACGGAATCGAACAGGGCAAGCGCCTCATCCGCGTCGCGGATGACAAGGGCCTGTCGCTGGCTCAACGGGTCGCCAACCGCTTTTACCTGATGAGCTGGAAGACGCCGATCCACGGACGGCGGCTCAAGGGGAAATATCCGCTCAAGCTGCTCGCGGTGCCCGATGATGAGATTGCGGGTGATGCGAAGGCTGGCCAGGCGATCCGCGCCGGTTATTTCCTGTTACGTGGGCTGAAGCAGCCGATTAACACGCTGGAATTCGACCGACTGAGCGTCATTCCCGCCTTTGCCGATTATCTGCACAGCTTTGCCTGGCTGCGCGACCTGTCGTCGGCCGCTACCCGCGAACAGGGCGCGCCTATTGCCGAAGCCGTGCTGCGCAAATGGCTGGAGGCGCATGCCGAAACGCCGAGCGAACCGGCATGGCGCGCCGACAATGCCGGTTGGCGGCTGCTTTTCTGGTCGGCCCATGCGCCGCTTATCCTGTCGTCCAGCGATCTGGTCTATCGCTCGCTGGTGCTGAACTGCATAGCACGGACGGCGCGGCATCTGGATCGCGGCGCGGACAAGGCGCCGCTTGGCCTGCCTCGTCTGGTGGCCTGGGGCGGGATCGTCGCGGCTTCGATGCTGCTGCCGGGCGGCGCTGCCCGGAAGATTTTCGGTGAGGCGGGTCTCAAGCGCGCGATCGAAAACACGGTTCATGGCGATGGCGGCATTGTCTCGCGCTCGCCCAGTGACCAATTGGACGCCATCATGCTGCTGGCAATGGTGCGGGCGGTTTATGATGTTCGCCGCGAACAGGTGCCGCCTTTCCTCGCCGAAGCGCAGGGGCGAATGGTTCCCGCGCTGCTAAGCCTTACCCATGGCGATGGCGGGCTTGGCAGTTGGCAGGGCACGGGCGCCATCGACCCCGCCATCATAGAAGCCGTGATCCGGGCGAGCCGCGTGCGTGCGCGTCCGCTGCGACAAGCGAGCGACTGGGGCTATCAGCGGCTCGTCGCGGGCTCGACCATCGTTCAGATCGATGCTGCGCCGCCACCGGTCGCCCGACTGGCCGAGGCGGGATGCGCCTCCACCACCGCGATCGAGATCAGCGACGGGCCGCAGCGGCTGATCGTCAATTGCGGCGGCGCGGCGCTTGAGGGCGCATGGATGCCCGGCGGCCTCGCACAGGGCCTGCGCACCACGGCGGCGCACAGCACACTGGTGCTGAACAATAGCAATTCCACCGCCCTGCTTCCCGACGGCACGCTGGGACGCGGCGTCACCGAAGTCGAATTTCACCGGCAGGAACAGGAAAGCGGCAGCCGAATAGAGATCAGCCATGACGGCTATGTGCGGCGCATGGGCTATGTCCATCGCCGCCTGCTGCTCGTCAGCATCGATGGCCGCGAAATCCGGGGCGAAGACATGCTGACGCCCGCCGCGCGCCGCCGTCGGCCGGTGAAGCTGCCCGCCGAGCTACGCTTTCACTTGGCGCCCGGAGTAGAACCGACCGCCACAGCCGACGGCATGGGCGCGTTGTTGCGCATCGAGATGGGGCCTATCTGGCAGTTCCGCGCCAATGCCGGGAAGCTCGCCATAGAGGAAAGCCTCTGGGTGGATGGAGAAGGCCGCCCGCATGAGACCCGCCAGTTGGTCATCACCGCCGAAGCACTGCCCGGCGGATCGACCATCGGCTGGCTCTTCAAGCGGATGAGCTAAGCCCCCTTGCCCCGAATCCTGTCCTTGCCGCATCGCCCCGGCAGGACTAGAGGGCTGCGGCAAGCCTGAGCGGCACTTCGAACAGCAGGAAGCATCATGTCAGACGTCACCATCAAACGCGCCCTCCTTTCCGTATCGGACAAGTCCGGCCTCATCGAACTGGGTCAGGCGCTGGGCAAACATGGCGTCGAACTGGTGTCCACCGGCGGCACGGCCAAGGCTCTGCGCGATGCCGGGCTGGACGTGAAGGATATTTCGGACCTCACCGGCTTCCCGGAAATGATGGACGGCCGCGTCAAGACGCTGCACCCCAAGGTTCATGGCGGCCTGCTCGCCGTGCGCAACAATCCCGACCATGTCGCCTCCATGCAGGAACATGAAATCGGCGCCATCGATCTTGTCGTCGTCAACCTCTACCCCTTCGCCGCCACGGTCGCGAAGGGGGCAGAGCGCGAGGAGATCATCGAGAATATCGATATTGGCGGCCCCTCGATGGTTCGCTCCGCCGCGAAGAACCATGAGAGTGTCGCCATTGTCACCGATCCGGCCGACTATGCCCGTCTGATCGCGGAGATGACGGAAAAGGGCGGCGCGACCAGCTATGACTTCCGCCGGATGCTTGCCGCCAAGGCCTATGCCGCCACCGCCGCCTATGACTCGATGATCGCCAGCTGGTTCGCCTTTGCCGATCAGGGCGTCGATTTCCCCGAGACGCTGGCCGTGTCGAGCAAGCTGGGTTCGACCCTGCGCTATGGCGAGAATCCGCACCAGTCGGCCGCGCTCTATCTGCCCGTCGGCCCTTCGACCAACGGCATCGCGCAGGCGAAGCAGATTCAGGGCAAGGAGCTGAGCTACAATAATTACAACGACGCCGACGCCGCGCTGGAGCTGGTCAGCGAGTTCCGCGATGGCCCGCCAACGGTGGTGATCGTCAAGCACGCCAATCCCTGCGGCGTCGCTACTGGCAATACGCTGATCGAAGCCTATGAAGCCGCCCTCGCATGCGACAGCGTCTCGGCCTTTGGCGGTATCATCGCCGTCAACCGCCCGCTCGACGGCCCGACCGCCGAAGCGATCAGCGGCATCTTTACCGAAGTCGTCGCCGCGCCCGACGCTGACGAGGACGCCAAGGCGATCTTCGCCAAAAAGAAGAACCTCCGCCTGCTGCTGACGGGCGAACTGCCCGATCCTGCCCGCACCGGGCTGATGATGAAGAGCATTGCCGGTGGCATGCTGGTGCAGAGCCGCGACAATGGCCACATCACCCGCGATCAGTTGAAGGTCGTGACCAAGCGCGCGCCAACCGATCAGGAGCTGAATGACTGCCTGTTCGCCTGGACCATAGCCAAGCATGTGAAGTCGAACGCCATCGTCTATGCCAAGGGCAACAGCACCGCAGGCATCGGCGCGGGGCAGATGAACCGTCTCGAATCCGCCCGCATCGCGGCGTGGAAGGCGAAGGACGCTGCTGAAAAGGCGGGGTGGAGCGAAGCCCGCACCATCGGGTCGGCGGTCGCGTCCGACGCCTTCTTCCCCTTCGCCGATGGCCTACTGACGGCGGTCGAAGCTGGCGCGACGGCAGTGATCCAGCCGGGCGGATCGATCCGTGACGAGGAAGTCATCGCGGCGGCGGACGAAGCGGGCCTCGCGATGGTCTTCACCGGCATGCGGCACTTCCGCCACTAAGACAGGCTGGCGGGGCGGTTCACCTGCCCCGCCATGCTTACCTGATCATTAACCATTCCTTAGATGATTTCCGCCAATTCCGATGATAGAAGTTAGCCTATCGGGGGGCATTGCATGCCGGAAATCGACCAGAATGTGGATGTCGCCATCATCGGCGCGGGTCCGGCAGGCCTGACTGCGGCCTATTTGCTCACCAAGAAGGGCTATTCGGTCACCGTTATCGAGAAGGACTCCCGCTATGTCGGCGGGATCAGCCGGACTGTTGAACTGAACGGATTCCGCTTCGACATTGGCGGCCACCGCTTCTTTTCCAAGTCGAAAGAGGTGGTCGATCTCTGGAATGAGATCCTGCCCAATGATTTCATCCAGCGCCCCCGGATGAGCCGCATCTATTATGAGGGCAAATTCTACAGCTATCCGCTGCGTGCCTTTGAAGCGTTGTGGAACCTTGGCGTGTGGCGATCGACGCTATGCATGGCGAGTTTCGCGAAGGCCAGGCTGCGGCCGAACCGCAATGTCCGATCCTTTCAGGATTGGACGGTGAATGCGTTCGGGCACAAGCTGTTCTCCATCTTCTTCAAAACCTATACCGAAAAGGTCTGGGGCATGCCCTGCAACGAGATGTCGGCTGATTGGGCGGCGCAGCGGATCAAGGGCCTTTCGCTCTGGGGCGCGGTAAAGGATGGGCTGAAACGCTCGATGGGTCTCAACAAGCGGCCCAATGATGGCATGGCGACCAAGACCCTGCTCGAAAGCTTCCGCTATCCACGCCTTGGCCCCGGCATGATGTGGGAAGCCGCACGGGACTTCGTCGTCAAGGGCGGCAACAAGGTGCTGATGGCGCACAGCCTCAAGCAGCTGTCGCACGACCAAGGCACCGGCCGGTGGCAGATGGTCGCTCAGGGTCCCGAGGGTGAGGTGCTGTTGAAGGCGCGTCATGTCATCAGTTCCGCGCCGATGCGTGAGCTGGCGGGCCGCATTCATCCTTTGCCCGCGACGCTCGGCAATGCGATGGAGCTTAAATATCGCGACTTCCTGACCGTGGCGCTGATGATCAAGTCGGAGGACCTGTTTCCCGACAACTGGATCTACATCCATGATTCGAAGGTTCAGGTCGGCCGCATCCAGAATTTCCGCAGCTGGTCTCCGGAAATGGTGCCAGATCCATCGCTCGCCTGCGTCGGCCTTGAATATTTCTGCTTCGAGGGCGATGGCCTTTGGTCATCGAACGACGATGCCCTGGTCGAGCTCGCCAAGCGCGAAATGGCGATACTGGGGCTGTGCGATCCTGCCGATGTGGTCGGGGGAGCGGTCGTCCGTCAGGAGAAGGCCTATCCCGTCTATGACGATGATTATGCCGCCAATGTGCTGAAGATGCGGACGGAACTGGAGCAGCTCTACCCGACGCTGCATCTGGTCGGCCGTAACGGCATGCACCGCTATAATAATCAGGATCATGCGATGATGACCGCCATGCTGACGGTGCGGAACATCGAAGCTGGCGAGCGGCAGTTCGACATCTGGGCGGTCAACGAGGATGCCGAATATCATGAAGCTGGCGAGGAAGGCGAAGAAGCCATCGGGCAGAATGCGGCGCTGGGGAGCGTGCGGCGGGTGCCCGGCCGCCTGAAGGCCGCGTAAACCGGCAGTCATGGCATTGATGAACCTTGGCCATCTGAGCAGCGCCCTCACCGTCCGCTTCACCTTAGTCCGCTATTTGCTGGCGAGCCTTTGCGCGCTTTGCGGCGACATGCTGCTGTTCCTGACGCTGCTGCGGTTCGATGTGCCGCCTACGATGGCGGGAGCCATCGGCTATGCATCGGGCCTGCTGTTGCACTGGTTGATCAGCGTTCGTTTCGTTTTTCCTTCGGCTGTCGGCCCGACGAACCGGCAGCGTCTGGGCTTTGCCGTCAGCGCGGTGGTCGGCATCGCCGTGACATCCGGCCTTATCAGCGTTTTGGGAGCCGCCGGAATGACCCCGGCGCTTGCGAAGCTGGTCGCCATCCCCGCAAGTTTTCTATCTGTATATGCGATCCGGAAATATGGCGTCTTCGCCGCTCGCTAAGATCCGCACGGGATTTACCCGGGACATTGGGGGGACAAGCACCCCCAGTGCCCGCTGGCTTATCCTTGCCTGGATTTGCTGTGCCATCATTCTATTGTGGCTGGCCCGCGACCAACTAGACATTTTGGGCTTTCGTGATCCGGACGACGCAATGCGCCTTCAGCAGGTGCGCGACTGGCTCGGCGGCCAGGCCTTTCTGGATGTCAGTCAGCATCGGGTGAACCCGCCCTTTGGCGGACCCATGCATTGGTCGCGGATCGTCGATATGCCGATCGCGGCGATAATCCTGCTGTTGCAGCCGATCCTGGGCAACCACCTGGCCGAAGTGATCGCCTGCTCGACCGTTCCACTGCTGTCGTTGGGTGCGCTGGCATGGGCACTGCATGTTGCCGTTGTTCGTATTGCGGGCAAACCGGCGGCGATGCTGGCGCCGGTGCTTATGCTGACGACGCCGACCATCCTTGTGCAGTTCGGGCCGCTGCGAATCGATCACCATGGCTGGCAGATCCTGATGGCGACGATCGCTCTTGCCGGTGCAATGGATACGCGGCCTGCACGCGGCGGCGTGGTCGCAGGGACGGCCATGGCCGTGTGGCTACAGATTTCGAGCGAAGGACTGCCCTATGCCGCCCTGTTCGCGGCTGTATTGGCGTTGCAGCAGTGGCGAGATCGAGATGAGACGCCCCGTTTTGTAGCCTACGCGCTGACTCTGGGCAGTGCCGCGCTGCTGCTGCTGGCTGTACTGCGCGGCATGGCGCCGCTGGCGCACGCGCAATGCGATGCCCTTTCAGCGGCCTATATCTGGCCATTGATCGCCTTTGCGATCGTAACGCCGATTGTCTTCCGCATCGCCGCCCCCGTTTCCGCGACTGGACGGTTCGCCGCCGCAGGAACGGGCGCATTGGCCGCCGCTGCGCTGTTCATCATCACTGGCAAGTCTTGCCTGACCGGCGATCCTTTCCAGTCGCTGGGACCCGTCGCTTATAAACTCTGGTATTTGCATGTCATGGAAGGCCGCCCGATCTGGGAACAGGGCCGTTCGATGATGGGGCTCATCCTGCTGCCTCCGCTCGCGGGACTGGCCGGGTCGATCATGGCGGCGCGAGTTGCCGATACGGCCAAGGCGCGGGATCGCTGGCTGGCTGTGGCGCTTCTTCTGACCGGGGCGACACTGGTCGCCATGCTCGTGATGCGGGCGATGTCGGTCGCCCATGTACTGGCGTTGCCGGGGGTCGCCTGGTTGATGTTACGGCTCTTCCGCCGTGCGCAGCAGAAAACTGCGACGATCCCGAGGGTGTTCGCGTCCTCGGCGGTCGCCTTGCTCACACCAGCGGCCTTGTGCGCGCTCTGGATCGCAGCGACGGCGGGCGCGGAGAAAGAGGAGAAATCGCCCACGCCTGCAGGCGAATGCCGGACTGCCGCGGCGTTGAGCCCATTGCGGCAGTTGCCCAGATCGACGCTGTTTGCGCCCCTGGATATAGGTCCCGACATTTTGATCCGCACCCCCCACGACGTCATCGGCACGGCGCATCACCGGAATGCGGCCGGGATCACGGCGGTGGTCGAGGGCTTTACCGCGCCGCCAGCTAAGGCGCGGGCTATTCTGAAGGCTTTGAATAATGGCAAGGGACCAGACTATCTAGTGACCTGTCCCAGCCTAAATGAGTTCAGACATTATGCTCAGGAGCATCCGGGCAGCCTGGCAATGATTTTGGACAAGGGTGGACATCCCGACTGGTTGAAGCCGGTCAGGCTTCAGGGGATGACGTCCTTGCGTGTCTACAGGATCATGCCGCCGAAAAACTGAGCGCCACGCCGTTCATACAATAACGTTTCCCGGTGGGCGGCGGTCCATCATCGAAAACATGGCCCAGGTGGCCGCCACATCTGGCGCAATGAACCTCGATCCTTGGATAAAGCAGGGATAGGTCTCGCGATGTGCCCGTGGCACGGGGCAAGGGCGCCCAGAAGCTAGGCCAGCCTGTGCCGCTGTCGAATTTGGTCTTTGAACTGAACAGTGCCTGGTCGCAACCCGCGCATTTGAAGGTGCCCGCGCGATGTTCCTTGTTCAACGGACTGGTGAAGGGATGTTCGGTGGCCTGCTTGCGCAGCACATTATAGGCAAGCGGGCTGAGGCGCTTGCGCCATTCAGCATCGGTCAGGGTAAAGGGATAAGCGGCGGCAGCCTCTTCCATGCCCAATCGCCAGAAGGCGAGAGCGGCTACCGCACAGGCGCCACTTTTGAGAATATCCCGCCGTGTCATCCCGTCTACCTAACCAACCGAGGCTGAGCGCCGCCTGAACCATTTCCGGCTGCTGCCATGGCCTGATTTCAGCACATGTCTACGGAACAGCCAGACGCCCAGACGGATAATGGCGGCAACCCAAATCGCCTGCCAGACGATCGCAAGAATATGGGGCCACAGCGCCGAGTCCTGAGCCGCTCGCGCGATCATCGCGAATGGCGAGGAGAAGGGGAAGATGATCGCGCCAATCTCTGGAGCGGAGCCCATATGATCGACCGCATAGGTCGCGAAAAAGAAGACGCCCATCTGCGCCATGGTGACCGGCATGTTGAGGGTCTGCACCTCCCGCACGGTTGCGGCCTGCGCGCCGATGCCCAGGAATAACGAGCCCAGCAGGGCGTAAGCCATGGTGAAATAGACGCCGCCAAGCAGCAGGAACATGGGCCATCCAACCGCAGGGGTAGGCGGCGCGATGTCAGGGCCTGCAAAAATCCGGACGCCCAGCACGACCCCCGCCCCCCAGAAGCCGATGCCGACGAAGCTCATGCCGAGCATGGCGATGAGTTTACCCAGGAAAACGGAGTCGATCGGGACGGCGGCGGCGAGGATTTCGATCACCTTGTTGGTTTTTTCCTCCACAAGGTTGGACAGAACCATGCCCGCGAGAAGCATGGTGAGCAGGAATATCAGGACCTGCGCCGCCCGGCCGGTCAACAATCGCGATTGCGCCTCCGCGCCCGCGCTGGCCGTAACAAGCTGCTTCTTGATCCGCACATGGGGTAGCTGTTCGCCAGCGACGGCCGCGCTTGCGAGCAGGCTGATATCGCCTTCCAGCATGGCGAGATCGTCGGCTTTGCCGGTGAGCACAGGATGGGTGATCGTGCCCGACACAATGGCGATGAAGCGGGCGTCGGGTCGCATAAGCAAGGCGCGCGGCGCTCCCTTGGGCGCGCGTTGCAGGCGAGGGAGGTTGTCCGCCCCCAATCGGGCGGCAAGAATGTCATGGGCACGTTCCATGCGCACCGCATCTTCCTTCGCCATGGCGATGCCGACGGTGGGGCGCAGGCTTTCAGTCGTGATCTTTTCACCCAGGCCGCCAAACGCCATGCCGATCACGACCGGGAACAAGGGTCCAAGCAGGAACAGGATGAAGGTCTTTGAGAAGATCACGGCGGAAAAATCGCGGCGGGCGATGACCAGAGCCGCGCGCAGAACTTCGCTCATCACGCGGGCTCCTCTTCCGCATCCTGCATCTGCTGGGCCGCGGCGGCACCTGCGATGGAGACGAACGCATCATGCAGGCCGGGCCGTTCGATCGAGAGACTTTCGATGCCCGCCTGCCCGTCGAGCAAAGCCCGGAGCAGCGGTTCGATCCCCTCATCCGGCAGATCAAAATGCCATGCGCCATCGGCCGCCAGCGTTTCAGCAGGCAAGGCACGGCGCCAGCTGCCATCGCTCGCGCGGGTCCGCAGGCGAACCTGCGGGCGCAGCTTGTCGCGCGCCTCACTCACTGACCCTTCGAACCTGATGCGACCGCCCGCGACGATGGCGATGCGTTCACAGAGGCGTTCGGCGTGCGCGATGACATGGGTGGAAAAGAGGATGGTGACGCCCCGCCGTGCCTGATCGCGGATCAGTAGCTCCAGCTTGCCCTGGTTGATCGCGTCGAGCCCGGAGAAAGGTTCGTCAAGAACTATCAGCCGAGGCTCGTGGACGATCGTGCCGAATAGCTGAACGGTCTGCGCCATGCCCTTGGACAGTTGACGGATCGGCTTGTCGATCGAACTGCCCATGCCATGTTCGGCCAGCATCTCGCGTGCGCGCTGCCGCCCTGTTTTTAGCGGCAGCCCGCGCAATGCGCCCATGAACGCGATCGCTTCCGCCGCCTTCATCGAGGGATAGAGGCCCCGCTCCTCGGGCAGATAGCCGATGGCCCGCGCCTGACGCAGCGGGACATCATCCCCCAGCAGTCGGCGAGAACCCTCGTCGGGATCGATGATGCCGAGCAGCGTGCGGAGCAAGGTCGTCTTGCCCGCTCCGTTAGGCCCGAGAATGCCGTAAATGGAGCCCGTGGGAACGGCGAGGTCGATGCCATCGACTGCCCGGAATTTGCCGAATGTCTTGACAAGAGCATGGCCTTCGACGGCATAGGCCGAAGGGGGAGCCGGATTGTTACGGATCATCCACTCCTGATAGTCGCACAGCATGCCAACGCAAACCGAAACCTTGGAACAGCGCCTGAAGGCGCAAGCGCAGCGGCTGGGGTTTGCCGCATGTGCCATCGCGCGCGCGGACGCCGCGCCCGAGGCCGGGCGGCGCTTACGCAAATGGCTGGACGATGGCTGTCATGGCGAGATGCTGTGGATGGAGGAGCGCGCGGAGCAGCGCGGCTCACCCAGCGCGCTGTGGCCCGACGTACGCAGCGTCATCATGCTGGGGATGAGCTATGCCCCGGGCCGCGACCCGCTGGCGCTGGCAGAGGAAGGGGATCGTGGACGCATTTCCGTGTACGCACAGGGGCGCGACTATCATGACGTCGTGAAAAAAGGACTGAAGAGCCTTGCTCGCTGGCTGGTCGAGGAGCAGGCGAGCGCCCTTAAGGTCTTCGTGGACACCGCGCCGGTGATGGAAAAGCCGCTGGCGGCGGCGGCCGGTCTGGGCTGGCAGGGGAAGCACAGCAATCTCGTCAGCCGGGCGCATGGCAGCTGGCTGTTCCTGGGCGCGATCTATAGCGAACTGGCCCTGGAACCCGACCTGCCCGAAGTGGATCATTGCGGCAGTTGCACGGCCTGCCAGTCGGCCTGCCCCACCGATGCTTTTCCTGCCCCCTATGTCGTGGATGCGCGGCGGTGCATCTCTTACCTTACCATCGAACATAAGGGGCCGATCCCGCCGGAGTTTCGCGACAAGATCGGCAATCGCATTTATGGCTGCGACGATTGTCTGGCGGTGTGTCCGTGGAATAAGTTCGCTGATGCGGCAGCGGCAAACCGGGCGTTTATCGGACGGGCCGAACTGGCGGCGCCCGAGATTGGCGACCTGCTGGCTTTGGATGATGCTGGGTTTCGGGAGGTTTTCTCAGGGTCGCCGATCAAGCGGATCGGGCGCAACCGGATGGTCCGCAACGCGGCCATAGCGGCGGGTAACAGTAGCGACCCACGTCTTTTGGCGCGATTGCACCCATTGCTGAGTGATGACGATCCCGTGGTGGCGGAAGCGGCGGCGTGGGCCGTGGAGCGGCTGTCCGCGCCCTGACCTATCGCCGAAGCGCTGAAGCGCAGGCGCCCGGATCTGTATCGGCCCCGGCGGGGGTGCGAGCATCGACATGGGTGACAACAGGCTCCTTGCCGCGAGCCGGCGCGTAAAGATAGGCGTCCAGAACGCAGCGCCCGTTAGCGAACTGGAGCTTACGCATGGTGCTTTCCCGGATATCAAGCCGCGGCGTACCGAATTGCTGGACGAGGTGGCGCACGTCCATTCCCATGAGCGGACCCGATTTCATGAAGGCGCTGGCGGGCGGACCAGCTGGAGACGGGCGCATCGGCGCTGGCGGCACAATCGACCCGCCGCAAGCCGCCAATGGCAGCGCAAGCAAGACCGAAAAGATATGTTGGGGGGCTTTCATCGTGACTTGTTCCGGACGCCATGCAGCATGTGCACCGCCATAGCCGCGCTCCAAACGGGCGCAAGCAAGTTGATGAAGGGAATGAGGAACATAAGCGCCGAGACGAGGCCCATGAGCCACCGGCCGAGGCGAGGGATCGGCGGGAGCCCCGGATGCCGCTGTTCCACCATATCACTGAGATCGCGACCCAGGAGATAGGCGTTAAGCGCCAGGAAGAGCAGGATCGTGCCGACGCCGGTAACCAGAAGAAGGAGGTAGACTGGCAGCGCCAGCATGTTCCAGCCCGCCGTTCGCGCGGCCGAAGCGAGGGCAAGCCGCAAGCTAGGCGCGAAGCCCAAGGGCCGCGCGGCGGCTGCGGCGGCGGGATAACTGTCCCGTTCGACCGCAGCCACGATGTCGTCGGCGAACAGGTTCATGACTGCCATGGCGATGGTCCGGAAGAGCAGCCATGCAAGCGCGACCAGGCTCATAGCCATTACGGCGGCTTCCGCTAGGCCACCACCACTCCAGCCGAAATATGCGCGCGTTGCGTGGACTGCTGTCCAAAGACCTAGTCCCGCCAGCGCAAAGATCAGCAGCGTCAGCATGAGCGTCTTGGCCAACAGGCGCAGAGCAGCCCGATGGAAGACTACGGGAAAGGCACGAAGGGCGGCGGCGATCACCATGGGCACGCTATTCCGCGCTCTGCACGCATGGTCAATCTGCAACGTTGCACGCAGCAGCGCGGCTCGATAGACACGGCGCGATTTTGAGCCTTTGAGTAAGGATATCGCGTGACCGCTGCTGCTGCCCCCTCGCTAGATGTTGTCGCGATCGGCAATGCCATTGTCGATGTGCTTACTCCCAGCGATGACGCATTCCTTGCCGAACATGCGCTGACCAAGGGCGGGATGCAGCTAATCGACGCGGAGACGGCGGAGGCACTCTATGCCGATATGGGCGCGGGCAAAGAGGTCAGCGGCGGATCAGCGGCGAACACGCTGGCTGGCCTCGCGGCACTGGGCAAGCGCTGCGCCTTCATCGGGCAAGTGCGCGACGACCAGTTGGGCGACGTGTTCACCCATGATGTGCGCGCCCTCGGTATCCGCTATGACACGCCAGCGGTGGGGGGCGAGGTGCCCACCGCGCGCTGCCTGATCCTGGTGACGCCCGACGCTCAACGCACGATGAACACCTTTCTGGGCGCATCGCAGTTTCTGCCGGAATCAGCGCTCGACCTCGACCTGATCCGTTCAGCCTCGATCCTCTATCTGGAAGGCTATCTGTGGGATCCTGAACAGCCGCGTGCTGCCATGCGTGCCGCCATCGACGCCGCGAAGGGGGCGGGCCGCAAGGTGGCCTTCACGCTGTCCGATGGCTTCGTCATTGAACGCCATCGGGACGATTTCGTGCAACTCATCGATCAGGGGTTGATCGACATCCTCTTTTCCAACGAGCATGAAATTCAGTCGCTGGCGCAGATCGATGATTTTGACAAAGCTGTGGCGTCATTCGCCGGACGCGTGCCAGTGCTGATATCGACGCGCAGCGAAAAGGGCGCGATCGCTGTGGTGGACGGCGTTCGCTACGAGGTGCCTGCGGCGCCTGTTGCGCAGGTGATCGACACCACGGGTGCAGGCGACCTGTTCGCCGCAGGATTCCTTGCCGGTCATATCGAGGAACTGGACGTGCATCACTGCCTCGAACTGGGCGCAGCAGCCGCAGCCGAAGTGATTTCCCATTGGGGCGCGCGGCCCGAGCAGGATCTGAAGATGATCCGGGCGAAGCTGGGGCGGTAAGACCGCGGAACGCTCATCCGCATCGGCCGGGAAGATCCAAGCCGCCTAAGCTCTGCTTAGGTCAGGCGGCCTTCTGGCGCCGGAACAAGGCCCGGTCATCGGGGCCGAAGCCCCATCGCCAAATGACAAAGCCGTAGACCGCCAAAATCGTCCCCACACCGAAAACAAGTTCGATCCATTCCAGTGCGGGCGGCAGAGCGACGAAGGCGGCGCCCACGATGCAGGCAGCGCCACATGCGCTGAGCAATGGCCAGCGCCAGGCATTTACCTTGGCCTTCAGCAGATGTGACAAAAGGCGCGCCTTCACCAGCGCGCCAACCCCCAGCGCGATGGTGAGCGCGAGAGCCGGTGCCGCTGCTATCGCCATCGGAGGCAAATCAAATCGGCGCGCAAGCAATATGAGTCCGAAACTGAGCGCGGCCTGCAATCCGATCATGAACAGCGAAATCATCAGGTTGCGGTGGCGAGCGATATATACCAGCGCGGATTCGCTGACTACGGCAGTGGCCGCGACGACCTCCGCCAGCAGGAGAAAGGCCAGCGCTCCGGTGCCGCCAACGAAATGCGGCCCGACTAGCCCCATCACCGCCTCACCGGGGATGCCCAGCGCAAGGGCGATACCGGCCTGTGCAGCGATGATCCAGAAGCCCACCTGGCTGACCTGCCGCGCAATGGCGGCAAGATTGCCCTCGGCAAGGTTGCGGGTAATGACCGGCCCCAGAATGGGATCGAAGCTGGTTTTCAGCTTTTGCGGCAATGAGGCGACCTGCTGCGCCACATAATAGACGCCGACAATCGCAGGACTGACGAACAGGCCCAGAATGGCGAGGTCGAGGCGACGCGATCCCCATTCCACACCATCGGCGGCGGCGAGCGGCAAGTTGCGGCGCGCGAGACGCCAAAGCCTGCCAAAGTCGGGGCGCCATCCATAGGGTATGCCATAGTGGCGGGTCATGGGGATGATGGAGGCGACGAACGCCGCGATCATGGAGACGACGTAGGAAAGGATCAGGCCATCGCGCGTCGAATAAAAGGCGAAGGCGAAAGCGCCGATGCTGATAGCCCAGGGTTCTATGATGGACCTGGCACGAACTGTTGCCCCTATGTCAAAACGATAAGCACAGGCGGCGAGTGCAACGTCTGACCCCGCAACGGCGATCACAATGAGCGCCAGCAAACGGTCAAGGCCATTGATGCCGCTGTTGGGGAACATCGCTTGCGGGAAGGCAACCAATATGCAGCTGCCGAACGAGGCGGCGATCAGCGTCACAAGCATCGCGTCCGTGACGACATGGCTGTGCGGTCGCTCGGTTTGAGCCAGCGCGCCAGCCAGACCGCGCTTCAGCCCCAGCGTCGCCAGTTGCGCGATGAATTCAACGACAAGGACGGCATAGGCGAAACGGCCTAGCGCATCGGCACCATACCAGCGGCCAGCGATGAAAAGGAAAGGGAGGCGAGCAGCCAGGCGCAGAAGAAAGCCGAAGATATTCGTCCGGCCACCTCTGGCAAGCGCCGCGATGTCATCCTGTTGCGCGGAGGAAGCCTGCTCAGTCGGCAAAGAAAGTGGATCCCCCTGTCGCGTCATATTCTCTGTTGCCGAACGGTAAACAATAAATGATCGAAGGGCGACGGATTATTCGGGACGCAGCGGACGCGCGAGCAGCGCGTCGATGACTTTGCCCAGAGGGGCCGCGTCTTCCAGCAGGGCACAGACGGCTTCGACCACCGGCATTTCGACAGACGCCGCGCGTGCGGCCTCGCGCAGCACTGGCGCGGTAAAGGCGCCTTCGGCCACCGTGCGGCGATTGGCGAGCAGTTCGGCAGCCGATCGTCCTTCGCCCAGCCCCTTGCCTAGCGAGAAATTGCGCGAGTTGGTCGAGGAGCAGGTGAGAACCAGGTCACCCAAACCTGACAAGCCCGAGAGCGTTTCGGCGCGGGCGCCGCGCGCGAGGCCGAAACGCGTCATTTCGGCGAAGCCTCGGCTGATGAGCGATGCGCGAGCGTTCAGGCCGAGGCCCGCCCCTTCTGCAACGCCGCAAGCGATGGCGAGCACATTTTTGACGGCCCCGCCAATCTCCGCGCCTACGATGTCATCGGAGAGGTAGGGACGAAAGGCGGGGCGGGCGACACGCGCCGCGATACGCCCGGCAAGCTGGGCATCATCGCAAGCCAAGGTGACGGCAGTGGGAAGCCCCCGCGCGACTTCATGTGCGAAGGTCGGGCCTGACAAAACGCCGATAGGCGAACTGGGCTGAGCCTGCTTGGCCACTTCCGACATGAGCAGGCCGGAACCAGCTTCGATCCCCTTCGAACACAGGATGAGTGGGATACCGGCAGGAAGTCCCGCCACGACAGCGCGCAGGTGCTGAGCCGGGCTGACGATCAACAGCAGTTCCCGGTCAGCCATGTCCGCCATGTCCCCCGTCGCCTGTACGGCTGGGTTGAGGGGAATCCCGGGAAGATAAAGGGGATTGAGATGATCCTGGTTTACGGCGCTGACGACGTCCGGCTCAAGCGCCCATAGACGAACATCCTCGCCTTGCGACGAAAGGGTTTGCGCAAGGGCCGTGCCCCAGGCGCCCGCTCCTATGACACCCGCCTTCATGCCTTCACTCCTGCCCCGCGCGCTTTTTCGGCATCCGGATCCAGCGGCCAGCGCGGCCGGGCTGGAACGGTAAGATCATCGACCAGACCGGCTGCATAGCGTTCAGCCCCGGCCCAGGCGATCATTGCAGCATTATCCGTGCAAAGCCAAAGCGGTGGCGCGACAAAGGGCAGATCATAGCGAGCGGCGAGTGCCTGAAGCCCCGTGCGGATCGACTGGTTGGCGGCAACGCCACCCGCAACGACCAAAGCGGTTATCCCGTCCAGCGCGAAAAGCTGCTTTTCAGTCCGATCAACGAGGCAATCTATCACTGCCTGCTGGAAGCTCGCAGCAATGTCTTCGGTCGAATATTGTCCCGATTGCGCGGCGCGCATTACCGCGCTCTTGAGCCCGGCAAAGGAGAAATGCGGCTCGGCCGTTCCGACCAGCGGACGCGGCAGGGGGACGGCCTTAGGATTGCCGCTTGCCGCAGCCCGCTCGACCGCCGGACCTCCGGGGTAGCCCAGGCCAAGCAGCTTGGCGGTCTTGTCAAAAGCCTCGCCACTGGCATCATCGATCGTGGTGGCAAGGCGGGCATAGTCACCGGGTCCACGGACATGGAGCAACTGACAATGTCCGCCGGAAACTAGCAAAAGGAGATAAGGAAATTGCAGCGACGGATCGGCAAGCCGGGGCGACAGCGCATGGCCTTCGAGATGATTGACGGCGACCAACGGCTTGTTGACGGCATGGGCGAGCGCCTTGCCAGTCACCAGACCGACCATCACGCCGCCGATCAATCCGGGGCCTGCGGTCGCGGCGATCACGTCAACCTGATCCAGAGTTAGATCCGCGTCGGCGAGTGCCGCTTCGATCAGGGGAGCTAGCGCCTCGACATGGGCGCGGGCGGCTATCTCAGGCACAACGCCGCCATAGGGGCGATGCGCCTCCTCCTGCGTGGCGAGACGATGGGCGAGTATCTTCCCCTCAGCCGTCACCAACGCTGCCGCAGTTTCGTCGCAGCTAGATTCCAGGCCGAGGATGATCGTCATTGCTGCTTCCATCTAATGGCCACGGATATTAGAGCAAGCGGCATATGACATTGCAATCTTTCACGCCTGATCGCCCGCTCCGTCTTGGCACGCGAGGTTCGCCCCTTGCGCTGGCGCAAGCGCGCATGACGGCCGAGGCGCTCTGCGCGCAGCATGGCTGGGCAGCGGACACGATCGAGACGGTGATCGTCCAGACGAGCGGCGACCGGATTCAGGACCGGGCGTTGGCGGAAATCGGCGGCAAGGCGCTGTGGACGAAGGAACTGGACCGGGCACTGGTGGAAGGTCAAATCGATTTTGCCGTCCACTCCATGAAGGATGTGGAGACTATCCGACCTGCCGAAATCGCCATTGCGGCCATGCTGCCCCGCGCGGATGTCCGGGATCGGCTGGTCGGCGCGGAAAGCTTTGCGGCCCTGCCCGAGAACCCGGTGGTGGGATCAAGTTCCCCCCGGCGGGCGGCGCAGGTCAAGCGGCTGCGGCCTGATGCGCAAGTCGTGCTGTTCAGGGGGAATGTCGCGACGCGGCTGGCGAAGCTTGCCGCCGGGGAGGTGCATGCGACATTGCTTGCGGCGGCGGGGCTCGACCGGCTGGGGCAGCCGGACGTCGGGACATGCATCCCGCTTGACGTCATGCTGCCAGCACCATCGCAGGGCGCAGTGGGCATCGAGACATTGAGCGACAATGCGCAGATGCAGGCGCTGCTGGCCGGGATCAACGATAGCGACACGTTCGATTGCGTGATGGCCGAGCGAGCGGTCCTCAAAGGGCTGGGCGGGACGTGCCATTCGCCCATCGCGGCTCTGGGAAGGCTGGAGAATGGGAAAATCCGTCTCGCAGCGGAGATATTGAGCGCTGACGGGCGCGAGCGGGTGGATGACATAAAGGTCATCGCACGCGGCGATCTCAGCGCGGCGGAGGCGCTGGGACGCTCCCTGCTCGACCGTGCCAGCGCGGAGCTGCGCGCGCTGTTCGAGGCGTGAGGCCGGTCATCATCCTGCGGCCCGAACCGGGCGCGAGCGAGACTGCCGCGCGGGCAAGGAAGCTGGGCCTCCAACCCCGCCTTTGCCCGCTGTTCGAGGCACGGCCGGTCAGCTGGGACGCACCTCCCCCCGAGCGGTTCGATGCATTGGTGATGACCAGTGCGCAGGCGGCGCGGCTCGGCGGATCGCAGCTTGTCCGTTACCGGGCGCTACCCGCCTATGCGGTCGGGAGCGCGACCGCCCAGGCAATGGCAGAGCATGGCTTCGCGAATGTCGTCACCGGCGATCAGGATGGCAGCGCCATCGCGGCACGCATGGCGGCGGACGGACACCGGCGGGTGCTGCATCTGGGAGGCACGACCCTCGCCCCGATAGAGGCGGGGCAGTTGAGTATCGAGCGGGTGGCCGTCTATACGATCGGCGCGCGGCCACAGGCGCAGCTTGATCCTCAGCTGGAGCCTGGCGCGATATTGCTGGTTCATTCGCCCCGCGCGGGGAGCAGGCTTGCGGAACTGACCGCCCCGGAGCGGCGGCGCGATTTCCATATCATCGCCATCAGCCCGGCGGCTCTTTCAGCCTGCGGAGCCGGCTGGGCCAGCGGCGAAGCGCCCGACAGGCCCGATGACGAGAGGATGCTGGCCCTCGCGGCACGATTGTGCGAATGATCCCGCCAAGATGGAAGAAAGGTCCTCAATGAGCGAAGAAGGCGGCGCGACAAGCGTCACGGCGATTCCGCCGGTTCCTCCGCGCAAACGGAGTTCCTGGCCGATCTTCGCGTCCCTGCTATTTGCCTTTGTGATCGGCGTCGCGCTTGCCATCGGCACGATGCTCTATTTTCAAGGCCGCTGGAATGATCGCGCGCAACCGCCGGTAGCCACCGCCGACCCCTATTTGCGCCCCGGCGTCGCGCTACGCCCCCTGTCCGCCGATGCGGCGCAGATGCTGGACGGACGGGTGGTGCAGCTGGAAGATCGGCTCAATCGCATTACCGTGGAAGCTCAGGCCGCATCCGGAAATGCAGCCCGCGCCGAGGGATTGCTGGTCGCCTTCGCCGCGCGCCGTGCGCTCGATAGCGGGATGCCTCTCGGTTATATCGAAGGGCAATTGAGGTTGCGCTTTGGCCAGGCGCAGCCGCGCGCCGTGGCGACGATCATCAATGCGGCGCGCGAGCCGGTCACGATTGCCGACCTGCGCGCCGGACTTTCCGGCGTCGCCGATCAATTGACAACGCCCGGGCCACAAACGAGCTGGTGGGAATCGGTGGAGCATGAGGCCCGCGAACTCGTCACCATCAGGCGGACGTCCACACCCTCTCCGCGCCCGGAGGCCGCGATGGAACGGGCGCTGCGTTATATCGATGCGGGGCGGGTAGGCCCTGCTCTTGCAGAGGTGGAGAAAATGCCCGGCAGGGCGGCCGCCGACAGGTGGTTGCAGTTCGCCCGCCGCTATATCGAAGCACGGCGGGCGCTCGACCTGATCGAGACCGCAGCCATATTGGAACCGCGCCAGCTGCACGGCGTCAGTGGCGGGCCGGTCACCCAAACCTCTCCCCTCGCGCCCTGAAGAACCTGTCATAATCGACCAGCCGTTGAGACGGCCGCGCGAAACCATTGGACGCGCGGCGCATTTGTCATGAGAATGTCATCTTTCGCCTTCGGGCCTTGGAGACTGTTTTCTCGTGCCGCCTTATGTCGATTCGATCACCAGCTTCTGGAAGGGCCGCGTAGCGCAGCATCCTAGCGATGCAGTGCGGCCTTCCTTGCGGCATCTGCTGGGCAACGCTTCCATGCCGATCGATCTGGCGCGCAGCCGTGCCCGAGCCGGTGCCTTGTCGCGAGCTATAAAGGGCGATGGGCGCCACATCCTGCTGATCCCCGGCCTGCTCGCTTCAGAGCAGCGGATGGAGATGATGCGCACGATCCTTCAGGCTGCGGGATATAGGGCACACAGCTGGGACATGGGACGCAATCTGGGTCCCCGGCCAGACACGCTCGAGCAAATCGACCGGCGAGTGGACAGGATTCGCAAGGAAACCGATGCACCAGTGACTCTGGTGGGCTGGAGCCTGGGAGGGCTGTTCGCACGAGAATATGCCAAGGTCGCGCAGGAGAAAGTTGCTGGCGTCATCACCATGGGCACGCCCTTTTCAGGCGATCCGCGCGCCAATCATGCTTGGCGGCTCTATCAGCTGGTAGCGGGTCATCCCGTCGATTGCCCGCCTTTTGCCTGCAATCGGGAGGTAAAGCCGCAGGTCCCCACCATTGCCCTCTGGTCGCGGCGCGACGGGGTTATTGTGCCGGAATGCGCAAAGGGCAGGCCCGGCGAGCGCGACAGGGCCATCGAGGTGGATTGTACCCATATGGGCTTTGCTGTCGCGCCCGAAGGCATATTGGCTGTGGGCAAGGCGTTGGAAGCCATACGCGCCTGATCTGCTCAGGGCGCTGCCCGACTCAACCCAGGCGGCGAAGCGCCTCCTCCCTGCCGATGAGCGGCAAGAGTTGAGCCATGTCCGGGCCGTGATCCAAGCCGGTAAGGGCGCGGCGTAGGGGCAGGAACAGCATTTTGCCCTTGCGGCCTGTACGCTCCTTGAGCGCGCCGGTGAGCGCAGGCCAAATGTCCGCGTTGAAGTCCAACTCCAGCAGCATTTCCCGAGCAGTTGCGAGGAAGGTGCGATCATCCTCGTCGGGCGCAGGCGCTTCGATGGGGCCGGTCACGATGCGCCACCAATCGGCGGCCTGCCCCACATTTTCGAGGTTCGGCCGGATGGCGTTCCAGCCTGCTTCATCCATCCCGGCAGGCAGGCGGCCGGACACGGCGTCATAGGGTAGAAGATGGACGATCTTCTGGTTGAGTGCGGCAAGTTCCGCTTCATCGAAGCGGGCGGGCGCTCGTCCGAAATGCGCGAAGTCGAAGCTTTCGACCAACGGCCCGACATTCGCGAATGGCTCTACCGGCAGTGATGTGCCGAGGCGGGCGAGTAGCGACAAGACAGCCATGGGCTCCAGCCCGATCTCGCGGAAATGGGCGACGCCTAGCGAGCCCAAGCGCTTGGAGAGCTTGCCTTCGCTACCCGTCAGCAATGCCTCATGCGCGAAGAAGGGGAGCCCGGCCCCTAAAGCGGCGAACATCTGGATTTGCGTCGCCGTGTTGGAGACATGATCTTCGCCGCGCAGCACATGGGTTACCCCCATGTCCACATCGTCGATCACGGAGGGGAGCATGTAGAGCCAGCTGCCATCGGCGCGGCGGATCACAGGGTCGGACAGCAGCTTGGGGTCAAAGCGCTGCTCGCCACGGATGAGGTCGGTCCAGACGATCGGCTGATCATGATCGAGCTTGAAGCGCCAATGGGGTGTGCGGCCGTCGGCTTCATAGGTGGCAATCTGATCGGCGGTCAGCGACAGGGCGGCGCGGTCATAGACCGGCGGAAGTCCCCGGCCGAGCAGGACCTTTCGGCGCAGTTCCAGTTCTTGGCTCGTTTCATAGGCCGGATAGACATGGCCCGACGCCTTCAACTGCTCGAACCGGCTTTCATACAGGGCGAAGCGATCCGACTGCTTCTCCTCACCGTCCCAGTTCAGGCCGAGCCAGGACAGATCCGCCCGGATCGCGTCGGCATATTCCGCGCGCGAACGCTCAAGGTCCGTATCGTCGAGGCGCAGGAGGAACCTGCCGCCGCTTTTGCGCGCCCAAAGCCAGTTGTGGAGCGCGGCGCGGATATTGCCGACATGAAGGTTGCCGGTCGGCGAAGGGGCAAAGCGGGTGATAACAGTCATGAGCTTAAAGGGTCCGGAAAGCGTTGGTGATCGGATAACGGCGATCACGCCCGAAATTGCGCATGCCGAGCTTTACGCCCGGAGGGGATTGGCGGCGCTTATATTCGGCGACATAGAGGAGGCGCTCGATCCGGGCGACCACATCCTTGTCGAAGCCGCGCGCGACAAGCTCTTCCACCGACAGCTCCTCCTCCACCAGGCCATACAGGATGGGGTCCAGCACCTCATAGGGAGGGAGGCTGTCTTCGTCCTTCTGATCGTCCCGCAATTCCGCGCTCGGCGGCTTCGTGATCACGCGTTCGGGCATTACCGGACCGGATGGGCCAAGGCCAAGCGAAGAGACATGCTCGTTGCGCCAACGGCTGAGGTCGAAGACAGTGGTCTTGTAGGCGTCCTTCAACACCGAATAGCCGCCTGCCATGTCGCCATAGATGGTGGCGTAGCCGACCGACATCTCGCTCTTGTTGCCGGTGGTCAGCAGCATGTGGCCGAACTTGTTGGACAGGCCCATCAACGTCACGCCACGAATGCGGGACTGGAGATTTTCCTCGGTAAGGTCGCGCTGACGCCCCGCGAAAGCATCCGCCAGCATCGTGTCGAAGGCCGCCACGGCAGGCTCGATCGGGATCGTGTCGTAGCGGATGCCGAGCAGGCGGGCGCATGCGACGGCGTCGTCCAGGCTGTCCTGGCTGGTGAAGCGCGACGGCATCATGACGCTCCAGACGCGCTCCGGCCCCAGGGCGTCCACGGCCACCGCTGCCGACAGCGCTGAGTCGATGCCGCCTGACAGGCCGAGGACGACGCCGGGGAAGCCGTTGCGGTTCACATAGTCGCGCAGGCCCAGCACCATCGCATTGTAGATATCGGCGGGGCGGCTATCGAGTTCGTGCCGCTCGCCGGGAATGCAGACCCACTGGCCTTCCCATTTTTCCCAATGGGTGAGGACGAGCGCTTCCTCCCAGTCGGGGAGCTGGTGGGCGATGCTGCGGTCGGCGCCCATGACGAAGGACGCGCCGTCGAACACCAGTTCATCCTGGCCGCCGACGCGGTTCAGATAGACGAGCGGCAGGCCGGTTTCACGCACGCGCGTACCAGCGACGGCGTTGATGCGGCGGTCGTCCTTGTCGACTTCGAACGGGCTGCCATTGGGGCTGATGAGGATTTCCGCCCCCTCCGCCCGCAGATGCGCGGTGACGAAGGGGAACCAGATATCTTCGCAAATCGGCACGCCGATCTTCACGCCACGGAAGTCGATCGGCGCGGGTAGCGGGCCGGGCGCGAACAGACGCTTTTCGTCAAATGTGCCGTAATTGGGCAGCTCGCGCTTCTGGCGGATGGCGGTAACGGCCCCATCTTCCAACAGGGCGATGACGTTGAACAATACGCCTTGGGAGGCGACTACGGTGCCGACCACCATCGCGGGGCCGCCGTCCGCTGTCGCCTGGGCCAGACGATCCAGTTCATGGTTGGCGCGATCGACCAGTGCAGGCTTCAACACCAGGTCTTCGGGCGGGTAGCCGATCAGCTGGAGCTCGGGAAAGACGATGAGGTCGGCACCGGCCGCGCGCGCCCGCCATTCGAGCATCGCGTCCGCATTGGCCTTCAGGTCGCCCACGCTCTGTGTCATTTGGGCAAGGGCGATCACGAGTTTGTCGGTCATGCCCGCGCCCTAGTGCATTTTGCCCCCCTGCGCAAAAGCGCCTTTCCAGTGAGGGCAAGCGCGGCTAAAGGGGCCGCGTTTCGCGCACCGTCATCCAATCGTCACAGGGGTTTGGCCATGAAACTCATGACCGGCAATTCGAACAAGCCGCTTGCGGCCGCAATTGCAGATTATATCGAGATCCCGCTGACCGACGCGAGCGTCCGCCGCTTCGCGGATGAGGAAGTTTTCGTGGAAATTCACGAGAATGTCCGGGGCGAGGATGTGTTCGTCATTCAGTCGACGGCTTATCCGACTAACGACAATCTCATGGAATTGCTGATCATGATCGATGCGCTGAAGCGCGCGTCGGCCAAGCGAATCACTGCGGTGGTTCCTTATTTCGGCTATGCCCGGCAGGATCGGAAGCCCGGCCCGCGCACGCCGATCTCGGCCAAGCTGGTGGCGAACCTCATCACCACGGCGGGTGCTGACCGCGTGCTGTCGGTTGATCTGCATGCTGGGCAAATCCAGGGCTTTTTCGACATTCCGACCGACAACCTCTTTGGTGCACCGGTGATGTCGGCGGATATCCAGGCGCGCTTTGGTGATCGCAACCTGATGGTCGTGTCGCCGGACGTCGGCGGCGTGGTGCGCGCCCGTGCGCTGGCCAAGCGGCTGGACAACGCCCCGCTCGCCATCGTCGACAAGCGTCGCGAGCGGGCGGGCGAATCGGAAGTGATGAACATCATCGGCGACGTGAAGGGCCGCTTCTGCGTCCTGATCGATGATATCGTCGATTCGGCCGGTACGCTGTGCAACGCGGCCGGAGCGCTGAAGGCCGCAGGGGCAGAGGATGTGGTCGCCTATGTGAGCCATGGCGTGCTGTCGGGCGGCGCGGTTGCGCGCGTCGAGGCGTCGGAACTCAAGGAACTCGTGATCACCGATTCGATCCAGGGCACGGACACGGTGTGCACTGCCAAGAGCATCCGTCACCTGCCGATTGCCCCGCTGCTGGGCGAAGCGATCAAGCGGATTGCGGACGAAAGCTCGGTTTCCAGTCTGTTCGACTGACAGGAGAAGTTGCGCCGCGCGACTTGTTCTATGCGCCCGGCAGCAACACTATGGGCAGGCAGAATAGCAGGATCAGTCCGCCAACGACTCTCTGAGCGCGGGAAATGCCAAGCGGCTTTTCCCGCCAGAGCATCGGGCAGGCGAGCAGCGCCAGCAGTAAGAGCATGTTGGAAAGGGTAGCTGACCCGCCGACGGGCGCGTCCTGCCGCATGGCGAGAGCGCCCAGCAAGGCCGCGAAACTCAAGATCCAGCCGATCAGCGCCACAACGATTCCCTTCCGATACGAAGCGATAAACGGCGCGGATTGACGAAGCTTAAACGGCGGCTGCCCAAGGATCATAGGTGCCGAAGCTCCAGAGATTCCCTTCCGGATCGAGCGCCTCATAACCGCGTCCGGGATAGCCCTGATTATCATGCGGCTCGTTCACCACCACCGCACCCTGATTGCGGGCATGCAGGCAGTGGGCGTCGGCATCCGGGACCACCACATAGATGCAGGTCGTGACACCGCCCAGATCGCGCGGCGTCGTCCAACTGTAGAGCGACTCGGCCTCGCCATCGCGCGCGCTACCCAGCATGACCATGCCCTCGCCCAATATGAGTTGCGCGTGGTGGATGATGTGCGGGTCCGCTTCGTCCTCATAACATGCGTGCAATGCAAAGCCGAAAGCGTCTTGCAGGAAGTTTATAGCCGCTGGAGCATCGGCATAGCGCAGGCCGGGGATCAGTGAGGAGCCAGGCATGTTTTTTCCTTCCTTCGTCGCGATCAGGAACAGGTTGGCAAAGCCTAGCGCAGCAGGTGCTTTCCGGCTAGGCGGGAGCGATGACGACCCGCGATGACCTGACCCTTGCCCACCGCCTCGCCGACGCCGCGGCGGCGGCCATCCGGCCCTTTTTCCGCGCGCGATACGACATGGAATTCAAGTCGGACCAATCGCCGGTGACCGAGGCGGATCGGGCGGCGGAAGCAGCGATCCGAGCCATCTTGGAAAAGGAACGCCCCCAGGACGGCATCATCGGGGAAGAATATGGAGCGACACGCGAAGACGCGGAGCGCGTCTGGATCCTCGACCCGATCGACGGCACGCGCAGCTTCATTGCGGGACGGCCGATCTTTGGCACGCTTATCGCGCTGACTGAGGCGGGATGGCCGACGGTCGGCATCATCGACCAGCCAATCGCGCAAGAGCGCTGGGCAGGCATGATGGGCCAGCCCACCACCTTCAACGGCGCACCCGTCACCGCCCGCAGTTGCCGGTCGCTTGAAGAAGCGATCGTCGCCAGCACCGGGCCGCAATATTTCCCCGGATGCACCGGCGAGCATTTCTCGCGGCTGGCTGGTCAGTGTCGCGACACCGTGTGGGGCGGCGACTGTTATAATTACGGCCTTATCGCGTCAGGCCATGTCGATATCGTCGTCGAAGCCGGGTTGAAGCTGCACGACATTGCCGCGCTCGTCCCGGTCGTGGAAGGCGCAGGTGGACGGATGTGCGATTGGGCGGGCGACCCCATCACGGCGGAAAGCGACGGACAGGTTATCGCGATCGGCGATCCTGCTCGGCTGGACGATGTGCTGGAAGCGCTTGCCGAGGGACATCACGCTCATTGATGTTTAAGGCATTGATGTTTCAGGCCTTGATGTTTCAGGCGGCCACCGCCGTTACTGCTTCAGCATAGATCCGCGCGCTCTCGTCATCGAAGCAGATGAACAGGATGAGGTCGAAGGCCGACGGGAAAGCAGCAAGCTGGCCCCGCACCGTCTGGGCCGCGATCCGAGAGGCCTGTTCTTTCGGATAGCCATAAATGCCGGTGGAGATGGCGGGGAAGGCTATACTGCGGAGGCTGTGCTCCCGCGCCAGATCGAGCGATGATCGGTAGCAATTGGCGAGCAACCGGGGTTCGCCCGAAGCCCCGCCCCGCCATACCGGACCGACGGTATGAATGACATGGGCAGCGGGCAGGCTGTAGCCGCGCGTGATCCGCGCCTCCCCCACTGGACAGCCGCCCAGCATACGGCATTCGGCGAGCAGTTCAGGCCCTGCCGCACGATGGATCGCACCATCCACGCCGCCTCCCCCCAGCAGGGAACTATTGGCGGCATTGACGATCGCGTCCGTCGCCCAACGGATAATGTCGCCAGTTCGGATTTCCCAGCGGGCGGTGCCGCAGATCATATCGCAGCCCCTCTCGATGAATTGCGTTCGCAGCATTACCCTAGGGTCGATCGACATTCAGTTCTGGCGGCCTGCAAATGGCGGTCTCCGCGCTTCCGGTACTCACGTACTGTGAGTACGCTGCGCTCCGGCTCACGGAAAACCACCATTTTCGCCTCGCCGTCTCCTGAATGTCGATCCCCCTAGAAAATCCCCAGAAATTTCTTCTTCTGCTTCTTCTCTTCCCTCGCGTTGGCCTTGCCGGCTTCTTCCTTTGAAGTTGTGCCCCGGCCTACGTCATCTCGGGGCTCCCCGCCCTTCGTCCTCTGCGCAGTGGCGGTCGCGCCTGCCAGGACGGGGCCGCACGCCGCACTTTTGGCGTCACCCACATCGACAAAGGCCAGAACGGCAGCGAGTGGGCTCGCCGCGATCCCCAGCGCCGCCGCCGCACCGCCGCGCGCGATCAGTTCAGGACTGATGACGTTGATGCCGGGCTTCGCGAAATAGCCTGTGATGCCGACCGGCGATTGGCCGGAAAACAGGCTGAACTTCTTGCCGTCAGCGCGGAAGGCGAGATCGAGGCTCTCATTACGGAAGGAAAAGCCGCCCCGCCCCAGCATGACGTTCTTCCTGGTATCGATGATGATCGGGTCCGCCGCCGCGATGCCGTCGCGAACGGTGAAAGCGATGAGTCCGCAATTGATCTGGACAGGTTCCTTCAGCTTCTTTTCGAACATCTTCGTGATGAAGGTGCCCACATCGAGTTCAGCAAGCTGAACATTGCGTGCCCACATAGTGCCCGCAGGCAGGATGACCGCGATCCTGCCATTGGCGGTACTGAGCGAATCATGCACTGTGTTGCCCGAACCTGTCATTTGCGCCCGCGCCTTGATGATGCCGGTGGTCCCGGATTCCTCAACACCCCAGCGGCCAAGCAGCTTGCCCATGGGTGTCGGCGACAGGCGCACATCATAGCGCGTCCGCACCGGCTGAGCCCGCGCGTTTATCTCTATGTCCGAACTGACATGCCCGCCGGACATGTCGAAAGTGAGCGGCGAAAGCGTCAAAAGGCTGCGCTCAAGCGCTAGCGTAAGGCCGATATTGGAAATGGGCACATTGGGCGCCCTGACCTGGCGCACGTCGTATCGAACATTGGCATCGAAGTTGCGCAGCGCCTCTACCCTGAGCGGCGCGTCCGGCAGGACGCGCGGCCTGCCGCTGACATTCTCGATCGCGCCACTGGCGCCCTGCGCTTCCAGCTTTTGGGGATTGTAGCCGATGAAGGGACCCACATCGACAATATCGAGGGTGCGGGTGGCGAGGTCAGCCTTCAGACGCAGGCGATTGTCACGATGCGACACGGTCATGCGCCCGGAAAGGTCGCTGTCTCCGAACCGGCCCTTGAGATGGGTGAAACGCCATTCTCCACCCTGCTTGGTGAGCGCGGAGGTGAAGCGGTAGGTGCGGGTTTCGGGGATGGCGACGCCCAGAAAGTCGAACAGCAGCGCGAGATTGGGACCGCGCGTCAGCAGCCGCAAGTCCGCTCCCTCAATCTCAGTCGCGCCGGGCAAGGTTCCGCTGACCTCCAAAATTGTCGGCCCGGATTGCGCGTGAAGCGCGAGACTGTTCTTGCCGCCGGTGACGGTCTCATTGGGCGAAAGCAACCCGCCACGCAGAGTGAAGGGACGGCTGCGCATCGTGCCGTCGCCGGAGAAACGGATGTCGCTCGCAAAGCGCGTGTCCTGCGCCTTCACCGTTTCGAATTTTATGTCGGTGGACAGCTGCATCCGGGGGTCGCGATAGCGCAAGGTCGTCCCGTCAAGCAGCGCCCGACGCACGAGAGGCAGATTGAGCGGCTCTCCTTTCTTATTCGGGTCACCGAAGGTCCATGTATTGCTCTTGCCATCCCTCGACCATTCCAGGTCAGCGGCGGCGTTGCGAAGCTCAAGCCAACGAATGCGATATTTGTCGCCGAAGATCAGGCTGAACGGGGCGATCCGCGTGTCGATAAGGTCGGAATGGAAGAAATGCGGCCTGCTCGCCCAGGGCGTGTTGGCGATCGTCATTCCCTCGGCGCGAAACTTGATCGTGATGGGTGCGAAATAGAGTTGGAAGTCACCACCGACCTTGACCGGGCGCTCCAGCCGGCTGGTGAGGAAGCGCTCGAACGGATGTTTGAGGAAGCGGCCCTTCGTGATGAACAGGATCAACCACAGCAGGAGGATCAGCCCGACGATATAGGCGATGATACGCAGCGGCAGGGGAACATTCCGCCATTTCTGACGCGCAGCGGACCAATAATGGCCAACACCTCCCGCCCCGCTGTCGAGCGCAGGAGCCGATTTCGCCGGGGTGCCCGGCCGCAGGGGATCGGCGTCGGCCATGGCGCAAGAACGCCCTTCCCCTGCTTTAGGTCCGAATCACCTTGCTTTCCGGCGGCCGGCGGATTATGCGCGCCCCTTCGCGATATTTGGAAGGACCGCCCGGCTAACTAGGGCTGCCGTGGCTGTCCGTAATCGTCGCGCTGAAGAAGGAGACGAAAATGCCCAAGCTCAAGACCAAGAGCGGTGTGAAGAAGCGCTTCAAGTTCACCGCTTCCGGCAAGGTCAAGCACGGCGTCGCTGGCAAGCGTCACCGCCTGATCAGCCACAACGCAAAGTATATCCGCCAGAATCGCGGCACGTCCGTGCTGTCGGATTCCGATGTCGCTCACGTGCGCCTCTGGGCGCCCTACGGCCTGAAGTAAGGAGTAGAGGCACATGGCACGCGTAAAACGTGGTACTACCACCAAGGCGAAGCATAAGAGGATTCTGGATCAGGCGAAGGGCTATTATGGCCGTCGCAAGAACACGATTCGTATCGCTCGCCAGGCCGTCGAAAAGGCTGGGCAGTACGCTTATCGCGACCGCAAGGTCAAGAAGCGCACCTTCCGTGGCCTCTGGATCCAGCGCATCAACGCTGGTGTCCGCGCTGAAGGCCTGACCTATTCGCAGTTCATGCACGGCCTGAAGCTGGCTGGCGTCGATCTGGACCGGAAGGTTCTGGCCGACATTGCGATGCACGAAGGCGAGGCGTTTAGCGCCATCATCGCCCAGGCAAAGGCTGCGCTGCCCGCGGCCTGAGCATAGAACGGTCGAAAGATCGTCCAAGGGGCGCCGGGGCAGATGCTTCCGGCGCCCTTTTTGTTTTGTCGTGACTTCCGTTCGCTTCGAGCGACGTCGAGAAGCGGTTGCGCAGCACGGCTCGACCTTGCTCGAAGCGAACGGCGGGTAAGGAGATGTCCATGCCGCTGCACGTCTGGTGGCTCTATGTCACGGCGGTGTTCCTGATCTCGGCGACGCCGGGACCGAACATGCTGCATGTGATGACGCAGAGCATCGCGCATGGACCGCACAAGGCAATCGTGACGATGGCGGGCTTGATGAGCGCGGTATTGCTCTGCCTGATTGCGTCCGCGCTGGGATTGGGCGCATTGCTCAAGGCGTCGCCGGTGCTTTTCGATGCGCTGCGCTATGCCGGTGTGGCTTATCTGATCTGGCTTGGCGTTAAGGCTTGGCGCGCGCCCGTCGAATCCGACGAGGGTGAAGCGGCAGTCGCGCGGCCCGTCAGCAAACTTTTCGGCACCGCGCTCCTGACTGGCCTTTACAACCCCAAGCTCATCATCTTTGCCGCCGCGCTCTTCCCGCAATTCATTGATACGGAACGGCCGTTCACAGTCCAGTTGGTCATCCTGGTGGCGAGCTTCGTCGTGATCGAAAGCTTCTGGTACGCCATGTATGCACTGGGCGGGATGAAGTTGAAACGCTGGCTCCAGCCCGCAAACCGGCAACGTCTGTTCAATCGCGGGACGGGCTTGCTGTTCATCGGCTTTGGCGGTGCGCTGCTAGGCGCGCGGGCCTGACCCTTTCCTTGCCGCTCGCGCCCGGCTAAGGCGCGGTCAAATATTTCGCCTTCGCGGGAATGATGAATACTCATGAGTGAAATTGCCAATCTGAAAGCCGGCCTGATCGCCGACATCAATGCCGCCGACACGCTAGATGCGCTGGAAGCCCTGCGCGTGGGGGCCATGGGCAAGAATGGCGTGGTGACGGGGCTGCTCAAGACATTGGGGTCGATGAGCCCCGAGGAGCGGCTGGAGAAGGGACCGCCTATCCAGGATTTGCGGGAAAGCGTGACGGCTGCGCTGGCCGAGCGGAAGGCGGCGCTGGAGCAGGCGGCGCTCGATGCGAAGCTGGCGGCGGAAAAGATCGACATGACCTTGCCCGCTGATCTCGGCGCGCAGGGGTCGGTGCATCCGGTGAGCCAGGTCATGGACGAACTGGCGGAGATTTTCGCGGACCTTGGTTTCTCCGTCGCGACCGGGCCGGAGATCGAGGACGACTGGCATAATTTCACCGCGCTCAACATTCCCGAGACGCATCCGGCGCGGGCGATGCATGACACATTCTATTTCCCGGATGGCCCCGACGAGAATGGAGGCGGGAAGAAGATGCTGCTGCGCACCCACACATCGCCGGTGCAGATTCGCACGATGATGAGTGGCGAGCCGCCGATCCGTATCATCGCGCCGGGCCGCGTCTACCGGTCGGACAGCGATGCGACGCATACGCCGATGTTCCATCAGATCGAGGGGCTGGTGATCGACAAGGGCATCACCCTTGGTCATCTCAAATGGACGCTGGAAACCTTTTTGAAGGCCTTTTTCGAACGCGACGATATCGTGCTGCGCCTGCGGCCCAGTTACTTCCCCTTTACCGAGCCATCGGTCGAGGTGGATGTCGGCTACACGCTGGTGAGCGGTCAGCGGGTGATTGGCGGCGACGGCGATGCGCCCGGCGGCGGCTGGCTGGAAGTGCTGGGCAGCGGCATGGTCAATCGCCGGGTGATCGAAGCCTGCGGGCTCGATCCGGACGAATGGCAGGGCTTTGCCTTCGGCACCGGCGTCGATCGGCTCGCCATGCTGAAATATGGGATGAACGACTTGCGCGCTTTCTTCGACGGCGATCTGCGCTGGCTGAAACATTATGGCTTTTCGGCGCTGGATGTGCCGACGCTGAGCGGAGGAGTGGGCGCATGAAGTTCACGCTGAGCTGGCTCAAGACGCATCTCAGTACCGATGCCGACCTGCCGACGATCCTCAAAACGCTCAATGATATCGGCCTTGAGGTCGAGGGTGTGGAGAATCCGGCGGAAAAGCTCGCGCCCTTCCGCATCGCCAGGGTGCTGACCGCCGATCCGCATCCGCAGGCGGACAAGTTGCAGGTGCTGACCGTGGATGCGGGCGATGGCGCGTTGCAGGTCGTGTGTGGCGCGCCCAACGCTCGGGCGGGGCTGGTCGGCGTGTTCGGGACCGAGGGCGCGGTGGTGCCCGTCAATGGCATGGTGCTCAAGAAGACTGCCATTCGCGGGGTCGAATCCAACGGCATGATGTGTTCGTTCCGGGAGCTGGAACTGGGCGAAGATCATGAAGGAATCATCGAATTAAACGCGGATGCGCCGGTCGGGCGGGTCTATGCCGAGTGGGCCGGGCTGGATGACCCGGTGATTGATGTGAGTATAACACCTAATCGCCAGGACTGCATGGGCGTGCGGGGGATTGCGCGTGATCTGGCGGCGGCGGGGCTGGGGACGCTGAACGCGATCGTCGTGCCGGAGGTCGAGGGCGTCGGGCCGGGGCCGGACGTGCGGATCGAGGATGCGGATGGCTGCCCAGCCTTCTTCGCGCGCACGGTCAGGGGCGTGACCAATGGCGCGTCGCCCGAATGGATGGCGCGACGGTTGAAGGCGATCGGGCAGAAGCCGATCAGCACGCTGGTCGATATCACCAACTATCTGATGATCGACCTTGGCCGCCCGTTGCATGTCTACGACATGGCCAAGCTGCAAGGTCCGCTGACTGCCCGTCTGGGCAAGGCTGGCGAAGAGGTGCTGGCGCTCAATGGCAAGAGCTATACGGTTGATGAGACGATGACCGTCATCGCCGACACGCAAGCGGTGCACGACATTGGCGGCATCATGGGCGGCGAGCATTCGGGCGCCAGCGAGGCGACGACAGATGTGCTGATCGAATGCGCCTATTTCACGCCCGAACGCATCGCGGTTACGGGACAGAAGCTGGGCCTGACCAGCGACGCGCGGGGGCGGTTCGAACGCGGGGTGGACCCGGCATTCCTGGATGACGGCTTGTCGATCGCGACCGACCTGGTGGTGAAGCTGTGCGGCGGCAGCGCCAGCGAGGCGACGCGCAGTGGCATGCCGCCCGTCGCAAACAAGATCGTCCGGTACGAACCGTCGCAATGCCTGACGCTGGCTGGCGTTTATGTGGGCGATGCCGAGCAGAAGCGCGTCCTGGAAAGCCTGGGCTTTGGCGTCGAGGAACATGATGCCACGTTCGATTATGACGACGGCGTCCCGGTAACGACGACCGCCCATTGGTCGGTCAGCGTGCCCAGCTGGCGGCGCGATGTCGATGGCTGGCCCGATCTGGTCGAGGAGGTCGTGCGTATCGTGGGGCTGGATCAGGTCCCCTCCACCCCCCTGCCCCGCATGCCCGGCGTCGCCAAGCCAACGGCAACCAGCGAGCAGCTGATGGAGCGGCGGGTTCGGCGGACGGCGGCGGCCCGGGGCCTGGCCGAGGCGATCAACTGGTCGTTCATCTCGGAAAAGGAAGCGGCGTCGGTCGGCGGTGGCGACTGGACGCTGGCGAACCCGATTTCTGAGGATTTGAAGGTCATGCGCCCTTCGCTGCTGCCCGGCCTGCTGTCGGCCACGCGGCGGAACATGGACCGGAGCGCGACTTCGGTGCGGCTGTTCGAGGTCGGCCGTCGCTATTTCAGCGACAAGGAGCGGGCCACGGCCGGCTTCGTGCTGGCAGGCGAGAAAGTCGCGCGCGGATGGCAGACGGGCAAGGCGCAGACTTTCTCCGCCTTTGACGCGAAGGCCGAAGCGATCGCGCTGCTGGCCGCCGCAGGCGCGCCCGTGGCCAACCTGCAAAGCTTTGGCGAGGCATCGGGCGCCTACCATCCGGGTCAGTCGGGGACGTTGCGCCTTGGCCCCAAGGTGGTGCTGGCCGAATTTGGCGTGCTGCATCCTTCGCTGGCTAAGCAATTCGGCATCAGCGGCGCGGTAGTGGCAGGCGAGATTTTCCTGGATGCGATCCCGGCCAAGCGGAAGAGCGGCTTCATGCGCGCGCCCTATGCGCCACCCGCCTTGCAGGCGGTGAAGCGCGACTTTGCCTTTGTTGTCGATGAGGCGATCGAGGCGGATGCGCTGGTGCGCGCGGTCAAGAGCGCGGACAAGAAGAGCATCGTCGATGCGCGGTTGTTCGACGTCTTTGTCGGGCCGGGCGTGGACGAGGGCAGCAAGAGCCTAGCGATCGAGGTAACGTTACAGCCGGGTGAGAAGAGCTTTTCGCAGGAGGAGCTGGACGCCATCAGCGCCGCTGTCGTAAAGGCGGCGGAGAAGCTGGGCGCGACGTTGCGGGGGTGAGGGAAACCTCGCCAGGGGTCTGGCTGGAGTAGCGAGGCTGGCTTTGCTCCGTTGAAGAGAAGAGAAGGACTTCGACAAGCTCAGTCCGAACGGAAATAGTGGGCTGGACCGACAGGATCAAAAGTAGAGGGCTGATGGACGAGCTTGTAACGATCGTGTCGGACGGGCTGACCGCCGCTATCAACCCGCTGGGCGCGGAGCTTTGGTCGCTCAAGGATTCTGCCGGGCGCGAACTCATGACCGATGCCGATCCGCGCTGGTGGACAGGGCATGCGCCGTTGCTGTTTCCTTTCGTCGGGCGGTCGCGCAATGATGTGTATCGGCTGGACGGGCATGATCATCCGATGCCGCAGCACGGCTTTGCCCGGCACATGGCGTTCGCGCAGGTGGAGCATCGGCCGGAATCGGTGATCTTCCGGCTGGAGGCGGACGCGGCGACGCGGGCCGTCTATCCGTTCGATTTCCGGCTGGACATGCAGTTCGCTGTCGCGGGCCGCACGCTGATGATGACGGCCACGGTGATGAACCGGGGTGAGGCCGATATGCCCTTTTCCTTTGGCTATCATCCGGCCTTTGCCTGGCCGCTGCCCTTTGGCGGTTCGGCGCAAGATCATCAGATAGAGTTCGAGAAGGCGGAAACGGCACCGCTGCGCAGGGTGGGAAACGAGCCGGGCCTGATCGCGCGGGAAAGCGTTGCATCGCCGGTGAAGGGCAAGGTCCTGCATCCCACCCATGCGATGTTCGAGGGCGATGCGCTGGTCTGGGATGCGTTGGAGAGCGACAGCCTATATTGGGGTGTGCCGGGACAGACGCGGCTGAAGATCGACTTTCCCGATACGCCATGGCTGGGGCTGTGGCAGAAGCCGGGCGCGCATTATCTGTGCGTCGAGCCCTGGGCGGGGATGGCTGACCTGGTCGGGTTCGAAGGAGATGTCTGGGACAAGCAGGGCGTCATGCGGCTACTGCCGGGGGACGAGCGGCGGTTCCGCATGGACGTGACGGTCGTGGACGTGTAACGGCGGCTTCCATGATTCCGTTCGGGCTGAGCCTGTCGAAGCCTCTTCCCTGGAAGGAAGTAAAGCCCTTCGACAAGCTCAGGGCGAACGGTTGTTTTTATACCGAGCCCCCGACAACATCATGACCATCCCATCCCGCCGCACCTTCGCGATCATTTCCCACCCTGACGCGGGTAAGACCACGCTGACCGAAAAGCTGCTGCTGGAAGGCGGCGCCATCCATCTGGCCGGTGAGGTCAAGGCGCGCGGGGCGAACCGGCGCGCGCGGTCGGACTGGATGAAGATTGAGCAGCAGCGCGGCATTTCCGTGACCAGCTCGGTCATGACGTTCGAACGCGACGGCATCACCTTCAACCTGCTCGACACGCCGGGGCACGAGGATTTCTCGGAAGATACCTATCGCACGCTGACGGCGGTGGATTCGGCGGTCATGGTGATCGATGCGGCCAAGGGTATCGAGCCGCAGACGCGCAAGCTGTTCGAAGTGTGCCGGTTGCGCAACGTGCCGATCATCACTTTCGTGAACAAAGTGGACCGCGAAGGGCGCGACACCTTCGCCCTGCTGGACGAAGTGGCGGACGCGCTGGCGCTGGACGTGTGCCCGATGAGCTGGCCGGTCGGCATGGGTGGCGAGTTCGAAGGGGTTTACGATTTCGCCAAGAACCGGCTGCGCCAGCCCAGCGGTCCGAGCAAGGAATTTGAGGGCAAGCAGGTGTTTGTCGAGGGCATCGATGATGATGCGCTGGCCGAACATATTTCCGCGCGGGGCCTCGAAAAGCTGCGCGAGGAAGCTGAGTTGGCGGTTGGCGGCTATGCGGACTTCGATCTGGCGGCCTATCGCCACGGCGATCTGACGCCGGTCTATTTCGGGTCGGCGCTCAAGCTGTTCGGCGTCACCGAGCTGATCGACGCGCTTGCCGCCCATGCGCCGCCGCCGCGTGCGCAGCCGGCCGAGCCTGCGCCGGTGGAGCCGGAGAATAGCGAAGTCACTGGCTTCATCTTCAAGGTGCAGGCGAATATGGACCCGCAGCATCGCGACCGCATCGCCTTCATGCGGCTCTGTTCGGGCAAGTTCCGGCGCGGCATGAAGCTGACGCCGAGCGGGTCGGGCAAGCCGATCGCGGTGCACTCGCCGATCCTGTTCTTTGCGCAGGACCGCGAGATTGCGGATGAGGCCTTTCCGGGTGACATTATCGGTATTCCCAACCACGGGACTTTGCGGGTGGGCGACACGCTGAGTGAGAAGGCGGGGGTGCGCTTTACCGGCCTGCCGAACTTCGCACCGGAAATATTGCGGCGCGTGGCGCTGAAAGATCCAACCAAGACGAAGCAGTTGAGGAAGGCGCTGGACGACCTGTCCGAAGAAGGGGTGATCCAGGTTTTCTATCCCGAGATCGGCAGCAGCTGGGTCGTCGGCGTGGTCGGGCAGTTGCAGCTGGACGTGCTGATTTCGCGGTTAGAAGCCGAGTATAAGGTGGCGGCGGGGCTGGAGGCATCTCCCTTCGATACGGCTCGCTGGATTTCCGGTGATGAGGCGGCGGTGAAGGACTTGGCCTCGTTCAACGTGGCGAACATGGCGAAGGATCGCGACGGCAACCTTGTCTTCATGGCGAAGAGCGCGTGGGATGTGGGTTATCAGCAGGAGCGGCATCCCAAGGTGAAGTTCAGCGCGACCAAGGAACGCTGAAGTTTGGCGGTCGGGGGATGAGCGCCATCCTCTACAGTTTCCGCCGCTGCCCCTATGCCATGCGGGCGCGGATGGCGCTGATCATCAGCGGGCAGCAGGTGGAGTTGCGCGAGGTCGTTTTGCGCGACAAGCCTGCGTCGATGCTGGCGCTGTCACCCAAGGGCACGGTGCCGGTGCTGGCGCTGCCCGGTGGCGACGTGATCGACGAGAGCCTGGACATCATGCGCTGGGCGCTTCGCCTGGATGATCCGGAGGGCTGGCTCGATAGGGATGATGCGACGCTGATCGCTGCCAATGACGGGCCGTTCAAGCAACATCTCGACCGCTACAAATATGCGACGCGCCATGGGTCGGACCCGCTGGAACATCGCGCCGCAGGGATGGCGTGGCTGGGCGAATTGGAGGCGCGGCTGGAGAGCAGTGCTTTCCTGTGTGGCGAGCGCAGGATGCTGGCCGACATCGCGATCTTTCCGTTTGTGCGGCAGTTTGCGGCGGCTGATCAGGCGTGGTTTGACGCACAGCCCGTGCCGCGTGTGCAGGCATGGTTGCGCGCTTTGATCGGGTCGGAATTGTTTGACCGCGCCATGACGCGCAGAGCTGCATGGCGGCCGGGTGACGCGCCGGTCTTTCTTTAGCGGCGCAGCAGGAAGACAGCGTGCTCGGCGAACAGGTTGGCGTTCGCGTGGGTCGTTTCCTTGTCGCCCTTCAGAAACCATTGGCCATCGATCGTCCAGCCGCGATCCTTCACCAGCGCGCGGAAATCATCGACGGTGACATGGTGGATGTTGAGCGTGTCGTACCAGGTGTCGGGCAACAGGCGCGTCACCGGCATGCGCCCACCCCACATCAGCGACAGCCGCCCGCGCCAATGGGCGAAATTGGGGAAGGAGACGAAGGCCTGACGGCCGATGCGCAGCAGTTCCTCCACCACCAGGTCCGGGCGGCGCGTGGTCTGTAGCGTCTGGCTCAAGATCGCATAGTCGAAGCTGGCGTCGGGATAATAAGTGAGATCAGTGTCGGCGTCGCCCTGCACGACCGACAGGCCCCGGCCGACGGCGGCGGCGACATTGCCCGCGTCCAGTTCCAGCCCGCGCGCATCCACCTGTTTCGTGTCGCGCAGCGCCGCCATGAGCGCGCCGTCGCCGCAGCCGACGTCCAGCACGCGCGCGCCCGGCGTTACGGTGCGGGCGATCAGGGCGAGGTCCGGCCGAAGCGTCTCGCTCACGCGCGGCCGCCCTTGAGGAAGCCATCGACGACGCGGTTCAATTCCGGGCATTCCAGCAGGAACGCGTCATGGCCGAAGGGGCTGGATAGCTCAACGAAGCTGGCGTGCGCGCCGCTGGCATTGAGGGCGTGAACGATGATGCGGGACTCCGCCGTGGGGTAGAGCCAGTCCGTGTCGAAGCTTACCAAGCAGAAGCGGGCCTTGGACGGGGCGAAGGCGGTGGCGAGGCTGCCGCCATGATCCTCCGCAATGTCATAATAATCCATGGCGCGGGTGATGTAGAGATAGGAGTTGGCGTCGAACCGCTCGACGAAGCTCAACCCCTGATGGCGCAGATAGCTTTCGACCTGGAAGTCGGCGTCGAAGCCAAAGGTCTTGGCATCGCGCCCTTGCAGGCGGCGGCCGAATTTTTCGGTCAGGCCCGCTTCGGACAGATAGGTGATGTGCGCGGCCATGCGGGCGACGGCAAGACCGGCGCTCGGCACCTGGGCGTCGGCATAATAGTCGCCGCCGCGCCAGTTGGGGTCGGCCATGATCGCTTGACGCCCAACTTCGTGGAAGGCGATGTTCTGCGCGCTGTGGCGGGCGGTGGACGCGATGACGATGCAGCTTTCGACGCGATCGGGGAAGATGGTTGGCCAGCTAAGCGCCTGCATGCCGCCCATGGAGCCGCCGATGACGGCAGAGAGGCGATCGACGTCCAGATGGTCGAGCAGCAGCGCTTGGGCGCGCACCATGTCGGCGATGGTGAGCACCGGAAAGCGCATCGCATAGGGCGCGTTGCTCGACGGATCGACACTGGCGGGGCCGCTGGACCCCATGCAGCTGCCGATGACGTTGGCGCAGACGATGAAATGGCGCGCCGGATCGATGGGCTTTCCTTCCCCCACCATGCGCCACCACCAGCCGGGCTTGCCGGTGACGGGGTGGTCGGACGCCACATATTGGTCACCGGTCAGCGCGTGGCAGATGAGGATGACGTTCGACTTGTCCGCGTTCATCTGCCCATAGGTTTCATAGGCGATATCGACCGGCGCGAGCGCGGCGCCGCTGTCCAGCCGCAGGGGGCCGGACAGGCGGACCTGGCGGCGGAGGCCGAAACGGCTGTCGTCGATGAAGGAGGCGCTGGCCATGGTCAAAGCGGGCTAGGACCGTGGAGGGGTGCTGTCAATCGGCGGGGGATGAGCTAGGACGGGTGCATGAGCCAGACCCGCATTCCGATCGTCATCTATGGTCCTGTGTCATCCTATCTGGAAGAGCAGCTGAAAGCCCGGTTCCAGGTGCATGAGGTTGGAGCGGATGTTGACCCGTCGGGCCTGCCCGACGCGGTGCGGGAAGCGCGAGCGCTGGTGTCGTTCGGGGCGGTCGGCGCTTCTGCCGCGATCATGGATGCGCTGCCCCGGCTGGAGATGATCGGGCTGTTTTCGGTTGGCTATGACAAGGTCGATGTCGCGCACGCCAAGGCGAAGGGCATCAAGGTCAGCAACACACCCGACGTGCTGACCGACGATGTGGCCGATCTGGCGGTGGGCCTGCTTTATGCGACCGTGCGCAATATTGCTGCCAACGATCGGATGGTGCGGTCTGGCAGCTGGGCGCGGGGTGGCACGGCGCCGTTGAGCGGCAGCGTAACGGGGCGCAGGATCGGGATATTGGGACTGGGCCGGATCGGGCGAGCGATCGCGCGGCGGCTGGAGCCGATGGCAAGCGAGATCATTTATCATAACCGCAGACCTGCACCGGACGCCCCCTATCGCTATGTGGCCGACCGCATCGCCTTCGCGCGAGAGAGCGAGGCGATGATCGTCGCGACATCGGGCGGGCCGGAAGCGCACGGGCTGGTCGATGCGGCGATGCTGGAGGCGCTGGGGCCGCAGGGCGTGCTGATCAACATCAGCCGGGGGAGCGTCATCGATGAGGACGCGCTGGTCGCGGCGCTGGCGGAAGGTCGGGTCGGTGGCGCCGGGCTGGACGTGTTCGCGCAGGAGCCGCACGTGCCCGAGGCTTTGTTCGCCATGGATAATGTCGTGCTGCAACCGCATCAGGGTAGCGCCACGGTGAACACGCGCAAGGCGATGGCAGACCTTGTGCTTGCCAATCTGGACTCATGGGCGGCGGGCCAGCCGCTGGTCACGCCGGTACGATAGCAGCGCTTTGCCTTTGGCGCGGATGACGCTAAAGCCCGGCCATGACGAAACCTGCACCCAAGGAATGGATTCTGGGCATTTCGCCCTATGTGCCGGGCAAGGCGGCGGCGGATGACGGGCGTCCGCTGATCAAGCTGAGCGCAAATGAAAACCCGCTGGGCACCGGCGAAGCGGCGCGGGCAGCAATGATCGCGGCGACGGCGGACCTTGCGACCTATCCCGATCCGGGCGCGGCGAAGATGCGCGAGGCGATTGCGGGGGTGCATGGCCTTGATCCCGCTCGGGTGATCTACGGCACCGGATCGGACGAGCTGCTGCACATTGCCGCGAGCGCCTATGCCGGGCCGGGGGACGAGATACTTTACGTCCATTACGGCTTTTCGGTTTACGACATCGCCGCGCGGCGGGTCGGCGCGACCCCGGTGATCGCGCCGGACAAGGATTATGCGACCGATGTGGACGCGCTGCTCGCCTGCGTGACGGAAAAAACGAAGGTCGTTTTCCTGGCCAATCCCAACAATCCGACGGGCACCATGACGCCGCGCGAGGAGATTGCGCGGCTGCACGCGGCGCTGCGGCCGGACATTTTGTTCGTGCTGGATCAGGCCTATGCCGAATATCTGGACCCGCAAGAAGATGATGGCGGGCTGGAGCTGGCGAAGAACGCCGCCAATGTGCTGGTGACCCGCACCTTCTCCAAAATCTACGGCCTCGCCGCTGAGCGGATTGGATGGGGCTATGCCAGCGCGGAGATCATCGACGCGCTGCATCGTATCCGCGCGCCGTTCAATGTCACCACAGCCGGACAGGCGGCGGCGATCGCGGCGGTGAAGGATCAGGCGTGGGTGGATGCCAGCCGGGCGCACAATCGCACATGGCGGGCTTGGCTGGCCGATGAGGTTGCTTCGCTGTCCAATCATGGCCTGCGGGCGGTGCCGAGCAAGGCAAATTTCCTTTTGATCCTGTTCAACGGCAAGCTGACCGCCGAGGCAGCAATGAAGGGGCTGTGGGACGAAGGCTTTGCGACGCGCTGGCTGCCCGGCCAGGGGCTGCCCAATGGCCTGCGCATCACCATCGGCACCGAAGAACAGGTGCGCGCGGTCGCGGCGAAGCTGCGGGCGATGGCGGAGGCGGCCTGAACCATGCTGCCTTTCTCCCGCGTCACCATCATCGGCCTTGGCCTGATCGGCTCATCGCTCGCGCGGGCGATCCGCGAATATATGCCCACCGTTCGGGTGACGGGGCATGACGCCGATCCAAATGTGCGGCAGATCGCGCGGGCGATCGACCTGTGCGACGATGTGACCGACACGGCCGGTGCCAGCGTGACCGACGCCGACCTGGTCGTGCTGTGCGTGCCGGTACGGGCCATGGGCGCGGCGGCGGCGGAGATTGCGGACGATCTGCCCGCCGATGCGATCGTGAGCGATGTGGGATCATGCAAGGCCGATGTGCTGGCGCAGCTGAACGCGGCCCTGCCCGGACGGGCCATCATCCCCGCGCATCCGGTCGCCGGGACAGAGAATAGCGGGCCTGAGGCGGGTTTCGCCAGCTTGTTCCAAGGCCGCTGGTGCATCATCACGCCGCCTGCCGGAGCCGATCCGGCGGCGGTCGAGCGCATTTCCGAACTATGGCATCGCGTCGGCGCGGATGTCGAGACGATGGACCCGCAGCATCATGACCTGGTGCTGGCGGTGACAAGCCATCTGCCGCACCTGATCGCCTACACCATCGTCGGCACGGCGAGCGATCTGGAAGACGTGACCCAGTCCGAGGTCATCAAATATTCCGCAGGCGGTTTTCGCGACTTCACCCGTATCGCGGCGTCCGATCCCACCATGTGGCGCGACGTGTTCCTGGCGAACAAGGACGCTGTGCTGGAAATGCTACAGCGTTTCTCCGAGGACCTGTCGGCTTTGCAGCGGGCGATCCGGTGGAATGACGGGGACACGCTGTTCAACCTGTTCACCAAGACGCGGGCCATCCGCCGGTCGATCATCGAACAGGGGCAGGACGATCCCAAGCCAGATTTTGGGCGGCGTCACTAGGACCGATCTTCTTACACGGAAGCATCGGCATTAAGGCTGATTTTCCGTCACCCCGGACTTGATCCGGGGTCCCACTGCCTCGGCAGCGTCAGAAAAGAAGCGGGACCCCGGATCAAGTCCGGGGCGACGGTCACTCAAATAGGATCATGCTCTAAGGCTTCGCGCCTTTTATCCGGGATCACTCGACCGCGTTTGGGTTAAGCTTGTCAAAGGCATGCGCGGGATTCAGCGCGTTGATCGCGGCATGGACGCGGATTTCGGCGTCTCGGCGGTCCAGGCCGGTCGGGATCACTTCCCCGACCTTGTAGGTGATGACGCCCGCGCGCTTCAGGAATTTGCCGCGCGGGGAAAGGCGCCCGCTGTCGATCGCGATCGGAACGACGGGCAAAGCGAGGAGGGAATAAAGGCCCGCGAAACCCGCCCGCAACGGCGGCGCCTCGCCATGAGGGACGCGCGTACCTTCTGGAAAGAGGCAAACGGCGCGGCCCTGATCGGTTGCGGCGCGGGCGGCGGCTCGCAGGGTCCGCAGGGCGCTGGCCCCAGCGGTGCGCTCGACCGGGATAAGGCCGTACAGCCGACCGATACGGCCCCACAAAGGAATGTCGAGCAGTTCGCGCTTGGCGGCGATGACCGGGCGATCGAAGATGCAGAGCAGGTCGATCGTTTCAAACATCGACTCATGCTTGACGATATAGAGATAGTTGCCGTGCGGCAGGTTGCCTTCGATCCGCACTTTTTGCCCGAGAATCCAGCGCGCGCAGGATCGGTGGAAGCGGCCCCATGCCGTTGCCACGACCGGAACCCCAGCAGGCCATGGCCATGCCACAGCCAGAGCAGCAAGAACCAGCAGCAAGGAGCCGCTGTAGAATATCAGCGTGAAGACGAGCGAGCGCAGGGCGGTGATCATAAGGCCGTTCTTCAAATCCCGACGAGCGCGGCGGCGCGGCGGAGGAGATATTTATTATATTCGCGCATCAGCATCCTGAGGCTCGGCCTGCTCGGCACGGCGTCATAGACGATCGTCAGATTGCCCGGCACCGCCTGGCGCAGTTCAAGCGCGGCGCGGCGCATGTGCCAGTCCGTTGTGATGAGGCGGACGGTGCGGAAGTCCCTGCGCTCCAGCCAATGGGCGGTTTCGATGGCGTTGGAGCGGGTGTCGATCGCTTCACGGCCCAGGGTGATGCAGCAGGAAAATAGCCGTTCGGGCCTTTCATATTGCGCCGCCAGCTCCGCCGGGCGGACGGAACGATCAACGCCAGAGATCAGCATTCGCTTTGCCGCCCCTTCTTCAAGCAGGGCAAGGCCGCGGTCGATCCGGCCCGCGCCGCCCGTCAGCACGACGATGGCGTCTGTCGGGCGGCCATCGAGCGGTTGGGGCAGGAAAATCGCAAACCAGGCGAAACCCAATATCCAGGCGAGCAATGTCACCGCAAAGAGGCGGACGATCATAGCAACCGCCCCAGGGACCGCAGGACGGTCCACCGTGCGGCTAGCGTCGAGAGTAGGACGCCGCCTATGGGCAGGGTGGCAAGGATCAGCCAACTGCTCCACGGCAGGCTGATCGCCGCCAGCAGATCAGACCCTGTCGCCGCGAGCCGGGTGCCCAGCAGGATGATGACCAGCAACGCGGTGACGAAGCCCAGCAGGCCGCCGAACAGCGCGTCGAGGCCGATGCGCCGCTGAAATAGCCGGGCGATCTGCACATCGGTGGCGCCCATCAGGTGGAGCACGTCGATCGTGCCGCGATGGCTGTCATGCGCGGCACGCGCGGCAAGCACGACGATCGCGGCGGTGGCGAGCGCCATCAACAGGACAATACCAGCGGCGAGGCCACCTAGCGCGGCAAGCAGGCTGCCGAGCGGCTGGAGGAAGGCGGCGTGGGGTTCGACGCGGATGTTCGGCGACAGGGTCGCGAGGACGCGGCCTAGCCGCTGCACCTTGGCCGCCGTCGCGCCGGGGGTCAGTTCGACATCGATCAGCGCCGGGATGGGCAGGTCGCCGCTCGCGGCATCCTGGCCGAGCCAGGGACGAATCTGTTCGGCGAGGGTCGCCGGATCGACCGGATGGACGGCGCGCACGTCAGCGGATTTGCGGAGCAGGCGGGCTGCGGCGCCGCTCAGCGCCTCGCGACGATCGGCATTGGCCTCGACAATCTGGACCGTGGCGCGTCCGGCAAGGTCGGCGCCGACCGACTGCACCGCCGCCGCAAGGCCAAGGCCAGAGGCGGCGGCAAGGACGGTCAGGAACATCATGATCGCGATCACCCAGGGCATGGGTCCGGCGACGCGGCCTTCGGGCAGAAGCCGGTGGCGGGCGGCGGCGGCGGCGCGGCGGTCTGCGCCCGTCATGACGCTGCCGCGCCCTGCGGCCGGGGCGGGTAGCGCAGTGATCCCGTGGGATCGGACAGACGGCCCTTGTCCAGCCGCATCATCTGCGCGCCTTCGACCTGACCGATGAGCGGCAGGTCGTGGGTCGCGACGACGATGGTGGTGCCGAGGCGGTTGAGCGCTTCGAACAGGGTGAGCAGGCGGCGAGCCATGTCGGCATCGACGTTGCCGGTGGGTTCGTCGGCGACAAGGATTTCGGGCCGGGCGATGACGGCGCGGGCGATGGCGACGCGCTGCTGCTCTCCGCCCGAGAGTGTCGCCGGGCGCGCCTGCCCCCGGTCACCAAGGCCGACCCAATTGAGCATCTCCGAGACCGAAGCGTCGATCTCGCTTTCCTCCATGCCCGCGACCCGGAGCGGTAGGGCGATATTGTCATAGGCGGACAGGTGGGCGACCAGCCGGAAGTCCTGGAAAACGACGCCGATGCGGCGGCGAAAGCCTGGCAGGCGCTTGCGGGGGAGCGTCACCACATCCTCCCCGAACAGCCGGATGACGCCGCGACTGGGGCGCTGGGCCAAGTAAAGGAGCTTCAGCAGCGACGTCTTGCCCGCGCCCGACGCGCCGGTCAGGAAATAGAAGCCGCCGCCATGCAGCGAGAAGCTGACGTCGGACAGCGTTTCGCTGTCCAGACCATAGCGCAGGCCGACATTTTCGAACTGGACGATCGCCGACATGTTTCGATGAATGCGCCCGCGCGCTCCCTGCTTCCCCTTGGGTACAGCCATGGCACAGCGGGCAGGCAGGCGTAAAGCGCCAAGCGCCATCATCCACCGAGTCGCGGCATCTTCGGCCTCCCCATTCAATGCCGCTTGCCCTCGAGTCCAAGCCATGGCTATGAAGCGTCATGATCCTGGTGTGTCCCAATTGCGCCACGCGCTATATTGTGCCGGACAGCGCCGTCGGCCCCGATGGCCGCCAGGTTCGCTGCGCCTCCTGCAAACATAGCTGGTTCCAGGAAGGTGCGGCTCTGCCGGTCAGGGAAAAGGCCGTGGAGATGGCGGAAGCGCCCGTCGCCGCCGAAGCGCGCCCTGCCCCACCGCCGCCTGTTGCCTCTGCTCCGCCTCCTCCTGCTGCGCCTGTCGAGGCTCCGGCGGAGCCCGCTCGGGTAGTAGAAGCGGTAGCTGCGCCGATACCCGAGCCAGTGGCAGTCGCGCCGAGCATGTCAGCAGCGCAGACCGATAATAGCGTCGATGACATTTACGGCCGGCACCGCGAGGAACCTGCGGAAAGCTACGCCGCGCCGGTCAGGCCGCGCCGCAATCGCCTGAAGCTGTGGACCTATGCGGCAGTGCTTTTCTGCCTTGCGGTTGGCGGCATTGGGGGCGCGCTCTGGTATTTCGGCACGCCAAGCTGGGCGGTCAATCTGGGCTTTGTTTCGGAAGAGGGCGATCCGGACCTGCTATTCTACCTGTCCAAGCCCGCTGAGCGGCGCAAGCTGCCGACCGGGGAGGAATATTTCGCCTTTGGCGCGCGGATCGTGAACAGCGGGAAGCAGACTTTGCCGGTGCCGCCGGTGCTGGTGCAGTTGCGTGATCAGCAGAACCGGCTGGTGTTCAGCTGGACGACGAAGGCGGATCGCACGAGCCTGAAACCGGGCGAGGAAGCGTCGATCAATGAAAGCCGGATCGACATTCCGAAAAACGCCGAGAATTTGTCGCTGACCTTCGTTCAGTAAGCGGCCAGCCTCGATTACCCCATCTCCGTTCGGGCTGAGCCTGTCGAAGCCCCTTCTTTTTCAAGAAAGTAAGCCCTTCGACAAGCTCAGGGCGAACGGTCATTGTGGGGCGGATGGTTTCACGGATAGCTCACCGTTTTGGGCCGCCCCTTCGGGATCGGGATGAATTCCTGATCATCGCCGGGGATCAGCGGGAAGCGCATCGCCTCCCAATCCTCGCGCGCCTGATAGAGGCGATCGGTCGAAGAGGAGACGAAGTTCCACCAGACATGGCGCGGCGTCTTGAACGCCTCGCCCCCGCAATACATTACGCGGCCGCCATCGACGCTCATCAATGTGGCGCGGGTGCCGGGACGCAGGACGTAGAGCGTCTGGGGCAACAGCGCGACGCCATCGAGCGCCGCGTCTCCGCCAGCGACATAGATGGCGCGCTCATCCGCATCGGTGTCGATCGGCACGGTTCCGCCGGGTGACAGCTGAATATCGGCATAGATGGTGTCGGCATAAGTCGTGACCGGCGACGTCGCGCCCCACAGGCTGCCCATGATCACGCGCGCGCTGGCCCGGCCGCAGTCGATCACAGGCAAGCCGCCTTCGCTGACATGTTCGAAGGCTGGCGCCATTTCCTCGATGCCATCGGGCAGGGCGAGCCATGTCTGAATGGCCGAGATTTTGGACTCGCGCACGCGGTCGCTGTCGGGGGAGCGTTCGGAATGGACGATGCCGCTGCCCGCGGTCATCAGGTTGACCGCGCCCGGCTCGATCAACTGCTCCGTGCCCAATGAGTCCCGATGCAGGAATGCGCCCTCGAACATATAGGTGACCGTCGAGAGATTGATGTGCGGGTGCGGGCGCACGTCGATGCCTTGGCCCGCGCCGATCTTCGCGGGTCCGGCCTGATCGAAGAAGATGAAGGGGCCGACCATCGTCCGGCCCGGCGCGGGCAGTGAACGATGGACGCGGAAGTCGCCCAGATCATGGGTGGTCGGGCTAACGGTCTGGATGACGAGGTCGTCTAACGTCATGAGCTTTCCCCTGATCAGGCTTCGCCGGGCGCGCGGGCCTTGATCGCCAGCGCGTGAACCTTGTCGCGCAGCAGATCGGCGAGCGCGGCGTTGACCAGCCGCTGGCGGGCTACACGGTTTTTCGCCGCGAACTCGGCCGAGACGATCTCCACCGTGAAATGGCTTTCGCCCGATCCGTCATGCCCCGCATGACCGCGATGCTTCTCGCTGTCGTCGATCACGGCGAGATGCTCTGGCGACAGGGCGGCGCGCAGCCGCTGTTCGATTTCCGTGGCCACCGGGCCTTTCAGTTGGGTGCTCATCGCCCCTATATAGGCCCTTTGTTCCATCATGCATCAGGGCAATCTTGTCTACCGACCCGTACTCGACCCGCCGTTTCAACCGCTTCCATGGTCGCGTGGAAAGTGACCGCCCCTGCGCGGTCGATGGGTGCGCCGAACCCGGAGAGTTTCGCGCGCCGCCGCTGGAGGGCGCGTCAAATCAGGAAGGTCCGCGCTGGCGCTGGCTGTGCCTCGACCATGTGCGCGAATTCAACCAGGGCTATAATTTCTTCACCGGCATGAGCCCGGATGAAATCGCCGCTGCCCAACGACCCTTTGCGGGGTGGGAGCGGGAGACGCGCGCCTTTTCGTCTAACGCCACCAGCCCGCCGCCCAAATGGTCCGACTTCCAGGACCCGCTCGACGCGATCGGCGCCAAGTTCAAGGAGCGGGTGGCAAAAGCACGAGCCGACGCGCAGATGCGCGAGGACGGCAAATTCCTGTCCAAGGAAGATCGCAAGGCGCTGTCTGTCATGGGCCTCCCCATCGATGCGGATCGCAAGGCGTTGCGACAGCGTTATACCGAGCTGCTGCGGCGCTATCATCCCGACCATAATGGAGGCGACCGTAGCCACGAAAGCGCATTGCAGGGCGTGATCGAAGCCTATGGGCTGCTGCGCAAGGCGGCTGCCTTCGCGTGAATGGGCAGGCCGCGCCGGATGGATTGGCCACTCGACACCGGCCTTCGCCATGGGTTACGGCGGAGGAGAGCGAATAGAAAGAAGAGCAATGACCGACATTCCCAACGTCCAGCCCGATACCCGATCAGAGACGCTGCTGGCTGCGCCCGACCGTGAGGTGGATGCGCGGGAAGTGTTCGGCATTGACGTCGATCTGAAAATCCCGGCCTTTTCCGAAGCGGACGAGCGGGTGCCGGATCTCGACCCCGCTTATGTGTTCGACCCGGATACCACGCTCGCAATTCTGGCGGGTTTTGCCTATAACCGGCGCGTCATGGTGCAGGGCTATCATGGCACCGGCAAGTCGAGCCATATTGAGCAGGTTGCGGCGCGGCTGCGCTGGCCCTGCATCCGCATCAACCTGGACGCGCATATCAGCCGTATCGACCTGGTCGGCCGTGATGCGATCGTGCTGCGGGATGGACAGCAGGTGACGGAGTTCCGGGAGGGATTGCTGCCCTGGGCGTTGCAGCGCCCGGTAGCATTGGTGTTCGACGAGTATGATGCCGGGCGCCCCGATGTCATGTTCGTGATCCAGCGCGTACTGGAAACCGACGGCAAGATGACGCTACTCGACCAGAACCGCGTGATCCGACCCAATCCGCATTTCCGTCTGTTCGCCACGGCCAATACCGTGGGTCTGGGCGACACGACCGGCCTCTATCATGGCACGCAGCAGATCAACCAGGGCCAGATGGACCGGTGGAATCTGGTGGTGACGCTCAATTACCTGCCCGCCGCGACCGAAGCGCAGATCGTGCTCGCCAAGTCGGGCGAGTACGACCATGAAGGCGGCCGCAAGGAAGTCGAGAATATGATCAAGGTGGCGGAATTGACCCGCCAGGGCTTCATCAACGGCGACATTTCCACCGTTATGAGCCCGCGTACTGTGATCAGCTGGGCGCAGAATGCGTTGATCTTCAACAATATCGGTTTTGCCTTCCGCCTGTCCTTCCTCAACAAATGCGATGAGGCGGAACGGCCGCTGGTGGCGGAATATTATCAGCGCGTATTCGGCAAGGACCTGCCCGAAAGCGTCGCCCACCGGGCGGCCTGACGCAATGATAGTCGTAGAGCGCATCGCGCCGGATGGCAGCGCGCACCGGGTCAACATCCGGGGCCATGAGCTGATCGTCGATATGACGCCGCCTGACGGGCATGATGCCGGACCTGATCCGCATGACCTGTATGATTCGGCATTGGGTGCGTGCAAGGCGATGACGATGCTGTGGTATGCGCAGCGCAAGGGCATTCCGGTCGAGGGCATCCATGTTGGCGTCATCCGTGACGCGAGTGAGGAACGGGACGGCATCTACCGGCTGACGACGCGGATCGCGCTGAGCGGGCCGTTGTCGCAGGAGCAGCATGACACGCTGGTCGGCGTCGCCGCGCGCTGTCCGGTTCACAAGCTGATGAGCGAAGTCGAGACGCGGATTGAGACGATCGCCGTGCCGCCAGTTGGCGAAGGTGAACGGCCGTGACGGAAACCAGCGCCCTGGTCGCTGATCAGCGCCGCCTGCCGTTGGAGCGCGCGTTCAACCTGCGTGACTTTGGTGGCTATGCGACGGCGGATGGGCGTGTGGTTCGTCGGGGCGCGCTTTTTCGGTCGGGGACGATGGCGTTGCTGAGCGATGCGGACGCCGCGCATCTGCGGTCGCTCGGCATCCGGGCGATCTGCGATTTCCGCAGGGGCAATGAACGCAGCGCCGAACCCACGATCTGGCACGGGGCGGAGGTCGATTATTTTTGCCGCGATTATAGCGAAAGCAGCGGCGTTCTGGGCGAGATGCTGAAGCGGAAGGATGCGACCGCGCAGGACATGCGTGACGCGATGATCGCGCTCTATCGCGCCATTCCGGCGGACCACGCCGCATCCTATCGGGCGATGTTCGCGCAGATTGCCGCCGGGCGCCTGCCGATCATCATCAACTGTTCGGCTGGCAAGGACCGCACCGGCGTTGGCGCGGCGCTGATCCTGGCGGCTTTGGGCGTGCCGCGTGAGACGATCGTCGAGGATTATCTGCTGACCAAAGAGCATGCCGATTGGCATTGGCTGCTGAACCAGCGCAACTCATTGGTTGCGCGGGCATGGTCGACCCGTGCGGAGGCGCTGGAGCCAGTGCTGACGGTCAATGTGGCTTATCTGGACAGTCTGTTCGCGGAGCTGGACGCCAACCATGGCGGGATCGAGGGGTATCTGGCCGGGTCGCTCGGTGTTGACGAGGCTGCTAGCCAAGTCCTGCGCGAAAGGCTGCTCGACTGATGGCGGAGCGGTCGCCTCTGGATGCCTTCAAGGACGTGCTGTCGGGCGCGGCTCGATCGATCGCGCGCGATGCAGAGGTGGAGGTGGGCTTTACCGCCGACGCGCCGCACATGGCGGGCAAGGCGATCAAGGTGCCGACTCCGGGCCGGAACCTGCCGCCCGATCAGGTGGCGCTCGCTCGCGGGTTTGCTGACGCGAATGCGCTGCGCCTGCGTCACCATAATGCGCGGATGCATACGGCCGCTGCGCCAGCCGACGCGACCGCCCGTGCTGTTTATGACGCGGTCGAGCAGGCGCGGGTGGAGGCGATTGGATCGCGGGCGATGGAAGGGGTGCGCGACAACCTCAACCATGCGTTGGACTTGCGGCTGAAATCGGACCCACTGCGCCGGGCGCGATCCGCCGATGAAGTGCCGCTTTCGACTGCGCTGGCGTTGAAGGTGCGCGAGCGATTGACCGGCCAGCCCGTCCCCAAGGATGCCGTCACCGGCATGGCGATGGTCGATGCGTGGATTGAGGAGAAGGCGGGCGCCGATCTCGATGCGCTGGGCCTCGCCATCGACGATCAGCGCGCCTTTCAGAAGCTGGCGCAGGCGATGCTGGAGCATCTGCAACTCGTTGAAAGCGATATGCCGCCTCAAACCGAGGAGGAGGAGCCGCAGGACGAAGGCGAGGACGAGCAAGAGCAGCAGGAAGAAGGCGACTCTGGCGAGGAGGACGCTGGCGACAGCGACATGAACGCCCAGGCGCGCGCCGAGGATCAGGGCGGCGACACCGAGGAAGGCGAGACCGAATATAGCGACGATTTCGACGCCGACAGCGATGAAGGCGCCGACGACATGGGCGATGAGGGCATGATGCCCGTCCGTCCCAACCGGCCGATGTCCGACTTGCCGCCCGGTTTCGACTATAAGCCCTATACGGTCGCGCATGACGAGGTGGTGACCGCCGAGGACCTGTGTGACGAGGATGAGCTGAACCGCCTGCGCGGTTTTCTCGACCAGCAGTTGGTGAGTTTGCAGGGCGCGGTGACGAAACTCGCCAACCGGCTCCAACGGCGGTTGATGGCCCAGCAGTCGCGGTCGTGGGACTTCGATCAGGAGGAAGGGCTGCTCGATGCCGCGCGGCTGGCGCGGATCGTCATCGATCCCACCCGGTCACTTTCCTACAAGATCGAGCGGGATACCGAGTTTCGCGATACGGTCGTCACGCTGCTGATCGATAATAGTGGTTCGATGCGCGGGCGGCCGATCAGCATCGCCGCGATCAGCGCAGACATCATGGCGCGGACGCTGGAGCGCTGTGGGGTCAAGACGGAGATATTGGGCTTCACGACGCGCGCCTGGAAGGGTGGGCAGAGCCGGGAAGCCTGGCTGGCCGCCGGACGGCCGCCGATGCCGGGACGCCTCAACGACCTGCGGCACATCATCTACAAGAAGGCCGACGAGCCGTGGCGCCGGGCGCGGCGGAATCTGGGCCTGATGATGCGCGAGGGGCTGCTGAAGGAGAATATCGACGGCGAGGCGCTGCTGTGGGCGCATAGCCGCTTGATTGCCCGCAATGAGGAACGGCGCATCCTGATGGTGATTTCCGATGGTGCGCCGGTGGATGATTCCACCCTGTCGGTGAACAGCGGCACCTATCTGGAGCGCCATCTGCGGCAGGTGATCGAGTGGATCGAGAACCGGTCGCCCGTGCAGCTGGTGGCGATCGGCATCGGTCATGACGTCACCCGCTATTATCGGCGGGCCGTCACCATCATGGATGCCGAACAACTCGGTGGGACGATGGTGGAGCAGTTGGCCGGGCTGTTCGACGAAGATTAGGCCGAAACTGTCCCGGCTTGGCCATCTGAGCCCGGCCTTCCCTTGAAAAGAAGATCGGCGATCTCGACCTTGGGATAGGGGTGGGCAGGCGTTTTTGAGGAGTGTGCCATGAGTGTCGCCTTTCGCCGCGAGAGCGACGAGGAGCATCTGGAGCCGACGTTCGAGATTCCGATTCCACCTGGGCCCAATTGGGTGACGACGCGCGGGCTGCGGCTGACGCGCGAGAAGGTCGAGGCGCTGGAAGCGATTGATGCGGCGGCCATGGCTGAAGAGGATGCGAAGAAGCATAAGCGCGAGCTGCGCTACTGGCGCACGCGGCTGGCGACGGCGCATCTTCAGCCAGCAGCGGCGGGGGGCGCGGTGACCTTTGGTTCGCGCGTGACTTACCGGCTGAATGGCGCGGAAAAGCGGATCGACATTGTCGGCGATGACGAGGCGGCACCGGCGGAGGGGCGGATCGCCTTCACCGCACCGCTTGCGCGCGCGATGATGGATGCGGAAGTGGATGAGGCAATCGACTTCGCTGGCAAGCCGGGCGCGATCACAATTCTCGCCATCGAGACGATCGACGGAGAATAGCGCCGGTCATCCAATGTCTTGCAATAGAAAAGCCCTCCAGTTCTATGCTGGAGGGCTTTTCTATGTGTCAGCCGTTGCGGCCAGCTTCGAACAGGAACCAGGCGCGCTCTTCGGCCTGGTCGGTCCAGTCATCGACAATGCCTTCGGTCGCGTTGTCACCCGCTTCGGTGGCGGCGGACTTGGCGGCGCGCAGCGATTCGACGAGGCGAAGATTATCCTCGCGCAGTTCGTTCAACATGTCGGCGGGGCTGACATATTCCGCGTCATTATCCTTGATCGACTGGTGACGGCCAATGTCGCCGATCGAACGCAGGGTGGTGTTGCCGGTCTTGCGCACGCGTTCCGCAATGGCATCCGTTACGGCCAGGATTTGCGCCGCCTGCTCATCGAACATCAGATGATAGTCGCGGAAATGCGGCCCCGACACATGCCAATGAAAATTCTTGGTCTTGAAATACAGCGCATAGCTGTCCGCGAGCACGCCGTTGAGCGCTTGCGCCACGGACTTTGTGGCGTTGCTGCGCAGGTCGGTGGGCGTCTTGAGATCGGGGGCTGTCATGTCATGCTCCTGGCTCGTGAAAATGATTTCGGGGGTATAATGATCTGATGGCGATAAGGTGCCATCTCAGGGCGGGAATTACCCGACGAAATCATCGCTCAGACTGATCCACTCCGTCGATAAGTAGAGCGCCTATGCCAGGCCCATGGCGGTCACGCCCAGCATTAAGGCGATGATCAGCATCAGTGCAGCGGCGGTCAGGCGGATCGCCCTGACGGGCTTTGCAGGCAAGATGCGGTCGCGGAGCAAGACGACCGGAACGAGCGCCGCCGTCACACCGAGTGCGCCGCCAATTCCAGCCAGCAGCGGTTCTGCCGTCCGCGTCGCGATGCCCAGGATCAGGAATTGGGAACCATCGCCAAAGCCAAGGATGAACAGCCCCAGCGCCGTGGTGAGGAACGGCCCTGTCGGCCATTCCGCGAGAGGATCGGGTGCTTTCACCCGCCAAAGGAGGCCTATGCCCAAAAACAGCACGGCCAGGGCAAGAAACAGCAGCCGCGCATCAGAGCCCAGCATTGGCGCCAGAAACGCGCCCGCGACGGCGGCGATCGCCGCATTAGCCGCAGCGGCCAGCATGATGCCCGCAATGATCGCGCCATCGCGGCTGAAACGCGTCGCCAGCGCCAGCACCAGTAATTGATTCTTGTCGCCAATCTCAGCCAGGAAGCATCCGAGCAGCGCGGTCAGCAATGCATCCATCGGCAGGGAAGGTCGTCAGCAGGAAAGCGGCGTTCCGGCGGTTGCTGCCGGTTTCGCTGCCATGAGTATCGGTATCACCTGCGCATCGGACATTTCCGCCGCGATGGCATCCCGCATGAGGTCGAGGTAGGACAGTATGACCGGCCCCGTGCCCTGCAAAGACAGCGCGGATTGCAGCGTGTCCGCCAGCCCTTCGACGCTGTCGAGATGATAGGCGCGGGCGACATGGCGAATCTGGTCAACTTCATCGCTCAATCGCAGCAGGCTCACCTGCCCGCGCTGCCCGGCAAGGCCGTCCACGCGGCGCAGCATGTCTGCAAGAATGGCCAGCATCGGATCATGTCGCATGGGAAGCATCCCCCTGTCCTGTCGCTCCGATGACAAGATGCATCGGAACCTGTTAAGGCCGCGTAAAGTCTAGCACGCGGCCCGTTCAGCCGCCACGCGCGTCTTGACATTATCCCGAATCTCCCTCATGGGCGGCTGCTGAAACGGGGCGGCCCTTCACGGGGCCGCTTCTCTTTTTCACGATATTCACGACCAGGAACCAGGGCCATGGCCAAGCCAGCAACCGTCAAGATTCGCCTCGTCAGCTCGGCTGACACCGGTTTCTTCTATGTTACCAAGAAGAACCCGCGCACGAAGACCGAGAAGCTGAGCTTCCGTAAGTACGACCCGGTCGTGCGCAAGCATGTCGAGTTCAAGGAAGCCAAGATCAAGTGATCTGAAGGCGGCTTCGGTCGCTTCGATCCATTTGATGGCTTCGATGGAAAAGGCCCGCCCCTGTCAGGGAGCGGGCCTTTCCTTGTGTCATTGAAACCGTGCTTCCGTTCGTTTCGAGCGTGTCGAGAAACGGTTTGAGAGGCTTCTCGACTTCGCTCGAAGCGAAGGGAGGAGGGCGCAAAGCCCTCCCACCAATCAGTTGCCGACTGGCTGACCGTCGGTGCGCGTCACGACGATGGTCGATGAGCGTGGCTGCTGCCCCGCGACCGGCCAGTCACCCGTGGGATGCTGGATGTTGACGAAGAAGGTCTTGAGGTCCGGCGTGTAGGCGATGCCGGTGATCTCACAGCCAGCGGGACCGACCAGGAAGCGCTTGGACTGCTTGCTGGTCTGATCGACATAGAACATCGCGTTGTGACCGAAGGCCTGATCGATGGTCGTGCCGGTCACGCCCGAATTGCCGGGGACACTGTGGTCCGTCTGCACCCACAGGCGGCCCTGCGGATCGATGCGGATGCCGTCAGGGCTGGAGAAGGTGTCTCCATTGATATTGCCGACCAGATTGGCCCCACCTGATGCCAGAGCGGGATCGCCCGCCAGCAGGAAGATTTCCCAGGTGAAGGTCGTCGCCAGCGGCGAATTGTCCTTCTCCTTGAACTTGATGATGTGGCCGTGAAGGTTGCGGGTGCGCGGATTGGCCGCGTCGGTGACCTGGCGACCGCTATTATTGGTCAGCGTGCAATAGACCGCGCTGTTGTCCGGTGCGACGGTGAGCCATTCCGGACGATCCATAACGGTGCCGCCCGCGACACGCGCAGCCGACTTGGTGTTGATCAGCACGTCCGCCTGGCTGTTGAAGTTGACGATGACGGGCGTGGGCGGCGTCGTGCTCTGGCTGATGTTGCCGGGGTCCGAAGCGCCGGGCAGCAGGCCGTTCTGCCCCTGCACCAATGCGCGCCATTCGCCCGTGCCGTCGGCGTTGAAGCGGGCTACGTAGAGCGTGCCATAATCCAGCAGGCCGGTATTGGCGGCACGGTTGGATGTGCTGAAAGCGCGATCGGGCACGAATTTGTAGATGCAGCCCGGCGTGCTGTCGTCACCCATGTAAAAGGCGGCGCGATTGTTGCTGTCGGCCATATGCGCGACATTTTCATGGTCGAAACGGCCCATGGCTGTGCGCTTCGTCGGATCGGCCAGTTCCTGATAGGGGTCGATTTCAACCACCCAGCCATAATTTTGCGGGGGCTGCGTCGGGTCGAGATAATTGTCGGTGGTCTCTTCGCAGGTCAGATATGTGTCCCAAGGCGTGCGGCCGGACGCGCAGTTGTTGAGCATGCCCTTGATCGTGCCGGACAGCTGGCCCGCGGCGGGGCCGCCCGCGCGATAGTTGCTGTTGCCGGTGTAACGCTTGTTGAAGCGCGAACCTGCCTTGATGGCCCATTTACCGTCAGTGCCCTTGGCGACTTCCACGACCGAGATACCGACTGCCGAAAGCGCCAACGCTTTCTGATCAGCAGTTGCGGTGGCGGCATCATAGCTGCCTGCGAACAGGATTTGGACGTCGGGATATTCATGGTTGATCGCGAGCAGACCGCCCCCGTTGGCGTCAACACCGGACAGCGCGAAATATTCCATGCCGTCATGGTTGCCGCCCGCCCATTTTTCAGCGTCGGCTGGGGTCGGGAAGCTGCCCGAATAGGGGGTGCCAGCTTCAACGGAGTCACCCGCTTTCAGCAGGACATCGACGGTGTACCCGGCTGGGACCGTGACCGTATCATTCTGATTGGCGGCAACAGGGGCAAAGGCGATCGCATAGCTGGGCGCGGGCGTCGGAGTAGGCGTGGGACTGGGGGTGGGAGTCGGGAAGGCGGTCTCATCATCATCGCAGGCCGCAAGCGTACCGAGCATCGGCAGAATGGAAAGCCCCAACAGACCGTTCTTCAGTACGGAACGGCGGCCGGGATTGGCGGCGACGATGGCTTCGAGGCAGTCGTTGCCTGCGTCGATCCTGGGTTCCGCATCGCGAAAAGGCGCGCGCGCCTCGTCGGTAAGGTGAGACATGAATTACCCCTGTTCCAGATCGGACTGTCGGCGGAATGCCGCGTCCCTGGGCCGGGGCTTGGCAGCGCTGCGTGAAATCAGCGCTTCATTTCAGGGACATGGGCATGAAAGACCGATGACGGTCTGATGACGATCACCGATAGAGCGCGCTGCGCTTAATTGGACGCAGGTCGCGCGCTCTAGTTTTGTTTTCGCATCGTTGTAGACGCAAAACCGGTTCCCACTTTTGCGCACGATGCTCTAGCCGTTACAGCAGGGCATTCACCTGCTCGACAAAGCGCAGCACCGAAATGGGCTTCGACACATAAGCCTGCGCCCCCGCGCCGCGAATCCGGTCTTCGTCGCCCTTTCCGGCATAGGCGGTCACGGCCATGATGGGGACAGATGCCAAACGCGGATCGCGCTTCAGCGAGACGATCAGGTCGAGGCCGCTGACATGGGGCAGGTGAATGTCGGTAATCACCAGGTCCGGGCGGAACTCCAGCGCTTGCGAAACGACGTCGCGCCCATCCCGCAATGGCAGCACTTCATGGCCATGCGCGCGCAGAAGGTCGCAAAAAAGTTTGAGATTGAGTTCGTTGTCCTCGACAACGAGCACGCGCTTTGCCACCAGTCACCCGCGTTAAATGATGCGCATTGTAAAAGCGCGCTGATACAATTGCCCCTTGCCGAGAATCAATCATGCGTTCCGACAGCCCCGATAGCAAGCAACTTGGCCCGGCCGATGGCGAAGAGGCCCTGACGCTGGCCCTGATGGCGCTTGCCTGGACGCTGGGCGATGAGCAGCGGGCGGATCGGCTGCTGGCGCTTACCGGACTGGATGCGGACGCGTTGCGCGCTGGCGTGAATAATCCTTCGGTTTTGCGCGCGGTGCTGGATTTTCTGGCCGATCATGAGCCGGATTTGATAGCTTGCGCAGAGGCGTTGGATACCAATGCGGCGGCGCTGATCGCGGTGCGGCGGGCTCTGGGTCGATGAGCCGCCCCCTGATCATCACGGATTGCGACGAGGTGCTGCTGCACATGGTCGTTCCTTTCCGCGAATGGCTGGACGAGCATCATGCCGTGCATTTCGATATGCGCGAGCGTGGCTTTGCCGAGGCGCTGCGCCACAAGGACAGCGGCATCCCGCTGGAGCGCGAACTGGTCTGGCAGCTGCTGGTGAGCTTTTTCGATACCGAGATGCACCGCCAGATGCCGATTGCCGGGGCCGTCGAAGCGATGGGCAGGCTGTCGCGCATGGCCGATATCGTCGTGCTCACCAATATCGGGGAGCGGCATCATCAGCAGCGCGTGGAGCAGCTGGCGGCGCATGGCCTCGATTTCCCGGTGCATTGGAACCATGGACCCAAGGGCGCGCCGCTGGCCGCGATCGTCGCCGAGCGGCGGCCGTCAGCCGCGCTGTTCATCGACGACCTGGCCGAGCATCATGAATCCGTAACCGAGCATGCGCCGGGCGTGTGGAGATTGCATATGGTAGGCGAGCCTGCAATTTCGGCTGATGTCGATGCCGCCCCCTATGCCCACGCCCGGATAGACGACTGGGCAACGGCGGAGAGGTGGATCGTCGATCGGCTTGCCGACGGCTCCGCACCACTAAACACTGATAACCCAGATGGAGTCCCAAATGAGCGTTGAAGCCCGCCTTGCCGAACTTGGCATCACCCTGCCCGCAGCAGCCGCGCCGGTGGCCGCTTATGTCGCAGCAGTGGAAGCCAATGGCCTGCTGCATATTTCCGGCCAGATTTCGCTTTCCGAAGGACAGTTGATGACGGGCCGTCTCGGCGAAGATCGCGACCTTGATTATGGCGTCAAGGCGGCGCGGGCCTGCGGCCTCAACCTCATTGCCCAGATCAAGGCGGCGCTGGGCAGCCTGGACCGGGTTGAGCGGATCGTGAAGCTGGGTGCTTTCATCAGCAGCGCCCCGAGCTTCACGGACCAGCCCAAGGTGGCCAATGGCGCGTCGGAACTGATGGTCGAGGTCTTCGGCGAGGCAGGCAAGCACGCCCGCAGCGCGGTCGGCGTGCCGGTGCTGCCGCTGGGCGCGGTGGTTGAGATCGACGCGGTCGTCCTTGTCCGGCCTGCGGCCTGATCTTTCCTTCCTGACCGCCCGCCCCTTCGCCCATCGCGGGCTGCATGGGGCGGGCATCAGTGAAAACGGCATGGCCGCTTTTCGCGCAGCCATCGCGCAAGGCTATGGCATCGAATGCGATGTCCGGCTGAGCGGGGATGGCGTCGCGATGGTCTTTCATGACGCCGCCCTCTCACGAATGACCGGTGTCGAGGGGATGCTGTCGGACCATCGGGCCGAACGCCTTGAGCAGATGAGGCTGGCGGACGGCGGCGGCATTCCACGGCTGGAGACGCTGTTGCAGACATGCGGGCAAACGGTCCCGCTGCTGATTGAATTGAAGGTCACGGGCCGCCATGTGGCGCCCCTCTGTGCAGCGGTAGCAAGCGATCTGGCAAGGCATCCGGATGCCTTGGCCGCCGTCATGTCCTTCAACCCCATGGCAATGCGCTGGTTTGCCCGGCACATGCCGCAGACGGTGCGAGGCCTGGTGGTGACGGAGCAAGATGACGCAGGATGGCGCGCCGCCGCCCGGCGCGGTCTTGCACTTTGGGTGGCAAGACCCGACTTTATCGCTTGTGATGTTCGTGACCTTCCTTCCCGTTTCGCGGCGCGGGCGCGTGCGCGCGGTCTGGCCGTGCTGACCTGGACGGTGCGCACGAAGGCCGATCATGCTGCCGCTGCGGCGCATGCGGACCAGATCATATTCGAGGTTCCGCGTGACTGAATGCCTCGTGCGGGTAGCTGGCGGGGTTGCGGAACTGCCTCGCGATCAGTGGGACGCCTGCGCCGGAACCGCCAACCCCTTCATGAGCTGGGATTTTCTGGCCGCGCTGGAACGATCGGGCAGCGTTGGTCCAGGAACCGGGTGGCAGCCCTTGCCGATGCTGATCGATGGTGCGGACGGACGGATCGGAGCCGCTGCGCCGCTCTACGGCAAGACCCATAGCCAGGGCGAATATGTGTTCGACCATGGCTGGGCCGACGCGTGGGAGCGTGCCGGGGGCCAATATTATCCCAAGATTCAGCTCGCCGCGCCCTTTTCCCCTGTTCCGGGGCCGCGATTGCTGCTGCGCGAGCCGACGCTGGCATCGGCGCTGATCGGGGGGATCGAAAGCCTTGTCGAGAGCAACGATCTGTCATCCGCCCATGCAACGTTCATCGAGCCAGCGCAGGTGTCGCTGTTCGAAGCGGCGGGCTGGCTGATCCGCGAAGACAGCCAGTTCCACTGGATCAATCGCGACTATCGCGACTTCGACGATTTCCTCAGCAGCCTTTCGAGCGCCAAGCGCAAGAATATTCGCAAGGAACGAGCCCGCGCGGTCGAGGGTCTGGAGATCGTCCACCTGACCGGCCGTGACCTCAAAGAAGCGCATTGGGACGCCTTCTGGCATTTTTACCAGGATACCGGATCGCGGAAATGGGGGCGGCCCTATCTGACGCGGGCCTTTTTCTCGATGCTGGGGGAAAATATGGCGGATCGGGTGCTGCTGATACTGGCGCAGCGTCACGGCAGGCCGATTGCGGGAGCGCTCAACCTGATTGGTGAGGAGGCGCTCTATGGCCGCTATTGGGGTTGCGCCGAGGACGTACCCAACCTGCATTTCGAGCTATGCTATTATCAGGCGATCGAGATTGCCATCGCGCTTGGGTTGTCCCGGGTCGAGGCCGGAGCCCAAGGGGGACATAAGCTGGCGCGGGGATATGGACCGGAGCCTACTTATTCAGCGCACTTCCTGCCCAATGCTTCGTTCCGCCGGGCCGTCGCTGAATTTCTCGCCGCCGAACGGACTGGCGTGCAACAGGACCGGATCTGGCTTAGCGAACGGGCGCCGTTCCGCAAGCAAGGCTGACGATCAGGCGGCGCGCAGTTGGTTTGCGGCAATCCAGGCGCGCGCCTGGCGCTGCGCCTCGGCGATTTCGCGAGCCGTCATTTCTTCGGCTATCTCGGCGCGCATCACCTGCCCTTCCTCATTGCCACGCAGCGCGGCGAGGTTGAACCATTTATGCGCTTCGATCAGATCGACTGACTTACCGCCGGTTCCGCAGCTATAGGCGACGCCCAGATCGAAACAGGCCTCCGCCGATTCCCAGCCCGCCACTGGCAGGCGGCTTTCCATCAGAAACTGAGCACTTTTCAAACTGTTTGCCACGACCGAATCCCCCTGTGGATTTCGAGATAATGGTTTTCGACAGCCACCACGGTGCACCGGCATGGGATAAAAAATGGTTAACGCGGATTTGAGGGTTTATGCATCAGCGCCCGAAAGTCCTGGATGGCACAAGGTTAATGCGGCGGGTTGCGTGATGTTAAGCTGGCATAGCAGCCGGATTGATCCCATAGCCGCGCCATGACCAACCCTTCTCCCCCGGTCGCCATCGGACAACCAAAGAAAGACATCGGCTTTCGCGAATTCGTGGTGCTGAGCGCTTGCCTGATGGCGATGAATGCGCTGTCGACCGACCCGATGCTGCCTGCCCTGCCCGCGATCGGGCACGATCTGGCGGTGGCAAATGCCAATGACCGGCAGTTGATCATCAGCGTCTATTTTCTGGGGCTGGGCGTGGGATCGCTGCTGTTCGGGATTTTGTCGGATCGATTCGGCCGCAAACCCGTGATGGGCAGCGCGCTGGCGCTGTTCATTGTATCGACCATCGGCTGCGCGGTGGCGCAAAGCTTTCCTCTCATGCTGTTGGGCCGGGCGTCTGCGGGCTTTTTCGCCGGAGCGAGCCGGGTGATCGCCGTGGGCATCATCCGCGACCGGTTTAAGGGAGACGCGATGGCCAGGGTCATGTCGCTCATCCTCGCCGTATTCATGTTGATACCCGTGATGGCGCCCAGTTTTGGGCAGGCGATCCTCTGGTTCGCGCCATGGCGATGGATATTCTGGATTCTGGCTATTCAGGCGGCGCTGATCCTGATCTGGATGGTCATACGCATGCCCGAGACGCTGAAGCCCGAAAACAGGCTGCGGATGAACCCATCAACGATCTTTCGCACCATGGCGGTGGTGCTCACCAATCGCAGTTCGGCAGGCTATATGCTGGCGAGCGGCGTGGTGATGAGCGGGCTCATCGGCTTCATCCTGTCGGTGCAGCAGATTTTCTTCGACCTGTTTCATGCCCAGTCATTCTTCCCGATAGCTTTTGCGATCATGGCGGGCAGCATGGGGGTCGGCAGCCTGCTGAACAGCCGGCTTGTATCGCGATTCGGCGCGCGGCGGCTGAGCCAAGGTGCGGTTCTGTCCATGATCGCGACGAGCGCCGTCCATCTTGTCGTGATCGCGTCTGGTCGGGAAAGCATGTTCACCTTCATGTTCTTCCAGTCGGCGACGATGATGGCCGTCGCTTTCACCGCGTCCAATTTCGGCGCGATTTCCATGGAGCCCTTTGCCAAGGGCGCGGGCGCGGCGTCTTCCTTTCAGGCGTTCCTGACCACGGCGCTGTCCAGTGCCTTGGGTAGCGTGGTCGGGCGGGCGTTCAACGGGACGACCATACCTCTGACGATCGGTATGCTGGCGTTCGGGATCGCGGCGCTTCTTATCGTGCTGTTCGCCGAACGCGGGAAGCTCTTCACCCGCCCGCATCATGGTGCGTTGCGAGAACCGGAATTCGACCCCGTCCACTAAAAAGCAAGGCGGCGATCACGCCGCCGCCTTCCTCAGTTGATCAGGCGTCGCGTCCGCCCGGCGTATGCGCACCGGGCATCGGTGGCACCGGCATCGGCGGGACATCGGCATCCTGCTCATGCGTCTCGACGAGGCCTCGCGCGACATGGCTCTTGCGATAGCCATAGAGGAAATAGAGCAGCAGCCCCAAGCCGCCCCAGACCGGAAGCACGAGCTGCGCATCCACAGGCAGGTTGAAGAAGAGGAAGAGACAGCCGAACGCCGCCATCGGCGCGATGAACCAGATGGCGGGCGTTCTGAAGGGGCGCGGACGATTGGGATCGCGTACGCGCAGCACCAGCACGGCGATTGCCACCATGAAGAAGGCAAAGAGCGTGCCGGAATTGGAAATGTCAGCCAACTGACCCACCGGCAGCAGCGCCGCGGCGATGGCGACAAAGACGCCCGTCACCATGGTTACGATGTGCGGCGTCTTGAAACGCGGATGGATGCTGGCAAGCTTTTCCGGCAACAGCCCGTCGCGCGCCATCACGAAGAAGATGCGGGTCTGGCCGAACATCATCATCAGGATGACCGAAGGGAGCGCGAGATTGGCCGCGAGGCCCAGCGCGTTTCCGACCACGGTCCAGTTGATGGAGCGCAGAACATGGGCGAGCGCCTCATTCGAACAGACCAGATCCCCCGCATGGGCGGCGGTCGCGCAGGCCTGAGCGAAACCGACCGATCCCGGTGCCACGATCGAACCGTCCAGACCAAGGACCGGCTGAGCGCCAATGGCACCAATCGCACCCGCAGCGACCAGCAAATAGAAGACGGTGCAAATCGCAAGGCTGCCGATAAGGCCTATAGGCACGTTGCGTTGGGGATTCTTGGTCTCCTCCGCTGCGGTCGAAACGGCATCAAAGCCCACATAGGCGAAGAAGATGGAGGCCGCCGCACCAACAACGCCCATCCCGCTCGTGCCCTGAGGTCCGAACCACCCGTTGGGCGTGAAGGGGGAGAAATTGCCCTTGTCCAGCGCGGGCAGTGTCAGCGCGATAAAGGCGGTCAGCGCCGCGACCTTGATCGCGACCAGCACCGCATTGACCCGCGCGCTTTCCGTGGTGCCGATGACGAGCAAGGTGGTCACTGCCAGCGCGACGACGATGGCCGGAATGTTGATGACGCCATGCGAAAAATCGGCATGCGGGATGAAGCCGTTGAAGCTCCAGCCAGGCCCTGCTGACAGGGCGTGGGGTAGCTCCAGTCCCGTCATGCTTTTCATCAAACCCATGAAATAGCCGGACCAGCCCACCGAAACGGCGCTGGCGGCCACGGCATATTCCAGGATCAGCGCCCAACCCACCATCCAGGCGAGCAATTCGCCCACCACCGCATAGGTATAGGTATAGGCTGAGCCCGACACCGGCACCATTGATGCCAGTTCCGAATAGCAAAGCGCGGCGAAGGCGCAGACCGCTCCGGCAATGACGAAGCTCCACATCATGCCCGGCCCGGCCTTTTGCGCGGCGGCGGCGGTCAGTACGAAAATGCCGGTCCCTATGATGGCACCGACACCCAGAAGCGTGAGCTGTATCGGCCCCAATGTCCGAACGAGCGACTTTTTTTCCGCGGTCGCCAATATGGCGTCCAATGGCTTGATGCGCCCGAAGATCATGCGTGGAGCCCTTTGCCTGTCATCTTGTCCCCGATCGGCCGCGAAGCCGACCCGTTATATCTGACGCAGAGACTATCGCCTATTGTGGCCCGCGCAAGTATGTTGCGCGGCTTCGGCACATTTGTCCAAGGGAGCTACTGATGATCGAACTGCTGCGCGCCGCCAGCCTGCACGATGTGCCGCATGGCTTTGCCGGGCGTCGTGGCGGTGTGTCGGGCGGGGTGCATGCTGGCTTGAACGTGGGCCTGGGTTCAATGGATGAGCGAGAGGCGATCCTGCGCAACCGCGACCTGGCGAGGGATGCGCTGCTGCCCGGCGCGGCGCTGGTGACCGTGCGGCAGGTCCATTCGCCGGACGTGGTGACCATCACCGGCGCAATAGATGAGGCGGATCGCCCGGCGGCCGATGCCATGGTGACGGATCGCCCCGGGCTTGTCCTCGGCATATTGACGGCCGATTGCGTGCCGGTGCTGCTCGCGGACCCCGGAGTCGGGGTGGTGGGCGCGGCACATGCGGGTTGGAAAGGCGCCATGTCGGGAGTCACGGACAGCACGCTGGCGGCGATGGAAAAACTGGGTGCCCGGCGTGAGCGGATTAGCGCCGCGATCGGCCCCTGCATCGGCCGCGCCTCTTATGAGGTCACAGTCGATTTCGCCCGCAATTTCGAGGAAGAAGATGTGGAAAATGGCCGCTTCTTCTCCGCTGGGCGCGAAGGCCATTGCCAGTTCGACATCGCGGCCTATGTCGCGGCGCGTTTGGCTCAGGCAGGGATCGGCCGGGTCGAGATGCTGGATGAGGACACCTATAGCCAGCCAGATCGCTTTTTCAGCTATCGCCGTTCCTGCCATCTGGGCGAGCCAAGCTATGGACGGCAGATTTCCATGATTGCCGTCGGCTGATGCAGCAGCCTGCGTCGGGTGGTCAGTCGGCCGGCAGTTGTGGATCGACCCCGGTCAGCTCAATCGAAAGATCCCAAAGCCGCCGGGCATCCTCAGTACCGCTGGCGCGCTTGTCGATCAGCGCAGGTCCTGACTCACCGCGCATTTCCCATCGCCCCTGGGGTCCGAAATAGTCACCACCCTTCGCGTTCGGATCGGTAGCAGCCTGAAGAGTCGGCCACGCTGCCGCCGCCACCGGATTGAAAAGCGGCCGCACAATCGGCAACAACGGCTTTGTCCATCGGGGAAGATGGCGCATGAGTTCGGTCAGGGAAACGCCGGGATGGCAGCCGATGGCGCTCACCGGAGATGCCGCAGCCCGTAGCCTTCGGTCGAGTTCAAGGGCGAACAGCAGGTTGGCCAGTTTGCTTTGGGCATAATAGACGTTGGGACTGTAGCCTTTCTCGGCGTTCCAATCGTCCCACAGCATGCGCACCTGACGATGTGCCAAGCTGGATGTAACGACCACCCGCGAACCGGCGGTTTCAGCGAGCTTCGGCAATAGAAGCGCCGTCAGCGCGAAAGTCCCCAGATGGTTCACGCCAAATTGAAGCTCGAATCCTTGGGTCGTGCGGGTAAGGGGCGGTATCATCACGCCCGCATTATTGATCAGCAGGTCGAGCCTGGGTTCTCTGGCGACCCTGTCGGCTGCGGCTCGGACGCTTCCCAGATCTGCCTGATCGAGTAGTATGAGATCCAGTTTCGCGCCTGGAGTTGCGGCCGCAATCCGCGCCATCGCCTTCGCGCCTCTATCAGCGTCGCGACAGCCGAGCAGCACCCGCGCGCCTTTCGCTGCCAAAAGCTTGGCGGTCTCAAAGCCGATACCGGTGTTAGCGCCGGTGACCAGGATCGTGCGGCCGTCCTGACCCGACACCTGCTCATTGGCGAACCCCATTCCCGTCTCCCGCTTTTTCCGCCTTATCGATCCTTAGTCACCAATCGTGGGTGAGAAGACAAGGCTAATCAGCTTAGCGCATGGCATGGAGGTGTCGGCGTAGCAGCACCGCGAGTTAAGGAAGGTGCTGGACGTTTCGGCATTGCTCGAGATGTTTGGAAAAACTTCTGTCGTCCTTTGGGCTTGCGCGCCCTATAAACGACGAAACCCCCGGCGTATTACGCTGGGGGTTTTCGTTTGTACACCGTTGGTTGCGGGAGCAGGATTTGAACCTGCGACCTTCAGGTTATGAGCCTGACGAGCTACCGGGCTGCTCCATCCCGCGTCACCAAAGGCAAAAGGGCGGCTTTATGGGCCGCCCTTTTGTGAACATGTGATGGGTTTTTATTTCCAAAAGCGCAAGCTTCAATGCCTGGCGACGCCCTACTCTTCCGGGGCTTGAGCCACAGTACCATCGGCGCAGTCTGGTTTCACGGCCGAGTTCGGGATGGGATCGGGTGGGTCACAGACGCTATGGTCACCAAGCAATGAAGCTTGCGCTTTGGGTTATAATCGATGCCGTGCACGGTATTTGGTGTTTGTATTTGTTATCTGGCTTGAGGTGATCACCACGCTCAATGGCCGACGCTGTTTCCAGCATTGTCATTGATGGTGGGACTCTCAGGCGCGATCAGAGCAATTAGGACCGGTTAGCTCCATATGTTACCACACTTCTACATCCGGCCTATCAAGGTCGTGGTCTACGACCGCTCGAAGAAATCTTATCTTGAGGGAGGCTTCCCGCTTAGATGCTTTCAGCGGTTATCCCGTCCATACATAGCTACCCTGCTGCGCCCTTGGCAGGACGACAGGTACACCAGAGGTATGTTCAACCCGGTCCTCTCGTACTAGGGTCAACTCCTCTCAAATTTCGACGCCCACGGCAGATAGGGACCAAACTGTCTCGCGACGTTCTGAACCCAGCTCACGTACCACTTTAATTGGCGAACAGCCAAACCCTTGGGACCTGCTCCAGCCCCAGGATGTGATGAGCCGACATCGAGGTGCCAAACGATTCCGTCGATATGAGCTCTTGGGAATCATCAGCCTGTTATCCCCGGCGTACCTTTTATCCGTTGAGCGATGGCCCTTCCACGAGGGACCACCGGATCACTATGACCGACTTTCGTCTCTGCTCGACTTGTCAGTCTCGCAGTCAGGCGGGCTTATGCCATTGCACTCTAACAGACGGTTTCCAACCGTCCTGAGCCCACCATCGCGCGCCTCCGTTACTCTTTAGGAGGCGACCGCCCCAGTCAAACTACCCGCCACAGAGGGTCCCTGCACCGGATAACGGTGCGAGGTTAGACATCAGAAAACAACAGGGTGGTATTTCACCTATGGCTCCACGACAACTGGCGTCATCGCTTCAAAGCCTCCCACCTATGCTACACAGTTCTTTCCTAATGCCACTCTGAAGCTGCAGTAAAGGTGCACGGGGTCTTTCCGTCTAACCGCGGGTACTCCGCATCTTCACGGAGAATTCAATTTCGCTGAGCATATCCTGGAGACAGTGGGGAAGTCGTTACGCCATTCGTGCAGGTCGGAACTTACCCGACAAGGAATTTCGCTACCTTAGGACCGTTATAGTTACGGCCGCCGTTTACCTGGGCTTCAATTCAGAGCTTGCACTCCTCCTCTTAACCTTCAGGCACCGGGCAGGCGTCAGGCCCTATACGTCGTCTTGAAGCCGACTTAGCAGAGCCCTGTGTTTTTGCTAAACAGTCGCTACCCCCTGGCCTGTGCCCCCCACAAAAAGTTGCCTTGATGTGGGGCCTCCTTCTTCCGAAGGTACGGAGGCAATTTGCCGAGTTCCTTCAGGATACTTCTCTCAAACGCCTTGGTATACTCTACCATTCCACCTGTGTCGGTTTAGGGTACGGTCTATACGGAGGGGCTATTTCCTGGGACAACTTCACAGCCTGGACCAATCCAATAAGGCCAGACCATTTACGCCATCCGTCACACACCTCCAGGCCCACGAATATTAACGTGGTTCCCATCGACTACCCCCTTCGGGCTCGTCTTAGGGGCCGGCTTACCCTGCTCAGATTAGCTTTAAGCAGGAACCCTTGGAATTTCGGCGACAGTGCATCTCACACTGTTAATCGCTACTCATGTCTGCATTCGCACTTCCGATACCTCCACGACCCATTACCAGATCGCTTCAACGGCCTACGGAACGCTCCGCTACCGCGTGATCGTAAACGATCACACCCTAAGCTTCGGTGCACGTCTTGAGCCCCGTTACATCTTCGCCGCAGAACCTCTTATTTAGACCAGTGAGCTGTTACGCTTTCTTTAAAGGATGGCTGCTTCTAAGCCAACCTCCTGGTTGTTTTGGAAGTTCCACATGCTTTCCCACTTAGACGTGACTTGGGGACCTTAGCTGTAGGTTAGGGCTGTTTCCCTTTTGACGACGGACCTTAGCACCCGCCGTCTGTCTGCCGAACTAGACTCGTTGGTATTCGGAGTTTGGTTAGTATTGGTAGATCTCGCGACCCCCGCAACCATCCAGTGCTCTACCCCCAACGGCAATCATTCGACGCTCTACCTCAATAGATTTCGCGGAGAACCAGCTATTTCCCGGCTTGATTGGCCTTTCACCCCTAAGCACAACTCATCCGATAATTTTTCAACATTAAACGGTTCGGTCCTCCAGTGCGTGTTACCGCACCTTCAACCTGGTCATGCATAGATCGCCGGGTTTCGGGTCTAATGCATCAAACTCTGTCGCCCTATTCAGACTCGCTTTCGCTGCGCCTACACCTAACGGCTTAAGCTTGCTTGATACACTAAGTCACAGACCCATTATGCAAGAGGTACGCGGTCAGGTCTCAAGGACCCTCCCACTGCTTGTAGGCATCCGGTTTCAGGTACTGTTTCACTCCCCTCATCGGGGTGCTTTTCACCTTTCCCTCACGGTACTGGTTCACTATCGGTCATGTACGAGTATTTAGGCTTGGAGGGTGGTCCCCCCATGTTCAGACAGGGTTTCACGTGCCCCGCCCTACTCAAGTCCTGTTGTTTCGCTTTCGCATACGGGACTGTCACCCGC